>CAVXFO010000008.1:0-595522 GCA_963761055.1 uncultured Actinomycetes bacterium | reverse complement strand
TGTTATCACATCTACTCGTTCAGTTCGTGTTGTTCCACGCAGACGAACACGTGCGCGGCGCGGACGAGCAGCATCCGGACCGAACCGTCGGGGAGGGTCTGCTCGCACGCGACGCCGACGACCCGTGAGCCGCGCTTCACCAGCCGGCCGACCCGACAATCGGCGACGATGCGCGCCCGGCTTCGACCGCGCTCGGCAGCAGCGTGCGCGCCATCGTCTGTTTGACCGCGCGCCCGTTCGGCTCGTAGCGGAACACCCGCGCGAACTCGACCGAGCGCCATCCGAGCTTCGTTGCACCCCGTTCGAGCACGGCCGACGAGGCGGGCGGCGCGCCCGGCAGGCGCGATACCCCGAGCTCGGATTCGATGCGGTCCGCGTAACGGTCGAGGGTTTCGGGGCCGAACTCGTCGATGCGGTAATCGTGTTGCCATTCGGCCGCGAGGTCGGCGGGCAGGCGGTGGTAGAGGCCGCTGTTGATCTCGGTGCTGCCGCCGACGCACCGGCCTTCCGCGTACGCGATCGCGGGGCGTCCGAGGGCGGCGCACGAGCCGCCGTGTCGGTACTTGGCGACCATCTCGGGCAACGAGAACGGTTCGAGCGCGTCGGGGTCGACGAACGGCCCCTCTTCCAGGATCGTGACCGATCGGCCCGCACGCGCCAGCGTGGCCGCCGTCACCGCGCCGCCCGCGCCCGACCCGATGATCACGACGTCGGTGTCGAGCGTCTCGGTCGGAGCTTTCACGGGCCGAGCTCGTTCTCGGCGAACAGCACCAGTGATTCGAGCAGACGGACGTACTGGCGGATGGGGTCGATCTTGCTGCTCTTCCAGCGGTCGACACGCGTCCGCAGCCGGCCCTGGTCGAGCCGTCCGACCCGCTGTTGCAGCCACGAGGAGGCGCCGAGCACCATCGATTCCGCCGCGACGCCGGCCCGCAGGTGCTCGGGCATCGAACGCAGCGTGGTCGACACGTACGACTCGACGTCCGATCGGGTGCCGGCGTCGAGGGCGGGATCCATCAGCGTGCCGACGACCTGCCGCTCGAACCAAAGCACGCTCGGAGCCTACCCAGCGGTCCCCGCGCTCGGCGGTTTGGCGAGCAGACGGCGCCCGAGGCCGACGAGCGCGACCGCGGCCAGCACGAGGAGCGCGGGCTCGGCCGCGATGCGGAAGCGCTGCTGGCCGTACGTCGCGGCGGAGAGCGCGGTCACCGTGACCGCGGTTGCGACCAACGGCCACGACAAACGCCGGCGACGACGCAGCGCGAACGCGCCGACGGCCGCGAACGGCAGCAGGATCCAGAACATGACCGTGCCCGCCCGCTGCCACGACCGCGGGCGACCTTCGAGCGATTCGAAGTCGATTTGCTGACGCGGTGCGTACAGACCCCAGGTGCGCAGCGCCCGGACCACCGCGACCTTCGGGAGCGACCCGAGGTGATGCCGGGCGTAGCTCGCGCCGGCCCGAGTGTCGGCGCTCGATGCCTTGGCCTCGTCGAAGTGCGGATCGGCGATGTCGAAACCCTGGAAGCAGGCCTCGGCCTGCGGTGCGGTCGCCGCGGGCTGCGGCTGGGAGCCGGACAGTGAAAATGTCTCCCGCCAAAGGCCGGTCTGTTGGCCGTAGTACGTCGCGTCGCAGTTGGCGCCGTCGACGAGCGTGGCCACGTTGTTCGACACCGCTACGAACGTGTGGAGCCGGATCGTGTTGCGGATCGTCCACGGTGCCACCACTGCGATCGCGACGCCGAGCGCGATCGCGATGCGCGTCACGCGCCCGTGGGTTCCGAGTCCGCGTAGGAACCCAGCGAGAGGAATCACGATCACGATGCCGAGCAGGAGGCCTTCGGCGCGCGTGAGTGTCGCGAGACCGACGACCGCGCCGAGCACGACGAAGCGGGCCGTCTCCGGTTCGTCGTAGGCGCGGTAGGCGCACAGGAGGATCCCGCACACCGAGCGCGACGTAGAGCGACTCGGCCATCAGGGTCGCTTCGGTCAGGAACAACATCGGGTAGATCGCGCCGAGCGCGGCCGCGACCAAGCCGACCGCACCGCCTGCCACCCGCCGCCCGAGCAGACCGACGAGCGTCACTGTCGTCGCGCCGACGAAGGCGAGGCAGATGCGTTGTTGCTCGACGGAGTGCAACCCGAGACGTGCCGGTATCGCGAGGACGGCCGCGAACAGCGGCGGATACTCGGCGGTCGGGCGGTGGAGATGCAGGAGCAGGTCGTCGAA
Source organism: uncultured Actinomycetes bacterium (assembly GCA_963761055.1). Lineage (GTDB taxonomy): Bacteria > Actinomycetota > Acidimicrobiia > IMCC26256 > PALSA-610 > PALSA-610. The sequence continues at coordinate 593,292 of CAVXFO010000008.1, read as the reverse complement.
CGGACGGATGTAGCCCCGCCCGTGCGCGAGATTCGCGGCGAGCAGGTGATACGCGCTCCGCGTCACCCAGCGCCGGCACCTTGGGTGCCACGACGACGATGAACACGATCCGGATCACGACCGCTGCGACCGTGATCGCACCGAGTGCGAGCGTGAACCGGCGCCCCTCGCGGTTCTTCGCGCTCACGGGAGCTGGGCGGCGCGGCCGTGTCGTTCGAACTGGCGGGCGATCTCCGCGGACGTTTCGTGGGTCACCCGTTCGTACGCGGCGCCGCGGCCGGGCCGCCACCAGACCTCGCCCCCCGCCGGATCCCAACCTGCGGCCCGCAACGGCAGCTTGACGACCTTGTCGACGCCGGTGACCGGTAGGGCATCGACCACGCGGACGAAGCGCGGTAGCCACTTGGTGCCGAGGTCGCGCTGGGCCGCGAGGAAGACTCCGAACCTTTCCGGGTCGAAGGCCCGCTCCGGCCGCAACTCGAGCGCGGCCATCACCTGGTCACCGGTCACCGGGTCGGGGACGCCGTACACCGCGACCGCGGCCACGTCGGGATGCCGCCCGATGATGCGTTCGATCGGCGCCGCCGCGAAATTCTCGCCGTCGACGCGGATCCAGTCGGTCGAGCGGCCGGCGAAATAGAACACGCCGTCGGCGTCGCGGTAGCCGAGGTCGCCTGACCAGTACCAGCCGTTGCGACTGCGCTCGGCCGTGGCCTCGGCGTTGTCGTGGTAGCCCTCGAACACGAGGTCGGGGTCGCGGCGGACGATCTCGCCGATCGCGCCCGGTGCGTTGGTGATCCGGCGGTGCTCGTCGAACTCGGCGCGCACGCACTCGCTTCCCGTCGTGGGATCGACGACCGCGACATCGCCCCCGGCGGGGACACCGAGCGCTCCGGGCTGCGCCCCGCGCACGGGCGTGATGATGATCGCGCCTTCGCTCGATCCGTACCCCCCGACGAGCGGGATGCCGAACCGTTCGCGGAACGTGGCCGCGTCGGCGGGCGACGACTCGGGCGCGAGCGCGAACTTGACCGTGTGCTCGCGATCGTGCGTGGTCGGCGGCGTCGCGAGCACGTACGAAAGCGCGCGCCCGACCGTGCTGAAGAAGGTCGCGCCGACATCGCGGAGGTCGCTCACGAACTCCGACGCGGAGAACTTGCGCCGCAGCGCGAGCGTCGCGCCCGACGCCAGCGCGGGTACGAAGTTCGACGCCAGCGTGTTGCCGTGGAACAGGGGCATCGAGCAGTACAGGACGTCGTCGGCGCCGAACGGCATGCGCGCACCCATGCCCCCGAACCGGCCCTGCGTCCCGCGTACCGCCTTCGGGGCGGCGGTCGAGCCCGACGTGAAGATCAGGACGAACTGCGTCTCGGGGCCGGGAAGGTCGACCGGGACGTCGGCGTGCGCGTGTTCGGCGCGCGCCTGGAGCCACTCGGACGATTCGATGCCGATCACCCGGTCGGCGTCGATGCCGAGGTCGAGGCCGTCGAGCAGCGGGCGGTACGCGGCCTCGGTGACCACGAGCATGCAGTCGGTGTGACGGATGTCGCGCGCGAGCTCGTCGCCTCTCCGGGTCGGGTTGATCCCGACGACGGTAGCCCCCGCAAGCGCGGCGCCGCCCAGCAAGAAGACGTATTCGGGCACGTTGTCGAGCAGGACGCCGATATGGAACGGACCGCCCCCCGGGTCTGACGCCCGGAGCATCGCGGCGCGCACTGCGCACTCGTGCGCGATCTCGGCCCACGTCCACGACCTGCCTTCGAACAGCAGTCCCGTGTGCTCGTCGCCGGAGCGTGCGGCGACGAGCGCGGCGATCGACGTCACCGGCACACGAGAGGCATGCGGGTGGCGCCCCGCACGAGTGTCGACCGTGAGAGTGTCGGCGCGCCGGCCGGCTCGTAATCGGGGAACCGCGCGAGCAACTCTTCGAGGAACACTCGGCCTTCGAGACGTGCGAGCGCGGCGCCGAGGCACAGGTGCTCACCGAATCCGAACGCGACGTGTTGCGAGTCGAGCGGGCGGGTCACGTCGAACGCACCGGCCCTCGGGCCGAACGTGTTCTCGTCGCGGTTCGCCGACGCGTACAGCAGGACGACGAAGTCGCCCGCCGCGATCGGCCGTCCGCGCATTTCCGTGGCCCGCGTCGCGGTGCGGCCGAAGGCCTGGATCGGTGTGACCCAGCGCAGGCATTCCTCGACCGCGTTGGCGATGCGGGCCGGCTCGCGCGAGCAGCGCCCGTTGGCCGGGATGTTCCGCGAGCGCGTACGCGCTCCCGGAGACGAGGTGCCGGGTCGTCTCGTTGCCGGCCACGAGCAGCGCGAGCACGCAGCCGACCGCCTCGCGCGTCGTGACGGGTTCGCCCTGCACCTCGGCGTGTACGACCGCGGATGCGATGTCGTCGGTCGGATCGGCGCGGCGGGCCTCGACGAGATCGACGAGGAACTGGAACAGGGCGCCGAGATCGGCCAGGTTCTCGCCGGGGCGGTCGGGAGAGTCGATGACCGAATCCGACCAGCGCCGGAACTGCTCGCGGTCGGCGTTGGCGATCCCGAGCAACTCGGCGATGACCAGGACGGGGAACGGCGCCGCGACCGCGTCGACGAAGTCGATCTCCTCGCCGGTGGGCACGGCGGCCAGTACCGATCGGGCGACGGCACGTACCCGGTCTTCGAGCAAGCCGACGGCGCGGGGCGTGAACCGCCGGGTCACGAGCGCACGCCAGGCGGCGTGCTCGGGCGGGTCCATGTGCAGTACCGAGCCGTCGATCTTCTGGCCGTGCCGCATGGGATCGTTCATCAACACGCCGTGCGCCGAGGAGAAGCGTTCGGGGTCGCGACTCACCGCCCGCACGTCGTCGTAGCGCGCGACGGTCCATGAGCTCGGCGCGTATTCGCGGACCGGGTCTTCGCGGCGCAGGCGCGCGAGGTCGTCGTAGTAGCCGGCTTCGGTGAACGCGCCCAGGATCTCGGGGTTCATACGAACGATGTCTCCTCGTCGAGACCTTCGTCGGGCCACGCGCCCGCGATCGTCGTCTGGAAGTTGCACCATCCGTGCCCGCCGCCGACCGGGTCGTCGACGCGCAACACCGCGTCGCGGATCTGGTGGATGCGCTGCGCGGTCGCGAGGTCGGTGCAGTCGGCGAAGTGCTCCCCGTCGACGTGCGCCGCGCCGCGCCACTCGCCGTGATGGTGGCCGTCGAGCCCGAAGTAGAGGCCACCGCCGAGATGGAACCCGGTGTCACCGAGGGCCTCGACTGTGATCGGCCGGCTCGTGCCGTCGGCCATCGTGAAGTGCAGCGTGCCTCCGAGCACCCGGCGGTTGACCGGGTCGAAGCGCAGGTCGGGCTGGAGCGCCGCGAACGGTTCGACTGTCCCGTCGGCGTGCTCGACGCCGCCCTCGACCATCGTCTCTTCGTACCCGAACGCGCGCATCAACCGATGCTGGTGATGGATCGCGTAGCGGGTCCCGTCGGCCCGTTCGAGCAGCATCGGGCTCCACGAGAAGCGGAACGAGACGCCGCGGTTGCGGAGTTCGCCGGTGGAATCACCCCGGCGCGCGCCTTCGATGTCGGTGGACGGGAGGCCGACGTCCTGGCGTACACCCCACGAGTGGTCGCGTGTCGTGAACCACGTCTCGGGTGTGATCGCGGTACGCACACCGGCGACCTCGACCCAGCCCGACGCGACCCCTGTCTGGTGGTACCGCAGCACGTCGACGTCGATCCGGCTCCCGAGACGCGCGTGATGGCGGTCGCGGCGCTCGAGCCGGGGCGGGACCACGGCCTCGAAGACCCATTCGAACGCGACCGGAACCGCGTCGCTCGGCGCGCATGCGAACCGGACGTGCCGGTACGGCTCGACGACCTCGTAGTCGATCGGGCCCACGCCGATGCGGTCGGGCGCGTCGCTCAGGCGCCGGCTGCCCCGCACCGTCCATTGCTCCCTCCCGCGCGACACACCCGCGTACCCGTCGAACACGTTGCGGTTCGTGTACTTGCCCACGCCCAGCGCGACCTGCAACGAACCGTCGTGGGCGGCCGCCATCGCGCACACCTTCTCGGTCCACGAGCGGTCGGACTGGTCGACACGCGGCGTGCGTCTCGACGATCTGATGGCTCATCGCCTCGTCGTCGGAGACGAGCATCCCTTCCTCGCTTCGCATGGCGTCATTGCTCATGACGTGGCCTCCGGTGGTGTGACGAGGGCGCGCAGTGCCCGCAATCCCGCCTCGGGATCGGGTGCGGGCAGCAGGAACTCCGACATCGCAACGCGCAGGATGAGGTCGGCGAGCTCGGCGGCCGTGGTCCGGCCCGACCGGACGGCGGGGAGCTCGGCCAGCGCGGCGCCGACGAGGCGCTCGATCGTCGCCCGCTGCACCGGCAGCGACTGGCGCATGCGGTCGATGATGAAGCCGGGCTCGGCCACGACGACGCCGTGTGCCGCCGACGCGTCGAGGTGCGACGCAATCGCGTGGAGCACGGAGTCGACCTGTCCGGCGGGGTCGCTCACACCGTCGAGCGCGGCCGCGAGCTGCTCGTCGAAACGGCGCTGCTCGTGGCGCGCGAGCGCCAGCAGCAGGGCGTCCTTCGACGCGTGGTGCCGGTAGAGGGTCATCCGGGACACGCCCGCGGTCTGGGCGACGTCGCTCATCGAGAGCTGGCGCCCGGTCCGCGCCAGCACCGCAAGGGTGGCGTCGAGGATGCGCTCGTCCGTGTCGGGGTTGGGCGTGGTGGCAGGCGCGGGCGTCGCCGCCGGCCGGGCGTGTGACATATCGGGGTGATTCTGTAACATCGGGCCGCGTACTGACAACTCTCGCCCGCCGCGACGACGCCGAGCTCACCCGCGGGCTCACGGCGTGGTGCGCGCACGAATGGCCCGGCGCCCGCTACGAGATCGCCTCGCTCACCCGCCCGAGCGCGGGCTGGACCAACGAGACTCTGCTCGTGACGGTACGCGGCGAGCCCGCGGCCGGTGCGACGGCGCAACGCCGCTTCGTCGTGCGGCTCCCGCCTGCGATCCCGACCTGGCCCGTCTACGACCTCGCCGCCCAGGCAGACGTGCTCGGAGCGCTCGCAACGGCGGGCCTGGCGGTCCCGAACGTGCTGGCGTTCGTCGCCGATCCGGGTTTTCTGGGCGCCGCTTTCCTCGTGATGTCGCACGAGGACGGGTCACCCGGGGGGGAGGCGCCCGCGCTCGAGCCGTGGGTGACCGCTGCGCCCGCGGCGGCCCAGCAACGTATGCACGAGGGGTTCGTCGACATGCTCGCGGCCGTCCACCGGCTCGACTGGCGCGTGGCCGGTCTCGACGCGGTGCTACGCGGAGGAGATGGCGCGCTCGCGCGCGAAGTCGCCTGGTGGGTCGACTACGTCGACTGGGCGAGCGACGGAGCACCGGCCGCCGCGCTCGCCGAGGCGATTGCATGGTGCGCGGAGACGGTGCCCACGGCGGAGCCACCGTCGTCGTTGTGCTGGGGCGACCCCCGCATCGGCAACGTGCTGTTCGCGGCCGACGGCACGATCGCTTCGGTGCTCGACTGGGAGATGGCGACGATCGGCCCGGCCGAGACCGACCTCGCGTGGTACCTCGCGCTCGACGAGTTGACGACGCGCTTCGTGAAGCAGACGGTTCCCGGCTTCCTCACCCGCGGCGCCCTGATCGCCCGCTACGAGGGTGCGCTCGGCCGCCCGGTCGTCGACCTCGAGTGGCACGAGATCTTCGCCCTGATCCGCTCCACGGCGATCAACGACCGCCAGGCTCGCCTCGCGGCCGAGAGCGGAGTGGCGTATCCGGGTGTCGCCGGTGACGCCAATCCGGTCCTGCGGATCGTGATCCGCCGCATCGAAGCTTTCGCTCCCGGGAGCTGAGGCGCGATCCTCGCGGCTCGCAACCAAGGGGATCCCATGACCGACGCTCTCGTGCACCCCGACTGGGTGCGCCGGATGAACCTGTTCGGCGATGCCGTCGGCGACCCGCGCCTGTTGGCCGGACTCGATCCCGACGAGCTGCTCGAAATCGCGCGCGCTTCGACCGGTCTCGACGATGTCGGTGAAGCCGAGTGGCCGGGCTGGACCGACACGTACCGGCGCATGTTGTCCGCCATCGACGGCGAGGCCCGGTTGCACACACTCGGGCGCATCGTGACCCGGGCCGAAGTGCTCCGCGTGTTGCAGACCTGGCTGCGGTTGCAAGAAGAGTGGAGGCGGCGGCCCGCGATCGCGGCTCAGCCCATCGACGCACCGTTGTTCGTCGTGGGTCCGCCCCGCACGGGCACGACGATCCTGTTCGAGCTCCTCGCCCTCGACCCCGGCCTGCGTGCGCCGTACGCGTGGGAAGCGCTGCACCCGCTGGCGTCGGAAGGCTCGCCGGGGCGCCGGCGCGAGCTCTCGGAGTGCGAGCAAGAGTTCTGGGCCGACGTGCATCCCGAGTTCATGACGATGCACGAGCTCGCGAGCGATCTGCCGTGCGAGTGCCTGAACTTCTTGACGTACGACTTCGCGGGGCCGTACTTCAGCATGCTCTACGACACGCCGAGCTTCACCGGGTGGCAGCTCGAGAACCTCGACACACTCGACCGCGTGTATCGACTGCACCGCCGCATGCTGCAGACGTTCCAATCGGATGGAAGCGACGCCGGCGCTCCGCGTCGTTGGTTGCTGAAGTCACCGGGGCATCTGTCGACGCTCGCCGCACTCTTCGCGGAGTATCCCGACGCCCGGGTCATCCACACGCACCGCGATCCACGCAAATTCCTCGGGTCGCTCGTGAGCCTGCTCGCGGTGCTCCGTTTCATGCGCAGCGAGCGCGACGACCGCGCCGTCCTCGGGCCGATGATGGAGATGACGTATCAATTGTTCCTCGAGCAGGCGATCGCGCAGCGCACCGACGGCACGATCCCGGACGACCGGATCGTCGACACCCATTTCCTCGAGCTGATGTCGGATCCGGTTGCGATGCTGCGACGCGTCTACGACCAGCTCGGTTACGAGTGGCCCCGAGGTCACGACCGGGCGATCACCGGCTACCTGGCCGCCAAACCGAAGGCCAAGCACGGCGCGCACACATACTCGTACGGCGACCTCAACCTCGACGAGGACCACGTGCGGGCGACGTTCGCGCGCTACGTCGCGCACTACGGGATTACCGAGGAGTAGCCGGTTCTCCGGTGTTCGGAGGATTTCTCGGAACTGCACGACCGCCGGCGTCGTCGGACTCTCCAGTTCACCGAACCTGGAGGGTCGTATGGCTCAACTGTCGTTCCAGATGTCGTTCCGGCGGCTCACGCCGCGTGCCCTGATCGCGGTGGTGGTTCCCGCGATCGTCGTCGCGCTGGCCGCGCCCGTGGGCGCGTGCGGCGGACTCGTGGGTGAGAACGGCACCATCAAGCTCACGCGCACGACGACCCTCGCCGCGTATCACGACGGCGTCGAGCGGTACGTGACGTCGTTCGAGTTCGCGGGCCAAGGCAAGCAGGTGGGGTCGATCACGCCCTTGCCCGGCATCCCCACGAAGGTCGAGCGCGGGGGGAGCTGGACTCTGCAACGGCTCGAGCGCGAGGTGGCGCCGCCGATACCGGAGAGTGCGCGGTTCGCCGACGCGGCCAAGTCGGCGTTGGCCCCGGCGGAGGTGATCCTGTCGACGAAGATCGACGCGCTCGACATCACTGTGCTGAAAGGTGGTGGCGCCGCGGTGGGCAAATGGGCCGTCGACCACGGTTTCCTGCTCACCCCGGATGCACCGGCGATGCTCGACTTCTACGGGCGCCGGAGCCCGATCTTCATGGCCGCCCGTTTCAACGCGACCCGCGCGCAACAACTCGGGCAGAACACCGGCGACGGAACGCCGATCATGCTCACGATTCCCGTCAAGGAGCCGTGGGTCCCGCTGCACATCTTGAGCCTCGGGCTCGACAAGGCCGCGGTCGTCGACGCCGACGTGTTCCTCCTCACGGACACGCAGCCGAAGCTGCTCGCCGGAGGGACTGGCCTCAGCGTGCAGCGCAATGAGCAGGCGAACGCGTCGCTGCTCGGCGACCTCCGCATCGACAAGGGCATGGGTTGGGTGCCCAGCCACATGTGGTTCACGTACCTGAAGCTCGACGTCCCCGCCCGCGAGCTCGGCTACGACCTCGCGATCTCCGATCAGCCGAACGCCGTCCCGAGGCTGATCGACACCGGTGTGACGGCGGCCGCGGTACGTCGTGTCGTCGCCCCCGAACCCGGCCGTGCGATCTGGCCGCTCGTGCTCGCCGGCTTCGTCGGCGTCTTCGTGTTCTGGACCGCGATGCTGGTCGGCGCGGAGCTCCGGCGCCGGCGCGCGCGCTCGCCCTTCCGCGGGCGCCCGGCATGAGGTCCGCCGCCCGGAGATGGGTGATCCGGGTCGCGCTCTCGCTCGTCGTCGGCGGCGCGACCGCCGCCGGTGCCTACGCGACGACCGGGAACGCGCACGCGGCGTCGGATCCGGTCCTCGGGCCCGGACTCGTGACCGTCGACGTGGGCATCCACTACAGCCAGTTCTCGTTCTCGACCCTGCGAGTGCACCAGGGCACGCTCGTGCGCTTCCTGGTCCACAACGACGACCCGATCCACCACGAGTTCATCGTGGGCGACGCCGCCGTCCACCTGCGCCACGAACAGGGCACCGAGTCGACTCACCCGCCGGTCCCGGGCGAGGTGTCGGTGGCCCCGGACGACGTGGGCGAGACGTTCTACCGCTTCGACACCCCCGGCCGCATCGAGTTCGCGTGCCATTTGCCCGGCCATCTGGCCTTCGGGATGAAAGGTTGGGTGACGGTCGACGCGGCCTGATCGACACCGATTCCGGTTCCGGCTCCAGGGGAGCGCGATCATCTGTGCTTACCTTCGTTCACCACCCGTCCGGGTCGGCGCATAGGAGAGCGATCGCATGCTGCTCATCACCGCCATCATCAAAGCGCACCGCGTCGAAGCCGTGACCGAGGCACTGAAGGACGCGGGCATCACCGGTATGACCATCGCCGACGTCCAGGGCTTCGGCCGCCAAGGTGGTCACACGGAGGTGTACCGGGGCTCGGAGTACAACGTCGACTTCCTGCCGAAGGTTCGGGTCGACGTGCTCTGCGACGACGGGCAGGCCGACAAGATCACCGAGGTCATCGCCGACGCCGCCCGTACCGGCAAGATCGGTGACGGGAAGATCTGGGTCACCGCGGTCGCGCGAACCGTCCGGATCCGCACCGGTGAGACCGGCGAGGACGCACTCTGATCCCGGTAGAACGCACGCCCGCCCCTGGTCAGGAGTGAGCCAGGGCGTCGAGCCCTTCGCTCAGCAGCGCGTTCCCGAACCGGGCGAGGAGGGCGCGCTGACAGTCGTCGCCGGCGGGCGGTTCGAACCGGTCGGCGTGCTCGCACCGCGCTCCGTACGCCAGCGATGCCACCATCGAGGCGGAGAGGAGCCGGCGCTCGGGAGCGGTGAACGGGCGGGTCCTGGCGCGGCTCGTACTCGTCGATGAACGCGCCCATCTCCTCTCGGCTCGGGAACCACTCGCCCGCCGGCCGGCGCCAGTCGACGCTGAACGTCGTGACCGCCGACGCGACGGCGATCGGCTCGCGCTGGAGCTGCACACTGTCCCAGTCGTATACGGCGCGCAGCTGCCCGTCGGCGACGCAGACATTCTCGATGCGCCAGTCACCGTGGATGACCGTCCACTCTGCTTCCGGGACCGCGCTCACGATCGCGCGTGCTCGGAGAGCAAGCGCGTCGATCCATTCGGCTCCGGCCGTGGTGGTCGTGAAGTCGAAGCGAGCCGAGTGGGGAAGGGGGTAGATGCCGCCCGCCGGCATCGTCATCGGATGACGCACCTCGCGGAACGCGTCCCGATGGTTGCGAGCCTGCTCGACGAACTGTGCGAGTCCCTGCGCGAGCACGGCGCGGATTGCGGGATCGTGACCGTCGGCACGCGCGTCGCACCGGAGCTGCTCGTCGATCGTCACGTGGCCGGTGCCAACCGGTTCGGGTCCCGCGAGCGGGCGTGGCGCCGGAAAGCCGGCATGGGACAGGTCGCGTTGCACGGCACCGACGACTTCGAGATACCGGCGTGATACGGCTGCTCGGTGGCCCTTGACGACGACGCCGCGCCCGTCGGTCAGGGTCACGCCGTGGACACTGCCGCTGCTCGACTCGAAGAAGTCGTAGTGGTCGATGCCGACCCCGAGCCGGGCGCGGCAGTGCGCGTCGACCGCGCGGGCGATGTCTTCCGGATCGGCGCTGCCGAAGAGCGCGTGTTCGAGGGGGAGATCGCCGAGGCGCCATGCCTCGAGTTGGCGGACGATCACCGCCCCGAGCGTCACGGCTGCTGCACGTCACGCCGCATGCAAACCCGGAGGGCCGGGTCCAGACCGGAGACCGCTTCCTCGGCGCGGCGCTCGCCCAACTCCGAGCCCGTTTCGTCCGCGCTCAATACGCGAAATCCGTGCTTCGCGTAGAACGGTGCGTTCCACGCGACGTCTCCGAACGTCGTCAGCGTGACGGCGGCGAACCCGATGTCGGCCGCCCAGTCGCAGACGAACTCGAGGAGCGTGGCGCCGAGACCGCGGCGCCCCTGGTTCGAGCGCACGCTGATCTGTTCGATGTGCGCGTGTCCGTCCACGATGTCGACGACCGCATAGCCGAGCGGTTCGTCGTGGCCGGCGTCGGCGATGATCCAGATGCGATCGACGTCGAGGTATTCGGTCAGCGTCTCGATGCTCTCGGGCTCGTGGGCCGCGATGTCGTCGAGGCCGATTTCCGCGAACAGCCGACCCGCGTCGCGCTCGATGTCGCGCGAGTATCTCCAGCTCTTCGAGCCTCGGCGGGCGGATCGTCGGGGGCATGGGAACAGTGTGACGGACGGGTGTGGGAGCGGAAAGTATTTCTCGACCGTCCACCATATGCGCCTGTGTTTCTCGGCAGTTTTCGGCGAGAGTGGGGTATCCAACGAGACGAAGTGGCCGCACGGGTCGAGGCGGCCTTGGGAGTCGCGGGTAAAGGTTGCGTTCAAGATCCGGTCCGCGGCTCCCGTGTGTCGTGTTGTGGGCCGATGACTGGGGTGACCCACAGTTGTGGGCATCCACGGAAGGATTCGCCATGAACATCTCCGCAGTGGGATCGGCCGGTGGCTACGTACCGCCGGTTCGCACCCAGTCGAACGTACCGGCCCGGCCGGCCGCTCCCGTCTCGGTCGCGAGTGACTCCGACGGCGACAACGATGGCAGCAAGGGCGGTTCGGTCGACGTCCGCGCGTGAACGTGGTGCTGCCCGCTACGCGGGCAGCACTGCCACCACGAAGTCGGGTCGTTCGTAGATGGTGTGGGTCGCATCCGCGGGGCGGTGGTCGAGAGGGCCCGCGTACACCGTCCACGCGCTTTGCAGCTCGGCTCGCGAACAGATCTCCCGCTTCGTGACCAGCCAGGTCCAGGACGCGTCCCGAAGACACATGACCACGTGCGTGCGGTCGGCTTGTTCGAGCATTCCGACGACGAGGGGCCACGCGTCGTGCGGGAGGCCGATCGCGATCGGGCGCCCGTGACGTTGGGGATCGATGCGTGCGGCCTGCACGGCGGCCGGGAGCCAGTACACGCCCCGGTACGTCGCGACGGTCGATGGGCCGGTGAGACCGAACCCCAGCGCGCTTACGCTCACGACCGCTGCTACCGGCCGCAGGGCGACGCGTCCCGACAGCTGCGAGATGATCGCGGAGGCCGTCGCGGCGACGGCGATCGCGGGCGCGGCGCCGTACCAGTAGGCCTCGTAGGTGAACCGCGGCGCGGTCGACGCCGTGCGCGGCGTACGCGGTCGCGAGGACCGTCGCCCAGATCGCCGCGCCGAGCAGCGCGAGCAGGAAACGCCGCCGCTCGGGGACTTTGTCGTTGCGGGCGATCACGATTCCGGCCAACGCGACGACCACGCCGGTGATCCGGATCCAGGCCTGCGTACCCCAGAAATGGGTGACGTAGTGGAACACCGTCGAGAGTCCGAGACCGGGACCGGTCTGGTTGCGCGTGTACGAGATGTAGTCGCCCCACGGGCCCGGGAAGTGCAGCACCAGCTCGAGCACGATCGGCAGCAGGAACACCGCTTCGATCAAGGCTGCGATGACGATCGGTCGGCGGTACTCCCGCACGTTCGCTCGCCACGTGCGCCGGTGCCGGACGAACCACAACCCGGCGAGCGCCAGGAGCGACAAGCCTGCGAGCCCGACGAACGCGGCGTGGTCGTGCCACAACAGCCCGGTCGAGAGCACCAGTGCCGGCAGATCGCGGAGCTCGCCGATCGCGACCGACGCACCCGCGACGAGTGCGAGGGCAAACGGGGCGACGACGAGCCACGGAGGCCACGCCGATGCCAGCCGCGAACCCGACGCGAACCGGCCCGACAGCATCAGCAGCGCGACCGCCATGAAGACGACCGACACCGAGATCGAGCGGAAGTGTCGTTGGACCGTCCGGGCGACGAGACCGACGATCAGCCCTTCGAGCGCGAAGACTCCGAGGAGTTGGCCGTTGAACGGTCCGGGAACAAGTCGTAGCCAGCGGTAGCCGAGGAGTTGGCCCAATGCCTGCACGTAGAGGAACGCCGGTCCGGGATGGCTGAACCGGTACTTGGAGGAGTTGCCGACGAGCAGGCGCAAGTGCAGTGCCTCGTCGACCAGGATGGAGTTACTGGCAAAGTCGCCGTCTTCGAAGACGCGGTGCGACAGCATCCCGTGATTGCGCACCACGAGTGTGACGAAGACCGCGACGCCGAAGGCGACGGGAAGGTTGATCCGAGCTGCGAGGTCTCGTCCGCCCCCGCGGTCCACCGGCGATCACCAACTACGGACTACGAGTGCGGACCGTCGGGGCGGTCCGGTGCGAGCGCGCGCAGCTCGGTCTCGATCGCGCCGATCGCGGTCCGCGCCGGCGTGCCCGTGAGATCGTGCACGCGGCGCGACTCGGCGAGTCGCTGCCACTGTTCGTCGGTGACCCGGTGCAACCGCAGAGCCATGGCTCCGAGCGTAATTGGCGACGTCGTGACGGCAGTGGATGCCCGCGGCCGAGGTTCTCAGGTCTCGAGCGCGAACGGACCGCGGCCCATCTGCTCGCGGATGGTGACGACGGGCGGGTTCGTCATCGAGCGACGCTGCCAGTTCGCGCCGTCGACGACGAGCGTGTGCCCGGAGATGAAACGCGCATAGGGCGACGCGAGGAAGGTCGCCGCCCACCCGAGCTCCTGGCGCTGACCGACACGTAACGCGGGTTGGCACGCGTCCTTGTCGGAGGTGCGGTCGAGGTTGCCGCGGATGTCGTCGGTCATGTCCTCGTGGGGGAAGAGCCCGGGCACCAACGAATTCACCTGGATGCCGTACGGACCCCACTCGACCGCCAGCGACTCGGTGAGGTTCTTCGCGCCGGCCTTCGCGGCCGCGGAGTGCACGAAGCCGGGACCACCTGTCCACGCGTAGGTTGCGCCGACGTTGATGATCGACCCGGGCACGTGTGCTGCGATGTGCCGGCGGCCGAACTCGCGGCAGCACAGGAACGTGCCGTTGAGGGTGATGTCGACGACCGTCCGCCACGCGTTCGGAGACATGTCTTCGGCCGGAACCGGGAAGTTGGCGGCCGCGTTGTTGACGAGCACGCCGGGAAGGCCGAACCGTTCGGTGGCCGCGTCGAACGCGGCCGCGATCGCATCCGCGTCGCGGATGTCGCACGCGACCGTCAACACCGGCGTGCCCAGCGCCTCGATCGCGGTCCGACCCGCGTCGAGGTGCTCCGGTTTGCGGCTCGCGATCACGATCGAGGCGCCTGAGCGCGCGAATTCCGTCGCGATCGCCTTGCCCAAGCCCGTTCCCGCGCCCGTGACGAAGACCGTCACCCCATCGAAGGTCCCCGCCGGGGAGCGCGCTCGCGCCGAGCGCGGGCGGGTGGGGCAGGCCGATCAGCGCGTCGCCGTTCGTCGAATCCGCCATCTCAGCTCCCGGTGTAGTGCGGTGGGCGTTCGGCGTCGCGTGCGGCGTACATCTCGGCGAAGTCGTCGCTGCGGTTGATGAACGTCTGGTAGATCATCTCGTCGTTCATCGAGCTGCGGATCTGCGGTAGCGCGAGGTGCCGGATGACTTCGCGCGCCATCTTCACGGTGACCGCGGGCGATTCCACGATCCGGTCCGCCATCTCCTGCACCGTCTCGTCGAGCGCCCGGGGCGGGACGACGCGCGACACGATGCCGTGCGCGAGCGCCTCTTGCGCCGACACGATCCGTCCCGTCAGCACCATGTCGCTCACGAAGCCGTGCCCGCACATCTCGTACAACACGGCGACGCCGCCGGTGTCGGGGATCACTCCGTAGGTGGTCTCGGGCAGGCGGAAGCGGGCGTCCTCCGCCGCGACCCGGATGTCGGCGAGCAGCGCGCGCTGGAACGAGCCTCCCATCACCCAGCCCTTGCACGCCACGATGACGGGCGCGTCGATGTCCCAGATGCGCTGGATACCGCGGTGGCCGCGCCGCATGAGCTCGTGGTGGGAGAGTGGGACCCGCATCGTGCCGATGGAACCCACATCGCGCCCGGACGAGAACGACTTCCCGACGCCCTTCCAGATCACCGCCCGGATGTCGCGCCGCTTTGCGAGATCGTCGAGGATCCCGAACAGCTGCATGTCCATGTCGTCGTCGAATGCGTTGTGTTTGTCGGGGTTGTCGTTGACGATGGTTGCGATCGGACCGTCGACTTCGAGTCGTACCGTGCCTGCCATAGGTGCCTCAACATAGGCTGCCCGCCGACCTCCGTACCAAGAAGCGGTTCGCTGACCAAGGAGCATCTTCCCGTGACGAACGCACCCATGGGCCACGGCGTCAATCAGCGTGACCTCATCAAGATGACGCCTGCCGAGGTCGACGCGTTCCTCGCCGAACGCCGCTCGATGACCATGTCGACCATTTCGGCCGACGCCACGATCCACTCGGTCGCCATGTGGTACGGGTTCCTCGAGGGCGCGGTGGCGTTCGAGACGAAGATCAAGGCGCAGAAGGTCGTCAACCTGCGGCGAGATCCGCGGCTGACGTGTCTCGTCGAGGCGGGCGACACCTACGACCAGCTCCGGGGCGTCTCCCTCGTCGGCACCGGTGAGATCGTCACCGAGCCCGAGCGCATCTGGGAGCTCGGCGTGAGCGTGTTCGAGCGTTACAACGCGCCGTACAACGAAGAGATGAAGCCGTTCGTCGAGGCGATGTTGAACAAGCGCGTGGTCGTCAAGCTGCACGTCGACAAGACGGTCACCTGGGACCACCGCAAGCTCGGCCTGCCCGCGATGTGACGAGTCGGCGGAGCGGTGTCGGAGTTCAGTCCTGGTCGAGTGGATCACTCACCGCAAGCGGCGGGCCAAGTATCTCCATCGCTGCCTGCTGAGCGAGCGTGTGGTGAGCTTCGGTATCCATCGGACCGGATGGCAGTTCGCTTTGGTCCTGGAAGAACTGTTCCATGCCCGCGGGTGTGAACATGACCAAGATTCGCGCGGCAGTGTCGCCGATGTTTTGGAAGCAGTGCGGCGTGCGGCGCGGGATGAACACGAACGCGCCCGTCGGTGCGTCGTAGATCGTATTGCCGAGCTTGAAACGGAGGTGACCGTCGAGGATGTAGTACATCTCGTCCTCGCGCCCGTGCCGATGGAGAGGCGGCCCTCCTTTGGGCGGCACGAGATTTTCCACCGCAGCAAACGATCCGCCCGTCGCTTCCGCACGAGCTTTGATCGTCATCGGGCCACCGACCGGGCTACGGAATGATTCGCCATCGTTGGCGGCTACGACGAAGGGTTCAGCTGAAGACGTCACGACAGCCGAGTCTGCCACGTCCATCCGGTCTCCACCGACCGGTCGTCCCTGCGCGGATCGCTATTCGGCGATAAGTCCGTTCAGGCGTTCGGTGGTGGTGATCCACTCTTCGACCATCTCGAAGATCACGTCCTTCGTGGGCTGCACGCGGTTCAAGCGGCCGACGATCTGGCCGACGGGGAAGCCAGTGAGCTTGCTGTCGCCACCGCGCATGAACCGGCGCGCGGCCTCCTGGTGGAGGATGCCCTGCAACGGCATCGGCAACGTTCCGGGGCCGTCCGGGTCGTCGAACGCCTCGGTCCACGCGCTGCGCAACTGCCGCGCGGGTTTGCCGGTGTAGGCGCGGATCGGACCGTGTCGCGCGAGGTCGCGGCGAGGAGCTTGGTCATCACGTCGGGGCTGGTGTTCGCTTCCGCGACCGTGAGCCACTGCGAACCGGTCCAGACCCCCTGGGCGCCGAGCGCGAGCGCGGCAGTCATCTGCCGGCCGGTCGCGATGCCGCCCGCGGCGAGCACGGGCACGTCGGGCCCGACCGCGTCGACGACCTCGGGGATCAGGACCATCGTGGAGATCTCACCGCAGTGGCCGCCGGCTTCGGTACCTTGCGCGACGAGCACGTCGACGCCGATCGCGACCTGGCGTTCGGCGTGGGCCTTGGCGCCGACCAACGCGCCGACCAACAGGCCGTGCTCGTCCGCGAGGTTCACGACGTCGGGCGGGGGCGGGCCGAGCGCGTTCACGAGCATCTTCACGCCGGGGTGCTGTAGCGAGACTTCGACCTGACCCGGCGCCTCTGCGTCGACGTTGAGCCCTGCGGCCTTGATGACACCGCCGTCGAGGTCTTCGGGGAGCGGCGGAACGTGGTGGCGTTCCAAGAGTTGCTCGACGAAGTCGCGGTGGCTCTGCGGGATCATCGCGTCGAGGTTCGAGAAATCGGCCTCGTTGCCGCCGCCCTTGCCCATGTACTTCATGGGCATGACGATGTCGACGCCGTAGGGCTTGCCGTCGACGTGCTCGTCGATCCAGTTGAGCTCGATCTCGAGCTCTTCGGGCGTGAACGCAAGCGCGCCGAGCACACCGAAGCCACCGGCGCGGCTGACCGCCGCGATCACGTCGCGGCAGTGCGAGAACGCAAAGATCGGGAACTCGATGTCGAGCTTCTCCGCGATTGGAGTGCGCACGAGGTCAGGTCCTTCCACTCAGTGCCGCAGCGGCGTCGGTGATAGGGATCACGTTCACGGCATCGGCCATCATGTCGGCCTGCAGTCCGTTCTTGACGAACGAGAACGAGATCCCGCTGGCGGGATCGGCCCATGCGACCTGGCTGAATGCGCCCGCGTGGCCGAAACTGCCGGGCGAATTCGCCTTGCCGAACATCGCGTACCGGAACTGGTGCATCCCGTCGTCACCGGCGAGCACGAGCCCGAGGGACCGGTTCGCAGGCACGTGCATGAGCGGATCGGGGAACGAGCAGCGGACGTTCGTCGTGGCGTCGTGCAGCACGTCGGCGTCCCACACCTCGTGCGGGTCGTGGAGTAGCGCCTGGTAGAAGAGGGCCATCGTCGCCGCGGTCATGCACGCGCCGCCGCTGGGCACGCCCGCCGCCCTGACGTCGGGCCGGTCGAGCATCGATCCGTCGACCGTGATCAAATCCGAATCGGCGGGTGCGGTCCCGAGCGGCACACCGATCGCGATGTCATCTTGTTCCTCGGGTTGGAGCCCCAGCACCCGGGGCAGCCCGTTCGGCGCGCAGACGCGCGTCTCGATGTAGTCGCGGAAGTCGTGACCGCTGACGCGCTCGATCAGTTCTGCGAGCACCCAGTGCGCGCTGGTCGCGTGATACTCGAAGCGCGAGCCGGGCTCCCATTCGAGCTGCCACTCGGTGAACCGCTTCACGCGCGTCACCGCGTCACTGCCTTCGATCGCGCCCATGGGCGCGTTCGAGAAGCCCGACGTGTGCAGCATCACCTGCTCGACGGTGACGTGCTCTTTGCCGTTCGACGCGAACTCGGGGATGTAGTGCGCGACCGGCCGCTCCGGATCGAGCAGCTGCTCGCCGATCAGGATCCAGACCGCGGAGGCGACAATCGGCTTCGTCGCCGAGAACACGCAGAAGCGTGTCGAGTTCGTCGCCGCGCCGAACGTCTCGAAGGCGATGATCTCGTTGTGGTGAGCGACCGCGACCTGGCATGCGGGCGTGTGCCCGTCGTCGACCAGCTTTCGTGCCGCGGTGAGTACCGAACATGCATCCACGAGCCGAGTCTCCTATGGTGCCGTCGCTCTCGTCCAGCTCCCGTGGAGGTCCCGTAATGCCGTATCCGCTCGAGGTCGGCGGGGTCGACGACTATCGCATGAAGGTCGGCAGCATGCTGTTGACGCTCGTGGATCCGAGCCGCGGATTCGAGGCCGCGTACAACCGTTGGTACGAGCGGGACCACTTCTACGCCGGTTGCATGATCGGACCCTTCCTGTTCGCGGGCAGCCGTTGGGTCGCGACTCGAGCGCTGAAGGACGCCGCGCTGGCCGAAGGACGACGAGACCGTCGCGTCACCGCCCGACGCGGGGTCGTACGTCGCGATCTACTGGGTCGAGAAGGGTCATCATGGCGACCACTTCGACGTGTGGGCACGCGACCAGGTACGCCGGCTGTACGCGGAAGGCCGCGGTTTCGCCGAGCGCAAGCACACGCACACGGTCTTGTTCGACTACCTGAGCGCGGCGTACCGCGACGCCGATCCGGTCCCGATCGACCTCGCGCTCGACCACGGGTACGACGGCCTGGTGATCGCGTGGTTCGACGCGCACGGAGGTCGGGATGCGGCGGAGTTGAGTGTCCACCTGGAACGAACGCAGGTCCCCGATCTCGTCGCGGATTCGCCCATCGAGATCGTCAGCTCGTGGACGCCGTCGGCCGGCGAGAACGATCCGCGCGACGTGCCCATGGATCTCGGCAGCAAAGCGGGCGGGCCGGAACGTTTGTGCCAGCTCATGTTCGTCTCGGGCGACGTGCACGCCGCGCTGCCCGCGATCCGGCGCTATACCGACGCGATCGAAGCAGCAGATCTGGCGAGGGTGCGGCTCGTAGCGCCCTTCTTGCGCACCGTTGTGGGCACCGACAAGTACGTGGAGGAGCTGTGGTGAAGTATCCCGAGGAATCGTCGGCTTCGATCGACATCGCGGCCGCACCCGATGTGGTGTGGCAGTTGGTTGCCGACATCACACGCATGGGTGAGTGGAGCCCGGAGTGTTGGAAGGCGGAATGGGAGCACGGCGCGAGCGGGCCGGAGGTCGGCGCGCACTTCCACGGTTGGAATCGGGCCGGCACGTTCGAATGGGACGCGCCGTGCGTCGTCACCGACTGTGAGCCCGGCAAGGTGTTCGAGTTCCAGATACCGCCGACGGGCGATGTCCTCACGGTCTGGCGGTTCGAGGTCGCGCCGAAGGGCGAAGGAACCACGCTGACGGAGTCGTTCGTCGCGCCGATGATCAACGTCGCCGGCGCACCTTCGAATTTCGAGGGTCGCTTCGAGATGCTCGACCGCGCCATCAACACGACGATCGCCAACATCAAGGCCGCGGCCGAAGCCTGATCACTCAGGCGTGTGGCACACCGCCTCGACGTTGTTGCCGTCGGGATCGCGGACGAAACCGCCGTAGTAGTTGGGGTGGTACTCGGGCCAGAGCCGCGGCTCGTGCAAGATCTCGAGTCCCTGGGCGGCGGCCGCCGCGACGAAGGCGCGCACCGCGGGGCGATCCGGCGCCTCGAACGCGATGTGCGTTTGGCGATTCGGGATCTGGTCCTGGCGCGGCGCGATCCAGAACGACGGCCGATCACCGATGCCGTATCCGATGACCGGACCGAACTCCATCCACCGACCGCCGCCGATGGTGGCCAGGACCGAGTCGTAAAAGGCTGCACTCGCGGCGGCGTCGTCGCACTGGATCGAGATGTGGTCGAGCATCCGGCGAACCTACCAACGAAAAGCGGTCACTTCCTGGCCGGGTTTCCTGTGATGATGAAGGGGTGCGTGCCGACCGCCTCGTCGCCGTCCTGATGCTCCTGCAGACGCGGGGCCGGGTCACCGCGGCCGAGGTCGCGGCCGAGCTCGAGATCTCGGAGCGCACGGCCCGGCGCGATCTCGACGCGCTCGGCGATGGCCGGTCTGCCCGTCTACTCGCAGCCGGGTCGCAACGGCGGGTGGCAACTCCTCGGGGGTGCCCGCACCGACCTCAGCGGGCTCAACGCGGCCGAGGCCCGCGCCCTGTTTCTGGTGGCCGGGCCTTCGCCCGCGTCGCCCGAGCTCAAGGCCGCGCTGCGCAAGCTCGTGCGGGCGCTGCCCGAGCCCTTCCGCGCCCACGCGCAGGCCGCGTCGACGGCGGTTGTCGTCGACCCGCACGAGTGGGGTCGGGTCAAGCCGACGCGTCCGCCGCCGCACCATCTCGACGTGTTGCAGCGCGTCGTGATCGAGGGTGAGCAGGTCGAGCTCGGATACGTGGCGCGCGATCGCGTGGAGTCGACGCGGATCGTGCATCCGCTGGGGCTCGCGGCCAAGGGCAGCATCTGGTACCTCGTCGCCGGCACCGACGCGGGCCTGCGGACGTTCCGCGTCGATCGGGTCACCTCGGTGGACGGGACCGGTGCCGCGGTGGTCCGGCCCGACGGGTTCGATCTCGCGGAGGCCTGGCGGCTGATCCGCGAGGAGGTCGACCAACTGCGTTCGCCGATCCAGGTTCGGGTCGCGGCCGTCCCCGGCGTCATCGGGATCTTGCGGATGGTCTTCGACACCAAGGTGCGGGTCGGGCCCGCCCGGCCCGACGGCCGCATCGACGTCGAGATCGTGGGCGCGCACCTCGACGCGCTCGCCGGCCATCTCGGGGGCTTCGGCGCCGCGGTCGAAGTGCTGGAACCGCCCGAGCTGCGCGCGGAGCTGGCGCGGATCGGTGTGGAGTTGTCGGAGCTCTACGGCACCCACTCCGGATCGCGGCCGTAGAAGGCGGCGCGTCAATCCCGAGCTGTGCGCAGCGGCGAGGGCGCGCGCAGAGCTCCTCGTCGAGAGGCGCGGCGACACCGGTGGCGCGTGCGAGGTCCCAGGTATGGACCAAGACGTCCGTCGTCAACGCGTCGATCATGGTGCGCGGCGTGCTCGACCACCGCGCGTGCGTCCCACTCGGTGCACGGCGTGGATGCCGACCACGAGCTCGCGCCGACGGAGTGAGCAACTGTGGCGAAGCCGTCGCAGGCCGGTCGATGACGCTCGGCCAGTCCTTCCACGAGCCGATGATCTCCGAGAGAAGATGAGAAAGCAACCGCGTTGGACCGCGGCCGGTATGAGGCGGTAGGACACACGGCGTGACCGACGACCTGCACAAAGCCGCGTTCCTGCCCGATCTGCTCGTCGCGGCGCTGAACCGCCATCCCGACCGGCCCGCCGTGTACCTCGGCGACCAGGTGCTGACCGGGAGCGAGGTCGCAGCACAGATGAGCTGCTACGCGCAGGCCTACGCCGACCAGGGTCTGAAGCAAGCCAGCCCGGTGTCGATCCTCTCCCCGAACCGGCCCGAGGTGCTCTTCGCGCTCGGGGCCAACATGGTCACCGGCTGCCGGGCCAGCGCGCTGCACCCGCTCGGATCGCTCGACGACCACGCCTACGTGATCGACGACGCCGAGATCGAGACGCTGGTGTTCGACCCGAGCTTCGGCGAGCGGGCCCGTCAATTGCAGGAGCGGTGCCCGAAGCTCACCCGGTTGCTCTCGTTCGGTCCGTGCGAGGTCGGCGAAGACCTGCTCGCACTCGCGGCGAAATTCGAGCCGCAGCGACTCGTCGCACCGAACGTCGACGGGGAAGACGTCGCCGGGTTCGTGTACACCGGTGGCACGACCGGCAAGCCCAAGGGCGTCATGGGCACGTACCGCAGCGGCGCCACCATGACGATGATCCAGATGGCGGAGTGGGAGTGGCCCGAGGACACGCGGTTTCTGATCTGCACGCCGCTCTCGCACGCGGGCGCCGCGTTCTTCATCCCGACGTTGCTGACCGGTGGTGCGATCGTGGTGTTACCGCACTTCGATCCGGGCCTCGTGCTGGAGACGATCGAGAAGTACAAGATCACCGCGACGATGATCGTCCCCACGATGCTCTACGTGCTGCTCGACAGCCCGAAGCTCGACGAGACCGACATGTCGAGCCTGCAAACCGTGTACTACGGCGCGGCGGCGTGCTCGCCGACGCGACTCCAGGAGGCGATCCGGCGTCTCGGTCCGATCTTCTTCCAGTACTACGGCCAGGCCGAGTGCCCGATGGCGATCACGTCGCTGAAGAAGGAAGATCACGACGTCGACGACCTCGACCGCCTCGCCACCTGCGGGCGGCCGACGCCCTGGGTGAAGGTCAGGTTGCTCGACGACGACTGCAACGAGGTGCCACGAGGTGAACCCGGCGAGATCTGCGTGCAGGGTCCACTCGTGATGGCGGGTTATTGGAAGAAGCCGGCCGAGACCGACGCGGCGTTGCAGGGCGGCTGGCTGCACACCGGCGACATCGCGCGCGAGGACGAGCACGGCTTCTACACGATCGTCGACCGCAAGAAGGACATGATCGTGAGCGGCGGGTTCAACGTGTTTCCGCGCGAGATCGAAGACGTGCTCGCCCAACATCCCGCGGTGTCGCAATGCGCCGTGATCGGCGTCCCCGACGAGAAGTGGGGAGAAGCGGTCAAGGCGATCGTCGTGCTGCGCCCGGACGCGACTGCAGAACGAGCGACGCTCACGGCGGAGTTGATCGCCCTGGTGAAGGAGCACAAGGGTGCGCATCACCAACCGAAGTCGGTCGAGTACGCCGACGCGATCCCGGTGAGCCCGCTCGGTAAACCGGACAAGAAAGCACTGCGCGTGCAGTACTGGGGCGACACTGGAAGGCAGGTGCACTGATGCGTACCGTCTGTATCACCGGCTCGGCCGGGGGCATCGGCGCGCGCGACGCGCGCCCGCCTCGAAGCGGACGGAGACCGCGTCATCGGTGTCGATGTGCGCGACGCGGAGGTGATCGCCGATCTGTCGACGCCCTCGGGTCGCGACGCGATGGTCGCGGCCGTGACCGAGGTGTCGGGCGGCGTGCTCGACGGTCTCGTCGCTGCGGCCGGGATCATGGGCACCGAGCCGCTCGTCGTGGCGATCAACTATTTCGGCGCGGTCGCCACGCTGCACGGCCTCCGACCGCTGCTCGAACGGGGCACCAACCCGTCGGCCGTCGCCATCAGCTCGAACTCCACGACGACGACACCGGGGCTACCCGACGACTTCGTCGGCCGGATTCTTGCGGGCGACGAACCGGCCGCGCTCGCAGCCGCGGCCGACACCGCGGGCGTGTTCGCATACCCGGCATCGAAGCTGGCGCTCGCGCGCTACGTGCGTCACCACGCTCCGTCGCCGGAGTGGATCGGCAGGGGCATCCGGCTCAACGCCATCGCACCGGGTGTCATCGAGACGCCGATGACGAAGAACGACCTCGAGTTCATCTTCAGTATCCCCGAGGTGTTCCCGGTCCCGATCGGCCGGCCCGGCCGTCCCGAGGAGATCGCGAGCCTGCTCACGTACCTGCTCTCGCCCGACGCCGGATTCTTCTGTGGCTCGGTGGTCTTCGCCGACGGAGGCACCGACGCGGCCGTGCGCACCGACGACTACCCGTCGCCGCGCTCGGACGATCTTCTCTGACGGGCTTCTCACGAGTACGCGGGTCACGCCCGGCTGCGTCTCGATGTCGCCCGCGCCGCCGTCGCCGAGTGTTGACGGAGCTGCGCGTGACAAGATCTGTCCATGCCTCCTGAAAAAGAAGCCGCGATGGAAATCGAGACACCGTGGCGACGTGATCTCGGTGAGGTCGGGCCCGAGATGCAGAAGTGGGCCCGGGCCACGCTCGGTCCCGACGCGGTGGTTGCGAGTGCATCGTCGCCCGGCAACGGGATGTCGAGCGAGACGGTGCTCTTCGAGATGACGGTGGGCGGCGAGCACGAGCGCTACGCCGCCCGACTCGCCCCGATGCCCGACGTGTACCCCGTCTTCCCCGAGTACGACATCGAGCTGCAGGCGAAATGCATGAACCTGGTGCGCGCCCGCACCGACGTGCCCGCGCCCGACGTGCGTTGGGTCGAGCTCGACCCGAAGTGGCTCGGCACCCAGTTCCTGGTGATGCGCCGCATCGACGGTGAGGCGCCGCCCGACATCCCGCCGTACGTGTTCGGCGGCTGGGTCGCGGACGCGCCGCCCGAGACACGCGCGTCGATGCAACACTCGACCCTGACTGTGCTGAAGAAGCTGCACGAGATCAACCCTGCGAATGCCGACCTTGCGTTCCTCACTCGCCCCGAGCACGGCGAGACCGCGCTGCGCCAGCAGCTGGGTTACCAGCGCTGGTACTACGACTGGGCGCGCGACGGCCAGTCGTACCCGCTGATCGACAGGACGTTCGCTTGGCTCGAGGAGCATTGGCCCGATGAAGGCGAGACGGTGCTCAACTGGGGCGACGCGCGCGTCGGCAACATCCTCTACCGCGACTTCGAGCCGATCGCGGTCCTCGACTGGGAGATGGCGACGCTCGGCCCGCGTGAGGTCGACCTCGCATGGATGATCTTCCTGCACGAGTTCTTCCACGACATGGCTGTCACCTTCGGGTTGCCGGGCATGACCGACTTCTTGCAGCGTGAGTCTGTGATCGCCGAGTACGAGGAGTTGACCGGGCACACGGTGCGCCGCCTCGACTGGTTCGAGGTCTACGCCGCGCTGCGCTTCGCGATCGTGTCGATCCGCACGAGCAAGCGTGGGATCGCGTACGGCACGATGGAGGAGCCCGCCGATCCCGACGACCTCGTCATGTTCCGCGGCCTGCTCGAGAAGATGCTCGCGGGCACCTACTGGTCGTAGTACCGACGGGGTCGCGTGGGGTGACGGTCGATCAGAAGTGGAATGCGCAGGGCGTGGTGCGGCCGCTCGGTTGCACGTGGGGTGGGGGACACTGCTTGGGCGGAAGCGTGGGCGCGTCGAGGAGGATCCTCGCCGCAGTTCCGTCGACTACCGCGGTGAGTCCGCCTTGGACGGGCACGACGGTCGCGGTGGATTTCCCTGATGCCAGGTCAACCCTCCGAATCGTCATCGTCGGCTGCGTGGAGCTGCTCGACGCGAGGTAGAGAAAGCGGCCGTCGGGGTTCCACGCGAAGGTCGGGAACGGAACCGGCGGGCCGACGGTGCGCACGACGCGAGCATGGGCAATGTCGACGACCATGACCGCAGCATCGCCTTGGGCGGCGACCGCCATGAGGCTGCCGTCGGGGGAGAACCGTGCGTGGCTCGCATCGACTCCGGTGATCCCCGGGGGCAGGGCGACGGTGCGGGAGACGCGTGTCGTGAGCGATGTCAGCTGTAGGTCGCCGGGACAGCGTTTGCACCACGCCAACGTGTCGCCGAGGGACGCCTCGGGCTGCGCGCCGGCGGCTCCGAGCCGGTCGCTGAAGTCGTTGGTCCGGACATTCCAGAGCGTGATGCCGTCAGTGTCCGGGAGCGCCAGCCCGTCGGGGATCGCGACGGGCTCGTACGGCGTGTCGGGAGGGCCGGCTCCTTCGAGAAGAACATGGCCGTGGAGATCGACGAGGCGGTAGTCACTCGCCTGGCCACCGTACGGTGTCAACCACACGCGGTCCGGTTGCTCCGAAGGGATCACGACGCCCCGGCCGATCGGCTGTGACCGAAGCGTCGACAGTGGTGCCGCGTACACCTCGCCCCAGCCCACGACGAGGGTGTTGCCGGTGACGATGCTGGGGAACGGCTGATCACCCGCGCGTTGCCCGGTGATGACGCGCCTCGACGCGACACGGGATGCGAGGTCGACCGTGAGCACGCCGTCGTACCCGTCGTCGAACACCAACACGTCGCGATGCGGGTCCACTCCCGCAGTGGATGTGTCGTCGCGGGTAATGGGGATACGAATGGGTCCACCGGCATCGACCCAAACCGACGTCCCGATGTCGGTCATCGTGAGGATCGGAAGCCCGATTCTCGTCGCGGGTCCGACCGCACGATGTGAGACGAGGTCGTAGGGGGTCACGCTTCCGCCGTTGCTGCTGTCGGGTTGCCCGGCCAACCACACGACGTCGGCGCCGACGGTCGCGGTGAGGTTGACGGTGTCGGCGACCGCGATGGGCGAGCCGATCGTCGCGCCCGTGCGTTCGTCGGTCTCGATCACGCCCGCGGTGGTCAGCAGCCAGAGTCGCTCGTTCGCGACGGTGAGCACCGCCTCGACGTCGTGCCGGACCACTGTGGTTTGTAACGTCGTCGTGTCGAAGTGGAGGAGATCGTTCGCTCGGACATACCACAGCGAGTGCGTCCCGCCCCCCATGATCTCGAAGGTGCGGGGCACGGGTCGTGTGCGTCACGACCTTGTTCGTGGCCGGGTCGATCGTGACGACGTCGCCGCGGGGTCCGGTTGGCTCCAGGCGGGCGATCCAGAGCTTGCCGTCGACGAAGGCCAGACCGTCGACGACGAGGGGGGCGTCGGCCAGGTGGATTGTTGCCGCGACCTTGTTGTGCAGCGCGTCGATCCGCGTCACGGTCTGGGTGCCGGTGTCGTCGACCCACACCGCGCCGGCGCCGACCGCGAGATTGCGGAAGTCGCTGGTTCCCGGCACCGGGATGGTGGCGACGACGCGCCCTGTCACCGAGTCGAGGCGGGCGACGCGGTCCGGTTGCGAGATCCAGATCGAGCCGAAGGCCGAGATCATGTCCATGGCCGGCATCGAGAACGTCGTGGGCTCTCCGACATGCAGCTTCGCGTCCTGTCGGATTGGCGGTTTGATCGCGACCCGGGAATGCCGATCTCGTCCGACTCCCGCCACCAGCGCGACCCCGCCGACGAGAGCGATGACGACGAGTGTGCTCATGGCCCGTCGGATCTTGCGCCGCCGATGAATGACGCCGGACCGGGCGCGGACGGAGTCGAAGCCGGGCGGACCGGGAGCGTCGTCGAGCACCGGCTGCAACAGCGTTTCCAGGTCAACCATGACGGTCCTCCAACGGTGGTGCCTCGCGCAGCGTTGTGGCGAGGGTGTGCCGGGCGTCGTGCAGTGCGCGCGCGACGGTGCCGGGCGCAACGCCGAGTGACTCCGCGATCTCGTGTTCCTGCATCCCACCCAGGTAACGGAGCGCGATCACCTCGCGCTCGCGCTTCGGCAGGCGCCACACCGCGTCCCACACCTCCACGGTCATGTCGGGCGGGGGTGAGGAGCGTTCGCGCGCGGCACGGCGCATGGCGTCGGCGCGGCGCCGATCGGCACGCGCGGCGGTTCTCGAGCGCGTTGCGCGCCACCACCCAGGTCCACCCGGCCGGCGAGCGCATCGCGCGGACGCGCGACCAGCGCTCGAACGCTCGCGCGCACGCCTCGTCGACGGCCTCGATCGCGGCGGCCCGGTTCCCGGTCACGAGGTACATCGCCGCGACGAGACGGCGATAGTGGCCCTGGTACCACTGCTCGAACTCTTCGCCGTCGCCGGGGGCCATGCTTCGCATCTCGTGATGCAAGAGTGCCCCAGCCGCCGTTTTCTTGGGTCGGAATCCCGACATTTATCCGGGCGGGCGGGTGAAGACGAAGTGGGCGACTCGCGGGGAGCTGGTGACGTCGCAATCGAACCCGTCGAGGGCGCCGTCGATCCCGGTCTCGCCGCCTTCCTCGCCGATCATCTGCGGGCCGCCACGCGTCGCGAACACTCTCGCACGGTCCGGCACTCACCGGTGAAATCGTTACACGAGCCCGCGGCGGACGATGGGGTACAGGTAGCGGATCCCGAAGAGAAGCGCGAGGGCGGCGAGCAACGCGATGAGGGCGGCGCCGGACCGGGCGATGAGCCACTCGACCGCGTCGGCGAAGCCGCTGCGGGCATCCGCCCACGACTTGGCGAGCCCGGTCTCCGGCTTCGGCTTGTGGACGGCGGACTTCGTGGCTGCGACCGGCTTCTCCGAGAGTGTCACTGCCAGTGACGAGAACGTGGCCTGTCCGTCGAGCGTGTCGATGCGGCCCTGCAGCTGGTCGACCACGGCTTGCGCGGCGGTTTCGCGGTCGGTGACCGCGATGATGTCGCCGATCGTGTTCGCTTGTGCGAGCAGCCGGAGGAACGAGTCCCGGGCCGCGGTCGCCGCCTCGAGCTCCTCGGCCGGACCGGTCACGCCGGTTATGACGCAGGCGGGAGCGCGTTGGTTCGCGATTCCGTCAATCTCTGTAGATCGGCGGGCGCTTGTCCTTGCGGGCGCGGATCGCCTCTTCGAAGTTCTGCGTGGTGAGGCGGACGTAGAGCTGGGCGATGCCCTCGTGGTCCATGTGGCCCTGCAGGCTCCCGGCCTCGAGACTCGACCAGAGCATGCGCTTGGTCACCTCCACCCCGACCCGGGAGAAGCCGATCATGCGTTCGGCGACGGCGTAGCACTCGTCGAGGAGCTGCTCGACGGGCACGACCCGCGACACGAGGCCGATGCGTTCCGCTTCCGCGGCGTCGACGTCGCGGCCGGTGAGCATGATGTCGAAGGCGCGGCGCGGAGCCGATCTCGCGGGGGAGGAGATACGAGATGCCGAGCTCGCTCGCGGTGAGCCCGTTGTTGATGCCTGCCGCGCGGAAGTAGGCGGCCTCCGACGCGACGCGGATGTCGCACGCGCACGCGAGACAGAAGCCACCGCCGATCGCGGCGCCGTTGATCGCGCCGATCACCGGATGGTGCATCTTGCGGATCGCGTGGATGACGTCGTCGAGGAGCTCCAGCGCGCGGCGGGCGATCGACGTCACCGTGAGTCCGTCGATGTTCGGGAGGTAGCCTGCGTCCTCGAGGTCGGCGCCCGAGCAGAACCCGTGCCCGGCGCCCGTCAACACGACGACGCGCACGTCGTTGTCGTGACTGAGCGTCTCGAGCGCCTCGCGCAGCGGGATCATCACGTCGAACGCCATCGCGTTCATGCGTTCGGGCCGGTTGAGGGTGACGAGCGCGACGTGCGGGCGGGGCTTGGTGACCTCGACGAACGACATGGTCACCGACCCGCCGCGTGCTTGACCGACCCGACCGCGTCGCCGCCGGCGAGCAGCGCCTGCACGGCCGGCAGCTTGCTTGCGAGACCCTGCAGCTCGGAGCCGGCGCGGATGCCGGTGCGGATACCCATGATCTCCATGGCCCGGTGCACGCTGCGCTTGTTGATCTGCAACAGCTCGGCGGGCACACCCGCGATCCGTTCCGCGACCCCGAGGACGCGCGCGTCGAGCTCGGCAGCCGGGAACGCGCGGTTGGCCAAACCCATGCGGACCGCGTCGTCGCCGGTGATCGGGTCGCCGGTGAGCACCAGCTCCATCGCGTTGCGCATGCCGACGAGCCACGGGTGATATTGGAAGTCGGGCGGGCTGATGATGCGCACGACCGGGTAGCTGAACGTGGCGTCGTCGGCGACGTAGACGAGGTCGCAGGCGGCTGCGAGCTCGGTTCCGCCCGCCATCGCGTACCCGTGCACCTGGGCGATGACCGGCTTGGCGAGGTCCCAGATGTGCACCCAGCCTTCGGTGACGTGGCGCGACCAGCTGCCGTCGCCGCCGGCGGTGTAGTAGGGGCGTTCCTCCCTGCCGACCTGTTTCAGGTCGTAGCCCGACGAGAAGCACGGTCCCGCGCCCCGCACGATCGTCACGTGCACGGCATCGTCGACGTCGGCGGCCTCGAGCGCGGCGAACAGCTCGGCGCGCATGCCGTTGTTGATGGCGTTGCGCTTCTCCGGGCGGTTCAGGGTGATCCGCCGCACCCCGGCGGCCGGCTCGTCGATCAGAAGGTATTCGTAGTCACTCACGTCGTGTTTCCCTTCGCCGGCGGCTCGAGCCCGGCCACTCGCGCCATCAACTCGACCGCATCGTCGCGGTCGGCGTGGATCGTGAGGCCCGTGATGCCGCACTCCGCCCACGGGGCGAAGCGCTGCGCGATCCGTTCCGGCGAGCCGATCAGCCCGCCCTCGTCGACGTACTCGTCGGGAACGGCCGCGATCGCGTCGTCGCGCCGGCCGGCGAGGAACAACTCCTGGATGCGTTCTGCGGCGTCGGCGTAGCCGCGGCGCGCCATCGCGTCCTTGTGGAAGTTGTGCTCGCGCGCGCCCATCCCGCCGACGTACAGCGCGACGCGCGGCTTCATGCGCGCGATCGTTGCCGCGACGTCGTCGGTGAGGTGCACCGACGTGGACGACTGGATCGCGAGCGTGGCGAGGGAACGTCCCGACCTCGCTGCCCCCTTTTCGAGGGTGACGCGAAACTCGGCCGCATTCGCGGGGGAGAGCCCCATCGGGATCCAGCCGTCGGCGACTTCGGCCGCGAGCGCGACGTTGGCCGGCCCGCCGGCCGCGAGATAGATCGGCAGCTCCGGATTCGGGTGGAGGATCGATTTCAGCGGCTTGCCCAGGCCGGTCGCGTCGGCGCCCGAATAGGGGAGCGAGATCGCCGCGCCCTCGTGCGCCACGGGTGCCTCGCGCCGGAAGACCTTGCGCATGATCGCCACGTAGTCGCGCGTGCGCGCGATCGGCTTTGCCCACGGCTGGCCGTACCAGCCCTCGACGATCTGCGGCCCGGAGAGCCCGAGCCCGGCGATCACCCGGCCCCGGCCCGCGAGCGAATCCAGGGTCGCGAACGCCATCGCAGTAGCGGCCGGTGTGCGCGCCGAGATCTGCACGACCCCGGTCGCGAGCTTGATCGTGTCGGTGCACGCGGCGAGGTACGCGAGCGGAGTCAGCGCGTCGGCGCCGTAGGCCTCCGCCGTCCATACCGAGTCGTAGCCGAGGCGCTCCGCGAGTTGCACACGTGCGACCGGGAGCTCGACGTCGGCGCCCGACCACGCGTCGAGGGCAAGTCCGAGCAGCACGTTCGGCACCCTATGACACCGCGTCTCCCCGAGGCACGGTCAGCTGATCTGGCGCTCCCGGCCCTCCCAATAAGGAGCGCGGATCTTGAACTTCTGGAGCTTGCCCGTGGAGGTGCGGGCGAACTCGGCGCTGAACTCCACGGTGGTCGGGCACTTGAAGTGCGACAGGTGCGCGCGGCAGTGCTCGATCAGCTCGGCCTCGTTTGCTTCCAGGCCCGGCTTGAGCACCACCAGCGCCTTGACCGTCTCGCCCCACTTGTCACTGGGCACGCCGATCACGCACGCTTCCGCGACCGCAGCGTGCTGGTACAGACAGTCCTCGACCTCGATGGAGCTGACGTTCTCGCCGCCGGTGATGATCACGTCCTTCTTGCGATCGCTGATCGTGAGGTAGTGATCGTCGTCGATCGTGCCGCCGTCGCCGGTGTGGAACCAACCGCCCTCCAACGCGTCGGCCGTCGCTTCGGGCTGCGCCCAGTAGCCCTCGAGCACGACGTTGGACCGGGCGAGGATCTCGCCCTGGTCGCTGATGTCCAACCGCACGCCCAACGCGGGCGCGCCCGCGCGTCCCAGCTTCTGGGCGCGCTCGGCGCCGGAGAGGCCGTCCCATTCCTCGCGGCCGCGCGACATCGTGAGGAGGGGTGCGGTCTCGGTGAGCCCGTAGATCTGGATGAATTCCCAGCCGAGCTCCGCCTCCATGCGCTCGATGAGTCGCGTGGGCGGCGGTGCACCGGCCACCACCATGCGCACGCGGTCGCGTCCCGGGACGTCGCCCTTCCAGTCCTGCGCGGCGTCGAGGATCGCCGACATCACCGCGGGCGCACCGCACAGCAGGGTGACGCCGTGGCGTTCGACGCGCCGCAGGATCTCGGCGCCGTCGATCTTGCGCAGCACGATGTGGCGTCCACCCATGCCCGTGACGCCGTACGACATGCCCCAGCCGTTGCAGTGGAACATCGGCAGGGTCCAGAGATACACGTCGCGGTCGCTCACCCCGGTCTGCCAGCCGAACGTGGTCGCGTTGATCCACAACGTGCGATGCGTGAGTTGCACGCCCTTCGGACGCGCGGTTGTTCCGCTCGTGTAGTTGATCGTCGCGGTCGCGTCCTCGTCGGGGATCCACGGCTCGGGCGCGGTGTCGAACCGGAGCAGCTCCTCGTCGGCGGCCTTGCCGATGACGAATCGGTGCCGCGCGGTCACGCCGGCCAACGACTCCTCGAGCTCGGGATCGATCATGAGCACCGACGCGCCCGAGTGCTCGACGATGTAGCCGATCTCCTCCGCGTTGAGGCGGAAGTTGATCGGTACGAGCACCCGCCCGTACGCGGAGACGCCGAAGAACGCGCTCAGCAGGCGGGCCGAGTTGTGCGAGATGATCGCGACCCGTTCGCCGTGGGCGACGCCCCGCGCGTCGAGGCCGGCCGCCTGGGCCCGGCCGAGGCGGGCGACCTGGGCCCAGGTCAGCTCCCCGAGTGATTCCGCGGGCTGATCGGGCTCGTCGACAACGGCGACCCGATCGCCGTAGACCAGCTCGGCCCGCTCGATGAAATCGAGCACCGTCAGAGGTACGCGCATGGTGGCGAGCGTACGCGTGTGGTGCACTGCGTGCCATGCCGCTCACGCCTCTTCGCCTCGCCGACGACCGGACCCCGCCGACACTGCTGTTCGTGCCGCCCACCGAACAACCGGGGCCGCTGCCGCTGATCCTGTTCGGGCACGGCGCGCACCTCTCGAAGGACGATCCGATCATGCAGATGATCGCGAAGGGCTTCGCTCGCGGGGTCGGGGCCGCCGTCGCAGTGATGGACGCACCCGGTCACGGCGAGCGCCGCGCGCCGGGCACGACCGACGAGCAGTTCGTCGCCGACGTCGCGCGCCGGATGTCGGACGCCGCGAACCACGCGCAGCTCGCGCAGGAATGGCGCGCCGTCGACACCGCGGCCCGCGTCGCCGATCCCCGCATCACCGGGCCGACCGGCTACGCCGGGTTCTCCATGGGCGCGTTGTTCGGGTTGTCGATCGTGGCCGACCTGCCGAACGTGACCGCGGCCGTGTTCGCGTTGGGCGGCCTGCAACGCAACGAGGAGCGCGACGAGCTGATCCGCTCGGGTGTGATCCGCCTGGCCGGCCGCGAGGTGCTCATGCTGAACATGACTCGCGACGAGCACTTCCCGATCGACGGTGCGATCGAGGTGCTGGAGCTCGTGCCCGGCCCCAAGCGCATGGCGGTGTGGACCGGAACCCACACCGACCTCCCGCCGGAGGCGGTGCAGCTCGCGGTTGACTTCTTTCGGAGAACCCTCGCGCCCTGAGCCGCGCAGTCGCAGCTCAGGGCACGGGCTCAGCGGCTGTACCAGCCGCGCTCGCCGGAACGGAATGCGAAGCCGGCGAGCCAGAAGACGGCGACGATCACGGCGAAGATCCACAGGAAGTGCGCGACGAAACCGAGACCGCCGAGCAGCAATGCAAGGAGCAGGACGAGGAGCACGAGGCCCATTGTTTCCTCCGATGTCGTAGACCTCTCGGGTACCCGTGCGGGAAGGTACGCAAACCGCGTCGCGGCTCCGGGCCCCGGTTCTGAGCCCCGTTCTGAGCCCCGGTTCTGAGCCCCGGTTCTGAGCCCGGTTCTGAGCCCAATGTCGCAGACGCGCCGTACGATCCGTTGATGGCCATCACCGTCGTCCCGACGGCATACGGAACGCCCGCCGCGCAGGCCCTGCGCGACGCGGTCGCGCGCGCGAAACGCGTCGACGCGCTCGCGCCCGTGACGGTGATCGTGCCGACGAACTCCGTCGGCGTG
The DNA here is from genome assembly GCA_963761055.1 of uncultured Actinomycetes bacterium. Taxonomy (GTDB): domain Bacteria; phylum Actinomycetota; class Acidimicrobiia; order IMCC26256; family PALSA-610; genus PALSA-610. The sequence continues at coordinate 559,765 of CAVXFO010000008.1, read as the reverse complement.
TCGGCGCGGCGCCGGCTCGCGTCGGGTGCACTCGGGTCGACGAATCCGTCGGGTCGCGGTGTCGTCGGTGCGACGTTCCTCACCGTGTACCGCCTCGCGGAATTGCTGGGCGCGGCCGGGCTCGCGGCCGCCGGTCGGCGCCCCGTGTCGACCCCGGTGGTCGCGTCCGCGGTGCGGCGCGCGCTCGCTCGGGATCCCGGTCTGTTCGCGCCGGTCGCCCGGCACCCCGCGACCGAGGAAGCGCTCGTCGCCGTGCATCGCGATCTCGCCGATCTCGACGCCACCCAACTCGACGTCCTGGCCGCGCAGGGTCGGCGGGCACGAGAGGTGGTTCGGCTCCACCGCTCCACCACGTCGTTGCTGGCGGCCGACTGGTACGACGAACACGACCTGCTGCAGGTCGCCACCGATCTCGTTGCCGCCGACCACCCGATCGTGCGCGGGTTCGGGACGATCGTCGCCTATCTCCCTCAGCGCTGGTCGAGGCCGGTCGCGGGGTTGCTGCGCGCACTCGCGGCCGGAACCGGCTTGGAGGTCATCGTCGGCGTCACGGGTTCCGAAACGGCCGACGCGCAAGTAGTCGCGAGCTTGCGGCGGGTCGGCGCCGAGATCCCGGGCGACGAGGCGGGCGGTCGCGCCGCGCTCGCAGGCGACGAGGTGTGGAGTGCCTCCGATCCCGACGACGAGATCCGAGCGGTCGTGCGCGCGGTCATCGACGCGATGCGCGTCGGTGTTCCCCTCGAACGCATAGCCGTGTTGTACGCCTCCGACGATCCCTACGCGCGGCTGTTGCACGAGCACTTCGACCTTGCCGGGATCGCGCACAACGGCGCGACGACACGATCGATGTCGGAATCGGTCCTGGGGCGCGGCCTGCTCCGGATCCTGGCCCTCGCCGACACCGACTTCGCCCGCGACGACGTGTGCGGTCTGTTCGCGGCGGCGCCGGTGCTCGACGGCCGCGGCCGCCCGGTTCCCGCGGCGCAGTGGGAGCGTCTGTCGCGCGACGCCGGGGTCGTGCGCGGTGTCAGCGAATGGGACGCGCGTCTCGGCCGTTACGCGGCGACGCTCACGCCCGGCGATCGCGCCGACCGGGTGCGCGCCCAGGTCGACGCGCTGCGCACGTTCGTGTCGAAGTTGTCGTCCGAGCTCGATCCGGAGCGGCTCTCGAACACGTGGAGCGGCCTCGCTCGGCTCGCGCACCAACTCGTGCAGCGCTATTTCGGCGGCGAGGCCCGGCGCACGGCGTGGCCTCCCTTCGAGCAGGTTGCCGCCCGACGGGTGGAGTCGGTGCTCGACCGCCTCGCCACCCTCGACACGATCGATCCCGGTCCCACGATCGACACGTTCCGGCGCACGTTCGAGCTGGAGCTCGATGCGGCCCGCGATCGGGTCGGCCGGCTCGGCGACGGCGTGCTCGTCGGCCCCGTCGCGATGGCGCTCGGCGTCGACCTCGACCGCCTGTGGGTCTGTGGACTGGCCGAGGGCCGCTTCCCCTCGGTCCCGCACGACGATCCGCTGCTCGGCGACCGGGAGCGGGCCGCGCTCGGCGGCGACCTTCCTCTCCGTGCCGACCGCACCGCCGCCGACGAACGACATTTCCTCGCCGCGCTCTCGTCGACGGCGCCCGGGGGCGTCGTGTGCACCTATCCCCGCGGCGATCTCCGGCGCAGCACCGAGCACGTGCCATCCCGTTTCCTGGCGGCTTCCGCGGCGGCGAACGCAGTCTCGCGATCGATCCCGTCGTACGCGCACGGGGTCACGCATGTCGCGTTCCCGGCGAACCGGCACGAGCTCGGGGTGCGCGCCGCGGTTGCGGGTGCGTCGTGGGTCGCATCGCAACCTGGCGTCGCACCGGGTCTCGCGCTCACGCGCGCCCGTGCGGGACACGACTTCACCCGTTTCGACGGCAATCTCGCTCATCTCCGCGGCCGGCTCGCTGCGATCAGTCCCGCCTCGGCCGACCGGGTCGCTTCGCCCACCCGGTTGCAGACGTGGGCGTCGTGTCCGCACGCCTATTTCGTGCAGACGGTGCTGCACGTCGAACCGATCGAGCGCCCGGAAGACATCATGGCGCTCGCACCGATCGAGCGCGGCAGCCTCGTACACGAGATCCTCGACCGCTTCGTCGACGAGGTGCGCGGGCAGCCCGACGCGGGCCGTCCGTGGCACGCGGCCGACCATGCCCGGCTGCGAGAGATCGCCGAGGAGGCGTGCGCGGCCGCCGAGGCCAAGGGGGTGACGGGGCGCCGCCTCCTGTGGCACCGCGACCGGCGGATCATCCTCGGCGAGCTCGACGCCTTCCTCGACGCCGATCAGCGCTACCGGGCGGAAGGCTCGGTGGAGACGCTCGCGACGGAGCTGCCCTTCGGGATGCCGAACGGCGAGGGCCGGGCGGTCGAGGTGCCGCTCGACGACGGTCGGATCGTGCGCGTGCGGGGCCAGGCCGACCGCGTCGACCGGCGCGCCGACGGCACGCTCGTGGTCGTCGACTACAAGTCCGGATCCGAGATTCCCTACCGGTCGCTGAACCACGACGATCCGGTCACGGCCGGCACGCACTTGCAACTGCCTGTGTACGCGTACGCGGCGCGCACCGCCTACGGCACGCCGACCACCAACGTCGAGGCGTACTACTGGTTCGTCGGCCGGGGGAAGAACCAGCGCGTCGGCTACGACGTCGATGCCGCGGTCGACACGGTCTTTCGAAGGACACTGCGGACGATCGTCGACGGAATCGAGGCGGGAGTGTTCCCGTTGGCGCCGACCGAGCCCGCGCCGAGCCCCTTCATCGGCTGCCGCTACTGCGACCCCGACGGCATGGGCACCACCGACCGTTGGCGGGACTGGCAGCGTAAGGTCGCCGACCCGGGGCTGGCGGTGTTTCGGAGCCTCGCCGAACCCGCGCCCGCAGAACCCGCGGCCGGGATCGTGCTCGAACCGGCGTTGTTCGAACCGGCGTTGTTCGAACCGACGCTGTTCGAACCGGAGCAGGCGTGACGAACATCGAGCTCGTCACCGAACCCGGCGACGAGCCCGCGCGTGCGTCGATCCGCGCCGAGCTCGGCGCCACGCTATTCGTCGAGGCCGGCGCAGGGACCGGTAAGACCCAGGCCCTTGTCGATCGTGTCGCCGCGCTGGTGGTCGACGACGTCCCCGTGACCGCCATCGCTGCGATCACGTTTACGGAAAAGGCTGCAGCCGAGCTCCGCGATCGGGTCCGGCGTGAGCTGCGCGTCCGATCCGACGATCCCGACGAGAGCGATGTCGCCCGCTCCCGGTGCCGCGCCGCGCTCGACGATCTCGACGGCGCCGCGATCTGCACGTTGCACGCGTTCGCGCAACGGATCCTCACCGAGTTTCCGGTCGAGGTCGGCTTGCCGCCGCGCATCGAGGTGCGCGACGAGATCTCGTCGCGCATCGCCTTCGACGACCGCTGGCGCGCGTTCGTCGACGAGCTGCTCGAAGATCCGGGCCTGGAGTCGACGGTGCTCGTCCTGCTCGCGTCGGGAGTGAAGTTGCCGCACCTGCGGACCGTCGCCGAGGTGCTCGACGACAACTGGGATCTGCTCGACCGCATCGGCACCCCGCAGCCTCTTCCCGCGCTGCAGCTCGACGGCTGGCTCGAGGAGTTCGCGGCGGTCTGCGACGCGGGCCACGACTGCCGGGTCGACTCCGACACGATGCTCACCCGGCTCGCGGAATACGCCGAGTACCGCGATCGATTGCGCGCCGCGTTCGACGACGCCGAACGGATCGAGCTTTTGCGGGCCGACAAGCCGTCGTTCCGGGTCGGCAACTCCGGCAACAAGAAGAACTGGGGCGACATCGTCGGCCTGCGCGAGCGGATCGTGAGGTTGGGAGAGCAGCGCCGGGCATGACCGACGCCATGCTCGACGTCGCGATCCGGCGGGCGGTCGCCGCGATAGCGGTCTACATCGACCGGGCCGTCGCCGAGCGGCGGGCGTCGGGTCAGCTCGACTTCCACGATCTGCTCGTGCTGGCGCGCACGTTGCTGCGCGATCCGCAGCACGGCGTCGCGGCCCGCGACCGCCTGCGGCAGCGTTACCGCCGCATCCTGATCGACGAGTTCCAGGACACCGACCCGATCCAGGTGGAGTTCGCCGCGCTGCTCGGGTCGGGCGATCCCGACGACGGTGCGCGCCCGTGGCAGGAGATGGGTGTCGATCCCGGTCGCTTGTTCTTCGTCGGCGATCCGAAGCAGTCGATCTACCGGTTCCGACGAGCCGACATCGCGACCTTTCTCGACGCGCAGGCGCGTTTCGCCGATCCGGCGCCACTCTTTCTCACCTGCAATTTCCGCAGCGCCCCCGCAGTTCTCACGTGGATCAACCACGTCTTCACCGAGCTCATCCAGGCCTACCCTTCGTCACAGCCCGAATACCGGCCGCTGGACGCCCGCCGGCCGTCGCGCCTGCGCACGACCGGGTGTCGTGCTGCTCGGCGTCGAGCCGCATGCCGACGACGGCGTCGATGCCGGGGAGCTCCGGGTCCGGGAGGCGGCCGACGTGGCCGCGATCGCCCGGGCAGCAGTTGCGGAGCAGTGGCCCGTGTTCGACCAAGAGACGAAGCCTGGCGGCCGGCCCGGCTCGGCGACGTGTGCATCTTGTTGCCGGCGCGCACGTCGCTCGGGTATCTCGAGCAGGCTCTCGGCGAGGCAGGCATGGCGTACCGGGCCGAGACCAGCTCGCTGGTGTACAGCAGCCGCGAGATCCGCGACCTGCTGATGACGCTGCGGGCGGTCGACGACTCGAGCAACGAGCTCTCGCTGGTCTCGGCCTTGCGGTCGTCGCTGTTCGGGTGCGGCGACGACGACCTGTTCACGTACCACGTCGAGCACGGCGGTCGGTGGAACGTCGCCGCGTCGCTCGATCCGGGCCTTCCCCCCGACCACCCCGTCGGCGAGGCGATGCGGTTCCTCGGGGAACTGCACGCCGAAGCGGGTGTGGGCGACGCCGAGCGAGCTCCTGGAACGCATCGTGCGGGAACGAACGGTGCTCGAGATCGGCGCGCTGACCGGGCGTTTCCGCGACGTCGCCCGGCGGGTGCGCTTCCTCGTCGACCAGGCCCGCGCGTACACCGACGCAGTCGGCGGCACGTTGCGCGACTACCTCGCGTGGGCGGAGATGCAAGGTGCCGAAGGCGCGCGCGTCGTGGAGTCGGTCGTGCCCGAGACCGACGACGACGCGGTCCGGATCATGACCATCCACGGCGCCAAGGGCCTCGAGTTCCCCATCGTCGTGTGTTCCGGAATGTCGACCCAGGCCCAGACCGCGAGCCGGGGAGTCGACGTTCTCTTCCCGCCCACCGGTGGCTACGACGTCAAGATCGTGAAGGGCGTGCAGACCGCCGAGTTCGAATTGCACAAACCGATCGACGAACAGATGGGCTTCCACGAGAAGTTGCGGATGCTCTACGTCGCGTGCACACGGGCGCGCGACCATCTCGTCGTCTCGGTACATCGGAAGGTGCGCAACCTCAATGCCGCCGATCGTCCCCATTGGACGCACGCCGAGCTGTTGTGGGAAGCGGCCGAGCACGCGCAGTGGAGCGGGCCCGCCGAGCGCGTCGCCGCGCCCGGGCGTGCGACCTCGGGCACGGTCGCGACGCCCGAGTCCGTGCCCGCGGTCGATCCGGATGCGTGGGCCGCCGAGTACGAGCGCGCGCACGACCGCGGCAACCGGCGCGGGTTCGTCTCCGCCACCGCGCTCGCGCACCGGCTCGCGGTCGTGCCGACCGAGATCGATCCCGGGCTCGCCAAGGATGCCCGCGACCTCGAGTTGCCGCCGTGGAACAAGGGTCGCTACGGCACCGCGATCGGGCGCGCGGTGCACGGCACGCTGCAGACCGTCGACCTCGCGACCGGTGCTGAGGTCGACGCGACCGCGGCGGCGCAGGCGGCGGCCGAGGGCGTGCTCGGGCACGAGCAGACGATCGCCGACCTCGCTCGCGCCGCGCTCGCGTGCCCGACGGTGCAGCGCGCCGCGGCCGGGGCCCATTGGCGCGAGACGTACGTCGCGGTCCCGTTCGAGGGCATCACGCTCGAGGGGTACGTCGACCTCGTGTTCCGCGACGACGACGGTCTGGTCGTCGTCGACTACAAGACCGACTCCGTCGATGCCGAGACCCGAGCCGAACGGGTCACGCAGTACCGGATCCAGGCATCCGCCTACGCGCTCGCGATCGCGGAAGCAACCGGTGAGCGGGTGGTGAGGGGTGTGCTCTGCTTCCTCGACCCGGCCGGGGCCACCGAAGTGGTCTTCACCGGCGACGACCTTGCCGCCGCGGTCGGGGAGGTCCGCGCGCTCCTCGCGAGCCGAGCGCGACCACCCGCCGGCCCCGGTGCCGCTCGTACCGTCCGAGGCATGAACCGGGCCTGAACCGGGGTGAACCCAGGATGAGGCCGACCGTATGCCATCCTGTTCGGACCCGTGAAGACCGTCAAGACGCTGAAGTTCCTCCTCAAATTCGTGGTCATCGTCGCGTTCGGGAGCGCCGCGATCGCGGGCTCGCTGGCGCTCGTCGGTCCGGCCGCGCAGCCGCTGACGAAGGCGTTCACGCCCATCGAGCAGCTCGAGCTCGCGATCAAGGCCCCCGCGGCCCGCTCGCTGGTCTACGACCGCAACGGCAAGGTGATGGCCACGTTCGCGTCCGAGGACCGCTCGCCCGTGCCGCTCAAGGACATCCCGCTGATCCTGCAGAACGCGGTTATCTCGATCGAAGACCGCAAGTTCTACGAGCACCACGGCGTCGACTGGGCCGGCACCGCGCGCGCTGTTCAAGAACGTCGACGCCGGCGGCATCTCCCAGGGTGGGTCCACGATCACCCAGCAGTTCGTGAAGAACATCTTCAGTGTGACCGCAAGCGCGACCTCACCACCAAGGCACGCGAGGCGGGCTCGCGGTCGAGCTCGAGAAGCAGATCTCGAAGAGCCAGATCCTCGACGACTACATGAACCTCGTGTACTTCGGGAACGGCGCGTACGGCGCCAAGGCCGCGGTCGAGCGCTACTTCCCGGGCACGACGCTCGCACACCTGACCTGGCCCAGGCCGCGTTGCTCGCCGGGCTCATCCAGTCGCCCGAGGCGCTGAACCCGATCAAGCACCCGGGCGCGGCCGCCCGCCGGCGCAGCGAAGTCCTCGACGCGATGGTGATCAACAAGAAGGCGTCGGCCGCCGCCGCCAAGGCGGCCAAGTCGGTTCCGCTGCCCACCACGGTCAGCTACCCGCACTCGTCGCCCGGCGACTACTACATGGACGAGGTCCGCAACGTCCTGCTCAACGACGACCCCAACGTCGCGGGCGACCCGGCCGAGATGCTGGGGAGCACCCAGCAGGCGCGCGCCGCGGCCGTCTATCGCGGTGGCCTGAAGATCTACACGTCGTACGACCCCACGCTGCAGTTCATCGCGACGTCGTCGATGCATCAGCTGCCCGCGAACACGAACGTCACCGCGTCGCTCGTCGTCATCGACAACGCCGACGGCGGCGTGCGCGCGATCGCGAACGGCCGCACCTTTGCCGAGAGCCAGTTCGATCCCGCGACCGAGGGGCTCGGGCGCCAGGCCGGTTCGTCGTTCAAGGTGTTCACGCTCGCGTCGGCGCTCTCACACGGCTACTCACCGAACGACACCGTCTCCACGGCGCCGCTCACCTGGCGCCTCGACCGGGGTACCACCAAGAATTCCTTCTACCATCTGAGCGGCGACTGCGGCGGCGACGTGATCACGCTCACGAAGGCGATCGCCCGCTCCGACAACTGCGCGTTCGTCCGCACCGAGCTGTCGCTCGGCCCCGGCAACTTCGGCGCCGACGGCGTGAAGACGGTCATCCAGACCGCGAAGTCGATGGGAATCAACACGTCCGCGTTCAACCCGGCGGTCGTATCGACCACGCTCGGTACCCAGGGCGTGCACCCGCTCGAGATGGCGCAGGCTTATTCGGTGCTCCCCAACGACGGCGCGTTGAAGCGGGCGACGTTCATCACCAAGATCGTCGACCGCGACGGCAAGACGGTCTACGAGTCGCCCACCAAACCCGTGCAGGTGCTCGACCCGAACGTGGCGCGCACCGAGACGCAGATGCTCTTCGGTCCGATCCGCAACGGGACCGCGAGCTCGACGCTCGGCAATTTCCCCCGTCCCGCGGCAGGCAAGACCGGCACCACGGACGGCAACGTCGACGCCTGGTTCGTCGGGTACACCCCGCAGTACACGGCCGCGGTGTGGATGGGCGACCCGAACGGCGAGGTCGCGATGCGCAACGTCGGCGGCACCGGGCCCGTGTACGGCGCCGGTTACCCGGCCAAGATCTGGCGGGCGTTCATGGGCGACGCCACCGCGTCGCTACCGGTGCTCGACTTCCCCAAGCCGGACCAGCAGAACACCCGCTCCCGCTTCATCAGCGAGCTGGGTCGCAAACTGACCTACGTGCCGCCGGACTCCGCCACGACCACTACGTTGCCTGTCACGCCGACCACAGTCGCGACGCCGACCACCGTCAAGAAGGGCCACAAGCCTCCCGTGAGCACGCCCACCGCGGCGCACAAGCCGCCCCCGACCACCGCGCCGCACGCGACGCCCACCACCGCGGCGCCGGCCGGACCCTGACGTGAGCCTCGATGAGCTCGAAGCGCTCCTGCTCGTCCAGGAGCACGACATCACGCTCGACCAGCTCCGGCACCGGCGCGAGCACATGCCGGAACGGGCCGAGCTGACCGCGCGCTCGACCGAGCTGCGCCAACGCGAATCGGAACGGGCGACGGTGGGTGAGCAGCACCACGAGGTCCTGGCCGAGGAGCGCCGCATCGACGACGAAGCCCAGGCGGTCGGCGCGCGCGCCGACGAGGTCAACACGCGCCTCTACTCGGGCAACGTCACGTCGCCCCGTGAGCTGCAGGCGATGCAGACCGACATCGACATGCTCAAGCGCCGCCGCTCCGACCTCGAAGACGAAGAGCTCGTGGTCATGGAGCAGCGGGAGACCCTCGACGGCGAGCTCGCCGGCCTCGACTCCACCATCGCCGCGCTGTGGACGACGATCGAGAAGCTGCAGGCGTCGATCGCGGAAACCGAGTCCGCGATCGACGGTGAGATCGCGAACGAGACCGCCTTGCGGGCATCGCTCGCGCAGCCGATCGCGGAGGCGTTGCTGAAGGACTACGAGCGCCGGCGCACGCAGAACCGCGGCGCGGGCGCGGCCCGGCTCGTCGGCGCGACGTGCCAGGCGTGTCACCTCACGATCCCGTCGACCGAGGCCGAGCGGGTCCGCCGCGAAGCCGGCAGCGTCACCTCGTACTGCGACAACTGCTCGGCGATCCTCGTTCCGTGAGCCAGTCATCGTTGTTCGGCGACGACTCCGACGACTCCGACGACTCCGACGACTCCGACGAGGTCGACGACTCCGACGAGGTCGACGTCGTCGTCGTCTATTGCGACGGGGGCTCCCGCGGCAATCCGGGCCCGTCGGCCATCGGCGCGGTCGTGCTCGACCCGGCGACCGACCCGCCCCGGCGCCTGGCCGAGGTGAGCGAATGCATCGGCGTCACCACCAACAACGTCGCCGAGTACAAGGCGCTCATCGAGGGTCTGGTTGCCGCCGAGCCCTTCGGTGCCCACCGGATTCGCGTGCGCGCCGACTCCAAGCTCGTCGTCGAGCAGGTCAAGGGAACGTGGAAGGTCAAGCAGGCGCACCTCCGGCCGCTCCGCGACGAAGCGCGCAAGCTCCTGGCGCGCTACGGCGACGTCGACATCCGCCACGTGCCCCGCGCCGAGAACTTCGATGCCGACGCGTTGGTCAACGCCGCGCTCGACGCCGCCGTCTCCGAGACGTAGCGGGCCGTGGTCCTCTGGTTCGTGTTCGGCGCGATCTTCGGCGTCTGGAACGTGTTCCAGAGCCCGGGTCTCGATTTCCGGCTCATCGCGGCGGGGGCGCTGCTGCCCGAACTGATCGACCTGCCCTTCGGCGCGCAGGCCTACGCCCACACGTTGCTGGCGGCGGTGGTGGTGCTCGTCGCGACGATGTTGCTCACGACGGGTCGTGGTCGGCGGCTGCGCCGCCGGCGCGCGCTCGGCCTCGCCATCGGCTGGTTCGCGGCGCTCGTGCTCGAGCGCGTCGTGGGCGCACAACGAGGTCTTCTGGTGGCCCGCGTTCGGATCGGCCCGGCCCGACGTGCCGCTGCTCGCGATCTGGCCGGTCGTCGTGATCGAGGAGCTGCTCGGCGCCGCGGCCGCGTGGTGGGCCTGGACGAGGTTCGGTCTGCGGGATCCGCAACGCCGCGGGGAGTTCTTCCGCACCGGCCGCCTTTCTATCGTGGGGGAGCAGGCATGATCGCGTTCGTACGGCACGGTCAGACCGAGCTCAACCGGACCGGCCGCCTGCAGGGCCGCCTCGACGTTCCCCTGAGCGCGCTCGGCGAACAGCAGGCCGCCGCGGTCGCACGCGGGTACGCGTCGGAACCGGTGACGCGCGTCGTCAGCAGTCCGTTGCAGCGCGCGGTGGCTACCGCCACCGCGATCGCGGATGCCCTCGGTCTCCCGGTCGAGATCGACAAGCGCCTCGTCGAGCTCGACTACGGAGAGTGGGATGGTCGGGCGCTGGCCGACATCCCCGCCGACGCGTGGATTGCGTGGCGTACCGAGCCCGCGTTCGCGCCGCCGGGCGGGGAGACTCTCGCCGACGTCACCGCTCGCGTCTCGAGCTTCGTCGCCGAGGTCCTTGCCGACGAACTGGTGATCGCGGTCAGCCACGTGTCGCCGATCAAGGCTGCGGTGTGCAGCGCGTTGCAGGTCGACGACCGGGTGACGTGGCGCATGCAGCTCGATGTCGCCTCGGTCACCCGGATCGGTCGTCGCCCCGATGCCAGTCCCTACCTGCTCGGCTTCAACGACTCGACGCTGGTGCGTTCGGTGGAGCTGCCGTAGCGTCGGCCCATGCCGATTCTCGATGCCCGCCACGACTTCGCCCACCCGGTCGAGGGCGACACTGCCTGGTCGGAGAGCTACTACTTCAACGCGTACTGCCCGGTCGTCGACACCGGCCTGTTCACCCGCATCGGTGTGCGGCCGAACGAGGGCACGATCGACGTCGGCCTCGCGGTGTGGCTCCCGAACGGCGAGTTGTGGCACCACAACGGCACGTCGCGGCGCAGCACGAGATGACCGACTCCGAGCTCGACGTGGCCGGCGTGCGCTACGAACGGATCGCGCCGATGCAGTCGTGGCGCCTCACCGCCGACACCGAGCGGGTTGCGCTCGACCTCACCTTCGACGCGCTGACACCGGCGGTCGGTGTCGACGGTCAGGGGAACACGGATCGGGGAAGTTCGGGCCAGGGCGCGAGCGCGGCGACGGCCGCGACCGTGGGGAAGGGCCACCTCGAACAGGCCGGGGGCTGGACGGGCTGGATCGACGTCGACGGGACCCGGCACGAGCTCGTCGCGGGTCGCGGCAACCGCGACAAGTCGTGGGGCCCGCGCCGCTGGGGTGGTCCGAAGATGTGGCGCTGGTTCTCGATCAACATCGGTGACGACACCCACTTCGGCGGGATCCGGATCGGGACCGAAGCCGGTGACCTCCACCGGGGCTGGGTCTGGACCGACGGCGCGCACTCGAGCATCCGCGAGTGGAAGGTTACGAGCGAGCTCGCACCCGACGGCGTGACCCACACCGCGACCCACGTGCACGCCACCGACAAGCTCGGGCGTGTGCACACCCTCGACGCCGAGATCCTGCGTGTCTCACCCGGGTCGGCCGGCATCAAGCCGAACACCACGATCGTCAACGAAGGGTTGGCCCGCTGGCACTACAACGGCGCGGTCGGGTACGGCATCAGCGAGTACCTGCACCAACTCGACGCCGACGCCAAACCCCTGGTGCCGATCGAGTAGTTGCCTTCGAGCAGCAGGCCTTCGGGTAGAACGCCCGGGTGCAACTCGGGATCGTGCTCGCCGTCTTCCCCCTGATCTTCTTCGGCGAGCTGCCCGACAAGACGATGTTCGCCTCGCTCCTGCTTTCGTCGCGGGGCCGTCCGCTGGCGGTCTGGGTCGGTGCCTCGCTCGCATTCGTCGTCCACGTCGCGATCGCGGTGACCATCGGTGTCGGTCTCTTCCACATCCTCCCGCATCGGGTCGTCGACGTGGTGGTCGCCGCGCTCTTCGCGGTCGGGGCGGTGCTCGCGTTCTCCGAGAACGAAGCCGAAGACGAGGCGAGCGCCGCCGAGATCGCCGACGGCGCCGCGCTACGCGTGCACCGAACAGTGGGGACCGCGTTCGTGGTGATCTTCGTCGCGGAGTGGGGCGACCTGACGCAGGTGCTGACCGCGAACCTCGCGGCGAGGTACCACTCGCCGTTCAGCGTCGCCCTCGGCGCGACGCTCGCGCTCTGGTCGGTCGCCGCGATCGCTGCGTTCAGCGGCAGCACGCTCGTGCGCGTCCTGCCCGGTCGGCTGCTCCGGCGCGCCACCGGCGTCGTCTGCTCGATCCTCGCCGTCGTCGCTCTCGTCGCCACCATCCGCGGCTGATCTAGTCGGGGGTGGCGAAGCCGCCGCGGCGGCGGGAGAACGCGACCAGCGCGACCGGCCAGCCGATGATGCCGATCAGCGCGAACGAGAACCACTCGATCGTGTACTCCATGTGGTTCACCTGGTCGGGGGGCGGCGGCTGGGGAAGCGCGGGCGCACCTTTCGGCGGGTCGGGGGTTTCCGATTGCGCCTGGATCCAGATCGGGCGCAACCGGTACGGGAGGCCGCGCCCGATGCGGTCGAGGTCGACGCGCGGGAGCGAGAGCAGGGTGCCGCTCGACGTGACCGCGTCCTTCGCACCCAGCGCGCTCGATGTGTGGGCTATACCGCGGACGACGACGTCGTTGGTCGCGATCACCGTCGCCGCCGAGCCGATGAGTTGACCACCGACCGCGGGCACCCACCCTCGATCGACGATGACGGCGCTGCCGTCGGCCAGCAGCATGGGGGTGAGGATGTCGGCTCCGTCTTTGCCGTTGTGCACCTGGTTGCGAAACACGACCTGGTGATCTGCGTCGTAACGCCCAGACGCCTGGGCCCGATCGCCGTCGCCGAGGTGCGTGCCGCTCGTGATTTCGGGTGCGGGGGCCGCGTACGCGGCCCGCGCGGCCCGCACGAGCGCCTGTTTGTGGTGGTCTCGGCTGAGTTGCCAGAAACCGAGTGCGATGAAGCTGCCGGTCAGCGCGAGCACGAGGAGGTGGCCGGCGATCCAACGCGGTCGTAAGAGCGTCACAACGGACCTATTCTCTCGCGGCGAACGCCCGCGTCCCGAGTCGGAGGACCCTGTATGGCCCTGATCGAATCCGCCCCCAGCGCCGTCCATGTCGGCGCGGACGAACTCCCGTTCGTCGACATCGGCGAGGGGAGTCTCCTCAAGGTGATCCAGGTGAAGGAGAAAGAGGGACTCTGGATCGTCGAGAACATCTTCCAGGCCGGCTACGAGGTGCAAAGACATCGCCATACGGGACCGGTCTGGGGCTACACGAGTTCGGGTGCGTGGAAGTACAAGGAGTACGACTACCTCAACCGGGCCGGGAGTTTCCTGTACGAGCCCGCGGGTTCGGTGCACACGTTGCAGTGCATCGAGGACGACACCCGGGTGTGGTTCCACATGTACGGCGTCAACCTCAACCTCGATGCCGACGACAACGTCGAGAGTGTCGCCGACGGTGCCGGCTCGCTCGCGTTCTATCTCGCCATGTGCGAGTCGATGGGGCTGCCGCGGCCCAACGTGCTGGTCGACTAGTGGCGATCGTCGATCTCTACGACCCCGACAACTACGTCGCGGCGCCGCCGCACGAATTGCTCGCGGAGTTGCGGCGCACTCAGCCGGTGTATTTCCAGGCGATGGCGGGCGAGCCGGGCTACTGGATGGTCCTCAAGCACGCCGACCTGGTGCACGTCGCGCGCGAGCCGAACCTGTTCTCGGCGAGCGAAGGCGGCGTCATGCTCGAGAACCTCGAGCAGGCCCAGCTCGAGATGATGCGCAACATGTTGCTGGCCATGGATCCGCCGCGCCATGTCGACTACCGCCGCCCGATCGCACCGCGCTTCAAGGCGCGCGTCATCGCGAACATGGAAGACCAGATTCGCGCGATCTGTCGCGAGATCATGGCGGAGGCGGCCGAGCGCGGCGATGTCGAGTTCGTGCACGAGGTCACCTCCGCGCTGCCGTCGAGGGTGATCGGCCAGCTGATGGGGCTGCCCGCCGACGACCTGCCGTTCATTCACCGGCTCGCGGAGATGAACACCAGCGGCCAGGACTCCGACTACCAATCCGACGTGTCGCAGGGCACGATCGACATGGCGATGTACGCGATCCAGTTCGCGGCGACACGGCGCGCGGAGGAACCGCGCGAAGACCTCACGACCCTGCTGCTCGAGACGGACTTCAACGGCTCGTACATGACCGATATCGATTTCGGCAGCTTCTTCGTGCAGCTCGTCACGGCCGGGAACGACACGACCAAGACGATGTTGTCGTCGGGATTGCGGACGCTGCTCGATCATCCCGACCAGCTCGCGGCTTTGCGGTCGGATCCGTCGCTCATCGGCGGCGCGGTCGAGGAGATCTTGCGTTACGAGAATCCGCTGCACTATTTCCGGCGCACCGCGACGGCCGACACAGTGCTTCGCGACACGAAGATCGCGGCGGGTGACAAGGTCGTGATGTTCTACACGTCGGCGAACCGCGACGAAGACGTCTTCGACGACCCGCAGACATTCGACATCCGCCGCTCGCCGAACCCGCATCTCTCGTTCGGGATCGCGGAGCACTTCTGCCTCGGTGTGCACCTCGCCCGGCTGGAAGGCCGCGTGTTCTTCGAAGAATTGCTCGCGACGTTCCCGACGATCGAACCGACCGGTGAACCCGTGCGGATGCGGTCGAACCTGAACAACGCGTTGAAGTCGCTGCCGGTTCGTCTCTCCCGCTGAACGTCCGCCCCTACCCGACGTCGATCGACTCGAACGCGATCACGTTGTCCTCGGCGTCGCTGCGGCTCGCCACCGTCACTTTGGGGATGAGCAGCGAGAGCAGCGCGCCGAACGCGACGATTCCCGCGGCGAAGAACATCGCGGGTCGGGCTCCGTTCGCGACCGCGGTCGGCGATCCGGCAGACCGCGTCGACGCGTCGATGAACGAGGCGAAGGTCGCGATGCCGAGCGCGAGACCGACCTGGCGGACCGTCGTGTTCGCGCCGCTCGCGACGCCCGTCTTGTCGGGGCGGATGTCGGAGAGGATGACGTTGGTGAGCTGCGAGCTGGCGAGACCGACGCCGAGCCCGAAGATCGTCATTCCGGGGAGGAGCGAGAGGAACGACACGTCGGGCGCGATCACGAACGCGACCCAGAGCAGGCCGACCGACTCGAGGACGAGACCGGTGCGCACGATGCTCGTGATGCTGACCGAGCGGGTCAGGCGGCCGGCGAGCGGCGCCGCGAGCGCGATCAGTACACCTTGCGGCAGCATCCATTGGCCGGTCCGCAGCGCCGTCAGGTGCTCGCCGTTCTGGAGCAGTACGGGGAGGATGAACAGCAGTCCGAACTGACCCATGGCCAGCACCATCGTCGTGAGCAACCCGTAGCGGAACCCGAGATGGCGAAGCTGACCGAATTCGAAGAGCGGGGCGTTGTCGGAGCGTTCCATCGCCCGTTCGATCGACACGAACACGGTGTACGCGGCGATCGCCAGCACGAACGCGAACGGGATGATCGAGACGGGGCGCGACGCCGGCCAGGCGCGCCAGCTCGCGACGGTCAGGTCCTTGACCGGACGCCACCAGCCGTACGTGGTGCCCTCGCTGAGCCCGAAGATGAGGCTGAACGAGCCGAGCGCGATGAGCGCGGAGCCCCGGAGATCGAGATGCGGTCGGCGGGTGCCGCGTTCGTCGGGCTTCATGAAGACGAGGCCGCCGAGCACGATGAGCGGGGCGACGATCACGTTGACGCGAAAACCCCAGCGCCACGAGTAGTCGGTGGTGAGCCAGCCGCCGATGATCGGCCCGAAAGCCACCGCGGCGCCCGCTACCGCACCCCACGCCCCGAACGCCTTGGCTCGTTCCGCACCCTGGAACGTGTTCGAGAGGATCGACAGCGTCGCGGGGATCATCATCGACGCGCCGATGCCTTCGATCAGCGCTTCGCCGAGGAACAGCGTGGGCACCGAGGTGGAGATCGATGCGAGGAGCGAACCGACACCGAAGATCGTGGCGCCGATCACGAACATGCGGCGGTGGCCGAACATGTCGCCCAGGCGGCCGCCGATGATGAGCAGCGTCGCGAACGTCAAGGAGTAGCCGGTGATCACCCACTGCAGGCTCGAGAGTTGCGTGTGGAACTCGCGCAGGATCGTCGGAACCGCGAGGTTGAGGATCGTGTTGTCGAGGACCGGGATCGCGACCGAGATGATCGCGAACGACGCCGCGAACCAGCGCTTCGGATCGAGCGGTTCCACGGCCGGGGCGATCATCGCCGTCGATCTTGCCAGACGCCTAGTCTTCGCAACGTGAGCACGCGGCCGTCACACTTCGGACTCTGCGTCAGCGACCTCGATCGCTCGATGCGCTTCTACTGCGACGGGCTCGGCTTCGTACCGGCCGAGGGTTACGACCTCGACGAGCAGATGCTCGAGGGCCTCGACCGGGCGCTCGAGGTCGGCGCGCCGGTCAGGCTCCGGTCGCAGATGATCACCAACGGCGAGCTGAAGATCGAGCTCCTGCACTTCGCCGACCCGCCCCCGATCGGGGAGCCGTCCGCCCGGCGCAACCAGCTCGGCTTCACGCACCTGTCGATGTTCGTCGACGACGTCGACGCGGTCGCGGCCGGGCTCGCCGCGCTCGGAGGTGAGGTGCTCGGCTCGACGCGCGCGCAGCTCGGTTACGAAGTCGTGTTCGTCGCCGATCCGGACGGGGCGCGAGTCGAGCTCATGGCTCCGCCCGCGCGTACTTCGCCCTAGGTCAAGGGCGGCTTGTACGACGGGGTGGGCGGTGTGCTCCTCGGAGCGCGGGCCGGGCCGGGCCGAGCGGCACTCCGAAAAAGTGGTGCTAGCGCCGGCGCTAGCACATGCGCTAGCGCGGGTGCATGCACATGCGCTAGCGCGCGGTTTTCGTCAGGCGTCGTCGGCGCTCGTCGCGTGGTGCGCCACTACTCGCGCGAGGAGGCCCGTCAGCTCAGTGCGTTCCTTCTTCGACAAGGGCGCCAGCCATTCGGCTTGGGCCTGGGCGATCAGGCGATCGAGTTTCGCGAGCTCGCGGCGGCCGGACGCGGTGATGCTGACGACATTGCGGCGGCCGTCGTCGGGGTCCGGGTTGCGGGAGACGAACGCGCGCTCGACGAGGTCGTTGACGGCGGCCACCATGTCACTGCGGTCGATCGTCGTGCAGCGGCTCAGCTCCGCCTGACTCGACGGACCCACCTCGTCGAGCGTCGCGAGGATCGAATAGTGGTGACGGCGCAGCCCCTCCTGGGCGAGCGCCTCGCTCACCAACCGGTTGACCGAGAGCCCGGCCTGGTTGAGCAACCAGCTCGGGAGGGCCCGCAGTCGGGCCGGGGCGCGGTTGTCGGCGATTTCCACCGGGCCACGGTACCAAGAATCGTTGGTAACACCCACGATCCCGTGTTATCGTTGGTCTTACCAACGAATACGGGGAGAGAACGCCATGGACTCACTCATCGATCGTTCCGACATCACCGATCTCGTCTTCCGCCTCGGCGTCGTGCTCGACGAAGGACGATTCGACGAGATGCCCGACCTCCTCGTCGACGAGGTCACCGCCCGCACTCCGGGCGGTGTCGCGGCCGGTCGCGACGCGGTGATCGCGCAGGCGAGGAAGAACCACCGACCCGAGCAACGCGTCCAACATCTCGTCTCGAATGTGCTGGTCGATGTCGATGTCGATGGTGACCGGGCAACGGTGCGCGCCAACCTCGTCGTGCACTTCGCGGCGGCCGAGCCGACGACAACGGGCGACCCGGCGCCGCCGGTGCAGTACAACCTCGGCGAGGTCTACGGGTTCGAGGTCGTGCGCACCGCCGCGGGCTGGCGCTTCCGCCGGGTCGAGACGATTCCCGTGTGGATGTCGGGAACCCGTCCCGTCGTCCCCGCCGCTTAGGCCGCGGCGTTGTCGAAGGTGATCTCGATGCGGCCGCGTCCTTTGCGCTTGGCTCGGTACAGGGCTTGGTCGGCGCGGGCGAGCAAGTCGTCGGCGTCGGGGCCGCGTCCGAAGGCGATGCCGATGCTCGCGTCGACCGCGACGGGCCCGACCGCGAGCCCGAAGGGATGCGCGAGCACCTCCCGGATGCGTTCGCCGATTGCGACGGCTTCGTCGGCGCTCTCGAGGTCGCGGCAGATGACGACGAACTCGTCGCCTCCGACCCGAGCGAGGGTGTCGATCACCCGGATCGCGCCCCGGAGGCGCCCGGCGACGGTGCAGAGCAACTCGTCGCCGAGGGTGTGGCCGAAACGGTCGTTCACGTCCTTGAAGCCGTCGAGGTCGACGTACAGCGCGGCGGTGAGCGATCCCTGTTCGAGGATCGGGGTGAGCACCTCGAACAGTTCCTTTCGGTTCGCCACACCGGTCAACGGGTCGCGGCGCGCCTCTTCGGCGAGCTGCTCCTCGAGTGCCCGGCGTTCGGTGACGTCGGCGACGAACACGATGGCGCCCCGGTACGTCCCGTCATGGTGGGAGATGGCGCTGGCGCGGATACGTGCCCACACGAGCCGGCCCTCGCGGGTCACGATGCGCAGGTCGTGTTCGGCGCGCGCTTCGTCGTCGGGGCCCGCGATGCGGATGCGGGCTTCGGCCCGGTCGTCGACGTCGATGAAGTCGAGGAGCGAGCCGTCGAGCAACTCGTTCACGGTCGTGTCGAGCAGGTCGGCGAGTGCCCGGTTCGCGAACGTGGTCCCTTCGCGCTCGTCGATCATGCAGATGCCCTCACGGGCGAGCTCGACGATCAGTCGGTATCGCTCCTCGCTCATGCGCAACGCCTCCTCGGTGCGCATGCTCGCGGAGACGTCGCGAATCGTGAGGACCATGCCCGCGATCTCGGGGTCGTCGAGGTGGTTGACGCCGATGATCTCGGTCTCGATCCAGTGGCCGTGCTCATGGCGGAGTCGCACCAGTACCGGAACCGGTCGCGAGTCGGCGGACGCCATCGTCGACGTGAAACCCTCCGCCGCGCTCACCTGGTCGACCGGGTGGACGAGATCGAACGCGCTGGTACCGACGAGCTCGTGGGGGCGGTAGCCCAACATCGCGTGCGACGACGGGCTCGTGTACGTCAGGTCTCCCGACGCGTCGATGATCGCGATGACGTCGGGAGCGATCCGGATCAACGCAGCCGGAAGCGACGCCTCGCTCAACTCACGAACTCCTTCAGCGTCACGTGCGAGAAGTCGAGCTCGGCCGCAGGGCGGGCGGCACTGCAGAGCCAGCCCTGGAAGGAATCGCATCCGAGCTCATCGAGCAGTTCGAGCTGCGCGTAGAGCTCCACGCCTTCGGCGACGACGCGCAGCTTCAGCGAAGTGGCGAGGCTGATGATGGCGCGGACGATCGCTTCGCTGCTCTCGTCCTCGCCGAGGCCCATGACGAACGAGCGGTCGATCTTCAACATCTCGACCGGGAACGCCTGGAGGTAGGCGAGCGACGAGTAGCCGGTGCCGAAGTCGTCGACGACGAGATGGACGCCGAGGGCGCGCAGCTCGGCGAAGATGCGGGCCGCGGTGGGCGCGTCGTCCATCAACACGCTCTCGGTGATCTCCAGCCAGAGCGCGTCGGGCTCGAGGCCCGTCGTGTGCAGCACCGTCTCGACCTGGTGGACGAGTTGCGGGTCGTACAGCTGGCGGGCCGACAGGTTCACCGACACGTAGAGGTCGCGCGCGTCGGGGTCGGTCGCCCGCCAGTGCGCCGTCTGCGTGCATGCCTTTCCGAGCACCTCGATGCCGAGGGTCAAGATGAGGTCGGTCTCCTCGGCGACGGGGATGAACTCGTCCGGGGGGATGGAGCCGAGGGTGGGGTGATTGAAGCGGGCGAGCGCTTCCACGCCGAGCATCCGGGGCGACGAGACCGCGACGATCGGCTGGAAGTACACGTCGATCTCGTGGTTGTCGAGCGCGGCCCGCAGCGCGAGCTCGAGCTGACGGCGGCGCTCGGCCCGCACCCGTAGCTTGTCGTCGAAGATCTCGACCTTGGTGCCACCCTGCTCCTTGGCCCGCCGCATGGCGACGTGCGCGTCGCGCAACAGCTCCTCGGCGTCGCCGTCGCCGCCCGCCGCGAAGGCGATGCCGACGCTGGCGTGCAGCGCGGGTTGGCGGCCGTTGGAGAGGTGGATCGGCTCGGAGATCAGCCGCTCGAGCTCGGCGGCGCGCTGGGCGACGGGCTCGATGCCGGTCACGTCGCTGCACATCACGATGAACTCGTCACCGGCGATACGGCCGACCCGGTCCATGGCTCGAGTGGCACCTTTGAGGCGGCGACCGATCTGGGTCAGGACCTCGTCGCCGCTCGCGTGACCCATCGTGTCGTTGACCACCTTGAAGCGGTCGATGTCGACGAAGAGCACGGCCGTGTTCGCCTGGGTGCGCCGGCTGCGGGCGAGCGCGTGCTGGAGGCTGTCGACGAAGACGGTGCGGTTGCAGAGGCCGGTGAGCTCGTCGTGCGTGGCGCGGTAGTTCAGCTCCTGCTGCGCGAGGATCACGTTGGTCACGTCCGCGAAAGAGCACACGGTTCCGCTCGGCGCACCGGAGGCGGCCGGGAGCGGGCGGCAGCTCAGCGCCAGCCAACGTTCGGCGTCCTCGGTGACGAGACCGATGAGCACGTCGTGCATCGTCTCGTTGTCGGCGAGGGCGCGAGCGACGGGGTGATCCGCGGGCGCGATCGTGCGGCGGTCGGCCCCGACGATTCCGTCGGGCCCGGCGATGCAGTCGACCAGGCGCGTGCCGGGTTCGACGTCGAGCAACAAGATGCGGTGTGCGGCGGGGTTGGCGTCGACGACGAAGCCGGCCGCGTCGGCGACGATGATGCCCTCGTCTACCGCTTCGATGACGGTGCTGTGCAGCCGTTCGACCGCGCGGCGCTCCTCTTCGGCCCGGCGTCGTTCCGTCGTGTCGGCGCACACGACGACCCAGCCGGTCTGGTCGCCGACGTCGTCGAAGATCGCGGTCACCGAGGCGCGCACGATCAACGACATGCCGTCGTGGCGGGTGTGGATCGACTCGACGTCGCGCAGCGCGGACTTCCCGAAACCGTCGGGCAGGCCGACGAGGTCGTGGAACCACGCGCCGACCGCCTCGTCGCTGGGCACCCCGTAGATCAGCTCGGCCGCGTGGTTCCAGCTCTGGACCCGGCCGAAGACGTCGACACCGATGATCGCGTCGGACACGTGCTCGACCAGGTTCGCCTGGTAGCGGAGCGCGGCTTCTGCCAGCTTGCGGTCGGTGAGGTCCCGCAGGATCACCTGGTAGGCCTCTTCGCCTTCCCACCGCGTCAGCACGCTGACCGATTCGACGACGAGCGGGGTGCCGTCGAAGCGCACGAGCGCGGCTTCCGACGCTTCCGAGACGGGCGAGTCCTCGGTGAGCTGGCTGATGCGCTCGAGGGTCGGGCCGAGCGAGCCGGTGTGGACGAAGTCGATGATCGAGCGGCCCAGCAGGTCGTCGAAGTCGCGGGCGCCGATGAGGCCGACACCGGCGCGGTTCACGTAGACGATCCGGCCGGCCCGGTGCACGACGATGCCGTCGGGGCTCAGGTCGACGAGGCGGCGGTAGCGGTCGATGAGCTCCCGCATGCTCGCTTCGACGAGTTGGCGGTCGGTGATGTCGATGACCAGGCCGGCGCAGCCGATGACCTTGCCGTTCTCGCGTACCTGCCGGGCCCGCACCAAGAAGTGCTGGACGTCACCGGTCGTGCTCTCGAGTCGTTGCTGCAGCTCGTAGTCGCGCCAGGGTGCGCCGGCTTGGAGGGTGGTCACTATCGGGGCGACGAGCCAGTCCGCGATGTCGACGGCGGTCGGTTCGCTTCCGTTGGACGGGGTGACGGAGAGCGCGTCGCGGGGCGAGATCGCGAGGATCGAGCCGATCGGTGCGTGCCAGGCGAGCGAACGGCTGGCGAGCTCGAACTCCCAGCCGACGACTCGCAGGCTCTCGCGGGTGAGCTGGCGGATCTCGGCGTCGGTGGAGGCCATGTGGACCCGCGCGTCGGTACTCCCGACCACGCGCAACGTCGAGTCGCGCCGGAGCGCGTGCGGCGTGCTTCCCACCCAGGTCTCTCCTCGCGAACCGCCGATTCCCTACTGACTTATCGACGAGCCGAGAGGGCTGCTTGAAGCTTGTTCCGAGGTTGTGCGGCCTTTGCTGTGGGGTTCACACGTCGTCGAGCGCGAGGACGGAGTTGTGCCCGCCCATCCCGATCGAGGATTTCAACATGATTCCGGGCTTTCGCGGCGTCGGGCCGGAGAGCAGACGGGGGTGTCCGGGGGACACGGCCCGGGGCGCGGGGATGATTCCGGTCTCGAACGCCCGGCACGAGGCCGCGAGCTCGACCGCCGATGCCGCGGCCTGGCAGTGCCCGGTGAGCGGCTTTACGGAGAAGACCCCGTGCGCTTCGGGGAACAGGCCGTCGAGCATCGACGCCTCGGCCGCATCGCACTGCACGGTGCCCGGCCCGTGGGCGTTCAGGTACTGGACATCGACCTTGTCGATCCGGGCGTCGGCGAGCGCGAGCTCGAAGCAGCGGCGGATCTCGGCATGGTCGGGGTTGATCGAGATGGCATGGAAGCCGTCGTGGGTCATCGCGCCGCCGAGCACCTTCAGATACGCCGGCTCGGACTGGCGGGAGACGACGAACGCGACGCTCGCCTCGCCCGCGAGGAACCCCAAGCTGTCGGTCTGGAACGGCCGGCACGCCTCGAACGGAGGCCGGTCGACGATCAGAACGCCGAGGTCGACGAAGTGGCGGATGTTGTCGGCCGTGCCCGAGACGTCGGAGGCGACGACGACCACGTCGGTGCACACGCCGGCGTCGAGCCACATCTTCGCGGTGAGCATCGCGGCGTTGCCGGAGGCGCACATCGCGTTCACGGCCATTGCGGGGCCGTGGAAACTGTGGCGCTGCATCTGCATCGAGATGATCGTCGACGGCATCAGTTGGAGGTACTCGGACTTGCGCAG
Organism: uncultured Actinomycetes bacterium; assembly: GCA_963761055.1. Lineage (GTDB taxonomy): Bacteria > Actinomycetota > Acidimicrobiia > IMCC26256 > PALSA-610 > PALSA-610. The sequence goes on along the minus strand of CAVXFO010000008.1, from coordinate 536,558 downwards.
CGTGCGGTTGCGCTTCATGTAGAAGTCGCGCCAGCCGTCGACCTCACCCAGCACGAGCGCGTGGATCAGCCCGACGACGGGCCCGCGCTTCCAACCCCGCTCGGTCGCGTCGGCGACCGCCTCGTCGACCGCGGTCTCGGTCGCGCGGGCGAACCGGCTCCGCGGGTCGCCCTCGTGGGGGACGTCGGAGATCTTGGCCATGTACGCAACGTCGTGGCCGAGAGATTCCTGCCAGCCCGTGGAGCGGACGACGGCCGATTCACCGCTTTCCAGTCCGTCCCAGAGGCGCTTGCGGCCCCAGCCGTAGCCGGTCACTGCGCCAACTCCGCAGACCGTTGCGGGAGATCGCCCTTTCACGAGGCTTTCTTCGGAAACCAGTCCTGTTGCCGTCACAGTTGCCTCCCAAACCCAACGCGAGGGGAGACTGCCGCCCGGCAACCCCACCAATGCTGCCCCCGGCACTGGTTTCCCTCTCCAATAAGGGTGTCACATGCGACATCTCGGCGCAAAACAGAAGTGGCTGATGTGGTCCCTGTTTCCCATTGTTCACGACGGGGAAATACGGAGCGTTTTCGTCGGAAACGTATGCACCGGGCCCCTGGATGCGCGTTCGGCGTCGGCTGAAATGTCGAATTGGGCACGACGCGAGAGAATTCCTGAATCTTCCCCTTGACCGGCCGATCAGTCCTCTGACCACGAACCGTGTGCGAGGAAGGGAAGGTGTCTGCGATGTCGAACGACCAGACTGACGCCGACAAACTGCTGACGCCCGCCGAAGTCGCGGCCATGTTCCGCGTGAACGCCAAAACAGTGACTCGCTGGGCGCGGTCGGGACGGTTGAGCGCGATCAAGACGATGGGTGGCCACCGCCGCTACCGCCTCTCCGAGGTGCGCCGCGCGGTCGAGGCCAGCAACACCGAAGCCTGAGGTATTTCGTTCGACCGCGGCGCCCCGAACGGGCATCGTGGCGGGATGACAGCCCACAGTCCCGCGGTCGTCCGCCGTCTGCGGCCGCACGAGCGGGACGTGTTGCGCCGGATCCGGTTGCGTTCGCTGCTCGAGGAGCCGGCGGCGTACAGCTCGACGTACGCCCGTGAGGCCGCGTTCACCGACGACGAGTGGGCGTGGCGGCTCCGCCCCGAGGGTTTCCCCCAGCTCGTGTGCGAGACGCCGGGTCACGAGCCGATCGGCCTGGTGACGGTGGGATGTGACGACGGCGACCGTTCGGTTGCGGAGCTCTTCGGCATGTGGGTCGACCACGGCGCCCGCGGCTCGGGTGCGGCCGACGCGCTCCTGGTGGCCGCGGCCGAGTTCGCAGTCGCGGCCGGTTGCAGCGTGTTGCGGCTGCACGTCATCGACGGGAACGGGCGCGCCGAGGGTTGCTACCGGCGCAACGGTTTCCGGCGCACCGGGCGCACGACGGCGATCGCCGCCGGAGGCCGCGTCGAGGTCGAGATGGAGCGGGCGCTGGCGCGTGAATCACCGGTCGACGCGATCGTCCCGTCCGGCCGCGCGGTCTCTGACTCCGAGCCGCGTGCCAGGATGCCGACCATGAAGACTCCGGAGTTCCACGGCAAGGTGATCGTGGTGACCGGTTCCTCGCGGGGTATCGGCAAGGGGCTGGCGACGTATCTCGGGCGCCAGGGCGCGTCGGTGGTATGCGCGGCGCGGACGGTGGAAGCGAACACGGGAGAGTTCCCGGGGACGATTTACGAGACGGTTGACGAGATCGTTGCTTCGGGCGGTCAGGCCGTTGCGATTCGGTGCGACATCGGGGTGCCGGCCGACATCCAAGGACTGATCGACGGCACGATCAAGCACTACGGCAAGCTCGACGTGTTGGTGAACAACGCGATGACGCCGACGAACTGTCGGCTCGAGACGTCGACGGTCGAGATGTGGGACGACTCGATGCGCGTCAACGTGCGGAGCCTGTACCTGTTCACGCAGGCGGTGACGCCGGCGATGAAGGCCAATGGTGGCGGGAGCATCATCAACATCTCGTCGGGGGCGGCCGCGCACGAGGTCAGCGAGCTCATGCCGGCCGGTTACGTGATCTATTCGGTGGCGAAGGCGGCGTTGGAGCGGTTCACGTCGGCGGCCGCGCCCGAGTTGCGCCCGCTCGGGATCAACATCAACGCGCTGCGGCCGGGTGCCGTGCGGACCGAGCACACGACCCAGGAATTCGGCGCCGACTTCGACTGGACCGGCTGGCAGGAGCCCGAGGACGTCGGACCGCCCGTTGCGTACCTGGCGAAACAGATCGACACCGACTTCACCGGCAAGGTGCTCGACGTCTCGGGCTACGGCAAGACCTGGGGCACCTGACCGCCGCCCTCCTCGCAGACCCCCGGCCTCCCGCCTCACAGCGATTCGTCGAACGAATCGCTGCGACGTGGAATGGCGCGTAGGCCGCAAAGGCTCTGATCCGTACTTTTGGCGCGCGGTTTCTTACTCTGCGTGAGGTGGGGAGGCGGGGGACTGCGATTCTGATCACGCTGGCCGTATCTCTGGCCGCGTGCAGTGCCGGCTCGAAAGGTGCCGATCCGACGAATTCGTCGGGATCCGGAGCCGGCAGCTCGTCGGTTTCGACGAATCCACCTCCGGCGCCGGCGGCTCCGACCACCACGACCACGCGTCCCGAGTACAGCTTCGACGACTCCGTCCCACCGCCAAAGCTGCTCAACACGGGGACCGACTACGTCGCCATCCTGAAGTCGCTCGAGAGCTATGGCAACTGGCTTGCGGCTCATCATCCAGATCCCGCCCTCGTACCGGTGACGGTCGCGCCGGGGACGAGGCTCGCTGAGACCTTCACCCGTGATCTGACTCGGTTGCGTGCCAATCGAACGCGCCTTGTGGAGGTCGTTGGAGGTCCAAGTCGATACTCGCTGCTCAGCACGAGATCGGACGCTTTCTCGATGGTCGTCGTCGAGCAGGTGCTGCTCCATCGAACGGTCGTCGCCGGTGGACGCGTGACTAGCGAGATTCGCTTCTCTCATCCGACGACATACCACGTTCTCGTAGACCTCGACGGTCGTCGGTGGCGCATAGCGGCCTTTGATGTTCAGGCATCGGGTTCGACTTCGTGAAGCGATTCATCCTTGTTCTCGCTGTACTTACGTCACTCGTTGCGCCTTCGAAGGCCTTCGCTGCGGCGGAAGCTGGCGGGACGATTACAAACAGCGGGCATACGACCGTCGGGATCATCGTCGAGGCGCCGGGCGTCGCAAAGGGTGGGCACGGGGGCACGAGCGGGTCGCGGCCGCTGGTGCAGTACGACATCACTTGGTCGGTGGATGAGGAGGCGGCGCTGATCGGCAGCACCGACGGGCTGTGCTCGATACCGGGCGGGGTCGGGATCGGCGCGTTCGGGTTCGAGTATCACTTCATCGGGCGCGACGCGGCGGGGAACATCGTCGACGACAGGTTCGTGTGCGTCGCGTTCGTCGATGGCACGGGGACTCGGCCGGCAGTTCCGCCAACGCCCGCGGTGCCGACCGTCGCCGAGGCGTGGAACAGCGTGCAGTTACCGGCGCCGGCCGTCGTCCTCGACCCGGCCAGCCGCGGCATCACCGGGCTCGAGACCCGCATCTCGACGACCGGTCCTGCAACGGTCGAGATCGCGGCGACGATTCGTGGATATGCGATTACCGGCACGGCCACGCTCGATCACTACGCGATCAGTGTCGACGGCGGCGCCGAGATCGACGCGGCCAACGGGCACTACACGTTCGAGACCAAGGGCAAACACACGATCGCGGTCAGTGCGGTGTGGCACGGCGTCGCCGCGATCAGCGGGCCCGCGCCGCTCGCGCCGATCGACAACGTCGACATCGGCACCGCCACGATCACGTCGACCCGCACGTATCCCGTCAACGAGGTCCGCTCGGTGCTCCAGCCTTAGCCCTGATCTTTCAGTAGGCGCAGGTGGCGCGGCGGTTGGGTCGCGGCGGTGGGCCGCGAAGTGACTCGCGTGCACTCCTTCAGATCACAGACGGCTTCACCAGCGCGGAGTGTGTGCTCGAAACAGCACTGCTAGCACGGGCGCTAGCACGGGCGCTATCGCCCGCACGAGCGCGGGTGCTAGCGACGAGAAAGCGGCGGCACGTGCAATTCGTGTGCTACTACCGGTGGTATCACGGGTGGTATCACCTGCGGTATCGCCGGCAGTATCACTCCGTTTTCACGGGTCCGTGATACGCGTCTCCCGGACCGTCCCCACGGTGTGCTGGGCACCGCTACTGCCTCCTTCACGCGGCCAGGCGGCCGCGACCGCGATGCAACGCTTCGAGATACGCGATGTCGGGATCGTCGAGATCGGTGACGAACACTTGGTAGCGGCGACCCTCGTAATCAGTGAACGTCAACTGCGCGCCAGGATGCGGTTCCTCGCGCCGGACGATCGCGCGAGTCCCGGCGGGCCAGCGGGAGAAGTCGATCAGGTCGGTGATCTTGGCGACTTTGGCGTCGTCGCGTTCATCGACACCGTTCGCGGTGATCGCCGGCACCCACCAGCTGTTCGGCACCGTGACCACGGCAGCGTCGCTTCGTCGGCGCCATCGCCGAAGAAAGACCTGCCGTCAAATCGAGCGCGTCAGCCAGATCACCCAAGACGCGAGCACCGGCGTGGCCGACCACGTACTTGCCGTCACCGGTCACCACCAGACGCGGACGCGTCGGATGACGCTGCATCTCGGAAGTGCCCTCCTGCCTCGGGACCTGCTGGCTTCGCAACCGCAGTATCTCTTGACGGGAGGGCGTTTTCGCGGACGCGACCCGCGATCAACCCATCGCTACTGAAAGATCAGGGTTAGGGCGTGGCGGCGATGCCGATCGTCGAGCGCACCGCGCCCACCGGGAACGGCGTCGACCCGGTCGAGCCCGCGTACTTCGCGCTGAACGCGAAGACGCCACCGTCTCGTGCTGCCATCCAGTAGCCGGTGCCGTCGGGATCGGCCGCGATACCGACCATCGGTTGGTTCAACGTGATGTTGCCCGTCGATCCGGAGAACTTCGCGCGGAACGCGAAGATGCCGCCGTCGCTCGCCACGAGCCAGTAGCCGGTGCCGTCGGGGTCGGCGGCCATGCCGACGATCGGCTTGTTCAGTCGCAGCATGCCGGTCGAACCGGCGAACTTCGCCGAGCCGAACGCGAACACGCCGCCGTCGCGGGCGACGAGCCAGTAGCCCTTACCGTCGCGCACGGCGGCCATGCCCACGATCGGTTGATTCAAGTGGATCGCGCCCGTCGACCCGAAGAAGCGAGCGGAGCCGAACGCGAACACGCCGCCGTCGCGGGCGACGAGCCAGTAGCCCTTGCCGTTCGGCGCGGCGGCCATGCCGACGATCGGTTGGTTCAAGTGGATCGCACCGGTGGATCCGAAGAACCCGGCCGCGCCGAACGTGAACACACCACCGTCGCTTGCGACCGTCCAGTTCCCCGGTGCGGCCGGGTCGGTCGCGATGCCGACGATCGGCTTGTTGAGGGGCAGCCCGGAGGTCGAGCCGCACGGGGCGGCGCCGCCGAACGCGCTCGTGCCCCCGTCGCCACGCAGCAGCGAGTACCCCGAGGTCGGCGCGCCCGAACCGTGGTAGCGCACCAGCAGATCGTCGCTCGTCGACTCGAGCGGGTCGAATCGGCTCGCGATGCCGCCGACGACGATGTCGTCGCCGGCTGCGGCCGCGCTCGTCGCCACCGACGCGTTGTACGTGCTACCCGCGCCGTCGCCGAGAACCTCCGTGATCGCGGTTCCCGCGCAACCGAAGCCGGCATCGGGTGTGCCGTTCGCCGAGTAGCGGGATACCGACGTGAACGTCGTCACGACGTTGCGGGAGTTGGAATACGCGACCTCGCCCGCGGCGAGGAGATGTCCCGACGCGTCGGTCTCGAGGCTCGCGATGCGCGTGAACGCGCCGATGTGGGTGCGGGTCGTGCCGGCCGTCCCGAACGTGGTGTCGATGGTGCCGTCGGCGTTGTAGCGGGAGAGCCCGGCGCTTACGAGGCCGATCACACCGGCGACAACCGGCTTGGTGCCTTGGAGAATCATGGTCTGCATCGACTGCAGTGGCGAGCTCGTCGTGAGGGCACGTCCGCCGGTGCCGAAGGTCGAGTCGAGGCTTCCGGTAGCCGTGAACCGCGCGAGGAGGTTGCGCGTCGGCGCGTTGGAGAGGGTCTCGGTGCCGGCGACGATGATGCGGCCGTCGGGCAGCACTCCGACGGCGTCGGCTTCGGACACGTCGCCGAAGTCGTGGATCAGCAGGCCGTCACCGGAGAAGGAGTTGTCGAGATTGCCCGACGAGCTGTAGCGCGCGAGTGCGACGTTCCCACCGGATATCCCGCCCACGACGATCGTCCCGGCCGGGCCGAGCGCGACGGTGAGCGCCCGCGCCGCGGTCGTCGAACCGAACCACTGCGGCGCGGTCGAGCCGAAGGCCGGGTCGACGGCGCCGTTCGCCAGGAGCCGGAGGATGAAGAACCGGCCGATACCGTCGTCGAAGCCGACGACGACGATCTTGCCGTCGGGCTGCAGCACTGCGGACGACGGCGCGCCCGTGAGCTCCCGGGAGAAGACTCCGCCGTGGGCGAACGACGAGTCGAGCGCGCCGTTTGCGAGGCGGCGGGTCACGAGCATGGGGGAGACCACGCTCGTACCCAAGGTGTCGGCGATGGTGACGATCTTGCCGTCGGGCTGATGCAGCACCTTGACGACCCCGTCGACCGGCGTGACGCCGCTGACGACCGTGCCGTTGCCGAGCGGCCCGAACGAGGTGTCGACCTCGCCCGGCGAGGCCGACGCGGTTGCGGGGGACGCGCACACGAGGGCGAGCACGGCGATCGTGCCGACGGCTGTCCGGACGCGGATCATCGGCTTCACCTCGCGGGAGAGGAACAACGTCGACAGTCTGACCTGAGTTGTCGCGTGGCGCACCCGAACGACGAGAGTTGCGGGGTCTTGCAGACAGTCGGCGGAGTTGCCGCAGGAGCTGGCCCGGGTGTCTGATCGGTGGATGCACTTGCCTCGGATCGTGCGGATCGCGACGGTGTGCATCGTGGGCGTGTCGACCGCGGCGGCGTGCTCGTCGTCTTCGTCGTCATCATCGTCTTCGCAATCGACGAAGCCGTCCGCCACGACGGTGACCGCGGTGGCCTCCTCGGTGCCGACGCCGGCGAACCTGCGGGTGGCGCGCGTGGAGCGCGGCGGCGAAGCAGACGATCGCCGGGTTCGGTCCGTCGGGTGCGTGGTGGCCGATCGACCTCGCAAAGTTCCCCGCGAGCGCGCAGCAGACGGTCGCGAAGCTGTTGTTCTCCGCCGACGGCATCGCGCTGTCGGGCTATCGCTACAACATCGGCGGTGGAGGCGCGGGCGTCAAAACCGCCGACCGGGCACCGAGGGAGTTCGGCGCCGACACCGCCGGGCTCTCGTTCCTGCGGGCCGCGCGCGACGACGGTGTGCCGATCCTAACCGGGTTCGTCAACAGCGCGCCGCCGCGCTTCACGACGAACGGGAAGGCGTGCGGCGGCAACCTGAAGCCGGGGATGGAAGGCGCGTACGCGCAGTACCTCGCCGGTGTCGTGACGACGTTGCACGACCGCGACCACATCACGCTGAACTACGTGAGCCCGATGAACGAGCCCGACAACGCGTTCGGTGATTGCGGACAGGAGGGGATGGGGGTTCCGGTCGGGCAGCGCGCCGCGGTCGTGCAGGCGTTGGGCAAAGCGCTCGCGAAGCGCGCGCCGTACGCGAAGGTGATCGCCGACGAGACGACGGCCGACGCGATCCTGTCGACCGAAGCGCCGCAGTGGCTCGTCGTGCCGGGAACCGCGGCAGTACATCGCCGCGATCGCGCATCACACCTACGACTTCCCCGACGACGCGCTCCGCAAGTTGTTGCCGCCGCTCGCGGCGAAGTTCAAGAAGCCGACGTGGATGACCGAGATCTGCTGTTACAAGGGTTCGGGCGGGGTGGCGTCGAGCTTCGGCGCGAACTACGACCCGACGATGACCCAGGGCTTCTGGCTCGCGGATCAGATCGAGAGCGACTTCACCGTCGCCGGCGACAGTGCCTGGTATTGGTGGACGGCGTTGTCGCCCGTGCTCGGGTGCGATCCGAAGGCCGATCCGCAGTGCCCATCACGGGTCAATACGAAGGGGTTCAACGACGGGTTGCTGTATTACGACCAACACGGCCCGACCGACGGTGTGACGAAGATCTTCACGACCAAGCGCTTCTTCGTGCTCGGCCAGTTCAGCAAGTACGTGCGTCCGGGCGCGGTGCGTCACGATGTGACCGGATTGCCCAAGGGCGTGCACGCGCTGGCGTTCGCCAGTGGTGACAGCTGGCAGGTCGTGACGTGGAACGAGGCGTCGACGCGCGCGACCTTCGGGTTGCAGCTGCCGAGCCGGGCGAAGGTGCGCACGGGCACCGTGACGAACGCGGCCTCGAACCTCGCATCGTTGTCGGGCTCGGAGTTGCCGAGACTGACGACGTCCGGCTCCTGGATCGTGGAGCTCCCCGCGTTCTCGATCGCGACCTACACGTTCGCGAGATAGACGCGACCGCGGCGGCGATGCCGCGTGTCCTACGGGAGTTTGGCCTGCACGGCTTGCACGATGGCCTCGGCGGGCGGCACCGTCTTCAAGCCCGCGACGTAGATCAGGCGGTCGCCGAACAGCACCCGCAGACCGTCGGTCGCGGAGAATGCTTTGTCGCCGATGCCGGTCACCGGCGTCACGTTCTCCGACGGGGAAACCGTGTCGGTCGACATCGCGTTCTCGAACGACGTTGCTCCGCCGGTCGTCAAGATCGTGATGGACATGCCGCCGGTTCCCGTGGCGGTGAAGTAGTCGCACGTGTAGGAGTTGAGGTCAACGGCGTCCTGCTCCCGGTTGCTGGTCAACGCGAGACCGCTGAGCGTCGCCACCTGCGCCGTGGGGAACGTGGTGCACACCGCGACGGGCGCGGCCGCCGCCGACCCGCTGGTCGTGGTGCTCGTCGCCTCCGAACTTGTCGCACCGCCCGAGGGCGCGGCGGTCGTGCTGGTCTCGGGGGACTGCGAGGCCGGCTTCGACGAGGAGCCGCACGCGGCCAGGCCGGCGCTCAGGGCCACGACGGCGAGGCTCGTCCAGATCCGACGCTTGCTCCAGGTCATGACGAGATGGTGTCGGGGCGAGCGGCCGCACGCATGAGTAGCGCTACTACTCACGCGACCCTCGCCGACTACTCAGTGGGGTGAGGCCACCGGTGTTGCGACGAGCGGCCACGGTGTTTCGCGTTCGACCGCGAGCGCGACGTCGAAGAGCAGTTCGTCGGCGTGGTGGCGGGTCAACACCTGCATGCCGACGGGGAGGCCGTCGACGAGGCCGCTCGGGATGGAGACGGCCGGGTTGCCGTAGATGTTGGAGATGATGGTGAGCGCCCCCATCTGCACGAGGTCGGGGAAGCGTTCGGAGAACGTGTCGAGGATGGCGGACGGGAGCTTCGGGAATGCGGCGGCGGCGAAGCGCATCGCACCCATCGCGCCGCGGAAGCCGAGCTGCGCGACCGCGTTGGCCTTGGCCCAGTCGACGAAGCTCGACCCGGGACTGCTCATCGCGGCGTCGGCCGCGAACGCGGGCCCGGGGTTGGTCGAGGCGATGACGAAGTCGACCTGGTCGAACGCGCGCGCCATCGCCTGGTACGCGCGGACTCGTTGCCCTTCGGTGACCGACGCGGTGTAGAGGTTGAACATCGACTGCGAGAGGAGCGCCCCGGTTCGGATCTCGTCGGTGAGGTCGTGCGCGCAGCTCGGCCAGCGGTCGCCGAGCTCGTCGAGCAGCGTGGAGAGGTTGCCCATCATCCAGTGCGCGGCGAGGTTCGGGAGGTCGATGGTGAGGTCGACCTCGACCAGTCCGGTGTGCTTGATGAGGCTCGCGGCGGATTCCCGGAGGTTGGCCTCGACGCCCGGCTCGAGGGTGACGCCGCCGAGGTTCGGGACGACCGCGACCCGCTTACCCCGCAGGTCGAACGTTCCGAGGTTCGCTTCCCAGTTGTCGCGGCGGGGAAGGCTCGACGGATCGAGCGAGTCGTAGCCGCCGCAGACGTCGAAGTAACGGGCCGCGTCGCGTACCGAACGGGCGAGACAACCGAGCACGATGGTGCCGGGCGTGAAGTAGGCGTGCGGACCGCGGGGGATGCGGCCGTAGGTGCCTTTCATCCCGAGCAGACCCGTGTAGCCCGCGGGAATGCGGATGGAGCCGCCGCCATCGCCACCGGTCGCGATGGGAACGAGCCCGCCCGCGACCGCGGCCGCGCTGCCCGCGCTCGACCCGCCGACGGTCTTGCCGCGCCGCCACGGGTTGTGCGTCACACCGTTGAGCTTCGTGACACTGACGTTGAGCCCGCCGAATTCGCTTGCGGTGGTGAGCCCGACGGGAGTCGCGCCACCCGCGCCGAGCAACCGTTCGACGACGGTGCTGGTCTGCGAAGCGACGCGGTCCTGGAAGACGAGCGAGGCTTCGGTCTGCGGCCACCCCGCGACCGGCTCGAGCTCCTTGATCCCGACGGGGATGCCGCCGAAGGGGAGCGAGACGTCGGCGCGTTCGGCGGCGGCGAGGGCGCGTTCCGCGTCGAGATACGAGAACGCGTTCAGGTCGGAGGCATCGATCGCCGCGAGCGTGGTCTCCAGCTCCTCCCGCGGCGATCGCTCCCCGCGCCGGAACGCGTCCACGAGCGAGCAAGCATCATCGGTCCAGGTGTCGCCAGGCATCAAGGGATCATGCCATCTCGGTACCGGCGATGATCCCGCGGTGCCCGATGCGGACTCGGATCATCCGTTTTTTCGACAGACAAGAGGCCGTGATCCGGGTTTCCTTGGACGAACACAAGGCCGTGACCCTGGTTCCCTTCGACGAATAGGCGGCCCTCACCCGAAGCGGTCGCCACCATCGAGGTGGTCGACGGGCGTACTCGGGCCGCCGGTCGCTGATCGACATCGAAGCGAACGGAACGAACGATGTCATCGCGTTCGTCACGGTGCGAAATAATCACCTCGGGAGTTGCCGCTTCTGCACACTGACGAACGCGGGCGCGGCCGCGGTCGAGCACGATTTCGTGTTCACCGGCAACCAGTCGCTCGGAGGGGTGTCGTTGAAGATCTGTACGACGGCGACCGCCAAGGTGCGGAGGAAGAACTTCGAAATCTCCGGGAATGTCGTGGCCGCTACGTCGTCGAAGCCGAACGAGCCGATGGTGAGCATCGCCTACTTCGACAACGTGACGGTCACCGAGAACGTGCAACGGTTCGCGCCCACCTGCTGGCCGCAACGCGGCCGCCTGAACGGATCCCCTCAAGCGCCGGTGACGTCGACACCCTCGGGTGTCGTGCTGCTTGAAGTCGTTCGCCGATGCGATTGAAGAAACGAACGAACTCGACGCCTCCCGGCAGATTGCCGCTGAGATCTTGGCGAACCTTGAGTGTCCATCCTTCTTCGCGCCATCCAGGATGCAGCCCGACCGCGATTCCGCGATCTGTAGCCCATAGCCAAAGACCGGGTTCCTGGGATCCCTCGCCGATCTGCCACGCGATATAGGCGTCGCCGCGAAAGACATGTTGGTCGTACCTCAGTCCCGTTAGCCCTGATCTTTCAGTAGGCCGCCGGGGCGGGCCGGTTTGGTCGGGCCGTGCTGGTGGCGACGGCTGAACGCGAGCGCGATCGTGTCGGTCGGTGGATTCTCCGAGCCGTGCGGGCTTGGTGGTCGTTTTCGGGCGCGTGGCATCGCCGCGGGCCGGTTCGCTGAGGGCGACGCGTGTTCAGGTCGGCGCGAGGGCGTTGACGCGTGTGAACGTGTTGATGAGCTTCTCGGACCAGGGCCAGCCGGTGGCGATGCGGAGTCGGGTTCGTCGGCCGCTGTGCACGATGAGCCCGGCTGCGTGGAACAGCGTGTAGCGAAGCCGTTTCGGTTCCGCGCGGGCGAGGTCGCCGTCGAGGCACAGGAGTTTGATCCACGCGAGGAGGTCTTGCGCGATGAGCACGAGTTGCACCCACGCAGAGTTGATCGCGAAGTCTTTGGATGGCAGGTTCGCGAGGCCGGTGTCTTTGGCGTCGCAGATTCGTTTCTCGGCGCGGCCACGGCCGCGATGCAACGCTTCGAGATACGCGATGTCGGGATCATCGAGATCGGTGATGAACACTTGGTAGCGGCGGCCCTCGTAGTCGGTGAACGTCAACTGCGCGCCCGGGTGCGGGTCTTCGCGCCGTGTGATCGCTCGGGTGCCAACCGGCCAGCGCGACAGATCGATCAGATCGGTGATCTCGGCGACTTCGGCGTCGTCGCGTTCGTCCGTGCCGTTGGCGGTGATCGCCGGCACCCACCAGCCATTTGGCACGGAAATACAGGCAGTTCGAATCGGTGCGGTCAGGTCGTGACCGACCGCGAACCGCACCCCCCGAGCCCGGCACGCGTCGATGAACCCGTGGGTCAACGCGGCCGAGTCGGTGCGGGCGATGACCTCGTGTTCGTGTGGATCGATCGGCAGTTGCGCCAACGCCAGGTCGAGGACCTCGACATGATCGGCCGCGGTGTTCGAACCGGCGTTGCCGGGTCGGAGTTTCGCGGCGAGTGCTTCGCCCGTCGCGTCCAGATACGCCATCAACGGATGGAACCCGAACCCGCGTTTATACGTCGGTGCAGCCTGTTCCTTTTCGGAATGGGAGTTCACGAGTGTGCCGTCGAAGTCGATCACGTAGAAGCCCGGATCTGCGCCGGCTGCCCATGCCTGCGCCCGAGCGTCAGCACGTGCGGTCGCGATCCGGACGAGCACCTCGTCGTCGATCGCGTCGAGTGTCCGCCACGCGGTCGCACTCGACGCGACTTCTCCGAACAGTGCCGGCTGATCGGCCAAGACCGCGAGGTCGGAAATGGCTTCGCCGCCATCGGCGAGCATCACGGCCAGATCGACCAACACCTGACCGCGATCATGACCCCGCCGCCGCAGTTTCGTCGGCGCCATCGCGGTCGACAAACCATCGGTCAGACCGAGCGCGTCGGCCAGGTCACACAACACGCGAGTGCCCGCGTGCGCCACCACGTTCCGGCCGTCGCCGATCACCAACACGCGCGGACGGGTCGAGTTACGCTTCATCTCCGAAGTGCCCTTCTGGGTCGGGACCTGCTGGCTTCGCAACCGCAGTTTCCCGTACCAGAAGGGCCTTTTCGTGGACGCGGCCCGAGATCAACCGACCGTTACTGCAAGATCAGGGTTAGTCGTGGCGTCACCGCGCGCCCGAGCGCATTTCCGACTCGCTCGTCGAGCTGTGTGCCCGCGAGCTTGAGCTCGCCGATGATTGCTCGGGCGTTTCGTTCGGCGGTTGCCGCGACGCCGGGCGATGGGTACGCGCCCGCGACGCGGAAGCCTTCCGCGAGTTCGACGTTTTCGCGGCAGCGGTCGACGAGAGCAGGGTCCAATCCGGTGAACAGATGTTTTTCGTCCATCCAGTACAGGATCGACTCGACCTCGAAGGGTGTCATCTTGCTCGACATCACGATGTCGCGGTAGGTCAGGTACCACTGATCGAGGTCGCCCGACGATGTCAGCCACCCGAGCGCGGTCAGCATGCGGTCAGCGCTCATCCAAAGGCACGGCCAATTGTTCTGATCGGCCATCGACCAGAACAGCGAAAGTACGAACGGTGCACGTTTTGGTGCAGGCTGGCCGGCTCGCTTGATGTTGTCGATGTGAGCGACGCATCGCCGGATCTTGGCGGCGGCCTCGTCTTCGGAAGCCGGGAGCGAAAGGCATTCGACCAGGAGTTGCGCCGCAGTCGCCGAATCCTCGGTGTAGCTGACGAGCTGGTGCAGGAACATTGCCCCGAAGCCCTCGAACGATTCGTAACCGGGCCGGTGCGCCCAACCTTGAATCGCAGTTCGGAACGCGTCGGCGTCCAGCGTCGAACGCAGATCGTCGAGGATCTGCATCGCTTCGTTCGCTCGCTCTACGCGGGGAGCAAAGCTCCGCTGCTGTTGGATTCGATACGCCTCGTCGCTGAGCCACGCTCTTCGAACTGACTCGAGCTTCAGCTGCCGGCGTTCAACCTCTTCCACGCAACATCCCCCTCGAAGTCAACGTCGAGATTGCGAACGCTCGAGTCGTTGCCGAGGCCGAGTCACCGCGCACCGAGAATACCGCCTTGCCCGAGTGTCGGGAGATGAACTCGCGAGATCAGCGACTGTGTCACCTACTCGGGCCAAGGCGACCGGAAGTCGAAGCTTGGCTTGTCGAATCTGAGAAGCAGACGCTCGATGACGGTCCATTCCTTGGGCTCGATACGAAGTGGTGCAAGGCGCTGTGCGGCCGTCCCGAGCAACTCGCAGCCGCTGAGATTCGGCCGGTCTTCGAGAACCGAGCGGTGGATATACCGGCGGTTCGGGAACGGCGGCATGAAGAAGCGCCCTGAGTAGGGCTCCTTATGCCGTTTCCCGAATGCATCTTTCCAGAAGCCGCGGGTGTACGCGTAACCCCGAGAACGAAGCCAATCCGAGCGATTCCGCCGTTCCGCCCCGTGATCCAGAACAAAGACCGATCGCCTTTCGCCATCATGTGAGTCCGGTAGTTGTCGGCGAGGCCCCACTCGACGATTACCGACCTGTCGGCGACCGAGTCGAATTCTCGCCAGAGGCTCTCGTTCTGCGTGATGGCCCACGCCGCTGGTTGCGGCCAGTTCCGCTTGTCAGTCATCTCGTCCTCTCGAGGCGTGCGTGTTGTCGGCGATGCGTCACGCTAGACATTGTCAACGTCGATCGTCTCGTGCCAGAGTCTTTCTTTGGGGGATCAAGCGCTCACGAGCTCCATCGCTCGACGCATCAGCGCCTGGTCGATGCTGTGGATCGTTCGCGAATGCACATCCGATCGACGGTGCGCGATGAGGTCACGCGTGTACCGGCAGTATCGAGCTCCGTGCGCGTAGTACGACATGCTTCTGGCGTCCGCTCCGTACAGGTCTCGTATCGCCAATTTATCGAGCACTGGAAATGCCCTCGGGTTCAAGATGCAAAGGATCGCCGTAGCAATCGGGTATCCGACGCCCTGAAGAGCGAGTAGCCCCGTCCGGTCTTCCGTCCCGATTGCCGCCTTGACTCTCGTCTCCCAGTCAGACCAGTCGGTCTCGTCGATCAACACGTCGTGATCGTGCAGCGGTTCGAGTGCGGTGCAAGCATTAGTCGTCGCCGCGAGAATGACCTCCTCGGAGTTGAGGCTGAGCGGTGCGAGCCCCTTGGCAGACTTCCACGCGCAGATTCGGAGGAGGTCCCACGGCTCGATGTGCCCGGAGGCCCAGATCCCGTCTCGCAGCCAGATCGGCTCCTGCTGATAGGTCGGTCGCGGAATCATGTCGTCTCCTGGTCTCGGAAAGTGGATGAGTGATTCGGTCCGCCCCGTTCGCCGTTCAGGCTCGATCTCGTACCCGGGAACGTTCTCGGTGATGGCGGCGAGTGCGTACCCGTTTCTCTCGTCGAGAAACGCCGCGAGTCGGAGGACGCGTTCGGTCAGGACCGCGGTCACAGATCCCTCCCCGTGCCGCCCCGGCACTGACCGTCCGAGTGAGGGTTCCCCGTTGAGTTGTCGGCGACATGCGATTGCCATCAGGGTCGCGAAGTGCCGAGGTATGCGGATGGACGTCGCTACCGAAGCATTGCGCGGTCCCCAAGGCGACCGGTCTCGGCGCCGTATCCGAAGTAGCGGTCGGCGTCGGTCACTCGGTCGCGTCCGACGACGCATCGGTCCGCAGGGCTTTGCGCGACGCGCTGCACGCGTCGTCGTATGGCCGTCTTGGGCATGTGGTTGAGATTGAGCGGTGGGTCCAGGATGGCCAGGACCAGCGGCTCGACGTGGGCAAGTGCGGCGCGGTCATCGATCGGTGCGATGGCCACGCGCAGGTGGCGTTCGATCCACGTTCGAAGCCGCGCTTCTCCCTCATCGGTGAGACGCTTGGGATCTCGCATCTCGAGGTCGAGTGGTTCCCGCAACACGGCGGCGAACGTCCGCCGCATCGTGGATCCGTAGATGTCGCCTCGGATGTGCTGGCCCCGCACTCGGGACAGCAGCGTTGACTTCGACTCCTTCGCCGACCGGGTTGAGGTCGCCCCGGCCTGGCCGGAGTACAGGAGGGTAGTGAGCGGCGCTTCGAGCACGTCTGTCAGCGTTGCCAGTGCGTCGTCGTCGCCGAACCATGCGTACATGCCGGCATGATCCGCTTGGCCTCGATCGGACGGGAAC
This sequence comes from uncultured Actinomycetes bacterium, assembly GCA_963761055.1. Classification (GTDB taxonomy): domain Bacteria; phylum Actinomycetota; class Acidimicrobiia; order IMCC26256; family PALSA-610; genus PALSA-610. Next base: position 520,301 of record CAVXFO010000008.1, on the reverse strand, counting down.
TCGGGCGCTCCGACCGCATTTTCTATGTCGCCGAGCTGCGCCGCCATCGCCTGGGCCAGCTCCTCGTTCTCGGTCATTAGTCACACTTCCTGACGATCGTCGAGTTGCCGAAACTGCTGCGCCACCCTGCGGTGAGATCCCCACCGACGTACGCGGTCAATGCTTGGCCAAGGCCGCGAGGAACGAGCTGTTGAGCTCCTCGACGACCCGCCATGTCGATCGAGACGATGTACGCGTCGACGCCCACGTTCGACCAACCGGAGCGGCGCACGACGTCGGCGTATTGAGTGGTCGCCGCGAGGAACGCCACGACCTGGGTGACATGTTTCTCGTAGCAGTATTCCGTGAGACAACGTTCGACGAGACTGGGCGGCCAGTCGGAGCGACGAAAGACTGAGTTGTAGTCGCCGATCGGTTCTCGTGCGTCGAGCAGGCCATAGCCGCCGCTCAGGATGAGTACCTGGCCGCCGTCGCCGACGAGAGTCCGGATCGATGGCCCGGCTTCACGCCAGAACGTGCCCGAGTACTTCCATGCTGCCGGGACTGGGCGGTGATCGTCGACGGGTGTCACATCTCGATGCGCGGCTCGTGCAGCGGCGAGCTTCCGCGGAGATCCGGCGCGAGATGGTCGTTGATCGTGCTCGTTGCGCCGGTCGTGGTGATTCCCGCCTTGCCGGCGGAACACGGAACGATGAGCACAGTCGTCGCCGGGTCGAACGGCGGAAGCAGCGTGGGCTCACCGATTGCGCGTTTCGCCGGCTCGTCAACGCGCGGCGCGAACTCTGTCGACTCGACGGCCCTTGCGTGGTCGGCGAGACGGTTTCGGATCCGGCCCACGTGATCGGTCTCGCGAATCGTGATGCCACGAGTGGCCAGTGCTCGGCAGATCGAGTTGACCTGTTGGTGACGCGATATCCCCGTGCGCTCACGGATTTCCGTGTCGGTCAGTCCCGGGTTTTCACGGATCTGCTGAAGGACACGATCGCGATTGGTCGCCATGGCTGCGCTCACGATTCGAAAGGATTCGTGGCGGTTCGTTTCCACGGATACACGCCCAGGACCGCGAGCACCTTCGCTCCCGGCTCCGACGGAAGGGTTGGCGGCCGCCGAGAGTTCGGTTGCCCGAACGGGAAGTGGCCCCACGATCCCTTCGCAAACGCGACTTGGAAGGCGTCGAGCGTGCTGTGTGTCATCGTCGCCGTTCTACCTTGTCTATTCATTGTCATCCACTGAGATCGCGTCCGGACACCGATCGACCCAAGGGCAGTGGCCGCAATGTGCGCCCGGGTTCGGGCGGAACTCCACATCGGCCGCGGCGCGGCGGGCGGTTGCTTCGAGATCGCGCATCGTCGACGCCATCGACTCGTCGGTCAGCTCGACGGTCACGGTTGTCGCCGCGGGTGGGTAGTGATGCGTGGCCAGCACTCGGCGAGCCCACGGCCACTCTTGCTGCGCGAGCCAGCCGTAGAGATTGAGCTGCTCGTCGTGCTGCAGCTCCCGCCGATCACGCACGTTGCTCGTGATCTTGTGGTCGACGATCTCGACGGTTTGCTTGTCTCGCTGCAACAAGAGGTCGGCGTGTCCGGCGAAGGCAACGCGCTCGTTGTACTGCGCCCCGAACCTGTACTCGACGCCCAGGATGTGCCGGTCCTGCAGCAAGTGCGCCGCCAACGTCCTCCGCACGAGCTCCGCCGCCCGGGCCGGCCACTCGCCGTCGGTGGGCAACTCCTCGCGCGCCCACCCCTCCCGCAGCGCGGCCAGCGCGGTCTTCTCCCGCGCCCGCGCAGACGCACCCGCGGCTTGCGCCCGATACGCGGCCTCCAACGCACTATGCACGACCGTGCCGTACCGCCACGCCTCCGGCGCGAGCCGATCGGGGCGCAGCCGTTCGACGTACGCGAACCGGTACCGGCGCGGGCAGAGTTCGTACTCGCGACACGACGAGACTGAATGCCAACCCACGTCGGCGCCGGGAACCGCAACGCTGCGGCGGACCGCGAGGGACGAACGGAGCCGTGTAAGAGGTGATCGCATTGCCATGCCGCAGACAATGCGAGCGGGGTGGGACACGAAGACGCGTCCGCAGAACTACCGCAGTGTCGTTTACCCGTCGACGTCGTCGTACACGGCGAGCATGCGCGCCGCGTGTTCGACGCGCACCTGGCGATACTCGACCGGCGCCACGATCTCGACCTCAGCCGGCAAGACCACGAGCAGTCGCTCCAACCGTTGCCGTCCGTTCACCGTCACCGTGATCTCGACGATCCCGTCGCCGCAGTCGTGTACCGCCCCGATGGTGCACGGCGTCGGGAGTGCATCGACCAGACCTTCCGAGAGTCGCAGCGTCACGGTCTCCTCGCCGCCGATGTCGAACCACTCCGGGATCTCGATGTCGGGCGGCGGTTCGAAATGGTCCGAACCGAGCTCGGCGGACGCGATGCGGTCGACACGGAACCACTTCGCTTCGCCGGCGGCGACGTCGCGGCCGCGGACGTACCAACGACCCCAGTTCGAGAACACCAGCCACGGCTCGATCGTGCGATCGGTCGCGTCGCCCCGATCGTTGACGTACCGAATCTCCAGCGTGCGACCGAGGCTGTTCGCGGTCTGCACGACCGCAAGAAACGGCGGTGAGTCGATCGCAACCACAACGTCGGCGGCCAGTGTCTGTTCGAGCTTGCCGAGCGCGGCGTCGAGGCGCGGTGCCGGTTGTGCGGAGAGCGAACGGAACACGGTGCCGGCGACGAAGAGTCGCAGCGCGGTGTCGAACGCCGGCTGCTCCGACGCGAGGCTCCGCAGCCAGTTCTCGTCGGTGATGCGCAGACGGTCGTCTTCGTCGAGCAGGAACGCGTCGACCTTGCTGATGATGTCGCCGCCGACCGTTGGGAACTCGTGGTACAGGACCGGTTCGAGCATCTCGTACAACGTGTCGCGATCGACTCCGACCCGCGTGGCCAAGTCGGCAAGCAGCACTGGCCGCCCGGACTCCTCCAGCGCGCCCAGCGCACGGGAGATGATCGCGAACGTCTCCTCCTTCGACCGGTGCGGCATCAGATACCTCGGGCGACGATGGCTGCGAGATGGTCGAGCACGAAGGCGACCATCTCGGGCGGACTCACGACGCGCGCGTGCTCACGGAAGCCGAACAGTCGGGCGCGGAACGCCTCGTAGTGCCGTACGTCGAGCTCGACGACGGCGAAGTCGACATCCCGTTCCACCACGTGCCCGCCGAGCTCGTACTGCAGGTTCTGCACGTGATCACGCTCGACCCGGACTCGCGCCACGACGAGCGGGTCGTGACCCCAGTCGTTCGGATCGAGGCGCATCTCGTCGACCGCGACGAATGCATCCGGAATCGAATACGCACCGGCGGGACCGATGTTCTCGATCGTGGGTTCGTCGGCGTTCGCAGCCTCGATGCGGTCGAGCCGGAACTTGCGCAGCTCGTCGGTCGTGTGCTCGTTCCCGATCACATACCACTGCGTCTTCCAGCGGCCGACGGCATACGGGTCGAGGGTGCGTGTCTGTTGTCGATAGCGGAAGCGGACCGGCGACCGGCTCCGGATCGCCCGGCACAGGTCCTCGACCCGACCCGGAACCGTGAGCACGATCCGCTGATCCAGTTCGTCGACCGCCGCTCCGAGCTCGCCGAGCACCGGTGCGTCGTCGAGGCCGTCGACGGCGACCGTGGCCGCGGCCGCGATGAGCGCGAGGCGCTCGTCGGTCGTGAAGAACGCGGGGCGCAGCCGGTAGGCGTGCTCCTCGTCGCGATATTCGACCGTGATTCCGAAGCCGCGCTCGAGATCGCCGAGATCACGCTGCAGCCGCTTACGGACCTTCTCCCACTCCTTGGTGTCGGGCTTCAACTCGCCCTCGACCTCGTAGCCGGGCACGTTGCCGGTGATGTCGGCGAGGGTGCAGGACGTCCTCTTGTCGAGAAATGCCGCGAGCCCGAGGACGCGTTCGGTCAGATCTGCGCTCAACGATCCTCCCGGTGTCACCCCGCACGTGACACGCCGAGCGTATTGCAGCCGTTCGTTGTGCGGCATCCGCGAACCACACGCATGTAATCGTCCCACCCCCCTGCAGATGATAGGGGAGCACCGGCTGGCGGTGTCCTTCCCCGATTCTCAGGAGTTGCAATGAGTGCGCAACCGGCTGCCCTGCACGAAGATCATGTGAGTGTCACCGACACCGCGGTCTATATCGCCACGTTCACCGATCACGATGCCGACGTCATCCGAGTCGTCACAGAAGCGGACGATCCGATCGAGGCGCTGCACAACTGTCTCCGCATCGGGGCGACGGCGTTGCGGGTCGCGAACACGGCCGTCGACGTCGATCTCGTCCAGCGTTCGTTCGACGAGCTCGCGGGCCGGCTCGACGTTCAGGTGAACGGCGCAGTCGACCAGATCCGTACGGCCACTGCGGCCCTCCTCGACGGCGACACGGGCACGCTGCCGGCGGCGTTGTCGGAGTTCCATGGCTCGATCGAGGATCTGCTCGGCGAGACGTTCGACCCCGACTCCAAGAAGAGTGTCGTCTCGACGATCGAGGCGCTCGTGTCCTCGGTGGTGCGAACGGCGCTGGAAGGTGTGCGGGAGATCGTCGAGCCCGAGGGCGATGAGAGTCCGCTCGCCCGGCTCAAGGGTGAGATCCTCGTCGGGGTCAAGGGCGAGATCGACGGCGTGATCCGCGAGGTCCGCGACGTCTCCGAACGGCTCGGCATCGCCGCGGCCGTCGCCGAGGAGCACGAACGCACCGCAGCCAAGGGCTTCGACTTCGAGACGGTTGTCGACGGATGTGTCGCGCAGATCGCGGCCGGCCACGGCGACTGCCACGAGCACCTGGGCACCGAGACGGGCGCGACGGGCTCGAAGGTGGGCGACGAGGTCGTGACCGTGAACCGCGACGACACCCGCGGGCAGACGGGCCGGTTCGTGTTCGAGGTGAAGAAGCGCAGCCTGAGCATGCGCAAGATCCAAGACGAGCTCGACGAAGCGATGCGCAACCGGGAGTCGCTCGTGGGGATCGCGGTCTTCGACTCGCAGGCCAACGCGCCGACGAAGGTGGCATTCCACTACGTCGACGACAAGGCAATCGTCGTCCTCGACGACGGGGGAGTCGACGATGCCGCGCTCCGCCTCGCCTACATGTGGGCGCGGTGGACCGTGCGGCGCAAGCTGACGAGCGAAGTCGGCGAGACGATCGACCACGAACGGGTCCGTTCGCTCATCGACCAGGCCCGCCGCTCGATCGACCGGGTCACGACGATTCGCAGCTGCCACTCACGGGTCGCCAAGGCGATCGACGAGGTGAAGTCGGAGACGAGCACGCTCGCCGAAGAGGTGCGAGCGGTGCTGTCCGAACTCGAGGCCGAGCTGACCGCGGCGACGCCGACGGGCGACCGATGAGCGCCGCCGGGGGCGGGGAGATACCCCAACCGATTGCTCTGCTCGCGCGGGCTGGGAGTGAATACGTGCCACACCGGGCGGAGTCTTGGTGCGGGCCTGCTGGTGGACGTCATCGCACGGCTGGTTGCACTCGGATGAGAAGATCGGCCGGCAGCGTGCTCTTCGAGTCAGTTGAACCTCGCTCGCTCACTCGGGGTTGGAGTACCCGAGCTCTTCCAGGCGTCGGTGCGCGAGGCGCAACTCTCGCGAGCTGAACAGGGGTGCGAACCGGTCTTGCAACACGATGGCCTCGACGGTGAGCTCAAGATGGCCGAGTTCCCAGAGTCGGCTGAAGCCCTCTGATGGATTCGTCGCGGTGATGAGTTGTCGAGCTGTCGTGAGCGCACCGTGTTCGGCGACCATGCGCAGAAAGTACGTGGGGTTGTACCCGAGCTTCTTGCACCGTCGAACACCGTCGTGAAATGCATCGGACAGCTCACGTTCGAGGTCATCGTCGGGCTCCATACGTGAAGTGTGGCTGTGGTGGCGCTCGGTCCGCCACCGGCCGAAGCTGCTGCTCGACCGACTGGTTGACATTCCCACGTGTGTCTGAGGAGCGCCGTCGAATCAGGAGCACACGCTCGGTCAGGTCCGCGCTCACTGTGTCTCCCGTGCCGCCCGCCACGGACCTCCCGAGCGTACGGCAGCCACTCATTCCGCGGCATGTGCGAACAACACCGATGTAATCGTCCCACCCCCTGCGGATGATGAGTGCGCACCGAGTGACGGTGGCATTTCCCCCCGGGCGAGGAGTCCTCATGAGTGCGCTGCCCACAATGAACGCGACGAGTCCGGCGCGAACATTGCACCTCGTCGACATCGAGAACCTCCTCGGCGGCCCGTACGCGACGGGCGACGAGGTGGTCGACACATTCGATCGCTATCTCACGCGCTCGGCGTGGCGACCGGGTGACCTCGTGTACATCGCCGCGAATCCGGGGCTCGCCCGCGAGTTCGTCTGGCGGGTACGCATCGAGTGCAACATCCACACCGCGCACGGCCACGACGGTGCCGACCTCGCGTTGCTGGCCCACGCCGCGCCGGAGTTCGTCAGTCGCCGGGTCGGCCGACTCGTCGTCGGCAGTGGCGACCACGCCTTCATCTCGCGGGCGGTGCAAGCACGACACCTCGGTGTGGGCGTGGTCGTCGTTGCTCGTGGGGACGCAGTTCACGGCGGCTGGCGCGCGCACGGCTTTCCGGTCGTCGAGCTCGACGCCGGCGCGCGCGTCGCACAAGCGGCCTAAAGCGGTATTCAGGTCGGCGGCGCCGCGTGGAGATCCGCGAGGAAGTCGGATGGTGCGGTGCCACCCCAATCGCAGTAGGTCCCGTCTGGTACGGTGTTCCTGCAGCTCGACGCGCTCTCGATGGCGGTTCCTTCGCCCCACTCATTGAACGTCGTGATGAGCTGCCATTTCGCGCTCGATGCCTGCATGCTCGCAACACTTGAGTGCCATCGTCCGCGATCGCGCGCGAGGAACGGAGCAGTCCCGTACAACGCGCCCGACTTCCAGTAGCCGGGCGAGATCGAGTACGACCCATCACCGGGTGCAGCTGCGAAGTTCTGGTTCGCGCTCGCCGGACCATATTGATGCCAACCATCAATAGCCGATATGCCCGGGCACGATGCATAACCGGGGAACACCTTGAGGTCGACGTAGACGGTCAGGTTGTACTGACTTTTCAACAACGAGCGCGCGGCAGTCCAACGATTCACGGTGTCGCAGCCCTTGGCCTGGGTGAGATCGTCCGCGTTGTACACGAAGACGGGCATTCCTTTGCCGCTCAAGTTGGCGAGGCCGGAATCCGTGTTGGTCCCGTCGTACTGCGTGTACAGGTAGCGAAGGTCGGAAGCGATTTGGTCAGGTGAGGGGTCGGAAATACCTTCGGGCTCATAGTACGGCGCCCAAGCGAACCCTGTTCCTTGCGCAGCTGAGATGAGCGTGGGCCAGTGTTTGTCCGTGGCACTGCCCTGCCCGAACCACGACGCGATGCCGATCGTGATGTCGCCATATTGCATGTCGGCGATCTGCGCCTTCACTGTCGCAACGTCGATGCTGTAGAACCCGCGCGTCGGCGAATAGTTCGTAAAGGGGTTTTGGCCCTGCTGAGCCCACGCCTCGGGAAACCACGGGTAGTAGAACGCAGCGCGAATGGGTGCCGTCGATGTGGGCAATGGCATGACCTTGCAACCAACGAGGCCGGTCGCCGCAAACGCGACGATGACCGAGACCCAGAGCGTCCGTCGCAGCCGTGCCCAAAGCGTGCGCGTCCGCTGATTCACCATCCGTAGTCTCCCCCTCGGTCGCGAGAGGACTGTAGACGAGGTCTCCAGTCCGTGCCCAGGAACCGCGAGCGTGTGGCGGCCACTCGCGAATCACGCGCACTGGTGCCCTGCCACTCGAGCTCGCCGGAGAATTATGCCGAATCATGTTCGTAGCAGCGAGCGCACGTATGGCTTGGCGTCCCCTTTGGGGTCTCGGCGTCGCGCGGCGCGGGCTCGAGCGTCGTGGATGTGGCGTTGGCGGTGGTGGGACCAACAGAGCAGGACCAGATTGTCGAGGTCGGTAGGTCCGCCGCGGGTCCAGTGCCATTTGTGGTGTGCCTGGCAGTCGGCGGGAGGGCGCCGGCAGCCGGGCGCTTGGCAGTGCCGGTCGCGGGCGACGAGCGCTTTCCACTGCGAGGGGGAGGCGACCGGGGTGCTGCGGCCGAGGTCGAGGACCTCGGACTTCCCCTTCGTGATCACCCGGGTGATATCGCAGTCGCACAACACGAACTCGATGCTCGTGGCGGACTGGTCGCCGTCGTGACGGAGATCGGGATGGAGTTTCGGTTCTGCCGGTGCCGGACCGAACCAAGGCATTTCGTCGAGGTCGACGACGATGCTGACGTGCGGCCGCACCCCGTGCGATTCGCCGAGCTCGCCCCGTTCGAGGGCGTGCCGGCAGATGTTGGCGAGCGCGTCGGCGCGTCGTTGTGGGGTGCGGCGCTGGTCGTTGGCCTGTAGGTCGCGGGTCATCTCGGCGTTGACCGCCGCCGCGATCAACTCGCCGGTGACGGGATCGACGGTGCCGCGGACATCCCAGCGGCCGCACAACGTCTTCGACAAGTACAACGCACGCGCGTCGAGGTCGGCTTCGTCGTTGGCGGCGCCACCGTCGCCGTCGAGCTGGTCGGTGTAGTGCCGCAGGATCCCGTGCAGTTTCTTGGGCGTGCACTCCCGGGCCACCTCGACGAGTTGACCTTCCACCTCCGCGAGCGCAGCCGCGCGCTTCGCCGAATACGCGTTCGCGAGGACCTGCGCGTGGCGCAGCGAGATGTCGCCGTCGGCGAACGCGGCCGCGACCTCGGGCAGTCTCTCGAGCTTGCGGCCGAGGCTCACGTACTGCTGGGCGACACTCTGATCGAGATGACACGTGTGCCGTAGCGCGGCCGCGGCACCGAAGAATCCGTCGGTCTGCCAGGCTCCGGATCGGTCGTACTCGGCGACATCGGCGACCCATTCGGCTTCGAGCGCGTCGATCGCCTTGCGCTTCTTGGCGATCATCTCCGCACTACCGAACATACGTATTGCGTATCCGCTTAAGTGAAGTGACTCCACTCGTCGTCGAGGGTCCAGTCCCAGTCGCCGACGAGGGTGTCCCACGGATGAGGGTCCGTTGCGACGGCTTGTTGCAGGAGCCGGTAGAAGAGCAGGCCGCGGCTGCGTGAGTTGCGACGGTTGAACCGGAAGGTGAACTCGTCGAGGTAGTAGTCGAGGTGCTTCGTCGAGATGCCTTGGTGCAGCGTGCCGGCGATCCAACGTTTCAGCAGTGACGCGACGCGATGCACGCCGGGCATGTGGACATGCGCCGGGTCGTCTTCATGCACGAGGTTGACGGCCATGTGCGAGTAGCCGCGATTGGCGATGTCTCGATAGGCAGGGAGGCCGTCGGTTCGGATCGTTGAACCGGGTTCCACGACCGTGGTGATGAAGTTGCAGAGGTTCGCGGTGGTCGCTTCGGGGATCAACGCGAGCCGAACCCGGCCGAGCTTGCGAGGCGCTGTCTGCGACTCGATGCCAATGATGACCAGGTCTTTTGTGCTGCCGCGACCGTCGACGCCTTCTTGGCGGCCCCCGACGTGGGTTTCGTCGACTTCCACGCTTCCCGACAGCATCTCGCGATCCCGCCGGACCATCGCACGTCGAAGTTTGTGCATCCACGCCCACGCCGTTTCGTACGAGCCGAAACCGAGCACACGCTGCAGACCGAGCGCGGAGACGCCGTTCTTCTGCGAGGTCACGAACCACACCGCTGCGAACCAGGTCGACAACGGCATCTTCGAACGATGGAAGATCGTTCCCGCCGTCACCGACGTCCGCCGCTGACACGACGTGCACATCCACAAGCCCGTCGCAGTGCGCCACGAGTCTCGAGCTCCGCACGCCGGGCACACGAACCCGTCCGGCCAGCGCAACCGGGCGAGATACTCGACGCAGGCGGACTCGTCCGCGAACCAGGATTGCAACTGCTCGAACGTCGCCGGGTAATCCTCACCCGAAACGGGCCGCTCGACGCTCACACAACCAGGCTACTTCAGTCATCCAGATACGCAGTACATGTGTATTGCGTATCCGCTTAAGTGAAGTGACTCCACTCGTCGTCGAGGGTCCAGTCCCAGTCGCCGACGAGGGTGTCCCACGGATGCGGGTCCGTTGCGACGGCTTGTTGCAGGAGCCGGTAGAAGAGCAGGCCGCGGCTGCGTGAGTTGCGACGGTTGAACCGGAAGGTGAACTCGTCGAGGTAGTAGTCGAGGTGCTTCGTCGAGATGCCTTGGTGCAGCGTGCCGGCGATCCAACGTTTCAGCAGTGACGCGACGCGATGCACGCCGGGCATGTGGACATGCGCCGGGTCGTCTTCATGCACGAGGTTGACGGCCATGTGCGAGTAGCCGCGATTGGCGATGTCTCGATAGGCAGGGAGGCCGTCGGTTCGGATCGTTGAACCGGGTTCCACGACCGTGGTGATGAAGTTGCAGAGGTTCGCGGTGGTCGCTTCGGGGATCAACGCGAGCCGAACCCGGCCGAGCTTGCGAGGCGCTGTCTGCGACTCGATGCCAATGATGACCAGGTCTTTTGTGCTGCCGCGACCGTCGACGCCTTCTTGGCGGCCCCCGACGTGGGTTTCGTCGACTTCCACGCTTCCCGACAGCATCTCGCGATCCCGCCGGACCATCGCACGTCGAAGTTTGTGCATCCACGCCCACGCCGTTTCGTACGAGCCGAAACCGAGCACACGCTGCAGACCGAGCGCGGAGACGCCGTTCTTCTGCGAGGTCACGAACCACACCGCTGCGAACCAGGTCGACAACGGCATCTTCGAACGATGGAAGATCGTTCCCGCCGTCACCGACGTCCGCCGCTGACACGACGTGCACATCCACAAGCCCGTCGCAGTGCGCCACGAGTCTCGAGCTCCGCACGCCGGGCACACGAACCCGTCCGGCCAGCGCAACCGGGCGAGATACTCGACGCAGGCGGACTCGTCCGCGAACCAGGATTGCAACTGCTGGAACGTCGCCGGGTAATCCTCACCCGAAACGGGCCGCTCGACGCTCACACAACCAGGCTACTTCAGTCATCCAGATACGCAGTACATGTGTTCGCATAGTAGCAGAAAACTGCCGACAAACAAAGCGGAAATGTACCGACGGCGGCGAAATCTCGATACTGCCGGAGACCGACCGGGGCCGAGTTCGTCGACGACCTCACCGATCAAGGGATGCCGGTTGCGGCGTCAGGTCATGATGTCGTCGACGAGTGTCCGGTTCTCGAGAAAGGCGGCCATTCCATGCCGAACCATGACGTCGACATGAGCATCCCCACGACCAAGATGGTTCTGCACGCGGACGTGGTGTTCGAGGTGCGCAGCGACGGCGAGAAGTACGGGGAGCTACGGATCAGCCAGGGCGGGATCGATTGGCTGCCGGCCAATGCCCGCATCCCCGCCAAGCGCACGTGGGAACAGTTCGATCGCGACATGGAACCGCACCGCCGCTGAAGCGCGTGGCCGCCGAGCGCCGAGGCGACTACGGATGAAATTCTTACGGGATGAAATTCTGCGTTTCCCCGAGTAGCGTGCCAGGTTGTCGGGCGGGGAACACGCGGCGTGCGGAGTCGCGGCCGTGACTGGCGGGGGAGCACATCATGGACATATCGCGGCTCAAGGGACGGACGAGCACATCTCGCCTTCGGTGTCTGCTGAGCGCGGTCGTCGTGCTCGCAACCTCCGGAGCTTTCGTCGTGACGGGAGCACTGCCGGCTTACGCGGCCGGCCCGGTGTGCCCGACCTTGCGTGCAGGTGCGTGGAACTGGTCGGGAACTGCGTCGTCGGGCCTGTCGACGGGGCCGTGGGCCGCGAATCTCGACTTCGGCGGCGGGCTCACAGGGACGATGACGATGCTCGCCGGGATCCCCACCGACCTGCCGATCACCGGCAACGTGAGCTGCGACCAGATCGAGATGGGTGATGTGTCCGCTGCGATCTCGTTCAGCGGAACGATCGCACCCGACGGATACACGATGTCGGGAACATGGCAGCTGCCCGGCGGGAGCGGCACCTACAAGGGTTGGTTCCAGGCCGGTGGGCTCGACGTGTCGGGCTACTGCCAGAGTCTCGGCTTCAACGGTCAAGGTGCGACGCCGCCTGCGACCTTGCTGAAGGGAACCACTGTCGGCCCTGATTTTGCGTTCGACAACTGGGCGTGCGTGGGCACGGGCGGAACGGTGCCGATCGCGTCGTCCGGTCCTGCCCCGAGCATGAACGACGCGTGTGTCGCGCAGTCCCCGGGCTTCACGACCTACGCGCATCCGACGAGTCCCGACGATGCGTACTCCTGGAACTGCTACCCGATCTCCCTCGTCACGTCGATCACCGGCTCGCCCGCGACGGTCACCGCCGGTTCCGACGTGCAATACGGAATCACGGTGCAGAACAACGGGCTGGAACCGGTCGCCGGTGTTCAGGTGGCCGACACGTTGCCTACCGGAGCGACGCTCGTCTCGGCGAGCGGGCCGGGACCATGCAACGGCGCGACGACCGTGACCTGCGCCATCGGTACCGTCGCACCGTCGGGATCCGCCTCCGTGACACTCCTCGTCAAGACCGGTTCGGTCGTGCCCGCCGGCGGCGTTGCCACCGACACCGCGACCGCAACACCCGGCTCGAACAACGTCGCGAGCCTCGACACCGCGATCGTCGCGCCCACCTCGGGATCGGCATCGGGATACGTGCCCCCGGGAGGATCGATCGGAACCGGCGGATCGAACCCAGCGCTGCTGACGTTGCCGAATTCGGGCAACGGTGCACCGGTCTCATTGATGCAGGCTCCGGGCGCGTCGTTCTGTAACGGAGTGTGCACGGGCCCGGGGACCTACATCTCGAACTTCCCCGGATACTCCGACCCGACGCAGCCGATCAAGCTCGACCTGAGCTTCCAGGACCCGAACCCGTTCGCCGCGCTCCGCGACTACGCGACGTCGACGATCTACAAGCACTTCGATTACGACCCGCCCACAGTCGGGCACGCGGTGCCCGACTGTGCCGACAACCCGGCGTGGACGAGGGCACAAAAGCGAGCCGCGGCGATCCGGCGGGCGTGGCGCATCGGCACGCAGAGCGGGATCGCGAACCCTGCGCCGTGTGTGAACCGCAGAAGCATCACGCGTCTCACCTCCAACCGTTCCGGGCCCTACCTCGTCACGTTCGAGATCCTGTTCCTGTCCGACGACGGTGGGTTCTCCCGGCGGTAACTCGAACCGAGGCATCGAGCGGCGTCCGCCGCGCACGAACGGGAATGCAAGCTTCAGTCTGCGCGCGCCTGCGCCAGGAGCGCGGGGTGGACGGAGCCGCCGCCGTGCTCTCGCAATAGCGCGGTCACGACGGTCATCGTCCAGCCGGAATCGACGAGGTCGTCGATCAACAGGACCGGACCCTTGGGCATTGGTCCGGTGAGACCGAACGCGCCCCGGACATTGGCGCATTGTTGGGCGCTGTTGCTCATCTCGCGCTGCGGCCGCGTCTCGCGCGACTTCGTCACCACCGGGACGAACGGCAGGCGCAACCGGTCCGCCACCCGCTCGGCCAGGCCGGCCACCAACCCGGGCGAACGCAACGACGGGACACACGTCACCCATTCGAGCTCGGGGTCGTAGGGCTGTTTCGCCACCAGGTCGGCCAACGCCCACGCAACCTCATCCGAGAACGCACCGGCCTCGCGCTGCTCGCGCACCTGGGTGCCCCAGCCGCCGTCGTCGTAGTGCGACAGCACCCGGCCCACCTCGGCCCGCTGGTCGGCGGGGATCTTCTTGCCGTCGGGCCACTGCTTGCGGGAATCCAACACCAGCGTCCTCTCCCGCATGAACGCGACGGCCTCGCGCGCCAGTGCGCGGTCGATGACCACCGGCAGCAGATGGTCTCCGACGCAATGCATGCATCGACCGCACGGCGCGGCCGACGGGTCGTTCAGCTCCCGTTGCAGGAACTCCATCAGGCAACCGGACCCCGAGAGATACTCCTGCATCCGCGCCTGTTCGGCGCGCCGGGCCGCGGTCACAGCCGTCACCCTGGCCTCCGGGTACTCCCACTCCCGCGGTGTGCGCCGCCACTTGCCCCGGTTGCGCTCGACGACACCCTCCACCTCGAGCACCTTCAACATGTTCTCGAGCCGGGCGTGGCGCATGTTCACCTCGCGCTCGATCGCCTTCGCCGTCATCCACTCGTCCTCGTCGAGGAGCGCCATCACCTGCTCGGCGTCGGCCCGAGGCGGGAACGCGGTGTTGATGAAGTAGTCCTGGATCTGGCGATCCTCGTGGCCGACCAGCGCGATCGCGTACGCCTGCTCCAGCGCGCGCCCGGCTCGCCCGACCTGTTGGTAGTACGCGATCGCGGAACCGGGCATTTGGAAATGGATCACGAACGCGAGGTCGGGCTTGTCGTAGCCCATCCCCAGCGCGGAGGTCGCCACGACGCACTTCAACTTGTTGCCGCGCAGCATCGACTCGACCTCGAGCCGGCCCTCGATCGGATCGCCGCCCGTATACGCGCGCGCCGCGATGCCGTGCGCCACGAGCCACGCCGCGACCCGGCGCGCGTCGTCGATGGTCAGCGCGTACACGATGCCCGTCCCCGGCAAGGTCGGGATCGCCTGCGCGAGCCACGCCAGCCGCTCGGCCTGCGCGGGGAGATGTAACACGTCGAGCGCCAGGCTCAACCGGTCCAAGGTGCCCCGCAGCACCACGAGATCGTGACCGAGCTGATCGACGATGTCGTCGACGACGCGATCATTCGCGGTCGCGGTCGTGCACAACACCGGCACTCCGGACGGCAGACCGTTGAGGATGCGCGCGATCCGCCGGTAGTCGGGCCGGAAGTCGTGACCCCAGTCGCTGATGCAGTGTGCCTCGTCGATCACGAGCAGACCGATGCGGGCCGCGAGATCGGGCAGCACTTCGTCGCGGAACTGCGGGTTCGCGAACCGCTCGGGCGAGACCAAGAGGAGATCGACGCGGTCGGCGTCGAGGTCGGCGACGATCTTCTCCCAATCGTCGGTGTTGTCGCTGGTAATGCGCGCCGAGCGCACACCACCCCGCTCGCCGGCCTCGATCTGGTTGCGCATCAGGCTCAGCAGAGGGGAGACGAGCAGCGTCGGCCCGGCGCCGCGGTCGCGCAGCATGCGGGTCGCGACGAAGTACACCGCGCTCTTGCCCCAGCCCGTCCGCTGCACCACCAACACCCGGCGCCGATCGGCAACCAACGCCGAGATCGCCTCGAATTGGTCGGCGCGGAACTCGGCTCCGCTCCCGACGAGCGTCCGCAACGCCTGGTTGGCTTCGTCGTGCAAGTCGGTCACGAAATGCAGCCTGTCACCTGGGTGAGACGGTCAGGTCGGGGGCGCGATGCGACAGACCGTGCGTCGGGGCGATTTACTGGTCCCACGGGTCATGCCCGATCCACAGTCTGGGAAATGGACGGTTTCTTGATATGAGCCCCTTTCGGTACCTCGCATGACGAAACGCAGCGGCACCTGGTGCGAGTCCAGCGGTGAGGACGTTGCGCCCGACGAGGCCCGCGCGGCGTGGACGCTCGCAGCCCGGCCGGTGCTCATGGCCGCCGCTCAGAAGTACGGCGAGTTCGTCATCTACAAGCAGCTGGCCGAGGCCGTGCAGCGCGACGCCGACATCATGACCACGCAACGCCAGGACACCTGGATCTCCAGCGTGCTCGACACGGGTCGCGAAGGAATGTGCGGCCAAGGGCGAACCGTTGCTGTCGGCCTTCGCGGTCAAGACGAACCAGACCGTCGGCGCCGGTTACTCCACCAGCGTCACCGAGGTCTACGGCGTCACGCCCGACGACCCCGACATGCACGCGGCCGAGGAGCGGCTCAAGGCTCACGTGTTCTTCGGCGCCGAGATGCCCGCCAACGGCGGCCGCGCCATGTTGCCGCCCATGACGGCCCGGCGCCGCGCTCGTGAGCGCGCCGCGATCCCGCGTGTCGTCCGGCCGATGTGCCCGAACTGCTTCGTCGAGATGCCGGTCAACGGACCGTGCGGGCTCTGCGCCGACGACTGAGCGACAGTTCGTCGACGTCGAAGCACATCAGGCCCGGATGTCAGGCACGGCGCGCCCGTTCCGCGGGATCCTGTTTGTAGAAGTCCCGGAAGATCTCGAACAGGTCGGGTTGATGCTGCTCGAGTCTCACCGGCGCGTCGAAGAACGCTTCCGTCGCGACCGCGAAGAACTCGGCCACCGACGTGCCGCCGTATGGATCGAGCGGTGGCCTCGGCTCGCCGTCGCGCAGTGCCGTGTACAAACGTGTACAGACCTCGACCCAGCGCGCGACTTGTTCCTTGAACTCGAGCGGGGGAGTGCCGTCGACCAGATCGTCGAGCATGTCGATCTTGTGCGCGAACTCGTGGAACACCACGTTGCGCCCGTGCCCGGGATGGCTCGCCGCACGCATCGCGTCGTCCCATGCGAGCAGGACGGGACCGCGCAGATCGTGCGCCTGACCGAGGACGGGGAAGACGGAGTCGGTCACGGTCCCCGCCACCGGTCCCGCGTACGTGCCGTGCGTCACGATCGTGGTCGGGTACACGACGATCGCGCTCACCTCGCGGTAGAAGTCGACGTCGAGCCCGAGGATCAGGACCGCGGCCCCCAGCGCGATCGTCGTGGTGATCTCCGCGTTCAGCTCGAAGCCGTGCGCGGCTTCCCAGTGCTTGTGCCGCAGCAGCCAGTCGGCGTCGGCTGCGAGCTGTTCGCGCTCACCGGGCAGGAACGCGTCCCACGTGCCGAGCCGTTCGTTCGCGATGTGTTCCCAGTCGTCGACCAGTCCCTTGCGGTGATGGAACATGCGCCGAGAGTCTGCCCGAACCGGGATCAGCCGAAGTCGGGAACCCAGTCGCCGTGCGCGTCGAGGAGTGCGTCGACGAGGTCGTGGATCTGGTCGAGGTCCAACTCGGCCGCGGTGTGCGGGTCGAGCATGGCCGCGTGGTACACGTGCTCCCGATTGCCGGTCAGCGCGGCCTCGACCGTCAGCTCCTGCACGTTCACGTTCGTGCGGATCAACGCCGCGAGTTGAGGGGGCAACGCCCCGATGTGGGTGGGCTGCACCCCGTTCCCGTCGACGAGGCACGGCACCTCCACCGTGCATCCGACGGGCAGGTCATCGATCAGTCCGTGATTGGGCACGTTGCCGTAGATCGCCCGCGGCTTGCCGGTCTCGATGCTGCGGATGATCGTCGACGCGTACTCACCGCTCCGGCGCACCTCGAACTGGCCGCCGCCCTCGAGTCGGGTCCGCTCCGCGTCCCAGTTCGCGATCTCCGCGACGCATCGCCTCGGGTATTCGTCGAGTGGGATGTTGAACCGCTCGACGAGATCGGGCCGGTCGCGCTTGACGAACCAGGGCACGTACTCGGCGAAGTGTTCGCTCGACTCGGTGACGAAGTAGCCGAGATGCTTCAGCACCTCGTAGCGCACGAGGTTGTTGTCGGGGAAGTTGCCCGTCCGCGCCAGCTCCTGCAACCGCGGATACAGGTCGTGCCCGTCGTGCGAGAACCGGAGATAGAACGCCATGTGGTTGATACCGGCCGCGAGGTAGTCGATCTCACGGAAGGGAATCCCGAGGTCGTACGCGAGCTCGAACGCGGTGTTCTGCACGCTGTGGCACAGGCCGACCGTGCGGATCTCGGTTGCCCGTGACACGGCCCGGCAGTTGATCGCCATCGGGTTCGTGTAGTTGAGGAACCACACGTCGGGGCACAGTGATTCCATGTCGGCGCACATGTCGAGCATCACCGGAATGGTGCGCAGGCCGCGCATGATGCCGCCGATGCCGAGGGTGTCGGCGATCGTCTGGCGGAGGCCGAACCGCTTCGGTACCTCGAAGTCGGTGACCGTGCACGGCTCGTAGCCGCCGACCTGGATCATGTTGATCGCGTAGTCGGCCCCGTCGAGCGCGGCCCGGCGGTCGGTGGTGGAGGAGATCTTGGCGGGGGCGTCGAGCGCGTCGGCCACCCTCCGGGCGACCAGCTCCGAGGTCGACAGCCGGTCGGGATCGATGTCGAAGAGGCAGATCTCCGAGTCGGCCAGCTCCTTGTAGCCCAGGATGTCGCCGAGCAGGTTGCGGGCGAACACGGTGCTGCCGGCCCCGATGAACGTGATCTTCGCCATGGTGCCCAGGCTACGCGGAGTGGTCGGGCCGGGGGACGCCAGCTAATCGACAGCTAATCGGCGATCGCGGGCACAAGTCGGCCTTCCCGCTTGACGAACGGAAGGCATGCGCGGTGATGCCGGGGACCCATCCGGCGACGGTGGTAGGCCCGACGCGGGATCAACCCTGATCGAGGTCCTCATCGCGCTCGTGGTCACGTCCGGCGCGATCATCGTGCTCGTCGGCGGGATGACGACGCTCTTCGGCAGTTCGATCCAGAACCGCGAGTCGACCAACGCCGGCGTCGTGGCGCGGAACTACGCCGAAGCGCTCGACGTGGCCGTCGCGAAGCCGGATGCATGGTGCAGCTCGTCGTACACGGTCACGTCGTCGCCGCCCGCCGGGTACACGGTCGGCGCGACCTACGGCGCGTGCCCGGACACCGCGCCCACGACCCCGCAGTTCCAGACGGTCACCATCTCGGCGACCGCGCCGAACGGCTCGGTCGAGACCCTGCTCACGGTCGTGCGTGCGTCATGACCAGGCCCCGCATCCCACGCGATGAAGCAGGCGCGGCGCTGGAGCTCGCGCTCGTGTTCCTCACCGCGATCGCTCTGTTCGTCGGCGCCTTGATCGGCTTCACCGACACGAGCTCGCGAGCCACCGTCGCCACACGCACGCTGCGCAGCACCGACTACGACGCCGACGCGGCCATGCAGGCCGGTATCGCCACGCTCCGCGTGAGCACGACCCTCGGCTACTCGGCCGGTGGGTGCGACCCTGCGTACACGCCGTCGTTCACGCTGAACAACCCGGGCCGCCCGGTTCGCGTCGACTGCAACGCGCTGACGCCCCCGACATCGGCCCAACGGCATGTCGTGCTGTCGGTCTGCCCAACCTCGGTGGCGGCCGGATCGTGCCCGGACGCGTCGGCCGTCCTGCGGGCCGATGTGATCTTCTACGACGACCAGGGCACCGGTCGCGCGCTCTCGATCCAGTCGTGGAGCAATCAGTGAGGCGCCTGCTCCCGCGCGCCCACCACCGCCGGGCGAGCGACGAACGTGGGTTCACGCTGCCCGAGATGCTCATCGCCCTCGCCATCGAAACGATCATCTTCGGCGCGCTGGCGACGGCCTTCGTCGTCGTCCTGAACGGCGGCTCGACCGTGAACGAGAACCTGAAGCGCTCGAGTGACGCCCGCTTCGCCGCGTCCTACATCGCAAGCGATGCCCGCAACTCGAGCGGTCCCGAGATGTCCCTCACCGACACCACGTCGTGCCCCGACCCGAAGCCGGCACCGGTGCTCGGCGCGGCAGACGGCGATCGCCCGCTTCAACTGGACGACGTCGAGCAGGACCGGAACCACGCCCACCAACAACACGGCTGTCTACGTACAGGTCGGTCATTCGATCCTGCGTCGTCATTGTGAGGGGGCGGCGATCGTGAGCGACGCCGAGATCGCGAGCAGCGTCGCTACCGCCACCGTCTCGTGCGCGCCCGTCGCCGATTGCACCGGCGTCCCGGTCTCGGTCACGGTCACGATCGTCGAGACCCTCGATGCCCAAGCGACCGCCGGGAGTACCCCATACACGTTCAGTCTCACGGCTGCGTTCCGCAAGCTCATCGGTGGCGGCGGACCACTCGCTCCGACCACGCCTCATCCGCTTCTCCTTCTCGGAAGCGGCGGCAGCTGCGCGACGGGCGCGACCGGCGTCACCGTCTCGGGTGCGGGGAACCTGCGTGTCTACGGTGACTTCTTCCTCAACACGACCGATGGCGCGACGTGCCCGGCATTCGACATCTCCGGCGGGGGTGTGTACGGAGCAGGAAGCACATCGATCCTCGCGGGCGGTTCGTGCGTGCCCGGCGGTGGAAGCGTGTGTCCCGCATACACCTCCTATTCGCCCGCGCTCGGCGACCCGTACGCCGGGATCCCGACGCCGTCGACCAGCGGGTTGGCGAACCGGACCGACTCGTGTTCGTCGTACGGGGCGCAGACCGCGCTGCCCGGCGTCTACGACAGCACCTTCGCCCCCGGCAGCGGCAGCTGCAACATGCTGAGCGGCATCTACTACCTGAAGGCGGGGTTCAACCTCGGCAACGGTGTCAGGCTCACCGCGGCGGCCGGAGGCGTTCTGATCTATGTCGCGGGCGGTTCCTTCACGATCTCCGGGGGGACGACGGTCACCATGGCGGCAATGACAACGGGACCATATGCCGGCGTGGCGGTGTGGCAACCCAAGGCAAACGCGTCGACGGTCGTGCTCTCGGGCGGCGCCTCCGTCGTCATCACCGGCGCTCTCTACGCGCCGAAGGCGCTGCTGCGGATCGACGGCGGGTCATCGACGCCGGCGGTGACGACCGTCGTCGTGCAGACGCTCTCGGTTTCCAATGGCGCCAAGTTGGCGGTTGGAACCGCGTCGGCGACCGCTCTCTCGATCGGCGTCTCACCGCCCGCGACGTGGACGGTCAATCGCCCATACAGCACCGCGCTGATTGCCAGCGGCGGGGACGGGAACTACAGATGGGCAGTCAGCGGTCTGCCGGTCGGCCTGTTGCTCAACCCGGCGACCGGAGTCGTGTCGGGCACGCCGACTGTCGTCGCGTCCAAATCGTTCACGGTCACACTCACCGACGCCCTCGGCGACGATGCCGTGGTGCAGAGCTTCACACTCAACATCGTCGTGGGGCCGACGATCACGACCACGTCGCCGTTGGCGAACGCCGCGCTCGACCGCCCCTACACCAACGGGATCGCAGGAGCGGGTGGGACGACCCCGTACATCTGGTCGGCGACGGGCCTCCCCGCCGGGCTGACGATGGGCAATACCAGCGGGGTCATCTCCGGGACCCCGACCGGCGCGCTCGGCACGTCGTCGGTGGTCGTGACGCTGACCGACGCCTCCGGCGCGGCGGTCAACAAGACGTTCTCGATCAAGGTCGTCAGCCGCGCCGTCGATCACGACCGCGTCTCTGCCGAGCGCAGAGCTGACGACCTCGTACAGCACCACGCTGGCGGGAACCAGCGGAACGACGCCGTACAACTGGACGGCGAGCGGTCTGCCGGAGGGCCTGACGATCAACTCGACATCCGGAGTCATCTCCGGGACGCCGGCGGGCGCCGAGGGAACGGCGACGGTCAACCTGACGCTCACCGATGCCGTGGGGGCCACCGATACGAAGAGCCTCGCGCTCGTCGTCGTCGCCCCCGCGGGCCCCGCGATCTCGAGGGTCACCCTCTCCAACGGGAACGGTACCGAGGGCACCATCGACGCGCGCGACCAGGTCACCGTGGTGTTCTCGGCGACGATGCAGGTCGCGCGACTTCTGTTCCTCGTGGCGGGGCGACACCTCCGATCAGACGCTCAACGGCAAGAACGACGTCACCGTGTCGGTGTCGAACGGCGGAAGTGGCTCGAACGACGTCCTCACCGTCACCAGCGAGAACTGCACGTTCAATTTCGGCTCGCTCGATCTCGGGTCGAAGTCGTACGTGAGCGCGACGGCAACGTTCAGGGGCAGCAAGTCGAGCCAGCGTTCCACCATTACCTGGACCGCCGACACGCACACGCTCGTGATCACGCTCGGGTCGAAGACCTCGGGAACGGTGGCGAATGTCGCGTCGAGCACGCCCGTCTACACCGCCGGGAACCTCACCGACCCGGCCGGTGTCGCGCTGACCAACTCGCCGTTCACGCTGCCCGCGGGCAAGCAGTTCTGAGTCGGGCCGGAGCGGCTCCGATATCAGCCCTGATAGTGCACCTTGTCGAGGTTCGGATGCTCGTGCACGTACTGCTCGTAGCGCAGCCCGAGGAGTCCGGTGAGCATGCCGGCGCCGAGGCACATGCGGTGCACGCCGCGGTACGCGTTGTCGCGGCCCCCTACCGGAATCAGCAGCAGCATTCCGAGGCCCTGGAGGATGCGGTATCCGCCCTGGCCGACCCGGCGCAGGCGCCGGATCAGCGACGGATGCAGATCGAGCATGCAGAGGCTGAGCGTGTTGCCCCGGCGGTACTCACGCCGCATGATCGAGCGCCAGGTGGTGCGGTCGGCGGGAGTGTCCTCGAACACGATCGCGTTGTCGGCCGACACCATCACCGCGCCGTCGTCGTCGGCACGCATGAAGAAGTGGGTGTCCTCGCCTCCGGAGAGGTTGAAGCGCTCGTCGAAAGGAGGGGAGTAGCGATTGAGGAGGTGACGCCGCGATGAGCACGTTGCCGGTGATGGCCCACTTGACCCGCTCTCCGGTCGCCCGGCGCGGGATATCGAGGTAGTGGCCGGTCAGCACCCACTGCGGCGGCGGCGAGTCGAACCGCGACAGCACCCTTCCGACAACGACGTCGGCCCCTGCCGACGCCTGGACCGCGAACAGGGAGACGAGCCAGTCGGGTTCGGGTACCTCGTCGTCGTCGATGAAAGCGACGAAGTCGGTCTCCGCGCAGGCGGCGACGGCGCGGTTGCGGGCCCGCGCGATGCCGCGCTCGGTCTCGGGCACGTACTCGACGGGCCACGTGTTGCCCGCGGCCGCCAGCGATCCGCGGAACTCTTCGATGATCGAACGGGCCGCGCCGTCGGGATTGTTGTCGACGACGACGATGCGCACGTCGGCGGCCGGTTGCTCGAGTCGTGCGATACCGGCGAGCAGCGCCATGAGTTGACGGTTGCGCTTGTAGGTGAGGATGCAGATGCCGACCGAGGGGTGTGCGCCGGCCCTGGCGGCCGGGGCCCGGGCCGAGGGCTCGGGAGCGCCGCTGCTGTCGTGCATCATGCGAATCCGGTCTAGTAGCCCGGCGAACGCCAGATGCGCCGATCCGCGACGCCCCGACCGAGGATCTCGCTCAGGGTCGAGGTCCGCCCGCCGATCGACCCTATACCGTCGAGGAGTCGTTCGATGAGTACGACCTTGCGCGTTGCACCGTCGACCTCATCATCGACAGCCGGGGTGTCGTGCAGGAGGAGAATGCTCCCGGGCGCGAGTGTCATATCGGCGCCGGCCGCGTGAATTCGGAGGCGGGCCGGACCGTCGGGAGCGACGTCGAAGCCGGTCGTGGTCAGCGCGTCGCTGGGGTCGACGTCCCAGACGGCGACGTCCATGCCCTGGAGGCGCGTCGCGAGAAATGTCCGAATGTTCTGTGCGCCGTAGGGCGGTCGGAACCACCGGGATCTCGTACCGACGATCCGCTGGAGCTCGCGGCGGGCGTCGGCGGTCTCGTGTCGGACGGCCCGGGGACCGAGCTCGGTGATGCGGGTGTGACTGAAGCCGTGCACCCCGATTTCGTTGCCCCGCGCCACGACGTCGCGAACGAGGTCGGGATGGCGAAGCGCTCGTTCCGCGGGCATGAAGAACGTCGCGGTGAAGTTCCGCGCGCCCAGGAGATCGAGGACCCGGGGGGTGACTTCCGGGTGCGGGCCGTCGTCGAACGTCACCGCGAACAGCGGCTCGTCGATCCGCACGACGGCGAGCGAACCGAGCGCCCGACGACCGTATTGCGTCTGCGCCAGCCGCTTGCGCACGCGTACGAGCGGGCTCAGCTCGTCGTCACGCGGCGGTGCAGACACCGGACCTCCAAACGTCGTGACTTCCGAGCGCGCGCATGATCGCACCCAAAGTAGTAGCCGTGCGCACGGGCTCTTGATCGGCGCGGGGGATCAGTGTCGAGAGTCATAGTCACCTTTGATCGTCATCCGGGAGGCGATTCGGGTGAACTGTCGGGATCGGTCAGCCGGCGCCCGCTGCTACGTCGCCACGATCCGGAGCAGGAGCGAACGCGCTGCCAGTGACACGGTGTCGCGGTCGTGCGTAATCGCGTACTCGAACCGGCGCTCGCGGTCCGGCCCGGTGTCGCCGAGGTCGCGCGCGATGAGGGCGGCCGACAGGTGCGGTGTCATCACCGTGACGGTCCACTCGTTCACGAGCGGATCGTCGGGCGCGAAGTCGCCCCCGCGCACACCGACGCCGGGCACTGCGCCGAGCCCGAGCCCGACCGCGCCGACGAACAGGCACGACTCGGCGAGTTGTTCGTAGCGGCGTCGACTCGACGGCGTGAAGTGGACCGCAGCTTGGAACGCGCCGAGCAGGACGGGGCCGTCGCTGGCAAAGCGGCGCGCGTGGTTCTCGAGGTCGTAGGAGATCGCCAGGAGCAAACGCTTGTTCGCGACGAGCAATCGTCCTGACTGCTCGACGAGGTTGAACGGCGTCGTCGGGACCCGTTCGCGGGGCCCGTCGGCGATCAACTCGACGCGCCCGGATTCCGGCCGATGCGCCGGGAGCGGAGCCGGATGTCCGTACAACCAACCCTGACCGAGCGTCGCGCCCAACGAACGCGCGAACGCTTCATGCGCTTCCGTCTCGACCCCTTCCGCGAGCACGACTGCGCCGGAGCGCTCGGTCTGCGCAGAGACCGCGTTCAGCAACCGGCCGGTCTCGGCGGTCGGCCGGCCCTGGATCACGGAGATGTCGAGCTTGATGATGTCGGGGTCGACGAGAGGCATCAGGCTCAGGCTCTGCGGGTTGACGCCGACGTCGTCGAGCGCGATGCCGCGGCACGCGGCGCGGCGCGCGTGGCGGCGTCGAGCAGTTCCTTCGGTCGGCGGAGCACATCGCGCTCGCTCACCTCGATGACCACGCTGAGTGTCTCGACCGCCCGGTCGAATTCGGCGGCGACCCCGTCTGCGCGGACTTCGGTGAGCACACCCGGTTCGACGTTGACGAACAGGCGGATGCGACGACCGAGGCCGGCGCGCTCTGCGCCCCGCAGCGCGGCACGCTGGCACTGACAATCGAGCTCGTGGGTGCGACCGGCCCGACCGGCGGCCGCAAACAGCGCGTCGGGCATCTCCAACGCGCTCCCCGCCGGTCCTCGGGCCAGCGCTTCGTAGGCCACAACGTCGCGCGAGGCGATATCGACGATCGGCTGGTACAACGCACGGATGCCGTCGTGCCGGAGCAGAAAGTCGAGCTCCGCATCGTGGTCGCGCTTCGGGTCGTGGACCTGCACGGTTGCTCCTCAACAAGGCTGTCCGGGGCGGCGCGCTCCTCTCAACCAATCGTCAGATCAGCGCCGCCATCCGAGCCGGATCGCGGTTCGAGACGAGCCCGGTCGCCACGATGCGGTTCTGGATCGACGTCCGGGCTCGGTTCCGATCCGGGTGACGTGTCAAGCGAGTCCGCGAGCGGCCCAGGCCCGGGCGGTCACGGTGAACGGCGCCACCGGCAACGCGGCGCGGCATCGGTCGCGTAGGCGGTGTTGCCCGGCGACGTCGAGCCCGGCGACATAGCCGCCGGCGGGGCCCACGCCCAGGGTGAAGGGCTCCCACCAGTTGTCGAAGGTCGGATGCTCGACGGTGACCGACAGCGCACTCTCGTCGATCGCGTGCAGGTCGGCTTCGCGCAAGAGCTGGGCGAGGTGGCCTTCTCGCGCCCCGGCCATCTCGGACTCGTCTTCGATCTCGGGGTCGAGGGCGTGGGCGACATCCCAGAAGACGGCGAGCGGTCCCTCGCCGCCGTCGTGATCCCACACGCATGCCGCGACGACCCCGCCCGGGCGAGTCACTCGGGCCATCTCGCGCAGGCCGGCGACGGGACTCTTCATGAAGTGCACGACGAGCTGGGCCAGGGCGGCGTCGAAGGTGTGATCCTCGAACGGCAGCTGTTCGGCGGGCGCCCGGTGCACCTCGACCGCGGGGTTGCGCTCGCCGGCAGCGGCGACGAAGGTCGCCGACGGATCGACCGCGGCGACCGCCGCCGGTCCGAGCCGTCGAACGAGCTCGGCGGTCAAGGCGCCCGGGCCGCATCCGACGTCGAGCACACGCATTGCTTCGACGACGCCCGCGAACGTCGCGAACGCGGCCGCGAGCGGTACCGAGTACCTGCCCATGAATCGGTCGTAACTGTCGGCAGCAACCGCGAAGCTCACGACGAGGAATCTATGCGTCGGAGGTACGAGCAGGCCGTCGTCGATCGTCGCTCTTCCGCCGGCGGGCATTGGCAGGACGCGTATCCCTTCGTCCAACTCCATCAGGCGTCGCGGTTCTACGGGTCAGGGGTTTCAGGGGTCAGGAGTATCGGGCCTCGACGCCGCGCGACTCGCCGTGCTGGTCGACCGCGTCGCGCAGATCGGAGAGCAGCTCCTCGACCACCGTGGTGTGGACGGGCGAGAGCATGAGGTGCAGGCCGCGTGGTTCGGTGTTGCGGTTGAGATTCCAGCCCCGGTCGTCCATCACGTCGGCGACCGCGTCGAGATCGAACAGGGCGGACCGAAACGACAGCACCGGACCGATCGGATCGCCGAGGATCTCGAGGCCGTCGATCGCCGAGATGCCGTCGCGCACCTTCGCGGTGGCCTGCATCAGCTCGCGCATGATCTCGGTGTACCCGTCGACGCCGAGGTAGTTGATCGCGGCCCAGGCCGTCGCGATCGGCGCGGCGGGGCGCGCACCGGCCATGGCCGGCGATCCGTACAGTCCCGACGGCCACTGGTCGTACAGGAACACCTGGTGTCCGAACCAGTCGGGGTCGCGGTGCAATATCACCGACGCACCCTTCGGGCAGTACCCGTACTTGTGCACGTCGGCGGAGATCTCCGTGACGCCTTCGACGCGGAAATCCCAGGCCGGCACGTCGATCCCGAGGCGTTCGAGGAACGGCAACACGAACCCGCCGATGCACGCGTCGACGTGGCAGCCGACGCCGTGCTCGGCCGCGAGTGCGGCGAGCTGCTCGACGGGATCCATGACCCCGAACGGGTAGTTGAACGCCGACGCCACAACCACCGCGGTCGCGGGTCCGATCAATTCGCGGGCGGCGCGCACATCGGCGCGCAAGTCGGTGTCGAGCGGCACGCGCACGAGGTCCATGCCGAAGTAGTGCGCGGCCTTCGCGTAGGCGGGGTGGGCCGAAGTCGGTGCGAGGATCTGCGGTCGCTCGACCCCGCGCGCCGGGCGCGCTCCCGGCTGACGAGCATCGACATGAGGATCGACTCGGTTCCACCCGACGTCATCGCGCCGCCCCCGCCGTCGGCAATGTGCAGCAGCGCGCCGACACCCTCGATGACCTCGCGCTCGAGCGCGGCGAGCTCCGTGAACTTGAACGGGTTCAGGGCGTTGCCGAACAGGTACCGGCGGTTGACCTCCTCCATGAGCGCCTCGAGGTCGGAGCGCCCCGTCGGGTAGACGAGGCCGAACAAGCGGGCGCCGTGCACCGACGGCTCCCGACTCTGTCGCAGCTCTAGGTCGGCAAGAATCTCCTTCTCGCCCAGCCCGTGTTCACGCACGTCTGCTCCTCGTGGCGCCCATGGTCGTCGTCATCGACGATTGTTGTAGCCGAACTACGGCCAGCCGGCACTGTTGCATCGGCCGAGCACCGCGGCAAGCGGTGGGCGGAGATCGTCGTCGCGATCCGCTGGTACGTGCGCTACGGGCTCTCGCCGAGGCGTCACTCCCGGGCTGCTCGGGACGCTCAGGGATCTCGAAGAGACGCGGCGCGGTTGTTCGCCTATGCCGACAAGCTCTATCGCGTCGACGAAGGTGCGTGGCCGACTGCGACATTTTCGCTGTTTCCCGGCCTGCTGTTCCCATTCTGTGTCCGCGCCGGGGAGCCCAGCGAAGGTGATATAGCGTGTACGCTATGTCTGGGCCTGGATAGAGGTCGAGCGAGCGAGGCGGGGCGATGGAGCAGTGCATTCGAGAGGCTCATACGACACACGGTGAGGACTGAGGACGATGGCGAAGCGGACTACGTGGAACGAGATGAAGGAGCGGCGACCTTTGAGCCCCGAGGCGCGGGCGGCGTACGAAGACGAGGCGCGGATCGCCGCCTTTCGTGAGTTCGTGTACCGACTTCGAGTCGGAGCCGGCTTGACGCAGGCAGAGTTGGCGGAGCGGATGGGGACGACGCAGTCAGCGATCGCTCGTATGGAGGGCGGTGGCGCGCGTCCGAACCTCGGGACGCTCGAGAAGCTGGCGACCGCGGTCGGCGCTGAGCTCGTCGTTGGTGTCGGCGAACACCTCTCCGAAAACCGCGCGATCGCGAAGCTCGTGCGCGAAGGTCGTGCGGTCGTGCGCAACGCGAGCTGACCGCAGGCGGCACGACCGGGATGGCTGTATTGCGGGGTTCGGGCGCGCGTTCTGCGCCGCGCGTTCTGGTCGGAGCTACGAGCGGCGAGTGTGCGCGAGATCGGCAGTTCGGGCGCGCGTTCGGTTGCGATGCCGAGGATGAGCGGGCGCTGCCGTCGCGGCTTCGCGTCCGTTCTGCCCGCTGTTCTGGCGCGTCGTTCTGCGTCCTCGATCCGATATGGGACGCGCGTATGGGATAGGTCAGCGGGCTATTCGTTTGGGGCGTTGTCGAGGTTGCGGGTCGGGGAGGTCGTCGGGGAGTTCGGCGGCGGCTTGGCGGATCTCGTCGAGGATGTCGAGCAGCACTTGTTGGCGTTGGGGGCCGATGCGGTTGACGAGTTGGCGTGCGACTTGTTGGATCGCGGGTAACGCTTCATCGAGGAGTGCTTGCGCGGGCGGGGTGATGTCGACGAGTACTCGGCGACGGTCATCGGGGTCGCTGCTGCGGACGACGTAGTGCTTCCGTTCGAGGTTGTCGAGCAGTGACGTGACGGTGCCGCTGGTGATGTGCATGCGGGCGGCGACTTCGCCGGTCAGCATGGGTTGGCCTTCGCCTTCGATGACCGCGAGCGCGTTCAACGCCGCGTGTGACAGGCCGTAGCGGCGACAGACGGCACCGATCGCGGCCTCGACGAGGTTGCCGACAACTTCGAGTTCGCGGGCGCAGCGGCTGGTCAGCCAACGTGCGCCCGGGAACTCGCGTTCGAATGCGATGGCCTCGGGAGGCCGGCGAGGAGGCAGGTCTAGGCCTCCACCACGATTTCGATGCGGGGGGCTGCGGTCACACCCGCGTTTGCCATCGCGTCCTTCAGTCCGGGGTCGGCGACGAACGCCTGGGCCTGACCTACGGACGGGAACCAGTGCAACACCGTCACCTGGTTGGGGTCGGCCGGGTCCTGGAGGACGTCGGCCGCGCTGACGCCGTGCTTGTCGCGCAGGGGCTGGACCTGTTCGTAGACGGTGCGCCATGCGGCGTAGTCGCTGACGGGGTGTTGCACGATGCTGAGTGCCTTTGCCATCTCGCTCCCTTTATCTCGGAGTCCAATATCTTGAGATCAAGATATTATGGACAGGCGAGAAGTCAAGGACTATTTCTCGATCCGGCGCAAACCGCGAAGCACAACTGCAATTGCGATCGCCCCAGCCGATCTGGGACGCGCCATGACGCGCGAGTCGTTCGACGTCTCAACATCGCGTGTAGTTGCTGAAGTCGACTCCCACCACGCACGCCGATTGCCTGGTAGGGGCGCGTTCTGCCAGTGGCCCCCGTCCGGCGAGGGCGCACATAACGCTGATGCCCGCGTCGCCCCGGCGGAGCGCTCGGTCATTCCGGCAATGGCACGTGAGCAAACGCCGCGGTGCGGACGTGAGCGGGTTCAGTCGACCGCGCCGACGGCCTCGGGTCGCTGGTCTTGTCGGCGTGACGAGGCGTGTTGCTTCTTGACTTCGAGCATCGCGCGGTCGGCTGCGCCGATGAGCGCAGCGGCGTTCGGGGCGGTGGTTCGCGTATCGGCGATGCCGACGCTCGCGGGACAGTGCACGGTGACACCGGCGCCGATTTCAATTGGGGCGCTGAGCGCGTTGTGGATCCGCTCGACGAGACCTTGGACCGCGGTGTCGCCTGCGCCTTCGTAGACAACGACGAATTCGTCGCCCCCGTAACGGGCGACGACATCCGCGTTCGCGTACAGCTGTCTGGAGCCGGGCTGCCGCGGCGCAGAGCACTTCGTCACCTGCGTCGTGGCCGTGGGTGTCGTTGACCGATTTGAATCTGTCGAGGTCGACGAAGGCGACGGTGAGCGGTGTGCGGGAACGGTTGGCGCGGCGGAGTGCCCGGCCGAGGAGTTCATCGAGGAGGCGCCGGTTGGCGAGGCCGGTGAGCGGGTCGCGTGTGGCCTGTTCGGCCAGTTGCGCTTGCAGGGCGCGGATCTCGGTGACGTCGCGCCCGACGCCTTGCGTGCCGTCGGCGGTCTCGACGACGTGAAGATCGAACACGCCAATGGTGCCGTCCTTTCGCCGGAACGCGAGATCGACATGAGGTTGGAAGTTCCTGTCGGCTACGACGTCGGCCACGAGGGCCAGCCCCGCGTCGTCGAGCACCGCGGCAAAAGCCCCGAAATCGGTTTCGACGGTCGCGACGGGAACGCCGGTGATGGTCTCGAACGACGGGCTCAGGTATTCGAAATGCGGATCCGGCACGCGCGAGAACCGGAAGACGATGTCGGGAGTCCGCTCGGCAAGTTCTCGAAATCGCGTCTCGCTGCGTTCCAGCCGCGCGACGAGTCGGTCAGAGCGACGGACGAGGATCTGGACCACCACCGCAGCCACGATGGCGGCGACCACGACCTCGAGCCATCTGCCGACATAGGCCAGACCGTGTGGGAACGAGCGGACGACAAGTCCGTGAACTCCACCAACCCAAACAACGATGAGCGCCGCTCCCTTGCGGCCGTAGAAATACGAGGTCCAGAGCACCGGCCACATGTAGAGCACCGCTCCATCGCCAGATCCGTGGTTCGTCGCGAGCGCGCACGCGATGAGAACCACGCCGAGGGGACCAAGAGGAGCGAGCGCCGGCTTCGAACATCGGGGCCCAACCGCAGCCACGAACCCGGCGAAGACCAGCGCGATCAAGACCGGCACGACCGAGAAGCGCGGCCCGCCCCGGATCGCACGCTCGACGAGACCAACGAATGCCCCGCCGCCGAACATCGCCGCCGAGCTCCAGGCCGTCGCCCGAGAGCTCAGATCCGTCGGATGTCGAACCACGCTCCTCTCATCGACAAGCCCGGCTGAAGAATCCACCAGCCGAGCCGAACACTCAAGCGCCGAATGCCCGGGAGGAGCGTGTTAGGCCACCAGTCGCGGGCCGCAGAGAACGACGACGCCGGGTGACCGCCCATAACGTGCATCCCCTAACGGCGCGCTCTGGGTGTCTCCGATCGTCGGTTCCTGGAGCTAACGCTACCTTCGTTCGCTTGCATCGCCTCGACAGTGAACGGCACGGCGTTATCGGCGAGGACCTTGATGACGCGCGGTTTCCCGCCGGCGCGTGCGGCTTCGTGTTCACGAACGACGACGGGAACCCGATTCGCCGGACCCGGTTCTCCGACATGTGGCGGCCACTCGTGCACCGCGCCGGCCTGCCCGAGGGTGTCGGTTTCCACCAGCTCCGCCACTTCTACGCGTCGCTGCTGATCCGCCACGGAGAGTCCGTCAAGACGGTGCAGCTCCGTCTCGGCCACGCCTCGGCCGTGGAGACCCTGAACACGTACTCACACCTGTGGCCCGACTCCGACGACCGCACGCGAGAAGCCGTCGACCTCGTCCTCGGATCGGACGCCGAGGGTGCGGCAAGCGCCGACGGCTGAATCCGATGTGTCCTCGGTGTGTCCGCCGGACGCCACTGATCACTATTTCCGCAGGTCAGACCGTATGTGGTGACGAGTCGGCCTGTACGCCGGATTCTGTTCCGGGCCTTGCGGCCCTTCGATGGCCATCCATCTCGGCCGGCGGTTGCCCGCCGGCTCCAGCGGCCTACCCGGGGTCGAACGGGCGGACCACCCTTCCCCTGCTCGGCCTTGCTCCGGATGGGGTTTACCGAGCCATCCGGGTCGCCCCGGATGCTGGTGCGCTCTTACCGCACCGTTTCACCCTTACCTGTGTGCCGCGCCCGAAAGCCCGGCACCATCGGCGGTCTGCTCTCTGTTGCACTGTCCTGCGGGTCACCCCGACTGGGTGTTACCCAGCACCCTGTCCTGCGGAGTCCGGACGTTCCTCGGACGGATCACCACTCTCGCGAGCAGGTCCGTACGCGGCCATCCGGCCGACTCGCCACCGCCGGTCATTCAATCATGCAACTCGGCGACCGGCACCAGGAGTCCGGCACCAGGAGGCGCCGGCGAAACCGGCCGCTTGGCGCCGATGCTCGGGACGTCCGCCTCTGACACGAGGGCCCGCGGCGGCAGATGCTGTCGTCATTCGAGGATCGGAGGAGGACCGATGTCGGCCGAAGGGAACGTACACATGGCGCAAGCGTCCGAAGTCCTCCCGTTCGAAGCGCTGGGTGTCGGCGACACCGCTCTCGCAGGCGGGAAGGGCGCCAACCTCGGCGAGATGAGCCAAGCCGGGTTCCCCGTCCCGCCGGGCTTCGTGATCGGCGCGCCGGCCTATCTCCACGCGATGGCCGACGGAGGTGTACGCGCCGATCTCGTGGACATCGAGCGATCAATCGACGTCGACGACGCGGGAAAGCTGGCCGAGGGGGCGTCCCGGCTGCAGGAGCTGGTGCGCAAGGCGGGGTTGCCGCCCGCGCTCCGAGCCGAGTTGCTCGAGTCGTATCACCGGCTCGGGACGAACCTTCGAGTCGCCGTTCGCTCGTCGGCGACCGCGGAAGACACGGCCGACGCCTCGTTCGCGGGCATGAATCAGACCTTCACGAACGTGAGCGACGACGAGGATCTCTGCCGGCGGGTCGTGGAGTGCTGGAGTTCGCTGTTCGGTGAACGGGTTGTCGCCTACCGGCGAACGCGTGGCGTCGCCGGCGAACCGGCAATGGCGGTCGTCGTGCAAGAGATGGTCGAGTCGGAACGCAGCGGCGTGATGTTCACGGTCGACCCGTCGACCGGAGATCCGTCGATGATCGTCATCGAAGGTGCCCTGGGGCTCGGCGAGGTCGTCGTAGGCGGCCAGGTCGAGCCCGACACCTACCGCGTCGCGAAGGAGGGCCCTCGCCTCGCCGACGTCCGGGTCGGCGTGCAGTCGTTCATGATCACGGCCGATCCGCGCGGTGGCGATCGACGAATCCCGCTCGATGCCGCCGACGGTGGGCGTCGGGTGCTCGGCGACGACGAGGTGCTCGAGCTCGCCCGGCTCGCGATCCGCGTCGAGCAGCACTACGGCAAGCCCCAAGACATGGAATGGGCGATCGCCGGAGGCAGGATCTTCTTGGTTCAGTCGCGCCCGATCACGACGCTGGGAAACGCACCTGCTGCGCCGCCGACCGCGGTGCCGGGCGCCGGTGACGTCGTGCTGGTGCGCGGACTCGGCGCGTCGCCGGGTGTCGCGGTTGGGCGGGTGCGCGTGATCAGCGCGCCGGCCGAGGGTGAAGCGTTGCAACCCGGAGAAGTGCTCGTCGCTCGGATGACGAGCCCGGACTGGGTTCCGGTGCTGCGCCGCGCGGGCGCGCTCGTCACCGACGGCGGGGGCATGACGTGTCACGCCGCGATCGTCGAGCCGCGAGCTCGGTGTTCCGTGCGTCGTCGGCACGCGCCGCGCGACCGAGGTGTTGCGGGACGGCGAGCTCGTCACGGTCGACGGCGCGAAGGGCGTCGTCCTCGAGGGGGACCGCGCGCCGAAGGTCTCGCCCGTATCGTTCGCGCCTTCGGGTTCGACCCCGGGCCCACAGTCGATGGAGCCGCTCGCCACGAAGCTGTACGTGAATCTGGCGGTGGCGGATCAGGCCGAACGCGTCGCCGCGATGCCCGTCGACGGGGTCGGCTTGCTGCGAGCCGAATTCCTGCTCACCGAGGCGCTGGGCGGTCGCCATCCACGCGCGGTCATCGCGACGGATAGCGCCGAGTTCGTCGATCGGATGTCGGCCTCGCTCCTGCGCATCACGACCGCGTTCGCACCCCGCCCCGTCGTCTACCGCACCATCGACTTCCGCAGCAATGAGTTCGCCAATCTCGAGGGCGGCAAGGACTACGAGCCGGTCGAGAGCAATCCGATGATCGGCTACCGCGGCTGCTATCGCTATGTGCGCGAGCCCGACCTGTTCTCCCTCGAGCTGCAGCTCCTCGCGCGCGTCCGCGACCAGACCCCGAACCTGCACCTCATGATCCCGTTCGTGCGAACACGCTGGGAACTGGAGGCATGTCTCGAGCTGGTCGAGCGCAGTCCGCTCGGTGCGCAGCGGGGCCTGCACCGCTGGGTGATGGCGGAGGTTCCCTCGGTCGTCTATCGCATCCCCGAGTACGCCGCGTTGGGAATCGATGGGATCTCGATCGGCTCCAACGACCTGACCCAGCTCATGCTGGGCGTCGATCGCGATTCCGAGGTCTGTGCCGAGCTGTTCGACGAGTCGGACGCGGCGGTGCTCGACGCGATCGAGCGGATCATCACCGCGGCGCGGAACGCGGGTATCACGTCCTCGTTGTGTGGCCAGGCGCCCTCGAACAAGCCCGACTTCGCGGAGCGGCTCGTACGTTTCGGGATCACGTCGATCTCGGTGAACCCCGATGCCGTCGACCGTGCCCGCGCCGTGATCGGTTCGGCCGAGCGCCGGATCGTCCTCGACGCGGCGCGAGCCCAGGACCAGTTGCGGACGACCGAAAAAGGAGAACTCACATGAGCAGCATGCAGGAGAAGGTCGCGCTCGTCACTGGCGCGAGCGCAGGCATCGGCCGCGCTGCCGCACTCGCGTTCGGCCGCGAAGGCGCTTCGGTCGTCGTCGCCGACATCGACGTCGAGCGGGGTGAGGCGACCGCGGTCGAGATCGAACGTCTCGGCGGCGACGCCATTTTCGTGCGCACTGACGTCTCGAGTGCCGATGACGTCGCCGCAATGGTCGCCCGTGCCGTCGCGCGATTCGGCCGGCTCGACTACGCGTTCAACAACGCGGGTGTCGAAGGGTCTCCCATGCCGACGGCCGAGTGCTCGCTCGACAACTGGAATCGTACGATCGGCATCAATCTCACCGGCGTCTTCTTGTGCTTGCGCGAGGAGATTCCGAAGATGCTCGCGACAGGTGGCGGCGCGATCGTCAACAACGCGTCGGTCGCAGGTCTCGTCGGGTTTGCCGGCATCCCCGCCTACACCGCTTCCAAGCACGGGATCGTCGGGCTCACGAAGACGGCCGCGATCGAATACGCGACGCAAGGCATCCGGGTGAACGCGGTATGTCCGGGGGTCATCCAGACCGAGATGATCACTCGCTTCACCCACGGCGATCCCGACGCGGCCGCCCAACTGTTGGCGACCGAGCCGATCGGGCGGTTGGGGCAGCCGGAGGAGATCGCCGATGCAGTCATCTGGCTCTGCTCGGAGCGAGCGAGCTTCGTCACGGGGCAGGCGCTCGCGGTCGATGGTGGCTTCGTGGCGATCTGAATCTCGGCCGAACATGTGTGCAAATCGCGCTCGACGATCTCAGCCGATGCGGTTCCCCGCGCCCGAGAGGTCGTGGAGGGCCGGCAGAATTGCATCTGCGATCTTCCACACGTCGTCGACGACGTCGGGGCAGGCGACGAGCCCGACATCCACTTGGTCGACATAGCTGAGGACGGTGATGTTCAGCCCGCAGCCCGCGAGGAGTGGGCCCAGCGGATAGGTGCCGACGAGCCGCGCGCCTGCGGAATAGACGGGGATCGGCGAGGCACGCACATTTGAGACGAGCACGTTGAAGATTGGTGGGTGCAACCGGTCGAGGTGCAGCGCGGTATAGGTAGCGACCGAAGCCGCGATGATCGCCGGTGGTGCGGCGTCGACGAGATCGAGCAGGAAATCGTCGCCCAACACCTGATGCGCGGCTTTCGCGGCGCGTGTCGACTGACGGATCGCGTACAGCTGCTCGACGGGATTGTCGAGATGGACGGGGAGCAGCGCGCCCATCGCAGAGACGAAGTTGCCCGGCATCGCCGACGCGTCGACACCTGCCGTCCCTCCGTGAACCCCGACCGGCACCTCCGCGATCAGCGGTCGGGTGGGCGATGGTCCGGTTTCGAGCAGGGAGTGGCGGAGCGCGCCGGTGCACGCGGCCAAGATGACGTCGTTGAACGTGACGTCGTGCGCCTTGCGGATCGTTCGGACCTCGTCCATCGGTACCGAACAGAACGCCACCGAACGAGCGGGGGTGAGTGTGCCGTTGAAAGGGCTCGGCGGCGCGGTGAACGGCAAGGTCACGTGTCGCCGCAGCGGCGATCGCAACGAGCTCGCGAGCCGGACCCCTCCGCGGGCGATCCCGGCAACGGCACGGGCCGCACGTACCGGGGTACCCGCGACGTCGATTGCGCTCGAGCAAGCGAACGCCGCGCACGATGGGGGAGCCTCGCCCACGTGCGTGGGGCCCTCCG
Organism: uncultured Actinomycetes bacterium; assembly: GCA_963761055.1. Taxonomy (GTDB): domain Bacteria; phylum Actinomycetota; class Acidimicrobiia; order IMCC26256; family PALSA-610; genus PALSA-610. Next base: position 483,970 of record CAVXFO010000008.1, on the reverse strand, counting down.
CGCGATCGAGCGCCGCGTCCGGCTCCAGGTCGAAGAGGACGTCGTAGAGCTGCACGCCCCGAATGCCGTCTACGCACGCGTGATGGACCTTGATGACGAGTGCGACCCGCCCGCCCTCGAGGGAATCGACCACCCACATCTCCCACAGCGGCCGACGACGATCGAGCTTGTGGGACAGCACCTCGGCCGCAAAGGCGCTCAGTTCACGCATCCCGCCCGGGTACGCGAGCGAGGCGGTCCGAACGTGCACGTCCAAGTCGAGGTCGGGGACCTCGACCCATACAGGACGGCCGATACCAAGCGGAACCCCGCGGACCCGGTAGCGAAAGAGGCCGAGCTGCGCCAGACGATGCCGGATCACCTCTCGCAGCGCATCGGCGCCGAATCCATTCGGCGCGGTGGACGGATCGAGTATCACGACAACCCCGGCATGCATGTGCCACGCCGCCGTTTCGCCATACAAGAAACCGGCGTCGATACCGCTCAGGCGCTGCACTCCGCGACCATCGCGCCTTCGCCACCGGCGCGATAGGGACCGACGTCACACACGACCACCCGCTCGACTCTTCCGCTCGCGATCGGAGATCCTGATACCACCATTCGGGACCGGTCGTTCCCTCTTGGTGGCGGATGTGAGACCATTGGCCCAGGTATCGGGCATCACCGGGGGGAGGTGCAGCGATGACAGCCGCGGTCCACACGCTCTTGCGGGCACCTGCGCGCCGTCACCTTCCCTATGGGCGACACGTGGAGTTGCCCGATCGAGGCACCACGTTCGTACGCGAGGTCCAAGGCCCTCCCGGTGCCCCGACGGTTCTGCTCTTGCACGGATTGGTCGCCAGCGGCGGCCTCAACTGGTTCCAGGTCTTCGAGCCCCTCGCCGAGCACTTCAACATCATTGCCCCCGACCTGCGGGGACACGCGCCGCGGCCTGCGGACACGTCGCATCTTCCGGCTCTCGGACTGCGCCGACGATTGCGCCGAGACACTTCTCGAGATGGGCGCCGGGCCCGTCATCGCGGTCGGTTACTCGATGGGTGGGCCCGTCGCCCAGCTCCTGTGGCGCCGTCACCGCGATCTCGTCGATGGCATGGTCTTGTGCGCGACGAGCGCAGGTTTCGTGCCGGGCCGGTTGATGCGCCGGAGCTATCAGGCCACGATGCTCGCGGCCGCGTCCCTCGCCCGGGCCGCCACGGCGACGAGCACGGTCCTGCCCGCGCTGCCGCGCATCGGTTTCGGCCCACCGTCGGGCCTTCCGGCGTGGGCGGCCGCCGAGATGCGCCGGCACGACTGGCGGATGATCATCGAAGCAGTCCATTCGCTCAGCACGTATCACGCGTCCTGGATCCGCGACGTCGACGTACCGACCGCGGTGGTCTGCACCACCCGAGATCGTGGTGTGTCGCCGTCGCTCCAGCTCGCGGCCGCTGATGCGATTCACGGCGCCCGCGTCCATTCCGTCGCCGGTGGACATACCTCGTGCGTCGGCTCCAGCTTCGCGGCCCCACTTGTTGCCGCCTGCCTCGACGTCGCCGAACGCGCACGCGACCTCAGTCGACGGCCTTGATCACCTCGGGTCCGAGATCCTGGGTGACCCTGGCGCGAACCTCTGACGCGGTCGGTTCGTGTTCGCCGGCGTTTCGGTGCGCGTCCCAGATCGAGTCGAGGAATCGCTCGGCCGCGGCGACCACCGCGTTGGCCCGGATCGACACGAACGTTTCGAATGCGTGTTGGGCGCCCCGCAACTCGAGGTAGTACACCGGAGCGGAGGACACGGCCCGCAGGCGCGACACGAAGTCGCGGGCGTCTTCAACGGGTGCCAGAACGTCGAGTGCGCCATGGATCACGAAGAACGGCGGCGCATCGGGGCGTACCTGGTCGAGCGGCGAAGCCGCCGCGAACGCTTCCGGTTCGTCGGCGAGGGTGGCTTTCATCACGATCGGCTCCAAGAACGACGAGAGGGTCTGCGGTGGCCATACGCCGTTGCGGTTGGTGAAGTCGTAGACGCCATAGAACGGCACGGCGGCTTGTACCGAGGTGTCGGCTGACTCGAAGCCCGGTTGGTAACGAGGGTCGTTGGCCGTGAGCGCGCTCAGCCGCGCTCAGATGTCCGCCCGCGGAACCCCCGGTGATCGCGACGAACCCGGGATCGACGTCGTACTCATCGGCGTGTTCGCGGACCCATGCGATCGCACGCTTGACGTCGACGAGCGGGTCCGGGAACGTGGCCAGGGGACTCAACCGGTAGTCGATGTTGAAGCAGACCCATCCCCGAGCGGCGAGCCGGCGCATGAGGAGCCGGCCCTGGTGGTTCTTGAACCCGATCACCCAACCGCCGCCGTGCACCTGCACCAACGCGGGCCGGCGGACACCGGGTTGCGGTGCGACATCGGGCGCGCGCACGTCGAGTCGGAGTTGCCGACCGCCGGCGCGCGCGAACGGGACGTTCCGGTCGACGCGGACGGGAAGCGGATCGGGGTCGGGTTCGTCGCGCTGGAGGTCTCGCAACGCTTCGCGGATCTCGTGGCGGGCCGCGATGCTCTGACGGACGGACTCCGCGAGCCCGATCCACGACGCGAGCGTCAGGGCGAGCCCGATGCGGCCCGGCCGGCTGCGCAGAGCGCCGCCGGCAGCGAACAACCCGGTGGAGAGCACCTGCCACGCGAGATGGAACGGTGCGAGCTCGACGGTGATCCAAGGACCGCGAAGAAACTCCAGAAGAACAACAGGCGGTTGTTGCGACTGGGCCGGAACACGTTGACGGTATAGGCCGCGCCGTTGATCGACACGCCGAGGTATATCCACCCGAGGCTCGTGTCCTGGTCACGCTTCACCATTCGCCTCCGGTTCGAGCAACACCAACGGAATCTCGCGATCCGTCTTCTCCTGATACCGGGCATACCCCAGGTACACGGCGGTGACCGGCGGCCGAGAGCCGCGCCCGTTCTTCGGCTGTCGCGATTCGAGCGCGCATCGGCCGCTTCGGCCGACCTTGCAATCTGACGTCGACATCCGGATGGTCCGGAGGTTCAAGAACCATGCCGGATGATGGTCGGCACCGCCCCGAGACGCAACGATCACCCAGGCCCCATCGTCTTGCACCGGCGCCGGCAGCATCACCGATCGCGGCTGACCGCTCTTGCGTCCGACTGTCGTCAATTCCAGCATCGGCATCCCGCGTGCCCGCCAACCGACGCGGCCTCCGGACGCCTTCAACGCTCCACGATGCATCACATTCAGCGCCTTGAACGCAAGATCGCTCACCACAGCCGGCACGCTAACCCTGATCTTTCAGTAGCGATGGGTTGATCGCGGGTCGCGTCCCGTGTCTGGTGGTGACCTCACCGTACCGATCAGAATGGCCTGTGTTTCCGTGCCGAACAGCTGGTGGGTGACCTGATCGACTTGTCCCGCTGGCCCGCCGGGCTCGCGGCGATCGTCCGGCGCAAGGAACCGCATCCTGGCACACGGCATCACGGACCCGTGAAAACGGAGTGATACTGCCGGTGGTACCACCCGTGATACCGCCGGTAGTAGCACACGAATTGGACGCGCCGCCGCGCCGCCGCTTTCTCGTCGCTAGCACCCGCTCGCTGCGGGCGATAGCGCCCGAGCTAGCGCCCGTGCTAGCAGTGCTGTTTCGAGCACACACTCCGCGGGTGAAGCCGTCTGTGATCTGAAGGAGTGCACGCGAGTCACTTCGCGGCCCACCGCAGCGACCCAACCGCCGCGGCACCTGCGCCTACTGAAAGATCAGGGCTAACGCTGATGTGCGGGTCGCGGCGGAACTCGAGTGCTCGGCTACGAGGACGTGATCGGGGCGGGGGCCGCCCACGAGTGCAGCATCTTGCGGTAGTTCGCGCGCTCGAACGCCGCGGGGTTGTCGGTCTTCGCGTGGCTCATGCTTCCCCGCAGCTGGTCGACCGACGCGTACTCGTGCTCGTCGAGCCAGTGCTGCAGGCCCGCGACGATCTCGCCGATCCGCGCCGGGACCGTGGCGCAACAATGCCGACGTCGTCATCGCGACGTCGGCGCCGACCGCGATCGCCTTGGCCACGTCGAGCCCGGTGGCGATGCCGGTCGTCGCAGCGAGCGACGTCGTTCGGCAGCCAGCGGGCGCAGGATCGCGATCCAGCGCAGCGGCAGCCGCAGCTCCCAGGGCGACGACAGCTCGACCCGCGAGACGACGTCGAGCGACTCGAGGTCGATGTCGGGTTGGTAGAAGCGGTTGAACAGCACGAGCCCGTCGGCCCCGACGTCGACGACGCGGCGGCGCGAAATTCGCGGTCGACGTGAAGTACGGGCTCAGCTTCACCGCCAGCGGCACGTCGACGTCATCGGCGCGCACCTCGGCGACGGCTTCGAGGTACTCGCCTTCGACGTCGGCCGCGGTCCGAGTCGGGGTCGGCCGCGACCGCGTAGAGGTTCAGCTCGATCGCGTCGGCACCGCTCGTTGGCGAGCAGCACCGCCGTAGCGCACCCAGCCGCCCGGCGACGCCGCGTTGAGGCTCGCGATCACCGGGATGTCGACGCGCGGCCTTCAGCTCGGCGAGGCGTTTCGCGTACCGGTCGGCGGGTTCGCGATGTCGGTCATCGTCGGGAAGTAGCTGACCGCTTCGGAGAAGTGCTCGGCGCCGGCTTCGAGCGCGCGGTTGAGCTCGATCTCCTCTTGGAGGATCTCTTCTTCGAAGAGCGACGGCATGACGAGCGCGGCCGCGCCCGCGTCGGCGATCGCCCGCGCGCTGTCGAGCTCGCCGGTGAGCGGGCTGGCCGACGCGACGACCGGCGACGAGAGCTGCAGCCCGAGGTAGGTGGTGCGGAGGTCGGCCATGTCAGTGCTCCTCGTACTGGTAGCCGGCGTCGCTCTCGACGTCGGGTTGCACTTCGGCGTCGATCACGTGCGGCACGGTTCGGTGCATGCCCGCGAGCTGCTCGTAGTAGCGCCAGCGCTCGTCGGCGTCGGCCTGCAACAGTGCGGCGAGGTCGTGCGCCCGGTCGGGATGCGTGCGTTCGAGGATCGCGAAGCGGGTCTCGGTCGCGACGAAGTCGCGCACGGGGATCGACGGGCGGTGCGAGTCGAGCTTGAAGGGCCGGCCGTCTTCGATCTCGCTCGGCTGGAACCGGTACAGCGGCCAGTAGCCGCTCTTCACGGCGTCCTTTTGGTGCGTCATCGACTTCGACATGTCGATGCCGTGCGCGATGCAGGTGCTGTACGCGATGACGAGCGACGGGCCGGGCCACGCGTCGGCTTCGAGCAGCGCCTTCGTGGTCTGCAGCTCGTTCGCGCCCATCGATATCTGCGCGACGTAGACGTTGCCGTACGCGCGGGCGATCGCGCCGAGGTCCTTCTTGGCGGTCGCCTTGCCGGCGGCGGCGAACTTCGCGACCGCGCCGCGTGGCGTGGCCTTCGACGCCTGCCCGCCCGTGTTCGAGTACACCTCGGTGTCGAGCACGAGGATGTTGACGTTCCGGCCGCTGGAGAGCACCTGGTCGACCCCGCCGAAACCGATGTCGTAGGCCCAGCCGTCGCCGCCGATGATCCACACGCCTTCGCGGCCGAGTCGGGACGCGAGCGAGAGGAGCTGTTGCGCGGCGGCCCGGTCGTCTCCGTTCGCGGATTCCAGCCGGGAACGCAACCGTGCGATCGCCTCGCGCTGGGCGACGATCTGCTGCTCGGTCTCTTGGGGGTTGTCGAGGATCGCGCGGCATGAGGTCGTCGCTCTGACGCGGCGCGAGCTGCTCCAGCAACGAGCGGGCGGCGCGGTGCTGGCTGTCGAGCGCGAGGCGCATGCCGAGACCGAACTCGGCGTTGTCCTCGAACAGCGAGTTGTTCCAGGCGGGACCGCGGCCGGCCGCGTTCGCGGCCCACGGCGTGGTCGGGAGGTTGGCGCCGTAGATCGAAGAGCAGCCGGTCGCGTTGGCCACGATCATGCGGTCGCCGAACAGCTGGCTGACGAGCTTGATGTACGGCGTCTCGCCGCAGCCGCCGCACGCACCCGAGAACTCGAAGAGCGGCTCGAGCACCTGGGACCCCTTCACGGAATCGTGCGGCAGCCGCGCACGGTCGAGCGGGGGGATCGACTGGAAGAGCTCCCACCGCTGCCGTTCGAGGTCGCGGTGCTCGAGCGCAGGCTCCATGTTGATCGCCTTGTGCCGCACCTCGGTCTTGCTCTTGGCGGGGCACACGTCGACGCACACCCCGCAGCCGGTGCAGTCGTCGGGCGCGACCTGGATCGCGAGGCGATGTCCGGGGAGGTCCCTGGAACGGAACTCCTTGTGCAGGAACTCCGGCGGCATGCCGTCGACCGCTTCGGGCGAGAACACCTTCATGCGGATCGTGGCGTGGGGGCAGACGATCGCGCACTTGCCGCAGTCGATACAGATGTCGGGATCCCAGATGGGGATCTCCTTGGCGATCGCACGCTTCTCGTAACGCGCGGTGCCGGTGGGGAACGTGCCGTCGATGGGCAGCGCGCTCACCGGGAGCAGGTCGCCCTCGCCCGCCAGGAGCCGCGCGGTGACACGCGTGCGACGAACTCGGGCGCGTCGTCGGGGATCGCGGCGGCCATCGAACGGGTCGACGTGACGGTCGACGGCGTCTCGACGTGTGCCAGGCGCGGCGAGCGACTCGTCGATCGCGGCGAAGTTCTGCTCGACGACGGCGCGGCCGCGCCGGCCGTAGGTGTGCTCGACGCTCTCCTTGATGCGGGTGATCGCCTCGTCGGCGGGGAGCACGCCCGACAGCCGGAAGAAGCACGGCTGCATGACGGTGTTGATGCGACTGCCCATGCCGGTCTCGCGGGCGACGGCATCGGCGTCGATCACCCACATGTCGACGTGCTTGTCGACGACCTGCTGCTGCACTTCGCGGGGCAGGCGCTCCCACGTCTCCGCCGCCGGATACGGGCTGTTGAGCAGGAACGTGGCCCCGGGCTTGGCGTAGTCGAGGACCTTGACTTTCTCCAGCAGGTTGAACTGGTGGCAGGCCACGAAGTCGGCGTCGTCGACGAGGTAGGTCGAGCGGATTGGCTCGGGTCCGAAGCGCAGGTGCGAGACGGTCACCGAGCCCGACTTCTTGGAGTCGTAGACGAAGTAGCCCTGTGCGTACAGGTCGGTGTTCTCGCCGATGATCTTCACCGACGACTTGTTCGCGCCGACGGTGCCGTCCGAGCCGAGGCCGACGAACACGGCCTGGACCTCGTCCGCGGGGCGGGGCGGGCGGAAGGCGTGGTCGATCTCGAGGCTCAGGTTGGTGACGTCGTCGTAGATGCCGACCGTGAAGTGCCGTTTCGGCTCGGGCCACGCGAGCTCGTCGAATACGCCCTTCAGCATCTGCGGCGTGACTTCCTTCGACGAGAGGCCGTAGCGGCCGCCGGTCACATGCACGTCGCCGCGGCCGTGCTCCGCAAGCGCGGCGAGCGCCTCGAGGTAGCACGGCTCACCCACCGCGCCCGGTTCCTTGGTGCGGTCGAGGACGGCGACCGCGCGTACCGTCGGCGGCAGCGAGGCCGCGAGCTGCTGGGCCGGGAACGGTTGGAACATGCGGATGCGCACCATGCCGACGCGCGCCCCGCCGCGTTCAACGCGTCGACGGTCTCCTCGAGCGCGCCGCCCGCGGAACCCATCACGGTGACGACGCGGTCCGCGTCCGGCGCGCCGTGGTAGTCGACGAGGTGGTACGCGCGGCCGGTGCGCGCCGCGAACTCGTCCATGACCTGTTGCACGAGCCCGGGCACCGCGTCGTGGTACGGGTTGGCGGCTTCGCGGGCCTGGAAGAACACGTCGGGGTTCTGCGCGGTACCGCGCACGACGGGCCGCTCGGGCGAGAGGCCGCGGAGGCGGTGCGCGACCACGTCGTCGTCGTGGACGAGCGCACGGAAGTCGTCGTCGTCGAGCAGCTCGATCTTGTCGATCTCGTGCGAGGTACGGAACCCGTCGAAGAAGTGCAGGAACGGCACGCGGCTGCGGAGGGTCGCGGTGTGGGCGACGAGCGCGAGGTCGTGCGCCTCCTGCACCGAGCCGGACGCGAGCATCGCAAAGCCGGTGGGGCGGGTGGCCATGACGTCGCTGTGGTCGCCGAAGATCGACAGCGCGTGCGTCGCGATGGAACGCGCCGCGACGTGGATGACCGCGGGCGTGAGCTCGCCCGCGATCTTGAACATGTTGGGGATCATGAGCAGGAGGCCCTGCGACGCGGTGAACGTCGTGCCGAGGGCGCCGGCCTGGAGCGCGCCGTGGAGCGCGCCCGCGGCACCGGCCTCGGACTGCATCTCGACGACGTCGGGCACGACACCCCAGAGGTTGGGAGTGCCGGCCGCGGCCCAGTCGTCGCAGTGCTCGGCCATCGGCGAAGCGGGCGTGATCGGGTAGATCGACACGACCTCGGAGAGCGCGTAGGCCACCCGCGCCGCCGCCTCGTTGCCGTCCATGCACGCGTTGCGTCGAGCCACCGGCGTCCCTCCTGCTGGTTCGGTCCCCTACATGGTGTTCCGAAACCGGTTCGTTGGACACCGACCTCGGTCGCTACGGCTAGGGCCGAAGGACCGCGTACCGGCCGCACGCGGGCCGGTTACTCGCGGGACTTTGCTTTCGGTGTGAATCGCACCGGGAGGTGTTTGATGCCGCCGACGAGAGGGATGCCCATGGCGTCGAGCGGGATCGGGTCTGCGGCGACCTCGATGTCGGGAAGTCGAGTGAGGAGTTGGCGGAACGCGACGGAGACCTCGCGCCGGGCGAGGTGTGCGCCCAGACAGAAATGTGGGCCGGGGCCGCCGAAGCCGACGTGCGGGTTCGGGTCGCGGCGGACGTCGAACACTTCGGGGTCGGCGAAGACGCGGGGATCACGGTTCGCGGCACCGTAGAACAGCACCACCTTGTCGCCCTCGGAGAACTCGCGGCCCGAGACGGTGACGTCGCGTGTCGCGGTACGCCGCATGAAGGTGACGGGTGAGGCGACGCGCACGATTTCTTCGACAGCGGTCGGGGTGAGGCCGTCGAGGTCGTGTTGCCACGCTGCGCGTTGGTCGGGGTTCTGGGACAGCAGGTGCATACCGTGGCTGATCGCGGTGCGGGTGGTGTCGTTGCCGGCAACGGCGAGGAGGATGAAGAACGGGGCGATCTCGTTCGGAGCCAACAGTTCCTCACCGAGGTCGCTGTGCACCAGTGCCGACGTGAGATCGTTCGTGGGTTCGGCCTTTCGCTTCTCGGCGAGCTCGCTCATCAGACCCGAGAGTTGCATCCCCGCCTCGAAGATGGCCGTAAACGGATCGCGGTCGCCGATCATTTCGGGATCGCCGGCTCCGAGGATGACGTTCGTCGCCTCCAAGACGGTGGCGAATTCGCGGCGGGGGATGCCCATCATGTCGCAGATGACCAGGAGTGGGAACGGCTGCGAGAACGCCTCGACGAGGTCGACTTCACCTCGCTCGCAGATGTCGTCGATGACTTCGGCGCAGATCGTCTCGACCGACTCGAGGACCCCTTGAAGTTGGCGCGGGGTGAACGACCGGGCAACGATGCCGCGCTGACGGGCATGACGAGGATCGTCCATGTTGATGAACGATCCGAAGAACTCCATCGCCTCCGCGGGCATGTCCGGGATCGACACCGCACCTTTCCCGGAACAGAACTCGTCGGGTCGTCGGCTGATCTCGACCACCTCGGCGTATCGGACAACCGCGTCGAACCGTTCGGTCAGCCCCGACATCGGGTTGTCGAACGTGACCGGCACGAACGCGCCGGTCTCGCGCAGTTCGGCGAAGGTACGCATTCGCCGGGCCAGCGGCTGGCTCCAGAAGCCCGGATCGGCAAGCGGTGATCTCGATGTGTCCAACAGTTCCTCCCGTGCGGGAAAACCGAACCTAGTCAGCGCGTCATTCAACCACGGGTTTGGCGCCCATGCAGTTGAGCGACCGGCACCAGGAGTCCGTCGCGCAGCAACGGACGGAAGCTCGCGCGCTCGCGGAACACGACCACCGCGGCCATCACGAGATACAGGATCCCGATGCTGATCCGGGCCGGTCCATGGATCGATTCGAACAACGGCAGCTTGGTGACGAGTTGTGCGAGCCACACACCGAGCAGGATGCCGGCCTCCCGGACGCTGATCTTCCGGTTGGCGAGCACTGCGACCGCGAAGGCCGACTGGGCCGCGGTCACGAAGAGCTCTTCGCGCTGCACGCTGTCGATCGGGAGGCCGTGCAGTGACGCGGACGAGATCGCGAAGACGATCGGCAACGTGCCGACGAGCAGCGTCCACTGATTGACCTTCGACGATACGAGCGCGCCCAGTCCCGCGTCGGCGTTGAGCCGCCACGCGAACATGCCCGCGATCAACAGCTCCGGCGCCTCCGACGCGAGCGGCGCGATCAACGAGATCAGCACGAAGTCGTCGATCGCGAACTTGCGACCGGTGTCGACGAGCGATTCCGCGAATGGTTCCGCACACACGAGGATCGTGACCACCGCCGCGGCGAACAACGCGACGACGACTGCGCGCCGGCGCGCTTGTGGCATCGAACCGATGACGAGTGAAGGGCCGACGAGATGCGGCTCCTCGGAGGGCGCGCGTGCGACCCGCACCATGTAGGCGACGAAGATCGTGACGAGGAACACCGCGTCGAGGATCGTCAGCGTGCGATGGAGCGGCAACGTCAACCCGTACACGGTTGCGATCATCAAGAACGCGATCTCGACGCTGTGACTGCGTTCGAGCATGACCTCGTTCGTGTCGGGAATCGATCGCACGTTGCGCAGCTGCACACCCCGCCGCGAACGGCGGATCCGGTACGCGCCGACCAGCACGACGAGCGACCAGCCCGCGCCGATGAGGAGTTGGTTGCCGCCGGTCATGTTCGCGAGGGCGTCGGGCGCGAACTCGGCCGGGTGCTTGCCGGCTTTGTAGGTGAAGACGAAGTCGACCGCGTACTCGGGCAGCACGGCGACCAGGGCGAGGAGGGCCAGGGACAGGCCGGCCGAGATGTCGACCTGGGACGCCTCGGCCGCCCACGCGAGCATGAAGGCGGCCCCGACCACGGCGAACCCGAAGGTGATCGCGGCCGTGACCGGCTCCGGGTGGATCCCGGCGAGGTGCATGACCACTCCGGGCGCGGCGGCCGCTATGGCCAGGACGAAGGCGGTGCCGGACCGCCGGGGAGCGTCCCGGTCGGGGCGCGGCGGGGCGTCGGCCATCCCCGGCATGGTACGGGCCGGGGAACATCCCGCCCGGACGGCTCAACTTGCCCTGCGCCCTAGCCGATTGTGGAGGAGTCGCGGCGGAGTAGAGCCGACGAAAGGTTAGGGAAATGAACACGTTGACCTGGCGGGAACGAGGGCGGTGCAAGGGCGCGGACCCGACCGTCTTCTACCCCGAGGACGACGAGGACCTGGGCGAGGACGCCAAGGCGATCTGCGAGACCTGCGGGGTGCGCGAGGCCTGCCTCGAGTACGCCATCACGTCGCGCGAGAAGCTCGGGGTCTGGGGTGGGTACACGGCGCGCGAACGCCGCCGCATCGTCCGCCAGCGCCGCCGCGCTTCCTGATTCGCCGGCGGAACCACCCGCGGATCACTCGACCGGGACGACTTCAGGTGACGGTCACCGGGATCGTCAGCACCGTTTCGATCGTCAACGTGTAGGGCCCGGGTGCGACGCCGTGCGCGTCGACCGTCAGCATCACGGTCGCGGAGCCGCCCGCCACGATCCGTTGGATCTCCGGTGCACACGTCTCACCGTGGTCGAGGCGGGGGATGCAGGCGAGAGAATGCGGCATCTCGACGACGCGGTCGGTCGGATTGTGCGCGGTCAGCGAGAACGTGACCGTCGCCTCGGACGCGACCGCGAGTGAGCCAGGGGCGGTCCAGGTGAGGGACTTCGCTCCGAACGGCGGAGGGGGCGGGGGCAGCGTCGCCGTCACCGCGGGTACCAAGAGGATTCTGGGCGCCGCCGTGGGCGTAGTCGTCGGCGCCGGCTGGGGGCCGGAGGTCAGCGGTGCACTCGATGCCGGCGGCGTGAAGACGACCTCCGCGGTCGTGGTCGACGAGCGCGGCAGGGTCGTCGGGGCGGTGGTCACCGCTGTCCGACTGGTGATCCGGGGTCGGGACTGCGTCGTCGTGGAGACGGGACGTCGGGCGACGACCGGGAGGCTGTCGGGGCCGGCGATCGCGGTGGTCGGGCTTGCGGACCACCGGGCGATGTAGACGGAGGCGACCCCGACGGCGAGCAGGGCTACGAGCGCCGCCGAGACCAGCACCGTCCGGGTTCGGGCAGACTCGGACCAGGAGAGGCGGCGCGACATACCGGGATCCTCGCCGCCCCCCGTCACCCGACCGTTACGGGCTTTCGGTCTCGTTGCGCGGTCAGGGTCCCGGTGTCTTGACGGTCACGGCGACCGTCAGGACCCCTTCGATCTTCAACGAATAGTGCCCGGGCGCGATCCCGTGGGCGTCGATCGTGTACTGCGCGCCCGCGGAGGTGCCGTGGGTCAACACCTGTACGACCGCGGGACAGATCTCGTCGTGGTCGAGCCGCGGCGCGCAGGTGAGCGGGTGCGGGAGCGTCACCGTGCCGTCGGTGTGATTGTGCGCGGCGACCGCGAGGATCGCGGTCGACTCCGCGAGCACGGTCATCGAGTGGGGCGCGCTCCACGTCAACGCCGAAGCGCCGTACTGCTTCGCCGGCGCGGTCGTGGGCGATCCGGTCGTGGGGGGCACCGTCGGCGCCGGTCCCGAGTCCATCGGCGCGACGACGATGCCGCTCGTGACGTTCGGGCCGACGGTCGGCACGACGACGGCGCCGGTGGCGGGGGCATGAGTGGAGGTTGTCGGTGTGCGGTGCGCGACCGTCGTCGGCCGGGGACCGGTTCCGATCCCGACCGGCGCGGTCGCGACCGTCGGCGAGGTCGTGCGCACCTTCTCGTTCTGACTGTTGCGGATCACGAGCACGACTGTGACCAGTCCGGCGACGATGAGCAGGGCCACGGTCACGAGGCCGATGACCAGGTCGCGCCGCCCGGGACGCCTCGGATCCGCAGAAGAGAGGACGACGATGTCGTCGCCGGCGGCGGCATCCCGGCGCCGGGCTTCGAGGCGCGCCGTTTCGACGGTGCTGCCGTCGCGCTCGTCCGTGGTCGACACCGATCCTCCCGCCGCCCGCTCCCGAATGGTCGCGCATCTCCGCCCGGCACGCCACCAGCGGACGCGGCCGCAGTCCTTCCCATCGGTAGGATCCACGTTCGATGTCGTTCGATCTGGCCCCCGAGTACGTCGAGTTGCAGGCGACCGTCCGCAAGCTCGCGCAGGAAAAGGTCGCCCCTCGCGCCCGCCAGATCGACAGCGACGCGACGTATCCGCAGGACGTGTTCGAGGTCTTCCGTGACGCCGGGTTGCTCGGGCTGGTCATCCCCGAGGAGTACGGCGGCGGGGGAGCAGGGATCCTCGGGCTGACGATCGCGATCGAGGAAGTTGCCAAGTACTCGAACACCGCCGCGCTGATGCTGTTGCTGACCCGCCTGCCGACCGGACCCGTCCTGATCGCGGGCAACGAGGAGCAGAAGCAGCGGTACATCCGCCCGGTCGCGAGCGGCGAGGTGCGGGCCGGGTTCGGGCTGTCCGAACCGCAGGCCGGCAGCGATGTCGTGGGCATGCGCACCAAGGCCGTGCGCGACGGCGACGACTGGGTCCTGAACGGCACCAAGTGCTGGATGTCGGGTGTCGTGCAGGCCGACTGGTATTGCGTGTTCGCCAAGACGGGCCCGGCCGATTCCCGCAAGCACGACGACATCTCGTGCTTCATCGTCGATCGGTCCGCGCCGGGCCTCTCCGTCGGCCGCACCGACGACAAGATGGGCGTGCGCGGCGTCGACACCGGCGAGTTGATCCTCGACGACGTACGCGTTCCGGTCGCGAACATGGTCGGTGAGTTGGGCGGGTTCCGGCTCGCGATGCTGGGCCTCAACTCGATGCGTCCGATCGTCGCCGCGCGTGGGATCGGGCTCGCCGAGGGCGCGCTCATGTACGCGGTCGAGTACGTGAAGCAGCGGGCCGCGTTCGGGCGCACCATCGCCGACATGCAGGGCATGCAGTGGAAGATCGCCGAGCTCGCCACCGAGATCGAAGCCGCCCGCCTGCTCACGTATCGAGCTGCGATGATGGCCGACGAAGGCAAGTACACGAAGGAGTACGTGCCCTACCTGTCGATGGCGAAGTACTACGCGAGCGAGGTCGCGGTGAAGGTCTCGGGCGAGGCGCTGCAGATGTTGGGTGCGGCCGGCTACATGAAAGACCACCTGACCGAGCTGTATTACCGCGACGCGCGCCAGCTGACGATCGTCGAGGGGACCTCGCAGGTACAGCTCGGGCTCATCGCCCGCGGGGTGCTCGACCATGATCTCTGGTGGGACTGATGGCGCAGCATGAATGAGGTGCTGACGCCGATCCTCGCGCGTGTCACCCGCGGGACCGAGCTCCTTGCGGAGGAGATCGATGCCGCGCTCGTCGAGATCCTCGAAGGGCGTGTCGCCGACGTGCAGGCGGCGGGGTTCATCGTCGGGCTGCGCACGAAAGGCGAGTCGGTCGAGGAGCTCGCGGCGCTCGTACGCACCATGCACCGCTACGCGGAGCACGTCGACGTCGCCGAGGGCGCGATCGACACGTGCGGTACGGGCGGCGACCGCTCGGGCACGATCAACGTGTCGACGATGGCCGCGCTCGTCGCCGCGGGCGCGGGCGCGCACGTGGTGAAGCACGGCAACCGCGCGCAGTCGTCGAAGTGTGGTTCCGCCGACGTGCTCGAGTCGCTCGGCGTCGCGATCGAGCTCGGGCCCAACGGCGTGTCGCGCTGTGTGGCCGAGGCCGGCATCGGGTTCTGTCTGGCGCCGCGCTATCACCCCGCGATGCGGTTCCTCGGCCCCGCGCGCAAGGAGCTCGGCGTTCCCACCACCTTCAACTTCCTCGGTCCGCTCGCCAACCCCGCGCACGTGAAGCGTCAGGCCGTCGGGGTGAGCGACGAGACGATGGCGACCCGCATGTTGGGCGCGCTGCGTATCCTCGGCGCCGAGCGGGCGATGGTCTTCCACGGCGACGACGGGCTCGACGAGCTGACGACGTCGACCACGAGCACTGTGCACGAGCTCGTCGACGGTGAGGTGCACACGTTCACCCTCGATCCGCTCGATCTCGGCATCCCACGCGCGTCGGCCGACACCCTCGCGGGCGGCGATGCTCTCGCGAACGCCGATGCGATTCGCGCGGTGCTCGAGGGAGAGAAGGGCTCGCACCGCGACATCGCGGTGCTGAATGCCGCGGCTGCGCTCGTCGTCGCGGGTCTGGTCGCCGATCTCCCGGCCGGGGCCGAAGCCGCGGCCGCCGCGATCGACGACGGCCGGGCCGAGCGCGCACTGGTGACGCTCGTGCGCGTGAGCCGCGATGCCGCCGCAGCGGAAGCGGGCTGATCATGGCGCCGGTCCTGCAGTGCCCCGACTGTGGAGAGAAGCACCCCTTGTCGCGCGTCCCCAGTCAGGGCGCGTTCGAGTGCCAGGGTTGCGGGCGGGTGCTCAAGGTTCCGGAGGCCGTCGGTCAGCGCGCCGCTCGCACCACTGCGGCCCCGCCCACGGCGGCTCCGCCGGTCGCGCCTGGCACCCCGCCGGTGCCGCGGCCGGTGCCGAGGCCGGTCGCGAGCGCCACGTCGGATCCCGCGTTCGGTGGCGAGGCCGCGCCGCGCCCGCCGCGCCCGGGCGCGCGTGTCGACGAGCAGGCCCTCGGCGCCCTTTCCCCGAAGCCGGGCCGCGGGGCGATGGTGCGTCTCGCGTCGATCCCGTGGTGGATGCGACTGCTGCTGTGGATCGTCGCGGTGCCGCTGTCGTTCCTCTTGGTGTTCCTCGTCGCCCGCGTCTTCGGGCTCTTCACCACGAACCAGCTCTCCGACGTGTTCCTCGCCAACAACAGTGGACGCTTCTGGCCGGTCGCGCGTCTCCTGCCGTTCGTGGCGTTGCTGACCGCCGCGCTGGTGCAGGGCGGCGTCTACCTCCTGGCGCGCCGGCGCGGCGCCGGAGCCGCGGCGCGTTCGGCCGGCGAGCTCAGTTCCCCGGCGAGCCGGGCGCGGGCACGGGTGCGCTGACCGCAGGCGCGCTGACCGCAGGTTGGCTCTCCCGGGTCGGGAAGGCGAAGGGCAAGGCGGGGCGGGGCAGGTCGGCGAGGAACGCCTCGACCGCGTCCGGCGCGAGCGGGCGGGCGAACATGAAACCCTGGCCGCTGTCGCATCGCTCCTGCTGGAGCTGACAGAACTGCTCGTGTTCCTCGATTCCCTCCGCGAGCGTCTTCAGGCCGAGCTGCTTGCCGAGCTGCACGAGTGTGCGGATGAGTGCGCTCGACTCGCCCGAGTCGGTGATCGAGCTCACGAACGAACGGTCGATCTTGAGAATGTCGACCGGGAACTGCCGCAGGTACGCCAGCGACGAGTAGCCGGTACCGAAGTCGTCGATCGCGACCCCGACGCCGAGCTCCTTGATCGCGCGGAGCTGGCGTGCGGTGGCAACGGCGTCGTACATGATCGCGGTCTCGGTCAGCTCGATGATCAGCGAAGACGCGAGGAGCCCGGTCGCGTGGAGCGCAGTGCGCAGGTCGTTGACGAGATGATCACCGTCGAGCTGGCGAGCGGAGACGTTGACCGACACGTACATGCCCCGCTCCGGGAAGCGCCATTCCTTCGCCTGGCGGCATGCCTCTGCGACGACCCACCGACCGACGTCGATGATCAGCTTGGTCTCTTCGAGCAGGGGGATGAAGTCGTCGGGCTGCACGATGCCGCGCTCGGGATGGTTCCAGCGCAACAACGCCTCGACCCCGAGCACGCTGCCGGTCTCGAGATCGAAGATCGGTTGGTACATCAGGTAGTACTCGCCGCGTTCGAGCGCGCTGCGCAGGTCCAGCTCGAGTGTGAGCCGGTCCTCGACTGCAGCCTGCATCTCGCGCCGGAAGGTGACGTAACGATCGCGTCCGTCCGCCTTGGCTTCGTAGAGCGCGATGTCGGCGTCGCGGAGCAGGTCGGTGGCCGAGATGCGGTTGCCGCGCGCGATGCCGATGCTCGCGGTGATGCGCACGTTCGCCCGGGCGGCGCCGTCGACGTCGAATGGCTCCCGCAAGACGTCGAGCAGACGCTCGGCGACGAACTCGGGGCTGCCCGTAGGCGTGCTGGCCTCGACGAGCACGACGAACTCGTCGCCGCCGAGCCGGGCGATCGTGTCGCCTTCGCGCAGCGTCGCGAGGAGGCGGGACGCGACCGATTTCAGGAGCCGGTCGCCGGCCTCGTGCCCAAGCGTGTCGTTGACCTGTTTGAACCCGTCGAGGTCGAGGAACAGGGCTGCGGCTTCCGATCCGCTGCGCCGGGCCCGCGCCTGCATTTGCTCGACCCGGTCGAGGATCAGGGCCCGGTTCGGCAGCCCGGTGAGCGAATCGTGCAGCGCCTGGTGCCGCATGTTCTCGAGCAGACGCGCGTTGCGGATCGCGATCGTGGCCTGGCTGGCGACGCCGCGCAGGCGGCTGGCCAGCTCGGGATCGTCGGTCATGCGATCCGCACGGTCGACGACGTCGCCGAGCACGAGACCGATGCGCTCGTCGTTCACGAAGATCGGGATCGTCGCGACCGCCGCCGCGTCGAGCTCGCTCATCAACATCGGCAGGACGTCGAGATGCGCCGCGCTCTCGCG
Organism: uncultured Actinomycetes bacterium; assembly: GCA_963761055.1. Taxonomy (GTDB): domain Bacteria; phylum Actinomycetota; class Acidimicrobiia; order IMCC26256; family PALSA-610; genus PALSA-610. The sequence goes on along the minus strand of CAVXFO010000008.1, from coordinate 466,270 downwards.
GTCCCACACGGTGACGGCTGTGTCGCCCGCGCGCGGTGCCGGGATCGGGATGTCCATCGAGCGGAGCCGAACCTCGTTGTTCGGCGAGTAGCCCGACGTCGCGATCACGCGCCCGAAGGAGGCGCCTTCCTCGAACAGCGCGAAGGCCGCGCGGTCACAGCCGATGACGGCCGGGAGCACGTCGACGATGATCGCCGCCATGTCGTCGGTGGTGACGAGCTGAGCGAGCGAGTTCGACAGTTCGAGCAGGGCGCGAGCGGTGCGGGCCTGGCGGCGGGCTTCGTCGAGCGCCGCGGCCGAGTCGAGCGCCGCGGCGGCCAGGCGCGGCGTACGCCGTGAGCACGATCCGCTCCTGCGGGAAGAACGAGCCGCCGGGGTTGATCGCGGCGAGACGTCCGTAGCTCCGCCGGCTCGAGAGCACCTCGACGTCGATGCGGTGTTCGTCATCGAGGGCTGCCGCGGTGAGGAGGTCGGCCGCGAGCCGGTTGGCCTGCGCGTCGTCGATGCCGGTCGCGTAGACGTTCTTCGGGGCCGAAGGCAGCGCTTCCAACGCGAGCACGAAGATCGGAGCGTGCATCGCGTGCGCAGCCGAGGTCACGATCTTGGTGAGGACGCGTTCGAGGTCGTCCTCGGAGACGAGATCGCTCACCGTCTGGTGCAGCGACTCGAGTTGCGCGGTCAGAACATCGATGCGCGACTCGAGGAAGTCGGTGCCCGCGCCGGGCTCGTCGGGGAACCAGCGGATCCGGTACTCGCACACGGGCGCGCCGCTGCACGCGCACGCGATGTGTTCGACCTCGGGTCGCATCCCGAACAACTTCGGGATGTTCTCGTAGAGGCCCGTCGCCCAGTGGCAGTACGCGGGGAAGTGCTCGAAACCGTCGACGAATTGTTCCGCGACGATCCATTCGCTGGGAGCGATCGCACGGCCGGAAAAGTTGAGGACGGGCGCCATGGTCGCGCCCCCGGACTCCGAGACCACCTCGAGCAGCGCGTCGGGAGAGCCGAGCGCCTGCAGCATGTTCGCCATCTCGGGCATCGTCGGATCGGCCAGCCCGGCGCTCGCGGCCTCGCGTAGAGTGTCTGGTCCGAACCTCGCGGCGGTGACCTCGATGAGGCGGCGGAACTGCCAGTACGAGCTCCAGGTCGCAATGTCGAACAGCTCGTCGGCCGTACGGGTCTCCCCGGCGTCGTGGAGCAGCTGGTCGATCTCGTCGTGCGTCGCGTTGGCGCGCAGATGCCGGATCAGCATCCACGTGCACAGTCCCGAGAATTGACGACCTTCCTCGGCTCCGCCCACCGATTCCATGGTGAAAGGGTCGTCCCGTCCGGCGCCGGCCTTGAGTCCGGTCAGCGGACGGAAACCCGCAGTCCGACGCGGGGGAGCCGGGAGGCCAGTTCCCCGCTGACATGTGCGACACGCATGTGCTCGGCGTGGCGTGCGATCCACCGGTCGACCACCAGAATCTCGGAGATCTCGGCCTCGTCACCAGGATCGAGCATCTCGTCGTCGGGCCAGCACACCCGGCCCCGCCGGATCTCGACCCGCTGACCGTCGCATTCGACGACGAGGCGCTCGACACCGCGCCACATCGCGACGGTGCGGCGGCGTTCGATCGCCCGCGCCAGTGCCGTGAGCCGGTCGCGGGTCGCGGCCGCCTCCTCGAAGCGTTCCTCACCCGCGAGCCGGTGCATCCTCGCCTCGAGCGGATCGAGCGCGACCTCCGGTTCGGAGGTCAGCGCCCGCCGGACTGCGTCGACGAACTCGGCGTAGACGTCCTCGTCCACGTGTCCCCGGCACGGGCACGCGGCCACGCCGAGCTGGGCCGGGACGCACGGTGGACCGGCGAGGATCGGGGCCCGGCGCCCCGTCCTGGTGGCGCACCGGCGCAGGGGGACGGCCGTCTCGATGGCCTCCCGCACGAGGTGCGCGGTGTTGATAGAGCCGAAGGGACCCAGCGTCGGGCCGCCCGCCGGCACGGTACGGGTCACGGTGAGGCGCGGGAACCGCTCGTCGGTCAGCTTCAGGTACGCGGAGGTGCGCTTCGCCTTGCCCTGGCGGTTGAACCGCGGTTGCAGGCGCTGGATGAGTCGCAGTTCCCGGATCTCGGCCTCGAACGCGGTGGCGCATACGCGGTGGTCGATCGTCGTGAGCTCGCGCAGCAGCTGCGGGACCTTGCGGCGGTCGTCCGACGCGAAATACGAGCGCACCCGCGCCCGCAGGTTGGAGGCCTTGCCGACGTACAGGACGCGGTGATCTCGATCGCGAAAGATGTAGACGCCCGGCCCGCGCGGGAGCCGGACGGTGAGCGCCAACTTCGCGGCCGACGGGTGCGCTCGCATCGACGGCAGCGCGAGCAGGTCGTCGAGCCCGAGGACGCCGTAGCTCGCCGCCCGTTCGAGCAACGAGTGCAGGACCTCGGCGGTCGCGGCCGCGTCGGAGTACGCCCGGTGGTTCGGTTCGACAGTCGTGCGGAAGTGGACGCGCCAGCGTGCTGAGCCGGAGATTCGGGATCTCGTCGCGTACGAGGCGGCGCGCGAGCGCGAGCGTGTCGACGCGGCGGTTCGCGAGCTTCGGGTAGCCGTGCGCGACGAGCGCGGCGTCGAGGAACGCGCAGTCGAAGCGGATGTTGTGGCCGACGATGACGGCGTCGCCGAGGAACTCGAGCAGCGGCGGCAGGATCTCCGAGATGCGCGGGGCCGGGAGCACCATCGCTTGGGTGATCCCCGTCAGCACGGTGATCATCGGCGGAATGGGGACGCCGGGATTGACGAGCGTCTCCATGTTGGCGAGGAGCGCGCCGCCCCGCAGTTTGAGCGCGCCGATCTCGGTGATCGCGTCGGCGGTGTGCGAGCCGCCTGTGGTCTCGAGGTCGAGAACCACGAAGGTGGTCTCCGAGAGCGGCATGCCGAGGTCGGCGAGCGACTGCTGGCGGGGCGAGGCGACGGCCGCGGGTGCGGTCGGCTGAAACCCGGGAAGTGTCTGCACGGAACGGGAAGCGTAACCGAACAGGCGTTCGCACGCACATATGTTCGTTCCCGCGGCCCGCTGACTAGGCTCCGAAGCTGTGAGCGTCACCCGTTATCGCTGCAATGCCTGCGGCAATGTCACCCGGTTCGACGTGCTGGCGACCCGGCGCACCCGGGCGTTCCACCACTACACGATCGGTGGCGACCTCGAGATCGAGACCGAAGAGGTGCTCGACGAGCGCGTGGAGCTGGTGACGTGTCGCTGGTGCAGCGCCTCGGGCGACAAGATCGAGGCACTCCCGGCGTAGCTGTCTCACCCGCTCGTCATGCTGTCGGTCATGAACGTGCGCACCATCGACTGCGACGACTGCACCATGGCCGGCACGGACGCCTGCGACGACTGTGTCGTCAGCTTCATCCTCCGGCGCGAACCCGGCGAAGCGATCGTCATCGACGCCGAAGAGGAGCGGGCACTGCGCTCGCTCCAAAGCGGTGGCCTCGTCCCCGAGCTCCGCCACCATCCCCGTCGCGTCAGCTGACGCGGCCCTCTGCGCGGCGTTGGCGCTGCCACTCGACGAAGTAGCTCGGGTTCTCGGCGTCGTAATGCTTGACGAGCCGGACCATCTCGGCTGACCCGACCTCACCTTCCATCGAGCCGATGAAGTTGCTGCGCGCGCCGATGTGCTCGGTGCGTGCTTTCCATTCGACCGGGTAGCCGAGTGCGTCGCGCTCGAGCTCGTGGGGTGCGGGCTCCCTGACCTCGTCGACTGATGCTCGGAACGCGGCGGGGTCGCCGGCCGCCGTCGCCAGCACCTGAACGGCGAAGGCGTTGAGTGAGCAGCCCGCGTGATCGGCGGCCAGGCGCAGCGCCTGGCGCAGTTGCGGCGACATCCGCAAGAACAGCACCGCTGGCTTCTGGTTCGTCTGCATCAGGGGAACGTACGCGGCGCGTGAGACAGGGACGCGTAATTGCACTGCTAGCACGGGCGATAGCGCTCGCGCTAGCGGGACCGCAAGCGTCCGCGCTATCACCCGTGAGGGTCCTCCTGCTGCATCCGTGGGCTAGTCGCGGCTGGGAAGTCGGTGTGGGTGGTCGCCGAGGGCGAGCATCGCGAGGGCGAAGAGTGGTTCGTGTCCATGGAAGCCGACGAGAGCCGCTGAACTCTGCGGCGGTTTGTCTGATGTGGCGCGAACGCAGGAACAGTCCGACGTCGACTCCCGTGGCATCGAAAGCGACCCAGGTGGCGCGCTGTATGACGACCCACTCAATGGTGCAAACCGGACAGCGAAATCGTGCGGCGCGTAGGGTTGCGGGATGCAGGATTCCGTGACCGTGCACATGGCTGCTCCGGCCGACAAGATCTGGGATCTCGTGAGCGATGTCACGAAGATCGGGAGCTACAGCCCCGAGACGTTCGAGGCCGAGTGGCTCGAAGGCGCGACGGGACCCGCGGTAGGAGCCAAGTTCCGTGGTCACGTGAAGCGCAACGGGAAGGGGCCGATCTACTGGACGACGTGCGTCGTGACGGCCGCCGAACCGGGCCGGTCGTTCGCGTTCGGAGTCGGTCCCGAGGGCAAGCCGCTCAACGTGTGGAGCTATGCGCTCGAGCCGAAGGGTGACGGTACCGACGTGACCGAGTCGTTCGAGCTCACGCCGACCCTGCCACTACGTCTGTACTGGACCTTGTTCGGCTGGAGCCGAGGCAAGACCAACCGCAACGGCATGCGCACCACCCTGGAGCGCATCAAGGCCGCGGTCGAGTGAGCTCGATCGACATCGTGCTGTTCGACCTCGGCGGAGTGCTCATCGACTTCGGCGGTGTCGGCCCCATGAAAGCCCTGTCCGGGATCGAAACCGACGACGAGCTCTGGCGCCGTTGGCTCACGAGCCGGTGGGTACGGGAATTCGAGCGAGGTGATTGCACCGCTGAGGAATTCGCGGCAGGGATGGTCGACGATTGGGGCCTGGCTCTGCAACCACACGAGTACCTCGCCGAGTTCCGGAGTTGGCCGTTCCACGTCTTGCCCGGTGCCGACGAGCTCGTTGCACGAGTGCGCGAACACGTTTCCGTCGGGTACCTGAGCAACTCGAACGTGGTCCATTGGGAAGACCACTTCACGCAGTGGCCGATCTACGGCGCGTTCGACTTTGGCTTCGTGTCGTTCGAGCTCGGCATCGTGAAGCCCGATCTGGAGCTGTTCGAGCGGGTCGCGGAGCTTCTTCGCGCGCCACCCGAGCGCGTGCTGTTCCTCGACGACAACATCATCAATGTCGACGGGGCGATCGAGGCCGGGTTCCTCGCTCGTCACGTGCGCGGTGTCGACGCCGCCCGCGCGGTCCTGGTCGAAGCCGGCGTTCTCGACTAGGACTACTTGTCGAGGTTCGCCTTGGCGAACTTGGCCAGGTCGGCCGCGCCCGTTCCGGTCGCCTTGATGCCTCGAGCCACGATGCTCGTGTCCCAGCCCTCGGCCTGGCGGCGCAACGCGCCGACGGTGCAGTTCTCCCGGCCGAGTGTCGAGAACGGGTCGTAGCTGTAGAGGTTCATGGCATTGGCGTGCGAGATCTTGTCGATGTCGGCGTCGGAGCAGTTTGCAGCTTGCATCTGCTTCATGAACTGCTCGGGCGACTGGGGCCACGTGGAGTCGGAGTGCGGGTAGTCGCACTCCCAGCAGATCTTGTCGATGTTCATCTTGTGCCGCATCTCGATCCCGACCGGATCGTCGATCCAGCAGCAGATGACCTGCTCGTCGAACACCTGGCTCGGCATCCGGCCACCCATCTCCTGGCCGGTCCAGTAGCGGTGGCGGTCGAACGTGTAATCGATGCGCTCACGGAAGTACGGGATCCAGCCGATACCACCTTCGCTCAGCGTGTACTTCATCTTCGGGTACTTCTGGGCGGCCGCCGACCACACGAAGTCGGCCGCGGCTTGCACGATGTTGATCGGTGACAGCGTGATGAGCACGCTCATCGGCGCGTCGTCGGCGGTGATCACCATCTTCGACGACGAACCGATGTGCACGTTGACGACGGTGTCGACCTCTTCGCACGTGGCGAAGAACTTGTCCCAGTGGCCGGAGTGGATGCTCGGGTAGCCCAGGTGAACCGGGTTCTCGGAGAAGGTGACCGCGTGGCAGCCCTTGTCGGCGACGCGGCGCACTTCGGCGGCCATCTTGTCGACGTCCCACATCATCGGCAGCGCGAGCGGGATGAAGCGCCCGGGGTACGCGCCGCACCAACTGTCGATGTGCCAGTCGTTGTACGCCTGCACCAGCGCGACCGCGAGCGCTTCGTCCTTCTTCGCGGCTCGGGCGAACAACTGGCCGCAGAACTGCGGGAAGCTCGGGAAGCACATCGAGCCGAGCAGGCCGTTGGCATTCATGTCCTTGATGCGGTCGTGGATGTCGTAGCAACCCGTTCGCATGTCGTCGAACGACTGCGGGTCCATCGTGTACTCCTCGGGCGGGCGGCCCGCGACCGCGTTCAGCCCGATGTTCGGCAGCTCCTGGCCCTGGAACTGCCACACGTCGATGCCGCTGTCCTTACGGACGAGCTTGGGCGCGATGTCGACGTACTTCTCGGGCAGGCGTCCCTCGAAGAGATCCGGGGGCTCGACGACGTGATCATCGACACTGACCAGGACAAGGTCTTCGAGATGCATGGAGTTCCCCCTTGGAACCGGACCTGACGTCGGCGTCAGTGTACGACGGGGGAACACGTGCCGTCATGCTTGGCCCGGTCACGTCTGGACGGCGTGCGCCTTCAGAGCCTCGAGCGAGCACCATTCGATGGCGCCGGCATGGGTGGCTTCGAGGTGCACCCGGGGCGCGGCCCCCGCGTTGAACGCCTCCTGCCAGCGCGGCGCGCAGAGGCACCAGCGGTCACCGGCCTTCAGGCCCGCGAAGCCGAACTCGGGAACCGGGGTGACGAGGTCGTTTCCCTGCGCGACGGAGAACGCGAGGAACTCGTCGGTCATCTCCGCGGAGACCAGGTGGACGCCGACGTCGCCGCCGTGCGAGTCGCAGCAGCCGTCGCGGACGAAGCCGGTCAGCGGGTCGAAGCTGCACGGTTCGAGCTCGGTTCCGAGGATGTTCTCGGCCATGCGCGGAACCGTACTACTGACTACTGTCCCGCCGATGCAGCACTTTGCCGAGAACCAGGTGTGGTTGGGCCTCCTCGTCCTGCGGGTCGCAGTGGGCGCCACGATGATTGCGCACGGCTACAACCACATATACCGAGGCGGCAAGATCAAGGGCACCGCCGCGTGGTTCGGGAGCCTCGGGATGAACCCGGGAATCTTCCACGCGTGGCTGGCGAGCATCACCGAGCTCGCGGCCGGCGCCGCGCTGGTCGCGGGCCTGCTCACGCCGCTGGCTGCGGGCGCGATCATCGGCACCCTGACGGTCGCGTTCATCACGAACCACCGCAAGGCCGGGTTCTTCGTCTTCCGGCGCCCGACCGAGGGTTGGGAGTACATCATGAACCTGGTCGCGGCGCTGTTCGCGATCGCGTGCGTCGGCCCGGGACGCTGGTCGCTCGACAACGCGATCGGCTTTTGGCCGCACGGTTGGTGGGGTTTCGTCATTGCCTTCGTGATCGGTATCGGCGGTGCCGCCGCGACGTTGGTGACGTTCTGGCGCCCGCCCGCGCCCAAGCTCGCCGAGGGCTAGGCGCGCGTCACGCCCGGGCCGAGCGCAGCTGCTCGACGAGCGCGGGCAACACCTCATGCCAGTCGCCGACGATGCCGATGTCGGCAGCCGCGAAGATCGGCGCGGCGGGGTCGTTGTTGATCGCGAGCACCGTTCTCGCGGCCCGCAGACCTACGGTGTGGTTGAACTTGCCGCTCGCGCCGATGCTGACGAACAGGCGCGGCGCAATCGACCGGCCCGTGATACCGATCTGGCGGGAGCGCGGCAGCCAACCCTTGTCGGTTACCTTGCGGGTGGCGCCCAACTCGGCATCGAGCAGGGTGCGTAACGGTTCGAGAGCGTCGTACGCGTCGGGCGGGACACCCTGACCGACGCCGATGACCGTGTGGGCCTCGGCGAGGACGTCGAGGTTGTCGTCGCGGGTACGGGAGAGGATGCAGACCCTGCCGCGAATCGCGGGCGCGGGGAGCTCGACGACCTTCGGTGCAGGTGACGAGCGGGGCGCGAGCGTCGGCAGGACTCCGGCGCGCACCGTCGCCATCTGGACGGCGGAAGCGCAGTGGATCGCGGCGACGAGCTGGCCGCCGAACGCGGGTTTCCACGCGACGAGACCTTCGCCGTCGCGTTCCAGCTCGACCGCGTCGCCCGTGAGTCCGGCGCCGAGCGCGGCTGCGACGCGCGACGCGACCTCACGGCCCCACGTGGTCGAGCCCGTGAGGATCGCCCACGGCCTGGTCGTGGCCGCGAGGCGGGCGACCGCGTCGGCGACGTCCTCCTCGATGTTCTCGAGTTGCAGGTGCGCGACGGCGTCGGCGCCCCACGAGCCGAGCTGACCGAGGTCGGGCCGCTCGACGGTGACGACGAGCGCGTTGCCGGTCAGCGCGGCGGCCGCGCCGAGGAGCTCGCGGGTGTCGTGGGCGCGGTCGGGTTCGGCGACGACGATCGACAGCGGTGCATCGGCGCGCGGCGCCGCGACCGAGCCGACGGTCGGGGCGTGATCGGCTGCGGACCGGAACGCGTTGCGCTCGTGCAGCAACCGCACCGCTTCGCGGGCCTGCTCTGCGACCGGCGCGTCGGCCCGGACCAGGCGGGCCCGCGCGACGGCCATCAATTTGACCGCGCCCACCGACGTGGGCGACGCGAGCCGGCCCCAGGGCCCGGCACCCAGATCGGCGGCGGTGAGTCGCAGGATGCGATCGGCGGGGACGGCATCGCGTCCGGGCTGGTCGACCTTGGCCGGGTCGATCAGGCGCTCCGCGCACGTGAGGATCGCGGGCAGCTCGACCTCGGCCTGGAGCCAGCCGTCGTCGTGCTCACACCGGGCCGAGACGAGCGAGTCGGCGGTGCCGGCGCTGGCGTCAGTGATCGACAAGTGGCGGACGCCGCCGAGGAAGGGCACGTCGCAGAGCTGCGCGAGCTCGGGACCGACCTGACCGGTGTCGGCGTCGACCGAGTTGCGACCCGCGAGCACGAGATCGAACGGCCCACCGCGATGGGCAAGGTACGCGAGGGCGCGGGCGAGGGCGAGGGCGGTGGCGAGGGTGTCGGAGCCGGCGAACGCGGGGTCGGTCACGAGTACGCCGTCGACGTCGACGTCGCACGCGAGCCCCCACGCGATCGACTCGCGCAGCGCGTCCTCCGCCGCCGGCGGACCGAGCGTGACAATCGTGACGCGTGATCCCGGTCGCGCCGCGGCGAGCTCGACGCCCTGGCTGACCGCGCGCCGGCAGTACGGGTTGAGCTCGAGCTCGATGCCGTCGCGCCGGAGCCGTCCGTCGGCGCCGAGCTCCATCTCCTCGAACGTCGGGATCTGCTTCACCAAGACGGCGATACGCATCGCCCGAGGTTAGGGGTTGAGGGATGCGAGGGCGGCGAGTTGCTCGCGGTAGTGGGCAGGGGAGTGGTGCACGAAGCGGACGTTGACGCCCGTCGCGCCGATCTCGACGAAGCGGGCGAGCTGCTCGCCGACGCGTTCGGGTTCGGCAACGGGATCGAGTGGGTGCTCGTTCTGCACGATCACGTCGATCGGTTGCTCGCGCGCGTTCCACGCTTCGGTCTCCCCGGCCTTGACGAGCATGCCGGCGAGCTCCGCGGTGCGTAGACCGAAGGGAGCCCAACCGTCTCCGAGCTCGACCGCGCGTCGCAATGATCGGTACGTGCGGCCGCCGACCCAGAGCGGTACGTGTTCTTGCGCGGCGCACGGCTCTACGAGGAAACCCTCGTAGTCGTAGTACTCGCCGTGATACTCGGGCTCGAGTTGCGAGAGCGAGACCCGCAGTGCGCGCATCGCGTCGTCGGCGCGCGCGCCACGGTCGTCGAACGCGGCACCCAGCAGCTCGAACTCCTCCTGGAGCGAACCGACACCGACTCCGAGGATCACACGACCCCCCGTGACGACGTCGAGCGTGCCGTAGCGCTTCGCGATCGCGAGCGGATGGTGGTACCCGAGGACGAGCACGTGCGCCTCGAACCGGATCGACGTCGTGAGCGCGCCGAGCGCGCCGAAGGTGGCGAGGGGGTCGTAGTAACGCCCGCCCCGGACCTTCGCGACCTCGACGGGTACGCCGACGTGCTCGCTGCAGGTGCAGTGGTGGTACCCGAGGCGCTCGGCCTCCTGCACGACGCCGACGATGTCGGCGAAGGTCGCGGTCTCCTCCCACTCCGCGTGCGCGCGGGGGAGCAGGGTGAGACCGGGAGTGACGATTCCGAGCTTCACCCGGGGGAAGCTACGCCAGGACGCGGTCGATGGCGGTGACGAGCGCGGGAACGTGCGCGGGGGCCTCGTCGAGCCGGTTCGTCTCCGCGAGGTGCACCATCGACTCGAAGAGGATGCCGAACACGCCGACCGAGATGGCCGCGGCCTGCGGGCTGGCCGCGGCGTCGGCATCGGATCGGGCCCACAGGCTACGGATCAGCTCGGCGAGCTCGCGCCGGATGCGGCTCCGGAGCGCGTTGACCTCGGGCGAAGTGCCGACGCCTTCGAGGAGGATCACCCGCGCCGCGGCCGGGTCGGCAACGAGGCAGTCGACGTACGCACGCACGCCGACTTCGGTGCGGTTCTCGCCCGGTGCCGCCTGGTCGAGCCGGGCCCGCATCGTGTCGAGGAGGGAACGCAGGCAGGTCTGCAGCGCGCCGTACATCGCGTCCTCACGGTTGTCGAAGAACGCGTAGAACGCGGTGCGGCTGGTGCGAGCACTGCGCACGATGTCCTCGACCGACGTGTGGTGGTAGCCGCGCGAGGCGAACTCGTCGATCGCGGCTCGCACCAGACGCCGGCGCTGATCGGCTCGCCTCTCGTCGGCGGACAACCCGCGGTAGCGGCGGCCGCTCGGCGACGACGGCGCAACGACTCGCGCCGGCGTCTCGATTCGCTCCGCAGGCATGGGATCGGGCGTGAGCGCGAGCGCTTTCACAACAAGAGGTTATCGGCCGTTCGGGCTCGCTAACTTTCGGGCATGTCCGAGAAAATCATGTCGTTGCGCGAAGCCGTGACCGAACACGTGCGGGCCGGCGACACAATCCATCCGATCGTCGGGCACACCCGCTGGACCGCCGCCACCCGTGAGGTCGTCCGGCAGTGGTGGGGCCGCGACCCGGGCTTCACGCTCGCCATGCTCTCGCTCTCCAGTCTCGGCGCGTTGTTCTTCCGGGGCGGGTTGGTGCGCAAGGTGATCACCGGCTACTCAGGAGACACGTTTCCCAACTTCACCCCCAACCCGTGGTTCGCGCGTGCGTACGAGCGCGGTGAGGTCGAGGTCGAGCACTGGTCGTTCCTGGCGTTCTCGCAGCGACTCGAAGCCGCGGCGCGCGGGCTCCCGGCGATCGTCACGCGGTCGATCGCGGGCTCTTCGATGGAGGCGAACGAGGCGTTCGCCCTTGCGGCAACCCCGTTCGGAGAGGTCGGGTTGCTCGCGCCGCTCGTGCCCGATGTCACATTGATGCACGCGCTCGTCGCCGACCGCGAGGGCAACGTCGTGGTCCATCCGCCCCTGCTCGAAGGGGTCTGGGGCGCGTTGGCGGCGCGCCGGGGTGTCGTCGTCACGGTCGAGAAGATCGTCGACGACGTCCGACCCTGGTCGGATCTCGTCCGCATTCCCGCGCACCGCGTGCTCGCCGTCGTCGAGTGCCCGATGGGTGCGCACCCGGGAGGGCTCTATACCGGTGCGGTTCCGGTCGACGGCTACGGCGAGGACTACGACTTCTGGGTCGAAGCCCGCGCCGCGACCCGCGCCGGTGAGGCCGAGTACGACGCGTGGATCAAGCACTGGGTCCTCGACGTCGAGTCGCAGGACGAGTGGGTCGAACGTCTCGGCGCCGATCGTGTCGCCGCGTTGCGCGCCAAAGCGGATCCGGAGTCCTGGCGCGCCGACGCCGCCGCGTACCCGCCTGACCTCGACGCGCCGGTCAACGCGTGGGAGCGGGCGGCCGTGTGGGGCGCCCGGCACCTCGCAGCTCGTGTGGCCGCGACCGGGGCCGACGCGGTGCTCGCGGGCGCGGGCGTGGCGAATCTCTCCGCCTGGCTCGGCGTGCAACTCGCGCGCGACGCCGGTTCCGAGGTCAAGCTCACAGCCGAGATCGGATTGTGGGACTACGACGCGACGCTCGGCGATCCGTTCGTACTCAACCACCGCAACTTCCCGACGTCGACGATGCTCGCCGACGCGCAGGCCGTGCTGGGCACACTCGTCGGCGGTACCGGCACCACCGCGATCGGATGTCTCGGTGGCGCGCAGGTCGACCGGTTCGGCAATATCAACTCGACGTTGATCAAGCCTCGGCCGTTCCTCGTCGGATCGGGCGGAGGTAACGACGTCGCGAGCACCGCGACCGAGAACGTGATCGTCGCCACGTTGACCGCGCAGCGCACCGTCGCCGACTGCAGCTACGTCACCTCGCCGGGTCGCCATGTGCAGGCGCTCGTGACCGACCTCGCACTGTTCGAGAAGCGCGACGGTGTGCTGCAGGTCAGCGCGCTCGCGCCGGGCGCGACCTTCGACGAGGTGCACGAGCTCTGCGGATGGGAGCTCGAGCCGCCCGCCGGAGAACTGCCGGTCCTCGAGCCGCCGACCGCGTCCGAGGTCGAAGCGCTCCGCCGCTGGGACCCGCGCGGCTGGTTCCTCCGAGCCCGCTGACGTGCGTACGACGCTCAGCGGGAGACGATGACGCACGCGGCATTGGCCCCGCGGCCGACAGTATGAGCGAGCCCCACCCGCGCGCCGTCGACTTGGCGTGCTCCCGCCTCACCCCGCACCTGGTGCACGAGCTCGACCACCTGACCGAGCGCCGAGGCACCGAGCGGTTCGCCCTTCGACAAGAGTCCGCCGCTCGGGTTCACGACGACACTCGGCTCGGCGAGGAACTTGGCCTGCTCCCCGGGTGCGCACAGGTCGAGCTCCTGGTAAGCGAGGAGCTCACGGGCCGCGTCGGTGTCCTGGCACTCGACGACGTCGAGATCGTCGGGACCGACGCCGGCCTCGGCGAACGCGTCGTGCGCGGCCAGCGCGGAAGGCGGCGTGATGCCGGAGTCGTCGATGCCGGACAGTGGTGTCGCCTCGCCGAGCACGCTGCCGGGGAGGTGCGAGCGGAGGCGCGCGGACGCGAGCTGGACGCCGCCTTCGCCCCGTTGGAGCACGAGCGCGGCCGCGCCCTCGTTGGGTGAGCACAGCATCCACAGGTGCAACGGCTCGCACACGAGCCGGGACCCGAGCACCTCCTCGGCCGTCACCTCCTTGCGGAACATCGCGTTCGGGTTGTGCACGCCGTTCCGCCGGTTCTTGACGACGACCCGTGCGAGATGGTCCTTGGTCAGGCCGGCTTCCCGCAGCAAGCGTTGGGCCCGGAGTGCGAAGTACGAGGGTGTGGCCGCGAGGCCGCCTTCCTCGCGCCACGGCTCGAAGAACGACGAGCGGATGATGCCCTTGGGCATCTTCTCGACCCCGAACACGAGTGCGCAGTCGTACTGGCCGGCGCGGATCGCGCCCGCGGCGAGTTGCAGCGCGGCGCCACCGCTCGCGCAACCCGCCTCGACGTCGACGATCGGGACACCCGTGAGCGCGAGCGCGCCGAGCACCTTGTGACCCGATGCCACCCCGCCGTACGCAGTACCGCAGAACGCGGCCTGGAACTGCGGGTTTCCGGCCTCGGAGAGCGCGGCCCGTACCGCGTGCACACCCATCGCGGTGGGCGTCATGCCCTCGAAGCGGCCGAACGGGTGCAGGCCCGTGCCGGTTATGCGAACGCCCACGTCACCACTCGATCCGCAAGTTCGTCACGCTGAAGTTCGTCACTCTGAAGTTCGTCGGCGACGAGCGTCATCGGTTGGCCGAACTCGAGCCGCTCCGGGTCGGACTCGCGCAGCCGGGTGATGACGCGCAGCTGTTCGTGCACGAGCTCGACGACGCCGAAGCCGTACGGCACCGGGCCGGTATAGCCGGGCGGCGCCGCGGTGACGGCAGTCCAGGCCCAGAGCGTCGCCTCGCGGAGAGCAACACCCGTTCGACGTCGGTCGCGCCCGAGTAGGGGCACGTATCGAGCAGCGGGAAATGGAACTTCCCGCTGGTCGGGGAGTAGCCGCCGATCAGCGTGATCGTGCCGTCGGCGCCGATCTCGAACAGACCGTCGTGGATCGCGCGCGTGCTCGACCTCACACCACGCCCTTCTCGCGCAGCGTGTCGACGTCGGCCGTCGACAGGTGCAGTAACTCCGACAGCACGGAGTCGGTGTGCTCACCGAGCCGAGGCGCGCCGGAGGGCGCCGTCGGCGTCTCGCCGACGCGGCGCGGATATGGCGCCTGTTGGCGGATTGCACCGACGACGGGGTCGTCGACGGTCACGAGATCGTGGCGCGCCTCGAAGTGCGGGTCGGCGAAGATATCGGCCGACGTGTACGCGGTCGCGACCGGAACGTCGTGGACGACGCAGCGTTCCTCGATCGTGCGGGCGTCGAGCGTCGCCGTCCACTCCGCCACGATGCCGTTGATCGTGTCGCCGTGGGTCGCCCGATCGGACAGCTTGGCGAAGCGCGCGGTCGTCGAGCAGGTCGGTTCGTTCCATCGCCTTGCACAGCCGGCGGAAATTCGTATCCGAGCCGGCGACGATACACACGTACTTGCCGTCGGCGGTGGGGTAGTTGTCGAGCGGCGCCGAGTTGGCGAGCCGGTTGCCCTCGCGATTGCGGACGACCCCGAGCCGGTCGTACGCGGGCAGTGTCCATTCCAGGATCCGCAGCACCGAGCCGTACAGGGCCGCGTCGATGACTGCGCCGCCCTGGCCGTGCGCATCGCGTGCGTAGAGCGCCGCCACCGCGGCGTGTGCGGCGAACACACCGGTGAGGTAGTCGGAGATCGTCACGCCGACCCGCACGGGGGGTCGGTCGGGATAGCCCGTCAGGTTGAGCAACCCGCCGTAGCCGATCCCGACGCGGTCGAGCCCGGGACGCGCCGTGTACGGGCCGTCCTGGCCGAACATCGAGATGCGCACGGTGATCACGCGATCCGCAAGCCGGTCGGGACCGATATTCCACCCTTCGAGTGTCCCCGGGCGGAAGTTCTCGACCACCACGTCGGCCGTTGCGGCGAGTTTGCGGAACAGCTCCTGGCCGTCGGGCGTGCGCAAGTCGATCGTCACGCTCTTGCGGCCGCGCCCTTCGACCGCCCAGAAGAGCGAGTAGCCGTCGACGAAGGGGCCAATCTCCCGCATGAAGTCGCCGCGGCGCGGTTGTTCGATCTTGATGACCTCGGCGCCCTGCTCGCCGAGGAGCCCGGCGCAGAACGGCGCTGCGATCCGCGTGCCCAGGTCGATGACACGGACGCCCTCGAGCGCACCGCTCACGAACGACCTTGTTCCTTTTTCACTGCGTCCATGCCTCCGGCCCGGCGCGCCTCCACTTTGGCAAGCGCGGTCGGTGTGTTCGACACGAACTGGTGGAGCATGAAGTGGTAGCGCCACGATTCTCGCTGGCCCATGCCGTCGACCATGTTGTTGATCGAGGCCTTGACGGCCTCCGCGGTGAGCGGCGGGACGAGTGCGACCTGCTCGGCCATCTCCTGCGCCGCGGCCGCGAGCTCCGCGCGCGGCACGACGCGATTCACGAGTCCGTACCGCTCGGCGTCGGTCGCGCCGATCACCTGCGCGCAGAAGAGGAACTCCTTCGCCTTGCGAGGACCGAGCTCCCATGGTTCGACGAGCAGCTCCACGCCGACCCCCGACATCCGCAGCACCGGGTTCGAGAACTTCGCATCGTCGGCTGCGACGATCAGGTCGCACATGCTCGCGAGCATGAGACCCGCGGCCGAGCACGTGCCCTGCACCGCCGCGATCGTCACCTTGCGCAGGTCGCGGATCTTGACGAGCTTGTCGAAGTACATCACCTGTTCGTGGCGGAGCTTGCCTTCCGGCGTCGAACGCATCGCGGCCCAGTGCTCCTCGCGGCGAGCAGCTCCTTCAGGTCGTGACCCGCGGAGAAGTGTTTGCCTTCGGCCGCCAGCACGATCACCCGCACCTCGGTGTCGGCGTCGGCGCGATCGAACGCGGTGTCCAGCTCGTCGATCATCTGCGAGCTCTGCGCGTTCGCGGCATCGGGGCGGTTCAGGGTGATGGTGGCGACCGGTCCGTGGACGGAATAACGGATCGTGGATCCGGAGGTCGACGAAGCATCCGCGCCGGGGGAGGGGCTCACGCGCCAGGATGGTAGCCACTTACTTCCTGGGGCCCGCGTGCCGAAACGGAAGGAGATGTCGATCCGCCCCGTTCCCGAAGCTCCGGACGCCGCTCGCGCGGTGGGCGCGTTGATCGCGCCGGTGGTGGCGTGTCTGCGCGGCGACGACGAAGGTGTGAGCATCCTGCTCGCCGACACCCGCGAGGCGGGGGACGCGTCGGCAGTGGTCCGGGCCGCGCCCGCGATCGTGCGCGTCTACCTTCGGCTCGCGCCGCCGCCCGACAGCGCGGACGGCATCGTCCGCGAATTCCCGGGTGCCGCGATCGAGCGATTCGGTGACCCCGATGTCGTGGCTCTCGGCGTGGAATGCCTCCACGTCGCGCGCGTTCCCGAGCCCATCGAGAACCTGGCCCGTGAGGTCTTCGTCGACGACGCGCTGACGCACGGCGACCGGCACGCGCTCGAGAGCGCGGTCGCGTCGTGCTGGTGGTGCGCCTTGCAAAGTGCGCGTCTGCGCGACGTCGATCCGATCGCGGAAGCCGCAGCAATCTGTCGCTACGTCGCCCGCGTGGCCTGAAGCGCGGTCGCCCGGACGCGACTCGGCGTCCGCCGATCACGCGGGGCGTGATCGGCGGACGCCGTCGTCGAGGTTGCGGTGGTTACGGCGTGATGGTGAACGGGTCGCTGGTAGCGAGTGTCAATCCCGTCGCGGTCGCCGTCAGCGTGTCGCCGACGCCGGACGTGTCCGTCTGACAGCCGACGAACGTCGCGACGCCTGCGGTTGCGTCGAGCGGGTTCGCGCTCGTGCAGGAGAAGATCCCGGGGCCGTTCAGCGCCAACGTGACGCTGCTCGTGTTGTCGGTGACGGGGTTGCCGCCGGCGTCCTGGATCGTCACCTGGGGCTGCGGGGCGAAGGCCGAGTTGACGGCGACTCCTCCCGGCTGTTGGGTGAAGGCCAGCTTGGCCGCCGCGCCGACCGAGACGGTCGTTCCTGCGCTCACGGCGGGCGTGAGCGCCGCGTCGGTCGCGGTCAAGGTGTAGGCGGCGAGGTTGGCCAGGTCGATCTTGCACCCGCTGAACGTCGCGATGCCCGCGACTGCCACCTTCGGGTTGCTGGTGCAGGCCAACGTCGCTCCGCCCGGCGTCGTCAGCGCCAGGGTCACTGCGGTGGTGTCGGTCGCGACGCGTAGGCCGAGAGCGTCGCGCACTTCGACGACGGGTTGGACCGCGAACGGCGTGCCGCCCGTCGCGGTCGGGCTGGGCTGGGTGGTGAACGCGAGCTGCGTTGCACCGAGGCCGACGGTGATGGTCGTGCTCGTCGCCGCGGCGAGGGTCCCGTCAGTTGCCGTGAGCGTGTACGTACCTGCCGTGTCGATGCTGCAGCCGGTGAACTTCGCGACGCCGGCGACCGCCGGCAACGGGTTCAGGTCGCAACCGAACGTCGCGCCGCCGGGCGTGGTGAGTTCGAGGTTGACCGAGCTCGTGTCGGTGATGGCGGGTCCGCCGCCGGCGTTCTGCACCGACACGACCGGTTGGGTCGAGAACGGCGCGCCGGCGCCGGCCCCGCCGGGCTGGGTCGTGAACGCGAGCTTGGTGGCAGGGAAGATCGCCGATGGCGCGATGCCGACGACGGGCCCGTGGTTGCCGACGGTGCCGGAGCCGAGGAACGGAGCGTCGCCGAAGGAGAAGACGCCGCCGTCGGACGCGACGAACCAGTAGCCGTTGCCCGAGGGCGTTGTGGCCATGCCGACGATGGGCTTGTTCAAGGTGATGTTGCCGGTGGAGCCGTGGAACGCGGCGTCGCCGAAGGAGAAGACACCGCCATCGGACGCGACCAGCCAGTAGCCCTGTCCGGTGATGGTCGAGGCCATACCCGAGATCGGCATGTTGAGGTGGATGTTGCCGGTGGAGCCGTGGAACTTGGCGTCGCCGAAGGAAAAGATGCCGCCGTCGGACGCGACCATCCAGTAGCCGTTGCCCGAAGGTGTTGCGGCCATGCCGACGATGGGCTTGTTCAAGGTGATGTTGCCGGTGGAGCCGTGGAACTTGGCGTCGCCGAAGGAGAAGATGCCGCCGTCGGACGCGACGAACCAGTAGCCGTTGCCCGAAGGTGTTGCGGCCATGCCGACGATGGGCTTGTTCAAGGTGATGTTGCCCGTGGAGCCGTGGAACTTGGCGTCGCCGAAGGAGAAGACACCGCCATCGGACGCGACCAGCCAGTAGCCCGCGCGTGTGGCCGTCGACGCGATGCCGACGATCGGCCGATTGAGTGCGCTCCCGATGCTGCCGTGCGCCTGTGCGCTGCCGCCGGAGAAGACGCCGCCGGTGTCGTCGGCGAGCCAGTAGCCGGGCGTAATCGTGGCTGCGCGCACCGCCTTCGTGGTGACGCCCGCCTTCGGTGCCGCGGTCGTGGTGGCGACCGCGGTGGAGGTCTGCGCGAATGCGCTCGGGGCGAAGCCCAACACGATTGCGATCACGGAGACGAGCGCGACGAGCGCGCGACGAGCTTGCGGCATAACAGGAATCCTTCGGGGTCGTCGCTCTCTCACGACAGATGTGTCGAGAGACGCGTGGCAACTGCCGGTGCTGACCGACCGGTAGTGCAAGACCCTGCTCTCGCTTCGTCACCGGATCGTGACGGGGTGCCGGATCGCTGCGTGCGGGTTGACCGCAACGCGCGACATCTCGATCGGACGACGCTCGGTGTGTCAGCTGACGGTGAGCGTGCCGTGCATGAAGCTGTGGATATTGCAGTGGAACTTGTACGTCCCTGCAGTCGCAGGCGCGGTGAAGGTTGCGGTCCGGCCCGCGTCGATCGTCACGTTGAATCCGCCGGAGGTTTCGTCAGCGGTCACGGTGTGCCGCGACGAGCTGTTGTTTCTCACCGTCACCGTTCCGCCGGCCTTGACCGGAGTCGCCGCGAAGTCGAAGGCAGAGTCGATCGTGATCGTGCCGCCGTCGGGAGGCGACGCCAGTGCGCCGGGCGCCGAGGTCGGCGCCGACGAGCTCTTGTTGCTGCTACCGCACGCCGTGAGGCCGAGCGCGACGACGGGAACTGCGATGAGAGTCAGGATGCGTGTGTGCATGCCCGTAGTACGGAGCGGACGGCGACTTGGTTCGGCACTTCTTCACGAGGTCTTCTCGCGCGGCAGGCCGAGGGTGCGTTCCCCGATCACGTTGCGCTGGATCTCGTTGGTGCCTGCCCAGATCGAGCTCGCCTGGTAGTACAACCAGGAGCGCTGCCAGACGCCGTCGCCGGGGTTGCGCTGCGCGCCCCGCCACAGCGGTTGCGCAGGACCGACCACCGCCATTGCCGTGTCGTGAAGACGTTTGCTCATCTCGCTCCACCAGAGCTTGTTGATGCTCCCGACCGGGCCCGGATCGAGACCCTTCGCCGTGCGGGAGATCGACCGCCAGTTGTGGAGTTGGAAGATGCGAACCTCGACGAAAGCCTGGGCGAGCCGCCCGGCGAGCCGCGGATCGTCGAGCGCGTCGTTCTCCAGGCCGAGCTTCCAGAGCTCCTCCAGCAGTTGCGAGTGCGCGACGAGTTGGCGCGGGTTGACCCCCCGCTCGTGCGTGAGCGTCGAGTTCGCGACGCGCCAACCCTCGTTGCGGGGCCCGACGATCCGATCGTCCGGAACGAACACGTCGGAAAAGAACACCTCGTTGAATTCCGACTCGTCGGTGATCTGGCGCAACGGACGAACCTCGACCCCGGGCGTGTGCATGTCGACGACGAGTGCGGAGATGCCCTTGCTCTTGGGCGCGTCGGGATCGGTGCGGGCGAGGCACCAGCCCCAGTCGGCGAACTGCGCGTAACTCGTCCAGACCTTCTGACCGTTGAGGAGGAAGCCGCCGCCGACCTTGGTGGCCCGCGTGCTCAGTGACGTGAGGTCGCTGCCCGCGCCGGGCTCGCTGAACAGCTGGCACCAGATCTCGGTCGCGTCGAGGATCCGGGGAAGAAAGCGCGCCTTCTGCTCGGGAGTCCCGTGCGCGAGCAAGGTGGGCCCGACCAGGTTGACGCCGATCCGGCCGACGAGCTCGGGCGCTCGGGCCCGGGCCAGCTCTTCAGTGACGATGTAATGCTCGACCGGGCCACCGCCGCGTCCGCCGTACTCCTCGGGCCAGGCGACCCCGACGAGGCGACCGCTCGCGAGCTTCGCCTGCCACGCCCGGCCGAAGGCGACCTCTGCGGCGAGATCGTCGAAGCGGGGTGGGAGTCCCTTGCCGTACTCCCACGGGAGGTTGGCGCGCAACCAGTCGCGTACCTCGTCGCGCAAAGCGGCTTCCTCGGGCGTCGCGTGCAGGTCCATGGCGCGGCGGAAACTAGCTCAGCGCACTCCGGGGTTCAGGCCCGTTGGTCGATCGGGATGTACTTGCGCTCGGTCGCACCCGTGTAGATCTGGCGGGGGCGGCCGATCTTCATCTTCGCGTTCTCGTTGCCCTCCCACCAGTGCGCGATCCAGCCGGGCAGGCGACCGATCGCGAACAGCACGGGGAACATGTCGGTGGGGAAGCCCAGGGCGCGGTAGATGAGGCCCGAATAGAAGTCGACGTTCGGGTACAGCTTCTTGTCGATGAAGTACTGGTCGGTGAGCGCGACGTCTTCCAGCTGGAGCGCGATGTCGAAGAGCTCGTCCTTCGACTTCAACTCGTTCAGGACGCGCTCGGCCGTGCCCTTCAGGATCTTGGCCCGCGGGTCGTAGTTCTTGTAGACGCGGTGGCCGAAGCCGGAGAGCCGGAACGGGTCGTGGGCATCCTTGGCTCGTTTCACGGCCGCGCTCACGTCGCCGCCGTTGTCGCGGATGTCTTCGAGCATCTCCACGCACGCCTGGTTGGCGCCGCCGTGCAGCGGTCCCCAGAGCGCGTCGACGCCGGCCGCGATCGACGCGTAGAGGTTGGCCTCGGCCGAGCCGACCATGCGCACCGTCGACGTGGAGCAGTTCTGCTCGTGGTCGGCGTGCAGGATGAGCAGCTGCTTCAGGGCGTGCACGATCGTGGGCGACACCTCGTACGGCTCCGACGGCACCGCGAACATCATGCGGAGGAAGTTCTCGATCAGGTCGAGCGAGTTGTCGGGGTAGAGGAACGGCTGGCCGATCGACTGCTTGTACGAGTACGCGGCGACGGTGGGCAGCTTGGCCATGAGCCGCACGATCGAGAGCTGCACCTGGTCGGGATCGTGAGGATCTTCGGAGTCCTGGTAGAAGGTCGCGAGCGCGTTGACCACCGACGCGGTGGTTGCCATCGGATGCGCGTCCTTCGGGAAGCCGTAGTAGAAGCGCTTCACATCTTCGTGGACGAGGGTGTGCAGCCGGATCTTGCGGCTGAACTCGGTGCGCTCCGCCGCGGTGGGCAGCTCGCCGTAGATCACGAGCCACGCGGTCTCGAGGAACGACGGGTGCTCCTGCTCGGCGAGGTCGTCGATGTCGTAGCCGCGGTAGCGGAGGATGCCCCGGTCACCGTCGATGAAGGTGATCGCCGACTCCGTGGAACCGGTGTTCATGAAGCCGTAGTCGAGGGTGATGAGACCGGTCTGCGCTCGGAGCTTCGAGATGTCGATCGCGTACTCGTTCTCGGTGCCACGCACCACCGGGAGCTCGATCTCCTTGCCGTTCCACAACAGCTTGGCCGGTGCTTCCGACATCCGAGACTCCTTCATCGAGGGCAGCATGCAATCTACCGATCCTTCCCCACGGCAACGGCCCGCCGCGCGTCCCGGGCCCGGTTGACGGAGATGTGACACGGATTTACCCGGCAGGGGGATCCCCTGCCAGACTCGGGCCCCCATGGATTTCGATCTGACCGAGGATCAGCTCGCCCTCCGAGCGGGCGCGAGCGACGTGCTCGACGACCTCGCCTCACCGGCCCGGGTCCGGGCGCACACGACCTCCGGCGATCCGTTCGACCGGTCCCTCTGGGCCGCGATGGTCGAGCAGGGTTGGCTCGGCGTCGAGGTCGGAGAACCCGAGGGCGGGCTCGGGCTCGGCTCGGTGGAGGTGGCGGTCCTCGTCGAGGAGCTCGGGCGCCACGTCGCGCCGGTCCCCTTCGTGCCCACCGTTCTCGCGCTCGACGCGTTCACGCGCGCGGGCGACGACGAGTGGGTGCAGCGGCTCCTCGCGGGCGACGCGATCGTGTGCGTTGCCTGGGATCCGGCCGCGCCCGTGCCGTACGCGCCGTCGGCCGACGTCGCGGTCGTGCTCGCCGGCGACGCCGTCTACGCGGAGGAGCTCGAGACGAAGCCGGCCCGGGAACCGGCGATGGACCTCACGCGTGAGCTCGGATGGTTGCCGTTCGACAAGAGTTCCGCGGCTGGCGCATCGGCGATGCCGACGCCTGCACGCGTCTCCTCGACCGCGGCGCCACGTACACGAGCGCCGACCTGCTCGGCAGCGCGTCCCGCGCGCTCGACATGGCCGTCGAGTACGCCAAGGACCGGGTGCAGTTCGGCAAGCCGATCGGATCGTTCCAGGCGGTCAAGCACCGTTGTGCCGACATGCTCGTCGACGTGGAAGGCATGCGCTCGACCGTCTACTGGGCCGCGTGGTGCATCGGCGCCGACGACGCAGACGCGTCGATTGCCGCCACCACCGCCAAGATCTGGTGCGGCGACGCGTCGAAGCGGGTCATGGCATCGGCACTGCAGGTGCACGGTGGGATCGGCTTCACCTGGGAGCACGATCTGCATTTCTTCTTGAAACGAGCCCAGCTCGACCAGCTCGCGTTCGGCGACGCTTCGGCGCACCGCGCTCGCC
This sequence comes from uncultured Actinomycetes bacterium, assembly GCA_963761055.1. GTDB lineage: Bacteria > Actinomycetota > Acidimicrobiia > IMCC26256 > PALSA-610 > PALSA-610. Next base: position 443,240 of record CAVXFO010000008.1, on the reverse strand, counting down.
TGGCCTCGCTGCTGCGGCCCCGGGTGGAAGCCGGCGAGAGCGTCGTCTAGCCCGATCGCTCGGAACGAACTGCCGCCGATCTCGAGTGGAACGACTGGGTCCGCCGGTGCGGGCACGGGTCGACCCCGGCCCCGTCGCAGCTGAGAATCTCAGGAATTGTCGCCGACCTTGGCGCCGGTACCGTCGACGGCGTACCACTTGTTCACGATGCCCTCGCCGTTCGTGTCGCCGGCCTTGGTGTCGCCCGCGAAGGTGTAGAGCGGGTGGCCGTCGAGTTGCAGTTGGGTGTTGCCGTCGTCGGCGCGCGAGAACGTCGTCAGCTTCGAGCCGTCGACTCCGATTCCGGCAACCGGTGTGCCCGTGACCGTTGCGGCGGGCCACGTCGACGCGCACTGCCCGGCGCCGCAGGTGCTCTGGCCCGCCGTCGTGTCGTTGTCGAACCGGTAGAGCGTCATGCCCTTGGCGTCGACCAGGACCTTGCCGAGCTTCGTTGTCGTCGCGACTTTGACCGTCGCGTCCGCGGAAGGGGCGACAGTGGTGGTCGGCGTTTCGGTCGTCGCCGGCGCGGCCGTAGTCGCGGGTGCGGCGGTGGTGTCGGTTGTACTGGCCTTGCTGCTGCTCCCGCACGCTGCGAGCGCGAATGCGGCGACGGCGACCGTCGCCAGCGCACGAATCCGGAAATGACGCATGAGGAGTACCCCCTGGGAAACCGTTGGACGGGTGTCGCGTCACAGCACCGTCGGTGCGGACCTCATCAGTACGGATCGCAGTCCAGGGTGGTTCGATCGTGGTGTGAGCTGAACCCCGAGGGCGGCGCGTCCGTATCCTCGGGCGATGGTGGAAATACCGCCGGTATTGGCCAACGACGACAGCGTGCGGGCCGTCTACGCTGCGCACGGGCCGGAGCTTTACCGCTTCGCGCTCCGCTCGTTGGGAGACCGCGGGCTCGCCGAGGAGGCTGTCCAGGAGACGTTCGTCCGGGCTTGGAAGGCTGCGAACCGCTTCGACGACGCGCTCGGCTCGCTCCGCACGTGGCTCTTCGCCATCGTCCGCAACGTCGTGATCGACCTCTCCCGAGCCCGCGCGGTCCGGCCGTCGCTCGCGGTGGGGAACGCGGCGAACGAGCCGATCGTCCTCGACGACGACCTCGAACGGGTCCTCGTCGCCTGGCAGGTCGAAGAAGCGCTGCAGAAGTTGAGTGCCGAGCACCGCGACGCGCTCGTCGAAGTGCACTACAAGTCGCGCCGATACGAAGACATCGCGCGTGAGTTGGGGGTCCCGGTCGGTACCGTCAAGAGTCGCGTCTGATTACGCGTTGAAGGCGATGCGTCTCGCGCTCGAAGAGTTGGGTTGGTCCGATGACGTCTGACGCGTGCCGCGAGCTGCGCTCGACGCTCGGCGCGTTTGCCCTGGGCCGCGCCGATCCCGAGGAAGCGCTCCCGCTGCGCGCCCATCTCGACGGGTGCGCCGAGTGCCGGACCGAGCTGCGCGAGCTGGCTTCGGTCGCGGCTGCGCTGCCGCTCGCGGATCCGGAGCGGGTGCTCGGGGGTGCGCCGCGACCGTCGGCCGCGCTGGCGGCGCGTGTGTCGGACCGCGTTGCGGTCGAACGGGACGCCCGCCGGACGCGGACGCGCCGCCGCGTGGCAGTCGCCGCCGCGACGGCGACTGCGATCGCGGCGGCGATGATCGTGCTCGTGCTCGTCGTTCCCGAGAACTCGCCGGGCGGGACGCGTGTGGTGTTCCCGACGACCGCCGGGGTGAGTGCGGCCGCGACCTTGCGCTCGCGTTCCGCGGGCACCGAGGTCGCGTTCCACGTCGCCGGATTGCACGACGGCGAGTACTACTGGCTGTGGGTCACCGGCGCCGACGGCGACCGCATCGCGGCGGGGACCTTCCGAGGTACCGGGCCGGTCGCGACGGATCTGGTCATGACCGCCGCGCTCCCGCTCACCGACGCGCGCCGGATCTGGGTGACCGACGCGCACGACGAGGTCGTACTTGACCAGCATCTCCTCGCGCCCGCGTAGGCGTCTCCTAGTGTTCGGGCATGCCGCAGAATGTTCCCGAGTTCGAGTTCTCCGACAACGCCAAGCAGGTGCGGGCGTTCGTCTTCGACTTCTGGTGTGAGCAGGGTCGTGGTCCCACCCTCCTCGAGGTTCATCAGTCGACGGATCTCGACCGCCGGCGCATCATCGCTGCATACAAGGAACTGCAGCTCGGCATCGACATCGTCGTCAACGAGGACACCCAGAACTGCAACCTGCTGAAGGCGCCGCCGTTCTCGTCGTTCCCGTCGCAGGTGCGGGCGTACATCGACGACAAGTTCCACTCGTTCGTCGGGTGCGCGAGCGAGGCGATCGCGTTCTCGCACATGCCCCCGTTCAAGGACACGACGGTGCGGCTGGAATCGCACTGCGCGTGCTGCTTCACACCGGTGACGCTCGTGTCCAAGAACTTCGAGATGCAGTCGGTGACGCCGCCCGGCGTTTTCCTGCACATCTCCTTGTCGCCGTACGATTGGAACAACGTCGACATGAGCCGGATGTGCGACTCGATGAACTACGTGCTCGACGCCGAGCACGCGGAGCACTACGAGAAGCAGACCGCGACCCGCGGCATTCTCGTGACTCTCGACCAGGCCAAGATGTTCGTGCAGAACGTTGCCAACGAGCGCATGTACAACTTCCACTGGAAACCCGGCACCCTGAACCCGCGCGCCGTGATCAAGGGCTTCAAGATGATGGGCGTCGACACCTCAGCCTGGGAGTGACCCTCTGAGCGCGGCGCGGTCGGGTTTGCCGGTCGGCAGGAGGGGCAGCGCGTCGACGACCACCACCCGCTCCGGGGTCTTGAACTTGGCGACGCCCCGCTCCACGAACCAGGCCCGGCACTCGTCGAGATCGAAACCGGGCGAGCTCTCCACGAACACCACGACCCGTTCGCCCATGAGCTCGTCGGGTTCGCCCAACGCGACCGCATGGCGCACGTCCGGATGCGCTTCCAGGACCTGTTCGACCTCGGCGCTGCTGATGTTCTCGCCGCCTCGGATGATGACATCCTTGAGCCGGCCGACAATCTCGATCGCGCCGCTGCTGTCGATCTCGGCGAGGTCGCCGGTACGGAACCAGCCGTCGGCGGTGAACGCTTCCGCGGTCTGGGTCGCGTCGAGGTAGCCGACGCATACCTCGGGCCCGCGGGCGAGTAGTTCACGGTTGTCGTCGATCCGGATCTCGACCTCACCGATCGTGCGCCCGTCGGTGATGATCGTGGGGACCTCGGTCGATCCGTAGGTTCGTTTCACGCGCGCACCGAAGGCGCGCGCGGCGTGCTCGACGAACGCCAGACCCACGCCCGCACCCCCACTCGAGATCAGGCGCAGGCTCTCGACACGTTCCGGCGCGAACCCCGGAGCCTGCATCATCGACACGAAGAACGTCGGCGGGCCGACCATGAAGGTCACGTGCTCGCGCTCGATCAGCGAGAGTGCCGTCTCGGGATCCCAACGGGCCATGAAGACGGTGCGGAAAGGGACGACGCCCGGGAGCGTGATCCCGTTCAGCAACCCGGAGATGTGCGCGCTCGGAGCCGGCATCAGCACGCAGTCGTCCGGGCCGAGGTCGTGTGCGACCCGCATCTGCGTTGCCTTGTACGCGAGCGTCGCCTGAGTGTGCAGCACGCCTTTCGGAGCGCCGCTCGATCCCGACGTGAACAGCACCGCCGCGAGGTTGCCCGCGTCGGTCCACAGCTCGTCGACGGGCTCGCCGTCGGGGAGGGCGTCGAGGTCGGCGACGACGTGCGCGGGGCGGACGACGTCGAGCACACCCGCGACGTCGGCGCGCCCCATGAGGTGGTGCACCGGCGCCGCGGTCGCCCCGAGACGCCAGCACGCCCGGTACAGCACGCCCACCTCGTCGCGGTTCGGCGACTGCCACGAGACGGCATCGCCCGGACCCACACCGGTCGCGCGCAATCCACCCGCTACTCGCGCGACCTGCTCGCGCAATGTGGGAGCGGCCGCCCGAGTGAGCAACGCGTCGAGCGACGGCTGGTCCCACGGCCCACCCTTACGGCGGTACTCGTCGGCGAGGGGCGAGGTGAAGGTCGGGGTGAGCACGAACGGCTACGCGGTTCGCGTCAGGCCCGGCGCGACTTCCAGCCGTCGCTGGCCGGTCTCGCGCCCTTCAGCACGCTGGTGCCGACGAAGTTGCGCTGGATCTCGATCGTTCCCGCGCCGATGCACAACCCGCGGATGTCGCGGTAGACGCGCTCGACCGGATACTCCCTGGAGAAGCCGTAGCCGCCGAGCAACTGGATCGCCTCGTCGCACACGAACTTGGCCGCAAGGTTCGCGGCCGTCTTTGCCATCGCGGTCTCGAGCGCGGGCGGGGTGCCGTGCGGTCCGGCCATGTGCACCGCGCGCTGCAGGAGCAGGCGCGCGCCTTCGAGTTGCGTCGCCATGTCGGCGATCTTCCACTGCAGACCTTGAAGGTCGGCGAGCGTGCGGTCGCCGACCTTGCGCTCGTTCATGTACCCGACCGCGTACTCGAGCGCGCCCTGCGCCGCGCCGACGCACATCGCCGCGTTGCCGCAGCGCTCGTGGTTGATGTGCGAGATGAGAGTCTTGAACGACTCGCTGTTCGCAGGATCGCCCCACAACAGCACGTCTGCGGGCTCGATGCGCACGTCGTCGAAGGCGAGCTCGGCTTCGCTCGTGGCCCGCAGGCCCATCTTCACGTGCGTACCCGCGATCGTCACGCCCGGAGCCTCGAGGTCGACGACGACCGCGCCGATGCCCTTCGTGCCGACGCTCTCCGGGAAGCGGCACCACACGAGACACACCCGCGCCTTGTGGCCGCCGGTGACGTAGTTCTTGTAGGCGTTGAGTCGGAAGCCGTCGCCGTCCGGCGTCAGCTTGGCCCGCATTTGACCGACCGAGCTGCCCGCCTCGGTCTCGCTGATACCGATGCAGAAGAGCCCGTCACCGCTCGCCGCGAGCGGGAGCCAGCGGTCTTTCATCGTGTCGTTGCCGAGATGCTCGATGGCGCGCGGGGGACCGTTGAAGATGAGCTGGGCGAGGATCGCGCTCGACACGTCGGCCCGGGCGAGCTCCTCGAGCACGATCGCGGCTTCGATGTCGCCCAGCCCCGCGCCACCCCAGCGCTCGCCGATCGTGATGCCGAACAGCTCGGCCTTGCGCATGCCGTCCCAGGCCCATTGCGGGAATTCTTCGGTCTCGTCGCCGTGGCGCGCCATCGGTGCGAGCCGCGCTCGGCGACGTCGCGGGCGAGCTGCCGCAGTGCGGCCCGGTCTTCGGTGTCGGCGAACGGATTCGCCCCCTTCGCGTGCGCAGGCATGGGCGGAGGCTAGTTCTCCGAAGGCACGCGGCGGCCGGGCCGTCGTGGTGTCGGGTCGCGGTGGAGCATGTTGCATGCAGTGGGCAAAGGTGTGGTACAAACCCGCAGGGATGCGTGAGGGCGGGAGCGCTTTCCCAAGTCGAAGCGTCCGCTGCGTTGCGGTGGACCCGAATCGGAGGTTGATCTGCATGCCTTCACACAGGCTTTCGGGGCTGAAGGTCCTCGCGCTCGCGTCGACGCTGCTACTCGCAGTAGCTGCGGCCGGATGTGGTTCCAGCAGCAAAAGTGGAAGCGGGTCGGGTTCGAGCGGGTCCGCCCCGGCGATTCCGAACGGTGACATCAAGATCGGGGCGCTCGCCACGTTGAATGGGCCTCTGGCTGCCATCGGCACCGGGCAGAAGGTCAACGACGAGGCGCTGGTCGCGTTGCTGAACCAGGCGGGTGGAATCGCGGGTCACCACGTGCAACTCGTGTTGCTGAACGATCAGGGCGACCCTGCGACCGCGGTGAGCGCAGCCCAACAGCTCGTGAGCGATCACGTCGCCGGTGTGATCTACGCGGGCACGTCCGCGACCGTCACGCAGACGGTTCCGGTCTTCATGAAGAGCAAGGTTCCCGTCGTCATGCTCGACCCGCTCGACCAGTGGGCGGACGGGACGAAATACCCGTACTTCTTCGACAACTACCCGATGAACCAACCGACAACCGACAAGATGGCGTCGTTCGCGGTGAAGACGTTGAAGACCCCGAAGCTGGGCGTCCTCACCGACGGGTCCACGTTCGGCGACACCCTTCTCGCCGACCTCAAGAAGTCGGTCGGTCCGGCCGGGGCCGAGATCGCCAGCTCGGAGAGCTACCAGCCCACGGCGGCCGACGTGACGACCCAGGTGCGCAAGGTGAAGTCGTCGGGGGCGCAGGTGTTGGTCTTGTTGGCGGCGTCCGGGATGGGCCATGTCTACGACGCGATGCGGACGATCGGGTGGAAGCCGCCGATCATCACGACCGCGGCTGCATTCTTCGACGGTTTCACCTCCCTCGGTGACCTCGGGAAGACGGCCTACTCGAACTCCGCGGTCGCGCTGAAGACGGGATCGAAGCCCGACGCCGGCATGACGAAGGTGCTTACGGCGATCACCGCCAAGACCGGCGTCAACCCGAGTGTGGGCCAGGTGGTACTGGCGAACGACGACATCCAGATCCTGAAGACGGCGATAGAGCAGACCAACACGCTCGATGCCGACAAGATCAAGGCGGCGATCGAAGGCTTCGCGAACAAGTCGTTCACGACCCCGTCGATCTCGTACACCTGGACCAGCACGAATCACGGCGGTTGGCCGGTGTCGCAGATGCGGATGTGCAACATGCAGCCGCTCGGTCCCTTCGATCTGCCGTACATCGCCGGATGAACTAGCAGACAACACCGGGGCTCGAGGGCAGGATCGGTGGAGCTCTTCGTCAACGCCGTCGTGACCGGGATCGCGGTCGGCGCGGTCTACGGCCTCATCGCAATCGGTTACACGGTCGTGTTCAACACGACTCGGGTGTTCAACCTCGCGCAGGGTGATCTGGTGATGGTGGGGGTTCTGCTCTCGTACTGGGCGCTCGACGTCCGGGGCTGGCCCCAGATCCTGGCCATCGTCGCAGTCCTGTTCGCGGTCCCCGTCGTGAGCCTGGTCGAGGAGCGGGTCGCGGTGCGGCCCTTCCTCGACCGGGACCGCGACAACATCGGGTGGTTCATCTCGACACTCGCGTTCGGCCTGATCGTGGAGACGGTCGTGACCCGGCTCTACGGCAACAATCCGCCTCGGCCCGTGCGGAGCCCGCTGCCGTCGGGCGCGGTGCACCTCGGCATCGTCACGACCCGGCCCCAACTTCTCCTCGCGGTCGGTGTGCTCATCGTCGTCACGATCGCGATCGAGCTCTTCTACAAGCGAACGTGGCTCGGCCAGGCGATGCGCGCCACGGCCGACGATCGTGACATCGCGGCGCTGCGGGGCATCGACCCGAGAAGGATGAGCATCGTCGCCTTCGCGATCGGCGGTCTGCTCGCGGCGATCGGTGGCTACGTGGTCGCGCCCATCGTGTACGCCGATGTCACGATCGGGTTGGTCTACAGCATCAAGGGCTTCATCGCGCTGGCGATCGGAGGGTTCGGCAGCATCCGTGGCGCGATCGTGGGTGCGCTCGCCATCGGTGTCGCAGAACAGCTGTTCGACCTGTACTCCGACTCGCGGTACGAGATCGTCGCCTCGCTCGGCTTGTTGATGTTCATTCTCGCCGTGCGCCCGACGGGTCTGTTCCGTGGCGAGGTGGTCCGCGAGGTATGACGCTGCCGCGCAAGGACCTGATCGTCGGCCTGGTCATCACCGCGGTCCTGTTGGCGTGGCCATATCTCGGGCATTCGCAGGAGTACCAACTCGACCGGCTCGAGTACATCTTCACGGGCATCATGGTCGCGATAGGCCTGAACATCGTCACCGGCTTCGCCGGGCAGCTCTCACTCGGCCCGGGTGCGGTCTACGCCATCGGCGGGTACGCGGCTGCCGTCGTCGCGAACGACCATCCCATCGTCGTCGGATTGCCGTTGATGTGTCTCATCGCTCTCGTCGCGGCCGCAGCCATCGGTCTCCTCATCGGGGTGCCGTCACTGCGCGTCGGTGGCTTCTATCTCGGCATGACGACACTGTTCTTCGCGTTGGTCGTCCCTACGGTCGTGTCCAATATGAAGCTGACGGGCAAGGAGCAGGGCATCTCGTTGCTCGCGAACATCGATTTCCGGCAGAAGATCGCCGGGATCGGCCTCTACGAGCTGACGCTCGCGGCCGTGATCCTTCTCCTGATCCTGTCGTGGGTGCTGCTCGAGTCGCGCACGGGCCACCGTTTCCTGACGCTCGCCACCAGCGAAGAGCTGGCCAGCTCGATCGGCATCGCGCCCTATCGCACCAAGCTGCTTGCGTTCCTCGCCTCGGCGCTGCCGGCGGGTATCGGCGGGGCGTTCTACGTGTACACGCAGCAGTTCATCTCGCCGGGGAGCGTGACGCCACAGCTCTCCATCTATCTCCTTGCAGCGTGCGTCGTCGGTGGCTTCGGAACGGTGCTCGGGCCGTATGTCGGCGGCCTCCTCGTGATCGGGCTGTCGCAGTATCTCGGCGGATTCGAGCAGTACGAAGGCATCATCTTCGGGACGTTGCTCGTCGCCTTCGCGGTCGCGCTTCCCGAGGGCATCATGGGCTTCGATCCCAGCGTCGCGGGGATATCGCCGACTTGGCTGCGGGCACTCCGGCTGCCGAACGTCGCGGGTCGGCGGCCGAACGCGCCGGTCCGGGCACCCGAGGGCCCCCCGGTCGGGGTCGCGGACCCGTCGCGCGTCGTCCAGCTCATGGCCGGAGGTGTGCCGCAGACACTTCGTATCGCGGGCATCTCGCGGTCGTTCGGTGGAGTGCGCGCCCTCGACAACGTCGATCTCGCGGTCGCCCCGGGGACGGTACATGGGCTCATCGGCTCCAACGGCTCCGGCAAGACGACGTTGCTGAACGTCGTCACCGGCTATCACCGGCCCGACGCCGGCGAGATCCGTCTCGGCAACGTGCGTCTCGACGGTCGATCGTCGCACCGCATCGCCGGCGCGGGAATCGCGCGCACCTTCCAGACGCCGAAGCTGATCGCGCGAGGGACGTTGGTCGCGAACGTGGCGGTCGCGGCCGAGCAGCAGGGCCGGCGCCGGCGGGATGCCGACGACGTCGCGCTGCGGTGCCTCGAAGCCGTCGGATTGCGGGAACACGCGCACGAGAAGGCAGGCATACAACCGCACGGCACCCGACGCCTCGTCGAGGTCGCACGTGTCCTCGCGATGCGGCCGAGCGTGGTGCTGCTCGACGAGCCGGCGGCCGGGCTCTCCGCGGCCGAGATCGAGGTTCTCGGCGACGTGCTGCGCTCGATCGCGGCCGCGGGCAGCGCGGTGCTGCTCGTCGAGCACAACGTGCCGCTCGTCCTCGAGGTCGCCGACGAGGTCACGGCATTGCACGAGGGTCAGAGAATCGCGATCGGTCCACCCCGAGCCGTGACCGAGCATCCCGAGGTCGTCGAGCGCGTTCCTCGGTTCCGCGGCCGGGTTGGTGTGATGACCGCACGCGACGCGGCCGAGCCCGCGCTCGTGGTCGAGGATCTCGCCGCGGGTTACGGCGCGATCACCGTCGTCGAGGAGTTCTCGATCACCGTCGACCGCGGCGAGCTCGTCGCGCTGCTGGGCCGCAACGGTGCGGGCAAGAGCACGGCCGTCTCGGCGATCGCCGGCCTGCGCCGCGGCTCGTCCGGCACCGTGCGCGTCGCGGGCCGCGAGCTCCTGCGCTCCCGTCCGGCCGATATCTACGTCGGCGGCCTGGCGCTGGTGCCGGAAGGGCACCGCGTGTTCGGTGCCCTCACCGTTCGCGAGAACCTCAGGCTGGGAGCGTTCCCCTGGCGGCGGAAGGGCCGGAACCTCGCGGCCGCGCTCGACCGTGTGTACGCGCTCTTCCCGATTCTCGCGGACTTCGCCGAGCGGTCGGCGGGCGCCTTGAGCGGCGGTCAGCAACAGATGGTTGCGATCGGTCAGGCTCTCATCGCCGACCCGCTGGTCCTGGTGCTCGACGAGCCGTCGTCGGGGCTCGCGCCGGCGGTGATCGACGACATCTACCGCGTCCTCGACGTGTTGCGACACGACGGGCGAGCCGTGCTCGTGGTCGAGCAGAACATCGATCGCGCCCTGCGATCGGCGGATCGTGCGTACGTGCTCGAGCGAGGTTCGATCGCGCTCTCGGGTCCGTGTGCCGAGCTCGCGCGCGCGACGGCCGAGTCGGGGCGATCGTGCGCGGCGCGACCGCCGCGCAGCTCCCGGACGAGCCGGTGCCGTGAGGGGACGGCGGGGGTCTTCGCTCCGGTCGACCGACCGAGACGCGACCCCGATGGTCAGGCCTTGAGAAAGATCCTCATCGCGCCCTGCACGACCAACAGCGCGAACACGCCGTAGAGCGCGGGACGCACGACCGTCGCCGGCCCGAGGTACTTCTCGCGCTTCTCCTTCTTGGCCACGAACGGGGATCGGCGCGTCTACGGGTCACCTTGACCGCCGCGCCCGGAACCTGACTACCGTGTCAGGTATGGCTGCTGAGACCCAAGACGCCGCGGATCCCGCCGTCGACTGGTTCACGGCCCAGCCGTACGCAGCTTGGGCCGAAGTGCGCAGTTCCGAGTGCCCCGTCGTCGGGATCAGCTCCGATGTCATGGGCCCGAACCCCTTTTACCAAATCACGAAATTCAAGGACGCCGACGCCTCCCTACGCGACGACAAGACGTTCGCCTCGTCGATCAACATGGAGCACATCGGAGAGTTCATGGGCGAGCTCCTCGTGGGCATGGACGGCGATGAGCACCGCAGGTACCGCAACCTCGTCGCCAAGGCGTTCCGGGCCTCGCAGCTCGACAAATGGGACGAGACGCTCGTGCGTCCCACGATCGACCGTCTGCTCGACTCGATCGCGCCCGCCGGCAAGACCGACCTCGTCGCGTCGGTGACCTCGCTCTACCCGATGCAAGTCATCTGCGGCATCGTCGGCGTCCCGTTGGCCGACGCCGCCCAGTTCGGGCAGTGGGCCGAAGAGATCAATACCGGTCCAATGGCCCCTGAACGCGGTCACGCCGCCAGTGCGGCGATGAAGGAGTACCTGGAACCGCTGGTCGAGGCCCGGCGCGCGCAGCCGACCGGCGACTTCCTCTCCGATCTCGTCAACGCCGAGATCGACGGCGAGCGCCTCACCGACGCCAAGCTCTACGGCTTCTTGCGGCTACTGCTCCCTGCGGGCGGCGAAACGACCTTCCGCGTGATGGGCAACGCGCTGTTTGCGCTTCTGCACGATCCCGACGCGCTGGCGGCATGTGTACGCGAATCGCGACCTCATTCCCGAGGTGATCGAGGAGACGTTGCGGTGGGAGACGTCGGTGACGATGGTCAGTCGAGTAGCGACGGTTGACACCGAAGTGGCCGGCTGCCCGATCGCGAAGGGTTCTCCGGTGGGAGTGCTCACCGGGTCGTCGAACCGCGACGAGGACCGTTGGGACGACGGCGACGAGTGGCGACTCGGCCGGCCCGTGCTGCACCACCTCGCGTTCGGTACCGGCCCGCACCAGTGCCTCGGTATGCACCTCGCGCGTTTGGAGCTGCGCGTCGGCTTGAACGAGATCCTCGAGCGACTCCCGAACCTCCGCCTCGACCCGGCCGGTGCCGGCGACGCGGTGATCGAGGGCTTCGCGTTCCGGGGACCGCGCGCCCTGCACGTCACGTTCGACGCTTCGTAGAGGACCTGGGCTAGGCGGGGGCTAGGCGCCGCCGAACATCATCATCCACTGGTCGCGCGTACGCGGCCGATAGACGACGTTCGTACGGCGCACGTCGCCCATGGCCATGCTCGCTTCCGCGGAGTACATGTGGCCGGGGTACAGGACCGTCTCGTCGGGGACGATCGCGAGCTTCTGCGTGAGGCTCTCGTACAGCGCCTCGGGGTCGCCGCCCGGGAGGTCGGTACGGCCGCAGCTGTCGAGGAACAGCGTGTCGCCGCTCACGAGCATGCCGTCGACGAAGAAGCACTGCGAACCCGGAGTGTGGCCGGGTGTGTGGATCAAGGTGATCGGGATCGACCCGACCTCGACGATGTCGCCCGACGCGTGCAGCTCGAGGTCGGAGTCGGAGCAGCCGGTGACGCGCTTCACGCCCCACGCCTCGTCGGACTGGACGTGCAACTTGGCGCTGACGTCGGGCAGTGCGAGCAGCTCGGCGATGCCGGCGATCGACCAGCCGCCGAGATCACCGCCCACGTGATCGGGGTGGTAGTGCGTGACCAGCACGCCGCTCAGGCGCATGCCGTCGGCGGCGAGCAGGTCGACCAGTTCGGCGGGCCCGTAAGCCGGGTCGATCGCGATCGCTGCACCGGTCTCACGATCGCCGATGAGGTACACGAAGTTGACCATTTGCCGTGCGATCTGGTCGCCGTGCCGCGAAATCGCGGCCCGCGAGCAACTGCCGGAAGTACAAACGGTTCTCCATCGAACGACACCGTAGGCGGGCGGGGACGAGGGTCGCCCACGAGGGTTACGGATCGGGGCGCCTACGCTCGGGGGGTGCCGACGCCGACGCCGACGACGGAGATCGACGAGATCCGCGCCGCCACCCGTCGGCTCCTGCGCTCGATCGAGGATCTCACCGACGAGCAGGCCTTGGCACCGTCGCGGCTGCCGGGTTGGACCCGGGCCGAGGTCGTGACACATCTCGCTCGGAATGCCGACGGCTTTCGAGGGATGATCGAGGCCGCGAGCCGAGGTGAGGTCGGCTCCATGTACCCGAGCCCCGACGTCCGGGCCGACGGGATCGCCTCCGGTCGGGGGCATGCGCCCGCGATCGTGCGGGCCGACCTGCGCGGTGCCCACGATCGCCTCGTCGGCGCGTTCGCGACACTTTCCGACGACGACTGGGACCGCGAGGGCCGGGCGTCGATGACGCGCACCATGCGCGAGTTCCTCTGGATGCGCCGGCGCGAGGTCGAGGTGCACCACGTCGATCTCGACCTGGGTTACGAAGCCGCCGACTGGCCCGTCTCGTTCGTCGGGCCCGCGCTGGACGAGTGCTTCTCGAATCTCGCGGCGCGCGGCGCTCCGCTACGGCCCCGCATCGACATCGAGTACCGCATCGTGTCGACCGACCACGAGCGGGCCTGGCGCATCGAGATGCACGGCGACGCGGTCGCGGTCGATGACGACGACGGTTCCGCGGTCGACGGCGAAGCGATCGGCTGGGGTTGCGACGTCGTCGCCTGGATGTACGGCCGGGATCCTCGCGGCGGTGGCGGTATCACCGCGTCGGGCGACCTCGGCGTACTTCGTCTGCCCCGCTGGTTCCCGTACACGTAGCCGCGCCGCGCTCCTCGACCGCTGATCGCCGCGCAGGCGGCAAAGCCGCAGCAATTGATGGTCGACGAAGCGGCGACTCGGTCGTACGGTGGTTTCGTGCACCTTCGCCGGGCGGTGTTGCAAGCCGTGATCGCGGCGCTATTCGCGGCCGGATGGTGGTCGTGGTCCTTCCACCTGGGTTCGGTCGGGAACTACTTCATCGTCGCGGCGATCCTCTTCCCGCCACTCCTCGGGTTTCGCCTGATCGTCAGCGTCGGCGGTGCGCTGCTGGACGACGAGCGCGCCCGCAACCGCCGGGCCGGCGTCGATCGCAACGATTGGTAGAGCGGCACGCGGTCGCGTCGCTACGAGCGGGGCGCGCCCGGCACGACCTGCGAGAGGTCGATGACGACGATGACACCGATCGTCGACAGCGCGACCAACAATCGCCCGCGCACCGACGGTACGGGCGGGGTCGTCCGGACGTCAGTGACGGCCACGGCTCGGCTACCTGGTCAGTCCCACGCGGGCATTCCCGCGCGGCGGGCTTCGTCGATCGCGATGCACCGTCGACACACGACGAGTCGCGTTCTCTCGCGCTTGGGAACCAGCACGATCGGCTTGCCACAGACGGTGCGGAGCGAGAGGGTTCCAAGCCGGTGGAGTGTCGGCGGTTTCTCGCCGTCGACGATGCCGTACGTGGGATGTCCGGACATGTCACGCAACGTACAGGCTGTGCTGACAGTTGTCAGGGTCTATTCAGGCGCGCGACTCTCCAACGTTGCCCGACCGGCGCAGTCGGGCACGTTCATGCGCGCATGTGTGGTCGGGCGGGTTTGCGACTTGCGGATCGGTCGCGCAGCGGTTGTCGGCGGGGTCGCGGGTGCTCTTCGTGGTCGTGTTGGTGTCGTTCACGGTGGTGTTTCCAGCAGTAGAGCTTGAGGTTGTCGAGGCTGGTGGGTCCGCCGTGGGCCCAGTGTTCGAGGTGGTGGGCTTCGCAATCGGCGGGAGGGCGGCGACAGCCGGGGGCTTGGCAGTGTTGGTCGCGGGCGACGAGCGCAGCCCAGAGTGCCGGGGTGACGGTCCGGGTGGCACGGCCGACGTCGAGTACTTCCGACTTGCCGGCCATGATCACGCGGCTGATATTGGCGTCGCACGAGATCCGCTCCAAGGTCGCGGCGGATCTCGAGGCGAAGTTCTTCGATCCGTTCCGGTGTGAAGAAGTCCTCGACGTCGACCGCGACGACGAAGTGACGGCTCATCGTGCGGGCGGTGCCGGTTTCGGTGCGGACGACGCCGCGGCGGATGAGGTTCATGAACGCGTCGGCGCGCCGTTGCGGGATGGTCCGGAGATCGCCGGCCGACCGGTCGACTTCCATCTCGGCCTTCACCGCGCGTTCGAGGTAGTCGGTGTCGTCGGAATCGAACCGCGCATCGAGGACGCCCATACCGTCGAACGTCTTCGACAGGTGCGCCCGCCGCCGTTGGTGACGGGTCTCGTCGTCGCTCGCGCCGCCGTCACCGTCGATCGCGTCGGTGACCCGTTGCAGCAGACCGGCGAGCTCGTGCGGGGTGTGTACTTCGGCGATCCCGACCAGTACCGGTTCGAGGTTGGTGATCTCGTCGGCCCGTTCGGGCGTGTACACCCCGGCGATCACGGTCGCGTGCGCCCGGGAGATGTCACCCCGGGCGAACGCTTCTGCCACGGCCGGTAACGATCCGAGTTTGCGGGCCAGGTCGACATGAGCTTTGGCGACGCCCGGGTTCATGCGGCACACGGTCCGGATCGCGACTGCGGTGCTCGGGTAGCCGTCGAGGGTGTAGTCGCCGGCGCGGTCGTATTCGGCGACGCGTGCGAGCCACGCCGCGGTCGCGGCTTCGAGTTCCCGGTGCTCCTTCTCGAGCTGCGCGAGCGATGCGAACACATGTACTGCGTATCTGGATGACTGAAGTAGCCTGGTTGTGTGAGCGTCGAGCGGCCCGTTTCGGGTGAGGATTACCCGGCGACGTTCCAGCAGTTGCAATCCTGGTTCGCGGACGAGTCCGCCTGCGTCGAGTATCTCGCCCGGTTGCGCTGGCCGGACGGGTTCGTGTGCCCGGCGTGCGGAGCTCGAGACTCGTGGCGCACTGCGACGGGCTTGTGGATGTGCACGTCGTGTCAGCGGCGGACGTCGGTGACGGCGGGAACGATCTTCCATCGTTCGAAGATGCCGTTGTCGACCTGGTTCGCAGCGGTGTGGTTCGTGACCTCGCAGAAGAACGGCGTCTCCGCGCTCGGTCTGCAGCGTGTGCTCGGTTTCGGCTCGTACGAAACGGCGTGGGCGTGGATGCACAAACTTCGACGTGCGATGGTCCGGCGGGATCGCGAGATGCTGTCGGGAAGCGTGGAAGTCGACGAAACCCACGTCGGGGGCCGCCAAGAAGGCGTCGACGGTCGCGGCAGCACAAAAGACCTGGTCATCATTGGCATCGAGTCGCAGACAGCGCCTCGCAAGCTCGGCCGGGTTCGGCTCGCGTTGATCCCCGAAGCGACCACCGCGAACCTCTGCAACTTCATCACCACGGTCGTGGAACCCGGTTCAACGATCCGAACCGACGGCCTCCCTGCCTATCGAGACATCGCCAATCGCGGCTACTCGCACATGGCCGTCAACCTCGTGCATGAAGACGACCCGGCGCATGTCCACATGCCCGGCGTGCATCGCGTCGCGTCACTGCTGAAACGTTGGATCGCCGGCACGCTGCACCAAGGCATCTCGACGAAGCACCTCGACTACTACCTCGACGAGTTCACCTTCCGGTTCAACCGTCGCAACTCACGCAGCCGCGGCCTGCTCTTCTACCGGCTCCTGCAACAAGCCGTCGCAACGGACCCGCATCCGTGGGACACCCTCGTCGGCGACTGGGACTGGACCCTCGACGACGAGTGGAGTCACTTCACTTAAGCGGATACGCAATACACATGTTCGAGTATAGACGAAAAGCTGCTGTAAACAAGGAGACATCGGGTACTTCATGGGAAAAGTCCCGCGCAACTACGTCGCAGGTAAGCGACGGACATCGCGTTGCGGTCGTACCCTCTCGTCATGGCGAAGAGCACGCGCACCGAGTACCGGACCTGCCACCTCTGTGAAGCTACGTGCGGGCTGGAGCTGCATCTCGACGGCCGCGAGATCACGCTCGTCCGCGGCGACCGCGACGACGTCTTCAGTCACGGGTTCCTCTGCCCGAAGGGCACGGCGCTCAAGCAGCTCGAAGCCGATCCCGACCGCATCCGGCGTCCGCTCGTCCGGCGCGGCGACACCTTCCACGAGGTGTCGTGGGACGAGGCGTTCGAGGCCATCGACGCGGGACTGACACCGATCCGCGGGCAGTACGGACCCGACGCGCTCGCGGTGTACATGGGCAACCCGAGCGCGCACAACCTCGCCGGGCTCGTCTACAACCGCATGATCCTGCAAGCGGCGCGTACGAAGAACGTCTTCTCCGCGAGCACGGTCGACCAGATGCCCAAGCAGGTATCGGCGGGACTCATGTTCGGCGGCGCGCTCACGATCCCGATTCCCGACGTCGACCGCACCGACTACCTCTTGATGCTCGGCGCCAACCCGTACGCGTCGAACGGCTCGCTGCTCACTGCACCCGACATGCCCGGTCGGCTCCGGGCCCTGCGGGCGCGCGGCGGAAAGCTCGTCGTCGTCGACCCGCGCCGCACCAAGACGGCCGAGGAAGCCGACGAGCATCTCGCGATCCGGCCCGCCGCCGACGCACTGTTCCTCTTCGCGCTCGTCAACGTCCTCTTCGCCGACGACCTGGTCGACCTGGGCGACGTCGGCCGCTACGTCGACGGGCTCGACGAGGTGCGCCGGCTCGCGCCCGGCTTCGCGCCCGAGGCAGTCGCGGCTGCATGCGGTATCGAAGCCGCGACCATCCGGCGGATCGCGCACGAGCTCGCGGCCGCACCCACTGCTGCGGTGTACGGGCGCATCGGCACCTGCACGCAAGAGTTCGGGACCCTCGCCTCGTGGCTGATCGACGTGCTGAACGTCTGCACCGGCAACCTCGATCGCCCGGGCGGCGCGATGTTCACCAACGCCGCCACGTCGACCGCGGGCGAGGCGACCGGCAAGGGGAGAGGCGTCACCTTCGGCCGGCGCAGCTCGCGCGTGCGCGAGTTGCCGGAGTTCTTCGGGGAGCTTCCGGTCGTGTGCCTCGCCGAGGAGATCGAGACGGCAGGCGACGGTCAGATCCGCGCGCTCATCACCGTCGCGGGCAATCCGGCCGTCTCGACACCGGACTCGGACCGCATCCGGCGTGCGCTGCCGACGCTCGACTTCATGGTCAGCATCGACATCTTCCTCAACGAGACGACGCGCCACGCCGACGTGATCCTCCCGCCCGAACCGGAGCTCGCTCGGGGCCACTACGACGTCGCGCTCTACAACCTGGCAATCCGCAACGTCGCGAACTACTCACCGCCGCTGGTGGAGCTCGAACCCGGCGAGGTTCCCGAGTGGTGCACGATGCTGCGCCTGGCCGGTGTGATCGGCGGCGCGGGTGCGCACCCCGACGTCGACGCCCTCGACGAAACGCTCGTTGCCGGCCTCGTCGCCAAGGCGGTCGGGCGGCGCGGCTCCAACGTCGAGGGGCGCGACGCCGACGAGATACTGCAGCTGCTCTCGGCCCGGCGCGGGCCCGAGCGGATCCTCGACCTCATGTTGCGCTCCGGCCCGTACGGTGACGGTTTCGGCGCCGATGCCGACGGGCTCTCGCTCGCGGTACTCGAGGCGAACCCGCACGGCGTCGACCTCGGACCACTGCAGCCGCGTATCCCGGGCGTACTGCGGACGCCGACCGGGATGATCGAGCTCGCACCGGAAGCGTGTGTCGCGGATGTCGAGCGGCTGCGGACGGTGCTCGACCGGCCGGCTGCGCCCGACGGTGGGCCGCTCGTCTTGATCGGTCGCCGCGACCTGCGCTCGAACAACTCGTGGATGCACAACCTCCCGGTGTTGGTGAAGGGCAAGGCGCGCTGCACCGTGCACGTACACCCGGACGATGCCACCCGGCTCGGGGTCGTCGACGGCGGCGACGTTCGCGTCACGTCGTCGACAGGCGCGATCGTGCTGCCGGCGGAAGTGACCGATGCCGTCCGGCCCGGAGTCGTCAGCATCCCGCACGGGTGGGGACACGGTGAGGAGGGCACGCAGATGGCCACCGCCGCCGGTCACGCGGGCGCGAACTCGAACGTCCTCGCCGGGTCCGATCGCTTCGATCCGCTCTCGGGCAACGCGGTGTTCAGCGGCATCCCGGTGGAGCTGGCGGCGCTGGCCGCCGTTTCCGGGCCCTGATCCTCATACGCCCATCACATGCCGCTGATGGCGGGGTCACAACGGGCGGCCAGCATGGAGGCATGACCCGAAGGTCCTGCCCCCGTTCGTCGGTTGCGATCACGGTCGTCGTCGCGCTCGGTGTGCTCGCCGCGGCGTGCTCGTCGGGCGCGACCTCCACGGCGTCGGCCGTGTCGACCGTCGCGACGACGACCACCGACATCAACACCACCACCAGCACGGCCCCGGCCGCCGCATCGGCGTACCCGCCGTCGACTCCCTCGACGACTGCCGCCGCGACGACGACGAAGTTCACACCCGGCCGCCACGTGGCGACGTTCACCGTCGCCGGGGTGGCGCGCACGGCGATCGTCGTCGTACCCGCGTCGGTTGCGCAGCAGGCCCCTCTCGTCTTCGTGTTCCATGGTCACGGCGGCACCGGCGCCAACATCGAGCGCAAGTTCGAGATCCAGACGCTGTGGCCGCAGGCGATCGTCGTCTATCCGTACGGGTTGGTCGGCCACCAAGGCAAGACCGACCCGCAGGGGGTCAAGACGGGTTGGCAGACGCGCGTGGGCGAGGCCGGCGACCGCGACCTTGCGTTCTACGACACGATGCTCGCGACGTTGCGCGCGCAGTTGCCCGTCGATTCGAACCGGGTCTTCGCGATGGGACATTCGAACGGATCAGGCTTCGTCTCGGTGCTGTTGAACAAGCGCGGGAGTGCGATCGCGGCGACCGCGAACCTGTCCGGTCAACCGACGGCGGCCGAGCTCGCGACTGATCCGACCCGTTCCATGTTCATGGCGATGGGGGAGACCGATCCGATCGTCCCATACGCCAACCAGAAGCGGGCGATCCCGATCGCGGAGAAGAAGCTCGGCGTCGACCCGGCCACCGCCAAGACCGTCGGCTATCTCCGGACAGAGACGGGTCCGGGCGGTCTCGAGCTCGCGACCTACGTCTATCCCGACGGGCACGAAGTGCCGGCCGCGGTTCCCGCGCTCGTCGTGGCGTTCTTCCGTCTCCAGACGCTCCCGCAAGGCTGAACCCCGCGGGGCGATCCTGGCGGGCTACTCCTTCCCGGCCGGGCTCCCCGCCGCCGACTTCTCGGTGTTGAGTGCGTCGAACACCTCGTGGTCGACGAGGTCGTCGTACTCCGGATGACGTTGGATGAAGCGGTCGACGAACGAACACACCGGGACCATCGGGATGCCGCGCACGCGCACGTCGTCGAGCACTCCCCGGATGAGCGTGCTCGCCAAGCCCCGGCCTTCGTTTGCCTTGTCGACTTCGGTGTGCACGAGCAGGAGCCGACCGCCCCGCATCGTGTACTGCACGAAGGCCGCGACCTCGCCGTCGACGAGAAGCTCGTAACGCGCGCGTTCGGGGTTGTCACGAACTGTGTTCATGGCTTCGCAGACGCTGCCTGCTCCCGCAGGCCGCGCGTGAACTCGCCCATTCCTCGCAGGAACTGGTCGCAGTCCTGGGCTTTGCCGACCGCGATCGACTTCGCGTCGATGCCGCCCGGGAACACCGGCGGGATGTAGTACTCGAACCCGTCGTCCTCGATCGCGTCGGCGATGCCCGCCGCGCATTCCGCCGCGGGGACCTTGTCGACCTCCATGAGCGCGGGCACGTTGTCGGGTTGGTCCCAGATCTCGGTCGCGATGGGTCCGGGGAGCACGAGCTTCACCTCGACCGGTGTGCCCGCGAGATCGAGCAGCATCGCTTCTGCGAAACCGCACACCGCGTACTTCGCCGCGTTGTACGCAGCCTCGTTCGCGATCGGGATCCGGCCGCCCATGCTCGACACGAACATGATCTGCCCGCTTCCGCGTTCCAGCATGCGTGGCAACAGCGCGAGGCCCATGCGGACCGGGGAGTGGAAGTCGACGTCCATGAGGTGCTGCACGTCGTGCGGAGTCAGTTCCGTGACCCGGGTGCGCTTCGGGATCGCGGCGTTGTTCACGAGCACGTCGACGTTCCCGAACGTGTCCCAGGCCTCGAGCGCGATCTCTTCGGCCCGGTCGAGGTCGCCGAGATCGGCCGCCCAGAGCCGGGAGCCGGGCGAGAACACACGGCACCGCTCGAGCACCGTCTCGAGCCGATCTGCTCTGCGGGCGACGATCCCGACCGTCGCGCCGCGCTCCGCCAATATCGGGGCCAGCGCGGCGCCGATGCCCGACGATGCGCCGGTGACCAGGATCTTCGCGTCCTTGACCTTCACGCCGTATCCCTCATGTAGACGTTCAGACTTCCGGGGCTACAGGAGTCCCGCCCGGCTTCGGGCCCGACTTCTCGCTCGACTCGTGCTCGGCCCAGGCGAAGATCCCCTTCGACATCGTCGAGGCCTCGGCGCGGGCCCGGGCGCCGAATACCTCGGCCCGGGCCGCGTGCACCCCGGCGTCGGCGGGCGCAGCCTGGGCCGCGAGCTCCACCAGGTGACCGGCGAGCCGCATGTCGCCCGTGGCCGCGACTTCGAGAGCGCGGCTCGCAAGCCGGTTCGCACCCCCTGCGAGCTCGGCGATCTCGCGGGCGAGTGCGTCGGCCGGGGCCGGCTTCAGGTGCGACGGATCACCGTCGTACCAGCCTCCGTACAGACGCCACAGGTTGCGCACGACGAACTCGGGCTCGTCGTACACCGCGTGGAGGTACGGGCGTTCGAGTAGGTGCTCGGGCGCGCGCACCGATTGCACGATCTCGTCGAGGCGCGCACCTTCGTTCATCAGCGCGAGTGTCTGTTCGACGAGCGACTCGAGCAGTTCGGCAGCTTCGGTCAACGCGTGTTGCACGCGGTCGGCGCCGACGATCGGCAGGCCGTGACCGGGCAGGAGCACCTCCGGTTCGAGCGCGAGCATCTTGCGGAACGCGACCGCCCAGTCGCGCGCGTAACGCTGCACCTTCTGCGGGTTGCCGCAGTTGGGCGACGCCCAGATGAACATGTCGCCCGCGAACAACACGCGTCGTTCGGGTGCCCACACCCACGTGGCGTCGTCGGTCTCGCCGCGATCGTGGAAGAGCTCGAACGCCTCACCGCCGACACTGATCGAGAGTGAATCGGTGTAGGTCTCGTCGGGCATCCGGTAATGCGTCGGCCAGCGGAGGCCCGGGGCTTTGAACTGACGTTGGTTGATGACCGCGTTGTATCCCGCGGTCATGCGGTAGCGCTCGAAGCGGTCGGCGATGGCCTCGTGCGCGATGACGTGCGGCATCGCCCAACCGTTGGTGCGCGCCTCCTCCTCGTAGAGATCGACTCCGAACACGTGGTCGATGTGCCCGTGCGTGAACACCGCCGTGTGTAGGGGACTGGCCGACCACGTCCGCAGGGTGTCGTGCACGCCCTGCGCATGGAAGACGCCGCTGGTGTCGACGATGACGAGACCTGCGTCGGTGTCGACCGCGGACGAGTTCGCGAACGCGTCGACGAAGGCGAGCCCGGGCTGCACCTCGGCCATCTGCCCGCTGGACGCGAACGGGTGATGCGCTTCGATCGGCAACTCTCCGGTGAACAGCTTTCCGGCCAGCTCCAGCAAGTCCATCGCCGGAGCGTCCCACCCACAGGGCCATTCGGAGAAATCGGGCCCCGCTTGCTATCAAAATCAGAACCTGTTCCAATTCCGATCGTGGTGAAAGCCGTTCCGGAACCCGAGACCGCCCCGGAAGGGGCGTTGGCGCGCAGCCAGGCTGCGCGCCGCCGGCGGGTCCTCGACGCCACCTTGCAGCTCGCGGCCGCGGGAGGATTCGACGCGGTGCAGATGCGCGACGTCGCCGCCGCGGCCGATGTCGCGCTCGGGACCGTCTATCGCTACTTCGCGTCGAAGGAACGGCTCCTGCTCGAGGCGATGGCCGAGCAGCAGGCCGACCTGCGGGCATACCTCGACGTGCACCCGCCCCGGGAGCCGACGCCGGCCGAAAGGGTGGTGTCGGTGCTGCGGGGGGCGAACCGGTCGCTGCGCGAATACCCCGACGTGACCGCCGCCATGGTGCGTTCGTTCGGTACCGCCCAGGTCGAGAACGCCGACATCGTCCGCCGGGTCACCGAGATCATGACGGGCATCATCACGAACGCGATCCACGCGCCCGAGCGCCGGGCCGCGACCGATCGCGAGGTCAGGGTCGCGCGCATCCTCATGCAGGTGTGGCTCTCGTCCCTCAACGGATGGGTGTGCGGGGTCGACGGTCCGGACCGCGTCGACGAGGACCTCGCGGCCGCGGCCGCGCTCCTCCTCGCCTGAAGCCCGTTCCCGGCGCGGCCTCGGCCTGCCGTTGGCGCCGCAAGTGAAACGTGTTCTATTTTCGGCGGTGATGCCGACCCGCCACTTCCACTTCGCCGACCTGTTCGAGCTCGCCGTCGACAAGGTGCCCGATCGCCTCGCCCTCGTCGACGCCCGCCGGGAGGTCACCTACCGGGAGCTCGACGAGCGGGCGACCCGCCTGGCTCACACTCTCTCCGACCTGGGTGTCGAGGCCGGTGACCACGTCGGGATCCTGGCGACGAACTGCATCGAGTGGGTCGAGGCGGTGTTCGCGATCTACAAGATCCGCGCCAGCGCCGTGAACATCAACTTCCGGTACGTCGAAGAGGAGCTGCGGTACCTCTTCGAGAACTCCGACGTGGTTGCGTGCATCTACCAGCGCGAGTACGGGCCGCTCGTCGACTCGGCCCGGTCGGCCCAGCCCCGGCTGCAACACTTCATCCGGATCGAGTGGAACGGCTCGACCGCCGACGACTCCGCGCTGCACCCGATCGAGTTCGAGGCCGCGGTCGCCGCGGGCTCGCCGGTGCGCGACTTTCCCGAGCGTTCCGACGACGACGTCTACCTGCTCTACACCGGTGGCACGACCGGCATGCCCAAGGGCGTGATGTGGCGGCACGAGGACGTGTACTTCGCGCTCGGCGGCGGCATCGACGTGTTCACCAACGAGCGCGTCGCCCGGCCGGAGACCGCGAGCGAGAAGATCGACGCGTCGCAGCCGAAGGGCCTGGTGTCGATCATCCTGCCACCTCTGATGCACGGCGCCGGTCAGTTCTCGGTCTACCGCACGCTCTTCGAGGGGAACAGCGCGGTGATGCCGGCGCGCTTCGATCCCGAAGAGGTCTGGCACACCGTCATGAGGTACGGCGTGAACGTCATGCAGGTGACGGGCGACGCGATGGCGCGCCCTCTGGCCGACACACTCGAACGCCTCGAAGACGAGCTCGACGTGTCGTCACTTCTGTCGTTCGGCAGCACCGCCGCGATCTTCTCCCAGACCGTCAAGGATCAGTTGCAGGCCCTGCTGCCCGAGCACCTCGTGATGACCGACTCCGTCGGCTCCACGGAAACCGGGATGAACGGCATCCGGTTCGTGACGAAGGGTGATGCGCCCAAGGACGGCATCACGAGCGTGCAGGCCGCGGCGCGACTCCGTGGTCCTCGACGACGCGTTCGAGGAGGTCGAGCCCGGCTCGGGCAAGGTCGGTTTGCTCGCGCGGGTGGCAATATCCCCCTCGGCTACTACAACGACCCGGTGAAGACCGCGGCGACCTTCGTCACCGACCCGCAAGGTCGCCGGTGGTCGATTCCCGGCGATTTCGCGCGCGTCGAGGCCGATGGCCGTATCACCTTGCTCGGGCGCGGTTCGGTGTCGATCAACTCGGGCGGCGAGAAGATCTATCCCGAGGAGGTCGAAGGCGCGCTCAAGGACCATCCGGACGTCTACGACGTCTTGGTGGTCGGGGTGCCCGACGATCGCTGGGGCGAACGCGTGTGTGCGTTGCTGCAGCCGCGGCCCGGCCACCAGCCCGAGCTCGACGCACTGCGCGAGCACTGCCGGACCCGCATCGCCGGGTACAAGATCCCCCGCCAGCTACTGCTCGTCGACGAGGTCCCCCGGCTCTCCAACGGGAAGCCCGACTACCGCTCGGCCAAGGAGCAGGCACGGGAGCGGGCCGGCGAGTAGTCGCCGGAGTCGGCCCGCGGTATCTGCGGCGTGCCCCGGGTCTACTGTGAATCGGTCCGGTCCGCCTCAAGGTGGTTTCCCGGCGTCCGATTGTGATGACGCGATGACCCCCCGCCGCCCGCACTTCCTGCACGCCCTCCGGGTTCTCGCCGCGTGTGCGGCGCTCCTCGTGACCATCTCGACATTCGCCGTCGTGGCGGGACCGCGGGCCGCTTCCGCCGCGACGACGACGCACACGCCGGTCATGGGGCCGTCGTTGTTGACCGCGAAACAGCTGTCGGCGTGGTACTTCAAGCACAGCGGCACCACGCCGCTGATCCCGTCGTTCGACGGGCATCCGGCCGGCGATGTCGCCGCGCTCGCGCAGGTGTTCATCGACGACGGCAAGAAGGAGGGCGTCCGCGGCGACATGGCCTTCATCCAGTCGCAACTGGAGACGGGATGGATGCACTTCTCCGGATCGCAGATCCCTCCCGACGCGTACAACTACGCGGGCATCTACGCGTTCGACGGGCGTACGAGTCTCCCGAACTGCGCGCACGGCGACCCGTCGCCGAGTCGGTGCATGGGGACGCCGCAACGCGGGGTGCTGGTGCAGATCCAACTGCTGCGCAGCTACGCCGACTCGACCGCCAAGACGGCGAAGGGCCGCTTCATCTCCGCGCCGTCCGACCGCTCCGGCGACGCGCCGCTGTGGGAGTACTTCGGTGGAGACAACTGCCCGTGCGGAAAGCTCATCTGGGCATCGGCGCACAACTACGGCGTGCGCATCATCCAGATGTACTCGGAAGCGCTCGCCGAAAGCGGCAAGGCCGGAGAATGCGTCGCGTACGCGCCGACGACCGCGGGGACCAAGTCGGGCTCGGGCTACTGGGACGTCACCCGTGACTCGGTCGTCCACGCATTCGGCAATGCGAAGTTCTTCGGCGACACGCGCGAAGCTTCCGCTGAAGGCCCCGCTCACCGGAGGTGAGTCGACTCCGGCCGGCGGCGGGTATTGGCTCCTCGCCCGCGACGGCGGCATCTTCTCGTACGGCAACTCCGCGTTCCACGGATCGACCGGCGCCATGCGCCTCAACAAGCCGGTGAACGGCATGGAACGCACGCCGACCGCCAAGGGCTACTGGCTCGTCGCGGACGACGGCGGCATCTTCTCGTTCGGTAGCGCGCCCTTCTTCGGGTCGATGGGTGGCCGGGCCCTGAACAAACCCGTGCTCGGTATGGAGCGCACCGCCAGCGGGAAGGGCTATTGGCTGTTCGCCTCCGACGGCGGCATCTTCAACTTCGGCGACGCGCATTTCTACGGATCGCTCGGGGCGTTCAAGCTCCCTTCGCCCGTCGTGTCGATGCAGCGGACCGCCACTGGTCGCGGCTACTGGATGATGACGAAGGACGGGCACCTCTTCCACTTCGGTGATGCCGGCGTCTACGGCGACACCAGTGCCTGCAAGAACTACGGCGGGGCCGCGCGCATGCTCGTGACGCCAAGTGGTCACGGGTACTGGATCGCGACGGGCAACGGCAACATCGTTGCCTTCGGAGACGCCAAGAGCCTCGGCTTCCCCGAGACCGTCGGCGGTTCGACGATCGCGCTCCTGGGCACGAGCTGAAAGCTGGTCGAGCCGGTCCCGGCCGCGGTCGCTAGTCTCCAGTCGACAACACACCACACCCACGGGGAGCTCGGAGGTCACCGGGCTGAGAGGGTGGACTGCGCACCACGCGCCCTGCCACCGACCCCTCGAACCTGCACCGGGTAATGCCGGCGGAGGGAGGGACACGCGTGACACGCGCCGCGATCGTGCTGGCGGGGGGAGATCCCGCCGAAGCCCGTGTCCGGGGCCGGCTGCCCGACGACGCCATCGTCATCGCCGCCGACTCCGGGCTCCACCAGAGTGAACGGCTGGGACTGAGTGTGCACTTCGTCGTCGGCGACCTCGACTCCGCCGACCCCGACGCGCTCGATCGGGCGCGCGCCGCGGGCGCGGTGGTCGAGCGTCATCCCGTCGACAAAGACGCGACCGACCTCGAGCTCGCGCTCGACATGGCGCGCGACCGGGGTGCGGCTCGCATCACGGTTGTCGGCGGTTCGGGTGGCCGTCTCGATCACTTCGTCGCCAACGTCGCGCTACTCGCGTCGCCGCGGTTCGCCGACCTCGAGATCGACGCGTGGCCCGGCGACGCGCACGTGAGCGTCGTCCAGGGCGGGCGACCCCCGCACACGGTCGACGGCGCCGTGGGCTCGTTGCTGACGCTGCTCCCGGCCGGAGGTGAAGCGACGGGCATCACCACTACCGGACTCCAGTACCCACTGCACGACGCCACACTCCGGCCGGGAACCTCGCGCGGTGTGAGCAACGTGCTCGTCGCCAGGCAAGGATCGGTGGTTCTCCACCACGGCACGCTGCTCGCGATTCAACCTTTCGCCGGCCATACGCACACCGTCGACTCGCACGGAGGTGCCGAGTGAACCGCGTCCGGAACCTCGTCGTGCTCGCCGCCGCGCTCGTGGTGGCCGCCGCATGCGCCAGCAGCTCCAAGCCCGCGTCGCCCGCGGGCGCGCAGCCGGGCTCGCCCCCGACCACGACGCCGCACATCACCACCGTGCGCCTGCTCACTCACAGTTCGTTCGCGGCGTCGAAGAGTGTGCTCGCGCAGTTCACCCGGGAGACGGGCTACTCGGTCAAACTCGTGCAGCCGGGCGACGCGGGCGTGATGGTGAACGAGGCGATCCTCACGAAGGACCACCCGGTCGCCGATGCCTTGTTCGGCGTCGACAACACATTCCTCACCCGAGCCCTCGATGCCGGGATCTTCGACCCGTACGTGGCGAAGGCGCTGGGATCCGTTCCCGCTTCGTTGCAGGTCGATGCGCAGCACCGGGTCACACCGATCGACACGAGCGACGTGTGTGTCGTCGACGACACCTCGTGGTTCGGGCACAACGGCCGCCCGCCCGCGCCGGTGTCGCTCGACGATCTCGTCGATCCCCGCTACAAGAACCTGACCGTCGTCGAGAACGCCTCGACGTCGTCGCCGGGGCTCGCGTTCCTCCTCGCGACCATCGCCGCAAAGGGCGACAACGGATGGCAGGACTACTGGCGCGCGTTGAAAGGCAACGGAGTCCGAGTCGACGACGACTGGACCGGCGCGTACGAGACCGACTTCACCGCAGGCGGCGCGCACGGAGATCGGCCGATCGTCGTGTCGTACGGCTCGGATGCCGCGGCCGACGTCATCAACTCCAATCCGCACCGCGACACTCCCAAGGTCGGTGTCCTGGCGTCGACGTGTTTCGCCCAGACCGAGTACGCGGGCGTGCTGCGCGGCGCGCACAACGGACCGGGTGCGCGGGCGCTCGTCGACTTCCTGCTGAGCCGCCAGTTCCAGGACGACATGCCACTGCAGATGTACGTGAACCCGGTCGTGGCGGGCGCGAAGCTCCCCGCCGTCTTCGCGCAGTGGCTGGTACGGCCGGCGCACGCCTATTCCATCGATCCGGGTGAGATCGCGGCGAAGCGGCAGCAATGGATCAAGGACTGGACGGACCTCGTCGTCCGATGACGGCCCAACGATGACTGCACCGCGGGGCGGCGCCCGCCGGGCGCGGTTGGTACAGATCGGTGTGCCGCTCGCTTTCCTCGCGTTGTTCTTCGCGTGGCCGCTGTCGTCGATCTTCGCGCACTCCCTGCGTGCGAGCGCGATCCGCGACGTTGTCACCGACCCCGCGCTGCGGCGGGTCGCGTGGTTCACGCTCTGGCAAGCCGTGGTGTCGACGGTGCTGACGCTCCTGGTCGGCCTCCCGGCGGCGTACGTCGTGGCGCGCTTCGACTTCCGGGGCCGGCGTGCGTTCCGTGCCTTCGTGACGGTTCCGTTCGTGCTCCCGACCGTGGTCGTCGCGACCGCGTTTCTCGCGCTCCTACGCCCGGGCGGACCCTTGGCATTCCTCCACTGGCAGCGCGGGATCGCGCCGATGCTCGTCGCGCACGTGTTCTTCAACGTCGCGGTCGTGGTGCGTACCGTCGGCGGCTTCTGGGCCAACCTCGATCCGCGGCGCGAGGAAGCAGCCCGGATGCTCGGAGCGTCGCGGCTGCGCGGGTTCCGCCACGTGACCTTGCCGTTGCTGATGCCGTCGATCGTCGCCGCCGCTTCGATCGTGTTCCTCTTCACGTTCACGTCGTTCGGGGTCGCGTTGCTGCTCGCCGATCCCGCGCACGCGACCCTCGAGGTCGAGATCTACCGGCAGGCGGTCGAGTTGTTCGATCTGCGGACCGCGGCGGCCCTTGCGCTCGTGCAGGTCGTCGCGGTGCTGGTCGTCGTGTTCGCCCTGGCCCGGGCGCAGGAGCGGCGCGCGGTAGCGCAGCGACTCGTTGCGGGTGCCGACTCCGCCCGGCGGGCCCGGGGGAGGGAGAAGCTCGTGGTCGGTGGAATCGTCGGCGCGACGACCATCTTCCTCGGGGGACCGCTCGCGGTGTTGGTCTGGCGGTCGTTGCACGCGGGTGGCCGTTGGAGCCTGAGCTCGTACCGTGCCCTCGGTTCGAGCGCGTCGACGAGCACGCTGTTCGTGTCGCCGTGGGCCGCGGTTCGCAACTCGCTGGAGTTCGCCGTCGTCGCCACCGCGATCGCGTTGGTGGTCGGGGGTCTGGCGTCGGTCGCGATCGCGGCACGCGGGGGAGGAGCGACGCGGAGTTTCGACGCGTTCCTGATGTTGCCGCTGGGCACTTCTGCGGTGACCGTCGGCTTCGGTTTCCTGCTCGCGTTCCAGCACGCACCGGGTGGCCTCGCGACGTCGCCGCTCCTCGTGCCGATCGCGCACTCGGTCGTGGCCATTCCCTTCGTCGTGCGTGCGGTCGTGCCCGCGCTGCGCAGCATCGATCCGAAGCTGCGGGACGCGGCGACGATGCTCGGCGCGGGTCCGCGTCGCGTGTGGCGCGAGGTCGACCTGCCGATCGCCTCGCGTGCGTTCGCGGTTGCGGCCGGATTCTGCGCCGCAGTCTCGCTCGGGGAGTTCGGTGCCACGCTGTTCATCGCGCGCCCCGATTGGCCGACCGTCCCGATCGCGATCCAGCGGTTCCTTGCCCGCCCCGGCGAGATCAACGTCGACCAGGCACTCGCGATGTCGGTGATCCTCATGGCGCTGACCGCCGTCGTGGTGTTCGCGATCGAACGGGTCCGCGTCCGTGACCTGGGTGAGCTGTAACCGTGCTGCAGATCGAGGACGTGACGGTGCGGTTCGGCAACCGGGCCGTGCTCGACGGGGTGGCCCTCACGCTCGAGGCCGCGGAGACGATTGCCGTCCTCGGCCCGAGCGGTTCGGGCAAGACCACGCTTCTCCGTTCGGTTGCCGGTCTGCAGCCGCTCGACGGCGGGCGCATCTGCTGGGACGGTGACGACCTCGCTCCGGTCGCCGCGCACGATCGCCGCTTCGGGCTCATGTTCCAGGAGTACGCGCTGTTCCCGCACCGCGACGTCGCCGGCAACGTCGAGTTCGGGCTGCGGATGAGCGCGGCGCGGCACCGGGCATCTCGCCGCGATCGCTCCTCGGCGCGGCGGGTCGCGGAGGTGCTCGACCTCGTCGGATTGTCCGGGTTCGGCGACCGGCGGGTCGCGTCGCTCTCCGGCGGTGAGCAACAGCGCGTGGCACTCGCCCGAGCGCTCGCGGTGTCGCCCCGGCTGCTGATGCTCGACGAGCCGCTCGGTGCGCTCGATCGCGTGTGGCGCCGGCGGCTGCTCGTCGAGATCCGGGCCGTCCTCGACCGGTCGGGGCTCGCCGCGCTCTACGTCACGCACGATCACGAAGAGGCGTTCTCGATCGCGTCGCGTGTCGCGATCATGCGCGACGGACGCATCGTGCAGGTGGGAGTGCCCTCCGACGTGTGGCGGGCGCCCGCCGACGCGTGGACTGCGACCTTTCTCGGCTTCGGGCCGGTCGTCGAAGGAGAGGTTCGCGACGGCTTGGTGCATAGCCCGTGGGGGCCGATCGTGGCCCCCGCCGGGGCGCCGGTCGGCCCGGTCGATGTCGTGGTTCGTCCCGACGGGACCCGACTCGATCCCGACGGCCCGATCGTCGCCACGGTCGTGCAGTCGACGTTCACGGGGACGTACGTGGAGCTGGCCGTCGCGTCGGGATCGGGCCCGACCCTGACGATCGTCGTGCCGCCTACCGCCGCGCCGGTGCCCGGCGAGCGGGTCCGCGTGTCGATCGATCCCGGAGCGCTGCTCGTGTATCACCGTCGCGCCGACTGATCTCGCCGTCGGGCAGACTGTCCGGGTGGTGACCCGGGCCAAGATCGAAGCGGGCGCGCGTGAGCTCGCGTGGCGCGATCCGGTCCTGAAGCGCATGCTCGGCGACCACGGTGTCCCCGACCTGCACCGGCAGGGGCGCCGCCGTCCGCACTTTGCCGAGCTCGCCCGCATGACCTGCTACCAGCAGCTCGCGGGCCGGGCCGCAGCTGCGATCCACGGCCGCTTCGAATCGCTCTTCGACGGCCCGCCGAGCCCCGAGGCCGTGCTCGCGCTCCCGTTCGACTCCCTGCGCGGAGTCGGCCTGTCGAACGCGAAGGCGATGTCGATCCGCGACCTTGCCGCGAAGGTGGAAGATGGTCAGGTCGAGCTCGACCGCATCGCGCGCCTGTCCGACGACAAGGTCGTGAGCGAGCTCGTGCTCGTGCGCGGCATCGGCGAGTGGACCGCGCAGATGTTCTTGATGTTCCAGCTGGGCCGACTCGACGTCTGGCCCGTGCTCGACTTGGGTGTACGGAGCGGCTTCGCGCGGATATACGGCCTGGCCGACCCGCCGACCCCCAAACCGCTCGTAGCACTCGGCGATCCGTTCCGGCCGTACCGGTCGCTCGTCGCGTGGTACTGCTGGCGCGGCGACGGACACTGTCACTCCCGACTGAGGGTGAAGACTGTCACTCCCGACTGAGGGTGAAGACTGTCACTGCCGACTGAGGGTGAGCACTAGTGTCGGAAGGTTCGACGAGATCGACGGTGACCGCGTCGGACACCTCTGGGGGAGCCGCATCGTGTTGGCACGGTTGTCGATCGTGGTCGTCGTCGCGAGCCTGAGCGTCGCCGGTGCGTCGGCGAACGCGAGCGCGAAGGCAACGAAACCCTTTAGGCCTCCCACGACGGTGCTCGATCGAGCGGGCGACGTCCCCCTGAAACAGGGTGATGTGCTCGGCGCCGGGTTCGCGGCCACGACGACGAGCCTCGTGTTCGGCATGGTGGTCGCCGCGCCGACCGATCCTGCGACCGACGCGTCCTGGTTGGCGGCTCTCCCGATCATCTACTGGCAGCTCGACACCACGGGCGACGGCATCTCCGACGATCTCCTGCAGATGCTGCCGGCGGCGGGCGGGACGACGTCGGTGACACTGTCGGTGCGGACGGATCACGGAGCCGACATCGTCTGCCGCGGTGTCGGGACGTACATTGCCGGCTACGGCTACACGCTGTCGTTCGCAAAGACGTGCATGCCCGCAGGCCTCACGTTCCGGTTCCAGGCCGCGATGGAGTACACCAACGTCGGCGACCCGTCACTCGGCCCGACCGACAGCGCGCCGAGCGCCACGAGCTTTAGCGGCCCGGTCAAGACGCCGGACAAGTCGGTCCCGGTGACGCCCAGGAGCGGCGGTCCGGACGGCTACTGGATGCTCGGCGCCGACGGGCACGTGTACCCGTTCGGCGGCGCGGTCGCGTTCTCGGGCCTGGCGCCGGGCGCGGTGGCGATGGCACCCCGCCACGACGGCAAGGGCTATTGGCTCGTCGACGGCTTCGGCCGCGTGTTCGCGCACGGCACCGCCGCCGCGTTCTCGGGGACGCCCAAGCTGCGCGGACACGAGTCGATCACCACGATCGCGGCGACGCCGGCCGGCGACGGCTACTGGCTGTTCTCGAACCAGGGCCGGGTGTTCCCGTACGGCGCGGCGCGTTCGTACGGCGACCTGGCCGCGAAGCACCTCAACGGTCCGATCGTGGCGTCGACCGCGACCGCGTCGGGCAACGGCTACTACCTGGTCGGCAGCGACGGGGGCATCTTCGCGTTCGGTGATGCGCGCTTCCACGGCTCCACCGGCGGGATGCGACTCAACCGCCCGGTCGTGGGCATGGCGCCGACCCCCACGGGTACCGGGTACTGGCTCGTCGCGTCCGACGGTGGCGTCTTCGCATTCGACGCCCCGTTCCGCGGCTCGATGGGCGCCGTGCATCTCAACCAGTCCGTCGACGGCATCGGCGCCTACGGCAAGGGCTATCTCATGGCGGCGGCCGACGGTGGCGTCTTCGACTTCTCGAATCGCGCCTTCCTCGGCAGCCTGGCCGCGCACCCGCCGGCCGCGCCGATCATCGGTCTCGCCGCCTTCAGCACCTGAAACCTCCACCGGCACGATCTTCACCGCAGTTGTCGGAGTTCTCCGCTCCGTGCGCGGTCGACTCCGACAACTGTTGGTGGAGGAATCCGGCCGTCAGCTCGTGGGTGTGATGTCGATGATCGGCGTGCTCGGCGGGTGGTTGCCGAGACTCCCGCTGAACGCCTTGTTGGAGAAGTCGAAGACGCCTCCGTCGGACGCGACCATCAAGTACCCGTTGCCGTAGGTGACGAGTCCGTTGACGGGCTTCACCAGCGGGCGTCCACCCATCGAGCCGCGGAAGGGGGCGTTGAAGGCGAACACGCCGCCATCCGATCCGACGAGCCAGTAGCCGCGTCCGTCGGCCGTCGACGACACGCCGACGATCGATCCGTTCAGGTGCGCGCGTCCCATCGAGCCGCGGAAGTGCGAGTCGCCGAAGCTGAACACCCCGCCGTCGGAACCGACCATGCGGTAGCCGTGGCCGCTCGGGCTCGCGACCGATGCGATCACCGGTCCGTTGAGGTGCTTGGCGCGCAGGTCGCCGTAGAAATGCGCGTCGCCGTAGGCGAAGACGCGTCCGCGGCTCGAGAAGAGCCAGTAGCCGTTGCCGGTCGGCGTCGCCGCGATCGACGTGATCCACTCGCCGGACTGCAAGGCGGGGCTGCCACCGAGGCCGGCGGCAGTGCCGAAGTGGCTGACGTGGCCCGCCATGTCGACGATCCAGTAACCCTTGCCGCCGGCACGGGCGCTCATGGCGATCGCGCTGCCGGAAGCGTTGCCGAGGTTGCAGGCCTTGCCGAATGCGTAGACGACGCCGTCGGCGCCGAGCAGTGAGTAGCCGCTCGTCGCGCTGGTCGACTTGGGAGCACAGGTGCCCGGGGTCGAGGCGTAGCGAACCGGCGCGCTCGGCCGCCAGTCACCGCTCGCGGCGCCGCCGAACAGCGCTCGGAACCGCGCCTGTGCGTTCGGGAAGTGCGACAGCATGTGGTTGCCGTCGTGCGCAGTGTCCTCGTTGAAGTACGACTGATAGGCCAGGCTGCCGGCACCGCTCGAGGGCAGGCTGTTCATCCAGTTGTACATGCCCTGTATGAACGTCGGGTTGTCGCTGCCCGCGCTGGTCGGGGCTTCGGAGCCGCCGGTCGCGAGCGCCCACTCGGGGTAGCTCACCTGCTTGCCGTGCGCGACTGCGAAGTTGTGCTGGAACTGGAGGCTCGGCACGTCGGTGTTGAAGGCGGCCTCGGCGTTGACCCACGAATGCGTTGACGGGTTCCACGGCGAGTTCAGGCTCTTGTCGTACACGTCCATTCCGATGATGTCGACGTAGCCGTCGCCGGGGTACGCGCTCGTCTCGCGAGGCATCCAGCCGACGTCGCCGTTCCAGTCGAACCGGGCGTTCGGGATGACCGAACGGAACACGTCGTGCACGTGACGGAATGCATGGATCCACAAACCCTCGTTGCCGGCCGCCGACCACGGCATCCAGTTCCCGTCGAACTCCCAACCGAGACGAATGGTGACGCCCGCGAAGTTGGCGGCCTTGATGTACTTGGCGCCGTTGCGGAATGCGGCATCGTTGCGGCCGGACGCGGTGGCGCTGAGCGCGGCGGCGCGCTGCGCGGTGCTCGCACCGAAGCCGAGACCGAGCGTGAGCGGTACCGATTCGATGAAGTTCGTGCGGTTCGCGATCGTCTGGAAGGCGCCGCCGTTCGCGGTCTGGCCCCAGACGCTGCTCTCGAACGCCGAACCGCTGGTGTAGTCGGTGAACTGCACGACGTAGTGCGTCTCGCGGCCCAACCACGACTCGAGCGACTTCAAGCGCGCCGCGCTGCCGTAGCCGGGATAGAAGCCGAGTCGCGACAGCGCGGGACGTTGGGCTGCTGACGCGCTTTGCAGCGCTGCGGTACCGATGACACCGGTGACGGCGAGTACCAGCGCGAGCACTGCGACACGCGCACGCAACATCACGTTCGACTGAACGCGTGACGACGTGCGATCAGTGCGAGAAAAGGTCACGGACAAGACGCCCCCCAGGTCGGTTCACGGACCTCGTCTAGTCGGCAGTTGTCGCGGCGATCTGATCCCCGGCGCGTGCGTATCCGACCCTTTGTCCGCACTTGTCCGAGTGCAGAATGTCCGATGCCACCGAGCACGCGTAGGCGTCAAAACGCGCGATCAGCCATGACCTGCGACGACGTGATGTCTGGCAGATTCCTGTCTAGGCGATCGCGCCGATCGCGATAAGTGCAAGAATTTCTTGGTTTTCGAAGCCCCACTCGAGCAGCGCGGAATGCGTGTGCGCGCCAGGCTTTGCCGGTGCACCCTGCACAGAACTCGGCGTGCGGCTGAAGCGGGGCGCGGGCGCCGGGTGCGATGCACCGTCGACGTCGACGAACATCTCGCGCGCGATGTTGTGCGGATGCGTGCGCGCTTCCGACATCGGAAGGACAGGTGCGAAGCACACTTCC
The DNA here is from genome assembly GCA_963761055.1 of uncultured Actinomycetes bacterium. Taxonomy (GTDB): domain Bacteria; phylum Actinomycetota; class Acidimicrobiia; order IMCC26256; family PALSA-610; genus PALSA-610. The sequence goes on along the minus strand of CAVXFO010000008.1, from coordinate 407,880 downwards.
GTACCTTCGAAGAACGCGATCCATTCGTCGCGCGTCTTCGCCAGGAACAGTGCTGCGAGTCGCGACTTCAACGCCGGCCACTGCGCCGTGTCCATCTGCCCGCCGGGTTCGAGGTCGTCGAAACCGAGCGGCCCGATCAAGCGCAGGAAGTTCGCGTAGAACTTCGGCTCGTACGCAGCGAGCGACACGTATCCACCGTCGGAGGTTTCGTAGACGTTGTAGAAGTGCGCGCCGCCGTCGAGCAGATTCGTACCGCGCGGGCCCCACGCTCCCATCGAGTCGAGGCCCCAGAAGATGCTCATGAGTTGCGCGCTGCCGTCGATCATCGCGGCGTCGACCACTTGGCCGACGCCGGAACGGCCCCGCTCGACCAGCGCGGCGAGGATGCCCATGACGACAAGGGAGCCGCCGCCGCCGAAGTCGGCGAGGAGGTTGATCGGGGGCGCCGGCGCATGACCCTCCGGACCGAGGTGCCACAGGACGCCCGCGACCGACAGATAGTTCACGTCGTGACCGACGTCACCGGCCAACGGGCCGGTCTGCCCCCAGCCGGTCATTCGCGCGTAGACGAGAGCGTCGTTGCGCGCCCGGCACTGATCGGGGCCGACGCCGAGACGTTCGGCGACTCCCGGGCGAAATCCTTCGACCAACACGTCGGCGCGCTCGCACAGGCGCAGGACGACTTCCGCACCGCCTTCGTTCTTGAGGTCGACTCCGATGCTGCGACGGCCGCGGTCGATCACGGAGAACGCCGACGCGTTGCCACCGGCGACGCTGCGTCCGGACGCGACGTCGGTGGCACGGTCGACGCGCAGGACCTCGGCGCCGAGGTCGGAGAGCAGCATGCCGGCGAACTGCACCGGGCCGATGTTCGGCAGTTCGATGATCTTGATCCCGGCGAGCGGGCCCATTAGAGCCGTCCCACTAGAGATTGAGGACCCGGGCCGCGTTCTCGTACAGGAACTTGGGCCAGACGTGGTCGCGGAACGGAACGCCGGGCAACTCGGCGAAGATGCGATCGATGTCGAGACCCATCGGGTAGTAGCCCGCGTAGATGATCTTGTCGGCGCCGCGCGTGTTCGCGAAGTCGATGATGTCGGGGTTGTAGTGCTTCGGTGCGAAGGCCGAGGTCGAGAAATAGAGGTTCGGCCACTTGAGCAACAGCTTCACCATCAGCTGAGTCCACGGCTCGCCACCGTGGCGGGTCACGATCTTCAACTCCGGGAAGAACCAGCAGATCTCGTCGAGCAACGCCGGATCCTGAGGTGCGAACCGGATGCGCGGTCCGGGCACGCCGGCGTACACGAAGATCGGGATGTCGAGCTCGATGCACTTCGAGTAGATCGGGTACATCTTCTTGTCGTTCAGCGGGACCTGGGGGATCAGGCCGGTGCCCCAGCAGTGCGTCGCCTTCGCGCCGTGCAGGCGCACGTCTTCGTCGAGCTTGCGGACGGCGTCCATACCGCGGTTCGGGTCGGTGTTGGTCGCGGGGATGAAGTTGTCCGGGTAGCGCTCGAGTGCGATCTTGGCGTTGCCGTCGACACTCATGCCGGTCATGGCCTTGGTGATGCCGTGCTGCTTCATCTTCGCCATCAGCATCTCGACGGGATCGTCGACGCGCTCGTAATGCGGCACGCCCTTGAACATGTATTGCGCGGGGAACTCCCACTCCTGACTGTCGGCGTCGTGGGTCTGCTTACGGATGAAGTCGTAGTGCTTCGCCTGTTCCTCACGCGGGACCGGGAAGCCGATCATCGTGTCGATGACACCAACCTCCGCGCGCGCCTTCTCGAATGCAGAACTACTCACGATGACACCTGTTTGGTGGGGAGCTTGAACACTCGCTGCGCGTTCTCCCGTAGGAACTTCGGCCACACGTGGTCGCGAAACGGGACGGCAGGCATCTCGTTGAAGACGCGCTCGTAGCTGAGGCCCGACGGGAAGTAGCCGGAGAAGATCACCTTGTCGGCGCCGCGCGTGTTCCCGAAGGTGATGATGTCGGCCGGGTAGTACTTCGGGGCGAACGCCGTGGTCGAGTAGTAGAGGTTCGGCCACTTGAGCAGCAGCTTCGCCGCCAACGCGGTCCATGGCTCACAACCGTGGCGGGTGACGAACCTCAACTCGGGGAAGAACCAGCACACCTCGTCGATGAGTGCGACCTCCTGCGGGGCGAACTGCAGGCGCGGTCCGGGCACCCCGGCAGTCGAGCAGAACGCGACGTCGACCTCGATGCACTTGGCGTAGATCGGGTAGAACATCTTGTCGTTCAGCGCGACTTGCGGGTACAGGCCGGCCGGGAACGCGCCTACCGACTTCAAGTCGAACTCGGCGGCGTAGCGGTCGATCTTGCGAACTGCGTCCATGCCCTCGTTCGGGTCGATGCCGATCCCGGCGAAGAAGTGGTCGGGGAGATCGCGCACCGCGCGCCGCCCGACCTCGTCCTCGACCCCGACGATCGCCTGCGTGATCCCGTGACGCTGGTGCTCGAGGAAGAGCATCTCGACCGGGTCGCCCATCTCGTCGGACTCCCACTTGGGCACGTTCTTGAACATGTAGCCCGCGGGGAACTCGAGCTCACCGGCTTTGGTCGCGGAGTCGTGGCTCCCCTTGCGGATGAACTCGTAGAACTCGAACATGTCCTCGCGCGACTTCGGGAATCCGACTGCGGTGTCGACCACCCCGCCCGCGAGCGCCTCTTCGTACGCGGTCACAGCTTGAAGACGCGCTCGGCGTTCTCGCGCAGAAACTTCGGCCAGACGTGGTCGCGGAAGGGTACGTCGGGCATCTCCTTGAAGATCCGGTCGAGAGACAGGCCCATCGGGTAGTAGCCCGCGTACATCACCTTGTCGGCGCCGCGGGTGTTCGCGTACTTGACGATGGCTTCGGGGTAGTAGCGGGGCGCGAACGCCGACGTCGAGTAGTACAGGTTCGGCCACTTGAGGAGCAGCTTCGCCGCGAGGTCGGCCCACGGCTCACAGCCGTGGCGGGTGACGAACTTGAGCTCGGGGAAGTACCAGCACACCTCGTCGATGAGGCCGACGTACTGGGGGGCGAACGGCACGCGCGGCCCGGGTACGCCCGCGCACACACAGATCGGGATGTCGAGCTCGATGCACTTGGCGTAGATCGGGTAGAACTTCGCGTCGTTGATCGGGACCTGCGGGTAGAGGCCCGCGGGGAACGCGGTCGCAGCCTTCACGCCGAGCTCCTCGACCGCGCGCTGTAGATCGCGCACCTGGTCCATGCCGCGATTCGGGTCGACCTCGAGGCTGCCGAAGAAGCGGTCGGGGTGCTCCTTCAGCGCCCGCAACGCGTCGGCGCTCTTGTCCTCGTGGAACGAGACGCCGAGCATGCCCTTCTCGATGCCGAACCTGTCCATCTGTTCCAGCAGGAACCGGACGGGATCGTCGCCCGCCTCCGGGTGCGGCACGTTCTTGAACATGTACTCGGCGGGGAACTCGAACTCGTCGAGGGACTCGTGGTCTCGGAGGTTCTTGCGCAGGAACTCGTATGTCCGCGCGCCGGCGCGAAAGGGCGTGGCGATCATCAAATCGATCACGCCGACGTCGGTCGGCATCGTCATGTGCGCCTCCTGGGGAACGGACCTCGAACGTAGTCCCGTGCCCTGCAGGAGGTCAGATCCGCGAGCGGGGCGTTCGCTGTGTCCCGGGTGCGTGCATCGCCCGGGTCCGGCCCGCGAGAATGGACCCGTGAACCTGAAGACGGCCGCGCTGCGACTCGGCGTCCACTACCAGACCGTGTACCGGTGGGTGAGGAGCGGACAACTCGTCGCGGTCAAGGTTGGCGCGGGCTACGAGGTCTCCGACGCCGCCGTCGACCGGCTGCTCGCACAGCGGACCGCCATCGGTCGTACCCCCGAGGGCGGCGCCCGCAACCGACCGTACGAACCCGCGTCGAGCGTCGATGATGCCTTGCACGTGCTCGACCTCATGGTCGATGCGGTCACACTCGACTCCACCGCAGTGGCCGAGCGGGCGGGGCGGGTCATCGCCGAGCACCTCGGCGACGCCGTCTTCGTGTACCGGCGGACCGGATCCGACCTCACCTTGCCGGGCAGCATCGCGGTTGTGTACGCCGCCCACCGCGACCCGGTGTCGGAAGTCGCGGCGTCGACGCGCGGCCGCGATCCCCGTACCTCCACGAACATGGTGCGGCGGTCCCTGAGCCTGAACGAGATCTTCTGCGTCGCGCAGGTGCCGCAGCGGGAGCTCCGGCGCCGACTGCACCCCGAGCTCCAAGAAAACCTCCACCTCTCGGGTTGCTACAGCGCGATATGCGTGCCGGTCGGCGCGACGGGAGTGCTGCTCGCGACGCGTGACCTTCCGGGCCGGCCCTACGGTCCGGCCGACGTCGAATTCGTCGAGTCGATCGCGGCGCGCGTCGCCCGGGCCGACGAACGCGCCCGCAGCTGGACTGCAGCGTGGGAGATGCGACGGCGCATGGTCGCCGCTTTCGCGACACCGTCCTTCGCGAGTCCGCAGTTCGAGGGAAACTGCTTCGACGAACTGCTCGAACCGGTCCCGGTTCCCGAAGGAGAGGCGGCCGCCGACGGTGCAACCCGCGACGAGCCGATGATCGCGGTCCTCGACCTCGAGCTCCGGCACGTCGGGTGTAACAAGGCGTACGCCGCGCTCCTCGGAGAGGATGCGACCAGGCTCAGCTGTGTCTCGCTCCGGTCGCTCGTCCGCGACGGCGCCGCGCTCGACGAGGCGCTGGCACCGGTGCTGCTCGGTGAGATCGACTACCGCAGCGTCGAGCTCGAGGTCCTCGCGGAGGGTGCCCGGGTCGCGTTGCACGTCGCGATGGTGCGTCGCGTCGACGCGACTCCGCGCGGCGTGGTGCTCGTTGCCCACCCGGTGCCCGCCTTGTCGGTGGGCTGATACGTTCCGCCAGCGTGCCGGACGGTTGGGGCCACGCGAACGAGCTCGACGACGTGCGCGGTCAGGTCGCGATCGCCGGGATCGGTGAGACCGCCTACACGAAAGCCTCGGGACGCACGGCCCGCGCGATCGGCGCCGAGGCCGCGGAACGCGCGATCGCCGACGCGGGTCTGACGCCGCACGACATCGACGGCATGACATGGTCGGGTACGTTCGCCGACTTCGACGTCGCCGCGTTCCACGAGCATTTCGGTACCTCGCACGAGATGTGGACCTCGCCGTGGGGCGGCGGCATGGCGTGGGCCGCGACCGCGCCGTATCTCGCGGCCCAGGCGATCGACGAGGGCAAGGCGCGCCACGTTCTCAACGTCTTCCCGGTCGCGTGGGCGACCCAGCGTTCGTCGATGACGGGCGGTCCGGGCGAGGTGCATGCGTCCCAGACGCTCAAGCAGAACCTCGAGGTTCCGTTCGGCTTCTTCCCGCAGCCCGTGTACTTCGCGTCGATCATGCGGCGGCACATGATCGAATTCGGCACCTCGCCCGAACAGTTCGGTGCGATCGCGGTCGCGTGTCGTCGCCACGCCAACCTGCACCCGGGCGCGGTGATGCACGGCCGCCCCATGACGATCGATGACTATCTCGCGGCGCCGGCCCTGGCCGAGCCGCTCGGTCTGCTCGACTCGTGCCTGATCTCCGACGGCGGGGCCGCGTACGTGACGACGAGCTGCGAGCGTGCCCGCGATCTGCCCCATCCGCCCGCGGTCGTGGCCGGGGTGGGTGAGGGCTATTCCGCGAGCGGTGGCCACTGGGCGCTGCAAGGCGCGTTCACGAGCACGCCGCAGGTCTTCTCGGCGCCGAACGCGTTCGCGATGGCCGGCCTCACTCCTGCCGACGTCGATGTGCTCACGGTCTACGACCCGTTCACGGTGGTGAGCTTGATGCAGATCGAGGACATGGGCTTTTGCGCGAAGGGTGAGGCGGGCTCGTTCGTCGAGGGCGACACGTTGTTCCACGATGCGGGGAAGTTGCCGTTCAACACACACGGCGGCCTGCTGTCGCACGCGTACGTACTCGGCATCGCGCACGTCGTGGAGTGCGTGAAACAGTTGCGCGGGGTCGCGCCCGCGCAGGTTCCCGGTTGTGAGGTGGCGGTGTACGGCGGCTACACGGGTCACATGGCGAGCACCCTCGTGCTCACGGAGGATCGGTGACAGGTCGTGGCGATCAAGCGTGACGATTTCCCGTTGCCCGACGTCGTCCGAGCCGCTGACCGCGGCATACTTCGCAGGCGCGGCCCGCGGGGAACTCGTCATCCCCCGTTGCCGCGACTGCGGCGAGTTCGTCTGGTACCCGCAGGAGACGTGCCCGCGTGACGGTGGCGCGCTGCAGTGGACGCCGGTGTCGGGCCGGGGAACCCTCTTCACCTGGGCGGTCGTGCGCCGCGCGTTCCTGCCCGCCTTCGAAGAACGTGTGCCGTTCATCACCGCGCTGGTCGCGCTCGACGAAGACCCCGCGATCCGCCTCTGCACGTATCTCGTCGACGCCGCGCCCGAGGAGCTTGCCGCCGAGGTCGCGGTCGAGGTGACGTTCCGCCCGCTCGAGTTCTCGACGGTTCCCGGCCGATCGGTTGTCGTACCGATGTTCGCGCTCGCATGATGTACGACCACCTGCGCGTCGTCGACTGCACGACGGGCATCGCGGGTGCGTACTGCGCGAAGTTGCTGACCGATCTCGGCGCCGACGTGGTCTACGCGTCGTCCGCGGCGCCGGACGATCCCTTGATCACGTACCTGCGGACCTCGCAGCGCTACGCGGCCGACCCGGCTCCCTGGATCGCGACGGCCGACGTCGTCATCCTCGGCGAGCCGCCGGCCGCGCCCGGTGCCTCGTCGACGTCCGCGGCGGCGCTCGTCACGGTCTCGATCACGGCCGTCGGCCACGGCGGTCCCGACGACGGCATGGATCTCCCGGAGGAGGTGCTCCAGGCGCGCAGCGGGAGCCTGTCGGCGCACGGACACATGCATCTCCCGCCACTGACCGTTGGCGGTCACCTCGGCGAGTACATCGTCGGCGCGTTCGCGGCGCTGGGCGCGGTAACTGCGTGGGGGCGCGCGTCGCGCACGGGCGTGGCGGAGACGGTCGACGCGTCGATGCTCGAGGCGATCCAGCTCACGTACGTCACGACACCGACGCTCATGGCGCGGTTCCCCGGCGGCCGCAAGCAGTCGTTTCGCTGGGTGATGATCCCGGGCAACGAGCCCACCGGCGACGACCGTTACGTCGGCATCACCACGGTGACTGCGCAGCAGTGGCAGGCCCTCGCCCGGCTCGTCGGCCGGCCCGATCAGGCCGACGACGACGTCCTCGGCACGATGATCGGCCGGTTTCAACGCGCCGACGAGGTGAACGGCGCCATCCACGCGTACACGACGTGCGCACGGCGCGGACGAGATCGTCGCCGCGTGTGTCGAGGCCCGGGTGCCCGCTGCGATCGTCGGCAACGGGGCCGAACTTCCCCGCAACGAGCAACTCGCGGCGCGCCGCGTGTTCGTGCAGCAGCCCGGTGAGGGGTGGATCCGGCCGCGCGCGCCGTTCCGGTTCCACGGCGTCGCCGACCGAGAGCTCGAACCACCGCGCATCGCAACGGACCCTCCCGGCCGGCGTGACGTACCGGCACGGAGTGCCGACAACTCACGCCGGTTCGAGGGGTTCGGGGTGTTCGAGACCGGGGAGCGGCCGCTGGCCGGTCTCCGGGTGCTCGACTTCACCGGCGTTCTGGGCGGGCCCGTTCGCGACTGCGTGGCTGGCGTCGATGGGCGCCGACGTGGTGAAGGTCGAGGCCGTCCAGCGCCCCGACGGCATCCGGTTCAGCGCGACGGTGCGGCCGCGCGACGACGCGCAGTTCTACGAGAAGTCGGCGCTGTTCCATGCATGCAATCTCGGCAAGCGTGGTATCACGCTCGACCTCGGTCATCCCGACGGCCTCGCGCTCGCGAAGCGACTCGTCGAACGCAGCGACGTCGTCGCCGAGAACTTCACGCCGCAGGTGATGGAGCGCTTCGGGCTCGACTGGGACACCGTGCACGCGCTGAACCCGGCCGCGATCATGCTGCGCATGCCCGCGTTCGGGCTCGACGGCCCGTGGCGATCGCGCGGCGGTTTCGCGCAGACGATGGAACAACTCACCGGCATGGCATGGGTGACCGGCTACGAGGGCGGTCCGCCGATCATCCCGGGCGGTCCGGTCGACCCGATGGTCGGCGCCCACGCCGCGCTCGCGCTCGTCGCCGCCCTGGAGCGCCGTGACACGTACGGGGGAAGGCCTGCTCGTCGAGGTTCCGCTCGTCGAAGTCGCCACCGCCGTGACCGCCGAGCAGGTGATCCGGCTACGCGATCGACGGCTCGCTGCTGGATCGCCGGGGCGCCGGCGGCGTGTACCGCTGCGAAGGAGACGACGCGTGGGTCGCGATCGACCGTGCGCACGATCCCATGGCGCCTGCACGAGCGCGCGGAGTGGTGCTCGACCCGTACGCCCGACGCGGCCCGCGCGCGACGCGCGGCGCAGGGCGTCGCGGCCGCGGCCATGGTCCCCGGGTACGCGACGCTCGATGACGCCCAGATGCGTGCCCGCGGTTCTTCGAACCGGTCGACAACCCGCTCGTCGGCGAGCAGCACTACCCGACGTGGCCCGTGCGCCTCTCGGCGGGTCCGGCGCAGGTCTGGACGGGGCCCGCGCCGACGCTCGGTCAGCACACCGCCGAAGTGTTGCCGCGAGCTCGGCGTCGACGACGACGAGCTCGCCCGGCTCGAGGCGCGAACACGTGATCGGCACGTCACCCGTCTATTGACCCGCCCACGGTCGTCGGCGGTATCCGGTCCGGACGGCCGTCGGTAGGGTGCACCGCGCATGGCTGCCGGCGGCGGGGGGTCCCCAGCTCGAGGACGTCGAGGACGCGCTCGTCGACGGTGACGTCCCGTACCAGCGGGGCACGGCGGGCGCCGCGCTCCGCCACCGCGACTTCCGCATCGTCTACTTCGGGACGTTCGTGTCGAACATCGGCACCTGGATGCAGAACGTCATCCTGGGCGCCTACGGCCTCGCCCTGACCCACAGCGGCTTCTTCGTCGGGTCTGCTCTACTTCGGCCAGCTCGGGCCGCTGCTGTTCCTGTCGATGATCGGCGGCCTGCTCGCCGACCGGGTCGATCGGCGCCGCCTGCTCGTCGGCGTGCAGGTGCTGCAGGGCGCGCTGTCGTTCGGGCTCGCGGCCGTCGCGTGGCACTCGCATCCGTCGCACGGTCTGATCGTCGTGCTCGTGTTCGCGATCGGGATCGCGAACGCGCTCGGGCGCACCCGGTCTGAGCGCGATCCTGCCGACGCTCGTTCCCCGCGAGGACCTCACCGGCGCGGTCGCGCTGATCTCGGTGCAGATGAACCTCTCGCGCGTCATCGGTCCGGCGATCGGCGCGCTCATCTACACGCCCTCGACGCCGGGCCGGTGTTCGCGATCAACGCCGGCGACGTACGTGTTCGCGGTCGTCGGGCTCGTGTGGGCCCGCTACCCGCGCACGCGGGCACGCCCGGCGTCGACCGGGCACGAGCACCGGCTGCTCTCGGGCCTCCGCATCGCCCGCGCCGACCCGTCGTCCGCTACGTCCTGCTCACACTGTTCTCGTTCTCGTTCTTCTCGCGTCGCGTTCGTCGGCATCATGCCGCTGATCGCGCGAGTACAACCTCGGGATCGACCCGTCGAGCGGCGATACGGGCTGTTGTACGCGACGCTTCGGACTCGGCGCCGCGCTCGGCGCGCTGACCGTCGGTACGATGTTCGCGCACCGGTCGAAGACCGCGTTGTTGCGGCCGGGCTTCGTCGCGTTCGCGGTCGCGCTCGCCGGCGTTCGGCCTGCTGCGCAACGTTCCCGCCGCGTTCGTGCTCATCGTGCTCGTTCGGCTACATGTACTTCCTCGTCATCACGTGCCTGTCGACGATCCTGCAGCACCCAGTCGCGCGACGAGGAACGGGGTCGCGTGATGGCGCTGTGGATCATGGTCTTCGGCGGAACGGTCCCGCTCGGGGTCCTGGTCGCCGGGCCCTTCGCCAAGTCGTACTCGACCGAGGTGCTGCTCGTGGGGGCGGTGTGGGCGCTCGTACTCGCGGTGCTGTCGAGTGCCGAGATCGTCGTGCTGCGTCGCAACGGCGCCCCCGACGACCTCCGCGCCGGGTGATCGAACTCGTGCGTGACGTCGATCAGGGCTGCTCGACGGGCCGGCGGCGGTGACGCCGGTCTACCCGAGCTCCCCCGAGCACCGCCGCGACGTTCCGGCCGAGCACGTCGAGGTTGTAGCCGCCTTCTTGCACGATCAGCGTCGGACGGTCGAGCCCGGCGAGCTCGCGCCCAGGCGCGGGTAGTCGTCGGCGGCGAGGCGGAAGCTGTCGGGGTCCTCGACCGCGGTATCGACGCCGAGCGAGACGATCACCGTGTCGGGACCGAACTTGCGCACGGCTCCGAGCGCGTTGTCGAGCGCCGGGGAGTACCCGCTCCAGTCCGTGCCTGCGGGCAGGGGGAAGTTCAGATTGGCGTCCTCGCCCGCTCCCCACCCCGCGTTCACCCGCGAAGCCGAGGAAGAACGGGTATTCGAACGAGGGATCGCCGTGCAACGATACGAACAGCACATCGTCGCGGTCGTAGAAGATCTGTTGGGTCCCGTTGCCGTGGTGGTAGTCGACGTCGACGATCGCGACGCGTGCGCCGCGATCGGTCCACGCCTGCGCGGCGATCGCCGCGTTGTTCAAGTAGCAGTAACCGGCGAAGGAATCGGCGGCCGCGTGATGTCCGGGCGGGCGGGTGCACGCGTACGCGACCCGCTCGCGGCCGTCGGCGACGGCCTCCCACGCGGTGAGGGTGACGTCGACCGCGCCCGCGGCAGCCGTGAACGTGCCCGCGAGGATCGGATCGGTGTCGTGGGAGTACCACCCGAGCTGGGCGATGATGTTGTCGGTCTCGACGAGCGGCTGATCGCGGATCGGCCGGGCGTACGCGCTCGCCTCCGACGATTCGTCGAGCCCCGTGTCGGCGCGCCAGCGCTCGTGAGCGCGCTCGAGGAAGTCGACGTACTCGGTCGTGTGCACCCGTGTGATCGCGGGCCGGCCGTGGGCGCGGGGCGGTTCGGGATCGCCGAATCCGTGTCCGATGACCGCCTCGAGGATGCGGTCGACGCGTTCAGGCACCTCGGGCGGATCGATCAGGTGCCCGCGGTCGAGGAAGGGCACCCGGGGATGGTGCGCCCGGTGTACAGGGGAAGCCACGATCAGCATCCGAAAGCTGTACCACGCCACTAGCGTGAACCGGTGCCTCCGTCCGCGGTGAATGTGTTCACGGTCGATCTCGACCAGCACGGGGACGTCGTCGACCGGCTCGACCGCATCCTTACCGCGGCTGAACGCGATGCGCCGGCACCGATCCGCGTCGCCCGGGCGGCGACCCGCGTCGTACTGGCCCGGCATCTGGAGATCGACCCGGTCGACGTCGCGATCTCGCGCGAGTGCGCGCACTGCGGTCACCCGGCGCACGGGCGGCCGACCATCGCGGGCAACGACGACGTGTCGTTCAGTCTGAGCCACTCCGGTTCGTACGCGGTGATCGCGCTCGCGGCCGATGGCCGCGGGTCGGTGTCGACGTCGAAGCGGTGCGGCCGCGCGCCCGCATCGATGCGCTGGCGGACCGGGTGCTCAACGACGACGAGCACGCGGCGTGGAGCACCATCGACGACGAGGACGAGCGTGTGCGGTCATTCCTTGCGGCGTGGACCGCGAAAGAGGCGTACCTGAAGGCGCTGGGCCTCGGCATCACGACACGTCTGCGCGACGTGCCGAGCGCGGTCCCGGGCTGGAGCACCCGCCCCCTCGATCTCGGCGCCACCCTCGTCGGGGCGCTCGCCGCCGATCGCAGCGCGTTCGAGATCCGCTACGAGGCGTTGTCGCCGCCGGCTATGCCGAGTGGCGGAATTGCGACGCTGACCGCGCGCCCCGGCCCGCGCGACCTTCGGCACCGCGTGCTGCCAGTCGGCTTGCGTCGTGCCGCCCATCACGAAAAGGTCGCCCGGTAGGAGCGGGAAGGGGATCGTGTCTCCGCGTCGCCAGCGGGCGCGCATGCGGAGCGTGCGCGCCGATCCGAGGGAGACGACGGCCACGACCGGTTCGGCGAGGCTCGGGTCGACACGGTCGCCATGCCAGGCGACGCTGTCGCGGCCGTCGCGGTACAACGCCGCGCCCACGGAGTCGAAGGCGCGGTCGTAGCGTTCGCCGAGCGCGGCGAGCATGTCGGTGAAGATCGCGGGCGTGTGCGCGTCGTGGATCGTCTTTCCGTACCACGCCGTCAGCCGCGGTTCGTCGACCATGCGGTCGTACATGCGCACGGTGCGGTGCTCCCACGGCGCGTGCTCGACGATCGTTTCGAAGAGGGTCTCGGCTCCGGCGACCCACCCGGGCACGTGCTCGACCCAGGCCGAGTCGTCGAGCGCGATGCGGTGCGCGGTTGCGAACGAGGGGTCGAACTCGGGTGCGTGACCGAGCGCGCTCATGAGCGTCGGTTGCCATCGAAGGTGCAGTGGCAACACTTCCGAACGTACGTTCGCCATCCCGACCAAGATACCGCTCCGACCCGGGTACCGTGATCTCGTGCTCGACGACGACGAGGACTTCACCGAGACGACGCCTGACATCGGGACCGGTGGCGATGATCCCGACGGCGTGGTCGAGGCGCACGCTCGGCCTGCGCCGATCGAGCGCTTTCATCGCTCCGCGATCGGGACCGCGTTGGCGGCAGGCCTGTTCGGCCTGCGCGACGTGCTGGAGACGCCGAAGGACGAAACGCCCGCTGTCGTCGAGGACTGGGCGGGCGGTCAGCCCTTCGACGAGCCCATGGTTCTGCGCCTCGATCCTGACCACCCCGAGGACTCGATCGTGATGATCCGACCGCACCTCATGCGCAAGAATCCCGACCGGTAGCGGCCGATCAGGAGCGGCCGACCCTCAGAAGTCGCGACGCTTCAGCCGCTCGTGTGCGATGGTGCACCGGGCCAAGCGATCCGCAAGAGGCGCGACGCCGAGTCCGGCTTTCGTGGGGACCCGCAGTCGCCCGCGGTCGAGCACGAACGGTTCGGTGATGTCGCCGCCGTCGCCGAAGTAGCGCGCCGAGGCCGATATGTCGCCCGTGAACGTGAACCCGGGCAGGGCTGCGATCGCGAGCAGCGCGGCACGCCCGACACCGGTCTCGAGCATTCCGCCCGCGAGCGCGGCCACCCCGCCGCGCACGCACGCGTCGTGCGCGCGCCGCGTGCCGCGGATCCCGAGCCGGCCGACCTTCAACGACAGCACGTCTCCCGCTCGGCGCGCGACGAGGTCGGCCGCGACCGCGGCCGATGTGACCGACTCGTCGAGACACACGGGTGTGCTCGTCGCGCCGGCGAGCAGCGTGTGTTCGGCAATCGCGTCCGGCGCGCACGGTTGTTCGACGCATTGCAACCCCAGCGGTTCGACCGCCTTCAGCAGCTCGCGGGCTGCGCCGAGCGCGTAGCTGCCGTTGGCGTCGGCCGCGATCTCTACGTCTCCGCCGGCCTCGGCACGCACGACAACCAGGGTTTCGACGTCGGCGCCGGGCTCGATCTTGCACTTGATCCGCCCGTATCCGGCTTCCACGTAGGCGGCAACGGTCCGCCGGAGCTTGTCCGGATCGTCGATCATTCCGACGGCGACGCCCGCGGCGACATGGGTGCGTTCGGTGCCGAGCCACGAAGCCAGCGAGACATCCCGAGCGCGGAGGCGCGCGTCGAGCAGCGCGCACTCGAGCGCGGCGCTCGCCGACGCGTGGCCGCGCACGTCGTCGAAGGGTCGACCGGCAAAGGCCCGGGGAAGCAGGTACTCGTGCATGGTGAGGCGGGCGCCGTCGATCGTCTCGCCGTCGTACTCCGGGGTCGTCGACGCGGTGCATTCGCCCCAGCCGACGCCGTCGCTCGTCTGCACGCGTACGAGGAGTGCTTCTTTGACGGCGGTCGTGTTGTGCGCGCTACGGAACGGTGTGACGAGCGGGAGTCGCACGCGGAACAGCTCGGCTTCGTGCAACGTCGCGCTCACCGGCGGGAGCGTACGCGCGAAGAAGCCCGGGCACCGGGCCCGGGCTGCTTCGGAGAGATCAGACGTCGGACGGCGTCTAACGGCGCTTGGTCGTCTTCTTGGCCGTGGTCTTTCGGACCGGAGCCTTCTTGGCAGTGGTCTTCTTGGCTGCCGTCTTCTTCGCCGGAGCCTTCTTGGCTGCGGTCTTCTTGGCCGGAGCCTTCTTCGCGGGCGCCTTCTTGGCGGGCGCCTTCCGGCCCGAGAGGACGGCGTCCTTGAACGCCTTCAGTGGGGTGATGCGGGCGACCCGCTTCGCCGCGACCTTGACCTGCTCGCCGGTGGCGGGGTTCCGCGCCATGCGGGCGGGGCGGTCGATGCGGCGGAACTTGGCGAAGCCCGAGATTGCAACGTCCTCACCCGTCGACACCGTTGCGGTGATCAGGTCGGTGAACGACGTCAAGAAGGCATCGGCTTCCCTGCGCGTCCATTCGTTGACTTCGGCGAGCTCGTTCAGCAGCTGGCTGCGATTCACATTTCCTCCATGCGATGTTGGGACGTGCGAGGTGCATCGTGACACGTTCCCCTCGCGGAATCGGGGATATCAGCCCTGAATTTCAACGGTTTTTTGCCTTCCCGGGTGGATCAGTCTCCGGCTACTTGCAGCGATCCGGGGTCCATCGTCCACCGGGCTTTCCCCTGAGCTTTGGCGCGATACATCGCGGCGTCGGCCCGGCGGAGGAGGTCGTCGGTGTCCGCGCGGTAGGCGGGGGTCAGGGCGATACCGATGCTGGTCGAGACGTGGAGCGGCTGACCGACGATGTCGAAGGGCTCGGAGATCACGCGGCAGATGCGATCTGCGACCGCCGCGGCCGGCGCCGCGCGCTCGAGGCGGGTGAGGACGATCGTGAACTCGTCGCCACCGAGTCGGGCAACGAGATCGCCGGGCCGCACGCAATCGCGCAGCCGGTTCGCGACTTCCACGAGTAGGTCGTTCCCGGCCTGGTGACCGTGGCGGTCGTTGACGTCTTTGAACCCGTCGAGATCGACGAACAGCAACCCGATGAGCACGCCGGGACGGCCGTGGCCGGCGATGCGCTTCAGCTCGTCGACGAAGCGACGTCGGTTCGCGAGTCCGGTCAGTGGGTCGTGCGAGGCGTCGTGGTCGAGCCGGTCCTTCAGCTCCTCGAGGCCCCGGTGCACCTGCGCGTTGTGGAGCGACGCCCCGGCCTGGGCCGCGAACAGCTCGAGGCTCTCGAGCGGGGCATCGGGTGGAGGCTGCGCGTCGGGCCACAGGGCGGTGAGCACTACGAACTGATCGTCGAGCATCGGAATCGGCAGCGCGCACAATGTCGACTCGGGGTCGTCGGGATCGGCCTCGGCGCCGGTAGGCCACGCGATCGTCCGGCCCTTCACCTTCGTCGCGGCCGCGGCGAGGAGTCGTTCGTCCCCCGGCCCGGCATCGGGTTCGCGCCGGGATCCACGGACGGGTGCGGCCGTCCGGGGCGGCGCGTCGCCGGTTCCGACCGGGTGGGTCTCGCGCAGCTCGAAGACCTGCGGGTCGACGAATCCGAGCTCGGAGACGATCGTGCAGATGACGTCGACGATCTCGTCGACGTCGAGGCGCGAGGTCATGCGGGCCCCGAGCGCCGAGGTGCGCAGGAGCGTCGACCGCAACTCGGCTTGCTTGCGCCCGGCCCGGTGCGCGTCGATCTCGGCGACGAGCTGGTCGGCGAGGTACCCGAGCGGGAGGGCGACGAGCAGCACCACTGTCAGTCGTTGGGCGATCGTCGCCGCGGGGATGTTCGGCGTCGCCGCCATGTTCGCGGCCGCGTATCCGCCTGCCAGTACGAGCCAGCTCGCACCTGCGCCGGCAACCCGGAAACGGATCGCGCCCTCGATCGCGGGCAGGACGAGTACCGCCCAATCGGCCGAGGCCGTGTTGTTCGAGAGCTGGGCCGTCGCCACCAGCAGCACGACGAGCGTGTCGGCCAGGAGTTGGACGATGCCGAGGAGGACTCGAACGCGTGCGTCTTGGCGTTCGGCGATGAACGCCACGCCGTTGATCGCCCAGAACGCGCCGACCAGCAGCACGGCCGCGAGATGGGGGAGGGACCCGACGGCCCAGAGGCGGACGAGGATGAGTGCACCGACGAGCAAACGGACGCGCCGGAACGCGGCTTCGACCGAGACGGGCATGCCCGCACCGGAAAGATCGAGGTCCCGCGGTTTCCCCATCTCCTCCTTCGTCCCGCGTCATCGACGCAAGCCCCCAGGAAAACACGTTGATCTCCGTATCGGCCGGGAGGGTGGGTTCTCTGAAACCCAACGGAGCATTCGTCCGGCCACGGTTCGGGGCGCCCTCGGTTCCGTGGGATGGTGGGCGGCGTGAGTGATCCCGTCGTCGTGGACGATCCCGCCGATCCCCGCCTCGTCGACTACGTCGACCTCGCGGATCCGGACGTTCGGCGGCGGCTCGAGGCTCGGGACGGCTTCTTCGTGGCGGAGTCGCCGCTCGTCCTGCGGCGACTGCTCGGGTCGGGTCGCACAGTCCGATCAGTGCTCGTGACGCCGCGCCAGTTCGAGGCGTTGCGCGACGATCTCGCGGCCGGCCTCGACCCCGCGGTCCCCGTCTTCGTGGCGTCCGAGGCCGTGCTGCGACGGGTCGTGGGCTTCGACCTGCACCGCGGCGCGGTGGCCGCCGCGAACCGTTGGCCGATGCCTGCACTCACTTCGGTGCTGGCCGGCGCGAGGCGGGTTGCCGTGGTCGAACGGGTGAACGACCACGAGAACCTCGGTGTGCTCTTCCGCAGCGCGGCCGCGCTCGGCGTCGACGCGGTGCTGCTCGACGCGGAGAGCTCCGACCCGCTCTACCGGCGCTGCGTACGGGTTTCGATCGGTCACGTGTTGCTGTTGCCCTGGACGCGGATCGATTCGGTCGACGCGGTACGCCGGGCCGGTTTCACGACGTTTGCGCTGACCCCGGGCGCGGGGGCGACGCCGATCGGGCGGGTCCGGTGGCCGGAGCGGGCCGCGTTGTTGTTCGGTGCCGAGGGCCCGGGACTGTCGGACGTGTGGCTCGCCGCCGCGGACCACCGGGTCGCGATCCCGATGCGACCGGGTGCGGATTCGTTGAACGTCGCCACTGCCGCAGCCGTCGCGTTCTACGCCGCCTCCGTAACCCCCCTCACGGCACCACGTCACGACGATTCGTCCGACGAATCGTCGTGACGCCGCGTGGGGGGCCGGTGTCCCGGAGGTCGAGGGCTCGCCGGTCGGCCGACTGGTCAGTCGACGGGCGTGTCGGACACGATTCGCCCGTCGACGACCTCGAGGCGGCGGGTGAGCGAGATCGCATCGAGGAGCTGGCGGTCGTGCGTCACCAAGAGCAACGTGCCCGGATAGCCGTCCAGCGCCGATTCGAGCTGCTCGATCGCAGGAAGGTCGAGGTGGTTGGTCGGTTCGTCGAGCACCAGGCAGTTCACGCCCTTGGCGCCCAGCAGCGCGAGCGACGCCCGCGTCCGTTCGCCCGGTGACAACGAATCCGCGGGCCGAGCCACATGCTCGGCTCCGAGCCCGTACTTCGCGAGCAGCGAGCGAGCCTCGTTGGTGAGCAGGCCGCTCGCGGACTCGAAGCGAGCGAGCAGTGGCCCGGTTCCGGAGAACGCGGCCCGGGCCTGGTCGAGCTCGCCGACGATCACGCCCGGACCCAGCCGGCGCTCGCCGCCGTCGATCGGCCGCCGGCCGACGAGCGCGTCGAGCAGGGTCGTCTTGCCCCCGCCGTTCGCGCCCACGATTGCGACCCGCTCGCCGTAGTCGACCTGGAGGTCGATCGGTCCGAGCGTGAACGTGCCGCGATGGACCGTGGCCCCCGCGAGTTGCGCCACCACCGCACCGCTGCGGGGCGCGGTGGCGATCTCCATGCGCAGGTCCCACCCCTCCCACGGCTTGTCCACCGCGTTGGCCTCGAGCCGCGCCAGCGCCCGATCGGTGATCTTGGCCTTGGCGGCGACGTGCTCGCTGCTGTTGCGCTTGAACGCTCGAACGTGTTTGTCGGTCTCGCCCGACTTCCTCACCTTGGCCTTGCCCTGCAGCGACCACTCGCGTTGGCGCTGGGCCCGGCCCCGCAGCTCGCCGCGCTGCGACTGGTACCCGGCGTACTCCTCCTCGGCGTGACGCCTCGCCGTCGCCCGTTCGTCGAGGTACGCCTGCCAGCCGCCCGCGTACTCGGTGGCCGAGTGTGAGTGCTCGTCGATCTCGAGCACCGACGTGATCGTGCGGTCGAGAAAGGCTCGATCGTGCGAGACGATCACCGCGCCACCGGTCAGCTCGTCGCGCAGGAACCGTTCGAGCCGGTCGAGGCCGGCGAAGTCGAGGTCGTTCGTGGGCTCGTCGAGCAAGAAGACGTCGAAACGCGCCAGCACGATCGCCGCCAGGTTCGCCCGGGCGGCCTGACCCCCCGACAGTGCCGGCATCTCGAGATCGAGCACGCGGGCGGGGAGCCCGAGATCGAGGCACACCGCGCCGACGCGCGCGTCGAAGTCGGCAGCTCCCAGCGCGAGGTAGTGCTCCAGTGCGTCGGCGTACGTGTCGTCGGCGCCGGGTATCTCCCCGGCCAACGCCGCGGATGCGTCGTCGAGTGCCTGCTCGGCGGAGGCCACACCGGTCCGGCGGGCGAGATACGCGCGGACGGTCTCGCCGCCGAGTCGCTCGGGCTCCTGGGGCAGGTAGCCCACCGTCGCGCCGGGTGGGTTCGGCGTCACGCTCCCGGCGTCGGGCGTGTCGAGACCGGCCAGCAGTTTGAGGAGCGTCGACTTGCCGGTCCCGTTGGGCGCGACGACGCCGACCCGGTGCTGCGGACCGATCGTGCACGACACGTGGTCGAGCACGATGCGCGGCCCGAACGACTTCGTCAGATCACGGGCAACCAGGGATGCAAACGAGGAGGACACGGCGTCACCTGCGGTCGAGCGGTGGACGAGAGGCTCGGAAAGGCGGCCGATCACGACATCGCCTGCAACGATACCCGTGCCGCGCGAGCATCGGGCCGGTGATCTCTCGTGACCTCGACGACGTTGCCGAGCTCGAGCTCGACGACGGCGGTGACGCCCTGGGCGTGCGCGTCACCGACGCGCGCCAAGCCGGCGCCGCGTTCGTCCGGGGCCGGCTCGTCGACGTCGAGCTCGTCCGCTGCGACCTGTCGGGCTGCGACTTCTCCGAGTCGGTCTGGCAGCGGGTCAGGCTCGTCGACTGCCGGGCGTCGGCGATCGACCTGTCGCAGACGAACCTGCGGGACGTCACCTTCGAGGGTTGCCGGCTCGACGAGGCCAACCTGCGCATGGCCCGGCTGCAGCGGGTCCGGTTCGACGCAACGCAGCTCTCCGGCGCAGAGCTCACCGCGGGAACGCTCGCCGAGGTGTCGTTCCCCGGGAGCGTTCTCGCCGGCGCCGACTTCTCGCATTCGAAGTGCGAGTCGGTCGACCTGCGCAGTGCCCGCCTCGACGGGCTCAAAGGCGTGGCCTCACTCTCCGGAGCCACGGTCGCGCCCGGGCAACTCATCGGGCTCGCGCCCGCGCTGGCCGTGGCCGTGGGCCTGACGATCGGACCGGACGATCTGCCCGGCGAGCCGTGAAATCCGTTCGGGAATCGGGCGGGCCCGCCGCTACAATCGGCACGCTCCGCCACGGGCCAGTGTCGTCCCGCGGCGGCCAGATCCCAACGGAGCTGACCGCCCAGAACGAGGACGACACCGCATTGTCTGCATTGCCGGAACGCGAGCTACCCCCGCTCTACGACCCCCGATTCGAGCACGACGCCTGCGGCGTCGGCTTCGTCGTCGACATGCTGGGCCGCAAGAGCCACGCCATCGTCGAGCAGGCGCTCACCGCAGTGTGCTGCCTGAACCACCGCGGCGCCGCGGGCGCCGAGCCCGACACGGGTGACGGCGCCGGGATCTTGGTGCAGCTGCCCGACAGCTTCTACCGGGCCGTCGTCGACTTCGACCTCCCCGACGCCGGCGGCTACGCCACGGGGATCGCGTTCGTGCCGGTCGACCGGGCCGACCCCACCACCGATGCCGTCGCCAAGGTGTTCGCCGACGAGGGCTTCTCGGTGCTCGGCTGGCGGGCCATCCCGGTCGACCGCACCTCGCCCGGCGCGTCCGCGCGCGAGCAGATGCCGCTGTTCGCGGAAGTTTTCGTGGCCAAGAACGGTCTCGCGGGCGACGAGCTCGAGCGGCACGTGTACCTGGCGCGCAAACGGATCGAGCACGAGACCGACGCGTACTTCGCGTCGCTCAGCAGCCGCGTCGTCGTCTACAAGGGAATGCTCACGCCCGCGCAGCTGGGCGAGTTCTATCCCGACCTGCGCGACGAGCGCTTCGAGAGTGCGCTCGGGCTCGTGCACTCCCGCTTCAGCACGAACACGTTCCCGAGCTGGCCGCTCGCGCACCCCTACCGGATGCTCGCCCACAACGGCGAGATCAACACCGTGCAGGGCAACGAGAACTGGATGCGCGCCCGCGAGGGCGTGATGGCGAGCGATCTGCTGCCGGGCGACCTCGAGCGCGCCTTCCCGATCTGCACGCCGGGTGCGTCCGACACCGCCCGGTTCGACGAGGCCCTCGAGCTGCTCAACCTCGCCGGCCGTCCGCTGCACCACGCAATCCTCATGATGATCCCCGAGGCGTGGGAGAACCACGAGAGCATGGACGCGCCCCGCAAGGCGTTCTACCGGTACCACTCCGCGCTCATGGAGCCGTGGGACGGCCCGGCCTCGATCGTGTTCAGCGACGGCACGGTCATCGGCGCGGTCCTCGACCGCAACGGGCTCCGGCCGTCGCGCTACTGGGTCACCGACGACGACCGCGTCATCATGGCCAGCGAAGTCGGCGTGCTCGACATCGACCCCGCCAAGATCGTGCGGAAGGGCCGCCTGGAGCCGGGGAAGATCTTCCTCGTCGACACCACGCAGGGTCGCATCATCCCCGACGAGGAGATCAAGTCCGACCTCGCCGCGCAGCTGCCCTACCAGCAATGGCTCGACGCCGGTCTCGTGCACCTCGACGAGTTGCCGCCGCAGTTCCCGCTCGTACCGCAGCACAGTTCGGCCGTGCAGCAACAGCGCATGTTCGGGTACACCGAGGAAGACCTGCGCATGATCATCGCTCCGATGGCGCGCAACTCGGTGGAGTCGCTCGGCTCGATGGGCACCGACACACCGGCCGCGGTGCTCTCCGACCGTCCGCGGATGCTGTACGACTACTTCAAGCAGCTGTTCGCGCAAGTGACGAACCCGCCGCTCGACGCCAACTTCGAGGCGCTGGTCACGTCGCTCAACTCCGCGGTCGGCCCGGAGGGCAACCTGCTCGATCCGACGCCGCAGTCGTGCCGTCAGATCGTGTGCCCGAGCCCGATCCTCACCAACGAGGAACTCGCGAAGCTGCGCTACATCGACGACGCCGAGTCCGCGGTGCCCGGATTCACGCCGTTCTCGGTGTACTGCCATTACCAGGTGGCCGAAGGCGGTGACGGGCTGCGGATCGCGATCGACAACGTACGTACCCAGGTGAGCGAGGCGATTGCGAACGGCGCCAACCTCGTCATCCTCTCGGACCGTTACGCCGACGCCGAGAACGCGCCGATTCCGGCCCTCCTCATCACCGCGGCGGTGCATCACCATCTCGTACGGGAGAAGACGCGTACGCGCGTCGGGCTGCTCGTCGAGACCGGCGAAGCGCGCGAGGTGCATCACTTCGCCCTACTGCTCGGCTACGGCGCCGGTGGCATCAACCCGTATCTCGCCTTCGACACGATCCGCGACCTGTGTCGCGAAGGTGCCATCGCCGACCTGACCGAGCGCAAGGCGGTCAAGAACTACGTCAAGGCCGCGGGCAAGGGCATTCTCAAGGTGATGTCGAAGATGGGCATCTCGACCGTCGCCTCCTACACCGGCGCACAGATCTTCGAGGCGGTCGGGTTGCAGAAGCGGCTCGTCGACGAGTACTTCAGCGGTACCGCGTCGCGGATCGAGGGCATCGACCTCGACGTGATCGCGGAAGAGGTGACGCGCCGCCATCGGCTCGCATATCCCGACCGGCCCTCGGAGCTCGCGCACCGGGAGCTGACCGTCGGCGGCGACTACCAGTGGCGCCGCGAGGGCGAATACCACCTCTTCAACCCCGAGACCGTCTTCAAGCTCCAGCACTCGACCCGTTCCGGGCGCTACGACGTGTTCAAGCAGTACACCAAGCTCGTCGACGAGCAGGCGCGCCGTATCGCGACGTTGCGCGGCCTCTTCGAGTTCCGCACCGGTCAACGAGCACCCGTTCCGATCGACGAGGTCGAGTCCGTCTCCGAGATCGTCAAGCGGTTCTCGAGCGGCGCGATGAGCTACGGCTCGATCTCCAAAGAAGCCCACGAGAACATGGCGATCGCGATGAACCGGCTCGGGGCGCGTTCGAACACCGGTGAAGGTGGCGAGGACCCCGACCGTTTCGTTCGCGACGACAACGGCGACTCGCGGCGCAGCGCGATCAAGCAGGTCGCGTCGGGCCGCTTCGGCGTGACGAGCGAGTACCTCGTGAACGCCGACGACCTGCAGATCAAGATGGCGCAGGGCGCCAAGCCCGGCGAGGGCGGCGAGCTGCCCGGCTACAAGGTCTGGCCGTGGATCGCCAAGACGCGGCACTCCACCCCGGGCGTGGGACTCATCTCGCCCCCTCCGCACCACGACATCTACTCGATCGAAGACCTCAAGCAGCTCATCCACGACCTCAAGAACGCGAACAACCGGGCGCGCGTGCACGTGAAGCTCGTCGCCGAGGTCGGGGTCGGCACCGTGGCGGCGGGAGTGTCGAAAGCGCACGCCGACGTGGTGCTCATCTCCGGTCACGACGGCGGCACCGGCGCGGCGCGGCTCACCTCGATCAAACACGCGGGGGCACCCTGGGAGCTCGGCCTGGCCGAGACCCAGCAAACGTTGTTGCTGAACGGTTTGCGCGACCGCATCGTCGTGCAGGTCGACGGTCAGCTGAAGACCGGGCGCGACGTCGTGATCGCGACGCTGCTGGGCGCGGAGGAGTTCGGCTTCGCGACGGCACCGCTCGTGGTCAGCGGCTGCGTCATGATGCGCGTCTGCCACCTCGACACGTGCCCGGTCGGCGTCGCCACCCAGAACCCGGAGCTACGAAAGAAGTTCAACGGCAAGCCCGAGTTCGTCGTCAACTTCTTCGAGTTCATCGCCGAAGAGGTGCGCGAGCACCTCGCCGCACTCGGCTTCCGTTCGATCGAAGAAGCGATCGGCCACGTCGAGGCGCTCGACGTGCACCGCGCCGTCGACCACTGGAAGGCGCAGGGCCTCGACCTCTCGCCGATACTCGCAGTGCCGGTGAACAAGTACGACCAGACGATGTTCTGTTCGAAAGGTCAGGACCACGGCCTCGACCAGGCGCTCGATCGGCAGCTGATCGCCGACGCGCGCGACGTGCTCGCGACCGGCGAGGGCAACTTGTGCAAGTCGTACGAGATCCACAACACGAACCGCACCGTCGGCACGATGCTCGGCTCCGAGCTCACCCGGCGTTTCGGTGGCGACGGGCTGCCCGACGCGACGATCGACCTCACGTTCCAGGGCTCGGCCGGCCAGAGCTTTGGCGCCTTCGTGCCCCGCGGGATCATGTTGCGGCTCGAGGGTGATGCCAACGACTACTTCGGCAAGGGCCTGTCGGGCGGCACGTTGGTGTTGCGTCCGGCCCGCACCGCGACGTTCGTCGCGGAAGAGAACGTCATCGCCGGCAACGTGATCCTCTACGGCGCGACCGCAGGGAATGCGTTCATCCGCGGGGTCGTGGGCGAACGGTTCTGCGTGCGCAACTCAGGCGCGACCGCGGTGGTCGAGGGCGTCGGCGACCACGGGTGCGAGTACATGACGGGCGGCCGCGCCGTGATCCTCGGCCCGACCGGCCGCAACTTCGCGGCCGGCATGAGCGGCGGGTTCGCGTTCGTGCTCGACCCCGACCGCTCGCTGTACCTGCGCATGAACCGCGAGATGGTCGACCTCGACGTCCTCGACGACGAAGAGGACGGCCCCTGGTTGCGCAGCATCATCACGCAGCACCTCGAGTTCACCGGCTCCGCGGTTGCCGAGCGCCTGCTCTCGAACTGGTGGCAGAACGCCCGCATGTTCACGAAGATCTTCCCGAAGGACTACAAGCGGGTGCTCGAGGCGCAACGCGATGCCGTGGAACGCGGCGTCGACGTCGACGAAGCGGTCATGGCCGCGGCACGGGGCTGACGACATGGGTGAAACACGACATGGGTGAAACAACGGGGTTCATGAAACACGACCGCGAGCTGCCCAGGCGGCGGGCGATTCCGGTCCGAGTCACCGACTGGAAGGAGGTGTACGAGGACTTCCCGCCCGAGAAGGTGCGCACCCAGGGCGCGCGCTGCATGGACTGCGGCATCCCGTTCTGCCACACCGGCTGCCCGCTCGGGAACCTCATCCCCGAGTGGAACGACCTCGTGTTCCGCGACCGGTGGGAAGCCGCGTCCGAGCGTCTGCACGCGACGAACAACTTCCCCGAGTTCACCGGGCGGCTGTGCCCGGCGCCGTGCGAGGCCGCGTGCGTGCTCGGGATCAACGAGTTGCCGGTGACGATCAAGCAGATCGAGGTCGAGATCGCCGACCGGGCGTGGGAAGAGGAGTGGGTCAAGCCCGTCGTCGTCGAGACCACAACGGGCATGCGCGTCGCAGTCGTCGGCAGCGGACCGGCGGGGCTCGCCGCGGCACAGCAACTCACGCGCGCCGGCCACGACGTCACGGTGTTCGAGCGGGCCGACCGCGTCGGCGGCCTGATGCGCTACGGCATCCCCGAGTTCAAGATGGAGAAGCGCCACCTCGACCGCCGCATCGCCCAGATGGAAGCCGAAGGTACGCGCTTCCAGACCAACGCCGACGTCGGCGAGAACGTGCCGATCGGCGACCTCCAGCAGTTCGACGCCGTCGCGCTCGCGGGTGGCGCCACGGCCTGGCGAGACCTTCCCGTGCCCGGGCGCGAGTTCGTCGGCGTGTACCAGGCGATGGAGTACCTGCCGTGGGGGAACCGCGTGCAACAGGGCGACATCGCCGAGCCGGAGATCACCGCCCAGGGCAAGAAGGTCGTGATCATCGGCGGCGGCGACACCGGCGCCGACTGTCTGGGCACCGCGATCCGCCAGGGTGCGGCCGAGGTGCACCAGTTCGAGATCCTGCCCCGGCCGCCCGACGCGCGCGTCGAGTCGATGCCGTGGCCGACCTACCCGATGATCTACCGGGTCTCGTCCGCCCACGAAGAGGGTGGCGAACGCGTCTACGCGGTCAACACCGAATGCTTCCTCGGCGACGACGACGGCAATCTGCGCGCACTGCGCGCCCACGAGGTCGAGGGCAAGACGGTCGACGGCCGCATGACGTTCGAGCGCATCGAAGGCACCGACTTCGAGCTCGACTGCGACCTCGTCCTGCTCGCGATGGGTTTCGTCGGCCCGCAGCGACCGGGCCTGCTCGAGCAGCTCGGCGTCGAGATGAACGAGCGAGGCGCTGTCGCCCGTGACGGGAACTTCCGGACGAACCTCGAGAACGTGTTCGTCTGCGGAGACATGGGCCGGGGCCAGAGTCTCATCGTCTGGGCCATCGCCGAGGGCCGCTCGTGCGCGGCCGCGGTCGACGAGTTCCTCATGGGGGAGACCCTCCTCCCCGCGCCGATCACCCCCGAGAACGCCCTGCAAATGCGCTGATCGGCGATGTGCGGTCTCCGACGGGAGAATCGCAGCGATCCGCTGATGCAAATGCGCTGATCGGCGATGTGCGGTCTCCGACGGGAGAATCGCAGCGATCCGCTGATGCAAATGCGCTGATCATCGCTCAGGAGTGTCGTGCACAGCCTCGGGCCGTCCGCCCCGGGGGGAGCGCGGCGGACGGCCCGAGCAGTGTCCATTCATCGTGGCGGACCCGCGTTTCCGGCACTCGGCGTCTGTGCGACGGGACGATGAACCGCGGATTGCACCTCGATCACGTACGAGCGGCGCGTCGCCCGTCGATCAACCACGTGCCGTGAGGTCTGCGCGCGTGGCGTGCCAGAGCAGCTCTTCTCCGAGCTCGGCGATCGCAGCCTGGCCGAGGTCGGTCAGCGCCGCGGTGTCCTCGGTGGGCGCCAACTCGGGAACCTGCGTGGGAACGAGCGTGAGGCGGACTTCATCAGGGGCGCTCACAACGAGCCGCAGTGTGGCGGTGGTCATGGCAAGCCCGGAGTAGTTCCACAGGCGCGCGCGTGTCGTCCAGTCCGGCCCGTCGGAGGTGAAGCCCACCTCGACTTCGGCCGCGCCGAGATCACCGAGCGTCCAGCGCAGCGTCGACTCGGGCGAGTCACGGCGCAGCCGGAGCAGCACGTCACCAACCAGCGCGCCGTCGATCGGCAGTGTGCGTTCCACGCTGATGCCACCGGGATCCATCCCGCTCCCTCCCCCCACCCCATTTTCCGGGGTGGTCTCCCTCGCCCCAAGGCATCGGCGCGCCCGAGGTCCGACTGAACCCCAGAAGCCGTCACCCCGAGCCCGCGAACCGTCGCGACGCGAAGGCGTCTGCGACGACCGGTTCGGGTGGTTCGGGCGCGGCGCGTGCATGCGACTGCAGCTCTACCCGCCGACGTCCCGTACGATCCGTGAATGTTCGAATGGCCCGAAGAGCTTCAGATGGTGCGGGATGCCGTACGCCAGTTCGTCGACAACGAGATCCGCCCGCACCGCGAGGAGCTCGAGCACGGTGACCTGCCGCCGTACGACCTCTTGCGCAAGATGTACCGAACATTCGGTATGGACACCCTCGCCGCCGACGGCTTCGACCGCCGGATCGCGGCGGAAGAATCGGGCGGGGGCGCGAGCGACGCGAAGAGTGACGACCGCGCTGCGCGCGAGGAGCGCGGGAGCGGCTTCACCCTGTTGCCGATCATCGAGCTCTGCAAGTGTTCACCGGGGATGGTCACCGCGCTCGGCGTGTCGGTCGGGCTCACCTCCGCCGCGATCAACGCGAAGGGAACGCTCGCGCAGCGCAAGCGTTGGGTGCGCGACATCCTCACGCTCGACAAGATCGGCGCCTGGGCGATCACCGAACCGAACTCTGGTTCCGACGCGTTCGGACAGATGGCGTCGACCGCGCGTCGCGACGGCGACGAGTACCTCCTGAACGGTTCGAAGACGTTCATCACGAACGGCCCCTACGCCGACACGACCGTGTTCATCTGCAAGCTCGACGAAGGCAACCCGCCGGCCGAGCGCACGGTGCTGCAGTTCGTGCTCGACAAGGGCATGCCCGGCTTCGAGCAGTCCAAGCCGTTGCGCAAGATGGGCCTGCACTCGTCGCCGACGGGGATGTTGTTCCTCGACGACGTGCGCGTCGGCCGCGACCGCCTGCTCGGCGAGAGCGAGGACGCCTTCCGGGGCAGCAGTGGACGCGAGGCCAGCAAAGCGACGTTCATCATCGAGCGCTCCGGTGTCGCGGCGATGGCGCTCGGGATCATCGAGCGGTGCCTCGAGAAGTGCATCGACTACGCCAAGGAGCGCCAGCAGTTCGGCCGGCCCATCGGCGACTACCAGCTGATCCAGCTGAAGCTCGCGAAGATGGAGGTAGCCCGGCTCAACGTCGAGAACCTCGTGTTCCGGGTGCTCGAGTCGTCGCAGGCGGGCAAGCCGATGACCCTGGCGCAGGCATCGGCGATGAAGTTGTACGCGGCGGGCGCGGCCACCGAGGTCGCGCTCGAAGCCGTGCAGCTCTTCGGCGGCAACGGCTACATGGCCGAGTACGAGGTGGAGCAGCTCGCGCGTGACGCGAAGGTGCTGCAGATCTACGCCGGTACCGACGAGATCCAGGTCGGCCAGATCGCCCGCTCGCTTCTGGCGTAAGTGGGTCTCGAGCCGGCCCCGAACATCTGGGACTTTCCGCCCGCCGACGCGGCCGCCGCCGACGAGATCGTCGCGGTCGGTGCCGACCTCGAGCCGGGCACGCTCCTCGCCGCGTACCGGAGCGGTCTGTTCCCGATGTACGCCAGCCGGCTTCTCGCGTGGTGGTCGCCCGACCCGCGCGGGATCATCCCGCTCGACGGCTTCCACTGCAGCCGCTCCCTCCGGCGTTCGATCGCGCGCTTCGAGATCCGCGTCGACACGGCGTTCGTCGAGGTCGTGCAGGCATGCGGCGACCCCGCCCGGCCGAACGGCTGGATCGACGAGTCGTTCGTCGACGCGTACAAGCGTCTGCACGAGTTGGGCTGGGCACACTCGGTGGAGGTGTGGTGCGACGGCGGGCTCGCCGGCGGTTTGTACGGCGTGCGCATCGGCCGCTTCTTCGCGGGGGAGTCGATGTTCCACCGCGTCACCGACGCGTCGAAGGTCGCCTGCTGGGCGACCGTCGAGCTGCTCCGGCTCGACGGCGCGGCGCTCTTCGACGTGCAGTGGACGACACCGCACCTGCGCTCGCTCGGCGCCGTCGACGTCGGGCGCAGCGAGTACCTCAGGTTGCTAGCGTCGGCGCGCATGGATCCCGTACAGGTCTTCCACAATCCGTCGTGCAGCAAGTCGCGGGGCGCGCTCAAGATCCTCGAGGAGCGGGGCGTCGACGCGAACGTCGTTCGGTATCTCGACACTCCGCCCGACCGGGCCACCATCGAGCGCATCCTCGACGCGATCCCCGACGAGCCCGTCGCGCTCGTCCGCACCGGCGACGACAAGTTCAAGGCCACTGGCCTCACCAAAGCCGATGTGCAGACACGCGCGCAGGTCGTCGACGTGCTGCTGGCGCACCCCGAGGTGATGGAGCGGCCGGTGGTGTTCGTGGGCGAACGGGCCGTGATCGCCCGCCCGTCGGAAAAGGTGCTCGACCTCCTGGACTGACGGCTCCGAACGGTAACCTCCAGCACTATGACGATGCCTTCGCCCGAAGAGGTCCGCGTCGAGGTCAAGACGTGGCTGGAAGAGAACTGGAACCCCGATCTGACCGTCGGTGAGTGGTGGGACATCCTCGCCCGCTCCGGCTACGCCGCCCCGACCTTCCCCGAGGACACGTGGGGGAAGGGCTGGGGCCGCGATCTCGCCAACGTGGTCAACGAGACGATCACCGAGCACGGCGCCATCGGCCCGCCCGCCGGCCTCGGCTACCTGCTTACCGCGCCGACGATCGTCGCCCACGGCACCGAGGCGCAGAAGCAGAACGAGCTCTTGCGCATCCTCAACGGGCAGGACGCGTGGTGCCAGCTCTTCTCCGAGCCGGGCGCGGGATCCGACCTCGCGAGCCTCGGCACCAAGGCCGTCAAGGACGGCGAAGAGTGGATCGTCACCGGTCAGAAGGTGTGGACCTCGACCGCGGAGTTGACCAACCTCGGCATGTTGCTCGCGCGCACCGCGCCCGAACTGCCGAAGCACAAGGGCATCACCTACTTCAAGTTCGACATGCAACAGCCCGGGGTCGAGATCCGGCCGTTGCGGGAGATGACCGGCCGCGCGCTGTTCAACGAAGTGTTCATCGACAACGCGCGCGTCGCCGACGCCGACATCATCGGCGGCGTCAACAACGGTTGGGCCGCGGCCAACACCACGTTGATGGCCGAACGCGCGGGTCTCGGCACGGGCGGGTCCGGCGCGGCGGGGAATGCGTTCCCCGGTCCGATCGCGGCGCAGCTGAACGACCGCGCCGGCGACCACGTCGGTCAGGTGCGTACCGGCGGCACGGGTGGTGGTGGGATCGCGGCTGCGAACCGGCTCATGAAGCTGGCCAAGGAGCTCGGCAACAACACCGATCCCAACATCCGCCAGAAGCTCGCCAAGCTCTACACGATGCAGCAGATCGGTCGATTCTCCGGGTTGCGCGCGAAGTCGCCGAGTCAGCGCACCGGCGCCGAGCCCAACATCGCCAAGCTCATGATGAGCGACCTCCTCCGGTTGCAGCGCGAGGTCGGTCACGAGATCGTCGGCGCGTCGGGCATGCTCATGGGCGCCGACACCGCCGGCGGCGGCTTCGTGCAAGAGGTCACGCTGTTCTCGCCCGGACCGTCGATCTACGGCGGCACCGACCAGGTGCAGCGCAACATCATCGGCGAACGGGTGCTGGGGCTTCCGAAGGAACCGGGACCGGCGAAGGACACTCCCTACAAGGAGTTGCTGGTCAACGGCTAGTAGTCGGCGGCGACTCCGTGCTCGACGAACTCCTTGCGACACCGGGAGTCTGCGAACGGAGCTTCGCGGGTTCGTGGGTCGGTGTGTGCGCGTTGCACGGCGGGCTCGAACAGGGGACGGCCGAGATCGCGGAAGCGGTCGCCACTCGCGCGTGGGCGTGTCGTTCTACGCGGTGGTGCAACCCGACGACCTCCACTGGCACGTGCCGTCACACCGTTACGACCCCGCGCTCTCCGGCGGGTTGCGCGCGTTCCTCGACCGCATCGACGTCGTGATCTCGGTGCACGGCTTCGGCGGAGTACGTGACGCCGACGACCGGTGGACGACCGCGCTGCTCGGCGGCACGAACCGCGAGCTCGCCACGGATCTCGAACGGACGCTGACCGCCGCGCTCCCGCAGTACCGGTGGATCGCCGACCTCGACGTGATTCCGCAGCACCTGCGCGGGTTGCATCCGGCGAACCCGGTGAACCGCGTGCGCTTCGGCGGCGTGCAGATCGAGCTCCCGCCGCGCGTGCGCCGAGCCGGTGCCGACTACGACGCGTTCGTCACCGCGCTCGCAGCAGTGGCAACAGATGCGCGACGTCGTTGTAGCGACGCAGAATGATCCGGTCGCCGTCGGCGACGATCTCGCTGATCGAACCGTTGTCGGCGCCCGAGAACGCGAAGCGGCGTGAGCCCGTGACCCGGTGGAGCAGCTGACCGATGACGCCTCCGTGCGCGACGACCATGACCCGCTCGTCGGGATGCGTGGCGACGACGCGCTGGAACCCGCGCCATGTTCGCTCGTCGAAGTCGTCGTGGGGTTCCGCGTTCGGGATCACGTCCCAACGCTCCTGGGCGAAGATCTGCTCGAAGATCGGGTCGCGGGCCGCGGCCCGGCGCCGGAACTCGCCTTCTTCCCAGTCGCCGAGGAACACCTCGCGGAGTTCGGGTTCCTCGATCGGGGTGAGCCCGAGCTTCGCCGCGAGCGGGGCCGCGGTCTGGTGCGTGCGCTGCAGGGTCGTGACGTAGATCGCGCTGATCGCTTCGTGCTGGAGACGCTCACCGATCAACTCGGCCTGCTGCTCGCCGACCGGGTCGAGAGGCGGGTCGCCATGACCGTCGCGGAGCGGGAAGGGCCGGTCGGGGTGCGCCGGCGCCGATTCGCCGTGCCGTACGAGCAGCACCGTTGTCGCGCCCGGAGGCGGTGAGAACCGGTGCTGGCGAAAGCCTTCCGGCGGGATCTCGAGCTCGGATTCGGAGGCGGGTGTCGGCACGGGCGCGAAGCTAGCGCCGCCGACCGCCGATCGGACGGGGATGAACCCGGCCGCGGGATCGCCCGTGGCGCGCGAACCGTTCCGACGATTGCGAGACCCCCGGGCACTAGGTTGCGCGGCGTGGGGGAGCCGAACTTCGAGCACGGACGCGTCACCACCATCACGCGGCATGTCGGTCTCGGCGACGTCGGTCCCGATGCTCGGGCCCGGCTCGACGGGATCGCCCGCATCGTGCAGGACGTCTCCGACTACGACGCGTCGACGGTCTCGATCGACGGCATGGGCCTGTGGATCCTGCGTCGCCTGGAGCTCCGGATCGCGTCGACGCCGCGTTTTCGGGCCGAGGTGGTCGCGCAGACGTGGTGCAGCGGGATCGGTGCGCGCTGGGCGGAGCGCACGAGCACGTTGCACGTCGACGGGCAGCCGTGCGTGGAGGCGATCGCGATCTGGGTGCACACCGACCCCGGCCGCGGTGCCCCGACGCCATTGCCGGCCGGGTTCGACGCGGTCTGGGGTGCGACCGTGGGCGGGCGCAGGGTCTCGGCCCGGCTCCGTCATCCGGCGCCGCGGCCCGGCGCGGCCCGCCGGCCGTGGCCGTTGCGTGTCACCGACATCGATGTGGTCGGTCACGTGAACAACGCCGCGTACTGGCCCGCGATCGAAGACGAGCTCGCGCGCCGCGGCGGGCTGCGGGTGCGGCACGCGGAGATCGAGTTCCGCGCCGGTCTCGACCTGGCCGACCCGGTCGACCTCGTCGTGGTCGACAACGACGCCGATGCGGGTGCCGGACCCGGCTTCTCGGCCTGGCTGTGCGTGGGTGACGACGTGCGGGCTTCCGTCGTCGTGGGCGGGTCCTCGTAGGCTGCGAGCCATGCAGCACGACCTGAAGCTCGGGTACATGATCGGCTACTGGGGCGCCGGTCCGCCGCCGGGTGTCCCCGAGGCGCTCGCCGTGGCCGAGGAGCTCGGGTTCGACTCGTGCTGGACGGCCGAGGCCTATGGCTCCGATGCGTTGACCCCGCTCGCGTGGTGGGGCGCGCAGACGTCGCGGATCAAGCTCGGCACCTCGATCTGCCAGCTGTCGGCGCGCACGCCCACCGCGATGGCGATGGCCGCGCTCACCCTCGACCACCTCTCGGGCGGACGCTTCGTGCTCGGCCTGGGTGCCTCGGGTCCGCAGGTCGCCGAAGGCTGGTACGGCGACGACTACGGCAAGCCGCTCGCGCGGCACACGCGAGTACGTCGACATCGTGCGGCAGGTGCTCGCGCGCGAGGCGCCGGTCGAGTTCCACGGCGAGCGCTACCAGCTGCCGTTGCCGGGTGGCACCGGCCTGGGCAAGCCGCTGAAGTCGATCACGCACCCGCTGCGCGCCGACCTGCCGATCTATCTCGCGGCCGAGGGCCCGAAGAACGTGTCGCTCGCGGCGGAGATCGCCGACGGCTGGCTGCCGATGTTCTACAACCCGCGCCACGACGGCTTCTACCGCGACGCGTTGACCGAAGGGTTCGCTCGGCCGGGCGCCCGCCGCACGGCCGACACCTTCGAGGTCGCGTGCCTCGTGCCGGTGATCATCGCCGACGACGTCGAGACCGCGGCCGACATGTACCGTCCCGTCCTCGCGCTCTACATCGGCGGCATGGGCTCGCGCGAGGTGAACTTCCACAACAACGTGTTCGGGCGGATGGGTTACGAGGGCGAAGCCAAGCTCATCCAGGACCTCTACCTCGACGGCAAGAAGGCGGAGGCCGCAGCTGCGGTCCCGACCCAACTCGTCCAGGACGTCGCCCTCGTCGGACCGCGCGAGAAGATCCGCGACGATCTCGAGATGTGGCGGGAGTCGGCCGTGACGACGATGGTCGTGTCGGGCGCGACCGAGCAGCTGCGGACGATCGCGGAGCTCGTCTACGGATGATCGAAGCCCCATGATCGAGCTCAGTGCGGTCGAGGCGCGTGTGCTCGGTTGCCTGATGGAGAAGGCGGTCACGACGCCCGACAACTACCCGCTGTCGGTCAACGCCTTGATCAACGTGTGCAACCAGAGCACGAACCGCGACCCGATCGTGAGCTACGACGAGAACACGGTCGAGCACGCGCTCGAGGCACTCCGGGAGAAGGGCGTGTCGCGGCGGCGTGCGGTCGACCGGCCAGCGCGTGGTGAAGCACAAGCATGTGGTCGACGAGGCGTTGCAGCTCTCGGTACCGGAGTTCACCGTGTTGGGTGTGCTCCTGTTGCGCGGCGCGCAGACGCCGGGTGAGTTGAAGCAGCGCACCGAACGCTGGCACTCGTTCCGCTCGCTCGACGACGTCGAGGAGACGCTGCAGCGGTTCGCGGAGAAGGGCTACGTCCGTCAACTCGAACGGCGCCCGGGTCAGAAGGAATCGCGGTGGATCAACCTGGTCGTCGAGCCGGGCGAGGCTCCGGTCGGCGAGCGCGCCTGCGGTCGCGGCGCCGGCGTCGGCTCCGAGTGCGCCGGCCGAGATCGCGGTCGCCGAACCCCACGAACCAGCGGCCGCGATCGAACGGTCGCTGGACGTCCGCAACCCGGCAACCGGCGAGGTCATCCGCAGCGTCGCCATGACCGACGAGCGCGAGATCGCGCAGAAGGTCGAGCGGGCCCGGCGCGCCCAACCCGCGTGGGCCGCCCGTGGCTTCGAAGGGCGGGCCGAGCTCGTGCGCGCCTTTCGCGACCTCCTCGCGAGCGAAGCCGAAGAGTGTGCGCGGATCACCACGCACGAGGTCGGCAAGCCGATAGGGCAGTCGCGCAGCGAGATCGCGGCGGTGCGGGAACGGATCGACTGGAACCTCGACCACGTCGGCTCTGTCATCGCACCCCGCACCGTGACCGAAGCCGCGGCGGGTGTCGTCGAGGAACGGGTCACCCACGAGCCCGTCGGTCTCGTCGCGCACGTCGAGCGCGTGGAACTATCCGTACTTCGTCGGGCTGAACACGATCATTCCCGCGCTCCTCACGGGAAACGCGGTGCTCTACAAGCCGTCGGAGCACGCGACGCTCACCGGGCTACGGCTCGTCGACCTCATGCACCGGTCGGGCATACCCGTCGACATCGTGCAGGCGATCGTGGGGAGCGGAGCCGTCGGGGCCGCGCTCGTCGGCGCCGAGGTCGACATGGTGTGCTTCACCGGTTCGTACGCGACCGGCCGGCGGGTGGCGCGGGCGGTGGCCGATCGTCTGGTACGGCTGCAGCTCGAGCTCGGCGGCAAGGACGGCGCGTACGTCTGCGACGACGTCGACGTCGAGACCGCCGCGTTCTCGGTGGCCGAGGGCGCGTTCTACAACGGCGGGCAGTCGTGCTCGGCCATCGAGCGCGTGTACGTGCACGACGCGATCTTCGACCGTTTCGTCGACGCGTTCGTCGACGTGGTCGGCGCGTACCGCACGGGTGACCCGGACGACGAGCACACCGACGTCGGTCCGCTCGCGCGTGCCGAACAGCTCGACGTGCTGCGCGCGCAGGTCGACGACGCGGTGGCCAAGGGCGCGCGCGTCCTGTGCGGCGGCCGGCGCATCGATGGTCCGGGTTCGTGGTTCGAGCCGACAGTGCTCGTCGACGTCGATCCGAGCATGAGCGTCATGCGCGACGAGACCTTCGGCCCCGTCATCGGCGTGCAGCGCGTCCGCGACGACGCCGAAGCGACCGCGCGCGGCTCGACGACACCGAGTTCGGGCTGGGCGCGGCCGTGTTCTCGTCGGATCGGGCCCGGGCCGAGCAGATCCTCGCCCGCCTCGACGTCGGCAACGCCTACTGGAACCGTTCCGACCGCTCGAGCGTCCGCCTGCCGTGGACGGGCCGCCGCCATTCCGGCCTCGGCGTCTCGATGTCGGAGTCCGGCGTGCGCGCCTTCGTGCGCGAGAAGGCGTGGCACCTCGGCCCGTAGTGCCCGACTACGCGCCGCGACACGGTGTGCCGACCGCGATGTGGACGAGCTGTTGCCGGCCTGCCGTCTTCACGATCAGCGGGACGCACGCAGGCGTGTCGACCCAGAAGCCGCCGGCATAGCCGAGCCAATGGTCGGTGGCCTTGTCGGGTTTGCATCCGGCCACGACGAGATCGCTCGTGCGCGGGCCGGGGCTGCCCCATCCGATCGACAACCGGGACTTCCACGCGTCGGGCACGACGAGCTCGAACCGCGCGTCGGCCGCGACCAGGAGTCCGTTCTTGGCGAAGAGCCTGGGTTGCGGCGCGGGCTCGCCGGACGCAGCGGTCTGCAGCACACGAGTGGTCGTGAGCCCGGCGCGGCCGAAGATGATCGTAAACCCCGCCAGAGGAGTGGGATCGGAGCTGATCGCGTCGGCGCACCGGAGCGTCGCCGCGTCGGGGCGGGGGGTTGCAACGAGCGTCGTCGTCGTCGTCGTCGGTGGTGGGGTTGCACGATCGGAGCTGGAGCACGCGCTCACGGCAAGAGCCAGGGAAAGACATGCGCCGACGACGAGAGCGACGGAGTAGTGGTGCATCGCGGTTGTACCGCGCGCGCCGCGATCGGTTCCCGATCGGGAGGTGGCGGGTTACGGCGTTTCGCTGGTGGAGTCGGGGGTGCCGATCACGGTGATCGGCGTTTCACCGGGGAGGATCGACATCGTCGGGTCGTTGGGGTTGCCCTGGGGCACGATGGTGGAAGGCGGCGTCGTGGTCGGGGCGGTTGCGTCGACCTGCGGTGCGTCGGTCGTCGGTGTGGTGACGACGGGTTCGACGTGGGACTGCGGGGGCGGTGTCGTCGCCGCGGGCACGGTCGTCGACGGCGCTGCCGTCGTGGGCGGCGTGGTCGCCTTCGGCGTGGCGATGGTGGTCGACGTCGTCGGCGCGGTGGCCGAGATCGGCTGCGTCTGCACGCGCGTCGTCGGCGTCGGGGAATGGGCGGCGTACGCGACTCCGGCGAACGCGGCCATGCCTGCCGCGAGCCCGGCCACCGGGAGGATGACCTTGCGGCTCAGCAACTCACTGTGAAGACGGCGCGCTTCGGCCGGCGTGCAGCCGAGGACTTCGGCGATGCGCTGCTCGATGGGCTCGCGGTCGAGCCCGAGCGCGCCCGCCAACGCCATGATGTCGACCGTGCGCAGGCTCAGCGGATCGCCGGGGCCGGCGCTGCGCAAGCGCGACACGATGTCGACGTAGCCGGCGATCACGTCGTCGACGTCGGTGCCGACGGGCTGACGCACGTCGCCGACGGCGAGGTCGCCGCTCGCGATCCGCACCGGAACACGCAGCGGGACGTGGGCGGTGAGGTCGTCGCCGTAGCACTCGGCGAGCCGCGAGCAGACGTCGGCGGGAACGGCTTCGTCGCCGCGCTCGTAGCGGCGCAGTTTGGCCGCGGTGGTGCCGGCCGCGGCCGCGGCTTCCTTGCGCTTCAGACCGCGGCGTTTGCGCGCGTCGCGCAGGAGGGTGCCGAGGCGTTGGCGCGGCATCGCATCGTCGAGGAGCAGGGCTACCACTTCAGTCATCGTCCCTCACCAAAGCTGCTGGTCACCCTCGAGCCCTTCATCGTCGCGGCATCGCCGGAACTCTGATCGGCAAGCGATCGCTTTCGGTCAAGGCCAGGATGCCACTTCCGCTCGGAAACCGGCCATTACGGACCCAGACGACGAACTGCCGGCTCAGACGACCGATTCGAACGCCAGCCGGTCGGCGCCGTCGGGGTCGTCGAGCACCTCGCACTCGGCGTCGATGCGCAGCGTGGCCCGGCGATCGACGTCGTAGCCCGGCCACTCCGGGATCCCGGCGTGGCTCGGGTCGCCGTGCTGCGCGAACGCGATCCAGGCCCCGTGCATCGCGTCGGCGATGCCTTGGCGTTCGGGGCCGGTACCGGTCAGCATGTCGGCCCCGCTGCCGTCGAGGGTGTCGAAGACGAACGGGATCTCGAGCGTGTGGGTCGAGCGGAGGACGCCGCCGAACACGGGGGTCTCGAACGTGAACAGGTACGACCAGACCGGCGCGTGCGCGGCCTGCGCTTCGAGCAACCGGATGGCGGGGATGCGAAACACTCCGTCGGTCGAGAGCGCGAGCCACAACTCCTGCGGCGTCGCAGCGGGGCGCCGGGTGCGGTATTCGTCGAGCAGCGAGGCTCCCGCCGGGCCGAACGCCGACACCAGGCGACCGCGGACGGCGTTGTCGTCGAGCGTGCCGAGCGCCGGATCGGCCAGCGTGAACAGGGTCATCTCGGTGAGGTTCGTACCCGTCAGCACGTGCACGCCGGCCGCGTTTCCGGCTGCGATCGCGGCCAGCGGCGGCTGCGGGAGCACGACGTCGTCGACGACGGGTTGGAAGGGGAGGGAAGCGACGCCGTCTTCGCGGAAGTCGGGCTGCGCGGCCAGGATCTCGTCCGTCGACTTCGCGAGCAGCGCGTCGACGTCGCCGGCGCGGATCCCCAACTTGTCGACGACCAGTTCGGCGACCCTGGTGGCGTGCGCGCGCGTCGAGATCCACGAAGCTGCGCCGCTCTGCGGGATCGCGCCGCGGAACAGGCCGCGCGCCGAAGGAGTGCCGAGCAGGGTCCCGACACTCGCCGCGCCCGCCGATTCGCCGAACACCGTGACCCGTTCGGGATCGCCGCCGAACCCGGCGATGCATTCGCGCACCCATTCGAGCGCGGCGATCTGGTCGAGGATGCCGGCATTGCCGGAGCCGGCGAACGCACCGTCGAAGAGATCGGACAGATGCAGGAACCCGAACGGACCGAGCCGGTAGTTGATCGTGACGACGACGACGTCGCCGTGGAGCGCGAAGTTCGTGCCGTCGTACCAGGGCGTGTCGCCCGCACCCCAGATGAACGCGCCGCCGTGTATCCACACCATCACCGGACGCCGCGCATTGTCGCACGCGGGTGTCCATACGTTGAGGTAGAGGCTGTCCTCGCTGTACGGGGGTTGCGCTTCGCCCATCATCTTGGCGAGCGCGAACTCGGTCTGCGCCGACTGGGCCGAGAACGCGGACGCGTCGCGGGCGGTGCTCCACGACTCTTCGCGGACGGGCGCCTGCCACCGCAACGGCCCGACCGGCGGGGCCGCGTACGGGACCCCGCGGAACACGTGCACACCGTTGCGTTC
Organism: uncultured Actinomycetes bacterium; assembly: GCA_963761055.1. GTDB lineage: Bacteria > Actinomycetota > Acidimicrobiia > IMCC26256 > PALSA-610 > PALSA-610. The sequence goes on along the minus strand of CAVXFO010000008.1, from coordinate 369,351 downwards.
GATGCCTTCGACCTTGCCGCTGCGGGTCTCCACGATCGCCATGACCGGAGGTTATCTCTCGTCAGAGCTTGGAGAAATCGGGCTCGCGCTTCTCGAGGAAGGCGGTGATGGCCTCCATGTTCGCGGCCTGGCCGATCATCGCGGTGAAGGTCCGGTCTTCGCGCGCCGCGGGCGGCACGTACCGCGTCGATGCGGCTCTCCACGACGATGCGCTTCGTCGCGCTCGAGCGACGCGACCGGCATCTTGGCGACGCGGTGCGCGATGTCCATCGTCTCGGACATGAGTTGGTCGGGTTCGACCGCGCGCAACGCGAGGCCGTACTCGACGGCTTCGGCCGCGGTGATCCAGTCGCCCGTGTAGAGCTTGAGCGCCGCGTTCTGGTTGCCCATCACGACGGGCATCAACAAGCTGCCCGCGGCCTCGGGGACGACACCGAGGGGGACGAACGGCGCGCGCAGGCGTGCGCTCGTGGAGATGATCGCGAGGTCGACGTGCAGCAGCATCGTCATACCGATGCCAACGCCGATGCCGTTGACTGCGGCGATCACCGGCTTGCCGAACGCGGCGAGCGTGTCGAGGAAGTGCGGGAAGCCGGGGCCGGCGTCGCCGAAGTCGTTGCGCTCGTTCGCGCTCAGCCGGCCCATCTCCGCGAGGTCCTGTCCCGCGGAGAAGGCTCGTCCGGTGCCGGTGATCACGACGCACGCGACGTCGTTGCTCGCCTCGGCTTCCTCCAGCGCCGTGCCCGCGCGGTGGTACAGCGCGTCGTTGAACGAGTTCAGCGCTTCGGGCCGGTTGAGGGTGAGCACGCGCACGTGCCCGTCGTCGGTGACTTCCAACATCGCCATTGATCAGATCCCGTCGAAGACGACCGCGTCGGATCCCGCACCGAGCAGGAGACGGTCGGGTGACTGCTTGTTGATGTGCCCGATGAGCATGTTGTAGACGCCGTAACCGACCAGCTCCCGCAAGCGCGGCTCGAACTCCTGCACCTTCTCGCGTGCGAGACCGAGCTGCTGGTTCTCCTGCTGGCGGATGTAGCCCGCGCAGTAGTTCATCGCGATGCCAACTCGCGGTTCGCTCGGTCGTGTTCGCGCCGCCGCCGTGCCAGAGGCTGCCGTGCCAGATCAGCACCGAGCCCTTCGGCATCTCGGCCGCGATCGAATCGAACTCGGCGCCGTAGTCGGGACTGTGGTCGGCGAGGTGGGTGCCCGGCATTATCCGGGTCGCGCCGTTGGCCTCGGTGAAGTCGGTGAGCGCCCACATCGAGTTGCACACCGTCGGCGGATGCGGCTTCGGCAGCGGGATGAGCTGGTCGTCGGCGTGGATCGGTTGCGCGATCTCGCCGGGAAGGATGTCGATCGACGACAGCGACGAGATGAGGCAGCCCGGATCGAGGACGCGTTCGACGATCGAGAGCACATGGTCGTGCACGGGCACCCTCTGCCACACGTCGTCGTACGCGAGCAGGTTGTACACACGCAGGGTCTTGTGGCCTTCGAACGAGTTCGACGCGGGCTGCACGTCGAAGTAGTCCTCGAGTCGCCGCAGTTCGTCGTTCAGCTCGTCGATCAGCGCGGGCTCGATCGCGTCCTCGACGATCGTGTAGCCCTGCTCGGCGACTGCCTTTACGTGCCGGTCCCTGTCGATCTCCGTCAGGCGGTCCATTCCCGTCAAACTAGTGCCCATGACCCTCTACGCCCTCGGCGACATCGAGCCGCAGATCGATCCCGACGCCTTCGTCCATCCCGAGTGCACGATCATCGGGAACGTCGTCATCGGGCCGGGCTCGACGATCTGGCCGCAGGCCGTCCTGCGGGGCGACCAGAGCCGGATCGTGGTCGGGCGCGCGTACCAGCGTGCAGGACGGTGCGGTGCTCCACTGCACCCGCGAGCTCGAGACTCGTGTCGGCGACGACTGCACGATCGGTCACCTCGCACACCTCGAAGGCTGCATCGTCGAGAACGGCTCGCTGGTCGGGACCGGGTCGATCCTGCTGCACCGCGCGATCGTGCGCACGGGCGCGCTCGTCGGGGCCGGTGCAGTGGTACCGAACGGGATGGAGGTCCCGGGCGGGGCCATGGCACTCGGCGTGCCCGCCCGGATCCGCGCCGGCGCGGTCAAACCCGAACAGGTCACGTTCCCGGCGCAGGAATACGTCCGCAACTGGCAGCGGTACCGGACCGAACTGCGCAGAATCGACGGTTGAGCTAGACGTTCGCGCCGACGAGGCGGCCGATGCCGTACGTAACGACCATCGACAGCACCGAGAGCGTGACGACCCGGAGCGCGGCCCGGCCTTTCGGCGCGCCCCCGAGCTGCGCGCCGACCGCACCCAAGCCGAACAGTGCGACGATGGTGAGCGCGGCGGTGAGCCCGATGCGGAGACTCTTGGCCGCGAGGGTCACGGCGAGCACGGGCACCAGCGAACCGAGTACGAACGCCGCCGCCGACGTGACCGCAGCTTGTAGCGGGCGCGCGGTCATGATCTCGGAGATGCCGAGCTCGTCGCGCGCGTGGGCGCCGACCGCGTCGTGCGTCATCAGCTGGTCGGCCACGAGGCGGGCGAGGCCGGGCTCGACGCCGCGGTCCTCGTAGATCTTGGCGAGCTCGTGCAGCTCCGCGCGGCGGTTCTCGGCGATCGCGTCGGCCTCGACCCTGATGTCGGCCTCTTCGGCGTCGCGCTGGGAGCTGACCGAGATGTACTCGCCGACGGCCATCGACATCGCGCCCGCGACGAGGCCGGCGAGACCGGCGGTGACGAGCGCCGAGCGGGACGCGTTGGCGGCCGCGACCCCGATGACGAGTCCGGCGTTCGACAGCATGCCGTCGTTCGCCCCGAGCACGGCGGCCCGCAGCCAGCCGGCCCGGTGGCTCTTGTGGGATTCGGCCACATGGGCGGAAACGGACACCCGATCACCGTACCGGCATTCGCGGGAAATCCCTTCCCAGGACTAGCGTGCCCGAGCCGTCATTCGTGATCCGGAGGGGACCATGCCCGAAGCAGTCATCGTTGCAACCGCCCGTACGCCGATTGGGCGGGCGAACAAGGGCTCGCTCGTCGAGTGCCGTCCCGACGACCTCTCGGCGCTGATCATCGACGCCGTGCTGGCCAAGGTCCCGAGCCTCGATCCGGCGATGGTGGAAGACGTGATCTGGGGCTGCGGCCAGCCTGCAGGCGAGGCGGGCACGAACGTCGGCCGGGTCGCGGCGCTGCTCGCCGGGCTCGAAGCGCCGGGGGTCACCGTCAACCGTTACTGCTCGTCGTCCTTGCAGACGATTCGCATGGCGGCGCACGCCATCAAGGCGGGCGAGGGCGACGTCTTTTTGTCCGGCGGCGTCGAGACCGTGAGCCGCTTCATGAACGGCATGGCCGACGGCGGGCCGGCGAACCCCAAGTTCAACGCGGCACGCGAGCGGACCAAGAAGCGGTCGGAGGGCGGCCAGCCGTCGTGGGCGCCGAGTGGCGGCCTCGAAGACGTATACATCGCAATGGGCTACACCGCGGAGAACGTGGTCGAGGCCGAGGGCGTGACGCGTGAGGAGATGGACGAGTTCGCCGCGCGTTCGCAGCAGCTCGCGGTCGAGCACCAGAACAACGGCTTCTTCGAGCGGGAGATCACGCCGGTGACGCTCGCCGACGGCACGCTCGTCGCCAAGGACGACGGCCCCCGCGCCGGCACGACGGTCGAGAAGCTCGCGGCCCTCAAGCCGGCATTCCGTCCCGACGGCAAGGTCACGGCCGGCAACGCGTGTCCGCTGAACGACGGCGCGGCCGCGGTCGTCGTGATGAGCGACACCCGCGCCAAAGAGCTCGGCATCAAGCCTCTGGCGCGGATCGTCGCGTCCGGCGTGAGCCAGCTCAATCCGGAGATCATGGGCCTCGGTCCGATCGAGGCGAGCCGCCAGGCGTTGAAGCGGGCGAACATGACGATGGACGACATCGACCTCGTCGAGATCAACGAGGCGTTCGCGGCGCAGGTCATCCCGAGTGCCAAGCACCTGGGCATCCCGCTGTCGAAGCTGAACGTGCACGGCGGCGCCATCGCACTGGGCCACCCCTTCGGCATGACGGGCGCCCGCATCATGACCACGCTCATCAACGGGCTCGAGCACGAGGACAAGCGCTTCGGCCTCGAGACCATGTGCGTCGGTGGCGGCCAGGGCATGGCGATGATCATCGAGCGGCTGTAGCCCGGCCCAATCGGTCACATCGCTCAAGATCGGGCGTCCATCCCGTCGACAATTGGCGGGATGGACGCGATCAACAGCCTCGGCGCCGGGATGCACCGGTCGCAGGTCGCGTTCGACGGCGCCGCCCAGCAGCTCGCGGGCGCCGACCTCCCCACCGCGGCCAACCCCGACCCGACGAACCCGGTCTCGCCGCGGCCCGCGGCCCAGAACGTCGACGTCGCCGATCAGCTGGTGACGATGACGGTCGCCGCCGACATGCATCACATCACCGCGGCCGCGTTGCGTTCCGCGTTCAGCATGTACCAGGACTCGCTCGACCTCGTCAGCCCCGCGTTGCGCGACTGATCGCGTCAGGGCTCCCCTCCGGGTGGTGGCCGGAGGGTGCGTTTGTGGGTTCCGGGGTCGGGTGGTCCGAGGTGCCAGCCACTCGTCTTGAGCCGGTGATGCCGGTAGCAAAGCCAGCACATGTTCTTGTAGGAGGTCGGCCCGCCCTTGGCGTGATCGTGCACGTGATCGCGTTCGAGATAGCCGCGGTGGTTGCACCCTTCGGCGTCGCACTCGCGACCACCGACGAGCAACGCGGTCATGAGCTCGGCCGGGATGTGCCGGCCGAGGTGCGCGACGGTGAGTATGTCTTTGCCTTTGGCGATCACGGCGGTGAGGAACGCGCTCCCGAGCTGTTGGCGGACCCAGTTGACGTCGACCGGACCGACGCCGGGGATCTCGCACACCTCGCCGGGTACGAGCTCGCCGCGCTTCAGTGTCTCGTGGCCGACGACGACGTGCACGGTCACCTTGGTCGCCGGTTTGGACTTCGTCTGCGTGTCGTCGGACCGCCCGAGGATGAACGCCGCGACGGCGTCGGCGGCATAGGCATCGTTGGACTCGTGGTCGGTCCCGCCTTTGCGGGCGCGGAAGATGCGCTGCACCTCTTTGTCGATCAGTGCTTTCAGTTGGCCGCCGATCTCGGGCGCGTAGCGGAATCGTCCCGCCCACATACCGTCGGGGTCGGTCCACGAGCGGAACTCGCGATCGCGATGCTGACGTGCACGCCGTTGTTTCGGATCCTCGACCGCAGCCCGCGCCGCGACGCACGCGTCGCGTAACGGGACCAGTCCCTGTTTGGCTGCGCCCAGGAGGTGTTGTTCTTCGGCGGGGTTGATCGTCGCCGCGTCGGCGATCAACGTCGCTTCTCTCGACGACAAGCGACCCTCGCGTACTGCTGCCGCGGTGGCGGGTAGTTCGTCGAGCTTCTTTGTGGTCTCGACCGCCGACCGAACTTCGCCGGTGCCGACCCCGAGCAAGCGGGCCGTCGCACCACACCCGTTGTTCTTCGCCGTCTCCGCCACCCGCCGTGCGGCCTTGCCGATCATCCCGTCGACGACGCGACGGATCGCACCCAGTTGGTCGACCACTCGAGTCGCCGCTTCGGGCGAAAGCGCGGCCGCGTCGAACTCGAGAGCGACCGAGTTCAACGTGATGCGGGCCGTGTCGAGCGAGGCGAACATGTGTATTGCGTATCCGCTTAAGTGAAGTGACTCCACTCGTCGTCGAGGGTCCAGTCCCAGTCGCCGACGAGGGTGTCCCACGGATGCGGGTCCGTTGCGACGGCTTGTTGCAGGAGCCGGTAGAAGAGCAGGCCGCGGCTGCGTGAGTTGCGACGGTTGAACCGGAAGGTGAACTCGTCGAGGTAGTAGTCGAGGTGCTTCGTCGAGATGCCTTGGTGCAGCGTGCCGGCGATCCAACGTTTCAGCAGTGACGCGACGCGATGCACGCCGGGCATGTGGACATGCGCCGGGTCGTCTTCATGCACGAGGTTGACGGCCATGTGCGAGTAGCCGCGATTGGCGATGTCTCGATAGGCAGGGAGGCCGTCGGTTCGGATCGTTGAACCGGGTTCCACGACCGTGGTGATGAAGTTGCAGAGGTTCGCGGTGGTCGCTTCGGGGATCAACGCGAGCCGAACCCGGCCGAGCTTGCGAGGCGCTGTCTGCGACTCGATGCCAATGATGACCAGGTCTTTTGTGCTGCCGCGACCGTCGACGCCTTCTTGGCGGCCCCCGACGTGGGTTTCGTCGACTTCCACGATTCCCGACAGCATCTCGCGATCCCGCCGGACCATCGCACGTCGAAGTTTGTGCATCCACGCCCACGCCGTTTCGTACGAGCCGAAACCGAGCACACGCTGCAGACCGAGCGCGGAGACGCCGTTCTTCTGCGAGGTCACGAACCACACCGCTGCGAACCAGGTCGACAACGGCATCTTCGAACGATGGAAGATCGTTCCCGCCGTCACCGACGTCCGCCGCTGACACGACGTGCACATCCACAAGCCCGTCGCAGTGCGCCACGAGTCTCGAGCTCCGCACGCCGGGCACACGAACCCGTCCGGCCAGCGCAACCGGGCGAGATACTCGACGCAGGCGGACTCGTCCGCGAACCAGGATTGCAACTGCTGGAACGTCGCCGGGTAATCCTCACCCGAAACGGGCCGCTCGACGCTCACACAACCAGGCTACTTCAGTCATCCAGATACGCAGTACATGTGTTCGTATCGTAGCAGAGAGGAGAGTCGAGCAGGAGCGAAAAGAGCCTATTTCCGAACAGTTTTTCGCCCTACCGAGGCAGTTGCCCGGGGCGAGCCACAGCAACCGGGAAGCCCGAGCCCGCACCACCCCGGCGTAGAAGCCGCCCTGACAAACCTGTTTCGACCAAGGGTTATTCGCCCCGCTGGAGCTCGGCGAGGATCTCGTCGGTCGGGGGCCCGTCGTGGCGCAGTCGTCCGTCGTGGAGCATCACGCACCGGTCGGCGTGCGCGAGGAACGTCGGCTGGTGTGTCGCGACGATCACCGTGGACCCGGCCGCGGCGCGCGCGACGAGCACGTCGATCAGTGCGGCCTGAGCCTTCATGTCGAGGCCGACGAAGGGCTCGTCGACGAGGAGGAGGGCGGCCGGTCGTACCAGCGCGACCGCGAGCGCCGTCTTCTGGCGCATGCCCCGGCTGAACCGGGACGGAACGTCGTCGGCGCGGCCGGTCAGCTCGAACATGTCCACGAGCTTCCGGCTCGGCGTTTCCCAGTCGTGGACGCCGTGCAGCCCCGCGACGTACTCGAGGTGCTCCCAGACGCTGAGGTCGTCGTACAGGATCGGGTTGTCGCCCGCGTAGCTGAGCACGGCACGCGCCGGGAGCGATCCCGCTTCGTGACCGTCGACGAGCACGTGGCCCTCGGTCGGGTCGATGAGACCCGCGATGATTCCGAGCAACGTCGACTTGCCGGCACCGTTGTGCCCGACGAGCGCCACGAGGTGGGCCGGGTCGAGCCGCAGGTTGAGATCGCGCAACGCGCCGTGGTCGTCGTAGGTCTTGGTGAGGTGGGAGATCCGCAGGAGCGACTCGGGCGCGTGGCGATGGGGCACGGAGCTACACGCCTCGAAGCGCGGCGTAGAGGAGGCCGCCGACCGAGAACGCGGCAACGCCGCCGGCGACCGCGACTCCCGCGAGGTCACCACTGCCGGCGGCGACGACGACGGGTGCCAGCCCGGCGATCGCGAGCGCGGGCGGGAGACCCTGGCGTACGAGCAGCACGATCCCGTAGACCTCGGGGAGGAGCGAGAGCCCGGCCAGTTGGGATGTCGGCGGCGGTCCGAGGATGACGTTGAGCGTGCTGCCCGCGAGTGCGGCGAGCGCCGCGCTCATGGCACATGCGAACACGAGCTCGGTGTGTCCGCCGACGACGGCGGTGAGGGTCGCGGCGGCGACGAGCGCCAAGCCGACGATCGCGGCCACCGGCGCGGCGAGGTTGCGCAACAACACCGTGCGGATGCTGACGCCGTAGGTCAGCAACGAGGTGGGGTGGTCGAGCTCGGCGGCGAACGGTTCGATGATGTCGAGGGCCGCGACGAACACCGCCAGGCCGCCGCCGATGATGAGCAGGTGGGTCGATCGGGCCGCGTACGCGAGACCCGTGGCGGCCGTCACCAGGATCAGCACCCGCACCACGCGATCGAGCGGCCAACGGGCATAACCGTGCCAGCCCCGTCGCCAGGCCGGCCGTCTGATGTTGCGGTGGGCCGGCAACCGCAACCACGGACGCCGACGCGCCTTCTCCATCGCGAGCTGGCGATGCAGGAGTACGACCGTGCGCATGTCCTGCATCGAAGCCGCGAAGCGCATCTGGCTCGTGAGCGCGCTGCGTTGCCCGAGCGGTTCGAGTGACGTGCCGCCGATCGCGACGAGCGCGCCGGCCGGGACGGCGATCGCAACCGCGAGTCCGGCGATCGCAACCGCGGGTGGAACCAGGCCCGACAGCGGAAGGAGCGCGAGCGACCCGATCCAGGTCGACGGTGCGATCCACGAGTGCAGGGCGGTGTCGGCGAGCGCGCCGGCGACGACGACCAGCCCGATGCCGTTGGCGACGACCGGTGTCAGTCGGCGCGCGGAGGCGAGCGCCACCGCGCCCCATACGACGGAGGCGACGGCCAGACCCGCCACCAGGCCGGCGACGGCCCACGCGCCCGGCCCGGACGGCAGGCGGCCGGCGCCCGCGACACCGACGGCCGTACCCACGACGGCGCCCGCGGTCGCCGCGCTGCGCCACTGGTGCGCCGCGAGCGGACGCAGGACGCGAGCCCGGGGGATGGGCGCCAGGAGGAGGTACATGACGTCGGGGCCTTCGGGCGCGAGCGGTGCGCCGCCCGTGCCGGCCCGCAGCGCGACCCAGATCGCAAGCGCGATCGCGATCGACGCGATACCGGGCGCGCCGTTGCGGAATTGCGCGAGCGCGTGCGCGCCGATCTCGTCGCCGGTCAAGACGATCGGTACCACGACGATCACGACGACGACGAAGAAGCCGCGGAGCCAGAGCTCGTACCAGGCGTCGATCCAGTCGCGTTGTGCGCCGCGGTTGTGACGGCGCGCGGTGCTGCATCTCCCGCAGGGCGGTGGTTGCGTTCGGGGGCGTGGTCGCCGTCATCGACACCCGGGCACCGCGCTCAGCCCACCGGGCGAAGATGGGTTTCGGTGACGAGGTTCTGGCTGGAGACGTAGGGCCGCGCCGATCGCGACGCCATGATCCCGTGCTCGGCCCGCAGTGCGGCCATGCCCTCGTTGTGGCCGGTGTAACTCGGAGGCTGTTCGAGCATCCAGACGATGCCCTCGGCCGCGACCTCCGACGGCTCCCAGTCGGAGTGGTCGACGTCGGGCATGTTGAAGACGAAGCCCTCCGACGCGACCGGTACGTCGATCCGGAAGGTGTTCACGGTGATGTCGAAGGGCCGGAGTTGGTGCGCGGCGGAGACCGTGAGGTGCTCCAACGCGGCCTTGGCCATGCCGTACGCCATCAGCCCGGGGATGTAGTTGAGCCCCGCGACCGACGACACGTTGACGATCGCACCACCACCGTTGGTCTTCATCGCCGGGAGCGCGGCCCGGATCGCGATCAGCGGCGCCCGCAGGTCGACCTGCATGACCAGGTCGAACCGCTTCATCTCCAGGTCGAGGTCGCCGGGAAAGGTGATGGCCGCGTTGTTGACGAGCACGTCGACGCGACCGAAGTGGTCGATGGTCGTCGCCACCATGCGCTCGACCTCGTCGTCGCGGGCGAGGTTGGTCGGCACCGCGATCGCGTCGCCGCCGGCCGCGGTGATGCGGCGCACGGTGTCGTCGATCGTGCCCGGGATGGGCAGCGGCGAGTCGTCGGTGGCCCGGGCCGCACACGCGACTTTGCAGCCGCGCTGCGCGAGCAGCTCCGCGGTCGCGGCACCGACGCCGCGCGACGTGCCGGTGACGATGGCGACTTTTCGCGAGAGGTCCATGCTCGGACCCTAGAGCGCGGGCAGCGACTGGTGCACCGTGAGCGAGTCGGCGTAGAGATCGCCGAAATCGGCGACCCGCTCGAGCACCGCGCCGGCCTCGAACGCGAGCGCGTCGGCATCACGCCGATTCGTGCGCCTCTTCGACCTCCGCCCAGGCCAACGGGGTCGAAACCGTCGGCCGGTCGCGCAGCCGCAGCGAGTACGCGCACACGGTCGTCTTGTGGCGGTCGTTCTGGCTCCAATCGATGAACACCTTGCCCGGACGCTTGTCGCGTTTCATCTCGACGACCACGTGGTCCGGGTCGCGCGACTCGAGCAGTTGCCCGAGCGCGAGTGCGAACCGCTTGGTGTCGTCGTCGCTCGCGTCCGAACCCTGGATCGGGACGGAAAGGTGGAGGCCCTTGCCGCCCGACGTCTTCACGACGCATCGGAGGTCGAGCCGTTCGAGCGTGTCGCGCAGATCGAGGGCGACCCGGCAGCAGTCGATGATCGTCGCCGGATCGCCCGGGTCGAGATCGATCACCATCGCGGTGGGGTGCCCGGGGTCGGCGAACGTCCACTGGTGCGTGTGGAGCTCCAACGCCGCGAGGTTCGCCAGCCAGACGAGCGCGGGCACCTCGTCGATGATGCAGCCCCGGGTGCCGCCGGTAGCTTCGTCGCCGGGGGAGATATCGACCCATTCCGGATGATGCGACGGGCAGTTCTTCTCGAAGAAGCGGGGACCGTCCGGGCCGTCGGGTGCCCGGACCAGCGTGGGTGGGCGCCCGGCCAGGTGCGGGAGCATCGTCGGGCCGATGCGCCGGTAGTAGTCGATGACGTCGGCTTTGCGGAATCCGGCGGCGGGGTACAGCAACTTGTCCAGGTTGGAGACCGTGAGCTCGCGCCCCTCGATCTCGATCTTCTGCCGCTTCGGCGCCCCGCCAGCCATATCTAGAATCACCCTATGCCCAGTGCCATTTGGACCGGATCGATCAGCTTCGGCCTCGTGCAAGTGCCCGTGCGCCTCGTCGGCGCGACCAAGAGTCGCGACGTCAGCTTCAATCAACTCGAAGAGGGAACCGGCGCGCGGATCCGCTACAAGAAGGTCTCCGACGCGACCGGTGAAGAGGTGCCACCGGACAAGATCAAGCGGGGATACGAGATCTCCAAGGGTCGCTACGTGATGATCGAGCCCGACGAGCTCGACGTCTTGCGGCCGAAGGGGAGCCATGCGATCGAGATCGAGGAGTTCGTCGACCTCGACGAGATCGACCCGCTCTACTTCGAGCAGCCCTACTACCTCGTGCCCGACGCCCGCGGCGTGAAGCCGTACAAGCTCCTGGTCGAGGCGATGAAGGAGCTCAACAAGGTCGCGATCGGGCGGATCATCGTTCGGAGCAAAGAACGACTGGTCGCGATCCGGACCGTCGACGACATGCTCTGCATCGAGACGATGCGTTACGCGGACGAGGTCGTCTCGCGCGACAACATGGTGCCCGACGACGGCGACGCCGAACTGACCGAGCGAGAGCTGGCGATGGCGCGCCAGCTGGTGGAGTCGCTCGCGACCGACCGCTTCGAGCCGGAGAAATACCACGACCAGTACCGCGAGCAGGTGCTCGATCTCATCGAGCGCAAGGCCGCGGGCGAATCGATCGTGGCCGAGCCGGTGACCGAACCGCCGGCCAAGGTGCTCGACCTGGTGGCCGCGCTCGAAGCGTCGCTGGCCAAGGCGCAAGGTGCCAAGGAACGGCACCCCAGTGTCGCCGCCGCGTCAGCGTCGGAAAAGGCGCCGGCCAAGTCCTCGGCCGCGACGAAGAAGGCGGCCGGCAAGAAGGCGCCGGCCAAGAAGGCGCCGGCAGCGAAGGCTCCCGCAAAGCGGCGCAGCGCGTAGCGATGAGTTTCGCGGCGACCGATCGTCCAAGGTGGTGAGCGTCCGCAAGGGGCGCCGGGGCCGCGGCGGGAGGATCAGGCCATGAACTCGATGGCACGCCGGATGTTCGAGCTGGTCGAGCCGATCCTCTCGCCACGCTGCTCCTCGCCGCGTAGTGGTCCGTCGCCGATTTGATCGGGCGGATCGCCACCCAGCACACCGTTGGGGACGGTCCAGGAGACGCGCATCACGGACCCTTGAAATCGGAGTGCTACTGCCGGCGATACCACTGGTGGTACCACCGGTAGTAGCACTCGAATTGGATGCGCCCCGCTTTCTCGGCGCTAGCACCCACGCCAGCATTTTGGAGACGGACCACTAGGCCTGGTAGCCGCAGCAACGACGGTCCGGTCTGCGACAACGTCGAGCGCAACCGCCACACGTCTCCAGTGCCGACGCGGTTCCACGCACGCATGTTGCCCTATGCCAGTCTGGTCCGCTCGACGCGCGATCCGCAGTTACGGCGTGCCGGTCTCATCGAGAGTCGGGCCCGGACAGTCGTCGGTTTGCACGTGGTCGGCATCCAGACCGCCGAGGAATTCGCGGACCGCCCGCTTTGACGTGAGCACGTGCAGGGCCACGTGTTGGCCGTGTTGCGCGATGATCTCGCGTTCGCGCTGAGGTTGTGAGCGGTTCTTCCGCCAGATGCGGACGGCCAAACGCCACTCATCGCGCAACCGCAGCCAAGCCGAGTAGTGGCACCCTTCGGGCAACTCGCCCGGCCTTCGGAAGCCGCGCAGGAACGCGCGTCGTGAGCACACCCACCAGGGCATGTCGAGAAACACAACGGTGTCCGCGCGTTCGAGCCGGAGATCGAGTGTCTCGTGGTAGTTGCCGTCGGCGATCCACTCGTCGCCGGCGAGCACGCCACATTGTTTCTCGCGCCATTCGGTCTCCGACGGTGCAACCCAGCCGGGCTTCCAGAAGTGGAGGTCGAGATGAATGACCGGCAAGCCGGTCTTGGCCGCGAGCGCGAGCGAGAACGTACTCTTCCCGGACCCCGCCAGCCCCGTGACTATGACTCGGCGTCCGCGCGCCGGGCGGACCGCAAACCGACCCTGAGTGCGTAGACCGGCCGTGGTCGCCGCGTCGCCGAGGTCCGACGGCGGCTCGGGTCATTCGCGCCAAAGCACCCCGTACGTTTGCGTGGGCCGGGGCAGGCCCTTGAGGTTGAGCTCTCCCCGGTCCTCGAAGCGGATGGGTTTGCCGATGCAGAGCTCGCGCACCGCCACCGAGACGACGATGTCGCCCGGCAACGCGGCGGCGCAGAGGCGGGCAGCGAGTTGGACAGCGGCACCGAACAGGTCATCGTTGTCGTCCGTGACCGGTTCGCCTGCGCTGATGCCGACACTTATCTGGAATGGCGTTCCGCCCGTCTCGTTTCGGGCGTGCAGCCGGCGTTGCACCTCGGTCGCGAAGGCGACGGCCGAGACCACCGACGTGAACGCAGCCATGATGCCGTCGCCGGTGTGTTTGACCTCGCGACCGTCGTACGAGGCGAGTGCAGTCCGAACGATCTCGTTGTGTTCGTGGAGCAACCGCATATGGCCGTCATCGCCAAGCTCCTGGGTCTGGGCGACCGACCCGCACACGTCGGTGAACACGATCGCTCGCATTGCCGGTGCCGTGTACGCCGTGCCGATCGGATGGACCGGCATTGCCCCGAAAAAGGCGTTCAACGGCGCAGTCGGATCGAGCTCCAACACCGTGCTCGCCAACAGGCCGTGCGCGTCTTCGTGGACGGCCTCAACTGCTTGTCTGGTCGGTCCTTCCGCCAAGCAGAAGACGGACCCACTCTCGGGATCGAACCAGTAGGTGTGATAGCGAACGCCGTGTTTGTCCTGGGCGACGACGTCGAGAACATGGGCATCGGCCAACTCCTGAGGCGACACTCCAGGCACGTCGTGGCGGTCGATGTACATCGGCACGAATCCGACGGTACACGCTCGCACCGGACCGAGCGACGGCGTCGGATCGCGTACGAGGCGCCGTCGCGGAGTCCCGATCGACAGATCGGTGCGGCACGCGGCTAGGAAGCGATGCGGTTCGACGCCGGACGCCGTACTCGGCGTACGGGGAGTGCGTGCACCTCGGCGATCGGCTGCTCGTGCTCGACGTCGAGCCAACCGCACGCACACACGGGCCCGTCGCCGGCGATCGCGGCGAAGGCCGGGCAGGGCTCGAACGAGCTGTTGATCAGGGTCTCGTGGGTCAAGGTCTCCATGCCCGAACCATGACACGGGGGTGTGACAACTAACGCCCGTCGGCGGCGACACCTAGAGCGGGAGGCGGCCCGCGAGGGCGGCCTCGGCCGCGAACTGCACCCGGAGGTCGTCGTCGAGCTTGCGGCGCTCGACGCTTTGGTCGGCGCGGCCCACGCCGATCTGGGCCAGACCCCGCAGCGCGTAATAGCGCACGCAGGCGTCCTTGTCGACGAGCGCGCGTTCGAACAGGAGCCGCAGATCGGGTCGGGCGACCTGCGCGGCGGCACGGATCGCAGCCCGGCGCACTGCTCGCGACGAGTCCTCGAGCGAGTGCGTCCAGGGCTGTGCGACGAGCAGCGGATCGGCGATCTCGAGCTTGGCCGCGGCGAGCCGGCGGAACGCGGGATCAGGCGAGGAAGTCGCGTCGAGCAGCCGGGCGAGATCACGCGGATTCGCGACGTCGAGTGCTCCGATCTCCGACACCGCGCGTTCGTACGCGCGGTCGGGCTGGACGACGCGCGGCGGGACGAACGCGGAAGTCACCGTGTCGAACACCCGCAGCAGGATCGTGTGCCAGCTCTGCGCGTCGTTGAGTGCAACCGACACCGAGCCCGGCTCGATTCGCACGATCTCGACCTCGTCGAATTCGCGGAACAGCGCGGCGACGGCCGCCGACGTTCCTTGGTCGTCGCGGGTGAACCGACCGTTCCGGACTGCGGCAAGCGGCCCCGTCGCGAACCGGATGTCGGCAGGATTACGCCCGACCTCGATGACGACGAGCTCGTCGAACGTGTCGCCGAGCGTCCGTTCGTGGGTCGGCACCACCAGATGCTCGTGCGCGGGTCGGGCCCCGGCCGCGGTCGGCTCGGTCGCGACGGGGTCGGCCTCGATCTCGATCTCGATCTTGAAATGGGTGAAGCGCCATCCGTAGCCGAGCCGGATGCCGGGCGCGAGCTCCTCCTCGGTCCAACCCTCGCCCGGTCCGACGAGACCCGAGAGCCCGGCGTCGTCCTCGACGGTCCAGGGTCCCTCGCTGAAGAAGCGCCGGAGCTGGGCGCGGGCCCGGTCGACGAGCGTGATCGGCATCCGCCCGAACGAGGCGCGCGAGACCCGTTCCACAGCAGTCTGGGTGAGCCCGGCGTGGGCTATCCGCAGGCGCGCCGCGTCGAGATCATGGGTCACGCCGGAATCGTAGGGTCGCTCAGACCTGAACGGAGCGACCGTCCTTCCACTCCCGCAGGACGAGGTAGTGGCCTTTCAGGGCTGCGTGGTCCCATGTCCCGAACCCACAGAGCGTGCCCTCGTAGCCGGAGCTCGCCGGCAGCTGCTTGACCCGGCGCAGCCCGTCCGCAATGCCGGCACGGGTCAAGTGCTCGGCCGAGGCGATCGCCTCGCCCAGCATGCGGCCCATGTCGAAGGCCGCGCACCCGATCGGCCCGCCCGCGGCCGCGGGGAACCTCTCGGCGAGCTGCGCCCGCAGCACGTTGTCGTCGGCGATCGTGTCGATGTACTCCCAGCCCGCGTACCCGTCGCGCCAGTCGGGGCGGGCGTAGCCGAACATCAGCGCGGAGTTCGCGAGTACGGGCAGGTTCCAGTCGAGGTCCGCGAGCGCGAGCGCGACCGCGCGCGACGACACGCCCAGTCCGAGATACACGAGGACGTCGGGGTTCGACTGCTGGAGCCGGGCGAGCGGCTCGGTCGCGTCCTCGGCGAGCGACGAGATGCTCGCGGTCCCGGTGACCTCGAGGCCGAGCCGGCCGCGGGCGACTTCGAAGAACTCCGCGTAGCGCCGGCCGACGGGGGACTGGTCGAAGATGACCGCCGCGCGCTTGAAGCCGCGTTTCACCGCGCGCGCGGCGAGCACCGGCGGCTCCTCTTCGAGCGATCCGACCTGATAGTGGAACATCCACTCGGAGCGGGTGCGTTCACCACCCGTGTAGTTGATCGCCGGGATCCGGGCCCTGTCGCACAACGGAGCCACGATCAGTCCGTTGTCGGAGATCGACGGGCCGATGATCGCGACGACGCCTTCCGCGTCGAGCTCGGCGAAGGCTCGCTTCACCTCTGCCTCGCTGCCCGACGGGAGACCTTGCGACTGGCGCTCGATCAGCTCGATGCCGCGATCGAGCCGGCCCGTAGCCGCCACCTCGTCGACACCCAGCTGCAGCGACTTGGCGAGCAGATCGCCCATCTTCGGGAAGTCGTAGAGCAGCCCGATACGGACCGGAAGGGCGGAGGAGTTGGCCATCGCCGTATCCTTGCATGATGCTGCGCGACAACGTCGAGCGCGTCGCGGGAGACGTGATCCACGCGGCCTGGACCGGTGTGACGCGCCTCGGCGCGATCGGTCCGCGCCATCGCCGCGCCCGCGCTTTTCACACTTTCGGCGAGGGCAGCATGATCGCGTTCCCGCAGTCGGTGCTCTTCGGTGAGGGTCGCATCGCGTTCGGGAGCGGGAGCACGATCGGCCCACTCGCGACGATCAGTGCAGGCATGCCGTCGCAGATGGGGATGCGCGGCGAGCCCATCATCACCATCGGCGCCCGATGCACACTCGGGAAGGGCATCGGCATCGTCGGGCACGAGCGGATCGAGATCGGCGACGACGTCTGGACCGGTCATTTCGTCTACATCACCGACCAGAACCACGGCTACGAAGACATCGACCTCCCGGTCGGCGTCCAGATGTGGAAGAACGAACCGGTGTCGATCGGCGCCGGGAGTTGGTTGGGGCACGGCTCGATCGTGCTGCCGGGCACTCGCATCGGCCGCCACGTCGTGATCGCGGCGGGCGCGGTCGTCGCCGGCCTCGACGTACCCGACAATTGTCGTCGTCGCGGGCGTACCCGCACGTGTCGTTCGCCGCTACGTCGCGGGGGAAGGTTGGGTCACCGTCCCCCGCGACGCGTAGGCCGGCGCGTTCAGCCGGTGGCGTTCGGTGCCCCCGCGGGCAGCGGCTCGGTCTTGGGTTGCAGCAGCGGCGGGACGCTGTTGTCGTCGTAGAAGGTGACGGTGTCGGTCTTGTCGAACAGGGGCATCGGCGCGGTGGGCCACTGGTTCGGCAGGTAGCGCACACCGCCGCCCATGAGGCGGTACATCCCCTTGTCGACGTTGCCCGTCTCGTCGGGACCGACCGCGGTCGGGTCCCACCACTCGATACCGGCGTTGTCGAGACCGGAGGGATCGTCCCCCGTCCAGAAGCCGTGATTGCCGTAGGTGGCGATCGTCTGGATCGTCGGTGCATTCGTCGGCGCGATCGGAGTCGACGCGTCGAGACCGTTGCGGAACGCGGCCGGGGTCAGGTTCGGTCCCGCGAGCTGGAGGCCGTCGAAAAGCAGCTCGACGTCACCTTTGACGATGCCGTAGCTGTTGTCCGCGGGCGGGGCCGCACCTTTGAACCACCACTGGTGCAGCGTGTACGAGTCCTGCTTCTTCTTCGCAATGCGGGCCGGGATGAGCTGCAGGCCGAACGCGTGGACCCACTGTTGCTGATCGAACTGCCGTGCGAACACGTTGGTGTCGGCGAGGACGGTTCCCGACATGACCCACTCGGGGAAGTACTTCTCCTTGGTCATCTCCTTGGTCAAGAAGATGGGGAAGATCGGGTCGCCCGTGAACAGGATGCTCGTCGCATTCTTCTGCTTCAGCCTGGTCGCGATGGTGCGCGCGTCGGCCTGCAGGGTCGGGATGTTCAAGAAGTAGTCGACGTGGTCGACCACGTTCACGCCCGTCGCCTTGAGCTTGGTCGCGAGGTCGTCCCAGGCGGCGCGGTACTGGTTGTCGGGAGTGTCGTACGTCAGCATCGTGAACGTCCGCGGCTTGCCCGCGAGGTCGGGGCCGGCCCACTTCGCGGGCTTGCCCGCGAGCTGGTTCTTGACGAACGTCGTGATCATCGTCGACGTCTGGTCCGGCGACGGACCTGTCGGCCACAGGTACGGCTCGTTCTGCTCGTAGTACTTCTGCGGCTGGGAGATGATGCACGAGCCCACGCAGAGGATCTTCTTCTGTGCGAGCTCGTCGGAGAACGCCTTGGTCTGCGACGGACCACCGACCATGGCGAACACCCCGGCCGCGGCGGCACGGTCGGCGTCGGCGCGCGCCTGCACGGAGTCGGAGCTCGAACCCGATCCGTCGATGCGCACGAGTTGCACCTTGCGGCCGTAGAGCTGGTACGTGCCGCCGTAGATCTCGGCGTAGTCCTTCGTCGTCTGCGCGACCTGAGCCGGCGGGTCGTACGCACCCGCCTGCCGCGAGCACGCCGTCGAGGGTCGGGTCGGGCTTGGCGATGTAGTAGCCGATCTTGATCGTGGTCGCGGTGACGCCCGGAGAGGTCGCACCGCCGTTGTCGCCGGTCAACTCCTCGACGCAGGGCGGCGGGCTGTTGATCGGGATCGCAACTCGCCCGGTGGACGTGTCGCAGTTGTGCCACTTCTTCGAGTCGGCCGTGCCCTGCGATTTGGCGTCGGCGTAGAAGAGCGGCACACCGTTGCGGCCCGACACGCTCGTGGCGGGCGTCGTCGTGCCCGCGCCGACGTCGACCGTGCTCGGCTTGTTGTCGTTGCCACCGCGGGTGGCGAGAACCGCCACGACGATCGCGACCACCACGACGATTGCGATGAACGGTGCGTACCGCGTCCACGGCGTCTTACGGCGTCGTGGCGTCTGTTGCAATCCCATTCGAAACGTCCCCCTCTTCGTATGGTGATGCTTGCGTGTTGCCTAGACCGGTTGGGCTCCGCTGCCGCGCGATCGCGGCGCCGGTCGTCCCGAGATAGGAGCGCACGACGGTCGGATCGTTGACGACTTCCTCGGGCGATCCGGTGGCGACGACGATGCCGAGGTCGAGCGCGACGAGCCGGTCGGCGATACCGAGGAGCAGCGGGACGTCGTGCTCGATGACGAGCAGCGTCGCTCCGGTCTGTTCCCGGATGCGGAGCAGCAGCGGGCCGAGCGCTTCGGCCTCGCGCTGCGCGATACCCGACGAGGGCTCGTCGAGCAGCATGACCGTGGGATCGTGTGCGAGCAGGCACGCGAGGTCGACGATGCGCCGGCTGCCGGTGGAGAGCTCGCGCACGAGCTTGTCGCGAAAATCGGTGATACCGAGCAATTCGAGGAGGCGCTCGACGTTCTCGTCGACGTCGTGCTCGGTGCGCGAGACCGACGGGAGCCGCAGCGCGGCCGCGACGGGGTCGCGCATCTCGAGATGGCGTTCGAACGCGAACGCGATCGTCTCGGAGACGTTCAGGTTCGGGAACAGCCGGCCGTCCTGGAACGAACGGCCGAGCCCCAGCTTCGAGCGGCCGACCGCGGGCATGTCGGTGATGTCGTCGGCCTGGTCGCCCTCGCCGAGGATGATCGAGCCCCGGTCGGGCCGAACGAAGCCGGAGATGGTGTCGAACAGCGTGGTCTTGCCCGCGCCGTTGGGTCCGATGAACCCGATGATCTCTCCGGCCGCCGCCTGCAGTGACACGTCGCTCAGCGCCGCCAGCCCACCGAACTGCTTGGAGACCTCGTGGAGACCCAACCGGATCGCGGCCGCGGACGCGTGTCCGTTCGGCTCCGGCGCTCCGACCGCAGCGACCGTCGCGGCGACGACGGGGTGAACGGTTCCCGGGTCGCCGTTCGCGCCGTTGGCGACGGGCTCGGGCATCGCACCGTTGGGTACCGCGCCGTTCGGTGCGGTTGCGCCGTTCGCATGCTGGTCCATGCCGGTCTGCGCGCCCTCGAGGAAGACGGAACGCAGGACGTCGGGGCGGTCGAGGAGCTCGGCGGTCGGGCCGTGGAACCGGATCTCGCCCTTCTCCATGAAGTAAGCGGTGTGTGCGATCGTGAGCGCGAGGTTCACCGATTGCTCGACGAGGATGATGGTCGTCCCCTGGGCGGAGATGTCGCGCACGATGGGGAGCAACTGCTCGACGACCGCGGGCGCGAGCCCCAGTGAGAGCTCGTCGATCATCAAGAGGCGGGGCTTCTCGATGAACGCCATGCCGAGCGCGAGCATCTGCTGCTGGCCGCCGGAGAGGTTGCCCGCAGGTTCGTCGAGCCGGCTCCGGAGGACCGGGAAGAGCTCGAGCACGTGCTCTATCGACTCGGCGACGGCGGCCTTGTCCTTGCGGTGCAACCAGCTCGCGAGGCGCAGGTGTTCGGCGACGCTCAACGTCGGGAACACGCCCTGGCCGCCCGGCATCTGCACGACGCCGCGCCCCGCGACCTCGTTCGGCGGGGCGTACGTCATGTCGCGCCCGTCGAACACGACCGCGCCGTTGGTGGCCTCGACGAGCCCGGAGATCGTCTTGAGCAACGTCGACTTACCCGCGCCGTTGGTGCCGAGGAGTGCGACGATCTCGCCCTCGTCGACCTCGAAGTTGACGCTGAAGAGCACCTGCACGTTGTCGTAGTGCA
The DNA here is from genome assembly GCA_963761055.1 of uncultured Actinomycetes bacterium. Taxonomy (GTDB): domain Bacteria; phylum Actinomycetota; class Acidimicrobiia; order IMCC26256; family PALSA-610; genus PALSA-610. Next base: position 348,826 of record CAVXFO010000008.1, on the reverse strand, counting down.
CGTCGACGTTGCGGACGAGGAGCAGCTTCACCTCGCCCTGCTGGCGTTTCAGCATGACCTCGGCCTGCGCGGCCGTGGAGGTCCACACGCGGTTGATGTCGCTGCGAACGTAGATCGAACCCGACGCGAGGATCCACGCGCCGACGAGGAAGATCGGGGCGACGACGAGCAGCCCGGCGCGCAGACCGTAGGTGTCGGCGATCGCGCCCACGATGTAGAGCGCGATGAGTCCGGGGACGATGAACAGGGTCGCCATCGCGTAGCCCATCGACCGCACCTTGGGCGGAATGGCCAACGAGAGCGACGCGTAGATACCGGGCACGAGCAGCGAAGCGAACGCGGCGACGAGGAAGTTCATTGCGATCGCGAGCCATAACCACGGCGACAGTGCGAACAACACCCAGGCCCCCGCGACGAGCACGCCCACCACGGCGAGCATGCGGAGTCCGAGGCCGGGGTCGCGCAGCATGAGACGCGATGCCAGCGGGATGCCGAGCAGCAACGCGACGATCTGTCCCGGCTCCGCGAACGCGGCGACGAGGCCGCGCTGGAAGTCTCCCAGGTGGAAAACCTGCTCGTAGTACAGCGACGTGAGTGTGATCAGGCCGATGAACGCGGCCGCGAGGAACGGCAGCGAGTACCAGATGCGGCGCAGCGTGCCGACCTGCCACAGGATACGGACCGACTCCGCGAACGAGGGCGGGACTTCGTCGGTGCCGACGACGGCCGCGTTGGCTCCGGCGGCGGCGCGCTCCCAGTGACCCCGGCCGGGTTCCTTCAAGCGGAGGCCGAGCAGCACGAACACGATCGTGGGAGCGACGAAGATGATGAACGGCAGTCGCCAGCCGAAGACGTCGCCGAGCATGCCCCCGAGCGCTCCACCCACGAACGCGCCGAGCGCGAGCCCGATCTGATGCGAACCGAACACGTCGGCGCGTACTTCGGGCGGGTGGTAGTCGGACAGCAGCGAATTGTGCGTGGGTGCGATGACGGCCCGCCCGACTCCGCTGCCCGAGCGGGCGACGATCAGGAACGCGAGCGCGAACGACAGGCCCGTGAAGAGCCCGAACACGGCCCAGATCATCGCGCCGACGAGAGCGAGGGCGACACGCGGGATCCGGTCGGAGTAGTACGCGAGCGGTACCGGCAGGAGCAGCGCGCCGAGCGTCGTGAGCGCCACGAGCGTGAGGAAGCCGCCGTTGGAAAGATGGAACGAATCGCGGATGTCGGGGGCGAGGATGCCGAACGCGGTCTGGTCGAGCTGGCTCGAGAAGTTGAGCCCCACGAGGACGATCAGCGGGAGGAGTGCTTCGCCGCCACTCACTTCGTCGAAGAACTGTCGCGGCGCGCGCGGCATGTGACAGTCGACGCCCCAGATGCGGAACAGGATCCGGCGGGGCTTGCGGGGCGGGGCGGCCACTACTCCCTGACCTCGACGAGGTTCTCGACCTGGGTCGCACCCTCCGACATCGCACCGTAGAGATCCGCGCCCTCGGGCGCGGCGGCCGCGGCCGCGGCGTCGAGGCGGGTGTCGGCGAGCAGGCTCGGCACCCGGATGTTCTTGCGGCGCGCGTACCAACGCAGCATGCCGTCACGCGCGTCGCCGAGCGCCGCGCCCAGCCCCCCGGGCAGGATCATGAGCACGAGGAGGAGGCCGGCGCCGGTCGACAGGAATGCCCACTCGGGCTGCACGAGGAAGTACTCGATGCCCTTGACGAAGATCGCGCCGATGACCGCGCCGCCGATCGATCCGAGACCGCCGACGACGACCATCGCGAACACGCGCAGCCCTGCAATTGGATCGAAGTTGTCCGCGTCGAGCGCGTGCTGTTGCAACACGAGCAGCGCACCCGCGATGCCGGAGAGGAAGCCCGACACCGCGAACGCCATCACGAGCGCGCCCCGGGCGCCGACTGCGTATGCCTGCGCGGCGCGCTCGTTGTCGCGCACGCCGATCAGGACCCGCCCGATGCGACTGCTCCGCAAACCGCGCACCATCCAGAGCGAGAGCGCGAAGAGCACGACGACCAGGACGTAGAACCCGCGCTCGCCGTTGACCGCGACGACGCCCAGCACGTGCGTGCGCGGGACGCGCACGGAACCGTCGGGAACCCAACTCTTGATGGGGGAGTAACCGATGTTGAGCAGATAGCTCGACGTCAGCAACGAGAAGGCGAGCGTCGCCACCGCGAATGCGAGACCCCGGGCCCGAAGGGTGGGGAGGCCGACGAGCACGGTCGTGACCGCGCCCGTCAGACCGGCGGCCAGCAGGATGAAGGCGATGTCCCAGTGGTATCTCGTCGCCAGCGTTCCCGCGACTGCTCCGGACACGCCGACGAAGGCCATCTGGCCGAGGCTCACCTGACCGGCCCATCCCGTCAGCACCACGAGTGACAGCCCGATGATCGCGAAGATGCCAATGGTCCCGATCAGCTTCACGTGCACCGCGGAGAAGACGAACGGGATGATCGCGAGGAACGCGACGACGACTCCTGCGAGGGCCAGGCGTGTCGCGCGCACTGCGGGGACGCGGCGGAGTTCGGCCGGGATCGCCTTGATCTCCCGGGTCGCCTGCCAGGTCGAGGTCGCGGCGCTCGACAGGCGGTCGATCGTCTGGGTGCGCTGCAACAGGAGCGCGATCAACACGATCGCGGCCGGGATCGCGGTGCCGAACGCGATCGACGGATAGTGGTAGATCGCGGCCTTCTCGACGATGCCCAGCCCGACGGCCGCGAGCACGGCGGTCGGCATGCGTTCCATGCGCGCGATCACCGCGGCGCCGAGCGCCATCAACAGGAGGCTCGGGTCGAGCGCGTGGCCGATGCCGAGCCCGACGATGCCGATGCGTAGGAACATCGCGATGAACGCGAGCATCCCGGCCAGGCCCCACACGACGCTCTGCAGCCGGCGCACCGGGATGCCGAGCAGGCTCGCCCGGTCCGCGTTCTCGGCGCTGGCCTTCAGCGCGACACCCGTCGCGCTGAAGCGGAAGAACGCCGCCAGCGCGATCAGCACCAACGGCACGACGATGACGACGAGCACGTCGTTCCCGTCGAAGACCGCTCCGGAGACGGTGAAGGTCGCATGGAAGAACGGCGGGTAGGTGCTGTCGCTCGGCTGCCCCAACCACCGCGGCAAGAACAGCCCCAGCGCGATCAGGAGGTCGGTGACGCCGATCGTCACGACCGTGAGGATGAGCCGCGGCGCCTTGAAGAAGATCCGCAGGAACAAGAACTCGACGAGGATGCCGAGGATGATCGCGGCGCCGAAACCGAGAACGAGTGACAGGTAGATGTTCCAGCCGAGCGACGCCCAGAGCAGGAACGCGAGGCTCGCGGGAGCTGCGCCGAGGTCGGCGGCGGCGAAGTTCACGATCCGGTTCGCGCGATAGACGATGACGAAACCGAGCGCGATCAGCCCGAGCAGCAGGCCCTGGATCGCGCCGTCGACGTAGATCCCGAGTGGAATCCGCCACGACGGTGCGAGCTTCACACCCAGGACCATCAGTGCGAACGGCAACAGCGCGATGCCCGCGGTTCGTACGAGGGCCCTCGGGTCGCGCGTCACTCGGAGGCCGCCCCGAGGTGGGGGACACCGAACTGCAGCAGGATCGAGTCGACGACGAGGCGCAGCGCGCCGTCGATGGTGAGCTCGTGGGACTCGCGCAGCGTCTGCCACGCGTCGGGTCCGGTGAGCACGTCGAGCACTGCGACGGTGTTCGCGCGTGCCCGTGTCGTCGAGTTCGTGCAATTCGTGCGCGAATACACGCTCGAGATCGCGACGCGAGGCCGTCCGGGCGTCGCGCACGAAGCGGGCGAGGGTGGGCGAGAACGCGGCGTGCAGCTGGGTCGCCCGACCGACCGCACCCACCTTGGCGTAGATGCGCACGCGCTGCTGTGCGAGGGCGAAGGCCCGTTCCGGGAGAGATCCGGTCGCCGGCACCGGTTCGAGCATCGGGGCGATCCGCGCGAAGTGACGCTCGGCTGCGACGCAGAAGAGGTCCTCGAGATCGTCGAAGTGCACGTAGACGGACCGCACCGAGACCTCGGCCCTCTCGGCGATCGCCTTTGCCGTCGGCCGGGGCTCGCCTTCGGTCAGGAGGTCGAGCATCGCATCGGCGATCGCGTCCCGCGTCTTGGCCGAGCGGGCCGCGCGGCCGTCGACGGCTGTCCCCGTCGCTCCGGCCGCTGCTCCGGCCGCCGCTTCGCCCGGCGCTTCGACCGGTTGGGCCCCGTTCACGAAGGCGCAATGTACGGATGGTGCACGCCCTGTGCAAGATGCTCCGAAAATCGGTCCGGATCGGCCGGTGCCTTCGTTAGCGTTGTGGTCATGCCGCACCCGGACGTTTCGTTCGAACGCGCGCGCCTGGAGTTCGCCCAATCGTGCCTGGACGCGATGCGCGAACGGACCGCAGCTCTGGCCTCCAACGACGACGTTCTCGCCGCGAACGAGGCCGACGCCGAGGCGGTGCGCTGGCAACTCCAACGCCGGCTCGCGTCACTCGACGACGACGTCGCCGCCCTGTGCTTCGGCCGGATCGACGAAGACCGCGGCGAGCGCTGGTACGTCGGGCGGCGCCACATCGAAGACGCCGAGGGCACGGCCGTCGTCGTCGACTGGCGCGCCGGCGTCGCGACCCCGTTCTACCGGGCGACGCTGGCCGACCCCTTCGGGCTCGAGCGCCGGCGCCGGTTCGTCTTCACGGCCCGGGAGCTCGCCGACGTCTTCGAGGAGGATTTCAGCGACCCGGACTCCCTGGCGGGTTCGGGCGGTGTGCCGGACCCGCTGCTGGCCGAGCTGGGCCGGGCCCGCACCGGGCAGATGCGCGACATCGTGGCGACGATCCAGGCCGAACAGGACGCCATCATCCGCGCTCCGATCGAGAGCTGCCTCGTCGTACAAGGCGGCCCCGGCACCGGCAAGACCGCGGTCGGCCTCCACCGGGCCGCGTTCTTGCTCTACGAGCATCGCGAGCGGCTCGCACGGGAGGGAGTGCTCGTCGTCGGGCCCAACCCCGTGTTCCTGCGTTACATCTCCCAGGTGCTCCCGTCGCTCGGCGAGACATCGGCCACGCAGACGACCGTCGACGGTCTGCTCTCGCTACGGTTCCGGATCGCGGCGACCGATCCGGTCGCGGTCGCCGCCGTCAAGGGCGACGCGCGGATGACCGCGGTGATCGAGCGCGGTGCCGCCGACGCGATCCGTCCCCCCGCCGGCGGCGTGACGTTGCGGTTCCGTACCCGCGAGCTGATGATCGCCGGCGACGAGGTCAACGGGTTGATCGACGACGCGCGCAGCCGGGACGCTCCCTTCTCCACACAGCGCGACCGCTTCCGGCAGTCGTTGATCCGGCGCGCGTACGACCGCTATACGCGAGGGGTCGCGATCGAGCTCGACGAGAGCGACTTCGGCGCGGCGCTGCTGGCCGACGCGCAGTCGCGCAAGGCGATCGACGGGTGTTGGCGCAGCCTCAGCCCGGTGGCGCTGGTGCGATCGCTGCTGACCCAACGGGCACTGCTCACGCGGGTGAGCGACGGTCTCCTCACCGAGGCCGAGCAGCAGATGATCCTGCGGCCGCGGGCGGTCGCGGAGGCGTGGACCGCCGACGACCTGCCACTGATCGACGAAGCCGAGTCGTTCGTGAAGGGCGCGCCCCGCCGCTTCGGTCACGTCGTCGTCGACGAAGCCCAGGACCTCTCGCCGATGCAGCTGCGGATGCTCGCCCGGCGGGCGCATCGGCATTCGATGACCGTTCTCGGCGATCTCGCGCAGGCGACGGGGCCCGCGTCGCCGACATCGTGGGACGCGACGCTCGCGCACCTCGGTCGGCCGGCGAACGCGCAGCCGGCCGAGCTCACGATGGGCTACCGGCTCCCGGGCGCGTTCCTGGCGCTCGCGAACCGGCTCCTGCCGATGGCCGCACCCGGCGTCTCGCCGTCGCGATCGGTGCGCGCCGACGGCGACCCGCCTGACGTGCACGAGTTCGCGCCCGGCGACCTCGTCGAGGCGATCGCCGAACACGCGCTCACCCTGGCCAAGGAGTTCGGCACGGTGGCGGTCGTCGCGGCCGACGAGCGCGTCGACGAGTTGCGGCGCGCGATCGAAGATCGCGGTGTGGTGCTCGCCGAACCGGGCGAGGTCGATCCCGACCGCCCGCTGGTCGTGCTCTCCGCCCGGTTCGCGAAGGGCCTCGAGTTCGACGCGGTCGTAGTGGTGGAGCCGGCCGAGATCGTGGCGTCGGATGCGCACGGTGTGCGCCTGCTGTTCGTCGCGCTCACCCGAGCCGTGCAGCACCTCGCGCTCGCCCACGCCGAGCCCCTGCCGGGGGTGTTGTCGGCGACGGGTGCGTAGGCTTGCAGTTCATGGCCGATGCCACGGTGGTGCACATCACGACCCGCACCGGGAAAGTGCGCGTCGAGGCCTCGGACACTCCCGAGATCTCGGTCGACGGCGGCATGATCGAGCGCCACGACGACGGCACGCTGCACATCACGCGCGCGTCGTGGTCGGGTTCCATCGACGTCCGTTGTGCGCCGGGAACCGACGTCACGGTCGGCACGGTGTCGGGGAGCGTCGATCTCGTCGGGCGTCTGGGTGCGGTCCGGGTCGTGACGGTGAGCGGGCGGATCCGCGTCGAAGAAGCGTCTCGCATCGATCTCCGGACGAAATCCGGCAAGGTCGACATCGGCACGTGCAGCGGGATGTGCCGGGTGATGACGAAGAGCTCCGCGGTGCACGTGCGCCGGGCCGATAACGCCACGGTCGCGGGCGTCTCCGGCGTCGTGCTCCTCGAACAGGTGCGAGGCGCCGACATCAAGACGGTCAGCGGCAAGGTGTTGATCGGCGCGGTCGGCGGCGATCGCCTCGCGGTGCACACCGTGTCGGGCAAGGTCGAGATCCGGGTGCCGACCGCGACGAGACCGTCGACCCGACTGCGTTCGCTCAGCGGTCGCATCGACTGCGACCTTACGCCCGGCGACGACTACGAGATCGCGGTGATGAGCGTGAGCGGCGCGATCAGGGTGTCGAGCGCCTGATGGCCGACCAGGGTGCCATCGTGTTCACCGACATCGTCGGGTTCACCGCGCTCACAGACATGCACGGCGACGACGTGGCGCTCGCGTTGCTCGAACGTCAAGAAGCGATGGTCCGCGACGCGCTGCCGGTGGCCGCACGGGTCGTCAAGGAGTTGGGCGACGGTCTGCTGCTCTGGTTCGATGACCCGCGCGACGCGATCGACACGTGTCTGCGCCTGCAACACGACTTCGACGCAGGGAACGACGCGGCCGACGCATCGACAGGCGAGGGCGACGCCGCGGCCATCCCGCTGTGGGTGCGGATGGGCGTCCACTGGGGCTCGCCGCGTCGCCGCGGCGATGACATCGTGGGCCGCGACGTCAATCTCGCCGCTCGCATCGTCGACCTCGCCGGACCGGGCGAGGTGCTCTGTTCGGGAGCGACCGCCGACGCGATCGGTGCCCGTTCGGGATTCGGCTTCGAACCCCTCGGCCCCGTCTACGTGCGTGGGATCACCGATCCCGTACCGATCGTCCGAGTGCTCGCCGACTGCGCACCGGAACCTGCCGCACCCGCCCGCCCCGCGTAACCCCACCCGCCACGCGTTGCAAACAGTTTGCAAGGATCGTGACGGACGTGCGCCACGATCCTTGCAATGTGTTTGTGACTAGAGGTAGAGGCGGTCGGTGATCTCCGGGCGCTCGGGCGGGCCCGGTGGCCGAGGAGTCGGCGGCGGTCCGTTGTACGGCGAGTTCGGCGACGGGCCGGAGCGGCCGAACTCGGCGACGTTGCGCGGCCAGACGAGCGCGGCGACGACCGTCGCGAGGCCGACGACGAGGAACGCGATCGCGGACGGCAGCACGCGGTCGCCGTAGACGCGCAGGAGTGCGGCCGCGATCTGCGGCGTGTCGCCTGATGCGTGGGTGAGCACGCGGGGGAGTGCGACGAAGACGACGAGGGGCATCGCCGCGAGATACGCGATGCGACGCCCGACGCGCCGGACGGAGCGCCGGTCGTGACGCAACAGCAGTGACGCGGTGACGAGGAGCAGGGCGGCGATCGTGGCCAGTGTCGTGACGACGTCGGCGGTCGGCCGGGCGTCAGGCACGTGCGGGAGCGAGCCGGAGCTGATGCTCACGTCGAGCGGCGGAGCCCGCAGGATCTGGGCCGCCAGTTGCGGGTCGGTCGCCGCGACCTCGTCGTGGAGCGCAGTGGTCAGCGCGCGCCCGTCGATGCGGAACGACGTACCACTCGAGTCGGCGAGCACCGCTTGGTGAATCTGGGCGATCGTGTCGGCGAAGGCGGCTTCGACACGGGGGTCGCGGCAGAGCTCGGGTGACGGCGGGACCGACGCGCGGATCGTTCGTCGCGGCGGGGAGTTGGTGCTCGATCTGGGCGGTGATCGTGTGGGCGAGACTGCTGCGCACCGAGGGCGAGGCAAGGAGCGCGTGCGCGGCCGATCGGGTCGTGTTCGGGTCGAGCACGACGTGGGAGAAGATCCAGGCGTCGTAGCCGATCCACGCCGCGAAGAACCCGACGATGAGCAGGATGCGCGCCGCCACGCTCGATCCCATCATCGTGTTGCTCATCTCGGTGTTTTCGGCGCGGTCGGGGGCGCGCTCAAGGCCCCGAGCGTAGGCGGGCTCAGCCGGCTTGTTTGGCCACGGCCGCGGCTGCGGCCAGGGCGCGTTCGGGGTCGAGGAACCGGCCTTTGACACCGCCCGGGCCCGTGCGCTGCGTCGGCCGCAGGTCGTCGTTCAACGCGTAGACGAGCGGTTCACCCGTCGGAAGGTTGAGCTCGACGACCTCGTCGGCGGTGAGACCGTCGAGGTGCTTCACGAGCGCCCGCAAGGAGTTGCCGTGCGCGGCGACGAGCACGGTCGCGCCCGTGCGGAGGTCGGGGACGACCGCGTCGTACCACCACGGCAGCATCCGCTCGAGCACGTCCTTGAGGCATTCGGAGCGCGGGAGCACGTCGCGGGGCAGCGCTGCGTAGCGCTCGTCGTAACCCCATCGCTTCGCGTTCCGCGCGACGGTGGGATCGAGATCGGGCGGGGGGACGTCGTACGAACGGCGCCACACCTTCACCTGGTCGGCGCCGAACTGGGCGGACGTCTCCTTCTTGTCCTTGCCCTGGAGGTCGCCGTAGTGCCGCTCGTTCAGCCGCCACGAACGCCGCACCGGCACCCATTTGCGCGCGCATTCGTCGAGGGCCATCTCCGCCGTGCGGATGGCGCGCAGTTGCACCGACGTGTGGACGATGTCGGGGCGCACGTCGGCGGTGGCCAGATCGCGTCCGCCCCGGCGCGCTTCCTCGCGACCCAGGTCGGTGAGGTCGACGTCGACCCAGCCGGTGAAGAGGTTCTTGAGATTCCACTCGCTTTGCCCGTGGCGAAGCAGGACGAGGGTGTACGTCACGGTCGCATTCTGCCCGACCAGTAGTCTCCCGCCCCGAATGGGCCGGGGCCGATGAGCGATCTCCACGTCGTCACGTTGTGTACCGGGAACGCGGCCCGGTCGGTGATGGCCGGCGCGATCCTGCGCGAGCACGTTCCCGGCCTGAAGGTCACCACGAGCGGGACGCACGTGATCGAGGGGATGCCGATGAGCTGGCGCACCCGCGACGCGATCACGTCGTTGGGCCTCGCGATCCCCGACCATCGCAGTCGACAGGCAACGATCGCCGAGCTCGATTCGGCCGATCTCGTGATCGCATTGGCGCGCGAGCACGTGGCCTGGATGCGGCGCGTGCATCTTCGTGCGGCACCCCGCACCGCGACGCTCAAGCGTCTGGCCCGTGACCTCCCCGCCGGCGGGTCTCCGCTCGGCGAGCGACTCGCCGCGATGCACCTGGCCGACGTCGTGCTCGAACCCGAAGAGGACGTGCTCGATCCCGCGGGCGGCGATCTCGACGTGTTCCTGGAGTGCGCGCAGGAGATCGCCGGCCTTCTGCATCAGGTGATTCCCCGCCTGTAGGGTGCGCGCCGTGGTCGACCTGCCGGAAGAAATCGCGCGCGTCGAGGCGACGCTGCTCGGCGAGGGCGGACCGTTCGAGGTCGTCGACGTCGAGGTCGGCGGGGTCACGATCAAGTCGTTCAAGAACCGGATCCGCACGCTGCGCGACCTGTTGGTGAAGTCGCCCGAGTTCGGCGACAACGTCTACATGCTCGCGACCGACGGCACGACCGAGCGGCGGATCACGTTCGCCGAGCACGCGCGCCTCGTGGCGTCGGTCGCGGCCGGGTTCCGCGACCGCTACGGCGTGCAGCCGGGCGACCGGGTCGCGATCCTCGGTGCGAACTGCCCGGAATGGGTGATCTCGTTCTGGGCCGCGATCAGTCTCGGCGCCATCGCGGTCGGCCTCAACGGCTGGTCGACCGGGCCGGAGATCCGATATTTCCTCGACGATTGCGAACCCAAGGTCCTCGTCGCCGACCGGAAGCGGGTCGAGCGCATCGAGGGCGACCCGGGCGTCCCGCTCGTCGTGATGGAGGACGATTTCGAGGAGTTGGAGGCGTACGCGCCCGATGCCGACTTCGGCGACCTCGACGTCGACGAGGACGACCCTGCGATCATCCTCTACACGTCCGGTACGACCGGGCGGCCCAAGGGCGCGATCAACACGCACCGCAACGTGGCGTCGTTCCTGATGATCAACTTCTACAACGGGGCCAAGGCGATGATGCTCGCGCCGCCGCCCGCCCCCGATGGGCCGCCGCCCGACCCGACGTGCCAGCTCGTGTCGAGCCCGCTGTTCCACGTGTCGGGGCTGCACAGCGCGGCGGTGATGATGCTGGCCACCGGCCTCAAGAGCGTGTGGCTGATGGGTCGTTTCGATCCCGCGGTCGCGATGCGCGTCATCGAAGAGGAGCGGTGCACCGGCTGGTCGTTCACCGAGACGTTGCTGCACCGCATGGTGAACTCTCCCGACGCGGCGAAGTACGACCTGTCGAGCATCAAGAACGTCGGTGGCGGAGGTTCGCCCGTGTCGGCGTCGCTGATCGAGCGGACCCGCGAGGTCTTCCCGAACGCGCGTCACAGCGTCGGCATCGGCTATGGCCAGACCGAGTGCGCGGCCCTCGCGACGCTCAACAACGGTCAGGAGCTCATCGACCATCCCTCGTCGGTCGGGCGCGCGTTGCCGACCGTCGAGCTCGAGATTCGCGATCCGATGGGTGCCGCGGTTCCGGAGGGGGTCGAGGGCGAGGTGTGCGTGCGGGGCCCGATGGTGATGCCGGGCTACTGGCGCCGGCCCGAGGAGACCGCGGAGACGATCACCGCCGATCGCTGGTTGCGCACCGGCGATATCGGTCGCCTCGAAGACGGGCGCCTCTACCTGTCGTCGCGCAAGCGCGACCTGATCTTCCGGGGCGGCGAGAACGTCTACCCCGTCGAGATCGAGAAGATCATCGAGGATCACCCCGACATCGAGGAATGCGGCGTGATCGGCGTCGACGATCCCGAGCTCGGTCAACGGGTGAAGGCCGTCGTCGTGCCCCGGCCCGGCCACACGATCGACGTCGAGGTCGTGCGGGCGTGGTGCGCGTCGCAGCTCGCGTACTACAAGGTGCCCGAACAGTGGGAGGTACGCGACGGATCGCTGCCGCGCAACGCCGCCGGCAAGATCCTGAAGGACGCGTTGCGCGACGCGAGCGCCGACACTGGCTTCGTCGAGGAGTAGCGATGGCGGTCGATCTGCGCGGCGCTCGTCGCGCCCGAGCACACCGCGCTCGTCCTGCAGGAGGTGCAGAACGGCGTCGTCGGATCTCCGTCCGCGTTGCCCGCGCTCGCCGATGCCGCGGCCGCCGTTGATCTCGTCGGCAACTGCGCACGGCTCGCGGTCCGGGCTCGGGAGATCGGCGTCACCGTGTTGCACTGCACCGCGGAGACGCGCGACGACGGACGTGGCGCCAACCACAACGCGCGCCTGTTTGCAGGCGTGAAGAAGTCGCCGGTGCGGCTCACGCCCGGGTCTCCGGCAGTGCAGGTCCCCGACGAGATCGGCGTCGACCCGCGCGATCTCGTGCTCGCCCGCTACCACGGGCTCGGTCCGATGACCGGCACCCAACTCGACTCGATCTTGCGGAACCTGGGCGCGACCACGATCGTCGGGGTCGGTGTGTCGGTCAACGTCGGGATGACCAATCTCGCGCTCGACGCCGTGAACCGGGGCTACCAGACCGTATTGCCGCGCGACGCGATCGCCGGGGTGCCGCTCGAGTATGCGGACGCAGTCATCGACAACACCCTGTCGCTCATCGCCACCATCGTCACCACCGCCGACGTCCTCGCCGCCTGGAGCGACTGACCGGCTCGTTGTCCGAACCCAAATACGCCGCTGTAGCCTGCCCGCCATGGCGCCGCAGATTCCCCGCATCATCTCCGTCGACGATCACGTGATCGAGCCGCCCAACGTGTGGCAGGACCGGTTGCCGGAGAAATTCAAGGCCGTCGGGCCGCGGATCGAGCGCCGCAAGGTCAAGAACATGAAGTTCGTCGGCGGCATCTTCAGCTACGACACCGCCGCCGACAACGAAGACGGGCTCTGGTGCGACTGGTGGCTCGTCGAAGACCTGCAGTACCCGCTCACGCGCCTCTCCGCCGTGGCCGGCTACCCGCGCGACGAGATCACCGTCAGTCCGATCACGATGGACGACATGCGCAAGGGCTGCTGGGACCAAAAGGCGCGCCTCGAGGACATGGACGTGAACCACGTCGAGGCGTCGCTCGCGTTCCCGAGCTTCCCTCGCTTCTGCGGGCAGACGTTCACCGAGCGCAAGGACAAAGAGCTCGGCGATCTCTGCGTGAAGGCGTACAACGACTGGATGGTCGAGGAATGGTGCGCGGGCACGAAGGACCGCCTCATCCCGTTGATCATCGTGCAGCTCTGGGACCCGACGCTCGCAGCCGCCGAAGTGCGGCGCAACGCCGCGCGCGGCAACCACGCGGTGACCTTCTCGGAGATCCCTGCGTTCCTCGGCCTGCCGTCGATGCACGACAAGGACGGATTCTGGGACCCGTTCCTGCAGGCGTGTGAAGAGACCGACACCGTTGTGTGTATGCACATCGGCTCGTCGTCGAAGATGCCTTCCACGTCGGCCGACGCGCCCGCCGCCGTCGGCAGCACGCTCACCTACATGAACGCGGCGATGTCGCTCACCGACTGGCTGATGTCGGGGCTGTTCGAGAAGTTCCCCCGGCTCAAGATCGCGTACAGCGAGGGCCAGATCGGCTGGATCCCGTACATCCTCGAGCGCGCCGACGCGGTGTGGGAGGACAACCGGGGGTGGGGCGGCGTTGCCGACAAGGTGCTGCGCCCGCCGTCGGAGTACTACTACGAGCACGTCTACGGCTGCTTCTTCGACGACGCGCACGGGCTCAAGAACCTCGACGCGGTCGGCGTGGACAACGTGACCTTCGAGACCGACTACCCCCACAGCGACTCCACCTGGCCCCACACCAAGAAGGTGGCGGAGGAGATCATGAAGGATCTCACCCAGGAGCAGGTCGACAAGATCTGTCGCACCAATGCGATCGAGATGCTGCACCTGAACCTCGGCTCCTGACGTTCGGGGCGGTCGAGTGTCGGTGCGGAGATCGATCCGGCGGCTCGTCGTCTCGTCGACGGCGATCGCGGTGGCGGCGCTCGGGCTCGGTGCCGCGCCGTCCGGGGCGAGCACACCGACCGGGCCGGTGGCGCCCGCTCCCGTCCGCAGGATCCTGGGGGCTGATCCGATCACCGCGAATGTTTTCACCGCCTGGGAGTATCTCGTAGCGAACACGACGCTCACACGCGTCCAGATCGCAGGGCTCGAGGGGAACCTCCTCTACGAGTCGGGTGGCGCGCTGAACCCGGCACAGGTCGAGTTCGGTTGCCAGGTGCCTCCGGGGCCGTGCGGTGCCGGTATCGCGCAGTGGACCGATCCCGGCACGCGCTTCAACGGTCTCGTTGCTCTGGCCACGAGCAAACACGTCTCGTGGACGAACCTCGAGGTGCAACTGCAGTACGTCGAGCAGGAGTTGACGCACGATTCGAGTTTCGGTCTCGCGTCGTTGAAGGCCTGCACAACCGTCAGCTGCGCGACCCTTGTCGTCGAGACGAAGTACGAGCGCCCGGCCGACCAATCGACGAGCTGTTCCGATCCGAACGCGTCGTTCTGCATGCGGCTCGCCGATGCGAACGAGATCTACTCGGCCTACGGCACGCCCAAGTCGGGCTATTGGATGCTGGGTGCGAACGGCACGGTCTACGGGTTCGGAAGCGCGGGGAAGCTGGGTTCGGAACCCGGCTTTGCGGTCGCGATCGCAACGCGCGCCGACGGCCGCGGCTACTGGGTCGTCGACGGTGCCGGGAAGGTGTCGCATTTCGGTGCGGCGGCTGACCACGGCAACCCGCCGGCCCTGCGCGCGGGCGAGGTGGTGAGCACCATCTCCGCGACACCGTCGGGCAATGGTTACTGGCTGTTCACGAACCGGGGCGCGCCTTCGCGTACGGCGACGCCCATTTCTACGGCGACCTGTCGGCGAGCACGTTGAACGGCCCGGTCATCGCTTCGGTCGCGACGCACACGGGCCACGGCTACTACATGGTCGGTTCCGACGGTGGCGTGTTCAGCTTCGGCGACGCGCGGTTCCACGGCTCGACCGGCAATCTTCGCCTCAACCGGCCCGTCGTCGGCATCGCGCCGGCGCCCGACAACCACGGTTACTGGCTCGTTGCCTCCGATGGCGGGGTTTTCGCGTTCGACGCGCCGTTTCGCGGTTCGATGGGCAGTGCACACCTCAACCAGCCCGTGAACGGACTGGTCGCGTACGGCAACGGCTACCTGATGGTGGCCAGCGACGGCGGTGTCTTCGACTTCTCGAGGACGGCCTTCCTCGGAAGCCTGGCCGGCCACCCTCCGCCGGCGCCGATCCTCGGCATCGCCGCCTTCGCGATCAGCTAGATCGCCGAAATAGAACGCGTTACAGTTCCGCTCATGGCTGGACCTCAACTCTTGATCGGTGGGGACTGGGTCGACGGGGCCGACGGCGGCTACGAGATCGTCAACCCCGCCACCGAGGAAGTCGTCGGCATCGCTCCGGAAGCATCGGAGCAGCAGGCGCTCGACGCGGCCCGCGCCGCCCAGGAAGCGTTCCCGGCATGGTCGCAGACCTCGCCCGACGTGCGGGCGAACCTGCTGCAGAAGGTCGCCGACGCGATGCGCGACCGGTTCGACGCGTTGTTGCCGCTCGTGATCGCGGAGACGGGTTGCACCGCGACCGTCGGCAAGCAGATGCAGGTGCCCCAGGCACGCGTGCGCTTCGAAACCTACTCGCGCCTGGCTCACGAATCCAACGTGATTCCGCTGCCGCCGATGGAGATGCCCGGTACCGCGCTCGCGCCCGGCGGGCTGATGGGAGCGATCGCCCGCCGCCAACCGGTCGGCGCGGTTGCCGCGATCACTCCGTACAACTTCCCCGTCGTCAACATGGCGGGCAAGCTCGGGCCGGCGCTCGCCATGGGCAACACCGTCGTCGTCCGGCCCGCGTCGCAGAATCCGCTGGCGGTAATCGAGCTCGTGCGCATCATGCACGAGGTGGGGTTCCCGCCGGGAGTTGTAAACGTCGTCACGGGCTCGACGCCCGTCACCGGCGAAGCGCTCGTCGCGACGCGCGACATCGACATGGTGTCGTTCACCGGCTCGACCGGCGTCGGCATGCGCATCGGCGAGGTCGGCGGCCGCACGATGAAGCGCTTGCTGCTGGAGCTCGGCGGCAAGGGCGGCGCGCTCGTCTACGACGACGCCAACCTGAAGACTGCGATCGGCATGATCGGCTCGACGTGGACGTTTCACTCCGGCCAGATCTGCACCGCGCCGACGTGCGCGATCGTGCAGCGGGGCGTGTACGACCAGGTCGTCGCAGGCCTCGCGAAGATGGCGAACGTGTTGAAGGTCGGTGACCCCTACGAGCCCGACACGGTGCTCGGGCCGGTCATCAGCGCGTCGCACCGCGACCGGGTCGAGAGTTACATCGAAGCCGGTCGGGCCGAGGGTGCCGAAGTGGTCGCCGGGGGCACGCGCCCGGAGAAGCCCGACACCGGCTTCTACGTCGCGCCCACGTTGCTCGCGGGCGGCCGGCTCGACATGAAGGTTGTGCAGGAGGAGATCTTCGGCCCGGTCGTGGTGGTGTTGCCGTTCGACGACGAAGACGAAGGCATCGCGCTGATGAACGGCACCGACTTCGGCCTCTACGACTACGTGTTCAGTGCCGACACGAACAAGGCCTTCCGGGCGAGCAAGCGACTGCGCGCCGGCAACATCGGTATCAACACGACCCAGCGCAACCACAACACGCCGTTCGGCGGTACGAAGTTCAGCGGTGTCGGGCGCGACGGCGGGGTGTTCGGTCTGCACGCCTACAGCGATCTCCAGTCGGTCGTGTGGCCCGGCTGATGACGAGCACGAACCGGACGGTTGCCGTCGTTCCCGACGGAGTCCTCGCGTACGGCATGCAACTCCCGGTGCAGGCGTTGTCGGTGCGGGTCTCGATGCCGTGGGAGCAAGACGCGACCGTCGCCGACATGGTCCGGGTCGCACAGGCGGCCGACGCGGCCGGCTTCCTCTACGTCGCGGTCTGCCACCACGTCGCGTTGCCGCACGAGCCCGCGGAGATGATGTCGACGCAGTGGTTCGACCCGATCGCGACGCTCGGTTACCTCGCGGCGCACACCAGCCGGGCGCGGTTGATGACAAACGTCTTCATCGCCGCGTACCAACCGCCGCTGACGGTCTCGAAGGCGTTCGCGACCCTCGACCGGTTGTCGAACGGCCGCATGATCCTCGGGATCGGGGCCGGGCACGTCGAGGGCGAGTTCGATGCGCTGGGCGTGTCGTTCGCGGAACGGGGCCGGACGACCGATGCCGCGCTCGCGGTCATCGCCGACGTGCTCACGAACGAGTGGACGACTGCCGCGTCGGGTGAAGAGGTCGGCCAACGGCCCCGCCCGGTGCAGCAGCCGCATCCGCCGATCTGGATCGGAGGCTCGGGCAAGCCCGCGCTCCGGCGGGTCGCGACGATGGCCGACGGTTGGATCCCGCAGGCCACACCGCTCGACCAGCTGCCCGCCGACATCGAGACGATCCTGCGCGAGCGCGACCGCGTGCGGCCCGGCGCGGTGCCGGAGATCGGCTATCACCTCGTCGCCCATGTCGGTGAGCCCACCTGGGACCTCCCGAAGGGTGTGATGCACGGTTCGCCGGAGCGCATCGCCGAGTTCGCGAACTCCCGTCTCGGCGCGATCGGCGTGTCACACCTGCAGGTACGCCTGTTCGCACGCGATGTTCACGAACACTGCGACCAGATCGCGCGGTTCGGCGCCGATGTCGGCCCGCACCTCGTGCGCACCCACCTCTCCTGATCTCCCGGCCGTAAAGGACCTCCCATGGCGTTCCTCTCGATGCGGCAGGACTTTCGTGCCCCCGCGTTCGCACCCGAATCGTCGCAGGAGATCTACGCGACCGCGCTCGAGCAGTTCGCGTGGGCCGACAAGATCGGCTTCGACTCGCTCGTCCTCTCCGAGCACCACGGCGTCGACGACGGTTGGATGCCCGCGCCGCTGACGATGGCCGCCGCGGTGTTGGCACGTACCGCCAACGCGCGGCTCATGATCAGCGCCGCGATCCTGCCGCTGCACGACCCGATCCGTATCGCGGAGCGGATCGCCGTGCTCGACAACGCGTTCCCGGGACGCATGTGGGTCGTGTTCGGCGCGGGGTACCGCGTCGAGGAATTCGAGATGGCGGGCCTGGAGCACGCCTCGCGCGGACGTGTGCTCGAGGAACACGTTTCGGCGGTGTTGGAAGCGTTGTCGGGGGAGACGTTCGACTACCGCGGCCGCGACGTCGTCGTCACGCCGAAGCCGGTCACCGACCCGCGCCGCATGTTGTTCGTCGGCGGCGGTGTACCTGCGGCCGCGCGCCGCGCCGCGCGCCTGCGGCTTGCGATGTTCCCGATGAACAGCGACGCGGTCGTGCGCGAGGCGTACTTCGACGAGGCGAAGAAGATCGGGTTCGAGGGTGGATTCATCCTGCAGCCGGTCGGTCCCACCTTCGTGCACGTGGCCGACGACCCGGACAAGGCGTGGGCCGAGATCGGCAAGTACGTGCTCTACGAGGCCCAGACCTACGCGTCGTTCCAGACTCCGGGTCAGCATTCGACGCCCGGCGTGCACGCCACGTCGGTCGACGACCTGCGCGCGTCGCCGCAGTATGTCGTCGGGACACCCGACGAGGTGTACGACCGGGTCAAGGACGTTCCCGGCCAGGGCGGGATCGTCTTCAACCCGCTCGCCGGCGGTCTGCCGCCGGCGCTGGCGTGGTCGAGCCTCGAGCTCTTCGCCGACAAAGTGCTGCCCCGCCTCCGGCCTCGATCCGCGAAACCCTAGGTACACGCGCGTTCCGAGGCCTCTAGGCAAAGGCTCGCGAAGGGCGTAGCGTCACCGGACCTGCTCCTCACCGGAGCCGGCCCAGGAGGTCGACAATGGCCCGTTATCGCAACTTCGACGGTACGGTCGGCGCCGGTATCGGCACCGAAGCCCTGCCCCCGGTGCTCGACGACGTGCGCATTCGCCGGGCGGGCCTGAAGACCGCGCTGAGCAACCTCGAGCTCGCGCTCGCGGCGCCGTTCGCGAATCGCGCCGAGTGGGTGACCCACGTGCGCGAGGCGCTGGCGGTCGTCCACGAAGTGTGGACCCACCACATCATGCAGACGGAAGCGCCGGGTGCGTTCCTCGACGACCTCGTCGCCGAATCGCCCCGGCTCTCGAAGCCGGCGACCCGGCTCCGCCGTGAGCACAGCGACATCCTCGCCATGATCGTGAACGGGGAGATCCGTCTCGATGATCCTCCCGGCGACGACGGTGCCGACGACGAGACGTACGTCGCGTGGGCAGAGGACGTCCGGGTCGATCTGACCGCGCTCCTCGCCGCGCTCGCCCGGCACCGCCAGCGGGGCGCCGACCTGATCTACGAGGGGTTCGCCGTCGACATCGGCGGCGGCTGAGCTCTGCCTCGGGCTTGGGCTTCGTACCGAAGGACGGCCGCGTTCAGAGTTTCTCGTCGTCCTCGTAGAGCGCCTCGCCCCGGCGCAACCGGGCCGCGATCCGTACGACCGTCGGCAGCTCCCGGCGGGTCGGCGTGTGGGCGGCGAGGAAACGGGCGATCCCGACCAGGATCAGCGTCGATTCCTCCGATCCGTCGGGCCACGCCGTGGCCTGGCGCACGCCGGCTTCGACGGTCTGGAACCAGTGGAACCCGGCGTCTTCGACGAGGAGCGCGCGTCCGAGCGCGGCGATCACCTCGGCGCGCGAACCGCCGGCGGTGAGGTAGCCGAACACCTCGTTCGCGGCGTCGTCGACCATCCCCTGCGCGTCGAAGCACCGGTTCAGTCCTTGGATGCTGCCGATGGTCGCCCGCGGCAGCCGGGCCGCGGGCACGTTGAGGAAGCGGTCGAGATAGATGCGCAACGCGGCCTGGACCGCGGCGCGCCGCAGCTCGGGCGTGGGATTGCGGGCCAGCGCCTGGTGGAGCGCGTTGGCCGCGGTGAACGAGTGGTGCACCGTGTCCCAGTCGGCGTGGTCGTTGCGGGTGTGGAACCGCACGATGCGCAACGCGGCCGCGTACGCGAGTCGCGCGGCCGAGCTCCTCGTCGGTCGCGCCGGCCGACCAGGCCTCGACCAGCGCGTCGGCCACCGCGTGCGGATCGTCGGCGAGCAGCTGCCACGCCAACGTGCCGACGTCGATCGGCTCCGCGACCGGGGGGTTCGGACCTTCCATACGCCCCGAGGTCTCCCGGGCCAGGGCGACGAGATCGGTCGGGTGCCGCCACTCGGAGAACTCCTCCGAACGCTGGGCACGTGCCGTCTGCAACACCAACGTGGGCAGCACCTCGCGCGGCGGCGTCCGGGCCCACCAGAGCGAGCGCCTCGAACGCCTTGTTCGTGAAGTCGATCGTGTGGCCGCCGTCGATGAACACGTGGTCGCTGAGCGCTGCGAACATCGTCGACTCGACCGCGCCGAGACGCGCGGGATCACCGAGCGCGGTCTCGAGCGTGCGCTCGGCCGAATCGCTCGAGCGGGTGTCGATGAACCGGCGGTACCACGCCTCGAGCCGGGGCATCGGTACGCCGCGGGTCGGCAGCGGGCCGACGGGAAAACGGGGCGAATGCCCGCTCGTGTCGTTGGCGACGAAGGCGAGACCGTGCACGAGCGCCAGGGCGCGGTCGTCGGCGTGCAGGTGCGGGAACAGGTTCGCCATCGCGACGAGCACCGTGAGGCCCGCGCCCCAGCCACCGCCGCGGTACGTGGTGCCGAAGTCGAGTCCGGTGCGCACGATCTCGGCGGCGGGGACGCCTTCGTCGAGGAGCCCGAGCACCGACTTGGCGATGACGAGGGTGATGTTCTCCTCGAGACCGTTGCGCAGCCGGGCCTGGAGGTGGCCGACCGGGTCGGAGTCGGGGAGGGCGTCGACGAACACGTCGCCGGCGCGGACGGTCGCCGCGAACCCGCGGGCGTCGTCGGCCCACATGTCGAGCGTGCACCCCGACACGAGATCGAATCGGGCGTGGTGCCAGTGGCAGGTGACGAGCCCGGCCTCGACCGTCCCCTGGTGCAGGGGGAAACCGAGGTGGGGGCACCGGTCCTCGATCGCGTAAGGGGCGTCGTCGTGCCAGAACACCACGACCGGCACCGTGCCGATCTTCGTGACCAGCTGCCCTCGCTTTTGCAGCTCGGCGAGCGTTCCCGCCCGCACGGCGGTTGCGGCAGTTGGGTGGTCGATCATTCGGGACCCCTCCCACGCGAGCTTTCGAACAAGTGTTCTCTTGCGATAATCTATCGGCTGATGGAAGACGTCAAGGCCAACTTGGGCCCGACGAAGCGTCGGATCGTCGAGCGACTGAAGCGGGCCGACGCCAAGGTCGCCGACTTGGCGCGCGCGCTCGACATGACCGAGGCCGGAGTGCGCCAGCACCTCGACACGCTCGCCGACCACGGCCTGGTCGCCGCCCGCGCCGGATCCGCGGCCGGGCGCGGACGACCGGCGACGATCTGGGTGCTCACCGATCTCGCCGAGGATCTCTTCCCCGACCGTCACGACGACCTGACCGTGGAATTGATCACCGCGGTCCGTGCCGCGCTCGGCGACGACGGCCTGGCCAAGGTGATCGACGCGCGCGGCGAGAAGCAGCGCGCCGCGTACGAACGGGCACTGCCGAAGCGGGGCACGCTCCGGGCGCGCGTCGACGCGCTGGCCCGCATCCGCACCGAAGAGGGTTACGTCGCCGAGGTCTGCGACGTTCCGAACGACGACGCGGTGCTGCTGATCGAGCACCACTGCCCGATCTGCACGGCGGCGAGCTCGTGTCCCGGACTCTGCGGCGTCCGAGCTCGCGCTGTTCCGTGACGTGCTCGGTCCGCAGGTGTCGGTCGAGCGCACGCAGCACATCATCGCCGGCGATCGTCGGTGCACGTACCGGATCGAGACCGTTGCCAAGCGTCGCGTGAAACAGGCCGCTACGCGCTGACGGCTTCGGGGTCGCGGGCACGGGCGCGCGTGCGCGCGCGAGATACGCCAAGAGCGCGATGCAGATGAAGCCGAACGAATCCTTCAACACTGCGGCGAGCAGGCCCGTCTTCAGCTCGTCGTGGCCGAAGTAGGGCAGCCGCGCGACGAACAGCGCGGCGACGAAGAACGCGAGCGCGGTGCGGCGCCGGTCGCGCGCGGCTGCGATGATCACGGCGAGGGCGGGGATGACCCACACGAGGTGGTGGATCCACGAGATCGGTGACACCAACACGCTCACCAGGCCGGTGATCGCAACCGCGCGGAGCTCGTCGCCGGCCCGGCTCGCGTCGATGGCGGCCCGCATCCCGTACCAGAGCACGACGATGACCGCGAGGAGCCAAGGCAGTCGCCACGGCCCGCCGAGCCGCATGAAGATGCCTTGGAGCGACTGGTTCGTGAAGTAGATCGGGCTCGTCGCGTCGAAGATCTTGGAGTGGAAGAACTCCCAGGAGTCTCCGGGCGTGACGATGGCGCCGATGAGCGTGCACACCCCGAAGGTTGCAACCGCGACCCCGGCCGCGCGCCGGCGTCCGGTCAGCCACAGGTACGGGATGAAGAGTCCCGGCACGAGCTTGATCGCGGTGGCGATGCCGACGAGGGCGCCGCGCGGCCAGCGCGGATGCTCGACCATGCAGTCGAAGATGCAGCATGCCATCAGCGGGATGCCGACCTGGCCGAACCGGAGGTGGTCCTCCACGGGCGACAGCGCGCACACCGCCGCCAGGACCAGCACGAACGCGATTGGCGCGGGCGCGCCCGAAGCGGCGCAGAAGCGGGTCGAAGCACGTGCGCACGACCGCGCCGAGCACGAGCACCGTGGCTGCTGTCCACGCGAGGTTGCCGGTCTTCTCGGTGACCCACGAGAACGGCGCCGCGAGCAGGGCGGCGAACGGCGGGTAGATGAACGGCAGCGGCGTCCGGAGCTGGTCGTGCACGTAGTCGCCGAAAACCGAGTGGTGGTGGACGACCGCCCGGCCGGCCGCGCGGTACACGGCGAGGTCACCCAGGTCCCACTTGCGGATCAGCGGATGGAGCATCCACATCGCACCGAGCACGCCGCCGGCGATGAGCATCAGCGCACCCAGCACGAGAATCGGCGCGGGCACACGACCCGGCGCGCGGGTCCGCTCTGTGTCGACCGGGCTCACGGGCCGCCAGCCTAGGTGTCGGGGTGTGCCGGGTATCGTCTCCGGCCAATGGCGGACACCGGTCGCATCACGGACGAGGGAGTCGAACGGCTGCGGGCGCGCATCGGGATCCCCGAGCCGCATCCGATGCCGCCGTACTACACGCTGCCCACTCCCGACACGTTCCGCAACGTCGCTGTCGCGTACGGCGACGACAATCCGCTGTGGTGCGATCCCTCGTATGCATCGGTAACGCGTTGGGGCGGTCCGATCGCGTCGCCCGTCCTGGTCGGGGGCGACACGCTGATCGGCGAGGACGAGGTCGCCGCGGTCGCGCCCGAGCACACGGACCTGATGAAGGGTGATCCTCTGCGGGGTGTGCACGCGTTCTACGCGGCGAGCGCGCGCGAGTGGTGGGCACCGTTGCACCCGTTGCGGCGGACGTTCCGCCGCAACGCGCTCGTCGCCGCCCTCGACAAGCAGAGCGAGTTCGCGGGCCGTGCCATCCACGAGTGGACCGCGCAGGTCTTCCGCGACGACGCGGGCTCGCTCCTCTCGGGGCAGTACCGGCTGATGGTCCGCACCGAGCGGGAGAAGGCGCGTGCAGCGCAAGAAGTACGACGCGATCACGGTCGATCCGTACACCGACGATCAGATCGCCGAGATCGACGAGCAGTACGCGGCCGAGGGTCCCCGTGGCGCCGAGCCGCGCTGGTTCGAGGACGTGAGCGAAGGCGACGCCGTCGGCCCGATGGTGAAGGGTCCGCTCACGGTCACCGACATCGTGTGCTGGCACGCGGGCATGGGTATGGGCCTCTACGGCGTCAAACCGTTGCGGCTCGGAGCGCAGAACCGCCGCCGCATCCCGCGCTTCTTCCACCGCGACGACCTCAACGTGCCCGATGTGATGCAACGCGTGCACTGGGACCCGGACTTCGCTCGTCGCTCGGGCAACCCGACCACCTTCGACTACGGCCGCATGCGCGAGACGTGGCTGATCCACCTGTGCACCGACTGGATGGGCGACGACGCCTGGTTGTGGAAGCTCGACTGCGAGTTCCGGCGCTTCAACTACGTCGGCGACACCCAGTGGCTCCGGGGCCGGGTCACGCGCAAGTACCTCGCCGGCGACGAGCGCGGCGGGGTCGCACGCCCCGCCGTCGACGTCGAGCTCGAGATGGTCAATCAGCGGGGCGAGGTCACCACGCCGGGCCATGCCTCGATCCTGGTGCCGAGCCGCGAGCACGGTCCGGTGCGCTTGCCTGATCCGCCCGGGGGAGCATCGGATCTCCAACACGCGCTCGCCGCGATCTCCGAGGAGTTCAGTCGCCGATGAGCCTGCAGGTGTTGTCCGACGACCGCGGTGCGCTGACGTTGCGTCTCGACCGGCCCGACAAGCGCAACGCGATCGACGAGGAGACCATGCTCGGTCTGGTCGACGCGTTGGAGCGGGCCCGCGGCGACGACGGCGTCCGTGTCATCGTCGTCGAGGGCGCCGGCGAACACTTCTGCGGCGGCGCCGACATCATCGCCCGCAACGCCAGGCCCGGCTCCGGTGAGGTCGAGCGCAAGCCCCGCGCCGGCAGTATTCAACGCCGCCTTCCCGGTCAGGCGCACCGGTTGATCCCGCTGATCGGCACGCTCCAGATTCCCGTGGTCTGCAAGGTGCAGGGTTGGGCGGCGGGCATCGGTTTCCAGATCGCGCTCGCCGCCGACCTGACGATCGCGGCCGACGACGCCCGCTTCTGGGAGCCGTTCACCGAGCGCGGGTTCACCCCCGACAGTGGCGCCACCTGGATGCTGCCCCGCCGGGTCGGCGAGGCCCGGGCCCGGGAGCTGCTGTTGTTGGGGCGGGCGCTGAGTGGCGCCGAGGCGGCCGAATGGGGCGCGATCTACCGCGCGGTTCCCGCCGCCGCTTTGGATGCGGCGGTCGAGGAACTGGTCGCCCGGCTCGCGGAGGGTCCCACGGTCGCGCTGGGGCTCACCAAGTGGCTGCTGAGCGCGGGCGCGGGCAGCGACCTCGACGCGCAACTCGCGAACGAGGCGTTCGCGCTGGAACTGTCGTCGCGTTCCGATGACTTCCGCGAGGGCATCGCCGCGTTCCGCGAGAAGCGACCGCCGCGTTTTCAAGGCCGATGAGTGCCGCCCTGCTGACGATCACGCGTGCCACGCCCGTCGACTCGGCCGTGGCCGGGGTGCGCGCGTGGATCGAGGCGAACATCCCGCCCGCGTGGGTCGAGGCCGGCCGGCGGGGCGGGGCCGCCGCGGTGCGCGAGGTGCGCCCGCGCACCGCGTACGAGGAGTGGTATCCGGTGTTCGCGGCGTCGGGCCTCGTCGTGCCGACCTGGCCGGTCGAGTACGGAGGCCTCGATCTTGCCCGTGAGACCGCGCGCGATCGACGTCGAGTTGCAGCCGTTCAACCTCGGTCGACTGAATCCGCTCGGTCTGAACAACACCGCGCCCGCGCTCTACTCGTACGGCACCGAGGAGCAGCGGCTGCGGTTCCTGCCGCCGATGGTGCGCAACGAGGAGAAGTGGTGCCAGCTGTTCAGTGAGCCGGGCGCGGGCTCCGATCTCGCCTCGCTCGCGACGCGGGCCGAGCGCGACGGCGACACGTGGACCGTCACCGGCCAGAAGGTGTGGAGCACGTGGGCGCACTTCTCCGACTTCGCGATCCTGCTCGCGCGTACCGAACCCGACGCACCGAAGCGACAAGGCATCACGTACTTCCTCCTCGATCTGCACCAGCCCGGGGTGGAGGTCCGCCCGCTGCGTCACATCGGTGGTGAGGTCGACTTCAACGAGGTGTTCCTCGATCACGCGCTCGGTTCCCGACGCGTACCGGATCGGTGAGGTCGGCCAGGGCTGGAAGGTCGCGAACGCGACGCTTTCGGGGGAGCGCGCGATGGTGTCGGGCGTGTCGGGCTCCGGCGGCGTCGACCGTATCGGCGGCCGCGGCGTCGAGCACCTTTTCGAGCTGGCCCGGTCGTCGGGACGCGACAACGAACCGCTCGTCCGCCAGCAGCTCATGCGCCTCTACAGCGAGGAGCAGATCCGGGCGTGGACGAACCAACGCACGCGCGCGACAGATGAAGGCCGGGCGCGCACCCGGTCCCGAGAGCTCGGTCGGCAAGGTGCACCAGGGCGAGCTCAACCAGCGGATCCAGCTGCTGGCAACCGACCTGCTGGGCGCGGATTCGATCGCGTGGTCGGGGAGCGCTCTGCCGCTCGAGGTGCGGGGCATGTTGCGCAGCCGCGCGAACACGATCGAGGGCGGCACGACCGAGGTGAACAAGAACATCGTCGGCGAGCGCGTGCTCGGTCTGCCGCGCGGACCCGATCCGTGGCAGGGTGCTCCCTGGCGCGAAGTCCCGAGGAGCTGAGAGCGTGGAGTACCCGAAGCTCGAGACCATCCTGCTCGAACGCAGGGGACCGGTCGGCTGGCTGATCAACAACCGACCCGACCAGTTGAACGCGATGAGTGCGCTCATGCGCGACGAGTTCGAGCTCGCGTGGCGCGCGCTCGACGACGACCCGGAAGTGCGTGTGATCGTGCATACCGGCGCCGGACGCGCGTTCCAGACCGGCGTCGACGTCACCGAGATCGCGACCGACGGCGAGGGCATGCAGCGCTACCGCGACTCGGTCGAGAACTTCGACTTCCACTTCACGTCGTGGCACAACGACGTCTGGAAGCCGGTCATCACCGCCGTCAACGGGATCTGCGCCGGCGGGGGCTTTCACTGGATCGCCGATGCCGACATCGTGATCGCGGCGTCGGACGCCCAGTTCTTCGATCCGCACGTGTCGATCGGCCAGGTCGTGTCGATCGAGGCCATCGGCCTCATGAAGAGAATGCCGGTCGAGGCCGTGATGCGCATGGCATTCGTCGGCCGCCACGAACGTATGAGCGCGCAACGCGCGTACGAGCTCGGCATGATCAGCGAGATCGTGGACCCGCCCGAGACGCTGCGCGACGCCGCTCAGGCCCTCGCCGAGAAGATCGCCCACAACTCGCCCGCGGCGATGGCGGCCACCAAGCGCGCGCTGTGGGGCGCGTTGGAGCTCGGGCTCACCGACGCGTGCAAGGCCGGCGCGGGGGAGCTGGTCTCGATGTGGGGCCATCCCGATCAGGAAGAGGGGCCGCTCGCGTTCGCGGAGAAGCGCGAGCCCCGGTGGGTACCCCCGACGCATTCCTCGCCGGCCTCGTGACGCGCGCCGCGTGAAGTTCTCGTTGGAGCTCCCCATCGCGTCGCCCGACGAGATCGTGAAGTGCGCGCTCGAGATCGAGGACGCGGGCTTCGACGCGTGTTTCGTCACCGACCACCCGTTCCCGACGCGCGAGTGGCTCGACACCGGGGGCCACGAGACCCTCGATCCGTTCGTCGCACTGTCGTTTGCTGCCGCTTCGACGCGGCGGCTGCGGCTGCACACGAACTGCCTCATTCCCGCGTACCGGAACCCGTATCTCGCGGCGAAGTCGGTCGCGAGCCTCGATGCGTGCTCGCGGGGCAGGGTCATCCTCGGTGTCGCGGTCGGTTACCTCGCGGCCGAGTTCGAGGGCCTCGGCGTGTCGTTCGCGGATCGGGCCGACCGGCTCGACGAATCCATCGCGGAAATGCAGGCGGCCTGGGCCGACGAGCTGGCCGAGCATGTCGTGCGGCCCCGCTGCGTGCAGCGGCCGCACCCGCCGATCTGGGTCGGCGGCAACTCGTCGGCCGCGATCCGGCGCGCGATCACCTACGGCGACGGTTGGAGCCCGTTCCCGGCGACGCCCCGCACCGCCAAGGCGGTCGACACCGCGTCGATCACCGACGTGCCCACGCTCGCACGCGCGATTGCGCAGATGCACGACATGGCGGGGGAGGCGGGCCGCACGACGCCGCTCGACGTGTGTTTCACCCCGTTCTCGCACCCCGGCCACAAGGACATCGTCGACCCCGCGATCTTCGTGGAGGAGGCGGAGGGCCTGGCGCGTATCGGTGTCACCTGGCTCGCGTTCCACCTGCCCGCGCCGAGCATCCCGGAGTTCTGCGACACGGTCGCCGCGTTCGGCGAAGCCATCGCCTCGGCGCACACCTGATCGCATGTCGTGCCGGCGCGGACGACGATGATGCCGGCCGGCCCGAGGAGGTAGCAGAGGCGGTAGACGTCCTCGTATCGCGCGACCTCGCCGATCAGCTCGGCCTCCGTGCGATTGCATGTGCGCCGTCGTCGATGTCGTCGATGTCGGGCGTCGGGTATGTGACAAATGCGCCGGAGCGGGCAATCGGGCGCTTGGGGTGTCGCGAGCAGGGTTCGGAACGTACGAGGCTCTTCGGGCGTCTGATTCGCGATGAAACGGCGAATCGCAATCGTGTGCACCACATACTCGGAGCCCGTCTCGAGATGAGCGAACTCGATCACGACGGCTACGTCGTCCTGGGCACGCTCGACCAAGAGCATCTCGGTGTGTTGTTACGCGCGTTCGATCGCGCGGTCGAGTCGCGATGCCTCGCTACCAGATGCGAAGACCTTCACGTGTTGTCGGCATTCGATCGCGATACCGGATTGCGCTGCATCCTCGACTGGCCTCCACTCCTCGATCTCATGGTGTACGCGCTCTCGACGAATATTCACGTCTACCACAGCCATCTCGACCTGCATCACCCTCGTCCCGCGACGGGCGAGGCTCGCTGGCATCGCGACGGAGGCGTCCAGGGCCGTGAGATGCGACCGCTACCGGCAGAACAACCCCGGTTGTCATTGAAGGCTGCGGTGTTTCTCACAGACGTGTCGCATCCCGACGACGGCGCGCTCGAGCTTGTTCCGCGAAGTCACCATGACGTGCAACTCGAGAACCCGTCGGTCCGGCCGCGCGACAGTGTCCCGATTCTGGTGCCCGCGGGGACCGTTGTGGTGTTTGATTCTCGCCTTTGGCATCAGCGGCGCGACAACACTCGGACGCATGTCCGGAAAACACTGTGTTCGGCCTACGCCTACCGATGGATCACCTCGCGCGACAGGTACAGGTTCTCCGACAGCGATTGGGAACGCCTCCCGCCAATACACCGTCAGCTGCTCGGCGATTCCAGTCCCGATCCGTTCTATCCGCGCCCTGAAGCACTCGCCATCGGACAACGCGACGGAGGGCGGCTATCACTCGCTTGAGACTCGTACGAATCGAAGGCCCCTGGGTTGCGGCCTGGCCCGGCGTGCCACGTAGCCTCAGGGACGTGTCGCGCTTGAAGCGCCCGCGATAGCTGTTCGCTCGTGACGCGCGCTGCCGTTGAGCCAGCTGGTCGAGCTCTCTACGAAACGTCCCTCCTCGAGCACCTCGAACTCCATGGTGCGGCGATCAATCGGGATCACGCCGAACAGCAGAAACCAGCTGCAGAACCGGGGGAAGCCCTCCGTGCCCGGGCGCAGTAAGTCGGTCGACAACGGACGGCCGCGTCATCTTCGCGAGCGGCCACAGCTCATCGTTCGCGCCGGTCACCCGTACGACTCGATCCCACACGACTGCGGGTGAGGCCTCCAGCGCGGAGGTGACCACGACCTCAACTGGCATCGACGAAGCCTGCTTGACGACAGAACGCGAAGCAACGCCAATACTTCCGGCCGGCGACCGATGAGTTCGGCCGTCCCCGCCCGTCGGACTATGCAGAACCCAGCCTTCCGATCGCTGATGGAGTTGCCATGCCCCGCACCAGAGTCCACAACATGAACGTCTCCCTCGACGGCTTCGCCGCCGGCGAGCACGTGACCTTCGAAGCCCCGATAGGCGGTGCCGAGCGGCTGTTCCAGTGGTTCGATGGCAGGGCTATCCATGGGATCGACGCCGTGGATGCGCCCGTCACGCTCGACCGCGCGCTGACGAGCATGTGGGGCCAAGGCATCGGCGCCGAGATCATGGGACGGCGCAAGTTCGGCCCTCGATCCGGCGAATGGCCCGACGACGGCTGGCGGGGCTGGTGGGGTGATGAGCCACCGTTCCGAACCCCGGTGTACGTCATGAGCCACCACCCCCACCCGACGATCGACTTTCCCAACGGGACGAGCTTCCGCTTCGTCGACGGGTCACCGAACGAGGTCCTTCAGCTTGCCCAGCAGGCCGCAGACGGTCGCGACGTCCGAGTTGGCGGAGGGCCCTCGACGGTATGTCAGTTCCTGCAGGCCGATCTGGTCGACTTCATGCACCTGGTGGTCGTGCCGATCACCCTCGGCCGGGGTGTATCTCTCTGGGACGGATCAAGCGGCATCGAAGACCGCTTCACCGTCGAGTCGGTCACCTCGCCGAGTGGGCTCACGCACCAGTTCTGGAACAGGATTGACCACGGCTGAGCCTGGCATCGGCGAGCCACCGACAGCCCGCAAATCCACACCCGCATCATCCCTGCCGATCGAGTTCATGTGGGCGCAGCTGATTTCGATTCGGCTCAAGCCCGCAGGAGTGGACTCGGACGGCACAGAGACGAGACGACAAGATGATCGAGCCCGACGTGATACTCGCGGAGCAGGAGCCGAATGTCCAAGCTGATCTACGTCGCGAACGTCTCCCTCGACGGCTACATCGAGGACGCGCACGGCAGTTTCGACTGGACCGAGCCCAGCGACGAGTACTTCGCGTTCATCACTGATGTTGTGCGCGCCTCCGGCACGTATCTCTACGGCCGCCGTCTGTACGAGGCGATGGCCGTCTGGGAGACCGACCCGGCCCTGGCCGCGGAGTCGGAACTCCGCGCCGACTTCGCCAACGTCTGGCAGGCTGCGAACAAGGTCGTCTACTCGACGACCCTGCACGAGGTGTCGACCGCCCGGACGCGGCTCGAGCGCAGTTTCGACCCTGAGGCCGTACGTGAACTGAAGGCTTCCGCCGCCGAAGATCTCACCGTGGGAGGCGCGAACCTCGCCGCGCACGCGTTCCGGGCCGGGCTCGTCGACGAGTGTCACTTGTTCGTCCATCCGGTGTTCGTCGGCGCGGGGAAGCCGGCATTTCCTCGCGACCAACGCGCCGACCTCGAACTTCTCGACGAGCGCCGGTTCGGCAATGGAGTCGTGTACGTCCGTTATCGCGTCGCGTCCTGACCCTTACGCGGCGGCGCCTGCGGGCAGGTCGCGAGGTGGTCGTTGATCACGCCGACGGCCTGCAGGTAGCTGTACACGATCGTCGAGCCGACGAAGTTGCAGCCGCGCTTTTTCAGGTCCTTGGCGATCCGGTCGGAGAGCTCGGTGCGCGCCGGCAGCTCGCGCATCGTGCGGGGCCGGTTCACGATCTGCTTCCCGTCGACCCATGCCCACAGATAGTCGTGAAACGTTCCGTGTTCCGACGCGATCGCTCGGAACGCCTTGGCGTTGCCGATCGCCGATGCCACCTTCAGCCGGTTGCGCACGATGCCCGGATCATCGAGGAGCTTGGCGACCTTGGCGTCGCGGTACCGGGCGACCTTGTCGGGATCGAAGCCGTCGAACGCGCGCCGGTAGTTCGCCCGCTTGCTGAGGATCGTCGACCACGACAACCCCGCCTGCGCGCCTTCGAGGATCAGCATCTCGAACAGATGGTGCTCGTCCCGCGACGGCACTCCCCATTCGTCGTCGTGGTACGCGCGGCATCAGGTCGGAGCTCTCGGCCCACGCGGACCGCTGCTTCTTCAACGGGCTATCCCAGTTCGGTGCGCGCGCGGTCGCGGAGCTCGTCCTTCGCGACCTTTCCGCTCGCATTGAGCGGGAGCGCGTCGACGATCGCGAAATAGCGCGGCACCTTGTAGTTCGCCATCTTCTCGCGGCACCACGGCTTCAGCTCGTCGGCGGTGATCGTCGCGTTGAGGCGGGGAACGACGTACGCGTATCCGACCTCGCCCATCCGATCGTCGACGACGCCGACCACTGCCACCTGACCGACCGCCGGGTGATCGTTGATCATGTTCTCGATCTCGGCCGGATACGCGTTGAAACCGCCGACGATGAACATGTCTTTCGTGCGGTCGGTGATGCGGATGTAGCCGCGCTCGTTCATCACGGCGACGTCGCCGGTGTGCAGCCACCCCTCGGGGTCGATCGCCTCGGCCGTGGCCTTCGGATCGTTGATGAAACCGCGCATGATGTTGTAACCGCGGATGACGACCTCGCCCGGCTCGCCGCGGGGAACCTCGGAACCCTCGTTGTCGACGATGCGCACCTCGACGTCGGGGATCGCCCGCCCCGACGTGTTCGAGATCGTCTCGGGGTCGTCGTCGTGGCGGCACATGGTGGCGATGCCGGTTGCCTCCGTCAGCCCGTAGCCGGTGATGATCGTCTCGAACCCGAGCTCGGCGCGCATCCGACGGATGAGCTCGACGGGAACGGGAGCCGCGCCCGTCACCGCGAGCCGCAGCGACGACATGTCGAACTCCGCGATGTTCGGATGATCCAGAATCGACTGGTACACCGTCGGCGGCCCGGGCAGCATCGACACGTGTTCCTCGGCCGCCCGACGCATCACCGCGTCGACGTCGAAGACGGCGTGGGGGATGATCGTCGCGCCCTTGACGAGGCTGGCGATGATCCCTGCGTTCAGCCCGAACGAATGGAAGAACGGGTTCACAACGAGATACCGGTCGCCCTCGCGCAAGCCCACGACGGTCGACCACGCGTCGTACGCCCGAACCGTTGCCGAGTGCGTGAGCATCGCGCCCTTGGGCTTGCCGGTCGTGCCCGACGTGAAGAGAACGGCGCAGAGATCGTCGCCCGTCACGCGGGGAAGGGCCGAGTCTTCGTCGTGGGCGAGGAACTCGGTCCACGCCGGACCGCGCAGGTCGATGATCTCGCGGAGCGCGGGGAGCGCCGGCTCGGCCCGGAGCAGTGCCTCGTAGTTCGTGTCGAGGAAGTCGGTGACGGTGAACAGCAGCTTCACGCCCGCCCGCTCGAGCACGTCACGCGACTCGCCGCCCTTGAACCGCGTGTTCAACGGGACGAGGACTGCGCCGGCGCGGAAGATGCCGAGGGCGGCGACCACCCACTCGGTGCAGTTCGGCGCCCAGATCGCGACCCGGTCGCCGGGCTCGATGCCGCTCGCGACCAACGCCCGGGCGGCCCGGTCGACGTGCTCGGCGAGCTGCGCGAACGTGATGCGATCCCGCTCGTCGACCAGCGCCTCGTTCCCGGCGAAAGAAGCGGCGGCCCGGGCGACGAGCCCGGGTATCGTCGAAGGCAGCTGATCGGTCATGCCGACAACTTGCCACACGCGGAAAGGCGAATGCGCATGCCCGAGCCCGAGCACGGCGATTCCGATCGGGATTCCGATCGGAATCCCGATCGGGACTTCGAGACGCTGCGGGTCGAGCGCCGGGGGCCCGTCGGCTGGCTGATCTTCGACCGTCCGCAATCGGGCAACGCGATGAACGCGACGATGATGGACGAGCTCGAACGGGCCTGGCGGGAGCTCGACGCCGACCCCGAGGTCCGCGTGATCGTGAACACGGGCGCGGGGAAGGCGTTCCAGACCGGGCTCGACATGGCCCAGCTCGCCCGCGACCCGGCCGCGCTACGGGAGCAGTCGCGCCGGACGAAGCGGTTCGAACTGCGGTTCACGGCGTGGCACAACGGCGTGGAGAAACCGGTGATCGCCGCGGTCAACGGAGTGTGCGCGGGTGGGGGTCTGCACTTCGTCGCCGATGCCGACATCGTGATCGTGTCGACCGCGGCGTCGTTCGTCGACCCGCACGTCTCGGTCGGGCAGGCGACGGTCTACGAGACGATCGCGCTCGCGAAGAAGTCGCCGATGGAAGCCGTCTTCCGGATGGCGTTCACCGGCCGTTCCGAGCGGCTCAGCGCGCAACGGGCGTACGAGCTCGGCATCTGCTCGCAGGTCGTGGCGCCCGAGGGTCTCGAGGCGGAGGCGCAGGCGCTCGGCGAGCTGATCGCCCGCAATTCGCCCGCCGCGCTCGGCACGCACGAAGCGCGTGCTGTGGGGCGCGTTGGAACGGGTCGGCCGATGACCGGCGAACGCGGACAGGGCGTGTCGATCGGGACGGCGATCGTGTCGTACATCGAGCCGCACCCCGGGCACGAGGCCGACTTCAACCGCTGGTACGAGCTCGACCATTTTCCCGCGACCGTGAAAGCCGGGCCCGGAGTCTTTGCCGGCGCCCGGTTCGTCGCGACCCGGGCGTGCAAGGAGATGCGCCCGCCCGGCCGTCTGTTCGGCGACCCCGCGCGTGGCTCGTACCTCGCGATCGTGTGGGTACTGCCCGGCAAGCAGGCCGAGTGGGACGAGTGGGTCGCGGAGGAGATGCGCACAATCGTGGAGCAGGATCGACTGTTCCCGCACCGCGATCACGTGCACACCGCGGTGTACCGGTGTGTCGGCCGGGCCGACGACGTCGCCGCGGTCGTCGCCCTCGATCGCGGGTACGCAGGAGTGGTGGTCGTCGCCGATAGGAGGCGGCTGGAGCTGACGACCGGGCAGGCCGACGCGCTCGTGTTCCTGACCCTCGAGCGCACGATCGTCTCGCAGGCCGAACCGCCGCCGCACAACCTCGCGCTCGCCTTCAGCGCCGACCCGTTCGCGACCTTCGGGACCGTCGCCGAGATGGTTGCGGGCGCCGGATTCGCGAGTCCCTTCCTGGCGACGGTGCCCGGCACCGATCGGTATACCGACGACCTCTGAGCCCGGGACCTCCGACGGGGCTTCACGCGCCTAACGTCGTCGGCGTGAACACGACGCTGCTGCTCTGCGACCACGCCCAGGAAGTCGCGGGCAAGCTGTACGTGCTCGGGGGCGGCTGGAGCATCTACCGGGGCGCTCCGGTGACGATGGGGCTGGCCGTCAAGATCGCGGTTCCCTGGGAGGCTGCGAACATCCCCCACGACTTCGCCGCCCGGCTCGTGACCGAGGACGGCCTCGATCCGGTGCTGCCCATGCCGGAGGGCGGAGCCGGTGCGACCCGGGTCGAGTTCCAGGGCCGCTTCGAGGCCGGCCGCCCGGCCGGTCTCGCCCCCGGCAGCGACCTCGACGCTCCGTTCGCGGTCAACATCGCGGGCCTGCCGCTCGCGCCGGGCCGGTACGAATGGCAGGTCGAGATCGACCAGAACGTGGTCGGCCGGGTCGCGTTCACCGTGATGGAAGCCTGAACGACCTCACCCGAGCCAGAGTTTCCTCATCCGCCAGACGGATGCGCCGATGATGCCAGCGGGAACCGCTTCCCGGCCCCCTCCCCCCAAGGGGCGGCAAGCGCGCGACGGCCCGCCGGTCCACGAACCGGCGGGCCGTTGACCATCGCTACTGGTCGTCTTCGGATGCAGCCCCTTCTCGATGGCTTTGATCCGTCTCGCCTTCGGTCGGGGCTTCCGCCTGCGGCTCCCGGACCAGTCGGCCATGCCCGGCGATTCCCGTGTCGCAGCATCTTTGGATGACGTCCGCGACGGCGTGTTAGCTTCGGCTTCATGGGACGATTCGACGGACACGTAGCGGTGGTCACGGGCGCGGGCTCGGGACTCGGGCGGGCGACGGCCCGCCAACTCGCAACTGAGGGGGCTCCGGTCGTGTGTTTCGACATCGCGATCGACGCCGCCGAGAAGACGGCGGCCGAGATCGGCGAGCAGGGCGGCACCGCCCGGGCGTATCGGGTCGATGTCTCCGATCCCGACTCGGTCAAGGCCGCGGTCGCCTCGGCGGCCGCCGACCTCGGGCGGCCTCAGGTCGTGGTGAACAGCGCCGGCATCGGCAAGTTCGCGCACACACACGAGATGCCCTTCGCCGACTGGCAGCGCATCATCGGGGTCAACCTCACCGGCACCTTCCTCGTGTGCCAAGCCGCGCTCGCGCATTTGCTCGACGGGGGCGGATCGATCGTGAACATCGCGTCGAACGCGGGCATCCGGTCGCAGCCGTTCTCGGCCGCGTACTGCTCGTCGAAAGCCGGCGTCATCCACCTCACCAAGGTGATCGCCGACGAATACCTGAAGCGGGGCGTGCGGGCCAACGTCGTCGCGCCGGGCGGTATGGAGACCCCGTTGCAGGAGGCGTTCTTCGAGTTCCCCGAAGGCGTCGACTGGAAGGTGATGCGCAAGGCGATGTCACCGCTCGGCAACTCCCAGCCCGAGGAGGTCGCCAACGTCGTCGCGTTCGTCGCCTCCGACGAGTGCCGCTACATGACGGGCTCGGTCGTCTCGATCGACGGTGGCATCACCGTATGAGCCCGACCGATCGGAGCCGCACGAACATGATCGACGACACCGGCAGTGTCTGGGAACTGATCGAACGGCGAGCGGCCTCCACCCCCGATCGGGTGATGCTCTACGACGGCGACCGCACCACGACGTTCGCGCAGTACCAGGAGCTGTGCGAGCGAGCCGCGGCCGGGTTGCTCACGCTCGGCGTGGGCGAGGGCACCAACGTCTCGTGGCAGCTGCCGACCTGGACGGAGTCGGCGGTGCTCGTCGGCGCGCTGTGCCGGCTGGGCGCGGTGCAGAACCCGATGCTCCCGATCTACCGCTACCGCGAGGTGTCGTTCATCTCCAAGCAGACGCATTGCAAGCTGCTGATCACGCCGTCGACGTGGAACAAGTTCGACTACGCCGCGCTGGCCGAGCAGGTCGCCGGTGAGAACGACGACATGCACACGCTCGTCGCCGATCACTTCAACCCGGAGGGCGATCCCACGACGCTCCCGCCGCCGCCCGCTACGTTCGCCGACTCCGCCCAGGACCCGGTGCGCTGGATCTTCTACACGTCGGGCACCACGGCCGACCCGAAGGGCGCACAGCACACCGACCGCTCCGTGCTTGCGGGGGCGATCGGGTACGCGGAGAAGACGCATGTGGTCGCCGACGACATCGCGCTCGTCGCGTTCCCGTTCACGCACGTCGGCGGCATCATCATCGGCGTGTACACACCGCTGCTCACCGGGTCCGCGGCGGTGCTCATGGAGTCGTGGACCGCGCCCGCGTCGACCGAGCTCATCGGCAAACACAAGATCACGCTCGCCAACGGTGCGGCTGCGATCCACACCGCGTTGCTCGAAGAGGCACGCGTGAACCCGGCCGCGTACGCAACGGTGCGCGACTTCCCGAGCGGTGGTTCGACCAAGCCGCCGCACCTGCACGACGAGCTGAAGAAGGTGATCCCCAGCTCGATCGGGACGACGTCGGGCTACGGCATGACCGAGGCGCCGATCGTCGCCCAGACCGACATCGACGCACCCGACGTCTCGAAGGCGATGGCCGAAGGCACGCCGACGCGCGGGGTCACGATGAAGATCCTCGAGAACGGCGAGATCGCGGTGAAGGGCCCGCAGGTCATGCGGGGTTACGTCGACAGCTCGCTCGACGCGGCCGCGTTCACCGACGACGGGTTCCTGCTCACCGGCGACCTCGGCCGTTTCGACGAGCACGGCGCCATCCTCATCACCGGCCGGGTCAAGGACATCATCATCCGTAAGGGCGAAAACGTGTCGGCCAAAGAAGTCGAGGACGTGCTCTACGCGCACCCGAAGATCGCCGACGTGGCGGTCCTCGGCATCCCCGACGTCGACCGGGGCGAGATGGTCGTCGCGTTCGTCGTGGCCAAGGACGCGGGCGACCCGCCGACGATGCTCGACGTGCGCGAGCACTGCAAGGCAGTCGGCCTCATGACGCAGAAGATTCCGGAACGGCTCGAGATCATCGACGTGCTGCCCCGCAACCCGAGTGGCAAGGTGCCCAAGCACGAGCTGCGGGCCCGGATCAACCCGACGTGATCAACCTCCGGCCTTCCTGACGATCGCGTCGAACAGGCGCTGCTGCGCGGGATCTTCGTCGGCGGTGTCCTCGGGGTGCCACTGCACCGCGAGCAGGAACTGGCCGTCGAGCTCCAGCCCTTCGACGATGCCGTCGGAGGCGGTGGCGACGACGCGCAGCCCGTCGCCGAGCTGGTCGATCGCCTGGTGGTGATGGCACGACGCGGTCGTCGTGGTCGTGCCCATCACGTCGGCGAGCAGAGAGCCGCCATGGATTGCGACGACGTGTTGCATCGCGCCGCCGGCGACACCGGGTTGGCCGTGAGGCGGGACGCCCGGGTTCTCGGGGATGTGTTGGAACAGCGTGCCGCCGCGCGCGACGTTGAGGATCTGGATGCCGCGACAGATGGCGAGGGTCGGCACCGAGCGCACGGCCGCGGCTTCGGCGAGCGCGCACTCGAAGTCGTCGTCGGCGGCGTCGACACCGTAGGTGTTCGGGTTCGGCTTCTCCCCGTAGCGGGCGGGATCTAGGTCGGGGCCGCCCGTGAGCACGAGCGCGTCGACCCGCGCCAACAGTGCCTTGGGATCGCGGGCGTCGTTGACGATCACCGGCTGGCCACCCGCGCGCAGCACCGCATCGAGGTAGCGGTAGGGGAGCGCGGCCGCGCCCGAGTAGGGCCACTTGTCGGTACGCCCGAGGCGGCGACCCGTGAGCGCGACGACGGTTACCACTGGTCGAAGTTCCTCCGCCGCTCCCAATCGGTGACGGCCCGGTTGAAGTGGGCCCACTCCTGGCGGGCGGAGTTCAGGAGGTGCTCGTGTACGTCGGTACCGAACGCGTCGGCCGCGACCTTCGAGCCCGCGAACGCGTCGGTCGCCTCGACGAGGCTCGACGGCACCCGGGCCAGGTCGGGATCGGCGTACGCATTGCCGTTGAAACGCGGCCCCGGCTCGATGCCGTTTTCGATTCCGTGCAGACCGGCCGCGATCGTCGCCGCGAAACGCGAGATAGGGGTTGGCGTCGGCGCCGGGGATGCGCGACTCGAGCCGGAACGACGAACCGTGTCCGACGATGCGGTACCCGCACGTGCGGTTGTCGACGCTCCACGCAAGTGCGGTCGGCGCCCACGACTCCGGCTGGTACCGCTTGTAGGAGTTGACCGTGGGCGCGTACATCCATGCGAACTCGCGGCCGCACGCGATCTGGCCGCCGAGCCAGCCCCGCATGGCGGGGGAGAGGTGGTCGGGCGCGTCTGCGTCCCACATGCGCGCGTCGCGCCCGTCGGGCGACCACAAGCTCGAGTGCACGTGGCACGACGAGCCCACCTCGTCGGAGGAGTACTTCGCCATGAAGGTGACGGCGCGGTCGTGCTGCGCCGCGATCTCCTTCACTCCGTTCTTGTAGATCACGTGGCGGTCGGCCATCTCGACCGCGTTCGCGTAGACGAGGTTGATCTCGTGCTGGCCGCGTCCGGCTTCGCCCTTGGAGAACTCGACGGGCACGCCCGCGCCGTCGATGCCGTTGCGGATCGCGCGGATGAGGTACTCGTCGCGGGTCGTCTGCAGGATGTGGTAATCCTCGACGACCAGGGAATGCGGGGTGAGGTTCGCGAAATCCTTGGCCGACGCCTCCTCCAGCGACTCCCGGAACACGAAGAACTCGAGCTCGCTCGCG
This sequence comes from uncultured Actinomycetes bacterium, assembly GCA_963761055.1. Lineage (GTDB taxonomy): Bacteria > Actinomycetota > Acidimicrobiia > IMCC26256 > PALSA-610 > PALSA-610. The sequence goes on along the minus strand of CAVXFO010000008.1, from coordinate 309,725 downwards.
AAGTTGAGCGTGAAACCGGCCGCGGCCGCCCGTTCGACCTGGCGCTGCAGGATGCGCCGAGGCGACACCTCCACCGGCGCGCCGGTGTTCTCGTCGAGCAGATCGCACAGCACGAGCGCGGTCTTGTCGAGCCAGGGAACGTCGCGAATGGTGGCAAGGTCGGGTTGGCACGCCATGTCGCCGTAGCCCTGGTCCCAGCTCGCGAACTCGTAGCCCGGCAGCACGTTCATCTCGCTGTCGACCGCGAGGAGGTAGTTGCACATGTGCAGCGGATCGCGGCCCCCGTGCATGTGGTCGCGCCAGTAGGTGCCGGTGACCCGCTTGCCGACGAGCCGGCCCTGCAGGTCGGGGAACGCGACCAGGACGGTGTCGACCGCACCTGCGTCGATCTTGGCAACGAGTTCGGCTGCGTCGAGCATTCCGCGTGCGCCTCCGGCGGATGTCATCGGACCAGCCTATTTACCGGACGTGATGCGGGTCACTCCGGAGTCACGTATGCGGCGGTGATGCCGCCGTCGACCACGAGCGATGCCCCCGTCATGAACGAGGCGTCGTCGGAGGCAAGGAAGAGCGCGGCCTTCGCGAGCTCCTCGGCCCGGCCGAGCCGGCCCATCGGGATGTGCACCAACCGGCGGGCCCGTCGCGCCGGATCCGACAGCAGCTCTTCGAGCAACGGCGTCTGGATCGGTCCGGGGCAGAGTGCGTTGGCGCGGATGCCTTGGCGGGCGTACTCGACCGCGATCTCACGCGTCATCGACAGCACGCCGCCCTTGCTCGACGTGTAGGCGATCTGCGCGGTGGCCGCTCCCATCAGCGCGACGAAAGACGCCACGTTGACGATGCTGCCGCCGCCCGATGTGATCATCGCCGGGATCCCGGCCCGGCAGCCGAGCCAGACGCCTTTCAGGTTGATGTTCATGACCGAATCCCAGGTCGACTCGGGCGTGTCGAGGACGCCACCGTCGTCGGCCGGGAAGATCCCCGCGTTGTTGTAGAGAACGTGCAGCGAGCCGTACGTGTCGGTCGCGTGCTTCACCATCGCCTCGCAGTCGGACCACCTCGACACGTCGGCGCGTACGTAAGTTGCTTCTCCACCTGCGGCCCGCACCGCGTCGACCGTGGCGTTGCCACCGTCGTCGACGACGTCCGTGACGACGATCTTGGCGCCCTCGCGCGCGAACAGCTCCGCGGCCGCGCGGCCCATCCCGCTGCCCGCGCCCGTGATCAGCGCGACCTTGCCGTCGAGCCGTCCCGTCATGACGTCACCTTCTCGTACACACGTGGACCCTCGACGACCTCGAGCTGCAACGCCCGGGTGAAACACGCGTTGAGTCGGGGTGTGCTCTCCCGCACGTAGTCGTCCATGTTCTGGGTGATGGGTCGGATCGCATGGCTCGCCGGATAGATCAACCGCACCTTGGCCTTCGGGTTCTTCGAACCGGCCAGCGCCTCGAGCGCCGTCGCGTAGTTGTCGCGGGCATCGATCATCCGACTCCAGTCGGTCGTCCAACCTTCGAGCCCCTTGGCCTGGGTCGACGACGTGGGGTGCACGGCCGCGATCTCCGCGACCATCTCCCGCAAGGGCACGTTCTCCGCCCGCACGCGCGCCGCCCGCTCGGTGCCGTTGCCGCGCGGGTCGGGATCGGGGAGCGCCTTCAGCTTCGCGACCGCGCGGTCACAGACCGCGGAAACCCGGGCCGCGGTCTGCACGTCGAGCTTCTCGGGCGACTTGGAGCCGACGAGCGTCCAGCCGAGGATGATGCCGATGCACAGGATCAACACGAAGAGCGTGAGGATCAGGAATTCCCAGGGCGCGTGCTTGCGCTTCGGCGGCTCGTCGTCGTGGTGGACGGCGCCGTTCCTGTGCGGTGCCTCGAGCGCCGGCGGCGCGGGGACGTCATCGCTCGCAACCGGCTCTTCGGGTTCGTCCGTCCGCACGGTTGCATACTCCTTGGCCACCCGTCTCCCGGGCGAACCGGGGCGGGAAACTTCTGTTGGTAGTGCATACAGGGTCAGGTGAGGGTGAGGAGCATCGTGAGGGCGTCGCCCTCGTCGTGCACGACTTCGAAGCCGCTGCGCGGCGTACAGCCGCTTCGCAGGATTGTCGGGATGGACGCTGAGGCTGATCGCCCGCACGTGATCCCGCTCGGCTCGGGCGATCAGAGAGCCCAACAGGAGTGTGCCGACGCGCTGGCCCCGGAACTCGGGGTACACGCCGATCGCGAGCTCGGGGACGTCGTCGGCGACATAGCCGTAGCCCGGCGCGGTGGAGTCGAACCGCCGGAGCCAGACCGCGCCGACCGGTTCGTCGCGACGATCGAGCGCGCAGAGCGCGACGTCGCCGGCGCGACCCCAGTGCTCGACGTAGCGAGCGTTCTCGGGAACCGCCAGCATCGCGTCCATCGGGGGCCGTTCCTCGGCTCCGTCGTCGAGCCAGTAGACGGCCTCGTACAGCATCTCGGCGAGGAACGCGGGATCGGCGTGCGCGCTCAGACGGAACACGGCCGCAGCCTAGGGTGAGGTATGGGTCGGCGAGCACTCGGTGTACTGGCCGTCACGCTCGTACTCACGATCGCCCTCACCGCGTGTGGACGAAGCGGCAGCACGACCGCGTTGCGCGAAGACCAGACCGGCGCTGTCGCTTGGCATCCGTGCGATTCGATCGAGTGCGGGAGCCTCTCGGTCGCGCTCGACTTCCGGCGCCCGGCCGGTCCGCACCTCACCCTCGCCCTCGCGCGGCTACCCGCGCGGAAGAAGGCGATCGGCGTGCTGTTCACGAATCCGGGCGGCCCGGGCGGGTCGGGCGTCGATCTGCTGCGGGGGTCGGCCGACGTCTTCCCGGCCGAGATCCGTGATTCGTTCGACCTGATCTCGTGGGATCCGCGTGGCGTCGGCGCGAGCTCACCGGTGCATTGTCTCGACGATCTCGACGCGTTCTACGCGGTCGACCACGATCCCCGGTCGGCCGCGCAAGTGGCCCAGAACGTCGACGCGTCGCGCGTGTTCGTCGCCGGGTGCGAGAAGAACAGCGCCGCGATCCTGCCGTACCTTTCGACGGTCGCGTCTGCTCGCGACATGGACGCCATCCGCGCCGCCATCGGTATTCCCCAGATCAGTTACGTCGGCTTCTCCTACGGCACCTTCCTCGGAGCGGTGTACGCCGACCTGTATCCGCAACGTGTGCGGGCGATGGTGCTCGACGGTGCCGTCGACCCGGCCCGGTCGTACGCCGACACGTCGATCGATCAGGCGAAGGGCTTCGAAGCCGACCTCGACGCCTTCTTCGCGAACTGCGGCGCGCGGAGCAACTGCACCTTCGCGCACGGCTCCGACCCCGCGACCGTGTACGACGACCTCGCCGGGACCATCACCGCCGAGCCGATCCCGGCCGTTGTGAACGGTGAGCACCGCACGCTCGGCCCGGGTGAGCTCGATCTCGGTGTCGCGAGTGCGCTGTATTCGGGTGTCGACGGGTACAAGTCGCTTGCCTCCGCGCTGGCGGAGGCGGCGCGGGGCGCCGGTGACCAGATGCTCGCGCTGAGCGACGCCTACACGGGCAGACGCCGCAACGGGAAGTACTCCAACGAGACCGACGCGTTCTACGCGACGGGTTGCATCGACGCGCCCGTGCCGCCGAACGCGGCCGCGGTCGCGGCGCTGGCCGCGGGGCGGCCAGGGTCGCTCCGCACTTCGGCGCGTCGACCGTGTGGCTCGGGCTCCCGTGCACCTACTGGCCTGTCGCCGCAGAGGGGAAGGCCGCGCCCATCCACGCACCGGGCACCCCGCCGATCGTCGTCGTCGGTGCGGTGCACGATCCCGCGACTCCCTACGCGTGGGCGAAGTCACTCGCGGCAGGAGCTGCAGTCGGGTCGCTTGCTCACCGCGTCGGGGAACAGTCACACCTCGTACGGACGCGGCGACCAGTGCGTCGACGACACGGTCGACGCGTACCTGTTGAAGCTGCAGGCGCCGGCCGCCGGCGCGCGGTGCGCCTGAGCGACTCAGGTGACTCAGGTGACGTCGAGCGAGAGCATGCGGATCGCGTTGCCCCGCATGATCTTGTAGATCTCGTCGTCGGTGAGACCCTTCACCATCACCTCGGCGATCGCCTTCGTATCGGGCCACGTGGAGTCGGTGTGCGGGTAGTCGGTCTCGAATGTGATGTTGTCGACGCCGACCCGGTCGAGCGACTCGAGCCCGTGCCGGTCACGGAAGAAACAGCCGTAGATCTGGCGGTAGTAGTACGTCGAAGGCGGCTCGGGCACGAGGTCCTTGACGCCGCCCCACGCCCGGTGCTCGCGCCACACGTCGTCGGCGCGCTCCAATACATACGGGAGCCAGCCGATCTGGCCCTCGGAGTACGCGAGCTTCAGCTCGGGGAACTGCACGAGCTTGCCCGAGAACAAGAAGTCGGAGAGCGAGGCCATCGCGTTGTTGAAGCTGAGTGTCGCGGCTACGGCAACCGGCGCGTCGCCCGAGGTCGCCGGCATCTGCGACGAGGAACCGATGTGCATGCACACGACGGTGTTCGTCTCCTGACACGCCGTGAAGAACGGGTCCCACTCGCCCGAGTGGATCGACGGCAGCCCGAGCTTGGGCGGGATCTCGCTGAAGCACACCGCGTGCACGCCGCGTGCCGTGTTGCGCCGGACCTCGGCCGCCGCGAGCTCCGCGTCCCAGAGGGGGATGAGGGTGAGCGGGATGAGGCGGCCGCCGCTGTCACCGCACCACTCTTCGACCATCCAGTCGTTGTACGCGTGCACGCACGCTTCCGCGAGCTCGCGGTCCTTGGCCTCGAGGAAGGTCTGGCCGCAAAAGCGCGGGAACGTCGGGAAGCACAGCGACGACTCGACCCAATTCATCTCCATGTCGTCGATCCGGGCCTTCGGGTCGTAACACCCGGGGCGCATCTCGTCGTAGGTGATCGGCGACATCGTCATGTCGTCGCGGTCGAACCCGACCGCGGCCACGTGCCGCTTGTTGATGTAGACGAGGTCCTCGTAGACCCAGCAGTCGGCCTTGGGTCCGCTCTCGTCGAACGACTGCTCGTAGACCCCGCCGCCGATGTGCTTCATGACGCCGATGCCCCGGCGCTCGGCGTGCGGGCCCGCTTCGCGGTGTTTTGCCGGAAGCCAGCGTTCGAAGAGGTGCGCGGGCTCGACGACGTGATCGTCGACGCTGATGATCTTGGGCAGCTCCGCCATGCGCACATGCTCCTCGGGCTCGGTAGCCGTGATCCTAGAGAGGGGCTTGAGGTGGGCTCGACGCCGGCCGACAATCGGGGGGTGGCGCACGGAAGCGCAAGGGCAGTGACCCCGACCGGCGAGTACCGGCCGAGCCCGGGGACGGCGAGCTGGGCGCTCGCGGCCACGACCGGATGGGCCGTGCTCGCGTTCGGCCTGCGCGATCTCGCGCTGCTCTTCCCGGCCGCGATGTGCCTCACGCTGTGGCTGCAGTGCCGCCAGCGGATCATCGTCGACGGCAACGACGTGCACCGCATCGGGCTGCGTCCGGTCCTGCTCGACCTTTCGACCGCGGAAGTGGTCTGCCCCGGCGCCCGCTGGTGGCAGGAGCTGTTCTTGTTGGGCCACAGCCTCGAGCTCCGCGACGCCGACGGCCACCGCCTCTATCTGGAGTCGTGGCTCTGGGACGGGTCGACCCGGGCCGCGTTCGTCGACGCAGTTGCGCCCGGCTCGTCCTCGTAGTCACCCGCACTCGTAGACTCCCCGCTTCGTGGAGCTGCGCTACTCGGACGCCGACGAAACGTTCCGCTGCCGAGCTGCGCGGCGTGGCTGGCCGAAGCGCTGCCGATGCTGCCGCCGCAGCCGGCGCGCGACGTGTGGACCGAACGGCGCAAGTGGGACACCGATTGGCAGCGGCGGCTGTTCGACGCGGGCTACGCGGGGTTGCACTGGCCCAAGGAGTACGGCGGCCGCGGGGCGTCGCCCACCGAGCAGCTGATCTTCTACGAAGAGACCGCGCGGGCGCGGGCGCCGTACGTCGGCGTGAACTTCGTCGGCACGCTGCACGCGGGCCCGACGCTGATCGAAGCGGGCACCGACGAGCAGAAGGCGGCGCACCTCCCCAAGATCCTGCGGGGCGACGAGGTGTGGTGCCAGGGATTCTCCGAGCCCGGCGCGGGCTCCGACCTCGCCTCGCTCCGCACGAGTGCGATGCGCGACGGTGACGACTACATACTCAACGGCCAGAAGATCTGGTGCTCGTTCGGCCAGATCGCCGACGTCGGCGAGTTCCTGGTGCGTACCGATCCCGAGGCGCCGAAGAACCGCGGCATCTCGTGGCTGATCCTCCCGATGGACCTGCCCGGCATCGAAGTGCGCCCGCTCAAGACCGTCCTCGGCAGCTCCGAGTTCGCCGAGGTGTTCCTCACGGACGTGCGCGTCCCGGTGGCGAACCGCGTCGGCGACGAGAACGACGGCTGGCGCGTCACGAACGTCACGCTCAAGTACGAGCGCGGGACCGCCTTCGTGAGCGAGCTCGTCGATTCGATCCGCCTTGCCGAGGATCTCGCGCGCCTCAGCAGTGCGAGCCACATGGATATCGGCATCGAGCACGAGCTCGGCCGGTGCATTGCAGAGTTCGACGCGTTGTGGGCGCTGACGAAACGCAACGTTTCTCAGTCGACGCGGGGAACAACCGGACCGGGCGCGATGGTGATGAAGCTCGCGTACTCCGAAGCCCGCCAACGGTTCGGCGAGCTGTGCCTCAAGGTGCTCGGTCGCGACGCGTTGCACATCGACGACAACGAGCTCGTCGAAGAGCGCCTGCGCACGCTCGCACTGACGATCGCGGCGGGCGCGTCGCAGATCCAGCGCAATATCATCGGCGAGCGTGTGCTCGGTCTGCCCCGGGAGCCGCGGTAGTGGATCTGGAACTCTCCGACGACCAGGTCGCGCTGCGCGACGGCATCGCGTCGATGCTCGAAGCGCGCATCCCGATCGAGCGGGTGCGCGAAGGTTTCGACCGCGCCATGTTCGACGAGCTCGCGAATGCGGGCGTCTTCTCCCTGCGAGTCGACGGCTTCTCCTGGGCCGATTGTGTCGTCGTGTTCGAGCAGCTCGGCCGCTTCTGCGTCCCGGGTCCACTCGTGGGGTCGCTCCTGCTCGGCGACGGCCGCATCGCCGGCCTCGCCCCGGTGGCGCCACGTGACGACCACCCGATCTGGGTCGAGCATCTCGATGCGCTCGACGTGCTCCTCGTCGGGGGTATGGGCGGCCTGCGTGAGGTCGACCCGAAACTCATCGAGGGCGAGCGGTCGCCGTGGCCGCTCGACCCGTGCACCCCGGTCGCCCGCATCGATGCCCTCCCCGACGGAACTCCCGTCGATGATGTCGACCGGAAGAACTGGGACACCGCGGGCGCGACCCTCACGGCCGCGTTCCAACTCGGCCTCGCCGACCGGCTGACGGAGCTCGCGGTCGCCTACGCCAAGGAGCGGGTGCAGTTCGACCGGCCGATCGGCGGGTTCCAGGCGATCAAGCACATGCTCGCCGACATGCTGACGCGCACCGAGGTGGCGCGGGCCGCGGTCTACAGCGTGGGCGCGGTGCTCGACGAGGGGTCCGTTCAGAACACGCGGTACCGGCTCGTCTGCGGAGCCAAGGTCGTGGCCGGCGACGCCGCGGTCGCCAACGGCAAGACCGCGACGCAGGTCTTCGGCGGGATGGGCTTCACGTGGGAGGTCGACGTCCACCTGTACCTGAAGCGGGCGTGGGTGCTCGAAACTCACTTCGAGAGCTGCGACCGCAACGCGGGTCTCGGTGTGCGCGACTGCCGCTGATCCGAGGATCTGGGGCGATTCCTGACGGTAATGTCATGTCCATGACGCGCCCGCAGACCACCGTTCTCGCCGCGCTCGCCCGGCGCCTCGTCTCCGATCCCGACGGTCCGTATCTCGACTTCTCCAACAGCGGCGACGACGTCGTGCAGCTGACGGCCCGGGAGATGGACCTGGCGTCGAACCGGCTCGCACACAGCCTGCGGGAGATGGGCGTCGAACACGGCGACCGGGTCGCGACGTTGCTCGAGAACCGGGCCGAGCAGGTCGTGAGCTTCTTCGCCGTGCTCAAGCTGGGTGCGGTGCAGGTGCCGATCAACACCGCGTACAAGGGGGAGTTCCTCCGCCACCAACTCTCCGACTCCGGCGCCAAGGTGTTCATCGTGCAGGGCGACTTCGCGTCGCGTGCGGTCGAGGTCGTCGGCGACGAGACCACTCCCGCGCTCACGCACTGCATCACCGTCGACCCGCCCGACGCGGTGATCGACGCGCGGCCCGTCGTGTCGTGGCAGGACGTGCTCGACGCGGGAAGCGACGCTCCCGTCGCCGACGCGAACGTACGGCCGGGCGACCTCGCGTGCTTCATCTACACGGCGGGCACGACCGGCCCGTCGAAGGGCTGCATGCTCCCGCACAACTACATCGCCAGCCTCGCCGACCAGATCGGGCGCGCGTGGCAGCGCCGAGCCGACGACGTCGTGCTCACGCCGCTGCCGCTGTTCCACTTCAACGCGATTTCCGTGTGTGTCGTCGGCTCGTTGCTCACCGGTGGGCACGCCGCAATCGAGCGCCGCTTCTCGGTGAGCAACTTCTGGCCCGAGATCAAGCGCACCGGAGCCACGATGGTGAGCATGCTCGGCTCACCCGCGATCCTCATCGCCAACGCCGACGATCACCCCGACCAACAGGGCCACCAGCTCCGTCTGTGCGCGGCTGCACCAATGCCGCCCGACACCGACAAGGCGTGGCAGGAGCGGTTCGGTTGTAAGACCTTCAGCGGCGGCTACGGCCTCACCGAAGCGTCGCTCATCTCGATGCTCGACGCGGGGGAGCCGAACAAGCCCGGCGCGGCGGGCAAGCCCAACCAGCACGAGTTCCAGGTGCGGCTCGTCGACGACGACGACGGCGAGGTGGCCCCGGGCGAGGTCGGCGAGATCGTGTGCCGCCCGACCGGCCCGAACCTGATGTTTGCGGGCTACTGGAACCGGCCCGACTCGACCGTGGAGGCGACCCACAACCTCTGGTTCCACACCGGCGACCTCGGCCGCATCGACGACGACGGCTACATCTACTTCGTCGACCGCAAGAAGGACGCGCTCCGGCGCCGGGGCGAGAACATCTCGAGCTTCGAGATGGAAAAGGTGCTCTTCGGGCACGCGCAGATCAAGGACGCGGCCGTGCACGCGGTGCCGAGCCCGCTCGGCGAGGACGACGTCAAGGTCACCGTCGTCTTGCAGGACGATGCCACGGTCAGCGAAGTGGAATTGTGCCGCTGGGTGGCGGAACGGGTCCCGTTCTTCGCGATCCCGCGCTACGTCGAGTTCCGGACCGACCTACCCCGGAACCCGGTCGGGCGCGTCCTCAAGTACCAGCTGCGGGACGAGGGCGTCACCGAGCACACCTGGGACCGTGAGGCCGCGGGCGTGACGTTTGAACGGCGTTAGACGAACGGCGATAAGCGCCACTCCGAAGCATTTCGCTCTCAGCCGACGGGCGCTTGCGGCCGATACCGGTCGATGCGCAAATGCCGGTCGTGCGGCTATCTGAGCCTGGGTGAAGCAACCGAATGCGGCCGCTGCGGGGCCCCGCTCGTGGCCGTGACCGCTCCGGCCGCAACGATATCGACGGCCGCCGCCGCGCCCGCCTGGGCCCCGCCACCCCCGCCGGCGCCGGTCGCCGGGGACCAGCTCCCGTTGCGGGAGGCGTGGCAACCGGTCGTGGTGTCGGCGCCCCCTGCCGCGCCGCCCCGCACGATCGGCAAGAGCATGGTCGCGCCTCGCGATCGTCGTCGCCTTCGTCGTCGGGTTCAGCGTCGTGCACTTCCGTTCCGACCCGCTGCCGAAGGGGACGAGTGCGTTCGCGTCGGGCGGCGGCGTCACCTACACCTCGCCCGACGGTGGCTACCAGGTGCAGTTGCCGCAGACGCCGACGGAAGACCAGCGCACGGCGACCGTCAACGGGATCACCGCGACGGTCTACGCGGCCGCATCGTCGACGAGCGACTACGAGATCGCCACGTTCAGCATCGTGTTCGCCAACCCGGTGGTGTCCAGCCGCATCGACGACGTCCTCGAAGCGGCGTTGACCGGAGGCGTGAGCGGTGTCGACGGCAAGCTCGTGCACAAGAGCCTGTTGACCCGCGACACACTCCCGGCGATCGAGGGCAGCTTCAAGGCCGGTGACGGATACCGTGCCCACGTCCTGATCGTCGGGTCGGGCTCGACGCTGATCATGTTGCTCGTGCACTCGAAGACCGGCACCGATCGTCTGGCGCAGGCGCTCGAGGATTCGCTCATCATCCGATGAGCGGTCACGCTCGGCGGGCCGTCCAGATCCACTCGGCCGGCCAGCGGCGCGCCCACTTCGGGGGTGCGAATTCGGAGTAGGTGGTCGACGCGTCGTCCGGCGCGCACAGTTCGACGAGGTTCTCGACCGCGAACCCGTTGCGGCGAAGCACTTGCACCCAGTCGCCGGGGGGAAGCACCCAGTCGATCGTGCCCTCCGCGAGCGGCATGCGCCCGAGCTGGTCGTAGTCGATCTGCAGCTTGCGGGTCTGCTGCTCACGGGCGTCGTCCCACGTGAGGTACAGCAGGGGGTGGGTGCAGCAGAACGCGAGGAGGCCGCCGGGGCGCAGGAGCCGGGCGCACTCGGCGACACCGATCTCGGGATCGCAGAAGCTCAACGCGCCGTGGTCGCAGAACACGACGTCGAACGCACCGTCCGCGAAGGGGAGTTGCTCGCCGCTCGCCTGCACCAACGGGAGCGTCGCGTCGGAACCGCGTGCGTGGCGCAGCTGCCCGAACGACACGTCGAGCCCGACGATGTCGACACAACTCGCGGCCAGCGCGATCGACCACTGCGCGGCGCCGCATCCGAGCTCGAGCACGTCGCCGACCGGTGAGATCGCCGAGTACCTGTAGGTCGGATTCGGGGATCCGGTACGCCCCCCACGCGAGTGGAGCGCCGGCGAGCGCGTCGCCGTGGGCAGCCTGGTAGGCGTCGGCGTCCGCGTCCCAGAAGGCGCGGTTGTGCCGAACGTGCGAGCTCACGCCGTGGGCGAGAACCCGGCCAGCGTCATCGGCTCGTTGTGCTCGACCCGGCGGCCCTTGGCGACGATCGACACGTCGTGCCCGACCGCCTCCGACCGCAGCGCGCCCACCGTGCATTTCTCGCGCGGGCGGATCGAGTACGGGTCGAACTGGAAGAAGCGCATCGCGTTCTCGTGCGTCATCTGATTGATCTCGGCATCGGTGAGATCGGTGAGCTCCCATGCGTGCATCAATCGCTCGGGCGCGTCGGGCCAGATCGCGTCGCTGTGCGGGTAGTCGGTCTCGATGCAGATGTGATCGGTGCCGATCTCGCGCGCGTTGCGGGCGCCGAAGTCGTCCTCGATGAAGCACAGGATGACGTGCTCGGAGAACACCTGGCTCGGGAGCTTGTCGCCGAAGTCGGCGAACGTCCACGCCTTGTGCGCCTTGTACGAGTGGTCCATGCGCTCGAGGAAGTAGGGGATCCAGCCGATCCCGCCTTCCGACAGTGCCACCTTGACGTCGGGGAACTTACGGAACACCGGCGAGAACGTGAGGTCGGCCGCGGCCTGCACGATGTTCATCGGCTGCAGGGTGATCATCACGTCGACCGGCGCATCCATCGCGGTGATCGCGAGCTGACCCGACGAACCGATGTGCATGTTGACGATCGTGCCGACGTCGGCGCACGCCTTCCAGAACGGGTCCCAGTGGTCGGTGTGCAGGCTCGGCAGACCGATCGGCACCGGGTTCTCCGGGAATGTGATCGCGTGGCAGCCCTTCTCCGCGACGCGGCGCACCTCGTCGCCGCACGCGTTTGCATCCCAGATGGGCGGGATCGCGAGCGGGATGAGGCGGTCGGGCGCGGCGCCGCACCACTCCTCGATGTGCCAGTCGTTGTACGCGCGGCACAGCGCGAGCGCGGCGTCCTTGTCGTCGAGCGCGGCGAAGAGCCGGCCCGCGAACCCGGGGAGCGACGGGAAGTTGAGCGACGCGAGCAGCCCGTTCGCCGACATGTCGAGGATGCGCTGCTGAACGTCGTACGTGCCGGGCCGGAGCTCGTCGAAGCTCGTCGGGTCCATTCCGTATTCCTCGGGCGGACGGCCCGCCACCGCGTTCAGCCCGACGTTCGGGATGTCGAAGTCGAGGAACACCCAGCGGTCGGTGCCGTCGGCCATGTGTTCGATCCGCGGCGCGATGTCCTTGTATTTCGCGGGCACGTGCTTCTCGAACAAGTCGGGGGGCTCGACGACGTGGTCGTCGACACTGACCAGGATCATGTCGTCCATGCGCATGCCGCAAATATACGACCGTCACTGAACCTTCGGCCCGCCCCCGGGCTTCAATGAGGTGGTGGGCAATCGCGCGGTCTCGTTCACGGCGTTCTACGACGGCAACTACCCGTCGGTAAGTCGCGCGCTCGCGCTCGCGTTCCGCGATTCTCAGGTCGCCGAAGAGGCAGCGCAGGAAGCCTTTACCAGGGCCTACGTGTACTGGCGGCGTGTGGGCCGGATGGACCGTCCCGCGGGTTGGGTCTACGTGGTCGCGGTGCGCCAGGCCGCCCGGGCCCGGCGTCGCCTCGAACCGGCTCCGGTCGAGGGAAAGCCGCCTGCGGTCGACATCGCCGACGGGGTCGTCGAGCGCGAAGCCCTGCGACGCGCCATCGCGCGCCTGCCCGAGCGCCAGCGCCTCGCGATCGTGTTGCGGTATCTCGCCGATCTTCCGCTGGCCGACGTCGCAGCCGCGATGGGCTGCGCGGTCGGCACCGTGAAGTCGACGGTGCACGCCGCGCTCGGCGCGACTGGAAACCGACCTCGGCGAGGCGATCGAAACGACGGAGGAGTTGTATCCCGATGCACGTTGACGAGTTGCGCGACACGCTCGCGGAGATGGCGGCCGCGCAGCCGACGCCCGCCGACGTCGGTCGCGCGATCGTTACCCGTGGCCGGCGCCGGCTCTTGAGGCGACGGGGTTGGTTCGCGGTTGCAGTCCTCGCGGTGGCGGGAATCGCGGGCGGAGTCGCCGTGCAACACCACGACGCGAGTCGAGGTATCGAGGTCGGTCCCCTTCCGTCGCCGTCGCCGTCGCCGTCGCCGTCGCCGTCGCCGTCGCCGTCGCCGTCAACGCCCGCGACACCGGCGACGCCGACGGCCGCGGTCACAGTTACGGGCGCGAGCCGCATCATCTTCACCTCCGCGACCGAAGGCTGGGTCTGCGGCGATCCGGTGTTGCACACCGCCGACGGTGGTCACACGTGGCAGGCCGCGTCGTGGGCGCCGGGCGCCGCGGCCACGGTGCCCAAGTTCGTCGCGGCGTCGGCGACCAATACCTGCGATGCAGTCGCCACCGATGCGTATCTCGTCGCGCAGGCTCCCGACGGCCGGGCCGTCGTCGTACCGGTACAGGGTGGATCCGACCCGACCGGGCCGGTGACCCTGCCCGCTCTCCCGTCCGGCGCCGCGGTCACCCAGGTCGACTTCATCGACGCCGACCACGGGTGGATCCTTGCGGCGGCACCCGGCGCCACCGGGCCGGGTCTGCTGTACCGGATGACGACCGCGACCGGTCCGTTCGATCCTCACCTCGTCTCCAGCGCAGCGCCGGTCGGCGGCATCGCATTTACGGACGCGCAGCACGGTTGGGGGATCTCGGGTGCGCGCGTGGAACGCACGGCCGACGGGGGAGCGACGTGGCAGACCGTCACGGTGCCCATGCCCGCGTCGGTCGGGGTGGATCCCGGCATCGTGCTGCGACACCTGGTCGTTCGGGACGCCACGATCGTCGTCGAAGGCAACAACGGGAGCCGACCCTTCTTTCTGGAGAGTGTCGACGACGGTGCCACGTGGTCCGAGCACAGTGGTCCGCCTGAGATGGTCGGTGCGACCGAACCGACGATGCTCGCAGTCGTCGATGCCGCCCACTGGCGGCTGGGTTTCGGCTCGCAGCTGTGGCTCAGTGACAACGGTGGCGGCACGTGGGCCGAGCGCACGCTTCCTCCCGGCACGGTGTCGATCGCGTTCACCGACGCGACGACCGGATGGGTGACTGATGAGCGCGGCCACGTCATGGGAACGATCGACGGTGCCCGAGGGGGTTGGTACTCGACCGCGACCCGGATCCAGGACGGATTCCGCACGCTCGCCGTCGTTCCCACCGGGTGTCCGGCGCAGTCCGTCTCCGCTCCGCCGGCGGGAGAAGGCGAGACCGAGGCCGTCGCCGCGGCCCGAACGTTCCTTCTCCGCGAGCGCGGTTGGATCGGCGAACGCGTCGACGCTGCCTACCCCGTCGATACGCCGGGCGGACAGTTCGGTGTGGTGTTCTCGACCAACGTCCCGAAGTTCTGCGGGCCCGCGGTCGCGGCCGCGAGTTACGGCGTTGAGCTCTACAACCCGAGCATCACCCAGGACACTTCGCGGGTGAAGGTGCTCGTCGTCGGGCACTTCGCCAACGGTTGGAGGGTGTGGGGCTTCTACAAATGAGCGGCTAGCTTGCCGCCCGTGCAGAGACCGGTGTGCATCGTCGGCGTCGGCTTGTCCGACGGGCCCAAGACCCCCGACCTGAGCGCGGTGATGCTCGAGGCGCAGTCGTTCCGCCGCGCGCTCGACGACGCCGGCCTCGAGAAGGACGACATCGACGGCCTCGCGAGTGCGGGATACGGCGGGATGCACGAAGTCGCGCTGGCCGAGTATCTCGGGCTCACACCGACGTGGCTCGAGTCGTCGAGCGTGGGCGGGTCGAGCTTCGAGTTCCACGCGATGCACGCGTACCGGGCTATCCAGAACGGCGACGCCGAGGTCGTGGCCATTGTCTACGGCAACAACCAGCTGTCGGCGTCGGGCCGCACGCTCGGCACCGGCGGGGGAGGCGGCGGTCGCGGTGGCATGTCGCTCCCGTTGCCGATGGCGTACGAGTTCCCGACCGGCCTCACGCTCGTCGGCGTGTACGCGATGGCTGCACAACGGCACATGTACCAGTACGGCACCACGGCCGAGCAGCTCGCGTCGATCGCGGTGCAGACGCGCGAAACACGCAGGCCGCAATCCGCACGCCATGTACCGCGATCCGATCACGATCGACGACGTGCTGTCGTCGCGTTCCGTCGCGGCGCCGCTGCACAAGCTCGACTGCTGCGTGATCTCCGACGGCGGTTGCTGCGTGATCATGACCACCGAGGCGTGCGCCCGTGACCTCGCGCACCGACCGGTGTTCGTGCGGGGCGCGGCCGGTGGCACGACGCACCATTCGATCGCGGCGATGGCCGACATGACGCGTACGGCGGCTGCGGTGAGCGGTCCGAAGGCGTTCGCCGACGCGGGCATCACGCCCGCCGACGTCGACATGCTCGCGCTGTACGACTCGTTCACCTACACGGTGCTCGTCGTCCTCGAAGACCTCGGTTTCGCGCCCAAGGGTGAGGGTGGGCGGTTCGTCGCCGACAACGGCGGCAACCTCCGCCTCGGCGGGGCGCTGCCGACCAACACCGACGGCGGCGGCCTCTCGGCGACCCATCCCGGGATGCGGGGCCTCTTCTTGTTGTGCGAGGCGACCCGGCAACTGCGGGGCGAGGCCGGCGACAGTCAGGTGCCCGGCGCCGAGATCGCGGTCGCGCACGGAAGCGGCGGCTGGCTGTCGACCCAGGGCACCGTCGTGCTCGGCACGGAGGGGAACTGAGATGGCGAACCCGGTGAACACGGCGTGGGAAGCTCGCGACTGGAGCGACGTCCCGAAGTGGTTGATGCCGCGCCCGACCGCCGAAGATCGGGAGTTCTGGCTCGGCGCCGGGCGGGGCGAGTTGCGGATCCAGCACTGCACCAGCTGCGGTCGCTATCAGCACTACGCCCGGTTCTTGTGCAGCCATTGCGGCCGGCAGACACTCGAGTGGGTGACCGCGAGCGGGAACGGCACGATCTACTCGTTCACCGTCATCGGTCAGAACGGCGTGCCACCGTTCAACGAGCGGATCCCGTTCGTCGTCGCGACCGTCGATCTCGACGAGGACGGCGCGCGCGTCATCGCGCCGATGCCGACACTCGACCCGGCCCTGGCCCGCATCGGCTTGCGCGTGCACGCGACATTCAGACCCGCCGGCGAGGAGTTCGGGTTCGTTGATTTCGCCGCGTCGAGAGAGCCGACGACCTAACTGTTCCCGTTCGTCGTCGGGGGGTTCCCGCCCGGCGTGACGATCGACACGACCAGCTTGGCCAGCACTCCCTCGACCTGCTCCGGGGTGCGCGGCGCGCGCCGCAATCGTTCGTAGGTCGAGTACGAAGTGAGCGCGCCGAGCGCGTCGGTCGCTTCGTCGACGGTCCAGTGCGCACGCATCTGGCCCGCGGCCGAGAGCGCTTCGACGAGACGCCTCAGTTGCTTCTCGTCGACACCCTCGCCGGCCTGGTCGCCCCCGGTGAGGGCGGTGAGCGTGCGGAGTCCGTTCATGCGCTCCTCGTGCTCGGACCAATGCCGGCACACCGCTCCGAGGACGTCTCGGAGCGCGACGAGCGGGTCGGTGGTCGCGGCGCGGGTCTCGTCCATCGTGACCGTGCGAGCTATCGACGAGGCCAGCTCGTCGAGGACTGCGCGTTTGGAACGGAAGTGCTCGTAGACCGTCGCTCGGGCGACACCGGCCTCCTTGGCCAGGACGTCCATGCTGAAGCCACTCGCACCACGCTCTCGGGTCAGCCGGCCGGCGGCGTCGACGATGCGGGTGCGGGTGGCCCGTACGAGCTCCCTACGGGTCGGGCTCATCGGGCGTGTCCTACTGCTCGGGACGTCATCTGGTTCGTCCGCTTCGGGTGCTCAGACGTCGACGGGCATACGAGAGCCGCCGACCACGAGCTCCAGCTCGCGTGCGAAGACCTTCTCGAACAGCTCACGTCGTCTTCGGGCACCCCAGAGCTCCAGTTCGGCGTCGTCGGTGGCGGTGAGTCGCAATACGACCAGCTCCTTACCCACAAACGCGTCGAGATCCTCAACCCCACCGCGACGACCCCGATCGAGACCGTCCGCCACCCGCAAGAGAGCGGCAAGTTTCCGTAGTCGCGCCCGGTCGTCGGCGTCGAGAGCGGCGAAACGGTGCTCGGAACTTTTCGGGTCACCCCGGCGGTGGTGCCGTACCAGAGCGGCCAGGAACGCGATCTCGGACGGCTCGAAGCCTCGGAGCTCGCCGTTCTCGACCAGATAGGCGGCGTGCCGATGATGTCCCTTTCGGGAGACATGTTGTCCGACGTCGTGCAGCAGCGCCGCGAATTCGAGCATCTCGCGGTCGCGCTCGCGCAGATCGTGGAGCTCCGTCGTCTGGTCGAACAACTGCAGTGCGAGCCGGGCGACATGCGAGGTGTGAGCGACATCGGAGTTGCAGCGCCGGGCGAGGCTCGCGACCGACGCCCGCCGCAGGGCTCGCGGGTCGTCCGACCAGTCGCTCGGGTCGTGGCTGCGAACCGAGTCGAGCACGATGCCTTCGCGCAGCGCCCAGTCGCTCGCGATGAGGCCGTCGAGGTCGAACAGGTCGAGCGCCGTGACCAGCAGCGTCGAGCCCGCCGGGAGCAGCTCGGCGCGCCGCTGCTCCTCGAGCCCCGGGAGCCGCCGCCGCTCCGACGTCTTCGCCTCCATGATGCGAACGTGGAGCGCGTGGATGTCGGCGCGCTCGGCCCGGAGCGCGTTCGTGCTCGGCGGCATCGTGCGGTCTCCCGATCGCATCGCGACCGCCATCCGGACGAGGTCGTTGAACGTCCCGCTGGTGCCGACTGCGAGTTGGGGACGCCGGGCCTGCACTTCGGCGACCAGTGGACCCAGACCGGTTCGCACTCGTTCGTCGAGGCGCATGCGGTCGGCTTTCGACGGCGGGTCGTCGCGCACGCACTCGGCGGTGAGCCGCCCGACTCCGAGCGGGACGCTCGTCGACCAGCGGAGTCCGGCTGCGTCGCCGATCATGATTTCGACGCTGCCGCCGCCCACGTCGATGCACAGCGCGGGCGCAGGTTCGAGCACCACGCTGGCCCGTACGGCCGCGAACACGAGGCGTCCCTCCTCGTTGCCGTTGATGACCTCCACCTCGACGCCGGTCTCCGCCTCGATCCGGTCGATCAGCTCGGGACCGTTCGCCGCGGTACGGATCGCGCTCGTCGCCTTGGCGACGACTTCGCTCGCGCCGAGCGCATCGGCGAGTTGGCGCAGGCGCCGGATTGCCGCGATCGCACGGTCGGCGGTTGCCGGCGGGATGCTTCCGTGACGCGCTACGGCATCGCCGAGGCGCAGCATCTCCTTCTCGCGCGCGACCGCGGTGAACGTGCCGTCGAGGTGCACGTCGGCGACGAGGAGGTGGAACGAGTTGGAGCCGAGGTCGAGCGCCGCGATGCGCATCGGACAGGACGCTACCCACGCGCGTACCCTGTTCAGACCATTCTGTGAGCAGGGGAACGCAACGATGGATCTCGGGTTCGAATCTCGGATGTTGATCGACGGCGAGCTGGTCGAGGCGCAGGGCGGCCGCACCTACGACAACATCAACCCCGCGACCGAGGCGGTCATCGGCCCGGTAGCCGACGCGTCCATCGCCGATATGGAACGGGCGATCGCCGCCGCTCGCCGCGCCTTCGACGAGACGACCTGGTCGACCGACCGCGCGTTTCGCAAAACGTGCCTGCAGCAGCTGAAAGAAGCGCTCGACAAGCACAAGGAAGAGCTGCGTCCGCAGATCGTCGCCGAAGTCGGTACGCCGGTGGGTCTCACGTTCGCGATCCAGCAGGACACCTGCATCGAGGACATGCAGTGGGACATCGACCAGATCGACGACTACGAGTGGGAGAAGGAGCTCGGCAACCACGAGTTCTTCGGGCTCAACTCGAACCGGCTCGTGATCCGCGAGCCCATCGGGGTCGTCGGCGCGATCACGCCCTGGAACTTCCCGTTCATGCTCAACCTCTCGAAGATCACGCCTGCGCTCGCCGCGGGTTGCACCGTGATCCTCAAGCCCGCGCCCGACACGCCGTATGCGGCCACCTGGATCGGCAAGATCGTCGCGGAGGAGACGGATATTCCGGCCGGCGTATTCAACGTCGTCACCGCTTCGGATCCCGCGGCCGTCGGTGACGTCCTCACCGGTTCCCCGCTGGTCGACATGATCTCGTTCACCGGCTCGACCGCGGTCGGCAAGCACATCGCGGCCCGCGGCGCCGAGACGCTCAAGCGCGTGTTCCTCGAGCTCGGCGGCAAGTCGGCGAACATCGTGCTCGACGACGCGAACTTCGCCGAGGTGCTCCCGAGCGCAGGCATGGTCTGCATGCACTCGGGTCAAGGCTGCGCGATCACCACCCGCCTGCTCCTCCCGGGTCGCGTTACGACGAAGGCGTCGCGATGGTGAAGGAGGCGTTCGAGAACTTTCCCTACGGCGACCCGACCGACTTCAACAACATGGCGGGCCCGCTGATCAATGCTCGGCAACGCGACCGGGTGCTCGGCCTGATCGAGACGGGCAAGGCCGAGGGCTCCAAGTGCATCGTCGGCGGGGGCGCGGCCACGCAGTTCGACAAGGGCTACTTCGTGCAGCCCACGTTGTTCGTCGACGTCGATCCCGACTCGACGCTCGCCCAGCAGGAGATCTTCGGTCCCGTGCTCGTCGTCATCCCCTACGAGGACGACGACGACGCCGTGCGCATCGCGAACAACTCGCGCTACGGCCTCTCGGGTGCGGTCGCGGGCGGATCGCTCGATCGTGCGCTCGGCGTCGCCCGCCGCATCCGCACCGGCACGATCTCCGTCAACGGCGGCCAGTGGTTCGGTCCCGACTCTCCGTTCGGTGGCTACAAGGAAAGCGGCCAGGGCCGCGAGCACGGCGTCGCCGGTTTCGAGGAGTACCTCGAGACCAAGACCGTCGGCCTCCCCGCCACCTGATTCCGGGCGCGCGGTCATGCCCGCGCGCCGGCGGCGGTCGGAGTTTCCGCTTGCGGGTTTCGGGATCGGGTGGACCGAGTTGCCAACCGCTCGATTTGAGTCGGTGGTGGCGGTAACACAGCCAGCACAGGTTCTTGTACGACGTGGGGCCGCCCTTGGCGTGGTCGTGCACGTGATCGCGTTCCAGGTACCCGCGGTGGTTGCAGCCTTCGGCATCACACTCGCGGCCGCCCACAAGTAACGCGGTCATGAGCTCGGCCGGGATGTGCCGGCCGAGGTGGGCGACGGTGAGGATGTCTTTTCCTCGCTTGATGATCGCGGTCACGAACGCGGACCCGAGCTGTTCTCGGACCCAGTTCACGTCGACCGGACCGACCCCCGGAATCTCGCAGACCTCGCCGGGCACGAGCTCACCGGACTTCAATGTTTCGTGCCCGACCACGACGTGTACCGAGACCTTCGTTGCCGATCGGGAAGTGCCGGCGGCTTGCGAGTCGGGCCGGTCGAGGACGAAGGCGGCGACCGCGTCAGCGGCGTAGGCGTCGTTCGACTCGTGATCGGTGCCGGCCTTGTGTTCCCGGAAGATGCGTTGCACCTGTTCCTCGATGACGACCTTGAGTTGGCCGCCGATCTCGGGCGTGTAGCGGAATCGTCCCGCCCACATCCCGTCGCGGTCGGTCCAGAACCGGAACTCGCGCTCGCGGTGGTGACGTTCACGCCGCGCTCTGGGCGCTTCGACCGCGGCCCGCGCCGCGACACACGCGTCGCGCAACGGCACCAGCCCCTGTTTCGCGACGCCGAGGAGATGAGCTTCGGCGTCCGGGTTGAGGGTCGCCGCGTCGGCGATCAGCGTCGCCTCCTTGGAAGACAACCGTCCCGCCCGCACCGCCGCATCGGTCGCGGGGAGCGCTTCGAGTTTCTTCGCGGTCGCGACGGCAGACCGCACCTCTCCCGTCCCGATCCCGAGCAGGCGGCCCACCGCCGCACAGCCGTTGTCGGCACTCGTCTCCGCGACCCGTTTCGCGGCTTGCCCGAGCATCCCGTCGACCACCCGACGGATCGCACCCAGTTGGTCGACAACTCGAGTCGCGGCCTCCGGCGAAAGCGCGCTCGCGTCGAACTCGAGTGCAACCGAGTTCAACGTGATGCGTGCGGTATCGAGCGAGGCGAACATGTGTTCGGATCGTAGCAGAAGAGAGAGACGCGAAAACAGCGAATAAAGCCTATTTCGAAAGAAGTGTTCGCACTTTCGCGCGGCCCCACGAAACCAGCCACAGCAACCGCCAAACCGAGGCCCGCACCGGCCCGCAGTAAGAGCCGCTCTTGACCTCATCCCTCGACCTCTGGGTGAGAGAGCGCGTGATGTATCTCGTCGTCGTCCGCCGCACAGGTCCGGACTGGGACCCGTCGGGCCCGATAGAAGCCGAATCAGAGGAACAAGTCCGCGCCACGCTCGCCCGCGACCCGTGGCACGAGTCGCACCTGCAGATCGACAGCACCGATCTGTGGACGATCCGACTGGACGGTCGACGCCGCCCCTGATCTCACCCCTCGGGGTTGTCGAACATCTGGCCGATGCGGATCGCGTTGCCGAACGGGTCGCGGACGCCGAAGTCGATGCCGTACGGCCTCGGCGACGGCTCGTCGGTGATGTCGACGCCGCGCTTCCTTCAGCGTCTCGTACGTTCCCTGCGCGTCGTCGGTCGTGAGGAACAGCGCGCCGCCGACCGCACCTTTCGTGAGCAGCTCGCGCACCTGCGCGGCTGTGGCCTCGTCCATCGAGGGCGGACCGGGCTTCTCCAACAGGATCTCGCGGCTCGGGTCGCCGGGTACGCGCACGGTGAGCCAGCGCATGAAACCGAGGTCGACGTCGGCGCTCACCTCGAGGCCGAGCTTGTTGACGTAGAAGTCGACAGCTTCATCCTGGTCGAGGACGTAGATCTGGGAACGGCTGATAGAGTTGTACATGCGGCAACCGTACGACGACGATCGGTCAGCCTGCTTCTCCGAAACTGCTCGGCCGCACCCAAGCCTTCACGAAGCACGACGGTACGTACGACGACGGCGCGCCCGAGTCGGCCGCCGCGCCGGAATTGCGTCGGCGTCTCGCCGACGATCGCCGCGAACGTGCGGCTGAACGTGCCGAGACTCGAGAAACCGACGAACATGCAGATGTCGGTCACGCTCCGGTCGGTCGTGCGCAGGAGGTACATCGCGCGCTCGATGCGGCGGCGCTGCAGGTACCGGTGCGGCGTCTCGCCGAACGTCGCTCGAAACGTCCGGATGAAGTGGGCTTTGGAGACGAGCCGCGATCGAGGCCAGCGTCGGCACGTCGAGCGGCAGGGCGAAGTCGCGGTCCATCGCGTCGCGCGCCCGCAGCATCCGCCGGTTCTCGTCTTCGACTGACCGCGGCATCGCGGCAGGTTTCGGTTCGGATGAGCGCGCGTCAGGTGACGCGTTCGAGGATGGAGACGTCGCGTTCGATGGCGTCTTCGCCCGGCATGCCGTACCACCACGAGTGCCGAAGCTTGCCGGGTTCGGGCATCGTCACCTCGACGCGCATGGGGAAGGGCGCCGGCTCCGATCCGAGCTCGAACACGCCCGGTTCGGTTTCCCGGAGGATTGCGACCGACGACGCGTGATCGTGACCGATCACCATGATCGAACCGCCGTCGTGCGTGCGGGCGACGATCGTGTGCTCGACGTGACCCCGGATGCGCGCCGGAGTGGCCGGGTTGAAGATCTCGTAGTCGAGAGCGACTCCGGCGCCACCCGGCAGTGGCGTCACCATGATGCGCGCCGCACCCCGGAGATCGGAGCCGGCGACGGTGTCGATCCCGATGTACAACCCGGGATGGGCGAGCAGGTCGTCCACGATGGTCATGAGTTTCCTTCCCGAGGGCTCTCCCTATTGCTGCGAGCGGGCGAACGCGATCGTTCCCTGGAGGAAGCCGCCGACGTCGCCGGCCTTGCTCGCGTACACACCGTTGAACCAGTCGGGGACCGAGACCTCGAGCTGATCGTTTTCGATCATGCCCAGTACCGGCTCGACGATCGCGTCGACGGGCAGCATCTCGACGCCGGTGGTGCCGAGCGGGTCGTTGCCGGGCAGATGGAACAACTCGGTGTCGATGACGCCCGGGTACAACACGTGCACGAGCACCTCGGTGTCGCGCAGGTCGACCTGCAGGCACTCCGCCCACGCGGAGATCGCGGCCTTGGTCGCCGAATACGCCGATTCGCCGGGAGGGGAGAGGCGCGCCGCCACCGACGAGACGTACATCAGCCGACCCTTGCGGGCGATGATCTCGTCGAGCAGGGCGAAGGTGAGCCGCACCGGCGAGAAGTAATTGATGTTCATCGTCGACTCGACGATCTCGGGCGAGAGCTCGAACACCGGCTTGCGCTTCGGGATGCCGGCGTTGTTGACGAGTACGTCGATGCCGCCGAGGTCGTCGGACGCGCGCGTTCGGCGAAGTCGGCGAGGCCGTCGAGGTCGGCGAGGTCGACGGTCCATGCCTTGCACTCGGGCGCGTGCACGTGGCAGCGCTCGAGCACCTCGGCGAGCTTCTCCGAGCGGCGCGCGGAGATCCCGACGGTGGCGCCCCGCTTCGCGAAGCCCTCCGCGAGCGCGGCGCCGATGCCCCCCGACGCGCCCGTCACCAACACGTGTTTGCCGCTGAGCTCGTACATGCATGCCGACGGTAGTCGCCGCTAGCCTCCACCGGCCATGCCGCTCACGCCTGCCTCCGCGTTGCTCACCGACCGTCTCGTGCTGGTCACCGGCGCGGCCCAGGGGATCGGCGCGGCGGTCGCCGGCGTGTGCGCGCGCTTCGGTGCCGACGTTGCGGTCTGCGACCGCGACGCCGACGGTCTCGCCCGGACCGCCGCCGACGTCGAGTCGGTCGGGCGCCGGGCCATCAGCGGCGTACTCGACGTGCGCGACGGCGACGCGGTGCGCGAGTGGGTCGGCAGGCTCACTGCCGTCGACGTGCTGGTCAACAACGCCGGCGGCGGGTTCCGGGCCGCGTTCCTCGACGTCAACGACAAGGGCCAGGACTCGCTCGTCCGGGAGAACTTCACGGCCGTCACCAACTTCGTGCGCGCCGTCGTGCCGAAGATGCCGACCGACGGGCACGCGTCGATCGTCAACGTCACCTCGATCGAGGCGCACCGAGCCGGGCCGGGCTTCGCGATCTACAGCGCGATGAAGGCCGCCCAGGTGAATCTCACCAAGTCGCTCGCGCTCGAGCTGGGGGAGCGGCGCATCCGCGTGAACTGCGTCGCCCCCGACGTCATCCCCACTCCGGGCATCGGTGGTGACCTGCCGGTGAAGACGCCGCTGC
The DNA here is from genome assembly GCA_963761055.1 of uncultured Actinomycetes bacterium. Classification (GTDB taxonomy): domain Bacteria; phylum Actinomycetota; class Acidimicrobiia; order IMCC26256; family PALSA-610; genus PALSA-610. The sequence goes on along the minus strand of CAVXFO010000008.1, from coordinate 285,447 downwards.
CCGTCGCCGGTCACGTCGACGATGTCGCCGGCGCGGTGATCTATCTGGCGTCCGAGCTCGGGCGTTTCGTCACGGGAAGCACGATCCACGTCGACGGCGGCAACCTCGCAGCCGGCGGTTGGGGGCGCACGAACGACGGTAGTTGGACCACGGCAGGAGAAGAGACGTCGTGAAGTTCGGTATCGCGCTCGGCGCGCTCAATCCGCATTTCCATCTCGACGCGACGATGGCGGCCGAGACGCTCGGCTACGAGTCGGTCTGGTTGCCCGAGCACCTGATCTTCACCCGGGCGATGTCGCGTTCGCCGCACCCGGGTCAGGAGCACCCGCCGGTCCCGCCCGACGCGCCGATCTACGACGCGTTCGCGTACCTCGGGTTCCTCGCGGGCAAGACCGAGCGCGTGCGCCTCGGCACGCACGTGTTCAACGTCGGGCTCCGGCACCCGTTCACGACCGCGCGGGGAGTCCAGACCGTCGACCTGTTCTCCGGCGGCCGGTTCGAGTTCGGCATCGGCGCGTCGTGGCTCGAAGAGGAGTGGATCGCGACGCAGCTCGACTTCTCGACTCGCGGCCGGCGGGTCGACGAGATCGTCCAGATCTACAAGAAGCTCTGCACCGAGGCGACCATCACGCACCACGGTGAGTTCTTCTCCTTCGACGAGGTCGTGTTCGAACCCAAGCCGCTGCAGAAGCCGTGGCCGCCGATCCTCGTCGGCGGCGAGTCGAAGGCGGCGCTGCGCCGCGCCGCGCGCTTCTGCGATGGCTGGATCGGCATGGCGCATACGTTCGAGTCGGCGTCGGAACAGATCGCGACCCTGCGCGCGATGCTGAAGAAGTACGACCGCGGCGACGTGCCGTTCCAGATGGTGCTCGGTGGTCCGGTCACCTCGGTCGACGACGTCCGCCGTTGGGAGGACATCGGCGTGACCCGCATGATCGTGTCGCCCTGGAAGCGTTCGCCCGAGGCGCTGGAAGCGATGCAGCGGTTCGCGGAGAGCTACATCACGGAGTAGACGTTACGGATTCGGTGAGTCGAGGCGCTCCGGCTCGCCGGCAAAGTCGCGGATCGAGCCGACATGGCGCCGCGCGACTTCGATGATCCCCGGCTGCATCGAGTGGCACACGCCCGCCATCATTTGCGGCAGTTGACTGGCGACCGGGATCGCGTCGAGGTCCATGCCGCGGCCCATCCCGATGTCGCACGCGCGCCGCAGCACGATCGCCTGCTCGGCGTCGTCTTCGGGGAGGGTTTCGTCGGCCCAACGCATGAAGCCGCCCTTCCAGGGAGCCGCCGCGAAGGGCGGCGCCGGGTCGACCATGCCGGTCCAGGTGACGTCCCACTCGAGCGCGAGGTCGCCGTCGACCCACAGGCGCCCTTGGAACGCGCCGGTGTCGGGATCGCGGCGCGGGATCTCGATGTCGTAGACCCGCTGGTTGCGGCCCCACGCCGCGTGCGTGACCGCGTGACACGCCGCGTCGAACTGGTGCGTGCAGTTCTGCTTGGGATCAGTCCACTTCCCGGCGGCGGTGAACCGCCGGGTCAACGGCATCCCGGCCAGCGCGCGGAGCGGGACCGCGGCGGACGGGCATGTCGACCACGGCCACCGCAACGAGACGGCCTCCATCGACTCGACCCGTTCGCCGTCGTGGCGCAGCGTGACGACGAAGTGGTGGAAGTCGTCCTGCAGGGCCGATTCGACGACTCCGGGTTCGATGGTCACGACCCGGATCCGGCGCCGGAAGGCTTCTGCGTCGAGGTCGAGGCCGGGCCGGGATGACATGAGCGTCAGGGTAGGGGAACATGGCGGCCATGCCGTCTGTCGTCGACTCCGACCAGCACCTCTACGAGCCCCGGACGATGTGGCTCGACCACATCGATCCGGATCGCCGCGACGCTGCGCTCCGCATCGTCGACGACGAGCTCGGCTACTCGTGGGTGACATGGCGGGGCAAGCAGTTGGCGCCGGCCGACGTGCAGCGGCCACGGCAGACGTCCGCGCTCGGCACGCGGCACGAACGCATCCGGGCGGGTCTTGCGCCCGAGGTTCGCTACGACGACGAGCTGCCGCGCGACTACTGGGATGCGGGCGCGCGCGCCGAACGACTCGCGGCCATGGGTGTCGACGAGGCCGTGGCCTTCCCGAACTTCGGCCTGTTGTGGGAGCGGACCCTCGACGCGGATCTCGGCGCGCTCACCGCGAACATGACCGCGTGGAATCGTTGGTGTGCGACCATCGCCGCCGACGGCAAGGGCAAGGTGCATCCGGTCGCGCACGTCACGCTGCGCGACGCCGACTGGCTGCTCGCCGAGCTGGCGCGTCTCGAACGCGACGGTGTGCGGCTCGCGATGGTCGCGCCTGCACTCGTCGACGGGCGGCCGCTCTCGCATCCCGACCACGAGCCGATGTGGCGCGCCTTCGTCGAGCACGGTGTACGCCCGGTATTCCACGTCGCCGACCAGCGTCGGGCGTTCGGCGACGGCTGGTACACCGACCCGCCCGACTCCTTCGTCCCGACGCTCGACTCCGTGTTCCTCTGGACCGCGGCCGCGCTCGCGTGCACCGACCTGATCCTGAACGGCACGCTCGACCGCCATCCCGATCTGTGTATCGGGATCGTGGAGCTCAGCGCGGTCTGGGTCCCGATGTATCTGATGATGCTCGACGGCGGCTCCGACTTCACCGCTCGGCTCAACGGCCGCCCGCTCGTCCCGCTGTCGTTGCGTCCGAGTGAGTACTTCCGGCGCCAGGTGCGCGTCTCGTCGTTTTCTTACGAGCTGCCGGCGCGGCTGATCCGCCAGACCGGCGACCTCTACATGTGCTGCTCCGACTATCCGCACTCGGAGGGCACCGCGACGCCGATGGCTGACTACGCCGGATCGGTCGTGCCGGTCGGGCCCGACGACGCGCCGGGCCTCTTCCACGACAACGTGAGCATGTTGCTGGAACGCTGATCGGGCCGCGGGGCCTACTCAGCGCTGGATCAACAGCTCGGGCGGCAGCGACCCCTGGAACCAGAGTGTCGTCTCCACCCGCTTGGCGATCTTCCAACCCTTGTCGGTCCGGACGAAGTCGTCGTCGTAACGCGCGCCGACGAAGAAGAAGTGCAACCCGCCGTCTTTCGTCGCCGCGCCCTGCGGGTTGGTGACCATCGTGCGGCAGGTGGCCCGGTCGCCGTCGACCTTCGCGTCGATGTTCGACATCAGGTGCTGGGTGACCGGGAACGCGGTCATCACCTTGGCGAGCCAGCCCCGCACCTCTTTGTACGGGCCCACCTTGCCGCCCGGGTTCGACGAGTAGTCGACGTGCGCGTCGTCGGTGAACACGGTGTCGAGGAGGTCCCAGTCCTTGGTGTCGATGGCCCAGCCGTAGCGGACGATGACGTCATGGATCTCGGCGCGGTCCGCGACTTCTTGCGGCGTCACTTGGCGAGCGGCTTGGGTTCCGCGGCGTCGGCCTTGCAGTTGATGGCGAGCGTGAACTTGGTGGTGACGACGGGCATCGAGGTGCGCTCGTTCGACCAGGTGGTCTCGGTCACGTAGAACTCGAGCTTGCCGCCGCTGCTCTTCGCCTTCTCGTAGACGTCGGAGATGACGCCCTCGCCGACCAGCACGTCACCCGCGTGGGGCCATTCGCCACCGTGGTAGATGAACTCCTGCTCGCCGTGCAGGATGGCGCGGCCCTTGCCCCGCAGATTCTCGATGGGGAGGCCGGCCGCGCCGCCCACGCCCATGGAGCCCCAGTACGGCATCACGAACGGGAACGTCGGCGGTACGGGCGCGGCATCGCCGGTGTAGACGGGGTCGTCGTCCATCAGCGCTTGCGCGAACACGCGGATCGGGCCCCGCTCGATCATCACCTTCTGCGTGCCGAGCGGGCGTCCCTTGAGCTCGGTGAGTGCCACTGCCATCGCCTCCACGTGTCCCTGCATTCGGAGCTGACGCACGTGTCAGCGCCCCGGCCGCGGGAGGCTACAAGGGCATAGGCCGGGAATGCACCTCTCGGCGCATCTCCGCAATTGGACGCCGCGGTTGGCGGCCTTACACTTCGGCGTGTGGGGCGGGAGGAGGCGTCGTCGCCGGGGCCGACGCTCCCCGTGCGACCGTCGCTGACCTTCCGTCCCGACATCGAGGGGTTGCGGGCGGTCGCGGTCGGCCTGGTCGTCGTCCTGCACTTCGGGGTTACGGCCGTGAGCGGTGGCTACGTCGGTGTCGACGTCTTCTTCGTCATCTCGGGCTTCCTCATTACGTCGTTGCTGATCGACGAATTCCGCCTCACCGAACGGGTCTCGATCCTCGCGTTCTACGCACGCCGGGCGCGGCGCATCCTGCCCGCCGCCTGCTTCGTCATCGCGGTGACCGTTGCCTCGAGCTATCTGCAACTCGGCGCGCTCGTCGGGAAGGCGACCGCGATCGACGGGCAGTGGTCGGCTGGGTTCGCGGCCAACTTCCGCTTCATCCGCCAGGGCACCGACTATTTCGCCAGCTCTCTTCCTCCTTCGCCTCTGCAGCACTTCTGGTCGCTTGCGGTGGAGGAGCAGTTCTATCTCGTGTGGCCTTCGTTGCTCTTCGGGCTCCTCGCGCTCGGGCGCCGACTCGCCCGACCGACGGCTGCATTGCGGGTTGGCGTCATCGCGATCGTCGCAGGATCGCTGTTGTGGTCGGTCCACTTGAGCCGGGTGGCTCCAACGAACGCGTACTTCTCACCTCTCACGCGAGCGTGGGAGCTCGGCGCCGGGGCGCTCATCGCGGTGTTCTCGACCGCGATTTCGACCACCCCGTCCAGGGCGCGTTCGGCCGCGGCATGGGCGGGCCTCGTAATGATCGTGATCGCGGGATTCGCGTTCACTGCAACGACGCTGTTCCCGGGCTACGCCGCGGTGCTCCCCGTTGCCGGCACCGCCTTCGTCATCGCCGGCGGGATCGGGGGGCCGGGCGGAGGTCCGGCGAGCTTGCTCGGCGTTGCCCCGTTGCGCTGGCTCGGGCGGATCTCGTTCTCGGTGTATCTGTGGCACTGGCCGGTACTGGTGATCGCCGAGGAGCGATCATCGACGTCTTTGAGTAATTTCGCCCGCGTCGTCTGTGCCGCGATCACGCTCGCGCTGTCGATTGCGAGTTACTACGGAATCGAGCGACCCATCCGTTCGGGGCGAATCGTGCGTGCGAAGAATCCTCGCAACGCCTGGGAGCGTTCCCGCAGACCACTCGCCGTGGGGGCGGTCGCGATCGCCGTTGCCGTCTCCGTGTCGGCGATCACGAACAACCGCGCCGCGTCGGCTATCTCCCACGCAACGCGCACGGTTCCGGGTGAGTCGACGAGTCTGGTCCAGTCGTCGTCGGTGAACCCGGCGACCGACGTGGCCCGGCTGCAGCAACAGGTGCAGGGTCTCGTACGGCAGGGACTCACCCTCAAGTCGATTCCACCCGATGTCAGTCCGCCGGTGCTCCGCATAGGGCTCGACCAGAAGTTCAGTAGGTGCCTCCAGGCTCGCGCGGACGTGACCGTGAAGACCTGCACGTTCGGCGATCGCACCAGTCGACGGACGCTCGTCGTGTTCGGCGACTCCCACGCCATGACCTGGATGCCGGCGCTCGACATCTACGGCCGGCAGGTCGGGTACCGCGTGCTCACGCTCTACAAGACGGCGTGCGCGATTCCGTCGCTGGAGATCGTCGCCCTCGTCGGTCCGTACCCGCAGTGCGCGGCGTGGCGAGCCAACGCCCTGCGATACATACAAGCTCTCCGGCCGGCTGCCGTCGTCACCGCGTCGAGCCGGGCGTTCACGACGTTCGACGCGCACTGGCTCGCGGCGCTGCGCACGACCATGGTGGCGTTGAAGAAGGCCGGCGCCCCCGTCGTCGAGATCGGCAGGTATCCGGCCCTGTCGCAAGACCCTCGACTCTGCCTGACTCGACCGCACGCCGACCCGTCGTCGTGTACCGGAAGCTTTAGTGCCGGCAACGAAGACCGGGCCGAACGCACAGTCGTCGAAGGTGTCGGCGTGAAGTCGATCGACATCGAACCCTGGTACTGCGCCGACGGCCGGTGCCCGGCGATCATCGACAAGCGGATCGCCTACGGCGACCGGGACCACCTGGGCCCGCAGTACGTCACCGACTTGGAGCCGCTCCTCGCCGCGTCGCTCCAGGTTGCCGGGTTGCGCTGAGCCTGTTGGGCTATTCCGGACTGGCGAGCTGCTCTCGGAGCTTGTGCTTCATGACCTTGCCGGTGGCGTTGCGGGGGAGTTCCTCGACGAGCCAGAGGTGGCGTGGCCGCTTGTAGTCGGCGAGACGTTCAGCGCAGAACGCCAGCAGCGCGTCTTCGCTGAACGACGCGCCGGGCTTGCTCACCACGAACGCGCCGACGTCCTCGCCGAGCACCCGGTGGGGGACACCGACGACGGCAGCCTCCTGCACGTCGGCGTGCTCGAGGATCACGGCCTCGACATCGGTGGCGTAGATGTTGTTGCCGCCGCGGATGATCATGTCCTTGATGCGTCCCGAGATATACACGAACCCGTCGGCGTCGAGATAGGCGAGGTCGCCGGTGCGCAGCCATCCGTCGGCCGTCCACGACGACGCGTTGGCGCCGTCGTCCTTGTAGTACTCACGCTGCTTCCCGGGCAGGCGTACGAGCAGCTCGCCGACCTCGAGCGGAGGTTGGTCCTCGTCGGTGGCCGGGTCGACGACGCGCACCTCCATCGGCGCCATCGGCTTGCCCACCGATCCGATGCGCTTGTCGGCCTCCTCCTTCGGCATCGTGATGAACGCGGGCCCGGCCTCGGTGAGCCCGTAGGAGTTGAGGACCGACGCCTGCGGCATGCGGTCCTGCAGCTTCTTCAGCGTCGTGGGCGCGAGCGGCGCGCTACCGATGGAGACCGCGAGTGGACCGGAGAGGTCGGCGCCTTCGAAGCGAGGGCTCGCGGTGATGAGCTCCGCCATGGCGGGGACGAGGAAGATCATCATCGGCTTGTCGCGTTCGACCGTGTCGAACCAGCGGTCGACGTCGAACTTCGGCATGTAGAGACCGGTGAGTCCCATCTTCATGGGATTGAAGATGAAGCTCATCCCCGCGAAGGTGAACAGCGGCGCGCCGTGCAACCAACCGAGGTCTGTCCAGTGCGGCGCGCCGTTGGGCACCATCGCGACGTTGCGATGACGAACGAGCACACCCTTCGGCAACCCGGTGGTGCCCGAGGTGTACATGATGTCGGCGATGTCGTCGGCCGCGACGGGCACCTGCATGACGTCCGGGTCGAGCGCGTCGACGGCAGCCCAGTCGTCCGGGCCGAGGATCGCCGCGATCGCGATCGCGGCCTCGATCGTGTGCGCGTTGTCGAGGAGCCGATCGTTCGCGATCACGGCGGAGGGTTCCGCGTGCCGCAGGATCGTGAGCACTTCGTCGATCGAGAGGCGCGTGTTGACCGGCACCACGACCGCGCCGGCCTTGTGGATACCGGCGTAGGCGACGATCCACTGCAGGCAGTGGTCGCTGTCCATGTAGAGCGCGACGCGGTCCTGCTTGGCGACTCCGTGGTCGACGAGCCAGCGCGCGACCTGGTTGGAACGCTCGTCCCAGGTGCGGAACGTGATGGTCTCGCCCGCGTCGAGATCGGCGTACGCGACGCGGTCGCCGCCGGTGCGGGCCATGAACCGGAGCTGGTCGACGAGGAGATGCCCCTCGGGTCTTTCGGGAGCGTCCGTAGGAGCCGATCGGGGCACGCGGGGAGGCTAGGACACTGCCGTCGCCGCAGGCACGGTGACGATCTCGCCGGGGAAGACGAGACTCGGGTCGCCCGATCGCAGCGTCGAGCGGTTCGCGGTGATCACGACCAACCAGTGGCGCATGACCTCGGCGTCGGTCGGTCGGCGCCCCGAGACGCGCGTCAACGACCTGCGCGTGATCAGCCAGAGGTTGTCGCCGGGCCGGACCACGACGCGCTCGGTGGTCGCCGCGGGTGTGCTCGGTGGAGGAGCGGGAGAGGCGACGACCGGGGCCCGGACGACGGGCTGGTCGGCCACGACCGGAAATGTGGTCGAGGACGTCGTCGACGCGCTCGCGGGCAGCGCGGGGAGGGCCACGCACGTCGCGACGACCGCGACCTCGACGAGTCGGCGCAGCGCGACGGGGAGTGCCGGGGCGAGCCGGCGCGCGGCGTCCGGGCGCCCGATACCGACGGCGAGCGCGCAGGCGCCGGACGTGACGAAGAGCCAGGCACTCGCCACGAGCGCGACCCCCCACGCGACGATCAGCGCGAGATCGTCGCCTCGTGACCAGACCTCGCCGCGCAGCTGCGGATGCACGGCGACGAGGAGAGCAGTCGTCGCGGCGGCGGCGGTGGCAACCAGGGTGAGGGGCCGTGACGACGGCCGGCTCGGGCGAGGTTCGAAGCTGTGCACGCCGTATATATATCAGATCATCTGAGATTGTGTCACACTGCCAAGTAGCCGCTAAGGTGGCCCGATGGCCGAACGCGACTCCGCCGCCGATCTCGACTTCTGGTCCGGGAGGGCCCGAGGCGGCTCGGTCGGCCAGGACCCGGACCCACCGCCGCGCAAGCCGTACCGGAGCTCGCTCGCCACTCGGCTCGCGGCGCGTCTCCCCACGCTGCGCCGGCCCGGTCCGGGTCGGCCGTGGATGCCCAGGCCGAGCAATCCGAAGGGACCGCGAAGCAAGGCCCGGCCGGTCGCCGCGGCCGCGCTGCTCGCGGGTCTGACGCTCGTGTGGCTCTTCGTCGGCCACCGAGGACACGACTCGGCGACGCGGTCCCCGGTTACCGCGACGACCGCGACGACCGCGATGACCGCGACGACCGCGACCACCGCGACGACCGCGACACGCGACCGGCGGCAGCGACGGCCCCCACTGCGGCCGTGGCGGCCGACACCTCGGGCGGCGCGATCGCGAGCACGGCGCTCCGAACCGACCGCTGCGCAGGGCTGTCGGCGGCGCGTCCGCATCTCCTTTGCATCGTCGACGGAGCGATCATGGAGGTCGCGCTGTACCCGCCGGGCACGGTGGGCGCGGCCTTCCGGCGAATCGCCGGCGTCCCGGTGCCGCCTCGATCGGGTCCGGCCGCGTGCGCCGCCGACCGGCCCGACGAACGCTCGTGGTCGTTGGCATCCGCGCCCCTGCACGCGGTCGGCCGGTACGTCTGCCGCTTGGAGAGTGCGCGTGCCGCGATCTGGTGGACTCACGGCGACCGGCTCCTCCACGCGGTGGCGGTCGATCCGCGCGACGGCGATCTCGCCAAGCTGTTCTCGTGGTGGCGCGCGCACCCTTCCGCCTAGGTTCAGCTCATGCCCGACGCACCCGACCACCCCTACGGCGGATTCTCGAGTGACGTCATCGAGCTCCTCCGGGCCGCGCACTCCTCGACCCCGCTGCACCAGCTCCTCGGGTTGCAGTTCGCGATCGGCGACGATCCCGCCGTCGTCACGGTGGAGATGCCGGTCGCACCGGGCGCATGCAACGGCTCGGGCAACCTCCACGGGGGCGCGATCGCGACCCTCGTCGACGTCGCCTCCGGGTCCGCGGCCGCCCGGGCGGGAACGTTCCGGCCCGGAGAGAACACGCTCGTCACCGCCGACCTGCACGTTCGCTACCTCGGGCGGCCCAAGGGCACCGTGGTGCGAGCGGAGGCCCGGGTCATGCGCGCCGGCCGCCAGCTCATCGTCGTCGAGTGTCACGTCACCGACGACCTGGGCAATCTGATCGCGTTCGCCGATTTCGCGGGGATGATCGTCCCGCTCCGCCAGCCGCTGGAGGGCGACGGCGCCGTTGCCGGCGACGTCCACGTGCCGGACCTGTAGACGCCTCTCGGGAGGATCCCTGACGGACGGTCCAAAGGTTTGGTACGTTCGACCGCCCTTTCAGAACGACCCGGAGCGTGCGATGGAGATCTTCCACCGGATCGGCTTGTCCGAAGCCTTCCGTATTTCCCACGTCATAGTGGCAATGATGTGGATGGGACTGTTGTGGTTCTTCAACTTCGTGCAGACGCCTGCGTACGCGGAGATGGAAGCCAGTTCCCGTAGCGACGCGCTGGACAAGCTGACGTGGCGGACGCTCTGGTGGTTCCGCTGGTCGGCCGCGGCGACTGTCGTGTTCGGCCTGCTGATCATCGCGGTCGCGCCCAAAGGCAGCTACGGCAAGGACTTCTGGATCCACACGACCGCCGGGCCCACGCTCGCGATCGGCATCCTCTTCGGGCTCACGATGTTCCTCAACGTCTGGCTCGTGATCTGGCCCAACCAGCAGATCGTCATCGCCAACGCGCGCACGCTCAAAGCGGGCGGTGAGGCGAACCCTGCCGCCGCGGCGGCGGGCCGAGCCGGCGCGATGGCATCGCGCATGAACACGATCTTCTCGTTGCCGCTCCTCGTCTTCATGGTCGGCGCCGCGCACTTCTACGCATCCGGACCGAGCTTCGGCGGACCGATCAGCGGCGGCAAGGCCGTGATCTACCTCCTGATCGGCATCGCCATCGGAGCGGTTCTCGAGATCAACTCGCTCGGCCTGATCAGTGGCCGGGGCAACACGGGCCTCAACGTGATCTACGAGACCCACAAGAACGCGATGTACACGGGCTTCGCCATGATCGTCGTGTTCTACATTCTCGCCGAGATCATCTTGAAGGTCTGAGCCCGCTCAGACTCCGAGCAGGTCCGCGATGTGGGAGCGGTGGACGCTGCTCGAACCGAACAGCGGTTCCAACGACTTGGCGCGCTTCACGTAGAGGTGCATGTCGTGCTCCCACGTGTAGCCGATGCCGCCGTGGATCTGGATGCCCTCCTTGGAGAGCAGGCGCTGGCAGTCGCCCGCCGCGACCTTCGCCACGGAGGTCGCGGTCGTGCGCCGGGGGTCGTCCTCGGCGATCGTGAGCGCCGCGAAGTAGCCGGTCGCCCGGGCCCGTTCGAGGAGCACGATCATGTCGGCGAACTTGTGTTTGATCGCCTGGAACGAACCGATCGGCACGCCGAACTGCTCGCGCTGCTTGGCGTAGTCGAGTGTGACGTCGAACATCGTCTGCGCGATGCCGACGATCTCGAGTGCGGTCGCAACGGTCGCCTCTTCGAGTGCGCGTCGCAGTGCCGGCGCGCTCGACGTCGTTCGCTCGTCACCGAGGAGACGATCGCGTCCGACGCGGACGCCGTCGAGGTCGACGTGCGCGAAGCGTAGGCTGCCGTCGAGCGCGTGCACCGGTCTCGTACGGACGGCAGCCTCCGGGACCACGATCGCGCGCACGCCGTCGTCACCGGACGACCCTGCGGCGCGGGCCACGACGATCAACTCGTCGACCGCGTCACCTTCGACGACGAAGCGCTTTTCGCCGGAGAGCACGACGTCGGTGCCGTCGAGGACGAACGTCGCGGTGACCGAGGCCGGCTCGAAGGAGCCGATCCGCTCGGTCAGGGCGATCGTTCCGGCGCAGTCGCCCGCGGCAACGGCCCCGAGGAAGCGAGCGCGTTGTGCCGGAGAGGCGGCCTCACGCACCGCGGGCACGAACTGGGTGGCGGTCGCGAGGAGCGGTCCCGGTGAGATCACGCGGCCGATCTCCTCGGCGAGGATGCCCGCCTCGATCATGCCGAGCCCGATGCCGCCGTCGACCTCGGGGACAGTCAGCGCGGGCCACCCGAGGCCGTTCAACGTCGCCCACAGCGCAGTCGGGCGCTCGCCGTCGTCGACGACCTTGCGGGCGAGGCCGACGGGGCTCTCCTTCGTGAGCACCGCGCGGATCGAGTCGCGCAGCTCGTCCTGGTCCGTCGTGAATTCCAGTTCCATTACCCGGCTCCCTTGCCTCGCCCGGAGGGCTCGTCCGTCCGCACGCGACCCGCTCAGGTTACGAGTTTGGCGATCTCGTCCACCAAAGCGCGGCGGTCTACCTTCTCGCCGACCGTGAGGGGCAGGGCCGCGACCGCGTGCACCGCTTCGGGCAGCTTGTACGCAGCGATGTGCGGCGCCGCGAACGATCGCAGATCGGCGAGCGACGGCGGGCGCCCGGAGTCCCTCGGCACCACGACCGCGACTCCGATCTCGCCCATGACGTCGTCGGTGCGGGGCACGACCGCAACCGCGGCGACGTCGGGATGGGTCGACAGCACGCTCTCGATCTCGACGGGGTAGACGTTGTAGCCACCCCGCACGTACATCTCCTTGCTGCGGCCGACGAGGCGCAGGCGGCCGCGGTCGTCGACCCAGCCGACGTCCCCGGTGCGCACGAACCGGTCGTTCGTGAACGCGGCCTTCGTCTGCTCGGGATCACGCCAGTAACCCGACATCATCGCGGGAGAGCGCAGGCACACCTCGCCGATCGCGTCACCTTGTACCGGCATACCGTCCTCCGCGCGCAGTGACAGCTCGACGATGGCGTGCGGTCGGCCGACACTGATGACGGCGTCCTCGTCGGGGTCGTCGAACGCCGTGCCGAGACCGATCCCGGCTTCGGTGCACGAATAGCGCGTCGCGAGCTTGGCGCCGAAGCGAGCGCGCGCCTCCTCGGCGAGGCCGGGTGTGATCGGGCCACCGCCCGCGATGATGTACTCCACCGACGAAAGGTCGAACTCGTCGAACTGGGGATCGCGCAACATCAGCGCGAGCTGGGTGGGGACGCCGGCGACCGTGGTCATCTGCTCACGCGCGAGCAGTTCGAGCGCCGGGCGCGCCCGCCAGCGTTCCATGATGAATGTCGTGCCGCCCCGGCGGAGGTTCCCGGCGAGCTTGGTCATGAATCCGAGATGCGCGAACGACGTGCCGCTGAACGAGCGGCCACCGCCGTCCCAGGTGTCGCCGACGTCGGTCTGGGTGATGAACGCGAGCTGGCGGGTGCAGTAGAGCGCGCCCTTCGGGAGACCCGTTGTGCCCGACGTGAAGATGATGGCGACCGGTCGGTCGGGATCGTCGGCGAGCACCGGTGGTGATTCCCCCCGCACCCGCAGGTCGGAGAGCACGGCCTCGATCGAGTCGGCGGCCGGCGCCTCGTCGGTGGTCACGACCAGACGCGGGGCGGCAAGGTTGATGATGGCGTCGCGCTCGCGCCCCGAGAGCCGGTCGTTCACACCCGCGGTGACTGCGCCGAGCTTGGCGACCGCGGCGTAGGTGAGCAGGTACTCGGGGCCCGCGGGGAGGACGAGCCCGACGACGTCGCCGGAAGTCACACCGCGGGCCGCGAGCCCGACGGCGACTTCGTCGGAGATGCGATCCAGATCGGCGTAGGAGAGGGACCAGCCGCGCGGAGTGATGTAAGCGGTACGATCCGAAAAGCGGCGGGAGGCTTCCGCGATCGTCCAGGGCAGGCCCGGGAGTGACATGGCCGAAGCGTACAAGTCGTCGCGACGAGCTACAGGCCGACGCGATGTCGCGGCGCTGCCCGGCACTCCCGCGGCGGCGTGTGCGCTGCGGGCGCAGGGCCGTAAGACGATGCGCAAGCTGCTCGACGCGGGGATGCGCGTGTTCGCCGAGCGCGGTTTCCACGCCGCGCGCGTCGACGACATCGTCCGCGCCGCGCGTACGTCACACGGCACCTTCTACCTGTACTTCGCGAACAAGGAAGAACTGCTCCGCGCGCTCGCGATCCAGTGCGCGCAGGAGATGGGTGCCCTTGCGGGCGGGCTCGGCGTCGTGACCGGCGACGAGGCCGGCGCCGCGGAGCTACGCCGCTTCCTCGAGACCTTCTTCTCCACCTACGCGCGCTTCGGTCCCGTGTTGCGGGCCTGGATGGAAGGCAATGTCGAGGACCGGGAGACGAGCCGGCTCGGTGTCGTCGCGTTCACCGACATCGCCACCGCGCTCGGTGAGCGCATGGGTGACGCCGGCGCCCAGGGTGACGCGGCGACCGTCTCCGCACTCATGGCGTTGCTCGAACGCTTCGCGTATTTTCTCGTCTCGCGTCGGCTGGAGTTCGACTCCGAGGAGCTGTTCGACACCGTCACCCGGGTCGTGCATCGGGGCTTCTTCGGCGCTCCGCTCGCGGCTTAGTCCTGATCTTTCAGTAGCGATTGGTTGATCGCGGGTCGCGTCCGCGAAGACGCCTTCCCGTCAAGGGATACTGGGGTTGCGAAGCCAGCAGGTCGCGAGGCAGGAGGGCACTTCCGCGATGCGGCGTCATTCGACGCGTCCGCGTCTGGTGGTGACCTCACCGTACCGATCAGAATGGCCTGTGTTTCCGGGCCGAACAGCTGGTGGGTGCCGGCGTTCACCGCGAACGGTGTCGATGAACGCGACGACGCCGAAGTCGCCGAGATCACCGACCTGATCGACTTGTCCCGCTGGCCCGCCGGGGCTCGCGCGATCGTCCGGCGCGAGGAACCGCATCCTGGCATGCGCATCATGGACCCGTGAAAACGGAGTGATACTGCCGGTGGTACCACCCGTGTTACCACCGGTAGTAGCACACGAATTGGACGCGCCGCCGCGCCGCCGCTTTCTCGTCGCTCGCGCGGGCGATAGCGCCCGTGCTAGCAGTGCTGTTTCGAGCACACACTCCGCGCGGGTGAAGCCGTCTGTGATCTGAAGGAGTGCACGCGAGTCACTTCGCGGCCCACCGCAGCGACCCAACCGCAGCGGCACCTGCGCCTACTGAAAGATCAGGGTTAGGCAACGCCCGCCTTCGCCTCGGCCGCGGCTCCCGCGGCGACGTCGCGCTCGCTGGACCGGGTCGAGAGGTAGATGGCCTTCGTGGCACCCAACAACGGGATCGCGAACAGCCCACCGACGAGACCGCCCGCAGCGACACCGACGAGCGCGGCGACCATCGTCGCCGGGGGTGAGAGGCGCACCGCCCGCCCGATGATCAGCGGCTGCAGCACGTGGTTCTCGAGCTGTTGGTAGACAAGGAAGATTGCGAGGGCGATGACGCCGACGACGGCGCCCTGGGTCACCGCGAGCAGCACGAACACCACGCCGCCCAGGAAGCCGCCGATCTGCGGAATCGGATTCGTGATCGCCACCCACACTGCGATGAGGGGGGCAAGAGGGACGCTGAGGGCGAGCGCGCCGGTGAGCATGACGACACCGGCGAGCGCGGCGACGAGCAACGTCCCGGCGATGTACCGACCGATCAGCTGGTACACGAGACGGCCGATGCGGTCGGCATCGGTGCGCCGATGCGCGGGGACGAGGCGGCGGATCCCGTTCACGATGTGCTCACCGTCGAGGAGGATCGTGATCGCGAGCAGCAGCGTGAAGAGCGCGGCGGCGAGACCGTCGGCCACTGCGCTCGCCGCGTTCTCGATCGGCTTCGAGTTCGCGCTCAGGTGTTTGGGCGCGTCGTTGAGCCACTGCTGCACCTTCTCCGACGCGTTGGCTTCGCGCAGACGCGGACCGACGACGGGGAGGCGACCGAGATCCGTCACGGTCTTGGGGATCTGCTTGTTGAAGTCCTGGACTTCGTGAATGGTCGGAACGGTGATGAGCGCGGCCACGACCGACGCGATGATCGCCGCCGACACGAGCACCACGGCCGCGGCCGTGCGGCGGTGCCATCCGGTGCGGCGTTTCAGCGCCTCGACCAGAGGGTTCAATGCGAACGCGAGCAACGAGGCGAGCGCGAGTGCCGACAAGGTTCGCGGGACCGAGCGAATGAACCACACCGCGATCGCGAAGAGGGCGACCGCGATCGCGAGCGGGATCGCGGAGCGAGGGTCGAGGTCGAATCCGTCGCGAGGCCCGACGGGGTGCCGCGCGTCGGCCGGACCGCCCGTCGGTGTCTCGGGGCCGGTCGAGGGTCCGAGAGGAGGTGACGACACGTCGGTATCGTACGAGCCAATGGTCGATGTGGCGCGCACGCTCCGGGTTCGGCTGTCGGTTCGCTCCGCGCTTGCCCTCGTGTTCGCCCTCGGGCTCACCTTCTTGTTCCTCGAGATCGCGGATGATGCCGAACGGGTGATCGTGTGGGCGCTGTCGGCCATGGCGATCGCGGCGCTCGTATATCCCGCGGTCGAATGGCTCGCGCACTTCCGGTTCATCCCGCGTGCGGTCGCGGTACTGATTGCCGCGCTCGTGATGCTCGGCACGATCGGGTTCGTGGGCTACAAGATCGTCAACGACGTCTCCGGCGCGATGAGCAGCCTGCAGCAGGCCGCGCCCCAGCGCGGTGGGTGAACTCGAGAAGAACTCGGAGTTCTTCCGCGAGATCAAGCTCAAGGAGCGCGTGACCCATCTCGTCGACGCGATCCCGCAACGGCTGGCCGGCGGGAACGCTCCGCAGGTGATCGAATCGGCCGCGTCGCAGGGCGTCGCCTTCGTCGCCGGGTTCATCCTCACCATCTTCTTCGTGCTGTACGGAGCGCGCATCATCGAGGGTGGGCTCGGTCTCATCGAGGACGAAGAGGCCCGGGTGCGAGCAGCGTTCATCATCCGGGACGGATCGCGGCGCGGGCCTTCTTCGCCCGCGTCAAGCTCTGGGAGGCGCTGGTCGAGGCGGTGCTCGCGTTTGCGATCGCCCGGGCGGCGGGGGTCCCCGGCGCCGCCGCGTTGGCCGTCTGGGTCGGTCTGTGGAGCTTCCTGCCCGTCGCCGGTGTGTTCATCGGCGCGCTCCCGATCGTGGTCTTCGTGGGCGCGGACACATTCGGGCGGGCACTCGCGGTCGCGGCCTGCTTCCTCGTGATCCTGATCGGCGACTGGCTCGTGAACCGCTGGCTCGAACGTCGGAAGCTGTTCGTCGGATCGTTCGCGATCGTGCTCGCGGCGTTCGGCGGGCTCGAGCTCTACGGGCTGAACGGCGCGCTGCTGTTCGTGCTCGGCGCGATCCTGACCGTGTCGATCATCGGCGAGATCGGGCCCGAGGAGGTCGCCGGCGTGCTCGCGGCGTCGCCCGCGGCCGGAACTACCCCGAGCTGACGTTCAGGCGCCGAGGATGACGGTGCTCGCGGACGAGAACCAGCCACCCGTGCCGTTCACGCACGCGAGCTGCGCGTTCTCTACCTGGCGCCCTTCGGCTTCGCCGCGGAGCTGACGGGTCGCTTCCACGAGGAGGAACATGCCGCGCATGCCCGGATGGCAGTGCGACAGTCCGCCGCCGTCGGTGTTGGTCGGAAGCGCGCCACCGAGGCGGAGCTTGCCGTCTTCGACGAACGGGCCGCCTTCGCCGGGTCCGCAGAAGCCGAGCGCCTCGAGGCTGGCCAACACCATGTGTGTGAACGCGTCGTAGATCTGGCAGGTGTCGATGTCGGTGGGCTTCACGCCGGCCCGCGCGAACGCGAGCCGGCCGCTCGCGTAGGCGGGGGAGCGGGTGAAGTCGTCCCACTCGCTCATGGTCGTGTGGCTCGACGCCTCGCCGGTGCCGAGCACCCACACGGGCTTCTTCGCGAGATCCCGGGCCCGTTCCTCGGTGGTGAGCACGATCGCGCCGCCGCCGTCGCTGCGAATGCAGCAGTGCAGCTTCGTCAGCGGATCGGCCATCATCCGGCTGCTGTTGACCTCGTCGATGGTGATCGGGTCGCGGTAGAACGCCTCGGGGTTGAAGCCGGCGTTGTAGCGAGTGCTGACCGCGATCTCGGCGAGCTGTTCGACTGTGGTGCCGAACTCGATCATGTGCCGGCGCGTGGCCATCGCGTACTTCGAGATCAGCGAATGACCGAAGGGCACGTCGAACTGGATCGGACCGCGGCCGCCGAAGCCGAGGTTCGCGGTGCGGCGCCGGGCCTTCAGATCGGCGCGGGTGGTGGACCCGTACGCGAGCACGACCACTTCGACGTGGCCTGCCATGATCGCGGCTGTGGCGTGCTCGACCATGAACTCCCAGGTCGACCCGCCGACACCCGTGCCGTCGATCCATGTCGGCCGCAGGCCGAGGTACTCGCAGATCTCGATGGGGGCGAGCATGCCCATGCCGCTCGAACCGAAGCCGTCGATGTCGGCCTGGCTGAGCCCGGCGTCGGCGAGGGCGCGGGTGGTGGCCTGATAGTGCAGCTCGAACGGTGTCTTGACGTCGACGCGGCCGATATCCGACAACGCGGCGCCGACGATTGCGACTTTCTTCGTTCCCGCCATCAGCGCAGTTTCCACTCCACGCGCTTGCCCGACGAGAACATCTTCTGTCCCTCCGCAATCGATTCCGGGTTCGTCCCCATGGCCACGTACGCGTAGCCGAGCCGCACTGCCTCCCGCTGCGGCATCGAGCGCGTCGACCACAACGCACGGAGCGTGCCCTCGACGGCGAGCCGCGGCTGCGACGCGATCATTGCCGCGAGCTCACGGGCCCGGGATCCGAGGTCGGCGCCGGGTACCACCTCGCTCACCATGCCCACCTGAAACGCGCGTTGGGCCGACATGCGCTCGTAGTTCCCGAGCAGCGAGAGGCGCATGATCTCGGTGAAGGGCGTGATCCCCGCCATGTGGATCGGCTCGAATGCCGCGGTCATCCCGTAGGTGACGTGCGGATCGAAGAACGTGGCGTGCTCGGCCGCGACGATGAACTCGACCTCGCCGAGCATGTAGAACGCGCCACCGCACGCCATGCCGTTGACCGCAGCGATCACGGGCTTCCAGAGATCGCACGACTTCGGCCCGAGGTTGTCGCCCGGGTCGTTGAACATGAACGGCGTGCTGCCGCTACCCACGATGTTCGGGTCGGTGGTGTCGTCGCCCTCGCCGCCCATTTGTTCCATGCGGTCGATGCCGGTGCAAAACGCCTTCTCACCCGCGCCGGTGAGCACGATGCAGCGCACTTCGTCGCGGCGGCGGAGTGCGCGCCACAACGAGTGCACCTCGCGTTGCATGAGCGAGTTGAACGCGTTGTGGACCTCGGGACGGTTCAAGGTGACGACGGCGACCCCGTCGTCACCCTCGTCGTACGTGATGGTCTCGAACGAGAAGGGGTTCATGCGCGGCGCTGCGCGTCGATCCCGGGGTTCTCGCTCTGGAACACGTAACGGTTGACGATGCGGCCGATGTCGGCCGGGTCCCACTGCTTCGGGTTGCCTTCCTTGTCGGTCGACAGGAACTGCTCGCCCATCGTCCACGGCTGGTAGTGCGCGAGGTTGTTGCCGACGAGGCGGAAGACCTGGCCGGTCACGTGCAGTGCTTCGTCGGAGGCGAGCCAGACGACCGCCGGTGCGGAGTTGCCCGGGTTCATGTTCACGAACTCGGTGTAGTCCTCGGGGTTCTTCACGTCGATCTTCATCGCCTGGGCGACCATGCGGGTGGCGCCGCCGGGGCCGATGCAGTTCGCGCGGTACCCCGTAGCGGCCGAGCTCGAGGCTCGCGATGATCGTCATCGCGGCGACGCCGGCTTTGGCCGCGCCGTAGTTGATCTGGCTGGCCTGACCCTGGAGGCCGGCGCTCGACACCGTGTTGATGATCGCGGCGCGGGGCCGGCGGCCTTCCTTCGACTCGTTGCGCCAGTACTGCGACGCGTGGCTCATGGTGTTGAAGGCGCCGTACATATGCACCTTCACGACCGCGTCGAAGTCTTCGGGCGACATCGAGAACATCATCTTGTCGCGCAGGATCCCCGCGTTGTTGACGAGGACGTCGAGGCGACCGAACGCTTCGATGGCCGCGCCGATGATCCCCTTGGCGCCGTCGTATTCGGCGACGCTGTCGTAGTTGGCGACCGCCTCGCCGCCGCGGCTCTTGATGACGTCGACGACTGCGTCGGCGGCACGTTTGTCGGAGCCCTCGCCGCTGACCGATCCACCGAGGTCGTTCACCACGACCTTGGCGCCGTGGTCGGCGAGCATGATCGCTTCGCCGCGTCCGACACCGTTGCCCGCACCGGTGACGATGGCCACCTTGCCGTCGAGCATGCCCATTTGCGCGTTCCCCCTGCTGACCAGAAAACTGACGTTGGCGTCACCGTAGCGCGGGCTTTCGAGCCCATGCCAAGGGCGAGAAGGGGAGCACGAGGGTGGGACGTCTGCAGGACAAGGTCGCGATCATCACCGGCGCGGGGCAGGGAATCGGCCTCGCATACGCGCAGCGTTTCCTCGACGAAGGCGCCAAGGTGGTCGTGGCCGAGATCAACGCGGAACGTGCTGCCTCGGGCATGAAGGCGCTCGAGGGCAAGGGTGACGTCCTGCTCGTCCCGACCGACATCTCCGACGAGACCTCGGCGCAAGCGTGCGTCGACGCGACCGTCGAGGCGTTCGGCACCGTCGACATCCTCCTCAACAACGCCGCGCTCTACTACGACATCGACAACTTCGATCCGGGCTTCGACTACCTGAAGAAGGTCTTCTCGGTGAACCAGTTCGGTGCGTGGCTGATGACACGCGCCGCGGCCCCCGTGATGGCGAAACAACGGTACGGCCGTGTCATCAACGTGTCGTCGGGCGCGGCCTACGCGTATTCGTTTCCCGCCTTCGGTGACGACTTCACCGGCCTCGGCAACTTCAGCTATTCGATCACGAAGTGGGGCATCGTCGGCCTCACCAAGTTCATGGCCGCGCAACTGGGGAACTGGAACATCACCGTGAACTGCATCGCGCCCGGCGTCACGATGACAGACGCGACGAAGAAGATCGTTCCCGATTTCTTCATCGAAGGCATGACCGCGCAGACCGCGATGAAGTCGACGCTCGAACCCGAAGACCTCGCCGGAACCGCGGTGTTCTTCGCGAGCGACGACGCCAAGTTCGTCACCGGCCAAACCCTCGTGGTCGACGGTGGACTGGCGATGCCCGCATAGCGACGCGACGGACTACGACGCGACCCTCTGCCGTGCGGTCCAGGTCGGGAGATTTCCGGCGTGGAATCCCTCGCGCGGCAGTTCCCGCGGTCTGGTCGGTCATCGCCGCGCGCGCCTTGGCGTCGTTGGTGTGGCGTTGGCGGTGGTGGTACCAGCAGAGCAGTTCGAGGATTTCGAGGTCGGACGGCCCGCCGCGGGTCCAGTACCACTTGTGGTGGGCTTGACAGTCGGCGGGCGGCCGCCGGCAGCCGGGGGCTTGGCAGTGTTTGTCGCGAGCGACGAGCGCTTTCCATTGCGCGGGCTTGGCCGTAGGAGTGCCGCGGCCGACGTCGAGGATCTCGGATTGGCCGGCGACGATGATGCGACTGAGGGCGCAGTCGCACAGCAGCATCTCGAGGAGGTTGGCGGAGAGGTGTCCGCCCCGGCTGAACTCGGCTCGGGCCTGCTCGACCATGCCGCCGTGTTCGTCGAGGTGGACGACGACGCTGACGTGCGGTTGGACGCCGTGGCTCTCGCCAAGCTCGCCCCGGTTGAGGGCGCGCCGGCAGAGGTTGGTGAGGGCGTCCATGCGGCGAGCGTGGGTGGTGCGTGGGTCGTCGGCTTGGTGGTCGCGGGCCATTTCGGCGTCGAGGGCAGCTTCGATGGTGTCGAGACTGATCGGGTCGCAGTTGCCGCGCAGGTCGCCGCGCCCGCCGAGCGTCTTCGAGAGGAACAGCGCCCGGGCATCGAAGTCGTCTTCGTCGGACTTCGCGCCGCCGTCGCCGTCGATGGAGTCGATGACGTATCGGACCGTTGCCGAAAACTCGTTGGGGGTGTGTTCCAAGGCGTCGTCGAGCAGCAGCTCTTCGGCGGCGGCGAGCGCGTCGGCGCGCTTGTTGGTGTAGGCGTCGGCGAACACCTTCACGTGGCGGAGGCTGATGTCGCCGGCCGCGTATGCCTCCGCGACGCGGGCAGCTTCGACAGTGTGCGGGCGAGGTGCACGTAGTGGCGGGCGACGCCCGGGTCCATGCGGCAGTTCTTCGCGATCGCAGCCGCCGCGGACAGGAATCCGTCGATTGCCCAGTCGCCGGAGCGGTCGTACTCACCGACGTCGACCAGCCATTGCGCCTCGGCCGCATCGACTTCCCGACGCTGCTTCCCGAGCGACAACGTAGAGGCGAACATGTGTATTGCGTATCCGCTTAAGTGAAGTGACTCCACTCGTCGTCGAGGGTCCAGTCCCAGTCGCCGACGAGGGTGTCCCACGGATGCGGGTCCGTTGCGACGGCTTGTTGCAGGAGCCGGTAGAAGAGCAGGCCGCGGCTGCGTGAGTTGCGACGGTTGAACCGGAAGGTGAACTCGTCGAGGTAGTAGTCGAGGTGCTTCGTCGAGATGCCTTGGTGCAGCGTGCCGGCGATCCAACGTTTCAGCAGTGACGCGACGCGATGCACGCCGGGCATGTGGACATGCGCCGGGTCGTCTTCATGCACGAGGTTGACGGCCATGTGCGAGTAGCCGCGATTGGCGATGTCTCGATAGGCAGGGAGGCCGTCGGTTCGGATCGTTGAACCGGGTTCCACGACCGTGGTGATGAAGTTGCAGAGGTTCGCGGTGGTCGCTTCGGGGATCAACGCGAGCCGAACCCGGCCGAGCTTGCGAGGCGCTGTCTGCGACTCGATGCCAATGATGACCAGGTCTTTTGTGCTGCCGCGACCGTCGACGCCTTCTTGGCGGCCCCCGACGTGGGTTTCGTCGACTTCCACGCTTCCCGACAGCATCTCGCGATCCCGCCGGACCATCGCACGTCGAAGTTTGTGCATCCACGCCCACGCCGTTTCGTACGAGCCGAAACCGAGCACACGCTGCAGACCGAGCGCGGAGACGCCGTTCTTCTGCGAGGTCACGAACCACACCGCTGCGAACCAGGTCGACAACGGCATCTTCGAACGATGGAAGATCGTTCCCGCCGTCACCGACGTCCGCCGCTGACACGACGTGCACATCCACAAGCCCGTCGCAGTGCGCCACGAGTCTCGAGCTCCGCACGCCGGGCACACGAACCCGTCCGGCCAGCGCAACCGGGCGAGATACTCGACGCAGGCGGACTCGTCCGCGAACCAGGATTGCAACTGCTCGAACGTCGCCGGGTAATCCTCACCCGAAACGGGCCGCTCGACGCTCACACAACCAGGCTACTTCAGTCATCCAGATACGCAGTACATACGTTCGATTATAGCAGAAAAAGCCCGTCGAGAGAACGACATTCCGACGGCACTTGGTCAGCTCGGGCCGACCAAGCCGAGGACGGTTCCCGAGATCGGCACGACGTCGTCGGCGAACTTCACTGCTCGAGCACTCCGATGTCGGAGTGGCCCATCGGGAGCACGTGCTGGACGCCCAATACCTCCAGCCTCAAGCTCGGTAGGGCTTCGGATTCTCCGCCGCCGACTCCGCCGAGGTGGACGCGGCTCATCTTCATCACCACGAAGATGTACACGGTCTCGCCGGGGTGTACGGAGAATCGGGGCGTGGGCGTGGCGCGCATCCACCTACCACCGACGTGCTCGTCGAGTGTCGTCCGGACCTCGACGACGGTGAACGGCCCGGATGGACTCGGTACCGATACGCCCGCGACCGTAACGGTCGCGCGCCCGGAGTTGTGGACGCTGCCGCCCACGACGACCGTGGCTCCCTCCTTGTATTGCCAGTAGTACCCGTTGCTCGGTAACGGGGAGTCGATGGACGGCGTCGACGAATACGCGAAGTAGGCGTCCGAGCGCAATGGTTGGTAGTGGAGGACTTCGATGATCATCGCGCCCGTAACGAGCGCGAGGACGAGCGCGCCGACGATCAGCCCTCGGGTTCGCCACGACAACGCGCGTGCGTATGCGAACGGTCGAGCGGGGCTTGCGGGAAGGCCGGCGGCCTCCCGAGCGAGACGCGCGTACTCCGAGGCGTCGCCGAGCATCTCGGCCACGGGCGCATCGGGAGGAAGCTCCTCCAGCGTCACACTCAGGGCGGCGAGAAGCTCGTCGCGAAACTCCTTCGGTGCGCCACGGAGAGCCGCGGCGCACCGTGTCGAGGTAGCCGCCCTGCTCGGGGGTCATCCGCGTCGCGACCTTCACCGCTTCCGCTTCCGGCTCGTGTCGACGAGATGGTCGACGGCTTTGGTGATCTCCGTCCACGACGAGATCATCTGCTCCAGCGCGTCGCGCCCGGCGGTGGTGAGGTCGTAGTAGCGGCGCGCGGGGCCTTGTTTCGAGGGGACGAGGCGGGAGCGAATCAGCTGTTGCGACTCGAGCCGGCGCAACGTGCCGTAGACCGACGGCTCGGCGACGCGATCGAGCCCGGCGTCGCGGATGCGCTGCACGAGCTCGTAGCCGTACGACTCGCTCCGGCGAATCGCGGCAAGAAGGGCGATATCGAGCGCGCCCTTGAGCAGTTGCTCCTCGTGCACGGTACTGTTTATAACAGAGTACCGGAGGGTTGGGAAGCTGCTACGGGTGGCAGATGATCTCGCCGTGCAGGACTGCGAACCAGGCATCGGGGTCGGCCGCCCACGTGCGCCAGGCCGCGGCCATTGCCTCGAGGTCGGCTCGGGTAGCGAATCCCTCGCGCTCGGCCTGTTCCGCGATCGCAGAAGTGGTCATGCGGTCGGCCCAGAGATCTCCCCACCACGTGCGCTCGTCGGGAGTGGCGTAGCACCAGGCCGACGCGCCCGGCTCGATAGTGGAGAAGCCGGCGTCACGGGCCCAGGCGAGGAGCCGGCGGCCGGCATCGGGCTCACCGCGGTTCGCGCGCGCGCAATGTCGACATAGAGCGCGAGCCACGCGTCGAGTGTCGGGTCGGCCGGGTACCACGTGAAGGCGCTGTAGTCGCCGTCGCGGGCGACGACGACGCCGTCGGGCTTGCAGGCTCGGCGCATCTCCCGGAGCGCACCGACGGGATCGGGCACGTGTTGCAACACCTGGTGCGCGTGGACCACGTCGAACAAGGCGTCGGCGAGGTCGAGCGCGTAGATGTCGCCGGCCGCGAACTCGACGTTCTCGACGCCGACGGCGTCGGCGCGGGCCTGCTCGATCACGTCGGCCGACGCGTCGACGCCGAGCACACGCCCCGGCGTGACCCGGCCCGCGATGTCGAGCGTGATCGTGCCCGGTCCACAGCCGACGTCGAGCACGCTCGAGCCGGCGGTGAAGAAGGACGCGGCGTACGCGGCCGAGTTCTCGACCGTGCGCCATCGGTGCGATCGCAGCACGCTCTCGTGGTGACCGTGGGTGTACGTCATGCCGCATGCTCTCACGAGGTGTCGAGCCGGTCCGCCGATTTCATGCGTGAGCGTGACGCTCGGTCGGCGCCCGCAGGGTAGGAGGTGTCGCACCGCAATGGAGCGCGTAACCGGGCGAACGGCAAACTGTCGGGATGCGGATCCGCACGTTCCACCCAGGTGACGAACTGAGTGTGATCGCCCTCTGGGAGCTCTGCGGGTTGCTCCGCGAGTGGAACGACCCGGTGAAGGACATTGCCCGGAAGGTTGCGGTCGCTGACGACCTGTTCCTGGTAGGCGTCGACGACGGGAAGGTCGTGGCGACGGTGATGGCGGGTTACGAGGGGCACCGGGGCTGGATCAACTATCTCGCCGTCGATCCCCGCCTGCGCCGCGGTGGTTCGGGGCGTGCGCTCATGGACGAAACCGAGCGGCGGTTGCACGCTCGTGGTTGCCCGAAGATCAATCTTCAGATCCGCAGGTCGAACCTTGACGCCGTGGCCTTCTATGAACGTCTGGGCTACGTCACTGACGACGTCGTGAGCATGGGAAAGCGGATCGAACCCGACGTAGTCTGAGTGCGTGGACATGAGGTGCCCCGACTGTGGCAAACCGTTTGGGCCCGCCCGCAAGCGCGTGCAGACGATCACGGGCCGATGGGTGTGCGCCGACTGTCGTGACGACGTGCTCGCGGCCGCGGCCGGGGTCATCGCGAACAAGGCCGCTCCGATCGAAGGTGCGATTGCGACTCAGGGGTGGTTCCGCCGGTTGCGTCGGCAGAAACCGTCCTGAGTCAGTCGATCGTCCGCGGTTTCTCCCAGACCGAGATGTGTTTCGTGCTGGCGCTCGTGAACGGCATCCGGTCCCAGTCGCTCCAGCGCTCGCGCAACGTCAGGCCCGCGAGGCGTGCCATCAGGTCGAGCTCGGCGGGCCAGACGTAGCGGAACGGCATCGAGAACCGTTCGTACCGGCCGGCGGTCAACCAGAAGTGATGCGAGACCATGGCCTGTGTGGCGACGTCGTACTCGTCGAAGCCGAGCCGGTTCGGGCTGACGTGAAACGGTTGGATCGTCTCGCCCGGCGGCAGGCGCTGAAGCCCGGGGATCGCCACCTCGATCACGAAACGACCGCCCGGCTCGAGGTGAGCGGCGACGTTGCGGAAGCACTGCACCTGCTCGTCCTGCGTGGTCAGGTTCTCGATGGTGTTGTAGACGAGGTACGCGACGGTGAAGGTTCCCTCCACATTCGTGGTCGCGAAGTCGCCGATCGTCACGCTGATGTTCGCGGCGCCCGGTTTGGCGCGGAGTTGGGCAACCATTGGTGGCGAAAGGTCGATGCCGTGCACCCGCACGCCTCGCGCACTGAGCGGCAACGCGATGCGTCCGGTGCCGATACCCAACTCGAGCGCGCGACCAGTACCGGCGAGGTCGGCGAGGAAGTCGACCGCCGGATCTATGGCCCCCGCCGCGAACATGTCGGTCGAGTCCTCGTCGTAGCGAACGGCGCGCTGCTCGTCGAAATAGATCTTGGGCACCGACGAACTCTGTCAGTGCCGAGCACCCGGTGCGATCGATTTACTGTGGTCAGGACCCGTCGTCCCGAGAGCACGGCGTCGCCGCGGAATTACACTCCGGTCCATGACGATCGACGGGTATGTCGCGACCGAGTTCGAGCCGGTCATCGACGCGTTCGCCCAGAACTTCGACGATCGGGGCGAGGTCGGCGCCGCGGTATGCGTGTACCTCGACGGCCAGCCGGTCGTCGATCTCTGGGGCGGCTCGGCCGACCCGACCCAGGGTGTGCGCTGGCACGAGGATTCGCTCGTGCTCGTGTACTCCGCGACGAAAGGCGTCACCGCGATCTGCGCCAACCTGCTGATCCAACGCGGTCAGCTCGATCCCGAAGCGACGGTCGCCTCGTTGTGGCCGGAGTTCGCCGCAAACGGGAAGGGCGGGATCACCGTCGGTCAGGCGCTGTCGCACCAGGCCGGGCTCCCGCTGGTCGAGGGCGACTTCACGCTGGAGGAATCGTTGACGTGGCAGCCGATGGTCGACGCGCTCGCGCGGCAGAAGCCGATCTGGGAGCCGGGGACGAAGCACGGTTACCACATGCGTACCTACGGCTGGCTCGTCGGCGAGATCATTCGCCGAGCCGATCCGCAGCACCGCACGCCGGGGACCTTCTGGCGGGAGGAGATCGGTGATCCGCTCGGCATCGAGTTCTGGATCGGGCTGCCCGAAGCGCTCGAGAGTCCGCGTCGCCCAACTCGTTCCCCCGAAGCTGGATCTCCGTGCCGCGCTCGCCCCATTCGGTGACGATCTTCTCCTCGCGCGTGTGTTCTCGAATCCCGGCGGCCACTTCAACTACGACGAGATGTGGAACACGCGCCAACTCCACGCCGCGGAGCTGCCGTCGTCCAACGGCATCGGCACCGCCCGCGCGCTCGCTCGCCTCTACGCGTCCTGCATCGGCGAGGTCGACGGCCGGCGTACGCTGACTGCGGAGACCGTCGCGGGGGCGACGCTCGAACGGGCGTGCGGCAAGGACGAGGTGCTGATGACCGAAAGCTGCTTCGGTCTCGGCTTCATGCTCGGCCGCTCGTTCGGCGCCGCCAATCCGCCCGACGCGTTCGGGCACGCGGGCGCGGGCGGGTCACTCGCCTTCGCCGATCCCGACACCGGTATCTCGTTCGCATACGTCATGAACGATCTCCGCTTCGACGCCGCCGAGGGCGACCCGCGGAGCGAACAGCTGGTGCGGGCCGTCTACCGGGTGTTGGAGGCCGGGAGCTGATCGAAGGGGAGCGCGCGGTCGACGCGCGGCTCCTCCGGAAGGCCGAGCACCCGTTCGCCGACGATGTTGCGTTGGATCTCGTCGGTGCCGCCGCGGATCGATATCGATGGCGCGGTCAGGAACAGCGTCTGCCACTCGCCGTGGGGGTCGATGATCGCGTCGGCCCCGAGGATGCGCGTCGCAAGAGCCGTGTAGGCCTTGAAGAGCGCGGCACCCCGAGCCTTCATCCCTGATCCCTCCGGACCCGGACGCCCGGCCCGGGCCGTATCGCGGGCGCGTCGGGCCGTGTAGCCCATGACCCGCGACTCGATCACCAGGCGGGCCAGCGCGTCGCGCAACCGCGGATCCGCCGAGCAGCCGCGACTCCGTGCGAGAGCGATCAGACGCTCGACGTCGAGGAGCCCGCTCGTGCCGCCCGCGGTCGACGCACCCCGTTCGTACGACAAACAGGTGAGTGCGACGCGCCAGCCGTCGCCCACTTCACCGATGCGGTCGGCATCGGCGACCGGCGCGTCGTCGAGGAACACTTCGGTGAAGTCCGCGTCGCCGTTCATCTGGCGCAGTGGCCGCACGTCGACGCCCGCGACGTGCAGATCGAGTCCGAACGCGGTGATGCCGCGGTGCTTGGGCACCGAGCCGTCGCTCCGGGCCAGGAGCAAGCCGAGCTGTGAGTAGGAACCCCGGCTCGTCCACACCTTCTGACCGTTCGCAGCCCATTCGGTGCCGTTGCGTCGTACGCGGGTCGCGAGCCCGGCGAGGTCGGATCCGGCACCCGGCTCCGAGAACAGCTGGCACCAGATCTCTTCGCCGGTAGCGATCTTCGGCAGCCAGCGCGCGCACTGGTCGGGCCGGGCGTGGACGATCAACGTGGGGCCGACCAGCTCCAAACCGACGAGATACGGGTACAGATCGGGCACCGCGAACCCGGCCAGCTCGGAACGCACCACGCCGACTTGCTCCGGGGTCGCGGCGAGGCCGCCGTACTCCCGCGGCCAGGCGGGCACGGCCAGGCCCGACCCGGCGAGCGCCTGGAGATAGGCGCGGCCGCTTTCGAGGTCGTCGGAGCCCGAACCGAGCACGGTCGTGTACGCGCCCGCAGTGCGTGGCGCCAGTCGGGTCTGCAACTGTCGGCGCACCCAGTCGCGGAACTCATCCATGCAGTAACTCTTCCCGCAACGGCGACTTCTGCACTTTCCCGCTCGCGGTGCGGGGCAGTACTTCGCGGATCTCCAGCCGCTCGGGCAGTTTGAACCGGGCGAGGCCGCGTTCCGCCAAGTGGGCTCGCACCACCTCGAGCATCGGAACCTGACCCGGGCTCGCGATGACGAAGGCGCAGACCTTTTCGCCCATGACCGCGTCGGGCATGGCCACGCACGCGGCCTCGGCGATCGTCGGGTGCGTGACGAGCACCGCCTCGACCTCCTGGGCCGAGATGTTCTCGCCGCCGCGGATGATGATGTCCTTCAAGCGGTCGACGATCGTGAGGTACTCGCCGTCGTACACCGCGAGGTCGCCGGTGCGGAACCAGCCGCCTTCGATGAACGCCTGCGCGTCGAGCCCGGCGTCGAGGTAGCCGACAAACATCTCGGGTCCGCGTGCGAGCAGTTCGCCGGGCGTTCCGGACGGCACATCTTCGGAGGTCGAGGGGTCGACGATCCGTAGCTCCGCCGCACCGATCAAAGGCCCGTCGGTGGTGGCGTTGCGTTCGGGATCGTCGCCGGCACGGCCCGTCGTCAGAGTGGGGTACTCGGTCGAGCCGTAGGTGCGCTTGCACCAGCAGTCGAACTCCCGCGCGCCCTCGCGCACCATCGCGGGCGCAACTCCTGCGCCGCCGAGCGAGAACATGCGCAGCGAGCTGCGATCGGTGCCCGCGAACGACGGGTCGTCGATCATCGTGCGCATGAAGACCGGGGTGGAGATCATCACTGCGATCGCCTCGCGCGCGACGAGCTCGAGCGCGCGTCCCGGGTGCCAGGTGTCCATCAACACCGTGGTAATCGCACCGGTGACGGGGAGGAGGATGCCGTAGGTGAGGCCGGCGACGTGCGTGACCGGCATGGGCAGCAGGAGCGACTCGCCCGGGATCATCGAGTGGGCCGCCGCGATGGTGTCGGCCTCGACCCGCAGCGACTGGTGCGTGTGCACGACCCCCTTCGGTTCGGAGGTCGTGCCCGAAGTCCAGAGGATGACGGCGGCATCGTCGGCCGCCGCGGTGACGGACGGACCGGGGCCCGACGTCTCGGGCAGCGCCGAGCGTTCGCCCGTGCGTAGCACGAGCACATCGCCGTGATAGCCGGCCGATTCCACGAGTGCGGGATAGTCGGTGCCGCGGAAGCTGCTCGGGACCACGACCAGTTGCGCTCCCGTCGCGCCGAGAATGAAACCGACTTCGTGAGCACCGAGCGACGGCGTGATCGGGCTCGCGACCGCGCCGCAATGCCACACCGCCCAGCACAGCACGACGGCTTCCCACCAGTTCGGCAGTTGCCAGGCGACGACCGAGCCGGGCCCGATGCCGCGCTCGGCGAGCGCGGCCGCGACGCGACTCGTCCGAGTCCGCAACTCGCTGACCGTGATCCGCGTGTCGCCGTCGACGATCGCAAGCGCGTCGCCGTCGGCGCTTGCCATCCGGTCGAGCAGCGTCTCGTCGGTCCAGACACCTTCCGCGCGCCAGCGCGCCCGGACATCGGCGGGCGCGGGATGCGCGCGGGTCACTGCCCGAGTCTTACTGGGCCGAGTCTGACTGGGCCGAGCTTCACTGCGCGCCGTACACCGGTGCGGGTGTGGGTGCCTGCGCGAGCAGTTTCTGCACCGCCTCGCCCACTTCGCCCGCTTGCCAGCGCGCGCCCTTGTCGAGGCTCGGCCCGTGCTGCCAGCCGTCGGCGACGGAGATCATCCCGCCCTCGACTTCGAAGACGCGCCCGGTCACGTCGGCAGAATCGGGGCTACCGAGCCACACGACGAGCGGCGAGATGTTCGCGGGATCGTTGACGTCGAACCCGGCGTCGGGCGCCTGCATACGGTCGGCGAACACCTCTTGGGTCATGCGGGTGCGCGCGGCGGGGGCGATGGCATTCGCGGTCACGCCGTAGCGGCCCATCTCGGCTGACTCGACGAGCGTGAGCGCGGCGATCCCGCCCTTGGCCGCCGAGTACGCCCCTTGCCCGACGCTGCCCATGAGGCCCGCCCCCGACGACGTGTTCACGATCCGCGCGTCGACGGGCTCACCCGCCTTGCTGCGAGCGCGCCAGTACTCCGAGGCGTGCCTCGTCACCGCGAAATGGCCTTTGAGGTGCACGCGGATGACGGCGTCCCACTCTTCCTCGCTCGTCGTGAACAGCATGCGGTCGCGCACGAAGCCGGCGTTGTTGACGAGCACGTCGAGAGTGCCGAACGAGTCGAGCGCCGTCTGCACGAGGCCTTTTGCGCCGGTCCAGTCGGCGATGTCGTCGGTGTTGGCGACCGCTTCGCCGCCGAGCGCGTGGATCTCGTCGACGACGTCCTGCGCGGGCCCCGCGCTCCCGCCGGTGCCGTCGCGAGCGACACCGAGATCGTTCACGACGACCCGCGCGCCCTCCACGCGCGAAGCCGAGCGCGTGTTCGCGGCCGATGCCGCGTCCTGCGCCGGTGACGATGACGATGCGGCCTGCACAGATCCCGGTCACGGGGCGCAACCCTACTGGCGCGCGATCGCGGGGAACGAGGACGGCCGCGCCCTTCCCGCCGTAGACGGTTCAGGCGACCGCATCGTTGCTGGTCGCTTCGGTCCACGGCGCCGGGCGGCCGAAGAAGTACCCCTGCGCGAAGTCGCAGTCGAGCCGTTCGAGCCGGCGGGCCTGTTGCTCGGTCTCGACCCCTTCGGCGACGACTTCGAGCTCGAGGCCGTGCCCGAGGTTGATGATGCCGCTGACGAGCGCTTCCGACGCGGGCCGGTCGCCGAGACCGGCCACGAAGCCGCGATCGATCTTGAGCTGATGGATGGGGAGCGTGCTCAGGTTCGACAGGCTCGAGTAGCCGGTGCCGAAGTCGTCGAGCGCGATCCGGATGCCCACCTCGTCGAGCGCGGCGAGCGTCGCCGCGGCGTTGTCGGGATCGTCGATGAGCAGGCTCTCGGTGATCTCCAGCGTCAGGGCACCCGTTGGGAGGTCGGCGACGAGCCGCGTGAGGCGGGGCACGAAGTCGGGCTCCGAGAGCTGGCGGGCGGAGACATTCACCGCAATGGCGAGATCGGGGCTGCGCAGGAGGCGGCTCCGAGCGTGTTCGAGCACCCGCCAGCCGAGCGGGACGATGAGGCCCGTGTCCTCGGCGAGCGGGATGAAGTCGGCCGGCGGGACGAGGCCAATCTCCGGATGGTTCCAGCGGACGAGCGCTTCCAGCGCGACCGGCCGTCGCGACCGGATGTCGACGATCGGCTGGTAGTAGACGACCAGTTCGTCGCGCTCGAGCGCACGGTGCAGGCCGGTGACGCGGGCCAACCGGTTCGTCTTGGCCGGCGCTTGCTGCCCGGTCTGGTACTCGACACTGCGCCGACCGCGTTGTTTGGCTCGGTACATGGCGTCGTCGGCCTCGCGCAGCAGGTCGGTCGCGTCGACCTCCTCGCGTGCGACCGACACGCCGATGCTCGCACTGACGAAAAGCGTTTCCGCGTCGATCTCGAACGGCTCCTCGAGCAGTGCGGCGACTCGTTGCACCGCGGCGTGAACCTCGAGCTC
Source organism: uncultured Actinomycetes bacterium (assembly GCA_963761055.1). Classification (GTDB taxonomy): domain Bacteria; phylum Actinomycetota; class Acidimicrobiia; order IMCC26256; family PALSA-610; genus PALSA-610. The sequence continues at coordinate 253,069 of CAVXFO010000008.1, read as the reverse complement.
GTCCTTCACGTCCTCCACCACGACCACGAACTCGTCGCCGCCGAGGCGCGACACGGTGTCGGAGGCGCGCAACCCGTGAATCATGCGTTGCGCGATCTGGGTGAGGAGCCGGTCGCCGGCGTCGTGCCCGAGGCTGTCGTTCACGAACTTGAAGCGGTCGAGATCGAGGAAGAGGACCGCGACCGCGGTGTTGTCTCGACGCGACCGCCGGAGCGCGTGTGCGAGGCGGTCGTTCAGCAGCGCCCGGTTCGGCAGACCCGTGAGCGCGTCGTGGTACGCGCGGTGTTCGAGGTCCTCGCGGGCGCGGGCCTGCTCGATGGCGACTGCCGCGAGCGAGACGACCCGCTCCATCAAGGCACGGCCGCGTTTCGCGATCGATGTTCTCGGTGTCGAAGAGCAGCGTGATCGTGCCCGCGACTGCGTCGCGATTGGGGAGCTCGATCGGGACCGACCAGCTGATCTTCGTCCCGCTCTCGACGACGGCAACCGGAAGCGCGATCGCCGGGTCGAGCTCGGCGTAGTCGATGAGCACCTCGTCGCGCGCATTTGCCGCCCGTCCCGACGACAGCGGCGCGTCGACCCCGATGCACTCGACCTTCGCGAACGTCGCTTCGGGAAAACCGGGCGCGGCCGCGAGCCGTAGGTTGTCGCCTTCGAGCAGCCGGATCAGGCAGTACTTCGCGCCCGTGTACTCCGCGGTCAGGGTCGCGACGCGGTCGAGGACGGTCTCGAGCCGTTCGCCCCAGCACGATCATCTCCAAGATCCGCGACTCCTCGGCCAGGAGATCGTCGAGCGCCTTGCGGTCGGTCACGTCGCGAACATTGAGGACGATGCCGGCGATCGTCGGGTCGGCAAGTCGGTTCGAGATCGAGGTTTCCTGCCAGCGCCACGTCCCGTCGGCGTGCTGCACACGGACGAGCGCACACGTCGTGACGGTGGGGTCCTGCAGCATCTGAGCCCAAGCCGCCCCGATGACCGGGGTGTCCTCGGGCTTCACGAACTGGCGGACGACCTTGCCGACGAGCCTGGAGGCTGCGATTCCTGTCAGCCGTTCGTACGACGGGCTCACGTACTGGCAGCGCGCGTCGACGTCGACCACGATGATGCCGTCGGCGGCGTGCTGCACCAGGGTGCGGAACCGCGCCTCGGCCGATGCGATGCTCGCGGCGGCCTTCTTGCGCTCGGTGATGTCGTGCACGTTGACGACGACCCCTTGGATCACGGGATCGTCGAGCTGGTTCGTCAACGTGATCTGGCACCACCGCAACGACCCGTCGCGATGATGCACGCGGATGTCCTCGCGCACCGCGGTCGGTTCGCCGTCCTCGCGCCGGGTGTTGCGGATCCGTGCGACATCCTCGGGCTGGACGATGACACCCGCGTCGCGTCGCCCGACGAGCTCATCGACCGCGTAACCGGTCAGCAACTCGATCGCCTCGGTCGCGAAGACGATCATGCCCGTCCGGTCGAGCACGACGACCGCGTCGGCAGCGTTGAGGAGCAGACGCCGGAAGCGTTCTTCGCTCCGCACGAGCGCGTCGGACGCGACCTCGCGCTCGTGGGCGCTCAGCCAGATGATGCGATTCACGAACACGAGGCCCGCACCCATCAGCACCGCGATGCCGTGGCTGCGGCCGGCGCTGAGGACGCTGGGCGTCCAACCGAAACCGACCGTCGTCTCCGCCGCGGCGAGGCAGATGAGGCTCCACAGGGTCGCGGGGAACACGGCGGGCGAGCCCTCGATCGCCACCGCCTGCGCCGTGCAGAACACGAACCCGACCGAGAGGACAGGGCCCCAGCCCGTCTCGTAGATCACACCCGCGATGCCGATCACCTCGAGTCCGAGCCGGACCCAGAGCGGCAGCCGGCGGGCGCGCTTCCAGTTGGTGAGGGCGGAGGTCACGACGAGCGTGCCGGCTGTAGTGCCGACGAGCAGAGCGACGGGGACCTGAGCGAGGATCCCCATGGCGCGCAGACCGAGCAGGGCCGCGAGCGCGACGCTGCTCATCGCGACGGCCTCGGCCAGCGCCCGCAAGGGTGAACGTTCCACTCACTGTCTTGTCGGCCGGTTGTGCGCGGAAACTGATACTCGGCCGGGGTCGATCGTCCGATTTCGGCCCAGCGACGGTTACGGTGAGACGGAAGTCACCTCCGGGTCAGCGGTTTCGCAGGGAGCGCACGTTGCAGTTCGGCGTCACGATGTTCATGACCGACCAGACGATCGGCCCCGTCGATCTCGCCCGGGAGGTCGAGGCCCGAGGCCTGCACTCCTTGTACATCCCCGAACACACGCACATCCCGACGAGCCGCCGGACGCCGCCCGCGACCGGCGACGCCGAGTTGCCCGAGGAGTACAAGCGGACGCTCGACCCGTTCGTCGCGCTGGCCATGGCCGCGGCCGTGACCCAACGACTGGTGATCGGAACGGGTATCTGCCTGGTGGCCCAACGCGACCCGATCATCACGGCCAAGGCGGTCGCCACGCTCGACCGCGAGTCGAGCGGTCGTTTCGTCTTCGGGGTCGGCTTCGGGTGGAACGCCGACGAGATCGAGCAGCACGGCGTCGACATGAAACGTCGCCGCGACGTCGCCCGGGAACACATGCTCGCCATGAAGGCGCTCTGGACCGACGACGTCGCGTCATTCGACGGCGAGTTCGTCCATCTCGCGCCCTCGTGGTCGTGGCCGAAACCCGCGCCTGGTCGCCCGCCGATCCTCATCGGTGGCGCGCCCGGACCGAAACTGTTCGCACACGTGGCAGAGTACGCCGACGGCTGGATCCCTATCGGTGGCGCCGGCGTCCGCGCCGCGATCGGCGAGCTGGGACACGCGTGTGAGCTTCGGGGCCGAGACCCGAAGACGCTGAGCATCGTTCCGTTCGGCACCGTCCCCGACGCGGGCAAGATCGAGTACTACGCGTCGATCGGTATCGAAGAGGTGGTGCTCCGCCTTCCGGGAGGGACGCGGGACCAGATCTTGCCGCGCCTCGACACCATGGCGGAGCTCGTCTCGTGAGCGCGCCCGTCATGGTCGGCCTCGATGTGGCCGGCGACGCCGACGCGTCGCACGCGGCCGGGTTCACCGTCGACGCCGACGGCGGGTGCCGGCTCGGGCATGTCCGGTTGCAGACCGGAGTCGGCGACTCGGGCATCGCGGCCTGGTCGCTCGGTGAAACGCCCGCGGTCGAACCGGCGGAGCACCCGAACGGCGCCTACGTGTTGGACCACCTCGTCGTGTTCACCGACGATCCTGATCGCACGACTCTTGCCTACGCCGACCTGGGGCTGGAGGTCCGGCGGGTCCGCGAGATCGGCAACGGCCGTACCCAGACCTTCTTTCGTGCCGGAGAGGTGATCATCGAACTGGTCGGGCCGGTCGAACGACATGGTGAGCAGTTCTTCGGGCTCTCGCCCGCCGTCACCGACCTCGATGCGTGCGCCGCCCTGCTCGGCGACCGCCTCGGCTCGATCAAGGACGCGACCCAGCCCGGGCGGCGGATCGCGACGCTCCGGCACGAGGCGTGCGGGCTGACGATCCCGATCGCGTTCATGTCGGCCGAACCGCGGTGACGCTCGAACCGGTTCCCGACGACTGGGAGCGCGCACTCGCGATCGTCGCCCACCCCGACGACATGGAGTACGGAGCGGCCGCTGCGGCCGCACGGTGGACGGCGAACGGCAAACGGGTGACGTATCTGCTCGTGACCCGGGGCGAGACGGGGATCGACGCGCTCGAACCGGGGGAGTGCGCACGAGTACGCGAAGCCGAGGAGCGCGCGAGCGCGGCGATCGTCGGTGTCGACACTGTCGAGTTCCTCGATCATCCCGACGGGCTCGTCGAGTACTGCATACCGCTGCGGCGCGACCTTCGCGCGCGATTCGCGCGCACCGGCCCGAGGTCGTCGTCACCCTCAACCATCACGAGTCGTGGGGTGGCGCGAACTTCAACATGGCGGATCACCGGAACGTGGGTCTGGCCGCGCTCGACGCCATCCGCGACGCCGCCAACCCGTGGCTGTTTCGCGAACCGCCTACCTTGCAGCATTGGTCGGGGGTGAGGTTCGCGCTCGTGGCCGGCGCGGACGCGTCGCACTTCGTCGACGTGTCGGAGACTCTGGAGCTCGGTATCGAGTCGCTCGAAGCGCACGCCCGCTACCTCGAGCACGTCGGGACGAACGCTCGCGAGTTCCTCACGTCGATCGCGGAGCAGGGCGGACGGGAGGCGGGGACCCGCTACGCGACCCTGTTCGGCCTGATCCCGGCGTGACCCACCCCTCGGTCACCCACCTCGCCCCGACCGCGCGCGAGGATGCCGGGATGCCGCTCGGACTGGTGCACTTCGATCCCGCCGCCTTCCCGCCCGAGGCGATGGCGTGCCTGCGCTGCGGGGCCGAGACGATGTTGCGTTTCGCGGGCCCGTGCCCGGCGTGCGCTCAGGAATTGCGGGCCAAGTTCCAGGTCGAGGCGCGAGCCGTCGACGGTGGCGAGTACGTGCCGAAGATGAACGTCACGCCCAACGCCGTCGCGACGAAGGACGACTGACCTCCGACGGTAACTTGGCGGCGTGCCGGCGGCCGCGCGAGTGGGGACGGATCTCTACGAATTGTTGGGCGTCGACGCGTCGGCCGGCGGCGACGAGATCGCGCGCGCGTTTCGGAGCCGAGCCAAGGAACTCCATCCGGACACGAGCACGGATCCCGACGCGGCGACGAAGTTCAACGATCTGGCCTCGGCCTACGGTGTGCTCTCGAATCACCGCACCCGACGCGACTACGACGTGCAGCGCGCGGCCGGCGCCACGGGCACCTCGGCGGTTTCGGACCCGACCGGTTCCGGTCCGGGTCGGGCGAAAGGCTCGATGCGACCATCGCACTGGACGCGCCGGCGGGCCTGGACCACGCTGATCTGTGGAGCGCTCGTGACGCTGCTCGGGATCGGCGCGGCGTTCCTGACCTGGCAGTTGCACCGCGACGACGCCCGGCGTCGCGCCGAGTTCCGTCCCGTCACCGCGGTCCGGGTCGACAACGGCGACGTGACGTTTACCACGGCCGACGGGCGGACCGTGCGCACGCGCGAGCCCGAGCAGCACGGCGAGGGTTCCGGGGTGGGGCCCACAGTCGGGATTCGCTACGACCCCGCGAACCCGACGCACGTGATCGTCGACGCGGGCACGGTCGGCCGCGACATCACGCTCGTCATCGTCTCGTTGAAGCTGCTGGTCGGCGGCCCGGTGTTCGTAGTACTCGGGATCCTCCGGCTGCGGCGCCTGGGCCGGCGTCGGATCGTGCGTGTGCGAGCGGCCTGAGCGTTAGAGCCGTTCGATGATGGTGACGTTCGCCTGACCGCCGCCCTCGCACATCGTCTGCAGCCCGTAGCGACCGTTCGTGCGCTCCAACTCATGCAGGAGCGTGGTCATGAGACGGGCGCCGGTGGCGCCGAGGGGATGGCCGAGCGCGATCGCGCCGCCGTTGACGTTCACCTTCGCGAGGTCGGCGTTCGTCTCTTTCTGCCAGGCGAGAACCACCGACGCGAACGCTTCGTTGATCTCCACGAGGTCGATGTCGTCGAGTGTCATCCCGGCCTTGGCGAGCGTGTGCGCGGTGGCAGGGATCGGCGCGGTGAGCATCCACACGGGATCGGCACCGCGCACCGAGAGGTGGTGGATACGGGCTCGCGGAGTCAGCCCGTGGGTGCGCACCGCCTCGCCGTTGGCGATCAGGAGCGCGGCCGACGCGTCCGACAGTTGTGACGCCATGGCCGCAGTGAGGCGACCGCCCTCGACGAGGGTGGGAAGCGAGCGGATCTTGTCGAGGTTCGGTTCACGCGGACCCTCGTCGTGCACCGCGTCGGCGAGCGGCACGATCTCACGCTCGAAGCGGCCCTCGGCCCGGGCGCGCAGCGCGCGTTCGTGAGACTCGACTGCGAACATCTCCATGTCATCGCGGGAGATGCTCCACTTCTCGGCGATCATCTCCGCACTGCGGAACTGCGACACCTCCTGCGTGCCGTAGCGGGCCTCCCATCCGGGTGATCCGGTGAAAGGGTCCTCGAAGCCGTACTGCTCACCTGCGAGCATCGCCGCACTGATAGGGATCGCACTCATGTTCTGCACGCCACCCGCGACGACGAGATCGGCCGTGCCCGAGAGCACCGCCTGCGCGGCGAAGTGCACCGCTTGCTGTGACGACCCGCACTGACGGTCGACGGTCGTTCCCGGCACATGGTCGGGCATGCCCGCGACGAGCCAGCAGGTGCGCGCGATGTCGCCGGCCTGTGGGCCGATGGTGTCGACGCACCCGAACACGACGTCGTCGACGGCCCCGGGGTCGACGTCGACGCGATCGAACAGCGCCTTGATCGAGTGCGCGCCGAGATCGGCGGGGTGCACCTTCGCGAGCCCACCGTTGCGCCTGCCGACGGGGGTGCGCACGGCGTCGACGATGTAAGCCTCGTTCGTACCGTCGTTCATATGCCGGCCAGACTAGAGGATCGCGTTTCCGACCCGCTTCAGGTGGAAATGCGAATCTCCGGCCGATCGCGCCAGCGCCCAGGCCCGCTTCATGTAGAGGTGCAGGTCGTACTCGGTCGTGTACCCGATCGCGCCGTGACACTGCAGAGCGGCCTTGGCGGTCGTGAGCGCGGCCTGGTCAGCCTTGCTCTTGGCCATGCTCGCGTGCACGGGATCGACGGTCGCCGCGGCGCGGTACACGAGCGGCCGGGCGAACTCGAGCGCGACGCGCGCGTTCGCGAGGTGGTGTTTCACAGCCTGGAACGACCCGATGGGCACACCGAACTGCCTGCGTTCCTTGGTGTACTCGGCGGTGAGGTCGAGCATGCGTTGCGCGAGTCCGCACTGTTGGGCCGCGGTGCCGATGACCGAGCGCGTGAACGCGGCCCACAGGTCGTCGCCGTCGAGATGCATCGGCGTCCCGCGCACCTCGAAGAGGCGCCGGGCGCCGTCGACCGACGGCCGGGGAACGAGCTCGACCTCTGCTCGCTCGAAGCGACCCGCATCGGTGATGATGACGTCGACGGTGTCGGCCCACGGCACGAGCGAATGCGCGACGCCGACCGTGATGTCGGCCCGGTCGAGGTAGGGGAGGCCGAAGGCCACCGTCTCGACGATCGGTTCCGGCAGCGCGCAACGCCCGGTCTCCTCGAGGATGAGCACGAGGTCGACCATCGTCAGCCCGAGCCCACCGCTCGCTTCGGGCACGAGCATGCCCACGACACCCATCTCCGCGAGCTTGTCGAAGAGGCCGGGGATCCGCCCGGTGGCATTCGTCCACGCGCTGCGGAGATGCACCGGAGTGCACTCGTTTTCGAGGAGCTCGCGAACGGCGTCGCGGAAGGCGATCTGATCGTCGGTAAATGCGAAACGCACGGTCAGTTCCTCGCCGGCATCGTCAACGCCTCGGCAGGCCGAGGACGCGCTCGGCGATGACGTTGCGTTGGATCTCGTTCGTGCCCGCGTAGATCGGGCCCGCGAGGGCGAACTCGTAACCCTTCATCCACGCTCCAGTGTCGCCGTCGAGCAGTTCGGCGTGGTCGCTCAGCAGCTCGAGTGCGAGCTCGTGCAGCGCGACATCGAGCTCGGACCAGAAGACTTTCGTCATCGACGACTCCGCGCCGGCGCGGACACCCTCGACCGCGCGCGTGACGGTCCAGAACGTCTGCCAGCGATACGCCTCCGCGTCGATGTACGCGGCGACGATGCGCTCGCGCAGTGCGGGGTCGTCGCCACGGTCGTGGTAGAGGTCGATCAGCCGTTGCGCGGTCGCGAGGAAGCGGCCCGGCGAGCGGAGCGTGAGGCCGCGCTCGGAGCCGGTGGTCGCCATCGCGACCGCCCAACCCTGGTTCGGCTCGCCGAGGACGTCGCCGTCGGGGACGAACACGTCGTCGAGGAATACCTCGGCGAAGCCTTCGTCGCCGTCGAGGCGCTCGACCCCTCGCACCGTGATGCCGGACGCGGCGAGGTCGACCAGAAAATACGTGAGGCCGTGATGCCGTTCCGCGTCGGGATCACTGCGGAACAGCCCGAAGAGGTGCGTGCAGAACGCGCCGCGTGTCGTCCACGTCTTCTGCCCCGACAGCCGCCAGCCGCCGGCCGCGTCGTCACGCACCGCCTTGCTCTGGATGCCGGCGAGGTCACTGCCCGCATTCGGTTCCGACCAGCCCTGGCACCAGGTGTGCTCACCCGACGCCATCTTGGGCAGGATCCGTGCCTGCTGGGCGGGAGTACCGAACTCGAAGATCGTCGGCGCGAGCAAGAAGATGCCGTTCTGGGTCACGCGTTGGGCGCGCCGGCCCGGTAGTACTCCTCGTCGAAGATCAACCACTCCCACAGCGACGCGTCGCGCCCGCCGAACTCCGCGGGCCATGCCACCACCGCGTACCGGGCGTCGAACAGTGCCCGCTCCCACTCGAGGTGCGCCGTGAAGCCGTCCCGGGTGTCGCCCGAGGGGAGTGCGGGGTGGGGCACGTTGGCCTCGAGCCACGCCCGGCATTCGGCGCGAAACGCTTCCTCGTCGGGGCTGAAGGAGAGATCCATGGGCGGCGGACGATCGTAGCGGGCCAGACTCTCCCCATGACCAGCCGTGTCGGGATGCACGCGATGAGCATCACGCCGTTCGGGCCCGACGGTGCGATCGACGAGCCGCTCTTCCGGGATCACCTGCGGTTCGTCGCCGACCACGGCGTCGGCGTCTACGTCGCGAGTCAAGGCAGCGGCGAGGGCGACCTCCTGTCGTTCGACGAGAAGGTGCTCCTGTACGGCATCGCCGGCGACGAGCTGCGGGGCCGCGTCCCGGTTGCGGCGGCGGGGATCGGACTCGCGATGTCGACCGCCGAGACGCGTGCGCTCGCGGTCGCCGCCGAGGCGGCGGACGTCGACGCGATCCAGATCATCGCGCCGCGACCGGGACCGATACGGCTGCGCGCCGATGAGCTCGAAGCCCACTTCCGCGCGGTCATCGAAGCCGTCGACTGCGAGGTGCATCTCTCGAACAACGTCGCTCTTGCCGGCTACGAGCTGCCGTTTGTCCTCGTCGAGAAGCTGGTCGATGCGTACCCGAACGTGCAGGTCGTGAACGTCTCCGACCCGCGTGTCGACCCGCTCGGCGCCTACGTGGCGCGCCTCGTCGAGCGGTTCGCGGATCGGCTCGAGGTGCGCGTCGGCATGGTGCGCGAGATCGTCGCGATGTACGCGCTCGGAGCTCGCGGCGTGTTGTGTTTCGACGCCAACGTGTCACCTCGTGTCGCTCGGCAAGCCTGGGACGACCTCGACGCGGGTGACGCGGCTTCGGTTCCGCTGCTGCTGGAGCTCAATTCCGCCCTTGCCCGGGGCGGGAATCCACGTTCACTCAAGGCTGCGTTGGGACTGATGGGCCGCGACGGCGGCTCGCTCCGGGCGCCGTACCTTCCGTTGACAGGCGGGGAGGCGGCGGAACTCGCTTCGGAGCTCCGCCGCCTCGGGCTCGGGTAGACGCCCTCCCGCAGACGTCGGGTGGACGGGCGGGGGTCGGCTGTACTCAGGTCGTTAGTGCGTGTTCACGTACCAGACGTACGCCAGCACGTTGACCACGAAGACGTGCAGTTGGTCGCCGTTGAGCCCCCACTTGCCTGCGAGCGTGGTCACCGAGTCGGCCGTCGCCCACGGGTAGGTCGTCGGGATCGCAAGCGAACCCGTGTTTGCCGGGGGCGGTGCGATCGGGTGCGCCATGCTCGGGTTCACCGAGTCGATGTACGAGAGGATCGCGACCCCGTACCTGGGAAGTTCGGCGCGAGTGGTGTTGAAGTACGCGGCGACGGCATCGAGGTCGGCCGCGGTCGCTGCCGGGAAGTGCGCGGTGAAGGTCTGCGTCGCTGCCACGACCGTGTACGACACGAGTCGCTGCGCCACGTTGCCGGCCGAGTCGGTTGCGGTTACCGAGTACGACTTGATGCCGGCGGCGGCGGTGCTCACAGTCGCACCGGTCGCAGTGGTACCGGCGCAGGTTGCGAGCGAGTGGTCGTCGGAGCAGAGATATCCCGCCGTGACGGTGGTGCCGACCGTGTAGACGTCACCGTTCCCGGGCTTGCTGATCAACACGGAGGGCGGTGTCGTGTCGATGATCGACGTCGAGGTAAGAGTCGGGTTCGGCTTGCTCTGCCCCGCGTTCCCTCCGGGGCAGTCGAGGTTCTGCTGCAGCACCCCGATGACCGTGTGTTCCTGGAAGCGCTGGAAGCGGGTCGTGACGGCAGCACCAGCGGTGGTCTTCGCGGTCAACGTCGCGTCGAGCGTCGGCGGAGTGAACGACGTCGCCGCAGTGGTCCCGCCCGCGATCGGCCCCGGCAGTGTCAGCGTGACGACGCCCGCCGCGACGGTTGCGGTCGCTCCCACTCGCGCGTTCGCGGAACCGGTTCCGGACACGACTGCCGCCGATGTGACCGTGGCGTTCGTGGCCGGATCGAAGACGTACTTCAGGTTCGTGGCGGTGGTCAGCGCGGCGACGCTCTGGGCGCCGAGCGCGATACGGAACTTCATCGCGCGGCCGGTACCGACCTGCGCGGGTGCGGATGCCACCACCGGGATCGACTTCGGCGCCAACGGTTGGAGCGAACCGCAGTCGATCGGGATCGACGAGACGGAGCTCCGGACGAGCGCGGTGTCGACGACACGGTACGAGACTGTCGCCTGCGCGAGGTTCTTCGCGTTGTCCGTCGCGTTCACGGTGAACTTGTGCACGCCGACGGTCGCGGCGATCGCGGCGCCGGTCGCGACCGGACCGGTGCACGTCTTGATACCGGTGGTGGTGTCGGTGCACGCGAATGCGGCGTGGACGACCTGGCCGGCCGTCAGGACGGCACCGTTGACCGGGGCCGTGATCGTGATCGACGGCGGCGTGTGGTCGACGACGGCGCTCGGGAACACGTTGATCCCGATCGTGCCGGTGGAGTGGTTGCCCTCGGGGTCGGACACGGTGAACGTGAACGAGTCGGTGCCGAGATACGTCGGCGTCGGCGTGTAGGTGACGGTGGGTGCGGTCCCGCTCAGGGTTCCGTGCGCGGGCTGGGTGGCGAGCGCGAACACGAGCTGGCTCGCGGGCGTGTCGGCGTCGGTCGCCGAGAGGGTGATCGCCTTGCTCGTGCCCTGCGGTAGCGCGACGTTCTGATTGGTCGCGACCGGCGGTTTGGGACCGCTGGGAACTGTCGTCGCCGCGATCACGGTCGTCGGGGAGTCCGGAGTGCACGTGGCGGTGATGTTGCCGAAGCCCTGGACGTTGACGATCGCGACGAGCTGGTACGGCGCCGCCCACTTGATGCCCGCGCCGGCGGCCGCGGATTGGATCGTGCCCTGGACGAGCAGATCGGGCGTGGCGTGGGAACTGCCGTCGAGCGGTACGTTGCCGGTCGACGTGACGACGATGCTGTCGCCCTGGACCTTGGCCGTGGACGAGATCGGGCTGCCGCCGGCCGGGGCCTGCGTGCTCACGCTCGTCACGGTGAGGCCGGCCGGGATCCGGTAGGAGGTCGAGCCGCCCTGGTAGGTCGCGGTCACAGGGGGCTGTGGCTGCGAGAACGGTACGACGAAGCGATACGTCTCGGATTGGCCGGGCGCAGCCGGATCGACGGTGTCCCTTGCAGTCACGGTGAAGGTCGCGGCCTGGTTGCCGGCGTTCGGGTTCGTGGTGCACGTGTACGGCGCGTTGGTCGTCGTCTGGCTGTCGGCACCGGCCGACCCTGCTGTCAGCGCGCCCGCCGCGACCAGACCCGTGACGGCGAGTACCGCCACCACCCCCGGAATGCCGACTCGACCTCGCATCATGCTCCCCTCCCGCGGTGCCGAGCGGCTCCCGCGCTCGCACTCTGCCCACGTCGTCAGCGAGAAGAAACCAACAGATCGACAACCTGGCGCCCGGGGACGAGAGTTGTGCGTCCGTAGATGGAAGGGCCACGGCGCGGAGGCAAGCGTGACGAAGATGCCGACGGAGATGCGAAGGGCGTGAGCGTCGAGGAGACGGCGTTCGAGCTGGCGCCGACCGGCTTGGCCGTGGTCGGTGTCGACGAATGTCTCAGGCGCGTCAACCGGAGGTTGGCGCGGATGTTGCGCGTCGACGCGAGCGTGCCCGTCGGGTTGCCGTTCGTCGACCTGGTCCATCCCGACGATCGTGGGCGGGCCGAGTTGCGGCTCGACGATCTCGCCGTGCACACAATGCACGACCGGGGACGCGTCCGGTTCCTCCGCCCCGACGACTCGGTCGTGTGGGGCGGCGTCGGTATCACGCGCGTGGCCGGCGCGGACGGCGCCGGCGCCGTCGTCCACGTGGCCGATCTCTCTGACCTCGTACAAGCCGAGGAACGGCTCGGTCTCGTCGTCGGCGGCCTCGACGACGGCGTCGTCGTGTTCGACCCGAGCGGCGGCCTCGTGAGTGCGAACCCGGCTGCACTGCGCCTGCTCGGAAATATGGTCGGACGCGGTTGGGGTGACGGGACACGCGACGTCGACATCACCCTCTTGGACGAGACCGGCGCGACGATCCCGCTCGATTGCCGCGCCGACGTGCTGGCTCGCACAACGGGCGAGTGGGCCGAGAGCAGCGGTGCGGTCGTCGACTCCGACGGCGAGGTGCGTTGGCTCGAGATCGCGGCCCATCCGCTCGAGCGGTCACATCACGAGCGCTGGGTCGTGGCCACGTACAAAGACGTGTCCGAGCACCGCCGAGTCGAAGCTGCACTGCGCGCGCGTCGGTCGAAGCCGATCGGGCCAAGACGGAATTCCTCGGGCGCATGAGTCACGAGCTGCGAACGCCCTTGAACTCCGTCCTCGGATTCGCGCAGCTTCTGCAGATGAGCGCGCTCGACGAGCGCCAGCACGAATCGGTACTGCAGATCCTGGCGGCAGGGCGTCACCTCCTGGAGCTCGTCGACGAGGTACTCGACCTCGACCGGATGGATCGTGACCAGCTCGACGTGGACGTGGAGCCGGTGCGGGTCGCGGGCGCGTTGCAGGAGGCGTTCGAGCTCGTGCAACCAGTCGCGGCCGCAAAGGGCATCGCGGTCGAGCTGCACCTGGGCCGCGCCGCTCGCGCTCATGTCGTCGCCGACCGTCGGCGGTTCCGGCAGGTGCTACTCAACCTCTTCACGAACGCGATCAAGTACAACCGTCCGTCGGGGCGGGTCGTAGTTACGTGCGGCGAACGCGACGACACGATCGTCGTGCGGGTCCGCGACACCGGGCACGGGCTGACGCCCGACGAAATCGAACGAATCTTCACGCCGTTCGAGCGCCTGCGCGCGGAGGAACGTGGCATCGAGGGGACGGGTGTCGGCTTGGCGTTGTCCAAGCGGCTGACCGAAGCCATGGGCGGTGTCATCGGCGTCGAATCCCAACCGGACGAGGGGAGCACGTTCTGGGTCGTGCTGCGGGCGGCGCCCACGAGGATCCCTGTCGACGAGGTTCTGCCCCCCGTCGACGCCGACCGCGCGGCCGAGGTACTCGCGCGCACCTACCCCGGACACCAGCGCGTCCTGTACATCGAGGACAACGACGCAAGTCGCGTGTTCGATGCGCGAGATACTCGGCCACTTCGCGGGCGTAGAGCTCATCACCGCGTCCGGAGGCCGTGAGGGCATCGTGCTGGCGCGCTCCGAGCGCCCGGACGCGATCCTCCTCGACTTGCACCTCGCCGACATGCGCGGCGAGGAGGTGTTGCGCGAGGTGAAGGCTGACCCCTCGACCCGGTACGCGCCCGTCATCGTCGTCAGCGCCGACGCCCTCCCGAGCCGGATGGCGGCCGCAGTCGAAGGCGGTGCCGCCGCGTACCTCACCAAACCCGTCGATATCGCCGCACTGTTCACCGCGCTGGAGTCGGCGTTGGGTGCGGATTCCGTATAGTTCCCCGATCGGACGGTCTCCGGGGGGAACGATGGCCGATGCTCAGGATCCGATCGTCCTCGTCGTAGAGGACGACGACGGTAACCGCCTTCTCGTTCGCCGATTCTTGGAGGGCGAGGGTTATCAGGTCGTCGAGGCAACGGACGGTCCGGCCGCCTTGCGGGCGAGCGCGGAGTCGAAGCCCGACGCGATCATCATGGACCTCGGTCTGCCGGGCCTCGACGGCCTGAGCGTGCTGCGCCGGATCCGCCACGCCAGCGGCGTGCCCGTGCTGGTCTTGACCGGCCGCGATCAGGAGCCCGCCAAGCTCGACGGATTCGATGCCGGAGCCGACGACTACATGGTGAAGCCGTTCTCGTTGCTCGAGCTCGGCGCGCGGGTCCGGGCGATCCTGCGGCGGGGCTCATCCCAACCCACCAGCGAACGCTTCGAGTTCGACGGTCTCGTCGTCGACATCGGCAGAGCCGAGGTCACCTTGCACGGCGCGCCGATCGCGTTGCGGCCGAAGGAGCTGACCCTGCTCGGTTTCCTCGTCTCGTCGCCCGGACGCGTGTTCAGTCGGGCGGTGCTGCTGGAGCACGTGTGGGGCTCGACCTCGCAGTGGCAGGAAGCCGCAACCGTTACCGAGCACATCCGCCGCGTTCGGGCCAAGCTGGGCGAGCGGACCGACGACACCTGGCGGATCGAAACCGTGCGGGGTATGGGCTACCGGTTCGCGGTCGAGGCCGAAGCGGGTGCTCGGGCCGGCGCCGGAACCGGCGGCGCGCCTCAGCTCCCGAATCCGTAGAGGCGTTGCGCGTTGCCGTGGAGGATGGCTTCGCGCTCGTCGATTGCGACGTCCTTGAAGGTCTCGTCGATCGCGTCCCAGGAGTGTGGCCAGTCGCTCGAGATGTGCGGGTAGTCGCTCGACCAGAGGATCGCGCTCGACCCCGACCTCGTGGCCGGTTCGCGATCCCGAAGGGGTCGGTGAGATACGTGAAATGGAGATGGCGATCCACGTACTCGCTGGGCCGCGCCGTGATACGGAAGTCGCTGATCGCGTCGAGGCGCCGGTAGTTGTTGTCGATCTGCTCCTTGAAGTACGGCACCCAGCCGCAGTCGACTTCCGCGACCACCACATCGAGAGTGGGGAACCGGTCGAAGACACCTGCGAAGATCATCTGCACGATCCGGTTGGGCGCGTCGAAGAACCGGCCGTAACCCGGGAGCACGGCCCGGTGCGCGGCGGGCATGTGCTGGCTCAGGCTCACGTGGATGTTCAGGGCCATGCCCGCCTCGACGAGGCGAGCCGCAGACCGCGTCGTCCTCGTGGGCGATCTCCAACGTGCCGTTCGGGTAGCAGCCCATCACGACGCCGCGGATACCCGGCTCGGCCCGCGACCCGTTCGATCTCGGCGACCGCCGACTGCGCGCCGCGGTTCGGCAGGAGCATGAGCCCGGCGAAGCGCTCGGGGGCGTAGCCGCGTACTCGGACAGCCAGTCGTTGTACGGCCCGCACGAGCGCAAGATGGAAGTCGACGTCCTTCGTCGCGACCAGGCCCTGCGCGAGACGCGGGGTGGGATAGAGGACCTCGGCATCGACGCCGTCGCGGTCCATCTCCGCGATCCGGGCCGCGGGGTCGTAGCCGCCGGCGCGCATGTCGTCGAAGCGGGACCACACGTGCATGGTCGCCAGGCTCCAGACCTGCGCACGCATTCATACCGAAGTTGATCGGGTCGCGTACCCCTTCGAGCACCCAGGCGTCGCCCTGCTCGAACCGGTCGATGCGGGGCGCCCGATCGCGGAACTCCTTCGGGACACGCTCGGTCCAGAGGTCGCCGGGCTCGTTGACGTGACTGTCGCCGGAGATGAGGCGATAGCGTCTGTTCGCTCATGTCGTTCTTGTAGCACCCGCCGGCGGGGCGCGACGGCGACGGGGGGTCGGCTGCGTCCGGTGATGGCAGGAATCGTCTGGAGAATGTCATTGCTGCCATCCTCGACGACGGCCCAGAATGGGAGGTGTGAGCCGCCGAGTCGTGTTCGTCGCCTATCCCCGCATCACCGCCCTCGATCTCGTCGGGCCGCACGAGGTGTTCGCCGCCTCCGGCGGCTACGAGATCGTCGTCGCCGGTCCGCAGGCGGGTTCTGTCGTCACCGTCCGGGGTCCGGGGATCGTCGCCGATCGGGCGTTCGGCTCGGTACGCGGGCCGATCGACACCCTTGTCGTCGTCGGCGGCGAGGGTGCGTTCGCGGCCGCCGCGCGACCCGGACCTGGTGCGGTCGGTCACGAACCTTGCTCGCCGGTCCCGGCGGGTGACGTCGGTCTGTACCGGTGCGTTCGTCCTCGCCGCGGCCGGCCTGCTCGACGGCAAACGTGCGACGACGCACTGGTCGTCGTGCGACCGGCTCGCGGAACGCCACCCGCACACCACCGTCGACCCCGACCGAATCTTCGTCCAGGACGGCAACGTCTGGACGTCGGCGGGTGTCACCGCGGGCATGGACCTCGCGCTCGCGCTCGTCGCCGACGACATGGGTCAAGACGTCGCGCGGCCGTCGCGCGCCAACTGGTGATGTACGTGCAGCGGCCGGGCGGTCAAGCCCAGTTCAGCGCACAGCTCAGCTCCCAGCGCGCCGCGCGCGATCCGCTGCGGGAGTTGCAGGGTTGGATCGGCGAGCACCCGGCCGACGACCATTCGGTCGAGCGGCTCGCGGCTCGGGTGGCGATGAGTCCCCGTCATTTCGCGCGCGTGTTCCGCGACGACGTCGGCTGCACGCCCGCCGCGTACGTCGAGCTGGTGCGGGTCGAGGTCGGGCGGCGCCTGCTCGAGACGACGGATCTCAGTGTCGACGAGGTCGCGGCGACGGCGGGATTCGGCACACCGGAGACCCTGCGCCAGCGCGTTCGCCCGGCGGGTAGGTGCGAGCCCGACCGAATACCGCGACCGTTTTCATGCGTTCCAACCGGCGTAGATCTCTCAATCCGAGAACCAATTCGAGAAGAGAAGGAGTCTCCGTGGACATCGTGTGTCTCTTGTTCGAGGGCATCACCGCACTCGACATCGTCGGGCCGTACGAGGTGTTGCAGCGTCTTCCCGACGCCGAGGTGAAGTTCGTCGCCGCGACAGCCGGGAGAGGTGCGCACCGACGACAAGTTCCTCGCCCTCGTCGCCGACTACGGCTGCGACTCCGTGACGAGTGCCGATGTGCTCGTGGTGCCGGGCGGGTTCGCCACCCGCGCGTCGGAGGCGGACGAGCGAGTGCTCGAGTGGATCCGCTCCGTCGACGCGACCACGCAATGGACCACATCCGTTTGTACGGGCTCCATGTTGCTCGCAGCCGCGGGGCTGCTGGAGGGCAAGGAGGCGACGACGCACTGGGCGTCGTTGCACCGACTGGCCGAGTACGGCGCGATCCCGACCGGTCGGCGCGTCGTCGAGCAGGGCAAGATCGTCACTGCGGCGGGAGTCTCGGCCGGGATCGACATGGGCCTCACGCTCGCAGCGCGCATCGCGGGCGACGAGTACGCCCAGGGCATCCAACTCGGCATCGAGTACGACCCGCAGCCCCCGTTCGACGCGGGGTCGCTCGACAAGGCACCCGCGCCCGTCGCCGAATTCATGACCTCGCGGTTCGACGGGCGCCGCGGTGAGCGCCCGAGCGCCGATTCGTGTCGATCTCGTTCTCGGGCTGATTCTCGGCGGCGCGCGGCCTCGGGTACCACGGACCGGACGGCCCCTTCTGCGTCGGCAGAAATACCCACCGGCGATTACCGTTGACGGGAGTGGATGACGGGGCCCATGACGATGGGGACGACGGCGGTGATTGCGACGCACCACTGGCGGCAGGCGGGTTCGCGACGTGGGTCGTCGAGATGCAATCGGCGATCCGGGGGGAGCGTGACTCCAACGTTCCCTGTGACGGATGCACCGGGTGCTGCACGTCGTCGCAGTTCGTCCACGTTGAACCGGACGAGACCGAGACGCTGGCGCGCATACCTTCCGAGTTGCTGTTCGCGGCACCGTTCGCGCCGCGCGGCCACTTGCTCCTGGGCTACGACGAACGCGGGCATTGCCCGATGCTGATCGAAGGCCGCTGCTCGATCTACGAGCACCGCCCCCGTACGTGTCGCACCTACGACTGCCGGATCTTCGCGGCCGCCGGTGTCGAGGTCGCCGACGATCAGGCTGCAGTCGCGCAGCGGGTCCGCCGCTGGGAATTCACGTTCGTCGGTCGTGACGACCGGGCGCGCCACGATGCAGTCCGCGCCGCGGCGGCGCATCTGTGCGCGCATCGCGCCGAACTCGGTGACGCCGCGCCCGAGCACCCGACGCGCCTGGCGGTGGAGGCCACCCGAGTCCACGAGCTCTTCCTCGACGGGCGCGATCCCGCGCCCGGAGCGGTCCGGGCCGCGCTGCGGCGTGGGGGAGGGCGTGCGGAAGGGCGTGAGGGAGATCGTCCACCGCGGTGATCCGGACCGAGGTCCGCGGCGCGGCCATCGCCGGGAGAACACTCGGCCGGGAGATGGAGGGGCCGCGCCGCTGGGCGGGGGTGCCGGGTGGAGACCCCGGGCGGCGCGACCCGACTCCCAATGATGGATGTGACCGTAGCGCTGCTCTACGTGACAATACAAGTGCACAGCGTGACTAACGGTACACGGGGCTGGTCTGCGAGGTGGGGGACCTCAGCCGCGGCCGCCTGGCCGTACCGGGCATCCGGCCGAGATGTCGAGAACCGTTTCGGGGCCGGCGGCGTAGTCCGACGTGGAGCCGCTCCTCGGCGAGGGGACCATGCCTATTCCAGGAGTTCTTTGGTGCGCACTTTCCTCGACCGCGCCGTACCGAACTCGGCCGCCCGTGGCCTCAACTGCGCCCGCCCGTGACACCGACGCCGGCCCTCCGCCCGGCACCGACTCGGGGTGGGAATCTTGGCGTACGGTTTGCATCTGTGGACGCTGTCCGTCATCGACGCCTTCCGGCGCCGCGACGAGAGCGCGGTGCGGGAGATGTACCGCGCGGTACGGTCGGCTCGTCTATGTGGTGGCGCACCGCGTCCTCGGCCAACACGAGTTGGCGGAGGAAGCGACCCAACAGACCTTCGTCCGCGCCTGGCAGGCCGCGGACCGTATCGATGTCGACCGCGATCCGGCGCCCTGGTTGGCGACGATCGCGAAACGCACGGCGATCGACATCTACCGCCGGGAAGCGCGTCGCCCCACCCGTGCGATCAGCGACGTCCCGACCGACGACCGCGCGCTGGTGAGCCTGCCCCCGCAGATGGATACGCTCGACGCGGTATGGCGGGTGAGGGCGGCCATCGACACGCTGCCGCACGACGAAGCGACGGTCGTGCGCCTGCAACATCTCGACGGCATGACGCACAGCGAGATATCCGCGAAGTTGGGTATCGCGATCGGCACCGTGAAGTCGAGATCACATCGGGCCCACGGCAAGCTCGCAACGCTGCTGGGCGATCTCAGGAGTGGCGCTCATGACTGACCGTCGCCGTTACGAAGAACGTCGAGCGTTGATCGCGAGCGCCCGGACCGAAGACCTCGAACCCTACGAAGCCGAAGAGTTGTCGTTGCTCGTCGATCTGCTCGGCGACCCGTCGACGTGGGCAGAGCCCACGGCCGGGCTCGAAGATTCCGTCCTGCAGGCGGTGCTCGACGCCGAACCTGTCGACGGGGCGGCCGCAGTTCGGGAACGGCGAGCGCACCCACGACGCCGGACCCGGGTCGTGGTGTCGCTGGTCGCGGCGGCCGCCGCGGTCGCGATCGTCGTCGGTGCGGTTGCGGCGGTACGGCGCGAGCCCCGCGCGATGTTCACATCGCGGCTCACGGCGACCGCGCTGGTTCCGGCTGCACGCGCGTCGGCCGAGATCTACCGCGGCGGAGCCGGGTTCCATGTCACGCTCGATGCGAGCGGTCTGACGACGCTTCCGAACGGCGAGTACTACGAGGCGTGGCTGAAGAACGCGTCCGGAACACTCGTATCGATCGGGTCGTTCAGCTCGAGCGAGGGCAAGATAATCCTGTGGTCGGGAGTGTCGCCGACAGAGTTCGACACGATGAGTGTGACGATCGAAGCGACTGACGGAAATCAAGGCCCGTCGGGAAAGCGCGTGCTCGTCGGCGCGGTTTTGCCGAACTGAGCCGGCCACGCGGGCAAGATCCATCGGGAACGGTTGCAGGAAGGACGAAGTGGAACGGGACGACCTGAGAACGCGCCAGGACCCGCTGAAGGAGCAGTACCGCGCCGAGCCCGAGGCCGCGCGCATCACACTTTCGGCGCAAGGCACGCTGGGCGCGGGTATCACCTGCTCGGTCGCCACCGGTCGGGCAATCGCCGAGGCGGGACTGCACCCGGCTACCGGCGGCGACGGGCTGGCCCTGTGCTCGGGCGACATGCTGCTGGAGGCGTTGGCTGCGTGCGCGGGTGTGACGCTGCAGGCGGTGGCGACATCGCTGGGCGTACCCGTGCGCGGGGGAACGGTACGCGTCGAAGGTGACCTCGACTTCCGGGGAACGCTCGCGGTCTCGAAGGAAGCGCCCGTCGGGTTCACCTCGATCCGGGTTGCGTTCGAGCTCGACTCCGACGCGAGCGAGGAACAGCTCGCCACGTTGTTTCGCCTCACCGAGCGGTATTGCGTCGTCCTGCAGACCCTGGCGACCTCACCCCGACTGTCGTTCGCCGGTGGGAGCGTCGCCTCGGCGCGGGCCGTCCCGCAGCACACCGACTGATGACCGTCCCCGCGTTCGGAGTCGACGTCGAGCTCGTGCTGGCCGCCGGGGCCGACCCGCGCGCGCCTGGCGCCGAAGTGACGGTGGCGTTGTGCGGTCACTGGGAGCACGAGGGCGCGTGCCGCTGGCCGCACAACAGCAAGATCGCCGACCGAAGCACGCCCGCACGACTGCGTACTGTCGTCGTGGTGCGCGACGACGAACGCAACGACGTGTTCGGTCGTATCGAGTCGGCGTTGCGCGCCGACGAACGGTGGACGGTCGTGTCGTTCGCGACTGGTGGGAGCCGCGTTCGGTAGAGGTCGCGCAGCAGCGCGATCTCGGCGCCGTGGTGGATGATCTCGCGCTCGGCGTGCAGCGTGAGACCGAGATAGGTGCGCTCGGCGTTCATCGGGAAGCGGGGGCCGAGCGGTGTGAGGAGGTCGTCGTCGCCCCACGCGGCGACGCCGGCCCGGAAGGTGGCCCACGCGCGGTCCAAGAGCTCGGCGGCCTCGGCTCCGCGGCCGACCCATGCCGTCTCGTTGAGACCGGTGCCCGAGGCGTCGAAGGCGCGGCTCGAGTAGCTGTCGAGACAATCAACGGCGATGTGCCAGCAGCGCCACGCGATCGTCGTGACGGGAGCAGGATCCGGTTCCGGTTCCTGCCAGTCGGCGTCACAGGTACCGTCGGCGTGGAGGCGGACGGTCCAGCAGCCGGGGTTCGGCTCCCAGAAGTACTCGTCGTCGGGGAAACCTTCGACGCGCTGCGCCAGTGGATCCCAGGCGCGGTCGAGGCTGTCGAGGACGATGCGCGCGATCGGGTTGTCGGTCATGGGGTTCGGTGAGCCGCGGCGGAGGCGACGACGGATCCGGGTGGTGAGCGGCTCGGGTGTCGGTGTGGACGGCGCGTACGAGGCGGCGTTCGTGATGCCGGTTGCGAGTTGGGTGATGAGCAGCGCGCTGTCTTCGACCGGGAGTTGAAAGGTGGCCGCGCACGTGTTGCCGTGCCAGATGCTGAGCACGGTTGTCCGTTGTTCGTCGTGCCATGTCACCTGGAGGCGGCGGTCGGGGGCGCGGCGATCGGTGAACCAGGTCCGATTGCGTTGCAACGGTGTTGCGTACATGAGTGCAGTTTGGATTCTCTTTGCGCGCGCGTCTAGGTCAAGGGACAAGGGCGGCTTTTACGATGGGGTGCTGGGCGTTTGATCACTGCTGTGACCGGCTGCGGGTGATCTCTTGTCGGGCAAGAAAGAGTCTTTGGAAATAGGCACTATTCGTTCGTTCTTGGCTCTTCTCTCTGCTACGATACGAACACATGTACTGCGTATCTGGATGACTGAAGTAGCCTGGTTGTGTGAGCGTCGAGCGGCCCGTTTCGGGTGAGGATTACCCGGCGACGTTCGAGCAGTTGCAATCCTGGTTCGCGGACGAGTCCGCCTGCGTCGAGTATCTCGCCCGGTTGCGCTGGCCGGACGGGTTCGTGTGCCCGGCGTGCGGAGCTCGAGACTCGTGGCGCACTGCGACGGGCTTGTGGATGTGCACGTCGTGTCAGCGGCGGACGTCGGTGACGGCGGGAACGATCTTCCATCGTTCGAAGATGCCGTTGTCGACCTGGTTCGCAGCGGTGTGGTTCGTGACCTCGCAGAAGAACGGCGTCTCCGCGCTCGGTCTGCAGCGTGTGCTCGGTTTCGGCTCGTACGAAACGGCGTGGGCGTGGATGCACAAACTTCGACGTGCGATGGTCCGGCGGGATCGCGAGATGCTGTCGGGAAGCGTGGAAGTCGACGAAACCCACGTCGGGGGCCGCCAAGAAGGCGTCGACGGTCGCGGCAGCACAAAAGACCTGGTCATCATTGGCATCGAGTCGCAGACAGCGCCTCGCAAGCTCGGCCGGGTTCGGCTCGCGTTGATCCCCGAAGCGACCACCGCGAACCTCTGCAACTTCATCACCACGGTCGTGGAACCCGGTTCAACGATCCGAACCGACGGCCTCCCTGCCTATCGAGACATCGCCAATCGCGGCTACTCGCACATGGCCGTCAACCTCGTGCATGAAGACGACCCGGCGCATGTCCACATGCCCGGCGTGCATCGCGTCGCGTCACTGCTGAAACGTTGGATCGCCGGCACGCTGCACCAAGGCATCTCGACGAAGCACCTCGACTACTACCTCGACGAGTTCACCTTCCGGTTCAACCGTCGCAACTCACGCAGCCGCGGCCTGCTCTTCTACCGGCTCCTGCAACAAGCCGTCGCAACGGACCCGCATCCGTGGGACACCCTCGTCGGCGACTGGGACTGGACCCTCGACGACGAGTGGAGTCACTTCACTTAAGCGGATACGCAATACACATGTTCGCCTCACTCGATAGCGCTCGCAGCATGTTGAACTCGGTTGCACTTGACCTCGACGCGGGCGCCTTGTCGCCGGAGGCTGCAGTGCGCTTCGTCGATCAACTCGGCGCGATCCGACGTGTGGTCGACGGGATGCTGGGGAAGGTGGCGAAGCGGGTTGCCGAGACCCACACCGGCGCCGCCGACGCGGCTTCGTCGGTCGCGCGCGTGCTCGGTGTCAGCGCACATGAGGTGCGTGGGTCGATCGCGACTGCGACACGCCTCGAAGCCTTGCCCGCGACCGACCGTGCGGTGCGGGAGGGTCGGCTTTCCGCCGTCGAAGCGCAGCTGATCTCGGGGGCGGCGAAGCGCAACCCCGACGCGGAGGCGCATCTGTTGGAGACGGCGACTCGCGGTCTCGTGCCCCTGCGCGACGCATGCGTTGCCGCTCGCGCCGCGGTCGAAGATCCCGAAGCGCGCGCCAGACGGCAGCACCGCGGCGCGCGAGGTTCGCATGTGGACTGATCGCGACGGAATGCTGGCGGGCCGGTTCCGCTTCGCACCCGAGGTCGGCGCACAGCTCAAGGCCGTGATCGACGCCCAGACGAAACGGATCTTCCGGGCGCACAAGGCCGGCACCGATCACGAGCCGCTCGTGGCGTACGCGGCCGATGCCCTTGCCGGGTTCGTTCTGGCGCCTCCGGGCGAGGGCGGGGTTACGGTCGACGCGGTCGTGAACATCCTCGTCGACCACGGTGCACTCGTGCGGGGCGGCACCGCCGACGGCGAGGTGTGCGAGATCCCGGGCGTCGGGTCCGTCGACGTGGGGTGGGTGAAGGGGCTGCTCGGCTCCGCCTTCCTTACCACGGTGATCCGGAAGGGCAAGGACATCCTGACGGTCGCCCACTTGGGGCGGCATGTTCCCGCCGAGGTGATGACCGCTCTGGTCGTCGACGGGCGTGAGTGCGAGGTCGAGGGATGCAACTGCCGGGGCTATCTCGAGCGCGATCACCGCGACGATCACGCCAAGGGCGGTCTCACGTCGTTCGAGAATCTCGGATGGCTCTGCTATCGCCACCACCGGCTGAAATCACGCGGTTGGATACTCGGGCCCCGCGATCCGATCACGCGCAAACGCACGCTCCGCCCACCACAGGCGCGCGCGGCATGAGCGCGAGAACCTCAGCTGCTGACGATGACCGCGGAGCCGTGGCCGAACAGACCCTGGTTGATCGACAGGCCGACGCGCGCGCCCTCGACCTGGTGGCCTTCCGCGCGCCCTTGGACCTGCCAGGTCAGCTCGCACACCTGGGCGATGGCTTGGGCGGGGACGGCTTCTCCGAAGCTGGCGAGGCCGCCGCTCGCGTTGACGGGGATGCGACCCCCCAGGGCGGTGTCGCCGTCGCGCAGCAACTTCTCGGCTTCGCCGGGTGCGCAGATGCCGATCTGCTCGTACCAGTCGAGCTCCATCGCGGTGGAGAGGTCGTAGACCTCGGCGCAGTCGAGATCGTCGGGGCCGATACCGGCTTCCGCGTAGGCGCGCACGGCGATCGATTCCTTGAACCCGTGCTCGGGCTGCGCGCCGGCGCCGGCCGCGCTGTCGGTCGCGAAGTTGGGGAGCTCGATCGTGGTCTGGGGGTAGCTGGGTGTCACCGTCGAGATCCCGCGTACCCGCACCGGGTTCGAGACTCCGTGGCGTTGCGCGTACTCCAACGACGACACGACGAGGGCGGCGGCGCCGTCGCTCGTCGCGCAGATGTCGAGCAGACCGAGCGGCTCGGAGACGATCGGGGCGTTCAGCACGTCGTCCGCAGTCACGGCCTTGCGGTAGCGCGCGGTACTGGTTGCCGAGCCCGGCCTGCGCGTTCTTCACCTTGACCCGGGCGAAGTCGTCGCGGGTCGCACCGAACATCTCCATGCGGCGGCGGGCGTAGAGACCGAAGAACGTGGGATTGGTGGCACCGAGGAGGCGGAAGCGGAGCCAGTCGGGATCGTCGCCCCGTTCCCCTTTGTTCGGAGCGAGGAACCCCTTCGGTGTGGTGTCGGCGCCGACGACCAGCGCCACGTCGCAGAAGCCGGCGAGGATCTGCGCGCGCGCCGCCGCCAGCGCGGTCACTCCCGACGCGCACGCCGCGTACGACGACGCCACCTGCGCGCCGTTCCAGCCGAGCGCCTGCGCGAAGGTCGCGCCCGCGACGTAGCCGGGGTAGCCGTTACGCATGGTGTCGGCGCCCGACACGAACTGGATGTCGGGCCACGCGACTCCGGCGTCCGCGAGCGCAGCCTGCGCCGCGACCACTCCGTACTCGACGAAGTTGCGGCCCCACTTGCCCCACGGGTGCATGCCCGCGCCGAGAATGGCGATGTCCGTCATGGCTTGCTCCTCAAGGGCGCCCATTGCCACACCACGTATTCGTGCTCGTCGTCTTCGTACAGCGGTCCGAGGACCAGCTCCATCTCCATGCCGACTTCGAGGTCGGCGGCATCGGCGCCGGTGGCGAGCCCGCCGAGCACCACCATCTGCTCCCGGCCGAGCTCGACCGCGCACACGGTGTACGGCACGAACGGATCGGGAGCCACGTACGGCTCCGGCGGGGCGTAGTGGTTCGTCGTCCACGACCACAGCTTCCCCGTGCGCGAGAGCTCGACCGGCTCTCGCTCCTCTCCGGGCGCACTCGGATTGCCCGAAACGGCAACCGCGGTCGGCCAGTAGTACGAGCCCGACTCGACGCCCCGGGCGCCCAGCAGCGCGGGCGCCGCCTCGTTGGTCGTGAACCAGTTCTCGACCGCCGGAACTCGTGACTTCATCGCAGTGCCTTCAACGTCTGCTCCGCCTCGTTCATGATGCGCTCGATCAGTTCCGCAACGCTCGGCAGATCGTCGATCACTCCGGCGACCTGGCCACTGGAGAGTACGCCCGCGTCGAGCCGACCCTCGACGAGCCCGGCCCGCAGCAGCATCGGCGTGTTCGCGGCCAGGATCACCTGCGTCCACTTCAGGTTGCCCTCGCGCTTCATCGCGAGGCCCTCCTTCGCCATTCCGCGCCACGACACGCCCGACATCGTCTTGAACGCGAACGCGTTGCGGATCGCCCGCGTCACCGACGACACGGAGTTGGCCTGCTCCAACTCGTCGACGAAGTCGGTGCGCAGGACCCGGTGCGGGACCCCGTCGATGCGGGCCGTCACCACGGTGTCGGCCACCGTCCGTTCGAGGTAGTAGCGCTTCACCGATTCCGGCACCGTGCTGTCGCGGGTGAGAAGGAAGCGGGTGCCCATCGCGATCCCGGCCGCACCGTACGCGAGGGCGGCGACGAGTCCCCGCCCGTCGAAGAAGCCGCCCGCGCCGATCACGGGAATGTCGACCGCGTCGACCACCTGCGGCAGCAGCAACGTGGTGGCGACCGAACCGGTGTGACCGCCGCCTTCGCCGCCCTGCACGATCACTGCGTCGACGCCCCACGCCGCGACCTTCTCCGCGTGGCGGCGGGCGCCGATCGACGGTACGACCCGTATCCCCGCGTCCTTCAGCGTCTTGATCTGCCGTTCGTTGGGTGCGAGCGCGAACGAGGCGACGGGTACCTGCTCGCGCACCAACAGCGCGACCCGTTCCGCCGCGTCCTCGGCGTCGGCGCGCGAGGTTCACGCCGAACGGCCGCGCGGTGCGGCCCTTCACCTCGAGAATCGCCTGCTCGAGCTGGTCGTAGGTCATGGTGGCCGACGCCAGAATCCCGAGCGCGCCCGCTTCCGCGGTCGCGCTCACGAGGCGCGGACCGGCAACCCAACCCATCCCCGTCTGCACGATCGGCACGTCGACGCCGAACAGGTCGCAGATTCGGGTTCTCAAGGGTTCGGGACTTCCTGCTCGCCGAGACCGTTCGGGTCGATGCGCAGCCGGATCCATTCCACCTCGTCGTCGGTCGGCAGCCGCGATTCGGGAACGTCGGCATCGATCGCGAGCTCGAAGCCGGTGACGGCGACGACATCGTCGACCGTCACGCCCGGATGTACCGACCGGAGCCGCATCCGGTGGTCGGAGGTTTCGAAATCGAGGACGCACAGATTCGTCACGACGTGGCCGAGGTTGTGGAACCGTCCGGCAACGGGACCGAGGTCGGCGGCCCGCTCGTAGCCGACGCCGCTGACGACGTCGACCGCGGGCACGAACGTGCGGGTCGTGTGGCCGGGGATCCAGTACGACGTCTTGTCGTTGATCGTGTTGCCGGGCGCGCCGCGCATGCCGAGCAACTGCGTGCGGGGCGCAGCGTGCGATCCGATGAACGCGAAGTTCTGGTTGCCGTACTTGTCGAGCTGACTGCCACTCATCATCACGTGCCGGCGGCCCGACCACACGATGTCGAACATCGTTCGGTACGGGTTCCAACCCACGACGACCTTCTCGGGATTGTCGACGCCGACCGGGATGATGTTCTCGACGAGCAGCGCCTCCCCGTCGGTCATCACCAGCTCGGGCGCGACCGTCGCCTTGGCGAGCCGGCCGCCGATCACCGGCAGCGTTCCGATCGGATTGGCGAGGATCTCGCCGTCGTGGGCGAAGCAGTCGGCGATCGCCGCCGCGCACACCTCGGCGCGGGTGGGGGGTCCGTCGATCATGCCGACACCGCCCGCTGGTAGTCGGCTTCGTCGACGTCGATGTACCGGGCGCGGAACTCGTCCCAGGCCTCGTCCGACTTTGCCGACGCGGCATACGCCTTCTGGAACGCCTCGTCGCGCGGGTAGTCGGGGACGCATTCGGTGAAGTGCGCACCGTGAGGGGTCTCGACGACGCCGTCGGTCATCAGGCGGTTGATGCGGATCGACTGCGGCGGCCCCGCGCCAAGGAAGTCGCCCGTGTCGACGATCCTCTCGACACTCATGAACCGCCGGTCGGCGGCCAGGCACATGAGGTCGTCGAAGTACGGATCGACGTTCAGGTACTGGCCGGTGCCACCGCGGTCGCCGCGGTGCATGTGGATCAGCGCGAGGTCGAGATGCAGCGCCGGCATCGCAACCAGGTTCTCGCCGTCGGCATAGGGCGATTTCACGGTGCGCAGCCCGGGGTTGAACCGCATGACATCCGAGCCGAGCCCGACCCGGGTCGGTAGGAACGGGACGCGCCACGCGGCCGCTTGCAGTCCGAGGAGGAACATGCCCTCGTCGAGCTCCATCGTGCTTACCGAGCCCGACTGGCGGGCGTTACGGAAGTGGGGCTCGAGGGGGATCGAGTCGAGCGACACGAAGGCGTAGACGACTTCTTTGACCTTGCCCGCCCGGCACAGCAGCCCGACGTCGGGGCCGCCGT
The DNA here is from genome assembly GCA_963761055.1 of uncultured Actinomycetes bacterium. Classification (GTDB taxonomy): domain Bacteria; phylum Actinomycetota; class Acidimicrobiia; order IMCC26256; family PALSA-610; genus PALSA-610. The sequence continues at coordinate 224,858 of CAVXFO010000008.1, read as the reverse complement.
ACGACACCACGCGCAGGTCCTTCACGTTCGTTCGGCACAGCGCGCGCACGAGGGCCATCGGCTTGCGCCGCGAACCCCACCCGCCGATGCCGACGGTCATGCCGTCGCGCACCTCGGACGCGATCTCGTCGATGGTGACGCGTTTGTCGGGGACCACGCACTGCTCGATTCTGACGGGTTGTGGAACGAAGGTCTGACGGGGTTTCCGATCGTAGGCGGAGCAGGTGCCAGAATGCCGGGCCGATGGACTTCCAAGGGCAAGCCGTGATCGTGACCGGGGGTTGCCGGGGCATCGGGCGGGGGATCGCGCAGCGCTTCGCAGAGGCCGGTGCGCGGGTGCTGGTCTGTTGCCGCAGCGAGCCGGAGTCGCTGCCGGACGGCGTCGCGTTCGTCGCCGCCGACGTGCGGGAACCCGACCAGATCGACGCCGTCCTCGCCGACTGTGCGCAGCGGTTCGGGCGTGTCGACGTCCTGATCAACAACGCCGGGGGATCGCCGCCCGCCGACTCGGCGACCGCGTCGCCGCGGTTCACGGCCGGGATCATCGCGCTGAACCTCACTGCCCCGATCGTGTTCGCGCAGCGGGCCAACGCGGTGATGCAGGGTCAGCCCGGCGGCGGATCGATCGTCAACATCGCGAGCGTCAGTGGGGTGCGGCCGTCACCGCAGTCGATGGCCTACGGCGCGGCCAAGGCCGGGCTGCTCAATGCGACGAAGACGATGGCGGTGGAGTTCGCACCGAAGGTACGCGTGAACGCGGTCGTCGTCGGGCTCGTGGTGACCGAGCAGGCCCACCTCTTCTACGGTGACGAGGATGGAATCGCCGCGGTCGGCGCGACGGTCCCGCTCGGGCGCATGGCCGACCCGACCGACATCGCCGACGTATGCCTGTTCCTCGCGTCGCCACTCGCGCGCTACGTCACCGGTGCCGACGTGTTGGTGCACGGCGGAGGCGAGAAGCCCGCGTACATGGACGCAGCCCGGAACACGTCCGGCAGGGAGACGACCGTGGCGCGAACCGGCGACGCGCCGGATGAGCATGTCAACCCGGAGGCTCCGGAGCGTGGAGTCCACCCGTAAACATGCGCCTCATCGTGTTCGGTGTGGGTGCAGTCGGGGGCGTGGTCGCGGGACGGCTTCTCGAGCACGGTCACGAGGTCGTCGGGATCGCACGCGGCGCGCACTACGAAGCCATCCGGGCCGGTGGGATGAAGCTCGTCGACCCCGATCGCACTGCGACCCTCGCGCTCCGGATCGTCGATGAGCCCGCCGACGTCGACTGGCGCCCCCACGACGTCGTTCTCGTCACCACCAAGACCCAGGACTCGACGGGAGCGTTCGACGCGCTCGCGGCCGCGGCCGGGGCCGAGGTGCCCGTCGTGTGCGTGCAGAACGGCGTCGCCAACGAGCGCATCGCGCTGCGGCGGTTTTCGCATGTGCACGCGATCTGCGTGATGTTGCCGGCCGAACACCTCGAACCCGGAGTGGTCGCGGCGTCGTCGGCGCCGGTCAGCGGTCTGCTCGACATCGGTCGCTATCCGGACGGGCTCGACGACACCGACCACGCGGTCGCGGCCGCGCTCGCGGGCTCCACGTTCGAGTCGATCCCGCGCGCCGATGTCATGCGTTGGAAGTACCGCAAGCTGCTGATGAACCTCGCCAACGCAGTCGAAGCGTTGTGTGAACCGGGTGACGACGCGAACGAGCTGAGCCGCGTCGCGCGTCGTGAGGGTTCGGAGGTACTGCGCGCCGCCGGGATCGACGTGGCATCGAGCGAGGAGGACCGTGAGCGCCGCGGCGACCGCCTGACGCCCCGGCTCGCCCGCGGTGGCGGGTCGACGTGGCAGAGCCTGCGCCGCGGCACCGGATCGCTCGAGACCGATTACCTCAACGGCGAGATCGCGTTGCTCGCACGGCTGCATGGCGTCGAGGCCGCGGTGAACGTCGTGCTGCAGACAGCCGCGAACGAGGCTGCCCGTAGCGGCATCTCGCCGCAGTCGCTGCGGGCTGCCGATCTGCTCAGGGGTGCTGGCTACTGACCGAGACGACTTCGCCGGTCATGTACGAGGCAAGGTCGCTCGCGAGGAACACGATCACGTTGGCGACCTCCCACGGCTCGGCTGCGCGCCCGAACGCCTCGCGCGTCTCGAGCTCGGCCAGCAGCTCCTCGGTGGTGACCTTGGCGAGGAACGGGTGCATCGCGAGCGACGGCGCGACCGCGTTCACGCGCACGTTGTGCGCGGCGGCCTCGATCGCGGCGCAGCGGGTCAAGGCCATCACCCCCGCCTTCGCCGCCGCGTAGTGGCTCTGCCCTTCCTGCGCGCGCCAGCCGACCACCGAAGCGTTGTTCACGATCGCGCCGCTCTCGTCGCGCGTTCATGTGACGCAACGCGGCGCGGGTCATGCGCATCGTGCCCGTGAGCGTGACATCGAGGACCGAGAACCACTGCTCGTCGGTCATCTCTGTGAGCATCGCGGTGCCACCGAGCCCGGCGTTGTTCACGAGCACGTCGAGGCGCCCTCCGCCGAACTCGACCGCCTGCTCGACCAGGCGTTGCACGTCGTCTTCGACAGTGACGTTGCCGAGCACCGCGTGCGCGTTCGGTCCGAGCTGGTCGAGCGACTCCTGCAGCCGGCGCGCGTGGATGTCGCTGATGACGACGCGCGCACCCTCTTCCACGGCCCTCTTCGCCGTCGCGAACCCGATGCCCGTACCCGCCGCGGCCGTGATCAGCACCGTCTTCCCTGCGAGCAGGTTGCGCCCGGGCGGGTACGGCGGCAGTGCGTGCGCGGGCGGGACATTCGTCATCGTGGCTCCTTCGGCAGCCCGAGGGCCTGTTCGCCGATCACGTTGCGTTGAATTTGGTTGGACCCGCCATAGATGGTGTCGGCGCGCGAGTAGAGGAACAGACGCGCCAGGCGCCCATTGTGCTGATCGTCGTCGTGCTCGAACGCCGTCGCCGGCGCGCCCAGTACGTCGACGGCGAGCTCGCCCAACCCGCGATGGAACGACGCCCACAACAACTTGTGGATCGAGGTCGCCGGGTCGACGGTGCCCTGCTCGAGCATCGGCAGGGTCCGCAGCGCGTGGAAGCGCATGACCCGCAGCGTGATCCACGCGTCGGCGAGGCGCTGGCGGAACACCGGGTCGGCGGCGAGCCCGTTGGCGCGGGCGAGGTCGGTGATCGTGACGAGCTCGCTCTCGAACGAGAGCTGCTGGCCGAGAGTCGACGCGCCCCGCTCGAAGGCGAGCGTGCCCATCGCGACCCGCCAGCCCGCGTTGACCTCGCCCACGACGTTCTCGGCGCCGGTACGGGCGTCGTCGAAGAACGTCTCGTTGAACTCGCTGTGCCCGGTGATCTGCACGATGGGGCGGATGTCGATGCGGCCGGGCTGGTCCATCGGCACGAGCAGATAGGAGAGTCCCTTGTGCTTCGGTGCGCTGCGATCGGTGCGGGCGATCACGAAGATCCATTGGGCCCAGTCCGCGAGCGACGTCCACACCTTCTGCCCGTTGATCACCCATTCGTCGCCGTCGAGATCGGCCCGGGTCTGCACGTTGGCGAGGTCGGAACCCGCGTTCGGCTCCGAGTAGCCCTGGCACCAGACCTCGGTGCCTTGCAGGATCCCCGGCAGGAACCGGTGCTTCTGCGCATCGGTGCCGAAATGCACGATCGTCGGGCCGAGCAGACCTTCGCCGATGATGCCGACCCGTCCCGGTCCGCCGGCGCGCGCGTACTCCTCGTAGAAGATGACCTGCTCGACGAGGGACACACCTCGGCCGCCGAACTCCGACGGCCAGCCCAACCCGATCCAGTTGTCGCGCCCGAGCTCCTGCTCCCATGCGAGGCGTTCCTCGAACAGCTCGTGCTCGTCGCCCGGTCCGCCCCGCCCGCGCACGACCGCGAACCGACCGTCGAGACGATCGGTGAGCCACGCCCGCGCGTCGGCGCGAAAGCGTTCCTGTTCGGCGGTGAAGCGCAGGTCCATCGGAAGACGTGGCACGCTATCGCCCATGGAACCCAACGGCACTGCTGTGGTGACCGGCGCGAGCCGTGGGATAGGGCGCGCGGTCGCGATCGAACTGGCGGCACGGGGCTTCGACACGATCGCGACGATGCGGAACCCCCACGACGGGAAGGACCTCACGGGGGTGACCGTGCAGAAGCTCGACGTCACCGATCCGTCGACGATCTCGCTGCCCGACGGGCTGCGGATCCTCGTGAACAACGCCGGCGTCGAGAGCGAGAACCTGCCCCTCGAGCACATGCCGCTCGAAGCGTGGGAGCGGATGTTCGCCACCAACGTGTTCGGGCTCGTCGCGGTGACGAAGCAGGCCATACCGATCATGCGGGCCGCGGGCGGGGGAGTGATCTGCAACGTGACGTCGTCGTCGACGCTCGCGCCCGTTCCGTTCCTCGGCACCTACCGGGCCTCGAAGGCGGCCGTCACGGCCATCGGGGAGTCGTTGGCCGCCGAGGTCGCCCAGTTCGGCATCCGGGTGGTCGAGATCATGCCCGGACCGATCGAGACCGACATGCTGGCCGCGTCCGACCGGCCCGCGGCCGGCGCCGACCACGCCGAGTACGCCGACCTCGCGGCGCGTATGTGGCAGGGGCGCCAGGCCGTCCGCGACGCGTACACGCCCGCGTCCGAGGCGGCCCGGCGCATCGTCGACGCCATCTGCGACGACGACGGCGCGTTGCGCTACGGCTGCGACGACATGAGCGAGGGCATGCTCGCAGGCTGGAACGGCACCGACAACGCGCAGTGGGTCGGCGGGATGCTGAAGTCGATGTCGTGATCAGCGGGCTCGCGCACACGGCGCTCCACGTCACCGACGCACCGCTTCCGCCCGCGGTCACGCGTCTCGGTTGCAGCCACGTCGCGTTGCTGTGCGACGACGTGGCCGCGACGCGAGCCGACCTCGAGGCGGAAGGGGTGACGTTCCTCGTCGAAAAGGTCCGCTACCCCGACCGCCCGTACTACCGCCAATACTGATGGTTCCCGCCCGATGAGTGGCGTAGAGCCCGGAACCTTGATACGGGTCGACCGCGGGTGAGCAATCGGCGACGTCACGGTCCCAGGTGACGACGTAGCGACCGATGGCAGCGCCCGAGATGTCCAACGAGCGCGCGGCACGTTTTCGGCTTCGACCTGCGCGACGCCGGATCGGTTGCTCGAGAGCGGGGAGCAGTCGCGGAGATGAACGCGGCCGGCGCCGGCCGCGCGGTCTGCGGCACCGTCCCCGCCTTCGTCACGCACTGCACGCCACGAAATCGTCGACGATGTCGGCCGAGCAGCTCGCGAGTGCGTGCTACGGGTGGAGCTTGACCGACGCGCGGATCACGACCATCCTGCACGAGGACTGTCCGCCGGCGTAGCGGAAGGTGTCAACGGTCGAAGCGGGTGATGCCGTCGATGACGTCGAGGGCGAGGTGTTCGAGGCTCTCGCCGGTAGCGTCGGCGCGGATCTGCAGGCGGTCGAAGGCCTCGATCACGTCACAGCCGAGTTGGACCGCGACGATACCCGCCGCCTGGTTGACCAGCGCGCTGAGCCGTTCGTCGGAGACACCCGCCATTGCATCGACCGTAGAGATCGCTCACCCCGTCCTCCTCGCCAAATTTGATGATTCTCAGGCTGACTGGGCTACGGAGAGAGCTTGCACGGCGGATTCGCGTGCGCGCAGGCTTGCTGGATCCCAAGCATGAATTTCGCCCGGTCGACTTCGGTTTGCGCCTTGCGCCGGGCGGTGAGCGCACCACGGGGTGGACGCGGGATCTTGCCGTCGGCGGTCGCGGCGAGCAGCCATCGGAGCGTCACCTGCCCGGCGCGTTGTGGCTCCGGACGCAGATCGACGGGGTAGTGCGCGATGTTCGGCAGCCGGGGAACCCAGAGCATCGTCGCCTCGTAGTTCCGTTGGAACTTCGCATCTCCGTGCTCGAAACGAACGAGCGCGGCGACGTTGCCCGGAATGCCCACGACGAGAATTGCCACGGCGGGTATGAGCAGGAAGCGGCGACGGCGAACGATCGCCTCGGTTGCAACTGCGAGCGGCACGAGGAGCAACGCCGCGCCGACGTGGAGGTACCGACTCGTCTGCGCGTACGGCACTCCGAAGAAGCCGGCACGACCGGATCCGGTGAGCGCGAAGAACAGGAGCAGCCCAACGAGGAGCGCGATCGAGTTTGCCGTTGCGGCCGGAACCGTTCCCGGTCGCAACGGACCTCGCCACGCCACGGTGGAGCCGATCACCAGCACGGCGAGGAGCACGAACCCGACGCCCGGTACCTGACCGAGGTGCCCGAAGACGGCCCTCAGCCCGACGACGACGAAGCGCACCGTTTGACCGAGGCTGCTGTACGCAGTGCGATCGGGTTTTCCGATCACCTCGTACCACACCGCGTACACGAGCGCGAGCGGGACTGTGTGCAATAGCGCGACGAGAAAGCCGCGATGTAAGAACGTGGCGATTCCGACGACGACGATCATCGGGAGCGCGATGCCGGAGCACATGAGCGCCGCCAGTCCTCCGACCAGACCGAGGGCGTCTCGACGACCGAAACCGTCATCGCGGTTCGCGAGGATGAGTTGCGCGAAGGCGAACACCAATGTGCCGACGAAACCGATCTGAAACGCGTGGGCGATATTTTGGTATCCACTTCCGAAGAGCACGAACAGCGAGGCCGCCGCCGTCGCGAGCCACGCGGCGAACGCCGCACTTCCTCATCATGACGAAGAGGAGGATCGCGAGCGTGACGTGCAGCACGACGTCGCCGAGCAGGTAGGGCATGTAGTGCCGTAGGCCGAACAACTGCCACAGCCCGCGATACGCGAGGATCGGAAGAGTCGACCAGTGGACGTTGTGCGGACGGAAGAGGTCCCCGAGGTTTCCGGCGGTGCGGGCCGCGAGAAAGTCCCAGTCGTCGTTGAAGAACCACTGGCGGCGCGCGAGATATGGGATCGTGACGAGCGCGACGAGGCAGACCGCTCCGAAGACGGCGTAGGGAAGCGCAGTCTCTACCCGCGATCGCGGCGTGCCCGCCTCGGCCGGGTTCACAGTGGGTATTCCAACTCGATCTCGTGCCGGATCGGGATCTCGTGCGCGCCGGTCGTCGGGAGCTCGGGCTTCAGCGCCCGGGCGTCCTGGACCGCATTTCGGTGCCAACCGACCCAATCCCACCCCGCGCGTTGATACATCCGAAGTGCATCGGTGTTGTCGTTGGTGGCGATGAGCCAGAGCCGTTTCCAGCAGTGCTCGCGTGCGTATTCGACGACGGCGTCGAGCAGCGCGGTGCCTGCGCCCGCACCGCGGTATGTCGTGACGAGCACGACGAGCTCGGCGTCGCCGTCGATCTCGTACCAGAGCCCGCACCCGACCGGACGGCCGTCGCTCTCGACGATGAACCCGTCGAGGGTCGACGCATCGTCGTGCACGCGGCCTCGTGACACGACCCGGGTCGAAGCGAATTCACTGACGACGACAGCGCGGATCCAGGGTCGGTCGTCCTGGGTCACGCGCCGCACCTGCACGCCCGTAGCTCACTCCACCGCGCCGGTCGCCCGCAATGCCTCGATCTCGGTCGAGGTCATGCCGAGGATCTCGCCCAGCGCCCATTCGGTGTGCTGCCCGAGCGTCGGCGACGCGCCTTCGTAGCCGCCCGGACACGCGGAGAGGCGGAAGCCGTTCCGCTCATAGAGACCGGGGCCGAGGAACGGGTGCGTGTGCGCCTCGAAATGGCCGCGGTGCGCGAGTTGCGGATCGGAATTGAGATCGCCGAAGTCGTTGACGGGCACGGCCTCGATTTGCGCGGCCTGCAGCTGTTCGGCGACGTCGGCCCGCACGCGTGTACGCGTCCACGCTTCCACGTCGGCGCCGGTGATCGCGTGCAGACGGGCGAGGTCGTCGTCGGTCCAGCACGCGATGGTGACCCACCGGTCGCGGAGTCCGGCTTCGTCGGCGCACGCGAACGCGTGGTGCAGGAGGGCGGCGCGGTCGTTGTTGCCGTCGCGCAGGTGGATCTCACCGTCGATCTCGTAGTCGAGCAGCCAGGGCGCCAGCGACCAGATCGCGGATTCGACCTGCGACAGGTCGAGATGCAGTCCCCGTCCGGTGCGCCGTTGGTAATGCAGTCCGGCAGCGAGCGCGGCGCAGACGTAGCGAGGCGCGAGCGAGTCGGTGATGGTGCCGTAGGGTCCGACCGGTTCGCGATCAGGCCACCCTGTGAGCGCGTTGTAACCCGCGAGCGCCGAGCCTTGCCCCCCGAAACCGGGATAGTCCTTGTGCGGCCCGGTCTGGCCGTTGAGGCAGGCGCTCATCATCACGAGATCGGGCTTGATCGCGGCGAGGTTCGGGTAGTCGAGCCCGAAGCTCTTCATCGCGCGCGGCGCGAAGTTCTCGGCGACGGCGTCGGCCCATTCGGCGACGAGCCGCTTGACGATCTCGATTCCGGCCGGCTGCTTCAGGTTGAGCGTGAGGCTCAATTTGTTGACGTTGAGCCCGTCGTACAGCTGCGAGCCTTCGAGCCCGTGAGGGTTGTCGGGCACGGCGAGCGCCATCGCCCGTAGGAAATCCGGCCGTGTCCGCGACTCGATGCGCAAGACGATGGCGCCGTTCTCGGAGAAATAGCGGGTCGCGATCGGTCCGGCGGCGCCGGCTCCGAACTCGAGGATGTGCACGCCGTCCCAGGCCTTCTTGCCCGCGGCTACCGGCGCGGGCCGCGGGTACGCGGGCGCGTCCGCGGCACCGGCTCCGGGCCGCACCGGTGCCGCCGTGTCGTCGGCCGACCGTACGACGACGAACGACTGCGGGAACCGCGCGACTTCACCGACGGGACCGAAGAAGTCGCGCGACGCGAGTTGCGCCGACGCGTAGATCTCCTTGGGTGAGTTCGCCGGTGCGAGCATCAGATTCGTCTCGCACGCGATGTCGTAGAGCTCCTGCATCGAGTGCCGCGAGAAGTACTCGCCAACCGCGGTCGAGATGCCTTCCAGCTCCGCCGTCGTCGCGGTGTTCTGGTTGTAGGTGTTCCAGTCCTGGCTCGTGAGTGCGACGGCGGGGATGCCGTCGTCGACGACGAGCTTCGTGAGCGTCTCGAGGCTCGCGAGCCGGGCCTTGCCTCCCCGCAACCCGAACGACACGAAGCCGTCGAGCGCGGGCCAGATCTCCCGGGTACGGCCGATGCTCGCGCCCCGCCGGTTCCCGCGGTTTCCCGTCTTGTCGAAGTTGGCGGGCGCGGCCATGTTCGCGATCAGTACGACCTCTTGCATGGAGATGTCGACTCGTTGTGGGATCCCGCTCCAGACCGCCGCGAGCGCCGCGAATGCCGCCTCACCCGCGGCGTGCGCGTACGAGGCCGGTTCCGTACACCGCACCGGCGCGCGGTCGGGATCGCCGGTGGCGAACATGTTCCCGCTCGCGGCCATGATCCCGAGGTCGGACGCATGCCACGCCGCGCGCGGGCCGTCGAGCCCGAAAGGGGTGAGGCTCACCCACGCGGCGTTGGGTGCGCGCGAGGGATCGAGCTGGTGCGTTCCCGCCGTCCCCGGCGAGTCGAACACGACGTCGGCTTCGATGAGCAGCGCGTCGAGCTCGGGAGAGTCGGCCGCGAGCGTCTCGACGCGCTTGGCCACGTTCCAGGCCCGGGCGACCCGATCGGGGAGTACCTCGCCGGCGGGCGGAACGACCCGGACCACGATCGCGCCGAGATCGCCGAGGACCCGTGCCGCGCGGGCCGCGGGTTCACCGCCGAGATCGACCACGCGCAGTCCCGCCAACAGCGGCTCCGGCAGCCCTGACTCCTCTTGGAGCTCAGCATCGAGCCGTTGCGCCACTCGTACCCCCTGCCCGTAAACTGACACGAACGTCAGCAAAGGACGGTATCGCAATGTCGAAGTACGAGGTCGTCGACGCCGACTGCCACATTCTCGAGCCGCCCGACATCTGGACGAACTGGTTGTCGTCCAAGTTCCAGGCCAAGGCGCCGAAGCTCGTCAAGGACCACGAAGGCGGCGACGCGTGGCTGACGGCGGTCGGAGGCGATCCCGATCCGATCGGGCTGGTCGCGACGCCGGGCATGCCCTTCGACAAGTTCCGCTGGTACGGGGTCACCTACGAAGAGGCGCGCACCGGTTGCTACAACGGCGAGGCTCGTCTCGCCGACATGGACATCGACGGCGTCGACGCGGAGATCCTGTTCCCGCCGCAACGCACCATGAGCCACTTCCTCGGCGACGACGACGACGACTTCGTCCTCGCCGGGGTCGAGGCCTACAACAACTTCCTGTTCGAGGAGTTCTGCGCGCCCGACCCGACCCGGCTCATCGGTCTGGCCCAGATCCCGTCGCTCGGCATCGACAACGCGATCGATTCCGTCCGCAAGGCCAAGGCGCGCGGGGCCAAGGGCGTGCTGATCTCCAACTGGCCGGCGGGGAGCGGCAGCTTGTCGAAGGACGACGACCCGTTCTGGGCCGCCGCGGTCGACGAGGGCATGCCGGTTTCGATCCACATCAACATCATCAGCCGCGCTCAACGTGGCTCGTCGCGTAAGGCTGCCGCGGCCAAGGGCAATCGGCTCTACAACATGGCGAGCGAAGCGACCCGGGCCAAGGCGATCGGCGGGATGAGTCACGTATTCGCGATGGCCACCGGCGCCATGACCGACATGATCTTCACCGGTGTGTTCGAGCGGTTCCCGGAACTGCAGATCGCGTGGATCGAAACGGGTGTGGGCTGGATCCCGCACTTCCTCGAGTGCATCGACGACCGTTGGTGGCGCAACCGCGTGTGGGGCGACCTCCCACTCCGCGAGCCCCCGTCGACCTATTGGTACCGCAACAACGCCGCGAGCTTCATCACCGACCGCAGTGGTGTCGAGCTGCGCAATCGGGTCGGTGTCGAGAACATGATGTGGTCGAGCGACTATCCCCACCACGGCAACGACTGGCCGTACTCGCGCAAGGTCATCGAAGAGACCATGGGAGGGATCAACGAGACCGAGCGGGCACTGATCACGGGCGGCAACGCGGCCCGGATCTGGAACCTGCACGACTAGTGATCCTTCTCCAAAATGCTGCGGTGGGCCGCGAAGCGACTCGCGTCCGCGGAGTGTGCTCGAAACAGCGACGAGAAAGCGGCGGCGCGGCGGCACGTGCAATTCGTGTGCTACTAGGGGCACGCGCGAGCAGCGAGCCCTGATCAGGTCGGCTCGTCGAGGCGTACACCGCCGACACCGGTGCGCGTCTCGCGTCCGGTGGCGACGGCTTCGAGCGTGAGGCGCTGGATCGTGCGCTGGTGCACGTAGTTGAGGACCCGGTCGACCGCGGGGAGCATGCGCCGCGAGTTGGCCGTGAGCTGACGCTGCACCGCGACCATCTCGTCTGCGTCCCAGTCGCGGCCCTGCCCCGCGAGCATGTCGTGCACGTCGGCCTGCAGGGCGCGGAAGTGCCGGACGTAGATCGCCCCGAGCTCGACGAGGATCTCCTCGGTCATGCCGATCTCCCGGAGCTCGGCGACGGCGCGGAGCAGGTCGAGGTCGCTGTCGTCGTAGACCTCGTGGCCGAGCGACTCCGGCTCCGCCAGCAGCCCGATCTCGCGGAGCCGTCCGATCAGTTCGGCGGGCAGCCCCGACTTCTCGACGAGCTCCTCGAGCCCGTAGCTATGGCCCTGGGCCGCGAAGAGACCCTCGATGCCCGGTCGGTCGACGCTCAGCAGTGCCTTGATCGCGGCCAGCGAGAAGCGCTCGGCCTGGAACTCTCGGATCTTGACCAGCCGGTCCAGATGGTCCGAGCTGTACAGCTTGTGCCGGCCGGACCGCTCCGGAGGCTCGAGGAGGCCCTCGCGGGCGTAGTACCTGATCGTGTCGACGGTGACCCCGGCCTCGTGAGCCAGCTCATCGATCCGCCACGTGGAGTCGGGCAATTTCTCGCTCTCCGGATTGACACCTACTACACTGAGAGCATATACTCACAGTGTTCCTCCACCAGGGGAACTGCTCCCAGAGAATTTGCTCAAGGAGTAACTCCTCACTGGTGATGAAGGTAGCAGCTGTCGCCGCTACGGGACACTGCTCGAAAAGGAGTCCATCATGCAGACCACGTCGAACCGCACAGAGCCCAAGGCCCAGGCGCTTTCGTGGCTCGTGTCCCAGCTCCGCTGGGAAGAGACTCTCGGCGAGCTTCGTCACGACCGCGTGGACCAGCCCGTCCGCCGGGCGGCATGAACCGAGTCGCGAGGAAGTAGTCCATCGAAATCGTCGGCTGCGGACCCCCGCTGCGGTCGACCGTGCGACCGGCCCCGACTTCAGAGTCGGGGCCGTTGCGCGTACGCTACATCTCCGCCGTCGACCTGCCGACACCTTCAGGGTGCAGGCGAAGCTGCCGGCGCTCGCGCCCGGGGTGAGACGCGCCGCCCTCGCGTTCAGCGTCCTCCCGACACCCCACGCCGATTCGATCGCGCACCTCCTCACGATCCGCGAGCGAGTCACCTTGCGCGAAGGCCTCTCCCAGGTGCGGGATGCGGCCGACGGGGAGCGCATCGCCGCCCTCCACGATCTCGTGCGCGCCATCCGCAACGGCGTGGACTGGCCGATCCTCGCCGCGCACAGTGAGAAGGATTGCCCCTTCCAGTGCGTCGACGATCATCCGGCCGATCGGGTCACCGCCGTGTTCGAGCAACTCGCCGAGCGGCAGCCGATGACGGTGGCGGTAGCGCTCTGCCATCTCGGCACCGACCGGCGCGCCGAGCTGTGGAACGGGCTCGACGGCCGGGCCCGGGTCCAGGTCTCCTTGCAGGTACCCGAGGTTCCCTATGTCGGGACGGTCCGGACTCGCATCCTCGCCCGCGAAGTCGGGGCCCGGTTGACCCGGGCCGCCAAGATCGCGGCTACCCGTCGCAATCCCTGACGCGGCCCGAGATCTGACTTCGACTTCTCGACGAGAGCCGGCGGCGGGCCCGCCCGCCCGCCGCCGGTCTGATCGCTCGAAACCCCGACCCCGTCACCCTGATGTCGACCGAGGCGCTGGGGCCGGGGTCGGGCGCAGCGTGGCGCGGCGCGGTAAACGCGGCGTAAACGAGTCCGGCCGCGCCCGGCTCAGGTGCGCACCCAGCGGGGGAGCGTCACGTCGTCGATCTGGTGGAACACCACGTGAACGGGCTCGCCGATGGTGATCGTGGCCGGGTCGATCTCGTTGATCTCGCCGTCCGGACTCGCGACGAGGTTGCCGACGAGGCGTATGAGCGGGTCGTCCTCGAGCTCGACGACGATCGAGTTGTAGGGCGCGACGGCGGCGAACGCGGGCAGGAGTGGCGGGTGCGGGACGATGTAGGACCAGATCCGCCCGCGTCCCGACATCGCCTGCCAGATGACATCGGTCGATCGGCAGTTCGGGCACATCGGTCGGGGCGGCATGCGGCGGGTGCCGCACGATCCGCACGCCTGCACCAGTAGCTCACCCCGCGCACACCCGAGCCAGAACTCGCTCGCGACCGGGTCGGCGAGGTCGGGCAGGAGCCATTCGGTCTCCATCATCCATCGCTCCCATGCTTCGCCCGGAAGGCTCGCGACGTCCGCACGGTCACGGCACGTCCTTCGTGAACAGGATCGCCGACGTCGGCACACCTTCGCCGCTCGTCACGAGCGACACCTCGGCGCCTTCGACCTGAGCGGTCGAGGTACCTCGGATCTGGCGCACGCCTTCGAGCACGAGGTTGAAGCCGTGGACGTACGCCTCCGACATCCCGCCGCCCGCGGTGTTCACCGGAAGCCGGCCGTTCGGCCACTCGATGTTCCCGCCGTCGGTGAACGGGCCGCCCTCGCCCCGCTCGCAGAACCCGTAACCCTCGAGTGACAAGACGATGAGGGGGCTGAACGCGTCGTACAGCTGTGCGACGTTCACGTCGTCCGGCGTGACGTCGGCCATGTCCCACATGCGCTTGGCGGCGGTCCACGCGGGGCCGCGCAGAGGGTCGTCCGTGAAGTAGTTCGTCATCGTCTGGTGCTGGGGCGGCAGGCCCTGCGCGAAGGAATGGATGTACGCGGGCGCCTGTCTGAGGTCGCGGGCACGTTCGGCGGACACGACGACGACGGCGAGCGCGCCGTCGGTCTCGAGACAGTTGTCGAACAGGCACAGCGGCTCCGAGATCCAGCGCGCGTTCATGTAGTCGTCGCGGGTCATGGGTTTGTGGCCCATCGTGGACGCGGGGTTGCGCGCCGCGTGCTTGCGAAAAGCCAGGGCGACGTTGGCGAGGTGGTCGCGCGTGCCGCCGTACTCGTGCATGTAGCGCCGGGTGAGCATCGCGATCTCGTCGACGGGCCGGATCACGCCGAAGGGGCGCGACCACTGGCTGTTGTCGGCGAGGCGACGCGTGGGCCTGGGCCCAGGGGCGGCTCGAGGCGGCGGCCCGCTTGCGCGCCCGCCAGGCAACCGCGACCGAGCACTGGCCGGTCGCGACCGCCATCGCGGCCTGCCCGACCACGCCGCAGCCGGCGCCGCCGCCGAAGCCGACCTGCGAGAACCACGTGACGTCACCGAGACCGACGTTGCGGGCGACGTCGATCTCGCGGTTCGGCTCCATCGTGTACGAAGCGATGCCATCGACCTCCGACGGCGCGATACCGGCGTCGTCGAGCGCCATCGACACGGCCTGGCACGCGAGCGAGAGCTCGGTGTCCTCCAGGCCCTTGCCGAACGTGGTCTGCCCGATCCCGGCGACTGCGGTCTTGTCCTTGATCAAGTCGGGCACGAACTACCAGCCCTTCCACTCCGGTGCCCGGCGCTCGCGGAACGATGCGACGCCTTCGCCCGAGTCGACCGTCGACGAGTTCATCTCGACCATCATCGCCTCCTCTTCGAGGTGGTCGCGACGCGAGAGCTCCGACGCGTCGTGGAGCAGCTTCTTCCCCCAGCCGATTGCTTTGGTCGGCCCGCTCGCGAGCCGCTCCGCCCATTGTTTCGTGGCAGCCTCGAGCTCGCCCGCGGGCACGACCTTGTTCACGATGCCGAGCGTCGCCGCGTCGGCGGCCGAGAGGTCGTCGCCGAAGAACATGAGCTCCTTGGCCTTGTGCATGCCGACGACGCGCGGGAGCAGGTACGCGACGCCGCCGTCGGGAACGAGCCCGCGCCGGACGAACACCTGGATGAGCTTGGCGTTGTCGGACGCGATCACGAGATCGGCGGCGAGCACGAGCATCGAGCCACCGCCCGCGGCGGTGCCGTTCATCGCCACGATGACGGGCTTTTCGCAGTCCTGGATCGCCTGCATCAGCTGCTGGAAGCCGGCGCGCATCATGTTGACCGCCGAACCGACGACCCGCTCGGGTGCGTCGTCCGGACGGGTGCCGCGCTGCGGCTGCGGCACCGAGAGGTCGGCGCCGGTGCAGAAGTGACGCTCGCCCGCGGCGGTCAGCACGACGGCTCGCACCTCGAGATCCCAGTGCGCGTGACGGAACGCGTCGATCAACGCATCGCGAACGTAGTAGGGGATCGCGTTGCCCTTGTCGGCACGGTTGATCGTCAACCACAACACGCCGTTCTCGAGGCGCGTCTGCAGCTCCTCCGCCACGAGTGCAGAATTGTCGACCGGATCACTCATTGCTTCACCACCAATGCGTCGAGGGCGACCGCGCCACGGGGGCGGACCACCAGGGGGTTGATATCGAGCTCGCGGACGTCGCCGGCGAGGTCCATCGCCAGGCGCTGCACCTTCATGACCGTATCGACGAGCGCGTCGACGTCGACCGGGGGCCGGCCGCGTACGCCTTCCAACAGCGTGAAGCCCTTGAGCTCGGCGACGGCTCGGCGAGCCTCGTCGGTAGAGAAGGGAGGGACCCGGAACGTGACGTCGCCGAACACCTCGACGAGGATGCCGCCGAGCCCGATGGTCACGACGGGCCCGAACAAGTCGTCGGTCGAGATGCCGATCAAGGTGTCGACGCCGCCGGTCACCATCTCGCAGACCATCACGCCGTCGATGCGGGCCGTGCGGTCGGCCTTCTTCGCTTTGCGCAAGAGATCGGCGTACGCGGCCTTCACTTCCGCCGCGGAGCCGAGCCCGACCCTCACCACCCCGACGTCGGTCTTGTGCAACAGGTCGGGCGACGAGACCTTCATCACGACCGGGAATCCGATCGTCTTGGCGGCGCGCACGGCTTCCGCCGCCGATCCGCAGAGCTCGTCGTTCGACGTCTTGATGCCGTACGCGCGGAATCAGCTTCTTCGAGTTCCACTCCGACAGCGCCTCTCCCGACTTCAGACCGTCGAGGAGCTTGCGGGCCTTCTTCGCGGCCGGGAGCGGCGTGGTGGGTGCATCGGCGAACGGCGAGCGGTACCGCGCCGAGAACCGCCAGTAGTCGGCGTAGCTCCGCACTGCTTCGACACAGTTGTGGAACGTGCGAAACACCGGGAGGCCTCCGTCGAGCAGACGCTTGTAGTACGTGTCGTCGGTGCCCGACGGCGCACCCCACACCACGAAGATCGGTTTCGTCGTGGTCTTCGAGGCCTCGATGATGTCGCGGGTGAACGGGTCACTGAAGATCGCGACCGCACCTGTGATCGGGATGACCAAGATGTCGACGAACTTGTCGGCGAGGAGCACGTCGAGGATCCGGCGACCGCGTGCGTCGGCGACGGGCGGACCGCCGCAGTCGACGGGGTTCGACACCCGCAGGTACGACGGGATGAGCTCGCCGTGCAGCTGTCGCTGCGAGTCCTTGGTGAGATCGGGGAGGCGGAGTCCCGCGTCGGAGAGGACGTCGGCCATGTGCGCGCCGGTGCCACCCGAGATCGCGTAGACGCACACACCCGGTTGCTTGTTCGCCTTCGCCCATGCCGGAACCGCCTCGGGACGCGTGCGAGCGAACGACATCGACACTTCGAGCAACTCGTCGAGGCCGTCGACCCGGGTCACGCCGAACTGACGGAAAACCGCGGAGGTGACCGCGTCGGAGCCGGTGAGGTGACCGGTGTGCGACTGTGCCATCGAACGACCGGCCGCGGTCTTGCCGACCTTCACCATCACGATCGGCTTGTGCAGTTTCGCCGCGTGGTCGGCTGCGAGCATCAGCGAGCGGCCGTCCTTGAACCCTTCGATGTAGCACGCGATCACGCCGACTTCGGGCTGGTCGGCGAAATTGCGGGCGAAGTCGGCGAACTCGAGGTCGACCTCGTTGCCGGTCGGCGCCCAGTGGGTGAGCCGGATGCCAATCTCCTGGCCCTGGAACACGGGCCGGCCTTGATGGCCGGACTGGGTGACGAGCGCGATCGACGGGCCCTCGAGGTCTTGGCGGAAGTCCTCGAACGCGTTCAGGTTCGTGTTCGGGCCGAGTAGGCGAACGTCGCCGCTCTGCACGAGTTGTTCGAGCTTGCGCTCGCGCTTTTTCCCCTCAGCGCCCGTCTCGGAGAATCCGGCCGCGAAGATGACTGCGAACTTCGCTTTGCGCCGGAGTACTTCCTCGAACGTCTCCTCGGCGCGACCGGTGAGGATGATCGCGAGGTCGATGTCGCCGGGAATGTCGAACACCGATTTGTAACACGGCTGGCCGAGCACCGTCTCGCGCTCGGGATGCACCGGGTAGAACGTCGCCCCGTTCTTCTGCGACCACGCCGAGAACTTGCGAGTCATCGCCGTATTCGGCTTCGCGGAGGAGTCCGACGCGCCGATGACTGCAATCGTCTTCGGGTGCAGGAACGCGTCGATGTCGACATCGCGCAGGTGGAGCGGCCGACCGGAGACATCCAACTCGGACGCGGGGACGGCTGCAGTGGCGGGCGCGGGCGAGTTGGCCTTCGGCATGCGGCACTCCAGCGAGACTGGTTCGATGAACGACGTCCCCGCAACAATGGTCCAACTGCAGGGCGGGCGAGCGGCCGTAAGTATGACGGCCATGTCAGGATTCCGGCCAGTTGGTAGGTTCGGTGGGCTATGCCGCTCGGCCTTTCGAAGTTCGCGCCGTGAAACCCGTTCCGCTGCAATCCGTCGCGATCGTCGGGACTTCGCTCGCGGGGTTGCGTGCGGCGGAGACGTTCCGGCGCGAAGGCTTCGCCGGGCGCATCGTCGCCATCGGTGCCGAGCCGCACCTGCCGTACGACCGGCCCCCACTCTCCAAGGAGCTGCTGCGCGGCGACTGGGAGCCGGACCAGCTCGTGTTACGCAAACAAGGCGTCGACGACCTCGATCTCGACTGGCGTCTCGACGCGCGAGCCGTCGCCCTGCACCTCGACGCACAGCAGGTCGAACTGCACGACGGCGAGCGCGTCGCGTTCGACGGGCTGGTGATCGCGACCGGCGCCACGCCGCGGCGGCTGCCGAACCAGCCAAACCTCGCGGGCCTGTTCACGCTGCGCACTCTCGACGATGCGCTTGCGCTGCGCGAGCTCCTCGACGGCCGTCCCAAAGTGGTCGTGATCGGCGCCGGGTTCATCGGCGCGGAGATCGCGGCGACGTGCCGGACTCGCGGTCTCGACGTCACGGTCCTCGAAGCACTGCCGCAACCAATGGTGCGGGGTCTCGGACCCGAGCTCGGCGCGGTACTCGCCGCGATCCACCGCGAGCACGGCGTCGATCTCCGCACCGACGTGGTCGTCGACGCGGTCGTCGACGACGGTGCCGGAGGAGTGCTCGGTGTGCGCATCGGTGACGGCACCGTGATCCCGGCCGATGTCGTGGTGGTCGGCATTGGGGTCGTGCCGGAAACGGCATGGCTCGAAGGCTCGGGTCTCACACTCGACGATGGCATCGTGTGTGACGAGACGTGCCTCGCGGCTCCGGGGGTCGTCGCCGCCGGCGATGTCGCCCGCTGGCCGAACCCGCTTTTCGACGGCGCACTGATGCGCCTCGAGCACTGGACGAACGCGACCGAGCAAGGTGTGCACGCGGCGCGGCGACTACTCGGTCACACCGAGCCTTTCGCACCAGTGCCCTTCGTGTGGTCGGACCAGTACGACCGCAAGATCCAGACCGTCGGTGTCGTCTCGGCCGAGCCCGGAGTCGACGTCCACATCGCGCACGGCACGCTCGCCGACCGGCAGTTCGTCGCATTGTTCGGGCACGGCGGCCGTCTACAGGGCGCGCTCGGCTTCAATCGCCCGCGCTTCGTCATGCAGTACCGCCGCATCATCTCCGAACGGGGAACCTGGGACGACGCCCTGCAGCTCGCCATTTCGTAGTGCCGGGCTCGTAGCATCCGACAGCGATGCCGAGCCTGCTGGTCACGAACGACTTTCCTCCGAAGCTCGGCGGCATCCAGTCGTATCTCTTCGAGTTGTGGCGCCGGCTCCCGCCCGGGGAGACCGTCGTGTTCACGACCGCGCACGCGGGCGCCGCGGAGTGGGACGCGCGCCAGCCGTTCCGGGTCGTGCGCTCGCGCAAGAAGGTGCTGTTGCCGACGCGCGCCCTCGCCCGTGACGTCGACGCGCTGGGGCGCGACGTCGGCGCCGACGTGATCTTTCTCGATCCCGATGTTGCCGCTCGGCGCGATCGGGCCCCGGCTGCGCAGTGCTCCGTACGTCGTGGTGGCGCACGGCGCCGAGATCACAGTCCCCGGAGCGGTCCCGATCGTGCGGCGCCTCGGCCGCCGGGTGTTGCGGGGTGCGGCCGCGGTCGTCGCCGCAGGCGGCTATCCCGCCCGGCAGGCGACGCGCGTGGCCGGCCGCGACGTTCCGGGTGTCGTCGTGCCTCCCGGCGTCGACAGCGAACGCTTCCATCCGCTCGCAGCCGGCGCCCGCCGAGAGTCGCGTATCGCCTTCGGGCTCGATCCCGACCGTCCTGTCGTCCTCGGGTTGTCGCGTCTCGTTCCCCGCAAGGGTTTCGACGTGGTGATCGACGCGATCGCGGGGATGCCCGACGTGCAATTCCTGCTCGCGGGCGCGGGCCGTGACCTGCACCGGTTGCAGCGTCGGGCGATCCGCAGCGGAGCCGACGTGACCTTCCTCGGGCGGGTCCCCGACGACGACCTGCCGCGTCTCTACGGCGGCGCCGACGTGTTCGCGATGTCGTGTCGCGAACGCTGGGCCGGGCTCGAGGCCGAGGGCTTCGGCATCGTCTTTCTCGAAGCGGCCGCGTGCGCGGTTCCGGCGGTGGCGGGGCACAGCGGCGGCGCCGACGAAGCGGTCGTCGACGGAGAGACCGGATACGTCGTCGCCCCCCGCGACGTCACGACCGTCCGCTCGGCGCTGGACGCGCTCTGTCACGACCCGGCCCGGCAGGCGGAGATGGGGCAGGCGGCGCGCCGCGGGCAGTGGGCGAGTACTCCTACGACCGCTTGGTGGCACGATTGCTCCCACTCGCCCGCGGTGATTTCTCGACCCTTTCGGTCCTTCCCCGCTGACGGCAACGTCCCGGTAGATTGCAGCCGTGACCGGGGACGACACGTTGCTCTCGAACGACGCCGGGTCTCGAGCGACGCTGGGACAGAAGGGACGGCTGTGATCGGTAAGCGCATCGTCGTCGCGTCGTGGTCGACGCTCGGTGTGTTCGCAGTCGTGGCGATTCTCGACTCGGTCGGACTCCACACGCTGAACACGCCCGCGACGATCCTGAGCGTCGGGCTGTTCCTCGCGTCG
This sequence comes from uncultured Actinomycetes bacterium, assembly GCA_963761055.1. GTDB lineage: Bacteria > Actinomycetota > Acidimicrobiia > IMCC26256 > PALSA-610 > PALSA-610. The sequence continues at coordinate 204,298 of CAVXFO010000008.1, read as the reverse complement.
CTTCCGCTTTGGATCTACGCGTTCGGGTTGGTCCTCGTGCGCTCGACGCGCGGCGACGACATCGCCGTCGCCTCGTGGGTGTTCCTCACCCCGTCGGCGCCCAAGGAGCAACGCCGCCACCTGCTCGGCGCGACCGCGGCGTGCGTCGCGATCGGAGTCGCGACGGGTTGGGCGAACCCGTTCGGCGTGCTGGTGCCGATGCTGCAACTCGGTTTCGCCGCGCTCTGGGGTGCCCGCCACGGCGTCTACCCGCCCCGGCGGCCACCGGCTCGCTCCGGACCCGGCCGTGTGAGCCCCTCCGCCGAGCGAACTCCGACGAAGAGCCTGAAGGGAGCCCGTCGATGACCGAGACGGCCGACGAACGGATTCGCATCGACGCGGCCGCGGACCGGTGCTGGGACGTTGCGGTCGACTTCGAGTCGTATCCCGAGTGGGTGCGCGACGTGAAGGACGTGAAGACGCTCGAGTACGACTCCGAGGGGCGCGGTGTCCGCGTCGAGTACCGCGCGGCTGCACTCGGCAAGAGCTTGCGCTACATCCTCGAATACGACTATTCCGACGCGCCCGATTCGTTCTCGTGGAGGTTTGTCGAGGGCGACATGCTCCGCCGGCTCGACGGGCGGTACCGCTTCGAGCCCGAAGGGCCGACATCGACGCGCGTCCACTATGAGCTCGCGGTCGAGCTCGCGGTGCCGCTGCCCGGACTCCTCAAGCGCCGGGCCGCGGGCCTGATCATGGGCAGCGCGCTCAAGGACCTGAAAAAGCAGGTCGAGGCCGTCGCTTGACCCGGATCCTGCTGTTCACCGGCAAGGGCGGCGTCGGCAAGACGACCGTCGCCGCCGCGACCGCGACCCGGGCCGCCGAGCAGGGTCTGCGCACGATCGTGTGCTCGACCGACCCCGCGCATTCGCTCGCCGATGCCTTCGACGCGCCGCTCGGCGACCGACCGACGCCGATCACCCAGACGCTTGCACGGCCAGCAGCTGAATGCACGCGTCCGGTTCGAAGAAGCGTGGGCCGACGTGCGGGGCTATCTCGTCGACGTCCTCGACTGGGCGGGCGCCGACACCGTCGAGGCCGAAGAGCTGGCCGTCATCCCCGGGCTCGACGAGGTGTTCGCGCTGGCCGACATCAAGGAGTTCGCGACCAGCGGCGACTACGACCTCGTCGTCGTCGACTGCGCGCCCACCGCGGAGACGATCCGCCTGCTCTCCCTCCCGGACGTGCTCGGTTGGTACATGGACAGGCTGTTCGACACGCAGCGCCGGATCACGAAGGTCGCCCGGCCGATCCTGCAACGTGTGTCGGGAATGCCGATTGCCGGCGACGGTGTGTTCGGTGCGATCCGCCGGTTCTACGAACGGCTCGACGGGGTACGCGAGCTGCTCACCGACGGCGACGTCACGAGCGCACGTCTCGTCGTGAACCCCGAACGCCTCGTGGTCGCCGAGGCGCGCCGCACGTTCACCTACCTGTCGTTGTTCGGCTACCACGTCGACGCGGTCATCGCGAACAGGATCCTGCCCGCCGATCTCGACCACCCGTGGTTGACACAGTGGCGCGCGACGCAATCGGCCCACCTCGACGTGATCGCCGACGCGTTCTCGCCCCTCCCCCTTCTCGAGGCGGAGCTCGCGAACGAAGAGGTCGTCGGCATGCCCGCGCTGTCGATCTTCGCGAAGAACCTCTACCGCGACGCCGACGCGTCGGCGCGGCTCTCGCACACCGAGCCCCTCCACGTCGACCCCGCCGGCACCACCCTGCTGCTGTCGGTGCAGCTGCCCTTCACCGAACGCGACGACGTCCAGCTCGGCCGCACCGGCGACGAGCTGGTACTGACTGTCGGCCCGCACCGGCGCGCGATCGTCCTGCCCGACAGCCTTGCCCGGCGGTCGGTAGCGGGGCGCGCTTCGTCGAGGACCGTCTCGTCGTGGAGTTCGTCTGATGCTGCTCGACGGTGATGGCGACGACGGCCGAGTGTCGGAGCCTCCTGCCTCCGACGGAGATCCCGTCGAGCACCTGTGGAACGCGGCGCACGAGATGCTGCGCGCGTTCCGGACCCTGGTCGATGCCGCCGACGAGTTCGTCGAGTCGCAGCGCGGGCGAACGGCTCGGCCCGACTCCGAACGCCGAACGCGCCCAGAGGGACGCGTGCAACACATCAGTATCGACCGGGACAACGACCTCGCCGACTCGCCTCGTGACGATCCCGCCGACGCCGGTTCCGCCGCTGGAGGCGCGTAGGTCTCCATGGTCGAAACAATCGGACTCGACATCGGTGGCACCAAGGTGCTCGGCGTGCTGCTCAGCGGCGACGGCACCGTGTTGCGCGAGGAGCGGCTCGCTTCGCCCCACACCGGGCTCGACGCGCTGGTCGCCACCGGCGCGTCGATCGTGGAGCAGCTCGCGGCGCCGGGCGCGCCCGTAGGCGTGGGCGCCGCAGGCCTCGTCGATCGCGATGGGAACCTCGCCTACGCACCGAATTTGCCAGAATGTGCGCCGGGCGCCCCTGCGCGACGCGCTCGCCGACGCGACCGGGCGGATGGTCACAGTCGACAACGACGCCAGCGTCGCGACCCGCGGCGAGGTCACCTATGGCGCGGCGACGGGGAAGCGCGATGTCGTGCTCGTGACGCTCGGCACCGGCATCGGCGGCGGGTTCCTGCTCGACGGGCGTATGTACCGTGGCGCCCACAACTTCGGCGCCGAGGTCGGGCACTTCACCGTCGACATCAACGGGCCGCTGTGTGCGTGTGGTGAGCGCGGCCACTGGGAGGCGATCGCGTCCGGCACTGCGCTCGGCCGCCTGGCGCGCGAGCTGGTGTCGAAGGGTGGGGGCGCGGCGCTCGTCGCCGCGGCGGGCGGCGACGCGAGTGCCGTCACCGGCATGCACGTCGGCGCGGCTGCCGCGCGGGGCGACCCCGACGCGCGCTCGCTGCTCGTGCAGTACGCCGAAAATGTCGCGGTCGGTCTGGCGGGCCTTGCGAACCTCCTCGACCCGGAGTGCATCGTGATAGCCGGCGGCCTCGTCGAACTGGGCGCGCTGTTGTTCGAACCGTTGCGGGAGGCGTTCGGCCGCCACATCGAAGGCGTCGATTACCGCCCCGCGATCTCGATCGTGCCCGCGATGCTCGGGGAGCGCGCCGGCGCGATCGGCGCGGCCGTTCTCGCCGCGGGCTGTTGTCGTGAGCAGGATCCTGTCATGACGGTGCTACTCGGTGTGACGCTGCCGTCGTTCGTCGAGGATCCCGAGATCCCGATCACCGTCGCCCGGGCGGCGGAAGCGGCCGAACTCGACGGCGTGTTCGTCTACGACCACGTCTGGCGCGGTGATCCGCCCAACCGGAGGCCGGCGCTCGAGTGCTTGAGCCTGCTCGGCGCGGTCGCGGCCGAGACGATTCGCATCCGTGTAGGCACGCTCGTGGCGCGGGCGACGTTGCGCCCCGCGGCCACGCTCGCGAACGCGTTCTCGACCGCGCAGCGAGTGAGCAACGGTCGCCTGGTCGCCGGCATCGGCGCGGGCGACTCGCAGAGCCGGGAAGAGAACGAGGCGTTCGGGCTGGAATTCGGCACGATCGTCGACCGCGTGGCCGCGTTGCACGACGCGGTGCGGGCCGCGTCCGGCAAGGGGTTCCCCGTATGGGTCGGTGGTCACGCCGCGCAGGTGCGCGAGATCGTCGCGGTCGCCGACGGTTGGAACTCGTGGGGCACCACCCCAGAAGAGTTCGCGAGCCAGGGCGGGCTCGTACGCGCCGTGGCGCCCGGGGCCGTGCTCACCTGGGGAGGGCTGGCCCGGCCGATCGACGAAGGTGCCGTCGCGCTGACCGATCGGTTGCGGCCCTACGCGGCCGCCGGTGCAGCGTGGATCATCGTCGGCCCGGTCGACGCGAGCGACCCGGCCAACGCGTCGGTGCTCGCCGAGGTGCGGGCCGCGCTGAACCCCTGACGGTTCGGTCGACCCGACCATCGGATACGGCGAATCACGAGCCCAACAGGAGCTCCGCGGCGCGCGCGAGGTTGTCGCCCATCGACGACGACGGGTTCACCCCGTTGCTCCAGTAGGTGAGCTCCGCGAACCACACGGAGCCGAGTACTCGCACGATCCCGTCGAGATCCGCGTGGCTCGCGCAGTTGCCTTGACCGTCGACGACGTCGGCGATGATCGCACGCAGCGTCGTGTCGATCTCGTTCTTGAGCGGGACCGTGGCTTCCTCCGCCGACGACATCGCGGCCAGCATCGCCCGGGTCACGAGTGGCGATCGTTCGAGCGAACGCGACGCGCGCTGCAAGACGTCCGACACGCCGCGCCGCGGGTGTGTCGCCTTTGGGCGGCCGCTGCACGAGTCGTTCTCGCAACGTCGCCGCCTGGAGCGCCATCGCCGCGAGCAGGAGTTGATCCTTCGACGCGTAGTGCCGGTAGAGCGTGCCCAGCGCGACCTCGGCCCGAGCCGCGACGTCGCGCATCTGCACCGCCTCGTACCCACCCTCCGCGGCGAGCGCGGTCGCAGCCGCGATGAGCCGCTCCTTGCGAGCGGCGGTCTCGGCAGCCCGGGTTCCGGTCATGGCACTCCTCACGGCAGGTCGTACGGGTGCGCCCCGCGGTGCACTCCCGACCCGGGCCGGACCGTAGCGCGAACCTAGAACGCGTTGCAGCTGTGGGCCACGAGGTCATTACGATGCGGGAAATGCGCACTCAGCTCGCCCGCGACTTGGGCCTGGAATTCCCGATCTTCGCCTTCAGCCACTGCCGCGACGTGGTCGCCGCGGTAAGCCGGGCGGGCGGCATGGGCGTCCTCGGGGCGCTCTATTTCACGCCGGAGGAGCTCGAGATCGAGCTGAAGTGGATCGACGAGCACGTCGACGGCAAGCCCTACGGCGTCGACCTCGTCATGCCCGCCAAGGTCGAGCTGCCCGAAGGCGTCGAATCCGAAGCGCTCGAGGGCCAGCTCGAGGCGATGATCAGCCAGGAGCACCGCGACTGGGTGGAGAAGGTGCTGGCCGAGCACGGCGTTCCGCCGCTGCCCAAGGAGTTGGCCGGCGGGCACCACCTGCTCGGCTGGACCGACGCCACCGCGCGCCCGCAGATCGACATCGCGTTCCAGCACTCGCCCAAGCTGCTCGTCAACGCGCTCGGCCCGCCGCCCGCAGACATCGTCGACGCCGCGCACGAGCGCGACATCCTCGTCGCCGCGCTCGCGAGCAGTCCGCGACACGCGCAGAAACACGTCGACATCGGCGTCGACATCGTCGTCGCCCAGGGAACCGAGGCGGGTGGTCACACGGGCGAGATCAGCTCGGTCGTGCTGTGGCCGCAGGTGATCGAGGCGATCTCGCCTACCCCGGTGCTCGCGGCCGGCGGCATCGCGAACGGTTCGCAGATCGCGGCCGCGCTCGCGATGGGCGCCCAGGGTGTGTGGACCGGATCGATCTGGTTGACGGTCGCGGAGAGCGACATGACGCCGCTCGTCGTCGAGAAACTGCTCGCCGCCGACTCGACGCAGACCGTCCGGTCGCGTGCGTTGTCCGGCAAACCCGCCCGTCAGCTCCGCACCGAATGGACCGACGCCTGGGACCGGCCCGACTGCCCCGGCTACCTGCCGATGCCGCTGCAGTACATGCTCGTCGCCGACGTGATGGCACGCGTCGGCCGTGTGCAGAACCGCGAGCTCACGGGCATGCCCGTCGGCCAGGTGGTCGGCATGATGGACCGCGTCCGCTCCTCGCGTGATGTGATCCGCCGCCTGGTCGAGGAGTACGTCGAAGCCGTCGAACGCCTCGACGCCCTCAACTCCTGATTTCCCCACCAACAGTTGTCGGACTTTTCCGCCCTCTGTGCGGATATCACCACCAACAGTTGGTGGAGTCTTCCGGGGGTCAGAGGGCGGCGGTGACGGCTTCGACGAAGCGGGTGGGGGACTCGATCATCGGGTAATGGCCGACGCCGTCGAGGATCGTCACCAGGGCATCGGGGCGAGCGCGTTGCAGTCGGTCGGTCATCGACAGGATCGCAATGGGATCGTCCGCGCCCCACACGACCGACAACGGCGACGGATGGGTCTCGATCGCGCCGGTGAAGCGGCGCTCCTCCGCCCGGCGGTCCTCGATGTAGCGAATCGTGCGCGGGAGCAGACGGTTGCCGCCGTTGCGCTCGGCGAGGAGCCACTGCGCTTCCAACTCGTCGTCGCCGACGTGGCTCCTCTCCGAGAAGGTTCCCGCCAGCCCGCGTGTGAATCCGTCGGCCACCACGAGGTCGGTGGGCTCGTCGGGCAGAGACAAGAGGAGTTGCTGGCCCTTCGTGAGGCGCGCCATGTCGATGTAGATGCTCCCGTTGGTGAGCACGCGGCTGGTGACCGCGAACGGGAGTGTCCCTTCGAGGCTGCGGGCGAGGAGTTCGCCGCCCACGGTGTCGCCCATGTCGTGCGTCAACAGCGCCGCGGCCGTGATCCCCACCCGGTGCGCGACGCCTTCGACCATGTCGGCCTGCAGGCGCATGCCGTAGCGGAGGTCGGGCTTGGCCGAGAGGCCGAAGCCGAGGAAGTCGAGCGCGACGACACGCCGGCGCGCGCGCAGCGCGTCGAGCACGTGGCGCCAGTCGAACGAGCACGACGGGAACCCGTGCAGCGCGAGGAGCGGTTCGTCACCTCGGTCGTCGAGCGCCGGGACGTCGAGCACCCAGATCTCGTGACCGTCGATGCTCAATCGCGTCCCGCGTTGCTCCCAGGTCCGAACGTCGTCCGCCGCGCTCATGTGCACCTCGTTCCCGTGTGGCGAGGCGAACGCTAATGGCTATCCACGCCGGTTATCCGTTGTCGTCGGGCAGGTCGGACCCGGCGCCGCCGGCCTGCGTCGTCCAGCCGGTCGCCGGCGCGTCGACCGCCGCGCACGACTGCTGGTGGGCCATCGTCACGTACACCGGCGGGACGTTGTTCGACCAGCGGCCGAATGCGCAGACGTCGTGATTCGAGGCAGCCACCGCGATCGTTACGTTGGCGGGATTCTGCACGACCGACACGGTGTGAGGATCGGCCGACGGCTGGTTACCGGCGACCCACTTGTAGTCGGGCTGGGCCGATGCGAGGGCTCCCGGATCGCCGCTCCCGATCGCGGCGACGGCCTGGAGTGCCGTGTGGCGCGTGGACTCCGCCTCGACCCGAACGATCACCCCGAGGTCGGGGGTCAGGCCGGCCGTGGCCGGTCGGGGTGCGAGCACTACAGGCGTCGGCGCCTGCGCCTTGGCGCCGGGTTTGATCGCGAGCGTGGCGACAGCGATCGCAACGACGAGGATGATCACCATGCCCGCAAGCGCGGCCCATTTCCCCACCGATGCCCCTGATCGGTCGGGACGGGGCGCCCGCGCGTACTGGAACGACTGCGGCGCCGCGACCGTGACCGGGGCGCGGAACACGGCAGGTGCGAAGAACTGCTCTTGCTCGGACGGGCCGGGCGGCGCACCGGTGCCGACGGAGACGACCGGCGCGGGCGGCGCGATCAGCAGGGTGCCGCACGATCGGCACGTCGGCCACAAGGGCCGTACGTCGTTCCCGCACCCAGGACACGCGCTCACCGTGACGTCCAACCCGTCGCGGGCGCCGCGCTCGCCCGGCAGCGCGGGGTGCGAACCGTCGCGAACCGGGTGCCGGCAGTTGTCGGCTCGTCGCGCGCGAACACGCACTGATCCGAGTCGGCCGGGGTGGCCAGCGTCATCTCGTTCGCGCTGGTCACGTGCATCGAGACCACGCCGAGACGAGCGTCGGTCTTCGCGGTCACCACGGGCACGGCGTACGAGATCTTGCTGAGCGTCGCGGGCGCGATCCCGGCGAACGAGTGGTGCGCCGACCAGAGCGAACGCCCGCCGCCGACGACTGTGCGCAGCAGGTCGGTCGCGACGGCTTCCCGAGCGGCGGGCACCGAGGACGACGACTTCGTCGAGTTCGATCGGAACAGCACCGGCCACACCGCGACGACACTCATCGACAGCGCGATCGCGACGACGAGGAGCACGAGAGTACGACGCCAGTTCCGGGCCGCGAGCGCACCGAGCCGCGGAAGGAGTCGTGTGGCGAACCGGACCGGCACACCGGGAGAAGCCGAGGTCGTGCGCGGGACCAGGTTGTCGTCGCGCTGGCGACGGCGCGACGGGCCGAGGACGCGACGGTCCGTTTCGAGCCGCAGTGGCCAGCGCGGCGAGAGGCGAAGTAGCGCCGGTTTTCTGCGGCGTCGGCGGCCGTGGCACCTGCGCTCCTCCCGCTCTCGGTCGTTGCATCGTCGGCGGGATGGTGATGCGGCTGTCGGTCGGCGGGTTCTGCACCGGCGCGCCGCAGCGCCGGCACAGCGACCATTCGGCCGGGACTGGAAACCTGCAGGTCGAACACTCCACGGCGACGCTCCGGAGACGCCTGACTCCCCAGCCCGGATCATCGGCGCGCGGGCGGCCGATCTTCAGTCGCTTCAGCCGCCCCGACTGATGAATCCGTCGGGCGAACGGTCGGGCCCGGGAGGTTCAGGCGTCCGAATCGGGAAACGCCCGGCCGAAATACTCCTGGGCGAGCTCGGGCCGGGGCTGCACGAACAAACCCTCGGCCTCGGCCGTGAGGGTGTCACCGTCGTACATCTCGGCCCTCGACATGATCCGGCGCCCCTCGAGCCGGTCGACCCACGCCCGCAGGCGCAGCTCGTGAAAGAGTGGCGTCGGGCGCCGGTAGTGGACGATCAGGCGGGCGGTCATGCCCGGGTTCCCGGCCGCGATGTTCGCGATGCCGAGCACCTCGTCGAACGCGCATGCGATCCAGCCGCCGTGCACGAAGCTCGGCGGTCCTTCGTACGCGGCGCCGAAACTGCCGCGGGCCTCGACGGCGCGCGTGCCGTCGGCGCGGGTGACGATCTCCCAGTCGAGGCGCGGAGAGAGTGGGCTCGCCTCACCGACGATGGGCGAGCGAGGCAGGTAGTCGCCGTGATCGCGCGGCGTGTAGCCCGCACCCGCATCGCGAGCCGGCCCGAGCCGGGCCGAGAGCCGCTCGATCTCGACCGCGACCTCGTGCAACGTCCGAGCCTCGACCTCTTCGGTCGACATCACGGTGTCGATGATCAGGCGCAGCGCGGCCGCGAGCTCGGCGCGCTCCGGGGTGGCAAACGCCGCGGAATCGGGAATGCCGGGAGCAGCCTCGGACACCCCCTGTCACTTGCCCTTGAACACGGGTGGGCGCTTCTCGCCGAAGGCCCTGGGGCCCTCCTGCGCGTCCTCGCTCGCGAAGACCTCCCACCCGATGGCGTCCTGGTGCTGCATTGCGTCGGCGTCGCTCATGTGCTCGGTCTCGCGCCACGCCCGCAGGATTGCCTTCGTCGACAAGGGCGCCATCTCCGCGACCTCGGCCGCGAGCTCGAGTGCGCGCGTCAGCGCCTGGCCGTCGGGGGCGACGTGGCCGATGAGACCGATCTCGCGCGCCTCGGCCGCCGGAACGGGAGGACAACGCAACAAGATGTCCATCGCCAGCGTGTACGGGATCTGGCGCGGGAGCCGGCACGCGGAGCCGCCGAGCGGGAAGAGGCCCCGCTTGGCCTCCCACACGCCGAAGATCGCGCTCTCGCCCGCGACGCGGATGTCGGTGCCCTGCAGGATCTCGCTCCCGCCCGCGACCGCGTATCCCTCGACCGCGGCGATGAGCGGCTTCGACAGGCGGTAATCGCGGAGCAGCGCCTTCCAGTGCGGGTTGTTGCCCCGGGCCATGACGGCCTGGACGTTCGGGTCCTCCGACTCCTGGCCCATCGAGGTGAGATCCATGCCGGAACAGAAGTTGCCGCCGGCGCCCGTGAGGATCGCGCAACGGATCTCGGGGTCGTCGTCGACGTACTCGTAACCGAGCACCAGCCCGGCGAGCATGTCGGGGGAGAGCGCGTTCTTCTTCTCGGGGCGGTTCATCGTGAAGATGACGACGCGCCCCTCGCGCTCGATGGTGCAGTGCTTGGTGCTGATGTCGAGTCGTTCGGCCACGGGCGGAGGCTAGAACACGTTCCACGTCCCGCGCCCAGCAGGGGTCCGGGCCTGCGGATCTGCGCCGGTCGTGCTCCTGCAGTTTCGACCTCAGCGCCGGTCCTTGGCCCGAAAGTGGAACGTGTTCTAGTCTGCGGGCGACGATGCCCAGTCGGAGGGAGCCCGGGAATGGGGTTTTGGAAGTTCGCACAAGAGGATCCGGGATACCTCGCCATCGTCGACCCGGACGGCACCGAGCACTCCGCCGGCGACGTGCTCGGTCGGGCGAACCAAGTCGTACACGCTCTCCGCGGCCTCGGGCTGAACAAGGGCGACACGGTCGCGGCCGTGCTGCCGAACGGCGCGCAGCCCTTCACGCTGTACCTCGCGGCGCTGCAGGCCGGCCTGTACTACGTCCCCGTGAACTACCGGTTGAGCGCACCGGAGATCGCGTACATCCTCCACGACTCCGAGGCGAAGGCCTTCGTCAGTGACGAGCGGTTCGCGAAGCTCGTGCGCGACGCCGTGGACCAGGCGAACATCCCTCCGGAGGCTCGCCTCGGACACGGCGACGTCCCCGGCTTTCGTTCCTTCGACGAAGTCGTCGGCGGGCAGCCGACGACGATGCCCGACGACCGTTCCACCGGCGCGGCGATGCACTACACCTCGGGCACCACGGGCAAGCCCAAGGGGGTGAAGCGAGCGCTCGTCGACCTCGACCCGGATACGAGCGCCGAGCTCTTCACGTTCTTGCTGCAGCTGTTCGGGATCATGCCGGGCACGTCCGAGGTGCACTTGGCGACGTCGCCGAACTACCACACCGCGGTCACCACGTTCGCGGGCAACGCATTGCACATGAAGCACACCGTCGTGTGTATGGACAAGTGGGACGCAGAGGAGACGCTGCGGCTCATCGACAGCTACGGCTGCTCGCATACGCACATGGTTCCGACGCAGTTCATCCGGATGCTTCGACTCGCGGAGGAGACGAAGCAAAAGTACGACGTGTCCTCGATGAAGTGGGCAATCCACGCGGCCGCGCCGTGCCCGGTCGACACCAAACGCAAGATGCTGGAGTGGTGGGGCCCGGTGATCTGGGAGTACTACGCCGCAACCGAGGGCGGCGGCACGATCGCGCCGCCCGACGAGTGGTTGAAATACCCGGGCACCGTGGGCCGGGCTTGGCCGAACTCGGAACTGAAGATCACCGACGACGACGGCAAGGTCATGGCCGCGAGCGAGCCCGGCACGGTGTGGATGAAGATGGGAGCAGGCCGCACCTTCGAGTACAAGGGCGACGACGACAAGACCAACAAGTCGCATGACGCCGACGGTTTTTTCACGGTCGGCGACGTCGGCTACCTCAACGACGACGGCTACCTGTTTCTCTGCGATCGCAAGAGCGACATGATCATCGCCGGCGGCATCAACATCTATCCCGCCGAGATCGAGGGTTGTATCCACGAGCACCCTCAGGTCGCCGACATCGCGGTGTTCGGCATCCCCGACGACGAGTTGGGCGAGCAGATCAAGGCCGTCGTGCAACCGCTGCCCGGCGTCGCCGCCGACGACGCGTTGCGGGAGTCGATCATGGAGCACGTGCGTACACGTCTCGGCAAGTACAAGTGGCCGCGCAGCATCGATTTCATGGATGAACTGCCGCGTGAACCCACAGGCAAGTTGTTGAAGCGCACGTTGCGCGACCCTTATTGGGAAGGTCGCGACCGCGCGATCTAGCGCAACCGTCACCTGAAGCTCGGACGACTTAGAAGGAGAAGTGTTGACCGACGTCTTTACGGCTCATCACGTCATCGAGTATCCGGGCGGGTATACCCGCTCCGTCGGTCCCGTCATCGGACGGTTCCTCACCGGGCTGCGCGACGCCAAGCTCCTGGCGGTCGAGCTCGCCGACGGACGCGTCCTCGTGCCGCCGACCGAGTACGACCCGACGACCAGCGCCGAGGTCGCGGCCGACGGCGACCATTGGGTCGAGGTCGGTCCGAGAGGGACGGTCCAGGCCTTCACGTGGGTGGCGGAACCGCGCGTCGGAAAGCAGGGTCTCGACAAGCCCTTCGCGTTCGCGCTCATCCGCCCGGACGGTGCCGACACCGCGCTGCTGCATGTAGTCGACTGCGGGCGCGCCGACGGGATCCGGATTGGTTCGCGGGTTGCGCCGAGGTGGCGGGCGGAGCGGACCGGTTCGATCACCGACATCGAGGCGTTCGTCCCGCTCGGTGACGGCGAGGAACCCGAAGCGGCGGCGGTGCGTGTCCCCGCGGACGACGAGCAGCCGGTGACGGGCATCAACGTGCCGATCCGACTCGAGTACGAGCTCACCGCCGGCGTCGCTACCAGTCGTTACCTGAAGGGTCTCGGCGAGGGCAAGATCATCGGCGGTCGGGCACCGTCGAGCGACGAGGTCTACGCCGCGTCGCGCGGCACCGATCCGAAGTCGGGCGAGCCGACCTCGATCGAGGTCGAGGTCAAGGACACCGGCGTGATCACGACGTTCTGTGTCGTGAACGTCCCCGGCCTGTCGGAGCTCGCCCCCGAGATTCCGTACGTATCGGCACAGATCCTGCTCGACGGTGCGAACAACTGCTTCTTCGGCCTGATCCGAGGGATCTCCGTCGATGACGTGCATATGGGTCAGCGGGTGAAGGCGAAGTGGGCCGACGAGCTCCTGCCCGACCACACATCCATCCAATGGTTCGAGCCAACGGGCGAACCGGACGCCGACTACGAGTTGTACAAGGACTACCTCTGATGCGTGACGTAGCGGTGGTGTCGTACGTGTGCAGCACAACTGCGCGCGAGGCAGTGCACAACGAGACCGAGATGATCGTCCCGGTACTCCACGAAGCAGTCGAGAAGTCGGGTATCCCGAGCAAGGAGATCGGCTTCGTCTGTTCCGGCAGCCTCGACTACCTGCAGGGCGGACCGTTCGCGTTCGTGTCCGGGCTCGACGCGGTCGGCGCGTGGCCGCCGGTTCGGGAGAGTCACGTCGAGATGGACGCGGCGTGGGCGTTGTACGAGGCGTGGGTCGCGATCCAGACCGGCGAGGTCGACGAGCGCGCTCATCTACGGCTTCGGGAAGTCGTCGCCCGGCGATCTGCACGAGATCATGGCGCTGCAGCTCGATCCCTACTACGTGTTGCCGCTCTGGCCGTCGATGGTCGACATGGCCGCGCTGCAGGCCAGCGCGTTCCTCGCCGCCAACGGCTCGACCGAGAACGACCTGGCCGAGGTGGCAGCTCGCTCGCAACGCAACGCGCAGGAGAACCCGAACGCCGTGCGCAAGGGAAATGTCAGCGCGGCCGACGTGTTGCGGCAGCCGGTCACTCATGCTCCGTTGCGCGACGCCGACATCTTCCCGATCACCGACGGTTCCGCCGCGATCGTGCTCGCCGCGGGCGATCTCGCCCGCGAGGTGTCGAAGCGTCCGGCATGGATCCGGGGCATCGAACACCGCATCGAGGCGCACAGCCTGGGCGTGCGCGATCTGACCCGCTCCGAGTCGACCCGCGCCGCGGGTGTCGCGGCCGGCGTGGCGAACGGCAACGTCGACATCGCCGAGCTGCACGCGCAGTTCAGCCACGAGGAGTTGATCCTCGCCGAGGCGCTCGGACTCGACGACGCGAGCACGAAGATCAATCCGTCGGGAGGTGCTTTGGCGGCCAACGCGGTCATGTCCGCCGGGCTCGCACGCATCGGCGAAGTCGCCCGGCGGATCACCAACGGCGACGCCGATCGCGGCGTTGCCCACGCAACCAGCGGTCCGTGTCTGCAGCAGAACATGGTCGTCGTCTTGGAAGGTGACAAATAATGGCCGGCGATCGGGTTGCAGTAGTCGGTGTCGGCCAGACGGTCCACCGAACGGCACGCAAGGACGTCTCGATGGCGGGCCTCGTGCGCGAGGCCGCCCAGGAAGCGCTCGACGACGCGGGGATGACGTGGTCCGACATCGATGCCGTGGTCATCGGCAAGGCCCCCGACATGTTCGAGGGTGTGGCCATGCCGGAGCTGTACCTCGCCGACGCGCTCGGCGCGGTGGGCAAGCCGATGATCCGCGTGCACACCGCAGGATCGGTCGGCGGTTCGACGAGCATTGTCGCGGCCAAGCTCATCGCGGCCGGTCTCCACGAACGCGTCCTCACGGTCGCGTACGAGAAGCAGTCGGAGAGCAACGCCACATGGGGGCTTTCGGTGCCGATGCCGTTCGCGGCGCCGCTCGTCGCGGGTGCCGGCGGCTTCTTTGCCCCGCTCATCCGTGCGTACATGTACCGCTCGGGCGCGCCCCGTTACATCGGTCACCTGGTCGCGGTCAAGGATCGTCTGGCAGCTCTGCGGAACCCGAAGGCACACCTGCACATCCCCGACATCGACCTCAAGATGGTCGAGGAGTCGTTCCTCCTGTGGGATCCGCTCCGCTATCTCGACGTGTGCCCGAGCTCCGACGGTGCGATGGCGATGGTGCTCGGCAGCGAGAAGGTTGCCGACGCGTCGGAGGGTCCGGTCGCGTGGATCCACGGCATGGCGATGCGCAGTGAGCCGACGATGTTCGCCCGGCGCGATCAGGTCAGCCCGCAAGCGGGCAAGGACTGCGCGAAAGACGTCTACGCGCAGGCGGGTATCACCGACCCGCGCCAAGACTTCGACACGGCCGAGGTGTACGTGCCGTTCTCGTGGTACGAGCCGATGTGGCTCGAGAACCTCGGCTTCTGCGCGGAGGGTGACGGATGGAAGCTGACCGAGGCGGGCGCCACCGGTCCCGACGGGGACATTCCGTGGAACATGTCGGGCGGTGTGCTCTCGTCGAACCCGATCGGTGCGTCCGGCATGGTGCGCTTCGGTGAAGCCGCGCAGCAGGTGCGCGAGCGCTCGGGCGACTTCCAGGTCGAGCTGAAGACGGGCCGGGCGCTGGGGCAGGCCTACGGTGGCGGCTCCCAGTTCTTCTCGATGTGGGTGGTCGGGAACAACAAGCCGTGAGCCAGGCGCAGATCGCGGGCCAGGATGTTCTCGCGCGTCGCACGGGTGATCGAGGGCCGGAGATCGCAGCCGCATGAACAACGTCGACCGGGTGCGGGAGATCATGACGCTCGCCAACGAGATGCGCGTCGACGAGCTGGTGACGCAGTTCGCCGACGACGCGGTGATGGAGCTGCCCTTCGCTCCGGGCCGGATGCCCCGGCGCTACGTCGGCAAGCAGGCGATCGCCGACTTCCAGCTCTTCGCGCGGGACTCGTTCCGTGACTTCTCGATGACGGTCGATGCGATCCACCAGACGAGCGATCATCATGTCGTCATCGCCGAGCACCGCAGCGACGCGGTCGTCGTCGCGAACGGCCGCCCGTACCGCAACCACTACGTCACCTTCTTCACATTCGACGACGACGGCCTGATCACGAGCTGGCGTGAGTTCTACGACGCAGGAGTTGTCGTCCGGGCGTTCCGGCCCGGACCGACCGAGCACTAGACGCGTGTAGTTTTGCCCACGACGATCGAGGGAGCAGCGCAATGCAGTTGAGCGACATCAACCTTTTGGACCGTGACGCGTTCACACATGGCGTGCCCCACGAGTGGTTCACGTACCTGCGCGCGAACCACCCGGTCTACAAGCACGACGAGCCCGACGGCCCCGGCTTCTGGGTCGTGACGAAGTACGACGACGTGGTGACCGTCGGGCGCGACGGCGCGACGTACTCCTCCGACCAAAAGCGCGGCGGTGTGGTCGTGCTCGAGGAGATGCAGATGAACGACTTCGAGCAAGGGGGAAACCTCATGCTCACGATGGACGCGCCCGAGCACACGCGCTACCGCAAGCTCGTCAACCGTGGCTTCACCCCGCGCCAGATGCGCATGCTCGAGCCGCACATCCGCGAGCTCACCGCGAAGATCATCGACGAGGTGATCGAACAGGGCGGGTGCGACTACGTCGTCGACGTCGCGGCCGAGGTGCCGCTGCAGGTGATCGCGGAGATGCTCGGTGTGCCGCAGGAGGACCGGCACAAGCTGTTCGAGTGGAGCAACCGCATGATCGGCTCCGAGGACCCGGAGTACATCGTCTCCGAACAGGAGGTGATGAACGCGCAGGTCGAGATGTTCATGTACGCGAACGAGCTCGCGGCCAAGCGTCGAGCCGAGCCGCGCGACGACATCATCAGCGCGCTCCTCACGGCCGAGGTCGACGGTGACCAGTTGAGCGAAATGGACTTCAACCTCTTCTTCTTGCTCATCGCCGTCGCCGGCAACGAGACGACGCGCAACTCGATCTCGCACGGCATCAAAGCGTTCTGCGACTTCCCCGACCAGTACCAGCTGCTCGTCGACGACCCGACGCGTGCGCAGTCGGCGACCGATGAGATCGTCCGCTGGGCCTCGCCGGTCATGTACTTCCGCCGCAACGTCACGAAGGACACCGTCCTGCGCGGTCAGCAGCTGAAGGAAGGCGACAAGGTCAGCATGTGGTACATCTCCGCGAACCGCGACGAGGAGAAGTTCGACCGGCCGTTCGAGTTCGACATCCTGCGGACCCCCAACGAGCACGTCGGCTTCGGTGGCGGGGGACCGCACCACTGCCTCGGCATGAACCTGGCCCGCATGGAGATCTACGTGTTGCTCGAAGAGATGGCGAAGCGCATGCCGACCATCGAGCGCACGGGTGAGGCCCAACCGCTCCGCTCGAACTTCATCGCCGGCATCAAGCACATGCCCGTCAAGTACCCGCCGGGCGAGCGCGTCTGCCCCGTCGCACACTGATGCCGAGCCGCTCGTGAGTGCGCACGGCTTCCGCTTCGCGGTCGAGGTCCACGGTCCACTCGAAGGCCGCACGTGGGCGGATACCGTCCGGGAGCTCGAGAGTCTCGGCTACTCCACGCTCTTCGTGCCCGACCACTTCGATGAGGGGCTCGGGCCGATCACCGCGATGGCCACCGCAGCCGTGCTCACGACCACGCTGAAGGTCGGCGCGCTGGTCTTCGACTGCGACTACCGCCATCCCGCCGTCCTGGCACGAGAGCTCGCGTCGATCGACGCGCTGTCGGAGGGCCGGCTGGAGGTCGGGGTCGGTGCGGGCTGGAAGAAGCTCGACTACGACCGGTCGGGAATCCCGATGCAAGCACCGAAAGTGCGCGTCGACCGGATGATCGAGCACACCAAGATCCTGAAGGCGTTGTTCGCCGACACCGAACCGGTGTCGTTCGAGGGCGAGCACTACCGCATCACCGACCTGCCCGGAACACCGCGGCCGCACACTCCCGGCGGCCCGCCCTTCATCATCGGGGGCGGCCAGCGGCGTGTGCTGCGGTTCGCGGGCGCGGTCGCCGACATCGTCGGCGTGAACGCGTCGATCCACTCGGGGGAGGTCGACACCGACGCCGCGCACGACGCCATGCCCGCGCGCATCGACGAGAAGGTCGGTTGGCTGCGCGAGGGAGCCGGCGCCCGCTTCGACCAGCTCGAGATCAACGCGTGGCTCGCGGCGGCCGAGGTCACCGACGACACGCCCGCGGTCGCCGACGTGATGGGTCAGCTCTTCAGCGCCGATCCCAAGGACGTGCTCGCGTCGCCGCTCACACTCGTCGGCTCGTTGTCGGAATGCGCCGACCGCCTGCGCGAGCGTCGTGACCGATGGGGTTACTCGTACACGACGATCCCCGGCGAGAAGGCACGCGACTTCGCACCGCTCGTCGCCCAGCTCACCGGACGATAGGAGTCGGTGGTGCAGATCTCGTGCGCGTTCCCGCCCGGCCCACACGTGGTCGACCACATCGTCGAGGCCGAACGCCTCGGCTACGAACGGGCCTGGTTGTTCGACTCACCCGCGCTGTACGGCGACATCTGGGTGATCGCCGCGCTGGCCGCCCAACGCACGTCGCGCATCGCGATCGGTCCCGCGGTCCTGGTTCCGAACCTGCGCCATCCGCTCACGCAGGCGAGCGCGATCGCAACGCTCGAACAGCTCGCGCCCGGCCGGGTCGCGGTGGCGATCGGCACCGGTTTCACCGGCCGCATGGCGATGGGGCACAAGGCACTCACGTGGAAGTACACGCGCGAGTACATCGAGCAGCTGCGAGCGTTGTTGCGGGGCGAGAAGGTCGAGGTCGACGGCGCGATCGTGCAGATGCTGCACGGGCCCGACTTCGCGCCGCCGTTCCCGATCTCGACACCGATCGTGATCGCGGCGAACGGCCCGAAGGGGCTCGCCGTAGCCAAGGAGCTGGGCGACGGCGTGATGACGATCGGCAGCGGCGAACCCGACTTCGACTGGTGCTCGGTGCTCGCGTTCGGCACGGTGCTCGACCCCGGTGAGAGTCCCGCCTCCGACCGCGCGCTCGCGGCTGCGGGGGCCGCGCTCACCGTCGTGTACCACGCGATGTACGAAGGCGACCCGAGCTCCGTCGACGGCCTGCCCGGTGGTCCCGAGTGGCGGGCCGAGCTCGAGAAGATCCCCGAGGCGGAGCGCCATCTCGCAGTCCACAAGGACCACCTCGTGCAGGTCACCGACCGCGACCGGCCGCTCCTCGACGGCGACCTGCTGAAGGCGTTCACCTGGACGGGCGAGGCGGCCGAGGTGCGCATGCGGATCGACGCCCTCGCCGACGCGGGCGCGACCGAGATCCTCTACGCGCCGATGGGTCCCGATATCCCACGGGAGCTCGACGCCTTCCTGAGGATGGCGACGAAGTCGTGAAGCTGGGTCTGTTCGGCGTCAACATGGGTGCCTCGGCCGAGCCCGACGGGCTGATCGCGACCGTGCAGGCGGCCGAGGCCGCGGGCTTCGACTCGGTGTGGGCGGGGGAGCACGTGATCCTGCCCGACCCGCAGGTGCCCCCGTCGCCGATGGCGCCGGGCGACGCGGCCCTCGATCCGCTCGTCGCGCTGACGATGGCGGCCGCGCACACGTCGACCGTCCGGCTCGCGACCGGCATCGTCATCGTTCCGCAGCGCAACCCGGTCGTGCTCGCCAAGCAGATCGCGAGTCTCGACGTCGCGAGCGGCGGCCGGTTCACGTTCGGTATCGGGGTGGGCTACCTCGAACCCGAGTTCCGTGCGATCGGCTCCGACTTCGAGCACCGGGGCGCGGTCACCGACGACTATCTCGCCGCGATGCAACACCTCTGGTACGACGAGCATCCCGAGTTCCACGGTCGCTTCGCCGACTTCGCGGGTGTCGACGCGTACCCCCGGCCGGTGCAACAGCCCATCCCCGTCGTGGTCGGCGGTCACTCGATGCCCGCGTACCGGCGGGCGGTCGCGGTCGGTCACGGCTGGTACGGCTTCGCGATGAAACCCGACGACGTCGCCGCGTGTCTCGCGGGGCTGCGCGCCGCGGCCGACGAGGTGGAGCGACCGGCCGCGCTCGGGCCGCTCGAGATCACGGTGACGCCGCGGGTCCCGATGACGCCCGAGACCGTTGCCGCGTTCGCCGAGCTCGGTGTCGACCGCCTCGTCCCGTTCCCGCCGCCGACCCGGGCCGGGATCACCGAGGTCATCGGCGCTTCGCTCGCGGCCGTCTCCGGTCTCTAGGTCCCGCGCGTCTCGGACCAGGTCTTGCCCTGCTCGACGTCGAGGTCGTGGGGGAGTCCGAGGAGGCGTTCGGCGATGATGTTGTGCAGCACTTCGGTCGTTCCGCCGCCGATCGTGAGGGCGGGACTGAAGAGGAAGCCTCGGTCCCATTCTTCGCCGAGCGTGCCATTGGTCCCGAGCATGCCGCCCGCGCCCATCAGGTTCTTGGCGAGGGTGAACACGTGCTTGCCGTGCGGGTCGGCGAGTGCCTTGCGCAGCGACGCGTCGGGCCCGGGCTTCTTGTTGACCGCGGCCGAGATCATCCGCATGCGGTGGTAGCGGAGGATCTCGCCGTCGATGAACGCGCCGACCACCTGTTGACGCGCGACCGCATCGTCGAGCCCACCGTTGTCGCGGAAGTACGCGACGAGGTCGCGCGCGCTCGGCCCGTAGCCCCACTGGAGGCCACCGCCGGTCGACAGCGACACGCGCTCGTTCGCGAGCGTGCTCTTCGCCATGCCCCAACCGAGGTTCTCCTCGCCGATCAGGTTCTCGGCGGGAACCCGCACGTCGGTGAAGAACACCTCGTTGAATCCGGATTCGCCGGTCATGTTGCGGATCGGCCGGACCTCGATACCGGGCAGGTCCATCGAGATGATGAAGTACGAGATGCCGCGGTGCTTCGACACCTCGTTGCGGGTGCGAGCGATGAGGATGCCGAACTTGGCGTGGTCGGCGAGCGACGTCCAGATCTTCTGGCCGTTCACTCGGTAGATGTCGCCGTCGCGCTCGGCGCGCGTCGAGAGGTTCGCGAGGTCCGAGCCCGCGCCCGGCTCGCTGAAGAGCTGGCACCAGAGCTCCTCGCCCGCGAGCATCGGCAGCAGGTAGCGCTGCTTCTGCTCGTCGTTGCCGAGGGCGACGATGATCGGCCCGCAGTGGCCGATCCCGATCGGGTTCATCGGCTTCGACACACCGGCCCGGCGCATCTCGCCTTCGATGATCAGCTGCAACGCGGGATCGGCGTCGAGGCCGTAGGGCCGGGGCCAGTGGGGCACGACGAAGCCGGCGTCGACCAGATCACGCGGCGCGGGCGACGGATGCTCGGCGAACCAGCGCCGCACCTCGACGCGACGCGGGTCGTCTTCGGCGGGGAGATCGACGTCCACGGCCGCAGTCTCGCATCGATCGGTCCCGCGGTGCTCAACTAGGCGGATATGGCCTGGAACATCGCAGATCTCACCGAGCACATCGTCGACACCGTCCCCGATCGGGTCGCGCTGATCATCGCCGACGAGCCCCGCACTTACGCCCAGCTGGAGGAGCGGGCCAACCGCCTCGCCCACCACCTGCAGGCGCAGGGCATCGGCCCCGGCGACCACGTGGGAATCTACGGGTTCAACAGCCACGCGTTCGTCGAGACGATCTTCGCCGCGTACAAGCTGCGTGCGGTTCCGGTGAACGTGAACTACCGCTACGTCGAGGCCGAGCTCCGCTACCTGTTCGACAACGCCGACCTCGTTGCGCTCGTGCACGACGCGCAGTTCACGCCCCGGATCGCGGCGGTGCGCGACGCGCTCCCGATGCTGCGGCACCTAATCGCCATCGATGATGGGTCGGGCACCGACACGTCGTCGATCGGATCCGTCGCCTACGACGACGCCGTCGCGAGTGGGAGCCCCGAGCGCGACTTCGAAGCGCGCTCCGACGACGACATCTACATCCTCTACACGGGCGGCACCACCGGAATGCCCAAGGGTGTCGTGTGGCGGCAGGAAGACGTGCTCTGCGTGCTCGGCGGACTCGTCAATTTCGACACCGGCGTGCGCGTGCTCGACGAGTGGGAGTTCGCCAAGGGCGCGGCCGACGCGCCCGCCGACGCCGGCTTCGCGGTCGTCATCGCCCCGCTCATGCACGGCGCCGCGCAGTGGGGGACCATCAATGGCCTCATCAACGGGCGCACCACCGTGCTCACGCCCAAATTCGACGCGCACGACGTGTGGCGCGCGGTGGAGAAGTACAAGATCCCGACGTTGAGCATCACCGGCGACGCCATGGGCCGACCGCTCATCGAGGCGCTCGACGAAGGCGGCTACGACGCGTCGTCGTTGGTCGCGGTCGCGTCGACGGCCGCGGTGTTCAGCGCGACGGTCAAGGCTCAGTTCCACGAGCGCTTCCCGAATCTGGTGATCGCCGACGCGGTCGGCTCGACCGAGACCGGGTACAACGGTGTGCGCGTCATCATGAAAGGCGGCGAGGAGCGGGCGGGGCTGCCGACGGTGAAGATGGGTCCCGACACCGTCGTGCTCGACGACGACATGAACATCGTGCAACCGGGTTCCGGCATCGTCGGACGCATGGCCCGCGGCGGGAACGTGCCGCTGCGCTACCACAAGGACCCGGAGAAGTCGGCGGCGACGTTCGTGACGGTCAACGGCCGGCGCTTCTCGGTGTCGGGCGATTCCGCGGTCGTCGAGGTCGACGGCACGATGACGCTGCTCGGTCGCGGTTCGGTGTGCATCAACTCCGGAGGCGAGAAGATCTATCCGGAAGAGGTCGAAGCCGCGCTGAAGGCGCACGACGCGGTCTTCGATGTCGTGGTCATCGGCGTTCCCGACGACCGCTGGGGCGAGCGGGTCGCGGCGGTCGTCGAGATGCGACCCGACCACGACGTCTCCCTCGAGGAGCTCGACACGCACGCGCGCAAGCACGTGGCCGGCTACAAGGTCCCGCGCGAGTTGCATGTCGTCGGCAAGATCGAACGGTCGCCGAGCGGCAAGCCCGACTACCGGTGGGCGAAGGACATCGCGACCGGGGTGAAGAAGGCGTAAGCCCGAATTACCACGGGCGGGTTCAGGCCGGCGCGTCGCCCTGCAGGGTGATGCGCTCCATCTTGCGCAGCGCCGAGAGGTTGTCGGCGACGACCTTGTGTTGCGTGCAGCAGTTGTCCCACATCGCGATCGTGTTTGGTTCCCAGTGCCACCGCACCTGGAACTCGGGCCGCTGGGTGTGGGCGTGGAACATCGCGAGCAGCGCGTTCGACTCGACCGCCGACAGTTGCTCGATCGAGCGCGTGAACCCGGGATTCACGAACAGGCACTTGCGGCCCGTCACCGGATGCGCGTGAGGAGCGTCCGCGCTATCTTGCCAACACCCAGCGCCGCTTCGAAGGGGCCGACGCGCGCTCGGCGCGACCAGCACCAGCAAGAGTTGCAGCCGTAGGAGTTGCAGCCGTAGGAGTTGCAGCCGTAGGAGTTGCAAACAGATTGCAAGGATCACGTCGGACGTCCGACCTGATCCTTGCAATCTGTTTGCGACCGGCCGTCAGGGCGTCTTCAGCTCGACGATGATCTCGTAGTACGGCTCGGATCCCGTGTTGACCGCGGTCTCGATCCCGCCCTTGGGGACGTGGGTGACCACGCCGGGCACGACGGCCGCCTCGAAGAAGTCGCGGTATGGACTCTCCGAGTCGGGCTCGGGATCGACCGCGATCCGGTCGCCCTTGACCTGGATGAGCAGGTGGTCGAGTTCGTGGCGGTGGACCGGGCTGCGTTCCCCCGGGTCGAGGGAGAGGACCCAGACCCGTACCCGGTGGTCCTCGAAGATCACCTTGGTGCCGACGCCGCCCAGCTCCCGCTCCATGCCGCGACGCTAACCCGCCCCTTCCGTCACGAGCAGCGACGAGATTGGAACGTGTTCTAAAATCGGCGCATGGCTTCTCGTCGGTTCCCGTTCCCGATCCCCTTCGGCTGGTACCAGGTCGCGTTCCCGAGCGATCTCGCCCCGGGCCAGGTGACCGCGGTCGAGTACTGGAACAAGGAGCTCGTGCTCTGGCGCGACTCTGCCGGCGCCTTCCACCTGCAGGACGCGTTCTGCCCGCACCTCGGCGCGCATCTCGCGTACGGCGGCTCCGTCGACGGCGACCTGTTGACGTGCCCGTTCCACGGTTGGAAGTTCGATGGCGACGGCGCGTGCTCGAACATCCCGTACAGCCAGCGCACCAACCGCAAGGCGCGGGTGCGCACGTATCCGGTCGTCGAGCGCAACGGCTTCGTGCTCGCGTGGTACCACCCGTTCGAGGACGCGCCGAAGTGGGAGATCCCGGTCATCGAGGAGATCGGCGATCCCGCGTGGAGCGACTTCTACGCTTCGTCGTATGTGATCCGCACGATCCCGCAGGAGATGTCGGAGAACGGCGCCGACCCCGCGCACTTCCAGTTCGTCCACGGCACCGACAACGTCGCCGAGGTGGAGGCGTACAACACCGACGGCCCGTGTTCGGAGATGTTGTCGAAGCAGTCGTACGTGACGCCGCGTGGCGTGACCGAAGGCCGCATCGACGTGTACAACTACGGGCCCGGCTTCTCCAAGGTGTGGTTCAGCGGCATCGTCGACGCGATCAACATCGCCACCACCACGCCGATCGACGAAGAGACCACGCAGGTCCGGTTCAACTTCATCGTCCGTAAGTTCGACGACGAGAAGCTGACGTCGACGGTTGCCGCCGCGTTCGTCAAGGAGATCAACAAGCAGGTGCAGGAGGACCGGCCGATCTGGGAGCACAAGCACTTCCTGCCGTCGCCGGCGCTGGCCGACACCGACGGCCCGATCCTCAAGTTCCGCAAGTGGTACAGCCAGTTCTACGCGGAGCCCTACGAGGTCAACGCGGGTTGAGATAAAAGACCTGGTCAGAGGCTTGCATCGCGCGCAAAGTGGGGCCGATCTCACAGCCGTGGTGCCGTCGTGGTGCCAAGCGCGCGAAAAGAGGCGGAGATCCAGGGACCATGAGCGCGCTACAATGTAGTGCATGAGCACTCCGATTTCGGTTCGTTTTCCCGATGAAGTCGCTCGTCGGCTGCGTCGGAGCGGCGCCGGAACGGGCGAGGCGACGTCGGGCTTGGTCGTGCGTCTGGTGGACGAGGGAATCCGCATGGCCGAGCATCCCGGCGTCGTGTTCCGAGACGGCCCCACCGGGAGACGCGTGGGTCTGGCTGCAGGCCCCGACGTGTGGGAGATCGTCGTCGTGCTGCGCGACTATTCGGAGAGCGGCGCGACCGAGGCGGTCCGGCGAGCCGCAAAGTGGCTCTGTATCACCGAAGCGCAGGTACGCACTGCGGAGAGCTACTACGCGTCGTTCCCGGACGAGATCGACGACCGTATCGAAATGAACGATGCCGCCGCCGGCGCGACGCAGCGCGCCGGTGAGGTTCGTCAACGCCTGTACGGGTGAAGCTCCTCCTTGACGAGATGTTCTCGGCCGCAATCGCCGAAGGACTGCGGCGGCGCGGCCTCGATGCGATTGCCGTACAGGAGGAACCCGAGCTGCGCGGCCTGCACGATGACCAGCTGTTCGTGTTCGCTCAGCTCGATGAGCGCTGCATCGTCACGGAGAACATCGCCGACTTCGTTGCCGTGGAGTTGCAGTGGCGAGCGGAGCAAGCTCGCGCGCACTGCGGGATGATCCTCGTTGCACCGAGAGCGTTTCCACGCCACCGCCGCGGCGTGGTCGGTCGGCTCGTCGCCGCGCTCGCGGCCCAGGTCGAAACGAATCAGCCCGAATCTGGAACGGTTGTCTGGCTCCGCAGCGCGACGTAACCGAAAGGCTCGATGTCGCCGTCGTCGACGACTCTCTGCCTGCTGAACTTGTGACCAGGCCCGAGGAGAGGCTCAGCCGAAGAGAGGCGCCTCGAGCTTCGCGGCGGCCTCTTCCTGCATGCCCGGCACGACGTGGCTGTACAGCTCGAGCGTGATCCCGACCTTGGCGTGACCGAGGCGCTCCTACATCACCTTCGCCGGAATCCCGACTGCGAGCCCGAGCGTTGCGTGCGTATGGCGCAGGTCGTGCAGACGGATCCGCGGCACCGCTGCCGCAGTGACGATCGGTACTCGCCGACGGGTGCCGGATCGGGCAGGATGTTCTCCTTGGAGGCCTGGCTTCTCGACAACGCGCCGTCGAACCGCGGTTGCGTGCTGGTTCATCGAGGCGTGCGATGCGCAGGCCCCTCGGTCGGGAAGGCGCATGCCTGTGCATAGCCTCGTCGACCGGCGATCGTGGTACCGGCCTGATGGGCTAGTGCTGAACCTCGTATTGGTGGCGGCACTGCTCGTCATCGGTGCGCGGTATCTCCATTCCGCCAGCGTGCACGATCAGATCGACTTCGGTGTGTACCGCGCCGGAGGGCACGCCATCTGGACCGGGCATGACCTTTATGCGCTTCATGTCCCGCCGGTTGGACTGCCGTTCACGTACCCACCGGCGTCGGCGTTGCTGTTCGTTCTCCTCGCGCTGGCACCGGTCCACGCCGGTCAGATCGCCTGGATGGCGGCATCGCTGCTCGGGCTCGGGCTCTTCGTCGCGATGACGATGCGCCGCTATGCCTCCGGTATCGCCGCGACGAGCAGCTCGATCGGATTGGTCGTGCTCGCCATCGTCGCACTTTCCGATCCCGTGCGCGTGAACCTCGATTTCGGGCAGATCAACGTGCTGATCGGGGTGCTGGTGGTTGCCGATCTCTCCGTCGTGTGGCCCAGCCTCCCACGCGGGGTAATGGTTGGTGTCGCCGCCGCGCTCAAGTTGACGCCCCTCTTCCTGGTCGCGTATTTCATCGTGGTTCGCCGATACCGTGCCGCGGTCACGGCCGCGTGCACCTTTGCGATCGTGACAGGTCTTGCCGCCGTTGCGGCGCCGCACGCATCCGTCGATTACTGGCTGCACGGCTACTTCGCCGACGCGCGCCGCACCGGCGGCATCGCGTACATCAGCAACCAGTCGCTCAACGGAATGATCGTGCGACTCGCGGGCAGTCCCGACAAGGCACATGCGATATGGCTCCCGATCGCGATCCTGGTCGGCGGAGCGATCCTGCTCGCAGTGCGATCGCTCCACGAGCAGCGACCGTGGCTCGCCGAAGCGATCGCGCTCGCCGCGATGCTCTTGCTCTCACCCGTGAGCTGGGTCCATCACTGGATCCTCGTCCTCCCATTCCTCGTCGCATGCTTTCGCCTCTGCAAAGAGGAACCCGCGGGCGGTGGGCCCTCTTGTGCACGACGTGCGCGCTCAGCGCCGCCCTCTGGTTCGGCTTCGTCTGGCACGTTCCCAACACACACGATCACGAGTACCACCAGAACATCTGGCAATTTGTCCTCGGTAACAGTGACGTCCTGCTTCTCGTTGCGACACTCGGCGCCGCGCTCGTCGCGACACGGGCGCTCGACCGGCGCAGTTCCGCACGAGATGGTGAGCCCGCACTCTCGTCGTAGGACCCCTGCAAGACACCATTCCGGCGGGCTCGTTCGACCTCGCGTCGATGCAGCACCCCGGCGCTGTTTGCCCCTTCACGGCGAACGTGCCCGCAACGCTCGTCGTCGGCACCGGGGCCCTGTCCAGGTGGCCCGGTCTCGGCGGGCGTCGTCGTAGCCTCGGCCGTGTGGGATCGAACCCTTGGGAGTCCACCCTGGTCTCGCGCATCGGCGACGGGCTCTACGCGGCCTCGATCTCGCCCGCATGGAACCTCGCAGTGGCGCCACAGGGCGGGGTCGTCGCCGCGATCGCGGCGCGCGCGCGATGGAGGCCGAGCTCGGCACCGGACAGTCGTTGCGTTCGTTCCATGGGGTCTTCGCGACTCCGGTGCCGGTCGGCGCGGTCGAGGTCACGGTGGATGTCATCCGGTCCGGACGGTCGATCTCGCAGGTGCAGGCGACGGTGTGCGGGGCAGGGGCTGACACCGGGTTCACCGCGCTGGCCGCGTTCGGTCACGAGCGACCGGGTTTCGCCTACACCGAGCTCGAGATGCCCGACGTGCCGGCGCCCACGGAATGTGCGTCGTATCGCGACCCGCCGCCTCTCGAATCCGGTCTGGCCGACGAGCCCATGTTTCCCTTCTGGCGCGAAGTGATCGAGGGTCGCCCGGCGCTCGGTCACGCGCCTTGGGACCCGTCGCCGCGCGGCGCGGCCGAGGTTGCGACCTGGTTCCGTTTCGAGCATTTTCCTGCCGACGAGGAAGGACGGTTCGATCCGTTGGCACTCCTCGTCGCGTCAGACATGATGCCGAGTGCGGTGTTCGAGAAATTAGGATCCGCGGAGACCGGCTGGTTTGCGCCCAGTGTCGATCTCACGGTGCACCTCGGCGGTTTGCCGACCGGAGCGTGGATCCTGAACCACAATCGGGCGCACTACGCGGGTGACGGATACGCGTCGGCCGAATCGGCCCTGTGGGACCCGCACGGCCCGGGCGGTCCGACGCTGC
The DNA here is from genome assembly GCA_963761055.1 of uncultured Actinomycetes bacterium. Lineage (GTDB taxonomy): Bacteria > Actinomycetota > Acidimicrobiia > IMCC26256 > PALSA-610 > PALSA-610. Next base: position 176,581 of record CAVXFO010000008.1, on the reverse strand, counting down.
TCGCCTGGGCGACCCAGATCATGTTCTTCACACGATTCAGCTGAACGCCGAGATCGGAATCGCCGACCGGCGCACCCCCCGGAAGATGTGACAGAACCGCCCCGACCCGGTGTCGGATCGGGGCGGTTACGACGGACTTCAGCCGGTCTTCACGTTGAGGTTGTCGAGGTTGAGATATCGGCCGCTGCCCGATGCCTGGTCGAGCCAGACTTTGATGGTGTGCTGCCCCTTCGTGAGATTGGCGCTCAGATACACCTTCGACCACGTGGTCCAGGCCCCGGTACTCGGGAAGACCTTGTTGGCGACGTTGACGACACCGTCGATCTCGACCTTGCGGGTCGCGTCGCCGTTGCCGGCGCTGTAGCGCAATGCGAGGCTCGTGACGCCGCCGACCGCGTTGAACGAGAACGTGGCGAACTGGCCTTGTGAGCCCCAGCAACAGATGTACGGGGCGCTCTCGGCGCCGGCCCAGACCGACTCCGTCGGCACGTTGCGGACGCCGGTGCCGGCCTTGACCACGAGCGTCGGTACGAGCGTCAGCCGGTCGAGGTTGAGGAACGCACCCGAGCCGGCCGGCGTGTCGAACCAGACCTTGAGCGTGTGGCGACCCGCGGTGAACCAGGTGTTGAGTGACACGTTCGACCACGAGTTCCAGTTCGCGGTGGCGGGGAAACGCTGGTTCGCCACGAGGACCTTGCCGTCGAGTTCGATCTTGCGGGTCGCGTTGCCGTTGCCGGCGCTGTAGCGCAACGACATGGTCGTCGGTGCGCCGACCGCGGTGAAGGAGAATGTCACGTACTGGCCTTGGCTTGCCCAGCAGCACACATACGGCGGGCTCTTCGACCCGGCCCACACCGTCTCCGTCGCGATGTTCCTCGCCGATCTTCCCGCCGCGATCACCTGGGTGCGCGGCTGGCTGAGCACTGTGCTGCCCGGTGCCGCGGTCGTCGTGGTGGTCTTGGGAACGGTGATGACGGGAGGCGGCGCGGTGGTCGTCGTCGCCTTCGGGACGGTTGTTGTCGGATTCGGGACGGTCGTCGTCGCCGGAGGCTTGATCACCGGCGGCTCGGTGGTGGTCGGCGGGGGCGAGCTCGTCGACGACTTGGAGAACAGTGCCTGGTAACGCGCCGACGCGCTCGGGAACCAACCGGAGTTGATCTTGTGGTTGCCGTCTGCTGTGTCTTCGTTGAAGTACGACTGGTACAGGAGGCTCCCGGCACCGCTCGTGGGCAACGAATTCATCCAGTCGTACATGCCCTGGATGAACGTCGGGTTGTCGCCGCCGACGTTGTACGTCGCGGTTGCGTTGACTCCGTCGAGACCCCATTCGGGGTAGCTGACGGCCTTGCCGTGTGCGATGGCGAAGTCGCGTTGGGCGATCAGATTGGGGACGATTCTCGCCCACGCGGCGTTCGGATCGCTCCAACTCCGCGTCGAGGAGTTCCACGCGGTCGCGCCGCCCATTCCCTTGTCGTAGAGGTCGAGACCGACGACGTCGACGTAGTCGTCGCCGGGATAGGCCGCGGTCTGGCTCTGGAGGTAACCCGAATCTCCGTTCCAGTCGAACTTGAAGTCGGGCGACACCGAACGGAACACGTCGTGTACGTGCCGGTAGGCCTGGACCCACAAGGCTTCGTTGCCGGGTGACGACCACGGCATCCAGCCGCCGTCGAATTCCCAGCCGAGGCGGATGATGGCGGCGGGGTAGCCACCGTTCTTCAGGTAGTTGGCTGCCACTCGGAAGGCGCCGTCGTTCGACCCGTCGGCCGACGCCTGCAACGTGGCGCGCACGCGGCCGCCCGGCCGCCGGCCGTCGACGTGTCGACGAAGTTGCCGAAGCCGAGCGGCACCGACTCCACGAGGTCGACGCGACCGGAGATCGTCTGCATCGCGCCCGCGTTCACGACCTCGCCCCAGACCGACGAGTCGAAGGCGTCGCCGCTGCGGACGTCGCCGAACTGGACCACGTACGACGCGCTGCGCCCGAGCCACGACTCGAGCGCAGCCAGCCAGGAGACGTTGCCGAAGCCGGGATAGAAACCGAGCTTGGCGAGCACGGGCGGTCCGCTCGCGCTGTTCTTGAAACCGGTCGTCGTCTTCGCGTTCACCTTCCCGATCGCAAATCCGATACCCCCCGCCGCGAACAGAGCGATTGCGACGATGACCGCGGTGAAACGCGTGAATTTGATCTTCATACGGCGGCTCGCGGGTCGATGTCGTGACGCCCGAGCATGACGGCGACGACTCGAAGTGGGGACGTCGTAATGTCTCGCGCATCGTCACGGGCGGGCTCGTCGGTTACGCCGAGCAGCGCACAGAGCAGCTTTTCGTGGTCGGTCATCAGTCGCCTCCTGAACCTGCAATGTGGTCGGCGCGCGTGACCCAGGCGTGACCGTGCTGTCGCGCTACGTGATCTCGGCGGGCGCGATCAGCGCGCGTCGGGTTGTCGGAGTGGCGTTCGGGTAGATGATGGGTCCATGCACCGAATCTCGACGGATCCGTTGTCGGCGCCCGAGCTCGAACGTCTCGACGCGTACTGGCGTGCGGCGAACTACCTGACCGTTGGGCAGATCTACCTACGCGCGAATGCACAGCTCGAACGTCCGCTCGCGGTCGACGACGTGAAGCCGCGGCTGCTGGGCCACTGGGGCACGAGCCCGGGACTCAACCTCGTGTACGCGCACCTGAACCGCGTGATCGCGCGCGACGACCTCGACATGATCTATGTCATCGGCCCGGGCCACGGCGGACCGGCGATCCTCGCCAACACCTGGTTGGAGGGCAGCTACACCGAGACGTATCCGGCGATCACTCGCGACGCCGAGGGGATGCAGCAGCTGTTCCGCCAGTTCTCCTTCCCGGGTGGGGTGCCGAGTCACGTCGCGCCCGAGACGCCCGGCTCCATCCATGAAGGCGGCGAGCTCGGGTACTCCATCGGGCACGCGTTCGGTGCAGCTTTCGACAATCCCGATCTCGTGGTTGCCTGTGTCGTCGGTGACGGTGAGGCCGAGACCGGGCCGCTCGCGACGAGCTGGCACTCGAACAAGTTCCTCGATCCGGTGGGCGATGGTGCAGTGCTGCCGATCCTCCATCTCAACGGCTACAAGATCGCCAATCCGACCGTGCTCGCCCGCATCCCCGAATCCGAGCTCGAGGCTCTGCTCACGGGCTGCGGATGGGAACCGTTCCTCGTCGCCGGCGACGATCCCGCGCTCGTGCACCAGGAGCTTTCCGGGACGCTCGATCACGTCCTCGGCGAGATCCGTGCAATCCAGGAGCGGGCCCGCCGCGGCGGGGTGCGCGAGCGTCCGCGCTGGCCCATGATCGTGCTGCGCACGCCCAAGGGATGGACCGGTCCGAAGGTCGTCGACGGCCTGCCGGTGGAGGGCACCTGGCGCGCGCATCAGGTTCCGCTCGCGCAGGTGCGGGAGAAGCCGGAGCACCTCGCCCAGCTCGATGCGTGGATGCGCTCGTACCACTACGAGGAATTGTTCGACACCGCCGGCCGGCCCCGATCCGAGGTCGTCGACTGGTTGCCCGCGGGCAATCGCCGGATGGGTGCGAACCCGCACGCAAACGGCGGGCTGCTCACGCGCGATCTCCGGTTGCCCGACGTCCGCGACCACGCCGTCACGATCGACCGTCCGGGTGCACAAGTCGCAGAGTCGACGCGCATGCTCGGTGGCTACCTGCGTGAGGTGTTCCGCAGGAACGCGGACACGCGCGACTTTCGACTGTTCGGTCCGGACGAGACCGCCTCCAACCGCCTGGACGACGTCTACGAGGTCACGGCCAAGACGTGGGAGGCCGAAGTGCTCCCCGTCGACGTCTCGCTCGCCACCGACGGACGCGTGATGGAGATTCTCAGCGAGACGACCTGTCAGGGATGGCTCGAGGGGTACCTGCTCACGGGCCGGCACGGCCTGTTCTCGTGCTACGAGGCCTTCGCGGACATCGTCGACTCGATGTTCAATCAGCACGCCAAGTGGCTCGAGGTCGCCCGAAAGTTGTCTTGGCGCCGCCCCGTCCCGTCGCTGAACTATCTCCTCACGTCGCACGTCTGGCGCCAGGACCACAACGGGTTCACGCACCAGGATCCGGGCTTCGTCGATCTCGTCGTGAACAAGACGGCCGAGGTTGTTCGCGTCTACTTCCCGCCCGACGCCAACACTTTGGTCGCGACGATGGACCACTGTCTCCGGTCGTGTAACCACGTGAACGTCGTTGTCGCGGGCAAGCAGTCCGAGCCGGTCTGGATGTCGATGGAGGACGCGATGCTGCACTGCGCCCGCGGCATCGGGATATTCGATTTCGCGTCGAACGACGACGGTGGTCCCGACGTCGTGCTGGCCTGCGCGGGTGACGTGCCCACGCTCGAGGTGCTCGCGGCCGTGACCCTCTTGCAGGAGCACCTTCCCGATCTGAAGGTGCGGGTGGTGAACGTCGTCGACCTGATGCGGCTCGAGCCCGACACCGAGCACCCGCACGGTCTCTCCGACCACGACTACGACGCGTTGTTCACCGTCGACAAGCCGGTGATCTTCGCCTATCACGGCTACCCGTGGCTGGTTCACCGACTCACGTATCGCCGCGTGGGCGCGGTCCACCTCCATGTGCGGGGCTACAAGGAACGGGGAACGGTCACGACGCCCTTCGACATGGTCGTCCGCAACGACATGGATCGTTTCCATCTCGTCATGGACGTGATCGACCGTGTTCCCGGGCTCGCGACGCAGGCCGCGCACGTACGCCAACACATGGTCGACGCCCGGACCCGGCACGAGCTCTACACGCGCGAGTACGGCGAGGACCTCCCCGAGGTGCGGAACTGGGCGTGGACGAGCCGCTCGTGAGCACGCCGGTCGCGGGCGTATGAGTCTTTTTGTCGTGAACGTGGGCTCGAGCTCGATCAAGCTGTCGGCGCTCGACCACGACGACTCGCTCGTCGCCGCTGACGACATTGCGCAGTGGGACGGTGACGACGGCGTCATTCGCGACTTCGCGGCGCGGGTCGGTTCGATCGAGCGGGTCGGTCACCGGGTCGTGCACGGCGGCGCGCACTTCGCCGGCCCGGTCGAGATCGACGACGGGGTCGAAGCGCAACTGGCCGAGCTCGTCCCGCTCGCGCCGCTGCACCAACCTCGTGCCATCGCCGCGATCCGCGCCGCCCGGCGCGCGATCCCGTCGGTGACGCACGTCGCCTGCTTCGATACTGCGTTCCACGCGACTCTGCCGCCCGCTGCGCACGTCTACGCGCTTCCCGAGGAGTGGCGCAACCAGTGGCCGCTGCGGCGGTTCGGCTTTCACGGCCTGTCGCACGCGTACGCGGCGCGGCGCGGCGCCGCGCTCGCGGGCGACAAGGAGTCGGAGCTGCAGCTCGTGACGTGCCACCTCGGCGCGGGCGCCTCGTTGTGCGCGGTGCGATCCGGGCGGTCGGTCGATACGACGATGGGCTTCACGCCGCTGGAGGGCCTCGTGATGGCGACCCGGGCCGGGTCGGTCGATCCCGGCCTCGTCCTGTGGTTGATCCGTACCGCCGGCCTTTCCGCCGACGACGTGCAGGACGGCCTCGAGCAGCGCAGCGGGCTCGTCGGGCTGGCCGGCACGCCCGACATGCGCGTGGTTGTCGACCGCCGCGATCAGGGCGACCCGGCGGCGACGCTCGCGTTCGACGTCTATGCGCACCGGCTCCGGCGCGAGATCGGCGCCATGCGGGCCGCGCTCGACCGCTTCGACATTTGCGTGTTCACTGGCGGGGTGGGAGAGCACGCACCCGCCGTCCGCGCCGCCTCCGGCGTCGATCTGGACGCCGTCGCGAACGCCGCCGCGACCCCTGACACCGAGATCAGCGCGCCCGGTGCTGCGACCCGGACGTTCGTGGTGGCGGCGCGCGAAGACCTCGAGATCGCGCGCGAGCTGCGACAACTACTCGACTGAACTCCCGAAGGTGTTCGCCACGACACCGGCGAGGGCGGCGAGCGAGGAGACGCGCTCGTAGTCGGCGTCGAGATGGAACTGATACGGGTCCATCAGGACCGGGAAGAGCCCGGCGGCGCGGGCGCCGATCACGTCGATGCCGGGCATGTCGCCGACGTACCACGCGTCGCCCGCGTCGATGCCCAGAGCGTCGAGCGCGAGGTGGAAGATCCTCGGGTCGGGTTTCATCACGCCGACCGCGCCCGAGTCGATCAGGCACTCGACGGGAACGCCGACTCCGCTGCCCACCTGCAGGATCTCCATTTCGGCGAGTCGTTGACCGATCAGGCCGTCGGCGTTGGAGATGACGCCGAGGCGCACGCCCGTCGCGGCGAGCGCGCGGATGCCGGCGTGTGCGCCGGGGATCTCGCGCAACCAGAGCGCGGCGTCGGCGAACTCGCTGTCGAGATGCGCGTGCACTTCCTCGCGATTCGTCGGGCGTGCCACACTCGGTGATGTAGCCGTCGAGATACGCACGCCACCGTGTGGGCCAGTCCAGGTCGGCGCCGCCGTCGGGGGGAAAGGCGGTCGCGCCCGTGTAGTGCGCGCGGTCGAGGACCTCACTCGCCGGTGTGAACCCGCCCCGACCGAACGCGCCGAGTACCCGATCGTGTGTCGGGAGTAGGAAGACCCCGCCGACGTCGAGCAGCACCGCCTTCGGCGGGACTGGGAACTCCCGGTGGTACTGCGGAACATCCGGTTCGGGCACGCCGGCAAACTATCGGCCGAACTCGCGGAGGCGCCGCGACCCGGCTGGTACCGTTGATGATCATGGAGTTCCGACGGATTCACGCGTTGCCGCCGTACGCGTTCGCGCAGATCGACGCACTGAAGATGTCGCTTCGCCGAGCCGGCGAGGACGTCGTCGACCTTGCGTTCGGCAACCCCGACCTCCCGTCGCCCGACATCGCCGTCGACAAGTTGATCGAAGCCGTCCGCAACCCCCGCAACCACCGCTACTCGACGAGCAAGGGAATCCCGAAACTCCGCGAGGCAGTCGCCGCGCTGTACGAGCGCAAGTTCGGCGTGACGCTCGACTTCGAGACCGAGATCTGTTCGACGATCGGCGCCAAGGAGGGTTTCTCGCACCTCATGCTCGCGCTCGTGGGTCCGGGCGACACCGCGCTCGTGCCGTCGCCGTCGTACCCGATTCACATCTGGGGTCCGATCATCGCGGGCGTGGGCGTGCACTACGTGCGCATGGGTCCGGACCAGAACTTCTTCGAGAACCTGCACAGCGCGTACGAGCAGGCGTGGCCCCGACCGCGTGTGATCGTCACGTCGTTCCCGCACAACCCGACGACCGCGTGCGTCGACCTCGAGTTCATGGCCGAGCTCGTCGAGTTCGCGCGCGAGCGCGACATCATCGTGGTGCACGACTTCGCCTACTCCGATCTGGGCTTCGACGGTTACGAACCGCCCTCGATCCTGCAGGTACCGGGCGCGAAGGATGTCGCGGTCGAGCTCTACACGCTGACGAAGTCCTTCTCGATGGCGGGCTGGCGCATGGGCTTCCTCGTCGGCAACGCCGAGATCGTCGCGGCGCTCGCCAAGCTCAAGTCGTATCTCGACTACGGCTCGTTCCAGCCCATCCAGATCGCGGCGACGGTCGCCATGAACGAGGCGCCCGACTTCCCCAAAGAGGTCAACGAGATCTACCGCGGCCGCCGCGACACCCTGATCGACGGTCTCGACCGGCTCGGCTGGCGCATCGAAAAGCCCAAGGGGACGATGTTCGTCTGGGCGTCGATCCCGGAGCCCTACGCGGAGATGACGAGCATCGAGTTCACGACCATGTGCGTCCAGGAGGCGAAGGTCGCGCTCTCTCCCGGGAACGGTTTTGGCCCGGGCGGTGAGGGATACGTCCGCTTCGCGCTCGTCGAGAACGAGAAGCGGATCCACCAGGCGACCCGCCAGATCCGCAAGGCGCTCACCAAACTCGGCTAGCGACCCTCACCCTCGCGTCCTTCAGGCGCAGAGTCCTTCGAGGCAGAAGGCGACGCAGAGGTCGGCCACCTCGTCGACGGGTAGGTTCGCGTCGATCAGCGCGTGGCGTGTGAGCTCTGCGACCACGCCGTGGATCGGTGCGCGAGCAGCGCCGGGTCGCGGTCGGAGATACGCCCGTCGACGATGCCGTCCTTCAGGTGCCGGATCGTGTCGGCGATGGAGATCTCCCGGTTACGCGCGAGCACCGGAGCGAAGGTCTCGTCGGTCGCCGCGAATTGGATGATCGCGAAGTATTCGCGGTGCTCGGCGAACCAGGCGAGCGACGCCCGGATCCCCAGTTCGATGCGCCGGACCGGATCGGCCTCGTCGCCGATGGCGTGCTGCTGACGCTTGCGCAGCTCGTGGTTCGAGGCTTTGAGCAGTTCGCTCAGGAGCTCTTCCTTGGACGCGAAGTACCAGTAGAAGACGCCCTTGCCGACACCGAGCGTGGCCACGATGTCGGCCACCGAGGTGGGGTGGTAGCCGCGTTCCGCGAAGAGGCGGGCGCCGCACTCGATCAACTGGGCGCGCCGCTCGCGTCCTCTCGGAGTGAGCTTGCGCCGCATCGGGCGAGCGTAGCCCCGTACTTGACCGCTCGGTCAGGATCCGCGTGGTGTCCGAACCGGGCGTTTTGTCAGGGAAAGGTCAACTGCTGTTCTCTGGTCGGTGACACACCCGGAACCAGCCGGCCATCTCGGCCGCCGACACTGGGATCGTCGAAGGAGGGTTCGATGCTCCAGTTGCTCTGCCGCTTGCTGCCCGCCCACGTGATCCACGAGCTCGGTGGGGCCAAGGCCGTCGATAACGTCCGGCGCGATCGTGAGGAGGTGGACCGCACCACCGCGGTGATCGACGACCTCGTCGGCCGCCTCCGTCGTGCGGAAAGGGAGCCGGCGGTCACGCCGGCCGCCTGAGCGGCGCCGGGCAGCACGCTCGCGGCACCGATCCCGACCTCCGGGCCCGAGTTGCGTTCGCGGCGTACGCTGACGGCGCTTGTACTGGATTGTCAAGATCGTCGTGACGCCTTTCGTACGCGTCTTCGTGCGGGTGCGGGTGGTCGGCCGAGCGAACATCCCGCGTCGCGGGCCGATGATCCTCGCGTCGAATCACCGATCGTTCCTCGATTCGATCTTCATCCCGCTCATCGTCCACCGGCGGGTGACCTTCGTGGCCAAGGCCGAGTACTTCGACGACGCGAAGACGGCGTGGTTCTTCCGCAGCTGCGGGCAGATCCCGATCCGGCGATCAGGCGGGAGCGCGAGCGAACGGGCGCTGGCATCCGCGACCGAGGTGCTGCGCTCGGGTGGCGTCTTTGCGATCTATCCCGAAGGCACGCGCACGCGCGACGGTCTGCTACATCGCGGGCACACGGGTGTGGCGCGTCTTGCCCTGCGCGGCAACGTCCCGATCATTCCCGTCGGCCTCATCGGCACCGACGACGTCCAGCCCGTCGACTCGCGCTTGCCGAAGTTGTTCCGGCGGGTCGTCGTCAACTTCGGCGAGCCGATCCAGCCCGCGCGGTACGCGGGACGCGAGCAGGACCACATGGCGCTACGAGAGCTGACCGACGAGGTCATGTACGAGATCGCGCAACTCTCGGGCTACGAGTACGTCGACACCTACGCGACGAAGCAGGCCGAGGACATCCCGACCGACACGGCCCACGTCGCCGGCTTCGCCGATATCCGTACACCCGTCTCGGCTGCCTCGTAGGCACCCGACTTCCGGCGGCGCGCCTCCCGAGGCGAGCGCTCATTCGGATGCTTCGTGCGACCAGTCGCGCGATCTCCCGACCGCGCGGTGCCAGAGCCGGAGACGGGCCGAGCGCTCGTCTTCATCGATGGCGGGTGTGAACGAGGCATCGGCGCTCCAGCGCGCGTTGACCTCGGCCGGCGACGCCCAGACTGCTTCGGCGATACCCGCGAGGAACGCGGCGCCGAGCGCGGTCGTCTCCTGGATGGCTGCGCGTCGCACCGGCACGCCGAGGACGTCGGCCTGGAACTGGCAAAGGAGATCCATGACCGACGCGCCGCCGTCGACGCGCATCTCGTCGATGTTGCGCAGACCGCTCGCGCGTCGTGATCGCGTCGACGACGTCGGCGGTTTGGAAAGCCATCGCTTCGACCACCGCGCGCGCGAGGTGGGCCCGTGTGGTGCCCCGGGTGATCCCGACGAGGGTGCCGCGCGCGTACGGGTCCCACCATGGCGACCCGAGGCCGGTGAATGCGGGAACGAGGTATACGCCACCGGAGTCGGCGACCGACGCGGCGAGGGGTCCTGTCTCGGCGGCCTCACCGATGACCCCGAGTCCGTCTCGCAGCCACTGGATCGCGGCGCCGGTGACGAAGATCGCACCTTCCATCGCGTACGTGACCTCCCCCGGAGCGACTGACCACGCGATCGTCGTGAGCAGGCCGTCGACCGGCTCCGGCAGCTCGGGACCGACGTTGGTGAGCACGAACGAGCCGGTGCCGTATGTGTTCTTCGTCATGCCGGGAACGACGCACGCCTGCCCGAACAGCGCAGACTGTTGATCGCCGGCGATGCCGCTCACCGGCACCCGCAGACCGGCCGCACGGGTCGGATCGGTTGTGCCGAACCGTCCGCTCGAGGCTCGGACCGTCGGCAGGCACGCACCCGGGATGTCGAAGAGCGCGCACAACTCCTCCGACCAGGCGCCGGCGCCGATGTCGTAGAGCATCGTCCGGCTCGCGTTGGACGGATCGGTCGCGTGCACGCCCCCGCCGTCGGCGCCGCCCGTGAGGTTCCACAGGAGCCACGAGTCGACCGTGCCGAACAGGAGATCCTTGTCGGGCCGGACGCCCCCGTCGTGGAGCAGCCAGGACAACTTCGACGCGGAGAAGTACGGGTCGAGCACCAGCCCGGTGACCCGGCGGATCATCGGCTCGTGTCCGGCGGCGCGCAGCTCGTCGCAGCGCTCGGCCGTCCGCCGGTCCTGCCACACGATGGCCCGGCCCCGGGGCCGACCGGTGCGGCGGTCCCAGACGACCACCGTCTCGCGCTGGTTCGTGATGCCGATCGCGGCGACGGTCTCGCCGCGGTCACGCACGTCGCGCGCGACCTCGTCGAGGGTCTCGATCGTCACCCGCCAGATGTCGTCGGCGTCGTGCTCGACCCAGCCCGGCCGAGGAAAGTGCTGTGGGAACTCGCGATACGTGTGCGCCTGCGGCGTTCCGTCGTCACCGACGACGAACGAGCGGACCCCGGTGGTCCCCGCGTCGATCGCGATGACGCAACTCATGCCGGTGGAGTGTGCGTGCGCGCGACGAGCGCGTCGGTAAAGGCGGCGCCGCTCGATCCCGACCGCAGCTCGAGCCGGAGGGCCCGGGCCTTGCGGGCCGCGAACCGAAGGCGAACGCCGCGGCCCTTCGGTAGGCGTGTGACGCTCACCTCGTCGAGCCGGGCCGCGTACACACAGCGACGCGGACGCCGGGTGAAGAAGCCCGCGCTGAGCAAGAAGATGCCCCGCTCGGTCAGCACGGCGAAGTCGAGGGTCCGAGCCGCGAGCACACCGTGGAGCCGCATCTCCCGGGAGACCCAACACCGGGTCCAGGCGATGATCGGATCTGTGGTCTCGATGCGCGACTGCAGTCGGCGCACCGCCGCGTCGGGTGGCGGCGGCGCCGACGCTTCGGACGCGGCCGCAGCTTCGGTGTCCGAATCGGTGCCCGGCGGACCCGGTGGCGGGCTCTCGCGCCAGGACGCGAACGCCGGTTGGTCCGCCGGGTCGACTGAGGATGCGGGGTCCGGTGAAGGTTGGTCCATGAGGAGATCCGACGTGGCGGCCGGGGAAATGACACCGGGGAACCCCACTCGCGGCAGGATAGAGCAAAGGAGGAGAGAGCGATGCGGATCGGGATGCTGACCGGTGGCGGGGATTGCCCGGGTTTGAACGCGGTCATCCGGGCTGTCGTGCACAAGGGCGTCGGCGAGTACGGCCACACGATCGTCGGCTACCGCCACGGCTGGCGCGGCGCGATGTCGGGGGAGTCGATCGACCTCGCGCTCTCGAACGTCCGCGGGCTGCTGCCGCGTGGCGGGACGATCCTCGGGACCTCGCGCACGAACCCCTACAAGACCGACGACGGTCCGCGTCGAGTGCTTGCGACGCTGGCCCAGGACCGGGTCGACGCACTCATCGCGATCGGCGGCGAGGACACGCTCGGTGTCGCGTTGAAGCTCTTCAACGACGGCGTCAAGGTCGTGGGCGTGCCGAAGACGATCGACAACGACCTCTCGGGTACCGATTTCACGTTCGGATTCCACACGGCGGTGCAGATCGCCACCGACGCGATCGACCGCCTGCACACCACGGCCGAGAGTCACGACCGCGTGATGGTGGTCGAGGTGATGGGTCGCCACGCCGGATGGATCGCGACCTACTCCGGTATGGCCGGAGGCGCCGACATCATCCTCATTCCCGAGGAGCCGTTCGACATCGACGCGATCTGCGAACGGCTCAAGCACCGGCATCAGCGCGGGGCCAACTTCTCGATCGTCGTCGCGGCCGAGGGCGCGACCCCCAAAGAAGGGACGATGGAGCTACAGGCGGGCGAAGTCGACGACTTCGGTCACGTCCGGCTCGGAGGCATCGGTCAACGGCTCGCCGACGAGATCGAAGGCCGCACCGGGTACGAAGCGCGGATGACCGCGCTCGGCCATCTGCTGCGCGGCGGGACACCGAGTGCGTACGACCGGGTGATCGCGACCCGGTTCGGGATCGAAGCGATCGACGCGGCTCACGAGAACGACTACGGGAAGATGGTTGCGCTCCGCGGCACCGACGTGGTGCGCGTCCCGATCGAGGAGGCCGTCGACACCCTGAAGACGGTCGACGACCGCCTGTTCGACACCGCGGCCGTCTTTTTCGGGTAGGGCCCCGGCGCCTTCGGGAGGAGCATCAGGCCGGAGCCCGCCGGTAGCATGCTTGCGGCCATGGGACGCGCGCTCGACGATCTCATCGACCTGCTCGAGCTCGAGCAGCTCGAAGCGAACCTCTTCCGGGGCGTCAGCCCGGACGAAGACCGCCAGCGCGTGTTCGGGGGTCAGGTTGCGGGCCAGGCGCTGATCGCGGCCGGTCGTACGGTCGACTCCGACCGGCTCGTCCACTCCCTGCACGCCTATTTCCTGCGGCCGGGAGACCCCAGGATTCCCATCGTGTACGACGTCGACCGCATCCGCGACGGGCACAGCTTCACGACTCGCCGAGTTATCGCGATCCAGCACGGACGCGCGATCTTCAACCTCTCGGCCTCCTTCCAGATCGTCGAGCCCGGCCCCGAACACCAGTACCCGATGCCCGACGCCCCCGACCCGGAGACCGCTGCCGACGATCCGCGAGCGGCTCGAGCCGTACGCCGACCGCTTCCCGCCCGCGTTCGTCGACTGGATCCGGCGCGACCGGCCGATCGACACGCGCTCGGTCGCGGCTGCCGCGCTGGCTCGATCCCGACGCCGGCCCACGTGAGCCCGAGCAGCTGGTCTGGTTCCGTGCCGACGGGAAGCTGCCCGACGACCCACTCCTGCACGTGTGTGTCGTCGCGTACGCGTCCGATCTCACGCTGCTCGACACCGCGGTCATGTCGCACGCGCACTCGTGGGACGACGACCGTTTCATGATCGCGAGCCTCGACCACGCCATGTGGTTCCACCGCCCGCTGCGCGCCGACGAGTGGCTGCTGTACCACCAGAAGAGCCCGTCGGCGCAGGCGCGCGCGGGCCTCGCGGAGGGGTTCATCTTCCGCCACGACGGCGCGCTGCGGTGACGGTGATCCAAGAAGGACTCATCCGCCCGGTCAAACCGGGCTGGCAGGCCTCGTGAGTGAGTCACAGGCTCCCTTGCTTCGCCCGGGGCTCGACGTCCGCACGGTCGATCTTCGTTCCGACACGGTCACGACCCCGACGCCCGAGATGCGGCGCGCCATGGCCGACGCCGAGGTCGGCGACGACGTCTACGGCGAGGATCCGACGGTCAACCGGCTCCAGTCGCTCGCGGCGTCGTTGCTCGGCAAGGAGGCGGCGCTCTACGTCGCCTCGGGCACGATGGCGAACCAACTCGCGATCCGGGTGCTCGCCGAGCCGGGCACCGAGGTGCTGTGTCCCGACCGTGCGCACGTGTACCGCTACGAGGCCGCGGCCGCGCCGGTCAACAGCGGCGTGCAGATGCATCCGCTCTGGGACCTTCCCGACGGTGTGCGGGTTGCGATCGAAGGCGTCGCGCATCACCTGCCGCGGCCGTCGCTCGTCGTGATCGAGAACACGTACATGGCGCTGTCGGGAGCGCCGATCGACGCGGCCGAGATGGCGACGCTGTGCGGCATCGCCCGCGGCGGGCGGGCTCCCGGTGCATGTCGACGGCGCGCGGATCTGGAACGCCGCGATCGCGCTCGGTTCGGCCCACGCGAGTTGGTCGCGCCGGTCGACACCGTGATGTTCTGCTTGTCGAAGGGGCTGAGCGCGCCGGTCGGTTCTCGTGCTGTGCGGTCCGGCCGACGTGATCGCCGAGGCGCGCGCGCATCGCTCGCGGTGGGGCGGGGGCATGCGGCAAGCGGGAGTGATCGCCGCGGCGGGCATCGTCGCGCTGGAGACGATGGTCGAGCGGCTCGCCGACGATCACGTGCGGGCCCGCCGCCTCGCCGACGCGCTCGCGCAGCGGTGGCCGGGCAGCGTCGATCCCGGCGGCGGTGCGCACCAACATCGTGTGCGCCGACGCTGCGCAGGCTGCCGGCCGACTTCGTCGTGCGGCTCGAGCACGCCGGCGTGCGTGCGGGCACGATCGACGCGCGGACGGTTCCGTGCTCGTGACCCACAAAGACGTCGACGACGACGCCATCGCCGTTCACGATCGCGGCCTTCGACGCACTCGTGGACGATCCGTTGCCGGCCCGGACGACCATGAGCGTGGTCAACGACGAGATACCGGAGCGGGTCCTCGCGATCTACGCCCATCCCGACGATCCGGAGATCTCCGCGGGCGGGCACGCTCGCGCGCTGGGCCGACGCCGGCGCCGAGGTGCACGTGGTCGTCACGACGCGTGGCGACAAGGGCACTAACGACCCCGACGCCGACCTCGACGCGCTCGCCCGCTTGCGCGTGGAGGAGACTGCAGCCGCGGCACGCGTGCTCGGGATCGCCGAGCACCATCACCTCGACCATCCTGACGGTGACATCGTCGACGACCGACCCCTGCGGCTCGCAGCTCGTGCGGCTCATCCGGTCGGTCCGGCCCGACGTCGTGTGCTGCCCCGATCCGACCGCGGTGTTCTTCGGCGACGCGTACGTGAACCACC
Source organism: uncultured Actinomycetes bacterium (assembly GCA_963761055.1). Taxonomy (GTDB): domain Bacteria; phylum Actinomycetota; class Acidimicrobiia; order IMCC26256; family PALSA-610; genus PALSA-610. The sequence goes on along the minus strand of CAVXFO010000008.1, from coordinate 161,308 downwards.
GCGACCACCGGCTCACCGGCTGGGCAACCCTCGACGCAGTCGCGCCCGCCGCCGGCAACCCGCATTACTTCCCGGAGCTCAGAGGCGAGGGGCTGGCTACGCACCAGGTGCGCGCCCTCTACCTCTCGGGCACGTTCGATGCGAACGTCTGGATCGACATCGGCACGACGCTCGAGCGCAAGATCGAGGCGCTGTTCTGTCACGCCAGCCAGCTCGTCGAGACCGGCGACTGGTTCCGCGACTTCCTGCGCGAGACGGCGATCAACGCGGGCCGTTCCGCGGGCGTCCCGTTCGCGGAGGCGTTTCGCCGAATCGGCCTGGCGTGAACGGCGCGGTGGCAGGCGCGCTCAGCGCGGGCCGCGGCGCGTGGCCGCGCCATTCCGACTGCGCACGGATGACGAGGATGGCGATTGTTGCTGCCCCGATCGCGGCGACGATCGTCCCGGCCAAGGCACCGCCCAGCTCCTTCAGTACGCACGAGGGCACGTGCACCTGGAAGCCGCGGATCTGCTCGAGCAACTGCTCGGCGCGCGTTGGGGTGTCGGGGCACGTCGTCGCGACGAGGCTGTAGCCGATCAGACCGCCGAGGGAGCCCGACGAGCGCGATCGCGAGGAACATCACTCCCAGTGCGCCCCGGCGGGGAAGGTTCGGGTGCTCCGGGGTGATCTCGGCAGGCGTCATCCCGGCAGACATCGCCGCGATGGTACCGGCGCGACGCGGGGCGCACGCATCCCGGCGGAGCGGAAAGCGCGAGACTGGCGGCGTGCACGAGTGGACCGTCGCCGGAGGGTTGCTCGAGACACCCGACGGCGTGTTGCTGGTCCGCAATCTGCGCCGGGGCGGCCTCGAGGACTGGAGCACACCCGGGGGTGTGATCGACGCCGAGGATGCCGACCTGCTCGCGGGGCTGACCCGCGAGGTCGAAGAGGAGACGGGGCTGCACGTGCGCGAGTGGAGCGGGCCGCTCTACGAGGTGCGCGCCCATGCTCCCGACATGGGTTGGCGGATGCGCTGCGAGGTGCACCTCGCCCTCGCGTTCGACGGGGAAGTGCTCGTCGACGACCCCGACGGCATCGTCGTCGAGGCCGCGTTCGTGCCTGCCACCGAGTGCGCGGCGCTCCTTGCGTCTTGTGCGCCGTGGGTCGGCGAGCCGTTGGCGGCGTGGCTGCGCGACCGGTGGCCGCCCGGGACGGGCGTCGACTTCGAGTACGACGTGTTCGGCACCACGCGCGACGACATGCGGGTCGTTCGGGCCGGAACGTGACCAGTCGGCCCCGCCGATGAACGGCCGCTCCGCCGCGACAGTCCTCCACGTCGACCTCGACGCGTTCTTCGCCGCGGTCGAGCTCCTCGACGAACCGAGCCTGCGCGGAAAGCCGGTGATCGTCGGTGGTCTCGGCAACCGTGGCGTCGTGAGCACCGCGAGCTACGAGGCCCGCCGCTTCGGCGTGCGCTCGGCGATGCCGATGGCCCGGGCCCGCAAGGCCTGCCCGCACGCGATCTTCCGGACGCCGCGCATGAGCCGCTACGTCGAGAAGAGCGTCGAGGTGATGGCGATCCTGGGGTCGATCTCACCGCTGGTCGAACAGTTGTCGATCGACGAAGCGTTCGTCGACGTGGCGGGCGCGCGGCGCATGCTCGGCGCGCCCGCCGAGATTGCCGCCATCATCCGCCGGCGAGTGCTCGCCGAGACGGGACTCACGTTGTCGGTCGGGGTGGCGTCGACGAAGTTCCTCGCGAAGCTCGGGAGCGAACTGGCGAAGCCCGATGGTGTGCTCGTCGTGGAGCCGGGAACGGAGCAGGCATTCCTCGCACCACTGCCCGTGTCACGCCTGTGGGGCGTCGGGCCCGCGACCCTGACCAAGCTCGAGCGCATGGGAATGCGGACGATCGGTGACGTCGCCGGCGCCTCGGAGCCGGCGCTCGTCGGTGCCCTCGGACCGAGCCTCGGGCGTCATCTCCACGCGCTCGCCGCGCAACGACGATCCGCGCCCGGTCGTGCCCGAACGCGACGCCAAGTCGATCGGCGCGGAGGAGACGTTCGCCGTCGACCTGCACACCGTCGCCGCGTGCGAACGGGAGCTCGTGCGCCTCGACCGACCGCGCGTGCGCGCCGGCTGCGCGCCGCCGAGCTCGACCGCGCGCACCGTCAGCGTGAAGATCCGGTTCGCGACTTCGAGACCCGCACCCGGGCCCGCACGCTTCCCGAGCCCACCGACGTCAGCACCGTCGTCCTCGACGTACGCCCGCGAGTTGCTCGCGCGAGTTCGACGTCGCTCGGTGGTGTACGGCTGCTCGGCGTGTCGCTCTCGCAACTCGACGCGATCGCAGTCGTGCAGACCTCGTTCGATCTCACCGGCGACGAAGGCAGCGAGCGCACTCAGCGCACCGAACGCCGCGCCGCGGTCGAGCACGCCGGTCGACGAAGTACGCGACCGGTTCGGCTTCGCGGGCGGTACAGCCCGGCGACACTCGTCGAGCCGGGCGCGCAAACGAGGGGGAGTCGATGATCCGTGTCGGGCTCGTCGGCTGCGGACACATCGGGACCGTGCACGCAGTCGCGTTGCAGCAACTCGCGAACGCCGATCTCGTCGACGCCCGCCTCGCCGCCACGTTCGACGACGATCCGAAGGCAAGGCCGCCAAGTGGCGCGTCACCACGGCGGCGAACCGTGCGACACGCTCGCCGAGCTGCTCGACGCAGTCGACGTCGTCTGGGTGTGCACGTGGACGGCCGCCCACCTCGCGGCGGTCGAGGCGGCCGCCGACCGCGGGCTGCCGATCTTCTGCGAGAAGCCGCTCGGCGCCCGACCTCGCCACCGCGGCACGCGTCGCGGCCGCGCTGGAACGGGTGCCGCATCAGGTCGGCCTGGTGCTTCGGTGGGCGCCGGTGTTCGCGGAGATCGCGGCGCGGGTCGCGTCGGGGGAGTACGGCCGCGTGCTCGCCACGGTCATCCGCGACGACCAGTACTTCCCGGTCCAGGGTCTCTACGGGTCGACCTGGCGGGGGGATGTCGGCCACGCCGGCGGCGGCACCGTGATCGAGCATTCGATCCACGACATCGACGTCTTGCGCTGGACCCTCGGCGATCCGGTCGAGGTCTCGGCGCGCACGGCGTCGCGGTTCGGGTACCCGGGCATCGAGGACACCGCGGCGGTGACGTTCTCGTACGCCGACGGCTCCGTGGCCCAGCTCACGAGCGTCTGGCACCAGGTGCTCAGCCGGGAGTCGAGTCGCCGGCTCGAGGTGTTCTGCGAGAAGGCGCTGCTCTGGACCGACGACGACTATCTCGGCCCGCTGCACGTCCAGACCGACGACGGTGAGCGAGGTCGTCGACGCTTCGCCGCCCGAGTGGGCAGCCGGTTCACGCTGCCCGAGGTCTACGCGAAGGCGCTGGCCCAGTACGCCGAGCCCACCAAGGCCTTCCTCGACGGGCTGGGCGGGCTCGGCACCCCGGATGGGGGCGACCCGGTCGGTCGCCGGACACCCTCGCGCCGGCGACGCCCTCGCCGCGCACCGGCTGGTCGACCTGGTGTACCGCTCGGCCGCGGACGGCGGCGCGCCGCAGTCCCGCGACCGGAATCGGAGGTAATTCGTCCCGCTCCGGGCCGGGTTGACCGAGCCGGTCGGCTCCTTCGGCACTGTCCACGCGTTGTTGGCCCCTGCCGGCTGCGCGAGAATAACAACATGCCGCTCTCCGACGAAGAGCAGAAGATCCTCCGCGAGATCGAAGCGCAGCTCAACGCGACCGATCCCGCTCTCGGCGAGCGAGTCTCGCGCACGACCTTGTACCGCCATTCGGCGCGCATGATCCGGTGGGCCGCGCTCGGGCTCCTCGGCGGTCTCGTCCTGCTCGTCTTCACCTTCGCCTCACACGTCTGGGTCGGCGCGATCGGTTTCGCGGTGATGCTCGGTTGCTCGCTCGTCATCGAGCGCCACGTGCGCAAGCTCGGCCGGGCCGGTCTCGAGACCCTCACCGGAGGCCTCCGGGCCCAGGGCGGGCTGCGGGGCATGTTCGGTGAACGCGGTCGGCAATGGCGCGATCGCTTCCGTCGCGACGATTCCTGACGTCGCGTGATTGCTCTCGGTGAGTGGGTTCACGCCGGCGCAGGCGGCGCGACTGTCCGGGCTGCACCGCCGCGCAACTCCGGCATTGGGCCCGTTCCGGGCTCGTCGCGCCGGCGGCCACCGATGGTGGTTACGGCTTTCGCGATCTGGTCGCGCTCGCGGGTCGTGCGCTCGATGCTCGACGCGGGCCTGCCGCTCGGCGCGGGTGCGCGTCGCGCTCGCCGCGGTGCGCGACGCGGGCGACGACCTGTCGAGCCTGCGGCTCGATCACCGACGGTCGCAACGTGTGGGCCTGCCACGACGACGGGCAGATCCTCGATGCGCTCCGCGCCGGTCAGCTCGCGCTGTTCGTCGCAGTCGACCAGGTCGCGGCCGACGTCGACGCCGACGTGCGCGCCTTCAGCCGCGAGCGCGCCGCGTTCGTCGAAGGTCTCACTGCTCGGGGCTGATCTCGGTGGGGTTTGTCTCATCGGTCGGGTTCCCGCTCCGGCGCCGTCTTCGGGCCCGAAGACGGTCGGAGGTTCGAGAACCACCGCACCCGCCACCGCCGCGTCCGCGGCACGGTGCCCCGTAGGGCCCCGGCGATCGCGTCGACCTCCGACCATGCTGCGTCGGCTTCGGCCGCGGACGGACCCTCGGGCGAGTACAGCGCGAGCGTGTGCAAGCGTGCGAGATCCATGAGCGGCGGTCCCGCCGCGCCGGCGCCGAGCGCGGGCGCCTGTCGCAGCGCGAATTCGAGCGATGTGGTCGACGGCCGCCGTTCGATCCCGGCCGCGGCCAGTCGTTCGAGGGCCTCCGACCACGCGCCGAGAACCCGCCGCCGACTGTCGGGATCGTGGCGCCGGCGCCGGGTGCGCCGCCAGGCCGCGTACGCGAGCGCCAACATCACGGCCGCCAACACGGCGACCGCGGCGGCCACGGCGATCACGACGACCGTGACGACGCGGGCCCGGGTTCCGGTCGACTTCGTCGGTGAGCTGGGCGGGGGCGCGAGGGGCTGGCCGAGGTTGGTCGTCGGCGTCGACGCCGCGGTGGTCGGCGTCGTCGTCTGATTCCTCGGGCGCGGTGGTCGTCGGTCGCTCCGCCGGTGTTCACCGCCTTGTCGCCGAGGCCGGTGACCGGGTCGACGCGGGTCGGGGTCGGCTCGAATCGGTACCAGCCCACTGCAGGACCGAGCCACACCTCCGGCCAGGCGTGCGCGTCCTTCTCCTCGACGTGCCACGTGCCGTCGGCCGTCCGGGTGCCGGGCTGGTAGCCGACCGCGACACGCGTCGGGAGCGAGATCGAACGGGCCAGCTCCGCGAATGCCGCCGCGTACTGCTCGCAGAATCCCTTGTGCGTCGTGAACAGGAACTTGTCGAGCGCGTCGGCGGTCGTGCCGAGGTTGACGCGGGTGTCGTAGGTGAATGGGGCCGCGTGAAACACGTTCATCAGCGCGATCGCCTTGTCGTAGGGCGTGCGCGCGTTCCGGGTCACCACGGTGGCGAAGTCGCGGGCCCGTGGGGAGAAGTCGGCGGGGAGCGCGACGTCGTCGGCCATCGCGCCGAGGTCGGAGAGGTTCACCGACTCGAGGATCGCCCGGTCGGGATTCGCGATCTCCGACTCCACTTCGTACACCAACCCGGCGAGCGGCTCGTCGAGGAACAGCGACGTAGAGCCCGGGAGCACCTTGGCGTGGGGCACGGTGATATCGACCGGGCGATAGGCCGCCGGCAGCCAGCGGGCGTCGATGTTGGCGAGGCGGAAGGTCTGGTCGACCACGGTGGTGCCCGGCCCGTGGGTGGGTCCCGGGAGCGTCGATGCGGACCGCTGGTCGGAGTTGAGGCCCCAACCGTCGTTCTCGAACCGGTCGAGCGCGATGACGCGCCAGTAGTTCCCCTTCGGTTCGGTCGTCTGGACGGTGAACACCTCCTCGGTCGACTGCTTGCCGTTCAACTTGGCGCCGACCGACACGAGCGGCGAGGTCACGTTCAAGATGTTGGAGCCGCTCCCGCTCCCGAGTGAGCGGTACTGGATCCAGGCTGTTCCACGCGCGCCCGGAACACCCGGGCCGAGCGCGACCGCGACGGCGACGGCGAGCACGCCCGCGAGCGCGCCACCGGCGACGACCTGCGACTTCCGATTGGCCGTGCTCTGGAACCACGTGCGCCGGGTTTCCATCTCGGTGTGTTGTAGCGCCACGAGGTACTCGACGACGACGAGCGCGTACACGGCGGTCGTCGGTGCCCAGCGGCCCGAGCCGAGCGCGGCTGACCGCGACGTAGAGGGCGACACTCGGGCCGATGGCGCCGACGGGCGCTTCCAGATGACGCGCGATCAGCTCCGTGACGAGCGCGGCGACGAACGTTGCCACGACCGCGAGCATCGAGCGCGGCACCGACGGGGTTGACCGGAACGACCGCGGACCGCAACACGTGAGGCGCGTTCGAGATGTCGTGCCCGGCGTTGGCGAACGCGCTTGCTGCCGGGATACCGGCAAAGGTCTCCGACGGGTCGTCGACGACGATGGCCAACCACGCGCCGACGGCGAGCGCGAGCCGCGATCGTGGCCCAGGTGTTCCAGCGCCGGCGCTCGGCCAGCAGGAACAGGGCCGCTGGTATGCACGCGCTGACTACGAGGAGCAACACCCACGACGACCCCGAGTAGACGCGGGCGAGCGCGAGCGTCGCCCCGGCGGTCAGGAGGGCGCGGGTGACGGTGACGTACGCAGACTGCCGGTGCGTTGCCACCGCAGTACCGCCTCGTTCCAGGAGTGGGCGAATGGGCCTTCGACGTACGGCACGACGACCGACTTGTAGCGGCGCGAGCGGGCCGCGACGGGAGCGGCGCCGTCGGCCGTCGCCACCGTGATGAGTGTGCCTCCGTCGCGCACGAGCAGACCGATGCTCGCGGCGTCGTTCACGAGCAGCCGGCCCGTCACGGCGATGAGTGCGCTCGAACGCCGTCGGGTCGCCGCGATCATGATGCGATCCGCGCCGTGGGGCTCAACGACGGCCAGCTCGTCCATGATGTACGCGAGGTGACGCCGACCCGGCGCACCGATCGGTGTACCCGTGCTCCACGCGACCTCGAAGGGTCGGCCTGCACGATCGAGCGAGGTCGCGATCGATGCCACCGCCTCGACCGCGCGTTCGAACGATGTTCGGTCGTGCGTGGCCGGGCGGACATCGAGCATCAGGAGAACGGGCGCGCGGCGACGCGTCTCGTTCTGGCGCATCATCAGATGGCCGCGCCGGGCGGTCGATCGCCAGTGCACGTGGCGCAGGTCGTCTCCGGGCGCGTACTCGCGCAGCGTCATGAAGTCGCCGGTGGCCTCGACCCGCGGGCGTACCGCGGGGTGGTCACGGTCGAGGTCGAGGCCGCTCACATCGGGTGGAGCGACGATGTCGTGCACCCGGGGGTAGACGATGACCTGTTCGGTGCCGAGCACTCGACGACTCGACGACACGAGTCCGAACGGGTCGGTCAAGGTCGCCCGCAGCGGGCCGATCTCGAAGCGGCCCCGCCGGTCGGTGGGGAATCGGTACGCGGCCCGGGCTTCGTCGCCCGGTGCGAGCGGTGCGAGGAGGAAGCGAGCGGCGCGCCGGCCTTGGTCGAACGCGTCGGATATGGCCACCGTTGGCGCACGCCGGGTGGCGTTGACGACAAGGTCGACGCGACCCTCGACGCCGACCTGCAAAAGCTCCTTGAGCGTCCGGCGGGCGCCGAGCGAGGGGCTCTTCACACGGACCCACACGTACGCGCCGACGAGGAGCAGCGCCGCCGCAACGGCCAATACCGCGAGCTGCACCAGGCCGAGAAGCCGCGCGCCGACATAGAGGCCGGCGGCCGCGCCGACGAACGACCAACCCCGCCGGGTCAGCATCCAACCATGACGAGGATCGGCCGGATCGGCATCGAGGATTCAGTCGCGCGCGTCGCGGGGACGGGCACCGTGTCGAGGATCGCCGTCAGCACGTCGGCGGGATTGACGCCGCGCATCATGGCCTCGGACGAGAGCAGCAACCGGTGTTCGAGCACCGACGGCGCGAGAACTTTGACGTCGTCGGCGACGACGTAGGAGCGCCCGATACTGGCGGCAAGCGCGCGTGACGCGCGCTGCAACGCGAGCGCGCCGCGCGGACTCACTCCCAGCATGAGATCGCGGTGATGACGCGTCGCCTCGGCGACGTCGACGATGTAGCCCTGCAACTCGGGCGACACGTGGACACGGGCGAGCTCTTGCACCCACGCACCCACCGTCTCCGGATCGGTGACGGGCTCGAGCTCGTCGGGATCGATCGGATCGTCGCCCTCGGCGTCGAGGATCGCGATTTCGGCGTCGCGGTCGGGGTAACCGATGCGCAAACGCAACAGGAACCGGTCGAGCTGCGCCTCGGGCAGGGGATAGGTGCCTTCGAGCTCGACCGGGTTCTGCGTCGCGATGACCATGAACGGGCGCGGCAGCTTGTACGTCTGCGCGTCGACGCTGACCTGACGTTCCTCCATGGACTCGAGCAACGCCGACTGCGTCTTGGGTGACGCGCGGTTGATCTCGTCGGCGAGCACGACATTCGCGAACACACCACCGGGACGGAACTCGAAGTCGCCGCGGCCGCGGTCCCAGACCGAGACGCCCGTGATGTCGGACGGCAAGAGGTCGGGGGTGAACTGCACTCGGCGCCACGACCCGCCGGTCGCCCGCGCGATCGCTTTGGCGAGCGATGTCTTGCCGACACCGGGCACGTCTTCGATCAGGAGGTGGCCCTCCGAGAACAGGCACACGAGCGACAGGTGTACTGCTCGGCGCTTACCTCGCAACACTCGTTCGACTTGTGCGGCAAGTGTGTCGAACAGATCTTTGAAGGACTGTTCAGGGCGGGGCGCGGCTTGCACCGTTGTCGACCTCCGTCGGGGGCGGCCTGGGCCACGGCGAGCCGTCGCCCTCCCCGGGAGACGCCGGCTACCGCCGCCACGCTATCGTGCCGGACGTGGGCCCGAGCCGCGGCGACGCAGGCATGACGCATGGCGCCTCATTTTGGTTCCCTGCATCTCGGTTCCGAGACGTCGCCGCTGTCCTGCGTCGACCCCGTTTGTGGTTGACGGCGCTCCGCCAGCTGACCCGGGCGGTCCCGCGCCGCTGGTGGGCCCGGGCGCCGTTCGTCCCGCTACCGGATCGCGCGTACCTGCGCTTCCGGATCGAGACCGCGTACGGCGTGGGTGGGCGGCCGCGGGCCGATGATGTCGTGCGCTACCTCGAATGGTGCCGCGCCGCGGACCACGGGGCCGGGGGGCCGGTCACCGGTACACTTTTGCCGCAACGGGAGGTGGTGACCGTGGTCCGGGCCCTCTTACTCAACGCCAGCTTCGAGCCGCTTTGTGTCGTGTCCTCCCGACGCGCCGTCGTTCTGGTCTTGAAGGAGAAGGCCGAGATCGTCCACCGCAACGGCGCCGAGTTCCACTCCGAACGCCGGGTCGTCCCGGTCCCGACGGTGATCAGGCTGGTTCATTTCGTGCGCGTGCCCTTCCGGGCCACCGCGCCGCTGTCGCGGCGGGCGGTGTTCGCCCGCGACAACCACCGGTGCCAGTACTGCGGCACCGCGGCGGAGAACCTCGATCACGTCCTGCCGCGGTTCGCGGGGCGGGCCCCACACCTGGGAGAACGTCGTGGCGTCGTGCCGGGCGTGTAACGCCCGCAAGGAGGCACGGCTGCCGCACGAGTGCGGCATGGTGTTGCGCCGACCACCCGTGGCGCCCCACGCCACGACCTCGTTGATCGCGTCGGCGGGCCCGATCGACCCGGTCTGGAACAAGTATCTCGGCCGGGCCGAGGCCGTCTCCGCCTGACCGACCCACCCGGCCGGTCGCCGGCCTGGTCTAGTCCTCGTCGGGTTGCTTGGATTCGGCAATGCGCTCGAGGAGCACGGCGAGCTCGTCGCGGGCCCGCTGGCGCTCGAGCCGAGCCTTGTCTCGGATCTCGGCGGCTTCGTGCTCGGCGTGGCGGCGTTGTTTGCCGGCTTCCTTCTCCGCGGCCTGGAGCTGGCGAGCGGCGTCGTGCTCGGCGTCTTCCAGGATCTTGCGCGCGTCGGCTTCGGCGTTCTCGCGTAGCTTGGCGGCATCGCGTTGGGCGGCGTCGCGATGCGCCGCGGCGTCGCGTTCGGCCGCGGCCCGTAGCGAGGCAGCTTCTTCCAAGGCCCGGGCGCGTAGGTCGGAGGCGTACTCGTCCGCGCTGTCGCGCTGCTCGAGCGCGTACTGCTCGGCCGACTCCCGTTGGCGAGCCGACTTCTTTTCGGCCCGCTGCAGGATCTGGTCGGCCTCCATGCCCGCGTATTCGGCGCGCTCGCTCCGCTCGATGCGGTCGGCGGCCTTCTCCATACGCTTGCGTTGCTTCGCGATCTTGCGCTCGAGTTTCGACACCCGTTCGATCAACCCGGCGATGTTCTCGGCGCGCTGCGTGTCGTCGACGACGACATCGGCCGCGCGGCTGCGGAGGTCGCGGGCGTCTTCATGGGCGATGTGACGAATGCTCTCGGCGGTCGTCAGCGCGTCGCGACGGATCGATTCCGCTTCGGTCATCGCGCTGGCGGCGGAGCTCGTCGGCGTCGGAGCGGGCCTGGGACACGATCTCGTCGGCCTCGATGCGCGCCTCGACCGAGGGGATCGCCGCCTCGGCTCGGGCGAGATCGATCTCGAGCTCCTCGGCGTGCGCGGCCATCGCGTCGAGCGTTCCCTGGGCGCCTTCGAGTTGCTCGGCGAGCGACGTGGCACGCGCGGACGCTTCGGTCGCGGCGGCCTGCAGCGAATCGCGCTCGACGATGTGTTCGTACACGACCGCTTCGAGTCGGGTGATCTGGGCCAGCGCGTCGTCGAGACCGCGGCGGGCGTCGTCTCGGGCGCTCGCGATCTCGGCGATGTTCGCCTCCAGCGTGCCGATGTGCACTCGGGCCTGGTCGAGCTGGTCGCGGACGGCGTGATGGGCGGCGGTCTGCTCGGCGAGAGCCGCTTCGAGACCGGCGATCTCGGCGCCGGCATCCTCGAGTCGGGCGAGCGCGTCGTCGCGATCCTCGGTCCGTTCGGTGATCTGGGTGGTGAGGGCTTGCTCGAGGCGAGCCGACTCGGCGGTCGCCGCCTCCAGCCGGGCGAACGCCTCGTCGCGCTCCGCCGCGTGCGCCGACAACGCCGCCTCGAGGCGCGAGATCTCGTTGCGGGCGTGTTCGAGCTGGGCGATCGCGCCGGCCCGCTCCGTCGACTGGGTCTCGACTTCGCGTTCGAGGTTCCCGACCGCGGCCCGCGCCTCGTCGAGAGCGGCCATGGTCGAGACATGCGCGGTCTCCTGGGTCGCGACGAGCTCGTCGAGGCGGGTGAGCTCGCCGTCGGGCCTCGACGAGACGCTGCGTAGCCTCGTCGCGCTCGCGGGTGTGGTGCGTCAGTGTCTGTAGCGCGTCGTCGCGCTCACCGGTCCGCCGGGCGAGTGTCGTGCGCGCTTCGTCGCGCTCGGCCGTGCGGTCGTCGAGTGCTGCGCGTGCGTTCTCGAGGGCGACGACAGCCTCGTCGCGGGCTGCCAGCGCGCTCGTGCGTTCCCGGCTGACCGAGTCGCGGTGGCCGAACGCGGTGTCACGTTCGACGAACGCGGCGTCGCGCTGACGGACGATCTCGTCGTGCTCGTCGCGTCCGCTGTCCGACGCTGTCGCGTTGTTCGATCGCGGGCGTCGCGTTCGTGGAGGGCCTCGTCTCGCTCCGCTTCCGCGGCCTCGCGACCGCGGTGGGCCTTGTCGCGCTCCGACTCGAGCGCGGTCGCGACGGTCTGGGCTTCTTCGAGCTCGAGCCGCCCCTCGTCGAGCGCTCCCGTCAACGCTTCGATGCGACCGAGATGGTCGGCCGAGCTCGCTTCGAGCTCACGAGCCCGAGCCTGGGCCTGATCCAGCTCGCTGCGGATACCGTCACGGTCGTCCTGGGTGCGCCGCACGAGCTCTTCGAGCTCGTTGACGCGGTTGTGCGTTTCCTCGAGTTCGTGGAGCACACCCTGGCGGTCGGTCCCGAGCCGCTCCCACTCCGATTCCTGGTGGGCGATGTGGAGCTCGAGTTCCGCGACACGAGATCGGGCGGCGTCGAGCTCGGCGCTCCTCTCGTCGTGCGCGCGCGTGCGGTCCGCGACGGCTGCCTGCAGAGCGTCGACGCGACCGGTCGCGAACGTGAGCTCCTGCTCGCGCGCCGCGAGGGTGTCGTCTCGTTCGGTGATCGTAGATTCGAGTTCGGCGACGCGCTGCCGTGGCGTCGGAGAGTGCTTGTTCGTGTGCGACGATCGTGTTGTCGCGTTCCGACACGGCCCCTTCGAGCTGACCGACGCGGTCGCGGAGCTCGGCAAGTGTCGCTTCGCGGTCCTGGACCTGCGTTCGGAGTTCGGCCGCGGTTGCCTCGAATGATGCGGCGTGGTCGGCATTCTCGGCCACGGCTCGTTCGAGATCGGCAACGTGTACGGCCAGCTGCTCGCGGGTGGCTTCGTGCTCGGCGGCGCGCCGGTGCGCGTCGGCGAGCTCGGTGTCGAGCCGCGCCCGCTTTGCTTCGGCATCGGTCAGCTGGGCCTGGATCTCTTCCAGCTGTGTGTGGGCGGCGGCCAGGCGTTCCGCCATCTCGTCGCGTTCGCGTTCCCGGGTCTCGGCCTCGGAACGCGAGCCGGTCGACTCTTCGCGAAGTCGAGCTATCTCCTCGGCGAGCTCGGTGCAGCGTTCGGCCGCGTCGTCGTGTTCGGACGTGCGCTGGACGATCTCCGCGTCAGCGGTACGAGCCGCCTCGTGCGTGAGCTCGAGTTCCGAGCGCAGTCGTTCGAGCTCTTGGCGGGCCAGGCCAGTGTCGCGTTCCGCGGCCTCGTGGGCCTCCGTCGCGGCTGTGAACTCGATGCGTACGCGCTCGAGCTCGGCGTGCCAGCGTTCTGCGCGCGCGTGGGCGAGCTCGATCGCTTCCTCGTCGATGACGAGGGTCGGCGCCGGTTCGGGCGGTGTCGTTTCGGCGAGGTGAGTCTCGGAGCGAGGCGTCGTCTTCGTCTCCGGGACTTCGGAGGCGGCGGCAGGGCCGCGCACTTCGCCAGGCTCGTCGGGGGACGCGAAGAGGTCTGTCGGGAGGTCCGTTGCGGGAGACGGAGGCGCCGGGAAGATGGGTGGCGTCGTCGGCGCGGCCGTATGTGCGCTCGGCATGATCGTGTCCGACGGTGTCGCGACTTCCTGCCGGCCGACGTCGTCGACGCCCTGATCGGAAGTGGATGCGTCGATGGGAGTGATCGGGAAGATCGACTCGTGCCGCGGCGCGGTGATCTCTTCGGGCGCCGGTGTGACTTCGGCAACGGGAGAGTCGGCGCGTGCGATCTCGACGACCGCGGCGCCGAGCGCGTCGGCCTCATCGGAAGGTGCGTGGGACTCGTCGCCGTCGGGCGCGGACGTGTCGCCTTCGACTACGTCGAGGAACTGCTTGGCGGCTTGGAGAGGATCGCCGCCGGGCTCGATGCCGAGCTCGTCGAGGAGCATGCGGATGCGACCGATGGTTTCGCCCGCGCTCTCGGGCTCGTCGTCGCTTGCGGCTGAAGCCTCCGTGAGCGATCCGGTTTCGGGATCGGCGGCCGTCTCGGCCGGCGCGTGCGCGGCGACGATCGTCGATTCGTCCGTCGTCGTGGTCTCGCCGTCTGCGGGCGCAGTGGCTCCGTGCACGGCCGTGAACGAGTCGAACGACTCGAACCCCAGGGCGTGCAACGCGGCGGCTTCTTCGACCAGCGCCTCGTGGTACGCGCGGCGGGCCGCGGCCGCGCCGATACGGCGATGCGACTTGCGCTCCGTCTCGATGACACGGGCATGAACTTCCCAGATCGAGCGCACAGCTTCGGGCGTCGGTGTGGTCACTGGTGTACCTATCGGGATTTGGCCGGTCGGGATCTCGGCGCCTGGGTCTCGGTCCCCGGAGACATGTTCGTCCCGTTCGGGCATCCGCGCGCGGTCGGGTCCCGGTGCGTCGGGCGCAGGCTCGGTCCCGGCTTCGGAAACCGCCGACGAAACGTTCTCCACACGGTCCTCATCGGACGTTTCGGGCTGTGCCTGAGGTCGGGTCCAGCCGAAGCGGATCGACATTGTTCGCCTCCGGAGCCAGGTTCGGACGGGTTGGTCACCAACGGGTGCAGTTGGGGTTCTTGGGGTTCTTGGGGGTGGAGAGTGTTGACGTCGTGGAGGATTGTGTCATAAGGTGGCGCTTAGTGGAGGGAAGGGGAGTAAAAGTTCCCCTTCTCGACATGAAGGTCTCGACAAAACGGACACGTCTCTACAAACGGACACAGGGGTTCATCGGCAATGTTCCTGGGGGAGTTCCAGCACTCCCTCGACGCCAAGGGTCGGGTGATCCTCCCGGTCCGGTTCCGCGAACAGCTCGAGGGGGGTGGCTACATGGCAAAGGCGCTCGATGGATGTCTGGCCGTGTATCCCGTCGCCGAGTTCACCCAGCTGGCCGCAAAGCTCCGCGAAGCGCGCGAACGGGGGCCGCAGGAACGTCAGGCCGCCGCGCTCGTTCTTCGCCGGCGCCGTCGACAGCACCCCCGACAAGCAGGGCCGGGTCGCCATTCCGCAGAGCATGCGCGAGTACGCGCACCTCGAGCGCGAGGTCACGGTCGTCGGAAGCTTCGACCACATCGAGATCTGGGACGCGCGGACCTTCGCCGAGCGCGATGCCATCGGCGTCGCGGCAATCGCCCAGGGCGAGGGGTTCAACGACTTCCTGTGATGTCACTCCCTCTCGGCAGGGCACACCAATCCAATCGGATACCGGTTCGCCGGTCCGAAACCCTTTGACAACACGACGGAACCCGGGTCCCGGGTTCGTCTTCAGCTCCCCGGCCGGCGCGGTTGTTGGCCCCTACTCCGCCCGCTTTCAGCCGTAGCCGACTCGGGGAGACATCCCGGGCGGTGCCTGTCGACCGGGGAGCTGAAGACGGGATCGGCGGCGACGCGGTTCCGGCGAAAGCGGCGAGGAGAAAACGTGGCGGAGGAGTTCTCGCATCTCCCGGTGATGGCTCGGGAGGTGGTCGAGCTCCTCTCGGCGGTGCCCGAAGGATTGATCGTCGACTGCACGGTCGGTGGTGGTGGCCACTCGGCGGTGCTGTTGGAGGCGCGCCCCGACGTCCACGTGCTCGGCCTCGACCGTGACGCCGACGCCGTGGAAGCCGCCCGCTCCCGGCTCGCCCGCTTCGGCGATCGGGCTCAGGTCGTACACGGAGGTTTCGAGCGCCTCGCACATCTCGTCGAAAAGCACGCTGAAGGAGCAAAGGTCATGGGCATCCTCATGGATCTCGGAGTGAGCAGTGCACAACTCGATCGCCCCGAGCGCGGCTTCTCGTACCGCTTCGACGCGCCCCTCGACATGCGTATGGACGCCAAGCAATCGCTCACGGCGGCCGACGTCGTGAACACGTACGACGAATCGGAGCTCGCGACCCTGATCTCCCGCTACGGCGAGGAGCGGTTCGCCCGCCGCATCGCGCACGCAATCGTCGCCGCCCGCCCCGTCGTGTCGACTCGCCGGCTCGCCGATCTCGTCCGCGACGCGATTCCCGCCGCCACGCGGCGCAAGGGCCCACACCCGGCCCGACGCACGTTCCAGGCGATCCGCATGGAGGTGAATCGTGAGCTGCCGAACCTCGCCGACGGTCTCGATGAGTCCGTCCACGTCGTCGGTCCCGGTGGGCGCGTGCTCGTCCTCGCCTACCACTCGCTCGAAGACCGCATGGTGAAATCGACCTTCGGCCGCTGGGCCGGCTCCGACGCCGATCGCGACGTTCCCGCCAAGCTCCCGGTGGCTCCGTCCCGGCCCAACCCCCTCGTCCGGTTGCTCACGCGCAAGCCAATGCGCCCGGCCGTCGACGAGATCGAGGCGAATCCGCGTGCGGAAAGCGCGCGCTTGCGGGCGGTCGAGCGCCTTTCCGAGCGTCAAGATATTCGTGCCGTCCCCGACATCGTGGCCTGAGCGCGACCATGAACGCGAGCCGTCCCCGCGAGCCTCCCGGAACCCGGACGACCAGGAACTATCTCGGACAACGGAGTCCGCGGCGCGTCCGGAATCACGGCGCGGGGACGGTGCGCGCGCCAAGCTCACGATCGCGCCCGACGTCGCACGCCGGCGCCTGAAGGCGCGCCTCCTGGTATGGGGCGTCGCGCTCGTCACCGTCGCGTCCCTGTTCACGCTCGTTTCGTTCCACGTGTTCGCGGCACAGTCGGCGTTCACCCTGGAGCGGCTCTCGAAGGAACGCACCAACGAACAGCGACGCTACGAACGACTCCGTTTGCAGGTTGCGGAGCGCTCGTCGGCCGAGACCGTCATCCGGGCCGCGGCAGAAGATGGGAATGGTGAACGGACCGACACCCGTGCCGCTCCCGGTGGCCTCGGTCAGCCTTCCCGCCGCGAAGGCCGCCACGGTCGGGGCGACCTCGCCGGGCAGCTACGACGAGGCGAAGCGCGCGCTCGGTCCGAACCCGTGACGTTCCCCACTCACCTCCTCACCGTGTGACCGACCGCCGATCGCCCGCCCCCCGCGCCCAGGCCGGGATCGCCCGCCCCGGCGCGACGGGGACGGCTCGCGCGGGCCGGGTCGTCCGTCCCGTGCACACTTCCCGGGCGCCCCGGTCCCCGAAGTCGTGTACGCCGAACCGGGCGAATCCGGCGCGGCGGCTCGGTGTCTGTAGCGCGCTCCTGATCCTCGGCTTCGGCGTGCTGGCCGCGCGTGTCGGCCAGCTGCAACTCGCCGACGGCGGCCGCTACAAGCAGCTCTCGGTGAATCTCGCGCTGCACACCATCCCCCTGACTGCGGAGCGGGGGAGTGTGTTCGACCGGAACGGCCGCGACCTCGCGATGTCGATCGAACGCACCACCGTGTACGCGGATCCCACGCTCGTCACGGATGCCGCGAGCGAAGCGCTCGCGCTCGCACCACTACTGCACGTCGCCCGGTCGACGCTGGTGCAACGGCTCGCCGACAAGGGCTCGGTGAGCTCGCCGCGGCGGTTCGTGTACCTGGCCCACACGGTTCCCGACGAGGTCGCGCAGGCGGTCAAGGCGAAGAAGCTGCCTGGCATCGGCTTCGTGCCCGAGTCGGCCCGCAGCTATCCCGCGGGCACGGTCGCAGCCGCGGTGATCGGTCAGGTGCACTCGGATGGATCGGGCGCGGCGGGCATCGAGGAGCAGTACAACTCGCTGCTCACCGGAAAGTCCGGCGCGCTCACCGTCGAGCAGGACCCGCTCGGTCACGACATCCCCGACACGCAAAAGGCGGAGGTCGACGCGGAGCGCGGTACCGACGTCGTGCTCTCCCTCGACGAGGATCTGCAGTGGCAGGCCGAGTACTCGCTGCTCGACCAGGTGAAGGCGACGGGGGCGAAGAGCGGCATGGCGGTGGTCGTCGACGTCACGAACGGCGACGTCTTGGCGATGGCGAACGTGAACGGCGCGACGGCCGCAACGCCGGCGCACATCGCGGAGTCGGGAGAGGCGAACACGCCGCTCACCGACCTCTTCGAGCCCGGCTCGACGAACAAGCTGATCACGTTGTCGTGGGCGCTCGAGCACGGGCACGTCACGCCCGAGTCGAAGTTCTCGGTTCCCTACTCGTGGTCGCCCGACCCGGGTGCCGGCGTCAAGCCCTACTACGACGCGGAAACCCATACCGGCGTTCCCAACGGCATCGAGCACTGGACGACGGCCGACATCCTCCGGGAGTCGTCGAACGTCGGGACGATGCTGATCGCAAAACGGATGCGCAACCAGGAGGTGGCCGACGCCATGCGGGCGTTCGGTCTCGGCGCGCCCACCTCGGTCGCATGGCCGTACCAACCCGCCGGCCTGTTGATCCCGCCCTCGCAGTACTACGCGACGGGGAAGTATTCGACCGCGATCGGCTACGGAGTCGCGGTGACCGCGATGCAGATGCTCGACGTGTTCGCGACGATCGCGAACGGCGGCGCCACCCGGCCACCGCACCTCATCGACGCGACGATCGACTCCAAGGGTGATCGTCATCCCGCCTACGTGCCCGAGAGCACGCGGGTGGTCTCGACCAACACCGCGTCGCTCATGACCCAGATGCTGCAGGGTGTCGTCTCCAATGGCACCGGCGCGTGTGCGGCGATCCCTGGGTACGACGTCGCGGGCAAGACGGGCACCGCCAAGAAGGCGCTCGCGACGGGTGGGTACGGGAGCGCCGCGACCATGGCGTCGTTCATCGGCTTCGCGCCGGCCGCGCACCCTCGGTTCGCGACGCTCGTCGCGCTCGACGAGAACAACCTCAGCTACGGCGGTGAGGTCGCAGCGCCGGTCTTCTCCGAGATCACGCAGTTCGCGCTGCAGCAGTACGGCGTGGCCGCGAACGACCTCGCGAACACGCAGTATTCGGCTGCGCACCTCACGGCGAACGCCGCGCACAACTCCTGCTCGGTCCCACACGGCTCCGACCTCGTCACGGCCCAGGCCAACCTGGCCGCGGCGCAGGCCCGAGCCGCGGCCCAGAGCCCGGCGCAGGTCGGCGGCGCCACCAAGAGTCACGCGCCGGGCGCCGCAGTCGCGGGAACAGTGACCACCGCCGGTAACCTGCCGTCCGACCCGTCCAAGCACACCTAGGGGGACCGTGCTGCTGCACGACCTCCTCGCCGACAACCTCCTCGCCGACAACGAGGCGCGCAACCACCTCCTCGAAGTCCGGGGAGACACTGCAATCGACATCGCCTCGATCGTGCACGACAGCCGTGATGCCCGGCCGGGCGCGCTCTTCTGTTGCATTCCCGGCGCGCGTACCGACGGTCATGATTTCGCGCCCGCGGCCGTCGCCGCCGGCTCGGTGGCGCTGCTCGTGGAACGAGTGCTCGCGATCGAAGTCCCGCAGGCGCGAGTCGATTCCGTGCGCCGGACCCTCGGACCGCTGTGCTCGCAGTTCCACGGGAACCCGTCGCGCTCGCTGCGGGTGCTCGGAGTCACCGGCACGAACGGCAAGACGAGCACCACCTACCTTCTCGAGGCCATCGCCCGCGCGAACGGCGACCGCGTCGGCGTGATCGGCACCGTCGAAGCCCGGATCGAAGGCACGGTCGTGCCGGTTCAGCACACCACGCCCGAAGCCACGGATCTCCAGGCCCTGCTCGCGCGTATGCGCGATCGTGACGTCGATGTCGTCGCGATGGAGGTGTCGTCGCACGCGCTCGATCAGCATCGGGTCGACGCCACTCGGTTCGCCGCGGTCGCATTTACGAACCTCACACACGAGCATCTCGACTATCACCCGAGCGTCGACGCGTACTTCGAGGCGAAGGCCTCGCTGTTCGACCCGCGCTTCTCGGCGCGGGCCGCGATCAATGTCGACGACGCGTATGGCGTCGCGCTCGCGGAACGGGCGCGCGACCGGGGCATGCAAGTGTGCACGTACTCGGTCGACGACCCGAACGCCGACGTGTATGCCCGCGATGTGCTGCTGCGACGCGACGAGACGTTGTTCGATCTCGTCGACGCCCGCCACGACCATCACGGAGTCGTGCGCAGTCCGCTCGTCGGCGCCTTCAACGTCGCCAACATCCTGGCCGCGGCCGCCACCGCCGTCGTCGCCGGCTCGTTTTCGTTCGAGGCCGTGCTCGCCGGACTGGCGGCGCCCGTGCGGGTGCCGGGACGGTTCGAGCGGGTGGGCTCGGCGCGGGATTTCGCGGTGCTGGTCGACTATGCCCACACGCCCGATGCGCTTGCGTCCGTGCTCGGCGCGGCCCGGGCCCTCGTCGACGGGGGCAAGCTCGTGGTCGTGTTCGGCTGCGGCGGGGACCGGGATCGATCGAAGCGACCCCTCATGGGCGAGGTCGCGACCAGGCTCGCCGACGTGGCGGTGCTCACCTCCGACAATCCGCGGTCGGAGGACCCCGAGGCGATCGCGCGCGATGTGCTCGACGGGATTCCGAGCGCGGCGGACCGCACCCGTCGTCGAGCTCGACCGGCGGGCTGCGATCCGGGGCGCGCTGCGGGCGGCGGGCGCGGGCGACGTCGTCGTGATCGCGGGCAAGGGTCACGAGACCGGGCAGACCGCGGGTGGGATCACGATCCCGTTCGACGACCGGCTGGTCGCGTCCGAGGAACTGGCGGGCCGGCCGTGATCGCCCGATGAGCACCCGAGTGGCCGTCCAATGATTGCCATGCTGATGGCTGCGGGCGCCTCGTTCGCGGTGACCATCTTCTTCACGCCGCTGCTCATCCGTCGCCTGCGGTTGATGGGTATCGGCCAGCAGATCCGCGACGACGGCCCGATCGAGCACCCGCACGCGGCCAAGGCCGGGACGCCGACGATGGGCGGGATCGCGATCGTGCTCGCGACGGTCGTCGGTTACCTCTTCGCACACATCCGGCGCGAGAGCACCGCGTTCGCGACACCGGGCTGGGCGCTCATCGCGTTGATCTGCGGCCTCGGGTTCGTCGGCTGGATCGACGACTACCTGGGCGTGCGGGCCCGTCGCAATCTGGGGCTGCGCAAGCGGGGCAAGACGCTCGGCATCGTGTTGGTCGCCGCCTTCTTCGCGTGGCTCGCGGTGTACTTCGTGAAGACCGATACACACCTGTCGTTCACCCAGCCGCTCAGCATCGACCTCGGCAAGGTCGGGCTGTTCGTGTGGGTGATCGTCGTCGTCTATGCCACCGCGAACGCGGTCAACCTCACCGACGGCCTTGACGGCCTCGCGGCCGGATCTTCCGCCCTGACCTTCAGCGCGTTCATGATCATCGCGTTCACCGAGTTCCGTCATCCGCTGATCTACGGCGGCGGGAACCAGGCCTTCGCGGCCCAAGCCCTCGACCAGGCCGTGGTGGCGGCGGCCATGATGGGCGCCTGCGCCGGGTTCCTCTGGTGGAACGCGGCGCCGGCCCGGATCTTCATGGGCGATACCGGCTCGCTCGCGATCGGCGGCGCGATGGGTGGCCTCGCGTTGTTGAGCCGTACCCATCTCCTGTTGCCTCTGCTCGCCGGCCTCCCCGCAGTCGAGACCTTGTCGGTCATCGCCCAGGTGATCTCGTATCGCGGCTTTCGACGCCGCGTACTCCGCATGGCTCCCATCCATCACCACTTCGAGGTCGGGGGCTGGTCGGAGTTCACGGTCATCGTCCGGTTCTGGCTGTTTGCAGGGATCTGTGTCGCGCTCGGGATCGGCATCTTCTACGCCGACTTCCTCCGGCACGGGGTGAACCTCGGATGACGAAGCCCGCACCCGCCGAACCCGCGCGCGTGCTCGTCATCGGCTTGGCCGGGACGGGAGTCGCCGTCGCTCGGGTCATGCGCGCCGAAGGCCGCGCGGTCGTCGTCGTCGAAGACGCGCCCGGGGGAACGCGAAGTACGCCGCCCGCGCCGCGCAAGTGCGCGCCACGGGCGCGGAGATCGTCGAAGCTCCGCATGCGGCGGAGTCCGCAAGCGTCCTCGATGGTGTCGACCTCGTTGTCCCGAGCCCGCTGGTCTCCCCGGAACATCCACTGATTGTCGCCGCCCTCCGGCGTGGCGTCGCGGTGCGCAGCGAGATCGATGTCGCCGCGGAACGCTCGCCGGTCCCGATCGTCGCCGTTACCGGAACCAACGGCAAGACCACCGTCACGACGATGATCGAGAGCATGCTCGACGCGTCGGGAGTGACCGTCATCGCGGCGGGGAACCTCGGCCGTCCGCTGGTCGACGCGGTCGGCGACCCTGCCGTCGCCGCCGGAAGCGGAGTGATCGTCGCCGAGGTGTCGTCGTTCCAACTCGAATTCGCCCACGTCGCGTTCCGCCCGCGCGTCGCCGTGCTGCTCGCGATCACCCCGGATCATCTCGACTGGCACGGATCCTTCGACGCCTACTCGCAGGCCAAGGCGCGCATCACCGCACACCAACGCGACTCAGACCTGCTCGTGTACGACGCCGACGACGAAGTCGCGACCGCGATTGCGTCGGGTTCCGCCGCGCGCCGGGTCGGCGTGTCGGCGCGCGGCGATGCCGGCGGCTGCTTCCGGGTACTCGGCGCCGACCTCGTGTTCCCCGACGGCCGCCGCCTCGCTCCGATCTCGGCCATGGCCCGGGCGCTCGCGCACGACCGCACGAACGCGCTCGCGGCGGCCGCGGCCTCGCTCGAGGTCGGTGCCGACGTCGCGGGAGTCGTCGCCACGCTCCGCGCGTACGCGACCATGCCCCATCGCGTCGCCCTGGTCGGTGAAACTAGGGGTGTGCGCTGGTACGACGACTCCAAGGCGACCAACCCCGACGCCACGCGGCGCGCGATTTCGTCGTTCGATTCGGTGGTGCTGCTCGCGGGAGGGCGCAACAAGGGACTCGACCTTTCGGTACTCGCGGCGGAGTCCCCGCGCCTGCGGGGGGTCGTTGCGTTCGGCGAATCGGGCCCCGAGATCGCGGCTGCGTTCGCCGACACCGGTACGCCGGTGGTCGAAGTCTCGGAAATGGCCGGAGCGGTCCGCGCGGCCCGGCAGATGGCGCGCGCCGGCGATGTCGTGTTGCTCTCACCCGCGTGCGCGTCGTTCGACGCGTACACGGGCTACGGCGCGCGTGGCGACGACTTCGTGCACGAGGTGCACGTCCAGGTCACGGAGGAGGCGACGTCGCGATGACGACGCTCACACCCCGTATGCCGCTCGAGCGGCTGCGCGGGATCGGCAACCCGTTCGCGCGTCTCGGGCGGTCCGTATTCGCTCGCCTCGAACGGCGCGAGCAACTTCCGCGGCCGGCCAACTACGTGGTGCTCTGCGCGACGGTGGGTGTTCTCAACGTCGTCGGTCTCGTCATGATCCTCTCGGCGTCGTCGGTCGCCGCGCTCTCCGACTACGGATCGTCGTGGTACTTCTTCAATCGTCAACTCATCTGGGCGGTGGTGGGGCTGGTCGCGTTCCTCATCTCGGCGCGGCTGGACTACCGGGTCTGGCGCCGGTTCGCTCCGTTCGTCTTGGTCGGCGCATTGGTAGCGCTGTCGATCGTGCTCGTCGGCGGGAAACTGGTGTCCGGCTCGCAGCGTTGGATCGTGCTCGGTCCGCTTCAGCTGCAGCCGAGCGAGATCGCGAAGCTCGCGCTCTTGGTGTGCGGCGCCGAGATCCTGACCCGGCGCTCCGATCGGCTCGACGATCTGCGGTCGTGGCGACCGCTGCTCGCGATCTTCTTGGTGCTCGCTGCGCTCGTGATGAAGGAGCCCGACCTCGCGTCGACGATCGTGCTGGCTGTCATCTTGGGCGCGCTGTTGATCGTCGGCGGCGTGCGGGCCAAGCACCTCGCCCAGATGATTGGTCTCGGTGTCACCGCCGCCGGGGTGCTGTCGTTGCTCGCCGGCTACCGCCGGGCCCGCATCTTCTCGTTCCTGCACCCGGGTCACGACGTGGGGAACACCGGCTACCAGTTGTACCGCTCGCTCATCGCGATCGGCAGCGGCGGTGTGAACGGGGTCGGACTCGGTGCGGGTCGGGCCAAGTGGTTCTTCTTGCCCAATGCCCACACCGACTTCATCTTCGCGATCATCGGCGAGGAACTCGGTTTCATCGGGTGCCTGCTCGTACTGGGTCTGTTCGTCGGCCTCGGTCTCGTGGGTCTGCGGATCGCCCGCCGGGCCCCCGATCGGTTCGGGACGTTGATCGCGACCGGTGTGACTGCGTGGATCGTCGGGCAGGCGGCGATCAATCTCGGGGCCGTCGTCGGGATGCTGCCCGTGTCGGGCGTCCCCTTGCCGTTCCTTTCCGTCGGGGGTACGTCGCTCGTGATCACGATGTTCAGCGCGGGTGTGGTGGCGAACATCGCTCGCCAGACGGTGCCGGCACCGGCCCGACGTCCGCGGACGCCGGACCGTGCGGTGCGCGACAAGGCGTCGTGAGCCGGAGAGCCGTTATTCAGGGTGTACGGGAGCCCGAGGTCTTCGCACTGCTCTGCGGCGGCGGTACCGGCGGGCACACGTATCCGGCGATCGCCGTTGGCGAAGAGCTTGCCCGGCGCGGCCGTGCGGTGCGTTTCGTCGGCGGCCGGCGGGGTATCGAAGGCCGCGTCGTTTCCGAGGCGGGCTTCGAGATCGACCTGCTCGCAGGCCGGGGGCTCCAGCGTCGGCTCACCCTGCAGACCGTCGGCCCGAATTTCGGCGCGATCTTCGGCGCGTTCACCGCGGTCGTGCGTTCGGTCGCGATCGTCCGCCGATACCGGCCGCGCGTCGTCGTCGGGTTCGGTGGCTACGCATCGTTCCCGTGCGTGCTGGCGGCGCGGATGCTGCGTGTGCCTGTCATCGTGCACGAACAGGACGCCGCGCCCGGTCTCGCGAATCGCATGGGTGTGCGGCTCGGCGCCCGACCCGCGGTGTCGCTGCCCGGCACACCGTTGCCGAACGCGACGCTCACCGGAAATCCGGTGCGGGCCGCGTTCGCGCAGCTGGAACGAGTGCCGAGCGCCGCGGACGATCCTGCGCTGGTCGCGGTCTTCGGCGGCGCGCAGGGCGCGCGCTCGGTCAACCGCGCCGCGCTCGGCTGCTACGGCTTGTGGCGCGTCCGTGGCGATCTTGCGGTGCACCACGTCTGTGGCCCCCGGAACCTGGAGGAGTGCCAGACGGAACTCGCCCGTGCCCGCCGCGAGGGGGATGTCCTGCGCTACGAGGTCGTGGGCTACGAGGAACGCATGGACCTGCTCTACTCGCCGCGCCGCGCTGGCCGTCTGTCGCGCGGGCGCGGGGACGATCGCCGAGCTCACCGCCGCCGGGCTCCCGTCGGTCCTGGTGCCGCTGCCCGGCGCGCCGAGCGACCACCAGACCCGTAACGCCCAGACCCTCGAGCGGGCTGGCGCGGCGGTGATGCTCCGCGACGACGAGTGCGATCCGGGGCATCTCGATCGGGTCGTGTCCGAGTTGCTGGCCGACGCCGGGCGCCTCGAACGTATGGGCGCCGCCGCGTACGGGCTCGGCCGGCGCGATGCGGCCGAACGATTGGCCGATCTCGTGGAGAGACACGCCCGTGGGGCCTGATCCCGCTTTCGCCGCACCGGATCTGCACACGCCGGCTCTCGATCTGTCGCAGCCGCGCCGGGTGCACATCGTCGGCGTCGCCGGCGCAGGCATGAGCGCGATCGCGTTGGTGCTCGCGCGAATGGGTCACGAAGTCAGCGGCTCCGACATCAAGAGCTCGGCGGTCCTCGAGCGTCTCGCCGCGGCGGGCGTCGCGGTGCACGTCGGCAACCGGGCCGAGTACGTGCCGGCCGACGTCGACGCCGTTGTGTATTCGACTGCGATCCCGTTGCGCAATGTCGAGCTCGTCGCCGCGGCCGAACGTGGCATCCCGGTGCTGCACCGGGCGGCCGCGCTCGCGGCGCTCGCCGCCACCCGCAAGACGATCGCGGTGGCAGGCTCGCACGGCAAGACGACGAGTGCGTCGATGCTCGCGCTCATCCTGAGGCGGGCGGGCTGGTCGCCGAGCTTCGTCATCGGTGGCGAGGTGAACGAGGTCGGGAGCAATGCCGCGTTCGGTGAAGGCGAATGGCTGGTTGTCGAGGCGGACGAGAGCGACGGCACCTTCCTGCATCTCGCGCCGCAAGCCGCGCTCGTCACCAACATCGAGCCGGATCACCTCGATCACTACGGGGACTTCGACGCGCTGCTCCGCGCCTTCGCTGAGTTCGCGGCGTTGGTCTCCGGGCCAGTCGTGACAAGTGCCGACGACCGCGAGGCCGCTCGCCTCGCGGCTCGGTCGGCGACGATCCGAACATTCGGTTACGCACCGACCGCCGACTATCGCATCGTCGACGAGGTCGTGACGGGAGGCGAGTGCCGGTTCACGTTGCTGGCGCGCGCCGGTGCCCGCACCGAGATCACTGTCCCGGTCGGAGTGAAGGCCTCGACGAACGCGGCCGGGGCGATCGCGATCGCGCTCGAGCTCGGCGTCGACGTCGAGGCCGCGGTGAAGGCGCTCGCCGGGTTCGGTGGCGTCGCCCGGCGGTTCCAGTACCGGGGTGAACGCGACGGCGTCACCTTCATCGATGACTACGCGCATCTTCCCACCGAGGTCGACGCCGCGATCGCGGCCGCGCGCCAGGGTCCCTGGCGACACGTCGTCGTGGTGTTCCAACCGCACCGATACACGCGAACGGCATCGATCGGCCCGCAGTTCGCCGATGCGTTCACCGCCGCCGACACTCTGGTCCTGACCGACGTGTACGCCGCGGGCGAGACACCGATCCCCGGAGTTTCGGGCCGCACGATCCTGCGCGCCGTGCTCGACCGCCATCCGGCCCAAGCGGTCGCGTATCTTCCCCGCCCGGCCGACCTCGCCCGCGTCCCCACGCGGTACGCGCGTCCCGGCGACCTCGTGCTGACGCTCGGGGCCGGAGATCTCACCACGATGCCCGACACCTGGCTCGGGATCGGACCGTGATGCTCGACGAGGTCGGCGACGCGCTCGAGCGCGGCGCTCCCCGGACGCGTTACCCGCGACGCGCGCCCTCCGCCGCGCTCACGACCTACCGCTGTGGCGGACCAGTGGCGATCCTGGTCCGCGTCGACCACGAGAGAGATCTCGTCGATCTCTCGGGGATCGTCGCCGGAAACCCTGCAGTGCCGCTCCTCGTCATCGGCCGCGGATCGAATCTGTTGATCGCGGACGGCGGCTTCGACGGTGTCGGTATCGTGCTCGGCGGCGACTTCGAGCGGATCGACCTCGATCGGGAGCACCACTCGGTCGATGCGGGTGGCGCGGTGCCGCTGCCGGTGCTCGCGCGCCAGGCGGCCAAGGCGGGAATCGCGGGGCTCGAGTTTTATGTCGGGATCCCGGGCAGCGTCGGCGGCGCGTTGCGCATGAACGCCGGCGGGCACGGCTCCGAGACGGCCGACGTCGTCGTCGCGGCCCGGGTGCTCGGCTTGGCCACCCGGGGCGAGGTCCGCGAGGTCGGCACGAGCGCGCTCGGGTTCGGCTACCGCTCCTCGGCGCTCGCTCCGGACGACGTCGTGATCTCGGCCGGGTTCGTCGGCCGCGCCGACGTGCCATCGGCCTGCGCGGCGCCGCATCGACGAGATCGTGCGTTGGCGGCGCGAACACCAGCCCGGAGGGCAGAACGCGGGTTCGGTTTTCACGAATCCGCCGGGCGACAGCGCCGGACGGCTCATCGACGCGTGCGGGCTGAAGGGCCTGCAGGTCGGCGAGGTCGTGGTCTCGGAGAAGCACGCCAACTTCTTTGCGGCAGCTCCCGGGGCCCGGGCCGCCGACGTCGTCGCCCTGATCCGCCTGGTCCAGCAACGGGTCGAGTCCGCTACGGGTGTGCGGCTCGTTCCGGAAGTGCAACTCGTCGGCTTCGCCGGCTCGTCGGAGGAGGTATCCGGATGACGACTACAACGACTGGCACGACGACCGGGACCGAGGAGGCATCGGGCACCGCCGCGCCGGTCCGCATCGACCCGCGGATTCGTGAACGCCGCATCGAGGTCATACGCGAAGCCGGTCGTCGCCGGCTGCGCGTGCTGCTGGTGGTGTCGAGTGTGCTGAGCGCGGCCGGGCTCGCGTTCTTGGTGGTGACGTCGCCGGTGCTCGACGTCGACCGTGTCGTCGTCACCGGTGCGAGTCACCTGACGAACGCGCAGGTACGCACCGCATCGGGTGTGCACGCTCACGACCATCTCCTGTTCGTCGACACGGGTGCCGTCACGCGCCGCATCGAACAGTTGCCGTGGGTGTCCACGGCAAAGGTGCGCCGCGAGTTCCCGGGCACCCTCGCGGTCACGGTGACGGAGTACGTTCCGGCCGCCTACGTACGCGTTCCCGGCGGCGTGATGTTGATCGCCGCGAACGGTCACGCGATCGCGCGTGTGGCCGCGATTCCTCCGCACACCGTGGAACTGCGGGGCGTGCGTCGGGCGCCGGACGCGGGGGAGTTGCTCGCACCGCCCGACGCGGCCGGCATCGTCGGCCAGCTCCCGGCCGCGCTCGCGCAACGCGTCGCCGCGGTCGACGTCAGTGGCGACGGACTCGCGCTCGACACGGTCGGTAACGGCGAGATCCGACTCGGTGACGTTTCCGACCTGGCGTCGAAGTCCGCGTCCGCGCTCGCGGTCCTGGGCCACCTCGGCAACACCCACTTCGCGTACGTCGACGTGTCGGTCCCGAGTCGACCGCTCGTCGCGCTAACTCCGGCCCGCTGAAGGTTCGTCGGGTGCTCCGGCACCGCCCATGATTGATTCCCCATGATTGATTCCCCATGATTGATTCAGGGACCATGCTCCGGTACAGTCTCAACGCGAAGCACAGGTTGACATAAATGTCAACCTCAAGTTGAGCTTCACGGTCCGATGCTCTTTCCAGCAGGCAAGCCCGTCGTGTGTGGTTGAGCGGCTCGAGCTCCACTGCTCACGTCCTCGTTTCCAGAAGTGTGTTCCACCGGCGCTCGCGCCGGTGGAAGAAGGAAGAAGGTCACATGCTCGGCGCTCCGCAGCACTATCTCGCGGTGATCAAGGTCGTCGGAGTCGGCGGTGGTGGATGCAACGCGGTGAACCGCATGATCGACGCGGGCCTGAAGGGTGTCGAGTTCATCGCGATCAACACCGACGCCCAGTCGCTGTTGCTCTCCGACGCCGACGTCAAGCTCGACATCGGCCGAACGCTCACGCGCGGGCTCGGCGCGGGCTCCGATCCCGAGGTCGGTCAGCAGGCCGCCGAAGAACACAGCCAGGAGATCGAAGAGGTGCTGAAGGGTGCCGACATGGTCTTCATCACCGCGGGCAAGGGCGGTGGTACGGGAACAGGTGGCGCTCCTGTCGTCGCAGAGATCGCAAAGCAGATTGGTGCGCTGACGATCGGTGTCGTGACCCGTCCGTTCGGGTTCGAAGGTCGCCGCCGTTCGGTGCAGGCCGAGTCGGGGATCGCGAAGCTGAAGGAAAAGGTCGACACGATCATCATCATCCCGAACGAGCGCTTGTTACAGGTGAGCGACGAGCACACGTCGATGTTGAACGCGTTCAAGATGGCCGACGAAGTGTTGTTGCAAGGTGTGCAAGGGATCACCGACCTCATCACCACCCCCGGTCTCATCAACACCGACTTCGCCGACGTGAAGATGATCCTCACCAACGCCGGTTCGGCGCTGATGGGCGTCGGCTACGCGTCGGGCGACGGCCGCGCGGTCACCGCGGCGCGCGCGGCGATCTCGAGCCCGTTGCTCGAAGCGAGCATCGAAGGCGCGCGGGGGATCCTGCTCAACGTCAGCGGACCATCGGACCTCGGGTTGTTCGAGCTCAACGAAGCCGCCGAGATCATCGGTCAGGCCGCGCACCCGGACGCGAACATCATCTTCGGAGCTGTGATCGACGACGCGCTCGGCGATGAGGTTCGCCTCACCGTCATCGCCGCCGGTTTCGACCGGTACGAAGGTGAGGCCGGCGGGGTGCGCAAATCCGCGTACTCGCTGGAGCTCGACGACGAGGATTCGCTCGCCGGCGCAGAAGCGCTCGACCTCGGCGACGACGACTTCGACGTCCCCGAATTCCTCCGGTGACCTCTCGGGCGCCGGACCGCGTCCCCCGGCGAACCGTCCCCCGCCCGCTGTTGGAGACGCGTGTCGGCAACGCGCGCGTCTGGTGCACCGGGCGCGCCCAGGGGAACCTCGGCGACCACGTCGGCGACGACCCCGTCGCGGTCGAGCGCAATCGGGCGGCGCTGCGGCTCGCGGTGGGCCTCGGAGACTCGACCCGCTGGACGTGGCTGCACCAGGTGCATGGCGCCGACGTCTATGTGATTCCGGGAGGTTCGGCTCCGGGTACGCCACCCGAGGCCGACGCGGCCGTGACGACTGTTCCCGGCGCCGCGCTCGCGGTCGTCACCGCCGACTGCGCGCCGCTCGTCGTGGCGAACGACGACGCGGTCGGGGTTGTGCACGCCGGTCACCGGGGTCTCGCCGCCGGCGTGATCGAAGGGACGCTCGCGAGCGTGCGCGCGCGGGGCGACGGACCGGTGCGCGCGTTCCTCGGTCCGTGCATCCGCGCCGCGAGTTACGAGTTCGGCGCCGCCGACCTGGCCCGGTTCGTCGCGCAGTTCGGTCCTGAGGTCGAGGGGCGCACCCGAGCCGGCAAGCCCGCGCTCGACATCCCCGCCGCGATCCGCGTCGTGCTCGCTCGCGAAGGGGTTACGGATTTCGAGGACTCGGGCGTGTCTACCGCCGATCCTGACGGCGACTCCTCCTATCCGTACTTCTCGTACCGGCGCGCGCACGAGGCCGGACGGCAGGCGACGATCGCGGTCCTTGCGTGAGTAGCAAACGATGAGCGTCGCCGAACGACTCGCCGAGGTGCGCGGGCGGGTGGCGTCCGCGAGCGTTGCCGCTGGTCGCGACGCGGATTCGGTGACCCTCGTCGTCGTGACCAAGGAGGTCGACCTCGACGACGTGCGCGCCGCCGTCGCTCTCGGCGCAGTCGATCTCGGCGAGAACCGGGCTCAGGATCTCGCGCGCAGGGCCGAGGCGCTCGCGGGCGACGATGCCGCTTCGGTCGGAGCGCCTCTGCGCTGGCACTTCATCGGGCGGCTGCAACGCAACAAGGTGCGGCTCGTGGCGCCGGTCGTCGCGCTGTGGGAGTCGGTCGACCGTTCAGAGGTCGCAGCCGAGATCGGCAGGCGCGTGCCCGGCGCGGCGGTGCTGGTACAAGTGAACGTGACGGGTGAGCCGCAAAAGGGCGGTTGCCCGCCGACCACAGTGCGGGCGCTCGTCGACGCGTGCACGAGCTACGGGTGCCGGGTCGCCGGGCTGATGACGGTTCCGGAGGCCGTCGGCGACCCCCGTCCCGCCTTCGCCCGGCTCCGAGAGTTGAGCGACGACCTGGGGCTTCGGGAGTGCTCGATGGGGATGAGCGGCGACTTCGAGATCGCCATAGCCGAGGGGGCGACGATGGTGCGAGTGGGTAGCGCGATCTTCGGTCCGCGGCCGGAACGCCCGGACGCGCGACGATAGCCTGACGCAACGCGGAGTGGCGGTGCCTCGCTGGTCATGTAGCAGGCATGTGAGCGCGCCGGTGAGGCGTCGAAGGTGACGTTCTCGCAACCCCAGGAAGTCAGCACGGACGAGAGGTACGCCGCATGTCGGTCTTTCACAAAGCGATGGTCTGGCTGGGCCTCGTTGACGACGACGAGTATTACGGCGAAGACGACGAGTACTACGCAGACGAGTACGGCGAGCCAATCGCCGCGCCGGCGCGCCAACCCGCGCGTGTCGCGGCCGGTTCCACGGTCACCGCGCCACCGGTGGCAGAGTCGAGCCCGCTGACCGTGATCCGCAGCCGGCGCGAACGCGAAGAGTCCGCACCGAGCGCGGCGCCGGCCGCGCCCCGCGCCTCGGCGGTCAAACCGATCCCGATGCCGGCGACGCGCGTGCACGTCATGGATCCGAAGGGCTTCAACGACGCGCAGGAAGTCGGCGACCGCCTGAAGAACGGTCAGCCGGTCATCTTGAACCTCCAAGGCGTCGACCGCGAGCTCCAACGTCGCCTCATCGACTTCGCGAGCGGTCTCGCCTACGCGCTCAACGGCACCATGTCGAAGGCGGCCGACCAGGTCTTCTTGCTGACCCCGTCGAACGTCGAAGTCTCCGAAGAGGAGAAGGAGCGTCTGCAGGCTCGCGGTCTGTATCGCACCGCGCGCCCGTGATACAGGTTCTCTGTCCGATCATCCAGGTGTACATACTCGTCCTGTTGGCGCGGGCGGTGATGTCGTGGTTTCCGATCCGACCGGGAACGGGTGCGGCGAGCTTTCTGCACGTCCTGATGCAACTCACCGAGCCCGTGCTCGCGCCGGTGCGGAGCGTCATTCCGCCCGCGGGCATGTTCGACATCTCGTTCCTCGTGGTGTTCATCGGATTCGAGATCGTGCACGGGATCATCTGCGGCGGCGGACTCTTCTGACGGGGCGTCGGCCGGCCGCGGAACTGCCGAAAACGGGTACTCGCGTGTCGCGGGTCCGGGGTCTACGATGACCTGATATGGAGATCACACCGCGAGAGCTCCGCGACACCGAGATCCACTCCGAGATGCGCGGCTACAGCCGCGACGAGGTGAACGACCTCCTCGAGCGGGCGGCCGCCTCGATCGAAGCGGCCAACGAAAGGGCCACGCAGCTGCAGGACCGGCTCGCGTCGGCCCAGAGCGAAGCGACGCGGACCCGGGAGACGGAGGACATCCTCCACCGCACGCTGTTGCTGGCCCAGCGCGCCGCCGACGAGGCCGTCGCCGAGGCGACCGCGAAGTCGCGGCAGATGCTCGACGAGGCCGAGATGTCGTCGCGCCGCCTCGTGGCCGAAGCCGAGGCCGAGGCGCGCCGCAAGGGCGAGGCCGAGCGGCGACGGCTCGAGCAGGAGATAGTGGAGCTGGCGGGACGGCGCGACACCTTGCTCGCCGACGTCGAGGCGCTGACGCGCTTCGAGGCCGAGTACCGCGAGCGCATGGTGCGCGCGCTCGAGACCGACCTGTCGACGCTGAAGACCCGACCCACGACCGCGCCGGCGTCGAAGCCCGAGCCGAGCGACGTGGAGATGCCCGCCGCGACCACGGCCGCGCCCGCGCCCGCAGCGTCCGGACCGGCGGTTCCGTCTCCGAGTGAGGCACCGCACCGCGTCGAAGGTGCACTCGCTCCCGAAGCCGACGCGCCCGAGCCGCGCGGAAACGCCGGCGCGGCGACGAGCGAAGTCGACGTCCGCACGCTCTTCGAACAGTCGCGCGAGCGTGACGCCGAGTCGGGCCGGCCCCTGCTCGATCTTCCCGCCCGCGAGCAAGCCCCGCACGACGACGACTCCGATCGAGCCGAGCCGAGTCGCTCGGAGGCCGCGCCTGCTCCCGCGCCGTCCGCACCCGCCGAGCCGCCGCCCGCTGCCGAGCAGATCGACCTCGGCGGGGATCGCCCTGTCGACGCGAACATCCTCGACGACGATGCGTTCTTCGCGACGTTGCGAGACGCCGTCCACGACGAGAAGCCGCTCGGTCCTCGCGACGACGACGACGACGTCACCGGCGAGAACGTGTTCTTCGACCAGGACGCCGAGCGCGGATCATTCCGCGACGTCTTCCGCCGCCGCCGCTGACCTCCGCGGGACAACTTCACCAACAGTTGTCGGAGATGTCGGCACCAGGTGCGGAAAAGTCCGACAACTGTTGGCAACGTTTGTCTTGTGTTGGCAAGGTTTGTCTTGCTGGTTCGCTCAGGCGCGCACGAGGTCGAGCCAGAGTGGTTCGCCGTCGATCATCGCGTCCGGGGCGCCTTCGAGCGTTTCCTCGGCGACGTCGAAGCGGGTGGCGAGGACCTCGGCGGTGATCCAATCCGCGTGCATCCGGGCGGCATCGGCGATGCGCGTCGTCGAGCGCAACACGACGGTTATCCGATCGGCGAGCGCGAAGCCGTTCGCCTTGCGCCGGTCGTTTACGGCGCGGATGATCTCCCGCGCCAAGCCCTCGGACCGGAGGTCGTCGTCGAGGGTCAGGTCGAGCGCCACCGCGTGCGGACCGTCCTGGGCGAGGGTCAGGTCCTCGTGCTGCTCGGCCCGGATCTCCACGTCGGTGGGATCGAGCGTCACCGGTTCACCGTCGACGTCGATCGTGAACGAGCCCGTTTCGTCGAACGCGCGCCGCACCTCGCCGCCGTCGACCTGCGCGAGGAGCGTCTTCACGAGTGGGACGCGCTTTCCGAGACGCGGGCCGAGGGCCTTGAAGTTCGGGACGACGCGGTACGACAGGAGTCCCTCGAGCGACTCGACGACTTCGAGTTGCTTGACGTTCAACTCGTCTTTGATCTCCTGCGCGACATCGTCGCGGAGGCGCTCGCCCGACGTCAGCAGCGCGATCGCGCGTGGGAGCGGTTGGCGGACGCCGAGCTTGGCGTCGGCGCGCGCCGCGCGTCCGAGCGACACGAGCATGCGGGCGAGGGTCATCTCGATCTCGAGCGCATCGTCGATCGCGCGCTCGTCGTAGACGGGCCAGTCGGAGAGATGTACCGACTCGTCGGTACCCGCGAGGTTGCGGAACATCTCGTCGGCGACGAACGGGCAGAACGGTGCGAGCAACTGCGACAAGGTCTGCAGGGCCCGGTGGAGCGTGGCGTGCGCGACCGGGTCGGACGACTTCCAGAATCGGGGTCGGGAGCGGCGCACGTACCAGTTGGAGAGATCATCGACGAGTTCCGCGAGCACCTGCGTCGCCGTCACCGAGTCGAACTGCTCCAGCGCGTCGGTCGCGGTGCGAACGGTGCGGTGCACCCTCGACGTGATCCAACGGTCGAGGACGTGCACCGGCGCCGGGTCGGTTTCCACGGCCACGTCGGCGGACCAGCCGTCGATGTTCGCGTACGTCACGAAGAACGAGTAGATGTTCCAGAGCGTCAACAGGAATTGGCGGGTCGCCTCGTCGATGCCTTCCACGTAGACGCGCTTGGGCGTCCAGGGCGAGCCCGACGAGAGCATGTACCAGCGCAGCGCGTCGGCGCCCCGCTCGGCGAGGACCGGCACCGGGTCGATCACGTTCCCGCGCGATTTCGACATCTTGGCGCCGTCTTTGTCGATGATGTGCGCGAGGCACACCACGTTGCGATACGGCGTCGTTCCGAACGCGAGCGTGTTCACTGCGAGGAGTGAGTAGAACCAGCCGCGCGTCTGGTCGATCGCCTCGCAGATGAAGTCGGCGGGGAACCGAGACGCGAAGTCGTCACTGTGCTCGAACGGGTAGTGGAACTGCGCGGCCGGCATGGAACCCGAGTCGAACCACGCATCGAGCACGGGTTCGATGCGATACATCGTGCCGTCGTCGCAGTGATCGCACGCGAACGTGATGTCGTCGACGTAGGGACGGTGCAGGTCGGTGTCGGCGAGGTCGCGGCCCGACAGCTTCGCCAGCTCGTCGACGGATCCGATGCAGACGTCGCGCCGGCATTCGTGGCAGCGCCACACCGGGATCGGTGTTCCCCAGTAGCGGTCGCGTGAGAGGGCCCAGTCGACGTTGTTCTCGAGCCAGTCGCCGAAGCGCCCGTGCTTGATGTGCTCGGGGTGCCAGTTGATCGTCTCGTTCTGGGCGATCAACTCCGACTTGTAGGCCGAGGTCCGCGCGAACCAGGTGGGCTTGGCCCAGTAGATGAGCGGCGTGTCGCAGCGCCAGCAGTGGGGATAGGAGTGCGTGTAGTCGACGACTCGTACGATGCGGCCGCGCCCGGTGAGGTCGTCGATGAGGTCGGGGTCGGCGTCCTTCACGAACCGACCGGCGTACTGCTCCCCGACCGAGGGCTCGAAGCGCGCCGCGTCGTTCACCGGGTTCACGATGGGGAGACCTTCGCGCTCGCCGATCTCGCGGTCGATCTCGCCGAACGCGGGCGCGAGGTGGACGATGCCGGAACCGTCGTCGACGGTGACGAAGTCGTCGGCCACCACAGTGAACGCTCGGTCGCCGTCGACGGTGAGCATCGAGAACGGCGGCTCGTACCGCGCGCCGACGAGTGACGGCGCCGGAACCTCGGAAACGATCTCGGCATCCGCTCCGAGCACGTCGGCGACGCGGGCCCGGGCCATGACGAGGTCGCGCCCGCCTTCGGGCGCACGCACGCGGACGTAGTCGATGGCAATTCCCACGGCGGCGCCGACGTTCGACGGCAGCGTCCACGGAGTGGTCGTCCAGACGAGCAGGTCGGCGTCGGTCAAGTTCGGGTCGACGGCGTCGGGGTCGCGTGCGACGAGCGGGAAGCGGACGTAGACCGACGGCTCGGTGACATCGCGGTACGCGCCCGGCTGTCCGAGCTCGTGGCTCGACAGTGCGGTGCCGCAGCGACCGCAATACGGCACCACCTTGAAGCCCTCGTAGATCGCGCCCGCGTCCCAGATCTGGCGGAACAGCCACCAGACGCTCTCGATGTACTCGTTCGACAGGGTCCAGTACGCGCCGGCGGTGTCGATCCACATTCCGATCCGGGACGTCAGGGACTGCCAGTCCTCGACGTAACGCTGCACCGAGGCGCGGCACTTGGCGTTGAAACGCTCGATGCCGTAGTCCTCGATCTCGAACTTCGCGGTGAAACCCAGCTCCTTTTCGACCTCGACCTCGACGGGAAGCCCGTGGCAGTCCCAGCCGCCCTTGCGAGCGACGTGCTTGCCCCGCATCGTGTGGAAGCGCGGATAGAGGTCTTTGAACAGGCGGGCCCAAACGTGGTGGATGCCCGGTCTGCCGTTCGCGGTGGGCGGGCCCTCGTAGAAGACCCACTCGGGCCCGTCCTGACGCTGTCGCAGCGATTCTCCGAACACGTCCTCGTCGCGCCAACGCTCCAACATCGCCTCCTCGAGCGCGACGAGATCGAGGGAGGGGTCGACCGGGCGGAACATGGCGGCAACGATACCGGTGGGGCGTTGGGGCACCGGTGGCCCGCCGTGAGATCGCGCCGGTCGGCGGCTACCCTCCACCCGATGGGCCGGTTCTCAGACAGTTTCCGCGCGGCAGCTTGCAGCGCAATCGTCGTTGCGACGGGAGCGCTCGGCATCGTGGCCGCGCAGCCCGCAGCCGCTGCTACAAAGCACGACGATCAGGTCTTCGCGTTCGGGAGCGCGAGCTTTCACGGTTCCACCGCCGCGATCGTGCTGAAGAGCCCGATCGTGGGCATGGCGACCACCGCCGACGGCACGGGCTACTGGGAGGTCGCGGCCGACGGCGGCGTCTTCTCGTTCAACGCGCCGTTCTTCGGCGCCCTCACGGGTTGGCCATTGGCGCAACCGGTGGTGGGCATGACTGCGACGCCGAGCGGCCACGGCTACTGGATCGTGACGGCCGACGGTTCGGTGTTCCCGTTCGGCGACGCCAAGCCGTACGGGTCGTTGGGCGGTCGCCACCTGAACGCGCCGATCAAGTCGCTCATCGCCGGTCCGCTCGGCAAGGGTTACTGGCTGTACGCGGCGGACGGTGGTGTGTTCTCCTTCGGCACGGCGGCCTTCCACGGATCGACCGGTGCCCTGCGCCTGAACGCGCCGGTGGTGGGCATGGCGGCGACGCCGAGCGGTCACGGTTATTGGTTGGTCGCGGCCGACGGGGGCATCTTCTCGTTCGGCACCGCGCCCTTCTACGGGTCGACCGGTGCCATGCGCCTGAACGCGCCGGTCGTCGGCATGGCCCGCGACGGCTCGGGCCGGGGCTACTGGCTCGCCGGCGGTGACGGCGGTGTGTTCACCTTCGGCGACGCGAACTTCACCGGCAGCGCCGCGGGGACCGTGCCGAGCGACCGGCACGTGGCGCAACTCGTCGGCATGCCCGACGGCAAGGGCTACCGCATGCTGGCACTCAGCAATATTCCCGAGGTCGACCAGATGAGCCTCGGTGCGAGCGGGCCGGCGGTCGTGGTCGTCCAGAACCGCCTCCTCTCGATGGGCTACTGGCTGCCGGGCGCGAACGGTGTCTTCGACGACAACATGCAGCAGGCGATCTACGCGTTCCAGAAGGCGAACGGCCTGGGCCGTACGGGTGCGGTCGATGTGGCGACGCAGGCCAAGTTCCGCACGGCGACTCGCCCGCACGGGCGGTCCACGTCGGGTTCGCTGATCGAGATCGACAAGACCCGCCAGATCCTGATGGTCGTCAACAACGGCGCGGTCCAGTACGTGTTCAACACCTCGACCGGCTCGGATCACCCGTACACGCTCGACGGCACGCTCTACAGCGCGCATACGCCCGAAGGCGTGTTCTCGGTGATCCGTCAGGTCGACGGTCCCGACCACGGCCCGCTCGGCACGTTGTTCCGGCCCAAGTACTTCACCTGGTCGGGCATAGCCGTGCACGGCTACACGTCGGTGCCGCCGTATCCGGCGTCGCACGGCTGCACGCGTGTCTCCAACACGGCGATCAACTTCATCTGGGCCGCGAACATCCTGCCGATCGGCAAGACGGTCTGGGTCTACGTCTAGCCCGTTCATCCCCGACGACTCGTTTCTCGAAGCGAGCGTCGGCGGCGTCGTCGTCCACGTGCACGTGCTTTCGCCGCGCCGGACGCAGCGAGATCGTCGGGCGCCACGGCAATGCCCTGAAGATCCGGGTCGCGGCCCCGCCGGTCGACGGGCGGGCCACCGAGGCGACGCGGTTGCTCCTGGCGTCGGCGCTCGGCGTCGCACCGGCGGTCGTCGCGGTGATGGGCGGTGAGCGCTCACGGGCGAAGCGGCTACGGGTCGAGGGCATGGGACCGGCCGAAGCGGCCCGTCGCCTGGCCCGGTTCCTCGCGCCTCGTCCAGAGTGACCGGCGACCGCCTCGGGGCCCGCTACAATCCGGCGCCTTCCAGGGCGGTCGCCCCGTACGCCCAGGTCCCGGGCGCCGAGACGATGCCTGGCTCCGGACTCGAGTCGAGGCGAACCGCGCCGAATGAGCCCACCAGCCAGTCGCCAACGAGCCAACCGTCAACGAGTAGGTCAGCATGGCCCAGACGTCCAAGAAGACCGGCGTGAACAAGGCCGGGGTCACCAAGACGGGCTCCGGGAGGGTCGCGACCAAGAAGTCGACTGCCCCGAAGGCGACCGCGAGCACCGTGAAGAAGAAGTCGTCGTCGGCGCGCGCCACGGCGGCGAGTGCGAAGAAGACCTCGACCAAGGCGGTCTCGGTGAAGAAGCCGGTCAAGGCCTCCGCCTCGAAGGGGTCCGGCTCCAAGGGGTCTGCCTCGAAGACGTCCGGCTCGAAGACATCCGGCTCCAAGACATCCCCTGCGAAGCGGGCGACCGTGACGAAGGCGACCGCGAAGAAGCAGGTCACGAAGAAAGCTGCGGCGTCGAAGGTCACCGCGAGGAAGGCTCCGACCAAGCCGGTTCGGCCGGCGAAGAGGGCCGCGGCCGTGAAGGACGTCAAGAAAGCCGCTGCTGCGCCGACAAAGGGCCCGATGAAGCTCGCGAACAAGCCCACGCCCGCACCCGTTCCGAAAGCCGCGGCCAAGCCGCCGGCAGTGAAGAAGGCGCCGCCGCCCAAGAAGCTGCCGCCGCCGCTCGCGCAGAGCACACTCGACAAACTGCGGGAGTTGCTCGACGAGGCCCGCTCGAGCCACGCCCGTCAGGCGGAAGAGCTCGAGGCGTCGGCCGAGCAGCTCGCGTCGGAACGCGAGCAGGGCGACACGCAGTTCGACGAGGAGTCGGGTGAAGGCGACACCGTCAGTGTGGAGCGCGAGCGCGACCTTTCGTTGTCGGCAACCGCGCGCCAGACCGTGGACGACATCGACCGCGCGCTGCAGCGCATCCCGACCGGAATGTACGGCGTCTGCATGACGTGCCTCGATCGCATACCGGTTGCACGGCTGGAAGTCATTCCGTGGGCCGAGCAGTGCGTGAAGTGCAAGGCCCGTGGCGAACGGCGTCGCTGAATCCCGACGCACCAAGGCGCGGACCGCATGGGTGGTCGCGGCGGTCGTCGTCATCGTCACCCTCGATCAGCTGACCAAGGCGTGGGCGGTCTCCGCGCTCGCCGACGGACCGAAGCACGCGATCGGCGACTTCCTCGTCTTCGAAGTTGCGCGGAACAGCGGCAGCGCGTTCAGTCGATTCCAGGGCTACACACCGGTGGTGGCCGTGCTCGCGATCGTGATCACCGTGTTCGTGGCGCGCGCCGTGCGCCACGCCACCGACCGGTGGACGCTGGTCGGGCTCGTCCTCGTCCTCGGCGGATCGCTCGGCAACTTGGCCGACCGGATCGCGCGCTCCCCGAGCTTTCTGAGCGGGCACGTGGTCGATTTCATCGCAGTGGGCTGGTGGCCGGTGTTCAATCTCGCCGATTCGTGCATCACAATCGGCGCGATCGTGTTGATCGTGCGAACGCTCTTCGGGCCGGCCGCGACCCCGGCCCGATGATCGACGGGCCCGTCACGGTCCCGGCCGCACTCGACGGTGACCGAGTCGATCGGGCTCTGTCGTTTCTCACCGGGTGGCCGCGTGCCGCGGTGCAGGACCTCATCGACGCGGGATCCGTGTTGATCGACGGGCAGGTCGTCGCCAAGAGTCGTCGTCTCCACGAAGGCGACGTGTTGGTCGTGCTCGACGAGCCGCCGCTCGAATCGGACTTCCGACCGGTTGCGGAACCGGCCGTCGAGGTCGACGTGCGCTTCGCCGACGACCATGTCGCGGTCGTCGCCAAGCCGGCGGGTCTCGTGGTGCACCCCGGTGCAGGCCATTCGCACGGCACTCTCGTCAACGGTCTGCTCGCGCGCTTTCCCGGCATCGAGTCGGTCGGGGACCCGATGCGTCCCGGGATCGTGCATCGGCTCGACCGAGACACGAGCGGGCTCCTCGCGGTCGCATTGTCGGCCCTCGCCTACGACTCGCTCGTGTCGCAACTCGCGTCGCGTTCGGTCGAGCGCGTGTACGTCGCGCTCGTATGGGGCCACTTGTCGTCGGCCCGCGGCATGATCGACGCTCCGATCGGTCGGTCGGGGGCGCGCCGCACACGCATGGCGGTGCGCAGCGCGGGCAAGGAGGCGCGCACCGAATACCGCGTCGTGGAAGCGTTCGCCGCCGCGGCGTGCAGCCTGGTCGAATGCAAGCTCGAGACCGGGCGCACGCACCAGATCCGGGTGCATCTCTCCGCGATCGGCCATCCCGTCGTCGGCGACGGCACGTACGGCGGATCGCGCGACCAGATCCCGCTGCCGCGCCCGTTCCTGCATGCGGCAACACTCGGCTTCGACCACCCGGTCACCGGTGTTCGGGTGCGCTTCGAAGAGCCGTTGCCGTCCGAGCTCGAGGTCGTGCTCGATCGCGTACGCGACGCCGGCCGCTGATCGGCTCCGCGCGGACGAAGCGCAGCGCAGCCCGAGGTCTAGCGCGGACGCTGCCCGGGCACGGCGTCGGGATGGCCGACGCGTGTACGTTCGACGAGCTCGGCGAGGGTGACCCGTTCGAGGATGCGGCGGGACTCGTCGTCCACGCCGACCCAGACCTCTTGGAGGATGCAATGCCCCTCGCAGTGGTCGGGATGCTCGGCCAACACGATCTGCGGGCCCTCGACCGCGGCGACGATGTCGGCGAGCGTGATCTCGCTGGGTGGCGCGTGCGAGCACGTAGCCGCCACCGACCCCGCGCTTGGAGCGAACGAGACCCGCCCCCTTCACCGACAGCAGGATCTGCTCGAGGTACGGCTGAGGAAGGTGTGTGCGCTCGGCGATCTCCTTCACGGAAGTCGGCCGATCGGCGTCGTGAAGCGCGAGCGACAGCAGCGCACGGGCGGCATAGTCGCCGCGGGTCGACATCTTCATGCCCCCATCGTCGCGCAGACCTCGGGACGGGCGTCGCCCCGGACAGCTCGCGGCGAGGTTCTACGCTGCCGCCGATGACAACTCCACCGGAGCCGCGGGCGGGTCCTCCCGACGGCTCGCTCGCCGCCGCGGTACGCCCTGAAATCGACGGCGCATCCGTTGCAGGCCTGGTTCCGGCGCTCCTCGGGCGTGCACGACGACTCGTGGTTGCCCGCCCCGGCCCGGCACGCGGAGGCGGTTGTCCTCCTGGTGCTCGACGGCCTCGGTTGGAACGCGATGAGGGAGCACGCGGCGGAGATGCCCGAGCTGGCCTCCATGGAGGGCGGCTCGATCACGACCGTCACGCCCGCGACGACCGCGTCGGCGCTGACGTCGATCTCAACGGGTCTGCCGCCCGCGCAGCACGGGATCCTCGGGTACCGGATGCTGGTCGGCAACGACGTGCTGAACGTGTTGCGCTGGTCGGTGCACGGGGGCGGGCGCCCGCCGGATCCATTCGACGTGCAGCGCCACACCGCCGTTCCTCGGCCGCGAGGTTCCGGTCGTCACCAGGTCCGAGTTCCGCACCACGGGGTTCACCGAGGCGCACCTGCGCGGTGGCCGGTTCGTCGGCTGGCACACTCCGGCCGCGCTCGTCGAGTTGTGCCGGGCCGAGGTCGAGGCGGGGGAGCGGCTCGTGTACGCGTACTACCCCGGTGTCGATTCGATCGCGCACGAGTTCGGGCTGCGCGGCCGGGTCTGTCGCGCGTGAGTTGGCGCGGCCGACGCGATCGTCGGCGAGCTGCTCGACGTGCTGCCGGAACGGGCCGCGCTGCTCGTCACCGCGGATCACGGTCAGGTGCACCTCGAGCGCGACGCATGGATCGCGGTGCCCG
The DNA here is from genome assembly GCA_963761055.1 of uncultured Actinomycetes bacterium. GTDB lineage: Bacteria > Actinomycetota > Acidimicrobiia > IMCC26256 > PALSA-610 > PALSA-610. The sequence continues at coordinate 119,162 of CAVXFO010000008.1, read as the reverse complement.
ACCTTGTGCCCATGACGACTGCGATGGCGGGCGACGGCCGGTTCCGATACCTGTACGCGCGCAGGGCGCGGCGCGTGAGTTGCTCGCGGCCGCACGCGACCAGCTGGGCGACCGCGCGTGGGTGTGGTCCCGCGGCGAACTCCTCGACGAAGGGCTGCTCGGTGCCGGGCCTTCGGGCAGCATCCCGGGTCGCATCGGCGACGTCGTGCTCGCCGCGCGCGGCGAGGTCGCGTTCGTCGACCCCTCGCTACCGAACGAGCGCAACCTCATGTCGGGCCACGGCTCGCTCAGCCCCGACGAGATGCTCGTCCCCTGCGTCGCCGCCTACGGCCGGGGATAACGATGGGAAATTTCGGGGGCTCGGAGCCTGGCGTGTCTGGGACGGCCTGCGGTACGCTAATGACACTCATGTGATTTATCCCCAACCTTGTCCACAGGGCCTGGGGATACCGACGTAAGGGCGGACCTCTGACTGACTCGTTCGTCCATCTGCACCTCCACACCGAGTACTCGATGCTCGACGGGGCGTCGCGGATCGGCGAGGTGGTGGCCGCGGCGGCAGCCGACGGTCAGCCTGCGGTCGGGATCACCGACCACGGCAACATGTACGGAGTTCTCCCGCTCTACGAGGCCGCGCGAGAGGCCGGGATAAAGCCCGTCCTCGGCATGGAGGGCTACTTCACCAACACGTCGCGGTTCGAGCGCCCGAAGCGTTCCGAACACGAGATCTTCCATCTCACGATGCTCGCGGAGACGAACGAGGGCTACCGCAACCTCATCAAGGTCACGAGCGCGGCGTATCTCGACGGCTACTACTACAAGCCCCGCAGCGACTGGGAGCTGCTCGAGCGCCACCACGAGGGCATCACCGCGACGACCGGGTGCCTCGGCGGTCTCGTGTCTCAGCTGATCTTGAAGGACGAGCCCGAAGCCGCGCTCGACCGCGGCGGCGCGGTTCCAAGAGATCTTCGGGCGCGAGCACTTCTTCGTCGAGCTGCAAGACCACGGCATCCCCGACGACGCCCGGGTCATTCGCCCGCTCCTCGACATCGCGCGCAAGCTGAAGGCGCCGCTGCTCGCGACCAACGACAGTCACTACACCCACAAGGAAGATGCGGAGTCGCACGACGCGCTGCTGTGCGTGCAGACGGGTGCATTGCAGAGCGATCCGAAGCGGTTCAAGTTCGACGGCGACGACTTCTATATCAAGAGCGCAGCCGAGATGCGTGCGTTGTTCCCCGAAGTGCCCGATGCGTGCGACAACACGTTGTTGATCGCCGAACGCGCCGACGTCGAGATCGAGTTCGGCCAGGCCATCCTGCCCGCGTTCCCCGTGCCCGAGGGGCACGACGAGAACTCCTACTTCCGCGAGCTCACGATGGAGGGGGCCAGGGAGCGCTACGGGCAGACTCCGGCCCCCCACGTCATCGAGCGCATCGAGTTCGAGCTCGACGTGATCAAGTCGATGGGATTCCCGGCGTATTTCCTCGTCGTCTGGGACCTCGTGCGCTACGCGAAGTCGCGCAACATCCGCGTCGGCCCGGGCCGGGGGAGCGCGGCCGGCTCGTGTGTCGCCTACTGCCTGCGCATCGTCGACATCGACCCCATCAAGTACGACCTGCTGTTCGAGCGGTTCCTCAACCCGGGCCGCAAGCAGATGCCCGACATCGACATGGACTTCGACTCCCGCTACCGGGGGGAGATGATCCGCTATGCGGCCCAACGTTACGGGCACGACCATGTCGCTCAGATCATCACCTTCTCCACGATCAAGGCCCGCGCCGCCGTGCGCGATGCCGGCGCGTGTCCTCGGCTATCCCTACGCGGTCGGCGACAAGATCGCGAAGCTGATGCCACCTCTGATCATGGGGCGCGACACCCCGCTACACGCGTGCCTCACCCCGAACGAACGCTTCGCCGACGGCTACAAGATGGCCGCCGACCTGCGTTCGCTCTACGACGTCGACCCCGACGCCAAGCGCGTGATCGACGTGGCGAGCGGGCTCGAGGGCCTGCGCCGCCAAGACGGTATCCACGCGGCTGCGGTCGTCATCACGCGCGAACCGCTCACGGAGTACCTGCCGATCCAACGCAAACCCGAGCCGAACACGCCGCTCGAGGACTCGCCGATGGTGACGCAGTACGAGATGCACGGCGTCGAAGAGCTCGGCCTGTTGAAGATGGACTTCCTCGGCCTGCGCAACCTCGACGTCATCGAGATCGCACTCGACTTGATCGAGCAGAACACGGGGACGCGGCCCGACATCGACGACGTTCCGCTCGACGACGAGAAGACCTTCGAGCTGCTGCGCCGCGCCGACACGATCGGTGTGTTCCAGCTCGAAGGCGGACCGCTGCGCTCGTTGTTGTTACGCCTCGCGCCCACCACGTTCGAAGACGTCGCCGCGGTCATTGCGCTGTACCGGCCCGGTCCGATGGCGCAGAACTGGCATACGGAATACGCGGAGCGCAAGAACGGCCGCCGACCGGTCACGTTCGACCACCCCGATCTCGAGGAGATCCTCGGCCCCACGTTCGGGCTGATGATCTACCAAGAGCAGCTCATGCGAGTCTCCCAGAAGCTCGCCGGCTACTCCCTCGAAGAAGCCGACAACCTCCGCAAGGCCACTGGTAAGAAGATCCGCGAACTGATCGCGAAGGAGCGTTCGAAGTTCGTCGAGGGCTGTGTGCGTAACGGCCATTCCGAGGACTTCGCGGAGAGGTACTTCACGACGATCGAGCCGTTCGCCGACTACTCGTTCAACAAGTCGCACAGCGTCGGCTACGGCCTCGTGACCTATCAGACCGCCTGGCTGAAGGCCAACCATCCCGTCGCGTACTTCGCCGCGCTGCTCACGAGCGTCAAGACGAATCTCGACAAGGCTGCGGTGTACCTCGGTGAGTGCCGCCAACTCGAGATCCCGGTGCTCGTCCCCGATGTCAACGCGTCGTTCAGCGACTTCTCGTGCGAGGGTCACGCGATCCGCTTCGGTCTCTCGGCCGTGCGGAACGTGGGTGAGGGCGTCTCTGCGCTCTTGATCGAGGAACGCGAGCGCGGTGGCGCGTTCACCGACTTCCACGATTTCTGCGACCGGGTCGACGCCAACGTCCTCAACAAGCGCACGATCGAGTCGCTGATCAACGGGGGCGGCTTCGACTCGCTCGGCCATCCCCGCAAGGGACTGCTGAACGTCTTCGAGGCGGCCGTCGATGCCGCGTTGCGGCGCCGGCGCGAGCGCGACGCGGGGACCATGAGTCTCTTCGACCTGGGTGGCGGTGACGCCGACGATTCGCCCGTGTTCGACGACCGGCTTGCGATCCCCGACGTCGAGTTCGACAAGGCCGAGCGGTTGCGCGCCGAAAAAGACATGCTCGGCCTCTACGTGAGCGACCATCCGCTCATGGGCGTCGAAAGCGCGTTGCGCCGATTGGTCGAATGCTCGATCTCCGACCTGAGCGAGTTGGAAGACGGTTCGATGCGCACGGTCGCGGGTGTCGTCACCGCGCTGTCACGTAAGTACACCAAGCGCGGCGACCTCATGGCGACGTTCGTGCTCGAGGACCTCGCGGCCTCTATCGAGGTGATGGTCTTCCCGAAGACGATGCTCACGTACGGCGAGTTGCTCGCGCCCGATGCGATCGTGACCATTCGCGGCCGCGTCGACGGCCGCGACGACACGCCGAAGCTCATGGCGATGGACATCACCCGGCCCGAGATCCACTCCGACTCCGGCGCGCCGCTCAAGCTCCGGATCAAGGCCGGCGTCCTGACCGACGAGCGGGTCGAGCGGTTGCGCGAGCTCCTGGCCGCGAATCCGGGCGACAGCCCCGTGCTGCTCACCCTCATCGGTCCCGAGAAGGAGACGGACCTCCGCCTCGGCGACGAGTTCAAGTGCGAGGCCCGAAACGGGCTCTTCGCGGAGCTTCGGATCCTCTTCGGCGCCGAATGCATCGCCTAGTACGCGGAACACCCGGTCACCGCTCCGGCCCTCCCGTCTAGTCTCTCCGGATGCGAATCGGAATTCTGGGGGCGACCGGTCCTGCGGGCGGCGGCTTGGCGGCGCGGCTCGCGAGCGTCGGTCATGAGGTGCTGTTCGGGTCGCGGGCGGTCGACAAGGCCCGCACTGCCGTCGACGAGTTGGAGAAGGAGTGGGGCGACCGCGTGTCGGGGCGGTTGATCGCCTGCGACAACGCGTGGGCTTGCGATGCGCCGGTGGTGATCCTCGCGGTGCACGCCGAGTCGGCGATCCCCACGGTGCAGGAACACGCCGACCGGCTCGCGGGCAAGATCGTCGTGTCGATGGCGAACAATCTCGTCAAGCACGGCAACGAATTCAACGTGGTGCTTCCGCCGCACGGCTCGGTCGCCGCCGAGATCCAGGCCCTGCTGTGGCGGTCGCGTGTGTGCACCGCGTTTCATCTTGTCCCGGCGGCCGAGTTCGGCGAGATCGACCACGAGATGTCGAGTGACGTCATCGTGCTCGGCGACGACGACGAGGCCAAGGGAACAGTGATGGAGATCACGAGCAGCATTCCCCGGCTGCGCCCGCTCGATGGTGGCTCGCTGCGCAACGCGGTCGGCATGGAGACATTCGCCGCGGTCTTGTTGACCGTGAACATCCGGCACAAGATGCGAGCGAGCCTGCGGCTCACGTCGGTTTGATCGAAGCCGAACCCGGGTCCGGGTGCAGCTGATCGGGCCTGGTTCGTCCGCGACGGGCGGTAGGGTTCGCCCGTGAGCTTGCGCCTCTACGACACCGCCCGGCGTGCGGTCGTTCCCTTCGAGCCGCCGCACACCGTACGCCTGTATGTCTGCGGGATCACGCCCTACGACTCGACGCACCTCGGGCACGCGGCGACCTACCTCACCTACGACCTCTTGATCCGTCGGCTCGAGGAGCTCGGGCACGAGGTCAGCTACGTCCGCAACGTCACCGACGTCGACGATTCGATCCTGCCCAAGGCCCGTGAGCTCGGCGTCCCGTATCTCGAGCTGGCCGAGGCGGAGATGGCGCGGTTCCACCGCGACATGGAAGCGCTCGAGATGCGGCCACCCGCGGCCGAGCCGCGGGCGACGGAGTCGATCGACCTCATCATCGAGCTCGTCGGGCAGTTGCTCGAGGCCGGGAACGTGTACCTCACCCATGGCACGGCGTACTTCGACGTCTCCAGCTTTCCGCGCTACGGCGAGCTCTCGCAGTATTCCGAAGAACAGATGGTGCGCCTGGCTCGCGCCCGGGGCGGTAATCCCGACGATCCACACCGCCGGAGTCCGCTGGACTTCGTGTTGTGGCAGCCGTCACTCGCCGACGAGCCCGCGTGGCGTGCGCCGTTCGGCGTCGGCCGTCCCGGTTGGCACATCGAGTGCTCGGCGATGGCGATGCACGAGCACGGCCCCACGATCGACCTGCACGGCGGCGGCACCGACCTCATCTTCCCGCACCACGAGAGTGAGATCGCGCAGAGCGAGAGCCTCACGGGCAAGCCCTTCGTCACGCACTGGCTGCACTCGGCGATGGTCAACTACGAGGGCGAGAAGATGTCGAAGTCACTCGGCAACCTCGTCTTCGTCGACGAGTTGCTGAAGACGGCCGATCCCCGCGCGGTGCGGCTCGCGCTGATGCGCCACCATTACCGCCACGGCTTCGAGTGGTACCACACCGACCTCGAAGAGGGCACCGCGCTGTTGCACCGGTTGCTCGCCGCGGCCGCGAGCCCGACCGGCCCGGATCCGCGTCCGTTCGCCCAACGTGTGCGCGACGCGATCGACGACGATCTCGACACGCCTCGTGCGCTCGATGCGCTCGACGACCTCGCCAGCGCGATCCTCTCCGGCGGTGATGATCCGGCCGCGCACACCACGCTCTGCGAGCTCGGGCAGCTGCTGGGCGTCGACCTCGAACGTCCGATCATCGACGCCAATCGGGGCGAGTAATAGGCGCGGACGGGAAACCTGTCGTTGGTAGCCTCGATCGGCATCTCCCGCCGTTCCCGACTTCCCCATTCCCAACCTCCCCATCCCCAACTTCCCCATCCCCAACTTCCCCATCCCCAACTTCCCCATCCCCAACTTTCGCGGATAGAGACATCATGAGCGCGCAGATCACGGTCAAGCTGCCCGATGGGTCGAGCCGGGAGTACGCGTCGGGAACGACGGCCGCCGAGGTCGCGGCGTCGATCGGCACGGGCCTGGCCAAGGCGGCCATCGCGGCCAAGGCCGACGGCGAATGGATCGATCTCGGTCGCCCGCTCGACCACGACGTCGCGCTGCAGATCGTCGTCCCCGGCAGCGACGACGGCCGCGAGGTCCTGCGCCATTCGACCGCGGACGTCATGGCCGAAGCGGTCACCTGCCTGTTCCCGGGCGCGAAGGTTGCGATCGGCCCCTCGATCGCCGACGGGTTCTACTACGACTTCGACCTGCCGAACGGCGAGACCTTCAGCGACGACGACCTCGCCCGGATCGAGGCCGAGATGCGCGCGATCGTCAAGGCCGACCAACGCTTCGAACGCACCGAACTTTCCTTCGACGACGCCCTCCTGCTCTTCGGGGACCAGCCGTACAAGCGCGAGATCATCGAGAAGGTACGCAGCGGCGCCGCGGACGACGCGGACGCGGGCGAGGCGGGCGGCGACGGCGCGGGCGTGTCGGTGTATCGCAACGTGGTGACCGAAGCCGACGGCACCACCGAGGTCGAGTTCACCGACCTGTGCCGGGGACCGCACGTGCCCTCCACCGGCAAGCTCGGGGTGTTCAAGCTCCAGAAGGTTGCGGGCGCGTACTGGCGCGGCAACGAGAAGGGCCCGATGCTGCAGCGCATCTACGGCACCGCGTGGGAGTCGAAGGCCGCGCTCGCCGAGTACCTGCACCGCCTGGAGGAAGCCGAACGGCGCGACCACCGCAAACTCGGAGTGGAACTCGATCTGTTCTCGTTCCCGGAGGAGATCGGGTCCGGGCTCGCGGTCTTCCATCCCAAGGGCGCAAGGGTGCGGCGGATCATGGAGGAGTACTCGCGCGAACGGCACGAGGCGGCGGGCTACGAGTTCGTCAACTCGCCGCACATCACCAAGTCGAAGCTGTTCGAGATCTCGGGGCACCTCGACTGGTTCGCGGAGTCGATGTTCCCGCCGCTCCATCTCGACGAGGGCGGCCAGAACAACGAGGGTACGAACTATTACCTGAAGCCCATGAACTGCCCGTTCCACATCCTGATCTTCCAGCACCGCACGCGTTCGTACCGCGAGTTGCCCCTGCGAATGTTCGAGTTCGGGACGGTGTACCGCTACGAGAAGTCGGGCGTCGTCCACGGCCTCACCCGCGTGCGGGGCATGACCCAGGACGACGCGCACATCTTCTGCACGAAAGAGCAGATGGCGGGGGAGTTGTCGTCGTTGCTCGACTTCGTCCTCGACGTGTTACGCGACTACGGGCTCACCGATTTCTACCTGGAGCTCTCGACCAAGCCCGAGGGCAAGGCCGTCGGGCGCGACGACGAGTGGGAGGAGGCGACGGAGGCGCTGCGTGTCGCCGCGTCGAGCAAGAACCTCGACCTCGTGCTCGACGAGGGAGGGGGCGCGTTCTACGGCCCCAAGATCAGCGTGCAGGCGAAGGACGCGATCGGGCGTACGTGGCAGATGTCGACGATCCAGGTCGACTTCCAGCTGCCACAGCGATTCGGGATGGAGTACACCGGCGCCGACAACGAACGCCACCAGCCGATCATGATCCACCGCGCGCTGTTCGGGACGATCGAGCGCTTCTTCGCGGTGCTGCTCGAACACTACGCGGGCGCGTTCCCGGCCTGGCTGGCTCCCGTGCAGACCACCGTGTTGCCGGTGAGTGACCGCAACGAGGCGTACGGGTTCCGAGTGGTCGACCGCCTCAAGGCCGAAGGCTTCCGCGCGGAGATGGTCGATGGTTCCGCGGGCAGTCTCGGAGCACGCATCCGCAAGGCGAAGACCGACAAGGTGCCGTACATCCTCGTGGTCGGCGACACCGATGCCGAGAACGGCACGGTCGGCGTGAACGCGCGAGGGACCAACAATCCCGAGCGCGACGTGAAGCTGGACGCGTTCGCGGAGCGACTGGCAGCCGAAGTCCTCGAGCACGGGTAGCGCGGCGGTGGGTCTCGAGCGTTTGTGGGCCGACTGGCGTTCCGCGTACGTGTCGAGCGCCGACGCGGAGCGGGAGAAGGTCGGTTGCGTGTTCTGCAACCTCGTCGCCGCGACCGACGATGCCGAGGCGCTCGTGCTCGAGCGCACCACCGACACGATCACGGTGATGAACCTGTATCCCTACGGCTCGGGCCATCTCATGGTCGCGCCGACCCGCCACGCCGCCGCGTTCGACGACTTCGACGACGGCGTGAACATCGCGATCGCGCGCGCCCAGGTCCGGGCCCTGCGCGCGATCCGCACGGTCTACTCGCCGGACGGCGCGAACACGGGCGCGAACCTCGGCCGGGCCGCGGGGGCGGGGGTGCCCGGTCATCTCCACGTCCACGTGCTCCCGAGGTGGGAGGGCGACACGAACTTCATGACCTCGATCGGCGAGGCCCGAGTGCTCCCGGAGAGCCTTCGCAACGGCTACGACAAGCTGAAAGCCGCGTGGCCCGGGTAGCGTCCTCCCGGTGAACGAGGGGCCGCGGGACGGAAGCGACGACGGAGGCGATCACGGGGGCGACGAGCTTCCGGAGGATCTCGACATCACCGCGTTCGTCGGGCCGTACGTGTTCCCCGACATCAAGCGCCGCCGCATCGCGGGCGGGATCTATCTGGTTCTGGCCGGCCTGGCGCTCTGGGCCGGCCTCGCCAGCGCGAATGCCGGCCTCGTGTTCGGCGCGGTCCTGCTCGCGGCGATCGCCGGGTACCACTTCCTCGCGGGCTGGCCCTTGAAGATCGATCAGATCGAAGCGCTCGCGGTGGCGAGCCGCGCGGTCGGGTTCCCGGTTGGTCATGCGTCGGCCCAACTCGCGTGGCGCGGTCTGCGGTCGCGGCCGGCCTGGCGGATCCTCGTCTACAGCGCCGACGAACCCCCCAGCGTGCGCGGTCTGGTCGAGCTCGACGCAGTCGACGGTCACGTGCTCGGCGAGTACACCGAGAACAACCCTGAGGACTGGACCCAGTACCCGCGGTAGCGCTACGGCGGACCTGCGTTGCCGGACTTCTCCGCGCATGGTGCGGAGATCTCCGACAACTGTTGGTGGCTGGACGAGGAGCGGTGCCGCGCGTCGACGCCCGGGCTCACGCGCGAACGGGTTCCTTGTGCCCGGCGACGAGCTTGTCGACGAGGTGCGCAGGCACCGGGTCGTAGTGCGAGTGCTCCACGGTGAACCGGCCCCGGCCGCCCGTCATCGAACGGAGGTCGATCGCGTAGCGCAGCATCTCCGACGTCGGCACGTGCGCCGTGATCTCGACCTCGCCGCCTCCGAGTGATGCCGATCCCTGGATGCGGCCCCGCTTGGCGTTGAGGTCGCCCATGATGTCGCCCTGGCTGACTTCGGGGACCACGACGACGAGCTCGCTCACCGGTTCGAGCAACACCGGGTTCGCGTGCGCGAGCGCATCGCGCAGACCCATCGCGGCCGCGGTCTTGAACGCCATCTCCGAGCTGTCGACGGGATGATGCTTCCCGTCGAAGCACGTGACCTTCACGTCGACGACGGGGAAGCCGAGCGCGCCGCCGTGCTCCTCGGTTTCGGTGACGCCCTTTTCGACCGCGGGGATGAAGTTGCGGGGTATGACCCCGCCGACGATCGCGTCGACGAACTCGTCGCCGCTCCCGCGTTCCTTCGGTTCGACCCGCAGCCACGCGACCGCGAACTGCCCGTGCCCGCCGCTCTGCTTCTTCAGCCGGCCTTCGGCTTCCGCGGTGCCGCTGATCGTCTCGCGGTACGCCACGTGCACGTCGTCGGTCTCGACCTCGACACCGAACTTGCGCGCGAGCTTCTCGGTCGCGATCGAGAGGTGGGTTTCGCCCATGCCGCGCAGCACCGTCTGGTGCGTCTCGGGATTCCGTTCGATGCGCAGCACCGGGTCTTCCTCTTGCAGGCGGTGAAGCGCGTTGGCAAGCTTGTCCTCGTCGGCCTTGCTCTTGGCGTGAATGGCGACCGCGAGCCGCGGTTCGGGCGCGGGTAGGACGTCGACCTCGAGGGAGGTGCCCTTGGTGCACAACACGTCGCCGGTCGCGGTGTGGGTGAGTTTGGCGACCGCGGCGATGTCGCCTGCGGCAACCTCGCTCACGGTGTCTTGTTCCTTGCCCCGCATCGAGAACAACTGGTGCATGCGTTCGTCGGTCTTCGATCGGGAGTTCGTGAGCACGTCGTCATGCTTGACCGTCCCTCGCAGGACCTTGAACAGGTTCACGTGACCGACGTAGGGGTCGACCATCGTCTTGAACACGAGGGCGCCAGGCTGGTCGCCGTCGAGTGACGGCGCGGGGGCTTCCTCGACGAGGAACTTCGCAAGGCGGTCGATGCCGACGAGCTTCGTTGCGCTTCCGCACAGGACCGGGAAGACGCTCGCCGACGCCACGCCTGCCGCGAGCGCGCGCGCCAGCTCGGCGATCTCGATCGTCTCGTCGCCGAGGTAGCGCTCCATGAGATCATCGTCGCCGACGACGATGCCCTCGACGAGCGCATCGTGCACCGCGTGCTCTTCCGACTCGATCGCGTCGGGGACGGGGCCTTCCGTGCCCTTCGACGCGGCGCCGGTGTACGTGACGGCCACGTCGTTCAGGAGATCGATGACGCCGGCGAGGTCGGCCTCCTCGCCGAGCGGGAGTTGCAGCGGCGCGACGCCGGCGCCGAACTTCGCCTTCAAGTCGTCGAGCGTGCGCGAGAACGACGCGCGTTCACGGTCGAGCTTGTTGACGAAGATCGCTCGTGGCAGCCCCCGTTGCTCGGCGAGCTTCCACGCGATCTCGGTCTGGACTTCGACGCCCTCGACCGCGGATACGACGAACAGGGCGAGGTCGGCCGCCTGGATCGCGGCGGCGACGTCGCCGACGAAATCCGCGTAGCCGGGCGCGTCGAGGATGTTGACCTTGTGGCCGTCGAGCTCGAAGGGCGCGAGCGCCAGCGACACGGAGATGTTGCGCCGTTGCTCCTCGGGGTCGAAGTCGCAGACCGTGGAGCCGTCTTCGACGCGGCCCATCCGGACGATGACGCCCGCGTCGAAGAGCAGGGCTTCGGCTAACGACGTCTTCCCGGCGCCACCGTGGCCGACGAGCGCCACGTTGCGAATCCTCGCGGTCGGGAACGTCTTCACCGATGACCCCCTCTGCCGGGCTGCCTGGTCCGGCGATTGTACGAACGCGGTTCCCGTCTGCACCAGCGCCCGAGGGCCGGCGGTGCCGACGTCCGGCGGGAACCCGCCGGAGACGAGGCCCGGAGTGCGGCCTGGCGTTTGGTACCGTGGTCGGAGTGCTCGCGGACGCGAGCGCGGCACCTCTGAGGAGCACGCATGCTCGACCGGCGCTGGCGCAATCGCGTCGAGCAGGGCCTCGGCCCCATCGGCGGCGGGTTGCGGCGTCTCGGCATCACCGCCGACGCGTTGACCGTCTTCGGTCTCGTGTGCTCGGTCGCCACCGCGGTGCTCATCGCTTCTGGGCACTTCGTCTGGGCGGTCGTCGGCCTCTCGACCGCCGGGGTCAGCGACCTCCTCGACGGGTCGATCGCGCGGGGGAGCGGCCAGGCGAGTCCGCGCGGGGCCTTCTTCGACTCGGTCACCGACCGCGCCTCCGACGCGCTGTTGTTCGGTGGCGTGGCCTGGCATCTCGCTCACCGCTCGCAATACCTTCCGATACTCGCGTTCGCGGTTGCCGCGTGCTCGATGCTGATCTCGTACGAGCGGGCCCGGGCCGAGTCGCTCGGTCTCGACGCGCGAGGCGGCCTCATGGAGCGGGCCGAGCGCTTCGTGCTGCTCGGCATCGCGTTGGCGTTTCCCGTGCTGGTCCCGATGCTGTGGTTGATGCTCGCGCTCACGGCCTTCACGGCGGTGCAGCGGTTCGTCAAGGTCTACCGCCTCGCTGGGCGTCCACCGCAACCGGCCACCGTACGGCCCCGTGGTGTCGAGCGGCCGCCGACCCCGTTGCGATCGTGGTGGACGGCGCGGCGCGTGGAAGGTCAGCGCCCTCGTTCCCGTCCCCGCTCCGAACGGCGCGGCGCCCGGCCGTAAGGCGTTCGTGGCCGGCAAGCACGGAGGACTGACGACGTGGGCGTACCGTGGCGCGGCGCGAGTCGCGCAGGCCGTGCCCGCGCGCTTCGTCCCGCCGCTGGGCCGCGTGGTCGGTCGGGTCGGAGGTTGGCCGCAGAAGGGGAACCGCCGCATGTCGGCCCGTCATCAGCGGCGAGTCACCGGCACCACCGATCCCGCCGCGGTCAAGACGGTGTTCGAGTGGTACGGCCGGTATTGGCTCGAGATCTTCCGGTTGCCGGCCGACGTCCGTCGGGGCGCGGTGAATCCCAACTTCGTCATCGAGGGCTACGAGCACGTCGAGCGCGGGCTGGCGCAGGGCAAGGGCGTGGTCCTCGCCTTGCCGCACCTGGGCGGGTGGGAGTGGGCCGCGGCATGGATGGCGGCCAAGGGTCATCACATGCTTGCCGTCGTCGAGCCGTTGCAGCCGCCCGAGTTGCTCGAGTGGTTCGCCCGCCAGCGCGAGGCCATCGGCCTCGAGATCGTGCCCATCGGACCCGATGTCTCTCGCCGCGTGTTGAAGGCGCTGCGCGACAACCGCATCGTCTGCCTGTTGAGCGACCGCGATCTCACCGGCGACGGCGTCGACGTCGAGTTCTTCGGGGAGCACACCACTCTGCCCGCGGGCCCGGCGACGCTTGCACTGCGCACCGGCGCGGCGTTGCTACCCGTCGCGGTCTACTTCGAACCCGGGCGCGGACACCGTGGCGTGGTGCGCCCGCCGATTCCGATCGAACGGGACGGGAATCTCCGCGCCGACATCGCCCGGATCACGCAGCTTCTCGCCGCGGAGTTCGAGGAGCTCATCCGAGTCGCGCCCGAGCAGTGGCACCTCTTGCAGGCCAACTGGCCCAGCGACCGCGAATCCGAAAGCCTGGCCCGGTGAGGCCTCGCCGGACGGTTACCGCATGAAGCCGATGGTTGTCGCGTGAAGCCGATGGTGGCCGCATGAAGGTGGCCATGATCTGCCCCTACTCGATGTCGCGCCCCGGCGGGGTGCAGGGACAAGTCCTCGGGCTTGCACGCGAACTGCGTCAGCTCGATGTCGACGTGCGCATCGTCGCTCCGTGCGACGGACCTCCGCCCGACGCGACCATTGTGAGCGTCGGTCCGACGGTCGAGTGGGAGTCGAACGGTTCGGTTGCGCCCATCGCACCGGGGCGCGCGACTGCGCGCCGCACGGCCGAGGTCTTGCGGACGCTCGAGCCCGACGTCGTGCACCTGCACGAGCCGATCGTGCCCGGGCCGACCGTCAGCGCGCTGATCGGCTTCAACGGTCCGATGGTCGGCACGTTCCACGCGGCGGGCGAGGTGCCGTACCAGTGGCTGCGGCCCGCGCTGCGATCACTGATGATGCGGCTCACCTTCCGGGTCGCCGTGTCGGAGTCGGCACGCGAGACAGCCGAGGGTAACTGGACCGGCGCTGCCTACACAGTGTTGTGGAACGGCATCGAGATCGAACGGGTCGCGGCCGCGGAGCCGGCACTGTCGACGAAGCCCACGGTGCTGTTCATCGGCCGGCACGAACCGCGCAAGGGTCTCGACGTCCTCCTCGAGGCATGGGCCGGTATCGAGCGCGACGCTCGCCTGCAGATCATCGGTGTGGGGCCGCAAACCGACGAACTGCGCAGGCGCGCGGTCGGCGACATCGAATGGCTCGGAACCGTCACCGACGCGCCGCGCAACGCACTGTTGCGCGGTGCGACCGCGTTCTGCGCGCCGTCGCTGCGGGGCGAGTCGTTCGGGGTCGTGCTGCTCGAGGCGATGGCCGCCCGTGCGCCGATCGTCGCGTCCGCGATCGAGGGCTACCAGAACGTCGCGTGGTCCGACCAGGACGCCCTCCTCGTGCCGCCCGGCGACGTTGCCGCGCTGCGGGACGCGCTGCGTCGCCTCCTCGACGACGGCCCGCTGCGGTCCCGCCTGGTTGCGTCCGGCTTCGAACGGGCCGAGCAGTTCTCCATGAAGCGCCTGGCGGAGCGTTACCTGGAGCTCTACGCGCGGGCCCTGGTCCCGGCGGGGTAGCGGAGATGACGTAGCGGAGATGACGTAGCGGGGATGCGTCCCGGCGGGTAGTGACCCCTTCGGGAGTGTCCCATCCGTAGTATGAGGGCCTCGCCCCCTGGGAGGTCGTCTGATGACAGCAGTCATCATCATCGTGGTGATCATCGTCGTGGTGATCCTGTTCTTCGTCTTCGCCTTCAACGGCGCGGTCCGGCTCCGTAACCGGGTCGAGTCCGCGTGGTCCCAGATCAGCGTGCAGCTCCAGCGCCGCCACGATCTCATCCCGAACCTCGTCGAGACGGTGAAGGGTTACGCGGCGCACGAGAGCGGCACGCTCGAAGCGGTCACCGCTGCCCGTACCAACGCGGTGCAGGCGCAGAAGGCGGGTCCCGAGCAGCAGGCCCAGGCCGAGAACGTTTTGACCGGCACGTTGCGGCAGTTGTTCGCGCTGTCCGAGAGCTACCCCGACCTGAAGGCGAACCAGAACTTCTTGAGCCTGCAGGAGGAGCTGACCTCCACCGAGGACCGCATCTCCTACGTGCGGCAGTTCTACAACGACAGCGTGCAGAAGTACAACACGAAGATCCAGACGTTCCCGACGATGCTGGTCGCGGGAATGTTCAACTTCTCCAAGCGCGAGTTCTTCGAGGCGGAGCAGGGTTCGGCCGAGGTGCCCAAGGTCCAGTTCTGATCCTGCGTCCGCGCTGAGACGTCCGGTCTCGGCCCCGTATCTCGAGGCGATTGGTGTACGAACAGATATCCGCGAACAAACGCAAGACCGTCCTGCTCATCTTCTTGTTCGTGTTGCTGTTGTCGTTGGTCGGCCTCGCGGTCGACTACTTCCTGCGCGGCGGTGTGATCGGGATCATCGTCGTCGCGATCATCGTCGGCGTCTCGTCGTTCGTCTCGTACTTCAACAGCGACAAGGTCGCGCTGAAGATGGCGCACGCCGTCCCGGCCGACCCTGTGCAGTACGCCCGCTACCACAATCTCGTCGAGGGCCTGTGCATCGCGAGCGGGCTGCCGAAGCCTCGGCTCTATATCGTCGACGATCCCGCACCCAACGCGTTCTCCACCGGGCGCAACCCGAAGCACGCCGCGGTCGCGGTCACGACGGGGCTGCTCGAGAAGATGAACCGGGTCGAGCTCGAGGGTGTGCTCGCGCACGAGTTGAGCCATATCCGCAACTACGACGTGCTGGTGATGACGCTCGCGGTGACGATGGTCGGGATCATTGCCCTGCTTTCCGACTTTTTCTTGCGCATCATGTTCTGGACCGGCGGCCGCGGCGGTCGCGACCACGAGAACAACAACAATCCGCTGGGCATCGTGTTCGCAGTCCTCGGCTTCGTGTTGTTGATCTTCGCCCCGATCATCGCGGCTCTGATGCAGTTCGCGGTCAGCCGGAAGCGGGAGTACCTCGCCGACGCGTCGGGCGTGCAGCTGACCCGCTACCCGCCGGGGCTGATCTCCGCGCTGGAGAAGCTGAAGGACGACCACACCTCCACGCACTTCGCCTCGAAAGCCACTGCCCACCTCTGGATCGAGGAGCCCCTCGACAAGGAGTCGAACAAGGGTCAGAACAAGTGGAACCACTTGTTCGACACGCACCCGCCGATCGACGACCGGATCCACGCCCTCGAGCAGATGTGACGCGAAACTAGGGGCATGCGTCCGTTCTCCCAGCGTTGCGTCGCGTTCGCAGCCGTCCCGACGGTGGTCGTGCTCGCGCTCGCGAGCTGCGGCGGCGGCAAGAAGTCGGGCGAGCCGGCCGCGAAGGCGGCCGCGGCAAGCCAAGGACCCGGCGGTCGCGCCGTTGACGGGTTTGCCCGACCCGACCGGCGCGGCCCGCAAGCGGTGCGCGGTCACCGTCAAGATCGACAACACACTGCGAGGCCACCCCAAGTACGGCGTCGACCAGGCCGACGTCGTGTATGAGGAGGTCGTCGAGAGCGGCATCACGCGTCTCGCGGCTGTATTCAATTCGCACGACCCCGATCGTGTCGGTCCGGTGCGCTCGGTGCGCAAGACCGACCAGAGCCTCGTCCGGCCGTTCGGTGGCGTGTTCGCATATTCCGGTGGTGCTCCGTACGCGATCGAGTCGATCAACACTGCGCCGGTCGTGCAACTCGACGAGACGCGCGGGTCTGCTCATGTTCCGCGATCACACGCGCGACGCTCCGTTCAACCTCTACGCGCACGTCAACGTCATGTACGCGAAGTGCGGACCGAAGGTGCCGCCACCGCCGCTGTTCACGTACCGGGCGTCGCAGGCGGCGGTCGGTGGCGCCGCGGCGACATCGGTACGGGTCGGTTTTCTCGGGAGTCCGTCGTTCGCTGTGACCTGGACCTGGGATGCGCCGAGCGGTACGTGGAAGCGTTCGATCTTCGGGAGCCCCGAAGACGTCGCGTCGGGAACGCAACTCGCGCCGAAGAACGTCGTCGTCATGTTCGTCCCGTACACGGGCGGCGATCCCCGGGACGCGAACATCGGCGCCGAGGCCCAACTGACCGGCACTGGCGCTGCCGTCGTGTTCACGGCCGGGCGCGAGATCCTCGGATCCTGGTCCCGGCCGGACGCCGCCAAGCCCGCGGAACTGCTCGACGCGACCGGAAAACGGATCGCGTTGACGCGTGGCCAAACCTGGGTGGAGCTACCCGACAAGGGCTACGCGCTGACGAAAACTCCGTAGCCGGGCCGCGAACGGCACGTTCTAGACTGACGGGCATGGCGAACGAGATCGGCACAGGCGAGCGCACGACCGGTACTGCGCGGGTGAAGCGGGGTCTGGCGGAGATGCTGCGGGGCGGCGTCATCATGGACGTCGTCGACGCCGAACAGGCGAAGATCGCCGAAGATGCGGGCGCGGTGGCGGTCATGGCGCTCGAACGTGTGCCCTCCGACATCCGCCGCGACGGCGGGGTCGCGCGTATGAGCGACCCGTCGATGATCGAAGGCATCCAGAAGGCCGTCACGGTCCCGGTCATGGCCAAGTGCCGGATCGGTCACTTCGCCGAGGCCCAGGTGCTGCAGTCGCTCGGCGTCGATTACGTCGACGAGTCCGAAGTGCTCACGCCGGCCGACGAAGCACACCACGTCGACAAGTGGCAGTTCACGGTGCCGTTCGTGTGCGGCGCGACGAATCTCGGCGAAGCCCTGCGCCGTATCGGTGAGGGCGCGTGCCTGATCCGCAGCAAGGGCGAGGCCGGTACCGGCAACATCGTCGAGGCGGTCCGGCATCTGCGGTCGATCCTCGGCGACATCGCCCGCATCAAGGCCGGCCCCGTCGAGGAGCGCTACGCCTGGGCGAAGGAGCTCCGCGTGCCGGTCGATCTGGTCGAGGAGCTCGCGGTCCGAGGCGAGCTGCCCGTGCCGTTGTTCTGCGCGGGTGGCATCGCCACACCGGCCGATGCCGCGCTCGTCATGCAGCTCGGCGCGCAGTCGGTGTTCGTCGGCAGCGGAATCTTCAAGTCGAGCGACCCCTCGAAGCGCGCTCGCGCCATCGTCGAGGCAACCACGCACTACGAGGACGCCGACATCGTTGCCAAGGTCTCGCGTGGTCTGGGCGAGGCGATGCGAGGCGAAGAGATCGGGACGCTCGACGTGAAGCTGGCCGAGCGGGGCTGGTGACCGCGGTGACGCGGAGGCCGCCAGGTGAAGGTGGGGGTTCTCGCGCTGCAAGGCGCGTTCCGCGAGCACGCTGAGGCGCTGGGCGCGCTCGGCGCCGATGTCGCGCTGGTCAAGCGTCCGCAGCATCTCGACAGCATCGACGCGATCTTCCTTCCCGGCGGCGAGTCGACGACGATGGAGAAGCTGCTCGACTCCGCGGAGCTGCGCGAACCTCTCCGGGCGAGGCTGCGCGATGGGCTTCCCGCGTTCGCGACGTGCGCCGGCCTGATCCTCTGTGCCGCCGAGGTCGTCGACGGGCGGCCCGACCAGGCGCCGCTCGGCGTCCTCGACGTCACTGTCCGCCGCAACGGCTACGGCCGCCAGCGCGAATCGTTCGAGACCCCGCTCGCGGTGCGCGGTCTCGCCGACGGCGATTTTCCCGGTGTGTTCATCCGCGCGCCCGTCGTCGAACGTGTGGGCGGTGGGATCGAGGTGCTCGCCGAGTACGACGGTGTGGCGGTGCTCGGCCGTGCCGGTGCAATCTGGTTCGCATCCTTTCATCCCGAGCTCTCCGGCGATCTCCGTCTCCACCAACACTTCTTGAACCTCCTTTCATGATTCTCCTTTCGTAGTCGAGGTGCGCTGATGTCCGGTCACTCCAAATGGCATTCGATCAAGCACAAAAAGGGTGCGGCCGACGCGGCGCGTGGCAAGCTGTTCGCGGTCTTGATCCGTCAGATCGAGGTCGCGGCGCGCGCGGGCGGGGGTGATACCGCGACGAACGCGACGTTGCGTTCGATGGTCCAAAAGGCGCGCGACTCGTCGCTGCCGGTCGACACGATCCAGCGCGCGATCCGGCGCGGTACCGGTGAGGAAGAGGGCGTCACGTACGAGCCCGTGACCTACGAGGGCTATGCGCCCGGCGGCGTCGCGGTGATCGTGCAGGCACTCACCGACAACCGCAACCGCACGTCGGCCGAGATCAAGAACCTGTTCAGCCGCAACGGCGGTTCGTTCGCGGAGCCGGGCGCGGTGTCGTGGCAGTTCGAGCGCCGGGGCATCATCGAGGTCGACAAGTCGGCCGACGAGGACGAGCTCATGCTCGTCGCGGCCGACGCCGGCGCCGACGACGTCGCCGACGCGGGCGACAACTGGCAGGTCACCACTCCGCCGACCGACCTCCACGCGGTGCGCACCGCGCTGGAGGAGGCCGGATTCAAGGTGAAGGCGGGCGACCTGACGATGGTTCCCACAACCGTCGTGGAACTCACCCAGGAGAGCCAGGCCAAGACCGTGTTGCGGCTGATGGACGTGCTCGAGGACCACGACGACACCGAGGCGGTGTACGCGAACTTCGACATCCCAGATTCCGTGCTCGAAGCCGTCACCGTGTGACCGGCCCGGCCTTGGAAGAGGGGATCTCATGATCGAGGTAGGACAAGCCGCACCGGACTTCACGCTGCCGGGTATCGCCGACGGCGCCCAGCGCGACTACACGCTCTCGGAATACCGCGGCCGCCCGGTGATGATCGCCTTCTATCCCGGCGACAACACGCCGGGATGCACGCGCCAGATGTGCTCGTACCGCGACAACCTCGGCGATCTCGAGGCGACGGGTGCGGTCCTGCTCGGCATCTCGCCCCAGGACGTCGCGAGTCACGAGGCGTGGGCCGAGAAGAAGGGGTTCACCTTCCCGCTGTTGGCCGACGTCGACAAGTCGGTGATCGAGGCGTACGGCGTGGGCGCGCCGGTGCTCGGTGTGCGGAGGTCGGTGTTCGTGGTCGATCGGGAGGGCAAGGTCGTGTTCGCCGACCGCAAGCTCATCGGTGCGACCTTCGTGCCGATCGACAAACTCGTCCCGATCCTGGCGAAGATGTAGCGAGCTTCGGGGACGGGCGCAGGGAATCACGTCGCCGGCGTCGACCACCACGGCTGCGCCCGCGGTGGGCGAAGATCGCGGCCGATGCCCGGCCGCCGCCCAGCGCCGCCCCGGTGACCTGGGCGACCTTGCCGTCGGGCGGCGACGACCTGCGCCGGCGAAGCGACAGGAACTGGTGGGGCTAGTCTCCCGGCCCATGCGGATCGGAATGAGCGTCAACGGGTCGGCGCAGGATCACGACGTCGAAGCCCGCACGCTGCTCGTGCAATACCTGCGCGAGGCGTGCGGTCTCACCGGCACCAAGATCGGGTGCGACACCTCGAGTTGTGGGGCGTGCACGGTGTTGGTCGACGGCGAGTCGGTGAAGTCGTGCACGATGCTCGCGGCGCAGGCCGACGGCGCCGCGGTAACGACGATCGAGGGACTGGCAGACGGCGAGCAGTGGCACCCCGTGCAGACGGCCTTCCACGAGAACCACGGTCTGCAGTGCGGGTACTGCACGGCCGGCATGGTGCTCGCGGCCGTGTCCCTGCTCGACGAGATCCCCGACCCGACCGAGCAGGATGTGCGCCTCGGTCTCGAAGGCAACCTCTGCCGGTGTACCGGCTACCACAACATCGTGAAATCGGTGCTCGCAGCCGCGGAGGCGATCCAGGAGCGCAAGTGATCCCCGCCGCGTTCGACTACGTGCGCGCCGGTTCGGCCGCGGAGGCGATCTCGCTGCTGGGCGAGCACGGCGAGGACGCCAAGTTCCTCGCGGGCGGCATGTCGTTGCTGCCGCTCATGAAGTTGCGGCTCGCGACGCCCTCGGTGCTCGTCGACGTGGGGCGCGTCCGCGACCTCTCGTACGTCCGCGACGCGGGCGACCACCTCGCGATCGGCGCGCTCACACGCCACCGCGACCTCGAGACCAGCGATCTGCTGGCCGAGTCCTGCGGACTCCTGCGCGTGGTCGCCGCCCAGGTCGGCGACAACCAGGTGCGGCATCGTGGCACTCTCGGCGGATCGGTCGCGGACGGCGATCCCGCGAGCGACCTGCCTGCGGCACTCCTCGCACTCGACGCCACGTTCGTGGTGCGGGGCCCGAACGGATCACGCCAGGTCCGGGCGACCGAGTTCTTCCGCGGCTTCCTCGAGACGGCGCTCGAACCCGACGAGTTGCTCGCCGAGATCCAGGTGCGCAAGACCGGCGCCACCGGGTTCGCCTACGAGAAGTTCAACCGGCGGGCTCAGGACTGGGCGATCGTCGGCGCGGTAGCGGCCCGGGTGAACGGCGGCACGCACGTTGCCCTCGTCAACATGGGTTCCACACCGCTGCGGGCCACCGCAGTCGAGACCGCGCTCTCGCAGGGTGCATCGGCCGCCGACGTGGCGCGTGAAGCGGCGGTCGGCACTGAACCCCCCGGAGATCTGAACGCGTCGCCGGAGTACCGCGCGCACCTCGCGGAGGTGCTGGTCCGGCGCGCGCTCGAAGCACTCTGAGCACAACCGACTCCGACCCCATCCCCCCAAACGTCATCCCGGCGGTCGTGCTCGCGGCGGGTCGCGGCGTTCGCTTCGGCGGCGAGACTCCCAAGTCGTTGACGCTCCTGCGCGGGCGCCCGCTGCTCGGATACGCAGTGGCCGCGGCTCGCGAAAGCGGGTGCGCGCCGGTCGTGCTCGTCGTCTCCGACGATCGAGTCGCGGCCGCGGCGCGAGAGCAGGTCGAGGTCGTCTTCAACGACGCGCCGGAGCTCGGGATCGCATCGAGCCTGCAGTGTGCCCTCCGCCGGTTCGAGCCCGACGCCGACGTTCCGGCGATCGTTGTCGGGCTCGCCGACCAGCCCCTCGTCGGCGCGAACGCCTACCGCAAGGTCGCGGGCGTGTCCGGTTTCGGCGCGGGCCTCGCGTACGCGACCTACCACGGCGTCCGGGGCAACCCCGTGTTGATCGCCCGGCGGTACTGGGCCGAGGCGATGACCCTCACCGGCGACGAGGGTGCCCGGGTGCTCTTCCGCCGGCACCCGGCGGTCGTGGTACCGTGCGATGACGCGGGCTCGGCTGCTGATGTCGACACCCCCGGCGACCTCGCCGACCTGGAGTCACGCCTCACCGAGACGGAGAAGTGATGGAGATCAACGACAGCTTCCAAGTGAGCACACCGATCGACGCCACCTGGAAGGTGATGCTCGACATCGAAGGGATCGCGCCGTGCCTGCCCGGCGCGCAGTTGCAGGAGATCGACGGCGACGAGTTCCGGGGCGTCGTCAAGGTCAAGGTCGGCCCCATCACCGCGCAGTACAAGGGCACCGCGAAGCTGGCCGAGGTCGACGAGACGAACCGCCGCATCGTGATCGACGTGTCCGGGCGCGACACGCGTGGCCAGGGCAACGCCAAGGCGACGATCGTGGTCACGATGACCGCGGAGGGCGCCGGGACGAAGGTCGACGTCGCGACCGATCTCGCGATCACCGGCAAGGTCGCGGAGTTCGGCCGAGGTGTGCTCGCCGACGTGTCGTCGAAGCTCATGGGCCAGTTCGTCGAGAACGTCGAGCGCGACGTCTTGAGCACCGCGGGCGGCGGCGACACTTCGCACGAAGGTGGCGCGTACGAGCAGGCGCTCGCGAGCGCTGGTCACCGGGCCCGCGTCGGCCGGCCCTCGCAAGATCGACTCCAAGGAAGTGGCGCCGGTCGACCTGTTCGAGGTGGCCGGCGCGCCGGTAACGAAGCGACTGGTGCCGATCGGCATCGGCGTGCTCGTACTGTTCGTGCTCTGGCGCCTGATCCGCCGCGCTTGATCTGGGGGCTGATCGGCGGGATGGTGCTCGGGGTCCTCGCGCCCACACCTGCGACCCCGTAGGATCGAACCTGTGTTCGACCCGGCCGGGCCCGTCCTCGGCATCGACCCCGGTGTTTCGCGGTGCGGCTACGGCGCCGTCGTCCGCGAACGCGGGCGGCTGCGGGCAACGGCATGCGGTGTGATCCGCACTTCGCCGAACGACCCACTGCCCGAGCGGCTCCTGTTGCTCAACGACGAGTTGGCCGACCTCGTGGCGCAGATCCGGCCCAGCGTCGTCTCAGTCGAGCGGGTGCTGTTCCAGAACAACGCGCAGACGGCGATATCCGTCGGTCAGGCGAGCGGGCTCGCGCTCGTCGTCGCCGCCCGCGCGGGTATCCCGGTCGTGCAGTACAGCCCGAACGAGGTGAAGCTCGCGGTGACCGGAGACGGTGCTGCCAACAAGCTCGCGGTGCAGACGATGGTGACCCGCCTCCTCTCGTTACGGGAGATACCGAAGCCTCCGGACGCGGCCGACGCGCTGGCGCTCGCATGCTGCCATCACGGACGGATCCGGATGCTCGATCGGGTACCGACATGATCGGCTCTTTGCGGGGCGAGGTCGTCGAGCGCACGATGAACGGTGAGGCGCTCATCGAGGTTGCGGGAGTGGGCTACCGGGTCCTCGTCCCGATCAACGCGTTTGCCGCGCTCGAACCCGGTGCGTCGGTGTTCTTGTTCACGCACCAACACGTGCGCGAGGACGCCCTCGTCCTGTACGGCTTCACCACCCGCGACGAGCGCGACACTTTCGAGACCCTCATCACCGCCAGCGGCGTCGGGCCGAAGCTCGCGCTCGCCGTCTTGTCGGTGCACCCGCCGTCGACGCTGCGCCGCTGCCTGGCCGAAGACGACCTCGATGCGCTCGTCGCCGTGCCCGGAGTCGGCAAGCGGACCGCGCAGCGGCTCCTCGTCGACCTGAAATCGCGCCTCGTCGCGTCGGAAATCGATCTCACCGTTGTGTCCGGGACCAACGGTGCCGGCGCTCGGAACCAGGTGCGTGACGCGCTCGTGGGGCTCGGCTACGGCCCCGACGAGGTGCGGGAGTCGCTCGGTCAGATCGGCGCCGATGGAACGGTGGAGGAGCTGCTGCGCGACGCGCTCGAACTCCTGGCCCGTCCGGGCACGCGAGTGTCGTGAGCGTGTCTTCATGAGGGACGAGCTGTTGAGCCCGGAGGCCGACCCCGAAGAGGTCGCCGACGAGACCACGCTGCGGCCGCGCCGCCTCGACGAGTTCGTGGGGCAACCCCGCCTGCGCGAGCACCTCGACATCATGCTCACCGCCGCGAAACGGCGGGGCCAGGCCGTCGACCACGTGCTGCTCGCCGGGCCGCCCGGGCTCGGCAAGACCAGTCTCGCCGGCATCATCGCGACCGAGATGGGCGCGCGCATCACACCGACGAGTGGGCCCGCGCTCGAGCGGGCGGGTGACCTCGCCGCCATCCTCACCAACCTCGACGACGGCGACGTGCTGTTCATCGACGAGGTGCACCGGCTCCCGCGCGTCGTCGAGGAGAGCCTCTATCCCGCGATGGAGGATTTCCGCTTCGACGTCGTGATCGGGAAAGGTCCGAGCGCGCAGACCATCCGGCTCGATCTGCCCCGCTTCACGCTGGTCGGCGCTACGACGCGCACCGGGCTCATCACCGGGCCGCTGCGCGACCGGTTCGGGTTCGTCGCGCGTCTCGACTACTACGAGACCGGCGAGCTTGCGGCGATCCTGCGGCGCGCGGCGGCGATCCTCGGCGTCGACCTCGAACCCGACGCGGCCTCCGAGATCGCAAGTCGCTCCCGGGGAACGCCGCGCATCGCGAACCGTTTGCTCAAGCGGGTGCGCGACTACACCGAGGTTCGGGCCGACGGGCGCGTCACCGTCGACATCGCGCGCGACGCGCTCGCCTTGTTCGAGGTCGACGAGCTCGGGCTCGACAAGGTCGACCGTGCCATCCTCGACGCGCTCTGCCGGACCTTCGTGGGCCGACCGGTCGGTCTGAGCACACTGGCGATCGCAGTGAGCGAGGCGGCCGAGACCGTCGAGGACGTCTACGAACCGTTCTTGTTGTTGTGCGGACTCATCGAGCGCACGCCCCGCGGCCGGGTCGCGACGCCCGCGGGTTTCGCCCACGTCGGCCTGCGCGTCCCCGGCGCTTCCGGGGAGGGTTTGCGTGTGCCGCGTGCACCCGGCGAGGCTCCCGAGCTGTTCTAGCCAGGAGGTTCCAGTGGAGCTCGTGCAGTACGAAGTCCGCGATCGCGTCGCGCACGTCACGATCGCGAACGGCAAGGCCAACGCCCTTTCCCCCGAGGTGATCGCGGGTCTGGGTGACTCGCTGTCGCACGCCGAAGATGCAGGCGAAGCCCAGGTCGGCGCGATGCTGATCACCGGCGCGCCCGGGATGCTGTCGGGAGGTTTCGACCTGCAGGTGATGCGGAGCGGGGCCGAGGCCGCGGGCAAGCTCGTGACCGACGGGGGCGAGCTCTTCGCGCGGATGTACGGCGCGGACATTCCTGTGGTCGTCGCGTGTACCGGGCACGCCATTGCCGCGGGTGCGCTGCTGCTGCTCGGGGCCGACGCGTGGATCGGCGCCCGGGGCGAGTTCCGGATCGGACTTATCGAGACGCAGCTGGGGATGGTGCTCCCGCGCTGGGCCGTCGAGATCGCCCAGGAGCGGCTCTCGAAGCGTCACGTGCAAGATGCCACGGTCGGAGCCCGTATCTACGACCCCGAAGGCGCAGTCGACGCCGGGTTCCTCGACTCGGTGGTGCCGCCCGAGGCGCTCGAGGCCGCGGCCGAGGCGGAGGCCCAGCGGTGGGCTGCGTTCGCGCGGCGAGGCGTACCGGGGCCAGGTGCGGATGTGTCGCGGAGAGCGGTTGGGGCGCCTGGCCGAGGCCGTCGCCGCCGACCGGGGCCGAGCGTTCGAGGTGCCCTCGGCTTGACCAGGAGTCCGCAAACAGCGGTGGTAGCTTCGCTTACCGTTTCTCCGGCGTAAGGGCAACCCAGTGCAGGTGGCGATCTTCTCCGTCCTCATGGTGGGCGCCATCTACCTCCTGTTGTGGCGTCCGCAACAGCGGCGGATCTCCGCCGTACGCCAGTTGCAGTCCCAGATCCAAGAAGGCGACGAAGTGCTGACCACGAGTGGCATCTACGGGCGGATCGCCCGCCTCGGCGAGGCGGACGCCGATCTCGAGATCGCACCGGGCACGGTGATCCACGTTGCCCGCGGGGCCATCGGCCAGCGCATCGACCCGCAGTCCCAGCCCCACGGCGGCGAGCCCCACGACGGAGAGACCGGGGCGGACTGACCCGTGCGGCGCAAGGTCATCCTGCTGATCGTCACCGTTGTGTTCATCTTGGGCTGCTTCTTCGCGACCCTGTTCGGATCGAGTCGACCGGTGCTGGGTCTCGACCTGCAGGGCGGGACGTCGATCGTGCTCGCCCCGGTGAAGGGCTCCGACCTGTCGACGCTCGACACCGCGGTGTCGATCATCCGGAACCGGGTCGACGGTCTCGGTATCGCCGAGCCCAACGTGAGTCGCCAGGGCAACAACATCGTCGTCGACCTACCCGGTGTGAAGAACGCGAGCGAGGCCGACGCGCTCGTCGGCAAGACGGCCGAGCTGCGCTTCCGCGTCGTGCAAACGAGTATCCCGTACTCGAGCGTCGCCGTGCCCACGACCGTGAAGGGCGCGACGACGACTACTGCCGCGGGCGCGACGACGACTACTGCCGCGGGCGCGACGAAGACCACGGCGAAGCCCGCGACCAGCACGACCGGTCACGCGGCCGGGGCGGAGCAGACCATCAACACCACACCGATCGCTGCGGTGCGCCACGAGGCGGTCACGACGTCGTCCGCGCCCGCGTCGAGCTCGACCGCGACCACGGCCAAGGGGAGCGCAACGACGGTCAAGGGTGCGACGACCACCACGACTGTGCCGGCCGCGACCGACTCGTCCTGCCAGGGCGGCAAGTTGGTGTCGAAGGTCGACGCCGCCGACAAGCAGGTGATCCTGCCCGACCTGCAGAAGAACGCGTGCTACCTGCTCGATCCGACGATCCTCACCGGCCGCAACGTCGGGACCGCCACCGCAGTCGTCAATTCCCAGAACGCACAGTGGGAGGTCAATGTTCACTTCAAGAACAACGACTTCGTGACCAAGGTCGCCACCCCGTACGTCGGTAAGCAGGTGGCGATCGAGCTCGACGGCGTGGTGCAGTCGGCGCCGACCATCAACCCCGGTATCACTGGTCAGGACATCACGATCAGCGGGTCGTTCACGAGCAAGCAGGCCCACAACCTCGCGCTGGTGCTGCGGTACGGCTCGCTCCCGGTGCAACTGGTGTCGCAGACCGCGCAGTCGGTGTCGCCGACGCTCGGGAAGGACCAGTTGAATGCCGGCATCGTGTCGGGCCTGATCGGCCTGGTCCTCGTGGCCCTCTACATGATCTTCGTCTATCGGATCCTCGGCCTCGTGGTCTGGACGGGCATCGCGCTCACCGCGCTGACGTTCTTCGCGCTCGTGTCGTGGCTGTCTGCGCATCAGGGTCTGACCCTCACGCTCGCAGGGGTGACCGGCATCATCGTGTCGGTGGGTGTCACGGTCGACAGCTATGTCGTCTATTTCGAGCGCCTGAAAGACGAGGTCCGCACGGGGAAGACAGTGCGTTCGTCGCTCGACTCGGGCTTTCGGCGGGCGTTCCGCACGATTATCGCCGCCGACCTCGTGTCGATGATCGGCGCGGTCGTGCTCTATCTGTTCGCCACATCGTCGGTGCGCGGCTTCGCGTACTTCCTCGGGCTGTCGACCGCGCTCGACCTCATCTTGGCGTACTGCTTCATGTGGCCGTTCGTGTCGGTGCTCGCGCGCCGCCCTGTGCTCGTACAGATGGCGGGCGTCGGCATCGGTGCCGGCCTCGACGTACCGGAGGTGCGCGCATGACGGTCGTCGCTCCGCCGCCCGCCGCCGACGACATTCCCGGTGTCACCCGGCGCCACCGTCTCTCCGACCTCTACCACGAGCGGACCAACTTCCAGTTCATCAAGCACAGCCGGCGCTGGCTGATCCTCTCCTCGACGCTTGTCGTCCTCAGCCTGTTGTTGCTGGGCGTGCGCGGCCTCAACCTCGGCATCGACTTCGAGGGCGGCACCGCCTGGTCGGTCTCGATGAAGCCGGGAACGAGCGCCAAGGTCGCCGACGTGCGCAGCCTGCTCGGCACGCTCGGCTTCGGCGAAGCCAGCGTGAGTGTGCTCACGCCGCCGGGCGGCGGCACTGACACGATTCGGGTCGAGGCCCGGGTCATCAAGGATCCGATCAACATCGTGCAGTCCGCGCTGGCCGACTACGGGCAGGTGACCGACGCCGACGTCACGGTGCCGACCGAGAGCGCGGGCTCGTTCACGTTCACCGCGAAGGCGGGAGTGAAGCCGACCGTCGCCGGGGTGACTGCCGCGCTCAAGGTCACCCGGCTCGAGAATCCGAAAGTGACGGTCAAGGGCAACGCGGTGACGGTCGCGGTGACCAAGCTGCCGGCGAGCCAGGTGCAGACCGTGGCGGCCGGGCTCGCGAAGTACGCCGGGCGGTCAACCACCGACGTGAGCATCACCACTGTCGGCCCCACCTGGGGCCACGAGGTGAGTCAGAAGGCGCTCAAAGCACTGATCATCTTCTTCTTCGTCCTCGCCGCGTATCTCGCGATGCGGTTCGAATGGAAGATGTCCGCCGCCGCGATCGTCGCCGTGATCCACGACATCATCTTCACGGTCGGTGTCTACGCGCTGTTCCACTTCTCGGTCTCGCCTGCGACCGTCACGGCCTTCCTCACAATTCTCGGTTTCTCGCTGTACGACACCGTCGTCGTGTTCGACAAGGTCGTCGAGTTCCAACGCACGCTCACTGGCACCGGTCGGTCGACCTACTCGGAGATGGTCAACCGTTCACTCAACGCGGTGCTGATGCGGTCGGTGTCGACGTCGCTCGTCGCCCTACTGCCGGTCGTGTCGTTGCTCGTCGTCGGCGCCGGCATCCTCGGCGCCACCGCGCTCGAGGACTTTGCCCTCGCGCTCGCAGCCGGCCTCTTCATTGGTTCCTACTCGTCGATCTTCGTCGCCGCCCCGCTGCTCGCGTGGTGGAAGGAGCGCGAACCCCAGTACCGGGCCCTGGCCGAGCGCCGCCGCCGGGCGCCGGGCGCGGCCGTCGCCGCGGCCTCGTCGTCGGCATCGGTCGGGGTCCCGGTCGGCGGGGTCGACGAACAGCCGGGCACGACCGAGCAAGCTCCGGGACGCAAGCCGCTCGGTATCCCGGGCCCGCCCGCCGTTCCCCGCTCCACGATCCAGGCCCGCCCGCGCCAACCGCGCGGGCGCAAGCGGAAGTAGTCCGCCGGCGCGCCGGGTACCAACGGACCAGGCCTGCCGGCGGAGGTAGGTACGCTGGTAGCGATGGATGCAGCGTGGTTGATGGCGCATATACGCGACATCGTCGACTACCCGAAACCCGGGATCGTCTTCAAGGACATCACCCCGCTCCTGGGCGCGCCCGAGGCCTTCCGGGCCACCGTGGACGCCCTCTCCGAGCCCTACGCGACGACCCGCGTCGACAAGGTCATCGGGATCGAGGCCCGCGGGTTCGTGTTCGCGGCGCCCGTCACCTACGAGCTCCACGCCGGATTCGTGCCGGTGCGCAAGCCGGGGAAGCTGCCCGGGGAGATCGAGCGCGAGGAGTACGTCCTCGAGTACGGGACCGACCTGCTCGAGATCCACCGCGATGCGATCGAGCCCGGCGAACAGGTCCTGATCGTCGACGACGTGATCGCGACCGGTGGCACCGCGGCCGCGACGGCGCGCCTGGTCGAACGACTCGGCGGGTCGGTCGTCGGCTTCGCGTTCGTGCTCGAGCTGGCGTTCCTCCACGGTCGCGAGCGGCTCGACGGGTACGAGATGCACACACTGGTCACGTATGAATAGCCGTGCGGTCCCGTACGAAGGGCCACGGGGTGACCGATGAGTAGCCGGGTCGACGAATGACGAGTGCTCCGCCCCGCCGGCATTCCGGACGCCCCCACGTCGACAGCGCGTTGCGGCCGTTGCTCGAATCGGTTCGCAGTGGTGACGGCAAGCGCGAGACCGGCCTCATCGAGGACGCCTACGAGGTCGCGCGGGATGCGCACCACGACCAGGTCCGCCGGTCCGGCGACCCGTACATCGCCCATCCGCTGGGCGTCGCAATGATCCTCTCCGATCTCGGTCTCGACGACATCACGCTCGCGGGCGCGCTCCTGCACGACGCGGTCGAAGACACCTCGGTCACGCTCGACGACCTCCAGGCGCGGTTCGGTCAAGATGTCGCGGCCATCGTCGACGGCGTCACCAAACTCGACCGGCTCGAGTTCGACTCACGCGAAGCGCAGCAGGCCGCGACGATGCGCAAGATGCTCGTCGCGATGGCGAAGGACGTGCGCGTTCTGCTCATCAAGCTCGCCGACCGGCTGCACAACATGCGTACGATCGCCTCGCTCCCGGAGGCGAAGCAGAAGCGCATCGCCCAAGAGACGCTCGACATCTACGCGCCGCTCGCGCACCGGCTGGGCGTCCAGGACGTCAAATGGCAACTCGAAGACCTCGCGTTCGCGGTGCTGCACCCGAAGCGCTACGCCGAGATCGAGGCGATGGTCCTCCAGCACGCGGGGGAGCGCGAGCGGTACCTCGAGGAGGTCGTGGGCGCGGTGCGCAGCCGGCTCGAGCAGCTCCACATCAACGCCGACGTGACGGGGCGGCCGAAGCATTACTGGTCGATCTACGAGAAGATGGTCGTGCGAGGCAAGGAGTTCGCCGAGATCAACGACCTCGTCGGTGTCCGCGTGATCGTCGAGTCCGTGAAGGACTGTTACGGCGCGCTCGGCTCGATCCACGCGCTGTGGCGCCCGGTGCAGGGTCGGTTCAAGGACTACATCGCCATGCCCAAGTTCAACCTCTACCAGTCGTTGCACACGACGGTGGTGGGCCCGCTGGGTCGGGCGGTCGAGTTCCAGATCCGCACCGCCGAGATGCACCGCCGCTCCGAGTACGGGGTCGCGGCGCACTGGGGATACAAGGAACAGCGCAACCCCGCCGAAGACCTCGTGTGGTTGCAGCGGATCGTCGACTGGCAAAAGGAGACGACCGACCCGACCGAGTTCATGCAGAGCCTGAAGATCGATCTCGAACAGGACGAGGTCTTCGTCTTCACGCCCAAGGGCCGGGTGATCACTCTGCCCACGGGTGCGACTCCCGTCGACTTCGCGTACGCGATCCACACCGAGGTCGGCCACCGTTGCATCGGCGCCCGCGTGAACGCGCGGCTCGTCCCCCTCGACTCCGCGTTGCAGTCGGGCGATACGTGCGAGATCTTCACCAGCAAGGTCGAAGGCGCGGGCCCGAGCCGCGACTGGACCCAGTTCGTCCAGACGCCGCGCGCGAGCTCCAAGATCCGGCAGTGGTTCTCCCGGGAGCGGCGCGTCGACGCGATCGACCAGGGTCGCGACGACCTGGCCAAGGCGATGCGGCGCGAAGCACTGCCCGCCCAGAAGCTCTTTGGTTCCCCGATCCTCGAGGCCGTCGCCGAGCAGCTCCACTACTTCGACCTGGAAGGCCTCTACGTCGGGATCGGTGAGGGTCACGTCTCGGCCAAGGCCGTCGTCCAGCGCATCCAGCGTGAGCTGCGCGGTGGCGAGGAACAGCTGCCCACCACTGTCGCTCGCCCGCCCCGGGCGCGCGGGCATCGCCGCACCGGTGCCGGAGTCCACGTCGAGGGTCTCGACGACGTCATGGTCCGGTTGTCGCGTTGCTGCACACCGGTGCCCGGCGACGAGATCATGGGTTTCGTGACCCGCGGGCGCGGCGTGTCGGTGCACCGAACCGACTGCGCCAACGCGGTGAGCTTGCTGAGCCAGGCCGACCGCGTGATCGAAGTCGAGTGGGACAACGACGCGCCCGGCAACTACACGGTCTCCGTGGAGGTCGAGGCGCTCGACCGTTCCAAGCTGTTCCGCGACATCGCCGACACGCTGTCGGAGCACCACGTGAACATCATCTCGTGCACGTCGCAGACCGCGACCGACCGGATCGCCCGACTGCGGTTCGAGTTCGAGTTGGCCGATCCCGGACATCTCGACTCGATCCTGGCCGCGGTCAAACGGGTCGATTCGGTCTATGAGGCCGCGCACGTACTTCCCGGCAACAAGGCCTAACCGTCGTCAAGCCCCATCGGGGCCGCTCGAGTACGCGACGTTTCGGTTCTCTCTCAAGCTCGACGCCTGATCGTCCGATTCCCTGCGAGGGCCAGAGCCGACCACCAGCGCCGACCAATTGCACCCGGGTGACCGATGGTGCTCCGGAGGGATGAATTGTGAATCCGCGTTCACGTCCCGCGGACGACGGGACGGCCGATGGCTTCACGATCGTCGAGGTACTCGTCGCGGTGACGGTGCTCGTCATCGCGATGCTGGGTGCCGCGCTGTTGTTCGAGAACGCGATCCTGGCGTCGGGCAACACCCGCAACCGGGTCGTCGCCGCGAACCTCGCGACCGCGCAGATGGAAACCGTGCGCGGACTGGCCGCCGATCCGACCCAGTTCACGGCGATCCCCCAGGGCCAGACGGTCCTGCCGGTCAATCCCGCGGCACCCAACGACCAGCGCGTCAACGGCATCCAGTACACGGTCACCCAGGACGTGCAGTTCGTCGGGCAGAGCTCCACGACGAGCACGTGTGACACCCCGGGCGCGTCCACCGGCCAGATCATGCAGGTCAGTGAGACCGTCACCTGGCCCGACATGGGCGGTACCGCACCGGTGAGGTCAGTGTCGACGCTCGCCCCGCCCGTCGGTGCGTACTCGGCGTCGTCCGGATCGATCGCGGTGAAGGTCTTCGAGGCGAGCGGTGCGGTCTCTGGGAACATCAGCGTGCAGGTGACCGGGCCGACGACACTCACCCAGCAGACGACGGCCGAGGGCTGCGCCTATTTCGCGTTCATGGCGGCCGGCACCTACACCGTCACGATCACCGAGGGAACCGGGGTCGGCGACCAAGAAGTGGTCGCGCCGGTGCAAACGGCATCGATCTCGGTCGGGCAGACCGCGTCGCTGCAGTTCCAGTACGACGGGCCCGGCACGGTGGTCGCGACACTGCCGTCGCCGGCCAACACGCCCGGGGCTCCGCCGTACGCGACCGGCATGTCGATCTCGGTGGCGAACACGGGCCTCGAGCCCTACGGGCAGTTCACGTTCGCCGCGACGGGCGACACGACCACGTCACCGGGTCTCTTCCCGTATGCGAGCGGGTACACGGTGTACGCAGGCAACTGCACCGACAACAACCCGCTCGGCAAGGACACCAGCCGCAACCCGTTCTACCCGACCGCGGCGCCCGTACCGGTGGCGGTCCCGGCGGGCGGGTCGGTCGCGAACGCGGTGCCGCTGTACACGGTCGCCGCGCACGTCAACGACACCGGCGGCGTCGCGGTACCGGCCGCGTCGATGACGGCACTGGAGACGTCGTACGCGGCGCCTTACGCGGCGGTGTGCACGAGCGGAACCGCGACGAGTCCGGCGCCGACGCTCGGCCTGGTCACGACGGACGCGACGGGTGACAGCATCACCGCGATGCCGCTCGGCCACTGGACGCTCGAGGCCAAGTCGGGGCCGAAGAGCGGCTCCGTCAACGTGTGGGTGATGCCGGACGGCGTCTACGCCGTCGACGGGTCGGGCGCGGCCACGTCGAAGTACACCGGTCCGATCGTGGTGGTGGTGAGTTGAGGCTGCTCACCGGTCGGCGACGCACAGAGCCGGTTCGGGCACGTCTCGACCAGCGCGGTTACACGCTCGTCGAGATGATGATCGCGATCGGCCTGCTCTCGCTCGTGACCGCAGCCGCGTTCAGCACGGTCAACGTCATGTCGAACCAGGCTGCGGCGACCACCGATCGATTCACCGCCCAAGGCGAGGGCCAGACGATCGCCGATCGCATCACCAAGGACCTGCGCACTGCGGTCGCGCCCACGTCGACAACGGCTGCGTTCGCGTCGGCCGGACCGAACGACGTCGTGTTCTACGCCAGCCTCACCGACCTCAGCCTTCCGACCGGAACCGGACCCATTCGGCTGCACGTGTACGCATCGCTCGTGCCCTCGACCAACGTGTACGTCTTCCACGAGGACGCAACGGTCCCCAGTGGCTCGGTCGGCGTCGTGGACGTACACCGCCACACCGATCGGGCGAATCGACGGCCAGTACCTCGACACGAGTCAGCCGATGTTCAAGTACTTCCGCGCCGACGGCACCGAGATCATTCCGCCGATCGTTACCACCACTGACCTCCGCAGCATCGACGCGGTCGGTGTGACCTTGCGTATCCGAGTCCATCCGCATTCGCCCCTCGTCGTCGTGTCCACCCGCATCCACGTCCGCAACGTCGACTACAACCCGAACGTGTGACCTCATGATCCAATTCCTCTGCCGTCGATTCCGTACCCGCCTCGACGGTTCCCACGACGAGGCCGGACTCGCCATGATCATCGCGATCACCGTCGTGATGCTGATGACGATCATCCCGCTGGCGCTGGTGCAGGGCGCGGTTGCGCAGCTTCCGCTCGCGCGCCACGACCAGGACCACGAGGCCGCGCTCGCCGCGGCTGAGGCCGGCGTCGACGACTACCTGAATCGGCTCGCGCAGAACAGCAACTACTGGACGTACAGCGCGACGAATCCGCCCACGCCGGCCAACCCGGCCTTTACGGGCTGGACGAAGGTGGCGGGACCGACGTCGAACGCCGAGTGTTTCCGCTACCGACCCGACGCGAGCCAGACCGCGGCGACCGGCATCGTCTACCTGACGGCTTCGGGAAAGCGACTCACCAACCCCAACGCGAGTTGCTCCGCGGCGGCGCGATCCGCACCGTCAGCCTCGGGCTGCGCCGCCAGGGGTTCCTCGACTATCTGTGGCTCACCGACTTCGAGATAACCGATCCGGTGCTCTCCGGCGACAACGCCTCGGCCTGTGCCGTGCATTCGTGGGAATGGAACTCGGGGGCGAACAAGTACGGCCCGTACGACACCAGCAAATGCAGCATCGTGTACTGGTCATCGCTCTCGGTCCTCAACGGCCCTGTGCACTCGAACGACGGTCTGTATGTGTGCGGCAGCCCGACGTTCAACGGCGATACCGACACGTACTACAACTCCGCGACGAGCAACAACGCGTACCACAGCAAACAGTTCGGTGGGCCCGGCGCGGTGCTCAACCCGCTCGGATGTTCGAATACGCCCACTTACGCGCGGAACAACGATCCCGCGAGCGGTTCGATCCTGCCGTTCCCGCCTGCGAACGCGTCGATCCGTTCACAGGCCGACCAGAATCAAGGCGGTACCGGTTGCCTCTATACGGGGCCGACGACGATCACGCTGCTCGCAACCGGCAAGATGAACGTCATCAGCCCGAAGACGATCCAGTCGAACTGCGCCACCGGGTCGAACGTTTCCCTGCCGACGAACGGCGTGGTCTACGTGCAGAACGTGCCCGCCGGTGCTGATCCGAATCACTCCTCGTGTTCGGGCTCGGCGTGCAACGGCGACGTGAGCGTGAGCGGAACGTTGAACGGCCAGCTGACGATCGCGTCCTCCAACGACATCGACATCACCGGAAATATCGTCTATCACTCGTACCCGTCGGGCAACGACGTACTCGGACTCGTGGCGTACAACGACGTCGCGGTCGTGCACAGCTCGGGCGCCGACGTGAAAGACGATCTCACCATCGACGCCGCGATCATGTCGCTTCGCCACTCGTTCTACGTGCAGAACTGGGCAAGCGGTGGGCAGGGATCGTGTAGCGGTTCACACCCGTGCGCGGTGCCGGGCGTGCACAGTCTCAACGTCAACGGCGTGATCACCCAGGAGTTCCGCGGTCCGGTCGGCACGTTCAACAGCTCGACCGGTTCATTGGCGAGCGGGTACAACAAGAACTACGCGTACGACACGCGGCTCAAGTACCTGAGCCCGCCCTACTTCCTGAGCCCGACACAATCTGCGTGGATCCGCCTCTCGTACGCCGAGATCGCGCCCAAGCAAACGCCGTAGCGATCAGCCCAAGGTTCGTTCGGCGCAGGCCGGAATCATCGTCGGTCCCGCGCGGACTGCTGGGTAGCATGCCGCCCATGCCGGCGGATCGACCAGTGGATCGAGACGTCATGCGCGCCCCCAAGGGCATGCTCGACGTGCTCCCGCCGGACTCCACTCGCTGGATCGAGGTAGTCGAGCGGTTCGCGAGCCGGGCGCAGCGGTTCGGCTATGGCCTGCTGCTGACCCCGATCCTCGAGCACTACGAGGTCTTCGCGCGGCGTGGGGAGACCACCGACGTCGTGCGCAAGGAGATGTACGACTTCGTCGACCGCGGCGGGCGCCGGCTCGCGCTGCGGCCCGAAGGCACCGCGCCCGTCGTGCGCGCCTTCGTGCAGCACCGCCCGCCCACGCCGTGGAAGGTCTGGTACCTCGCCCCGAACTTCCGGGCCGAGCAGCCACAGGCCGGTCGCTACCGCCAGCACTGGCAGCTCGGAGCCGAGGTCATCGGGATCGACGATCCCGACGTCGACGTCGAGATAATCGAGCTCTTGTGGGGTTTCTGTAGCGACCTTGGCCTCGCGCGACCTCCGCCTCCTCGTCAACTCGATGGGCGACGCCTCGTCGCGCGCCCGCTACCGCGAAGTGCTGCTCGCGTACTGGCGCGTGCACGCCGACCTGATCGGCGCGGAGATGGAGCGCGCGGAAACCAATCCGCTCCGCATCCTCGACTCGAAGCGACCCGACTGGTCGGAGATGCTGGAGCGTGCGCCGCAACTCGGCGAGTACCTGAGCGACGACTCGGCCGCGCACTTCGCGCGCGTGCAAGAGGGTTTGCAGGCGCTCGGCATCCCGTTCGAGATCGCGCCGCGGCTGGTGCGCGGCTTCGACTATTACACCGGCACCGTGTTCGAGTTGGCGAGCGATGCGCTCGACGCTGCGCAGAACGCGATCGGTGGCGGTGGCCGCTACGACCGGCTGGCCGAGGAGATGGGCGGTCCGCCGGCTCCGTCGATCGGCTTCGGGTCGGGGATCGAACGACTCCTGCTCGCGTGCGACGCCGAAGGTGTGCTGCCGGTGTCGGGCGCGCGGCTCGACGCGTTCGTCGTCGACCCGATCGGTGTTCCCGACACGGCCCGGATCCTCGCCGAGCTCCGGGAGTCGGGACTTTCGGCCGACCGCGCCTACGGCCGGCGCGCGTTCAAGAAACAGATGAGTGCGGCCGACCGCTCCGGCGCGCGCTGGGCTGTCATCGTGGGCGCGAAGGAAGCCGAGCGGGGGATGGTCGCAGTCCGCGACCTGCGCGCGCCCGAGCCCGATCAGAGCGAGGTGCGGCGAGAAGAGATCGCCGCCTGGCTGCAGACACGGAAGGACGACACAGCATCATGATGCGATCGCATCGGGCCGGCGACCTCCGCGCGGGCGACATCGGCACGTCGGTGGCCGTGTGCGGATGGGTCGCGAGCCGCCGTGACCACGGCGGCAAGGTGTTCCTCGACGTGCGAGACGCCGCGGGGGTAGTGCAGGTCGTCGTCGACCCACAGGCGGCCGGGCTCGAGGTCGCGCACCGCGTGCGCGGCGAGTGGGTCGTCCGCGTTGTCGGCGACGTCTCGGCCCGACCCGCAGGCACGGTCAACGACGACCTCCCGACCGGCGCCGTCGAGATCGTCGCCCGCGAGATCTCGGTGCTCAACGAATCGGAGCCGCCGCCGTTCCCGCTCGACGATCGTGTCGACGTCGACGAGGTGTTGCGCTTACGCCACCGCTACCTCGACCTCCGGCGGGTACCGATGCAGGCGAACCTGCGACTGCGCGCCGCGATCAACCTCGTGATGCGAGAGGCAATGGCCGCGCAGGGGTTCGTCGAGATCGAGACGCCGATGCTCATCGCCTCGACACCCGAGGGCGCGCGCGACTTCGTGGTGCCGTCGCGTCTACGGCCGGGAGAGTTCTACGCGCTGCCGCAGAGCCCGCAGCTCTTCAAGCAGCTGCTCATGGTCGGCGGCTTCGACCGCTACTTCCAGATCGCGCGGTGCCTGCGCGACGAAGACCTCCGAGCCGACCGGCAGTTCGAGTTCATGCAACTCGACGTCGAAATGTCGTTCGCGGATCAAGACGACGTGCTCGACGCGGTCGCGGTCGCGGTTCTCGCGGCCGCCGAGGTGGCGCGTCCGGGTGAGGCGCCCACATCGATCCCGCGGCTGACCTGGCTCGAAGCGATGGAGCGGTTCGGTTCCGACAAACCCGACCTGCGTTTCGGCATGGAGCTCGTCGACCTCACCGACGTCTTCGGCGACACCGAGTTCCACGCGTTCGCGGGTGCGGAGTCGATCAAGGGCATCCGGGTGGCGGGCCAGGGCGACATGACCCGGTCACGGCTCGATGCACTCACCGATCGGGCGAAGTCGCTCGGCGCGGTCGGGCTGGTGTGGATGCGCGTGCGCGACGGTGGCGTGCTGGAATCACCGGTCGCCAAGTTCCTCTCCGAATCCGAGCAGATCGCGGTGGTCGACCGCCTGGGCGCGGTCTCGGGCGATCTGGTGCTGATCGTCGCGGGGGCGCGTGCGATGGCGTGGGACGTGCTGGGCACACTGCGTCTCGACCTCGGCCGCCCGCCCGTGGGTGAGGGCGGACTGCACTTCTTGTGGGTCGTCGACTTTCCGCTGTTCGAAGCGGCCGACGACGGCAGCCCTTCGCCGATGCACCACCCGTTCACGATGCCGAACCCGGACGACATCGACCGGCTCGAGTCCGATCCGCTCTCGGTGCACGCCCAGGCCTACGACCTCGTGCTGAACGGTTGGGAGCTCGGCTCGGGTTCGGTCCGTATCCATCGTCCCGACGTCCAGCAGCGCGTCTTCTCGGTCATCGGTATCGACGCGGACGACGCGAAGGAGCGGTTCGGGTTCCTGCTCGAGGCGTTCCGCTTCGGCGCGCCACCCCACGCCGGGTTCGCTGTCGGCGTCGACCGGTTCACCGCGATCCTCGCGGGTGAGGAGAACATCCGCGAGGTCATCGCGTTCCCGAAGACGCAGTCGGGCGTCGATCCGCTCACCGGAGCCCCCAGTCCCGTGGACCCCAAGCAATTGCGGGACCTCGGCCTCCGCCTCCTCGACAAAAAGACCCCCTAGCCCCCGCCGCTTCGCCCGCCGCTTCGCAAACGCATTGCAAGGATCACGTCGGACGTGCGTTGCGATCCTTGCAAACCTGACCTGGTTCTCACCTCGTACCGTCTCACCTCGTACCTACCGTGACCGAATGGAATCGCCACTCGCACCCTTCGAGTCACAAATAGGAACCCAACACGGACTGGTGACACGCCGCCAGTTGCAAGAAGGCGGTATCTCCGAGAGTCAGCTCCAGCGTCTCGTCCAGCGGCGATCGTTGCGCCGCATACGCGAAAACGTCTTCGGGCTCGTCGGGGCGAGGGAGTCGTGGGAGCGCGGACTCCTTGCCGTCGTCCTGAGTGTCGAGGGTTCCATCGCGTCGCACTCGTCGGCGGCAAGGTTGTGGTCCTTCGATCCACGGCCCGAAGACCGCTACGAGGTGACGGTGACCGGCCCGTACCGGACTTCGTTGACGGGAGCGTCGATCCATCGTTCACTGACCCTGATCGACGATGACGTATTTCACGGCCACGGGATCGTCTGCTCGACCTTCGAGAGGACGCTGTGCGATTGCAGCACTGTGTTGAGTCCCCGTCAGCTGGGTCGGACCCTCGACGACGGGCTGCGGCGCGGCGTTGCATCGCTTCGGCGGTTGGCCCGTTGCGCCGAGAGACTGGAATCGGGGCCGGGCCGTCGTATGTCGGTCGTGAGGTCGCTGCTGGCCGAACGAGGTATCGGGTTCGATCCCGGCGGCAGCGGCTCCGAACTGAGGTTGCTGGAACTCCTCCGGAACGAAGGGCTGGCGCCGCCGGTGCAGCAGCACACCGTGAGGATTGCCTCGAAGACGTTCCGTCCGGACTTCGCCTGGCCCGAGCTCAAGGTGTTCGCCGAGTACTACGGGCTGGCCTTTCACTCCGGTGCCAGTGCCGTCACGGCCGACAGCGAACGGCTGACGGTCTTGTCGACCGCGGGCTGGCTCCCGCTCGTTTTTACGAGTGCCTCATCGGACCGGGAGATCGTCGACCGCACGCCGCGCCGCACTCGACCTTCGAAGTCTCGAGCTCGTCAGCCGCGGATAGCGTCATCCCGTCCGCCGGGATTGCAAGGATCCCATCGGATGTCCGCCGGGATCCTTGCAATGTGTTTGCACGTGAGGGGGTGTTTGCACGTGAGGGGCGGTGCCGCACAACTGTTGGGGGGGGAAATGGGACGCGTAGCCTGGGGGAGTGACGTCGCGGGGGCCTGATCTGTTCGCAACGGCGGTAGAGGAACGCTTGGCGCGCAAGGCGCCGCTCGCGGCCCGGTTGCGGCCGCGCACGCTCGACGAGGTCGTCGGTCAACAGCACCTCCTCGGCAAGGGCAAGCCGCTCCGGGTCCTCATCGAGTCGGATCGGCTCTCGTCGGTCATCATCTGGGGGCCGCCCGGTACCGGCAAGACGACGATTGCCCGTCTCGTCGCCGGTGTCAGCGAGAAGGCGTTCGAGACGCTGAGCGCCGTGAGCGCGGGCGTCAAGGACGTGCGGGAGGTCGCGGAACGGGCCCGGGGCCGGCTCGGTGAACGCGGCCAGGGCACCATCCTCTTCCTCGACGAGGTGCACCGATTCTCACGCGCCCAACAAGACGTGCTCCTCCCGTTCGTCGAAGAGGGTCTCCTCGTGCTGGTCGGCGCGACCACCGAGAACCCGTTCTTCTCGCTCACCGGTCCACTGCTCTCCCGCAGCACGTTGTTCCGGCTCGAGCCCCTCGACGACCGCTCGCTCGAAGAGCTCGCGCGCCAGCGCGCTCGACGATGCCGACCGCGGCCTCGGGAACGAGCCGACCGAGATCGACGACGACGCCCTCCAGCATCTCGTCGACAAGAGCGAAGGCGATGCCCGTCACCTCCTCACGGTCCTCGAAGTCGCGCACACGCTCACCGTGCAGGACGGACGTGTGACGATCGCGCTCGCCGATGCCGAAGCCGCGCTCGCGCTCCGCAGTGTCCGCTACGGCGACGACGAGCACTACGACATCATTTCCGCGTTCATCAAGTCGATCCGCGGTTCCGACCCCGACGCGGGCCTGTACTGGCTCGCGCGCATGCTGGAGGCGGGAGAGGACGCGCGGTTCATCGCGCGCCGGCTCGTCATCCTCGCGAGCGAGGACGTCGGACTCGCCGATCCGCAGGCGCTGCTCACCGCCGATGCCGCGGCCCACGCGGTCGAGTACGTGGGACTCCCGGAGGTGGCGATCAACCTCGCCCACGCCGTCATCCACCTCGCGCTGGCGCCGAAGAGCAACAGCGTGATCGAGGCGCTGGGCGCCGCGACCGCGGCCGTCCGCGAGCGCCGGCCCGGCCCAGTGCCCTTGCACCTGCGGGACGCCCACTACCGCGGCGCCCAGGTACTCGGCCACGGCAAGGGCTACAGATATCCTCACGACGAGCCGGCCGGCTGGGTCCCGCAGGAGCACCTGCCCGTCGAGGTGGCCGGCGAGCAGTTCTACCGGGCCCGCGGGCACGGCGCCGAGCTCGATCTCGTCGAGCAATGGCGGAAGCGACGCGGAGAGGACGCGACCAACATGCCGGGTGAACATGTCGACGGTTGACGATGTCGACCAGTGACGTTCTCGCCGTGGTCGCAGCCACGGTGGTGACGATCCTCGTGGTCCTGCTCGCAGCCGTGCTCGTTTTGTTGACGCGCACGTTGCGCCAGCTGCGCGCCTCGCTCTCGACGCTCGAGCGCGACGCGCTGGCGCTGCTCACCGAGGCGAGCGTGTCGGTCCACGAAGCCGCGACCGAGGTCGACCGGGTCGAACGGCTCGTGACGTCGGCCGAACGGCTCGACGATGCCAAGCGCGCGAATCGCGACTCCAGTGGTCAAGGCGATGGCATTCGGCACCGGTGTGTCGCGCGCCGCGCAGCGCCTGCGCGACGGCGAGTCGGCCCGGCCCTCGCCGCCGGCCCGCTCGACTCGGCGCCGTAGATCGGCTTCGTGACGTGATCAAGCGACTCGTGTGGTTGATCATCGGGTTCCTGCTCGGGCTGGGCTCGTCGTGGACGGTGGCGCGGAGGGTCCGGCGGGTCGCGGTTCGGCTCGCGCCGGCCGATGTCGTCGAACGGTTCGGCGACAACGTGCGGGCCGCCGTGAACGAGGGTCGCGACGCCATGCGCGCCCGGGAAGCGTCGTTCAAAGGCGGCTCCGTCCGTAGTGCCGGCAAGTAACCTGGGCCGGCGATGACCGACCGCCCGACCACCGCCGACGAGTTGCGACGCGCCTTCGTGGAGTTCTTCGCCGAACGCGCCCACGTGCACGTCCCGTCTGCCAGCGTGATCCCGGTCGACAAGTCGTTGCTCTTCACGGTGGCCGGGATGGTCCCGTTCAAGTCGTTCTTCACCGGCGAGGAGACAGCCCCGTACAAGCGGGCGGTCTCGGTGCAGAAATGCATCCGCGCGGGCGGCAAGCACAACGACCTCGACGACATCGGCCGCACGAACCGCCACTTCTCGTTCTTCGAGATGCTCGGCAACTTCAGCTTCGGCGACTATTTCAAAGCCGATGCGATCCCGTGGGCCTACGAGTTCTACACGGGTGTGCTGCAGCTCGATCCGGCGCGCCTCTGGGTGACGGTCCACGAGGACGACGACGAGGCGGAGGCAATCTGGCGGGAACGGGTCGGATTCCCCGCCGAACGGATCCAGCGCCTCGGCGAGGACAACTTCTGGCGCATGGGCGACACCGGACCGTGCGGTCCGTCGTCCGAGATCTTTTGGGACCTCGGGCCCGAGTTCGGCCCCGACGGCGGGCCGATCACGGAGGCCGACCGCTACATCGAGATCTGGAATCTCGTGTTCATGCAGTACGACCAGCAGGCCGACGGCACCCGGGTGTCGCTACCGAGACCGAGCATCGACACCGGTGCCGGGCTCGAACGCAACCTGATGGTCGTGCAGGAGAAGACCTCCATCTGGGACATCGACGTGTTCGTGCCCCTGCGCGCCGCGGCCGAGCGCGTGACCGGCGCGCGCTACGGCACGAGTGAAGCTGTCGATGTTTCGTTGCGAATCATCGCGGAGCACGCGCGCTCGATGACGTTCATGGTGAACGACGGAGTACGGCCGTCGAACCAGGAGCGGGGCTACGTGCTGCGGCGCATCATCCGGCGCGCGGTGCGGCACGCGTACCTGCTGGGCGCGCGTGGGGTCGTATTGCCCGAGGTGATCGACGCTGTCATCGACACCATGCGCAACTCGTACCCCGAGATCGCGGCGTCCCACGATGTCGTCCGTACGATCGTCGAGCGTGAGGAACAGGCGTTCCGGGCCACGCTGCAACGCGGCGTCGACATGCTCTCGGAGATCATCGACGACAAAGACGTCTCCGGCGACGACGCGTTCTTCTTGCACGACACGCTCGGGTTCCCGATCGACCTGACGCGAGAGATCGCGGGCGAGCGCGGCCGCGAGGTCGACCTCGCCGGGTTCGAGGAACGGATGCAGGAGCAGCGCGTCCGGGCCCGGGCCGACGCGGCCGAAGCAGGCGCCGCGCCGGGAGCCCCGATCGAGGTGTTCCGCGAGATCGTGGACGCCCACGGCCCGACCGAGTTCACCGGCCGCCAGGAATACGGATCGAACGCCAAGGTGCTCGCGTTGCTCGTCAACGGGGAGCGCGTCGGCCAGGCCGACGAGGGATTCGAGATCGACGTCGTCCTCGACCGCACGCCGTTCTACGCGGAGTCGGGTGGCCAGGTGGGCGACACGGGAACGGTCACCACCGCACCCGGTGCGATCGTCGACATCGTCGACACGCAGTACGGCCTCCCCGGCCAGGTCACGTTGCATCGGGGCCGCGTGCGCGTCGGCTCGGTCGTCGAGGGCGACGAGGCCCGGCCCGAGATCGACGGCGTTCGGCGCGACCGCATCCGCCGCAATCACACCGCCACGCATGTCTTGCACTGGGCGCTGCGGGAGGTGCTCGGTACCCACGTGCAGCAGGCCGGCTCGTTCGTCGGCCCCGACCGGCTGCGCTTCGACTTCTCCCATCACGAG
The DNA here is from genome assembly GCA_963761055.1 of uncultured Actinomycetes bacterium. GTDB lineage: Bacteria > Actinomycetota > Acidimicrobiia > IMCC26256 > PALSA-610 > PALSA-610. The sequence goes on along the minus strand of CAVXFO010000008.1, from coordinate 75,446 downwards.
CCCGTGACCGCAGATCAGCTCGCACAGGTCGAGCGGCTCGCGAACGCGCAGGTCATCTCGGACGTGCCGGTTCGTCACTACGAGACCACCAAGGCCGAGGCGGAGAGCATCGGCGCGATCGCGTTCTTCGGTGAGAAGTACGGCGACATCGTCCGCGTGCTCGAAGCCGGTCCTTCGACCGAGCTGTGCGGCGGGACGCATGTGCACGCACTGGGGTTCATCGGTCCGATCAAGGTCGTGAGCGAGAGTTCCATCGGGTCGAACCTCCGTCGGATCGAAGCGATGACCGGCGACGGCGCCTTCGAGTACATCGAGTTCGAAGAGCAGCTGCTGCGCCGGGCCGGAGACCTCTTGCGGGCCACTCCCAAAGAGGTGCCCGACCGGATCGAACGACTGTCGGAGCAGGTGCGCGCGCTCGAGGACGAGCTACGGGGCCTGAAGTCCAAGGCGGCGGCAAGTCGAGCGGTCGAGCTCGCGGCGGGGGCGGAGCGCGGCATCGTCGTCGCCCGGGTCGACTCCGTTGCCACCGCCGAGCTCAAACAGCTCGCGCAGGAGACGGTGCGCGCCCTCGGCAGCGGCGTGGTGGTGCTCTCGGGCGCGGCCGACGGCAAGGCCACGATCGCGGTGGCGATCAGCAAAGACGTCGTCGCCCACGGCAGCGACCGCGGACGCGATCGCCCGGCCCACGGTCAGAGAGCTCGGTGGCGGCGTCGGCAAGGGCGCCGACGCGGTGGTCGGCGGCGGACAGAACGTTGCCGGCATCGACGGTGCGCTCGCGGTCGCACGCGAGCTGGCGGCGCAGTGGGGGTCGTGACCGAGACGACCGGCACCCGCGCGCTCGGCGTCGACCTGGGCGAGCGGCGCATCGGCCTGGCGCTGTCCGACCCGTCCCGGACGGTTGCCTCGCCGCACGAGGTCCTCCGGCGCAGCGGCGATCCTGCGGTCGACCGACGTGCCATTGTCGATGCCGCGTTCGAGCTCGGCGCCAACGTGATCGTCGTCGGCCTGCCCCTCTCGCTGTCGGGCCGGACCGGACCGGCGGCCAAGGCCGCCCTCGCCGAGGTCGAAGCCCTGCGCTCCGTCGCCGGCCCGATCGACGTCGTCGTGCAGGACGAACGGCTCACGACGGTGACCGCCGAACGCGCCCTCGGCGAGGCGCGCATGCGTCGCGGCGCCCGGCGCAACGTCGTCGACAAGGTCGCGGCGGCGGTGATGCTCCAGGCGTGGCTGGAAGGGCCGGCGTCATGAGCCGGGGCCGGCGTACCGCGCTCGTCCTGGTGTTCCTCGTCGTCGTGCCGCTCGTCGTGTTCCTCATCGGCGCCGGGTGGTTCTGGTGGCAGCTCAGCCCGCCCGGAGGCGCAGGCTCGACGGTCGAGGTGCAGATCGCCCGCGGTTGCGGAGTGCCGTGCATCGGGACCGAGCTGTCGCACGAGGGCGTGATCGGTCCGTCGTGGGTGTTCAACGTCTATTCGCGGCTGAACGGTGACACCAACTTCAAGGCGGGCACGTACGAGCTGCGCAAGAACATGGGTGTCAGCTCGGCGGTGAAGTCGTTGAAGAAGGGTCCGCGCATCGCGTACGTCAAGTTGACGATTCCCCCCGGGTTCTGGCTCGAGCAGATCTCGGCGCGGCGTGGGCAAGCTCCCGGGCCTGACCGTCGATCCCTTCGTGGAGGCGACGAGGAACAACGCGGTCCGTTCCGCGTTCGAGCCCCAGGGGACGAACAACCTCGAAGGGCTGCTGTGGCCCGACACGTACAACATCTCGGCCGACGAGGACGAGATCCAGGTCCTGTCGACACTGGCCACCGAGTTCGACAAGAAGGCGCTCGAACTCGGTCTCGCCAACGCGAACGTGCAGGGTCACGGCTCGTACGACGTGGTCAAGATCGCGTCGTTGATCGAGTCCGAGGCGAAGTTCGACGCGGATCGTCCGCTGATCGCATCGGTGATCTACAACCGCCTGGCGCGCAACATGCCCCTCGACATCGACGCGACCCTGATCTACGCCCGGGGTGACCCCAAGAACCGGACGCTGTCCGACAAGGACAAGCTCATCCCCTCGGCGTACAACACGTACGCGCACACCGGCCTTCCTCCCACGCCGATCGCGGCCGTCAGTGCGGCGTCGTTGAAGGCGGCGCTGGCGCCGGCCAAGACGCAGTACCTGTACTACGTGGCGATCGACAAAGCGGGCCACACCGCGTTCGCGACCACGTTGCAGCAACAGAACGCGAACATCGCGGTCGCAAAGTCGAACGGCGCGTTTTGACCGCTCCGCGAACCGGCATCACGGGAACGACGCGTCTGGCCGGCGTCATCGGTGATCCCGTCCGCCATTCGCTGTCGCCGGTCATGCACAACGCCGCGTACCTCGCGCTCGGGCTCGACTGGGTCTTCTTGGCCTTCGAGGTTCCGGGCCGTCAGACCCGCGCCGCGCTCGATGCGATGCGCGCGCTCGGGCTCGTCGGCCTGTCGGTCACGATGCCCCACAAGATCGCGGCCGCCGCGTGTTGCGACGTACTCTCCGCCGACGCGGCCGTGCTCGGCGGCGTCAACACGATCTCGATCGACGGCGACGGGCGCCTCGTCGGCGACTCCACCGACGGCGAGGGTTTCCTGCGGTCTCTCCGAGAGCATGGCCACGACCCGTTGCCACCGTCCGCGCTGGTACTCGGCGGTGGCGGCGCGGCCCGCGCCGTCGTCCGGGCGCTGGGCGCAGCGGACGTCGAGGTGGTCGTGTCGGCCCGGCGGCCGGACGCGGCCGAGTCGGCGGCCGGGCTCGGCGGCGGGGTCACGGTGCCGTGGGCCGACCGGGCCGCGGCGGCCCGGCGGGCAGCGCTCGTCGTCAATGCCACGCCGGTGGGCATGGCCGGGCGTCCCGGTGCCGGCGAATGCCCGGTATCGCTCGAATCGGTGCATCCCGGCCAGATCGTGGCCGACCTCGTCTACCACCCGCTGGAGACGCCGCTGCTGCGGGGCGCCCGCGAACGGGGCGCCGACGTGGTCGACGGGCTCGGGATGCTCGTGCACCAGGCGGCACTCCAGGTCGAGCGCTGGACCGGCCGGGACGGGCCCGTCGCGACGATGCGGACGGCCGCGCTGCACGCGCTCGAATCGGTCCGACCCTCGGACCCATCCTGAGCAGCCTCCCGAAGGGCGGCGCGCTCAAGCTTCGAGGCCCTCGTGGTCGATGGACGAAGACGGCCGATCGAACGAAGGGGCCGTTTCCGACCGGGGGATGCCGTGCTGCAAGGAACGCTCGAAACACTCGCTCTGGCGGAGTTGCTCGGTCTGCTCGCACAGTCGCGCAAGACCGGCGCGCTCTGGCTCGATGCCGCCGGCTCGTCGGCGGTCATCTACATCGTCGAAGGCCGCTGCTGCGCCGCGGAGTCGAGTGACGCCGGCGATCCGCTGACCGATGGCGCCGCGCTGCTCGCGCGGGTCATCGACGTCTGCTTTGCGGTCGAACGGGCCGACGACGGCTCGTTCCGCTTCGGGCCGGAAGAGCCGGCGTGGGCGTGCCCCGACACCGTCGATCTCGAAGGTGCGATCGACGAGCTCGGCCGGTTGGTCGCGGAGTGGCGCGAGATCCAGGCGGTGATCCCGTCGCTCGACTGCCGGATCCGGCTCGCCGACGAGCTCGGCGTCGAGGAGCTGACGGTCGACCGCGACCGCTGGCAGCTGATCGTGTCGCTCGACGGACGCCGTAGCGTGCGCGATCTCGTCCGCAAGACGAACCGGCCGGTGCTCGAGGTCTGCCACGCGATCCTCGAGATGGTCGATGCCGGCGCGGTCAACGTGGGGCCGCCGCCGGCCGCGCCGTCGAGTGCCCGCACGAATGGTCGCAAGCGGGTCCTCGACGCGGCGGTCGAGCCCGAGGCGCCGTACGGCCCGGGGGTCGAATCGCCCCATCCCGGACCGCACCCGCGTACGCGAGCGCAACCTCCGACGAGGTCGAGCGCGAGGTCGATCCCGCCGAAAAGGGTCGCTATCTCAGCGCGTTTTCCGGCCTGCGTGAGGGCTGACCGGGCCCAGCCGGCCTGCTCTCGAACCCCGCGCACGTACGCACCGCGAACCCCGTCGCAGCGATTCGTCGAACGAATCGCTGCGACGGGGTTTCGCGCGGGCCTCGGTCCGCCTCGGGTGGACGCGCGCGGCGCGAGATCCTGATTCAGCCGACCACGGAGAGTGACGATACTGCTCCAGTTCACGCGCGTAGGGAGGCAAAGAGTTGTCCGACGGAACACCACTCGGATCGCTGCTGATCGATGAAGGGCTGCTGACCGAAGCCCAACTGGACGCAGCCGTCGCGGAACAGAGCCGTACCGGCAAACCGCTCGGACGCCTGCTCATCGAACAGGGCACCATCTCCGAGGCCGAGTTGGTGCGCACACTGGCCCGCCAGGTCGGTCTCGAATTCGTCGACCTGAACGACCGCACCATCGACGGTTCCGTCGCCGCGATCGTGTCCGAATCGCTGGCGCGTCGTTACCAGGCGATCCCGGTCTGCTGGGAAGACGGAAAGCTCGTCGTCGCGATGGCCGACCCGTCGAACGTCTTCGCGGTCGACGACATCCGCGCCCTCGCCGGCGCCGAGGTCCGCACCGTCGTCTCGACCGCCAGCCAGATCATCGAGACCATCGAGCGATTCTTCCGGGTCGACGGCGAGGTCGACGAAGTCATGCAGGCCGCGACCGACGAGGCCGACGAGGACACCGACCTCGCCGGTCTGTCGGAGATCGTGGAGGACGCGCCGATCGTCAAGTTCGTCAACCTGCTCGTGAATCAGGCCGTCGGCGACCGCGCCTCCGACATCCACGTCGAGCCGAACGAGAGCGACCTGCGCATCCGGTTCCGCATCGACGGTGTGCTCCACGAGGTCATGCGCTCACCTCGCAGCATCCAAGCCGGCGTGATCTCGCGTCTCAAGGTCATGGCCGACATCAACATCGCCGAGCGCCGGATACCGCAGGACGGCCGCATCACGATGAAGGTCGCGGGACGCAGCATCGACCTGCGCGTCGCGACCCTGCCGACGGTCTACGGCGAAAAGGTCGTGATGCGCATCCTGGACAAGACCCAGGCGATCCTCAAGCTCGAAGACCTGGGGTTCGCGCAGGAGTCACACGCCCGGTTCGAGTCCTGTTACACGAAGCCGTACGGGACGATCCTCGTGACCGGCCCGACCGGTTCGGGAAAGTCGACGACCCTCTACGCGACGCTCAATCAGCTCAACACGGCCGACCGCAACATCATCACGGTCGAGGACCCGGTCGAGTACCGCCTGCCCGGGATCAACCAGGTGCAGATCCACTCCAAGGCGGGTCTGACCTTCGCCGGCGCGCTGCGGTCGATCCTGCGCGCCGACCCCGACATCGTCCTCGTCGGTGAGATCCGTGACAAAGAGACCGCGGTCATCGCGATCGAGGCTGCTCTCACCGGGCACCTCGTGCTCTCGACGCTGCACACGAACGATGCCGCGTCGACGCCGATGCGCCTCGTAGAGATGGGCGTCGAACCCTTCCTCGTGACGAGCGCGCTCGACTGTGTGGTCGCCCAGCGCCTCGCCCGCAAGCTCTGTGACAAGTGCAAGGAGCCGTACCAGCCGACCGAGGCCGAGCTGACGGCGGCGGGCTGGCCGGCCGAAGAGCTGACCGACGGGGAGTGGCCCACGCTGCACCGCGCGATCGGGTGCGGATCGTGCGGGCGCACGGGCTACCGGGGGCGGTTCGGTATCCACGAGGTCATGGCCATGTCGGAGGAGATCGAGCGGTGTGTGATCGAGCACCGTTCGTCCGAAGACATCCAAAAGGTCGCTTTGATGCAGGGCATGGTGTCGATGCGGACCGACGGGCTCCGCAAGGCCGCCAAGGGCCAGACGTCGCTCGAAGAGATCTTCCGCGTCGTCGCGTAGCGGCGCCGGAATGATCGCGTGAAACGCGCCGAAGTACGCGCCTGATCTACAGCGGGGCCCGTGTTGCGCCGATATGTGGTCAGCCCGTGAGCCTCTGAGGGGGACTGGATCCATGCTTGCCAACCAGGCGCGCCGATTCGGCGAGACGCTCGTCGACCGCCACGTGTTGTCGCGTGACGACCTCGAGCAGGCGATCGAAGAGTCCGAACGAACCAAGCAGGCGCTGCCGTCGGTGCTGTTGCGCCTCGGCCTCGTCGGCAGCAAGGACCTCACGGCCGCGCTCGCCGACCAGATGGGCGTGCGGTTCATCGACTTCCTCGAGACGCCGATCCACCAAGACGCGCCGGAGACACTCGCACCGGAGCTCGCCCGGCAGTACGTCGCGGTGCCGGTCGACTTCGAAGGCCAAAAGCTCGTCGTCGCGTTCGCGGAGCCGCCGAGTGATGCCGCGCTGACCGCCGTCGGACACGCGACCAGCTTCGAGGTCATCCCGGCCGTCGCGGACCGCTCGGAACTGATGCGCGCGATCGCGATGATCTACGGCGCCGCCGAGGGCGACCCCACCGAGTTCAACGCGAACGTCGTCGTCGGCGACGAGGTCGAGGACGAGCTCCACATCAACGACCTGCTCGACCTCGTCATCCAGTGGGGCGGCTCCGACCTGCACCTCGCATCGGGCTCGCCGCCCGTCATCCGCGTGCACGGTGAACTGCGCCCGGTCAACGAGCTCCCGATCTTCAACGGCTCGCAGATCCGCCAGATGATCTTCTCGATTCTCACCCAGAAGCAGCGGGAGAAGTTCGAGACCGAGCTCGAGCTCGACACGTCGTACGCGCTGCCGGGCCGGGGCCGCTTCCGCGTCAACGTCTTCTTGCAGCGTGACTCGGTCGGCTGCGTGATGCGGGCCATCCCGTACGAGATCGTCGACTTCGAGCGCCTGGGCATCGCGCCGGTGGTCATGGGCTGGGCGCACATGCCGCGCGGCCTGGTGCTCGTCACCGGCCCGACCGGTTCGGGCAAGTCGACGACGCTCGCCTCGCTCATCGACATCGTGAACAAGGAACGCTCCGTCCACATCATGACGGTCGAGGACCCGATCGAGTTCCTGCACACACACAAGCGGTCGCTGATCAACCAGCGTGAGGTGGGGGAGGACACGCACTCCTTCGCCAACGCGCTGAAGCACGTGCTGCGCCAGGACCCCGACGTCATTCTCGTGGGTGAGATGCGTGACCTCGAGACGATCTCGACGGCGCTCACCGCGGCGGAGACCGGTCACCTCGTGTTCGCCACGCTGCACACCCAGGACGCGCCCCAGTCGATCGACCGTGTGATCGACGTGTTCCCCGCCCACCAGCAACAGCAGGTGCGCGTGCAGCTCGCGTCGGCGCTGCAAGGAATCTGTACGCAGCAGCTGGTCCCGAACATCGACGGGAAGGGCCGCGCGGTGGCGTGCGAGGTCATGGTCGCGACGCCCGCGATCCGCAACCTCATCCGGGAAGGCAAGACCCACCAGATCTACTCGATGCTCCAAGCGGGTGGTCGCTACGGCATGGTCACGATGGACATGTCGCTCGCCCAGCTCGTGCGTGCGCACCGGATCTCGCTCGAGGCCGCCATGGAGCGGTGCGCGAACGAGGACGACCTCCGCCGACTCCTGAACGGCTGATCGATCATGCCCGAGACGTTCCAGTACAAGGTCAAGGACAAGAGCGGCAAGCTCGTCGAGGGCTCGCTCGAAGCGGAGAACGCGCAGCTCGTCGTCAGCAAGCTGCGCTCGATGGGTTACGTGCCCATCGAGATCCAGCAGCAGGGTGGTCCCGGCCTCCAGAAGGAGCTGAAGCTCCCCGGTCTGAGCGACCGCGTGAAGCTGAAGGACGTCTCGGTCTTCTCGCGCCAGTTCGCGACGATGATCAACTCGGGCCTCTCGCTCCTGCGTTCACTGAACATCCTCGCGGAGCAAACTGAGAGCAAGGCTCTCGCCGTGATCGTCGGCCAGGTGCGGATGGACGTCGAGAAGGGTGCGTCGCTCTCGCAGGCGATGGCGAAACACCCGAAGGCGTTCAATCGCCTCTACGTCTCGATGGTCCGCGCCGGTGAGGTAGGCGGCGCGCTCGACAGCGTGCTGTTGCGCCTCGCCGACACGATCGAGAAGCAGGTCGAACTGCGGCGCAAGGTGAAGTCCGCGATGACGTACCCGTTGGTCGTCGCGATCTTGGTGTTGACCATCGTCACTGCGATGCTGCTGTTCGTGATCCCGATGTTCCAGGGGATCTACAAGCAGCTCGGCGGGACGCTGCCCGCGCCGACCCAGATCCTGATCGACATCTCGAACGTCTGCCGCAAGCTGTGGTGGGCGGTCTTCTTGGCGGAGATCGGTGCGGCTATCGCCTTCCGGAAGTGGATCAACTCCGAAGAGGGCCGCAAGCAGTGGGACGCGATCAAGCTGAAGGTCCCGATCTTCGGCAAGCTCGTCCGCAAGACGGCCCTCGCCCGGTTCTCCCGCACCCTGTCCGCCCTCGTGCGCTCGGGTGTGCCGATCCTCGAGTCGCTCGACATCGTGGCGGAGACGGCCGGCAACTACGTGGTCGCCAACGCCGTGCGCGAGACGCAGGCCGCGGTCAAGCGGGGTGACCCGCTCTCCAAGAAGCTCGAGGAGCACCCGGTGTTCCCGCCCATGGTCGTGCAGATGATGGCCGTCGGTGAGGAAACCGGGGCGCTCGACGAGATGCTCGACAAGATCGCCGACTTCTACGACCAGGAGGTCGAGGCGACGGTCGACGCACTCACGTCGCTGATCGAGCCGATCCTGATCGTCGTGATGGGTGTCTGTGTGGGTGGAATGATCATCTCGCTCTACCTGCCGATGTTCAACATCATCAAGCTCATCAAGTAGGTGCGAGCGGCCTCCGCCTTGGACCCAGCGTAGTTGAGCCTGTCACCAGGTCGTATGCACGTCAACGTCCGACGCATGGACGTGGCGGAGGTCACACGCTCGTACTACTTGCTCATGTTCAACGGCGTGGCAGCTAAGGGTTCGGCAGTCTCAGCACCGGTCGCCAGTCCCAAGGTTCGCCGTCAGTGGCGTGGGGGTGAGGGCACACGGCTGCGTCGGAGCATGGGCACCGTTGGCCCGCGGCGTCGAATGCGGCTGGTAGGTCAACGGTCAGTCGCCGCCACGTCGTCTCGACACGGAACGGTTCCTCGAATGTCACTGCTCGTCGTCCTGTAGGCAGCAGGTCGCGCGCGTCGACAACCACAACTCGGAAGTCAGGGTCGAGGCTGTGGAGGTTCACCGACCAGCTCTTGACGGTGCCGTCCTCGCGCTCCCGGTGTTGAACCGTCGTCACGCCACCGTTCTCCGACGCCTCCAGCTCGGCGTAGTACACGTTGTACCCAACGAGCAACAACATGCCGTGCCTCAACTGCCAGTCCATGAAGTTCGCCCGGTACTCGGAAACGCGGCGTTGAACGCTCTTCAGCTCAAGGCGCAGTTCGTGCCGACCGCGAGCGTCGTAGTGGAGTCCGTCAACGTCTCGCCACTTGCCCATGCTTCCGAGACTTGCCGCGGCGGCTGACGCTTCAAGGTAGTCCTTAATGTTCACGTCCGGCCACGGTCGGTTTGGGTCGTCAACACGGGAGTGCCGCACTCTTCCAGTCGACCTTCGCTCAGCGTCAGCGCGCGCCGCCGCTCGTCTCACTTCAAGCTCTTCGTCGCTCAGCACGGTTCGGACCTCCGAGTCCCATGTTCCGTTCCAGCTCCGCCGTCGTAGGTGCCGTCCGGCATGAGCAGTCCCGCTTCAATGGCGAGCCGCCTAATGCGTCGTCGCAACCGCTCTTGACGTTGAGCAACGGTCGACTTCGACACGCCAAGGCGCTCCGCAAGCTCGCGCTGGGAGGCACCAAACAACTCGTCGGCTTCCGCCTTCACACCCGCCGGCAACGTCTCGTGGAATGCGTGCACGCGCTGGTAAATGTCCTCCGACGCGACCAGCTCGTCGGGGTTCAGCACTTGCGTCGCAAGGTCTAGGTGCGCGTCCCCAACCTCTCCCACGTCGGCACGTTCACCGGCTGCGCGCTCACGGCCGTACTTGCGGGAGTACCGCGCCACGTGTTGGCACCGCGCTGGCGACCCCACCGAACTGCGTAGGGCCAATGAAGCAGCCCGCCGTCAACCCGCAACTGCTCATGCCGCTCGGAGGCAAGCACCATGTCGGTTAGGCCGTACTGCACGGCGTCGTCAAGCAACGCTTCGTTGACACCAGGAAGGCGGCGCGCACCTTGCGACGCACAGCAGCGACGTATTGCCGCCACGTGTAGGTGCGACCCGTTGAGGGGTCTAGGAACACTTGCTCTGCCACCGTGGGAAACCTCCGTGTCCCCGCGACCGGCCGTGTGCTCGACTCTTCGACTTCGGACCTGGCGCCTGATCCCTCCGGGATCGGCGCTGGCCCTATTACCACTCTACGGGACTGTTGATAGCGCTCTGTGCTGCCGAGACGAAGGAAGGGACGAATGGGACTAGGAGAGAGAAAAGGGGACATTGGGACGGGTGCCGTTGGCGACCCTAAAAAACGGCCCGACAATGGTGGCGGTCAAACGAGTGAGGCTCCTACCGTCAATGACCATGAGCGCCAAGCCGAACGACAACAAGCCCGCAACGTGTGGCAAGTGCGGTCAGCCGCTCCCACCTGATGGTCACGACTGCTCGGACCTGGCACCGGCCGCACCAACCCAACCGCGCCGAGCGGCGGTTCATAGCCCACCGTTGCCGTGAACCGAGTCGCTGATCCGCTGGGGGCGGATCGCGACGAGTGACACGAGAGCGACTAGGTGACGACGGACGGGGGCCACCTTCTCCGTGCTCACGACGTGTAGGCACTCAGGGCCGGTCCCGTTCTCTTCATTGGTGGGGTGCCTATTCACGAGCGCCCGACGCAGCGAAGCCGCCCCAGCGGCGACAGCGAAGTTGGGTGCGAGTCAGCCATTCGAGTGGTGGCGCTGACCATTGCACCTGTGGTGTCATGAGCTGAGGGCGACACGTGGCGACAGGAAGCTGGAGACGCGCACGGTTCCGCCCGCTACGCCTTGGGGCTTCGCGTTCGGCCCCATGCTCGGTGACGAGTGACTAGTTACTTCGACCTGAAATAGTCGGCCCGTTTGGGTGCTCGCGATTGGGTCGCGATGGGTGGATGATGGCCTCGACCCGTAGGACTAGTACGGATCGAGGCCATCGTGTTGAGAACGGTAAACGACCAGCCCACGTTGTGGGAGTCGATCCTGCCCGAGATGTGTCGGCGGTTGCCGGCGGAGCTCGAGGCGGTCGATCGGTTGCTCGATGATGAGCGGTTCTTCGAGCCGTATCGGCGGTTCTTTCATGCCTCGTTGGGGCGGCCGTCGGTCCCGATCGAGACGTATTTGCGGTTGATGTTCTTGAAGTTCCGCTACAAGCTCGGCTTCGAACCGTTGTGCCGGGAGGTGGCCGACTCGATCAGCTGGCAGCGGTTCTGTCGCATCCCGCTCGGGTGGCACGGTGCCGCATCCGACGACGTTGATGAAGATCACGACCCGTTGTGGCGAGGCCGCGGTGAATGGGTTGAACGAGCCCCTGATGGCGAAGGCCGTTGAGGCTCGGGTGTTGAAGACGAACCGGGTCCGGGCGGATACGACGGTCGTCGAAGCGAACGTCGCGTATCCGGTCGATTCGTCGCCTGTTGGCGAAGGGTGTTGCGCGTCTGGCGAAGCTCGCGGGACGGCCCGAGCGAGTCGGTTTGGCGACGCGCACACCGTTACGGAACCGGACTCGTTCGGTGTATCGCCGGGCGCGTGATGTGCGTGAATACGTTGCGTCAACGCGACGACGGCCGGCGCGATCGGGTGCATCGACTCAATGCGGAACTCGTCGGGATGGCGCGAGCCAGCATCCGCGAAGCGCAGGCGGTGATCCGCAACGCGAAGCCGGCGAGTCCGCGAGTTGGGTGATCAGGCCACGGGTCGCCAACGAGCGATCATCGAGGATCTCGCCGTCTTGTCCGAACGGCTCGACGCCGTCGCGGCCCAGACCCGTCAACGTGTCGTCGAGGGTGTCACACCGTCAGGCGCGACGCGTGTCGTGTCGTTACATGATCCCGACGCCAGACCTATCAGTAAAGGCCGGCTCGGTCGCCCGGTCGAGTTCGGTTACAAAGCCCAGATCGTCGATAACGAAGACGGCGTGATCGTCGATCACAACATCGAGTGCGGCAACCCGCCCGACGCGCCGATGCTCGCACCCGCGATCGAACGGATCGCCCGACGTGCTGGACGGGTTCCCCAAGCGGTGACCGCCGATCGCGGTTACGGCGAACAAGCGGTCGAAGAACGCGTTGCGGGCGATTGGTGTGCGTCACGTGGTGTTACCGCGTAAAGGGAAACCGAACACGCAACGACGCGAGATCCAGAACCGGCGAGCGTTCCGCAAGATGGTCCGATGGCGAACCGGTTGCGAAGGACGCATCAGCTGCGCGAAACGCGACTTCGGTCTCGCACGCACCCGGATCGATGGGCTCCACGGCGCCCGAACCTGGTGCGGACACGGCGTTTTCGCCCACAACCTCGTAAAGATCGTCTGGCTCCTCCAATGATCACCGCCGACCCGGCCCACCGGCCCAGCCGTCAATCCCACGGAATCGCACGCGCCACCCCACCGCACGAGCACGACACGGCCGCTCACCCCAACGGCGGATTCTTCAGGTCGAAGTAGTTACGTCGGGCTCCGCGCGGTGCGCTACGCCCTCTATATGCACACGCCAACGTGGGGTGGACAGGTGAGGGAGCAACATTTTGCGGGTGTCCCAGTGCAGCGGCGACGCGCGTCGTACGCTCACCGTCTCGTGGTCACCCTCATTGCTGGCGTGCTGCTCGGTGCGCTCGGAACGGCGTGGGCGGCAGTCGTGGCAAGTCGTGACGAAGTACGGCGCTCAACCCGCGCGGAAACCTTCGCCGTGAAGTTGCCAGCGCTACGCGACGCACTTCGCGACCCTGACTACCCGGCACCCATTCGGGAAGCTCTGACCGGCCTCTATTACTCGGCTGCCGTGACGCACCGCTACGACCGGCAACGCGTGCACGCCATGCTCATGCGGCTGATTCCACTGGAGTCTGCGAAGGACGAATGGGACCAGGCGTCCGACCGCTTGCGTGACGACTCGGTTGAGTGGCGCGACGAGCAACAGAAATGGGAGCACGAGCAAAGCAAAGCGCGGCGTGACCTCCGGCATATGGCCGACGAGTACAACGGGTGGCTCGAAGACAGGTTCGCTGGGAAGCCGCGCAGCTACATGCCGCGCAGCGTGTGGCGGCGGCGCTGGAAGCGAGAGCAGGAACGACTGGCTCAACAAGCTTGACCGTCGCCGAGGGGAACGCACGTCTTAGCCTTCGCTTCGACGGAGGAGGAAGGCAACATGGAAAACAAGAGAATTTGGTTCGGTCGGGTCGCGTCGTACACTCCGCCAGCCAAAGTGCGTCCGAAGCAAGGCACCTTCAAGCTGGAAGGCGAACAGCTGAGCTGGGTCGGGCTGGGCCTCACGAGGCGTGGAAGCACAGCTGGGAGCATGTTGGCGTCTCACATAGCCGCCGTCGCTGTTGGCAATGACGGGTCGGTCGTCGTCGTTTCGCTCCTCAACGGGCACGAGGAGCACGTGGCGTTCTGGCCCAACCCTCGGGAAGCGAGTCCACAAGAAATTGCGGTTGACGTAGAAGCTTGGCGGCTTTCGCTCGCAGCGAGCGGAGAATCAGAACGTGACCGCGTCGAGCGGCTGATAGGTGGCTCACTCCAACTTCGTCCTCCCGTCGACTGGCCGGACGAAGGCCTTGACGACGAAGACGAGTCGGAGGCCTAGTTGAACCGTGATCCCGAAGGGATCACTTCGCCTTCATTGTTGAGGCTCGGTCCAACGGTGACCCGACGCGCCGGTACACGTCCACCGCTCGCCGGTCACGTTCGGCACGCCCGTAGCGAAGAGGCATGGTCGGAGTGCGCCAGCCACCCAACGACATGAGGACTTCCGAGTCAACGCCCTGCGTCTTCATGTCGTGCGCCCACGTGTGACGGAAGAGGTGCGGACGCGCACCAATGACTCCCTCTCGGAGTCCCGCCTTGCGTACCGCGTCGTGCACGAGCGCGTACGTCGCCGGTCCCTTGCGGCTCAGGAACACTTGCGGAAGGAACGCGTACGCGTGCGCTTCACGCTCACGGAGGTAACGGTTGAGCAATCGCGCCGTTTGGAAGCCGAACGTCACCACACGCGGGTAGCCACCCTTCGCCACTTCACCGTGCACGAGCACTTGCCGTGCGGGAAGGTTGAGGTTGTCGACCAACAAGCCCGCACACTCGGAAGCACGAAGACCGGTGTCCTGGAGCAGCGCGAACATGGTCACGTCCCGCGTCGCTTCGTATTGCGAGCGGCCGCGCTTCACCACGGAAGCACCCTTCGTCAACCGTCGCAGCACGTCGGCGTTGAACACGGGAGGCGCGTCAACGTCACGCACGCGCAGCAGTGCAACGGTCGGTGCCTCCGGTAGCTCTCGCTCTGACGGAGCCAGTTGAAGAACGTACCCGCTGTGAGCAAGTAGCGGTTCGTGCTCGTCGGCTTCAACTTCTCTGCTTCGTGCATGTGGTCGCGCCAGGCGGAGAGCACGTCCGACGTGACGCACTCAGCCGCAACGTCACCCGCAAAGCGGACGAGCTTCGCCAACACCTTCCGTTGGTTGTCGACGGTCGCACGTCGCACGTTGCGCGCGCCTAGCTCCAGCTCCCAATAGGGCAGCCACTCCGTCAGCGTCCGACTCGCCCGTGCCGTCCTCGCGGTGCGCCGTCTCCGGGGTGCTCGTTTCGTAGCTCGCTCACCGTCACCCTGCGCCGATCCCGAAGGGATCGTGCGCTCTTCCTTTGGCAGTGCTGCTTGTCCTGACATTGGTGCCTACCTCCACGTGGTGCATGGACCCGTTGCACGCGGTTGGTGCAACTTGCGCCGGTTCAGGTCGCTGCACTTCATGCCGAAAAGACTCGGTGCAACTTGGTGACCTGCGGAGGTGCGCTGTGACCTGTCGTCTGCCCTTTCTGTTCAACATCATCAAGCTCATCAAGTGAGCCGGCGGGCGACGCGGCGATAGCCGGGCGAGCGATGCGCGACGATCCGCATCCGTGGCACGCGACGATCGTGCTCGGGCTGCTCGCCATCGCCGGCGGGATGCTGGGTTCGATGTGCGTCGCGCCCCTGCTGGGCCACAACCAGTGGTGGATACCGGGCGACGCGTGGACCGGGCTCCGGGCCGCGCACTACGTCCCCCAGGGCGCGTATCCGCTCATCTACGAGGCCGGGCCGCGCAGGGACGTCTTCGACGCCGGGCCGTTGTGGCCCTTGCTGCTCGCGCCCGTCGCGTGGATCGGCGATCTCGTGCACCTGCACGAGAGCTACCCGTACCCGCGTCAGCAACCGAGCATGTGGCCGGTGTTCGGTCCCTACGCGCTCGCGTGTGGGTTCCCGTTGCTCTACGCGGTGCGGGCGCTCGCGACCCGGCTGCTCGTACGACGGGGCCGCGCCGTGGTGCAGTTCGCGGTGCTGGTGCTGGCGTTCGTGCCGATGGCGATCGTCTACGGGCACTACGAGGACGTGCTCGCGCTCGCGCTCGTGCTCCTCGCGTTCCGCGACCTGTTCCGAGAGCGCCCGCTGCGGGGCGCGCTCCTGGTCGCGGGCGCGATCCTGTGCAAGCAGTGGTCGCTGCTCGCGGTGCCCGTATTCGTGGCGGCCTGCCCGCCCGCGGTGCGCATGCGAGCCATGCTGCGCGGCACCGTCCCGGCGGCATTGTTCATGTCGGCGTTCCTGGCCTTCGACTACAGGTACGCGTCCGCCGCATTGCTGCATCCACCGGCGTTCCCGCTCTACGGCCACTCGGCCTTGTGGATCGCGCCCACGGCGGAGTACCTCACGAGCGTGCCGACCCGTGTGGGTGCGTTCGTCGTCGCCGTCGGGGTGGCCTGGCTCGTGCGCAAGGAGCGCGATCCGGCGCTGATCGTCGCCGCGCTCGGCTGCGTCCTGCTGTCCCGGTTCCTGTTCGAGCCGGTTGCACACGCGTACTACCTGGCGCCCGGCCTCGCAGTGTTGCTCGTGAGCGCGTGGAGCCGGCGCGGACCCGTCGTGACAAACTTCACGTTGGGCGCGATCCTCTTGCTCTGGTTTCCGTTCCACCCCACGCGTTGGGTCTGGTGGGTGATCGCGTACGTCCTCACCGCACTGTTGCTCCGAGAGCCGGTGCTGACGCTCGTGCGGCGCTCGCGTGACGTCGACGGTCCATCGCGACGGGCCGCCGCGCCATTGGATCGTCTGCGGCGTGAACTGCCCGCGTTGAGTGCCGCGTCGAAGTGAGACGTTCGCACCCATTCGTTCCGAATCCGGGCTCGAGCCGCCGGCGCGAATCCCGGTTTGCTCACGCGATGCGTTCAAGGACGACGCAGACCCGGCCGATGACTTCGTTGCGCTGACACGCGGGACCTCCACAACCCCCGGGCGCACGAAAGGGGTCATGCCAAGTGCGTTTCATTCAATCACTTGCTTCCCGTCGTCGGGACGAGGAGCAGGGTTTCACCCTCATTGAGTTGATGGTGGTCGTGTTGATCATTGCCATCCTGATCGCGATCGCCATCCCGACCTTCCTCGGTGCCCGGGCGCGTGCCCAGGACCGTGCCGCTCAGTCCGACCTGCGTAACGGTCTCACCGCCGAGAAGACGGTGTACACCGACGGGCAGACGTACTCGAGCGACACGACCACTGCCGGTCTGAAGGGCGTCGAGCCGTCGCTGGACTGGGGCGGCAAGCTGACGGTCGCGGTGGGCAACGTCGTTGCCGTTCCCGCCGACTCGGGCGTGGTCTGCCTCTCCGAGACGTCGAAGTCCGGGACGAAGTTCAGCATCGCAGATGTTGCAACCGGAGCCTCGGCCGGCACGTTCTTCAACAAGGGCGGCGACTGCTCCGTGCTCACCCCGGCGACCCTCGCGGCCGCCGCGTGGAACACCGGTTGGTAAGTCGCTAACCGAATACAACGCAGGGAAATGAAGGCGGGCCCGGGGCATGTCCCCGGGCCCGCTTTCGCGCCGCGGTGGTTCAAGGCGACCGCGACCTCAGCCGATATCGCAATTCGGATCGTCCGTACGAAGTCCGAGTCAGCCTGAGAAAGCCGACGCAGGAAAGGAAGTACGAACAATGCAACGTGAGCATCTCGACGCTCGCGCTGCCAAGTCCCGAGAAGACGGCTTCACGTTGTTGGAGCTCATGATGGTGATCGCGATCATTGGCATATTGATCACCGTCCTGGCCCCCACCTTCCTGGCAGCCGGTTCCCGGGCCAAGGACCGCGCGATGCAATCGAGCCTTCGGAACGCGACGACCGGAGCGAAGGGCCTCTATCTCACCACGGCCGACTACACAGGTGCGAGCCCGGCTGCGTTGACGGCCGAGCTCGGCGGCGTGACGTTCGTCCTCGGCGGAAGCGACCCGACGGGTCAGAACACGGTCTCCGTGCTGCCGCTGAACACGACGCAGATCGTCCTGTCGGGTCAGTCGAAGTCAGGCTCGTGCTTCTACGTCCTCGACGACGAGGCGGCCGGGAGCACGCTCTACGCAGAGGCGCCCGGCGCCGGCGCCTGCGCCGCCAACGGCTCGCCGATCCCCACCGACGTGAGTGCCACCGGATGGCACGCCACCTGGTAGTCGCCGGCTCCGAGTCTCCCGTGCGCAGCACGGGAGACACGGAACGGTGACGGCCTCGACCTAGCCTCGAGAAGATCATGACTGCACTGGTTGCCGGTATCAGCGCCATTTACGGCCTTGTCATCGGGTCGTTCCTGAACGTCGTCATCTGGCGCGTTCCGCGCAAGGAATCATTGGTGAAGCCGGCGTCGCACTGCCCGGGCTGCGAAACCAAGATCGCGAACCGCGACAACGTGCCCGTCGTCTCGTGGTTGTTGCTGCGCGGCAAGTGCCGGAACTGCGGCACTGCCATCTCCGTGCGCTACCCCTTCATCGAGCTCTTCACCGCAGTGTTGTTCGCCGCGGTCGGGGCCCGCTTCGCGCACTCGTGGGCACTCCCCGCGTACCTCGTGCTGACGGCCGCACTCGTCGCGCTCTCTGCGATCGATCTCGAGCACTACATCCTCCCGAACCGCATCCTCTATCCGACCGACGGCGCCGCAGTCGTGTTGTTGGCCGTCGCGTCGGCGGCAACTCACGACTGGGGCGCATTCGGGCGGGCGTTGATCGCGGGCTCGGTCGCATTCGCGGTGTTCTTCGTCATCCACATCGTCTCGCCCCGCGGGATGGGCTTCGGCGACGTGCGCCTCGCGTTCCTGCTCGGGCTCGCACTCGGCTGGCTCGGGTGGGGTGAGGTCGCGGGTGGATTGTTCGCCGGCTTCCTCTTTGGAGCCGTGATCGGCGCCGCGCTGATCGCGGTGAAGGTGCGCGGTCGCAAACAGCAGATCCCGTTCGGGCCCTTCCTCGCGACCGGAACCATGACCTTCGTGTTGTTCGGATCACCGCTCGTCCACTGGTACGGGCACCTCGGCCGGTAGCGCAATTCGGCCGCACCGCCCAAAGTGGTTGCGCGAACCGTGTGGTCGCCACAACCCACGCCCGGGAAGTGTGCATTCGCGTTACAGCGCGATGGGGTTGTTGTCGATTGTTGTCCCTGAAGTCGGATCGAGCGTCGATCCGACTGGCCCAGGGGGTGATGACCGTGAGTGAACGCCAACACGAACTGCTCACGGTGCGCGAGGTCGCCGATGCGATGCGCGTGTCGACCATGACCGTCTACCGCCTCATCCGTGCCGGTGCCCTCCCCGCGATACGCGTCGGGAAGCACTTCCGCATCCGCGCCCGCGACCTCGACGAGTACCTCGAGGCCCAAACCTTTGGAGGAGGGGACGCATGGCCCGCCGCCTGATCGGCCTCGACATCGGCACCAACGCGGTGACGATCGCCGAAGTCACCGCCGGCAACCCGCCGCGCCTCGACATGTTCGCGCAGGTGGCGTTGCCGCGTGACGCGATGCGTGAAGGCGAGGTCGCCGACGCAGCCGCGATCACGGACGCGGTGACGCGCCTGCGCACCGAGGTCGGTTTGAAGAAGGTGCCGGTCCGCATCGGTATCGCGAGCCCACGGGTCGTCGTCCGTCAGGTCGAGATGCCGGTGATGACGCGCGACGAGCTCATGAGCGCGCTGCAGTTCCAGGCCGGCGACCTGATCCCGATCCCGATCGAGGAAGCGGTCCTCGACTTCGCGATCCTCGGGACGTCGGCCGCCGCGCCCGAGTCGGGCGCCGAGCCGACGATGCAGGTCCTGCTCGTCGCGGCCTACGAGGCGACGATCGCCAAGCTCGTCTCCGCGATCGAAGCCGGCGGGCTCGATGTCGGCGCGGTGGACCTCATCCCGCTCGCGCTCACCCGTGCGCTGGCGCGGCCCGTGGACGCGATGGTCACCGCCGGCGCCGGCGGCGTCGACATGGAGGACGCGCCCGGCGCCGAAGGCATCGTGTCGTTCGGCGGAGGCGTTACCGCGATCGCAGTGCACGAAGGCGGCATCCCGCAGTTCGTGCGCGTGCTCGGGAACGGCGGTCGCGAGCTCACCGACGCGATCGCAACCGATCTCGGTGTCCCGCCGGAGACGGCGGAGGCGCTCAAACGGGCACTCGCGAACCCTGCTCCCGACGAGATGGTCGCGCGGGCCCGCACGTCGATCGATCGACCGCTCTCGGTGTTGCTCGACGAGGTCCGCAGCTCGATCGACTATTACCGGAACCAACCGGGATCGGCGCAGCTGCGGCGCGTCGTGGTCACCGGTGGCTCGGCCCAGCTGCCCGGGCTGCCGGAGCGCCTCGCCGCGCTCGTCGGTGTGCCGGTCGAACCCGCCTACATGCACGACCTCCTCCGGATCGGCGACATCGGATTCGCGCCCGAGGAGTTGCCGCGCCTCGAGCCGTACCTGCCCGCGCCGGTCGGTCTCGCGCTCGGTGGTGCGAACCTGGGGACGGTCATCGACCTTCGCCCCAAGCACCGCAAGTCGTCGAGCCGGTCGCGTGGCCGGATCGATCAACGCGCCATCGCGGCCGCCGCGGTCGCGATCATCGCTCTCGGTGGACTGACGTACATGGCGCACGGCGCGGAGAAGAGCGCGCAGAAGAAGAACGCTTCCGCGCAGGCCGCGGAGAAGAAGCTGCGCTCCCAGATCTACTACGCGCAACAGGGAACCGCATCGGCGGGTTCGAGCTCGGCCGCCGCGCTCAAGGCCGAGGTCGTGTCGGTGCTCGGCCAGGACGTCGCGTGGCCCGCGATCCTTGGGAACGTGGCTCTCCAGCTCCCGCCCGGCGTGCACCTGAAGAGCTTCACGGGAACCCACACCATCCCGGCCGCGGCCGGGACCGACGGCCACGCCGGCAAAGCCCGCCCCCTCGGGCTCATCGACCGGTGCCGCCGTAGCCGCGGCCTCACCTGCCGCGGCCGGCGTCTGCGCCGGTGTCGTCGCTCCGGCCGGCACCGTAACGATGACGGGCAGCGCACCCGACCTGCCTGCGGTGACGGCGTTGCTCGATTCGCTGCGGGACGACGCGGACCTCTCCGTGCTCTGGATGACGTCGGCGACCGCGACTGCAGCCGATGCGACCAGCGGCGCCTCGGTGACGTTCAACATCACCGCTTCCCTCGGTTCGACGGCTCGCGGGCACCGGCTCGAGACCTTCTTCAAGGAGTCGAAGTGCAAGTAAAGACGAAGAACATCCTCGTCGGTGCACTTGTCGTGGCACTCGTCGGAATGCTCTGGTACCGCGTCGTCTACTCGCCGATGCAGAGCAAGACGTCGAAGGCGAATACCGCAGCGCACGACGCCGACACACAGTCGGCCAACCTGCGTCAAACGCTGAAGAGCTCCGAGGCCAACAAGACCAAGTCGAAGGCGGCCTCGACCCAGTCGCTGCTCGCGGCCACGCCCGCCGATCCGGCCGAGGCCGCGTTCCTGCGGAGCATCGAGGCGATCCGGATCGACTCCGGCGCGGCCTGGCAGACGATCTCCCCCAGCACGCCCGCGCCCAACACCGGCGGGACGTCGATAACGGTCGCGATCACGGTGTCGGGTACCGAGGCCCAGGTCGCCCGGTACCTCGACGGCCTGATGGCACTCAAGCGCATCTTCGTCATCGACAACGTTGCGATCGCGCCCGGCGGCAGCACCGCGCCCGCGGGCTCGGCCGTCTCGGTTCACGCGGGCGCGCTGTTCTCCGGCGATCTGCAGCAGGTATCGATCACGGGGCGCATCTTCACGTCGTCCCCGGCGCCGTCGTCGACGGGGACCGGCGCCGTCGGCAACACGGCTCCCGTGACGGGTGCACCGGCACCTACGGGGGCGGCCGGGAGTCAGACCGGGACGGTGAACGGCTAGCGCGGGCGGACACTGCCGTACAATCTGGTGTCCCCGACCGACGAGACGGCGGCGCCGGCACGGCGTCGCACTCCCTGGAGGCACCGTGCTGCGGTACCTGACGGCGGGCGAGTCCCACGGACCCGCGTTGGTGGTCACCGTCGAGGGCCTGCCCGCCGGTCTGCCCGTCCTGATCGACGACGTGGGCGACGAGCTCGCGCGGCGCCGCCTCGGCTACGGCCGCGGTCCGCGCATGCGCTTCGAGAAGGACGAGGTCGAGTTCCTCGGGGGTATCCGGCACGGCCGCACGCTCGGTAGCCCGCTCGCGATCCTGATCCGCAACAGCGAGTGGGCAACGGGGAAGTGGTCGGAGGAGATGTCGTCCGCGCCCGGCCGCACCGTGACTCCGCTGACCCAGCCCCGCCCTGGCCATGCCGACCTCGCGGGGATGCAGAAGTACGGCTTCGACGACGCGCGCGACGTGCTCGAACGGGCGTCCACCGCGAGACCGCGGCGCGGGTAGCGGCCGGTGCGGTCGCCAAGGCCCTGTTGACCGAGCTCCAGATCTCGGTGTTCAGCCACGTTGTGCAGATCGGCGCGGCGACCGCGTCGATCGCGCACCGCCCGACGCCGAACGACCTCGCTCAGATCGACACGTCGGAGGTCCGGTGCTTCGACCCCGATTCCGAAGCCGACATGATCCGCGAGATCAAGGAGGCCGCCAAGGCCGGCGACTCGCTCGGCGGGGTCGTCGAAGTACTCGGTTACGGCGTACCCCCGGGCCTCGGGTCGCACGTGCACTGGGACCGCCGTATCGACGGGATGCTCGCGCAGGCGCTCATGAGCATCCAGGCGATGAAGGCGGTCGAGATCGGTGAGGGTTTCACCGTCGCGGGCGTGCGCGGGAGCGAGGCGCACGACGCGATCAGCTGGGACGCCGACGCGTCGGTCTACCGCCGCGAGACCGCCCACGCGGGTGGCATCGAAGGCGGCATGACGACCGGCGACCTCCTCGTCGCGCGCGCGGCGATGAAGCCGTTGGCCACGCTGAACCGCCCGGTGTTGAAGACCGTCGATGTGGAGACGAAGGAAACAACCGTCTCGTTCAAGGAACGCACCGACGTCACCGCGGTGCCGGCCGCCGGCGTGGTCGCGGAGACGATGGTCGCGCTGGTGCTCGCGTCGGAAGCGCTGCGCAAGTTCGGCGGCGACTCGCTCGCCGAGTTCGTGCGCAACCACGACGCGTACCGCGCGTCTCTCACGTGAGCGGGAAGCATTTGGTCCTGATCGGGCTGATGGGAGCGGGCAAGACGAGCGTCGGTCGCGAGTGTGCGCAGCGCCTCGAGCGGGTGTTCGTCGACACCGACGACATCGTGGCGACCGCGGCCGGGATGTCGGTGGAGGCGATCTTCGCGAACAAAGGCGAACCGGCCTTCCGCGTCCTCGAGTGCGGTGCGGTCGCCGATGTCTGCGCGTCGCCCGTGCCACTGGTCGTGGCATGCGGGGGCGGGACCGTGGTCGATCCCGACAATCGCCGAGCACTGCGCGCCGCGGGCTTCGTCGTGTGGCTGCGGGCGCCGACCGCGACGCTGCTCACCCGCGTCGGCGACAGCTCGGCGCGGCCGCTGTTGCGCGACGATCCCGAGCACGCGCTGACCCGTCTCGGGAGACTGCGGGAGCTCACCTACGAAGCCGCCTCGCATACTTCGGTCGAGACCGACGGTCTCGACATCGCCACGGTTGCCGGCGCGGTGCTGTCGGAGTTCGAACGGGCGTCCACGTGACCGCGCGCGTGCATGTCGAGCTCGCGGCACGTGGCTACGACATCGTGGCCGGGGCCGGGGCCGTCGAAGAACTGGGCGCGGTGCTCGCCGACCGGCGCCGGGTCGCGGTCGTCACCCAGACGAACATCCCGGCGACGCTCGTCGACGACGTCCTCGCCGCGCTCGACCGCGCGGCCGTCACGTCGGAGACCTTTTTCATGGGTGAAGGCGAGGCCCACAAGAACCTTGCGACCGTCGACGACCTCTGCCGTCGGTTCGCGAAGTGGGGACTCCTGCGCAACGACGCGGTGGTGGCGCTGGGCGGGGGAGTGGTCGGAGACACCGCCGGCTTCGCGGCGTCGGTCTACTACCGAGGTGTCGACGTCGTTCAGGTGCCGACCACGCTGCTCGCGATGGTCGACTCCGCGATCGGCGGCAAGACGGGCGTGAACCTCCCCGAGGGGAAGAACCTCGTCGGCGCATTCCACCAACCGCTCGTGGTGCTCGCCGACCCGAATTCGCTCGCGACCTTGTCCGACCGCGAGTATCGCTGCGGACTCGGTGAGATCGCGAAGTACGCGTTGATGGGTGACGACTTCGTGTCGGAGCGAGCCGGGGCTCTCCTCGCTCGCGATCCCACGGTGCTGGCCGACGTCATCGCCCGCAGCGCGCAGATCAAGGCCGACTACGTGAGCGCCGACGAGCTCGAGACCACCGGGACGCGCGCCGTGCTGAACTACGGCCACACGCTGGCGCACGCACTCGAGACCGCGTCGGGTCACGCGCTGTTGCACGGTGAGGCCGTCGCCATCGGCCTCGTGTTCGCGGCCCAGCTCGCGGGCACGCTGGAACGGATCGACCCGGACCGGGTCGCGTTCCACGAGCAGCTCGTCGCCGGTCTCGGCCTACCGACGCACGCGCCGCCCGGCATGCGCGCCGACGAGCTGATGCCCATCATGGCCCGCGACAAGAAGTCGGGTGGAGGGCTCACATTCGTGCTCGCGGGGCCCCGCGGCATCGAACGGGTCGACAGGCCCGATCCGGCCGCGGTGCGCAAGGCGCTCGCGTCCGTGGGCGTCGAGGGATAGGGGTAGAAGAGAACGCATGGCCACGATCCTGTTGCTCTCGGGCCCGAACCTGAACCTGCTGGGCGAGCGCGATCCCGCGCAGTACGGCACGACGACACTCGCCGAGCTCGTCGCGCTCGCGACCGAGACCGCGGCGAAGCGCGGTCACGAGATCGAGCACCTGCAGTCGAACCACGAAGGTGCGCTGGTCGACGCGATCCAAGGCGCGCGCGGCCGCTGTGCCGCGATCGTGTTCAATCCCGGCGCGTTCTCGCACTACGCGTACGCGCTGACCGATGCGCTCGCCACCTTCGACGGCGTCAAGGTCGAGTTGCACCTGTCGAACCCGTACGCCCGTGAGGAGTGGCGGCGCCATTCGGTCATCGCCCCCGTCGTCGACGGTTCGATCACCGGCTTTCGCGCCGCGGGTTACCGCCTGGCCGTCGATGCGGCGGCCACTCTCTTGGAAGCTCGGCTCCTGGACGTTCGCCGGTTGGAGGATCAAGCATGACCACCGCGCTCTCGACCGCACCCCTCGTCCCGCTCGAAGTGGGCGCGCGCCTCGGTCGGCTGCAGGAGTTGATCGCGGGCGCGGGCGTCGATGCGCTGCTCGTCTCGAAGCTCGCCAATGTCCGTTACCTGTCCGGGTTCACCGGTTCGGCCGGCGTGCTGCTCGTCACCCGGGACGGCGCCCGCTTCGTCACCGACGGGCGCTACACGCAGCGTGCGCACGAGGAGCTCGACGCGGCGGGTGCATGTGCCGACATCGAGATCGGCGCCACCGGTGCGATCCAGCGCGAGATCCTTGCTCGCTCGGTCGACGCCGGGTCGCGGCTCGGGCTCGAGGAGCACGCGGTCACGTGGGCGCAACAGCTCGAATACGCCCAGGCGTTCACGGGCGTCGACCTCGTACCCGCGGGCGAGCTCGTCGAAGGGTTGCGCCGAGTGAAGGACGCCGGCGAGATCGATCGCATCCGCCGCGCGTGCGCGATCGCCGACGACGCGTTCCAGAGTCTGCTGCCCAGGTTGAGCGAGCATCCCACCGAGCGCGACTTCGCGGTGGCGCTGGAGTTCGCGATGCGAGAGCGTGGCGCGAGCGGGAACAGCTTCGATCCGATCATCGCGCTCCGGCCCGAACGGTTCGAAGCCGCACGCGGTGCCCGGAGAGCGCGTCATCGAACGCAACGAGTTGGTCGTCTGCGACTTCGGCTGCATCGTCGAGGGCTACTGCTCCGACATGACCCGTACCGTCTCCGTCGGCGACCCCGGCCCGGACGCCCGCCACCTGTACGACGTGGTGCTGGAGAGCCAGGCCACGGGTCGGGCCGCGGTGTCGGTCGATGTTGCCTGTTCAGAAGTCGACCGGGCGTCGCGCGACGTGATCGCGGCCGCGGGCTGGGCCGACGCGTTCTCGCATTCGACCGGCCACGGCGTCGGTCTCGAGATCCACGAGGCCCCGCGAGTGGCCACTACGGGCAGTGATACGTTGCTCCTCAACGACGTCGTCACCGTCGAGCCCGGCGTCTACCTTCCCGGCGTCGGCGGTGTGCGGATCGAGGACACGCTCGTCGTCGGCGCGAACGGCTCCGAGGCCCTCACCCTGACCCACAAGGAACTTGTCCTGTGAGCATCTCCACCAACGATCTGAAGAACGGCATGGCGCTCGACCTTCCCGAAGGTCTGGTGACCGTCGTCGAGTTCCAACACGTGAAGCCGGGTAAGGGTGGCGCCTTCGTGCGCACCAAGCTGAAGAACGTGCGCAACGGCGCGGTGCTCGACCGCACCTTCCGCGCCGACGAGAAGGTCAAGACCGCGACCATCGACAAGCGCGAGATGCAGTTCCTCTACCGCGACGGCACCGACTACGTCTTCATGGACAACGAGACCTACGACCAGCTCCAGGTCTCCGCGGCGAGCGTCGGCAACGCGTCGAACTACCTGAAGGAGGGCGAAACCGCGGTGCTGCCCACCTACGACGACGAGGTGATCGGCGTCGACCTCCCGGCGTCGGTCGAGTTGACCGTCACCGAGACCGAGCCGGGGATGCAGGGCGACCGCGTCTCGGGCGCGCGGAAGGCGGCGACACTCGAGACGGGGTTTGTCGTGCAGGTGCCGCTGTTCGTGAACGTGGGCGACCTCGTCAAGGTCGACACGCGCTCCGGCGAATACCTGTCGCGTACCTAGCGGGGAGAGGGGAGACTCGGGTGGCGACGCGCCGCGCAGCGCGGGAACGGGCACTGGGTCTCGCCTACGAGGGCGAGTTGCGCGGGGTGAGCGCGGTCGCGCTGCTCGCCGAGCAACCCGTCGAGCCCGACGAGTATGCGTGCCGGATCGTGCTGGGCGCCGACGAGCACCGCGACGAGATCGATGCGCTCATCCGCAAGTTCTCTGAGCACTGGTCGCTCGAGCGCATGCCCGTCGTCGACCGCGCGCTGCTGCGGCTCGGCACCTTCGAGCTGGCGTGGGTGGCGGAGACGCCGACCGGCGCGATCATCACCGAAGCTGTCGAGCTCGCCAAGCAGTACTCCACGAAGGACTCGGGCCGCTTCGTCAACGGGTTGCTCGCTCGGATCGCCGAAGACGTCCGCCCCGAGGCCGTCGACCCGGTCGAGGGATGAGCGCGCCCGACATCCAAGAGATCGTGATCCCGGACACGGTCGAGGAGCTGCTCGGCTCCGACGACCCGCGTCCGGACACGCCCTGGGTCGTGCTCGTCTGGAACGACCCGGTGAACACGTTCGCGTACGTCATCTTCGTCTTCCAGAAGCTCTTCGGTTTCTCGCGCGAGAAGGCCAACCGATTGACGAACCAGGTGCACTTCGAGGGCAAGGCAGTCGTCGCCAACGGCTCGCGCGAGAAGTGCGAGACCGACGTCTCCCGTCTCCACGCGTACGGTCTCTGGGCCACGATGCAAAAGGACGACTGAATGGCGCGGCGTACGTTCAAGCGGACGAGACGCGGGGTCCTCCGGGTCACGCTGTACACCCAGGAGGTCGAGCTGCTCGAGATGACGGCGCGCGACATGATGGAGATCGTTGCTGCGCCGCCCGACGGCGAGGTGCGTGACCGTCTGTACCCGCGCGCGTACCTCGACCCGACCGAGGAGAAAGCTCAGGGCGAGTACGACGCGCTCGTCCACGACGACCTGGTCGCGGCGCGGCGTGGTGCGTTCGGCGTGATCGTGGATGGTCTCGACGGTGCGGTTCCGAATAGTCGCGGTGTCGTCGAGATCGAGTTGCGCGCCGACCAGGAGCTGCAGTGGCTGACCGCGGTCAACGACGCTCGCTTGGTCGTCGGGACGGCGCTGGGTGTCACCGAGGAAGGCGACACCGACTACGAACCCGGCGACCCGCGCTTCGAGTACGGAGTGCTCTACGCGTGGCTGACCCAGCTGCACTTCGAGATGGTCTCGTTGCTCCTCGACGAGATCGGCGAAGCCGGCGACGACGATGGGCCGGGAGACGATCGCCCGCCGGGCCCCACCAATACCGACAATCCCGGAGAATCTGCCACCTGAGTTCCCGTGCGGACGAGCGAGCCCCCCGGGCGAGCCGAGGGAACCGCGGGCCCGTCCGGGGAGGCCCGCTCCGTGGCCTACCCTTGGCAGCGATATGCAGCTGCCGACGACGGCTCTCGACGAGCCGCGCGACCCGCGAACCGTGGCCGTCGACGTGTTCCACGCGGTATCGCGATCGATGCGTGGCGCCGACGACGTGGTCGGCCTCGCCGTCGTGGCGCTGTTCGCCGGCGGCCACCTGCTCGTCGAGGGCGTGCCCGGCACCGGCAAGACGCTCCTCGCGAAGTCGGTCGCGAATGCGATCGGCGGCCGCTTCGGTCGGGTCCAGTGCACTCCCGATCTGCTCCCGGCCGACGTCACCGGGACATCGGTGTACAGCCCGGCCACGGGCGCCTGGGAGTTCAGGGCGGGTCCCGTGTTCGCGAACGTGCTCCTCGTCGACGAGGTCAACCGGGCGTCGCCGCGCACGCAGGCCGCGTTGCTCGAGCCGATGGAGGAACATCAGGTCACGGTCGACGGCGAGACCCACCCGCTGCCCGTCCCGTTCTTCTTGGTGGCGACCGAGAACCCCTTCGGCCACGCAGGCACGTTTCCCCTTCCCGACAGCCAGCTCGACCGCTTTGCGATGGTGTGCACGATCGGGCGTCCCGGGCGCGAAGCCGAACGGGAGATCCTGAGCGGTGGTGGTGGTGTCGACGCACTCGACGACATCGTGCCTGTCACCTCACCGACCGAGCTTGCCACCGCGATGGCCGCGGTGCGCCGCGTCCACTGTGCACACTCCGTCCTCGACTACGTGCTCGACGTCGCCGACGGGACCCGGAACCATCCCGGCGTCGCCCTGGGCGCGTCGCCGCGCGCGAGTCTCAGCCTGTTGCGCGCCGCGCAGGCGCACGCGACCGTCACGGGCCGCGATTTCGTCTCTCCCGACGACGTGAAGGCCGTGGCCGCAGCTTCGCTCGCTCATCGCATCGTGCTCGCGGCGGGCGTCGACATCGCGGCCGGCGGACGGGTGATCACCGAGATCGTCGAACGCGTTGCCGCGCCGCACAGCTGACCGGGCCGGCGCCGACGCGCGGGAGTGGGTGCGCGCCGACGGATCCGCGAGAGAGCACCGGGCGGGAGTTCGGCCGGAGACCGCCGCGACGAGGGGTCGAGGACCCGGCGTGGCACTGCGGGGTGCCGGACCCGCGCACCAGGGACCGGGCGACCTCACCTTGACGTCGATCGTGCTGTTCACCCTCGGCGCCTACGGCGTGGCGGCCGGGGCCGCGACCGGACAACAAGCGGTCGTCGCGGTGGGCATCTTCGCCTTCACGTTGTTCGTCATCGGTATCGCATGGCCGATATGGGCGGTCTCGCGTCTGGCGGTCACGCTCGTCGCGCCGACCGACGCGACGGTGGGGGACGCACTGGAGTTGCGGATCGTCGTCTCCGGCCGCGCGGCCCGGCTCGACCTCCGGGCCCTCGACCCGGCCGGCACGTGGTGGCGAACCGCGGCTCCCGCCGAGGGCCGGCTCCCGCACACCGCGAGCCGCCGGGGCGTGTTCCGGACTGTGCGGATCCAACTGCGCACTTCGGCGCCGCTCGGCGTGTTCGTGCGTACGCGCAGCATCCGGGTGAGGCTGCCGGCGCCGATCCTGGTCGCGCCCCGACCCGGCGTCGCCCCCGCGGTGCTGCGACCGATCCCCGACGAACGCGTCTCGGGTGGTTCCCCGCTCGTCGTGCGGGGCGGCGGCGACACGGTGCGCGCCGTGCGCCCGTACGCGCCCGGCGACCCGGCCCGCTTGGTGCACTGGCCCACGAGCGCTCGGCGCGGGGAGATCGTGGTGCGCGAACACGAGCCGCCCGCGGCCCTCGGTATCGCGCTCGTCGTCGATCTGCGGGGGCCCACGCCCGAAGCCGCCGCGAGCCGGGCCGCGGGAATCGGCGCCGCGACCCTCGCCGCAGGTGGCGTCGTCTGGTGCGGCACGTTCGAGGACAACGAGCCGGTCGGGGGCCTCGTCGGCGACGCGCGGGCACTCGGACGCCGCCTCGCCCGGGCCACCGCGGGGCCGCCCCCGGAGCCGCCCGAGCAGTGGCCGTCGGAGGTGGTGCACGCGTGAGCCCGCCGACACCCCCGGGCACCGAGCGTTCCTCCGAGGCCGGGCCCCGCCGGGTCGCGTCTGCCTACCGGATCGTCGCCGTGCCCGCCGCGATCGCGCTCGGGTCGGTCGGCGGGATCGCGGCCGAGCGTGCGGACTACCCGTGGATCGTCGGAGTCGTCGCCGGGGCGCTGGCGGCCGTACTCGGTGTGCTCGCGCTGCCGTCGGTCCCGACCCGGCGTGCGACCGTCGTGCTCCTCGGCCTCGGCGGTCTGGCCGCGCTGCGCCACGCGTCGTTCGCGGGCACGGACCGCAGCTGGATCCTCGTGGTGTGGGCGTCGGCGACGATGCTCACCCTCGTCCTCGTCGATCGGGCCGACGCCGAGATGGTTCCCGCGCTCGACGGTGGGATGCCGCTCGCGCGGCGCCTGCCCGAGACCGCTCGCGTCGCGTCGGTCGTCGCCGTGGTCGTCGTGGTCGCAGCGGTCGTGCTCGTCCCGACGGTCACGGAGCGACTCGGCCGTCACGTCTGGC
This sequence comes from uncultured Actinomycetes bacterium, assembly GCA_963761055.1. GTDB lineage: Bacteria > Actinomycetota > Acidimicrobiia > IMCC26256 > PALSA-610 > PALSA-610. Next base: position 45,125 of record CAVXFO010000008.1, on the reverse strand, counting down.
CGGGGCAGCAGCCGAGTGACGCCAACATCGAGGGGTCGCCGTCGTCGCTGCAATCGAACCGACAACTCGACCTGACCACGCGGCCTCGGCTCTCGAACGCAGTCGTGTTCACGGTCGACGCCGCCCACGCCGACTTCTGGCGGGGTGAGACCTTCGACGACTACGGCGGCTCGGCGTGGACGAACACCCGCGCGGGCGACTCGCGTAACTTCTTGCCCCACCAGGACGGCACGACGGTGCAGGTTCCGGCCGCGCGCTACGACATCGGCGCCGAGAGCGGCAGCGAGTTCCGCCAGACGTTCCACGTCGAAGCCGGCTTCTCCGAGGTCGTCTTCGCGGCGCCGAGCCCGAGGGTCGTCGAAACCGACAAGCTCTTGAGCGAACGGCCCGACGGCACGATCCGGGTCGCGCCCGAGTCGGGCCCGGGGTTCGGCAAGGGTGCCGTCTACACGGTCTACAGCCGCCGGCTGCCTGTGACCGAGGTGACGCTACGCGCCGCCGATGCCGCGGCCGTCCCACCCGAGATCGCCGCCCAGTACGCGCACGCGCCCACGACCTCGGCCCGCGTGACTGCCCTGGCCCGGACGATCACCGCGGGCGAGTCGACCACCTTCGACAAGATCCAGGCCATCGAATCGTGGATGGGCGCGAACACGAAGTACTCGCTGCTCGCGCCCGTCTCTCACTCCCGCGACGTTGTCGACGACTTCTTGTTCCAGAGCCGGCTCGGTTGGTGCGAGCAGATCGCGAGCAGCCTCGTCGTCCTCGCCCGCAGCGTCGGCATTCCGGCCCGACTCGTCACCGGGTTCGCGCCGGGCGCGCGCGACGCGCTGACCGGTCGCTTCGTCGTGCGGGAGAAAGACGCCCACGCGTGGGCGGAGATCTACTTCCCCGGGGTCGGTTGGCAGGGTTTTGATCCGACCGCGACGGTGCCGCTCGCCGGCGACGCGGGCTCGGGTGGCTCCTGGTTGTCGGCGGCCCGCCACAACGCGGTGCCGCTCGCGGTCGCCGCGGCGCTGCTCGTGCTGATCGCAGCCGCGGCCCCCGAGATCATGGCGGCGGTACGCCGGCGTCGGGAGCGGCGGAGATCGTGGAGCGCGAACGCGCTGCACCGGCTCGAGCGCGCGGGACGCAAGGTCGGGCGCGCCCGCGCGCCGGCCGAGACCCCGCGCCAGTACGCGCAGGCCTTGGCCGAGAAGTTGGGCGACGATCGCGTCGCCGGGCTGGGGGACACGCTCGACCGCGACCTGTATTCGGCGCACGGCGCATCCGAAGCAGAGCGAGCCGACGCGGACGCGGTGCTAACCTCGCTCCGACCGTGAAGGGGATCCCGTGAGGTCCCTACGGAGGAGCAGGCGATGTCGCCCCAACCGGCCGGCGAACGAGACGCGCACGAGAGCCCGAAGCCTGGTATTGGCGATGCGGTCCTGCGCACCCACGTCTTCGACGCCGCCGATCTGCGCCGGGCGCTGACCCGGATCGCGCACGAGATCGTCGAGCGCAATCACGGCGCCGACGACGTCGTGATCGTCGGCCTCTACACACGCGGCGTGGCGCTGGCCCGGCGCATCGCGACCGCCATAGCCACCTTCGAGGCGGTGGAACCGGCGATCGGGAGTCTCGACGTCGCGTTCTACCGCGACGACATCGGGCTGCGGCCGGTCGCCCCCATCGGCCCCACCGAGGTGCCCGACATCGCGCAGAAGGTCGTGGTCCTGGTCGACGACGTGCTCTTCACCGGGCGCACCGCCCGGGCCGCGCTCGATGCCCTGCACGAGCTCGGGCGCCCCGCGCGGTGCAGCTCGCGGTACTCGTCGACCGCGGTCACCGGGAGCTGCCGCTCCGGGCCGACTACGTCGGCAAGAACCTGCCGACCCGTTCGACCGAGGACGTGCGGGTGCGGCTGGCGGAGGTCGACGGCGACGACGGGGTCGATCTCTGGGGCGTCCCCGAACAAGAGACGCCGGAACGAGAGGACGAGCGCCGATGAAGCATCTGCTCGGGGTGGACGATCTCGGGGGCCGGGCCGGCATCGAGTCGATACTCGACCTGACCGACTTCTTCCTCGAAGTGACCCAGCGCGACATCCCGAAGGTCCCGGCGCTACGCGGCAAGACGGTCGTCTCGCTGTTCTACGAGGACTCCACGCGCACCCGGCTGTCCTTCGAGACCGCGGCCAAGCGCCTCTCGGCCGACACGATGACGTTCTCGGTGTCGACGTCGTCGGTGAAGAAGGGCGAGAGCCTGCTCGACACGGTGCAGACGATCGATGCGATGGGCGTCGACGCGATCGTCGTTCGCCACGGCGCGGCGGGCGCGCCACACCGGGTCGCGGACTGGAGCTCGGCCCGGGTGGTCAACGCCGGAGACGGCTGTCACGAACATCCGACCCAGGCACTGCTCGACGCGTTCACGCTCCGCCGCCACCGCGGTCCGTCGCTCGACGGGTGTCGCATCGCGATCGTCGGCGACATCCGTCATTCGCGCGTCGCCGCGCAGCGACATCGCGGCGTTCCACGCGCTCGGTTGTGAGCTGACTCTCGTGGGCCCGCCCACGCTCATGCCCGAACGGATCGACGACTGGCCGGTCGCGGTCACGAGCGATCTCGACCACGTTCTCCCCGACGTCGACGTCGTCTATCTGTTGCGTATCCAGCGCGAGCGCATCGGTCAGGCGCTGTTCCCCTCGCTGCGCGAGTACTCGGCCCGCTGGGGCCTGAGCGTGGAGCGCGCGGCGAGGTGCAAGCCCGACACCCTCGTCATGCACCCCGGACCGATGAACCGCGGCATCGAGATCGCGGGCGAAGTCGCCGACTCGGCCCGGTCGCTCGTGACCGAACAGGTGGCGAACGGTGTCGCGGTGCGGATGGCCGTGCTCTGGTCGCTCCTCGGCTCGGGAGGGCTCGTTGTCTAGTAGTTCGTTGTCGGGTAGTTCGTTGTCTCGTAACGCGCCGTCCGGCCTCGAGGTTCTCGTCCAGGGTGGGCGTGTCGTCGATGCGTCCGGGGAGAGGGGCGTGGTCGACGTCCGGGTCGTCGACGGTGTGATCGCGGAGGTCGGGGCCGGGCTCGCGCCGTCCGCGGGCGCCACGGTGCTCGACGCCGAGGGCTGCGTGGTCGCGCCCGGGCTGGTCGACATCCAGGTCCATTTCCGCGAGCCCGGTCGCGAGGACGCGGAGACGATCGAGACGGGTTCGCGGGCCGCCGCGCTCGGCGGTTGCACCGCGGTCGTGTGCATGCCCAATACCGTTCCGCCGATCGACGACGCGGCGGTAGTCCAATCGGTCCTCGACCGGGCGCGCGCGGTGGGGCTGTGCGATGTCCGCCCTGCCGGTTGCATCACAAAGGGTCGCGGCGGCGAAGAGCTGGCACCGCTCGGGGAGCTCTACGACCTCGGGGTGCGCGTGTTCACCGACGACGGCGACTGCGTCGCCGACGCGCTCGTGATGCGACACGCGTTCGAGTACGCGGCCGCCCTGCCCGGCGCGGTCCTCGCCCAGCATGCCGAAGACCCGGCTCTCGTCCGCGGCGGACACATGCACGAGGGCGCCTGGTCGGCCAAGCTCGGGATCCCGGGTCGGCCTGCGGAAGCCGAATCGACGATCGTCGCGCGCGACCTGCAGCTCGCGCTCCGCACCGGCGGTCGTTACCACGTGTTGCACATGTCGTGCGCGGCGTCGGCCGCGCTCGTGCGGGACGCGAAAGCGGCGGGCGTGCGTGTCACCGCGGAGTGCACGCCACAGCACCTCGTGCTCACCGACGAGTCGTGTTCGCACTTCGACCCGGTGTTCAAGATGAATCCTCCGCTGCGGGAGCAGGCCGACGTCGACGCGCTCCGCGCGGCTCTGCTCGACGGGACCATCGACGCGATCGCGACCGACCATGCACCGCACACCGCGGAGAGCAAAGACGTCCCGTTCGAAGACGCCCCGCCCGGCATGCTCGGCGTGGAGACGGCGCTCGCCGTCGTGCTCACGACGCTCGTCGAACCGGGCATCATCACGCTGGCGCGGGCACTTGCGGCGCTGTCGTGGCAGCCGGCCCGCGTCGTCGGTCTCGACGCCGACGGCCAGGGCGGCCCGATCGTCGCCGGCGCCGAGGCGAATCTCTGCGTCATCGATCCTGCGTACACGTGGTCGGTCGACGGCTCCCGGCTCGCGAGCAAGTCCCGCAACTCGCCGTTCGACGGATGGAACCTCACCGGCAAGGTCAGGCACACCGTCTATCGCGGCTTCCCCACAGTCCGCGACCACGAGGCGACCAGATGATCACGAGACCGAATCGCGCCAAACAGTTTGCAAGGATCGAGACGATCTACGTAGTGAATCCTTGCAATGTGTTTGCAATGTGGGGGGGCGTCCGATGAGCTCGGGACCGACCGAGGCGTTGTTGGTGCTGGCCGACGGCGAGACGTTCGACGGCATTGCCGTCGGTCATGTGCCGGGCGACGGGGTGGCGTCCGGCGAGGTCGTCTTCAACACGTCGCTCGCCGGCTACCAGGAGATCCTCACCGATCCGTCCTACTCCGGCCAGATCATCACGTTCACGTACCCGCACATCGGCAACTACGGCGTGAACGAGCGCGACAACGAGGCGCGCGTTCCTCAATGCCGCGGGGTCATCGTGCGCGACCTCGGCCGTCGCCCGTCGAACTGGCGCGCGACCGACTCCCTCGACGGGTTCCTCGCCCGCAACCGGATCTCCGGGATCGCGGGGATCGACACCCGACGCCTCACTCGTCACATCCGCCGCGCGGGCGCGATGCCCGGCGCGTTCGGAATCGCCGACCGCGACACGCTCCTGGCCGCTGCGCAGGCCGACGGCGGCACCGACGGTTGCGACCTCGCGTCGACGGTATCGACCCCCGAGCCGTACACCGTTGGTCCGGAAGACGCGACCCTCTTCGTCGTCGCGTACGACTTCGGGATCAAGCGTTCGATCCTCGACCAGCTCGTGGGCGCGGGCTGTCAGGTCGAGGTGGTTCCCGCGGGGACGAGCGGCGCGGAGGTGCTCGCGCGTGCCCCCGACGGTGTGTTCTTGTCGAACGGCCCGGGCGATCCAGCCGCGGTCGCCTCTGCCCGCGACAGCGTGCGCACGCTCCTCGGCAACGTCCCGGTGTTCGGGATCTGCCTCGGCCACCAGGTGATGAGCCTCGCCCTCGGGGCGGAGACGTTCAAGCTCCGCTTCGGGCACCACGGCGGCAACCACCCGGTGCGCCACCTCCCGACCGGCCGGGTCGAGATCACGAGCCAGAACCACAACTACGCGGTCGATGCGGCGACGCTCCCGGACGGCAGCGAGGTCACGCACCTGAACCTGAACGACGGCGACATCGAAGGTGTCCGCAGCGCCGATCTCCGCGCGTTCTCGGTGCAGTACCACCCCGAAGCGGGTCCGGGGCCGCACGACGCGCGCTACCTGTTCGACGAGTTCTTGCAACTCATGAAGGCGAGCTGAGGATGAGTCACCAATACCGCTCCGAGGACGACAATGCCGCGTAGGGACGATCTCGAGACCATCCTGCTGATCGGAAGCGGGCCCATCGTCATCGGCCAAGCCTGCGAGTTCGACTACTCGGGAACCCAGGCGTGCCGGGTGTTGCGCGAGGAGGGCTACCGGGTGGTGCTGGTCAACTCGAACCCCGCGACGATCATGACCGATCCGGAGTTCGCCGACGCCACGTACATCGAGCCCCTCGACGTCCCGACGCTGACCCGCATCATCGACAAGGAACGCCCGGACGCCCTGTTGCCGACGCTCGGCGGCCAGACCGGCCTCAACCTCGCGATCGCCCTGCACGAAGCGGGTGTGCTCGAGACCTACGGCGTCGAGATGATCGGTGCGAACGTCGAGGCGATCCAGACCGCCGAGGACCGCCAGCGGTTCAAGGTCGCGATGACCGAGATCGGTCTTCACGTACCGCCGTCGGGGATCGCGTACGACATCGACGACGCGCTGCGCGTCGGCAGCGAGATCGGCTATCCCGTCATCGTCCGGCCTGCCTACATCCTCGGCGGCGGCGGTACCGGGATCGCGCACAACCACGAGGAGATGAAGCGAATCGCCGAGCGAGGTCTCGCCGCGAGCCCGATCTCGGAGATCCTCATCGAGCACAGCATCGCCGGCTGGAAGGAGTACGAGCTCGAGGTCATGCGCGATCACGCCGACAACGTGGTCGTCATCTGCGCGATCGAGAACCTCGACCCCATGGGCGTGCACACGGGCGAGTCGATCACCGTCGCCCCGGCCCAGACGCTCACCGACGTCGAGTACCAGCTGATGCGCGATGCCGTGTTCGCGTGCATCCGTCGCATCGGGGTGGAGACCGGCGGCTCGAACGTGCAGTTCGCAGTACACCCGCAGACGGGCGAGATGGTCATCATCGAGATGAACCCGCGTGTGTCGCGCAGCTCGGCGCTCGCGAGCAAGGCCACCGGCTTCCCGATCGCCAAGATCGCGGCCAAGCTCGCGGTGGGGTACCGCCTCGACGAGGTGCAGAACGACATCACGCGGGAGACGCCCGCGAGCTTCGAGCCCACCATCGACTACGTGGTGACCAAGTTCCCGCGCTGGGCCTTCGAGAAGCTGCCGGGTTCGAGCCCCGTGCTCGGTACCCAGATGCAGTCGGTCGGCGAGGTGATGGCGATCGGCCGCACGTTCTGCGAGTCGCTGCAGAAGGCGGTCCGTTCGCTCGAGACCGGACGGCTCGGTCTGAACTGTGATCCCGCCGAGCGCGAGCTCGACTCCCTGGCCGACGACGAGCTGGTCCTGGCCGCCGCCATCCCGACCCCGGACCGCATCTTCCAAGTCGAGGCCGCACTCCGGCGTTTCGTGTCGATCGAGCGTCTGCACGAGGTCACCGGCATCGACCCGTGGTTCCTCGACCAGATACTGCAGATCGTCGAGGAACGCGACCGCCTCGGCGGCCTCGGTTTCGGCGGCGTCACCCGTTCCGATTGGCGGCGCGGTGAAGCGGCTCGGCTTCTCCGACGGTCAGCTCGCATACCTCTGGGACATGACCGAGGCCGACGTGCGGGCGAAGCGCGCCGCGGCCGGGGTGCGCGTCACCTACAAGACGGTCGACACGTGCGCCGCGGAATTCGACGCGTTCACGCCCTACCACTACAGCACGTACGAGGACGAGGACGAGATCGCACCGCTGACGAAGCCGGCGGTCGTGATCCTCGGCAGCGGGCCCAACCGGATCGGCCAGGGCGTCGAGTTCGACTACTGCTGCGTGCACGCGGCGTTCGCGCTGCACGACGCGGGCTACGAGACCGTGATGGTCAATTGCAACCCGGAGACGGTATCCACCGACTACGACACGAGCGACCGCTTGTTCTTCGAGCCGCTCACCAACGAAGACGTGTTGAACGTCTGCGAACGGCTGCAGGAGGTGGGCGACGTCCGCGGGGTGATCGTGAGCCTCGGCGGGCAGACGCCGTTGAAGCTCGCGCACCAACTCGAACAGAGCGGGATCCCGGTGCTCGGGACCTCGCCGGCGTCGATCGACGCGGCCGAAGATCGCGAGCAGTTCAACGCGCTGTGCACGCGCCTCGGGATCCCGCAACCCGACGGAGCGATGGCGACGAGCGTGGAAGAGGCGGTCGCGGTCGCGAACTCGATCGGGTACCCGGTCCTGATCCGGCCTTCGTACGTGCTCGGCGGGCGCGCGATGCAGATCGTGTACAACGACACCGATGTGTGGCGGGCGATGGCCGAGCTCGCGCATACCGGCTCTCTCGGCCGCGAAGGTGGTCTGTCGGCCGAACGGCCCGCGCTCGTCGACCGCTTCTTGGAGGACGCGACTGAGGTCGACGTCGACGCGCTGCGCGACCGCAGCGGTGCGTGCCTCATCGGCGGCGTCATGGAGCACACCGAAGAAGCCGGTGTGCACTCGGGCGACTCGTCGTGCGCGATCCCGCCTCCGACGCTCGGCGCCGACGTCGTCCGCACCATCGAGGACCACACGCGCGCGCTCGCCCAGGAGCTCGGCGTCGTCGGCCTGCTGAACGTGCAGTACGCGGTGCGCGATCGGCGCGTGTTCGTCATCGAGGCGAATCCGCGCGCGAGCCGGACGGTGCCGTTTGTCAGTAAGGCGACCGGAGTCCCCCTCGCCAAGATCGCCGCGCGCGTGATGCTCGGGGCGACCCTGCAGGAGCTCGCGACCGAAGGACTGTTGAAGCCGCCCGCCGCGGGCCGCCACGTCTCGGTGAAGGAGGCGGTCCTGCCCTTCAGCCGGTTCCCGGAGGTCGACACGATCCTCGGACCGGAGATGCGCTCGACCGGCGAGGTCATGGGGATAGACCGCAGCTTCGGTATGGCCTTCGCCAAGAGCCAGGCCGGCGCGGGTAACCGGCTGCCGCGGGAGGGGACGGTGTTCCTCTCCCTCGCCGACCGCGACAAGGACGCGGGCATGTTCGCGGCCCGGCGATTCTTCGATCTCGGCTTCTCGATCGCGGCGACCGAGGGCACGGCCCGGTTCCTCGAGGGCAAGCGGGTCCGGGTCGACACGATCGTGGCCAAGGTCGGTCAGGACGTCGGGGTGGACGCGGTCGACCTGATCTCGTCGGGCAAGGTCGACCTGGTGATCAACACGCCGCGCGGTCGAGGCGGCCGCTCCGACGGCATGCACATCCGGCGGGCGGCCATCGTCCACGGCGTCGCGTGCATCACGACCGTTGCCGCGGCGGTGGCGGCCGCGGGCGGGATCACCGAAGAGGCCGAGCGCGAACCCGAGGTGCGCTCGCTGCAGGAGTACCACGCCGACGGTCAGCTGCGGTTCGATGTCTGAGCCCGGGGCGAGGCCGGCGCGGTGATCAGGCGGGCGCTTCCGTCGGGGACCGACCTCACGGTCGATCTCGGGGCGTTGCGGTTGCCGAACCCAGTGGTCGCGGCGTCGGGCACCTTCGGGCACGGCGACGAGCTCGCGGCGCTGTGCGATCCGCGTGGCGTCGGTGCGGTCACCACGAAGTCGGTCGCCATCTTCGCGTCGGAGGGCAATCCCGCGCTGCGCGTCGCGGAGGCGCCCGGTGGCGGGATGATCAACTCCGTCGGGCTGCCCGGTCCCGGCATCGACGCGTGGATCGAACACGACTTGCCCGCGCTCGAAGCGCGCGGCGCGCGCATCGTTGCGTCGATCTGGGGGCGCACGGTCGCCGACTTCGAGCGCGCGGCGCGTTCGCTGAAGGAAGTCGCGGACCGGATCGTCGCGGTCGAGGCCAACCTGTCGTGCCCGAACGTCGAGGCGCGTGCCCACGTGTTCGCGCACGACCCCGAGGCGCACGCGCGCCGCGACCCACGCGGTCGTCGACGCCCTGGGTGGCGCGGTACCGGTGTTCGCGAAGCTGTCGCCGAATGTCACCGATCTCGTCGCGATCGCGGGCGCCGCACTCGCCGCGGGCGCGAGCGGTCTCACGTTGGTCAACACGGTGATGGGTCTCGTGATCGACGCCGCGTCCCGGGCCCCGCGGCTCGGAGCGGGCGGTGGCGGAGTGTCGGGTCCGCCCATCAAGCCGATCGCGCTGCGCGCGGTGTGGGAGGTGGCACGCGCGATTCCCCGGCGTCGCGATCATCGGGACCGGGGGAGTGAGCACCGGTGAGGACGCGATCGAGATGCTCCTCGCGGGTGCGTCGGCGGTCGGGGTCGGCACCGCGACGTTCCTCGAGCCCCGAGCGACGTTGCGCATCGTCGCCGAGATCGACGCGTGGTGCGTCCGCAACGACGTGGCCCGCGTACGTGATCTGACCGGAGCCCTGACGGGAGGCGTGAGCAATGGCTGAAGACGCAATAGGGAGTCGCGATGGAGTCACGATATGGGGAGTCACGATGTCCGGAGTCGTTTGGCGATCGCGCTCGACTTCCCCGATCTCGATGCCGCCGAGCAGGTCGCCAAGGAGGTCGCGCCGTGGTTCGGCGTTGCGAAGGTGGGACTCGAGTTGTATTCGGCGGCCGGGCCCGAAGCCATTGCGCGGATGCGTTCGCTCGACCTGGACGTGTTCGCCGACATCAAGCTCCACGACATTCCGACGACCGTGGGCGCGCCGCGCGCGTACTCGGACGTCAGGGTGTGCGCTACTTGAACTTCCATGCCGCAGGTGGTGTCGACATGCTGCGCGCGGGTGTCGAGGGGCTGCTCGAGGGCGCGCGTGATCGCGGCCCCGAGGTGCCCACGCCGATCGCGGTGACAGTGCTCACGAGCGATCCCGACGCGAGCGCGTTCGACGAACGACTCACGCGCGCGATCGACGCGGGATGCGGCGGTGTGGTCTGTTCGGCGCTGGAGGTCGAGCGTGTGCACGCCCGGCAGCGCGACTTCGTGACGATCGTTCCGGGCGTGCGCTTCGCCGACAGCGACGTCCACGATCAAGCGCGCGTCGGCACGCCGGAGGCGGTCGCCCGGCTCGGGGGAGACGTCCTCGTGGTCGGGCGGGCGGTCACCCGCGCCGACGATCGCCGCGTCCGCGGCGCGGCGAGTCTCCGACGCAGTTGCGCGAGCGCTCGCCGACGAGTAACGCGAGATCGCTCCTCGCGCAAGCCCTCGACCAGTTGCGATACGGCGCCGTGTCGCTATGCTGCACCGCTGCTGATTCGGGACGTTGAAACTCCCGGATCGAACCGTTCTCATCACGCACTCGCGCCGGAGGAATCACATGGCGAACCCGCCCACGCTCACACCGGAGCAGCGTCAGCTCGCGCTCGAAAAGGCGGCGGTCGCACGCCGCCAACGCGCCGAGGTGAAGGACAAGCTCAAGATCGGCTCGCTCACCTTGCGCGAGTTGTTCGAGGCGGCCGAGCGAGGCGACGAGTCGGGCGACATGCTCGCCAAGTTGAAGGTCGTGAGCGTCCTCGAGTCGCTGCCCGGAGTCGGCAAGGTGCGGGCCCGCCACATCATGTCGGAGCTCGAGATCTCGGAGAGCCGGCGACTGCGAGGGCTGGGTACCAACCAGCGGCGGGCGCTTCTCGAGAAGTTTGTCGGCTGACGACGACCGAGCTCCGGGCGGAGCCCAATCCCCGGAGAATGGGTCCCCGGAGGCCCAGTCCCCGGAGATGACGCCTTCCCGTCGGGGCGTCCTCTTGGTGCTCGCCGGGACCTCGGGGGCCGGCAAGGGCACGATCGGCGCCCTCCTGCGGGCGACCGACCCGGGGCTGCACTGGTCGGTCTCGTGGACCACACGGGCGCCACGGGCGGGCGAGATCGAGGGCGTCGACTACCACTTCGTGACCCGTGAGCAGTTCGAGCGCCTGCGCGACGCCAGCGGGTTCCTCGAGTGGTTCGAGGTCTACGGCGATCTCAAGGGCACTCCCATCGGGTATGTGCGCCGGGAGCTCGACCGCGGCCACGACGTGATGCTCGAGATCGACGTCCAGGGCGCGCTCGCGGTCAAGCGGGCCCTTCCCGAGGCGCTCTTGGTCTTCGTCCAAGCCCCGAGCCGCGCCGAGCAGCGGCGCCGACTCGTTTCGCGGGAGAGCGAGACCCCGGAGTCGATCGACCGCCGCCTCGCCCGGGCCGAGGCCGAGGAGCGCACCGGCGCCGAGGAATTCGACGCCGTCGTCGTGAACGACGACGTGGACCGGGCTGCGGGCCAGGTCGCTGCTATCCTGAGTGCCCGCCGCGAACCCGAAGGAACCTGATGGCTGAACGCCGCCCGTCGCTCATGGAGCCTCGCATCGAGACGCTCATGAACAAGGTCGATTCGAAGTTCACGCTGGTGACGCTGGCCGCCATGCGGGCCCGAGAGATCAACGACTACTACAACCAGCTCGGTGAGGGCCTGGGCCGCATCGTGCCCCCGCAGGTCACGTCGGTCTCCCGCAAGCCGCTCTCGATCGCGCTGGAAGAGATCTCGGTCAACAAGATCGTGTACGAACGCGTAGAAGAGCCCGAAGCGGACGCCGAGGCTCCGGTCGAGATCGTCGACACCGCGCCCGACGCATCGGCCTGACCGAGCTCCGGCGGACCGAGCCCCGGCGTCCGATGCCTCGGGTCGTACTCGGAGTCTGTGGCGGTATCGCCGCGTATAAGGCGGTCGAGGTCTGCCGCCGTCTCGTCGACGCGGGGGCCCACGTGGCCCCGATCCTCACCGACGACGCCCAGCACTTCGTCGGAGCCCTGACCTTCTCCGCGCTGGCGTCCGAGCCCGCGGCGGACCTCGTTGTTCGCGGGGCCCGAGCCGATTCCGCACACGCATCTCGGCCAGAGCGCGGACCTGATCGTCGTCGTACCGGCTACGGCGCGACTCCTCGGCAAGTACGCCGCGGGCATCTCCGACGACCTGCTCAGCGCGACCTTGCTCGCCACCCGAGCCCCGGTGCTCGTGTGCCCGGCCATGCACACCGAGATGTGGGAGCACCCCGCGGTCCAGGAGAACATCGCCACGCTGCGCCGGCGCGGCGTCCACGTCGAAGGGCCCGACGCGGGTCATCTCGCCGGCGGCGACTCCGGCGCCGGCCGGCTCGCCGACCCCGAGCGGATCGCCCAGCGCGTGCTCGCCCTCCTCGCCGGCGGCCACCCGCTGACCGGCCTGACCGTCGTCGTCACCGCCGGCGGCACCCGCGAAGCGATCGACCCGGTGCGGTTCGTCGGGAACCGATCGTCGGGCAAGATGGGCCACGCGCTGGCGAACGTCGCGGCCCGCCTCGGCGCCCGGGTCGTGCTCGTAACCACGGCGAACCGGCCGGTCGACACCCGTGTGGACGTGGTCCGGGTGGAGAGCGCGGAGGAGATGCACGATGCGGTCATGCGCTCGTTCCCCGGCGCCGACGCGGTCGTCATGGCCGCGGCCGTCGCCGATTTCCGGCCCAAAGCCGCAGCCGCCCAGAAGATCAAGAAGGCCGAAGGCGTACCCGACATCGTCCTCGAGCCAACGACCGACATCCTCGCCGCATTGGGCGCGGCCAAGCGGCCCGACCAGGTCGTGGTCGGGTTCGCGGCGGAGACCGAGCGGATGGCGGAGCATGCAGCCGCGAAGCTGACCGCCAAACGGGTCGACCTCATGGTCGCAAACGATGTCAGTGCGCCCGACTCGGGGTTCGAAGTCGACACGAACCGGGCGCTTCTGCTCGGAGCCGACGGAAGCTCCGAAGCGACCCCACTCCTGACGAAAGAGCAACTGGCGGGCGTCGTCCTCGAACGCGTCCTCGCGCTGCTGGGTGGGCCCTCGGTGGCCCCACCCCTCTAACATGCCCCCTGGCCATAGACGCCGAGATCCACGCGCTGGCGTTCCGTTGGCGCCGAAGATGCGGTTGAGGAGTGAAGATCGTTGAATAAGCACACGTTCACGTCCGAGTCGGTGACCGAGGGTCATCCCGACAAGATGTCGGATCAGGTCAGCGACAGCGTGCTCGACGCGGTCCTCACCGAAGACCCTTACGGCCGGGTGGCGTGCGAGACGCTCGTCACGACCGGACTGTGCGTGGTCGCGGGCGAGATCAGTACCAACGCGCACATCGACTTCTCCCGCCTCGCACGCGACACGATCTGCGAGATCGGTTACACCGACGCCAACTTCGGCATCGACGGCAAGACCTGCGGCGTGATCGTGTCGATCGACGAACAATCGCCCGACATCGCCATGGGCGTCGACAAGGCGTACGAGCAACGCGCCGGCGGCGGCGACCTCTACGACGAAGTCGGCGCCGGGGACCAGGGCATGATGTTCGGGTACGCATGCGACGACACCCCGGATCTCATGCCGATACCGATCTGGCTCGCGCACAAGCTGGCCCGCCGGCTCACGCAGGTCCGCAAGGAAAAGATCCTCGACTACCTTCGCCCCGACGGCAAGACCCAGGTCTCCGTCGAGTACGAAAATGGTGTCCCCATTCGCCTCGAAACGGTGTTGATCTCCACCCAACACGGCCCCGGCATCGACATCACCGCCAAGATGAAGCCCGAACTGATCGAGCACGTCATCCGGCCGTCGCTCCCCGAGCAGTTCGCGAACGACGACTTCGACGTGTTCGTCAACCCGACGGGCAACTTCGAGCTCGGTGGCCCGCACGCCGACTGCGGTCTCACCGGGCGCAAGATCATCGTCGACACCTACGGCGGCATGGCCCGTCACGGTGGCGGCGCGTTCTCGGGCAAGGACCCGACCAAGGTCGACCGCTCGGCCGTGTACGCCGTGCGCCAGATCGCGAAGGCGGTCGTCGCCGCCGGTCTGGCCAAGCGCTGTGAAGCACAAGTCGCGTACGCGATCGGTGTCGCGCACCCGGTGTCGATCATGGTCGACACGTTTGGTACCGGCACGGTCGCGGACGAGGCGCTGGAGGCGGCCGTACGCGAGGTGTTCGACATGCGACCCGCGGCGATCATCGACCGCCTCGACCTTCGCCGTCCGATCTTCAAGCGCACCGCGGCCTACGGCCACTTCGGTCGCACCGAGGGTGACGGCTTCACGTGGGAGAACACGACGCCCTACGCGGACGAATTGCGTCGGGCCGTCGGCTAGTCGCGCGAGTTCAACTGCCCGCCATGTCGTGAGCGGTCGCGTCTGTCGCGTTCTGCCGGACGTCACCGCCGTCGATCGCGCCTTCGACTACTCGGTTCCCGACGCGCTCGGCGCGTCGGTCCGAGTGGGAGCGATCGTTCGCGTCCCGTTGCACGGACGGCGCGTGCGCGGGTGGGTCATCGCCGACGGCGTCGAGGCGGAGACGAACGCGTCGAAGCTGCTCGACGTCGTCGCGGTGGTGTCGGCGGGTCCGGCGCCCGCGGTGGTCGCGCTCTCGGAGTGGATCGCGTGGCGGTGGTCCGGCCCCCGGGCGGCCGTCCTTCGTTCCGCGTCCGCCCCGAACCGGGTGGCCCCCGACACGGTCGTGGCCGTCGCCGAGCGGGAAGCAGCCCGCGATCCGGCCGCGTCGACTATCCGGGTGCTCCGTCAGCCGCCGCTGCTCGATCGGAGGGCACAGGTCGCGGATCTGTGCGCGGAGTCGGGCTCGACGATCGTGTGCGTCGCCGACGCGGGCCGTTCCCGCGCGCTCGCGTCGTACCTGTCGGCGCAAGGGCTTCCGATCGCGATCATGCATTCGTTCGAGGCCGACGCGGCGCGCACACAGAGCTGGCGCCGGGCCGCGCAGGGCGGGTGCATCGTCGTCGGCGGCCGGATCGCCGCGCTCGCCCCCGTTCCCGATCTCGCGGCCGCGATCGTCGTCGACGATGCCGACGAGGCCTTGCAGGAGGAGCGATCGCCGACCTGGCACGCGCGGGACGTCCTGGCCGAACGGGCGCGGCGTGCGGGAGCGTCGTTCGCGGTGTGCTCGCCCGTGCCGACCGTCGAGGCCTTGGTCGCGGCCGGGTTCGTCGCCGGCGCCGCGGGCGGCACGTACCCCGTCGAACGGCCCGCTCCCGACGTCGAGGCCGGCGGGTGGCCGCGCGTCCGGGTGGTCGACCGGCGCGAGGAACCGCCCGGCTCGGGCCTGTTGTCGGAAGCGCTGGCAACGGCGTTGCATCACGCCGGTGGGCTCGCGGTCTGTGTCCTGAACCGGCGCGGCCGCTTCCGGCTCCTCGTGTGCGCGTCGTGCCAGCACCTCTTGCGTTGGGACAAGCCGGATGAACGACCGCTCGTGTGCCCGGAGTGCGGCGCCACGAAGCTCAAGGTACTGCGCTCGGGCGTCACTCGGGTGCGCGAAGAGCTCGAGGCGCTCGTGCCCGCCGCACGCGTCGCCGAGGTCGACAGCGCAACCGTCGAGATCCCCGACTCCGACATCGTGATCGGCACCGAAGCCGTGCTGCACCGCACGGCGGTCCGCCGGCGAAGGCCTGCGCTCGTCGCGTATCTCGATCTCGACCAGGAGCTACTCGCGCCGCGCTACCGGGCCGCGGCCCAGGCGCATTGGCTGTTGACCCGCGGCGCGCAGTTGCTCGCGAGCCGGCCCCGGCGCGAGTCGCTGCTGCTCGTGCAGACACGTATCCCCGATCATGTGGTCGTACAGGCGATGGCCCACGGCGATCCCGCCCCGGTCTCCGACGCCGAGATCGAATACCGGCACACGCTCGCGTATCCGCCGTTCGGCGCGCTCGCCGAACTGTCGGGCGCCGACGAGCCACTCGGCATGACGCTCGACGTACTGCGCGCCTCGGGTGACGTGCAGGTGTTCGGTCCGGCCGACGGGCGCGCGCTGGTCCACGGTCCCGACTGGGAGTGTTTGGCCGACGCGTTGGCGACGAGCCTTCCGGTCGGGCGAGCCCACGGCCGCGTGCGCGCGGTCGTCGATCCGCCCCGCGTGTAGCCGGCCGCCGGCGCAGGCCCCCGGGGTCCGGGGGCGAAACGCCCGCCGCTACCATGCCCGCCGTGGCGACTCACACGATCCGGGTTTTCGGGGATCCGGTCCTGAAGCGACCGACCGCCGAGGTCACCGACATCGACGGTGGTCTGGCCAAGCTCGTCGATGCCATGTACGAGACCATGCACGACGCGCCCGGCGTCGGTCTCGCCGCGCCCCAGGTCGGGGTGCAGAAGCGCTTTTTCGTGTACGAGATCCCCGACGAGACCGGCCCGCACGTGCTCCTCAATCCGCAGATCGTCGAAGCGACGGGGGAATGGGAGTACGAAGAGGGTTGCCTTTCGCTGCCGGGTCTCGCGTTCGACATCGTGCGGCCCAAGCTCGTCACCGTGAAGGGAATCGACCTCGATGGCAACGAGGTGGTGATCGAGGGCGACGAGCTCCTCGGCCGGGTCTTCCTGCACGAGATCGACCACCTCGACGGCGTGCTGATGCTCGACCGGCTCGACGCCGACCAGCGCAAGCTCGCGATGCGGGAGCTGCGCGAGCAAGGCATGGGAGTGCGGACGCCCGGCGGCCGCACCCACGCGCTCTGAGTTCGAGAACGCAGAGCGTCGACTCGGTGCGCATCGTCTACCTCGGCACCCCGGTCGACGCCGTCCCGCCGCTGCGGGCTCTGGTCGCCGACGGCCACGATGTCGCGCTCGTCGTCACCCAGCCCGACCGTCGCCGTGGCCGCGGTGCCGGCTCCGACCCCACCCCCGTGAAGGTGGCGGCGACGGAGCTCGGCCTCCATACGGTCACACCGGTGAAAGCGCGCGAGGTGGTCGACGAGGTGCGCGACACCGGCGCGCAGTTGGGGGTTGTCGTCGCGTTCGGTCAACTTCTTCCCGTCGCTCTGCTCGAGACGCTCCCGCTCGGGTTCGTCAACCTGCACTTCTCGCTGCTGCCGCGCTGGCGAGGCGCGGCGCCGGTCGAACGGGCGATTCTCGCCGGCGATCCGGAGACCGGCGTCGACTTGATGCAGATCGAAGCCGGGCTCGACACGGGCCCGGTCTTCGCTCGCGTACGTGTCCCGATCGGAGCGGCCGACACGGCGGGTCAGTTGCACGCTCGCCTCGTCGTCGCCGGCACCGAGCTCTTGCGTACCCACTTGCCGGCGGTCCCCGACACCGTGCCCGAACCGCAAACGGGCGAGCCGACCTACGCCGACAAGCTCACCGTCGATGAGTTCCGCCTCGATCCCGCGGCCGCCGCGTCCGATCTCGAACGGCTGGTGCGCGCCGGAAATCCTCGGCCGGGTGCGTGGTTCCGTGTCGACGGGCGGAGAGTCAAGGTGTGGCGCGCCGCGCGCGACCGACGACCCCGAACCCGTCAGCCTCGGATCGTTCGCGCGCACCGGCCACCTCGGCACCGCGCGGGGCGTACTGGTGCTGGAAGAGGTCCAGCCCGAAGGCAAACGGGTGATGGATGCGGGCGCGTGGCTGGCCGGTCTGCGGAGCGATGCCCGGGTCGATGCCACATGAGGGCGCCGGCGTGAGCGATACGAGCCCATGACCGAAGTTCGCGCGACTTCCTCGCGTCGGATCGCGCTCGACGTGCTCTTGCGCGTCGAAGACGGCGCGTTCGCCCACATCCTCCTGCCCCGCACGCTGCGCGACTCGGCCCTCGAGCCGCGCGATCGTGCGCTGGTCACCGACCTGGTCTATGGAACGGTGCGCATGCAGCGCGCGCTCGACGAGCTGTTGTCGCGAGTTTCGAATCGGGGTATCGCGTCGCTCGATCCACCGGTGCGGGCGGCGCTCCGACTCGGCGCGTACCAACTCCTCATCGGAGTCCCCGCGCACGCCGCCGTCGGCGAGACGGTCGAGGTCGTCGACCCTCGCGCCCGCGGTTTCGCGAACGGTGTGCTACGCGACTGGCGCGCACCGGTCCACCCTTTTCGCTCCCGGCGGGCAGCGACGTGGCCTCGGTGGCGGTACGGACGTCGCACCCCGACTGGATCGTCCGCATGTTCATCCAGTCGTTCGGCGCCGAGGCGGCTGTGGCCACCCTCGACCTCGACAACCTGCCGCCGCCCGTGACCCTGCGCGTCAACCCGCTCCGCACGACGCCCTCAGAGCTGACCGCGGAGCTGCACGCGGCGGGCGTCGAAGTCGAATCCGGAACGCTCGTTCCCGGCGCGTTGCTGTTGCGGCACACGGGCGACCTCGCGGCGCTGCCCGCGATCGCGCAAGGGCGGGCGACGCCCCAGGACCAGGCCAGTCAGGCGATCGTCGCCGCCCTTGATCCCCAGCCGGGCGACCGCGTGCTCGACCTCGCGTCCGCGCCGGGCGGCAAGGCGACGGCCGCGGCCGAGCGCATGCGCGGCGAGGGTGTCGTCGTCGCCGCCGACCTGCACCCGGGCCGGGTGCGCACGGTGCAGCGAGCCGCGCGCCGCATCGGTCTCGAATCGACGGTCACGACGCTCGTCGCCGATGGTCGGCACCCACCGGTTCGCGACGGCGCCTTCGACCGGGTGCTCCTCGACGCGCCCTGCAGCGGGCTCGGTGTGCTCCGCCGCCGTCCCCGACGCGCGCTGGCGCGTACAACCGAACGACGTGCGCGACCTCTCGGCGTTGCAACGCGTGCTCCTCGAGGCGGCCGCGCGCGCAGTGAAGCCCGGAGGCAGGCTCGTCTACGCGGTGTGCACGCTGTCGCGGGAAGAGACGCTCGACATCGACACCTGGGCCACGACCGGGCTTCCCGAGTTCGTCGCCGAGGCCGCGCCGCCCGCGCCCTGGCGCCGGTACGGGCGGGGAGCGATCCTACTGCCGTCCGACGCCCGGACCGACGGCATGTTCGTACTCGGCCTTACCCGCCGCGTCACCTAGCCTCCGCCGTATGAAGATCGCGCCCTCGATCCTGGCCGCCGACTTTGCGAACCTCGCGGCCGACGTGGCGCGCGTGGCCGATGTCGCCGATCTCCTCCACGTCGACTGCATGGATGGCCACTACGTTCCGAACCTCACCATCGGTCCGCCGGTCGTGAAGGCACTGCGCAAGCACACCGACCTGTTCCTCGACTGTCATCTCATGGTCGACAACCCGGGCGTGTTGCTCGCAGCCTTCGCCGACGCCGGTGCCGACGGATGCACGGTCCACATCGAGCTCGGCGACCCGCGGCTCTTGTTCGACGAGATCCGCGGCGCTCGGGATGCGCGTCGGGCTCTCGTTCGAACCGGGCACCCCGTTTGCCGCGGTCGAGCCGTATCTCACCGAGATCGATCTTCTGCTCGTGATGAGTGTCCACACCGGCTTCGGTGGCCAACCGTTCATTCCCGAGGTGCTCGACAAGGTGCGCGCGGCGCGGGCTGCGATCGACGCGCGCACGCTGCCGGTCGAGATCGAGATCGACGGCGGGATCAAGATCGACAACGCCCACCTCGCCGTCGATGCGGGCGTCGACATCCTCGTCGCCGGGACGGGGATCTTCGGCGCCGACGACCCCGCCGCGGCCGCCCGCGCCATCCGCGCCGCCCACTCGTGACCCCTCCCCGCAAACAGTTTGCAAAGATCCCGTCGTTCTGCGACCCCAATCCTTGCAATCTGTTTGCAAGGACGGTGGCGCGGTGACGCTCGCGGCGAAGGTGTTGACGGTCTCGGACGGGGTCGCGGGCGGGACGCGCGACGACAAGAGCGGGCGGGCGCTGGTCGAGGCGCTCGCCGCGGCCGGCTACGACGTCGCGGCGCACCGGGTGACGAGCGACGGTACCGACGCGGTCGCGGCCGCGCTCACCGAGCTCGCCGAGGGTTTCGCCGGGCTGATCGTGACGACGGGCGGTACCGGGTTCGGGCCGCGTGATCTGACGCCGGAAGGAACCCGTGATGTCATCGAACGGGAAGCGCCCGGGATCGTCGAGGCGATCCGGCGGGTGAGTGACGCCGGCGGCCGGGGCTTCGGGATGCTCTCCCGGGCGGTCGCAGGGACCCGGGGCCGGGCCCTCATATGCAACCTGCCGGGCTCGTCGAGCGGAGCGACCGAGGGTCTCGAGGTCCTGCTGGGTGTCGTGCCCCATGCCCTCGACCTGCTCGCCGGCGGCAGGCCTCACTGAGTCGGCCGCGCCGAATCGGTCTTCTCGACCCCTTCCGCAAAAATAGAACGCGTTGCAATTCCTTCCGGGCGACGGTACTCTGCAACGGAACTGACAACTGAAGCCCTCGGGGTTGGGTGTAATTCCCGACCGGCGGTACAGCCCGCGAACGCTCCGCAGCCGGCGGTGCGCCGACCAGGTGAAACTCCTGGGCCGACGGTGAGAGTCCGGATGGGAGAGGGTCGGCTACCACCTCGTACGCGCTCGGGCGCGTACGTTCGGCGTCGCCGTTTCCGTCTCGCATCGTTTCCGTGGGCCTCGAAGAGGCAAGGGAAACGGTGCCGCATGCGAGACGACGACCTGATGCTCAGGGCGATCGAGCTCGCGCGCGCCCGCGTGCCGTTCGACCTCGCCCTGGCCCGCGGTCGGCTGCGTCATCACGTCTCCCGACGGCGAGATCGTCGGCGCCGGCGCGACCGGCGCCTATCCCGTCGGACCGCACGCCGAGGTCGCCGCGCTCCTCGACGCCGGAGACCGGGCTCGGGGCGCGACCGCGTATTGCACGCTGGAGCCCTGCGACCACCACGGCAATACGCCACCGTGCAGCGAAGCGCTGATCGCGGCGGGCGTGGCGCGTGTCGTGGTCGCTCTCGGCGATCCCGACGAGCGCGTCGTCGGGCGCGGCTTCACCCGCCTGCGTGACGCGGGAGTCGAAGTGTCGACCGGGATCGCCGCAACCGCGGCCGAGCGCGATCTCGCGCCGTACCTGCATCATCGGCGGACCGGCCGTGCCTTCGTCGTCGTCAAGGTGGCTCTCAGCCTCGACGGGCGCGTTGCCGCTGCCGACGGCACCTCACAGTGGATCACGTCCGAAGCCGCGCGCACCGGAGGCCACGAGCTGCGCGCCGACTCGCAGGCGATCGTCGTCGGATCGGGAACCGCACTCGCCGACCGTCCCTCATTGACGGTCCGCGGCGTACAACCCGTGCCCGCCCGACCGCCGCTGCGCGTGCTGCTCGACGGCCGGGGTCGGGTTCCTGCCGACGGACCACTCTTTGATCCGGCGCTCGGTCCGACCCTGGTGATCACGACGGAGTGTGCGAGCGAGGGGGCGGTCGACGCGTGGCGGAACGCGGAGGCAAAGGTCGAGGTCGTCCCGACCGCGTACCCCGGTCGTGGCGTCGACCTCGACGCCACGTTCACGGTGCTCGGGCGCGAAGGCGTGTTGCAAGCCCTCGTCGAAGGCGGCGGATCACTGATCGGGTCGATCGTCGACGGCGGCCACGCGTGCCGGATCGTCGCCTTCGTCGCGCCGGTACTGCTCGGGACCGGCGGAATTCCCGGCTTCGCGTTCACCGGCCCGGACTCGATCGGCGACGCCCGCCGCTTCGACCTCGTCGACGTCGCACGCGCTGGGCACCGATGTGCGCCTCGAGCTCGAACCGCTCCGGGGGAATCGCTGATGTTCACGGGCATCGTCGAGGAGCTCGGTCGGGTGCGGGCCGTCGTGGCGAACGCGGGAGGTGCCCGGCTCGAGATCGCGGCTACAACCGTGCTCGACGACGCCACTCTCGGCGCTTCGATCGCGGTCAACGGGTGCTGTCTCACCGTCGTCGAGCTCGGCGACGGCTACTGGGCGGCCGACGCGGTCGTGGAGACACTCGCCCGTACGAGTCTCGGCACGCTCGCACCCGGCGATCACGTCAACCTCGAGCGGCCCGTGCGCCTGGCCGACCGCCTCGGCGGCCACGTTGTGCAGGGGCACGTCGACGCCACCGGAACCGTGCGCAGCCGCGAACCCCAGGCCGACGGTTCCGAGCTGTTCCGCTTCGACGCGCCGGCCGACGTGTTGCGCTACGTCGTGCACAAGGGGTCGATCACGGTCGACGGCATAAGCCTCACCGTGGCCGCGTTGCACGACGAGCCGAACGACCGGGGGTTCTCGGTCGCCGTGATCCCGCACACGCTCGCCGTCACGACCCTCGGCGTCCGCGCGCCGGGCGCGCTCGTCAACCTCGAAGTCGACCTCATCGCCAAGTACGTGGAACGGCTGCTCGTTCCCGATCGGAGCCCGACATGATGTTCGAAGCCGTGGAACGTGCCATCGACGCGGTGCGTCGCGGGGAGTTCGTCGTCGTCGTCGACGACGAGGACCGCGAGAACGAAGGCGATCTGATCATCGCGGCCGAGAAGATGACGCCCGACAAGATGGCGTTCATGATCCGCTACACGAGCGGCGTGATCTGCCTGCCGCTCGAAGGTGAGCGGCTCGACGAGCTGCAGCTGCCGCTCATGGTGTCGGGCACCGAGAACACCGAGGGCCAGCGCACCGCGTTCACCGTGTCGGTCGACGCCCGCGAGGGCACGACCACGGGCATCTCCGCCGCCGACCGGTGCGCGACGGTGCACGCGCTGATCGACGCCGACACCGAACCCGCCGACCTCGCCCGGCCCGGCCACATCTTCCCGCTGCGCTACCGCGAGGGCGGCGTGCTCAAGCGGGCGGGCCACACCGAGGCGGCGGTCGATCTCGCCCGGCTCGCGGGTGGATATCCCGCCGGTGTGCTCTCCGAGATCGTCAACGACGACGGCACCATGCAACGGCGACCCGACCTCGAGGCGTTCGCGGCCGAGCACGATCTCGTCCTCGTGACCATCGCGGACCTGATCCGGTTCCGGCGTCACCGCGAGAAGCTCGTCCGGCGCGTCTCCGAAGCTCGCATCCCGACGCAGTACGGCGACTTCACCGCGTACGTCTTCGAGTCGCTGCTCGACAACACCGAACACCTCGCGTTCGTGCGAGGCCAGGTCGCCGGTCAGTCGAACGTGCTCGTGCGGGTGCACAGCGAATGTCTCACGGGTGACGTCTTCGGATCCTTGCGCTGCGACTGCGGGGTGCAGCTCGACCGCGCCCTGGAGAAGGTCGCGGCCGAGGGCCAAGGTGTGGTCGTGTACCTGCGCGGCCACGAGGGCCGCGGCATCGGCCTCGGCCACAAGCTGCGCGCCTACTCGCTGCAGGACCAGGGCCGCGACACCGTCGAGGCGAACCTCGAGCTCGGCTTCCCGGTCGACTCGCGCGAGTACGGCATCGGTGCGCAGATCCTCGTCGATCTCGGCGTCACGACTATGCGCCTGATGACGAACAATCCCAAGAAGTACGGCGGGATCGAGGGCTACGGCCTCGAGATCGTCGAGCGGGTGCCGGTGCAGACGGTGCCGAACCGGGAGAACATCGCGTACCTGCGCGCCAAGCAGAACAAGCTCGGGCATCTCCTCGGTCTCGATCCCGAGAACACGAACGACGAAGAGCTCGGGGGGAGCTGAACCGGATGGGTGAATACGAGGCGACCGAAGGTGATCTCGACGCGACCGGGATGCGCTTCGCGATCGTGGTCGCCCGCTTCAACCACGACATCACGGAGGAGTTGCTCGACGGCGCCGAACGCATCCTGCACGAGCACAGCGCGGCCGACGTGACGGTCGTGTGGGTCCCGGGCGCGTTCGAAGCGCCGCTGGTCGCGAAGCGGTTCGCGGCGTCCGGGCACGATCGACGCGGTCATCTGTCTCGGTGCGGTGATCCGGGGCGAGACCGCGCACTTCGAGTACGTCGCAGGAGAGACCGCAGCGGGCATCACGCGCGCGGGCTCGACACGGGCGTGCCCGTGATCTTCGGCGTGCTCACCGTCGATGATCGCGAGCAGGCGCGCGATCGGCTCGGCGGCAAGGAGGGCCACAAGGGCGAGGAGGCGGCGCTGACGGCGATCGAGATGGTGTCGCTGCTCCGCTCGCTGCCGTGACACGCTCACGATCTCGCGCGGCCGTGATCGGTACGACACGATCGGGAGCACCTACGCCTCGACGCGCCGGCCGAACCGCGTTTCGCGCGCCGCATCGAGGCGGCCATCGGCGACGTCGACCGGGTTGTCAACGTGGGTGCCGGAACCGGGAGCTACGAGCCGACCGAGCCGTTGGTCGTCGCGGTCGATCCATCGGTCACGATGTTGCGCCAACGCCCGCCGGCATCGGGCCCGTGCGTCCTGGCCGCGGCCGAGATGCTGCCGTTCGACGACGCAACCTTCGACGTCGCGCTCGCGGTGTTGACCGTGCACCACTGGGACGACCTCGAAGCCGGGCTGCGCGAGATGCAACGCGTCGCGCGCCGCCAGGTGATCTTCTTCTTCGAGCCGTCGTTCGTCGTGCCGAGCTCTGGCTCGTGCACGGAGTACTTCCCCGAGATCTTCGAGCTCGGCAACGGAACGGGCCGCGCCCGGTCTCGCTCGGCTCGCCGCGATCGCTCGCCGTGCGACACGTCGAGCCGCTGCCCGTCCCGGCCGACTGCCGCGACGGGTTCGCGGGCTGCTACTGGAACCGGCCCGAGGCGTACCTCGACCCGACGGTGCAGGCGGGGATGTCGTCGCTCGCGCAGCTCGATCCCGAGTTGCGGCGGCGGGGGACCGAACGGCTGCGCGCGCGATCTCGGCGTCCGGCACCTGGGACGAGCGCCACGGTGAGCTGCGCGACGTTCGCCCGAGATCGATATCGGCTACCGGCTGCTCGTCGCCGGGCCCCTATCCTGATCGGCGTGCTGCGCCTGGTGCTGCCCGAAGGGTTCGCTCGAGAAGGCGACCCTGCAACTGTTCGAAGACGCCGATCTCGCGCTCGTGCGCTCGTCGACGTCGACTACAAGGCCACGATCGACGACCCGCGGGTCGTCGACGTGCACATCCTGCGCCCGCAGGAGATCCCGCGCTACGTCGCCGACGGCCTGTTCGACGTCGGTGTCACCGGCCGGGACTGGATCGAGGAGACCGCCATCGACGTCGTCACCCTCAGCGAGCTGCACTACTCCAAGGCCACCGCGCGCCCGATCCGGGTCGTGCTCGCCGTGGCCGGCGACTCGCCGTGGCAGTCGGTCGACGACCTCCCGCACGACGTGCGGGTGCACACCGAGTACCCGGAGCTCACCCGGCGCTACCTCGAGAAGCACGGCGTCGACGCCGCAGGTCACGCTCTCCTACGGCGCCACCGAGGCGAAGATCCCCGAGATCGCCGACGCATCGTCGAGATCACCGAGACCGGGCGGGCGCTGCGCGCCGCGGGCCTGCGGATCCTCGACACGATCCTCGTCTCGTACACCGAGATGATCGCCAACCCGGTCGCCTACGCCGACGCGAGCAAGCGCCAGGCGATGGACCAGCTGCAGACGCTGCTGCTCGGCGCGCTCGAAGCGCGCGGCAAGGTGCTCGTCAAGCTCAACGTCGACGAGGCGAACCTCGACGCGGTGATCGGCCTGCTGCCGGCGCTGAAGTCGCCGACGGTATCGAAGCTCTACGGCGAGGACGGCTACGCGGTCGAGACGGTCGTCGCCAAGAGCGACATCAACATCTTGATCCCCGCGCTGAAGGACCACGGCGCGACCGGCATCCTCGAGCTGCCGATCAGCAAGATCGTCGCAGTGAGCGCCCGCGGATGACGTGTCGCGGTCGTTCGACGAGGCGACGTCGGCCTCGGCGAGATCACCGGCGCCGACGGCGCCGTCTATCCGTTCCACTCGCACCGTCATCGCCGACGGCACCCGCGACGATCGAGGTCGGCGCCGCGTGTCGAGTTCGACGTCGTCGCCGGGCACCTCGGTCGCTGGGAGGCCGCCGCGGTGACGTGCCGCGTGAAGCCGGACGGAGACGCGCCTCGTCATCATCCGCCACGGCGAGTCGGGGGCTCAGGTCGGCGGGTTCGCGTCCGGGCACGACACGTGCATCGGGCTCTCCGGTCTCGGCCGCCGCCAAGCCTCGGCCTTGCGCGAGCGGCTGGCGCGCACGCGGCGAGCTCGACGCGGTCGAGGCCGTGTACACGAGCATCCTCCCGCGCGCGCGGGAGACGGCCGACGATCATCGGTCCCGCGCTCGGTGGGGTCTCGCCGAGTTCCGAGTGCGAGTGGTGCGAGATCCACGCCGGCGAAGCCGAAGGCCTCTCGTACGACGTGATCCGGGAGCACTTCCCGACTCGGGGCGACTCGGGCGACGTGCTCGACCGTCACATCCCCGGGGCCGAGAGCTGGGACGAGTGCTACGCGCGCGTCGGTGCACGGCTGCGCCGCGCGGCCGAAGAGCACCCGGGTCGGATAGTCGTGGTCGTCGGCCACGGGGGGACGATCGCTGCCAGCTTCGCCGCGTTCGGCGGCCTGGGCCTGCGCGACTCGATGGGCATGCTGCACGAGGTTCGGAACACCTCGATCACCGAATGGCGCTTCACCGGCCGCGACTGGCGGCTCGTGCGCTTCAACGACGCCGCGCACCTCGCCGCCCAGTAGTCGATGTCACCGCCGAAATCCTTGCAAACACTTTGCAACGATCACGTCGCACGTCCGCTGGAATCCTTGCAGAGTGTTTGCGACGATGACGTCGCGCATCAGTGGTCGGCCGCGTCGGCGATCTCGACGAAGAGCATCTGCACCTGCCCGAGCGCGTCGCGGAGCATCTCCTCACCGGCGCCCAGACGGTCGGTGAGCCCGTCGACGAGCGCCGCGAGCGCGTCGATCGCCAGTCCGGCCGAGGCGAGATCGGGCGCGGGCCGGCGGCCCTGGTCGTCGGGCGGGGTGACCACGCCGAGGTGCACGAGGGCGAGCTGCCACATCCCGATCGCGTGGTTGACGATCACGTCGGCGACCGGTGTGGCGGCGAGCCGGTCGTGCAGCTCGCGCACGGCCTCGATCTCCTCGGGGGTCGGGGCGGCTCGCCGGGCCGGCGACCCGGTGCCCGCCGGAGTGCCGCCGGGTCCAGGACCCGCTGCCGGGGCCGGTTCGCGGGGTTCGTCGCCCCCAGGTGTCCAGAGTCCGCTCACGCTCGACTATCCTCCCGCGTCGACAATCGAGGGAAGTGGGACGTTATCCAATCGGCCGTCGCCGTTCGGAGACCGCCCCCGCCCGGCTGGCCCGGCTTCACCGCCGTCCCACGTCGGGTCCGTTGTGGGAGCCGGGCGACGTCCGGCGCGACGGTGGACGCTTCCCAAAGCTCCGCCGTCGCTTCCGCGACGGCGGCCCGACGACACGAGGTGAAGCCGCACTGGCCACAGACGACGCCCGCATCAACGATCGCATACGCGCTCGCCAGGTTCGCCTCATCGGCGCCGATGGTTCGCAGCTGGGAGTGAGAGCGCTCCCCGATGCACTCGGTATCGCCCGTGAGTCCGGTCTCGATCTCGTCGAGGTCGCGGCCAACGCCGAACCGCCGGTCTGCAAGATCATGGACTACGGCAAGTACAAGTACGAGCAGGACCAGCGGCGCAAGGAATCGCGGAAGCGGGCTTCGAACGTCGTCATCAAGGAGATGAAGTTCCGTCCGAAGATCGACTCGCACGACTACGACACCAAGATGAAGCACGTCGAGCGCTTCCTCGAAGAGGGGTCGAAGGTCAAGCTGACGATCATGTTCCGGGGCCGTGAGATGGCTCACCCGGAGCTCGGGCGGCGGATTCTCGAGAAGGTGGCCGAGCGCGTCGCCGAGATCGCGATCGTCGAATCTGCACCCAAGCAGGACGGTCGCAACATGGTGATGGTGCTCAATCCAATCCGTAAGCCGAAGACGAAGCCGGCCGCCCAGGCCGCAAACGTCTGACTGAAACCTCCCTCACCGAACCCTCTCCACGAACGACGGGAAACCCACGATGCCGAAGATGAAGACGCACCGCGGCGCGGCCAAGCGCTTCAAGATGACGGGCACCGGCAAGGTCATGCGCCGCCACGCCTACCGAGACCACCTGCTCGAGCACAAGCCCTCGAGCCGCACCCGGCGCCTCGGCCGCGAGGCGGAAGTCGTCGGCGGCGACAAGAAGCGCGTCAAGCGCATGCTGGGGAGGTAGTCGGATGGCCCGGGTCAAGCGTTCCGTCAGCGGCAAGAAGCACCGCCGCGCCATTCTCGAAGAGGCGCAGGGTTACACCGGCGCGCGCAGTCGCCACTTTCGCAAGGCGAACGAGCAGGTCATGCACTCGCTCCGTTACGCCTACCGCGACCGTCGCGCACGCAAGGGCGAGTTCCGCAAGCTCTGGATCGTGCGGATCAACGCGGCGTGCCGCGAGCACGACATGTCGTACTCGCGGTTCATGGCGGGGCTGAAGGCTGCGGAGATCGACGTCGACCGCAAGATGCTCGCCGACCTCGCGGTACGCGAGCCCGCGGCGTTCCACGCGCTCGTCGAGACCGCACGCGGTGCCCTCGACGCCGCCTGAGCAGTTCGCCACCAAGGCGGAGATCAAGCGACTGAAGGCGCTTCTCCGGGAGCGGCGCACGCGCGATCGCGAAGGCGTCTTCGTCTGCGAAGGACCGCGCGTCATCGCGGCCGCGCTCGACCACGGTGTCGAACTGCTGGAGTGTTACGTCGGTGTCGACGCCACGGCGGAGATGTTCGCGGTTGCCGAGCGTGCCGGCGCGGCGGGGGCTCCCGTCCGGGGTCTCGATACGTACGCGGGGCGCGTGTCGGTGACACCGTGAACCCGCAGCCGGTGTTCGCGCTCGCGTCCATGCATCGCTTGGGTCTCGAGGGTCTGCTCGGCGCCGACCTCGCACTGGTGGCGACCCAGGTGGGCGATCCCGGCAACGCGGGCACCCTCATGCGGAGTGCCGCGGCCGCGGGCGCGGGAATAATCGTCCTCGGGCGCGGATCGGTCGATGCCTACAATCCCAAGGTCGTACGCGCCTCGGCCGGCGCGTGTTTCGCCGTTCGCATCGTGGAGGGAATGGCCGCCATGGAGACTCTGGAGCGGCTGGGCGCGAACGGGGTGGCGTGTCTCGGCGCGGCTGCGTCGGGAGGTGCGCCGCCGGAGTCTTTCGACCTGCGCGTCCCGACGGCGTTCGTGCTCGGCCACGAGACCCACGGTCTCGACCCGGACCTGCCACTCGCGGGAACGGTGACGCTGCCGATGACGACGGGAGAGTCGCTCAACGTCGCGATGGCGGGCACCGCGCTGTTGTTCGAGGCGGCGCGCCAACGGCGGGTCGGTTCCGGGACGGCGTCGTCGTGACCGCGGCAGCCGATCTCGCGGCGCGGGCCGACGCCGTCGCCCAGGAGGGCGCCGACGCGTTCGCGGCGGCATCGTCGAGCGACGATCTCGCCGATGCCGAACGGCGGTACCTCGGCAAGACCGCGGCCCTGAACGAGATCCGCGAGGCAATCAAGACCGTCGACGGGTCCGAGCGGGCCGTCGTCGGCAAGGCGGTCTCCGCAGCCCGGGCCGCGCTCGAAGCCGCGCACGCGCAGCGCCGCGAGGTGCTCGACGCCGAAGCCGCCTCACTCTCGGCGACCCGCGACCGGCTCGATCTCACGCTCGACTCGCACGAGTACGTGCGCGGTCACCTGCACCCGGTCACCCGCATCTGGCGCGAGCTCGAGGACGTCTTCGTCGGGCTCGGCTACAGGGTGGCCGAAGGTCCCGAGGTCGAGAGCGACTGGTACAACTTCGAGGCGCTGAACTTCCCGCCCGGGCACCCGGCGCGTGCGATGCAGGACACCTTGTACGTGCGGCTCGGCGAGCCCGAGAGCGTGCTGCTGCGTACCCACACCTCACCGGTGCAGGTGCGAACGATGGAGTCGCAACGCCCGCCGATCTACGTCGTCGCGCCCGGGCGGGTCTTCCGGCGCGACACGCTCGACGCGCGCCATTCGCCGGTCTTCCACCAGATCGAGGGGCTCGCGGTCGACGAAGGGCTCACACTCGGCGACCTCCTCGGGACCATCGAGGCCTTCGTCCACGCGCTCTTCGGCTCCGACATCAAATCGCGGTTCCTGCCGTCGTTCTTTCCTTTCACGGAACCGTCGGTCGAGTTCGCGATGTCGTGCATCTTCTGCCACGGCACCGGTTGCACGGTGTGTTCGCGCACCGGGTGGATCGAGCTCGGGGGCGCAGGGATGGTCGACCCGAACGTCTTCACCGCGGTGGGCATCGATCCCGAGGTGTACACCGGATTCGCGTTCGGTTTCGGCATCGACCGTGTCGTTCAGCTCCTGTACGGCGTCGACCACGTCAAGAACCTGTGGGACGGCGACGTGCGCTTCGCTCGTCAGTTCTGAGGTCCGGTCTTGCGCGCTCCGCTGTCATGGATTCGTGAGTTCACGCCCGTCGCCGCTCCCACTGTGGAGATCGCCGAAGCGCTGGACCAGCTCGGTCTCGAGGTCGAGGCCATCGACGAGCCCGGCCGGGACGTGAACGGTGTCGTCGCCGCCAAGATCCTCGACGTCGTGCCGCACCCCGAGGCCGACAGGGTCCGGCTCGCCGACGTCGACTTCGGCGACGGTCAGCTGCGCGTTGTTTGCGGCGCGCCGAATATCGAAAAGGGCATGGTGGTGCCGTTCGCCCGGGTCGGCGCGGTGCTGCCGGGAGACTTCGAGATCAGCCGGCGCAAGATCATGGGCATCGTGTCGGAAGGCATGTTGTGCTCGGCGCGTGAGCTCGGACTCGGCGACGATCACGCCGGCATCCTCGAGTTGCCGGCGGACGCGCCGCTCGGGACCGACGTGCGCGAGGTGCTCGGGCTCGACGACGTCGTCTTCGACCTCTCGATCACGCCCGACCGTCCCGACGCGATGGGCATCGTCGGCGTCGCCCGCGACCTCGCCGCCCACTTCGGCCTTCCGTTCCACGTCGAAGAGCACGAGCCCGCGCCGGTCGTCGGCGAGGTCGCGGGCGCGCACGTCGTGGTCGAGGCGCCCGACCGTTGTCCGCGCTTCGTCGCCCTCGCCGCGAACGTCGTGATGGGATCGTCGCCCGGTTGGATGCAGCGCCGGCTGACTCTCGCGGGGATGCGCCCGATCAGCAATGTCGTCGACGTCACCAACTACGTCATGCTCGAACGCTGCCGTCCGCTGCACGCGTACGACCTCGGCCGGCTCGCGGGTCGCGGCATCGTGGTGCGGTTCGCGCGCGACGGCGAGAAGATGACAACGCTCGACGGCGTGGAACGCGAGCTGACCGGCGCCGATCTCCTCATCTGCGACGGCGAGCGCACCGCGCAGGGCATCGCCGGCATCATGGGCGGCGCCGCGGCCGAGGTGTCGGACACCACGACCGAGATCCTGTTGGAGTCGGCGCACTTCGAGGCGAGCGGTATCGCGCGGTCGTCGAAGCGTCTCGGCCTGCGTTCGGAGGCCAGTGCCCGCTTCGAGCGCGGCGTCGACCCGAACAGTGCGGGCAGCGGCGCGGTGCGGGCGATGGAACTGTTCGCCGAGGTCGCGTCTGCGCAGTCGGTGCCCGGTGCGATCGACGTGTATCCGGAGCCGATCCGGCCCGCACGGGTCCACATGCGAACCGAGCGGGTGAACGAGGTACTCGGCGTCGAGTTGACGGTCGACGAGGTCGCCGCGTATCTCACGCGCGTTCGGGATCGAGACGGAGGGACGCGAGGCAACGGTCCCGACCTTCCGGCCCGACATCGCCCGCGAGATCGACCTCATCGAGGAGGTCGCGCGGGCGCACGGGCTGCAGAACATCACGCGCACCGTGCCGGCGAATCCGGCGAAGATCGGCGCTCTGAGTCCGCGTCAGCGGGAGCGGCGTGCGGTCGCCGACGTGCTCGTCGGCGCCGGTTACGACGAAGTGTTCACGCTGCCGCTCCTCGCACCGGCCGATCTCACCGGCGCGGCCCTTCCCGCCGACGGCGTGATCGAGGTCGAGAACCCCTTGCGCGCCGAGGAGTCGATCCTGCGCCCGGCGCTCCTTCCCGGTGTGCTGCGTGCGGTCGCGTACAACGCGGCCCGCGGGGAGCCCGACGTCGCGCTGTTCGAGACGGGCACGGTGTTCGCACCGCCGGCGGATGTTGCGCAGCTACCGCGGGAGCGACGTTCGCTCGCGTTCGCCCGTTCCCACGAAGTGCGGCGACTTCCGCACGAACCGAATCGGTCCGTCGACGTGTACGACGCGACCGCGGCGCTCGGCGCGCTCGCCCAGGAGTTGCGTATCGCCGATCTCCACCTCGAGGCCGCACGCGTCGACGGGCTTCATCCGACGCGTGCGCACGCGTGTGATCGTCGACGGCAGGGAGGTCGGTTTCGTCGGCGAGGTGGCCTCGGGCGTCGTCGCGGCGCTCGCTGCTCGTGGCGCCGGTGGTCGTGTGCGAGATCGACGTCGACGCGCTCTTGGCCGGAACGCGCGCCGAGCGGATTGCGCGACCGGTGTCCCGCTTCCCGGCCTCATCTGTCGATCTCGCGCTGGTCGTCGCCGACACCGTTCCGGCGGCGGCGTTGCGGGCGACTCTCGTCGAAGCGGGCGGCGCACTCCTCGAGGATGTCGCCCTCTTCGACGTTTTCCGATCCGACGTGCTGGGCGCGGGCAAGGTGAGTCTCGCGTTCGCGTTGCGGTTCCGCGCGCCCGACCGGACTCTCACCGACGACGAGGTGAGCGCGCTCCGACAACGCTGCATCGATGCGGTCCGAGTCGCGCACGGCGCCGAACTGCGTAGCTGAGCGACCGCGACCTCGACGGCATGGTGTTCGTCCACCGCATCCGGGTGCGGTACGCCGAGATCGACGGGCAGGGCGTGGTGTTCAACGCGCACTGGCTCACCTACTTCGACGACTCCTGCACGCGCTTCATGGAGACACTCGGCTTCGGGCCCGACTTCTGGACGGTCGAGTTCGACGTCATGCTCGTGCGCGGCAGTCGTCGATTGGAAGGGCTCGGCCCGTTTCGACCAGTGGATCGACATCGAGGTCGCGCCGGTCCGGCTCGGTACGAAGTCGTTCGACCTGTGTTACACGGCCCGCGTCGACGGGCGCGAGGCCTGTACCGCGACCATCACCTACGTGGCGGTGCAGCCGGGGAAGAACACCTCGATCTCGATCCCGGAAAAGGTACGAGTCGCGCTCGAAGCACGGGTCAACGCTTCCCGGGGACCGGCCTGACGGTAGGCACGGGACCTGCGGCGGCTCACGTGTCGTGGCGGAGTTCGGCCGAGAGGTGGTGCGAGAGGGGTTGACCGACCGCTTCCATCCGCAGCGCGTAACGCAGCGTGGCCACCCCGTCGAAGGCGAAGTCGCGTTCCACGGCGGTGACCTCCTTGGCCGAGCCGGTACCGGCCACGGTCGTCGATCGCAGCGCGATGGTTGTGTTGTCGATCGTCCCTTCGCTCACCTCGACGAGCCCGTTCGGGTGGGCGAGGACCAACTCGACGTGCCCGGGCGCGGGAGGCGCCAGAAACCGGCCTCGGCGTGTAGCCGCCGGCCGTCGACGCGATGACGGGTCCCCTGCGAGTACGTCAGGAACGGCTTGCCGAGGTGGCCGAACGTGATGGTCTCGTCGTAGTCGAAGGGCTCGATCGTCGGGTACACCCCGTGCCCCGCTCCCGACCAGCGGCCGAGGAGGAACGCGAGCGGGGCGACGTCGGGGTGCAGTGGTTCGGTCATGGGTTCCAGCGTCGCGCGGTGCCCGGCCGCGAAGTTCGAGATCGGCGAGCGCGCCCGACGACGGCGGTGTGCGCGGCGGTGGTGTCGGCGACCGTGAATGTCGCGGCATCGGCGTCGGTGCCGGCGTCGATCTCGATGGTTGCATCGATCGTGTCGCCCGCGAGCACGATGCCGACGAACCGCATCTCGATCTCACCGTGGGCGAGGAACTCCTCGCCCCATTCGTCGAGCAACAACCCGTACGCGGGTCCGGCCGCCTGTACTCCCTGGGCGACCAGGCCGGGTAGCCGCAGCTCCGCCGACAACGTGGGATCGGAGTGGTAATTCCCGCGCCGCGAGTACGCGCGCACGAGGTCCTCGGTGACGGCGAGGGTGCGGTTTCGCCGTTGGATCACGAGGACAACCCGAGCGTCGCCGCCGGGGTGAACGACACCTCCGACGTCCACACCACGTCGTTCGGATCGTCGGAGGTGCTGACCGTCGTCTCGACGTCGACGTATATGCGGCCTCGCTTCTCGTAGCGACGGGTGACCCGGCCCGCCGTCACCAGGTCCGCGCCGGCTTCGACCCGGCGGTGACACCGCAGGATCTGGCGGGTCTGGATCACGGCGTCGCCGCACAGCCGGCCGAAGCAGAGCACGGTCAGGTTGGCTGCGATCGGCGGGTAGAGCGCTCCCGCGGCGAGAGCCGGGTGCTCGACGCCTGCAGCCCGCCAGTACCGCTCGTTGGCGGCGGCGGAAACGGTGGTGTGCAGGGGAGCGAGCGGGTCGCCGCGGCCCGAGATCGGAAAACGCCTTCGAGGTCATATGCACCCGTGTGTATTATATGCGCTATGGCGTATCGAGCGGCCGTGGTGGGCGCGTCAGGCTATACGGGGGTCGAGGCTCTCCGATTGCTGGCCGCGCACCCGGAGATCGAGGTCGTGCACGTGACGGCCGCGGCGAACGCGGGCGGCCGGATCGCCGATCTCTACCCGTCGCTCGCGCCCGCGTACGGGGATGTCGTCCTCGAACCGCTCGACATCGCCGACCTCCGCGGACTCGATCTGGTGTTCTGCATGCTGCCCCACGGAGCGAGCCAGGACCTCCTGCCCGGGCTCGTCGACGACGTGTCACACGTGATCGACCTCGGCGCCGACTTTCGGCTGCCACCCGATACGTACGCACGCTGGTATGGCGAGACACACCGCGCCCCCGAGGTCGTCGGTCGGTTCGCGTACGGGATGGTGGAGCTCTACCGCGACGAGCTCGCCACTCACGATCACGTCGCCGCGCCCGGTTGCTATCCCACCGCGGTCAGCCTGGCCTGCGCGCCGCTGTTCGCGCTGGGTCTCGTCGAGCCGCGCCTCATCGCCGACGCCGTCTCGGGCGTGTCGGGCGCCGGGCGTGCGCTCAGGACAACCAGCCTGTTCTCCGAAGCGAACGAAAACGTCTCCGCGTACGGGTTGCTCACGCATCGGCACACTGCGGAGATGGAACAAGCGCTGTCGAAGGTCGCCCGCCGGCCTGTCGACGTGCTCTTCACACCCCACCTCGTTCCGGCGACTCGTGGGATCCTCGCCACGTGCTACGCCCGTCCGCAGACCACAGGGCTCTCGACGGCTCGCTTGTTGGAGCACTACCGCGAGTACTACTCGAGCGATCCGTGCGTCGTCGTCGTCGACGAGCCATCGGGCACCAAGGCAACCTACGGCGCCAACATCCTGCACGTCACGGTGCGCTTCGACGAACGCACCGGCACCGTCATCGCGATCGCCGCCGAGGACAACCTGGTGAAGGGGGCGTCCGGACAGATGATTCAAGCGGCCAACATTCTGCTCGGTCTCCCGGAGACCACGGGTCTGCCGCTCCTCGGGATCCAGCCGTGACGTCGGGCGTCACCGCCGTCCCCGGCTTCGTTGCCGCGGGGATCGCCTGCGGGATCAAACCGTCGGGCGACCCCGATCTCGCCCTCGTCGCGACCGGCGACGGTATGCCGGTCGCGGCCGCGGGCGTGTTCACGACGAACCTCGCGCAGGCGGCGCCGGTGCAGGTCTCGCGCCGGCACCTCGCCAACGGGCGCGCCGCGGCCGTCGTGTTGAGCTCCGGCAACGCCAACGCGGCGACGGGGGAGCCCGGACGGCGCGACGCGCAGCGCATGTGCGACCTGGCCGCGGACGCACTCTCGCTCGATGCCGACGACGTGCTCGTGTGCTCGACCGGCCTGATCGGGATCCCGATGCCGATGGACGCGCTCGAGGCCGGCATCCCCGAGGTCTGCGACCAACTCGCGCCCGACGGCGGCGGCCGCGCGGCCCGGGCGATGATGACGACCGACACCAAGCCCAAGGAGTCGGTCGCGCGTGCCGGCGCCGCGACCGTTGGCGGTATGGCCAAGGGTGCTGCGATGCTGTCGCCGGCAATGGCAACGATGCTCGCCGTCGTCACGACCGACGCCGCCGTCGAGCACACCGTGCTACAGCGGGCGCTCGCGCGCTCCGTGAGCGAGACGTTCGACTGTCTCTCGGTTGACGGTTGCCGTTCCACGAACGACACGGTGCTCCTCCTCGCCGGCGGCGCGCGGGCCCGGTCGACCTGCACGTCCTGACCGGCGCGCTGACCGAGGTGTGCGGTTCGCTCGCCGAGCAGATGGCGCGCGACGCCGAAGGTGCGAACAAGTTCGTCCGCGTCCGCGTCGTCGGTGCGCGCAACGACGGCGAGGCACGCGTCGCGGCCCGGGCCGTCGCCGACAGTCAACTCGTCCAGTGCTCGTTGAACGGCAACGATCCTTATTGGGGTCGGGTGCTCTCCGAGCTCGGGGCGAGCGGCGCGCACCTCGATCCCGAAGCCGTCGACATCTCTTACAACGGCGTCATGGTGTGCCGCGACGGCATCGCCTGCCGCGCACGACGAAGCCGCCGTCGCCCGCGAACTGGCGGGAATCGACATCGAGATCCTCTGCGACCTTCGAGTCGAGCACGGTGAGGCGACGATCCTGACCACCGACCTCTCGCACGCCTACATCGACGAGAACCGGCGGACGTCATGAGCGAGTCGGGCGCCCTGAATGCCGGCGACTACGCGCCGAGCTCCATCGACACGACCTCCGTCGCTGCGCGGGTGAAGGACGCGGGGGAGAAGGCGCACATTCTCGCCGAAGCGCTGCCGTACATCCGGGAGTTCTCGGGCCGGACCGTCGTCATCAAGTACGGCGGGCACGCGATGGAGAACGACGAGCTCGCGGAGCTGTTCGCGACCGACGTCGTGCTGATGCGTCTGGTTGGCATGAACCCGGTCGTCGTGCACGGTGGCGGACCGCAGATCACCGACCTCATGCGCCGTTTGGGCAAAGAACCGGAATTCGTCGACGGTCGCCGGGTCACCGACGCCGAGACGGTCGACATCGTCCGCATGGCGCTCGTCGGCAAGGTCAACCGCGAGATCGTCTCGATGGTGAACCGCCACGGTTCGTACGCGGTCGGGATGTCGGGGGAGGACGCGGGGCTCATCCGCGTCGACCAGCGTGACCCCCGCCTCGGTTTCGTCGGCGACGTGCGTTCGATCGACGCGACGATGGTCCTGCGGTTGCTGCGGGAGGAATTCATCCCGGTCATCGCGACCATCGGCGTCGATGACGACGGCCAGGCGTACAACATCAACGCCGACACTGTCGCGGGCGCGATCGCCGAGTCGCTCGGTGCCGAGAAGCTCGTTTACCTCACCGATGTTGTCGGTGTGTACGGCGACTGGCCCGACGAGTCGACCCTGATCTCGCGCGTCGGTGTCGACGGGCTGGAGAAGCTCATCGCCGACGGCAAGGCATCCGAAGGCATGATCCCCAAGCTCGAGTCGTGTGTCGCCGCTCTGCGCAACGGTGTGCGGACCGCGCACATCCTCGACGGGCGCCTCCCGCACGCGCTCCTGCTCGAATTCTTCACCCGAGAGGGCGTCGGAACGATGGTGCATCCATGACACGCCGGGCGGAGGACGGAGCCGCATGAGCATCTCTCTCGCCGAACTCGAGGCGCTCGACGCCGAGAACGTCATGCAGACATACGGCCGGCTGCCGGTCGCGTTCGTCCGCGGCGCGGGGACGCTGCTCTACGACAGCACCGGCAAGGAGTACCTCGACTTCCTCACCGGCCTCGCCGTCACCTCGCTCGGGCACGCGCATCCGGAGGTGGCGGCCGCGATCGCCGACCAGGCGAGCACGCTGCTGCACGTGTCGAACCTCTATTACAACGACGTACAGCCCAAGGTCGCCGCCCGGCTGAACGCGCTTCTCGGCGGCGGCGGCCGGGTGTTCTTCTGCAATTCGGGGGCGGAGGCGAACGAGTGTGCGATCAAGCTCGCCCGGCGTCACGG
The DNA here is from genome assembly GCA_963761055.1 of uncultured Actinomycetes bacterium. Taxonomy (GTDB): domain Bacteria; phylum Actinomycetota; class Acidimicrobiia; order IMCC26256; family PALSA-610; genus PALSA-610. Next base: position 7,098 of record CAVXFO010000008.1, on the reverse strand, counting down.
GCAGCGCAACGGCGGCCCCGGACGGTTCCACGTCCTCAGCGCGTACGCGTCGTTCCACGGTCGTACGCTCACCACGCTCGCCGCGACCGGGCAACCGCAAAAGCAAGAGACGTTCCAGCCATTGCCCGAGGGCTTCCGGCAGGTCGCGTTCGACGACCTCGACGCGCTCGCGGGTGCGATGGACGACCGGGTCGCGGCCGTGCTCCTCGAGTCGGTACAGGGCGAAGGCGGTGTCAACCCGGCGTCGACCGAGTACCTCCACGGCGTGCGTGAGCTCTGTGACGAGCGCGAAGCACTGCTGATCATGGACGAGGTGCAGACCGGGCTCGGCCGTACCGGGCACTGGTTCGGCTTCGAGCACTCGGGAGTTCGGCCCGACGTGGTGACGATGGCCAAGGCGCTCGGCAACGGGGTGCCGATCGGTGCGTGCTGGGCCCGAGCCGAAGTCGCGGCCGCCTTCGCGCCCGGCGACCATGCCACGACCTTCGGCGGCCAGCCGCTCGCCGCGCGCGCCGCCCTCGCGGTCCTCGACATCATGGAACGCGAAGGCGTACCCGCACGGGCGGCGCGGGCCGGGACGCGACTCGTCGAGTCGTTGTCGAAGCTCGACGGAGTCTCGGAGGTGCGGGGTGCGGGGCTGCTGATCGCGGCCGAGCTGGCCTCCGGGATCGACGCCAGGGACGTCGCGCGAAAGTGCCTCGACCGCGGTCTCGTCGTGAACGCGGTGACGCCGAGCGCGTTGCGATTCGCACCGCCACTGCTCGTATCCGACGCCGAGATCGACGACGCGGTCGCCCGCCTCGCGGACGCACTTGCCGACTCGCTCGCGGGCTCACGCACTGGAGAGCGGTCGGTATGACCGCGCAGCTACTCGAGATCGACGATCTCGACCCGGTGCGCTTGCGGCGGATTCTCGACGACGCGATCGCGTGGAAGGCCGACCCGGGCGCGGTCCCGCCGGTGCTCGCGGGAAAAGGTGTCGCGGCGCTGTTCCAGAAACCGTCGGCCCGCACTCGTGTCTCGATCGAGATGGCGGTCGCGACGCTCGGTGGCCACCCGATCCAGGTGCGCGAAGAGGAGGTGGGCCTCGACGCCCGCGAGGTCGTGGAGGATGTCGCCCGCACGCTCGCATCGATGTGCGCCGCGATCGCGGCGCGAGTCTTCGACCACCAGACCCTGGTGCGCATGGCCGCGGTGGTCGACACGCCGGTCGTGAACCTCCTCTCCGACACGGCCCACCCGGTGCAGGCGCTCGCCGACCTACTCACCATCCAGGAGCATTTCGGCAACCTCGAAGGCCGTCGCATCGCGTACGTCGGCGACGGCAACAACGTCGCCGCGTCGCTCGCATTCGGGGCGGCGCTGTCCGGTGTCGAGCTCGTTGTCGCCACCCCGGAGGGCTACGAGCTCGATCCGCACGTCGTGGATCGAGCCCGCAACCTCGGCGGGACGATCGAGGTCGGAAACGACGCCTATGACGCCGTGCGCGGGGTCGACGCCGTCTATACCGACGTCTGGACGTCGATGGGGCAAGAGGCCGAACGCCGGCAACGCCTGCGTGCCTTCGCCGGCTGGACGATCGACGCCGCGCTTATGAAAGCCGCGAGCGAGCACGCGATCTTCATGCACTGCCTGCCCGCGCACCGCGGCGAGGAAGTCGCCGCCGACGTCATCGACGGGCCGCAGTCGGTCGTGTGGCACCAGGCGGGCAACCGCATGCACTCGGTCCGTTCGCTGTTGGTCGAGCTCCTTCGGGAGCGGCGCTGATGACGACGCTCGGCAAACCCCAACGCCAGCACCGCATCCTGCGGATGCTCGAGGACCAGCCGATCTCGAGCCAGGCACAACTGGTACAGCTCCTCGAAGCCGAAGGCATCGTCGCGACCCAGGCCACGGTGAGCCGCGACCTCGAGGACCTCGGGGCGGTCAAGGTCCGCATCCCGGGTGGCGCGCTCGCGTACGCGATCCCGGAGTACACGCGCGAACGAGCACCCTCGGACGACCATCTCAAACGCCTACTCAGCGAGTTCGTCGTCGAGGTCTCCCACAGCGCCAATCTGGTGGTGCTCCGCACGCCCCCTGGTAGCGCGCACGTGGTTGCATCCGCGCTCGACCGGGCCGCGCTGGCCTCGGTGCTCGGCACGATCGCGGGTGACGACACCGTCGTCGTCGTATGCATGGAATCCGTCGGGGGCGCCGCCGTTGCCGCCGATCTCGCCGGTCTCGTCGGCCTCTGACCAAGGGAGAACACATCGTGGCGAAGCGAGTCGTGCTCGCATATTCGGGAGGCCTCGACACGTCGGTGGCGGTCCGTTGGATGCGCGAGGAATGGGGAGTCGAGGTCATCGCCTGCGCGGTCGACGTCGGTCAACTCGCCGAAGGCGAGGAGGACACGATCCGCGAGCGCGCCGCGGCGGCGGGTGCGGTCGAGACCGAGATCATCGACGCCCGCGAGCAGTTCGCGAGCGACTTCCTCGTGCCGGCCCTGCGGGCCAACGCGCTGTACGAGGGCAAGTACCCGTTGGTCTCCGCCCTCTCGCGGCCGGTCATCGTCGAGCATCTCGTCGCCTCCGCGCGCCGGCACCGGGCCGACGCGGTCGGTCATGGATGCACGGGCAAGGGCAACGACCAGGTGCGCTTCGAGGTGTCGTCCCGCATCTTGGCCCCCGACCTCGACGTGATGGCACCCGTTCGGGTCTGGGGACTCACGCCGCGCCGACTGCATCGAGCTCGCAGACAAGTGGGAGATCCCGATCTCGGCGTCGAAGGAGAAGCTGTACTCGATCGACGAGAACATGTGGGGCCGCGCGATCGAGTGCGGAGTCCTCGAGAACCCGTGGTCGGCCGCGCCGGAAGCGCCCTACACGCTCACCCGCAATACCAAGGACGCGCCCCGCGACTCGAAGGAGATCATCGTCGCGTTCGAGCGCGGGGTTCCGGTGGCGATCGACGGCACCCGCGTCGGTCTCGTCGCGCTGATCGAGACGATCGGCAAGACGGTGGGCGACTACGGCTGGGGCCGGATCGACATGGTCGAGAACCGGCGGGTCGGGATCAAGAGCCGCGAGGTCTACGAGTGCCCCGCATCGCTCGCGCTGATCATGGCGCACAAGGACCTCGAGGGCATCACGTTGGAGCGTGACCTCGCCGCGAGAAGCAGCGGATCGAGATCCGGGTCGCCGAGTTGATCTACGACGGCATGTGGCACGCACCGCTGATGGGGGCGCTCGCGGCCTTTGTCGACACGACGCAGGAGCACGTGACGGGGGAGGTGCGGCTCCGGCTCGAGCCCGGACGCTGCGATCCCGTCGGCCGGCGGGCGCCGCGGGGGCTGTACGACCACGATCTCGCGACGTACGACGCGGGCGACGCCTTCCGCCACCAGGACTCCGAAGGCTTCGTGCGACTCTGGGGTCTGTCGGCCGAGACGTGGTCGCGACGCCAGGGTCCGGGGGCTTCATGACGTCACGCGAACCGGAGCCCGAGCCCGGGGCCGATACTGCGGGCGGCCGGCCGCTGTGGCACGGCCGGTTCGGTGAGGGACCGGCCGACGAGTTGCTCGCGTTCACGGTCAGCCTCCCGTTCGACCGGCGCCTGGCGGGCGACGACCTCCGTGGTTCGCGCGCGCACGTGCAGATGCTCGCCCGGGTCGGTCTGTTGACCGAGTCGGAACGGGGCGTTGTCATCGCCGCGCTCGATCGCGTCGAAGAAGAGCTCGACGACGACACCTTCACGTTCGCACCTTCGGACGAAGACATCCACACCGCGATCGAGCGGCGGGTCACCGAGATCGCGGGAACTGTCGGAGCCAAGTTGCATACAGGGCGCAGCCGCAACGACCAGGTAGCGCTCGACCTTCGCCTCTACCTCCGCCGGGAAGGTCGCATGGTGGCGGCTCGGATCCAGGAGCTGCAGCGCGTTCTCCTGCAACGGGCAGGGGAGACGACCGAAATCGCGCTGCCCGGCTACACACATCTGCAACGCGCACAGCCGGTGTTGCTCGCGCACCACTTGCTGGCGCACTTCTGGGCGCTCTCGCGCGACGTCGACCGCTGGCACGACTGTCTCGCGCGCGCCGACGTATCGCCGTTGGGAGCGGGCGCGCTCGCCGGTTCGAGCCTGCCCCTCGATCCGGAGTCGGTCGCGACCGCACTCGACTTCGGCCGGGCGTTCGAGAATTCGCTCGACGCGGTCTCCGACCGCGACTTCGTGGCGGAGGCGCTCTTCGTCGCCGCGCTCACCCAGGTGCACCTTTCGCGCCTCGGTGAGGAGATCGTGCTGTGGTCGACCGACGAGTTCGGCTTCATGCGCCTCCCAGACGCGTACACGACGGGTTCCTCGATGCTGCCGCAGAAGAAGAACCCCGACATCGCCGAGCTCGCTCGTGGGAAGGCGGGACGGCTCATCGGTGACCTGACCGGGTTCCTTGCCACCTTGAAGTCGCTGCCGCTCGCCTACAACCGCGATCTGCAAGAGGACAAGGAGCCGCTGTTCGACGCGCTCGACACGTGTGCGCTGTCGCTGAGCGCGCTGACCGGCCTCATGGCGACCGCGACGTTCGTCGACACGGTGATGACCGCCGGCGCCGACAGCCCGTTCAACGCGGCCACGGACATCGCCGAGCATCTCGTGCGCCAGGGAGTCCCGTTCCGGGAGGCCCACGCGATCGTGGGCACCGTGGTGCGCCAGTCGGTCGAGCGGGGAGTGCCGCTCGAGGAGCTGGTGTCGAACGACCCCCGCCTCGGTCCGGGCTACCTGGTGTTCCTCGAGCCGGGAAGTGCGGTGCGACGGCGTACGACCCCCGGAGGTGGCGGCCCCGGCCCGATGGTGGTCCAGCTCGAACAAGCGCGCGAACGCATTGAGCGCCAACAGACGTGGCTCGTCGCACACACGCCCTGACGCGTGGGTTCTTCGACCGCGATTCGCTCGAGGTCGCGCCCGACCTCCTCAACAAGGTTCTGGTCGGCAACGATGTCTCGGCCCGTCTGGTCGAGGTCGAGGCGTATCGCGCGGCGTTGGATCCCGGGAGCCATTCGTTCCGGGGGCCGACGCCGCGCATCGCCTCGATGTTCGGACCACCGGGAACGCTGTACGTCTATTTCAGCTACGGCAACCACTGGTGCATGAACGCGGTGTGTGGACCGGGCGCCACCCCCAACGCCGTGCTCTTGCGGGCCGCGGCCCCGCTCGACGGACTCGACGTGATGCGGGCCCGGCGCCTCAAGGCGAACCGCGACCGAGATCTCGCGGCCGGGCCGGGCCGGCTCGGGCAGGCGTTCGCCGCCGATCGTTCGTTCGACGGTACGAGCCTCCTGCGGGGCCCGTTGCGCATCGTCGACGACGGAGTTCCGCCGCCCGACCGCCCCGGCGTCTCTGCGCGCATCGGCCTTGCCTCGGGAAAGGGTGAGCGGCTCCCGTACCGCTTCTACGTGCCCGGCGAGCCCAACGTCAGCCGCCCGCCCCGCTGAGGCCTCCACCAACTCGAAGACTCCGCAAACGACCGGCCGAACGCCCTCGGCCTAGGGGAAGCGCTTGCGGATCCAGTCGGCGACGATCTCCATCGCTTCTCGACGGTGGCCCTCGAGGTAGTGCGGCGCGCCCTTGATCTCGACGTAGGTGACGTCGTCGGACCCGGCCGCGTCCGCGATCTCGCGCGCCTGGCGTAGCCGGATCTCGGTGTCGGCGGTGGCGTGGACGACCAACACGGGAACACGGACGTCGGGCATCGTCGTCGCGAGCCGAGCCTTCGACGACAGCGCCGACCACGTCGACAGCCATCCCCGAGTCGTCATCGTGCGGGCGAGGCCTCCCCACCCGTAGTTCGCGTCGAACGGGTCCGGGAACGCGAAGAGCGAACCGAGCGGGCGATCGTCGGGCTCGATGCTCGGGTCGAGGTACGCCGGGTTCGCGAGTGTGCGGTAGATCGTGAAGTAGTCGAGGTGGACCGCCCGCCGGCGCAGCGCGTGCCAGTCGTCGGTTCCGCGTTCGACGCCCCGGAGACCCGAGCGCGCCCCCGACGACGCGTCCAGTTGCGCGCGCGCCCAATCGTCGATGCGGGCGACGCGCTCCGCTGCGCGTTGCGGTAGCGCTCGAGCCAGTGGACGTCGTACGACGACGGCTCGGGCCACGGTCGCCAGCCGTTCGCGGGGTCGTACATGTCGAGCTCGGAAATGATCGACGACGGATCGCGCTCGTCGGCGACCGACGGATCGATCGACTGCAACATGAACTCGCCCTCGCCCGGATGCGCGGCAACGCCGACCCACGCGTCGCCGCAGCCGAGCTCGGTGTGTGCGAGCGCCGACAACGAACCGCCACCGCTGTTGCCGAATAGCACGACCGCTTCGGCGCCGCGTCCACGCACCCACTCGACCGCGGCGTCGACATCACGTGCGCAAAGTTCGTGAAGACAGTCGGTGTCATTGTTCACGTAGCGCGTTGCGAAACCGAACACGGCGAAGCCGGCCGCCGCGAGCAAGGGGCACGCGTAGTGCACCGAGAAGTCGGCGCGAGGATGGGTCAGCACCACCGCGGTGTTCCATGCACCGGCGCCCGGCGGTGTCCAGAACATGCCGCGGACGAGCGCACCGTCGTCGGTCACGATGCGTACGGCTTCGCGCGGGATTTCGACGCGGGGATCGTCCTCGGCCAGAGGCCAGAAGCCGAGCCCCGCAGGGCGGACGTCGCCTCGGAACGTGTCACTCATGACCGGATAGGTTGACCGACCGTGCCGCGTTTGACGAGTCGAAGCCGCAGCGTGCTCGGCCGGGTGGTGCTCGTGACGGGCGCGGCGAGCGGGATGGGCCGGGCCATCGCCCACCTGTTCGCCGACGAAGGGGCCCGAGTGGCGGTCTCCGATCGGGACGGTCCGGGCGTCGACACCGTGGTCGCCGAGATCACGGGCGCGGGCGGCGAAGCGGCGGGCTGGCCCCTCGACGTCTCGGATCCGGCGGCCATCGTCCGGGTGGTCGACGCTGTCGTCGCCCGCCTCGGCCCGGTCGACGTCCTGGTCAACGACGCAGGCGTCAGCATCCCGATCGTGGTCGATGCTGCCGCCGAAGAGTTCGAGCGCGCCTGGGTCACGACCATGGCCGTGAA
>CAVXFO010000007.1:0-921674 GCA_963761055.1 uncultured Actinomycetes bacterium | reverse complement strand
GGCCGCGCCGACCGGTGCCGGTGTGGGATCCGAGCGCAAGGACAAGGCCCGCCATCTCGGTGAAGGGTGCCGTGCACTCACCCGATCGCGCTCCGTGGCCGCGGTCGATCGGTGCTGGCCGGGTAAGCGCCCTCGGCATGATTCGAACATGCGACACACGGTTTAGGAATCGTAAAGAAAGTTTCTACGCCGTTCGGTGGAATCCATTTGGGCAGGTCAGGTGGGATGCGCCGTCCGAGCCGTCTTGCTCCGTAGTTGCCCATCCCGAGCAGTAGATGGGCAACTGGATGGGCAACTTCGCGGTCTGGCGCTGGCCCGCATTGGTCTCTTCATTGCTGTGGTGACCGGGCAGCGCTGTTCGGCGCCGATGACAATGCGCGGCCGAGCAGCGCCGGGTGCCAGGCGACGGGAACGACAACGGGAACGGGACGGGGGTCTCCGTTCCCGGGCGAGTTCCCGGGAACGGCCTCTCTGGCATCGGGCGCTTGTGGGTTGGTGTCTCGACAGTTGCGAAGTCGTAGGTGTCGCGACCGTCTCGGCAGCGGCGATCGAACCGGGCAGACGGTGATGGCATGCGCACCTGCAGTCGTGGCCAACCGGTCCGCGCTGTGGCGAGCAGGTGAGCGGGCTCTGCCACGTTGGCGCGGAAGTGCGCTCACCGGCCCAGTGCGCTGTTCACGCAAGTCGTTTGTGACGATGTCGAGCCCGCAGGGTTCTTAGGCCCACTCGTGTGTCTCGACGACGGCGAAAGCACTTTGGTGCATATGTGCGGGGCGTGGGGAGCGCGGGCGTGGGGAGCGCGGGCGTGGGGCGACACGACCTCCGTGGTCCGGGAGTCCGCGGGTCGCTGGTTGTCTGCGCCGCGTGCTGCTCGTCGGACAACCCGTCGCCGTAGGTCGCAGGCGCGTCCTGCATTCGCGTTGTGCGTCCGTAGACCATGGGCTGCTGGGTACACGACGTAGTCGATCGACGAGGAGGGGCGGCGAGAATGACTGACGCGACGTTGATTGGGAAGAAGCTGCTCGACCGCGATGGTGGCGTGATCGGGACGATCGATGACCTGGTGGTCGATCCTCGGACCTTGACCTGTGAGTGGGTGAGGGTTCGGTTCGGGATTCTGCGGGACCGAACGTTGGTCCCGATCGGACACGTGCAACCGCAGCGTCGTCAGCCCGCGACGTGTGGGTTGACGAAGCGCCAGGTGCAGGACGCGCCGCCCGTCCACGACCGCAACCTCGACGCCACGACCCGACACGATTTGTTGCGCTACTACGGGATCGACGACCCCACCTAATGCTCGGGGTCGATGTACCTCTTGGATGTTTGACCTGCCGGTCGTTCCGGTTCGGTGCCTGCTCGCGACCGATCGCCTGCGATGAAGGGTTCTAGGCAACACCTCGTCGAGTGCTTGTGATGGTGATCTCCATCCGAGCGCTTGTCGAGGGGGTGCCGGTCCGGTCAAAGGCAGCGGCAGCTCCCCGCGAACACTGCGCCGCTTCGCGGCCGTCGTCGCTCCACGACGGGAGATGATTCGCAGGCGACGATGCTTAATGTCCGCCTGGGAGCACACACCTGCCACCGAGCGCGGGATCCGGCCTGCTACCTGTTCAGCTGGACGACCCGGCTTCGAGGTCGTCTCGACGAGCGATTGTCGGTTGGAGGTGCGACGCCGGCCCGATGGGCGGTCTTGCCCGGTCCTGATCGCCGCGAACAGCGTCCGTCCCGGTCGGTCGCACGCGACCGCCGTGAGCGGTCGAACGCAGAACCGGCGGTGATGTCCGGCAGCTGACCGACGTACGCGAGGCAAAGCCGCATAAGACGCCGCCCTCGGCGCTCCGTTCGCCCTTGCGTGACTTGCGTTAGAGCGATGCTTAACATCGCCTCTAGCAGTTGGGTTCTTCGCTTTGTACGGAGGAGCTATGGCTGTGCTCGAGTGTCCGCATTGCGGCGCGCCGGTCCGGGTTCCGGAGGCGGCAAGCGTGCGTGTAGGTCACAACGCATCGACTGGGGCACGCCGCGAGTGGCTCATGCGGTACCGGGGCGTCGAAGTCCATCGTTGTCCAGACACGAATGCCGTTCCCGGGCAGTGCCGGAGCCGCGCGATCCACGCGGTGTCCCGCCTACGCGGCGCCGCCTTGAGCGTCGGTCCGATGACGTGATTTGCATCGTGCGAACCGAGGACGGCTACGGGTCAATGAACACGAGGTGATTGCGACCGCGGCCGTCGTTCTTCGCGTTTGTTCGACCTAGAAAGCAGGTGAACCATGAAATCGGAGCGCCGCTATCAGGCCCCGCGATCCATCGATTACGAATCCGCGGCGAGCGTTCACGCCGAACTCGAAGTTGCTCGTCGTGGAGATGACCGTCACGGCCGTCGTGGTCGACTGCCGTGACCTCACGTTCATCGACTCGTACGGGCTACGCGCTCTGGTTTCCGTGCACACTGCTCGACAGTCAGGGACGTCGACTCCGCGCCGCGGTAAACGTGTCCCCCTCGATACGCCGAACGTTCGATCTCGTTGGAGTCACCGGCGTCTTGCGAGTCGACAGACGCGGAAGCTAACGCCGCGTGTCCACACGGGGGCGCAAGGTCAACCCGAATCGGTCACGGCGGGCAATGGCCATGAGGACTAGCAGGACTGCCATATGAGGTTCGCGAATCGGGCGCTCTGGCCGGGGCGAGATCGCGACGCAATCAGAAGCCGAGTTCGATCGCCGCTGGTGGCGTGCGCATGTCTCGGTGCACCAGCGACACGCGGAGTTCAGCTGCGGCGTTTGCCAAGTTGAGCTAGGTGAGTATCTCCTCGAGCGTCTCGACCGACGGTGCGAAGTAGTACGCGCCCGACGCGGGTGTCGAATAGTCGGTGAGGGCGTCGCGGGCCTGGCCGTTCATGCCGTATATCGCTTCCATTCGTTCACGCATCGGTGCTTGCTCTCGGCAGAAGCCCATGAAGTAGAGGCCGATGGTGCCGTCGTGGAACGCATAGGGCGTCGAGCGACGAACCATTTCGCCCCGCTTTGGCTTGCTCGCATCCGCGGTCGTTCCCTCGCGGAACTCGACATGGCTGAGGTGCGAGGTCGGTACCTGCGTCGGAGCCGGGTCGAGTCCGCCTTCGTCCGTCCGAACAGTTCTCTTGGTCCTTCAGCGAGAGGCCGTTGAAATAGTCTGAGGTCGTGCACCCAGCGCTGGGCGATGCAGAACGACCCACCCGCGCCCGGCTTGCCGTCGGGCATGATCGCCCGGTCGTGCTGGTCCTCGGGGGCTGGGTTGCCGGTGCCGTCGATGAAGCCGGTCAGGTCGAGGCTGTTGCGGTAGATGAACGTCGGTGTTTCACGGGCGACGGCTCATATGCCCGGCGACGGCGGTGCGGAACCGGTACTGCGTCTCCCAGCAGAGGTCCTTCTCGTCGGAGTGGATCCACAGCAGCAACTCTTCTTGGGTGCCCTTGGCCACCTTGCCGTCGGGCGACGGTAGCCGGGGTAGGGCTGGAAGTCTGCCGGGATCTCGTCGGTCAGGTCCGCGAGCAGCGACGGCCCGAACAGCAGGCACACGTTTATCGGGGTGGTAACGCCGGTTTGCGTTCCGGCATCTCGGACATCGCGCAGCGCCTTCTTGATAACGCCCAGATCGGCGCCCTCGGTACGGCTCAGATGCGTATACCACTGGTACTTGGTCAGGTTGGTCAGGATCGCGTTCTGTGGGTTCGCCACATCAGCTCCTTCCACGCCAATAAAATCGCAGCCTCTGTTGTAGCGTGTTGCGTCCGCGGCACGTGCCGTGTGCCGGCTACCGGTCACACTCGCAGCGACCGTGTCCATATCCTCGGCTGCGGTCGACGTGTCGCGTACGCAGCACGACTCGCGCCGGAGTTCAACACGCTACGACGCCGCGCACCATTGACGGCGCTATCCCCGATCGAGGTGGCGCCCGTCCTGGACACCGACGCCGGTGGCGATGCCCTCGTGTTGGATACCAGCCAGGTGTGCGTGTCGTGACCGATCGCGATATCGCGATCCGGGCCGTCGGCCGGACGGTCGACGTCACCTCTAACGCATTTTCGTGACCGGCAACCCGAGCTTACGACCGTCGACCTCGATGCCCCGATCGAACGAGGCCGTCGGTTGCGGCGTGCAGGCGATGGCGGGCACGCGGATCATTTGCGAGTGGAAGGCATGCGTCCGTGGCGGTGCATGGTGCGGGAGATGGATTGTTCGTGTGCCCAGTAAGGCAGCTTGATGCGTGCGACGGCGGTTACGGCGGTGTGGTCGACGGTGATGCCGGCGCGGCGGCGGCGGCGGCGAGGGTGTCGGAGATTGGCCCGAGCGCGTGGAGACTTTGGGCGCGGGTGGATGCGAGCCGCGACGCGAGGGTGTCGTCGGGTTCGCGGTCGGGTGCGATCTCGACATTGACATGGGTGAGACGAGCGGCATGGGAGACGATGTCGAGTTCGGCCGGGGTCGTGGTTGCGGCCGTGCGCACGACGACCTGTCGAGCGGTCGATACCGATGGGTGTTCTGCTCGGCGCGGACACTGGCGAGGTCGCGTGGACCGAACACGGGACGGTCGAACGCGGCGGAAGGGGGCGGTATCGGTGAGCGCGAAGCGCACGAAGCGCACGGTCGAGTCGCCCGCAAATCGAGAACGTGTGGACGCGGTCGTTCTGGGCACGGCCCGGTTCAGGCCGCGTCGGGCTGGGTTGCCCGCGCCCGACGAGGGCAGTTCGCGGGCTTCGATGGCCACGTCCGCAAACACCTCGGGCCCTAGCTCGAACGGCTACGCGTGACTGGACGTGCGCACTAGGCCGACGTCCTCACCGAACGCCACTCCGACGAGACGTAACCAACCGACACCGACAGGTTCATGGTCCAAGGCCGGTGTGTTCCCCGCCGGGCTCGGTCCGAAGCGTCGCCTCCCGTCGGATCGGATCGACTTCGTTCCTCGGACGAGATAACCAAGCGCGCTTTCTGGCGCGAAGTTGCTTTGGAGCCAGCAACGTTCACTGGGTGCCGACTCCGGAAAACGCGGGGCACATCACCTCAACCAAAGTGGGGGCAGACCCGGTCGACGTTTGCAACTCGTAGGCATAGTTCCTGCGATACGGCCAGCGCTACCCAGTAGGAGACGACCTCTCCGGCGATCTCGCGTAGCCTCTCGAGTGAGCCCGCGATGGCATCTCCGCGGCACGCGTCGCTCCACTGCCGCGACCGACATGCTCAGCGCCGGCGCGGACATTCGCGACGTCCAAGCCGCACTTGGCCACGCGAGCCTCACCACCACTGAGCGTTATCTCCCGAACCTCGTTGGCGACCTCCGCGACGCCATGGGCGGAGGCAACTACCCCAGGGGAATGAGCGATGACTCTCTGCGTTGATGAAGAACGTCGACGCCGCACCGCACCGCACGAATCGACCCGCGGATCTGCGCGGCTCAGCCGAATCCAACGCCTCCTGCCACCACCGCCTTCGCGACCTGTTGCAGTGTCACCCGTCGACTCGGGATCGGCCGCTCGGGAGTTGTGGAGCTTCGTCGAGCGTGCAGGACACTTGGAGGAGATTAGGACCTTGCGCTCTGCGATCTTGGTGCTTGGAACCCGATCCGCTTCCTGCGGACGTGTCGCGAGGTACCTCATCGCTGACGAAACGAGTTCAACGAGTGTCTTGCTCGTGGCCGGTGGTCTTACCGCTGGCGCATTCGTCGCGGTCGCTTCGTACCTTGGTCACGTGAATGGAACTTTGCCGCGGTGGCTCTCGGTCAGCGGATACGTCGTCGCCGTCGCTCAGCTCGCGGCTTCGGTGTTCTTGCCCTTCCTCTTGTTCTTCCTGTGGGTTTTCGCAGTTTCCATCGTCTTGCTGCGACGCCGTGGGGTAGTCATCGATGCCACCGAAGGGGCGATCGGCCAACCCCGGCGCAGCTCATCCGAGTACGCAGGAGCATTTGCTGCTCCCGACCACCGCGATTCATGACCTAGGCCAGAGTCTTCCGGGGGGCTCTAGGGCGTGACCGGGCCGCCCCGTCGTGCGCGAGCGTTGGTCATCGACGTGCAGAACGGCTACTTCGACCGGCTCCTGCTGCTCCGGTCCGGAGGCTGGCCATCCTGCTCGGCCATCTGGTCGCCGATGTCACCGTCGCCGCGGTGCTCACGGTGCCGATCATCATCGTCGGGTTCCTGCTCGGCGTGCGCTTCAAAGCGGGCCCGCTCGGGATCGTGGTGTTCGTCGCGATCGCCGCGGATGGAGTCTCCGCGTTCTCCGGGTTCGGCTACGCGATCGCATTGAAGACGGGAAATCCGGGGCGCGGTGAACTCCACGTTCCTGCTGTTCTCTCGTTCCTGTTGCTTACGACGTCGTACGTGCCCAAGAGTCAGCTCACGGGTTGGCTGAAGGTCGTCGCGGCATGGAATCCGGTGACCTACCTGTTGGAGGGGCCTGCGATCGCTCGTGTCGACCGGCTGGAACGCGGGGTGATCTCGCGGAAGCGTTGGTCGTGGTTGCGATCGTCGGCGCGTTGAGCAGACGCTCTGGTTCGCGGCGCTACGGGGACGTGTACGTAGAGGCTGACCGAGCGGCCGGGTGGGTATAAGGCCGATACCCGCAGCCCAGGAGCAAACCATGGATCTCGATCTACTCGATCTCTACGAAGCCGCCAGCGTGTGGACGAACGCCAAGGTGGCCGGTGCAACGAATCGACTGGACGCGAGCACCGGGTGCGACGAGTGGGACGTTCGCACGCTGATGAATCACATGCTCGACACCCAGAACTATTTCCTCGGCGCCGCGGGAAGAGGCGTCGCCTCCGGCGTCACCGCCGCCGGAGTTGCTCGGAGCCGATCCGGTCGAGGATTTCGAGCAGGCCCGCACTCAGGTCATCAGCGCCTACGGCGCGCCGGGGGTCATCGATCGCACCGGACCGTCGCTGGGCATCGCGTTCCAGTGATCAACTGCTGCACGGCTGGGATCTCGCGAAGGCCACCGACCAGGACGCCACGATGCCCGATGGTCTTCCGGAGGCGGCCTACCAGATGATCCACGGACGCTTCACGGACGACCAACGCAAGGGCGTCTTCAAGCCCGAGATCCCGGTTGTGCCCGACGTGTGCGCGGAGGACAAACTCCTCGCGTACACCGGTCGCGACCCCGGCCTGCTGAAGCGATACGGCGCAAGCGCGGCAACCTCGAGTCGCATCGGTGGCAACCTTCGCCCTTCTGCCCGGCGGCTCCGACTCGTGGTATTGGCACCTCGTCGCCCCCGGGTCTCGAAGCCGCCGGTCACGATGTGGTAGGTGTCGACCTGCCGTTCGCCGACGCGGGCTGTGGGCTCCCCGAGTACGCGGCGGCCGCCATCGACGTGATCGGGCTGCGTGCGGACCTCACGGTTGTCGTGCAATCCATTTCGGCGTTCATCGCGCCGATTATCGCAACTGCGATCCCCGTCGACCTTGATCGCGCCGGTCGCCCCGATGGTGCCGGCCCGCGGGGAGACACCGGGCGAGTGGTGGATAACACGGCCCTACCCGAAGCGGCACGACGCTACGCGATCGAAGACGGCCGGGATCCCGACCAGCCGTTCGATCCGGTCGAGACGTTCCTGCACGACGTCGCCCCCGTGCTGGCCGAGGAATCGGCTCGCCATGTGGTGGAGCCGTCGTCGACCCCGTTCGGCCAGCCGTGGCCACTGGCGCGCTGGCCGGACGTCGCCACTCGCTGGTCATCGGTCGACGGGATCGCCTCTTTCCGGTCGAGTTCCAACGGCGCGTCGTTCGTGAACGTCTCGGCATCACCGCCGAGGAGATCGACAGCGGGCACCTCCCCGCGCTCAGCCGGCCCGACGAACTGACCCGACTGCTCCTCGGATACCGCGACGATGTGTGTCGAGGCGGCGGGTAGATCGATGCTTCCGTGAATCGGACTCGCCGCCGAGTCTCGGAGTAGCCCGGATCCGCCTGGGCAGACTGAACTCATGGCTCGGTACGTGGTGAACAAGCGTGGTGTCGCCAAGGCTCGGGAACTGATTGATGCGCATCGGTACCGGGTGCGCAGCCGCTGGGCCGACGTACAACCCCGCGCCGTCGACAAGACGAGGACGTGAGCGGGGTACGCGCGGAATAGGGGAGCGACGACGATCGAGATGATGCAACGGCCGATGAGCGTGGCACCTGGACGGTCAGTGTTCCCGAGGGCGGTGCGCCGGGATTGAATAGACGCCGTGAGTGACCAGGATCTCGTGGCCCGAGCGCTGTCGTGTGCGGTGACGTTGCTCCAGAGCTCACTCTCGGGATCGACGATGGCGGAACGTCGCCGGGCGCGGCGTCTCGGTCGCCTCTTGAGCGATCCGAGCAGCGGGAGCTGGTGTTCACCTTGGCCGACGAGGTGTTGCGCGCCGGAGATGGGGTTCGAGCGTCTCGGAGACTCAGGTCGCTCGTCGCGGCGGGGTTGCCGGGCGGGTTGGGGCTGGTCGATCGGACGGGGTTACGGCTGGCGGCGGCGGCCGGTGCGGTCGCGCCCGAACGTGGTCGGACGGGTGTTGTGCGAGCGGGTGCGGGCCGAAGCGTGCGGTGTCGTCGTGCGTGCGCAGGATCCCGCGTTTTTCGAAGCACGTCGCTCGTCGCGTGGGGGAGGGGATTGATTGCAACGCCAATCTTCTCGGTGAGGCGATTCTGGGCGATGCGGAAGCCGACGCACGTCTCGATGCGGTCTGCGATCTCTTGCAACGCGGTGATGTGCGGTGTGTTTCCGTGAAGGTCAGCGCGTTGTGCGCGAAATCTCGATGTGCTCGCCTTTGACGCTTCTGTTGCGCGAATTGTCGAACGGCTCCGACGTGTGTTTCGGGTCGCAGCGGCGATGCATCCGCCCCGACTCGTCTACTTGGACATGGAAGAGTACCGGATCTTCACATCACGGTCGTCGCGTTCCGCACCGCGCTCGACGATCCCGAGTTTCGCGAGCTGAGCGCCGGTGTCGTGCTCCAGGCGTACCTTCCGGACTCCTTCGGCGTACTCGATGAGCTGTGCACATGGGCCGCGGCCAGACGTCGCGCCGGCGGCGCACCGGTTCGGGTGCGCATCGTGAAGGGCGCGAACCTGGCGATGGAGCAGGTCGAGGCGGAGCTCGCAGGCTGGCCGCAGGCGCCGTACGAGACGAAGGCTGACGTGGACGCGAATTACAAGCGCATGCTGGATCGTGCGTTCGACGCGGCGTCGTGTGGCGATGTGTCTGTCGGGGTAGCGAGTCACAACCTGTTCGACATTGCGTGGGCATTGACGATTCGGGATGCTCGCGAACTGCGTCGTGCCGGTCGAGATCGAGATGCTGGAAGGTATGGCGCCCGCCCAGTCACGTGCGGTACGGAATGCGGCAGGAGCACTACTTCTGTATTGCCCGGTCGTTGCCGACGCCGATTTCGCGGTGGCGATCGCGTACCTGTCACGCCGCCTCGACGAGAACGCGGGGGAGGAGAACTTCCTCCGGGTGTTGTTCACGATCCAGCCGGGCTCACCAGTGTGGGTGGCGGAGAGCAGGCCAAGTTCGAGACCGCGGTCGTGGCGCGCCACCGTGTGTCGCCGGCCTCTCGACGATGCCAGGACCGCCGCACCGAGCACCGGACCTTCGATCCCGATGGCGTCTTTTCCAATGAGCCCGACACGGACTTCTCCTTGCCGGCAAACCGTACCTGGATCGGGCATCACGTCGCGCAGGTACGGCTCGCCGAACTGCCGCCACCGTGCGAACGTACGGACGAGATCGACGTGGCCGTGGCGCGTGGGTCGACGCCGGCCTTCATTGGGCGACCACGAGCACGGCCGAGCGACGTGCCTTGCTGTGCCGGGCTGCTGAGCTGATGGCGGCGAACCGGGGCCGCACGATCGCGGTGATGGCGTGTGAGACCGCAAAGACGGTGCGTGAAGGCGACACCGAGGTGTCCGAAGCGATCGACACCGCGAGGTGGGCTGCCACGCAGACGCACCTCGTCGATGATCTGAAACGCGAGGGGATGCCTTGCCGGCCCGGTCGGGACCGTGTTGATTGCCGCGCCCTGGAACTTCCCATATGCCATTCCCGCGAACGGAGTGTGTTCCGCACTGGCCGCCGGCAACAGCGTCCTGCTCAAGCCCGCGCCGGAAGCCGTCGCCACGGCCGTCGAGCTGGTGGGCACGTTCCACGACGCAGGTATCCCGCGCGACGTCGTGCAACTCGTGCGCTCCCACGACGACGAGGTCGGCCGACACCTCATCACACACGACCGGATCGACACCGTTGTGCTCACCGGCTCGTACGCGACCGCGCAGATGTTCCTCGTGTGGAAGCCGCAACTACGACTGATCGCGGAAACGAGCGGCAAGAACGCAATCGTGATCACAGGTGGCGCCGACCTCGATCTCGCGCTGCACGACCTCGTGCACTCGGCGTTCGGGCACGCCGGCCAAAAGTGCTCGGCCGCAAGCCTCGCGATCGTCGAGCGGTCTCTCTACGACGACCAACGGTTCCTGGCCCGACTCGCCGACGCCGTGCGCAGTCTGCGCGTCGGCAACCCGCTTGCGGTCACGACCATGATGGGACCTCTCGTCCAAACACCGACGGAAACGCTCGCCCGCGGCCTCACTGAACTCGACCCGGGAGAGCGTTGGCTCGTCGAACCACACGCGCTCGACCGGACGCGCCGGCTCTGGAGCCCCGGTCTACGCCTCGGCGTGCGGTCCGACTCGTGGTTCTACCGAACCGAATGCTTCGGACCCGTCCTCGGCGTCATGCGCGGACGTGACCTCGACGACGCACTCGCCCTGCAGAACGGAACCGAGTTCGGTCTCACCGGGGCCTTGCAGAGTCTCGATCCCGACGAGATCGATCACTGGACCGAACGTGTCGAAGTCGGCAACGGATACGTGAATCGCCACACGACGGGAGCGATCGTGCAACGCCATCCGTTCGGCGGCTGGAAACACTCGTCCGTCGGGCCCGGCGCGAAGACCGGCGGACCGAACGACATCCTTCGCTTCGTGCGGTTCGGACCGATGGGTGACATCAGAGCGACGGTCATGGACGGGTCCGTTCTCCGGCCGCGTGCGACCTCGCGGGATTGCGCGCCGAACAGAACACCCATCGCTACCGGCCGCTCAGCAAGGTCGTCGTACGTGCCACCCCGACTACGACCACGGCGGAACTCGACGCCCTGTCACAAGCCGCTCGTGTGACCGGTGTCGATGTCGATATCGCTCCGAGCCGCGAACCCGACGACGCCCTGGCTCAGCGACTCCCCTCGACCGGCGCCCAACGACTCCGCGCGCTCGGGACGATCTCCGACACCCTCGCTGTCCGCCGCTCACCGCGCCGGTATCACCATCGACGACACCGCAGTGACGGGCATGGCACGTGTCGAGCTCCCCCGATGGGCGTGCGAGCAATCCATATCCCGCACCATGCACCGCCACGGCCGTTTGCCGCGTTCGTGTCTGCGGTAACCGCACGGCCCGGAGTCGACCCGATACCACCGCGGGGCGTCGACCATTGGGATGTGCTCGACCGACGAGAAGGGTGTGTCTCGTCAACGTCGAGGTGTCGTGATGGCGGAGAGCGTTTACAAAGGCATCGAGCTGGTCGGTACTAGCACCGAGTCATGGGAGAAGGCTGCAGCAAGCGCGGTCGAGAAGGCCGCGTCGAGCCTTCGAGACTTGCGGATTGCCGAGGTCAGCGAGCTCGACCTTCAGATCGTCGTTCCCTGTGGGCGTTGCCTCGCCACCGACCTTCGCGATGATCGGCAGGAGCGTCTCGCCGAAAGGCCGGAAGTTCTCGATGGAATCCCAAACGTCGACGACACACATCCCGCCCTGTTGAGGTGACCCCGGGTAGTCGTCCGGGTGGTCCAGTATTCGGGGGCCCCGTCACCCACTCGGCGCGCCTGCCGGGCCTCGCGTCGATTCCTGCGGGTATGGACACTCGGGATCACGTGGGCACTCGGGATCGAATTGCCCTAGAGACGATGACGGAACAAGAACGTCATGTCGGGGCGGTTGACCGGTGCACCTTGGCAGTGCCATGTCGGCTTCCATTCTTCCTTCGGTGTGGGTGTGGGTCATTCTGATCGGAGGCAGACCGCGGGTCGTGTGCGGGCGGCGGTACGCGCTGGCCAGAAGGCGATCAGGTTTACGGCTGCGAGCGCGGCGATGCTGGTGAGGAGTAGCGCCGGAACGGGAATGAGTGAGGTGGTGGCGATGCCGAGACCGTTGGCGATGTGACGCCACACGAAACTACCGACGACGATCCCGGTCGGAACGCCGACGATCAGTCCAAGGGTCGCGAGCGTCGTCGCTTGCCATGCGATGGTGACGCGAATTTTGGCGGCGGTCGAAGCCCAGTGTCTTGAGGATGCCGAGGTCGCGGCGCCGGCGTCGCACACTGGTCACGAGCGTGTGTCCGACCGCGAGGAGTGCGAGCAGCGACAACAGCGCGGCTAGCGCCACTGGCAGCCAGTTGACCTGACGGAGGCGATCGATCTCGACCGGGGTTGTCGGTCCGAAGGGTCGCTCGACGTTTGCGATGTTGGCCACTCGATGTTCAACTGTCGCCGCGTCGGCGCCCGGCGAAACGCGAACGGCCACGTACACGGAGCTGACGTTGTGGTTCGTGGGACTGATGAGCCCGTCGATACCGGCGCCGGTTAACGCCGCGCCGTTTGCGAGGGCTGGGGTTGGTCGAGTTTGGGGAAGTCGACACGTCCGACGATCTGGTAGCTGTGGCTGGCGTCGGGGCCGTCCCCGCGGACCGTGTCGCCGATGCGCTTACCCAACTGGTCGAGAGTCGAGGTGCCGAGCGCGATCTCGTCTGGTCCGTTCGGTGCTCGGCCCGCGTGACTTCGGGGCCGAGCGTGCCGCGGAGTGGTGTGAAACTCCAGACGGTCACCGGACGCCCGTCGAGCTGCAGGCTTGCGGTTTGCACTTCAGTGACCGCCGCGACGCCGGGGACACGGGCTATCGGCGTCTGGGGCGCGACCAGGATGGGATTGTCAACGGCCGCCGCGAAGGTCCACGTCCAACCGTACGACGCGGAGGTGGCGACAACGTGATCGAGGCTCGACGCGAACACCAAGACCGCGACAACCCCGAGGACGCCGAAGGCCCCGCCGAAAATGGCTGACCGGACGGGAACCGTCGCGGCACCGCGTCCAGGTTCGAGGGCCATCCGCACACCCGTCGTGGCGACGGGCCTCACACCCGCGGGCTCGCTCCGTCGACCGCCCGTGCAATCTCGCCACGCGTGATGAGGTCGGCGTGGCCCCGTTGGCGGGTCGCCAGGGCTGCCGTCACGAGTCCGAGTAACAGAATTCCGGCTGCGACCGCGACCAGCCCGCACGCGAGCACCGTCCAGTCGAGGTGTAAGCCCGGGTCGGGTTCCGCCCGGCGAGCGACGCCGATCGGGAACATCCCCGACGCGCACGCGGCGCCGACCACTGCGACCACGGCACCACCGATCGCGATCGGCAGCGCTTGGCAGCCGGCGACCGCGATGTGCTGGACTCGTATAAGTCCGAGCGCGCGCTGTGCCGCCTCGTCGGTCGCCGGACGCGAGAGCTCGCGACTCAATACGATGGTGATGGCGACGAGTCCCGCGAGCCCGGTAACGGCGGCGAAGGCCCACAGCGCGACCACGAGCACGTCGATCGCGTTCTGCGCACCTTGGGTGTCCACGGCAAGGTCCTGCACGCCGAACTGAGGCGACTTCCCGAAGATCTGCCTCGCCGCCGCCGCGATCTGCGCGACGTCCGTCGCGCCGTCGTGGGCGCGGACGCGCAGGATCGTGCCGTTCCAGCTGCCGATCTGGTGCTCGTACTCTTGGTTGAACGCCGGTGTCAGCACCAGCACACCACCAACCGCGCCGCGGTCACCTAGGTCGAGTGGCCGTCGGACGATGCCTACAACCCGCAACCGAATACGAGGGCCCGCCGGGAGCGTCGCCGGGCCGCAGCCACCGGTCAAGCACTCGTGGATCTGCGCGGGTGAGTACGACTCGCCATCGAGATGATCCCCGACACCGACGTGCAGTTGTGCGGCGAGCGCCTCTCCAATGTTCACCTCGTCGACGGCACTCGACCGGGCCAGCCGACCAGCGATCACGCGTGGGCGATCCACGACCGTCCCGAAACGGGTGTCGATCGCCTGGGCGATCGCCTGCAGGGCGGGGGCTTGCGGAAACATGAGGGCGCTCCCGCGGAGAGGCGCGAACGAGACAACGTTCTTCACGTGTTGGAACTCGCGCAGCTGCGCCGGCGTCGCGTCTCCCACAAACAGCTCGA
Organism: uncultured Actinomycetes bacterium; assembly: GCA_963761055.1. Lineage (GTDB taxonomy): Bacteria > Actinomycetota > Acidimicrobiia > IMCC26256 > PALSA-610 > PALSA-610. The sequence goes on along the minus strand of CAVXFO010000007.1, from coordinate 907,393 downwards.
GCTCCGCGGCGCGGCTCGACCTGTTAAACCGCGAGAGTGCCGACGATGTGCGACGCGCACCGGACACGGTCGCGAGCACGACCGAGCCGACGAACCCGACCAGCACCGCCAACAGGACAACACGCCGCCAGCGCCGCCGCACCTCCAGGCCCGCCAACATCCGCACCGCACCCACGCCGCACGCCCCCCGCCGCCACACGGCCGAGCCCGTCCGATGGCCGGGCAAATCGCCGGCCGAGCCCGCTCACGGCCTATTGCACCGCGTCACCGACCGCGGCACAAGGTGGACAGGCCCCCAAACTCCAGGGGTGTTAGCCCCCGATCGCACGCGAGCAGCGACGTGCGACAACCCGGTAGGACACCCACGTCCTCGCAGCAGGGTGGCCATACCACTGATAAACGTGGTCACGACCACGTCGGTGGAAAGGGCCAGTTTTCCTCCGGTGTTGACGCGGCGGCGGATCGGCACCGGCGGGGGTAGACGGAGAAGGCGAAGGATGCTCGAGCTGTGCTCCGCGCTTCCGACTCCAAGAACTTCGACGTGTTCGGTGGACGGACGACAGGGGATTTGGCGTCGATACAACCGGTACGCGACCTTCCTAGCCGAGCGGGGTTTGCCCATCACGTTGCCCATCAAACCGTGTCGTACGGGATCGGCGCGACGGACGTCGTGGACGCGGTGGACGCGTTCACCTGGACTGATGTCACCGCGTGGACTGCGTCGACGGTTGTGACCGGACTCAGTATTGCCTGTCGCGCTCAAGGTGGTTCGCGAGAGTCGGACTGGGGCTCGGCCCATTCTGGCGCGCCGCGTCCGTCCGAAGTGATCTGGTGCTGCGAATATGTGACCTTCCGACCGATCGAGCACGGCAGTTCACGCGAGTTCGGCGCCCAGACTGACATCCGGTGTTCGGTTGCGCACTCGTCCCGCGAGCGTTTGCATGTGCCGTGTCTCTTCGCGCCAACGGATGCATCTGTCCCCTTCCGGCTCGGGGCCGAGGGGTTGATGGTTGTCGGTGATGCCGTTTTCGATGCGGTATTGCTCGACGAACGCGGCGGCTTCTCGCCACTTCTCGAGTTGCGTTCGCGTCCTCGGGTGGCACGCCGAGCGCGCGGAGGTATGACGGAGGTTCGGCGACGTCGACGTCGATGAGTTGGGCGAGGCGGGTGTCGAAGGCGGCTTCGACGCGGGGGAGGCGATCGAGTTCGTCGCGATGTTCGGCCATGTACTCGTTCCGTTGGCGCTGCGCGTCTTCGGCGCGTGCGATCGCGCGATCGAGGTCGTTCACCGCATCGGTCAGCAGCGTCGATCTTTGTGGTCAGCGCGATCCGACGCGCGTGGCGATCGTGAGCGCTGCCGCGCAATCCGTGCTCCTTGTTGACCGATGCGAGCTCGTGCTGAGCCTCCTCGAGCAGTTCGGTCTTGCTCCGGTGCTCGGTCGTGAGCGCCTTGATCTCGCGCGTGTGATCGTTTCGGCATTGGTATCTCATGGCGCGGAGGTTGACGAGTTCGTACCTGAGTACGTCGAGGTCGTGGCGGAGTGCGTCGCGATCGATGCCGGTATCTACCGCGAGTTGCTGGGCGCGCGTGGACTTGAGCGAATGAGTCAATGCCTCAACGGGACCGGGCGGTTGGGCTTCGGGCGCGTGCGCTTCCGGCCGCGGTTCGGCGCCGACGACGTAGATGCGGTTCTCGGCTCGGCCACGCGACAGCGCGACGTAGCCGGCTTCCTGGTAGAGCGTGTCGGATCCGAGCACGAACGCGCGGTCGACGGTCTGCCCTTGCGCCTTGTGGATCGTCGTCGCGTACGCGTGGCGAACGTGACCGGCGTCGAGATAGCGCGCCGGTAGCGCGAGCGCGACTCCGGCGTCGGTGCGCACGGTCATCTCTCGTTGCTCGGGGTCGACTGCGGTGACGACGGCGCAGGTTCCGTTGCGGACCCCGAGTCGCCGGTCGTTGCGCAGGGTCATGATCCGATCGCCGGCTTGGTACGGGCGCTCGTCGATGGTGAGGGTCGGGCCGGTGAGCATCCCGCCGTCGACGGAGGCGGGCTCGGGCGCGGGCGTTGAGATCGTCGACGTCGGACCAGCGCGTCGCGAGCATGAGCGCTCGCTCGCCGGCGAGGGTGGCGGCCCACCAGTCGGCGGTCATCGCGTCGCGTGCGGCAGGTGCGGTCTCGTTCGTGCAGATGCGACCGTGCTGTTGGTACGCGGCGACGGCCTCGTCGACGTCGCCGTCGCCGGAGCTGCGCCGAGCGCGGCGCGTTCCCAGGCTTCGTGTTGGCGTCGATTCTCGGTGAGTCGGATCGTCGGGATGCGTCGGCCGAGGCCGCGCAGTAACCCGCCGGCGTCGATCTCGGGGAGCTGGCGCGGATCGCCGACGAGCACGACCTTCGCGTGCGCGGCCTCGGCATGGTCGAGGACGCGGCGCGAGGAGGCGGGTGCCGACCATGCCGGCTTCGTCGATGACGAGCACCGTGTTGGGTCGGAGGCCGCCGTGCTCGGGCTGGTCGAGATCGGCAAGGAGACCGGCGACCGTGTGGCTCGGGATGCCGGCGGTGGCTTCGAGTTCGGCCGCGGCGCGTGCCGCGAGCGCGGTGCCGATGACGAGGTGCCCGGAGCGTTGCCAGGCGTCGCGCGCGGCGTCGAGGCTGAACGTCTTGCCGGTCCCGGCCGCGGCGATCACGACATCGACCGGCGCGTCCCGACGTGGTGAGCGCGGCGACCATCTCGACTTGCTCATCCGAGAGACTCGGCCGCGCGCTCAGGGCCGCGAGCACCGAGTCCTCGTCGGCGACTCCCCGTGATTCGTCGGCGTCGGTCGCGGCCCGGTCGCACGAGGCGCGTTTCGAGCGCGATGAGTTCCTGGGTCGAGTAGCGCGATCCGGTCGTCGGGTGTGTCCATCGGCCGCCCGTTCGTGCGTCGCCGCATCGTTCCGACCGGGCCGTGCTCGGAGGACTGCAGCGGTACGACGCGTGGATCGGCGAGGGTCTGGTCGGCGAGCTGCTCGATGAGCGTGATGTCGGCGCCGTCGGTGAGTTGCTCGCACCAGGCGCGCAGCACCGCGCGTCGATCGAACGTGCTGGCCTGCTTGGTGAGTCCGTCGGGACCGAGCAGCCGGTCGGTGATCATCCGCGGCGCGCTCCTCGGTCAGGGGAGGCGCGGCCGACCTTCCGAGCACTGCGTCGAGTTCATCGGCGCTCCATCCGGTCTCGCTCGGCTTGTTCGGTCCACCGAGTGCGCAGGAGTGACGGGTTCGACGTCGTAGTCCTTGGCCTGGCGGGTTTCGAGCACCGCGAACTGCGCAGCCCGCGCCGAGCTGACACCGCGCTCGGCCATCTCGGCCTCGATCTCGTGGCGCCGAGTCGAGAAGCGTTCGAGCACCGCGGTGGGGATGCCGTCGACGTCGGCGATGCCGTTGACGACCGGTGTCCAGGCGACGCCGAGGCGACGGGTGAGCTCGGCCCGGAGTTGGGCCTCGTAGAGATAGCCGGCGGTCTTGGCGTGCAGGTAGAGGTGGCGCGCGTCGAGCGCTCCCCACCGGCCGTCCGCGCTGCGGGTCGCGTTCGCGACGACGACGTGCGTGTGGAGGTGCGGGATCGCCGGCTCGGCTCGTGCGATGCCGGAACGCGGCGGCGACGAATCCGTCGCCGCGCATCTTCACGAACCCGTTGGTCCCGCGTCGCGACCAGCACGCCTGGTCCTCGAGGTACCGCAGCGCGGCGTCGACGCTGGTGTCGTGCGCGGCGCGTACCGTCGGCGCTGATGTCCCTGTCGCCGAGTCCCCAGAGGACGGACACGGACTTCGGCGCGCAGAACGTGAGGTCGAAGCCCGGGACCCGGTGCTCTCCGCCGCGGGCGAAGCGTTCTCCGGAAGTCGGATCGACGCCGGCCAGGACCTGGCGCAGATCCTCGGCGCTGACCCGACCGTCGAGACCGAGCTCGCTCGTCATGCGTGCCGAGCCACCGGCCCGGCGCCTCGCCGCGTCCGACGTAGTAGTCCTCGACGCCGCTTGGCGACGGTTTCGAGGTAGTAGTTCTCCTGCCCGTCGGCCGAGCTTCCCGATGCTCAGCACGACGCCCCGCCCGGCGACGACGGCGTCTCGCATTTCAAATGCAAGTGCGTGCTGCTTTTCGTCGAGGTCCGCGATCGAGGCAGGCGGGGCTGTCGGTGGTGACGGTGAAGCGCGGCGTCGGGGCGGCTGTCGTCGAGATGGGAATCGACGAGCGTGAGGATCGCGGTCGGTCGGATCGATGGCGAGGACGACGTGGGTGTCGCTCGGGTTCACGAGTCGGACACGGCGCGGGCGAGCAGTTCCTCGATCGCGTACTTCGGGATGACCACCCGGCGACCGAGCCGCAGGTGCGGCAGCTCGCCGCGCGCCACGAGCTCGTACGCGTGGGCACGCGAGATCCCCAAGCGTCGGCCGGCCTCCTCAACCGTCCAGACCAGTCGGTCCTCGTCGTCGTTCGTTGTCGGCACTTCGTTCATCAACGCCTCCCTCATCGTCGGATACCGGTGGTGAAGGCGCGCCCCGCCGAATCGAACGGCTGATCCGACAGGTCTTCATGCCGACCTCGGAGCCACCGCCGTCCGGGCAGTACCGCACCCTCATAGGGAATAGGCGCGCTGGCAGCCCGAAACGCGACGAACTTTCTCGAGAAATCCCGTGGTGCAGACCTTGTGTGCAGACGTCCGTCAAGCCGTGGCCGTCCGGACGCCCGACCTTGGCCGGAAGAACTACCCGGTCAAGATGCCGGTGCAGACGAGTGTTGAGTCGCCGGTACAGCCCGGTTCGAGGGGCGGGCCCGCCGGAGCCCGTACGCTCTTGCTTCATGTCGGCGCGCGGGGACTCGGCGGACAAGGAAGCGGCGGCGGCCTACCTGACGGCCGAGGCGAAGGCGCGCGTCGTGATCGATGCGCAGCTCGTCGCGTGCGGCTGGGTGGTGCAGGACCGCAAGGACATGAACCTCTACGCCGGCCAAGGCGTCGCCGTCCGGGAGTTCATCATGGCGCCCGGCCATGGCCGCGCCGACTACGTGTTGTTCGTCGATCAGAAGGCCGTTGGCGCGATCGAGGCGAAGCCGTCGGGGACGCCGCTGGCGGGAGTCGAGCCGCAGTCGGCGAAGTACTCGACCGGTTTGCCGAAGGATCTGCCGACCTTGGTGAACCCGCTGCCGTTCCTGTACGAGTCGACCGGTGACGAGACGATGTTCACCGACGGGTTCGATCCCGACCCGCGCAGCCGGTCGGTGCTGACGTTCCATCGGCCCGGAGACCTTCGCCCGCTGGCTTCGCCAATGGCGCGACGACGAGGACGCCGCGGGCTCGCTGCGCGCCCGTCTCCACGCGGCTCGGGCCGGTGCCGCCGGACGGTCTGCGCCGGATCCAGGTGGAGGCGATCGACCGGGTCGAAGCCTCGATGGTCCGCAACCGATCCGCGGGCGCTCGCGCAGATGGCGACGGGTTCGGGCAAGACGTTCATGGCCGCGAACCTCGCGTACCGGCTCGTGCGGTTCGCCGACGCCGAGCGGGTGCTGTTCCTCGTCGACCGGGCCAACCTCGGCCGCCAGACCCTGCGCGAGTTCCAGCAGTTCGCCACGCCCGGCGACGGCCGCAAGTTCACCGACCTCTACAACGTGCAGCTCCTCACCTCGAACCGGATCGACCCGGCCGCGCGCGTCGTGATCACGACGGTCCAGCGGCTCTACTCGATGCTGCGCGGCGAGGAGGAGCTCCCGCCGGACGTCGACGAGAAGTCGGGCACCGAGATCGAACCCGAACGGCCGGTCGAGGTGGTCTACAACCCGGCCATCCCGATCGAGGCGTTCGACGTCGTGATCATCGACGAGTGCCACCGCTCGATCTACGGCGTGTGGCGGCAGGTGATCGAGTACTTCGACGCGTTCCTCGTCGGCCTGACCGCGACGCCGGCCAAGCAGACGTTCGGGTTCTTCAACCAGAACCTCGTCGTCGAGTACGGCCACGCCGAAGCGGTCGCCGACGGCGTCAACGTCGACTTCGACGTGTACCGGATCCGCACCAAGATCAGCGAGCAGGGCTCGACCGTCGAGGCCGGTCTGGTCACCAAGTTCCGCGATCGCGAGACCCGCAAGACCCGGCTGGAGAAGCTCGACGAGGACGTCGTGTACGACGCCCGCCAGCTCGACCGGGACGTCGTCGCGGTCGACCAGATCCGCACCGTCATCCGCACGTTCCGCGACAACCTGTTCAAGCCCCTCGACGAGGGCGGCATCTTCCCCGGACGCAGCGAGGTCCCGAAGACGCTGATCTTCGCCAAGGACGACAGCCACGCCGACGACATCGTGCGGATCTGCCGCGAGGAGTTCGGCCGCGGCAACGACTTCGCGGTGAAGATCACCTACCGCACCACGGGCGTGAAGCCCGAGGACCTGCTCAACCTGTTCCGCAACAGCTTCAACCCGCGCATCGCGGTGACGGTCGACATGATCGCCACCGGCACCGACGTGCGGCCGCTCGAGTGCGTGATGTTCATGCGGATCGTGCGGTCGCGGAACTTCTTCGAGCAGATGAAGGGCCGCGGCGTTCGGGTCATCGACCCGAACGACCTGCAGGCCGTCTCCGCCGACGCCACCGCCAAGACGCACTTCGTGATCGTCGACGCCGTCGGCGTCACCGAGGCCGAGTTCAACGACACCCAGCCCCTCGAACGCAAGAAGGGCGAGTCGCTCAAGAAGCTGCTCGACCAGGTCGCCGCCGGCGTGCGTGATCCTGATGTCGTGTCGTCGATCGCCGGCCGACTCGCTCGCCTCGATCGCGTGATCTCCGCCGACGACCGCAAGGAGCTCGCCGAAGCGGCCGACGGGATGGTTCTGACCGATCTCGTGCGGGTGTTGGCCGAGTCGGTCGACATCGACAAGGCGTGGGAGCAGGCCGCGGCGGCGAACGGCGGCGCCGATCCGACCGACGAGCAGCTTGGTGCCGAGCGCGAGGCGCTGCTCGAAGGCGCGTGTCGGGTGCTGGCCGAGCGGCCCGCGTTGCGCGAGAAGTTGATCGAGGTTCGCCGCAGCTACGCGCAGGTGCTCGACGAGACCTCCAAGGACGAGGTCATCGACGCCGGCTTCTCGCGCGATGCGACCGATCGCGCCCGCCAGACGGTCGAGTCGTGGCGGGCGTTCGTCGCCGAGCACAAGGACGACATCGACGCGTTGCAGATCCTCTACTCGCCGCCCGTACGGGAAGCGCCTCACGCTCAAGGACATCAAGGAACTCGCGGCGACGATCGGTCGGCCGCCGTACAACTGGACCCCCGAGCGGCTCTGGTCTGCGTACGAAGCGCTCGAAGCGAGTCGCGTGCGCGGCGCGGCCGGAACCGTGCTCACGAACCTCGTCTCGTTGGTCCGTCACGCGCTCGAACCCGACGGCGAGCTCGTCGCGTACCCGCTCACCGTCGAGGAGCGCTTCGAGAACTGGCTCGCGCAACAGACGCAGTCGGGCGTCACGTTCACCGCCGAGCAGCAGGTGTGGTTGGCGCGGATCAGAGATCACCTCGCGACGAGCCTCGCGATCGCGCCCGACGACTTCGAGCTCGAACCCTTCGTCAGCCACGGCGGCTACGGCCGCGCCAACAGCGCCTTCGACGGTCGGCTCCCGTCGCTGCTCGACGAACTCACCCAGGAACTCGTCGCGTGACCGAGCTGCCGGCAGGGTGGGCGAGTACGACGCTCGGTGGTGTTGCTACCCCGCCGCAGTATGGCTGGACCACGAGAGCGACGCTCGAAGGACGCACGCGACCTTTCTCCGGACCACCGACATCACGCACGGACCGAATCCAGTGGGATCGCGTGCCGTTTCGCGCGGATGATCCGACCCGACAGGGAGAAGTTCTCTCTCGAAGAACGGGACATCGTCATCTCGCATGCCGGAAGCGTCGGAGTAAGTGCGCTCATCGCTTCCGCCGCCGCCGAGCGCGGTCTTCGCGTCGTACCTCATCCGATTCCGGCCGAGCTCCCTCGTCGACGAGCGATTCGTGCGCTATTTCCTGGAGAGCCCCGGCTATTGGGAACAGATTCGCCGAGTCGGCCGCGGGAATCGGCGATCAAACATGTCGAACCGCGAAGAAGCTCGAGCGCCCTCGTCTTGCCGCTCGCACCCGAGGCAGAGCAGCGACGGATTGTCACCACAATCGAAGAGGCGTTCTCCAAGCTCGACGCTGGAGATGCCGCACTGCGAACCGTTCGTCAACGTCTCGATCGAATGCGAGATGCCGTGCTGCTTGCCGCACTGTCGGGTCGCCTTGTTCCTGAGGTTGCGACCGACGCTCCCGCAGCGAAGGTTCTTGCCGACCTCGGCGTCGAGCCGGTCCGGGATGATGACTTGCCTCCGATTCCTGATCGGTGGGCCTACGCGCGCTTGGGGGACCTTGCCGACGTCGTAGGCGGCGTTACGAAAGATGCCAAGCGTCAGGATGATCCGGGCTTCGTCAACGTCCCATACCTCCGAGTCGCGAACGTCCAGAGGGGCTATCTCGACCTGAGTCAGGTGACGACAATCCGCGTTGCGCCGCAAAAGGCAGATCAACTTCGACTGCTTCGAGGCGACGTCCTATTCAACGAAGGCGGGGACCGCGACAAACTTGGGCGTGGTTGGATCTGGGAGGACCAGGTCGCCGGGTGCATTCATCAGAACCACGTTTTCCGCGGGCGACTCCGCGATCCACGCCTGCAGCCGAAGATCGTCTCGTGGTGGGGCAACTCCTTCGGAAAGAAGTGGTTCGAAGCCCACGGCAAGCAGACGACGAATCTCGCATCGCTCAACCTCACTACCTTGAAGTCGTTCCCCGTCGTCGTGGCACCGGTCGATGAACAGTCGCGGATCGTTGACGAGGTCGAGCGGCAGTTCTCGTTCATCGAGGCGTGCGAGCGCGCGATGGACGCGGGTCTTGCGCGGTCGGCGGCGCTCCGCCGTGCAGTGCTGAAGGCAGCTTTCGAAGGAAAGCTCGCTCGGCAGGACCCGTCCGACGAACCGGCATCGGTGTTGCTCGCGCGCATCCGGTCCGAGCGTCAGGTTTCGAGTGCAGTGAAGGTTTCGTCACGTCGCCGTAGTCCGAAGGTCGATGGCGATGAGTGATCAGGCCGCGCCAATCGATATTCATCAACCGGCGGGAACTGGGGGGCTTCTGAAGAGCCGGTCGACGACGGATGTCGTAGTTCTCGGCGTGGGGTTCTCTCGCTCGATCAGCAACCTCATGCCTCTGACGGACGAACTTGGACGTGTGCCGTAGCCGTTGCAGGCATCCAGGATGCTCCGATGTTTTCGGCTGGCCGGTTCGAAGCGTGGCTGTCCCGACTCGCTGAGCCCCAACCGGACCTTACGCAAGCGCAGAACACGGGGAACCTCGCGAAGTTCCAGCGGTTGGTTGGAGCGATTCACGAGGTCTTGCTAGAGGTTCAAGGCTCCGTCTTGGTCGACGAGTTGCCCGAGTGGCTGTTCCCATTCGTGGCTGCGTTGCACGCGAGGCGGGTTTCCGTCATCTCCTTCAACTACGACCTGCTTGTCGAACATGCGGTGGATGCAGTGGAGCTCGTCGACTTCGAGAAGTCCGCCGGCGACGCGAAGGTGCGATGGTCGGAGCTGCTTGCGGATGTCCCCCCTTACCCGCCGCAACCAGCGCGCTGGTCGGGGTCGACGAAGCCGACGTTCCGCCTCCTCAAGCTTCACGGTTCTCTCAACTGGTACTGGGTGCCCGGTGATTCGTCAGGCATGACGCTGAATCACTGGGAGTTGGACGAGGACGAGGAAGGCCGCAGGCGCTATCTGCCAGGTCGAGAGCCGTTCATTGTTCCGCCCGCGGCCGTGAAGTCGGCCTACTTCCGCAATCCGATCATGAGCGAAACCTGGCGCCGAGCCGCAGACGCACTGCGGGACGCCGAGCGGGTCTACTTGGTGGGTTACTCGCTCCCACTTACCGATCTTGTAAGTGCCGGGATGATTGCCGACGCACTGGTCGACAGCGACGCGCGGTATCGAGGTCGTCAACCCCGATCATGGCCCGGTGGTGGAGTCGGTACGCAAGGCCACCGGTCGCGCGGCTTCCGTTCGTGAGACGGTGGAGTCATTCGCACACGCATTCGTCGCGGCAACGTCCCGTGATCTGGCGGAGAACCTGATCGAGAACGGGTCCGATGTTCCGAGTGACGCGCTGGTCCTCGTTGGCTGGAACATGAACATGATGAGTCCTGCACTCAGCGCGACGCGGGTCGGCGATGATGTTGAGATACACGTCGCCGACCTCGCCAATCAACACCCGACGGCAGTGCGAGACGAAGGAGATGCTGCTATCACGATGCGACAGTTGGTGCAGATCGTGCAGCCCGGAGACACCATGACAGCCGTCTTTGCGAACGGTTCGCGCACCCAGGTGATCGGTGTCGATCGCTTTCGAACGGAAGTCGGGGCGTCTACCCGTTGGCAGGTGCTTGTTCCAGCCGATCGGCCTGCAGCGCTCGGAGTGCAGAGCTGGCGCCAAATCCAAGGATTGGATCCTGCGTGAACGGTTCGAATCAGCTCGTCCAGAAGTTGTGGAACTTCTGCAATGTGTTGCGCGACGACGGTGTGTCGACGATCGAGTACGTCGAGCAGCTCACGTACTTGCTGTTCTTGAAGATGGCCGACGAGCGGCAGCGGCGCGGGTCTCGGAGAGGTCGTGCCGTACGGGCTCGACTGGCAGTCGTTGCTTGACCGCGATGGTGACGAGCTGGAAGTGCACTACCGGCACATCCTCGAGTCGCTCGGCAAGCAGACCGGCACGCTTGGCACGATCTTCCGCAAGGCGCAGAACCGGATCCAGGACCCGGCGAAGCTTCGCCGGCTCGTCGTCAACCTCATCAACGAGGAGACGTGGACCGCGGTCGACGCCGATCTCAAGGGCGACGCGTACGAGGGGTTGCTGCAGAAGGGCGCGGAGGATACGAAGTCGGGCGCGGGCCAGTACTTCACGCCGCGAGCGCTGACCCGAGCGATGATGGCGTGTTTGCAGCCCATGCCGGGTGAGGCGATCGCCGATCCCGCGTGCGGGACCGGCGGGTTCCTCCTCGCCGCGCACGAGTGGATCGTCGACCATCACATCGCCGACATGGACGCTGACGACAAGCGGTTCCTGCGCGACAAGGCTCTGCACGGTTGGGAGATCGTCGACGGGACGGCGCGCCTGTGCGCGATGAACCTCCTGCTGCACGGCATCGGCACTCCGAACGGCGACAGCCTCGTCACCGTCGGCGATTCGCTGCGAGGCGACTCGGCGTTTGCGGGTCGAGGTGATCGCGGCCAACCCGCCGTTCGGGCGCAAGTCGTCGATGACGATGGTGAACGAGGCCGGAGAAGCGGAACAAGAGGCGCTCGTGATCGTGCGCGACGACTTCTGGGCGTCGACCTCGAACAAGCAGCTCAACTTCCTGCAGCACATCAAGACGATGCTGAAGATCGGCGGCCGAGCTGCGGTGGTGCTGCCCGACAACGTGCTGTTCGAGGCGGGCGCGGGGGAGACGATCCGTCGTCGGTTGCTCGCGGAGTGCGACCTGCACACGATCTTGCGTCTGCCTACCGGCATCTTCTACGCGCAGGGTGTGAAGGCGAACGTGTTGTTCTTCGAGCGCAAGCCGGCCGCAGCCGACCCGTGGACGCAAGAAGACCTGGGTCTACGACCTGCGTACCAACATGCACTTCACGCTCAAGACGAAGCCGCTGCGCTTCGAGGACCTCGCCGACTTCGTGGAGTGCTACCGGCCCGACGATCGCAGTAAGCGAGTCGAGTCCGAGCGGTTCCACTGCTTCACCTACGACGAGCTGATGCGCGCGCGACAAGGCGAACCTCGACATCACCTGGCTTCGCGACGAGTCCCTCGACGACGCGAGCACCCTCCCCGCGCCGGGCGTCCTCGCCGCCGAGATCGTCGAGGAGCTCGAAGCCGCATTGGCGCAGTTCACCGAGCTCGCAGCTTCGCTACCCATCAGCGAAGGCGAGTGAGCCACGCTTCGGCCCGAGGGCGTAGACCCAGCTACCGGTGCGGCGCCGGGGTCTTATTGAAGCAACGCGAGACAGGTTCCCGCTTATTTTAGGATCGGGGCTTATGCTAAAGTAAGGGGGTCAGGGAGACTTCGCCAGGGTTCAACGAGGGCAACCAGATGGCAGAGGCAGCCGGCCGAGCCGGACGATATGTCAAGCAACTCGAGGGCTACCGAGCGTTCATCCCGTCCCCGTTGCCGCCGGACCCGCCGGTGGCCGTAGACGGCGCGACGCTCGGTCTGCTCTCGCGAGCCGACCAGCAGCTGGGTCGGCTCGACGGCCTCACCCAAACCTTGCCGAACCCGGACCTTTTCGTCGCGATGTACGTCCGGCGCGAGGCCGTCCTGAGCTCGCAGATCGAGGGAACGCAGAGCACGCTCGATGACGTGCTCGCGTTCGAGCTCGACACGGCCGGCAGGGAGCTTCCCCAAGATGTGGAAGAGGTCGTCAACTACGTCCGAGCAATGAACTACGGCCTGGACCGGTTGGCGACGCTGCCGCTCTCGCTTCGACTCCTTCGAGAGATCCATGCCGAGCTCATGCAGGGCACCCGGGGCGGCGACCGGTATCCGGGAGAGTTCCGCCGAACGCAGAACTGGATTGGACCGGCCGGGGCATCGCTGTCGTCCGCGACGTTCGTTCCACCGCCGGTTCATGAGATGAACCCGGCACTGAACGACCTTGAGCGCTTTCTGCACGAAATGCCCGAGCTTCCGGCGCTGATCCACGCCGCATTGGCACACGCTCAGTTCGAGACGATCCACCCATTCGTCGACGGGAACGGCCGCGTGGGGCGCCTGCTAATCACGTTCCTGCTTTGCCACCGCGGTGTGCTCCACCGACCATTGCTGTACCTCAGCCACTACCTCAAGCGACATCGCACCCAGTACTACGCGCTGCTCATGGGCGTGCGCGAGGAAGGCGACTGGGAGAGCTGGATCAGGTTCTTCCTCGACGGCGTTGCGCAGACCGCGAACGAGGCAACCGAGAACGGCGCGTGCAGTTGTCGGATTGCGCGACGAGCATCGCGAGCGAGTACCCGGCTTCGGTTTCGGTCTCAACGGGTTGCGACTGATCGACCTGCTGTTCGAACGGCCCCTCGTGAACGTGAATCTGGTTAGGGACAGCCTCGACGTCTCGTTCGTGACTGCGAACAAGCTCGTCGAGCGGTTCGCATCCGAAGGGTTGCTCGATGAAGTGACTGGCGGCCGTCGGTATCGCGTATTCCGGTACTCCCCGTATCTGCGTCTGTTCGCCGACACTGATCAGGCGGAGCCCGACCCGAACCCTGTCCAGACGACGGAAGCGGAACGGGACGGCTGACCGGCCTAGCAGGGGACCCGAGTTGACGCGGTTTCGGACGATCGTTCGAAGCGTCGGCCGCAGCTGAACCTCGCGCCTAAACAGCAAGTGGGCGGCATTCTCGCTGGAGATACGGACACCATTTGCTGTTTAGGGCGCGTTTCTCCGAACCTGCAAGTGACCGATCCGCTGATGATGACCCACTACCGCGCTGCTCAAGGCTGGAATATCGGGCACTCGGTTCGTCTGCAGCTGCGATCCTTGATGGCGTGTCCCGCTTCTTCACGGCCGACCTTCACCTCGGCCATCGCAACATCATCGACTACAGCGAGCGGCCGTTCCGCGACGCCGACGAGATGAACGAAGCGCTCATCGAGCGCTGGAATGCCACCGTTGGCCCGACCGACGACGTGATCGTGCTCGGCGACTTTGCGATGGGGCGCATCGCAGAGACGCTGCCGCTGGTGGCGCTGCTCAACGGTCGGAAGGTGCTGATTGCGGGAAATCACGACCGCTGTTGGCACGGGCACAAGAAGAGTGTCGACGCCTCGACCGCTCGCTATCTCGATGCGGGCTTTGCGGAGATCTGGCAGGGGAGCGTTGAACTCGACATCGGCGGAGCGGGTGTCGTCGCGTGCCACTTTCCGTACCGCGGCGACAGCCACGACCAGGACCGATACGTCGCGCACCGGCCAGTCGACGACGGCGCCTGGCTGCTTCACGGCCATGTCCACGAGCGTTGGAAGGTGCGCGACAAGATGATCAACGTCGGCGTCGATGTGTGGGACTACGCGCCCGTGCCGGAGGCCGCTGTCGCAGAGGTGATCACGCAAGCTTCTTGACGGCATGTCGTTGACGGTCCGGACGGTCTGGGCGACCCGGATCCCCGCTGCTGGCATCCGTTGGAGGTGGCCCGTCGCAGGTCGATGCAACAATGTCGCCATGACGGGATCTCAGACGGTCGAGACGATCGCCGAAGTAGTGGCGACCTGGGATCGTGGCGTGGTCCGCGATCGGGTGGCGAAGGCGACGGAACTTCGAGAGCAGTTCGTCGCGCGTTTCCCATTTCTGCATGGCCCGAGATGTCGCTCGATTTGTACGCGCTCGGTCAGCAGGTCGACGGCGGCTCGGTCGGATGGTGGCTGGAATTCCACACTCAGGCAGTTGCGAGCATGAGCGGTGGAAGCGCCACTAAGCACTTGATTTGGCGGGGATCGGACGGAACCTGGCGGTTCCCGAAGGACTACGCGTCGGTTGAGGAGGCATGGAGCGCGGTCCGAGCCGGCTTCGTCGAGATCTTGCGCCTGGCCGCCGAAGACCGTTTCGATGAGACCGATGACGTGAAAGCGCTCGCGGGATCGGCCGCGATTCGCTCCAAGGCGCTCTACATGTACTTCCCCGACGACCTCGTACCTGTGTGTTCGAAGGCACACGTCGACCATTTTCTTGAGGCATTGGGTGAGCCGACATCGAACTGGTCGGCTGTGCGTGCCAATCGTCACCTCCTCCAATCGCTCCGCGCTCGACCGGAGCTGGCGGGGCTCAACACACAGGAGCTTGGGTACTTCCTGTATCAGTGGGCGGATCCGCGGTCGTCCGTGCGGGTGGTCAAGATTGCTCCCGGCGAACAGGCGAAGTACTGGCCTGACTGCCTCGCCGGGAACTACATCTGCGTCGGATGGGACGACGCCGGCGACCTTTCGCTGTACCCGAATAAGGAGTCGTTCCGGGAGGCGTTCCGCGAGCACTACCCGTACAACGGCAACGAAGCACAGGTGTCGCGAAAGGCCAACGAACTGTGGACCTTGATGGAGCTCGAAGCGGGCGACAAGGTGATCGCGAACCGCGGAATCTCGGAGGTGCTCGCCATCGGAACGGTGACCGATGATGGCTACCGCTGGCGCCCGGACCGTGACGAGTTCCGCAACACCGTCGCGGTCGACTGGGACACCAGCTTCGCGAGATCCATCGAACCCGTGAAGGCGTGGGCGACCACCACTGTCTCCAAGGTTCCGGCGAAGTTGTACAAGACCATCACCGGAGACAAGCCGGCGCCGGTGGAGATAGATCGCGTCTACGGCGAGGTCGAGTACGCGCTCGACCGACGCGGTCAGGTGATCCTCTACGGGCCGCCGGGAACCGGCAAGACCTACACGGCGCGCCGCGCTGCAGTCTGGTTGCTCGACGGCGGTAGTGCGAGCGCGGAAGCGTCCGAGGCATTGGGCGACGACGAGCGATTCGCCGCCCGAGAGCTGCACTTCGGAAGTCGCGCGCAACCAGGCCCGGCAGGTCTGGTTCATGGTCGCGAACCCGTCGCAATGGGCATGGAGCCGACTCGCCGCGGAAGGGTCGGTCGACTACTCACTCGGCCGACTCAAGCGCAACTATCCCCGCGTTCACGCCGGGGATCTCGTCGTTGGATACGAGTCGACACCGACCCAACGCGTCGTAGCCCTGGCGAGAATCACGAGCGAATATGACCCCGATGGCCCCGCCGACAAGGCACTCACGCTCGAACCGGTCGCGACGATCAAAGATGGATTGACCTGGAACGATCTGCAAGCAGATCCGATCCTCGTCGAGAGCGAGCCCGCGCGCTTCCGTTGCCAAGGCACGTTGTTCGCGCTCACTGCCGTCGAAGCCGACCGGCTCCTCGCTCTCCTGCACGAGCGCGATTCCTCACTCGGTGCATTCGCAGATCCGAGCATCCAACGCCTCACCGCGCATCACGTTCCATCCCTCCTACACGTACGAGGACTTCGTCGAAGGGTTTCGACCGCAGACCTCGAGCGCGGGAGGCCTCGAGCTCGCGCTCACCGACGGCCTCTTCAAAGAGGTATGCGCAGCCGCCACTGCGGACCCGGAGCGTCGTTACGTCGTCCTGATCGACGAGATCAATCGCGGCAACATCCCGAAGATCTTCGGTGAGCTGATCACGCTGATCGAGAAGGACAAGCGCGGACTCGCGGTGCGCCTTCCCCAGAGCGGCGACGAGTTCGCGGTCCCGCCCAACCTCGTGGTCATCGCGACGATGAACACCGCGGACCGAAGCATCCACCTCCTCGACACAGCCTTGCGACGGCGTTTCGCGTTCGTCGAGCTTCTTCCCGACCCGCAGATGCTTGCCGGTGCCACGGTCGGGCCGCTCGCTCTGGACGTGTTCCTGGAGATCCTCAACGAGCGAATCCGTACCCGTGTCGGCCGAGAGAAGCAGATTGGCCACGCCCTCTTCTACGACGACGGCAACATCATCGACACCCCTGAGGCATTCGCAGCTGGATTTCGTCACGAGCTCCTTCCGCTCCTCCAGGAGTACCTCTACGAGGATTACGCCGAACTCGCGGACCTGCTCGGCGCCGACGTGATCGACGTCACGGCCGAGCGACCCGCAGCGATCGTCGACGACCCCGAAGCATTGTGCGCGGCGCTCGCCGAACAGTTCGGCGCCCACGCGACGACGTGAGCACCGCGACCCTCGCCCGTCCCATCATTGAGCTGTCCGAATATCAGCGACGGCGCGTTGCCGTGTCTGCGCCAACCGAGGCCGATGTCCGTCTTGCGGACAAGCTGATGGGTGACGACACGAATGGTCGACTCTCCGTTCGGTGGTTGGCGAGCGGTGAGGTCGACGTCACCGCCTCCTCGTGGGTCGGCGTCGTGCGATTCACGCACGTCGATGTGCGGGTTGTCCCGAAGCTTGTCGGCGGCGCGCTTCGTGTTCTTCGGATGCTCGATTACGCCGCCGGTGTCAACATGCTCGGCCGGCTGCCACTCAACCGACCGTTGCCCGCCAACGGCAGCGACCTGTTCGATCTGATCTGCCTGCTTCTCGGACAAGAGACCGAGGCACTGATCAGAGACGGTCTCCTCCAGGATTACCGCGCTACAGACGACACGCTCAAGGTCCTTCGGGGGCGTCTTCGGTACCGAGACCAATTTCATGCGGCAGTTCGGTCGTGTCGACCGGCTTGAATGCCACTTCGACGAGTACGACAGTGACACGCCCGACAACCAACTCGTTGCAGTTGCCTTGACGGTCGCGCGCCGGCGCGCGCATGACAGCGGTATTCGATTCGCACTTGCGCGGCTCGCCGGCGTTCTCACCGAGGCGTGCCAACCTCTGACCGCGGACGCGGACTGGTATGACACGGCGATCCAGTACGACCGACGCAACGCTCGATACCGGCCCGCTCACGAGCTCGCCAAGCTCGTGCTTCGAGGCCTCGCGTTCGATGATCTGTACGACACCACCGGCGGCAACGTCACTGCGTTTCTGATTGACATGAACGCCGTGTTCGAGCGCTTCGCCACTCGCCTTGTCCGCGACGCGTCTTGCGGCCACTCCGCTTCGATCATCAGCACAGCGGCGGCTTCGCGTGGTGATACGCAACGATCAGACGGACCGGTCGTACAGCACGATCACTCCGGATCTGGTTATCGAGGAGATCGCGACCGGTCGGTCAGTGCCGGTCGACATCAAGTACAAGGCATACGACGTCAGGAAGATCTCGACCAGCGATCTCTACCAGTCGTTCTTGTACGCCTACGCGCTCGGCGACGATCCGGCAGAACGACGCGCAGGGATTCTCTATCCAGCGACCACGCAGACCAAAGCGCAGCGTCTGTCGATCAAGCCCTTGAGCGGACCGACGGCTGCGCGCATTGCTGGTGCGGGTATCGATGTCCCGGCAGCCCTGGATGCGCTCGGCGGTCCCGACCGCGCGTCGTTGCTTGCCGATGTTCGTCGCGTGGTGGGCGTGCTCACCGGTCTGGGAGAGCAGCCCTGAGCTTGATCGTGGGGCCAAGAGGTCCCGGGTTCGATCCCTGCAGCCCGACCAGTAACCGTTCGTCCGCCCGGGAGGGCATGATGCACAGTATGTCCGACGAGCCCGAGACCGATACGGACGCCTACCGCCCGTCCGAGGCGACTCGGCTGCGGACCATCATCACGGGCCACCGCGAAGGGCTCACCATCTGCGGCATCAGTGGCGCAGGCGGTATCGGCAAGAGCTATCTCGTCGAACACGTTCTGTCGTCCGTCGAGACCGCGAAGGCGGGATGGATGGCGCTGCGCATCGACGCTGCCCAGGCACAAGCGCGGGGCGACTTCTTTGCACTGGTCGACGGGCAGCTCGCCAGGCGGAGCCTCGCGCCGCCAGCCGATCCACGCGTCGACTATTTCCCGGAGACGAGACGTGTGGCGGCGGCGCACCGAGCCCTCGTTGCTCGCGTCACAAACGAACTCGAGCGCCGGCGTGCTCCAGAGGATGTAAGGCGTGCGGCCGTCGCAATACTCAAGGCGGCGCATTTCCTCAACGAAGCCATTCCCAAGACTCGGGATTTCGTCGATGTCGCCAAGTACAACCTAGAACCCGACGCAGTACACGATCGCATTGACGAGGCATGGGACACCATCAACACGCTGAAGACATTGCGAGATTTAGATTTCGAATGGTTGCCAGCACCTGTTCGCGATCGGCTCGGCATGAACCTGGCGAGTCGCGTGAAGCGTGACCTCTACGGCGCCGCCGCCGACGCGTTCGTCAGCGATCTGAACGCTGCGCTCTCGGGTGAGTCGTCCAAGAACTCGCTCAACGGAGCGCGACTGCCGATCCCGGGTCTGGATCGGCTCCTCCTCGTCGTCGACGACTACGAGGCGCTTGGGGCAACGCTCAGCGACTTCTTGATCAGCTCGCTCGTCCCTCGGCTCGCCGAGGCACGCTTCGCCACCGTGCTCATCATCGCCGGGCGCGATGACCTCGAGGCCACCCACCCCGGCTGGAGCCAACACTGCAAGCGCTACCTCACCGACCCCGATACGGCTCCGGCCGTTCGACGAAGAGACGGCCGCGCAACTCATGGCGGCGGCGGGAATACCAGAGGGTCGGCGAGCGGCCATGTACGAGCTCACGCAGGGCTTCCCGCTCCTGCTCTCGCTGGCCATCGAAGAGGCCGCGACAGACGGGACGTCAGCCCTGTTCCTGAAACGATTCTTCGACCGGACGACGCGCTGGATGAGCCGCGACGAGCGCGAGTGGTTTACCCGCACGTGCTACCTCGACGAGGTGAATGAGGACACCCTGCGCCTCGTCTTCCCCGAAGAGGACATCGGCGCGGTCCAGGACTGGTTCGAGGGCGAGGCTTCGATACGCGACCCCTCTGCGCCGACCTTCCGGGTCCGTCCGCTCATTCGCGAGAAGGTGCTCAGCTACATCGAGGTGCGATCGCCGAAGCGCCATCGTGAACTCCGCAACCTCGCCCAAGCGGGCAGAGCGACACCATCGTCGTGAGCCGCCGGAAGTGACGCATCGCAAGTGCGGACCATGCTCGACGGCGATATGCCTCTGTGGGTTGACATCGACATCTGGTCTCCGTTGTCCTCGGTTCTGGTGTTCCCGAACGCGTGGACACGTCGACACGAGGCATCGCCCCGAGGTGCCGGTAGGGGACACCCAATAGCGGCCGCGCTGCTCTGGCCGGCACGATGCGACAAGACGATTTGCGCTAGCGGTTCACGACGAGGACGCTGCGTCGAGCGCCGCGCCGAGGTGGTCGGCGGCGTCGGCGTCGGCGGCTTCGATGAAGTGCGCGTAGACGCCGAGGGTCGTTGCCGCGTTCGCGTGGCCGAGGCGGCCGCTGACGGTCTTCACGTCCTTGCCGCCCGGAAGCAGGATCGTCGCGGCGAAGTGGCGGAGATCGTGGAGCCTCACGCCCGGAAGCGCGAGATCGTCGCGCAGTCGGCAGAACGCGAGGGTCACGTATCCCGGCCGCCAAGGCGTGCGACCGGCGGGATCGAGCGAGAACACGAAGTCGTCGGCGTGCACGATCCTGCGCAGCGCGGTTCCGTAGCCCTCGCGCTCGGCTCGGTGTTGTTGCAACCGGTCGACCGTGCCGGCGTCGAGGCGGAGCCGGCGCGCCGCGTGCGTCTTCGTGTCCTTCTCGACGAGCTCACCCTTGCCGTTCTCGACGATCGATCGTTCGATCAGCAGCGCGCCCTTGTCGAGGTCGACATGCTTCCATCGCAGCGCGCACAGCTCACCTCGACGCGCGCCCGATGTCGCGGCGAGACGGAGGAAGCATCCGAGCGCCGGGTTGGTCTCCTCGGCGTGCGCGATCAAGCGCGCGACGTCGGCGGGATCGGGAGGCGACACCTCGTGCCGCGGTTCGCGCGGTGGCGACGCGTTCACCGCGGGGTTGATCGTGATCAGTCCCCACTTGACCGCTTGCGCGAGCGCGCGCCGCAACACCGCGTGCACGCGCTTCACCGACGCGGGCGCGAGCGGTCCGCCACGCGCGCCGCCGCGCTTGCGCAGCTGCGCGTAGAACAGATCGATGTCGGCGGTCGTCAACCGCCGGAGCGGCGTGCGACCGAAGCGCGGAACGAGCTGGCGGTCGATGATCCGGCGGTAGCTGTTGACGACGGTGGGGGACCAGTCGGCTTCGTTGTGGCTGAACCACTGCTCGAGCAGCTCGCCGACCGACGTGCTCTTCGTCGAGGAGTGCGCGCCGTCACCGACCTCGGTGACGAAGCGAGCGAGCTCGCGCTCGGCTTCGCGCTTCGTGCCGTGCACGGTCTTCTGCACGTACGTCTTGCGCCGGTGAGCGCGTCGCGCCCGTTGTGCACGCGCAGCTCCCACGATCGTTGCCCGCGTTGTCGTAGCGATCCCTGCATCCCGTCAGTCTGCCGCGAAAAGGATGGGCAAGTGGATGGGCAACTGCGCCGTTCCAGCACGTCCGTGGAGTGCGCCGCGGTCCATAAGTGCTGGTCAGAGAAGCGCCCTCGGCATGATTCGAACATGCGACACACGGTTTAGGAAACCGATGCTCTATCCCCTGAGCTACGAGGGCATACGTGCTCTGACCTGTGCCTTCGCGCGTCGAGAGCAAAGGTGAACGCCCAACGGTAGCGAAATGACGGCCGTATTGACCGCCAAAGGCCTTGCACTCGCGGACGTCAACGGACCCGCGCGAACCTCGGTGAGCGACAGCGGATCTCGCGAGCAACGGTTTTCGCAACCGAGTGTCGCGTGTGATTCACGCCGTCACTCGAGCTGACACACACTCTCTGCGGAGCCCGCGGCGTCGGAGTTGCGCTGAACGAAGGCCCACGCGACCTCGCCGAAGTGGTGCACGAACTCGTTGCCGAGAAATCGTTGCACGACGTTCCCTCGAGCGACGGGCGCCGTCTGCGGCACTGCGGAGAGATGCTGTTGCGAGGCGAATCGCCTCCTCGGCAGACAGCGCTCGAATCCCACCACTGCGTAGTCGATGTGTGTCGGCGCGGCTGTCGGTTCCATGACCGAGTGTCGGAAGTCGGCGTTGCCAGGGAGGGTCCGCCGACCCCAAACTCTGGGGATGAACCAAGACCACCACTTGGCTCAAGGCGAGACCGAAGGACGTTCGCGGTGGCCCGCGCACCGTCTCGTGGGCCGGGAAGGCGAACAGGCGGAGATCGCACGTCGTCTCGTAGCGGTCGGCGATGGGCTCAGCGCAGCGCTCCTCCTGCGTGGTGGACCGGGCGTCGGCAAGACGGCCTTGCTCGACAATGCGATCAGGTCGGCAACCGGTGTCATGGTCCTTCGGCTCCTCGGGATCGAGTCGGAGATGCGGCTCGGATTCGCGGCTCTCCATCAACTGCTCCTCCCGTTCCTCGACGAGTTCGACGCTCTCCCACACTTGCAGGCAAGCGCCCTCCGCGCCGCGTTCGGACTCGGGGACGAGGCCGCGCCGGATCTGTTCCTGGTCGGCCTGGCCACGCTCACCTTGCTCGCGGTGGCGGCGGCACCCCGTGGACTTCTCGTTGTCGTCGACGATGCGCAGTGGCTCGACCAGGAGACGGCCGACGTCTTGGGCTTCGTCGGCCGGCGCTTGTACGCCGATCGGATCGTCCTCCTCGTGGCACAGCGGGATCCGAGCCAGTTCGACCGCTCGTTCGAGGGTCTGCCCCACCTCAGGCTCGAGCCTCTCCCCGAGGCAGCGGCGCGAGAACTCCTGGACGCGTCGGTCAACGCCACGATGGCCGATGACGTCCGAGCCCAGATCCTCCTGGCCGCCGCAGGGAACCCGCTGGCGCTCCTGGAGCTCGGGCACGATCTCTCAGCCCAACAGCTCGCGGGCGTCGAACTGCTCCCCGAACCGCTGCCGGTCAGCCACGATCTCGAAGAGCGATTCCTTCGGCGCATGCGTGCGCTTCCCGCTGACTCCCAGCGACTCCTTCTCGCAGTTGCTGCGGAACCGACCGGCGATATACCGCTCATCTTGCGAGCGGGACGCGACCTCGGCTTCGACGAGAGGGCCTTCGACGCTGCGACCGAGGCTGCTCTCCTCACGGTCCGGGCGACGATCGGGTTCCGGCATCCGGTGATCCGGTCTGCCGTGTACCAGGGCGCGAGCGAGCCAGAGCGGCGTCGCACTCACGCCGCCCTGGCGACCGCGACGAACGTTGATCGCGATCCAGATCGTCGCGCCTGGCACCGCGCGGTGGCCACCGCGGTCCCCGACGAGGAAGTCGCTGAAGAGTTGGAAGCAGCAGGGGCCCGAGCGCAGAGTCACGGTCGCCATGCAGCCGCATCAGCGCTGTTCGAACGGGCCGCCGAACTGACGCCGGAGCGGGACCGGCGAGCTCTTCGGCTCCTCGTTTCGGCGTTCGCCGCGCTGACTGCGGGCAACTCGGCTCATGCGCACCATACGGTGTCGCGAGCGATCGATGACCTCGACGATCCGATCCTCCTCGCCCAAGCCCGTCGACTGCAGGCAGGCGCCCAGTTCCTCGATTCGCTTCCCGAGGCGAGCGCCGGCCAAGGCTCGCCTCGTCGCCACGACGAGATCATGAAGATCATGCTCGACACCGTCGACTCGGTGGCGCCGGTCGACATCCACCTCGCCCGGGAGACGATCCTGGACGCCATTCCGATGGCCATGTACTTCAGCGGTCTCACGACGGCGACCGTCCAGACCACTTCACGGGTCGCACTCTCGTTGCCGCTTCCAGCGGGAACGGTCCCGACGTCGACCGACCTCGTACTCGACGCGCTCGCAACGCTGTTCGTCCACGGCTCCGGGCCAGCAGTCGTCGGGCTGCGACGGTGTCTCGACGCATTGCAGGCGGACCCCGGCCTGCCCGATCTGCCACGCACCATGGCCCTCGGGTGCTGGGTCGCATTCGCGCTCGGCGACGACGAGGCCGTCCGGAACATGGCTCACGAGTTGGTCACGACCAGCCGAGAGCGAGGTGTCTTGCAGTTCCTCCCCGAAAGCCTCAACTACCTGGGCCAGTGCGAGATCAGGGCTGGCTCACTCGCGGCTGCGGACGCCTACTTCGCCGAGCAGCGCGAGATCGATGCGTTGTCCCGACGCAACGTCGTGGCTGAGGTGAGCCAGCTCACCGTTGCGGCTTGGCGCGGACGCGAAGACGGGGTGCGCTCAGCAGCGACACACCTCGTGCCGCAGGTCACCGAGCTCAGCATCGGGCTCCTGTTCAACTGGATCGAGTACGCGTTCGTCGTCCTCGAGCTCGGCTTGGGGAACTACGAGGCCGCAGCCCGTCGGAAGCCCGGCGAGCTCGGTGACGACGTCGCCCTCGGGCCGTTCAAGGCGGCTGACGAGATCGAGGCGCACAGTCGCGGCGGTAGTGCGGATGTGGCCGCGGCGCGACTGAAGTGGCTGTCCGATCGCGCCCTTGCCAACGAGAGCCCGCTCGAGCTGGGGCTCCTTGCCCGGTGCCGAGCGCTGCTCGCCGACAACGGCATCGCCGAGCACCACCACTTGGAATCCATCGGATATCTCTCGGCCAGCGGCGCGACACTGCACCTCGCTCGCACGCAGCTCCTCTACGGGGAATGGCTCCGCCGCCAGAAGCGCCGCCGGGATGCGCGCGAGCAACTCGAAGGCGCGCTCGGCACCTTCGAGGCTGCGGGGGCCGACGCTTTCGCCCGCCGGGCGCGGCTCGAACTTCTCGCGACCGGTATCACGGCACGGAAGCGAGTCGACGAAACCCGTTCGGACCTGACGTCGCAGGAAGAGCAGATTGCCCGTCTCGCCGCGACGGGTGCGACCAACCCGGAGATCGCCACCCGACTGTTCATCAGTCCGAGCACCGTCGACTACCACCTCCGAAAGGTGTACCGAAAGCTCGGCATCGCCTCACGACGCGAGCTCGCCCGCACCGCCTACGGCTCCGACTGATACCTCGCGGACTACGCGATCCCCGGATGCGAACTCGTTCGCCTGCGCCGTACGGTGGCTCGATGGGCCCGGACTCAACCCCCGACGACGACAGATCTCAGCGCTCGGATTCGGTAGGTGTGGCGACGCTGGAGTCGTCGCGCACCGTCGACGAGCTCCTCCGTGCCGTAGCCGACCACCTCGACCAGGTTGGGCTCGAGCTGTTCGCAGTGATCGACCACAGCGGGGAAGCGGCCGAGGCCGGCTTGGTGATGCCCGACACGAAGCTCGTGATCTTCGGCAACCCGGCAGGCGGAACCCCGATCATGTTGGCGCATCCCCTCATCGCGCTGGACCTCCCGCTGAGGCTGCTCCTCTGGGAGACCGAAGACGGACGAGCCCGCGTCAGCTACAACACCCCGGAGCACCTCGCGGACCGTTTCGATCTCAGCGATCGGGAGGCCGACGTGGTCCGGGTCGTCGCATCGGTCGCTCGGGCGGTGACCTCCGAATGAGCGGCGGCCATCTCGGGCCATGCAAGGCGACCGAGTGAATTGCCCGCACGTGGTGGTCGTGGGCGCGGGGTTCGGCGGCCTCGCTGCCGCGAAGGATCTCGCGGGTACCGACGTCGCGGTGACGATCGTCAATCAGCACAACTAGCACGGGTTCTCGCCGTTCCTCTACCAGTCGCGGCGCTACTGCGGGCGGTGTCGACGGAAGCGAGCGCCGTCGGAATTCGCGGCCCGGTCGAACGAACGATGTTCGTGGTCGACGTCTACTCCACCATCTGCGGCGAGCGCGACGACTACGAGATCGGGGGATGCGAGCACTCGGGTCCTGAGCGCACGGTGGAGTAACCGACCACCAACCGAGGAGGCCCCCATGGGGTTCGTGACGACCCAAGACGGTACCGAGATCTTCTACAAGGACTGGGGAGACGGCCCTACCGTCGTCCTCTGCCACGGCTGGCCGCTCAGCTCCGACAGCTGGGACCCCCAGATCCTGTTCCTCGCCTCGAACGGCTTCCGCTGCGTCGCTCATGACCGCCGCGGTCACGGCCGATCTACCCAGACGTGGGACGGCAACGATATGAACACCTACGCCGACGACCTCGCGACGCTGGTCGACGCACTCGACCTGCGCGACTTCACAATCGTTGGGTTCTCGACCGGCGGTGGCGAAGCCGCGCGCTACATCGGCCGGCACGGCACCAGCCGGGTCTCGAAGGCGGTGCTGATCTCCGCCGTCCCGCCGTTCATGCTCAAGACCGACGACAACCCCGACGGCGTCCCCGTCGAGGAGTTCGACGGGTTGCGCGCCAGCCTCGCCGCCGACCGAGCGCAAACATTCCGCGACATCGCCGACGGCCCGTTCTTCGGGCGCAACCAGGGGATCGAGGTATCCCAGGGTGCCCGTGACGAATGGTGGCGCGAAGGCATGGCCGCCGGCTACCGCAATGTCTACGAATGCGTCGCCGCCTACTCCGCGACCGATTTCCGCGCCGATCTCGCGGGGTTCGACGTGCCGACCCTCGTGGTCCACGGCGAAGACGACCAGGTGGTGCCGTTCCACGTGGGCGGGAAGAAGTCGGCCGAGATGATCGCCGGCGCAACGCTCAAGCTGTACCCCGGCGCACCGCACGGCCTGCCCACCACGCACCAGGACCAGCTCAACCAGGACCTCCTGGAGTTCCTCAAGGCGTAACGCAATCTGGGCCGGCAGGCCCCCCCCGGGACCTGCCGGCCCACGTTCGCCGCGTCCGATCGCCGCGTTTGCCTTCGAACGAAGCAGTACGTGTCCACGCTGCCACCAAGCCCTCAGCACCGTCGCTCGCTCCGAGGAGGCCGGCGGCGAGGCCGGAGACGATTTCCGGTCCCTCCGTGGGGATCCAGGCGCGGGTTTCGGCGATAACGAGCGACGATGGTGTCACGGTTCTCCGGACTCTGGTGAACCGGCCGTTGTCGGAGCAGTACCTCACCGATGTCGAACTTGCGAACGAGACCTACGCCATTCATGTTGTGGCGCGCCGCACCTACGGCGCGCCGCCGCGCGTCGCGGGTCAGCTTCGACACCACGGTCGGTGCCACTCCCGAAAGCGGGTCGCGCGGATCATGGACCAGTGCGGCCTGGTCGTGGTCGACGGTTCGCGATCGCAAGTGACGCGGAGACTCAGCGGAGGTCTGCACGCGCGACGCGGTGCCATTTCTTGCGGCCGACGTTACGGCCAAGCACTCGCACGTCGGCGGGTCTCGGCGCACGTCGGCGAACATGCCATCCCAGGCAGTGGGCGAGTACGGACGTCGTCGTATATCGGTGAACAAAGGCGCGAAGAGTTAGGAAACCGATGCTCTATCCCCTGAGCTACGAGGGCTGACCGGGCAGTTTCGCGCATGGCGGAGGGGCCGACGGCAACGTTACGACCGCGTCCACCGTTTCGGTGTCTCGCTACCGTGGCCTGGTGAGCAGCTCACGAGTGCCCGGCGGGGTGGTGCACAAGCTTCCTCGAGACCTGCGCGAGGCGTTGATCGCCAACCGCACGGCGCTCGATGCGTGGGACGACATCACGCCTCTGGCTCGTAACGAGTTCACCTGCTGGGTCGAGGATGCCAAGCAGGCGACGACCCGGGCGCGCCGCATTCGCCGCACCCAGGAGGAGCTCGAGGAAGGTCAGCGGCGTCCCTGCTGCTGGCCGGGATGCACGCATCGCGAGCGTAACGGCAAATAGCGGTCGGGAATCTTCCCGGGTCTACCGCCTGATGCCGCGGTGATGCGCTCCGGCGCCCATTGTCGCCTTCGCGAAAACGGCCCACACCGAGCCGGCGCTCACCACTGACCGGTGCGAGGAGATCACGATTGTCACGCCGATGGTTGTCCGCGAGGTCGACGACGTCGATCACTGGCTTCGGTCGCCCAAGCGCGAGCAGTTCTTCGGGCCGCTCGGCATGACCGCACGCACACGTTCGTCGATCCGGACCAGACCAATCGGATGGGGCTGATTTTCACGTGCCCGATCTGGACTCGCTTCACGCCGCGATGGCGACCGAAGCCGCGGCCGACGCCCTGAAGTTCGACGGTGTGCGGCCCGAGACCATGGTCATGCTCGTCGAGTCGCAACGGCCGCTCATGGAAGTCTCGTTCGGACAAGAACCGACGGAGGACTCCATGTTCGTAATCGTCATTCACCGGATCCACGACCCCAAGCGCTTCCAGGTGGCGACCTGGTCGATGATGCCGGAGCGAACGGCGACCGTTTCGTTCGAGCGTGCGAATGAGTATCCTCAATAGATGGCGCGGAGCTCGAGCGACGAAGGGTTGCACCCGGCGGGTGACGACACCGACTGGCAGGAGAGTGCGTACCTGGCCTGGCGCGACGCGGCCGCCGGTTTCGGCGGCAACCACCGCATCGGTAACGAGCCGAACCGCGGGACCGCCAACCTGTGGTGCGGGGTGTACTGCGACGACGGAACCCGATTCCGCCACAACGACCAAGATCTGCACCTCCGCCGCCTCGACCGACCTGGGCTCACGGCCGGTCCGCAGACGCTGTCCCACGACGGCGAACGCCTGTGCTTCGTCCTCGACGGGGACGGCTGTCGGGTGGAGCTCGAGATCGACGACGACGCCGCCTCGCGGACCGAGGCGAACGCGCAAGCGTTCGCGGGATCGTCCGGCGCGACGGGTGCGGTCTTCTCCAACAACTTCCACGTCTTCTGTCGCGTGAGGGGCCGGGTGACGCTCGACGGCCGGACCGCCGACATTGACGCGCCCGCGTGGCGTGACCACTCGTGGGGGGTTCGCCGATGGGACAGCTTCCTCGCGAGCCGCAGCTTCGCGGGCTCGTTGGGGGAGACGCTCCAGTTCCGCTACGGGTCGATGGTCGGGGTCAACGGCAGCTTCGTCCGGCACGGCGCGCTGATCCGCGACGGACAGCCGTTGGCGGTGGACCGTGCGGAGATGCTCGTGCAGGTCGACGACGACGCGGTGCGGTGCCCCGCGGCCGAGGTGCGCTACGTCCTCGAGTCGGGGGAGACGACGACCGTCCGTATCGAGACGATCGGTGGGATGATCGGATCGACGCGTGAGCGCTACGGTTGGGAGTCGGTCGGCGACGTCACCGTCGACGGCCAAGGCGGCGGTTGGGGTTTCCTCGAGGTCAACAACAATCCCCGCAACGGCCAGGGTCCTCCGGCCTTCGTACTCGCCGACGCGTTGACCAACGGCGTCACGCACACGACCACGTGCGACGCGGCCGGAATCGAGGATCGCGTGAGGCAACCGAGCAACGAACGCGCGCTGTACTACCGCCAGCTCCGGCAGACCGTCCGGAACCTCTTCCTGCCCGAGCTCTCGAGCGCGACGGCGATCGACGCTGCCGCGATCGTCGATCGCATCCTCGCCGAGTTCATCGTCGAGGAGGAGGCCGGCGCCGCGATCAGTGCGGAGTCCGGCGCGGAGTTCGCCGAGCTGCTCGATCCCGACGCGGATGGCGCACGCCCGCCGCGTGAGTCCAGCCCGGTTCGTCGAGCTGCGCCAGGAAGCGCAGGAAGCCGCGGCGCGGACGTCCGCAGAGGATCCGGAAGCCGGGCGCGCGTTGGCCGGCGTCGAGCGGCGGTTCCTGGAACACGTCGACGCGCTTCGGCGCGAGGTGCTCGCGGAGGAGCTGGACGATGATCAGCGGTTGTCGATCGACGCATGCTCGATCACGAAGGAGCAACTGACCGGCTATCTCCGCGGTCGCCTCGCGGCCTCGCCCGCCGTGTTCGTCGAGCAACTCGCCGTCGTTCCGGGCGGGCGCTCGAAGGAGACCATCCTCGTTTCGCTGACCGGCACGAGTGAGTTGCCGCACGAAGTGATCCTGCGCAAGGACCGTCCTGTCGGCCTACTGCAGACGGAGGCCGCGGACGAGTTTGCGGTGATCAAGGCTGTGCACGACTTCGGCGGGGTGCCAGTGCCGGAACCGTTCTTCGCCGAGCGAGACGACGACGCGCTCGGCGGCGGCACGTTCTTGGTGATGGAACGTGTGCGGGGTCACAAGGCGGGGGAGTTCTTTCCGGACCTCGCCGCGCCCGACGAACACCGGCACGAGATCGCCACGAGCATCGCCGCGGGCCTGGCTCGTCTGCACTCGCTCCCGCTCGATCTCCTCGGGGCGACGACGCTCGACGCCGAGCGGGCGAACGTGACCGGGGAATCCGTCGTCGCGACGGTCGAGACGATCGCGACGCGTATCGCCGACCTCTCGGGTCCTCCGTGCGTGACGGTCCCGATGGCCCGGCAGTGGCTTCTCGAACACGTAGCCGACGTGGTTCCTGCGCCGGCGCTCTCGCTGTTGCAAGGCGACTTCGGGTTCCACAACATGCTCGTGGAAGGCCCGCACGTGACCGTGTTGGTCGACTGGGAAGCGGCCGCCATCGGTCCGCCGGCGCGGGAGCTCGCGGCGGCGTACAACGCGGTGACGATGCTGACGACCTGGTCGGCGTTCGTCGATGCGTACGTCGACGCGGGCGGGTCGCCGGCCGCGGCCGACCCGGGTGCGATCGGCTACTACCGCGTGCTCAGCGCGTTCGGCGGGTTCATGGCGAGCCGTACGGGCGGTCACATGTTCCGGACCGGAGCCAAGCGCGATCTCCTGACCGCGCACTGGGGCTCGACTCCCATTTTCGGTGCGCCCGCAACCTCGCCCGCGCCCTCGCCGACGCGACGTCGCGCTCCGGAGACTGAGAGGCGCCCTACGGTGCGGGCCAGACGAGCTCGAGGTTCTCGACCGAGCGCAGGCCGACGGGATGGTGAAGCTCGATCCCGGGCACAAGGGCGTAATCGGGGATACGGCGGTGCCATTCGCGCATCGCGACGCGGAGCTCGCGCCGGGCCAGGTGCGAGCCGAGGCACCGGTGCACGCCACCGCCGAACGCGAGGTGGCGATTCGTCTCCCGATCGAAGCGGACGTCGAACGCGTCGGGGTACTCGGCCTCGTCGACGTTCGCAGAGCCCAGATTCACTGCCACGAACGAGCCCGCCGCGACCGGACAGCCGCTGATCTCGGTGTCGGCGGTTGCGAGGCGGAAGACGTTGGGCACAGGTGTCTCCCAACGCAAGAGCTCCTCCACGGCCGCCGGGATCAGCGCCGGGTCCGCGACGAGCTGGGCGCGATGATCCGGGTGTTCGGCCAGGAACGCGAACGAACACGTGAGTGTGTCGGTGACGGTGTCGAGCCCGGCGATGAGGAACAGGAAGCAGATGTCGAGTATCTCTTCGCGCGTGAGCTTCTCGCCCTCGATCTCGAACGTCAGGAACTCCGAGAGGATGTCGTCGCGTGGAGCGCGGACGCGTTCGTCGAGAATGGCCTCGAAATACGCGTAGATCTCCAGCCCGGTCGTGCGTTGGATCTCCACGGCTCGCGTCGGGATCGCCACCTCCGGCGGGGCGCATGATGCCGTCCTTCAACCGCAAGAGCGTGTCGAGCTCCTCCCACGGCAGTCCCATCAAGCCGAGGAAAACCGCCGACGGGAACGGAATCGCGAACTCGTTCGTGAAATGGCACGCGCCCCGGTCGACGAAGGTATCGATGAAGTGGTTCACGCGCGCGGTGATGTCGTCCTCGAGTGCGGCCATTCGTTTCGGAGCGAACAGCGGATCGAGGATCTTGCGGTACTTCACATGCAGCGGGGGATCGATGCTCAACGGGATCAGCGGACGGATGTTCCCGAGGTTGACCAGTCCTTCCGCCGAGAAGCGGCCCGCATCGCGCAATGTCTCTTCGACCGCGGCCCGGCTCGCGGCGATGACGAAGCCGTCGGTCGGTCGGTGCACCGGGCCCGCCTCGAGCAGCGCGCGGTACTTCGGCTGGGGGACTGCGAGATCGAACAACTCGGCCAGGAACGAGTCGGCTCCCGTTGCGTTTGGTTCGTCGCTCGTGGCGCTCGCTTCCGACGTGTCCATGTTGGCCTCCGTCACAGCTTCCGACCGCTTCCGGCCCAGTACTCGTCGCGTAACAGCCGCTTCAGCAGCTTGCCGTCCTCGCGGCGAGGTAGCTCGCGCGCGAAAGTCGATCGAACGCGGGCACTTGTAGTTGGCGAGCCGGCTCCGGCACCACGTTTGCAGGATGTCGACGAGGTCGTCGCCGGGACTGACGCCGTCGACGACCTCGACGACCGCCTTCACCTGTTCTCCCCATTCCGCGTCGGGCACGCCGATGACGGCGGCGTCGGCCACGGACGGGTGCGAGATGAGCGTCCCTTCGACTTCGGCCGGGTAGATGTTGACGCCGCCGCTGATGATCACGTCGCGCGCCCGGTCGCACAAGAAGAGGTAGCCGTCTTCATCGAGATATCCGATGTCGCCGATCGTGAAGGCCTTCCCGTGGAACGCCGCCGCGGTGGCCTCCGGATCGTCGCGATACTCGAACGTAGCGCCCGGCGACTCGAGGTAGACGTTGCCGATCTCGCGAGCGGGCAGGTCGTTGCCGTCGTCGTCGATGATCCGTAGGCGGCGTGCCTGCGATCGAACGTCCGACGGTGCCGGGCTTCTCGAGCCAGCGATGGGGTTTTGCGATCGTCGCCGCGCCCTCCATGCCGCCGTAGGTCTCCCACACGACGGGGCCCCACCAATCGAGCATCTGGCGCTTGATCTCGAGTGGGCACGGGGCGGCGGAATGCACCACCGACTGCAAGCTCGAATGGTCGTAGCGCTCGCGCACCTCCGGGGCGAGCTTGAGGAACCGTACGAACTGGGTCGGCACCATGTACGCCGTTGTGACGTGATGATCCTGGATGAGCTGAAGTGCCTGCTCGGGCTCGAACCTGCCCTGGATGACCAGCGCCTGCCCGACGTTGAGCGCACCTTGGTAGAAGCCTTGGCACCCGCCGTGGTGCATGCCCGCGGAGACGAGATCCGCGCCTTCCAACGGCAGGAACCGGAACGCGTGGCCGAACGACTTGATCGCGTCGGCGACCACCGACGGATCGACGTCGGGCAGCGGCCGGATGATCGCCTTCGGATGACCGGTCGTGCCCGACGAGTAGCTGATGGATCCGCCGAGCCGGCGATCGGGCGGCGTCGTCGTCGGATGACCGGAAACGAGGTCGTCCTGTAGTTCGAAACCGTTGATGCGTCCGCCGACGGAGATCGCGAGGCGAAGAGGAACGGCGGCGGTCGCCTCGGCGGCGCGGTCACCGAATCGATGATGGAGAACGAGGCCGGCTGCCCCCGAGTGTTCGAGAATGCGACGGATCTCGGCGGGTGACGCGCTCGGGTTCAGTGCAATCGATCGCAGGCCGCTCTCCTGGACCGCGAGCTGCCACACCACGATGTCGAGATCGTTCGGGAGCCGATAGGCGATCGTGTCGCCCGGTTCGAACCCGCGACTCCGCAGCGCGTGAACGAGTTGATGCGCGCGGCCGGCGAGCTCCGCGAACGTGAGCGTGATACCGGAGGGCGACGCCGCGATCGCCGGTAGCCCGGGATGCTCCTCCGCGATCCACCACACGCCCAGGCGTTGGTCCCAGGGATGAGCCCGGTGTGGGCGGTTCTCGTGGCCGGGGTCCCGAGCGGGGCTCATCCCGGCAATCCTATCCGAATTGAGTACCCTGAATCGAGGGTGCCGCCCGAGGCGAGGGGCCGGGAGGAGAACGGTGACGAAGATTGATACGGGGACCGAAACTGTCACGGGCGAAGTGCGCGACCGCGTCGGAATCGTCACCTTCAATCGTCCTGAGCGCCGCAACGCGTTGCATCCCGACATGTACGACGCGGTCCCGCGCCTGCTCGATCGGTTCTTTGCCGATCCGGAAGTGGGCTGCATCCTCGTGACCGGCGCCGGTGCGGCCTTCTGCGCGGGCGGCGACGTGCGCGCCGGCAGCGCGCTGGCGCGAGCGTGCGGATGCCGCGGTGCCTTCCGTCGCCGACGCGACCGCGAGTCTCACTCGCTCCGCGGAGATGGTGCTGCAGTTGCACGAGGGTCCCAAGCTCTCGATAGCCGCGCTTCCGGGTCCGGCCGTGGGCGCGGGGATCGGGATCGCTTTGGCCGCCGATCTGCGCATCGCGTCCGCCTCCGCCCGCCTGATTCCGGGTTGGGGCACGCTGGCGTTCAGCGGTGACTTCGGCGGTACCTGGTTGCTGACGCGCATGCTCGGCGCGGCGCGTGCGCTCGCGATCCTGGTAGGAGACGAGACCATCGACGCGCCGACCGCGCTCGAGCTTGGACTGTTCAACCGCGTCGTGCCCGACGCCGAGCTCGGCGACGCCGCCTTCGCCTGGGCGAGATCGATCGCGCACGGGCCGCAGATCGTGCAGCGCTACATCAAGGAAAACGTGGAGCAGGCGTCGCGCCTGACGCTGCGCGAGGCGTTGCCGCTCGAGGCCGAGCGCATGGTGCGCTCAGCGCTCACGCAGGAGCACCGCAACGCGGTGAGGGCGTGGATGGCCGCCGCCGAAGCGAAAGCAGATGCCACCCGGCAGGCGAGGTGACTCGCTCCGTCGTCGGGACTTCGCGCCGGGCGAAAAGAGGACACTGTGATCTACACCGGCGGTGGGGCGGGCTCGAACACGGGTACGAAGACCTCGCCGTGTCGTTCGAACAGAACCCGTACATCCATGCCGCACCGGAGCGTGTCGGTCTCGGCATGCACGATGTTCGTCGGCAAACGCAGGTCGGCCTGTTCGGCGAGCTCGACGATCGCGATCACGTACGGCGGAGGCACGTCGGGATGGAACTGTTGATGGTTCTCGGTGAACGTGAAGAGCGTTCCGTTCCCGCTGACGGCTTCGGGCCGCAACCCGCCTCCGCACGACGGGCAGGTTTCGCCGGGAGGATGCAGCCAACGCCGGCACGCGGTGCACCGCTGGATCAGCAATTGTTCTCGGGCGCCGCCGTGCCAGAAGGCACGGTTCGCGTCAGTCAGCGCGGGAAGGATGCGCGGCATCCCGGCTTCGATCGTACGATCGCTCACGGCCGAGACCCTAGATCGCACACAACCTCCGCCGGGGAGATCATGTCGTGATGGACGCACCGGAGAAGCGCAGTGTCGTCTCGGGGATCGGTATCTCCCGGATCGGTCGGCGCACGGGTATCCCCGATCTGGAACTGACGATGGAGTCGGCCACGGCCGCGATCGTCGACGCGGGTTTGGTTCCGGCCGACATCGACGGGCTGGCGACGTTGGGTGACACGCCGTTGGCCGACGCGGCCGGCGCGCTCGGCATCCGACCCGGCTACACGGGTGGTGGCTTCGACACCGGTGGACTCCTGTCGCCGGTGATGGGGGCGTGTCTCGCGGTGGCCGAGGGCCGGGCCCGGCACGTGCTCGTCTACCGCACGGTGCAGATGGTCGGCGGGTCGATCGCGCCCGACCCGGCGCGCACGCATGCGGCTCCGGTCGCGCCTCGGTCGGAATCCGCGCCGCCCGCGGCTCCGGCGATGGCGAACGTCATGGGTGACATGGGTCCGTTGCTCGCGTACCACGCGTACTCGGCCGCGAACTGGCTGGCCATGCACTGCCGGCGGCACATGCACCTCTACGGCACGACCAAGGAGCAGCTCGGCTGGCTCGCGGTCAACAGCCGCCGTAACGCGGCGCTGAATCCGCTCGCGGTGTACCGCGAGCCGATGACGATGGACGACTACCTCGGTGCGCGGCCGATCTCCACGCCGTTCGGGCTCCTCGACTGCGACGTCCCCGTCGACGGCTCGATCGCGTTCGTGATCTCGGCGGCCGATCACGCCTCCGATTGCCCACACCTCCCGCTCCGGGTCGAGGCGATCGGGGGGTCGGATGGCGCCGGCGGGTGGTTGCACCGCGCCGACTATCCGAAGATGGCCTCCGCCGACGCCGCGGCTCAGATGTGGAGCCGGACCGACCTCGGGGCCGCCGATGTCGACATCGCGCAGCTCTACGACGGGTTCACGTTCCTCACCTTCGCCTGGCTCGAAGCTCTGGGGCTATGCGGTGACGGCGAGGCGGGTCCGTTCGTCGAGGGCGGTACGCGAATCGCGCTCGACGGTGAGATGCCGCTCAATACCTACGGAGGACAGCTGTCGGCGGGGCGAATGCACGGATACTGGGTTTTGCACGAGGCCTGCCTACAACTGCGCGGCGATGCCGGTGCGCGTCAGGTGGCGCGTGGACCGAGGTCGCGGTCGTGGCGAACGGCGGCGGGCCGATCGCGGGTTGCATGCTGCTCACCCGTTGAGCGGACCGGATGCAGCTCGGGCCTTGTTCGCCTCGTACGTGACCCGCGAGAAGTACGACTGGTCCTCGCCCCAACCCTCGGTGCCGTCCCAACGCCACTGCATCAACGTGTCGCCGCCGTGGCCACGCCAGTGCCGGCTCACCGCGTCGCCGACGACGGCGAGCTCACGACCGGTGTCGTCGACCGCGTCGATCTCGATGTGGACGACCCAACCGGTGCGCGGATCGACGGCGACCGTCCGCGCGCCGGCCACGATGTGCGCGTACACGCCGTCGCGGAGCAGGAACCCGCACGACAACGGATCGCGGTCGAGGTCGGGAATCGAGTAGGTGAGCCATGCGTCGCGAGGCCCGGCCACACCGAACGAGTAGCCGATGCCTCCGGTCCGGGCGCGTGTCGCCGCGCCGGGGCGCGTCGTCTCGGCCGGCCCATCGGGCGCGGACCCCACGAACGATCGCGTACGGAGTAGCAGTCGACCGCGATGCGCTCGCCTCGCAACACAACCTCGCCCGTCACTCGGCCGGCCTGGTCGAAGTGCGTGCCCTTGACGAACGGGGCCACGCCGATCGGGTGCGGGTTGGGCACCATGATCGCGTCGAAGACGAGGTCGACCTCCAGATCGGGAGCGTCGTCGTAGCGGATCGCGTATCTGGCGAGCGGCTCGAGCTCCTTGATATGTACGCCGGTTGGCCATGTGAAATCGCGCATGTCGCGCTCGGAGCGATCGACGAGCTGCAGCCCCGCATAGTGCACGTGGTACGGCAGGTCCCACGAGAGCGACGCGGTGTCGTCCCATAACCAGACCCCGCCGTTGCAGAGCTTCGCGTTCGGTCGGGCCTGGGCGTACACCCATCCACCCATGCGCCGTTCGGGAATGTTCCACGAGAACCAGTTGGTCTCCGACTCCCACCAGCGTTCGCTCAGCACCTCGTCGTGGAAGTCGTCGTCGTCCGGGGTGAACGTCGGGTACCGGCGCGCCTTCGCGGATCGCGGCCCAGTCGTGCGTGTCGTTCGCGCTCACGGGTCTCCTTACCGGAGGTCGGGCCAGTGCCGGTCGGCGAGCGCGCCCATGGCGGGTCGTGCGAGCTCGGTCTCCCGGGCGACCCGGCGCCAGAGATACCCGAGGTAGTCCTCGTCCGTCACCGCGTGCTCGCGCGCCGCGTTCGCGAGCTGGGCGCGGCCGGCCGCGGTCGTGCCGCGGACGTGTCCCGAGGAGGTCGGTGAGGTCGTCGAGCTCGCACGCCTCGTAGAACCCGGCGAATGCGTTCGCCTGTTCGAGGTACTTCACGATCCGGGCGACGCCCTTGGCGCGCACGCGTGCGAGCGGATCGTCGATGCGCGGAACGATGACGTCGCGCAGCTGGTCGAGCACGGCGGGGTAGAGCCGGTCGTGGTCTCCGGTGGCGGGGTCGGGTCGCGCTTCGGCCGGTGTCAGCTCGAGGCCGACTGCCGCCGCCAACGCCTCGAACCACAGGCGCCGGTGCAACACGCCGTAGATCATCTGGTTGCCGACGTCGGAGCCACCTCCTTTCGACACCGCGGCATGGGTCCGGGATCGGGGCCCACGGTGCGCCATCACCTGCAGCTTCGCTTCGGCCATGACCTGGTAGTAGCGGATGCGCGGTTCGTCGATCGCGTGCCCCGACCGCGCCGCGTACTCGCGCAGGCGGGCCGGGAAGTCGGGCAGAGGTTCTTGCGTGGCGCGGAGGGACAGCCAGGCGATGTCGTCCATGGGATCGCCGAGATGCGCGAGCTCCCAGTCGACGATGGCCACGACGCGACCATGTTCGAACATGAAGTTCCCGGGCCCGGTATCGCCTTGGACCAGCACCACCGGGCCGTCGTACGCGGGGATGTTCCGCCGCAACCAGTCGAGCGTGAACGCGAGGGCCGGGTCGGGCGCGCCGCCGCGTTGTTGCAGCACATCGTCGAGCTCGTCGAGCTCGGTGACGACCGCGGCCGCAGCCGTCGTCGGCGGGGGAACGCGGGCAGGTCGAGCTCGGCCGGATCCAGCCGGTGGAGCTCCGACAGGTGCGCAATGAAGTCCTCGCGCGGTCGCGACCCGTTCCTGCGGATCGGCGATCCGGGAGAACCAGTTCTCGCCGGTGAGTCGCTCCGAGAGCATCGCCTGATGCGAACGGTGTACGCCGAGTACGCGGGGCACCGGCACCGCGGAACCCTGCAGGGCGAGATAGACGGTCGCCTCACGGTGCAGCGTCCACGGGTCGACGTTCGCGGCCGGGTCGGATCGGTCGTAGCGCAAGAACAGCTCGTCGACGTCCCCGTCGGCCCGGGTGACGTCGACGAACCAGGCTTCCTTGCGGGCGCCGCCCGGGCGTCGACTGGCGTGACTCACGCGACCGTCGGCGACGCTCTCGATCCACGCGACGAGGTCGGCGGGCAACGCGACGCCGCTCGTCATCGCGCTCAGCCGGCGGCGGTCGTGCCGCGCAGGCCGATCGCCTTGAGCTCGAGGTACTCCTCGAAGCCTTCCTTGCCGTTCTCCCGGCCGATGCCGCTCTGCTTGTATCCACCGAATGGGACATCGGGTTGGAACCACGAGCCACCGTTCACACAGAGCGTGCCGGTGCGTATGCGCCGGGCCACCGCCATCGCCCGATCGTCGCTCGCGCTCTCGACCATCCCCGAGAGGCCGTACTGCGAGTTGTTCGCGATCCGTACCGCGTCGTCGTCATCGTCGTACGGGATGACGGCGAGGACGGGGCCGAAGATCTCCTCCTGCGCGATCGTCGCGTCCGGGTCGACGTCGACGAACAACGTCGGCTCGACGAAATAGCCCTTGTCGAATTGCGGGGGCGGCCGCCGCCGACCACGAGTCGGGCGCCCTCGTCGCGACCCTTCTCGATGTACCCGAGCACGACGTTCCCGCTGCCGCCGCGTTGACCACGGGACCGCAGATGTTGCCCGGATCCATCGGGTCGCCGTAGGGGATGTTCTCGACGACGGCCTTGGCGATCGCGACGCCCTCGTCGTAACGCGAACGGGGGAGCAGCAACCGGGTGGTCAGCACGCAACCCTGGCCTGCGTGTGAGGAGACGCTGGCCACCGCGCCCGGGAGCGCGGCGCCGAGGTCGGCGTCGTCGAGCGCGATGTACGCCGACTTTCCCCCGAGCTCGAGGAACACTTTCTTCAGCGTCGGCGCGCCCGACGCCATGATCCGCCGCCCGGTGGCAGTCGATCCGGTGAACGTCACCATGTCGACGCGCGGGTCGCTGGTCAAGACCTCACCGAGCTCGTGATCGGAGGGCGTCACGATGTTGACGACGCCCGGCGGGATGTCGGTCTCCTCGGCGATGAGCTTGCCGAGCATCGTCGCCGACCACGGCGTGTCGGGCGCCGGCTTCAGCACGACGGTGTTGCCCGCAGCCAGCGCGGGCCCGAGCTTGGCGACGTTGAGGTACATCGGGAAATTCCACGGCGTGATCGCGGCGACGACGCCGATCGCCTCGCGGAGAATCATGCGCCGGTAGGGAGTTCCCATCCACTCGCGTTCGCCGAGGGAACGCTCGTACTGGTAGGCGGTTGCCTGTTCCGCCCAGTACGCGAGGTCGCTGATCGGAACCTCGATCTGCACGACGTAGGTCAGCGCGATCGGGCACCCGGTCTCGAGCACGAGCGCGATGCGCATCTGCTCCCGGGCGCGGTCCATGGCGTCGCGCAGCTGCTCGAGGCAACGGCGGCGAAAGGCCGGGTCTGCCGACCATGTGGTCTCGTCGAACGCGCGCCGGGCCGCGGCGATCGCAGCCTCGACGTCGGGCGCGCCCGCGTCGGCAACATGACCGACGACTTCCTCGGTTGCCGGGTTGACGTTGGCGAACGTCGCGCCGTTCGCGGCATCGACCAGCTTTCCGTCGATCAACAGCCGCGACTCGTACGTCGCCGTCGTGTCGGTCATCGACCGCTCCTTTCCCCTCTCGGAAAGAGTAACCTCTTTTGTCGGCCGGAGTCAGGCCAGATGGGTGGCGACCGCCGTGAGGTGACGGCGCATCCGGTGGCGGGCCAGCTCGCGGTCGCCGGCGACGATCGCATCGACGATCGCC
The DNA here is from genome assembly GCA_963761055.1 of uncultured Actinomycetes bacterium. Taxonomy (GTDB): domain Bacteria; phylum Actinomycetota; class Acidimicrobiia; order IMCC26256; family PALSA-610; genus PALSA-610. The sequence goes on along the minus strand of CAVXFO010000007.1, from coordinate 867,632 downwards.
GCATGGGCGCGAACCACCTCCGGTCGGACGGTACGCCGCGCCTTCGGCGAGTGCTCGGCCTCCGAGAGGCGGGTCAGACGGATGAGGACGAGTGCGACGAGCTCGAGCGCGGCGGTTACCCGCCAGCGACGCGATCGCAGCATGCAGATCATGCGCGGCGGCGACGAACGCGGAATCGGCGTCGGAGTCCGCGTCGGCGCGCAGCGCCCGGCGCAGCTGCGTCGCCCGTTCGTCGTTCATGCGGTCGATCAGGAGGTCGACGAGGGCCAGCTCTACGCCGACCCGTACTTCGGTGAGGTTGCTGACGTCGACGCCACCGCGCGCGAGGTAAATCGCGACCACGTCGGTCACCGCCGCCGCGCTCGGAGGCGAGACGAAGAGGCCGCCGCCCGGGCCGCGCCGCATGGTCGCAATCTGGTGATGCTCGAGGATACGCACCGCCTCCCGGAAGACGGCCCGGCTGACTTCGTACCGTTCGGTGAGCTCGGCCTCGGAGCCAAGCAACTCGCCCGGTTGCAGGGCGCGCGCCACGATGTCGCGAAAGATGCTCCGTGCGACCCGCTCTCCGCCCTTGTTGCCGGCCGGCCCGGCCATCGCGACGCCGGCGCCGAGGGCCTGTCGGGTCGAGCGCCGGCGCCGGAGGAACGCGGCCTCCGCTTCGAGGTGGGTCCGCATGCGCCGGCGCGCGGAGGTCTCGTCGCCGGCGAAGATCGCGTCGGCGATGCGAGAGTGAGCGTGGGACGACTCACCGAGCGTCGTGACGGTGAGCGACTTCGCGTTGTTGAAGTAGAGCAGCGTGACCCGGTTGAGGATGTCGACGAACAGTTCGAGCACGGGATTCCCGGTCATCGACGCCAGGAGCATGTGCAACGCCCGGTGATCGTCGACCTCCCCCTTCGCCTCCGCGTCGACGAAGGCGCGCAATCGGAGGAGATCCGCTTCGTCGAGACGAGTCGACGCCAGGCCGGCGACGATCTGTTCGAGCGTGATTCGGGCCTCGAACACCTCGTCGAGGCGGGTGCCGACGCGATGGCAGTAGAGCACGGCTGCGTCGATGATCGCGTCGACGGTCGGCTCGCTGACGACGAGGCCCCCGCCCGGTCCCCGGCGCATGCGGGCGACCTGTTGGTGCTCGACCAGCCGTACCGCTTCGCGGAAGACGGCCCGGCTCACCCCGTACCGTTCCAAGAGCTCGGCTTCGGAGCCGAAGATCTCGCCGACCGGCCAGTTCCGGGCCATGACATCGGCGAGGATCTGGGCGGCTACCACGGCCGCGAGCTTCGATCCGGTCTGGTCGGTCAACGGCACCCGGGCGAGGCGGGTGCTCGATGAGCGCTTCTTCGCGACGGCGGGCACCACTGGTAAACGGTATCCCCTTCCCGGACTCCTTCCGGACGAGTCCTACCGGGCCGTCAACGCAGCGTCGGCGGTTCGCCGCGCCGCGACAACGTCTCGAGGTTGGGACGGTTGCCGATCTGGGTGTAGGCCATGCCGCCCTGCAGCGCCGCCGAGCGGGTCATGTCGAGCGACTCCCAGATCGCACGCACGGTGCCCTGGATCGCGGTCGGGTTCCGGGCTGCGATCGACGCCGCGATCGCGTGCGCACGATCGCGGAGCTCGGCCCGGGGAACGACCTCCGTCACCAGCCCGAGCCGGAGCGCGGTTTCGGCGGTGATGCGTTCCTCGGTGCCCATGAGTGCCCACCGCAGGACGTCGCCGAGTGGCACACCGCGGGCGAGCATCCCGATCGGCTCGAGCGCGGAGACGATCCCGCTGTTCGCATGCGGGTCGAAGAACGTCGCGTCATCCGACGCGACGATGATGTCGGCCTCGTTCAAGAAGTACTGCGCGCCTCCCGCGGCCAAGCCGTGGACGGCCGCGACGACGGGCTTCCAACAACGGTGGTGCGACTTCGGCGCCAGGGTCATCCCCGGGTCGAACGTGTTCCAGACGTTGTCGCGGAAGAACCAGCTCGTCCCGTTCTTCACGTCGGCGCCGGTACAGAACGCGCGGTCGCCGTTGGCGCGCAGCACCACGGCGTGCACGTCGTTGTCGTCACGGATCGTCTGCCATGCCCACGCGATCTCCGAGGCCATCTCGTCGTTCCACGCGTTGAGCGCTTCCGGGCGATTCAGCGTGATCGTCGCGACGTGGTCGTCGACACCGAACTCGATGGCAGTGCAATCCACGCTATAGAGTGTACTCAACCGTCGCCGGCCCGCCGAGGCACTCACCTTGCAGTTCGCGTACTCCGAGGATCAGGAGTTGCTGAGGGAGACGACGCGTCGCTTCCTTCGCGACCGCCACCCGGTGGCAGCCGTGCGCGCGCGCCTGGACGTGCGGGACGACCTCGACCGGCAGGTGTGGCGCGACGGCGCCGCGTTGGGATGGACCGCGTTGCTCGTTCCGGAGCGCTGCGGCGGCGGCAGCGTCACGAGCCAGCCGCTCGTCGACCTCGTCGCCGTGGCCGAGGAGCTCGGGCGTGAGCTCTACCCGGGGCCGGTCCTCGCGACGAACGTCGTGGCCGACGTCGTGGCCCGCGCCGGAGACGAGTCCCAGCAGGCCCGGTTGCTCGGACCCATCGCGTCCGGCGAGTGCGCGGCGGCGTGGTGCCTGACCGGCGACGGCTCGGTCGATCTCGACCAGGTTGCCGTCGTGCTCGCGCCGGGCGGCGACGGATCGGCGCGGCTCGACGGCGTCGCCCGCTTCGTGCACGACGCGCACCTCGCCGACGTGCTCCTCGTGGCGTGTTCGTCGCGGTCCGGGCCTTCGCTCGTCGTCGTCGCCCGGTCGTCCGAAGGCGTCAGCACCAGAGTGATGGCCGGCATCGACGTGACCCGGCGGTTGTGCGAGGTCCGCTTCGACGGCGTCGCCGTTTCGCGCGCCGACATCCTCGGACCGGAGGGCGACGCGGACCACGCGATCGATCGCGCCCGACGACTCGCAACGGTTGTGCAGGCCGCGGAGGTGGTCGGCGCGGGTGAAGCGTTGTTCGAGCGCACCGTGCAGTACGCGAAGGACCGGGTGCAGTTCGGGCGGACGATCGGCAGCTTCCAGGCGATCAAGCACCGCCTGGCGGACATGCTGATCGAGCTCGAGGGCGCCCGGGCGGCGGCGCGCTACGCGGCCTTCGCAATCGCCGACGACCGCGACGACCGCGATGAAGCGGTTGCCGTCGCGGGTTCGTACGCACGCGATGCCGTCGCGCATCTCTGCGGTGAGGCGCTCCAGCTGCACGGCGGTATCGGGTTCACGTGGGAGCACGACACGCACCTGTACCTGAGACGGGTGAAATCAGAACAGGTGTTGTACGGCGAAGCGTGGTGGCATCGCGAGCAGCTGTGCCGGCTGACCGAAGCTTCGCTTGCGGAGCCGTCCTGATGGATGTCGACGTACCCGAGATCCCCGCGGCCTACGACGAGTTCCGTGCCCGGTTGCGCGCGTTCGTCGCCGAGGTACGACCGCAACTGCGGTGGAAGCCGGGAGTCGGCCTGCGCGTCGCCCGAGGACCCCGGCGATGTCGTCGCCTTGCGCCGCTGGGTGCGCGCTCTGCACGACGCGGGGTACGTCGCCGACCGCTACGGCCGGGGGATCGGCATCACCGACAGGTTCGAGTTGCGCGTGCTCGCGGAAGAGCTCGGCCGGAGCGGCCTCCCGTACGTGCTCGGCAACCCGCTGGTCGCGGCGGCGATCGCCCACTTCGGGACCGCCGATCAGCAGGACACGTATCTCCCGCGCATCACCAACGGTGAACACATCTGGACGCAGCTCTTCAGCGAGCCCGACGCCGGCAGCGATCTCGCGTCGTTGAAGACGCAAGGCGAGCGCGACGGCGACAACTACGTCGTGAACGGCCAGAAGGTCTGGAGCACGTGGGCGCAGTTCGCCGACTTCGGATATCTGCTCGCGCGCACCGAGCCGGTCGCGGGCCCGGGTGGGATCACGGCGTTCATCCTCGACATGCGCACTCCGGGGATCACGACGCGACCACTGCGGGAGATCACCGGTACAAGCGACTTCAACGAGGTCTTCCTCGACGACGTGGTGGTGCCCGCCGCAAACGTGATCGGGGCGCCCGGAGAAGGCTGGCGCATCGCCGGCGCGAGCCTCGGGCAGGAGCGCGCCGGCGTCGGCGCCGGCGGCAGCGGGGGAGCGGTCGCCCGGCTCGTAACGGCCGCCCGGGAAGCGCGCCGCCACGGCCAACCCGCGATCCGCGATGCCGCGGTGCGCCAAGACATCGCAAAGTTCGTGGCCCGCTCTCGTATTCAGCGTTATCTCGGCTACTCGGTCGCGACGAAGGCAGCGTCGTCGACACTCGGCGCGGCGGACGCGCCCATGACGAAGATCTGGTTCAGCGAGCTCAACCTCGAGATGAGCGAGTACGTGCTCGGGCTGCAGGGGCCGCGGGGCGCGCTCGTGGAGGGCGACGAGTTCGCCCTCCACGACGGCTACTGGCAGGACTCGTTCCTCTACGCACGGGCGCTCACCATCGCCGGTGGTTCCAGCGAGATCATGCGCAACCTCATTGCCGAACGCGGTCTCGGGCTCCCCCGAGAACCGCGGGGCACGTAGCTCGCCGCCGGTTGTTCAACCGGTGATGTCTTCCAGTGGGGTGATCGGCTTCCACAAGCCGGTGGTACCGAGCGACGAGTCGTAGGACTGGAGCCGCCAGTTGTCGTCGGCCGAGTACTTACCGGTGTGCAGCGACCCGTACGGGCCCGAACCCCGATTCACGATGGCGCCGTAGTTGTCGACCGTCGCGACCCAGTTCGTGTCGTTGAGGTACGGGCCGACCCGCTGACCGATGTCGTGGAACATCGAGAGCACCTGGCACGCATCGCTGATACCACCGTTGACGTCGTTGATCTTCCCGTTCGACAACTTGATGGTGTGCTCGGCGTCCGGCGCGGGCTTACCGGTCGCGGCCTGATAGATCGCGGCGCAGTACTTCCAGTTCGCGCTGGCGTCGTACTCCTTCGCCGTGAGCCCGCCCGCGGTGATCACTCCTTCGTACGGGTTCGGCTTGACGCCGGCCTGCTGTACCTGCTGGGCCTGCCCGAGCACGTCGGTGTTGTCGCCGATGAACTCGATGTCCGGGAACGTCTTCTTCACCTGTTGGACGAACACTTTGCTCGACGACAGATCGCCGGAGAGGAAGATGGTGTCGACCTTCTCCGTCTTCCAGCGTTCGATGAAGCTGTCGAGTTGGGTCAACGCGGCGGTGAAGTCGCCCGTCGTCCCCACGTTGAGGATGGCGGCGGTCCCGGTCTTGACCCCGGCTTTCTTGAGGGCCGGGCTGATCGTCTTCTTCACGACGACAGTCTCGGTGGTGTCACCGAGCACGGCGACGGTCTTTCCGTCGAGCATCTTCTCCTTGGTGAGGAGCTGGATGAGGATCGACGCCGAGCGTTCCGGGATGAGTCCCGGTGTGACAATGAGGCCGGGCGGCGCCTTGTCGATGATCGACTGGGTGAGGTTGAAGGTCATCAGCACGCGCTTCTCTTGCTTGGCGATGCACTGCTGGGCATCTCCGGAGAAGTCGACGAACGTGCCGACGACGGCGAAGACCTTGTCGTCCTGCGTGAGCGATGTGCACAGCGCGAGGATCCCCGCGGAACCGAGTGGTGAATACGTCTTGTAGACGGGCACGATCTTGCGGCCGTTGATGCCGCCGTGCGCGTTGATGTCGTCGATGTAGAGCCCGTAGATCTGCTTCTGCTCCGCCTCGGTACGGATCAGGTCGGTGAACTTCTCGATCGACGTGAAGTCGACGAGCACGACCCCGATCTTGATCGTCGTTGCGGTGACGCCGATGCCGAGTGACTTGTCCGTGACGGTCGCCGTCGTCGGTGTCGGGCTCTTGGCCGCGCTCGTGCTCGTGCTCGTCGTGACCTTGGCACTACTCGAACTCGAGCTGCATGCACCGAGCGCCAGCGCCGCCGCCATGGCGCATACCACTCCCGCCCTCGCAGGTGTCGCCGAACCACGTCGGCCTCGACTCTGGACCTTCTCCATACCTAGCGCCCCCCTCGAGCGCGCGAACGGTCAAAACTCAGTCATGCCCGTCGCGCGTTTCGGATGTGGTTGTGATCTCGGTTGCGGTTGCGGTTTCGGTCCGGCTCTCGACGTTCTGGGTTCCCTCGGCCGCCGGGATGTCCGGATTGCAGACGTAACGAACCGGCGTGATGCTCACCGTGCAGGTGGTGTGGCTGGCCGAGACGGGTTGGGTCGGCACCAGCCGCCGGTCGCCCCAAGCCGGCGCGTCGAACGTCCCGAGCAGCGGCTGGCCCCGGTCGGCCCGGCGGAATTCGTACTCGGTATCGACCTGCACGAGACGCGGGCGCGTGCCCTCGTCGTCGGTGACCCGCGCGAGATGCATGCCCGGCGCGTACTGGATGTCGTGGCCGGTGATCGGTTCCGGGTCGACGAGCGCGACGTGGAGGATCGTCTTCCGGTCGGCGACGACGCTGCACTCGACCCGGTCGTGAAAGCGCACCATGCGGATCTGCGCGGGTCGGATGCGGAAGCCCCACGAGCTCGACAACGCGGCGGCGGCCTCGGGGTTGTCGCATACTGCGGAGACGAGGAACGCTCGCGGGCGCACCGCGGCGCGCGCGTGGTGACGCGGACCTGGACGAGCGAGAATGGCCCGAACTCGCTGTCGTCGGCCGTGTACGCGAGGAAGCTGACGACCGGCGGGATCGTCGGGTTCAACGCGGGCGGTACGAGCGCTTCGATGTCGCCGGCCTCGATCTCGTACAGGACCTGGAGGATGTCGACGCTCTCCACGCGCAGCTCACGGCCGTCGAGCGTGACCGTCGGCGCGTCGTCGAGGATCGACCGGATGTCGAGCGAACCTGCGAGCGGCATCAGTCGCCGCCAACCGCGACCGTGCCGGTCGCGGCGGCGCTGGCCGTCGGTCCCGGCTTGAACTGCGGCATGACCTGTTCTGCGAACATCCGCATGCTGTCGAGCACGTACTGCTGCGGGAGCACTTCCATGAAGTTCGCGAAGAAGTTGATGCCGTCGTATCCCACCGCCTCCCATTTGCGGATGGCCGCGGCCACGTCGTCGGGCGTCCCCATCGTGACCCCTTTGAACCCTTGCGCGGCGTCGCCCGGGCCCCCGGACTCTCGGCGCAGCGCCGGAAGCAGTCCTTCCGACGGGTACGAGCGCGTCGGCAGCACCTCTTTGGCCGACAGGAGCTGCGAGGCCATGTAGCTGAAGATGCTCGCGACCCGGAGCCCCGCGCGCCGGGCCCGGTCGCCGTCTTCGGCGCACGACAAGAAGTTGATCGTCGAGACCTTGTCGTTGACGAACGACCCGACCGGATCGCAGTTCTCGATGTGGACGCGGTAGTTCTTGACCTTGCGCTCGGATTCGGCGAATCCGCCCGGTGCGAGCCCGAGACACCCGAGACCGCGGTCGGCGGCGTCGAGCTCCGTGCCGGGCGAGGTGACCGCGACCCACATCGGTGGATGGGGTTTCTGCACCGGCTTCGGCAGCACGGCGCGCTCCGGCATCGAGAACGCGCGGCCCTCCCAGCTGAAGCGCTCTTGCGTCCACATCTTCGGGATGACCCGCACGAACTCGTCCCACGTCTTCTTCGTCTCGTCGGGGTTCGCCCGGAAACCGCCGAGCTCCGTCCACGTTGCGGAGCGCCCGGTGCCGAGCTCCACGCGTCCGCCGGAGAGGATGTCGAGCACGGCGGCCCGTTCCGCGATGCGAATCGGGCTCTGGTACTGCGGAACGCAGGCGACCACGCCGTGGCCCACGCGGATGCGCGTCGTCTGCATGGCGCAGGCCGTGAGGAAGAGGTCGGGCGCGGAGGAGTGCGAGTACTCCTCGAGGAAGTGGTGCTCGACGGCCCAGACGTAGTCGAACCCCAACTCGTCGGCCAGGCGCACCTGCTCCAGCGCGTTCTCGTAGACCTGGCGCTCGGCCCCCGGCGTCCAGGGCCGGGGGACCGAGAGCTCCATGAACAGGCCGAACTCCACGGGCGCATCCCCCAGGCCGATTTGCTAATCCCGACTAAACTTTGGGCCTGACTATGGAGTCTGACTCGGCCCCCGTCAAGCAGTCTCGGCAGGATTCCTTATTGAGTGCTAACTTTCTGGCGTGGAAGGTGCCGGCGTGCAGGGCGACGAAACCGTGATCGACGGTCTGGGCGGTCCGGCCAAGACCACGAAGGGTGCCCGGCGCCGGACGGCGATCATCGCCGCGGCCACCGACCTGTTCCGCGAGCGAGGCTTCCGGGCGACGAGCCTCGACGACATCGGCGCGGTGGCGGGCGTGAGCGGTCCGGCCATCTACCGGTACTTCAACAGCAAGCACGAGCTGCTCACCGTCTTGATCGAAGAAGCGGCGATCTCCTGGCGCCGCGCGGTCGACGACGTGCTCAACACCGACGCGCCGCCGTTGGTCACGCTCGAGCGCCTCATCGACGCCGCGGTCGCGCTGCAGCTCGCGAACGGCAACCTGCGCGACGTGCTCTATCAGGAGCTTCGTCACCTCGACGACGACGCCCGGCGCCGGCTCGCTCGCACCGACCGCGTGACGATGGCCGAGTGGGTGCATCTCCTCTGCGAGGTACGCCCGGGCCTGACCGACGAGGAGGCCCGCGCCGCGGTCCTGATGGTCGACGGACTCCTGCGCTCGGTCTCGTCGTTGAACACGAGCGTCGATCGCGAGCGGCTGGCCGGGGTGATGAAGGACATGGCGCTCGGTGCGCTGCTGGCCATCGGCAAGCCGCGCGCGGTGCCGGATTCGCTCGCGTCGGGCTCGGGCGCATCGGCATGATCGCCCTCCCCGTCGAGGGCTGATCAGTGGCGCGCGCGGTCGTGGACGAGGAACAGTTCCGCGTCGACGCGCGGGTCTTCCTGGAGGCGACCGTGCCCCGGAAGGGTTCGGTGGCGGCGGCGCCCGGAGCCGGCGCGGTCGCGCGCGCGAAGGACTATCAGCGTCGGCTCGCCGAGGCCGGGTTCGCCGGGATCACGTGGCCCGAGGAATACGGGGGCCGGAACCTCCCGGGTCGGTTCCAGAAGTTGTTCGACCGCGAGGCGGCTGCGTTCCACCTTCCCCCGAAGGCGCTCGAGATCGGTCTCGGGATGTGTGGACCGACGATCCTCACGTACGCGACCGAACGGCAGAAGCACGCGTTCATCCCCCCGCTGCTCCGCGGCGAGCACGTGTGGTGCGAACTGTTCAGCGAACCGGGCGCCGGTTCCGACCTCGCGAGCGTGCAGACGCGGCGCGCGACGCGACGGTGACGTGTGGGTGCTCGACGGGCAGAAGGTGTGGACGTCGGGCGCGCAGCACAGTGACTTCGCGGCGTGCCTGGCGCGCACCGACGCCGAGCAGACCAAGCGCGAGGGCATCACCATGTTGCTCGTCGACATGCACGCACCGGGCGTGACCGTGCGCCCGCTGCGCCAGATCACTGGTGACGCGCACTTCAACGAGGTGTTCCTCGACGGTGTGCCCGTGTCGGCCGTGAATGTGCTCGGCGCGGTCAACGACGGTTGGCGCGTGGCGCGCACGATGCTCGGGTTCGAACGCAAGGCGCTCGGCGGAATGGGGTCGGGCGGCGGTGGCCGGGGAGGTATCAGCGCCCTCGTCACCGAAGCCCGGGCGCGCGGGCTGGCCGATCGCCCCGAGGTGCGCCAGCGACTCGCCGACCTCCGCATCCGCCAGATGGTGCTGCGCCATCTCGCCGCGCACCTCGAAGCGAACCGGGTCGCCGGCCGCGGCTCGGGCGGCGAAGCGTCCGTTGTGAAGTTGGCGATGGCGAACCTGGTGCAGGACTCGGCCGAGGTCGCGGTGTTCATTGCAGGCTCGAGCGGGATCGCGTGGGAGAAATCCGTCGCACGCGGCTCGCAGTGGTCGGATCAGCTGCTCAACGCGCGTTCGGCGTCACTCGGCGGTGGCACCAACGAGATCATCCGCAACGTGATCGCCGAGCGTGTCCTCGGACTCCCACGAGACCTCGAGGTCGATGTCGACGTGCCGTTCCGTTCGTTGAAAGTAGGGACACAGCGTGATGGGTGACGAACGTGAAGGGCGAACGACGGTGCATCGTCAAACGGCGCCGGGACCGCTGGCCGGGCTGCGGGTCGTCGAGATCGGCCAGTACATCGCGGCGCCGTTCGCGGCGACGATCTTCGCCGATCAGGGCGCCGACGTCGTCAAGATCGAACGTCCGGGCGGCGACCCGTACCGTCGTGATCCGGCGCGCTTCGCGGCGTGGAATCGGGGCAAGCCGTCGGTGGTCCTCGACCTCGCGTCGGCGGCGGGTCGAGCCGAAGCAGACGTGCTGATCGACGGCGCGGATGTCGTGATCGAGAACCTCCGCCCGGGCGCCCTGGGCCGGTTGGGGCTCGCGCTCGACGAGCGTCGTCGCCGCCACCCCGGTCTCGTCACGTGCTCGATCTCTGCGTACGGCAGCTCGGGTCCGGCCCGCGACGATCCCGGTTGGGAGCCACTCGTGCACGCCCGCGCCGGTGGGCAACAGGGCCTGTTCACCGCGGCGCGGCCGATCTGGTTGCCGTTCCCGATGGCGAGCGTCGCGGCCGCGCTGCTCGCGGTGCTCGGGACCGGCGCGGCGTTGGTCAGGCGCGAGACCACCGGGTACGGCCAACACGTCGAGACGTCGTTGTTCGAGGCGCTGCTGTTCCTCAACGCCGGTCCGATCTTTCACCGCGACCGGCATCGCACCGGCGTCGGCCGCGAAGCGCACACGCCGGTGTTGCACACGTACCCAACGAGCGACGGCCGGGGTATGCAGATCAACCTCAGCGGGACGGAGCGGTGGCGCGAGTTGTGTCGCCTGGTCGGGATCGACCCGGACGGCGAGAGTGGCCTCGACTTCTCGGATCCGGCGTCGCTGGCGAAACTCGCCGATCGCGCGTGGTCCGACGGCGTGCTCGACGACCTCGCGCGCCGCTTCGCGGAGCGGACTGCCGACGAGTGGGAGCGAGCGCTCATCTCGGCGCCCGCGGCGGTGTCGAAATGCAACACGCTCGAGGAGTGGCTCGCGCACGAACAGGCGGATGCGAACGAACTGTTCGCGACGGTCGACGATGCGGAGCACGGGCCGGTGCGACTCGTGGGTCCGCCGATCCGTCTGGTTGCCGATGCAGGAGCACGGACGTCGTCGCGGCGGCGCGGCTCGGGCGCCGGGGCGCTGGGCGGCCTGCGCGTCATCGACATGTCGAGCTTCTGGGCGGGCCCGCTGGCCGCCCGCCTCCTCGGTGAGCTCGGCGCGGAGGTCGTCAAGATCGAACCGCCGGGTGGCGAGGGCGCGTATCAGCTCATGCCGGTGCTGCCGAACATCTACGTCGACGGCAACCGCTCGAAGCGGGGCCTCACCCTCGACCTCCGCAACGACGAGGACCGGCGCCGCCTCCTCGATCTGGTGGGCGCGGCCGACGTCGTCGTGGAGAACGCGATCGCGGGGACGTGGGAGAAGTCGGGGCTGGGTGAGGACGACATCCGCGCCGTCAACCCGGGGCTGGTCTACGCCCGGGCCAAGGGCTTCGGGCTGTCGGGTCCGCTGGCCAGCGCGCCCGTCGTTCGACTACGTGGTGCAGGCCGCCACCGGTATGGAGATGACCCAGGGTGGCGGGCGGCCCCAGCCCACGAACTTCACTGCGAACGACTACTGCACCGGGATCCATCTCGCGGCCGGCGCGGTGCTGGCGTTGCTCGCCGCGCACGAGGAGTCGCGGTGACGTCAGTCGAGTCGTCGCTGATGGTGTCGGCAACGGTGTTCCAGTCGGAGCACGTGGCCCAGATTGCGCTCGACGGTCGCCGATCCGACGAGGTGGGTCCCGAACTGCGCGGGCCTGCGCCGGGTTATCGGCTGTACGAGGCGCAGGACGGGTGGGTCGTGATCTGCGCCACGAATCCGGAACAGATGACCGGCATACGCGTTGCACTCGGCGTCGACGAGGTTTCCGCGGCCGCGATTGCGCCGGCCGTCCGCACGATGAGCGCCGCGGCCGCATGCTCCTTGCTCCGCTCCCACGCGGTCCCCGCGACGGTGAGCGTGCATCCCTGCGCGGTGCCCGACGACGAACAGGTGAAGGGTCGTCAACTGCTGGCCACGGTCGGCCACCCTGTCGCCGGTCGATTCGTGCAGGTCGGGATCCCGCTCTGGCTCTCGGTCGACGTGCCCGCGGTGAAGGGGTCGGCGCCGACGCCCATGCGCGGTCGGCCGAAGGCTCGCCGCGTGAAGATCGACACCGGGATCGGCACCAATCTCGCGACGGTCCCGGCCCGGACCGGCGCCGCCGAAGACGCGGGGCTCGACTGCGCGTGGGCCGCGGAGACGGTGAACGACCCGTTTCTCTCGCTCGCGCTCGCCGCCGAGCACACCGGCCAGATCTCGATCGGGACCGCCGTCGCGATCGCGTTCTCCCGCAACCCGATGAGCCTGGCGTACACCGCGAACCAGTTGCAGGAGTTCTCCGGAGGCCGGCTGATCCTCGGGCTGGGTTCGCAGGTACGGGCGCACATCGAGCGCCGCTTCAGCGGGGAGTGGTCGCGGCCCGCGGCGCGGATGCGGGAGTTCGTCCTCGCGCTCCGCCGCGATCTGGTCATCGTGGAACGACGAGTCCCGGCTCGACTTCGAAGGCGACTTCTACACACATACGTTGATGACGCCGGTATTCGCGCCGCGACCGCACGAGTTCGGCGCCCCGCACGTCTTCTCGCCGCGGTCGGGCAACGGATGACCGAAGTCGCCGGCGAGGTCGCCGACGGCGTCATCACGCACGGTGTCTCGAGCCCTCGTTATCTCCGGGAGGTCACTCTTCCTGCGCTCCAACGGGGGCTCGACCGCGTCGGGCCGCACGCCGCGCCGACGTGGAGGTGACGTGTCCCGGCTTCGTTGCGATCGCCGACACCGACGCGCAGTTGGCGAAGGTGCGCTCGAGTATGCGACGCACGTTGGCGTACTACGCCTCGACGCCCGCGTACCGCCCCGTCCTGGAGTTGCACGGATGGGGTGAACTGCAGACCGACCTCTACGCGTGCTCGAAACGGGGCGGTTGGGACGAGATGGCTGCGCTCGTCGACGACGAGATCCTCGACACGCTCACCATCGTCGCGACGCCGACGACGCTCGCGCCCGAGATCGAGGCCCGCTACGGCGGCCTCGTCGATCGGATCACGATGTCGTGCTGGCGCAAGGACTGGTGGCCGGCCGTGAATGATGCGCTGCGGGCATTGTGACGGAGGTTCACGGTTTCGTCGCGCCGGGCTACGAGCGTGTCGCGGACCGTCTGGCCGAAGGCGCGCGCATCGTCGTCGGGGATCGTGAGCGCACGGCCGACCTCGGCGCCGGGGGCGGCGCCTTCGCCGCGTTCGTCGGAGGCGAACGCGTGGTCGATATCTGGGCCGGTGAATCTGCGCCCGGGGTCGCGTGGTCGGAGGACTCCGCCGCGGTGGTCATGTCGGCGACCAAAGGCATGAGCGCGGTGTGTGCGCACGTTCTCAACGATCGCGGCGAGCTCGATCTCGACGCCCCGGTCGTGCGGTACTGGCCCGAGTTCGGTGCCGCGGGGAAAGCGAACACCCTCGTACGACAGTTGCTCAGCCATCAGTCGGGGGCGATCGGCGTGCCCGATGCGGCGAGCGCGATGGCGTGGGACGGCACCGGTTGGGACGACACGACGGCGATCGCGGCGCGCATCGCAGCCGCGGATCCCGCGTGGGAGCCCGGGACGCGGCACGGCTATCACGGGCTCACCTTCGGTTGGCTCGTGGGCGAGCTCGTACGCCGGATCTCCGGCGTCAGCCTCGGAACGTTCTTCGCGCAGGAGGTCGCAGAGCCGCTCGGTGCCGCGGTGCGCATCGGCACCCGTCCCGACGACCTCGACGCGGTCGCGCGCGTGATCGAGTGGACGCCGCGCCGCGCAACGGGGCGCGGTGCCCTGACCGCGATCGACCCGAGCTCCTGGGCGGGGCGATCGGTGCTCGCGGGTCCTGACGGAAGCATGTTCGCCGACGCCGAGGGCGTACCCCGCTTCGCGTCGTTCATGAACACGCCCGCCATTCTCGCGGCCGAGATCGGCGCCATCAACGCGACTGGAACCGCGCGCGGCCTGGCGCGGGTGTACGCGGCGCTCGCCGCCGGTGATGAGCTCGTGTCGCGTGGATCGGTGACGCGGTTCTCGCAGGAGCAGGTGTCCGGCCGCGACGCGGTCATGCGCGTCCCGACCCGATGGGCGATGGGATATACCCGCGAGCCCGCCGCGGTGGCGGCCGGCCTCCCGCGTCAGCACGGCCCCAACGACGAAGCATTCGGTCACATGGGCGCGGGCGGCCAGATCGGTTTCGCGGATCCGGTTGCCAGGGTGGCGTGCGCCTTCGTGCGCAACCACTTGGAGAACCAGGCCATGCCGTTCATGGGCGCGAGCCTGGTCGACGAGCTCTACGGGTGCCTCGCGCCCACGACGAATTCAGGGACCAATCGTGCGAGCTACCGGGGGACGAGCACGTGACCGACACTGAGCGCGAGTTCGAAGAAGCAACGAAGTACACGTTGCAGGATCGCGACATCGAGATGGCGAAGGCCCTCGTCGGGGTCGAGACACCCAATCGCTCGCGCGAGCAGGTAACGGTCGCGACCCCCGACGCGATCCGGAACTACGCCCGCGCCGTTGGCGACGACAATCCGCTCTGGCACGACGCCGCATACGGGCTTACGACGCGATGGGGTTCGCAGATCGCGTCGCCGTCGATGACCACGATTCTGAACACGCCGATGAAGGGTGATCGCGCGCCAGACGGTCTGCGAGGACCGTCGTTTCGTGGGATCCACGTGTTCGTCTCGGGTGGTTCGAGCGACTGGTACCGGCCCGTGTATCCCGGCGACACTCTGTACAGCTATCAGGGCCTGGAGTCGGTCGAGGAGAAGCAGTCGGAGTTCGCCGACCGGTCGGTGATCCAGGTGCACCGGACGGTCAAGCTCAACCAGCGGGGCGAGGTGGTCGCGATCCTGCGTTTGCTCGCGATCTACACCGAGCGCAAGACGGCACACGATCGGGGCAAGTACGCACAGATCGAGCCGACCTCGTACTCCGACGCGGATCTTGCAGAGATCGACGCCGTGTACGCCGCCGAAGGACCACGCCGGCGCGGAGCCGAGATGGTGGGAAGACGTACGGGTCGGTGAGGAGCTACCGAAGATGGCCAAGGGCCCCCTCACCGAGACCGAGATCATCGTGTTCCATTCCGGCGGTTACGGCTTCATCCCGTACGCGCCGTCGGCGTCGAGGATCGGCTACAAGAACCGCCGGCGGATCCCGAAGTTCTACATCAAGAACGAGTACGGCATCCCCGACGTCGCGCAACGCGTGCACTGGGACTCGGCATGGGCGCAGGCGATCGGCAACCCGATGGCGTACGACTACGGAGTCATGCGGGAGTGCTGGCTCACGCATTACCTGACCGACTGGATCGGTGACGACGGGTGGATCGCGCGTCAGAGCGACGAGGTCCGCAAGTTCAACTACATCGGTGACACGCAGATCATCACCGGCGAGGTCGTCGCCAAGCACGAGACCGAGGGCCGCTGCGCGGTCGACATCGAGTTCCGGGCCACCAACCAGCGCGGCGTCGTGACCGCGCCCGGACAGGCGAGGGTGGTGCTTCCGAGCCGGGTCCACGGCCCCGTACGCATGCCGTCGGCGCCCGATCCGGTGCAGCAGAAGGCGACGCAGATGTTCGCCCGACACTGCGAGCTCGGTGGTATGGCCCCCTGGGCCAATCTGACGCCGGGTTCGTAGAGACGCCTGGCTCAGGACGACCGCGTTCTGATGGCGTGCTCGCGGCCGCAGGAGTTGATCAACATGCGGCGTCGGGAAGAGCGGAGTTGACGGCCAAAGTTACGGCCAACCGACCGAACGATGCCGGGAATCGGCGGACGCCGGCGAACTCACGAGCCCAGGCGGCGGGCAGTAACGGACACCTGCGAGTCTCGGCGAACAGCGTTGAGCCGGCTTAGGAAACCGATGCTCTATCCCCCAACGGTAGCGAGTTGACGGCCGTACTGACGGCTTACGGCCCGCACTGGCGCACGTCAGCGGATCGGTGCGAACGTCGACGAACAACCGCGGATCTCACGAGCAACCGTTTTTGCAACCGCGATTCGCTCCGGTTCATGGGCGAAGTCGACGCGACCGGTATTCGACGGACCGTCGCAGCTTGTGTCGTATGTGGACGTCGAAAGGAAGTTGCTCGATGTCGTCGATCCATCTCGCCGAACGCTCGGTAAGTTCGTCGAGCATCGACGCGACCGCCTTCGCGCGGACGCCAACCTGTTCGCCAAGTGCGACGAAGTCCGACCGCCCGATGCTCTCGTCGCGCTTGCCGTTGATGTCGAGCGCGAGCGTTGTGTCTCCGTAGGGGTACGTGGACGGCGTGTCGTATGCAGGGCTGACGCGCCACTCGCCGTCGACGTCGACAACGGAGAAGTTCTTGGCGTGCGCATCGCCATTGCCCGTCACGTACGCGAACCCGAACTGTCGCAGTAACTCGCGCGCTGCTACAGCCTGCGCGCGGGTCACCGCTGCGAGACCGGAAATGACGTCTGCCGTGCCAAGCGTGTACTTGTCGGCCGGATAGCGGTTGAGTACCTGACAGGCGTCCTCCTGTGCGACGGCACGGACGACACCGCGTATGTCCACTCGATCGAAGCGCTCGACGAGCAACGCGGGACGGCCCCTCGAGTCGTGAACTACCTCGGCCTTGGCGGCAGGCAAGCCGCTGCGGCGTGCCGCCGCCAAAAAGAACGCCTCGTTCTCCGCGAGGTGCGCGTACTCCGGAGGTTCGAGCTTGAGGATGTACCGACGATTCGCCTTCGCTACCGGCAGTGCAACCATGAGCGCGGACGCCTTGACCTGCACGCCCGATAGGCCACTTGCTTCGAATGACAAGCTCTCTCCCGTCATCCGTCCGTATAGCTTTGCGAAGTCGACGTCGCCCCATTCCGTGACCTCGAGCGCGGGAGTCGCTTCATGTGGAGCCTCGCCTGTCGGAACTACTTGAACATCGCCGATCGTGTCCTGCCCGACGGCGACAAGGAGGCTGAACTCGTCATCGGCGGATGTCTTGATCGCGCGGCGCAGCGCGCTCGAGTCTTCGACCCTCTGGCAAGAGACCGGCAAAGAACGGGAGGACAGCGCCCGCCGCGCCGCTACTTACCGGAACCGTCGTGCGAGGCAAGGTGGTCGCGACTGCAGGGGCAGCCGGGTCCGCGAGATAGTCGTCTTCGTAGGTGAAGGTGATTCGGTCACGGCTCCGATCCAGTCGCGCCGCGAGTCGGCCAGCTTTGAACACGTCCGCGCTTGAGACTTCGCGAGCGTCGGTCATCTTCGGTCCGGTTGTTCTTCCATCGGCTGATCGTCAGTCCACGGTGGTTTGCCCGACGGCACGTCGACATGGAGTTCGAGCCCGATCACTGACAAGACGTCGAGCACCTTGTCGAGACGAACGGTTCCTTTTGCGTTTTCGAGCGTGTGAACGAATCGGGCTGAAGTTCCGGCGAGCTCGGCCAACTCCGTCTGCGTGAGCCCGAGTGTCTTACGGCGTGCCCGAACCTCGGCGGCGAGTCGCTTGAGTCGGGTGTCGTCGGCTTCACTTCTCGCGGCTCGGGGCATCCGAGGCTCCCTATCTGCACGATCGTGCATATATACGCCGAACAACCGATCTCGGTGGCTATCCAGAAGGAGAATCTGCACGTTCGTGCAGTTTAGTTGAACATAGGCGGTGAGCGGCCGATGCCACATGTCGATAGTGCACGATCGTGCATATTATCGCTAACGGTCGCCGATACTGCAGTCCAACTGACCGCCTCGAAGGTGCAAGGTTCGCGGGCATTGCCACGTGAGGTCGGTCGAGGTCGCGAACAGGGAGTTGCGACATGTCGGCGCGGCTCCGTAGTCGGATCGCAGGGTGTCGGACCATCCCTGCACGGTCATCACTTTTGCCTTCACCGTGACACCGTTGCAGTCCATGGCGTTGCAGAGGCTGACGTTCCCGCTGCTCTCGAGTGCGTCGAACCCCACGTCTACGTGTCGAGCTTCCGACGAGTGGTCCGGATCATCGCAACTGAAACGTTCGTCGTCGGCATCGTCGCAACCGCGTTCGGCACTGGACTCGGGTACCTCCTCCTGCGCTCCATCACGCAGTCGACGGTCGCCAGCACCTCGCCCGACCTCGCGATCGATCCGTACCTCGCGACCGGCACGATGGTCACCGCGGTCGTCGTCGGCGTCGTTGCCGTCACTCTCGCGCCGCTGCTGACCGTACGGAAACTGCAGCATATGGACGTGCCTTCGACGCTGCGCGTGCTCGAGTAGGAAATACACTCCCAGGACGTTGGCCGCATCGGTATCGCCTTCGGTGCGCCCGTACCGACTGAGTCTTGACTGCCGATGCTGGCGAGATGATCCGGGATCGGCGGAAGGATCTCGTCTACCGATGTGAGTACGTCGATGTGAGCGGTCCCAGCCACGGTCACCGGCCTGGCGCCGGAACTGCCAGCGCGATTGTCCTCACCGAACGAAGGGGCATCTTCATGGACCGCCTCCCTCATGGGTACGCGGAGTCGTGAGTTGCGTCAGAGTCGTGAGGTGCGTCGACGCCGGTAGAGCTTGTCGGCTTCGATCGCGAAAAAGGTGGTGCTCGACGCGGCGAGCACCGTTGCGAGGTCGGCGATGCTGAGGGCATCGGTGCCGAGGAGCTGCTGGAACGGCGGGAGGTAGATGGCGCCCAGTTGCGCGCCGAACATGCCGAGCACCGCGAAGAACAGGAACCGGTTGCCGGCGAAACCGATCGCGAACGTCGAGGCGGTCTCGGACCGGACTGCGAGCGCGTCGCCGAGCTGCAAGAAGACGAGGCTCGAGAAGAGCATCGTCTGCCATGGTCCGTGGTCTGCGTTCTCGCGGAGCGTGAGGCCGAGCGCGACGATCGCGGTGAGGAGCCCGGCGGCGGCGATGTGCTGCCAGAGGCCGCGGCCGAAGATGTTTTCGTCGGGGCGGCGCGGGGGACGGTCCATCGTGTCCGGCTCGGCCTGTTCGACGCCGAGCGCGAGGCCGGGTAGGCCGTGGGTGAGGAGGTTGATCCACAGGATCTGCGCGGGCAGCAGCGCGAGTGGGAGGCCGAACAGGGGGGCGGCGACCATGACGGCGATTTCGGCCGAGCCGCCGGTCAGCCCGTATTGCACGAAGCGGCGGATGTTGTCGTAGATCCGCCGTCCTTCGCGTACTGCGTCGACGATGGTGGCGAAGTTGTCGTCGGTGAGCACCATGTCGGCGGCCTCCTTCGACACTTCGGTGCCGCCGACGCCCATTGCGACGCCGATGTCCGCGAGCCGTAACGCTGGGGCGTCGTTCACGCCGTCGCCCGTCATGGCGACGATCGCACCGGTTTCCTTCCATGCCTGGACGATGTCGAGCTTCTGCTCGGAGGTTGTTCGGGCATACACGCTGACGTGGTCCACGTGGCGGGCGAGATGGTCGGGGCCTTCGGCCTTCAGTTCGGGTCCGGTCATGACTGTGCCGCCGTCGCGTACTCCGATGCGGTCGGCGATCGCGCGAGCGGTTGCCGGGTGGTCGCCGGTGATCATGACGGTGCGGATTCCGGCACGGTGCGCGGCGGCGACCGCGGCTGCGGCTTCGGGGCGGGGCGGGTCGGCGAGTGCGACGAGCCCGTAGAAGTCGTTGCCGGTGTCGGGAGCGGACAGAGCATCATCGAGGGTTGCGTACTCGGCGCCCGCGAACGCGAGGACCCGGTACCCGGCGTTGGCATAGATGTCGGTCTGGAGTTCTGCCGCCGGTTCGGCGTGGCACAGAGTTGGCGCGACCGCTTCGAGCGCACCTTTCGTGACCTTGAGGACACGCCCGGACGGCGTCCCGTGGAAGGTCGTCATCCGCTTGGTGGCCGAGTCGAATGGTTCCTCGGCGAGACGCGGATGCGTGCGCCGGACCGTTGCCTCACGGACACCGAGCTTCGCGGCGAGGGCGACGAGCGCGCCTTCGGTCGGGTCGCCGGCGACGGTCCATGGCTCGCCGTTCTGGCTGGGCGCGATGAGCGTCGCGTCGTTGCACTGGACTGCGGCACGCGCGAGGCGATCCAAGGGTCCGCCATCATCGCGGTCGCCGGAAGGTGTGATCGTGCCGTCCGGTGCGTAGCCGTCTCCGCTGACGGCCCACTCGTGTTCGTCGCCGGTCCAGATCCGTTCGACGACCATGCGGCCTTGGGTGAGCGTCCCCGTCTTGTCGGTCGCGATCACCGTCACCGACCCGAGCGTCTCGACCGCGGGCAACGCTCGGACGATCGCGTGAAGGCGAGCCATGCGCTGCGCACCGAGCGCGAGCGAGATCGTCACGACCGCGGGCAGCGACTCGGGAATCGCGGCGACCGCGAGACTTACCGATGTCAGCAGCATCCGGGTCGCGGATTCGCCGGTCGCGACGCCCAGGACGAAGACCACCGCGCACACCGCGACCGCTACGAAGGCGATATCTCGGCCCAGGCGCGCGAGCCGCCTCTGCATCGGTGTTGCTCCCGCCCGGTGCGCTTCGAGCAGCCCGGCGATACGGCCGAGCTCGCTGCGCATTCCGGTTGCGGTGACGACCGCCACGGCTCGGCCGTAGGTCACGGCCGTGCCTTTGAACACCATGTCGACGCGGTCTCCGAGCACGCCATCGGACGCGACTGGATCGATCGACTTGTCGACGGGGACCGCTTCGCCGGTGAGTGCCGCCTCGTTGACGCGCAGATTTGGTGCGTCGACGAGACGCGCGTCTGCCGGTATTACGTCACCGGCCTCGAGCTGCACGACATCGCCCGGAACGAGCTCGCCGGCCGGGACCGATCCAACCGCGCCGTCGCGCACGACGCGGGCGAACGGTGCGGCGAGGTGTCGCAGCGCCGTCATTGCCTGCTCCGCCCGACGTTCCTGCGCGTAGCCGATCACCGCGTTCAGCACCACGACGCCGACGATCACGATCGTGTCCTTGAGGTCGCCGATCACGATCGTGACGACCGCGGCGATGAGCAGCACGACGATCATCGTGTTGGCGAACTGACGGAGGAACTTCACCCAGGCCGGGGTCGGTCGACGCTCGTCGAGCTCGTTCGGGCCGGCGACCACGAGCCGGCGAACGACCTCACTGTCGCTGAGGCCCGTCTCGGTATCGGTGTCGAGCACGCGCACGACGTCTGCGACGTTCATCGTGTGCCATGCAGTGTCGTCCGAAACCAGCCCGTCGAAGCGCGCCGCACCGCGCGATTCGGCAAAGCCCGGGCGCGACACCTCCTTCACGGCCCAGCCGATCCGGCGTCACGCGCAACCGGGTGTTTCGAGCCGGAGTGGTCGGGAGCGTCGCCAAGGAGGACGGGGATACCGACGCCTCGCGCAAGATGCGACGCGACGCTGCCGAGCACTGCCCGCGAGGCGCCCCGGCCGCGACTGCCGACGACGAGCAGATCAAATCCACCTTCCCGTGCTGCGCTCGCGAGGGCAGCCGCCGGGGCTCCCACCAGGATCACTCGTTCGCTCGGGACCCCGGACAGCGCTTCTGCGGCGTGGGCCAGCTCGCTTTCGCTTTGCGCTCGCCCGTCTGCCGGCCCGCCGGAAGCGGCGTCGTAGTCAAGGACCGCCGCGAGCATGAGCCGATCCACCCGGTCGCCGAGCAGCGCCACGGCCGCGTGGGCGGCCGCGAGCGACGCGGCCGAGCCGTCGATACCGATTAGCACGGCGACGCCGTCGGCACGCCCGGGTGTCGCCGAAATCGTCCTCGCCGCGAGACTCCGCTCACGGAAGACGGCGTCGATCGCAAGCGGTAGTGCCAACGGGCCGAGTACTGCGCCGAGGTACCACCAGGTGAAGAACGCGTGGCCGCGGCGGCGCATCAGGATCGACACGACGATCCCAGTGGCGAGCCAGACCGCCGCTACCGACAGTGCAAACACGGTAAACGACATCTGTCACACCTCAAATGGCGATCGTTCCGAATGCAGCTTCGCGATGGCGCGGTTGAGCCACCAGGGCCAATGGGCCTTCGCGGAGAGGCGGAGGTCATCGCAGCCCGTCGCACGGTTGCACCGGAGGCGTGTCCCTCGCCGGCGCGAACGGTCGGGGTCGTTCTCGAACCAAACGCGTTTCATCCGGCGCGCAGCGGACGGAACCACCTACGAGTGCTCGCCGACGCGACTGGTGTCCGTCGTGCGCGAGTCGACGAAACGCTCGACCTTGTCGGGTTGGACCACGCGGCGGCCGCCGTGATTCTCGACGTCGCTGCGGTACCGACGCTGGTGCTTGCGGTCATGGCCGGCGTCTCGCTCGCGGTGCGCCGCGACGGCTGGTCTTCGCTCGGGTTCCGCCGGCCCGGAACGGCACACCTGGCAACCAAGATGCTGGCCTTTGCCGCGGGGTGGTCGCTGTTCCAGCTCGCGGCGACGATGCCGATCGCGAATCACGCGAGCGGCCGCGAGACGGACCTCTCGCAGTTCGACAACTTGCAAGGAAACGTCGGCCAGCTCGTCGGCTGGATCGTCTTGAGCTGGACGCTCGCCGCGCTCGTCGAGGAGTTCGCCTTTCGCGGCTATCTGCAGACCCGAATGCGACAGCTCTTCGGTGCGGGTACCGCTGCGTTGGACGCGACGGTGCTGCTGTCATCCGCGCTGTTCGGGTTCATCCACTCGGAGCAGGGCGTCGTCGGCGCACTCACGATCACCCTCGACGCGGTTGCCTTCAGTGTTCTCCGCTACCGGTACAAGACGTTGTGGGCATCCGTCTTCGCTCACGGGTTCAACAACACGCTCGGCTTCATCGCCTTCTTCGTCGTGGGGCCGCTCCACGGTTTCTGGTAGCGCAGAACTCCACGACCTGCTCACCCGCTCGAACCACGACCTCCGGCCGTTTCACATCGCAGCTACGTCAGAGTGTCGCGGCGGTGGCGCTGTTTCTTCAGCCGCCGATCGCGGCATCGCCGATCGCGCCCTCGCCGGTCTACCGGCCGTACCACCAATCCCGCACCGACAGTTGGTCGCAATCTTCATCTGGGACGGCTTGACGAGGGTCCCGGTGTTGACGACCAGAGTTACGGCCTAGCTGCCGGACGAAGGCGGCTTCGTTGATCCAGTGGCCGGGCAGGTACGGAACTCTGCGAACACCGGAGGACAGTGCTCCTCGGGATGAGGAAACCGATGCTCTATCCCCTGAGCTACGAGGGTTGACCTGCGCTTTCGCGCGATACGCAGGTACTTGACGACCACGTGACGGCCACGGAGGTGCGTGGGCGTGCGTCGGGATCCGTCTGGCGCTCCTCCGGACCTTGCGGGTGAAGCTCTCATACTCACGAATAGCGCGCGGAGTGCGAAGAACGCGACTCGGAATCGCGAGATTTCTTGACGGCGGCCGGCACGTGCGACGGCCGCGGAGCGAACGAGACGCGCGCGATGATGGCGCGTTATGGCTGCGCGCGCCACGACTGCGACTCCGACGGTGATCGCGCCCGATCTCGGCGACCGGGTTCACGACGCGGCGCGTGTCTTGGTCGAGTCGGGGAGATTCGTACCGGGACTCACGCTGGGTGAGGACGGGCGCGCCCGCTCGTGGTGGTGGCCATTGCCTGCGGCGGGGGACCGTGAGCTGATCGCTTCGCTCTGCGCAGACTCGTCGGTGGAGACGCAGCGTGATGTCGCGTTGCGTCTGGCGACAGAGGTCGACGCGCTCGTGCGGGGCCGGCTCGTAGATGCGGGCGCGAGTCTGCTCGTGCGTCGTTCGGGGCGCCGGACGGTTCCCGAGGCGTGGTTGCACTCGCTGACCCAGGCCGATCCCTGGGTGGCGCGGTCCGTCGATGTCGAGAAGCTGCGCGCGCTCGAGCGCGTCGTCGTGGAATGGGTGGCGTCGGGAGCGGCGACCTCGGGACGGGTTCGATTGTGCCTGCGATTCGGGGAGCCCGGGAACCGCGGTGACGATTGGAGCGTCGAGCTGCTGGCGCAGGACCTTGACGATCCGAGCTTGCTCGTCTCCGCTACGCAGATCTGGGATGGCAGCGTTTCGCTGGGTCCGCTCGCGATCGAGGAGCTCCTCCGTGGGCTCGGCCGGCTGGCTCGGCTCGCGCCCGAGCTCGCTTCGGTGCTCGACGAGCCCGAGCCGGACCGCGTCGTCCTCAACGGGCGAGCAGTCGTCGCGTTCGTGCGCGAGCGCGCGGCAACGCTCACCGACGCGGGTGTCGGCGTGCTATTGCCGTCGTGGTGGGCGAATCGGCGTCGCCTCGGCTTGCGCGCGAAGACGTCGTCTCCGGGGAAGGCATCGCGTTCGACGGTCGCCGGAGGCGTCGGTATGGACGCGCTCGTCTCGTTCGAGTGGAAGGCCGCGCTCGGCGAGCGGGCCATCACGCGTGCGGAGCTGCGGCAGCTGGAAGCCGCGGCGGAGGCCAAGCAGACGCTCGTGCGGGTCCGGGGTGAGTGGGTGGAGCTGCGTCCCGAGGACATTTCCGCGGTCCGGTCTCATCTCGGTGAACGAGGAGAGGTGACCGTCACCGAGATGCTCCGCGCCGGTCTCGGCCTCGACAAACTCGACGTGTCCGACGACGTCGAGATCACGGGTGTCGACGCGACGGGATGGCTGCGCGACCTCCTCGCCGACGCGCTGCACGCGACGGTGACTCCGGTTCCCACACCCGACGATTTCGTCGGCGCGCTCCGCCCGTACCAGGAGCGCGGTGTCGGTTGGCTCGCGTTCCTCGGTCGGCTCGGGCTCGGCGCGTGCCTCGCGGACGACATGGGTTTGGGGAAGACCGCGCAGCTGATCGCCACCTTGATCGCTGATTCGGTGCCGGGACCGACGCTGGTGGTGTGCCCGGTGTCGGTGCTCGGCAACTGGGAACGCGAGTTGGCCCGGTTCGCGCCGCAACTGTCGGTGCTCGTTCATCATGGACCCGACCGGTTCACACGTCATCGTGCTTCGCTGCCGAAACGGGCGCGTCGCGCCGATGTCGTGCTGACGAGTTACTCGCTGGTCGCGCGTGACATCGATCAGCTCGTCGCCGTTCCGTGGGCGCGTCTCGCGCTCGATGAGGCGCAGCAGGTGAAGAATCCCGGCGCCGCGCAAACCCGCGCCGTTCGGTCGATACGCGCGCGGAGAAGGATCGCGTTGACGGGCACGCCGGTCGAGAACAACCTGTCCGAGCTCTGGTCGATCATGCATGTCGCTGAACCCGGGGTTGTTGGGATCGGCGCGATCGTTTCGCGACAGCTTTGCGATCCCGGTCGAACGGGAACACGATCCACAAGCAACGGAGCGGCTGCGGCGGATCACCGCCCCGTTCGTGCTTCGGCGGCTCAAGACCGACAAGAGTGTCATCGACGATCTGCCCGACAAGATCGAGACCACCGAGACGTGCCCGCTGACCCGCGAGCAGGCGACGTTGTATCAGGCGGTCGTCGATGACGTGATCGCGCAGTCGGAGGACGCGGAGGGTATGAACCGTCGCGGGCTCGTCTTGGCCGGCCTCATGCGTCTGAAGCAGGTGTGCAACCATCCCGCGCACTTTCTGCGCGACGGCTCGACCCTGCCGGGACGGTCGGGCAAGCTCACTCGTACCGAGGAGCTTCTGGACGAGATCCTGGCCGAGGGCGACAAGGTGTTGTGCTTCACGCAGTTCGCGGAATGGGGCGCGTTGCTCGCTCCGTATTTCGCACGCCGCTTCGGCGTCGAGGTCGGTTGGCTGCACGGTCGCGTGACGCGCCCGAAGCGCGAGCTCATGGTCGATCACTTTCAGAGGCCGGACGGACCGTCGGTGCTGCTCGTCTCCCTCAAGGCCGGCGGGACGGGATTGAATCTGACTGCGGCGTCGCACGTGATCCATCTCGACCGCTGGTGGAACCCCGCGGTCGAGGATCAAGCGACCGATCGCGCGTACCGCATCGGCCAAAAACGCAGTGTGTTCGTACACAAGCTGGTGAGTACGGGCACGGTCGAAGAACGTATCGACGCGATGATCGCTGGGAAACGAGCGTTGGCCGAACAGGTCGTGGGGAGCGGTGAGGGTTGGATCACCGAGCTGTCGACCGACGCGCTCCACGAAGTGATCGCGCTGCGCGCCGACTCGGTGGAGGAGTGATGGCGAAGCGCCGATGGGACGACCGCTGGCAGCGCTACTCCGAATCGGTGCCGATTCCCACCCGGGATGGACTTGCGACCTCCAAGCAGCGCGGCGCGATGGCCGCATCGTGGTGGTCGCGGCGGTTCGTCGACGTGCTCGAGTCGTACGGACTCGGCGCGCGCATGCAACGCGGTCGCAGGTACGCGCGCGCCGGTCAGGTGCTGTCGTTCGATGTGCACGCGGGGATGCTCGTCGCTCAGGTCCAAGGATCTCGCCCGACGCCGTACGTTGTCACGGTCGCGGCGGAGTCGCCGACGGTTGAGCAATGGGCGAGCGTCGACGCCGCGCTTGGCGCTCGCGTCGGATTTGTGGCGCGTCTCCTCGCCGGTGAGGTCCCGTCCGATCTCGAAGATGTGTTTCGCGACGCGGCGGTTGACCTGTTTCCCGCGTTGTGGTCGGCACTTGATGCGCGCTGCAGCTGTCCCGATTGGGAGAACCCGTGCAAGCACATCGCGGCGGTGATGTACGTGTTCGCCGATCAGCTCGATGACGACCCGTGGTTGCTGCTCGAGTGGCGCGGCCGTACCCGCGATCAACTCCTCGACCCGTTGCGCACTCGCACGGGCGCGCCTACTCCGGCGAGCGAGTCCGAGATCGCGCCGTGGTGGCCATTCGACGCCGGCGCCCGCCTGCTCGCAGGCTTGCGTGCCGAACCCGATAGCGGGCTCAGCGAGGCGCCGGACCCTCCTGACGGCGTATTGCGCCGCCTCGCAGCTCTCGACGTTGAAGTGCGTGACGCACCGGTCGCCGATGCTTTCGTCGTCGTATACGAGATCGTGTGCGACCGCGCGACAGAGTAGGAACGGAGCGCGGTCGCCGCTACGCGTCGGAGTACGAGAACGACTACCGCCACAGTCGTTCGTCCGTTGATCCGCATCTGCCGTCCCCCCCCGCCTCCGGAATGCCGATCCCGGCGCATCTGCCACGAATCGCGAGAATTGAGCTGCACCGGCAGGGAAAGCGAGGTCTCGAGCCCGAGTGTTCTCCTTTCGTATCGCGCAAGCTCTATTAGGCGAGATGAAGGAAGGATCCTCGTTGCTGCTCCCGATGCTTCGGTCGCGCGTCCAAGCCGAGGCTCTCTCCGCAGTCTTGCTGAACCCTGATCGGGAATGGTCGCTGACCCAGCTGGCGCACCTCGTTGGGGCGTCACTTCCTACGGTGCAGCGCGAAATCAAGCGGGCCGAGGACGCCGGCGTCGTGCGGTCCCGGCGCCTCGGGAACACGAGGTTGGTCCGTGCCAACCCGCAAGGGGCGCTCACGGCGTCCCTTGCCGAGTTGCTGCTGCAGTCACTCGGCCCCAAGCAAGTTCTTGTCGAAGCACTCGCGGGCATTGACGGCATCGACGCCGCCTACATCTTCGGATCGTGGGCCGCGCGCTATCTCGGCGAGCGCGGCCGTGCCCCCGAGGACGTAGACGTCCTTGTCATCGGTCAGCCCGACCGCGACGCGCTCGACGACGCGCTCACGCGGGTCGAGCAGCGACTCGCGCTGCCGGTCCAGGTGACAATTCGGCGCCGGACCTGGTGGGAGAGCGGGGATGACGCATTCCGCAAGGAGATTGCCAAACGCCCGCTCGTCGAGCTCGAGCTCGACGACCGCGCGAGCGTGACGTCGTGACCTGGTCGCCAGGTCGCGAGCGTGTGCGTTGGTCGACGCGGGAGAGCTCGAGCAGGTCGAGCAGGTCGAGCAGGTCGAGCCCAGCGTCGACATTGCTCATCGTCTTGTTCGAGACGCGGAGCAGCACGTTTCATGTGATCATCGAGCAGAATGTCCTCGATGCATGGACTGGTTGACGCACAGCTTCGTCCATCGTTCGCAGCGCCGTCGACGCCGTCTCACGGGCGCCTGCAAGCCCGACTTCCGGCCAACCTCTGACGGCCAAAGTTACGGCCTCAGCGGCGAACGCAAACGGTTCGCTGCGGATGTCGGCGGTCTCGTCGATGCAGCGACCGGGCTCGTACGCGCGGTGGTGGACATCGGGCGGGGCCGCCCCGAGACGCCGCGCTTCGGTGCATCCGCGCCCCGTATTGGCTGGGGACGACCGGCTCCTGGGACAAGCCGTATCAAACTGCTACAGTTGTAGCAAGGTGATACCGGAGGAGACTGCGATGGCACTCGACAAGCCGACCCGATTCGCGACGGATCTGCTTGAGTCGGCGGCGGTGGAGGGTGCTCGCCAGAGCCGGTCGGCCAAGCAACAGCTCGACTACTGGGCGCGGCTGGGCCGGGCGGTGTCGATGCACCAAACCGCGGCCCGATTGCGGGTCGAGGCCGTGCTGGCCGGAACGACGGCACTCGCGGAGCTCGACCCGACCGAACGGCTCGTTGCCAACTCGGAGATCGACGTCGCAATCCAACAGCACGCGGCAGGCGGCGTCATACGGAGAGCTCCTCGCGGCGGAGGGTGTCACGGTCGTGGCGCTCGACGACGATGGCCGGCTCGTCCGGTACCAGCCTGACGGGACGAGCACCATCGTCGAGTGAGCCGCCTCGATCTCGTCGTCGGTCCCAACGGCGCGGGCAAGAGCACCTTTGTGCGGTTCACGCTCGCGGACGGGGTGCCGGCATCCGTATTCGTCAACGCGGACGAGATCGCCCGACGGGAGTGGCCCGACGATCCCGTTGGGCATTCCTACGATGCGGCCGCGCGCGCGGCCGAGACGCGACGGCTGCTCATCGAACAGCGTCGACCGTTCATCGCCGAGACCGTCTTCTCGCATCCGTCGAAGCTCACGCTCATCGACGACGCCCGAGCCGCGGGCTACTACGTCGCCCTGCACGTCCTCATGGTTCCCGAACATCTCGCCGTCGCCCGCGTGCAGGCTCGCGTCGCGGCCGGCGGACACGACGTGCCGACCGAAAAGGTCGTCGCGCGTTACCAACGCCTGTGGGATCTCGTTGCCGACGCGGTAGGCGTCGCCGACACTGCGAGCTTCTGGGACAACGCGCACCGGGATGGTCCGGCGCTCGTCGCGTCCTTCGAAGACGGCTTCATCGTCGGTAAACCATCCTGGCCGAAGTGGGCGCCCGCGGCACTCGTGACACGGTGGCCGAACGCGCAGTAGCGAGCGGTCGGCGCTCCGAAGCACCGGTGGAGGTCGTCCCTTCGCAACCTCGGCACGCGTCAGCGCCGCGTGCGTTCGCTCGACCAGGGTTTCTCTGTTGTTGGGAGCCGGCTCGGTTTGGTGGACACCGAACGGCTCGGCGATCGATGCGTACAGATCGATTGACGACCAGAGCTACGGCCTACGAGTCGAACGAAGCCGGTTCATTGCGGACGTCGGGGGCCTTGTCGACCCGGCGAACGGTGCGCGCAGTCGACGCTCGGCTTGCGTGGCTCGGTGCCGGCGGAGCGATTGGGTTCCGAGTTCGCTGAGCACGACGAGCCGGCGAAAGCGGTCGGTCTTGGGTTCGCTCTGGTGATCTGCCAGGGAGCGATTGCGACCGAAGAACGAGCACGGATATTTGTTTAGTAGTGGGTAGAATATTGACGAGGCAATCGCTGCCGAGGAGGCATGATGCTGGAGCCGAGATTGACTCGTGCGTTGCGTACGCGCGTCAACAAGGTGCGTGCTGCCGCGCACGACGACGATGGCGCGTGACTCCGTTGGGAGTTTGATCGATCGACGGCGGCTCTGGCCGAGCATCTTGCCGCCGAGTCTCCGACCGTTGCCGGGTTGCCCTTGCCCACCCGGGAAGAATTGCGACAGGGCCAGGATCGAATTCGAGCGGTCGTCGGAGAGTCCGGCCGTGTGCTCGACGCCGACGTGAATCGCAGTACCTACGAGTCTCGGGCCGCGCATCTCGACGTGCTCCTCGGGCAACAGGAGGAAGCAGAGCGTCGAGGCTTCCAATCGGCGTCGGTCAAGGTGTGATGGTGCAAGACGTCGACGTGATCCTTCCCGACAACCCCGTTGATTCCCTTGACCTATATGTCGCGCGCGGTGGTGGATCGGCGCTGGCCCACGCGCGTGCACTTGGGCCCGACGAGACGATCGCCCGGTTGGCAGCTTCGGGCCTTCGCGGCCGGGGCGGTGCCGGTTTCTCGACTGCGACGAAGTGGCGTTCGGTGCGCCGGGCTGCCGGCCGCCACACCTACGCGGTGTGTAACGGCGCCGAGGGCGAGCCGGGCACGTTCAAGGACCGTGCCATTCTGCGAGCGGATCCCTATCAGGTCATCGAAGGCCTGGCGATCGCCGCGTTCGCGGTCGACGCCCGCGAGCTGTTCATCGCGCTGAAGGCGAGCTTCGAGCGAGAACGAGCACGCGTGGTGCAGGCGGTGACCGAGATGGAACAGGCCGGGATGCTCGGCGAGTTGAGCGTCACGTTGGTCGCAGGTCCGGAGGAGTACCTCTTCGGCGAGGAAAAGGCTCTGCTCGAGGTGATCGAGGGCAATGAACCCTTGCCGCGCTGGCTTCCCCCGTACATCCACGGACTGTTCGCCACGGCGCCACAACTCGGGTGGTCGGCACACGAACCCGAGGTCGGGCATCTGGGTCGGCACGAGTCGAATCCGACGCTCGTCAACAATGTCGAGACGCTGGCAAACGTCACGCAGGTGCTTGCCCATGGTGTCGATCGGTTCCGCTCGAGAGGGACCGTGGCATCGCCGGGAACGGTTGTGTGCACGGTGGTTGGCGATGTCGCCCGACCAGGAGTGGTCGAGGTCGCGCTCGGAACGCCGCTCCGCGCTGTGCTGGCGGCGTGCGGCGCGCCGGTGCCCGGGGCATCGGGTCAGGGCCGTCTTTCCCGGCGTGACGAACGCGGTGCTCACCGAAGCCCAGCTCGACACGCCCTGTAGCTACGAGGACTTCGCGGCTCTCGGGACCGGACTCGGCGCGGCGGGCTTCATTGTCTATGACGACTCCGCGTGCATGGTCGAGGTCGCCGCGACCTTCTCGCGCTTCCTGTGGGTCGAGTCGTGTGGGCAGTGCCCTCCTTGCAAGCTCGGTACGGGCGCGATTACCGCTGCGCTCGACGACATCGCCGCCGGCCGCGGCAGCGAGGCGAGCATCGAGACGATCCGTCATTGGCTTCCCGAGGTTGCGGATGGCAACCGCTGTTTCCTGCCCGTCGAAGAGCAGCAGATGCTCGGAAGCATCTTGCGCAGCTTCCCGGAGGACTTCGACGCTCACCTCGCGGGCTCGTGTCCCGCGCCGTGCCACGTTGTGATCCCCAAGCTGGTCGATCTCGACGACGATGGAGCGCGCTACGACCAGCGTCAGATGCGCAAGCGGCCCGACTGGACCTACGACGAGCCGGAAGACGCGTCGCGTTCGTCATGACCGGGCATGTCCTGCTCACCGTCGGACACGGCACGAGTGATGCCGACGCATTCGCGGCCCTGCTCCGAACCGCGGGGATCGCCTCCGTCGTCGACGTCCGCTCTTACCCGGGCAGTCGACGGGTTCCGCACATGGCGCGAGTCGCCCTCGCCGAGTGGCTGCCCAACGCCGGCATTGCGTACAGGTGGGAGCCGCGACTCGGCGGGCGGCGCCCGACGTCGGCGCACTCTCCGAACGTCGCGCTCGAGCAGCCCGGCTTCCGTGCCTACGCGGACTACATGAGCTCGACTGAGTATGCAGAGGCGGAGGCAGATCTCCTGGTTGACGTCGAACGGCGTTGCACGGTGATCATGTGCGCGGAGTCGCTTTGGTGGCGATGCCACCGCCGCCTCATCGCAGACTCGGTCGCCCTCCTCGACCACGTCCCGGTCGAGCACCTCTTCCACGATGGTCGGATCGTTCCTCACACGCCGATGCCGGTAGCGCGCGTCGACGGCGATCACCTCGTCTATACCTCACGCCCCGCGAGCCCGAAGACGTGAGCTCGGCTCGCCCGAACGGTGCCGATCCCCTAGACTTCTAGCAGAGACTAGAAGAATGGTGGAGCGGGACAATGCGTGACAATGCGAACGGGCCTGTACGACTGACGATCTATGGCGACTTCAACTGCCCGTTCAGCGCGCGCGCGAGCGCCCGCGCGGCGTACCTCGAAGCTCGAAGCCTCGCGGAGATCGAGCGGAGGGCGGTCGAGCACGATCTCTCCATTCCGCCGGCTGGCGAACCGGTAGACGCCGAGGGAAGGGAAGACTTCGAACGCGAGCTCGACGAAGTCCGCGGTCTTCTCGCCGACGGCTACGCGTCGCGTGGGCTCGGCGCGCTGAGCCGACTGCAGTTGTTGGCTGACGAAAGCCACGTGTAGCCATGGCGTTCAAAGCGGCCGCGGTTGTGAACGAGCAAGCTCGACCGATGCGGGATCTCGATACGCGGCGACAGATTCATGACTTGGTCGTGCACTTCTACCGCGAGATCGGGTTCGATGACCGTCTCGGGCCCGTGTTCGAGGAGGTGGCGGAGGTGGACTGGTCGACGCACATCCCGAAGCTGATCGACTATTGGTGTCGGGTGCTGCTCGGAGAACCCGGATACGACGGCTACATCCTCCACGCCCACCAGGAGGTGCACGAAGTCGAGAGCTTTCGTCCCGAGCTCTTCGACCGTTGGTATGGCCTCTTCGTCGAGTCGATCGACGCGGGCTGGCAAGGCCCGATCGCCGAGCGCGCCAAAGCCCATGCGGCGCGCATGGCCGGGGTGCTGGCTCGCCGGCTGCTCGATACGGAATGGACGCCGTCGTGTCGACACCTCTTGAACGAGGCGTGACCACGATGAATGATCCGTCCCGCCGTCCGCTGCGCTCGAATCGTGAGCGACCGACGCACCCGCCGATGCAGGCGTTTCTTCTGGCCCTGGCGGTCGTGGTCGCGATAGTGGCCCTGGCGTTGATCAGCACGTTCGGCGCGCACTGATCAACGCCTACGCGTGACGAACGCGGTTCGCACCGTCGCGAACGTGCTCGCGGTGAGGGGTCCCCGTTGAGTGGTCCACGGGTTATGCGAGTGCTGGTTGGTTTCGGTCAGTCCATGCTCTGGCGAAGTCGTTCGTACTGGTACTCGCGATCTAGCAACTCGCGGACGCTCGACTCTGTTTCAGCCGGCATTGCTCGCCTCATTCTCGATGCCAAGGTTCGGTCGCACCCCGACGAGCTGTTGGCAGTGCACGCGCGCGACGTTCGTCGCGAGCGTCTTGACCTTCTCCGCGTTCGGACCGACCCATCCGAACTCGACGGTCTCGAAGAACAGGTCGAGCCAACGCTCGAAGTGCGCGGGCGTGAAGGCGCGTTGCGCATGGATGAGCTGATGGGCCCGGTACGGGTTTCCGGAATAACCGGGCGTTCCGAAGAGTGCTCGGCACCAAAAGGCCGTCAGCTTCGGTAGATGCTCCGCCCAATCGACCCGGGCGACATCGTTGAACATCGGCCCGAGGAGGTCGTCCTGGGCGACATCGCGGTAGAAGCGGTGGACCATCTCCGCGACATCGTCGGGACCGCAAAGGTCGTGTGTCGGGGGGTGGCTCGTGATCGGGCGGTCCAGTGTCATCTCGGGATCTCGGGTCCGATTCTTCTGAGGTCGTCTGCAGGCTACCGGCCTTGGCGCTATTATTCTAGTGATAACTAGAGGTTATTCGGCGGGCGAAGCCCCGACAGAGCGGACCGAGGGAGGTTGCACGCGATGCACAACGGACGCACGATCCTGATCGCGGTCGAGATGCTCGCGGCAAGCATCTGGGTCGGCAGCTTGGTGTGCCTTGCTCTCGTATCCAACGTTGCCCGTCGACTGCTCGACCCGACATCGCGTGTTGCTCTCTTTCGCGGCATCGGTGGTCTCTACGGACGGATCGGCACCGGATCACTCATCGTCGCCATCGGTGCCGGCGTTGCAATCGCAGGACGACCATCGCACTGGTCCACGACCATCGCCCTCGCCGTCAGCATGTCGGTGCTGCTCGTCGTCTTGACCGGGGTCGGCATGGCTCAGGCGCGCCGGATGACCATCCAACGCCAACGTGCCCTCAACACACCACACGACGAAGCCTCCACGATCAGTGTCCGGCGAGGCGCAGCCGTCGCGGGAGCCCTGCGGGGATCCATCGCGCTCCTGACACTGGTCATCCTCGTGGTGGTTGCCCACGCGATCAACGCGTGAACTCCATCGAATCACCTTGGGAAGGACGCGAAGGTCATGGAACGCAAAGCAATTGGCTACGCGCGTCGTCCGTGAAGCACGGGGCGCTCGCCATCCGACGTCGTTTCTCTAGGCTAGAATAGAAGTAGTGAGGTGAGAGCTGGTCGCTAAGGATGGAACCATGAAGGTGCAGCAATCGGCATCCCCGACCCTGCAGGAACAGGCGCGCGCGCTCGGCGATCCGACTCGTCACGCCGTCTTCCGCTACCTGGTCGACGCGGGTGCGCCTGTCGATGTGGCTGAGCTCACGGCGCATTTCGGCCTCAATCACAACGCGATTCGACAGCACCTGGCGAAGTTGGTCAGCGCCGGCCTTGTGCGAGAGGATCAGGCGCCGAGCGTGGGCCGGGGGCGGCCAAGGCTCAACTACCGCGTCCATCCCGCTGCAGACAGCCGTTGGGGCGCCTCCGGACCATACGAACGCCTCAGTCTTCTTCTCAGCGAGATGCTCCGCACCGGAGACTCCGCGGTAGAGGTCGGCCGTCGAGCCGGTCGCCGACAACGACTCGGTACGGCAGCCGACGAGGATCCAGTGGAGCTTGTCGTCGGCGCAATGGAGCGCGAAGGATTCGAGCCGACCGTCCGCGCTTGGGGTGACCGGGTCGACGTCGTACTCGGTACATGTCCGTTCGCGACGACCGCGCTCGTCGATCCGGACACGGTCTGTTCAATGCATCTCGGCATCGCGCAAGGGATAGCCGAGATGACCGATGGTCGGGTGACCGTCGACGAACTCGTCCCGCACGACCCGCGCAAGGCGAACTGTCGGCTGCGACTCCACGTCGGACGCGACCACGACCAGTGAGCTTGCGAGCCCCGGCGGCTCGCGGCCGTTACGCCTCTTCCGGAATGGCGTCCCACCATTGGCACCACCACTCGGAACCAACGAGGATCCGCAGCTTGGGGTGCCAGCAGTACGCAAGGTCGGCGTACGGTTCGAGGTAGTAGCGACAGTTCTCGCACTTCTCCGTGCCCGATGGCTGGCCCTTGAGCACGGCGTTCGCGGCGAGGTGCCGCAATTCCATCGACGTCTTCTCGTCGATCTCTTTTGGTTCGGGTTCCGGGATGACGTAGTCGGCCACGTTCCGAAGGTAGCCGCGGCTCGGGTCGGGGCCGGAACTGCGGCCCGGCGTGTCATGACTCAGATGTGGGTTGCGAAGCATCGCGGCCTCGGAGTGTTGGAGGTCGCGTGTGCAGTCGACGGCGTTGACCAACGAACCCTTCTCCTACGCTATATTCTAGCGTATACTAGAGATATAGGTGCTGGTTGGTCGCGGCGCAGGGAGTGCGTGATGGTAGTGAACGGCGAATCATCCGGAGCGAGTGCATGGCCTGCGGCGCTGGGCTCGTTCGTGATCATCTCGTTGATCGTCAGCATGATCAGTCTGGGCTTTGTCCTCGACAAGAGCAGCGGAACGAACGCGGCCACGGCATCGTCGGGAACCGCAGCCGCCCCGAGTCCAGGCTTCGACTTCAGCGCGAGCGCGCCTGACGGCTTCCAGGCCCGCGACCCGAATGCGCCGAAGCCGAGCGCACAGCCCGCGGGAACGGTGCACAAGGTGACGTTCGACATCATCGAGAAGCAGATCGAGATCGCGCCCGGTGTGTCGCAGCTGATGTGGACGTACAACGGTCAGGTACCCGGACCGATCTTGCGCGGGAAGATCGGCGACACGTTCGAGATCACGTTGGTCAACAAGGGCGCGATGGCACACTCGATCGACTTCCACGCGAGCAAGGTGGCTCCCAACGTCACCATGCGGCTGATCGGTCCGGGGAGCACCCTCGTCTACAAGTTCACGGCGACCCATTCCGGCATCTTCATGTACCACTGCGGGACGCCTCCTCTGCTCGAGCACATCGCAATGGGCATGTACGGCGCAGTCATCATCGACCCTCCAAACCTTGCTCCAGTCGACCACGAGTACGTCTTCGTCCAGTCGGAGCTCTACCGGGAAAGCGATCCGACGCAACCCGTGGATTACAACAAACTGCTCGCCGAGCAGTGGGACGGCGTTGTCTTCAACGGTTACGTGGGCCAGTACACCGATCGCCCGATCCACGTCCAGCCCAACCAGACGATCCGTGCCTGGGTCATGAATGACGGGCCGGCCGACATCTCGTCGTTTCACGTGATCGGCACGATCTTCGATTCTGTCTACAAAGAGGGCGCCTACCTGCTGCGACCGGGGCCGGACCAAGGCGGCGGACAGGCGCTCGACCTCACTCCCGCGCAAGGCGGGTTCGTCGAGTTCTCCCTCCCCGTTGCCGGGAAGTACCCATTCATCACGCACAAGGTCGCCGATGCGACGAAGGGCGCTCAGGGCGTGTTCGCGGCCGGCTAGCGCCCCACAACGACAGGAACAATCATGATTCTTCCCGCTTCCGTGGTTCGTCATCACACCGCTTGGATCCACTGTTCGGACTGCCGCCCCCATCCCGTGCGCTATTCGGTCGACGGCGAACGGATCGTGTGCTTCGGTGACGAGCTACCTACGGGCGCCACCGACGGGCGGCGTGTGTTCGTGTCCGTCCACGAGATTGCGGGAGGTCCCGCGCTGGCCGACCTGACCATGACGCTGCGCGACGTCGCGGCCGACGAGCTCGATCCCAACGCAGTCCTCGACCTTCTGGAACACGTCTCGCTCGGCCGCACGGCCGAAGAAGTCGACCTCGCGATCGCGCGCCACCGCACGCGCCGCATCGTCGCATTGATCTAAAGGTCGCGGGGGTTGTCACATGTTCTCATCGCATGAGGATCCGGCATCCGAGCCGGCCGTGCCCGTGCGTGTTCATCACGCGGCGAGCCGGCCCGGCGCGTCACCGCCGCCCATCGGTGCATTGAGGATCGGGCATTCAATCCCGAACCGGTCAGATCAGACGCGTACGCAGCGCCCGTTCTTCTCCTTCGGCTTACGGTGTGGCCTCGAGGTTGGCCCAGAGGGATCGCATCCCCGGGGCCAGGCGTCGTAGTTCCTCGAGGTGAGCGCTGCTCAACTGGCGGAGGCGTCGCGCGCCGAGCGCGGTGAGGTGTAGCCGCACGACGCGATGATCGTCGGGGTCGGCACGCCGGTGGACGAGACCGGCGATCTCAGCGCGGTCGACGAGTCCGACCGCGCTGTGGTGGCGGAGCATCAACGCCTCTGCAACGTCGCCGATCGTCGACGCCGAATCGCCAGGATCCCCGCGGATGGCGAGCAGCAGTTGATGCTGTGCAGGCGTGATGCCGACGGCAATCGCCTGCTGCTCGCTCCATCGCAGGAACTGGCGCAAGCCTGTGCGGAGTTCCAGGAGTCGCCGATAGTCGGGATCATCGAGCGCGTCGGGATCGTGCTCGTCGGTCACGAACGATATCGTAGTACGATATGTTTCGGAAGGCGTTCGGTCGCCGCCCCTTCGATCACGGCGTATTGGGGATGTCGCCCACGCTGCTCGCGGCGACGCTGGTCGTCGGAGTGGCGAGTGGCCTCGTGGGCGCGGCCTACCTCCTGGCTCTGCATCTCTTGCAGCGCCTGCTCTGGCCCGACCAGTGGGGCAGCGCCGCCGAGTTCGCGGTGTTGGCAGCTGCCGGAGTTGCCGTCGTCGTCATCGGACGGATACTCGGCAGTCCGGGCGACGTCGAGTTGCTCGTTGACAACATTCACGTGTCGGGTACCGCCCCGGCTGTGCGCACGCTGCGATCGCTGGTGCCGATGTCGCTGGTCGCAATCTCCGCGGGCGGTGCCGCGGGACCGGAAGCGCCGCTGGTCACGACGTGCGGAACGCTGGCCGGATGGGTTGCACGAAAGCGCGATCTGCCGGTTCACGAAGCACGGTGCGTCACGATCGCGGGGATGGCGGCTGCGTTCACGGTCTTGTTCGGTGCGCCGCTTGGTGCCGCCCTGTTCTCGCTCGAGATCCTCCATCGACGGGGGATGGAATACACCGAAGCACTTCTGCCCGCGTTGCTCGGTGCTCTGTCGGGCTACGCGTGCTACGTCGCCGTGACCGGTTCCGATCTCGTGCCGGCGTGGCACATCCCAGGGGTCGACAGACTCCACGGCGGCGACCTCTTGTGGGCTGTTGCGGCCGGTGTCGGCGGTGCCGCGATCGCAGTGGCCTTTACGTATCTCACGCTCGGGCTGCGCCGGCTGTTCCGAACGGTTCCTGCGGCCACGCGCCCGATCATGGGTGGCCTCGGTCTCGCGCTCCTCGCGATCTGGTCGCCGTACGCGCTCACCTTCGGCGAAGTGCAGACCGGCCACGTCCTCGGCACCCGCCTGAGCCTGAGCGTGCTCATCGTCGCCGCCGCCGCGAAGGTGATCGGTACCTCGCTCACGGTTTCGTCGGGCTGGCCGGGGGGCTTCATCATCCCGTTGTTCTTCATTGGCGCGACTCTCGGTCAGGCCACCCACCACGTGTTCGCCGCCGCCCCGCTTGGGGTCGTCTGCGCGGGACTCATGGTCGCCGCGAATGTCGGCGTGACGAAAACTCTCATCGGCTCGGTCCTCATCGTGGCCGAGATGGGAGGGCTCCGCCTCCTGCCGACCACGCTGATAGCCGGAACGGTCGCGTTCATGCTCACCAGCGAGGTCGGGTTGATCCACTCGCAGCGCGAACGGAGCCCCCGGTCACCAGGCGAAAAGCTCATCGACGAACCGTAGAGTCACAACTCGTCTTCGTTCGCGAGAGGTCTCGACGCCGAGACGAGTTGGTACAGCAGCGGACGCCGTCCGATCGGCACCTGCGCTCAACGGCCGCGGAGCTGCTCGAGGATGCGACGCACGCGACTACCGCGACGCTCATCGACGGGCCGCACGAGATGTGGCGCCCGCTCGGCGACGAGCCCGATCACCGCCTTACGCGTCGGTGCGACGAGAGCATCCGAGCCGACGAAGACAGTCGGGACGGTCTCGTTGCCGCCGGCGACGGCTCGCACCCGGGCCGCGGCCGCGACGTCGTTCCAGATGTTGATCTCGTTGACCGGTATGCCCGAACGTCGAAGCGACGCTCGCAACGAGCGACAGAAAATGCAGCCGGGACGCCAGTAAAGATCGACGCGATGGATCGGTTCGGTGTCGTTCATGACGATCGTGTCGCCGGGCCGGGTGATACGGGCGCGGCGCCGGGGAGAGGTCCGCTGCTCGGCAAGCGGGTCGTGGTGACGAGCGCTCCGTCGATGATCGTCATCGCTTGGTCTCAAGCAGTCGGTTGGCGGGGCTCGAGGACGATCACGGGCGTCTCGATCGACCGCAGGCCGGCATAGCCGTCGTGCTGCGGATCGATCGCGACCCAGCGCTGCCAAAGACGATCACGCTCCTCGCCCGCGGCCGGGCGTGCGTGTACCGGGCGCGCATGCCGGCCTGCCAGTCGAACGACGGCGTCCGGGTGTGCCTCGAGGTTGAGCCACCACGAGGGATGACCCTCGTCCCATCCGTTCATCGCGAGTGTGACGAGGTTCGTGCCGTCCTCGATGTAGCCGATGATGACGCCGCGTTCCTGCCCGGACTTCCGCCCGATGGTCGTGAGGTACAGCGCGCCCCAGCCGCGCTTGCTCGCGGTGGTCCACAGGAACCGGCCGCCGCTGAGTCGGTAGAACGCGCGATGAGCGCGCCAGAACAGGTGCTTGAACCACGCCGGCGGGAGTTTCGGCGGTCGGGTTGCCGTTGTGCTCATCGCAATACCTCTCGCACGGGCGACTCCTCCACGGTCCGCCGGGTCCGAACCTCCATCGAGGTGAGTGTCATGCGGCGAGGGCGAACGGCGGGTATTGGTCGGTGAGCAATCCCGCGTAGGCGCTCACACGGAGGCCGTAGCGGTACACCTTGACGAGGAAGTCGCGGGCGCCGAGTGGGTATTCGCCGGTGAAGGCGACGGCGAAGAACCCGCCGATGACCACGAAGATGGCCGCGATGACGAGCGCGGCGAGCACGAAGTAGTGCGGGATCGCGAGGAACCACTTGTACAGCGGCTTCCACCGGGCCAGGTGCTCCGGGTAGGTGATGGTGAGGCTGGTGTGCGGTTCGACGCCGTCATCGTCGGCTGCCGGTTGGAAGTCGAACGGCGGGTAGTCCTCGTGCAGGAAGAGCGCGTAGCTCACTGCTCGCCATTCGTAGCGATAGGTCATCGCGATCATGTCGAACAGCGGCCGCGGGATCTGCTCGGTGAACAACACCGTGAAGAAGCTGATGAGGGTCAACACGCTGCGAAGCGTGCTGAGGGCTCGCGCGATCAGGAGGTGAGGTACGGCCAACACCCACTGGATCAGTGGACGCCACCGGGTGATGTGGCGGTCAGCATGGAACTCGAGTTGTGCGGGATACGGAGTGAACATCGACACGGAGGTCCTCCTTGCACGCGAATCTGGGCACCCTTGGCTACCGGGTGAGCGTCGGCGCCTTGACCGCAGGATGCGCCGGGGCCGGTCGCCGCACCAGGGCCGAT
This sequence comes from uncultured Actinomycetes bacterium, assembly GCA_963761055.1. GTDB lineage: Bacteria > Actinomycetota > Acidimicrobiia > IMCC26256 > PALSA-610 > PALSA-610. The sequence continues at coordinate 826,940 of CAVXFO010000007.1, read as the reverse complement.
GGTCACGGGTAGGCATCGATAGGTCCCTCCCGCGCCGGAAAGGCTCTTTCCGGCGGTGAAGGCGACCCGACCCGAAGAGCTGCACCATCTGTGTCTGGAGGTAGCCGCGGTGGGCGGCTTCCTCGCCGACGGCCGCGAGCGTCCAGGAGAGCGCGAGCAGCCCGGCCAGCAACGGGACGTTGCCCTGCAGGTCCTTGAACCCGAGCGACGCGAACCTCTGGCGGCGGAGCGCGAGCGAAATGCCGGCGAGTGCCTCGCCAGAGCACCGCTGTAGTTTTGCCACTGTGTCGGGGGGAGTCGGGCCGTGATCGCGCGCCAGGAGATGTTGCGCTCCAAGGTGCGGTTCGGCCTGCTCATAGGTGCGATCGCGCTGTTGGTGTTCCTGATCCTCTTCCAGCAGGCGCTGCGTGACGGATTGATCACATCGTTCGTCGGGGCGATCGAACGCCAGGACGCGCCGGTGCTCGTGTTCAGTACCGATGCGCGGCGCAACCTGCAGAGCAGCGGGATCACGTCCGCGCTGGAGGCACGAGTACGAGCGATCGACGGAGTCGGTGATGTCGGGTGCATCGGACAGGGCACCTTCAGTGTGCGGGCCAGTGGCGCCATCAAAGGCGCGGCGATCATCGGCTACGAGAAGCGCTCGCTGGGCGCGCCGCAGTCGCTCACCAAGGGCCGCTACCCGACGGCCGACGGTGAGGGCATCGCGAACGAGACCGACGCGTCCGGGGGTTTCGACTTGGGCGACGTCGTGCAGGTCGAGCCGGGCGGCTACCGCATCAAGATCGTCGGCCAGTCGAAGGACACGAACCTCCAGGCGACACCCACGATTTTTGCGAAGTACGACACGTGGGAGCAATCGGTGAGCTCGGTCAACCCCGACGCGCGCACGCCGCGGCCGAACGTGCTCGGTGTGGCGCCCGCGCCCGGGGTGTCGCCGAGCGCGCTGGTCGCCCGGATCAACGACGTGAGCACCGAACTCGAGGCGCTCACCCGCGCGGATGCCGCAAGCAAAGCGCCCGGTGTCGCGCAGGTGAGCATGTCGTTCCTGGTGATCTTCCTCCTCTACGCGCTGGTCATCCCGCTCGTGATCGGTCTGTTCTTCCTCATCGTCACGCTGCAGAAGGCGCGCTCGCTCACGTTGTTGCGCGCGATCGGCGCGCGTTCCTCCACCCTGGTGCGCGGGCTGCTGGCGCAGGTGCTCGTGGTGGTGGGGCTCGGCGTTGCCATCGGCACGTTGTTGTTCTTGCCGCTCTCGTTCATGCGCATCGGCTCGATCCCGTTGTCGTTCAACGAGCTCGCAGTCGGGGCCTGGGCGCTCGGGATCCTTGCTCTCGGGCTGCTCAGCTCGTGGTTCTCGGCGCGGCGGGTGCTGCGCATCGACCCGGTCGAGGCCCTCTCCGGCGGGTCGGTGACATGAGGCTCGCCTTGCGCGAGATGCGTCGGCGGCCGGGCAGCTTCGTCACCGCGGCGGTGCTCCTCACGCTCATCGCGATGCTGCTGATGCTTCTCGGCGGGTTGCTCGACGGCCTCATCGCCCGGTCCACGGGCGCGATCAGGGCCCAGCGCGCCGACCTCCTGGTGTTCTCGGCGACCGCGGAGCAGTCGTTTCTCCGCAGCCGGGTCACGCCCGAGACTCGGGCCGAGGTCGAGGCCGTCCCCGGTGTGGTCAGCGGCGGCGGAATCGGGGTCACCCAGCTCGGCGCCCGTATCCCGGGCAACGGCCCGCGTGACCTCGCCGACGTGGCGCTCTTCGGATACCAGGAGGCGCCCGCCGGCGTGCCCGCGCCGCCGAAACCCGGCGAGGCGTGGGCCGACACCATCTTGAAGGACAACGGTGTGAAGCAGGGACAGACCCTGCAGCTCGGTCCGGCTCGCACGCCAGTGAAGGTCGTCGGTTTCGTCGAAGACGTGAGCTACTCGGGCGCGGGGTCGCTCTGGGCATCCGCGCCGACCTGGCGCACCGTGCAGAACGCGAACCGGCCGGGATCGTCCGTCGCGCCAGGTGTGTTCCAGGCGCTCGTGGTGCGCACCGACCGCGATCCCGGGTCGGTGGCAACGGCCATCGACCGCGTGACGAGCGGCGCCACGAAGACTGTCACCAAGAGCGTTGCCGCCGACGCCATCGGCGGCGTGAGGCAGCAGCGCTCGGTGTTCAACCAGATCATCGGGGTCACGCTTGTGATCGCGGCAGTAGTCGTGGCGTTGTTCTTCGCGCTCCTCACGGTGGAACGCGTCGGTCTCTACGGCATGCTCAAGGCGATCGGCGCGCGGTCCCGCACGTTGTTCGCGGGCCTGGTCGCGCAGGCAGTAGTCATCGCGATGACCGCGGCCGTGATCGGCAGCGCCTTTGCCGTTCTGCTCGACATCGCGCTTCCGCCCGGCACGATTCCGTACCAGTTGCTCCCGAGCCGGGTAATCATCAGCAGCGGGTCGCTGGTGATCGCGGCGATCGTGGGCAGCGCGTTCTCGTTGCGGCGCGTGCTGCGCGTCGACCCCGCATCAGCGATCGGGAGGGCCTCGTGAGCGCCGCCGACCTCGAAGCATCCAGTCCGGTTCCCGCGCTGCAGCTCGACGCGGTGCGCAAGGTCTACCGTTCCGGCGACGAGGAGGTGGTCGCGCTCGACCACGTGTCGCTCACGATCGGAGGCGACGAGCTCGTCGCGCTGGTCGGACCGTCGGGCTCGGGCAAGACCACGTTGTGCTCCATCGCGGGCGGTATCCTGTCGCCCACGGAGGGCACGGTCACGGTCACAGGTGACGACATCTCCGGGTACTCGCGAAAGGAGCTCACCGACTTCCGGCGCGCGCACGTGGGGTTCGTGTTCCAGAGCGTGAACCTCGTGCCGTTCCTCACCGCCGCGAGAACCTTCTCGTCATCGACGAGATCGGCAAACGTACCGGAGCTCCGGCGCGCGTCCGTGCCGACCAGCTCCTCGGCGAGCTCGGCCTCGCGGACCGGGCCGGGCACATGCCCGCGGAACTGTCCGGTGGGCAGCGCCAGCGGGTCGCGATCGGGCGCGCATTGATGAACGACCCCGACCTCGTGCTGTTCGACGAACCCACGTCCGCGCTCGACACGAAGCTCGGTGGCCAGGTCATGGAGCTGATCCACAGCGAGATGAAGTCGCGGGGCATCGCGGCCATCATCGTCACCCACGACGAGCGCATGACGCATTACGCGGACCGCACGGTCCACATCGTCGACGGCGTGCTCGGCGGCTGACCCATCATGTCGGCGACGACGCGCTCCCGACTGAGATCCAGCCAGACCCCGACCAGTGCAACTTCGAGGGCGGGGGCCGCGTTCAGCGTGACGTTCGAGAGAGGTCGGGGCGATGCCAGACAACTTGATTGCGTCCGCGCCGTTTGGCCCGATACAGCGCCTCGTCTGCGTTTCGAATAGCGGTCCCTGCGGAATCGCCGGGCCGGATCGACGCGATCCCGATGCTGTTGTCGATCGCAATGCGCCTGCCCCCGCTCGAAACGGCCCGCGAAACAATGGCATCGTGGATCCGACCGGCGATGTTTTCCATCTCCGCGGGGCCGGATGCGAAGCCGGCGACGAGGAATTCGTCGCCACCGAGTCGGGCGACGACATCGGACTCGCGTGTTGCCGCCCGCAGCGCTTCAGCCGTCAATCGCAGCGCCGCGTCGCCGACGTGATGGCCGTAGGCGTCGTTGATGTTCTTGAACGCGTCGAGGTCGATGAACAGGACCGCCATGGGAGTCCCGTCTCGCTGCGATCGCGCGACGTCTCGCTCGATCGCGTCCATCGCCGCGCTTCGATTGAGGAGGCCCGTGAGCGCGTCATGGGTTGCGGCCTGTTGCAGTTCGAGGCGATGTCGCTCGCGATCGTGCACCGAGTCGCGAAGTTGGTCGACTGTCGCCTGTAGCGCCGCGCCGGTCGGACCGGGGAGACGCTGATTCAATGTCGGCGATGTGGGGTCGGCGGCGAGCGTGATGGCGTACTGCTCCAGCGCGGACAAGGTCGCCGTCAGATCGTTCAGCGCGCGGCTCGTATCGGCGAGCTCGCGGACTCCGTTGCGGGAGATCGGGGAAATGGAGAACTCGCCGGTGCTGATCCGGCGGGCGGAAGATGCGAGTCGCCGCGCGGGTCGGGCGACGGCGCGCGCGGTCAGCGCGGCGGCGAGAGCGGCCAGGATTATCGCAAGTGACGCCCCGATCATCGCGATCAGAAGCGCGCGCCGGGCGGAGGCCCCGAGGAGTCTGATGCGATCGTTCAGGTCTATGGACGCCGCCGCGTTCACCTTTGTGAGGTCGACGACCCAGTTGCCCGCGGCGATTAGAGCGGCCCCGTACGCGGTGGGATCGGAAGAGAGAGCCGAACGGTCGCCGCCGACACCGACTCGGATCGCTTCGCCCACGACGGCGTCGAAGTGGCGCCCGGCCGGGTCGGCCTGCACTTCGCGCCATGCGATCGTCGCTGTGGGTCCGAGTCGGCCACTGAACTCGGCGACTGCCGTCGAGAATCGGGTATTGGCCGCGATCACTGCTTCGATGTTCGCCGGCGTCTTCTGTCCGGTCAGCACGGCGTTGGTGAAGCGGGTGCGCTCGAGCGCGGAGTGAAAGGCGGTGAAGGTCGCCTTAACGACGTCGAGTTGGTCGCTCGCGGAGCCAACTCCGTGCTCGGCCGTGGTCTCGATGCGGCGCGGCGTCGTCGAAGCGGCTCTGCCAGTGGCGGTCGGTGTCAGCTTCGAACCCCGCGAACAGTGTCTCGACGGCCGCGAATCCCGACTTTCCGCCGTCGATCTCGGAGCGGAGCTCTCGCAGGCGCAGCAGGTCTGATGCCAGGTCGGGATATGCGCTCACCGTCGGGTCCGCGTCCACCTTGTCGCGTGCGACTCGCATCCGAGCGACGAAGTCGACGTGATACAACGCGGAAAGGCGGGCTGGAGTGATACCGAAGTCGGCTCCGGTCGTGATGCTCGCCGAGGTGACATGCTCGGCGGCGATGTCGCCGCGCAGGATGATGAGCCGGTCCAGTTCGACCGCGTCCCGCGCCATTGCGTTGGCGGCGTTTCGCTGGTCCCACCGTGTCGTCGCGGTCGACGTCGCCAGCAGGGCCATGCCGAGTATGGGAGGCAACACGACGAAGGTGAGCAAGAGGCGGATCGGCGGCAGCCAACGCGGACGATGGCGGCTCGGCACTGGGCCCCGGCCAAGGCGGAACAGCTTCACGCCGTTCCTTCGACGGATTGCGCCCCGCCTTCCAGCCCATTTCGGTGGGACCGGGCCGTGGGCGAAAGCGCGTCGGAGGCGCGTCTGGAGCAGCGTCAGCGGCCCGAGGGGCGTGTTCTCCCGGCGCCGGCCTCGGAGTGGTTGCGACCTCGCGTGAAGCGCTTGTGGAGTTCGCCGGCGACGATGACGGTCGAGGCGACCGCGGTCGCTCGGATCCAGGCGCTCTCTGGCGGAAACGGTCACGCGCGGTCAAGCCGGCCCACCGGCCGAAGCGCTCCAAGCCCCGCTCATTGGTGGCGCAGGATTCGTTCGAGTTCGGCGGTGATGTCGAACGGCGGAAGCGGTCCGACGCGGATCGTGATGTCGACGAGGGATGCGGGCGCGGGCGCGGGAGGCGTGTAGTCATCGCCGACCGGGAATGGGCGGGCGTATCCGATGGTGAGGAATGCGCCGTCGGGTGCCCAGGCGAGGGGTGGGTGCACCTCGAGGTTCCGGCGCGCGATTTCGGTGTCGTCGGCGGCGAGCGTGACTTCGAGTTGGCCGTTCGTGACCGCGCCTTCGGCGACGAGTACGCGTGCGATTGCGGGTACGGGGGCGCGCACGAAGTGGGCCCCACCCTTGCCCGCGATGCACCACTTGACCTCGCCGTCGATGAGGTACCACGCCCAGCCGGAGATCCAGTCGCCTTGCTCGCACAGCACCGCCGAGCCGGTGCTCGGGATCTGTCCGGCAAAGGTCGCGACCATGCGGAAGCCGCCGGCGATGTTCGGCCCGGCGACCTCGTGGACCTTGTCGCCGGCCTCGTACCGGAAGCTGGTACGCGCCGGCGTCCAGGGCACGTGCATGTGCGCGATGCGGTTGACGGCGCCGTCGTCGAGTGGGAACACCTGGTTTCGTTCGGCCGCCGCGAACCACCGCGCGACGAGGTCGGCGACGCGTTCCGGTTCGTCGGCGGCAAGATCGTGTGATTCCGTGGGGTCTCTGCGGGTGTCGTACAGCGCCCAGGTGTCGGTCGCGAAGTCGTGGCTGCCGGGAATCTGCTCGCGCTCGGCGGCGGTGAGTTGGTTGACGTGATTGGTGACGGCCTTCCAACCATCGTGGTACATGGCCCGACTTCCCCAGCACTCGGAGTACTGGCTGGTGTGCACGTCGGGTGCCGTCGCGTCCGAGACGACTGTGGCGAGGCTCACACCGTCGATCGACATCTGGGCAACGCCGTCGAGTTCGTCGGGCGGCGCGAGGCCGCACAGGTCGAGCACGGTCGGGAGCACGTCGATGGCGTGGCAGTACTGATCACGGGTGGCGCCCGCGTCGGTGACGCCGGGCGCGGAGATGATGAACGGATCGCGGATTCCGCCTTCGAACGTGTAGCGCTTCCAGCGCCGGAACGGCGTGTTGCCTGCGAGCGCCCAGCCCCAGGGGTAGTGACCGCTCGAGTGAAAACCGCCGAGATCGTCGATGTGCGCGATCTCGTCGGCGATGTCGTCGGGTTCGTCGGAGATGTAGTGGCCGAGTTGGTTGTAGGTGCCGTTCGGGCCACCTTCGCCCGATGTTCCGTTGTCGGACACGAACACCACGATGGTGTTGTCGAGGTCGCCGGTCGCTTCGAGATGGTCGAGCACGCGCCCGATCTGATGATCGGCATGTGCGATGAACGCGGCGCACACTTCCATCATTCGGGTGTAGAGACGGCGCCGCGGTGCACCGACGGCCGACCAGGCTTCGATCCATGGCGGGCGATCCGACAGCTCGGTGCCTGCGGGCACGATTCCCAGGTCGAGCTGACGAGTCAGCGTCGCTTCGCGCCACGCGTCCCAGCCGCGGTCGAACGCGCCTCGGAACCGGTCGATCCATTCCGGCGGAGCCTGGTGGGGCGCATGGGGCGCGGCGGATGCGTACCAGAGCAGGAACGGCCGGTCGGGATGTGAGATACGCAGCTCTCGCAGGTATGCGATCGCGTTGTCGGCGAGGTCGGCGTCGAGGTGGTAGCCATCCGTCGGTTCGCGTGGCGGCTCCACGTGGTTGGTGTCGCGGACGAGGTTCGGAGTCCATTGGTTCGTCTCGCCGTTGAGGAACCCGTAGTAGCGGTCGAACCCGAGTCCGGTCGGCCACATGTCGTAGGGACCGGTGACCCGCTGATCGCGCGGGACGAGGTGCCATTTGCCGACGCAGAACGTGGCGTAGCCGGCTGTACGCAAGATCTGCGCGAGTGTTCCGGCCGAGCGCGGGATGCGCCCGGAGTACGCGGGGAAGTTCGTGGGCAGGTCGGGGAGCATGCCCATTCCCACGCGGTGATGGTTGCGGCCGGTCAGCAAACAGGCGCGCGTGGGCGAACAGACCGCGGTTGTGTGGAAGTTCGTGAACCGCAGGCCGCGTGCCGCCAGCCGATCGACGTTCGGAGTCGCGAGATCGGATCCGTAGCTGCCGAGGTGGGCGAATCCGAGATCGTCGAGCACGATCACCAAGACGTTCGGTGCGCCCCGACAGAACGGGGGCGCGGCAGGTGAACGAGCGGTAGTTGCCATCGTCGCCGGCGTCATCGGGTCGCGGATCGAGGCATCCTGGCATAGCGGAGACTCGGCGCGGGCGGCCGCGGTCGAGCTTGGTTGCGCGAGGCTGTGGCGGTGGACGACTTGCGACTCGAAGATCGCGCCCTCATCGCGGAACTGGCGACTGCGTATGCATACGCAGTCGACGACAAGGCCTGGGATGTGTTCCGGGACTTGTACGTGCCCGACGCGCTGATCGACTATCGCTCCGCCGGTGGTATCGCAGGCACGCCGGCCGAGGTCGCGAACTGGATGGGCGAAGCGATGGCGATGTTCTCCTGGTCGATGCATTCGATGTCGACCCAAAGCGTTCGGTTCACCGGGCCGGACACGGCGACGGGTTCGATGCATGTCTTCGCGTGTCACGGACTGACGTGGGAAGGAGTTGAGGAGCTCATGGACGTGAGCGCGGTGTACCACGACGAATACGTCCGTACCGCGTCCGGGTGGCGCTTCGCATCACGGCGGGAGCAGACGAACGCCGTGACCGGAGGACGCTTCGCCGAACTCGTGCGTACGACGCTGCCGCGATGACCAAGCCGCTTTTCCCATCCGATCCGCGGAACTCACTCCCGAGCTCCTGACGCGCGTGCTCGCGATCCGGAACCCCGGCGTCGAGGTCGCCGAGGTGCGGCTCGGCCCGGTCAAACGGTGCGGCGAGGGAGTCGCGTCGACGGCCGACCGCGTCGCACTCGATCTCACCTACGCGCCCGGAGCCGGATGTGGTCTTCCCGGGCACATGGTGCTCAAGACGATGCTCGTGTCGCCACACGCGCCGGGCGAGATGTACGAAACCGAGGTCCGCTTCTACAACGAGATCCGCCCCGACCTCGACATCGAAACCCCGCTGTCGTTCGCCGCGGCTTTCGATCCGGCGACGAGTCAGTTCGGGCTCCTCATCGAGGACCTCACCGCACGCGACGCGTGCTTCCCCGACGCCACCCAGGACGTCACCGTCGACGACGTCGCCGCGATCCTCTCGCAGTTGGCCCGACTCCACGCGCGTTACTGGCGTTCCGAGCGCTTCGCCACCGATCTCGCCTGGGTAGCGACGCCAACCTCACGAGGCATGTCGGGGATCTTCGATCGTCACGGACTGGAGATCATCCGCGACCAGCTCCGTCGCAACCCCTTCAAAGCGGAGGTCATCGCGCCGCTCGGCGCCGACCTCGACGAACTCTGGACCGCGCTGGGAGCCTCGCGACGGTTGCTCTCCGACGTGCCCGAGACGCTCCTGCACGGCGACGCGCACATCGGCAACACCTACCTCCTTCCCGACGGCACCGGCGGACTCCTCGACTGGCAACTCCAGGTCCGCGGTTGCTTCGCCCACGACGTCATCTACCTCGTCTCCACCGCACTGCCGACCGACGTGCGCCGCGTCGCGGCGCGCCGGCTCCTCGCGAGCTACCGCGACGAGCTCATCGAGTGTGGCGTCGCCGACGCCCCCGATCTCGACGAAATGTGGGAGTGGTGCCGTCGCGCGGTCATCTGGGGACTGGTCATCGGCTGGCTCATCACGCCGCCCGAGAACTACGGCACGGCGATCACCGTTGCGAACACCGAGAGAATGGTCGCGGCCGTCGCCGACCTCGACGCGCTCAGCATCCTCGCCCGCGACTCCTGAGCGCGCCCGGGGGTGGACCGTGGTCGCCGCGATCCGACTCGCCGCGGGTTTCGTGGAGGCATGCCGGTTGGTCGGCGGTCGGCAGGGCCCTTCGCCCCTAGTCGTGCAATGGGCACCGATCTACCGTCCGCTCCATGAGGCGCGAGAAGCCTTGGCAATTCGAACCGAGATCTCCGCGGCGCGTCCCGACTCGCCGACTCGCTTGCACCGGGTCGACGCATGAGTAGCCGCGACACCACAGATGCCGCGGTGGGGTCTGCTCGCGACCCGAGCTTCCTTCGCTCCGTTCGACCGACCCTCGAGCGTTTCGCGTCCTACTTCCGGGCCGAGGTGAAGGGGTTCGAGCGGCTGCCGCCGCGGGGCCCCTTCTTGGTCGTGGGCAACCACTCGGGTGGCCAGATGCCGCCCGACCTTCCGGTGCTGTTGACTGCGTGGTGGCGTGAACGAGGCGAAGACGAACCGGTGTTCGCACTGTTCCACTCGTTCTTCCTCGGGCTTCCCGGCCTGGGTCCGGTGATGGCGCGTGCCGGCGCCGTCGAGGCCGGACGCGCCGACGTGGAAGCGATCCTGCGCGGGGGAGGGATCCTGATCGACTACCCCGGTGGTGACTACGACGTCTTCCGGCCCTGGTTGCAGCGGAACCGCATCGACTTCGGAGATCGCGTCGGCTTCGTCCGCCTCGCGTTGCGAATGCAGGTTCCCATCGTTCCCGCCGTGTCAGTTGGCGCGCACGAGACGGTCGTCGTCCTTGCACGAGGAGAACGCGTCGCGAAGCTCCTTCACATCGACCACCTGTTTCGCATCAAGGTGATGCCACTCGTGTTCGGACCACCGCTTGGTCTCGTTCCGGGAGGGATCCCGACGTGGCCCCTTCCCGCGAAGATCACCGTCGAGCTCTGTGAGCCGATCGACTGGTCATCGCGGTACGGCCCCGAGGCCGCCGACGACGACATCATCGTCCGCAAGTGCTATGCACAGGTTACGAACACGATGCAGTCGACGCTCGACCGGCTCGCGGCCGAGCGTCGATTTCCGATTCTCGGATAGCACGACCGAAACCGGAAGCGTCGCGTGTGCGCGCTCACATGAGAGCCTCCAGTCGGCCTCCTCGATCCTGACCGATTCCAGCGCCGACGAGCGCCGTGGCGATGTAGCGGTGGACCGAACGCGCCGTGAGAAACCCCATATGTCCGCCCGCGTACCAGCACACGTCGGGGTCGCCCCACTGGGCCGCGAGCCGCAGCACCTGCGCGGGACGCACGAGCCGGTCCGCGCGGCCCGCCCAGATCGAACGCGTTCCCGGACGCGCGACCGGCGCGGGTAATCCCAGCGCGGACGTCACGCCGTCGAGTTGTTGCGAGATCGTGCAGAAGTCGGCGAAAAGGGGATGGTGGACGAATCGTGGCGGCGCGTGTGTGCACATCAGATCGGCGATGTCGACGACTGGTACGCCGACGATCGCTCCGGCGAGCGCCGGTTCGAGCGCCGCGACCGCCGCCGCGAACGTACGCGCCCAAGGAAATTCCGAAGAGCACCGCGGGTTCGTCGGAGTTGGCGATGTAGGCCAGCAGGGCTCGCACGTCGGCGATCGCTTGCGCGGCCGCATGGAGGTTCACCGCAGGCTCCTCGGTGGGAAATGCGACCTCGAAGCGTCCCGCTCCACGCGGGCCGTGGTGCGGCAGCACGGGAATGGCGACGTTGAATCCGCAGCGGTGCAGGTACGCGGCGCGAAAGGCGAACATGTCGGCCAGTGGGTCGCCCATACCGGCGCCGTGCAGGCACACCACCCAAGGAGCGCGCACCGTCTGGCGGAGCATCCAGGAGTGCACGACGTGGTTGTCGGTGTCCCGGGCGAATCGTGCCGCGCCCGGGACTCCGGAGCCGGGGAGGTAAGGGCTCGGGTAGGTCGCATGTCCGAAGCGCGTGCGGCCGACTCGTCGCATCTTGACCTCCATCACGGCAGGTGGTGGTGCAGGATGAAACGACTCGGGCGTCGCGAGTGCGCCGTTCCGTTCGAGATACGCGACCAGCTCGGCACCTTCGTCCAGCGCCGACGACAGACCCTCGTCACTGGTGGGCGCGCGGAGCTGGCGAAAGGTTGCGAGAAGCAGTTCGTCGGCCGCTGCGGCCGTCGTCAGGCCGAGGCGCTGCAAGACGCCGGCGCGGGGCTCGCGCCGCAGGCCGCGGCGAAGCCGACCGTCCGGCTGACCGCGTCGGTGAGATCCGCACCAACGGTCCACATCCGTCGTGAGACATTCGCGATCACCTGCACGGATCGAGGCTCACCCGACCGTGGCCGTGCGTCAATGGTCCGAAGTCCCAATGTTTCGGCCGCCCCGGCCCGACGGCATCTGCCTACTGACGAGGCTGCCCGGTGCGTGGGGCTCGGCTGTCCGACGCCGGTCTCGGATCCGTTCGGTCTTCCGTCGGCCGTGCCGCAACTGCTGCGGTCATCAAGTCTTCGAGGCTGGCCCGCAGATCGCCCGTCAGATCCCAGAGGTCGGGAGCGTGCTCACGGCACGACATCACCGCGATGGTCATGTCTCCTGCGTAGCTCCAACCCGTGAAGTTGATCCCCATGCCCTCGACGAGTGGACCCATCGAGATCATGTGCACGAGGCGCGCGCCGTGCCGGTAGAGAGGCCGCGGCGGCCCGGGCACGGTCGAGATGATGACGTTGAACGTCGGCCGGTGCACGAACGGGCGTGCCATCTTCGGGAACGCGAAGGTCGTCAGGCGGAACAACCTCCAGTACTCCGCCCACCGGTGCTGCAGCTCGGGGTCGGTTGCTTCGAGCTCCGCACGCGCGGCCCGTGTGTACCGCACGATCGCGCGTAGACGTTCGGTGGGGTCCGCGACGTCGGTTGCGAGCGAGACGTACCACGACGCGAGGCGATTCCCCCACGCCCGTTCCTCTTCTGGTGTTCGCACCGATACCGGTATCGCCGCGGTCAAAGGCTGGTCGGGCAGTTCGCCGTGCCGCTCGAGATAACTGCGAAGTGCGCCGGACACCATGGCGACCACCACGTCGGTCACGCGGGCGTCGAACGAGTGCGCGACGGATTTGATGTCGTCGAGCGCGAACGTCTCGTACGCAAGCCGGCGGTTCGGCGTGAGTGGTCGGTCGAAACGAGTGTGGGGGCCCGCGAACGGCTTGGCGGCGCGCGGTTCTCCGGCGCGGCCTCGTTTCCGGAGCGTTCGCGAGTAGCGCCAGGTGCGCGAGCAGGGCCGGAAGATCGAGACCGAGTCGCACGAAGTCGAGCAGACCCCGCCGGAGCATCTCCGCCCGCCCCGGAATCGGCTCGCCGACGAGCTGGGTCGATGCCGACATCGGGGTGCCGTGTAGGTCCTCGGCGGCGATCTCAGCCAGCAATTCGCGCGCTCGACATGCCGTCTGCGAGCGCGTGATGCACCTTTGCGACGTATGCGACTTCGCCGGTCGCGAGCCCCTCGACGAACCACACCTGCCAGAGTGGATGGTCGCGATCGAGCCCGACGCTGGCAATCGTCGAGATCACCTCGGCCAGCTCGCGGAGCTCCCGGGCGACGGCACCGTCGCCCGCTGCACGTGATAGTCGATGTCGATTTCCCGGTCGCCGACGACAACCCAGTACGGGTGCGCCAGATCGAGTGGCACTCGGACGAGCCGCCATCGGAAGGGCTCGAGCAACGGGATCGCTTCGCGCATCTGGTCTCGCAGCGCGTCGTAGGTCGCCGGCGCGTCGGCGCCGGTCGGGTCGACGATCGCGATCTTGAGCGTGTGTTGGTGGCGCGCTCCGTTCTCGTTGAAGATGAAGAGGCTGTCGGCACCCGTGAGCCTGCGCATGGCCGGGTCGCCCTTATCCGGAGAATGCCGAGATGCGCGCGTTCGCGCGCCCAGCGATAGTCGGCCTTTCCGTTCGGCCCGCGTTCCACGTGCTCGACCCGGACGAGCTCGTGCGGCAACTTGTAGCCGGCGAGAAAGTGTCGGCAGTGTTGCCGCAGCTCGTCGACCGTGAGCGTTGCGCCGGGCCGGAGCTGCACGACCGCGACGACCTGCTCGCCCCAGCGGGGGTCGGGTGTCCCGACCACGACCGCGTCGTAGACCGCGGCGTGATCCTTCACCACCCCCTCGACCTCCTCCGGGTAGACCTTCTCACCGCCCGTGTTGATGCTGACGGAGCCGCGCCCGAGCAGCACCACCGTGCCGTCTTCCTCGACGGCCGCCGCGTCGCCGGTCAAGGCCCAGCGCTCGCCGCCGATCTTCACGATCAACGCGGCCGACTTCTGTGCGTCTTTGTAGTAGCCGATCGGCAGGTGACCCTTGCGGGCCATGTACCCGACGGCACGCGAACCCGGTGCGACCGGTCGCAGGTCGTCGTCGAGCACCGCGATGTTCTCGCCCACCGTGAATTTGGCGCCTTGCTCGACGTCGGCACCAGGGAGCCGCGCGCGTGTTCCCGTGACGCCCGTCTCGGTCGATCCGAGTCCATCGACTGCGATCACGCCGGGGAGGAGGTCGGCGACCTGGGCCTTCGTCGACGCCGAGAGCACCGCGCCGCCCGACGCGAACACGAGCAACGACGACAGGTCGTAACGGTCCGGGTGGTCGGCCAGGGCGTCGAGTACGGGCCGTGCCATCGCGTCGCCCACCAGCGTCAGCACGTTCACCGACTCGGTCGTCGCGAGCCGCAGCACCTCTTCGGGATCGAAGGATCCGGGCGACGTGAGCACGACCTTGCTGCCGCCGTACATCATGGAGAAGGCGCCCCACTGCGCGCTGACGTGTATCAACGGAGGAGCCATCAACATCACGGCGCCGACCGGAAGCACTCGTTCGACGATCTGACCGGGCTCGGTGATCGGGCCCAGCAGCGTCGTCGGGTCACCGCCGCCCATCGCCGCGAAGAAGATGTCTTCGTGACGCCACAACACCCCCTTCGGCGGGCCGGTGGTCCCACCCGTGTACGCGATGTAGAGATCGTCGCCGGAACGGCCCGAGAAGTCGCGCTCTGGTGAAGCCGCGGCGAGCGCCGCTTCGTATTCGACGGAGCCGGGGAGCGCGGCCTCGGTTGTCCGACGAACTGCGATGAGGTGGCGAGGCACGGTCGTCGAGCGTGCCGCATCGACCCTCGCCGCAAAGGCGGTGTCGTAGACCAGGGCGACCAGGTCGGCGTTTTCGTAGAGATACGAAAGCTCCGCCTCGACGTAGCGGTAGTTGATGTTCACCGGTACCGCGCGCAGCTTGAACGCGGCGAGCATCGCCTCGAGGTACTCGGTACCGTTCATCAGCTGCAATCCGACGTGATCGCCCGGCCTGATGCCGGTCGCGCAGAGATGATGCGCAAGCTGGTTCGCGCGCGCGTCGAGTTCGGCGAAGGTCAGCCGGCGCGTCGGGGTCACGACGGCCTCACGTTCGGGCACCGTGTCGACGACACGTTCGAACAGTTCCGCGAGGTTGTACGTCACGGGACCATCGTTGGGCCGACAACTAGGGGTGTCAACGGCCGATCGCCTGGTTTCGGTGACGCGCGGGGTACACAATGAGGTGACCTTCGTCCCGATCCGCACCGACTGTCGCCTCGGGCGGGCGTGCGTGACGCGGTGTCACGATCGACCCTTCGGGGTGAGAAGTTCCGGGGAGGGGGAGATCCGTTGAGGCTTCGAGTCGGATCGCTCCTCATTGCCGTGATGTGCACTGTCTCGGCCTGTGGCTCGCGGGAGCACGGCGCGCCACTCGACGCCGTCGAGGGAGTCGCGGTGACGTCGACGACCAACGCCGCGAGTAGCGGCGGGGCTGCGATGGTCGGGACGCTTGCGCCTGCGTGTGGTCATTCCACCGCCGCACGTGGTGCGACCGACGAGGGTGTCACCGACACCGCCATCAGGATCGGTGTGATCTCCGACAAGTCCGGTGTGGTGGCCGTCCCCACCGCCGGCATCGATGGTTCCGTCGATGCGTTCGTGCAGTTCTGCAACAGCCTGGGCGGGATCAACGGGCGCAAGCTCGTGCTCGAGCACTACGACTCGAAGATCCTCAATGAGGGTGACGCGATGAAACAGGCCTGCGATGACGGGATCTTCGCACTCGTCGGCTCGGGCTCCGTGCAGGACGACCAGGGTGCCGTGACGATGGTGCAATGCGGCCTCGTCGAAGTGGCCGCGTATACCGCGACCTACGTCAAGGGCATGTCGCCACGCGTGTTCTCGCCGGTGCCGAACCCGGGCACGCAGTATGCGGTCGGTCCCGGGAAGTTCATCGCTCGGCAGTTCCCCGACGCGATCAAGAAGGCGGGGATCCTCTGGCCCAACCTGCCTGTCAGTCGCACCCAGGCGGCCCGCCAGCGTGATGCCTTCGAGCAAGCCGCCGGGTTCCGGTTCGTCTACTCGAATCCCACCGACGTGCTGGTCCAGAACTGGGGACCGATCGTCAGTGTGCTGAAGGACAAGGGCGTCGAATGGATCACCGACGTCGACACGGTGTCGGAGATGGAGCATTTCCTCCAGGCGATGAGCGACGCCGGTTGGCGACCGACCGTCGTTGACCTCGGTCAGCAGTACTACGACGAGAGTCTTCCGGGGAAGCCCGGGACCGAAGGCGCGCTCGTACTGACCAACACGACGCCATTCGAAGAGGCTCAGCGCAGTCCCGCGCTCCAGGTGTACCTCCGATGGTTGAAGAAGGCCTCACCCAACACTCCGCCGACGACGCTCGGCGTCCAGGCGTTCTCCGCGGGCCTGCTCTTCGCCCAGACCGCGGCTGCCCTGGGCTCGAACTTGACCGCGCGGGCCTGATCGAGCAGTTGAAGGGCGTCAAACGCTGGGACGGTGGTGGGTTGCAGGCGCCGTCCGACCCGGGTGACAACCAGGGTCTGAACTGCTTCCTCTACATGCAGGTGCAGGGGAACAAGTTCGTGCGTTACTGGCCGAAGCTTCCCACTGACGGCACGGCGGGCTTCGACTGCAGTCCGGCCAACTCGATCCCGATGCCCAAGCGGTACGAGCAGCTCCCGGCCGGATTCGGCTGATGGGCGAGTTCTTGCGTTACACGATCTTCGGCCTGGCAGTCGCCGGGGTCTACTTCGTCGCGGCGAGCGGGCTCGTCGTCACATACACGGCTTCGGGGATCTTCAACTTCGCGCACGGCGCCGTCGCGATGATCGCCGCCTTCACGTACTGGGACCTTCGCGTGCAGCACGACTGGCCCGCGCCGCTTGCGTTCGCAGCTGTGCTGCTCGTGCTCGCTCCGGTCGCCGGAGTCGTGATCGAGCGATTGATCATGCGCAACCTCAGCGGTGCGTCGACGATCACCGGCATCGTGGTCACGATCGGCCTACTCGTCGCGTTGCTCGGGATCGGTTCGGTCGTGTGGGCGCCGAGCAAGTTCGCGCAGACGCCGACGTTGCCGCGCTTCTTCGAAGCGAACGTGATCAGCATCCTGGGGGCTCCGATAGCGTGGCACTACCTCTTCGTCGTCGTCTTCGCGGTGCTGGTTGCGTTCGGTCTGTGGGTGGTGCTCCGCAACACTCGCATCGGTGTCGCCATGCGAGCGGTCGTCGACGACCGCGAGCTGGCCCGCCTGAACGGCGAGAACCCCGCAGTCGCGTCGACCGTCAGCTGGGTGATCGGCTGCATGTTGTCCGCCTTGGCCGGAATACTGCTCGCGCCAATCCTCGCGCTCGACGTCGCCCGCCTGACCTTGTTCGTCATCAACGCGTACGTCGTTGCGGTGGTCGGTCGCCTCCGCAGCCTGCCCCTCACCGCGCTCGGTGCAGTGATCCTCGGGCTCAGCCTCAGCTATTTCGACTGGGGTCTCGCGCAAGTGCAACACGTTCCGGTGTGGGTGCAGAGCATTCACGACTCACTGCCCGTCATCATGTTGTTCGTCGTCTTGCTCTTGATACCGCAGGACCGAACGCGGCTCACCGCAACCTTGCGTTCCGCCGGCTCGACCGCCGTCCCGACACTGAGGAAGTCGATCGTCGCGGGCGTCGCGTTCGTGGTCGGGGCCTGGTTCGCGCAGGGCCTCCTGCACGGCGCGGTTCTCCGCGCGGCCGGCCTCGGCCTCGCTCTTGCAATTGTGATGCTCTCGATCGTGCTGCTGACCGGGTACGCGGGGCAGATCTCGCTGGCGCAGCTCGCGTTCGCGGGGTTGGGAGCGTTGGCCGCGTCGTGGTTGCCGGGCCAGTTGGGAGCGTCGCCCGTGGGCCTGCTCGCGGCGGCGGCCTTCGCGGGTCTGGCCGGCGCGATCGTCGCGATTCCGTGTCTGCGGATGCGCGATCTCTATCTCGCGCTCGGCACGATGGCGTTCGCGCTCGTCGTGGAGCAGAACGTCCTCGGACAGATCCCGGGCTTCGCCACCGACAGCAAGGTCTTCGCTCGATGGAACCCCGTGCAGAGCGACAAGGCGTACTTCGTCGTCATCGCCGGCACGTTCGTCGTCTTGGCCTGGCTGGTCATCGCGCTGCGGCGAGGCGAGTTCGGGCGCCGACTCCAAGCGATGAAGGACAGTCCTGCCGCGTGCACGACGCTCGGACTCGACCTCACCCGGACCAAGTTGGAGGTCTTCGCCCTCGGCTCGGCCATGGCCGGGATCGGGGGATTCCTCATGGCAGGATGGAAGGGCACGGTCGGTAAGGACGACTTCAGCGTGCTCACCGGCGCGTTGTCGGCGCTGCCGGTGCTGCTCCTCGTCGTGGTGGGCGGGGTGACCGTTGTTTCGGGCGCGTTGATCGGCGCTCTCCTGCTGGTCGCGATGCCCCAAGTCGCGGCCGACTATCCGTCGCTCAACAATCTGATGATTCTGCTGCCAGGCCTCGTCGGCATCAGTCTGGCGCGCAATCCCGACGGTCTCGTCAGCGACCTGCGCAAGGTGGCGCTGCGAGCTCGCGACAGGGTTGTCATGCTCGGCGGAAATCGAGCGCACGAGCCGCCGGTGCGGCCGCCGCCGCTGGTTCCGGAGCTGGTGGGATGGAACGGTCCGGTGACGGCCGCCGAGCTGCGCGTGCTCGATCGGGAGCTGGGTTTCGACGCGGAGGCATGCGATGGCGCTGCTTGAAACCCGTGGGCTGACGATCTCCTTCGGCGGCCACAACGCCGTGAACGAGGTGGATCTCGACGTCGAGGCCGGATGTGTGACCGGGCTCATCGGACCCAATGGTGCGGGCAAGACGACGATCTTCAATGCGATCACCGGGCTGCAGGAGATCCGGCGGGGGACCGTGTCGCTCGACGGGCGCGACATCACCCGCGAGCAACCGCGACAACGTGCGCGCCTCGGCATCGCGCGCACGTTTCAGCACCTGGAGATCTTCGGCGGTTTGACTGTCCGCGAGAACATTCAGGTTGCGTGCGAGATCCGACGTCGCTGGGCCCGTGACCTTGCGTCGAACGTGCGACACGACACCGATGCTCTCCTGGAACTCGTCGGTCTGCGTGGCGTCGCGGACGAGCGAGCCGACGCGTTGCCGACCGGCCTCGCCCGCCTCTGCGAGTTGGGCCGGGCGCTCGCGGTGCGGCCACGCGTCTTGCTGCTCGACGAACCCGCGTCGGGCTTGAGCGATCAGGAAACCGAGGAGCTCGCAGCGCTCCTGCGGGTTCTGGCCGCCGAGAAGCTGGCCATCCTGCTCGTCGAGCACGACATTCTGCTCGTGATGCAGGTCTGTGCCTCGATCCACGTCGTCGACTACGGCTCGATCATCGCGGTCGGTGCTCCGGCCGCGATCTCGGAGGACGCGGCGGTAGTGGAGGCGTACCTCGGCACGCGTGTCTCACGGCGCCCGGTCGCATCATCGTCGCCGGTCCCCGTTTCGGTTCCGTCCTCGCCGTTGACACCGGCCCTGCCCTCGAGCCTGCCGCCGGTGCTCGAACTGCGCGCCGTCCGGGCCGCGTACGGGCGAGTCGAGGTGCTGCACGGAATCGACCTCGAGGTGACCGCGGGCAAGGTCGTGACGTTGCTCGGACCGAACGGCTCGGGCAAGAGCACCACACTCAAGGTCGCGAGCGGTCAGCGCGCACTCACGGGTGGGTGTGTCCATCTCTGCGGCCGTCGCATCAACGGAGTTTCCAGCGACGCGCTCTCTCGAATCGGCGTGTGCACGATCCCCGAAGGGCGCGGCGTGTTCCCGAACCTGACGGTGCACGAGAACCTCGTCATGGCAACGTATACGGGATTCTCGCAAGATCAGATCGAAGCGTGCGCCTACGCCCGGTTCCCGCGCCTGCGCGACCGCCGTTCGCAGCTGGCCGGAGCGCTGTCGGGAGGTGAGCAGCGGATGCTCGCGATGGCCCGGGCGTTGGCCACCGAACCCGCCGTTCTCCTGCTCGACGAGCTCTCGATGGGTCTCGCCCCGCTCGTCGTCGAAGAGCTGTACGGACTCGTTGGCCAGATCGCGCGATCGGGAGTATCCATTCTCGTGGTCGAACAGTTCGCCCGCATCGTGCTCGACGTCGCCGACGTCGCCGTCGTCATGGTGCAGGGCACCATCACGGCAACGGGCCGGCCTTCGGAGATCGAATCGGTGCTCTCGTCCGCGTACCTGGGAGCGAAGGCATGAGTGAGAACGACACGCGGATACCGTCCGAAGGCCCCGGCGCGGGGGAGGCGGGCGCGGGCTCCGGGGCTCCTGCCGTCGTTGCCGGTCGCCTCGAAGAGCTCCTCGCCGGTGCGTACACCCTGCGGGTTCCGGGCCAGACCGAACGACGTGAGCGCCGGCTGTACTGGTCTGCGATCGCGCTCGCCATCGCCGGTCTCGTGGTCATCGGGTTGGGTTGGTGGGGTGCGTCGGGCACCAAGTACGTGTACCAGGAGCTGCCCTACGTCATCTCGGGTGGGATCTTCGGGGTAGCGCTCGTGTTCCTCGGGGCGGCGTTGTTTGCCCGCTACTCGGTGGCGCGCCTCTTGCGCTATTGGCTTGCGCGGCTCGTCGCCGACCAGCAGATCCAAACGGACCGGGTGGTCGACGCGATCGCGAAGCTCGCCGACGCGGTGACGCGTGAGTCCGTCTCCACCGATGACGCGGATCCGCCGTCGAATCGATAACGCGGGCGCGCCGGTCAGAGGTCAGGCAAGCCGAGGTCGAGGTTGGGTTGATCGAGCCCGCCGTCGACTTCGATCACCTTGCCCGTCACGTACGCCGAAGCCGGCGACGCGAGGTAGATCACCGTCGCGGCGACGTCGTCGGCGGTGCCAATGCAGTGCAGCGGTGTGGCGTCCTCCATCGCAGTGCGCATCTCGTCGTTCTGTACGACGAACTCCAATGCCGATGTGGCGACCGAACCGACCGCGATGGCGTTGACCCTGATCTGCGGTGCGAGGTCGCGGGCCGCGAGACGCGTGTAGTGCGCGAGGGCGGCCTTCGCGGCGCCGTAGGCGAGATACCCCCGACCGCTCACGCGTCCCATGATCGAAGAGATGTTGACGATCGACCCACCCCTGTTCTCGAGCATGAGCGGCACCGCCGCGCGACAGAGCGCATGGGCGGTGCTGACGTTGAAGCGAAACGCCTCCTCCATGTAGTCGGTCGTGGTATCGAGAAACGCGTTGGGGATAGTGCCGCCGACGTTGTTCACGACGACGTCGAGGCGACCGAAGGTCTCGTAAGCCGCGGCTGCGAGGCGAGCGACGTTGTCGAGGTCGGACAGGTCGGCCGGCACGACCAACGCCCGGCGTCCGGCGGCCGCGATGTGCGCCGCCACCTCTTCGAGTTGCGGGGCGGTGCGCGACGACACGACCACGTCGGCGCCGGCCTGGGCCAGCGCCACCGCACTGGCGGCCCCGATTCCCCGGCCCGCGCCCGTCACGACCGCAACGCGATCCGTCAGCAGAAACCGTTCGAGGATCATTGCTTCCCTTCGGGCGCGGTCGCGCGGCGAGTACCTCGGGCGGGGCGCGGCCGCCCGCACGAGGTGCCGTTGTTCCCACGTTGAACGTGAGGGGCGTCCGTTGCTAGCTGTCGGGCGATGACGCCTTGGACTCGTAGTCGCCCAAGGCATCCTCGGTCACCTTCACGACGCGGCGCGCGAGCTGGTTGGATGCGCCGACCAGTTGCTCTGTCATCTTGAACGCCGAATCGATGATCTTGCGGCGCGGGCCCTCCTCACTCACCTTCGGGAAGACCCCGTCTACGGTGTCGAGGAACTTCCGCACGGCCTCCAACGCCGACTGTTCGGCATCTTCGACCGAGTCGACAATGCGGATGAGGCCGGGTTCCCGTGTGGCTTGCTCTGTCTTCGTCGTCATCTTCGTCTCCTTGCCTCGGCATGACACTGCCATTTCTCGGACACGAACGACACTGCCACCCTCGACCGCACCGACACAGAGGCTTTCGACAGGTTCTCGAGCTGCGCGTCGGCCACGAACCCGATCACGCTCGCCGAGGGCTCACGCGCAGCGCTCGATGCATGCCGTGACCCCGCGGCCCACACCGTCGGTATTTGCGACGTGCACGGCAATGCGGCGACCTACGCGGTGACCGACACCCTCTACTGGGCGGGGAAGACCCCAGGAACCCACGACCTACGCGTCGGTGTCGACCAGTACGACTCGATCTCTCGACCTGTCGGTCGTCGGCGGACGGCAATACGAGCCACTTCCGGCCGGGCAGAACGACGCGCTCTTCGCCCCCCCCCCGGTCGCGAAGGCGATCCTGGCGAAGCCGCCCTAGCCCGGATCTTTCAGTAGCGATCGGTTGATCGCGGGTCGCGTCCGCGTCTGGTGGTGACCTCACCGTACCGATCAGAATGGCCTGTGTTTCCGTGCCGAACAGCTGGTGGGTGACCTGATCGACTTGTCCCGCTGGCCCGCCGGGGCTCGCGCGATCGTCCGGCGCGAGGAACCGCATCCTGGCACGCGCATCACAGACCCGTGAAAACGGAGTGATACTGCCGGTGGTACCACCCGTGATACCACCGGTAGTAGCACGCGAATTGTACGCGCCGCCGCGCCGCCGCTTTCTCGTCGCTAGCACCCGCGCTTCGCGTGGCCGATAGCGCCCGTGCTAGCGCCCGTGCTAGCAGTGCTGTTTCGAGCACACACTCCGCGCGGGTGAAGCCGTCTGTGATCTGAAGGAGTGCACGCGAGTCACTTCGCGGCCCACCGCAGCGACCCAACCGCCGCGGCACCTGCGCCTACTGAAAGATCAGGGCTAGCTCGGGGCTAGCTCTCGTCGGCGTACTTGAACGAGACCTTGACCTTGGCTCGGTAGGCGCTCACGACGCCGTTCTCGATCACGAGGTCGAGTTCGGCGACCTCAGCGACGCGCAGGTCGCGAACCGTCTGCGATGCTCGTAGCACGGCCGCGGCTGCGGCCTTCTCCCAGCTCTCGGTGCTGGTGCCGACCAACTCGATGATCTTGTACACGCTCTCGGTCATGGCAACTCGCTCTCTCGGTGCACTCGTGACTTTCGATGACGGGGTCGCCGCCGCGGTCGTCGACGGCAAGGGCTCGTCGGCGGCCGTGATCGTGGTGACCGGGACGGAGAACCGCCGGTTGGCGCGGTGGGCGAGATCTTGGCGAAGCCATCCCGAGACGCGGGCGGGCAGCGTCGAGATGACGATCTCATCGAAGGCGTGCGCCGCCACCGCGGCTTCCATCGCCGCCATCGGATCGCCCACGACGGAGCCTTCGGCCTCGACCCCCGCGTCGCGGAGCCACGCGAGGACCTCGCGCAGCCGGTCCCGGGCCAGGTCGCCGAGGTGATCCTGGAGTGCCGGGTCGATCACGGTGATGCCGCTCATCGCGCCCATCGCGCCGCCGACATCGAGCACCGGCGCAGGCACCGGGACGATCACGACGAAGCGGGTGTTCCGATCCGCGTCGATCATCCGTCGCAAGTGGGCGCCCAGGACCTGCCGGCCCAACGTCTGGTTGGCGACCACCAAAACGGATCCCATGCCCGCCGTCCTTCCGCGTTCCCGGACCCTACCAACCGCTCGAACGCGCCGGTCGCGCGCGAGCACGACAGTCCGACGCGGTGTCTCAGGCCGGCGGTCGTTCGTCGGCCATCTCCCGGAGCTTGTTCTTCAGGATCTTGTCGAGGGTACCGAGCGGGAATTCGTCGACGACGTACACGGCGCGCGGGACCTTGAAGTCGGCGAGCTGTGCACGACACGCCTCGACGACCTGGTCCTGGAGGATGTCGGCATCGGGCGCGGCCGGCGTCGTGATCACGAACGCGACGACGACCTCGCTCAGGAAGTCGTGCTGCTTGCCGACCACCGCGACCTGCCCGACTCCCGCAACGGTCGACACGATCTCCTCGACCTCCTTCGCGGAGACGTTCTCGCCGCCGACCTTGAGGAGATCCTTGTCGCGCTCCCGGTAGAAGAGGTTGCCGCCCTCGCCGAGCACGACCATGTCGCCGGTCTTGAACCAGTCGCCGTCGAAGGCCTTCGCGTTCGCTTCGGGATTGTCGAAGTACTCGAGGAACAACTGGATGCCACGCGTTCCCCGCAGCCAGAGCTCCCCGGTCTCGCCTTCGGCGCACAGGGCGCCGGTGTCGCGATCGACGACTGCGAACTCGTACCCGGGCGTGATGTGGCCCATCGAGCGTTCCGGCAGACAGTCGGAGGGCCGGCCGTTCGTGGCGTGGATGACCGTCTCGGTCATGCCGTACGCGGCGTAGACGTCGAGACCGCACAGCTCGTCGAGCGACTTGATGATGAGGCCGAAGACGCCGACGCGCAGACGGCTCGCGGGCTTGTCGGCCTCCATCAACGTGGGGATGACGAAGGGCATCACCGATATGTGGGTGATGTCGTTGCGCACGACGACGTCCCAGAAGCGGCTGGTCGACCACTTCGGCATGAGCACCGCGGTCGCGCCCACGCCGAGCACCGAGAACATCGACCAGCTCTGCGCGTTGACGTGGAACAGCGGCAGATAGATCAGGTAGCGGTCGTCGGTCCGCAGATCGATGTTCCGCGGGCCGATGCGACTGGCCCAGACCGCGTTCGCGTGCGTGTGCACGACGGCCTTCGGCTTGTTGGTCGTGCCCGAGGTGAACATGATCCCGAACGGACGCAGCGGCTCGATCGCGCGGCCGGTCCACGACGTTCCGTCGCCGCGCAGGTCGTCGAAGGCGATGGTGCTTGCGCCGGCCTCGGACCGGTCACCGATGATCGCGATCCAACGCAGATCACGCGCTGGCCGCGCCGACGTGCCCGACGAACTCGGGCTGCGTGATCGCGGCGACGCACTGCGAGTGATCGATGAACCATCCGACCTCGGTCGGGGCCGACCGGGTATTGGTGGTGACGGCCACCGCGCCCAACGTCGCGCAGGCCAGCCAGGCGAGCAGCATCTCGGGGCAGTTGTCGGCGTGGATCAGGACCTTGTCGCCGATCTCGATCCCGTGGTCTCGCAACCCGGCCGCGAGACTGCGTGTTGCGGCGAGGAGTTGGGCGTAGGTCCAGCTCTCGGGCTCGCCGTCGGCGGGCTCCCAGATCAGCGCCGGATGATCGGGCTTCTGCGCGGCCCAGTGCTGCAACAACCAGGGGATGTCCTGGCCGTGCATCTGCAGTTCGTCGATCGCGGAACGGTCCATATCCTGCCCTCTTCGGTCCGGGTGCGTCCGGGAACCTAGCGCCGAGGCCGCGACGGTGGGCCACCCTCGCCGGGGAACGGGTCGTCGTCGTGCGACGTGCTGTGATGCAGGATGTCATCACCCGGACGGAGGTCTGATGTCCACCGCGATCGACACCGGTACGAACGATCTCTTGGCGGAGCTCCGCGACCACGGTGTGCTCGTGGCCACACTCAACCGGCCCGATACCCGCAACGCGTTCAGCGGCGCGATGGGCCGAGCGCTCTCCGACGTCTACCGGCGTGCCGACACCGACGACGCAGTGCGCGTCGTCGTGCTCACGGGAACGCCTCCGGCTTTCTGCTCCGGCGCCGATTTCAGCAGCGGCTCCGACGTCTTCGATCGGCCGCAGGCCGCCGACTTCAGCGTCGTGCCCCGTATCGCCGACGGCGTGGCAGATCCGCAAGCCCGTGATCGCCGCGGTCAACGGGCACGCCATCGGCATCGGGCTCACGCTCGCGTTGCACTGCGACCTTCGCTTCATGGCCCGAGAAGCGAAATACGGCGTCGTGCAGGTCCGGCGCGGCGTCATGCCCGACGCGTTCAGTCATTGGACGTTGCCGCGCATCGCGGGGATGGCCAACGCCGCCGACATCCTGCTCACCGGCCGTACGTTCACGGGAGCCGAGGCGCGG
Source organism: uncultured Actinomycetes bacterium (assembly GCA_963761055.1). Taxonomy (GTDB): domain Bacteria; phylum Actinomycetota; class Acidimicrobiia; order IMCC26256; family PALSA-610; genus PALSA-610. The sequence continues at coordinate 801,363 of CAVXFO010000007.1, read as the reverse complement.
CGATCTGGGTGTCGCTTCCCGCGTGCTCCCGAACGACGACGTGCTGCCGCACGCGCTCGAGGTCGCGCACGACATCGCGGTCAACACTGCGCCGCTCTCGGTCGCGATCAGCAAACGTCTGCTCTGGGGCTCGTTCGGTCTCGACCCGACGAAGATCGAGCGGCTCGAGACAGAGCTTCACCACCATCTCATGGGTGAGGCCGATGCCCGCGAAGGGATCATGGCCTTCCTCGAGCACCGGGAACCGGCATGGACCCTGACCGTGAACGACAACTGGCCCGTCGAATGGCCCGGACCCGAGGATGTGTCGTGAGTGTCGAGCGTCAGGGGAGTATCGACGCCGCCGACGTCCAGATGTAGTCGATGTCGTCGTCGGTCAGGCTGTGGTTGGACGGCAGGATCAGGCCCTGTTCCATGACCCGATCCGCGTTCGGCAGGCCGTGCTCGGGGGCCCGGTGTTCGATGCCCTTGAACGCGGGCTGACGTAACACATTCCCGGTCCACACCATCCGGGTGTCGATCCCGTTGCGTTCCATGTGTTGCTGGAAGGCCGCCCGCTCGAGTCCCGATTCCGGGCGGATGAGCACGGGGAACATGTGCCAGGCCGTGTCGACCTCGGCGGTGGTGCGGGGGAGCACGAAGACATCGGGTCGTTGCCCGAAGTGGCCAGCGAGCCGGGCGAAGTTGTGCTTCCGCTGCGCGAGGTTTTCCGGGAGCTTGTCGAGTTGGACGAGGCCGAACGCGGCGGAGAGCTCGGCAGGCTCGAAGTTCCAGCCGAGCTCGTCGAAGATGAAGAGGTTGTCGTATTCGAGGTCGCCGTCGATCGACGAGAAGAAGCGCTTGTCGATGTTCTTGCGGGATCCGTAGATCTGCGTCTCCGATCGGCGGCCCCAGCGGCGCAGGAGGAGGCAACGGTCGACGAGATCGTCGTCATCGAGGCACACCATGCCGCCCGTGCCCGCCGCGGTGATGATGTGCGAGAGCGCGAACGAGGTCACCGAGATGTCGGATCGGGTGCCGGTCGGGGTCCCACGCAGCGTCGAACCGAGCGCGTCGCAGGAGTCCTCCACGACCTGCAGGCCGTGCGCGTCGGCGATCGCCCGGACGCGGTCCCAGTCGGGCACGTTCCCGATCAGGTTCGGGACGAGGATCGCGCGCGTACGCGGACCGATCATCGCCTCGATCGCGTCGACGTCGACGTTGTACGTGTCGGGTTCGACGTCGACGAACACCGGGACGAGGCCGGCCCGGACGATCGGCGCGATGTCGGTCGAGAAGGTGACGGGAGAGGTGACGATCTCGTCGCCGGGCTGCAACCCGAGCAGCTCCACCGCGAGGTACAGCGCCGAGGATCCCGAGTTGCACATCACGCCCCGGCGCTTGCCGAACAGGTCGGCGACACCCCGCTCGAAAGCGTGCACGTTCTTGCCGATGCGCAACGCTTGCGGCCCGCCCCGCAGCACCGCGACCACCGCGTCGATCTCGCGCTCGTCGTGCACGCTGCCCGCGTAGTCGATGCGGCGCCGGTCGTCGGCGCTCAACGTCGGGCCGCCCGGGCCGCGCCCGGCTGGAAACGCACGACTCTCAGGTCGTCGACCAGGCGGTCGACGAGTCGTACCAGCGTCGCTCGATCCCTCGCCGACCACTCGGCGAGCACGTCGGCCATGTATGCGAGCCGGATCTCGACGATGCGCCGGTACACGTCGCGGCCGGCGTGGGTGAGGCGCACGACGGTGACGCGCCGGTCGTCGGTGGTGGCGTACCGCTCCACGAACCCGTCCGCTTCGAGCGCGTTCACCTGCCGTCCGACGGCGGCGGGATCCATGGAGCACTCGCGTGCGATCTCGCCGAGACTCGGTGCGCCGGCATCGTCGATGTACCGGAGCACCGCGTAGCCCGCCCGGGTGACGTCGGCCCCGACCGCGGCCGACTGCCGGGTGTGGACCTTGCGGTTCATGGTCAACCGGAAGAGTCGCTCGAGCGCGAGTTCTGCGTCGGCGACGTGGTTTGCTGCCTTTGACATCGACCGAAACGTAAAGTAGTTGTATGACTTAGTCAAGGAGTTGCAGCGCCGACGGAAGGAGCGCGGATGCTTTTCGATCTCACCGGCCGGATGGCGCTCGTCACCGGCGCGGGCCAGAACGTCGGCGCCGGGATCGCGAGGCTGCTCGCAGCCCAGGGCGCGAACGTCGCGGTCAACGACGTCGACGCGGTGCCGCGCCGCGGCCGTCGTCGCCGAGATCGGGGCGAGCGGCGGCCGAGCGGTTGCCGCTCCGTTCGACGTGACCGACTACGCGGCGGTCGCCGACGCTGTAGGCAGGCTCGGTGCCGTCGACATCCTGGTCAACAACGCCGGGAACGCCGGCGCGCACACCATGGTCCCCAAACTGTTCCGAGACACGACACCCGCGGAATGGGAGGGACCGCTCCGGGTCAACGTCTACGGCGTCATGCACTGCAGTCACGCGGTCGTCGGCGGGATGTGCGACCGCGGCTGGGGCCGCATCGTCACCATCTCGTCGGGAGCCGGCACGCGGTGGGTCAACATCGGCGTCGCCGCGTACAGCGCCGGAAAGGGCGCCGGCATCGTGTTCACGCGCACCCTCGCGCTCGAGGTCGCCCGGTCGGGCGTGACCGCGAACACACTCGCAATCGGTCTCATGGGGATGCCGGATCCGACGATCACCGCCGTGCTCGCCCGTTCGATCCCGGTGGGGCGCACCGGCGTTCCCGACGACGTCGCCGCGGCGTGCGCGTGGCTCACGTCGGAGGAGGCGTCGTGGGTGACGGGTCAGACGATCGAGCTCAACGGCGGCGCACTCACCACGTAGCGACCGGATCGGTGGGCCAGGGGTTGGTTCGCCAATGGTCCGTCTCCAAAATGCTGCGGTGGGCCGCGAAGCGACTCGCGTGCGCGGAGTGTGTGCTCGAACCAGCACAGCTAGCACGGGCGCTAGCACGGGCGCTAGCACGGGCGCTATCGCCCGCGCGAGCTGTAGTTCCTCATGACGTTGTTCAGGCCAGTGAAGCTGCACGGTAACGCGAGACTCACGCCGGTTCAGCGGCGGTTGTTGTGCGAACGAATCGACGAAGACCGTTGGACGGTCGCCGACGCTGCGGACGCCATTGGCGCGGTCGCGACGATTGAGCGGTTACGTCGATTGCGGATGACCAGTACCGAGATCGCGGCGCGGCTGGATCCGCCCGAACCTCCGAACCGGTATTGCCGTCGCCATCCGGGTGAGCTCATCCACATCGATATCAAACGACTCAGCCGTTTCGACCGGCCGGGTCACCGCATGACCGGACGCGACCAGGGCGGCAAACGTGCGCCGGTCCCCACGGTGTGCTGGGTGGCGATCCACCCGATCAAATCGGCGACGGACCACGAGCAGGGTGGGTGGGCTACGCGGGCAGGGGTGCGACCGTGATCGTGCGTTGCTCGGCGACCGAGTGGCGTATCGCGTCGAGGACGGCCATGTCGGCGACGCCATCGGCGAACGTCGCCGGCGCAGGCCCGGGCGGCGGGTCGACGCCTTCTATGCGGGCGCGGAAGTGTTCGGCGAGGCGGGTGTAGGGCCCGAGGTCGAGGCCGTGTCCGATCATTCGCTCGTAGGTGGTGGTGAGGATCCCGCTCGGAGGCGCCGAGGCCGGCCCGGTGCGCAGCTCGTCGGGAACTGCGAGCCGGCGGGTGCCGCTCTCGTCCGCGACCCACACCGCGTCGCCGAGGCCCTCGATCCACGCGGTGCCGCCGGTGCCGACGACGCGCGTCTCGATGAGAAGCGGTCCACGGTCGGCCGCGGTGCTCTGCATCACGCCGACGACACCGGAGCGCGTGCGGAAGTGGACGACGAAGCCGTCGTCGGCGCTGGTCGGACGGGCCAGGCTCACGAGGGCGCCGGTGACCGCTTCGAGCTCGCCGAGTGTCACCCGGATCTGGTCGATGACCTGCGAGCCGTGCGCCCCCGAGCCAGCCGCCGCCCTGCGCGGCGTCGGCCCACCAGTCGGGCAGTGCGGAGTCGCGATCCGCGAGGACCGGCACGTGCAGTACGAACAGCGCAAGACGGGGCTCGCCGATCAGCCCGCGCACTGCCCGCGCGAGGAGTGCTTGACCGGTATCGAAGCGAAACTCCGTTCCCAGCAGATGCACGATGCCCGCCTGCTGCGCGGCCGCGAGCAACATCCGGGCTTCCGCCTCGCCGCGTGCGAACGGTTTCTCGCAGAGCACGTGCCGGCCCGAATCAATCGCTTCCAGCACGAGGGCTGAGTGGGTGAGAGGAGGGGTCGCGATCGTCACGGCGTCGGTCCCGGGCAGCTCGAGCGCTTCCGCGAGCGAGGTACAGGCATGGGGGACACCAACGGCCTCCGCGCGCTGCGCGGTCTTGACCGGATCGCGGCCGACGAGGGCGGGCACCTCGAACCCTGCCGCGTGCAAGGCGCGGACATGGGTGAAGCACCCGAATCCGGTGCCGACGACGATCGCGCCGGTCACGGCGCGAGTTCCACGGATCTGATCCTCGCGCGCCGACTCTCGGATCGCGTCGAGCACTTCCATCGTGGCGACGCCGTCGCCAAAGGTGGCCGGCGCGGGGTCGCGCGTGCCGGCTGCTCCCTCGAGGCGGGCGCGGAGCACTTCGTACAGGCGCGTGTACGGCCCCACGTCGATGCCGGTCGAGTGCAGCAGGTCGTACGCGCTGACGAGCAGGTCGGCCGGCGGCGGATCGGGAGCGGCGACCGCCAACTCGGGCGGGGCGTCGATCTCGCGGGTACCCGCCGCATCGGCGACGAACACGCGGTCGCCTTCGGCCCATGCCGTACCGCCGGTTCCGGCGACACGGGTCGCGAACAACATCGGTCCGCGATCGGCCGCGACGCCTTCCATCAGCCCGGTGCAGCCGTTGCGGAGCCGGAAGTGCACGAGGTACGCGTCTTCGGCGCTCCACGAGTGACCGCCGACGTTCGGCAGGCTCGCACTGACACTCGCGAACTCGCCGAGGGTCGTGTGGATCTGATCGATGACGTGCGATGCGTGCGCGCCGAGCCATCCGCCGCCCTGGTCGGCGTCGCTCCGCCACGGCGGTACGGCGGCATCGGGGTCGGCGAGGAGCGGTATGTGGAGCAGGAACGTTGCGAGCCGCGGCTCGCCGATCGCGCCGCCGTGGACGACGCGAGTGAGCAACGCCTGTCCGGGCGCGAAGCGGAACTCCGTCCCGAGCATGTGCACGATCCCCGCCTCGTCGGCGGCGGCGAGGAGAGCGCGCGCTTGGGTCGCGTCGTGTGCGAACGGCTTCTCGCAGACGACGTGCTTGCCCGCGGCTACGGCTTCGAGCACCAACGGACCGTGCGAGTGGGGAGGCGTCGCGATCGTCACCACGTCGATGCGATCATCGGTGAGCGCGCCGGCGAGCGTGGTGTACGACTTGGCGATGTCGAAGCGCTGGGCCCGGGCGGAGGTCTTGTCGGGATCCCGGCCCACGAGCGTGCACCTCGAACCCGGCGAGGCGCAGCGCGCGGACATGCGTCAGGCACCCGAACCCGGTGCCCACGACGACGACGCCGATGCTCATGCCGGGATCCCCGCGGCGTTCGCGACGATCGACAGCATCGTGTACTGGCCCACGACGAACAGGATCTCGACGAGTGCCGGCGCGTCGTAGTGCTCGGTGAGTGCCGCCCAGGTCGCGTCCGTGACGTCGTGGTTGCGGTGCAGCTCGTCGACCGCAGTCAGGAGCGCGCGCTCGGCAGCGCTCCACGACCCGTTCGCGATCGGTTCGGCGACCAGCGCAACCTCGTCGTCGGTCAGCCCGGCTTCCCGCGCGTACTCGACGTGCTCGACCCACTCGAACTCGGACCGGCAATTCGACGCGGCGCGCAGCGCCACGAGCTCGTGGTCGCGATGGGAAAGCACGCCGTTGAGCGCGAGCGCGGCCGCCCAGCCGAGAAACGGGCTCAGCAGATCGGGCTGGCGAGCGAGCACTGCCATCGTGCGCGCCGGCTGTCGCACCCAGTCGATCGGGTTCATCGTCGCTCCGATACACGAGTCGGGATCCGACCGGAACAGCACCGGCCGTTCGGCGGAGGGAGCGTGCCACGAAACGCTGCTCCCCGCATTTCGCAGGTGCGGCTAGCCGTGCCGCCCGGGCGACGGTCGAGCCGTGATCGGAGCGTTCCGCAGGGTTGCGGCCGCGGCCGGACGGCGCTGCGTCATTCGCCGGGCCTGAGGTTCGGTTCGAACTCGAGGTAAAGGCAACCGACGCCGCGCAGGATGTACGTGCGCACGTAGTCGTAGTGCCGTGCGTTTGCGGGCCCGTGGTGCGCGTCGGAGATCCTGATGTCGTCTATCCGGTCGAGCAGTCGTTCGATCGTGATGCGCCCTTCGGCGCGCGCGAGGGGAGCACCGGGACACGTGTGAGCACCGTGGCCGAAAGCGATGTGCCGGCGTGCGTTCGCGTGGTCGACCTGGAACTCCGCGGGTGCGTCGAAATACCTCGGATCGCGGTTCGCGGCCCCGTTGACGACCATCAGCGTGGTTCCCGCGGTGATCGGTACGCCTCCGAGCTCCGTCGTCACACGCGCGAGCCGGAAGTCGCCCTTCACCGGGCTCTCCGTGCGCAGGCATTCCTCCACGAGGTTCGGGACGAGCTCACGGCGATCACGCAGCAGTTGCTGAAGGTCGGGGTCGTCGCCGATGCGCTGCAGCGCGGTGCCGAACAGGCGTACGGTCGTCTCCTGCCCCGCCGCGAAGAGGTTGGCGGCGATGCGGGCGACATCGAGGGCATCGGGGATCGAGCCGTCGGGAAAAGTCGCGGTCGCCATGCCGGTCATCACGTCGTCGCGCGGGTTGCGCCGCCGGTCGTCGATGTACGCAGTGAATTGCTCGTAGAGGAACTCGAGCGGATTGTGCGCGACCGCGTCGTCGGCCGTGCTGCCGATCGTGCCGGTCCCCTGACTGGGCCCGGTGCCGAGGCGCTCCCGAAACAGCGTGTGATCGCTCTCCGGCACACCGAGCAGGTCGGCGACGACGAGCATGGCGAATGGCTGGCCGTAGCCGCGGATGAACTCGCGGCTTCCGCTCGCGATGAACTCGTCGATCTGCCGGTCCGCGAGCCGCCACATGAACTCTTCGTTCTCGCGCAGCCGCTTGGGAGTGATGAGGCGCATGAGGAGGGCCCGGTGCGCAGTGTGCATCGGCGGATCGAAGGTGAGCAGCTGGTCGCTGAGCGGCAACTCGTCGCCATGTCGCTCGATGAGCGCACTCACGTCGTCGCCCTCGAGCGCTACGGGGAACCCGGGGAAGGGCCCGGTAGGCGAATTGCACGACGAGAACGTGTCGGTGTCGTTGAGCACCGCGATCGCCTCGTCGTACCCGGTCACCATCATCACGCCGTGGTGAGGTTCGCGCTGCACCGGGCATTGCTCCCGCAGCCACTCGAAGTAGGGGTACGGGTCGGCGACCAACTCGTCGCCCCGGAAGAAGTCGATCGCGTCGTAGTCGGTCACGGGGACCCATCGAAGCAGATTGTGTACCGGTCGGTCCAATACAATCGACCCCCGTGGACCTCTCGCTGACCGAATCGGAGCGCGATCTGGTGGGCCTGTGCCGCGAGTTCGCCCGGAAAGAGATCGCACCGCGGGCCCCGCTCGCGTGGTCGGAGTCGCGTTGCCCCACCGACCTGCTGCGGGAGATGGGCGCGCTCGGACTGCTCGGCATGCTGATCCCGGAGCAATGGGGCGGCATCGGCATGTCGACGGTCGGTTTCGTCGCGGCGATGGAGCAGCTCGGTCGGGCCGACCAGTCGGTGGCCGCCGCGTGGCAGGCGCACGTGACGATCGGCTCGTTGCCGCTCTACCTCTTCGGGAACAACGCGCAACGAGAGCGTTGGCTGCGTCCGTTGGCCGAGGGTCGCGCGCTCGGCGCGTTCGGACTGACCGAACCGGATGCGGGGTCGGACGCACGCGGCATCACCACCCGCGCGGTGCGGCGCGACGGTGGCTGGTTGATCAACGGTCGCAAGGCGTTCATCTCCAACGCGGGCACCGACATGTCGTTCGGTGTGACGGCGCTGGCCCGCACCGATTCCGGTGACGGTGAACGTGCCAGCTTCGCCAGCTTCGTCGTCGAGAAGGACGCAGACGGATTCACCATGGGCCCGAAGCTGCGCGGTATCGGCTGGCGCGGTCTCGACACGCGCGACCTGTTCTTCGACGACGTCTGGGTCGCGGACGATCATCTCGTTGGTGATCCCGCGATGGGGCTCGGCCAGTTTCTCGGCACGCTCGAGGTCGGACGCATCTCGATCGCGGCGCTGTCGCTCAGCCTGACTCAGGCTGTGCTCGACATGGCGATCGCCTACGCCGGCCAACGGGTGCAGTTCGGGCAACCCATCTCGAAGTTCCAGGCGATCCAGTTCAAGCTCGCCGACATCGCGACCGAGCTCGAGGCCGCTCGCTGGCTGACCTACCGTGCGGCGTACCTCCGCGACACCGGTCAGCCCTTCCTCAAGGAAGCGTCGATGGCCAAGCTGAAGGCGAGTCGGCTCGCGGTGTCGGCGGCATCGGAGGCCGTGCAGATCCACGGCGGCATCGGCTACATGCTCGAGTCGCCGGTCGCGCGCTTCTACTGCGACGCGAAGGTGCTCGAGATCGGCGAGGGCACCAACGAGATCCAGCACATCGTCATCGCGCGCGCCCTCGGCTGCTAGGCGGCGAACGGTCAGACCCGCGCGAGCCGGCGGATCGCGTCCGCGATGTCGTCGCGGTCGGGGAGCCACGCGCGTTCGAGGTCGGGGGCGTACGGAGGGGGAGTGAACGCGGCGCCGATGCGTTGGATGGGCGCGTCGAGATCCCAGAAGCCGTCGCGCGCGACGGTCGCGGCGATCTCGGCGCCGATGCCGAACGGCACGACCGCCTCGTGCGCGATCAGGAGCCGGCTCGTCTTGTGCACCGAGGCGAGGACCGGCGCCAGGTCGAGGGGAGCGACGGTACGCAGGTCGATCACCTCGACCGAGATTCCTTCGGTGCCGAGTTGCTCGGCCGCCGCGAGCGCGTCGTGCACCATCCGTGACACCGACACGACGGTGACGTCGTTTCCGGGCCGCACGACGGCCGACACGCCGATCGGGACGAGGTGGTCCGCGGCGGGCTGCGGCCCTTTCATCCCGTAGAGCAGGCGGTTCTCGATGAACACGACCGGATTCGGATCCTGGATCGCGGCGCGCAACATCCCGTACGTGTCGGCCGGGGTCGAGGGCATCACGACCGTCAGACCGGGGATGTGCGCGAGCAACGCCTCGAGGCTCTGGGAGTGCTGGCTTCCCGACGAGCGCCCCGCGCCGAACTGCGTGCGTACTGTCAACGCCATCTGCGCAGCCCCACCGGTCATGAAGGGCAACTTGGCCGCCTGGTTGAGCAGCTGGTCGAGGCACACGCCGAGAAAGTCGAGGTACATGAGCTCGACCACGGGGCGCATGCCCGCCATCGCCGCCCCGACGCCGAGCCCGACGATCGCGGTCTCGGAGATGGGCGTGTCGCGGACGCGGTCGCCGAAGCGGTCGTGGAGTCCACGCGTCAGGCCGAACACGTTGCCACCGGCGGCGACGTCGATCCCCGCGACGAACACACGCTCGTCGGCCGCGAGCTCCGCCTCGAGCGCGGCACGGATCGCGTCCATGGTGCGGAACACGGGCACGTCGGCCGCGGGTTCCGGTGACTCGGGACGCTCCGGTCGGGGACGGACGACGTAGTCGCGCAGCGTCGAGGCGTCCGGCGCGGTCAACTGCCGGGCGGCGCGGACGGCGGCGTCGAGCTCGCGCGCCACCGCCGACTGCATCGATGCGAGCGCGTCGTCGGCGACGCCCGACGACCGAAGCCGGCGGGCGCTCACCAACAGCGGATCGCGCGCTTTCCACTCCTCGAGCTCGTCCGGCGATCGGTAGCGCTCCGGGTCGCCTTCGTAGTGACCGTGCCAGCGGTACGTGGCGGCCTCGACGACGACGGGACCACGCCCGGCGCGAACGGCCTCGACGACGGCGTGCATCGCGGCGGCGGTCGCGACGACGTCGTTGCCGTCGACCGGGACGTACTCGACTCCATAACCGGCGGCCCGTCGTTCGAGTGGCGCCGCGTGCTGGTCCGCGGCCGTCGAGAACTCCGCGTAGCCGTTGTTCTCGCAGAAGAAGATCACGGGCAGGTGGCAAACCGCGGCGAGGTTGACCGCTTCGTGGAACGAGCCGGCGGCCACCGCGCCGTCGCCGAAGAACGCAACTGCGACGGTGCCGTCGCGGCGTAGCTGCGCCGCGGTCGCCGCGCCCACGGCGATCGGCAGACCCGCGCCCACGATCCCGTTGGCGCCGAAGATGCCGATCGAGGGATCGGCGATGTGCATTGAGCCCCCGCGCCCACGATTCGTCCCCGCGTCCTTGGCCATCAGCTCCGCGAACATGCCGAGCGGATCGAGGCCCTTGGCGAGGCAGTGGCCGTGGCCGCGATGGGTCGAGGTGATCACGTCGGCGACGCCGAGCGGCCAGCACGCGCCCACCGCAGACGCCTCCTGCCCGATCGACAGGTGCACGAAGCCGGGAACCTCGCCGTCGCGGTAGAGGGTCGCGACCCGTTCCTCGAACCCGCGGATCACGAGCATCCGCCGGTGCATCTCCACGAGGTCGGCGTCGGCGAACATCGAACGTGTATTGTACTGATCGGTACAACAACGACCGGGGCGAGCGGGGAAGGCGATGGCCGAGCAGATCGACATCCCCGCGTCCTTCGCCGACGGGGCGGACGTCGCCGGGAAGCGAGTGGTGATCACCGGCGCCAGCCGGGGACTCGGTCGGGTGCTCGCGCACGCGTTCTCGCACAGCGGCGCCCGGGTGGTGTTGGTCGCCCGGACGGAGACCGACCTCAAGTCTGTCGCCGAAGAGCTCCCCGGGCCGTCCCTCGTGTTCAGCGGCGACGTCGTCGACGTCGGCTTCAACGATGCCGTCGCCTCGGCCACCGTCGCCGAGTGGGGTGGCATCGACGTCTGGATCTGCAACGCGGGGATCTCGCCGGTGCTGGGCGGACCGCTCGCGACGGATCCGTCGGTGTGGCGCGAGGTCCTCGACGTGAACCTCACCGGCGCCTTCTTGGGTGCGCGTGCCGCGGCGCGGGTGATGGGTGACGGCGGGCGCCTGATCTTCACCGGCTCGGTCCTGGGCGAGCGGCCGCGGGAAGGGCTCGTGGCCTACAGCGCGTCGAAGGCCGGTCTGGTCGGCATGGCGAAGAGCCTTGCGCTCGACCTCGCATCGTCGGGTATCACGGTGAACGTCGTTGCCCCCGGCTGGTTCGACTCACCGCTTTCGGAACCGTGGAAGAACAGCCCCGTGCTCGGAGCCGGTGTGCTCGCGCACACCGCGCAGCGGAGATGGGGTGCTGCGACCGACCTGGCCGGCGTGTATCAATTCCTGGCCTCCGACGCTTCGGCGTTCGTCACCGGCACCGTGCTCAACGTCGACGGCGGATACCTCCTCGTATGAACACCCAGGCCCAGGGCGGAGGCCCGGACGTTGTGGTGCGTCGTGCGGGTGATCGAGGGCCGGAGGTCGTAGCCGCATGAAAACCCGAGTTGTAGCCATCACGGGCGCGGGTGGGACGCTCGGCGCCGCGCTGTCGAGCCGGTTCGCCGGAGAGCCCGACACCGATGTCGTGTTGAGCGACATCAGCCCGGCGGCGCTCGAAACGACGATGAAGGGCTTGCCCCGGCGCCGGGGCGCGGTCGAGTCGTTGCCGGCGGACGTCGGCGAGATCACCGATGTCGAAGCCGTCGTCGCGCTCGCGCAAGCGCGCTTCGGTCGCCTCGACGTGTTCATCAGCAATGCGGGCGTGCTCGCTCCGAACGGCCGTATCCACAACCTGGCGACCGACGACTGGGAGCGCGCGCTCCGGGTCAACGTCCTCGGGGCCGTCAACGGCATCCGGGCCGCGGTGCCGCTCATGCGTGCGCAACAATCGGGGTCGATCATCCTGACGGCCTCGGTCGCCGGACTGACCGCGTGGTCGCACGCAGCTCCGTACTCCGCGACCAAAGCGGCGGTGATCCACCTGGCGAAGGTCGCGGCGGTCGAATACGCACGGGACGGGATCCGGGTCAACTGTGTGTGCCCCGGGACGTTCCTCTCGGGGATCCACGCCGACCTCCCGTCCGAGGCGATCGACGCGATCGCGGCGAAGCATCCACTCGGCTTGGGGAGCCCGGCGGATCTCGTCGGCGCCTACTCGTACCTCGCGAGCGATGCCTCCCGCTGGACCACGGGATCGGCGATCGTGGTCGACGGCGGCTACTCGGCGCCGTAGAGGCCTGTGATGGACGCGACACCGATGGAACCAGACATGAACTTCTACGGCGTGCTCGAACACCACGCGCTCCGCGCTCCGGACGCGCCACTCGCGGTCTTCGCCGGGGAGACCGTGACCTACGGCGAGATGACGACGCGCTCGGCCGCACTCGCGGCCGGGTTCCGCGAACGGGGCGTCGGTCCGGGCGACGTCGTGGCGCTCCTCTCGTACAACTGTCCAGAGTTCCTCGAGACGATCTTCGCCGCCAACTGCCTCGGTGCGATCGCGATGCCGGTCAACTGGCGCCTCGCGGCGCCGGAGCTGCGCTACATCCTCGACCACTCCGGGGCGCGGGCGCTGGTGTGCGACGAGTCACTCGTCGGTCTCGCCGATGAAGCGCTGCCGAGCCGGGAACGCGATCTCGTGCGGACGTGCATCGCGGTGTCGGCCCCCGAAGAGTGGGAGCCGCTCGCCGATCTCCGGTTGCCGTCGAACCCTGCTTCGCCCGTTCCCGTGGCGGCCGACGACGTCCACCGGCTGATGTACACGTCGGGAACGACGGGGCGCCCCAAGGGCGTCATGATCACGCACGCCAACCTGGCGTGGAAGAACCTCGCCCACCTCGCCGAGTTCGGATTCAACCGCGCCGATCTGGGCCTCGCCTGCGGTCCGCTGTATCACGTCGGCGCGCTCGACCTCACGACCACCTCGCTCATCGCCGCGGGCGCGGCGACGATCATCCACCGCGTCTTCGACGCGCCCGCCGTCATCGACGAGATCGAGCGGTCGCGTGTGACGGTGGTGTGGCTCGCGCCGGCCATGGTGAATGCGATCATGGCTGTTCCCGGCGTGGAGGAGCGCGATCTCTCGTCGGTGCGGTTGATCATCAACGGCGGCGAGAAGATGCCGATCCCGCTCATCGAGCGCATCCAGCGGACGTTCCCGTCGGCGTGGTTCGCCGACGCGTACGGGCTTACCGAGACGGTGTCGGGCGATACCTTCCTCGATCGCGACAGCCTCGTGCGCAAGCTCGGCAGCGTCGGACGTCCGTGCCTGTACCTCGAGCTCGACATCCGCGACGAGAACGGCGCATCGGTGCCGCCCGGTGCGCGCGGTGAGGTCGTGCTGCGAGGACCGAAGGTGTTCAAGGGCTACTGGCGTGATCCCGATGCGACCGCGACCGCGTTCGCGGGCGGCTGGTTCCACACCGGCGACATCGGGGTGCGCGACGACGACGGATATCTCTTCATCGTCGATCGGCTCAAGGACATGATCGTGTCGGGCGGCGAGAACATCGCGAGCTCCGAGATCGAGCGTGTGCTCTACGAGCACGAGGCGGTGGTCGAAGCGGCCGTCGTCGGCCGTCCCGACGACAAGTGGGGAGAGGTCCCTCTCGCCTACGTCGTCGTGCGCGCCGACGCCACCACGACGCCCGACGAGCTCGTCGAGCACTGCCGCGCACATCTCGCGCGCTTCAAGGTCCCGAAGGTCGTGGTGTTCGTCGACGCGCTCCCGAGGAACCCTTCGGGAAAGGTCCTGAAGCGGGAGCTGCGGGACCGGACGTCCTGACGTTGCTCCGCGTCGATGCCGGGGCGTTCAGATGTACATGCCCCCGTTGACGCCGATCAGCTGGCCGGTGATGTAGGAGCCGCCGTCGGAGCACAGGAACGAGCATGCCGACGCGATGTCGGCCGGCGTGCCCGCGCGGCCGAGCGGGACCATCGGACCGACGACGTCGACACCCGGGAAGTCGCCCGCGGCTTCGGCATTTCTCGACATCGGCGTGTCGACCAGGCTCGGCGCGACCGTGTTAGCCGTGATCCCACTGCGGGCGAACTCCACCGCGACCGCTTTGGTGAGCGCGATGACGCCACCCTTCGAGGCCGCGTAGTGGCTCATGTTCGGCGCACCCGACTGCGCGCTCGACGAGGAGACGGTCACGATGCGCCCCCAACCACGCTCGACCATGTCGGGGATCGCGGCCTGGACGCAGTTGAACGTGCCCGTGAGGTTGACCGCGATGATGCGGGCCCACTTCTCGGGGGTGATGTCGAGCAGCGGAGTGAACGACTCGATGCCGGCGCTGGTGACGAGGATGTCGATCGGACCGAGGTCGGCGCGGACCTGGGCGAAGGCCGACGCGACCGAACCCGCGTCGGCGACATCGACGTCGACCGCGAGCGCCTTGGCGCCCGCGGCGCGGACTTCGGCCGCGGCGGCCTCGGCCGCGTCGCCGTTCTGGTCGAGGATCGCGACGTCGTGGCCGTCGGCCGCGAAGTGCAGCGCGACCCCGAGCCCGATACCGGACGCGCCCCCGGTGACGACCGCGTTCATCGGGCGTCCGCCGCGGGCGTGAACTCGATGTGCAGGTCGTTGAGCCCGCGGAGCACCCAGGTGGGCGCGTAGCTGAAGCGGCGCGCGCCGGGCGGCCCGTGGTGCTCCTCCGACAGCCGGATGTCGCGCGTGCGGTCGAGGATGCGTTCGAGGCTGACGCGACCTTCGGCGCGCGCGAGGGGCGCGCCCGGGCAGGAGTGGTTGCCGCGACCGAACGCGAGATGCGACTGCGCGTTGGGGCGGTTGGTGCGGAACTCCTCCGGGCACTCGAAGCGCCGAGGATCGCGGTTGGCCGCGCCGTTCAGCAACATGACCGGTGTGCCCGCGGCGACGGCGACGCCACCGACGGTCGTGGGCCGGCGCGCCAGGCGGAAGTCGGCCTTCACCGGGCTCTCGATACGGAGCACCTCTTCGAGGAAGTTCGGGATGAGGTCGCGCTTGGCCCGGAGCTCGTCTTGGATCTCGGGGTGCTCGGCGAGGTGCTTGAGCGCGGCGGCGAGGAGTCGCGCCGTGGTCTCCTGGCCGGCCGCGAACAAGAAGGTGGCCGTCCGCACCACGTTGATCACCTCGGGTGTGGTCCCGTCGGGATAGGTGGCGAGCGCCAAGTGTGTGAGGACGTCGTCGCGCGGCTCACGCCGCCGGTCCTCGATGTATTGCGCGAACCGATCGTCGAGCCACCCGAGCGCGTTCAGCTCCATGTCGCCGCGATCGCCGCCCGTGATCTCGCCCGGGTTGCGGCTGAGGCCGAAGAATTCGCGGAACCGCTCGTGATCCGCTTCCGGCACTCCGAGCAGGTCGGCGACGACCAGCATCGCGAAGGGTTGCGTGTACGCGCTGATGAACTCGCAGTGCCCGTCACCGACGAATTCACCGAGTTGGCGGTCTGCGAGGCGCCACATGAACGCCTCGTTGTCCTTCAGGCGCTTCGGCGTGATGAGCCGCATGAGGATCGCCCGCTCGCGCGTGTGGTCGGGCGGGTCCATGGTGACCATGTGCTCGTGCATCGGGAGCTGGTCGCGGTAACGATCGATGATCTCGCTCACGTCGTCACCTTCGAGCGGCACCGGGAACGTCGCGAAGGGACCGATCACCGAGTTGCAGGACGAGAACGTGTCGACATCGCGGTAGACCTCGTTCGCCTCGTCGTAGCCGGTCACCGCGAACACCCCGTGGTGGGCGAGCGGTTGCACCGGGCAGGCCGCGCGGAGGTGCTCGAAGTACGGGTACGGGTCCTCGACGAGCGACTCGTCACTGAAGAAGTCGATCGTCTCCCAGTCGTCTGCCACCCGTGCTCCTCCGGCTGCCTTGTTCGGACGTGTTGTGCAATTGCACAAAATGTTGTGCGACTGCCTAACACGGGCTCCGGTCCATGGCAAGGTGGTGCAGTGGAAGCTGCTTCTCGCGGGTCGGCGCCGGGTCGCCGGATCGGGGCCAAGGACTCGGTGACGCGCGCCCGGCTCCTCGACGCGGCCGAGCAGGTCATGTTGACGGAGGGCTACGCGGCCGTCACCTCGCGCCGGGTCGGCGCCCGGGCCGGCATCAGCGCGCAGTTGGTCCACTACTACTTCCGCACGATGGACGACCTCTTCTTGGAGGTGTTCCGCCGTCGCGCCGACGAGGGCCTCGCCCGTTTCGAACGGGCGATCGAGTCGCGACCGACGCTGCGAACCGTCTGGGGATCGTTGAACGACGGCTCGGGCTCGTCGTTCAACCTCGAGTTCGTCGCGCTCGCCAACCACAAAAAGGCGATACGCGCCGAGATCGCGAGCTACGCCGAACGCTTCCGGAGCATGCAGATCGAAGCGATCGCCGCGATCCTCTCCGAACGTGATCCGCTGCCCGACGGGATCACCCCTGCCGTCGTGCTCGTCGTGATGGCGGGTGTCTCCCAACTCGTCGCGCTGGAGCGTGCCCTCGGCGTGAGCGGTGGCCACGACGAGGCGCTGGCGATCGTCGAGCGTTACCTCAACGAGGCAGGTGACTCGTGAAGGCCGTCGACCAGGCGATGAGATCGGGGGGTACGAAATAGCCGGTCTCGTCGTTGATCGCGGCCCAATGCTCGGCGATGTCTTCCACCGTGGGTTGGGCGCCGTCGTGGACGTAGCCGGGGGTCGAGGCGATGAAGAGGCGTGCGAAGCGGCCGGCGCCGGCGGCGTAGATCTCGCCGCTCACCGGGCAGTCCTCGTGGGCGAGGAACGCGACCATCGGTGCGACGAGATCTGCCGACATCCGGGCCGCGGCTTCGTCCGACGACGGGCCGGCCATACGAGTGAAGGCCGCCGGCGCGATGGCGTTGACCAAGATGTCGCGGCGCGGCGCCCGCGACCGCGAGGCTGCGTGTCATCCCGATGACCCCGCCCTTGGCGGTCGCGTACGAGAGATTCTGCGGGAGCCCGAACACACCCGTGGAGGTCGTCATGACGATGCGGCCGTAGCCCTGTTCGACCATGTGCGGCCACGCGGCGCGGGCGGTGTTGAACGAGCCGCACACGTGGACTGCGAGGTGATTCGCGAGATTGTCGGCGTCGGCTTCGGGGAATCCGGCCCAGCGGATGATGCCGGCGTTGTTGACCAGGATGTCGACGCGCCCGAACCGTTCGACCGTCCCGTCGACGAGTGCCCGGGCTCCGGCCTCCGTCGCCACGTCGTTGCCGTCGGCGACGGCGCTCCCGCCCGCCTCGGTGATCTCGGCCGCGACGGCGGCCGCGGGGGCCGCGTCGGTCCCGACGCCTTCCATGGACCCGCCGAGGTCGTTGACCACGACGGCCGCGCCCGCGCGGCGAGCAGCCGCGCGTGGGCCCGGCCGATGCCGCGTCCCGCGCCCGTGACGACGGCGACGCGGCCCTCGAAGCTGTGCTCGTTCACCGCGTCCCTGGCCCCGACCCTGCTGCGTGTACCGACCGGTCCACTATAGTTGCGGGTCTGATGCCTCGCAGCGTGGAACGTTCACTGCCCGCACCGCCCACCGCAACTGCCGGCGACGAGCCCCGCCGCAGCGAGAAGTGGAAGGCGCGTCGCGATGCGATCGTCGACACCTCCGCACCGCTCTTCGCGCGTCAGGGCTACCACGCCACGGGAATCGCGGAGCTGTGCACCGTCAACGGGCTCGGCAAGGGCGCGTTCTACCACTACATCGAGTCGAAAGAGGAGCTGCTCGCGGCGATCCACGATCGGGTGATGGACGAGGTGATGCTCGGCGCCTACCGCGTCGCGGAGGCGGGCGGGTCGCCGTCGGCTCAGCTCGCCATGCTCGGCGACGAGCTGCTCGACGTCATTCACCGCTACCCGGATCACGTCTGGGTCTTCCTGCACGAGTTCCCCGCGTTGACCGCTGAACGCGCCGAGCAATTCCGCGGCCGGCGGCGCAAGTACGAGCGCAGGGTCGAGGCGATCCTCGAGGCCGGCGTCGCGTCGGGGGAGTTCCGCCAGCTCGACCCGAAGCTCACCGCGCTCGCATGGCTCGGCATGCACAACTACACCTACCTGTGGCTCAAGCCCGGCGGCCGCCTCTCGGCGCGCGACGTCGCGAAACCGTTCGCCGACATCTTCATCCGCGGGATCGAGCGCTAGCCCTGATCCTTCAGTAGGCGCAGGTGGCGCGGCGGTTGGGTCGCTTCGGTGGGCCGCGAACCGACTCGCGTGCGCGGAGTGTGTGCTCGAAAGAGCACTGCTAGCACGGGCGCTAGCACGGGCGCTATCGCCGGCGCGAGCGTGGGCGCTAGCGACGAGAAAGCGGCGGCGCGGCGGCGCGTGCAA
This sequence comes from uncultured Actinomycetes bacterium, assembly GCA_963761055.1. Classification (GTDB taxonomy): domain Bacteria; phylum Actinomycetota; class Acidimicrobiia; order IMCC26256; family PALSA-610; genus PALSA-610. Next base: position 782,961 of record CAVXFO010000007.1, on the reverse strand, counting down.
TTCGTGTGCTACTACCGGTGGTTTCACGGGTGGTACCACCTGCGGTATCGCCGGCAGTATCACTCCGTTTTCAAGGGTCCGTGATGCGCGTCTCCTGGACCGTCCCCACGGTGTGCTGGGCACCGCTACTGCCTCCTTCACGCGGCCAGCGTCATCGGGCGCCGCAGCCACGCCGAGTTGATCGCGAAGTCTTTGGAGGGCAGGTTCGCCAGACCGGTGTCTTTCGCGTCGCAGATGAACGCCCGTTTCAGGGCCTCGGCCCGCGCCGCCGCGATCCGGGCGAGTGCCGCGTCGTCGATCGCTTCGAGGGTCCGCCACGCGGTCGGGACCGACGCGACCTGACCGAACAGGTTCGGCGATCTCGCAGCACCGGCGTGGCCGACCACGTACTTGCCGTCACCGGTCACCACCAGACGCGGAAGTATCTCTTGACGGGAGGGCGTCTTCGCGGACGCGACCCGCGATCAACCAATCGCTACTGAAAGATCAGGGCTAGTGCTCTGAACGCACCGTCGCGACTCAGCGCGTCGACGGGTGCGGGGCGGCGTCGAACCCGAGGAGCGTGCCGAGGGTGCCGCCGACGAGCGCGGCCCGCTCGGCCGCGGGGAGACCGCCGAGCTGCTTCGCGATCAGCTCCCTGCTCCCGCGGAACGTTCCCTCCGCGTGGGGATAGTCGTTGCCCCACACGATCGTCGACAACCCGGTCACGTGCCGGCACGCGATGGCCACGGGGTCGTCCTGGAACGACACGTGGAATTGCCGCCGCACGTACTCGCTCGGCATCAGCGGGTACGGCCACTTCTCGTTCAGGCGGAACAGCTGTGCCATGTGCGGTTGATCGTCGGCCGGGCGGGTCTTGTCCCAGTTCCCGATCCACCAATCGGCGTCCTGGCCGATCCCGGTGACCCAGCACTTGTCCATGCTGCCGACCAACGACGCCAGCCAGTGTGCGTTGAATTCGATCAGCGCGAAATGCAGGTCGGGAAAGCGCTCGGGCACGCCGCCGCCGATGAGCTCGCACATGACCTGTTGCGCGACCATGGGGCCGTAGACGCACTGGGTGATCATCCGCTTCGACGCCGACTTCTCCGTCATCGGCTGATTGACCTGCGCGGCCTGCTCCATGACGACCTTCAACGTCGTCGCGGTGGTGTCGTTGACCTTCACGCCGCCGGTCTGCGTGTGGATGAACACGTGCACGCCGTTGGCCTGGGCCGCGGCCCACACCGGATCGAACGCGCGTGAGTAGTACGGCTGCGGAGGGATCGCGGGGAGGAGGATCGCACGGAACCCGGCGGCCGCGACGCGTTCGATCTCGGCGACCGCGTCGTCGATATCGGTCAGCGGAACTGGCGCGGTCGGCGCCACCCGCGCGAAATACGGCGTGAAGCGTTCGACGACATAGTCGTTGTAGACGCGGGCGTGCGCCATGGAGAGCTCGTGATCGTCGGAGTAGAGGCCGAACAGACTCAGGTTCGGGTGCATCACCTGCACGTCGACCCCGTCGAAGTCCATGTCTTCGAGGATCAGGTCGGGGTCGCCTTCGGGCATCCGCCCGCCCGTCTGGCGATACCGCGAGACCGTCCAACCCTCGTACCCCGGTGTATGCAACTGGCGGAAGACCCGGGCGCCGCCCTCCTCGAGCGGTTCGATCTCGAAATCCTCCTCCCAGACCGCGCGATCGCGCAGGTGGGAGGGCAGGCGGGTGCGGAAGAGGTCGGTGGGCTCGAGCAGGTGCCCGTCCGCGGAGACGACGAAGTCCTTGTCCGGCATCGTTTGAGGCTAAACCAACCGGTCGGTACATTCAACGCAACAGATCGACCTGAGGAGTGCAACCCGTGACGAAGCGGTGGAAGCAACGCCCGCCCGGCTCGACCTGGGGGGATTGGGGCGACGACGACGAGCTCGGCCGCATCAACCTGCTGACCCCGGAGAAGGTCCTCGAGGGTGTCCGCGAGGTCGAGGCCGGCATCAGCTTCTGCCTGAGCCTGCCGCTCGACTTCCCGGGGGGCACGTCGCTGAACCAGCGCCGGTACCCGCCGGTCCTCTCGCCGACCGAGGATCTCGACGGCCAACCCGACACCTTCTACAACGTCCACCAGAAGGACATCCCGAAGTACGGCAGCCCCCGTCACGTCGACGTGTGGGCGGACGACGTCGTGACACTCTCGTTGCAGTACTCGACGCAGTGGGACTCGCTGGCCCACGCCGGCGCCGAGTTCGACGTCGACGGCGACGGCGTCGACGAGGCCGTCTTCTACAACGGCTACCGCTCCGGGACCGACCTCGTCGGTCCGCGACACGACGCGAGGGGCGACGGCGGCAATCACCTCTGCTTCGCGCACCACCTCGGCTTGGAGCACATGGCCTACCAGGGCGTACAGGGTCGCGGGGTGCTCGTCGACGTGGCGCACCACCTCGGTCACGAGTTTCGTGGCGTCGACCGCGCAACGCTCGAGGAGATCATGGCGGCCGACAACGTCGTCGTGGAGCCCGGCGACATGTTGTTGATCCACACGGGCTTCGCCACGAAGGTCCTCGAGTGGAACCGCGAGCCGGATCCGGTCGAGATCCATCGGACGTGCGCGTACCTCGACGCGTACGACGAGTCGCTGCTCGAATGGATCGCGGACTCGCAGATCTCGGCTCTGGTGGCCGACAACTACGCCGTCGAAGGCATGGTCGGCGGGAAGCGGCCCGAAGGCCGGCATTCACTGTTGCCGATCCACCATCTCTGCCTGTTCAAGCTCGGCGTTCCGCTGGGCGAGTTGTGGTACCTGCACGAGCTCGCGGCCTGGTTACGCGAGCACGACCGCAGCCGGTTCCTGCTCACTGCCCCGCCCCTGCGGTTGCCCGGGATCGTGGGCTCACCGCTCACTCCAGTCGCGACAGTGTGAACGCCTTGTAGTTGCTCTCGCGAACCTTGGCGATCTCCTTGAAGAGCTTGGGACGTCCGCCCGAGTTCAGGAGGTACCGGCGCGGCTTGCCGGGGATGTTCGTGCCGAAGAAATAGCTGCTCTCCCCGAAGGGCGACATCCTCGCGCGCCCGGTCGACCATGTCGGTCCACTCCTCGACGGCGGCGGGGTCGACCTCGATCGTGTCGAAACCGTGGTCGCGCATGTACACGAGCGTGTCGGTGACGAAGTCGACCTGGTCGCCGTTGTAGCGCGGATTGTTGCCGGCCGCCGCGTGTGGACCCCCGGGGAAGAAGAAGTTCGGAAATCCGGTGCTCTGGATGCCGAGGAACGTCTTCGGACCGTCGGCCCAGTACTCGGTGAGCGCAAGCCCGTTCCGGCCGCGAACTCCCATGCGCGCGAGCGCGCCGGTACCGAAGTCGAAGCCGGTCGCCCACACGACGATGTCGAACTCACTCACACCTTCGCTCGTCTCGATCCCGTTCTCGGTCATGCGCAGGATCGGTGTCGCCTTGACGTCGACGAGCGAGACGTTCGGTTGGTTGTACACCTCGTAGTAGGAGGTCACGAACGGAGGCCGCTTCTCCGCGAAGCGGTGGTCGCGGGGGATCAGCTTCCGCGCGGTCTCGGGATCGGTGACGATGCTCCGGATCTTCGCGGCGATGAACTCGCACCACTGCGCGTTCGCGTCGCGATCGACCAGCAGGTCGGTGTAGTGACTGGTGAGCTTGGAAAAACCCTTGCTCTGCCACATCTTTTCGAAGAAGGCGGAGCGCTCCTCTTCCGAGTCGTCGAACGTGGCGCGATCGTGGGTGGGGTGGAGGAAGCCACTGGGAGACGTGTCGAGCGTCGCGCGTATCGCTTCGAAGTCGGCGCGGAGTTGGGCTTGTTCTTCGGGCGTGATCGGCGCGTTGTTGAGTGGTGTGCACCAGTTGGCGCTGCGTTGGTAGACGGTCAGGCCGGCCACGTCGCCTGCGATCGCCGGGATCAGCTGGACGCCGCTCGAGCCCGTTCCGATCACCGCTACTCGCTTCCCCGCGAAGTCGACCGGGATCGAGGGCCACAAGCCCGTGTGGAACGATTCTCCCCGGAAGTCGTCGCGCCCCTCGACCTCGGGGAAGTACGGCACCGAGAGCACGCCCGTCGCGGCGACGAGGAAGCGCGCGCGGAGCTCGGTCCCGTCGGTCAGCGCGACGGTCCAGGTTCCGGACGACTCGACGTAGGTGGCCGACGCGACCCTGGCGCCGAACCGGATGTGTCTCCGGAGATCGAACCGGTCGACAACGTGATTGAGGTACCGCTCGGTCTCGGGTTGCTCCGCGAAGTGCTCGCGCCACTCCCATTCCTCGAACAGCTCGCGGGAGAAGAGGTAGGCGTAGGTGTAACTCTCCGAATCGAACCGGGCGCCGGGGTAGCGGTTCCAGTACCAGGTGCCGCCCACGCCGTTGCCGGCTTCGAGCAGTTGCACCGAGACGCCGGCCTCCCGTGCCCGGTACAGCTGGTAGATGCCGGTGATGCCGGCGCCGACGATCAGGACGTCGACGTCGACGGCTGGTGGCCGACGGTCAGTCGCCATCGATGGCGCGTTGGGCTTCGGCCAGGGCCGACCAGCCGTCGCCGGGAACCTCGACGTTCACGACCTCGGGCATACCGGCGTACGCGTGGCCCATCTGTTGCATCGCGGCCCGGAAATGGTCCGAATCGACGTGGGCGTCACCGGCGGCCCGGTCCCGGAACATCTCGACCAGCAGGTACACGTTGGGATCATCGACGCTGCGGAACCAATCGAAGCAGATGTTGCCGGGTTCGGCGCGGGTCGCGGCCGTGAACTCCGCCGAGAGGTCCGGCCACTCGTCGGCAAATTTGGCACGCAAGGGATGCCTGACGACGCTCAGGATCATGCCGCGGGTCCTCCCGGGAGCCTCACTCGGCGACCAGCCGAATTGTACCGACCGGTCAGTGTAACGTCGAGATCGTGGATCAGGCTCGGTCGGCGCTTCCGGTGCCCTACGCGATGGAGTCCCCCGACCGGGTCCCCAAGGAGCGCTACTACGACCCGGAGTTCTTCCGGTTGGAGGCCGAGTCGCTCTGGCCTCGGGTCTGGCAGATGGCGTGCCGGCTGGAGGAGATCCCCGAGGCGGGAGACTTCGTCGAGTACGAGTGCCTCGACCAGTCGATCATCGTGCTACGCGCCGACGACACGGGCTCCGACACTGGCGCCGACATCAAGGTGCGCGCGTTCCAGAACGCCTGCCGCCACCGGGGCGTCACGATCGTCGATGGGCGAGGGCATTGCGAGCGCGGGTTCCAATGCCCGTTCCACGGGTGGCGGTACGGCCTCGACGGCAAGAACGCCGGAGTGACACAGCGGCGGACGTTCGCCGATCACAACCTGCAACCGGGCGACATCGATCTCGTGCCGGTGCGGTGCGAGGTGTTGGGCGGATGTGCCTGGATCAACCTCGATGCCGACGCGCCGCCGCTCCGGGAGTGCCTCGAGCCGTTCGCATCGGCACTCGACGCCTGGAAGGCCGAGTCGCTGCGGACCGAGAAGTGGTTCGCGGCGCGTCTTGCGGTGAACTGGAAGCTCGCGATCGAGGCGTTCGTCGAGATGTACCACGTCGTGCAGACGCATCCGCAACTGGTCATCCCGACGAGGTTCGGGCGTCCCGACGCCGCGTCGTTCGACCCGCGCGCGTTCATCGACGCGGACATCCGGTACCTGCGCGCGATGAGCGAAGGCATGGCCGGGATGGTCCCCGCGAGCGATGTCCGCATCGCCGAGACCCTGCGCGCCACGCAGCTCCCCGCCGACCCGGTCGCGGCGACAGCAACCTGGAACGGCATGCTCAACGACGCGGTGACGACGTGGCACCGGGACCGGGGCGCAACCGTTCCCGACCTGAACGAGCTCGACGCGCAAGGCCTCAACCTCACGTTCTTCCACGGTTTCCCGCACTACTTCGTGCTCCCGATGTACAGCGGCGCCTCCGCCTACCGCTTCCGCCCGCTCGGACCGGAGGAGACGCTGATGGAGATCTGGTCGCTCGAACGATGTCCCGAAGGGATGAAGCAGGAGCCGCCCTCGTCGCCCGACATCTGGGAGTGCGACGATCCGCGGTGGCCGCCGATCCCCGCGCAGGACTTCTCGAACCTGCCGCGCCAGCAGAGGGGTCTGCACGCGCGCGGGCTTCGAGTACATGCGTTTGTCCGCTGGGCTCGAGGGCCATATCTCGAACTTCGAGCGCATGATCGACGGCTTTCTCGCGGGGCTCGGATACGAACGGCTGCTCCCGGCGCTGCAATCGGTCAACGTCTATCCCTTCGACAAACCGATCGCCGACCTCGGATTCTGAGGCCAGGCGCAAGCCGGAGACCCGTCCCCTCGGCGCCGTACGGGCCAGAGACGGTCGGGGGCTGGAGCCGCAGGAGTATGAACATGAACATGAACATGAACACCACATTCTCGGACGTGGCCGAGGGCGTGCGGGCCACGATCGCCGCGTATACGCAGGCGCTCGACGACGGCCGGACGGACGACGTCGTCGCCACATTCTGTCCCGACGGAGTTTGCGACATCCCGGGCATGGGCACCCACACCGGCCACGACGCCCTGCGCGCGGCGTACTCGGCCTGGAAACCGACTCGGGCTCAGCGCCACCTCGTCGTCAACACGCTGGTCACCGACTGGAACGACCACGAGGCCAACGCGATCAGCGACGTGATCTTCGTGCTCCTCGGGAAGGACGGCTGGCGGATCCAGGTCGTGGGCCGCTACCGGGACTTGCTCCACTGCGACGATGGCACCTGGCGTTTTCACCGCCGGTCGGCCGAGTTCGTGCAATAGGGGTTGCGCCGCTGCTACTCGAGAAGTTCGGGCTGCTCTCGGGTGATCATCGCGTAGAGCGGCTGGAACGCGTGGTAGCAGGCGGCGGGCGATCCGACCTGGGTGTGAGTGATACGTGCCGTGTCGGGATCGATGAGTACCGGAGTGCCCGCGGCTTCGGCCAGCAACTGGGCCTGGCACGTCCGCTCCATGGTGATGAACGACCACACGGCCGTATCGACGGAGTGTCCGACAGTCAGGAGTCCGTGGTTGCGCAGGATCACCGCCTTGGTGGCGCCGAGCGACTCCGCGATCCGTTTGCCTTCTTCGCGCGCGAGCACCACGCCCGTGAAGTCGTCGAACAACGCGTGGTCCTCGAAGAACGCGCACGCGTCCTGGGTCAGTGGATCCAGGAGGCGTCCGAGCGACGACCAGGCCTTGCCGTGCAGTGAGTGGGAATGCGCGGCCGCGATCACGTCGGGACGCGCGGCGTGCACCTGCGAGTGAATGGCGAACGCGGCCCGGTTGACCATCGCGTCGCCGGAGACGACCGCGCCGGAGTGGTCGACGCAGATCAGGTCGGAGACGCGGATGTGCTTGAAGCTCATCCCGAACGGGTTGAGCCAGAAGCGGTCGAGGTGTTCGGGGTCGCGCACCGTGATGTGTCCGGCGACTCCCTCGTCGAATCCGAACTTGCCGAACAAGCGGAACGACGCCGCGAGCCGCTGCTTGCGGTGGAGTCGTTCCTCGTCGACGGAGCCGAACTTCGGCAGGAAACTCAGGTCGGGAAGCAGTGCGGTCATGACGAAATCCTAAGCCCAAAGCGGGTTCGTTCCCAGTGTGCGTCCCCCGCGGGTGCCGAAGGTCGCCCTGGGGAACCGCCGTGAATCAGCACGAACCGCACGCGCCGCGCCCTTCGTCGAAAGTTCATCGTTTGGTCGCGGCCCGCCGCCGGGTGCGCGGCGCGCGGCTGCCCGCGGGCCAGGTGCGCGGATCGGTGCCGATGCCTTCTTCCAGCACGCCGAGACCCTCGGAGATCAATGCCGCGAGGTCGCCGCCCTGGAAGAACCACTGCGTCTGCGCCGCCTGGATCACGCCGCCGACGGCGGCCGCCAGCATCGTCGGTGTCACCGCGTCGTTCGGCACGCCGAGTCGAGTGGCGAAGAACTCGGCGATCACGCGTTGGTTCTTCATCTGGATGCCGCCGAGGACACCGCGCAACACGTTGGGCGTGGCGGCGATCACCGCGGTCCAACGGCGCAGAAGCTCCGGATCCTCGGCCGACACCACGTCCGCGAGGGCCACGCGGAGCGAAAGCAGCGGCGGTTCGTCGGTGGGCCGAGCCGCCAGCGCGGCGCGCAGAGCGTCGCTACGCCGGTTGATCCTCACTTGCAGGACGTCGTCCTTCGCCGGAAAGTAGCGGTAGAAAGTGCGCACGGAGATCTGGGCCTCGGCGGCAACTTCCTCGACGGTGATGTAGAAACCGCGTTGCTCGAAGAGTCGGAGCGCGACGGCCTCCAACTCCTCGATCATCATCTCGGAGCGCTTCGCCCGTAGCTGCCGGGCGAGGGACGGGCTCGCCGGTTCGGTCGGGGAGGTGGCCATGACGAGCCTCAGCCTAGGTTCGTGACAGTAGTGACAAGACATGTCTACTATGACAGGACCTGCCAGAAGTACGAGATCTCGTTCCGTACACGAAGGTCAGCCGGGGGGCGTGGCAATGCAGACGGTCGGACGGGTTGCTTTGTGCATGGCGTTGGCGGGCCTGGCGGCCTGTTCGAGCAGTGCGAGCAAAGCGGGGCCGGACTCGACGACCGCAGCCTCGAACGCGGTCGCGACCACGACGACGACCACGAAGCCGCGGCCGGCGGGACCGGTCGCCCGGTTCTCGCCCGAGTTGACCGGCGGGAACGGCGTGTTCATGGGGGAGGGGTCGCCGCCCGATCTGCAACACGAGGGCTACGTGCAGCGCGAGTACGCGGTCGCGGGAACTGCGACCTCGTACACGGCGGCGGGCACGCTCGCGCACGACGGTCGCTGGAAGTTCGCGGCCGACACGACCGCGCCGTATCGCACGCGCGTGCTCGTGCGCGCCCCGGCGGACGCCGCGAAGTTCAGCGGCACTGTCGTCGTCGAGTGGTTGAACGTCAGCGGTGGTCTCGACGCGGATCCCGAGTGGACGAGTCTCGAGGAGGAGCTCGTGCGCGCCGGCGACGTGTGGGTCGGCGTGTCGGCGCAGACGATCGGAGTGGAAGGCGGACCGGTCCTCGTGACCGTGTCGGGGGTCGCGGGCGCCGACCAGCAGGGCAAGGGGCTCAAGAAGATCGATCCCGCCGCGCTACGGCACGCTGCAGCACCCGGGCGACGGGTACTCGTTCGACATCTACACCCAGGTCGCACGCGCGCTCCGCGCCGGCTCGGGTCTGAGCGGCTTGCGGCCCCAGCACCTGATCGCGGCGGGCGAGTCGCAGTCGGCCTTCGCGCTCGTCTCGTACTTCAACGGGGTGCAGCCGCTCACCGATGCGTTCGACGGCTTCTTCGTACACAGCCGGGGCGCGGTCGGGCTCCCGCTCGTCGCCGCCGGCAAGTCCTCCGACATTGCGGGCGCGATCAGCGGCACGCCGACGATCTTCCGAACCGATCAGACCGCACCCGTGCTCGACATCCAGACCGAAACCGACGTCGCGAGCATCCTCAATTCGTACGCGGCGCGCCAGCCCGACAGCAGCCGCTTCCGGCTGTGGGAGGTCGCCGGTACCGCGCATGCCGACGCGCATCTCCTCGGCTCGACTGCGAAGACCATCGATTGCGGAGTGCCGATCAACAATGGCCCGATGCACATCGTTGCGAAGGCGGCGCTCCGCGCGCTGTCGAACTGGTTGACGACGGGCACCGCGCCCGTCACTGCGCCGCGGATCGAGGTGAAGGCCGGTGCCTCTCCGCAGGTGGTGCGCAACGCGGACGGGATCGCGCTCGGCGGCATCCGAACGCCGCCCGTCGACGTTCCGGTCGCAGCGCTCTCGGGCGTCCCCGGTCCGAACCCGTCGACGATCTGCCTGCTCCTCGGGTCGACGAAGCCCTTCTCGGCGGCTCGGCTCGCCCAGCTGTATCCGTCGCGCGCCGACTATGTCAGGCGCTACGACGTCGACGCCGACGCCACGGTCAAAGCCGGCTTCGCCCTCTCCGAGGATCGGGCCGCCTTGGTGGCGTTCTCCCGACCATCCGCCGTCGCCGGCTGACGCGATCGCCGCCCGGGGCAAGGTGTCTCGCATGAACCTGGTCGCGGTCGCCGCGGCAGTCGCCGATCTCGTGCCGTACCTCCAGGTCTCGGAGGTCCGTGACGGTGAAGCCTGGTTGCGGTGTGATCGGCTGACCTCCGAACCGGCGACGTTGGTGGCGACGGTCCGGCGAACGAAAGCCGGTTTCGGGACCGATGACGATGCGGTCGCCGCGTCGCTCTTCATGCAGGCGTACGCGTTCCGGGTCGCCGGGGTCGCACTCGCGGCGCATGCACTCGATCTCGCGGTGCCGAACGTCGCGCCCGACGTGACCGCGGTGCGCGTCGACAAGGCCCGCCCGCCCGCAGTCGCGTATCTCGATCCGCAGGTGCGGAAACTCGCGGCACCGGCGCTCGCAGTGGAGTTGCTCGGTGGGCACATGGTCCCGGTCGTCGAGGCGGTCCACCGCGAGTTCTCGGTAGGCGAGCGACTGCTGTGGGGCAACGTCGCCGGATCGTGCGCGACCGCATACCGGGCGGTCGAGTCGAGTGGAGCCGATGAGGAGCGCGTACGCGAGCGTGCGTCGGAGTTCGTCGCGGCCGCGCAGGAGTGGTTCGACGGTGTGGGCGAGTTCACGATCGTGGAGACCCGTGGCCGCGCCGGGTGGTTCTGGGATCGGACCAGCTGTTGCCTGTGGTTCCGGACCGCGAGCGGGCACCTGTGCGACAACTGCAGCCTCATCGACGCCGACGAGCTGTACCGGCGCCGAGTGCGCGAAATCGGCGGGTACCACTGAGCGGCAAACGCCGTGTTCAGCCTTGGTCGTCGTCGACGAGGTCTGCCAGCGCGCGCAGTTCGCTCTCGGTGCCGATGGCGATCAAGAGGTCGCCGGCTTCGATCGTCGTCTCCGGCGGCGGATTCGTGCGGAGCTGTCCGCCTGCCTCGCGAACCGCGAGCACCAGTGCCCCGGTGCGGTCTCGGATCCGGGCCTCGCGCATGCTCTTGCGTGCGATCGGTGACGCCGGGCCGACTGCGAGCTCCTCGAGCCGGAACTCGAGGTTGCGGTCGCGCATGACGACGTCGACGAACTCTGCGACATGGGGTCGAAGGACGAACGCCGCCATGCGCGTGCCGCCGATGTGCTGTGGGTTCACGACCCGGTCCGCGCCGGCGCGCCGCAGCTTCTCCTCGCTGTCGGCGCTCCGAGCCCGCGCGACGATGAACAGCTCGGGACACGCCGCGCGCGCACTCAGGATGATGAAGGAGTTGGCCGCGTCGGCGTCGACCGCTGCGATCAGTGCCGACGCCCGTTCGATGCCGGCCGCGGCGAGGGTCGCATCCTCGGTAGCGTCGCCCAGCACGCTTGGGTACGGACAGCCCGCGAGCCGGTCCGGATCGAGGTCGATGACGACGAGCTTGCGGTCGGCTTCGTCGACCTCCGACGCGATCGACCTTCCGACGCGTCCCCACCCGCAGATGACGATGTGACCCTGCATCGTATTGATGCTCCGTTCCATGCGGTGCCTTCCGAGCGAGTCGGCGAGTCGGCCCTCGATGAGCGTTTCGATGAGGATGCTGAATGCGTACAGCGTGCTACTGACCCCGACCAGGATCAGGATCATGGTGAAGAACTTGCCACCGGTGGAGAGCGGGTGGACCTCGCGAAAACCGACCGTGGCCACAGTGGTGACCGTCTGGTACATCGCGTCGACGAAGCCGAAGCCGAACGCGAGGTAGCCAAAGGTGCCGAAGACGAGGATCGCGAGCAGGAGCGACAGCGCCCACGCCAGCCGTGTCCAGTGGTTCACAACAGCACGATGCCTCCCGGGTCGGGAACGACGAAAGAGCCGAAGGTCCCTCGCTCGAAGGGAAGCGACTCGCGCTGGCCCGGATCAGAAGGAATGCGGCGATCACGCCTCGAGCGCACCGCGTGACATGCTGACGATCATTGAGGGTACGACGATGGAGACCGATGCCGTCTCCCGTCACGTGACCGCGATACGAGGAGACACCACGTGAGCCCGAGAGGCCATAGCGACCAGCCGGGTCCCGAAGAGCGGGCCGAGCTCGATCGGGAGGAGCGGAGAGAGGCGCTCGACGAGCTCTCGGAGGAGTTGGCGTCCGAAGCCGACGCGGTCGAGCTCGACGACGGTGAGGAGACCTACGACGAGGTGCTCGAGATCGATGCCGTCGAGCGCGACGAGCTCGGCCTCACGCTCGACGATCCACACCAGCCCGAACGGGAGTAGGCGTGCGGCCGTCAGGCCGTCAGCTCGGCGTCCAAGCGCGCGAGCTCGTAGTCGGGGTCGTTGGCCGCGATCTCGCGCCGACGGCTGCCGCGCGGTCCGACCTGCGGGATCAGGAACGACAGCGCGAACGCGAAGTACACGGACCCGTCGACGTCGCGGATCGGTATCCGGGTGGCTCAGCTGTGCAGCCGCATCCATACGGTTGTGGCGCCGGGCAGCCGCGTCGACTCCTGCAACGGGTTGCTGGAGATGAGGACCGTGCCCAGGGGAAGGGGAATCGGCGTCGAGCCGAAGTTCGTCACCGACGCCCAATCGTCGTTCCGGCGGAACGAGACGACTTGCTCGTCCGCCGGGGGATCGTCCGGGTCGTCGGGTGACATCCACTCGAAGGCTTCGCCGGCTCGTAGCAGTCGGCGCAGCGCGAGTGCTCGCCGGTACAGCAAGAGGGTCGACTCGGCGTCGGCCTCTTCGACGTCGACCGAGAACTGCGCAAACCACGCCGGCTGCGGGAGGTGCGGCGCGCCGGACCCGAACCCGAAGGCACGCCCCGACGCTTTCCACGGCAACGGCACCCGGCACCCGTCGCGGCCCGGGTTCGACCCCCGATCGCGGAAGAACGCCGGGTCCTGTTTCCGGGCATCGGGAATGTCGGTGACCTCGGCCAGCCCGAGCTCCTCGCCCTGATAGAGGTACATGCTCCCGGGCAACGCGAGCGCGAGCAAGGTCGCGGCCCGAGCACGGCGCAGACCGAGCGCGGGATCGACGACGGTCGGGTCGGCACCCGCGAGCAGCCAGGCGGAGGCCGAGGTGCCGGTCGGCAGACGCGAAGCGGGTCGCGTGGCGGACGACGTCGTGATTGGAAAAGACCCATGTGCTCGACGCGCCGGCTCTCGTGCGCGAGCCCGAGGTTGTCGCGGATGATTCGCCGGAACTGCTCCGCGTCCCAGTCGGCCTGCAGCAGATCGAAGTTGAACGCCTGGCCCAGGCCGGTGCTGCGCGGCGTAGCGGACGCGTCGGTCGGGCGCGACCCACGCCTCCGCGACCGCGGTCAACGGTGGTGAGTACGTGTCGAACAGCTTGCGCCACTCTCGGTAGATGTCGTCGACGTCGTCACGGTCCCAGATCGGGTGTTGCCCCGGCGGGTAGTCGGCGCTGTCCGGCGCGAGGCCCGCCATCAGCTGGGTCCAAGTCGGCAGGACGGCGGGCAGATCCTTCGCGAGGAGGTTGGCAACGTCGACGCGGAACCCGTCGACGCCGCGGTCGCCCCAGAACTTCAACGTCCGCAGGAAGTCGTGGCGGACGTCGTCGTTGCCCCAGTTCCAGTCGGGCTGCTCGCGTGTGAACAGATGGAGATACCACTGGCCGTCGGGGACTCGCGTCCAAGCCGGACCGCCGAAGAACGACACCCAGTCGGCCGGCGGCTCGTCGCCGTTCGGTCCGGTGCCGTCCCGGAAGATGTAGCGATCGCGCTCGGGAGAACCGGGCGGGGAAGCGAGCGCGGCTTCGAACCAGGCGTGCCGGTTCGAGCTGTGGTTCGGGACGATGTCGACGATCACCTTGATGTCGCGTGCGTGCAACGCGGCGACCAGCCGGTCGAATTGCTCGAGGGTGCCGATCGTCGGGTCGACATCGCGGTAGTCGTCGACGTCGTATCCGCCGTCGACGAGTGCCGACGGATAGAACGGGCTGAGCCAGATGGCATCCACGCCGAGCCGGTCGAGGTATTCGACCGCGCGAGATGATCCCTTCGAGGTCGCCGATGCCGTCGCCGTTCGCGTCGGCGAAGCTCCGCGGGTAGATCTGATACACCGCGGCCTGACGCCACCAGTTCGGGTCAACCATGATGCGAGCGGGCGGTGGTCGCGGCGGCTCGCGGATGCAACCCGTCGAGCACCAGCGCGGTGACGACGTTCGCGACCGTACGAACTGATCGCTTCGAGTCCATCGCGAGGGCGTTCATGCCGGTCGTGGTGATCGCGCCCATGATCGCGGTCGCGGTCATCGCGGGGTGGGAGACGGACCGGAGGCTGCCGTCGCGCGCCCCTCGGTCAGCAACTCGCGCACGGGCGCGATGAACGCGCGCTCGGCGCGCGCCGCGAGCTCGGGAACACGTGCGGCGCGCCCGAGATCGAACTGCAGCGCCCGGCTCGGCATCGGCAGGCGCTGGAACACCTCGAGATGCGCGATGACGACGCGGCGCAACCGTTCCGCGGCGGTACCCCGCCCGCCCGCGGCCGCGACGACCGCGACCCGGACATCTTCGAGCACCGCGTTGAACAAGAACGCGAGGATGTCGGCCTTGCCGTCGAAGTAGTAATAGAGCGTCGCCTTCGGAACCCCGGTGGCCGCGGCGATGTCCTCCATCTTCGTCTCGTCGAGCCCGCGCTCCGCGAAGAGCTCCGCCGCATCGAGGATCTGGGCCCCGATCTGCTCGGGCACGGGTCGCATGCGGGGTTCCTCTCGGCCGGAAGTTGTACTCGGAGTCTAAACTCGGAGAACAATAGAGCGAGGCCAACGAGGAGCACAATGGGAGAGAACGTCGACGTCGCGGTTCTGGGCGCAGGCGCCGGCGGGCTCGGACTCGGCATCCGCATGCAGAAGGCCGGGTTCCACGACTTCGTGATCTTCGAGAAGTCCGACGGTGTCGGGGGGACGTGGCGCGCCAACACGTACCCGGGCGCGGCATGCGACGTGCAGTCGCACCTCTATTCGTTCTCGTTCGAGTTGAACCCGCACTGGAGCCGCAGCTACGCGCGCCAGCCCGAGATTCTCGACTACTTCGAGCGTTGCACCGACAAGTACGGTCTGCGCCCGCATCTCCGTTGCAACACGGCTGTCGTCGAGATCTGGTGGGTCGACGAGGAGTCGCGCTGGCATCTGCGTACCGCCGCGGGTGAGGAGCACACGGCCCGGGTCGTCGTGAGCGCGCTGGGCCTGTTCAACGAACCCGCATACCCCGACATCCCGGGACTCGACGAGTTCGACGGAGCGATGATCCACTCCGCCCGCTGGGACCACGCGCACTCGTTCGGAGATGAGCGGGTTGCGGTGATCGGAACCGGAGCGAGCGCGATACAGATCATCCCGGAGCTGCAACCTCAGGTCGCGCATCTCGACGTGTTCCAGCGTTCGGGCGCGTGGGTGATGCCGAGGCTCGACCGCGAATACTCGCCGGACGAGAAGCGCCGCTTCGCCGAGGAGCCGATGCACGCACGGCGCCACCGGCAGCAGATCTACAACTTCTACGAGCAGAACCTCACGTTCCGCACCGGCGATCCCGCGCTGGCGATGCTCGACCAGGTGGGCCGCGCCCATCTCGAGAGCGCGGTTCCCGACCCCGAGCTCCGAGCGGCGCTGACACCGTCATACCCGGTGGGGAGCAAACGGGTTCTCGTGTCGAGCGACTACTACCCGGCGACGGCCGCCGCCAATGTCAGCCTGCAGCGTTCGGCGATCACCCACAGCACGAAGCACGCGCTGGTGACGGCCGACGGGATCGAGCACCCGGCCGACGCCATCGTGCTCGCCACCGGCTTTCGGGCCACCGAATACCTCCATGGGCTCGACGTGCGCGGCACCGGCGGCCGTCGTCTGCACGATGTGTGGGGCCGACACGCGTCCGCGTACCTCGGCATGACGGTGCCGGGGATGCCCAACTTCTTCATCTTGTACGGACCGAACACGAACCAGGGCGGGAATTCGATCATCTTCATCCTCGAAGCACAGGCCCGTTACGTCGTGCGCGCGCTGCAGGCGATGGCGCGGGACGCGATCGCAGTCGTCGACGTTCGTCGGGACGTGACGGAGGAATACGATCGCGCGCTCCACGAGGCGTTCGTGGGCACCGTCTGGGCAGGCGAGACGCACACGTACTTTCACTCCGCGTCGGGCCGGATCGTCACCCAGATGCCGTACACCTCGCGGTGGTACCGCTCGCGCGTCAACCGTTTCGAGACGAGCGACTACCACCTGCGCCCGGCGCCAAACCGCTCCACGGGCGTCTCGGTCGAGGGAGAAATGATGACCCTTCGCCGCGGTGCCGCGCCCGCCTGCGCTGACCATTGTATGCGTGCGCATATATCGGTTACGGTGTCGGGCATGGGCAACGACACGATTCTGGTTCGGCGTCCGACGGCAGCGCCGGCGGGCGATGTGAGCGCGTCGACGTTCCGGCTCGATCGACCGTTGGCGGGGCTGACGATCGGCCTGCGAACCGACCGCGCGTGGCGGTCGTGGCAGTTGATCGCGACCGTCTGGGACGAGTATCTGCGCCGCGACGGAGCGCAGACGATGTCGGTCGAGACAAGCGCGCAGATCGGTCAGCCCGCGTCGAGCGACCGCAAG
Organism: uncultured Actinomycetes bacterium; assembly: GCA_963761055.1. Lineage (GTDB taxonomy): Bacteria > Actinomycetota > Acidimicrobiia > IMCC26256 > PALSA-610 > PALSA-610. The sequence goes on along the minus strand of CAVXFO010000007.1, from coordinate 766,408 downwards.
GAGATCGGCGAGCTCGCCGAGCATGCCGACGCGGCGATCGTCGGCCTCGGTACGTGCGGATCGTGCACGACGTTCACGATCAAGGACTCCGTGGCGATCGAAGATCGCGAGAAGCCCGTCGTTGCCGTCGTGTGCGAGGAGTTCACGGTGCACGCGCACAACGTCGCCCGCCACGTCGGGCACGGCGACCTGCGCGTGTTGGTGCTGCCGTACCCATTGGAGGCACGCCCCGAAGCGGAACTACGACAGATCGCGGACGACTACTACCCGCAGATGCTCGAGATGCTCGGGGTGACGCCGTGACGCTCACCAGTGAGCAGGTCGAGGTTCCCTCCGACCCGCGCGCCCGTTACGAACTGTCGTTCGAACAGCATTGGGGCGACGGGGTTCCGCAGTTGCCCACGACCGACGACGCGGTCGAGGCGCTGCTCGAGGCGTCGCCGTACCCGGCCGACCACGTGGTGTGTGTGCTGCCGCCCGTGAACGGCGTCGCAACCGTCGAGCTCGTTGCGATCAACGCCGCGATGGCGGGCGTCGAAGCAGCCGCGTTCGCAGTGGTGCTCGCCGCGCTCGAAGCCCTGTCGGAGCCGGAGTGGAACGCGTTCGGGCTCACGACCACCACCTCCAGCGTGTTCCCGATGCTGATCGTGAACGGCCCGAGCCGCGACGATCTCGGCATCGATTACCGCGCGAGCTGCATGGGCGGCGCCGCGGGGAGGGGATCGATGACCATCGGTCGTGCAGTCGCGCTGTGCCTGCGCAATATCGGCGGCCAACGCGCGGGCGAGACGACGAAGTCGGTGTTCGGTCAGCCTGCTCGCTTCGGCTTCTGCATCGGCGAGTGGGAGGAGCGCTCGCCCTGGCCGTCTCTGGCGCAACGACGCGGGTTCACCGCGTCCGACGACGTCGTCACGGTGCACGGCGGCAAGGGCACGATGCCCATGGCCGACATCTACAACGACGACGCGCGCGATCTCCTCTACCTGATCGCCAAGAGCATGGCGTATCCGCTCGCGAACATGTTCCTCGGAAACGTCGGCAACGGCGAGGTCGTCGTCGCGTTCAATCCCATGTGGGCCGAGCGCTTCGGCGCGGCGTTCCCCGACGTCGACGACCTCGCCGGGTTTCTCCAAGAGAACGCCTGGCAGCCAGTCGACACGTGGCCCGAGGGCAACGCCCAGATGTTGCGGGAGCGGGGCCGGGTCGACAGTCGCGGTCGTGTGCATCTCGTCGAGCGTCCCGACCAGATCGTGCCCATCGTGTGTGGCGGCCTCGGCAGCCTGCACGCGATCGGCCTGCCGAGCTTCGGTGAGAGCACGATGCAGAGCAAGCCCGTGGTGAAAAAGCCATGAACCAGGCGCAGAGCGGAGGTCCGGACGTGCTCGTACTGCGCGCGGGCGGTAGAGGGCCGGAGGTCGCAGCCGCATGAATATCGATCCGGCGACGGTCACGGCCGCGGTCGAGGAGCTCGCGGGGTTCCTGCGGGCCGACGGAGCCGATCTTGTCGTCCGGGAGGCGAACCCGAAGACCGCGCGGATTCATCTCGCGCTCGATCTCGCGCGCGTGACGTGTGCCGACTGCGTGCTCCCACCCGACGAGCTGCGCGTCACGATCGCGGACGCGCTACAACGTCGGATCCCGGGCGAGTTCGAGCTGGTGCTCGACGACCCCCGCCGCAACCAATGACCTCGACCGCATCGGAAGCAGGAGATCCCCAATGAACGACGTGTTGCAGTATGCGGGCAAGCGAGTGGTGGTCACGGGGTGCGCGTCGGGTATGGGCGCGGCGACCGCCGGTCTCCTCGTCGAGCTCGGCGCCGACGTCGTGGGGCTCGACGTCAAGCCGACCGACGTCCCCGTGAAGCAGTTCCTCACGGTGAACCTCGGCGACAGGGCTTCGATCGACGAAGGCGTCGCCGCCGTCGAAGGCCCGGTACACGCGGTCTTCAGCATCGCCGGTCTGCCGGGGCCGCCGTTCTCCGACCTCGACACGATGCTCGTCAACTTCGTCGGCCCGCGCCACCTCATCGAGTCCCTCGTGCCGAAGCTGGCGCCCGGCGCCGCGATCGCATGCGTGGCATCGAACGCGGGGCTGGGATGGGAACAGCAGGTCGATGCCTGGATGCCGCTGGTCTCGTCGACCGGGTTCGAGGAGGCGAAATCGTGGTGCGAGGCGAACGCGCAGCAGATCCTGTCCGGCTACGCGCCGTCGAAGCAGGCGATCAACGCGTGGGTCGCCTGGCGGGCCTCGTCGCTGATGTCCGACGGCATCCGCCTCAACTGCACGAACCCCGGTCCGACGCAGACCGCGATGATGCCCGCGTTCGAGAAGGCCAACGGCAAGGACCTCATCGACGCGTTCATCGGCCCGTCCGGTCGGCGGTCGTCGGCCGAGGAGCAGGCGTGGCCGTTGTTGTTCCTCAACAGCCCGCGCTCGTCGTACGTCGCGGGTGAGGCGTTCCACGTCGACGGCGGGTTCCGTGGGGCGATGATCACCGGCCAGCTCAACGTCGAGTTGCCGGGCTGAACCGAGCCCGGCAACCGGAGCCCGAACCGAAACCGGACGGCGCGGGTCTCAGCCGGGCGAGATGCTCACCGGGATGCCGTTGACGGCCGCGTTTCCGGAGAGGACGTCGACGAACCCGCCCGGTGACAGGACGTTGGTGTTCACGCCGGGATGCTCGTTGGCGACGGCGAGTCGGGTACCGGCTTTGTCGTGCCCCCATCCGTGCGGGAGGGAGACCACACCGGGCTTGATCGCGTCGGTGATCTCGACCGGCACGACGAGCGCGCCCGCTTCGCTGCTCACCTTGGCGTGGTCTCCGTCGTGGAGGCCGAACCGCGCCGCGTCCTCGGGATGGACGAGAAGCGTGCAGCGGTCCTTGCCCTTCACGAGCACGGGCACATTGTGCATCCAGGAGTTGTTCGACCGCAGATGGCGGCGGCTGATCAACACGAGATCGTCGGCGGGCCGGTCGAGGCGCGCGGCCAGGCGGGGAACGTCGGCAGTGATGTACGGCGGCGCGAGCACGACCATCTTGTCGGGCGTCTGCAGCACGTCTTCGAGATGTGAGATGTTCGGGCCGAGGTCGATGCCGTGCGGTGCCGCCTTCACCTTGTCGAGGTTGATGCCGCCGGGGTTCTCGCCGTAGCGGTCGCCGAACGGACCGGTCCGCAGGGTGAGGTCGAGGAGTCGTTCGGGCCCGCCGTCGTCGTAGCCCGCCCGCAACGTCGGGCCGTCGAGGCCCTTGGCGTCGGCCAGCACGTCGAAGAACCCGTCGTCGATCGCGGCGACGTCAACCTCGTTCATGGGTTGGCCGAGGCACAGCCCGGCCAGGCGGATCAGGATCTCCCACTCGTGCGGACGGCCGTCGGTGGGCGGGAAGATCGGCGCCGAGTAGTTGGCGCCGCTACCTACTGCGAACTGCCAGATCAGGTCGTCGTGGTGCGCTTGTTCCAGCGCCGACATCCCGGGAAAGATCACGTCGGCGTGCCGAGTCGTCTCGTTGATCCAGTTGTCGACACTGATCATGCATTCGAGACCTTCGAGCGCGTCGTCGAGGCGGTCGCCGCCGGGTGTAGCGAGCACGGGGTTACCCGCCACGGTGAAGAGCGCGCGGATCTGGCCGTTGCCCGGGGTTGCGATCTCCTCGGCGAGGCACGAGGCGGGCACGTGGCCGAGCACCTCGGGCGCGCCCCGCACGCGACTGTTCCAGCGGCCGAAGTTGGGCGCGCCGTGCTCGAGTCCGGGCATCGGCAGCACCGTGAGCGGCCACGCCGCCGGTCGGGAGAACATCAATCCGCCGGGCACGTCGAAGTGCGCGGTCAGGATGTTCACGACGTCGACCAGCCAACTCGCGAGCGTGCCGAACTCCTGGTTGCACAAACCGATGCGGCCGTAGAGCACGCCCTTTTCGGTCTCGGCGAGTTGGTGCGCGAGCCGACGCGTCCGTTCGGCGGTGATGCCCGTGGTGCCGGCGACCCGTTCTGGGGTCCAATCGGCGACGAGTTCGCGCAGCGCGTCGACGCCGTCGATCAGGTCGGCGACGGTGCCGAGGTCGACGAGGTCGTCGGCGAACAGCGTGTGTACGACCGCGAGCAGCAACGCCGCGTCGGTACCCGGTGTGATCGGCAGCCATTCGCTCGCGCGATCGGCAGTACCGGTCCGGCGAGGGTCGATGACGATGACTTCGCCGCCCCGCGCCTGGATCGCGTCGATCTCACCCATGAGATCGGGGCACGCCAGCAAGGATCCCTGCGACGCGTGCGGGTTGGCGCCCATCGCGATCAGTAGGTCGGTGCGGCGAACGTCCGGAACGGGGATGCTCCACATCCCGCCGTACATGAGATGACTGCTGACATTCTTGGGCCACTGGTCGACGGTTCCCGGCGAGTAGATCATCGGGATCCCCGACATCCCGATCAGGATGCCGACGTAGCGGCTCAAGCTGAACGCGTGCGCGAGCGGGTTACCGACATACGCGGTTACCGCCTCGATGCCGTGCTGGGCGATCACCGGCATCAGCAGGTCGTCGCAGCGCGCGAACGCCTCGTCCCACGTAACGGCGCGGAACGTTCCGTCGGCCTGGCGGATCATGGGGGAGCGCAACCGGTCGGGATCGTGGTGAAGGTGACCGAGGGTGGTGCCCTTCGGGCAGAGGTGGCCCTTCGACCACACGTCGTCACGGTCGGCGCGGATCAGCTCGACCTGTTCGTCGCGCACGTGGATCTCGAGCCCGCACATCGCCTCGCAGAGCGGGCAGGTCCGCAGGTGCACCTGGCGTCCGGCATCCGTCGTTCCGGCTGTCGTGCCGGTCTTGGTCCCGGACGCAGTGGCCTTCGTTGCCGTCATCGCCGCCCCCCGGTTCGTCGGTGGCGCCGACACTAACTGGGGTCTCGGCCGCGCCTCCAGAACCCTCAGGCCGGGGCGAGATCCGAGTTGAACCGGGCGTGGTCGGCCGCGAGCACTCCACTGGTCCAGCCGACGGGGTCGACCCCGCGCCGGCGGGGAGCTGTGCCCAGTTGCCCGAAGATCTCGCCGACGGTCTCGCCGACGGCCGCCGAGCGCGCTGCGAGCACGGGCAGGATCGACCGAGGCGCGTCCGCTTCTGTGTCGGCCACGACCCGCCTGTTGATCTCGTCGAGACGCTGGCCGACTCTGTGCGCGTAGGCCAGGAGGAACGCCGATCGAAAACCTCGGCTCCGCGTTCGTGTCCGCGGCGGGGCGAACGCGGCCGCGCCCTGCAGCGCGATTTGGGCCTGCACGAGCAGCGACGTGAACAACGTCTGCGTGGCGTCGAGGTCGGACGCGAACCCGACCACCGAAGACATCGCGAGTCCCTGGTGGAACACCGCGCGACACCGGGAGCTCTTCGCCACGACGTGGAGGAGCGTCGACTTGGAGTCGACGTACGGATCGTCGATCGCGATCCGGATCGTTGCGGGTTGCTCGCCGTGGCGCGTGCCGGTCGAGATCATGGCCAGATCGAGGGCGTGCCGGGTCATCAGCTCCTGCGCCTTGGCCGTGAAGGTCTCGGCTTCGGCTTCGTATGGAGTGGACTCGGCTTGGGCGAGGAGCGCCCGTACACGGTCGAGCACCGGATCGTTCGTCTTGGTGGTGAGGTTGACGACGGGAATGTCGCCGGTGCGGCTTCCGGGTGGGGGAATCAGGATCGGGATCGGCCGCAACCCTGCGAGATTCCGCAGCAGCGCGACGACCGCGCCTCGCCGTTCGCCTCGCGGGAGCGGAACCTCGTGCGCCCAGTGGTCGAGCCATCCCGTGGTGGGGATCCGATCGAGATCGAGATCGAGCTCGACGATCTGCGCGATCCAGCGACGGTCGACGGTCGACGCGTCGCGACCGACGTGGTCGGCTGCGATCGCGACGAGGGCAAGTGCGAGCGTCGGTGCGCTACAGCTCCGGCGGATCTGGCGGACCAGTTCCCGAGGCTGCCATCCGGAGCGCCACGCGGCTCGCACCGACTCCAAAATCTGTCGTTCGGAGGCTCGGTGGTCGTTCTCCATGGCTGCACCCTACGAACCGGCTGTGACAATGAAACGCTCACCAGGTCGGACGGACGGCCGGCAGGTCGCCGTGGTTCATCGCGGTGAGCACACGGACGAGGTCTCGTCGCAGGCGATTCACGTTCGGCGCGCCGATCACGTCCCCCCATTCCTGCTCGAGCTCGACGTAGACACGTTCGACGGTTCCGAGCAGCTTCCTTCCCCGGGCCGTGAGATGCACGGGCCGCGACCGGGCGTCGTTTTTGTCGACCGCACGTCGTACGTACCCCGCGTCGACCATCGTGTCGACGAGCTTCGACGCCGCCTGTTTGGTCGTCCCCATGAGCGATGCCAACTCCGTCGAGGTGGTTGGCGAGTCGCGGGCCGCGAGGAGCACGAAACCGAACGCGGGCCGCACGTCGGTCCAGCCCAGCTCCTGGAGCCGGTCGTGCAGCCCGTCGATGAGCAGCCGGTACGCGATCGCGAATAGCCGGGCCAGGGGAGGCGACTGCGCCGGACGATCGGTGCTCATTCAGCCCACGGCGGGGTGAACGGCTCGCCGTCCGCGAAACGGGCTTGACCACCGACCGGGAAGCAGCAGAGCAGGCGCAGCCCGCCCCGGCCCGGGTTTGCGATCTCGAAGTCGACGCCGGCCGGGACGACGATCGCGTCGCCCGCCCGGGCTCGGTCGTCGTGGCCGTCGATGCGAACCGACGCGACGCCCTCGAGCACGACGAAGACTTCTTCGCGCGTCAACGAGTGCGGCGCCGCGGGCGTGTCCGGCAGGATCTCCACCGTCCAGACCGACGTATCGACCGACCCTCGGGTCGGCGTGGCGAGCGAGGTGAAGCGGGCGCCGCCGATGTCGTGCGTCGGTGTGGCGGGAGCGCGGAGGACTGACATCTCATCTCCAATATGTAGTCAACCAAGTGGAACATCGCACGATGACACACTCCCCGCATATGGTCAACCACGTTTACTGTTTGGCGTCCGCGATCAGGCCGGGGTGGGCTCGGCCTCCGGTTCGGGATCGGGTTCGGGATCAGTATCGATATCGATATCGGCTTCCGCGGCGGCCAAATTCGACTCCGCGATCTCCTGATCGGCCGGGATATTCGGTACGAGCAGCGAGATCGCGGCACCCAGAGTCACGACCACAGCCGCGAACGCGACCGCCGGCCGGGCCGCGTCGGCGACCCCGCCGGAGACGATCTGGGCGACCTGCCGGCCGACCGGCGTGTCGGTCGCGCCAGGAGGTGCACCGCCGCCGATGCCGTCGCCGACGCCGTTCACCACCTGCTCCTTCACCGCGGCCGGGATCGTCGTCGCCTGGTTCAGATCGTGGCGCACGTGACTCGTCGCCTGCGCGACGAAGATCGAGCCGATGAGCGCGATGCCGAGCGCGGTACCGACCTGTCGCACCATCCCGGCCGCGCCGCTTGCCGACCCCGCTTTCTGCGGCGGGATGTCGCTCAACACGACGTTGGTCAGCTGACTGGTCGCGAAGCCGATCCCGACGCCGTGCAGCATGAGCGCGGGGAGCAGGGACCAGAACGTCGTCGACTGCGAGAACGCGGCGACATAGAGCCAGATCCCGAGGGCTTCGATCGCCAGCCCCACGGTGATCACGTACTTCGGTCCGTAACGGCGGCTCAGTTGCCCGCCGATACCGCCACCGACGAAGGCCATGATGCCGGCCGGGAGTAGCCAGGTCCCGGACTTGATCGCGGAGAGGTGGAGTCCGGCCTGCAGGAAGATCGGCAGCACGAAGAACGCACCGAACTCGCCCATCGCGAGCACCGTGGTGTTGATCAAGCCGTACCGGAAACCTCGATGGACGAGGTCGGTGAAGTCGAAGACGACGGGCTTGTCGCCCTTGACCCGCCCGAGCTCGAATCGCACGAAGAACGCGAGGACCACGAGCGCGACCAGCAGTGACACGGGCACGACCGAGACGGAATCGAGCGGCCACTTCCAGCCGCCGATGGATTGGTCGCCGATCGGTTTCCACCACCCGTAGCGCGCGGCCTCGATGATGCCGAACACCAGCGCGAGCAATCCGACGGTGACCGCGGCGACGCCCGTAGCGTCGAGCCCCTTCGCGTGTTCGTCCTTCGACTCGTGGACGTAGAAGATCCCGGCGATGACCGCGAGTGGAGCGATGACGACGTTGACGCGAAATGCCCAACGCCACGAGTAGTCGGTGGTCAAGATGCCACCGATGAACGGACCGAGTGCCCCGGCTCCGCCCGCGACCGAACCCCACACCGCGAACGCGACCCCGCGTTCACGACCTTGGAACGTCGCGGACAGAATCGACAGGGTCGCCGGCAGCATCATCGCGGCGCCGATGCCCTCGATCAGCGACTCGCCGATGAAGAGCTGAACAACCGACTGCGACAGTGACGCGATCAGTGATCCGACGGCGAACAGGGTCGCGCCCATGAAGAACAGCTTGCGTCGCCCGACGATGTCGCCGAGCCGACCGAAGCTGATGAGCAGGGACGCAAAGACGAGCGAGTAGCCCGAGATCACCCACTGCATCGACGAGACCTGCGTGTGGAACTGGCGGATGATGGTGGGCACCGCGACGTTCAAGATCGTGTTGTCGAGCACGATGATGAACAACGTGCTCGACAGGATCACGAGCGCGATCCAACGCTTGGGGTCGGCGGTCCCCGTCGGCACACCCCACCCGCCGGTGGTGGCCGGCGCGGATGTCGCCGGCACGCCCGGTGCTCCCGAGCCCGAAGCCGGCCGTTTCGCCATCTGCCATTCCTCCCCGTGCGGATCCCGGAGCGGAACCCTGGTACCGAACTCCCTCCGACGGACCCGGTGCGAGGGAGGACCGCCAACCCTAGAGTTCGGCGCGGCAGGAGGGCACGCCGACGCCGCGCGCGTTCACTCGATGCCCTGTGCGCCGGCGTTCCTTTCCCGCGGGTTTCCGACCCGGCCGTCCGGCGAGCGATCGCCGTCGGGCGGAGGGATCAGCCGCGGACGGGATCGCCCTCTCGGCTCGCGATGCGCGTATCCGGTGAAGGCGCGCCGGATTCGTCGAGTCGGAGGAGGCCTGCGTCGAGCGCGAACCGCACGAGTTGCGCGCGGCTGTGACGATCGAGCTTTTGGTGGATGTGCGCGCGGTGCGTTTCGATCGTGCGCAGACTCGTGCCGAGCAGCTGTGCGATCTCGGCATTGGTATGGCCGAGCGCGAGGAGCCGTAATACGTCGGTCTCCTTGGGGGTGAGCCCGCCGACTGCCGGATGCGCGACTTCGTCGGCGGGACGCGACGCGAACGCGATGCCGATCGACGGCTGGAGATACAGCCCACCTCGCGCAACGGTGCGGATTCCCGCGAACAGATCGGTCGCGGACGCCGATTTCAACACGTAGCCGTCGGCGCCCGCGGCGAGCACCTGCTGGACGGTTGGCAAGTCGTCGAACACCGTGAGCGCGACGATCGCCGAATCCGCGAAGCGCTCCCGCAACCGCTCGATCACGACGCTGCGCCGAGCGTCCGGCAACGCGAGCCCGGTCACCACCACGGTGGGTGCTACGTCCATCGCCGCGAGGCCTTGGAGGGTTGCCGCCTGGACGATGGTCTCGAAGTCCGGTTCTCTCTCGATAAGGGCGGCAAGGCCCTCGCGAAAGAGGGTCTGGTCGTCGAGCAACGCAAGATGGATCGGCGAGCCAGCTGTTTGACTCATGTTTGCAGTTCTCCTATTTGCCGCGGAGGGCGCTCGTTCGAAGTATCCCACCTGCGGCGCGGGATATCAGCGGTCCGAGCCGGTTTTACCGTAGGTGGCGAGCGTCGGCCGGAGCCCGGGAGCGAGAGAATCCGCTTCCCCCTCGGGCCGCGGCCCCGGCGGGTGTTCCGGAAAGGTTTCGCCGGAGGCATACAATGAGTGCGACGGCTTTGCGTCGGTGCCCACATCGACATTCCGCACGTGCAAATCGGCACTGGCGGAGAAGCCGGGTTGTGGTCCCCGGTTCGCACTACCGCGCCGCCGGGGGCGGCGGGCTTCCGGGCCTGCACTCTTCGAGGGACGCACGTCGCGCCCTCCTTGGTAGCCAGCGGAGATCTGTGACAGGAACGCCGACGTCGACGCCGATCGCGCCGTGGCAATTCGACATGTACGTCGATGCCGAGGTCGACGGCGAGGCAACGCCCGAACAACTGGCGATACTCCAGGCCGATCCGGTCGCGTGGAACGCGGCGCTGCTCGCGCTGTTGCGCGACGCCGAGGATCATCTCGCGAGCGCTCGCGCGCTGCGAGGTGAGGAGCGCGAACAGGTGATTGCCGATCTCGAGTCGGAGCACCGCCGGCTCGCCGATGCGTGGGCGCGGCGCACCGGCCAACGGCGCCCGGAAACCACGACTCGCCCGACGCGCCCGAATCGCAACACCCGAGACGCCAATGACGACCACGAGCGGCGCGACGAAGTCGACGCGGACGACCTCGTGCCGGGAGTGGTCGAAGTACAGGTGTCGTGGGAACCCGGGCGCGTCGTCGCGTGGGCCGCGGGCCGCAACGCTCGCCCCGTCGCCGGCAACGAGCTGGTTCGCATGCTCGAGACCGCGGGAGCGCCCCACGCGGGTGGACCGCGCCACGGCGCGGTCCCGTTGCCGGGAGGCGCCCGCGCCGACGCGCAGGCGATCCCCGTCGGGGATGTGCTGGGTTGGCTCGTCGCGGCGGGTGCGGGTCAGGTGGAAGGCATCGGCGAGAGCGTCCGTTGGCTCGGCGGGGTCGCGATCTGGGCCGTCGAACTGACCGCGCGTGGCGCGATGGTGCCGTTCCTGCGTCAGCGTACGCGCCGCGGGGGAACCGCCCGCGACTCGAACGGTTCGTATTCGGTGCGCTGGACACCTGCACTCGTCGACCCGGCGCGTCTTGCGCGCCTCATCGAAACGATCCCGGGAGCGCTCCTCGCGCTCGACTCCGACGTCGACGCGCGTGCACTCACACGGTCCGCGCTCACGGGCATGGTCGACGCGATCTGTCGCGACGGCGCCCGTCAACTCGAGATGCCGGCGCCACCGCCGACGGTGCGTACCGCCACCGACGTCGCCGAAGCGTTCCTCGGTCGCCTCGACGGCAGCGCGTTCGACGCGCCGACGCGGCTCGCGGGCGACATCGCGACGCGTATCGAGCGTTGGGGACGATCAGTGACGGGTGAGCGCGGTCGTCTCATCGTGCGACTCGATCCGCCCGACGATGCCAACATCTGGCATCTTGCGGTCTTCGCCACGGGGAACCGGGGAGAACCGCTGCCGATCGAGCAGGCCATCGTCAACGCCGGCGCCGGCCGTCCTCATCTCGAAGACGAGATCACGCGCCTCGAGCGCATGCTTCCCGCGCTGCTCCGCCCGGGTGGGACCCGGCGGGGCGAGGTGATCTTGAGCCAGGACGAAGCCTGGGATCTCATGGCGACCACCGGCCCGCAGCTCGAGGCCGCAGGCTTCGACGTGCGGGTCCCGGCGCTGTCACGGCGGAAACCCACGCCGTCGTTGCGGGTGTTCGTCGATGCTTCCAAGGAGGCGACCGTCGGCGCGAACCAACTCGCCGACGTGCGTTGGTCGGCGGTCTTCGACGACGTCGAGCTCACCGCCACCGACATTGCCCGCCTCGCCCGCGAAGCCCGCCCGCTCATCCGGTCGGGCGGGCGCTGGGTCGCGCTCGACAAGGCCGATCTGCAGGCCGCGGCCGACGCGCTGGCCGAACGGGCCGAGACCCGGCAGCTGTCGGGGGCGGCGACCCTGCGGCTCGCGCTCGGTATCGAGGGTTCGGCGCTGATCGGTGGAGTCTCGGTCGTCGGCGGGGGTTGGGCGGCGGAGCTGCTCGAAGCTGCGGCGGAGGTCTCGTCGTCGCCGGCGGGCACGCCCGCCGGATTCGTCGGGGAGCTGCGCAGCTATCAGGCCGAAGCGCTCTCGTGGCTCGGCTTCCTCACGCGCGCCGGTCTCGGCGGTTGTCTCGCGCTCGACATGGGGCTGGGCAAGACGCCGACGATGCTGGCCGACCTCCTCGCCGGCGCCGGTTCCGGCCCCGCGCTCGTGATCGCGCCGCCCGCGGTCGTCGGGAACTGGACGGCAGAGGCCGCGGGTTCACACCGAGCCTTCGAGTGGTCGTGCACCACGGCGCGAACCGGGCGACGCCCGAGGAGATCGCGAGCGACGTCGCCGGCGCCGACCTGGTCGTCACCACGTACGGCACCGCGGTGCGGGACATCGACGCGATCGCGGAGGTCTCGTGGTCGAAGGTCATCCTCGACGAGGCGCAGGCGATCAAGAACCCGGCGAACGAGACGTCGCAGCAGCTGCGCCGGATCGACGCTCGCACGAAGATCGCGCTCACCGGCACGCCGATCGAGAACGGGCTCGGCGATCTCTGGGCCATCCTCGACTTCGCGAACCCCGGGCTCGTCGGTCCCCGACCGCAGTTCATCGCGCGCCTCAGCGACGAGGGTCGCGCCCCGATGCGCGCGGCGATGGTCGGGGTGAGGGACGGGTGGAAGCCGAGGACGCGATGCCGCGCGCTGAACGGCATCCTCGTCTTCCGCCGCACGAAGGCCGAACCTGCCATCGCCGAAGAGTTGCCCGACCAGATCGACGAGCTCGACCGGTGCGCGATGACGCCGGAGCAGATCGGTCTGTACCAGGCGCTGCTCGACACGCTCGTGACAGGGACGGCGGTTCCCGAGGGCGGCAAGGCGCGCAACGGACAGATCCTCGCGGCGATCACCGCGCTGAAGCAGATCTGCAACCACCCGGCCGCGTACCAGGACGATGACCTGCCGCTCGAGGGGCGATCGGGCAAGCTCGCCCGACTCGAAGAGATCGTCGACTCGGTGTTCGCCGCAGGCGAGAGCGTGCTCGTGTTCACCCACTTCGCGCAGTGGGGGATCAAGCTCGCCGACCACCTCACCAAACGCACCGGCACCGCGGTCGCGTGCTACCACGGCGGCCTGTCACGCACCGCCCGCGATCAGATCATCGCCGACTTCCAAGGTGGCGACGGGCCGCGCGCGCTGGTGCTCTCGCTGAAGGCCGGCGGCACCGGCCTCAACCTCACCGCCGCCAGTCATGTCGTGCTGTACGACCGTTGGTGGAATCCCGCGGTCGAGGACCAGGCGCGCGACCGGGCGTGGCGGATCGGCCAGACCCGTACCGTCATCAGTCACCGCCTGATCTGCCCCGGTACCGTCGACGAAAGGGTCGAGGAGGTGGTCGCGGGCAAACGCCGGATCGCGGATCTCGTACTGCCGAAGTCGAGCTCGCTCGCCGATCTCGACGGCGACCAACTGCGCCTCGCGCTCGGCATTCAGCCCGACGCGTTGCTGACCGAAGACCTGTTGGAAACCAGCTCCGGAGCCGGCGCATGAGCGCGCCCCGCCGGCGGTCGGGTGGGCGTTCCACGTCCCGTAAGAAAGCGGCGCCGCGTCGCGACTTCTGGGACGGCAACGACGCGGGCGACGAACCGGTCGCGCAGGTCCGGCTGTCCGAGGACCCGTCCGCGATGATCCGATCGCTCGGTCCGCCGCCTCTTCCCGGTAGAGAGACGATCGCGGAGAATTACTTCGCGCTCGCGTTCGACAAGGCCGCGCGCCGGGCCGTTGCGCTCGCGGCCGCGTCGGGGCTGTTGGACCTCTCTGACCCCGACGACTGACTGAAGTCCTCCGGCACGAGGTGGCGGGCCGAAGGTCCCTGGCCGCCCGGAGAGTAGGGGTGGAGCATCAGGCCGTGAGAGTTTGGACCAGACGCATCGTCATCGGAGTGCTCGCGGCGCTGGCGTTCTTCGGGCTCATGCAACTGGTTCCGTACCGCGTCTCCAACGGGAAGGTTACCGCGGAACCGAAATGGGACAGCCCGCAGACGCGCGCGCTCGTCGTCGCCGCGTGCTACGACTGCCACAGCAACGAGACGCGCACGCCGTGGTACGGCAGTATCGCCCCGGTGTCGTGGTGGCTGACGAACCACGTCAAGGAGGGCCGCGCCGCAGTCAACTTCTCGACGTGGGATCGACCGCAGGGCGAAGGCGCGCGTGACCTGGCCGGAAGCGTCCAGCGCGGCTCGATGCCACCCTCGTACTACACCTGGTTCGGGCTGCACTCGAGCGCGAAGCTGACAACGGCGCAGCGCGATGCGCTCATCGCGGGATTGATCAAGACGTTCGGCGCGTCGACCGGCGGCGGTTGACTCAGCCGAGCTTGACCGCGGCGATGAGGAAGTACAGCGCCTCGTCGGGGGCGATCGGAGGCTTGCCCGTGGTCGAGTACCCGAGCGAGGACGGGATCGACAAGAGGCGGACCCCGCCGATCTTCATGCCGGGAATCCCCTGCTGCCAGCCCGCGATGAGGGAGCCCGCCGGCGACAGGTCGGCGTCGTACGGCGCGCTGCGGGCGTACGACGAGTCGAAGATCTTGCCGTTGGAGCACGCCACGCCGACGTAGTTCACCGTGACCTTCGCGTTCTTCGGCACGACTGCGCCCTTCCCGACCTCGAGATCCTGCGTCGTCAGCTTCGTCGGCGCGGGTCCGGGCCCGAGCAGGAACGCGGGCGAGCCCTTCGGGATCGGGTCCTTCAGACCCACGCACGGTTTGCCCTTGACCGACGCGAGCGCGGCCGCGGTGGTCGGTGGGGTCGTCGCCACCGTGGACGCGTCGGAGACCTTGTTGCTGTTGTCGCTGCTCGAGAACGACACCGCCCCTGTCACGCCGAATGCGATGGCGAGCACGAGCAGGATCACGACGACGCTCACGACGATCTGGCGGCGCCGCTTCTGGACCCGGCGCCGCTCCGCCTGGGCTGCGATGACGCGCTCCCGTTGCCGGTTCTGACGCGCACGGACTTCTTTCGCGGAAGGCATCGCGCGGAAACGGTAGTCGTGGGCTGCGCCGATACGTTGTGCAGCCGTGGGCGCACCCGACACCACTGTGGAGCTGCTGAGGACGGTGGCCGCGGAGCATCCGGACCGGGCAGCGTTCGTGGAGGTCGATCGGCGGCTGACGTTCCGGGACTGGGACCGGGCGGCCGACGGGGTTGCCGCGCACTTCGCCACACGGGGCGTAGGCAAGGGTGACGTCGTCGCCCTGATGGTCCCGTCGTCGATCGACTACGCCGTCTGTTACCAGGCCGCGATGCGGCTCCGCGCGATCACGACCGGCGTCAACACGCGCTTGGGTCCGCCGGAGATCGCGAGCATCCTCGACCGCACCCGGCCTCGTGTCGTCGTGCGCGCCGAAGATCTCGACGTGCTGCGAGCCGCGTACACGAACCAGCCGCTCGCGCAACTTCCGCTGGTCGAACCCGACGACCCGGTTGCGATCGTGTGGACGAGCGGTACCACCGGGATGCCGAAGGGCGCGGTATTCGATCACCGCAATCTGCGCGTGGTCTCGATCGGCGCCGGCGCGATGGGTGCCCCCTTCGACGTGCGTCTCGCGCCACTCCCGTTCGCCCACGTCGCCTTCATGTCGCGGCCGTGGGAGGAGATCGAGAAGGTGATCACGACGGTGATCACGCCGACGCCCTGGAACGCGGCCGACGCGCTGCACCTACTGGCGCGGGAGCGGGTGACGGTCGGCCAGGGTGTGCCCACCCAGTGGCGGCTCGTGCTCGATCATCCCGACTTCGCCACGAGCGACCTGTCGAGCCTGCGCATCGCGGGGACGGGCGCGGCGACCGTCCCACCCGAGCTGGTGCGCGAGATGGAGACGAAGCTCGGGTGCCCGGTCGTGATTGGCTACACGAGCACCGAGGCCGCCATCACGACCGGCACGGTTCCCGGTGACTCGCCCGAGGTCATCTCGCAGACCGTCGGCCGCGCCCGCGTCAACGTCGAGCTCCAGGTGGTCGACGACGACGGAACGCCGTGCCCCACGGGTGTGGTCGGGCGGGTCCGTTGCCGTTCCGATGCGGTGATGCGCGGCTACTGGCACGACCCCGAACGCACCGCGGAGGTTCTCGACGACGACCGCCGGTTGAGCACCGGCGACCTCGGGTTCCTCGACGATCGCGGCTATCTCACGCTCGTCGGTCGCCGGAGCGAGATGTACATCCGGGGCGGCTACAACGTGTACCCGGCCGAGGTGGAACGCGTTCTCTCCGAACATCCCGCGGTCGCGCAGGTCGCCGTGCTCGGCCGACCCGATCCGGTGCTCGGCGAGATCGGGTACGCGTTCGTCGTGACCGCCCCGGGCGCCTCGACGACGATGTCGCGGGCCGCCACCGAAGCCCTGCTCGCAGAGCTGCGGCGCTTCTGCCGCGAAGCCCTGGCCGACTACAAGGCGCCCGACCGCCTCGTCCTCGTCGACGCGCTCCCGCTGACGTCGGTCGGCAAGGTCGACAAGCGCGCGCTGAGCGAAGATGCGGCGCACGGGCCGGATGGTTAGTTTCCCCTTCATGACGAAACCTCGGATTGTCGAGAGCACGCTCGAGTTCCCGTATTCGCGCTCGACTCGGTCCGGTGGTCGGTGCATTCCTCTCCGGGCTCCGGGAGCACCGCATCATCGGGATCCGCACCCGCGTGGGCCAGGTCCTGGTCCCGCCGCTCGAGTACGACCCCAACACCGGAGACGCGCTCGACGAGCTCGTCGACGTCGGACCGCAGGGCACGGTCGGGTCGTGGACATGGGTCGACCAGCCCACGCCGAAGCATCCGCTCGATAGGCCCTTCGCGTTCGCGCTCGTCATCCCCGACGGCGCCGACACCGGGATGGTGCACGCGGTGGACGCGGGCAGCATCGACAAGATGGCGACCGGTATGCGCGTGCAACCACGCTGGCGCGCCGAACCGCACAACCTGATCGACGACATCGCGTGCTGGGAGCCTGCCTCATGAGCCCCGCCGACACTCCGGCGCCCAAGGAGACTCTGGTCATGGAGCACCTCGTGTCGCTCCACTATTCCGAGGAGCTCACTCCGATCCTCGAGCGCTATGTCGACGCACTGATCGACGGCCGCATCGTCGGCCACAAGTGCCCGCAGTGCGGGCGGGTGTACGTCCCCGGCAAGGGTTACTGTCCGATCTGCGTCGTGCCGACCGGTGACGCCGACGAGGTCGAGGTCAGTGATCACGGCACCGTCACTGGCTTCACGATCATCACGCCGGTTGCGTATTACGGCCAGACCGAGACGGAGCCATTCGTCTACGCCTCGGTGCTGCTCGACGGCTCCTCGGGCAACCTCGGCGGCCAGGACATCGTCGGCGTGGCGCACGATCAGCTGCATTCGGGTATGCGCGTGCGGGCGGTCTGGAAGCCGAAGGCCGAGCGCAGCGCCGAGGGTGTCTCGAACCGTGGATGGGGGAGCGTCGCCTCCGTCATCGACGCCTTCGAGTGGACCGGCGAACCCGATGCCGACCGTTCCGTCTACGAGGAGCACATCTTCTGATGGCCGCCACAGACATCGCCGTTGTCGGTTACGCGCAGACGCCCTCGACGCGCAAGGCGCGTGCGAGCGAGGTGCAGCTGCTCGTGCCGATCGTCACCGAAGCGCTCGAGCGGGCCGGTCTGGATCGGCGCGAGGTCGGTTTCACGTGCGCGGGATCATGCGATTATCTCACTGGTGGTCCGTTCGCCTTCGTGTCCAACCTCGAAGCCGCGGGCGCGTGGCCGCCGATCTCGGAGTCGCACGTCGAGATGGACGGGGCGTGGGCGTTGTACGAGGCCTGGGTTCGCCTACAACACGGCGACATCGACACCGCACTCGTATTCGGGTCGGGCAAGTCGTCGCCGTCGCAGCCCGAGGAGATGTGGGCGCAACAGCTCGACCCGTACTATCTCGCGCCGCTCGGTGTCGATCCCGGCACGCTGGCCGGCATTCAGGCCCGGGCCCTGATCGATGCGGGCAAGGCGACCGAGCGCGACTTCGCCGAGGTGGTCGTGCGCAACCGGCGCAACGCCAAGGACAACCCGAACGCTCAGCTTGCGGGGGACTTCTCCGTCGAAGAACTGCTGCAGGCTCCCTACATGCGCGCGCCGTTGCGCAAGCACGACTTCCCGCCGATCTCCGACGGCGCGGTCGCGGTGGTGCTCGCCCGCGGCGACAAGGCCCGGGAGCTGTGCAAACGGCCGGCCTGGATTCGCGGCCTCGACCATCGCATCGAAGTGCACCAGCCCGGCATGCGCGACCTGACCTCGTCGTCGTCCACCACACTCGCGGCCCGCAAAGCCGGCTACGACGGCGGCCCGCTCGACGTCATCGAGCTCTCGTCGACGTTCAGCCCGCAGGAGATCATCCTGCGCGAAGCACTGGGGCTGGCCGACGACGCGAACGTGAACCCGTCGGGCGGCGCGCTTGCCGCGAACCCCGTGATGGCGACCGGCCTCGTGCGCATCGCCGAGGTCGCGCAGCGGATCGTCGAGGGAGCAGCGGGTCGTGGGCTCGCGCACGCGACCGGCGGACAGGTGCTCCAACACAATCTCGTGTGCCTGATGGAGGGGGAGTAGTCGTGTCGGAACAGTGCGCGGTCATCGGTATCGGGCAGACGCACCACAAGAAGAAGCGTGCCGACGTCTCGATGCCGGGTCTGCTGCGGGAAGCGGCGACACGGGCACTCGCCGACGCGGAATGCACCTGGGCCGACATTGACGCGGTCGTGATCGGCAAGGCCCCCGACGCGTTCGAGGGAGTGGTCCAACCCGAACTGTTCCTCGCCGACGCGCTCGGGTGCGCGGGCAAGCCGATGTTGCGAGTGCACACCGCGGGCAGTGTGGGCGGATCGACGTTCATCGTCGGCGCGCACCTGATCGAGTCGCGCATTCACGAGCGCGTGCTCGCGATCGCGTGGGAGAAGCAGAGCGAGGGCAACGCGCAATGGGGTCTGGCCGGCGGCCGCGGCCGCGGCATCGGTGCCGGCGGCGCATTCGCCCCTTGGATTCGCGCGTACATCGAAAAGACGGGCGCGCCCGAGTACATCGGCTGGCAGGTGGCGGTGAAAGACCGTCTGAACGCGCTGAAGAACCCGTACGCGCACCTACAACTCGCCGACATCACGATCGACAAGGTCAAGGAATCGCCGATGCTCTGGGACCCGCTGCGGTTCCTCGAGTCGTGCCCGTCCTCCGACGGTGCGTGCGCGGTCGTGCTGACGAACGAGGCGAACGGGAAGCAGCGCGTCGAAGCCGGCCGCGTGGGTCGCGGCCACCGCGGTTCGAAGCGAGCTCGGGCAGTTCCCCGGGCGCGACCCGGTCCGACCCGTCGCCGGGGTCGAGTCCGCGCACGATGTATACCGACAAGCCGGCATTGGCGTGCCCCGCCAGGAGATCGACGTCGCCGAGATCTACGTGCCGTTCAGCTGGTACGAACCGATGTGGCTCGAGGGTCACGACATCGCGGGCCCGGGCGAGGGCTGGAAGATGGTCGAGAGCGGCGACACCGAGTTGAGCGGGTCGTTCCCCGTCAACGCGTCGGGCGGCGTCTTGTCGTCGAACCCGATCGGCGCGTCGGGAATGCTCCGTTTCGCGGAGGCTGCGCTTCAGGTGCGCGGGCTGGCGGGCGAGCACCAGGTCGACGGCGCGCGCACGGCGCTTGCGCAGGCCTACGGCGGCGCCGCCCAGTACTTCGCCATGAGCATTCTCCGCTCCACCCCCGCCTAAATCCCCGCCGCGGCGGTCACAGACGGTTGTCGGAGATATCCGCGCATACGGCGGATATCTGTGGTGAAATCCCGTCTAGACTGGGGAGAATGTCATTCTCCGAGCCTCCGGACGAAGTGGATCGCCGGCAGACGTTCGTGGGCACGGCGCGGGCTCTGGCCGACGAGACGGGCAGCGCCGCCTTCACCGTCGCACAGTTGACGACCCGGGCCGGACTCTCGCTGAAGGCCTTCTACGCCTGCTTCCAGAGCAAGGACGACCTGCTGCTCGCGCTGCTCGGCGAGGAGAGCCGCTTGGGCGCCGAAGTGCTCGCGGGGATCATCGGGAAGCGTTCGGGACCGAGCACGATCAACGCGTACGTGTCGGGACTGTTCGCGATGCTCGCGCCCAAGTCGGCCGTCGGTTACGCGGGCGTGCTCGTCCGCGAGTACCGCCGTCTGATCGAGTTCCACGACGACGAGTTGCGCGATGCCGTGGCGCCGCTCGTGGATCTGCTCGCAAGCGACATCGACTCGGACGACCCGAAACGCGATGCCGCGCACGATGTTCGGGGTTCTGCTCGACGGAATCCACGACGTCGTCGTCGGGCGCGCCACCGACGCGGGGGAGCTTGCGACCTACCTCGAGCGCTTCTGTACACGGGGAGTCGGCGGGCTGTGACCGCGACGTTCCTTCCCGAGCCCGAGCCGCGTCTCCGCGATTACACGATCATCTCCGTCGACGATCATCTGATCGAGCCCGCGCACTGCTTCGAGGGCCGCCTGCCCGCGGCCCTGCAGGAACGCGCACCGCACGTCGTAACCCTCGACGACGGCCGGGAGACCTGGATCTACGAGGACGGCTTCTACCCGCAGGTCGGCCTGAATGCGGTCGCGGGCCGGCCCAAGGCGGAGTGGAGCATGGAACCCGCGCGCTTCGACGAGATGCGGCGTGGGTGCTACGACATCGAAGCCCGCGTCGCCGACATGGATCTCGACGGTGTGTACGCCACGCTGTGCTTCCCGTCGCTCATCGCCGGGTTCGCGGGCACGATCTTCGCCAAGAGCGACGACGCCGAGCTCGGGCTGGCCACCCTGCGGGCGTGGAACGACTGGCACATCGAGGAATGGGCCGGACCGCATCCCGACCGCGTGATCCCACTGCAGCTCGCGTGGATCAACGATCCCGAGATCGCCGCCGCCGACGTACGCGCGCAACGCCGCACGGGGATTCAAAGCCGTCAGCTTCCCCGAGAACCCGTTCGACCTCCGGCTCCCGCCCATGATCGACACCTTCTGGGATCCGTTCCTCCGCGCGTGCGAGGAGACGGAGACGGTCGTCTGCCTCCATAACGCATCGTCGTCGTGGACCGCGGCCCGTTCGCCCGGCATGCCGCTCGAGATCTACACCACGCTGTTCCCGGTCAACGCGATGGTCGCCGCGGCCGACTGGCTGTGGGCGCAGGTCCCCACCCGCTTTCCCGAGATCAAGATCGCGTTCTCCGAAGGCGGCATCAGCTGGGTCCCGATGCTGATCGACCGGATCGACTATGTGCTCGAGCATTCGGCGGTCGGATCGCACGGTTGGGACTCGACCGACATCTCGCCGACCGAAGCGCTGCGTCGCAACTTCTGGTTCTGCACGATCGACATCGGTTCGACCTTCGCGCTGCGTGAACACATCGGCGTCGACCACATCTGTGTCGAGAGCGACTACCCGCATGCCGATTCCACCTGGCCCGACACGCAGCCGCACGCTCGCGCCGCACTCGCCGGCGTCGCCCCCGACGTGGTCCGCAAGGTCACGTGGGAGAACGCGTCCAAGCTTTTTCGCCACCCGGTGCCGGAGATTCTCCGCCGGCCGTTCCCCAAGGAGCATTGATGTATACCGACGCCGCCGGTTCGCCAACGACCACCGATGCCAACGACGATGCCAAATCTGACGAGAGTCTCGAGGTCTTCTCGCAGGAGTGCGCGAACGACCCGCACCCCGTGTACCACCAGATGCACGAGAAGTGCCCGGTCACCCGCGGCGCGAGTCTGTTCGGCACGAACAGCGTGATGCTGTCGACGTACGACGACGTACTCTTCGCGCTCAAGCATCCCGGGGTGTTCTCGTCGCAGGACGTCGTCAACATCGGCAACGACGTGCCGCTGATCCCGCTGTCGGTCGACCCGCCCGAGCACGCCAAGTACCGGCGCCTGCTCGACCCGCAGTTCTCGCCCAAGCGGATGAAGGATCTCGAGCCCGAAGCCCGGGAGCTGGTCAACGAGATCATCGACGGGTTCGTCGACGGCGACCAGTTCGACTTCCACGAAGACTTTGCCACGCCGCTCCCGTCGACGATCTTCCTCGCATTGATGGGCCTTCCCCAATCGGACCTTGCCGCCTTCCTGCGCTGGCGCGATGACACCATCCGCCCCCATGCCGACGAGCACGGCGACGAGGAACACAAGCGCGAGGCGGCGGGCAAGGCGATCGAGGACTACTTCGAGCGCATGATCGAGGAGAAGCGCGCCCATCCCGACGACCGCTTGCTGAGCACGCTCGTGCACGGCGAGATCGAGGGGCGCCCGCTCACCCACGCCGAGCTGATCGGCACCACGCATCTCCTGTTGCTCGGTGGTCTCGATACCGTCACCGCCACCCTCGACTGCATGATCGTGTACCTCGCCGAGCATCCGGAACGCCGGCAGGCGTTGGTGGAGAACGGAGCGCTCGTCGGGGGTGCGGTCGAAGAACTGCTCCGGCACCAGACCCCGGTGATGATGGTGCCGCGTATCGTCGCCCAGGACTACGAGCTCGGCGGCGTGCAGTTCGAGGCCGGCGACGGCGCGCTGTTGCTCGTCGGCGCGGCGAACTGCGACCGGACCGCGTTCGAAGACGCCACCGAGGTCCGATTCGACCGCGAAGTGAACCGGCACCTCGCGTTCGGCGCGGGTCCGCACCGGTGCCTCGGCTCGCACCTCGCCCGCCTGGAGCTGACGGTCGCGCTGGAGGAATTCCACCGTCGCATCCCCGAGTACGAGCTGGCGCCGGAGACCACCATCGCGTTCTCGCCCGGCATCCGTCAGACCGAGAACCTGCACCTTCGGTTCACGGCCGCCCCGTGAGAACCGCGGTGCTGCGAGGCGCCGGCGTCGAGTTCGTGGTGGGTCGCGCCCTGCCGGGCGCGCTGCTTCTGATTACGCGGTGACCCGGAGCTCCGCGACCACGGCCTCAACCACGCGTTTGTCCGGCCCCAGCGAACTGGGATCCGCGAACCTTGACTACAGGGCCCGGCGGTATCGCCGATCCAGGACCGCCCCGCACCTACGCTCGCCCCTCGACGTGATCAAGTACATCGGTTCGAAACGGCGGCTGGTCCCGGTCCTGGGTGCGATCGCTACGGTCGCGGGCGCGCGCACCGCGCTCGACCTGTTCACCGGCACGACGCGCGTGGCGCAGGAGCTCAAGCGGCGGGGTGCGCACGTGACCGCCGTCGACACGGCGCGCTACGCCGAAGTGTTCGCGCAGTGCTACGTCGCGCTCGACGGCGCCGCGGTCGACCGGGTCGCGATCGGCGCCGCGCTCGACGACCTCATGGCCCGGCCGGGCGTCGACGGCTACTTCACCGACACGTTCTGCGTGCGGTCCCGGTTCGTGCAGCCGCACAACGGGTGCCGCATCGACGCGATGCGCGACGCGATCGAATGCGAGTACCGCGACTCGTGGATGTATCCCGTCCTGCTCACCAGTCTCATCGAGGCTGCGGACCGGGTCGATTCCACCACCGGGGTCCAGATGGCGTACGTGAAGCAGTGGGCCGACCGGTCGTTCCGGCCGATCGAGCTGCGCGTCCCGGAGCTGGTCGACGGTCCGGGCGCCGCGCGCCGCGGCGACGCGGTAGATACCGTGCACGAGCTCGGGCCCTTCGACCTGGCCTACCTCGACCCGCCCTACAACCAGCACCGCTACTTCACGAACTACCACGTCTGGGAGACCCTCGTTGCGTGGGACGCCCCCGAGCACTACGGGGTGGCGTGCAAACGGGTCGACGCGCGCGATCCCGCGACCAAGAGCGTGTTCAACGATCGCAAGGCCATGCCCGACGCGCTGGCTCGGGTCGTGCGCGACGTCGATGCCGAGTTGGTCGTCGTCTCCTACAACAACGAGTCGTGGGTGGCGATCGACGCGCTCGAGGACGTGTGCCGCTCCCGCGGCGGAGCGGTCGCCACACTCGCGTTCGACTCCCGTCGCTATGTTGGTGCCCAGATCGGCATCCACAGTCCGGCGGGCGAGAAGGTCGGGCAGGTGTCGCATCTGCGGAATGTCGAATACGTGGTCTGTGCGGGGGAACCAGCGCTCGTAGACCGGATCGCGAACAAGGGAGACGAGCTGTGGAGATTGCCGGCAACGTCGCGGTGAACGTCGGGTCGTTCAACATGTTGCGGCTGTCGGCGTCGTCGCCCGGCACGTGATCGAGAACGGCTACCTCGACGGTCAGGTCATCCCGCTCGACGGCGCGGTGCGGTTCCAGCCGAAGTAGCCCGCGCCCGCAGGCCCGCGGCCCGGATGCGGCGGACGAGTTCGTGGGTCGTCACGACCTCGGCGCCCGCGTCGACCGCGAGCTGCCACGCCCGTTCCGGGACGTCGTAGTGGTCGTGGTGGAACCGGAGCCGGCGGGGGAGGGCCAGCGCGGCCTCGAACGCGTGCAGCTCGTCGTACGACGTGTCGCTGACGAGGTGCGCGAAGCGCGTGCCGTGCGCAGGCCAGCGCGGCCGATCGACCAGAATCACGAGGTATCTCGGTTCGTCGTGCTCACTCGTCGCGCAGGCCGACCCGGGCGGATTCGCTCATGATGTGCTCGACCCACCACTGGGGCGCCGAATTCATGAGCGTGGCGAGGTCCCAGTAGTCCCACCAGCGCACGAGCTTGCCGTCGCTCACGACGTGCATCGACACGAACGGGAGTGAGGCTCGCTCGCCGGTGGGCCATTCCCAGTGCTCGACGTGCTCGGTGACGACGGTGTCGCCCTCCGAGATCAGTACCCGCACGTCGTGGGAGATGCCACTCAGCGGTTCGAGCCCGAGCCGCAGCCGCGCCGCGATCTGCTCCGGGCCGCGGGCGACGTCGTCGGCGGGAGTCGGCATGTCGGTGTACTCGCCGTTCTCGGTGAACGCGGCCCCGACCGCGTCGAAGTCGCGGTTGTAGAGGTCGATCCACAGCTTCTCGACTATCTCGCGGTGGGTCATACGACACTCCGGAGTAGGGGACGGCTCGGGGTGAACCGCACGGGCATCGACTCGAGCCCGCTGATGAAGTTCGCCCGGCGGCGGGGAAGGTCGGAAGGGTCGGCCGCGAGCTCGAGGTCGGGCAGGCGCGCCAGCAGTTGTTCGAACATGACCTTGAGCTCGAGCCGGGCGAGGGCCTGGCCCAAGCAGAAGTGAGCCCCGAACCCGAAGGCGAGGTGTTCGTTCGGGTTGCGCTCGACGTCGAACCGGAACGGGTCGTCGAACCGCGTGGAGTCGCGGTTCGCCGACTCGAACAAGAGCATGCATTTCTGGCCGGCCGTCATCGCCTGACCCAGGAACTCGGTGTTGTGGGTGACGGTGCGGCACATGTTCTTGATCGGGGTCACCCACCGCAGCATCTCCTCGACCGCGACCGCGATCTTCGCCGGGTCGTCGACGAGCAGCTGACGTTGGTCGGGATGGAGGAGCAGTTGCTCGATGCCACCGCTGATGACGTGGCGGGTCGTCTCGTCTCCGCCGACGAGGATCAACAGGCTCTCGTGCAGCACGTCGTCGGGGCTGAGCCGGTCGCCGTCGACCTCGGCGTGCACGAGCACGCTCATGAGATCGTCGGTGGGGGCGTCCTGGCGTTGGGCGACCGCGTGCGAGCAGAACGCGCTGTAGCCCTCCATCGCCTGCATGGCCTTGAGCCACTGCTCCTCGGTGGCGTTGCCGCTCTGCGCACTCACCATGTCGTCCGACCAGCGCAGGAGGTCGCTGCGGTCGGCGGGCTCGACGCCGAGCATGTCGCCGATGAGGATCATCGGCAGCGGCGCCGCGATGTCGTTGACGAAGTCGCACTCACCGCGTTCGCACACCGTGTCGATGATCGCGTCGCAGGTGTCGCGGATCTTCTGTTCGCTGTCGCGCACGCGCCGCGGGGTGAAGCCCTTGTTGACGAGCTTGCGCCGCTTCCAGTGTTCGGGATCGTCCATGTCGATCATCATCGGGATGGGTCCGTTGTCGGGCCGGATCCCGCCTGCGTTGGAGAAGGTCGCAGGATCTTTCTCCATCGCGAGCAGCGCCGCGTACGACGCGATACCCCACACGTTGTTCTTCTCGTCGTGGTACACGGGCGCGTGCTCGCGCATCCACGTGTACTTCTCGTGCGGGTCGTCGACGTAGAAGCTGCCGTCGAGCAGGTCGATGTCGTCGCGGGTCGGATGCGTCGCCATCTCCCTACTCTTACACGTCACGTGGCTCCCTTGCTTCGCCGGGGGGCTCGCTGCGTCCGCACGGTTGCCGTCTACTTCGGAGGCATGCGGATGCCCGCGTCCATGCGGATCACCTCGCCGTTCAGGTAATGATTGCGGACGATCTCCATCGCCAGCGAGGCGAAGTCGGAGGGGATGCCGAGGCGCTTCGGGAACAGCACTGACTCCGCCAGCGCCGCGCGCGCTTCGGCGGGCAGACCTCCGAGCAGGGGCGTGTCGACGAGCCCGGGAGCCACGGTGCAGACGCGGATGCCTGCCGCCGCGAGGTCGCGGGCCGCCGTGAGCGTGAGCGCGACGACGCCACCCTTCGACGCGGAGTACGCGGCCTGGCCGATCTGACCGTCGAACGCCGCGATCGACGCCGTGTTCACGATCACGCCGCGCTCCCCGTTGTCGTCGGGTTCGTTGGTCGACATGCCCGACGCCGCGAGTCGTAGCACGTTGAACGTGCCGACCAGGTTGATGTCGAGCACCTTGCGGAAGGTTTCGAGCGAGTGCGGGTCACCCGCCCGATTGAGCGTCCGTTCTGCCCAGCCGATGCCGGCGCAATGGATGCACGTACGCAGCGGCGCGAGCGCCGTGGCGACGGCGACCGCCGCCTTCACATCGTCTTCGCTGGTCACATCGGCCGGCGCGAACCGCCCTTCGATCTCGTCGGCGACCTGTTCGCCCTTCGCCTGATCGCGGTCGACGATGACCACCGTCGCACCTACCGCAGCCAGGCGCCGGGCTGTCGCCTCGCCCATTCCGGACGCGCCGCCGGTGACGAGCGTGGAGGTTCCTGCGAGCGAGTCGAGGTTCGGCATGGCCCGAGACCCTATGGCAGCAGGGAATCCTCGGGCCGATTCGCGCGTTCGACTTGCTGTGCCGTCGACGGACCCCTTCGCACCGCCCCCAGAACCCGGACACCGGTCCGAGTTCTCGTGCATCGAGGTCCTGGCTGTCATCAACTGGTACGTCGACTGCGAATGCGACGTCGCGACGATGCTCGTCATCGCGGCTCACCTCGACGGCTGTCGTCATTGCTGCGAGGAGCTCTCACAGGTGCGCTGGATCAAGTCGGCTGTTCGCCGGTGCGGTGGCGCGCCAGAATCTCCGCCGTGCCCCTGATCTCGTATCCGCAACGACTCGCCCAGCACCTCGCGTCGAACCCGTCGCATGCCGCCCTGACCGACGAGCAGGGAATGGTCACGCGGGCCGAGCTGGAGGCACTCGTCAACCGCACCGCGCGGGCGCTCGCCGCGAAGGGTGTCGGCCCGGACGACCTCGTCACGATCGCGCTGCCGAACGGGGTGGCATTCGTCGCGACGACGATCGCGTGCTGGAAGCTCGGCGCGGTGCCGCAACCGGTGTCGGCCCGGCTCCCGAAGCGCGAGCTCGACGCGATCATCGAGCTCGCCGGATCGCGTGTTGTCGTCGAGACCGCACTCGCCGTCGACGGCTTCGCCGAAACACCGCTCGAAACGGACACGGTCTCCAATCCGTACAAGGCGATGACGTCGGGCGGATCCACCGGGCGGCCGAAGTTGATCCTCGCGAACCAACCGAGCCTCATCGATCCCGACGCGGCGCCGCTGCTCGGCATGCAGATCGACGGCACCCATCTGATGCCCGGTCCGCTGTACCACAACGGTCCGTTCATCTGGACGTTCACCGTGTTACTGGCCGGCAATCATGTGGTGCTCGGCGGCAAGTTCGATGCCGAACGTACGTTGCAGCTGATCGACGAGTACCACCCGGATTCCCTGTACCTCGTGCCGACGATGATGGCGCGCATATCCAAGCTTCCGCAGGAGGTGCGCGATCGTTACGACGTCTCGTCGCTGCGCGTCGTCTGGCACCTCGCGGCGCCGTGCCCGCCGTGGTTGAAGGAGGAGTGGATCGACTGGCTCGGCGCGGATGTGATCTGGGAGTTGTACGGCGGCACCGAAGCGCAGGCCGCGACGATCATCACCGGGCGCGAATGGCTCGCACACCGCGGCTCGGTCGGCAAGGTCAACGTGAACCAGTTCAAGGTGGTGCGCGACGACGGGACCGAGTGCGAGCCGGGCGAGGTCGGCGAGGTGTTCATGCGGCCGTCGGACGACGAGAACATTCGCACCTATCGCTATGTCGGCGCCGAGGCGCGGCGTATCGACGGCGGCTACGAGTCGCTCGGCGACATGGGTTCGCTCGACGCCGACGGCTACCTCTACCTGAGTGACCGTCAGACCGACATGATCCTGGCCGGGGGCGCGAACATCTACCCGGCCGAGATCGAGGCCGCGCTCGACGAGCACCCGCGGGTCCGGTCGTGTGCGGTGATCGGACTGCCCGACGAAGATCTCGGCAACACCGTGCACGCCATCCTCCACACCGACGACGGCACCCCGATCGATGTCGACGACCTGCGCGTGCACCTGGCCGAGCGGCTGGTCCGCTACAAGATCCCGCGCACCTTCGAGTTCACGACCGAACCCTTGCGTGACGACGCGGGCAAGTCCCGGCGGTCGGCGCTGCGGGCGGAGCGGCTGCCCTCGCCGCGCGAGAATCTAGAATGACGTTCTAGATTCGCCCGATCCTCCGGAGGTCGCCATGGGTACCGTCGAGTTCGACGTCTTCGACGCCGACAACCACTACTACGAGGCGACCGACGCGTTCATCCGGTACCTCCCGCCGCACCGCTCGAAGCTGGTGCAGTGGGCCGACATCGACGGCAAACACCGCATGCTCGTCGACAGCAAGATCTTCCGGTTCATCCCGAACCCGACCTTCGATCCTGTCGCGCGCCCCGGCTGCCTCGACGACTACTTCCGGGGCAAGCAGGCGGGCGACGACATCCGCGCGGCGTTCGGCGAGCTCGAGCCGATCAACCCGGCCTACCGCGATCCCGAGGCGCGCGTGAAGCTGATGGACGCGCAGGGCATGCAGGGTTGCTTCTTGTTCCCCACCCTCGGCGTCGGTGTCGAAGAAGCGTTGCTGCACGATCCCGACGCGCTCCACGACGTGTTCCACGCGTTCAACGAGTGGATGCTCGACGACTGGACCTTCAACTACGAAGACCGCATCTACGCCGCGCCGTACATCGCGTTGCAGGATCCGGAACGTGCCGAAAAGGAAGTCGAGTTCGCGCTGGCGAACGGCGCGCACGTCGTGGTGATGCGTTCCGGTCCGGTGCGCGGGCCCGCCTTCGCGCGGAGCCCGGGCGATCCCGTCTACGACCGCATGTGGGCTCGTCTCGCGGAGGCGGGTGTGCTCGCCGCCTACCACTCCGGCGACGCGGGCTACAACCGTTACGCCGACGAGTGGGGTGGTGGTGGCGACTTCCAGGCGTTCCGCAACGATCCGTTCCGGACCGTCACCGGCGGTCACCGCCCGATTTACGACACCGTTGCCGCGCTCGCGTGCCACGGCGTGTTGCGCCGCCATCCCGGCCTCAAGGTGGCGACGATCGAGAGCGGTTCCGACTGGGTCGCCCTGCTGCTGCGAGCGCTGAAGAAGTCGTTCGGCCAGACGCCGGGCGCGTACGACGGCGTCGACCCGGTCGAGCAGGTGCAGAATCACGTCTGGGTCTCGCCGTACTACGAGGACGACCTCGAGGAGCTCCGCGACAAGCTCGGCGCCACCCAGATGATCTTCGGCTCCGACTATCCGCATGCCGAAGGGCTCGCCGACCCGAAGTCGTTCGTCGACGACCTGCCGACGTTCACCGACGCGCAGATCCGCCTCGTCATGCGCGACAACGCGCTGGCATTGGCGCAGACCCGCGCCTGACCCGCCGCTGACGACTGCGGACGACTGCGACTACCCGGATTTGCGGGCGACGACGACGTCGCGCGTGATCGCCTGATCGACGCGGTGCTCGAAGCTCGCGTCCGCGGTCGCGGGCGCGGGCTCGAGGTCGTGCCGGGCGAGGATCTCCACGAGCGCGTCGCGCTTCAGTACCTTCGTGTTCCACGACAGCCCGATCGCCGCGCCGGGCTTCATCGCGCCAACCCACCCGGGGAGCGCGGCGTCGAGCAGGTCTTCCGGGCGCCGGCTCCTGGCGTCGGGCCGGGCCCGGCTGGCGTGCTGCACGCCGTAGGGGAGATCAGCAACGACCGCATCGAACACCGGCTTGCGGTAATGCTCGCCGGCCTGGACGGTGTCGTCGTTCGCGAGTCGCACGCGCTGCACGTCGCCGGCCTTGAACTCGTCCTTGTCGCGCGCGAAGACGACCTCGAAGCGGCGGCCGACGACCTTGGCGTCGCGGCGCAACGGCATCGTGTGCACCTGGTGCTTGTAGCGCTTGTCCTTCAGCCACGTGACGAGGAACGAGTGGTACGCGTCGTAGGCGGCCCGGTCGATCTCGATGCCGTCGACATCGAAGCCGTACACGAGACCCTGGTTCAGTGACGTCCCCCGACCGCAGACCGGATCGAGGACTCGGAGCCGGCGTGCGGGCCAGTCGTCGCCCGAGGCACACGACGCCAGCGTGACGTTGAACAACAGCTTGGTGAACTGCTCGTTGGTCTTGCCCTTGTACCGCAGGATCGTCAGGAGATCGTCGTCGAGGTAGGCGACCGGGGTCATGACGACCGGCACGAGAGTGAGCGGCGCCGGCGGCGTTCCTTCGACGATCCGGAACAGGGCGAACGCGGAGGAGAGGTTCGAGAGGTGGGCGACATCGTGATCGGAGAGCTCGGTCTCGGCGACGAAGCGCACGTACTCGACCCCGCCGACGACCGCGGGCTCGACGTCGCTCAGTGTCCCCTGCAGCACTCCGTGTCGCAAGACGGTCAGTTCGGCGGAGTTCAGCGCCGCCGCGCCCTTCGTATAGAGGCGATTCGGCGCGGGCCGAAGCAGCAGGGCGTACGGGATCATCGGTGGTCACCGTACTGCTCCGCGGGTCGGGCGCCCTTGCCTAAGGTGCCCGACGTGACCCGGTTGATCTTCCACATCACAACCGCAGCCGAGTGGGACGTCGCACGCCGCAAGGGTTCGTACGGCGCGCCGAGCCTCGAGACCGAAGGTTTCATCCACTGCTCGCTGCCGACGCAGGTGACGCACGTCGCCGACTGGTTCTACCGCGATATCCCCGATCTCGTGCTGTTGTGTATCGACCCCGCGGAGCTGACGAGCGAGTTGCGTTGGGAGCCGTCTGCCGACGCGTTCGCGGGGGAGTTCCCCCATGTGTACGGACCGATCGCGATCGAGTCGGTCGTCGCCGCGATCGCGTGGGGCCCGGGCGAGAACGGTTTCGCCATCCCCGACGCCATCCACGACCTCCTCGACAGCTGACCCGTCCGGCGTGATCCTTGCAAACACAGAGCAAAGATCCCGTCGCACGTCCGACGTGATCCTTGCAAACAGTTTGCAATGATCCCGTCGCACGTGCGTGACGATCGTTGCAATGCGTTTGCAGCTTCGACGGGGTTTCAGGCGAGGTCGGGGAGTCCGAGCTCGAGGTTGGCCTCTTCCAGGCCACCGTCGACCTCGAAGAGCTTGCCCGTGACGAAGCTGCCCGCGGGCGACGCGAGGTAGAGCGCGGAGAGCGCGATGTCCTCGGGTCGACCGAGCCGCTTCAGCGGAGTGCGCCGAACCATCTCGTCGTGGATCTCGGGATTGTCGAGCACGGTTTCCAGCGCGCTGGTGGCGATGGAACCGACTGCGATCGCGTTGACCCGCACCTTGGGCGCGAGGTCGGCCGCGGTGAGGCGCGTCATGTGCGACAACGCGGCCTTCGCGGTTCCGTACACGACGAAGCCGCGGTCGCGCAGGCGCCCGATCGCGGACGAGATGTTGACGATCGAGCCCGCGCCGCTCGCGAGCAGATGGGGGGTGGCCGCCTTGCTCAGCACGAACGCGGTCGTCACGTTGAAGTGGAACGAGCGTTCGAAGAACCCGGGGCTCGTGTCGAGGAAGGGACG
The DNA here is from genome assembly GCA_963761055.1 of uncultured Actinomycetes bacterium. GTDB lineage: Bacteria > Actinomycetota > Acidimicrobiia > IMCC26256 > PALSA-610 > PALSA-610. Next base: position 734,457 of record CAVXFO010000007.1, on the reverse strand, counting down.
GGGCATGGTGCCGCCCGCGTTGTTGACCACTATGTCGATGCCGCCGAGCTCGGCAACCGTGCGCTTCACGATGTCCTCGAGCACGTCGTTGTCGTTGACGTCGGCGGGGATGACGAGTGCCCGACGGCCGGCGGCGCGCACGTCGGCGGCGACCTCGTCGAGCTGCGACTGAGTGCGGGCGGTCAGCACGATGTCGGCGCCCGCGTCGGCGAAGGTCCGGGCGATCGACGCGCCGATGCCCCGCCCGGCGCCCGTGACGATCGCGACCTTGCTGTCGAGCCGGAAGGCGTCGAGCGCGCTCACGAGAGGTACCGCGAGATCGAGTCGACGATCGCGACGGGCTTGTCGCCACCTTCGCGTTCGATCGTGATCCGGACGGTGGCCTGGACCCCGCCCGGCACCTCCTTGGCGTCGAGCAGCTCGCCCTTCGCGTGCACCCGGGAGTTCACCGGGACCGGAGCCGGGAAGCGCACCTTGTCGACGCCGTAATTGATGCCCATGGAGATCTTGCTGACGTGCACGAGTTGCGACAAGAAGTGCGCGGCCAGCGACATCGTCAGGAATCCGTGCGCGATCGGAGTGCCGAACGGGCCGGCTTTGGCGCGCTCGGTGTCGATGTGGATCCACTGGTTGTCGAGCGTGGCCTCGGCGAACTTGTCGATCTGGTCCTGGGTGATCGTGACCCAGTCGGTCGTGCCGAGATCGGAGCCGATCGCCGCGAGCAGGTCCTGTGGAGAAGCGAAGTTCGTCGTCATGGGTCGGACGCTATAAGGGTTTGCGCCGCCGATGTCGATGCAGCTGCCAATGGCAGAGGTCTTCCCGTTCGTCGCGCCCGAAGCGGACCCCGCGGATTCCACCGGGTCCGTGCATGCAGATCCTCTGCACGCCGAACCACTCGACGTGCGTGATCCGGAGGTGGTGCGGGCGCTCGCGGACGCGGTCACGATCCTCGGGCCCGACCTGATTCCCCGCATCATGTTGGGCCGTTTGGGCGGCTTCGCCGGTGAAGCCGGGCTCGCCAACATGGGTTCTCGGATCGCCGAATGGGTGCATCGGGACGATCTCGGGCTCGTGCGCGACGCGTTGGAGCGCAGTCGCCTCGCCCCCGCGGTCGACATCCGGGCCAACGTCCGGGTCCACAACGATGCCGACGGCTGGCACGACATGACCCTCGGGTTCCGGAACCTCCTCGACCATCCCGACGTCCGCGGCACGATCGTGCGCGCCGTCGACCAGACGGTGTTCGATCGAGAGGCGCGCTGGCGGACCTTCGTCGCCGAGAGCCCGATCGGCATCTTCGAGATCGATCTCGAAGACCGGTGCACGTTCGCGAACCCGGCCTTCGCGCGGCTGACGGGTCTTCCCGCGGAGCAGGCGCTCGGTCGGGGTTGGGCGACGGTGATCGCGGGCGACGACCGGGAACGCCTGCGTGAGTGTCGCCGGCGGGCGAGTGCCGGCGACACGGGCGCGGCAACAACGGCGTGCGAGTTGCGGATCTGTGCGCCCGACGGCGCGTCGAGGTGGGTGAGCGTGCGCTCCGTGCCCTTGCGGGGATCGGGCGGCGAGGTGAAGGGCTTCCTCGGGACGCTCGAGGACGTCACCGAGCGTAAGCGGCTCGAGGCCCGACTCGAACACGACGCGACCCACGACCGTCTGACCGGCCTCGGGAGCCGCACGCTCCTCGTCGAGGAGCTCACGGCCGCGCTCGCGCGCACGCGCCGGGGAGGCGCGGGGGTGGCGCTGCTCTTCATAGACCTCGACGGCTTCAAGGGAGTGAACGACATGCTCGGGCACGCCGCCGGCGACGAGCTGCTCGTGCAGGTCGCCAAGCGCCTGCGCGATGCCGTGCGCGGCGGCGACGTCTGCGTCCGGCTCGGCGGCGACGAGTTCGTGGTGTGTTCCGCGGCGGTCGAGGAGTCGGGCGTGCTCACCGCGCCGGTCGATGCGCACGCGCGTGCGCTCGCACTCGCCGAGCGGTTGCTCGACGCGTTGAACGAGCCCTACGACGTGCACGGCCACGAGATGCTCGTGGGCGCGAGCATCGGGATCGCGGGAACGTCGGGCGGTGATCTCGTCTCGGTCGATCAACTGTTGTCGAACGCCGACGTCGCCGCGTACCGCGCCAAGCACATGGGTCGCGGCCGCATCGAGATGTTCGACGACGCCTTGCGCCGCCAGCTCGCGGAGGCGCGACGCGTCGCCCGGTCAGTGGGCCGTCTGCTCGACCAGCCCCGGCTCCCGATCGTGTGCGCGCCGCTCGTGCATCTCGCCGACGGGCGCATCGTCGGCTTCGACTGCACGGTCGACTGGGCGACGGCGGGCGTGCGCGAGCCGATCGAGACGATCGAGCACGCGGTCGACGAAGCCGGGATGTCGCGCGCGCTCGACGTGGCCGTGATGCGCACCGCGTTCGCGCAGATCGCCGACTGGCAGCGGAGGCCGCCGGGCCCGATCGTGCCCGGACTCAGCATCACCTTGACGCGCGCGGGGGCGCTCTCACCGCTCCTCCCCGAGCTCGTACGCGACATGCTCGTACGCAGCGGTGTGGCCCCCGAGCTCTGCTGGCTCGGTATCCCCGAAGCCGCGGTCGCGCAAGACCTCGACGTCGCGTCGAAGGTCGTGGTGGCCCTCGGCGAGCTCGGTGTCGGCGTCGCGCTGCGCGATTTCGGATCGAGGGTGTCGTCGCTCGAGCAGTTGCGGCGCTTGCCGACGCCGGCGATGACGATCGCCGGGCCCCTGGTCGCGGCCGTCCGTGAGGGTGCCGACGAAGACTCCACCGACGAAGCGAGCACCGCGTTGCTCGCCGCGATCGTGCAGTACGCGCGTGCTCTCGGGCGCGTCGTTGTCGCGTTCGACGTCCGCGACTCGGGCCATGCCCGGCGGCTCCGCGATCTGGGCTGCGACCTCGCGACCGGCCGTGCTTTCGGACCGGCGATCCGTCCCGACGAGGTCGAGGAGTTCCTCGGCCGCCACCGCTGACCGGGCCGGACGAAAGACTGGTCGAAACCCCGCCGCGAACCCCGATATCGGCGCACGGGTCACCTACGGTTGGCCCATGGCCCGTTCCTCTCCCGGCGACTACTCCGCCGCGAATATCCAGGTGCTCGAGGGCCTGGATCCGGTGCGCAAGCGGCCGGGTATGTACATCGGCTCGACCGGGCCGACCGGCCTCCACCACCTGGTCTGGGAGGTCGTCGACAACGCCGTCGACGAGGCAATGGCCGGGGCGTGCACCCGCATCGAGGTGACGCTCCTGGCCGACGGCGGTGTGCGTGTCACCGACGACGGGCGCGGTATCCCCGTCGACGAGCACCCCCAGTACAAGGGAAAGTCGGCGGCCGAGATCGTCATGACGACGTTGCACGCGGGCGGGAAGTTCGGCGGCGGCGGCTACAAGGTCTCGGGCGGGCTGCACGGCGTGGGTGTCTCGGTGGTGAACGCGCTGTCGGCGCGGGTCGTCCTCGAAGTCGACCGGGACGGCAAGACCTACCGCCAGGAGTACGCGGCCGTTCCCGCGGGCCGGGGCGCGGTCAAGCCCGGTGTCCCGCAGGGGAAGCTGAAGGTCGTCGGCCAGTCCAAGCGGGGGCACACGGGCACGAGCATCTCGTTCTGGCCCGACCCCGAGGTGTTCGACGAGATCGAGTTCCGGTACTCGACGATCGCGGAACGCCTGCAGGTCATGGCGTTCCTGAACCGCGGGCTGACGATCGGGCTCTCCGACGAACGACCCGGTCGCAAACAGTCGGAAACCTTCAAGTTCGACGGCGGCATTGTCGACTTCGTGCGCCATCTCAACCAGTCGAAGGAGCCGCTCTTCAAGGATGTCGGGCACTTCGGCGACAAGGGCCCCGAGGGCGAGGTCGAGGTCGCCTGGCAGTGGAATACGGGCTACCACGAAGGGCTGCACTCTTTCGCGAACGGCATCTCCACGACCGAGGGCGGGATGCACGTGGAGGGTTTCCGGCGGGCGCTGACCCGGGCCGTCAACATCTACGCCAAGAACCGCAACCTCGTGAAAGCAAGAGACGCCGACTTCCAGGGCGACGACGTGCGCGAGGGCCTCACTGCGATCGTCTCGGTGCGCCTGACCGATCCGCAGTTCGAGGGCCAGACCAAGGCCAAGCTCGGCAACACCGAGATGCGCACGCTGGTCGAGCGCGCCACCAACGTGCACCTCGCGCGCTGGCTCGAGGAGCACCCGAACCCGGCCAAGGCATTGGTGGGCAAGGCTTCGAGTGCGGCCAAGGCGCGTTCCGCCGCGAAGTCGGCGCGCGATCTCACTCGGCGCAAGACCGCGCTCGACGGCGTGGGCATGCCCGACAAGCTCGCCGACTGCGCGTCCCGCGATCGCGACGGCGCGGAGCTCTTCCTCGTCGAGGGCGACTCCGCCGGCGGCTCCGCGCGCGACGCCCGCGACCCCAAGCGGCAGGCGATCCTGCCGTTACGGGGCAAGGTGCTGAACGTCGAGCGGGCCTCGATGGACAAGGTCGTCGCCAACGCCGAGATCCAGTCGCTCACCGCCGCGATCGGCGGCGGCATCGGCTCCGATTTCGACGTCGCCAAGGTGCGCTACGGGCGGGTGATCATCCTGGCCGACGCCGACGTCGACGGCGGCCACATCCGTACGCTGCTGATCACGTTCTTCTACCGGCAGATGACCCCGCTGGTGGAGTCGGGCCGGTTGTTCGTTGCTCAGCCCCCGCTCTACTCGGTGGAGATCGGCGGCGCGAAGCAATACGTTGCCGACGACGCGGCGCGCCTGCGCGTCATGGAGGAACACCCGAACCGCCAGCTCTCGTTCGCGCGGTTCAAAGGTCTCGGTGAGATGGACCCGCACGAGCTGCGGGAGACGTGCATGGATCCCGCCACCCGTCACCTGGTGAAGATCGACGTCGATCAAGCCACGATCGCGGACGACGTGTTGTCGGTGCTGATGGGCGACGACGTCGAGGCCCGCCGCAACTGGATCCAACGCAACGCCAAAGACGCCCGCTTCCTCGACGTGTAGGAGAGAACAGCGATGGCCCGTCGTAGAACGACGAATCAACTGACCCTCGACGCGCCGGCGGACGCCGACATCCCGACGCGCACGCTGCAAGAAGAGGTCGAGGGCGCGTTCCTCGAATACGCGATGAGCGTCATCGTCCAACGTGCCCTGCCCGACGTGCGCGACGGTTTGAAGCCGGTGCAGCGCCGGATCCTCTGGACGATGCACGACGCGAACCTGCGCCCGGACCGCCCCTTCGTGAAGTGCGCGCGGGTCGTCGGCGAAGTGATGGCGAACTACCACCCGCACGGCGACGCCTCGATCTACGACGCCCTCGTACGCATGGGCCAGACGTTCTCGCTCACGGCGCCACTGATCGACAAGCACGGGAACTTCGGGTCGCCGTCGGATCCGCCGGCCGCCTCCCGCTACACCGAATGCCGGCTCTCGCCGCTCGCGATGGAGCTGCTCGCCGGGATCGACGAGGGCACGGTCGATTTCGAACCCAACTACGACGGCTCGCGCAACGAGCCCGTCGTGCTCCCGGCGCGCTTCCCGAACTTGCTGGTCAACGGTGGGCAGGGGATCGCGGTGGGAATGGCCACCAACATCCCGCCCCACAATCTCGGCGAGGTGTGCAACGCCGCGATCAAGCTCATCGACAAGCCCGACGTGACCATCGCCGAGCTGATGCGCATCGTGAAGGGCCCCGACTTCCCGACGGGCGGCCTCATCATGGGCGACGAGGGAATCAAGGACGCGTTCCGGACCGGGCGCGGCACCGTGCGCGTGCGCGCGGTCTACGAGCTCGAAGACCTGCCGCGCCGCGGCGGGCAGGCGATCGTGCTCACCGAGGTGCCGTTCCAGACCAGTGTCGACGCGATCTCGGGCAAGCTGGCCGACCTCGTCATGGCCGGCAAGATCGACGGTGTACGCGAGATCCGCAACGAGTCGGGTCAGGGTGCGACGCGGTTGGTGATCGAGCTCCGGCCCGACGCGAACCCGCAGATCGTGTTGAACAACCTGTTCAAGCACACGGCCGCCCAGACCACCTTCTCGGTCAACATGGTGGCGCTCGTCGACGACGTGCCCCGTACGGTCAACCTCCAAGAAGTCCTGCAGCACTGGCTCGATCACCAGGTCGTCGTGGTCACCCGCCGGAGCCAGTTCCGTCTGCAGAAGGCGCAGGACCGCCTGCACATCGTCGAGGGCCTCGTGCGGGCGCTCGACATGATCGACGCGATCGTCAGGGCGATCCGGGCGTCGAAGGACCGGGGCGCGGCGCGGGTCGCGCTCGATGGCGAAGCCGTTCGAGTTCTCCGAGATCCAGGCGAACCACATCCTCGACATGCCGCTCGGCCGGCTCACCCAGCTCGGCCGCGAGGAGCTCGACAAGGAACGTAAGGATCTCGCCGCGCTGGTCAAAGAGCTCACTGCGATCCTCGCCAAGCGCGACGTGTTGATGCGAGTCATCCGCGAGGAGCTCGTGGCGGTCCGTGACGAGCACAAGGCGCCCCGCCGGACGCGGATCGTTGCCGACGACGTCGGAACCCTCGACGTCGTCGCCCTGGTCGAAGACGAGCCCTACGTCGTGACGGTCACCGCGCGCGGCTATGTGCGTGCGGTACCCGAACGCACTCGTAAGTCGCTCGTCGCGAACCCGGGGGAGCGCGACGCGGTCGCGCAGGTGATTGATTCGTCGGCGTTGTCGGCCCTCCTGTTCTTCACCGACCGCGGCCGCGCGTACCGCGCGACGGTGCACGAGTTGCCGAAGGAGAAGCTCACCGCGGCGCAGAACCTCTTCCAGTTCGGAGAAGGTGAGAACGTCGTCGCGGTGCTCGACGCCCGGATGCACGAAGAGCACCCGAACCTCGTGTTCGTCGCCGCGTCGGGGACGGTGAAGCGCACCGGGCTCAGCGAGTTCGCGGAGGCGTCCGGACGCCAGAACGGCATCGTCGCGATGAAGCTCGCGAGCGACGATCGGGTGGTGTCGGTGTTCCCGGGCTGGGACGATTACGAGCTGTTGCTCGTCACCGCGAACGGGCAAGGCATCCGGTTCGCCGAGAACGAGGTGCGTCCGGTCGGCCGGGCTGCCGGCGGTATGCGCGGGATCCGGTTGAAGGGCGACGATCGTGTCGTTGGTGGGTGTGCGGCCGCCGCGGGCGAGCTCGTCGTGATCGCGACCGAGCAGGGCTTCGCCAAGCGCACCGAGGTCGACGAGTTCCCGGTGCAGGCGCGCGGCGGTTCGGGGCTGAAGGCGGCCAAGATCGACAAGGCGAGGGGCAACCTCGTGGCCGTCGACGCCGCGGCCGACATGCTCGCGTTCCTGGCCGCCGACGCTTGTCTCGTTGTCCCCGGCCAGGGCGTGCGGGCGGCGTCCCGCGACGGCGGCGGCTCCAAGGTGTGCCCCGGTGGGCTGCAACGTGTCGTCGCGGTCGCGCCGGACCGGGCCGATACCTAGGTCCGGCGCTCAGGGCGCGGGGTTCTCGACCGTCTGCCAGTCGCGGGTCGTGAGATACGTCCGGAAGTGCTCGGCGACACTGACGATGTCGTCCTGCGTCTTCGGGTGTCGCAGCTCGTACAGCTGCGGGAACCGGGGCATGGCCCGCACGAGCTCCCAGAGCGCGACCGCGTCGTCGCCGACCGGCGCGGGCACGACGACCGGACCGTAGAGCGCGTAGTCGCCCGCGAGTACGAGGGTCGGCACGCCGTGCGCGCCGAAGCGCGCCGCCGCGTCGAGATGTTCGTCGCGTACTTCGCCGAGCGTCGACTCGTCCGCGACGGCCCGTTCGACGAACGAAGGGTCGAAGCCGGCGTCGGCGATCACGAGCGCGTGCACCTCGGGCACGTGAGTCTTCACGCCGTCGTAGAAGAATGCGTTCCCGACCGCGGCGTACCAACGGTCGACGGCGTCGTTGCCCAGCTCACGGCGGATCAGCGCGCCGACCCGCATCTGGCCGAAGCCGTACGACCACGGCCGTTCCCAGGGGTGTCGCTTCCCGGGAACGAGGTTCACCTCTTCGAGCGAGAAGAAGCGCCATTCGATGTCGAGTGCGAGCGCACGCCGGATCTCGCGGATCCAGACCGAGGTCTGGTAGGCGTACGGGCACATCGGATCGAAATAGAAGATGACCGGTTGCAGGTCCGCGGACTCGGGCATGGCGCGAGTCTCGCTGATCTCCCGGGTCGGGCACAACGATTCCCGGTGACGTTCAGGGGTGACCGGCACGCGGCCGGCGGGGTACCGTGCGCGCATGGACGAGCCGCTGGTACTCCGGTTGCAAGAAGTCTGGAACGACATCGCCGCCGTCTGCGACGGCCTCGCTCCGGAGCAGTGGGCCACCGCAACGGACTGTCCCGGGTGGACGGTGTTCGACAATGTCGCCCACATGATCGGTACCGAACGAATGCTGGCCGGAGAACAGCCGGCCGCCCCGTCGACGGATGCCGCAGATGCTCCCCACGTGCGCAACGACATCGGCAAGGCGAACGAGCAGTGGATCTCCACCTACGCCGGGTGGGACGGCCCGAAGCTGCTCGACGAGTTCCGCGCCGTGACGGGACGCCGGCTCGCAACGCTGCGCGCGCTGACGCCCGAACAGTGGGACGCGGAGGGCTTCACGCCCGAAGGCCCGGGCCCGTACCGGCAGTTCATGGCGATCCGCGTGTTCGACTGCTGGTACCACGACCAGGACATCCGAGAAGCGCTCGGCCGGCCGGGATTCCTCGAGGGCGCGGTCGCCGACCTCTCCCTCTCGCGCATCCCGCCCAAGGGGCTCGGCTACATCGTCGGCAAGAAGGCCGGTGCTCCGGCCGGTAGCACGGTCGCGTTCGTCGTCGAGGGCGCGCCGCCGATCGACGCCGCGATCTCTGTTCCACCCGTTGGGCGCGCCGTGCTTCTCGACACTGTTCCCGACGCGCCGACCGCGCGCATCACGACCGACCGCCGCACCTTCGCCCGGCTGGCGGGTGGCCGCTGGGACGGAGCTCACGCGCGTGCCCACGGCGTTGTGCGCGTCGACGGTGACGCCGACCTCGGCGATCGCGTCGTCGACAACATGGCCTTCACGATCTAGTGGTCCGTCGCGGATTTGATCGGGTGGATCGCCACCCAGCCCAAGTTTCTCGTCGCTAGCAGTGCTGTTCGAGCACACAGCCGAGGCGTCTAGATGCACAACTCGGCGCTGAAGTCCTGATGACCGCGATTGGGTTGGCACTGCTGCATCCAGGCGGCGGCTGTCAACCGCCAGGTCTGGTCGGCACGCCGCTCGACGGTGACGTCGTATCGCAGCGCGCGCACCGAGTCGTCCGGGAGGTTGGTCGCGGTCATGACGACGTGTTCGCGTCCACTCGCGTCGACGTACTCCGTGACCGTCGACGCGGTTGGCGGCTCGGCATGCTGCGGATCGAGTTGTGCGAACTCTGTCGCCACCCGGCGCGCCGACGTCGCCCAGACCGGGCGGTACGAATCGAGGAGCGCGTTGAACGCGTCGACTGGCGCGGTACCGTCGGCCCGGTCCGTCGGCCGGCCCCAGGGGAGGACGGCGCTTGCTCCCGCTGCGGTCGTCGTGGTCGTCGCGGCCCCGGCAGTCGTCGTCGTTGCCGGGGCGATCGTCGACGTCGATCCGCCGTTTGTCGTCGTGGTCGGGAGCGCGACCAACGGCGCCTTGCCGTTGTCGTCTGATCGAGTGGCGACAACGGCAGTCGTCCCGGCGGCGACCACGCCGACCACGACCGCGGCAACCAGCGCCGCTCTCCACGCATGACGCGGCGGCCGTTCCGACGGGCCGAGTTCGACCTTCCCCTCTGCCTCCTCGAAGGGCGTCTGGGTATCGCGCGCCTGCGCGGCCTTGGCGCGCAACGCCTCGGACAACCGTCGGGTGAGGTCCTCGTCGCTCATCGCTGCAACTCCTTCCGAAGATCCGCGAGGCCGCGGTGCAGTCGCGTGCGAACGGTGGCCGTACGCCACCCGAGGACGCGCGCGATCTCGACCGGCATGAGGTCGTCGTAGAACCGCAGCACGAGCACGACGCGTCGTTCGGGCCGAACGCGCGCGAGCGACTCCCACGTCGTGTCGTAGGTGGGCTCGCCGGTCGGTCCGGGCTCGTACGCCTCGGCAAGCCTCGCCGCTTCCATCGTCGCCCGACCCCTCGTTTGCAGGCAGAGCCGAACCACTGTCGTGTGTAGATACCCGCCGGGGTTCTCCACCGTGTCGAAGCGCCGGTACAGGCGAAGGAATGCCTCCTGCACGACCTCTTCGGCGACAGCGTGTGATCCGACGATCAGATACGCGGTTCGGAGCATCTGCGGCCGCGACGTGGAGAACACCGCTTCGAACGACTCCACGGGTTCTCCGAGCACAGCGCTCACAACCTCTACTGATCAGCGGCAGACCCTCAGCGTTCCCGGAAAGATTCGCCGCGCCCGGGTACTGCGTCGCACGCGTCCGAAAAGCCCTTGTTGAACAGGAGTCTGTCGTTGAGGCTAGGAGTTTTTCGTTGCAACTAGGCTCGCCGGATGCGTTCTCGTGCAGAGATGGCCTTCATGATCTCGTGCTGATCCGGCGCATCATCGGGGTCGTCCTCGTCGCGACCGGCGGCGTGTGGATCGCGCAGGGATCCGGGGCGTTGGGCGGCTCGTTCATGACGGGCGAGGGGCTCTGGACCGTCATCGGCATCGTGGCCGTGCTGTTCGGGATCGCGCTGCTGCTCGGCGTCGCCCGTGAGCAGTGGGGCTCCGTGCACGACGACGACTGACCGAATCCGCGGGCCCCGCCGCGCCCTAGGCTCGCGGACCATGTCGAGCGAACGGTTCGAGGTCGTCTGCGAGATCGAACCGCCGACGCGACCCGACCTCATGCACGTGCGGCACCAGATCGGGGTGCTGAGCAAGGTCGCGACCGAGTTCCTCATCCCCGACAACCACATCGGCCGGGCGACCGTGTCGAGTGTCGCGGTCGCGCACGAGGTCGAACGCATGGGTGGTCGCTCGATCGCGTGCCTCAACGCGCGTGACCGGAACCTGCTCGGCTTCCGCCGCGATCTCCTGACTGCGGCCGCCTACGGCGTCGACCAGTTCCTGTTCGTCTACGGCGATCGACCCACATCCGGCGCGCGTACCGGACAACTCACGGTGCAGTCGATGATCCGCGAGTTGCGCGCCTTTCCCGAGACCCACGGCGTCACTCCCGCGCGACCGTTCCGCGCGGGCGTGAGCGCGGGCGCCGGACCGCTGCCGGCGTGGAAGCGCAACGCCGACTTCTTGTTCGCGCAGGTGCGCTTCTCCCTCGACGATCTGCTCGAGTGGCGCGCGGGCATCGAGTTCGACGGCCCGGTGTACGCAGGAGTGATGGTGGTACCGAGTGTCGCGATGGCGCGCAAGATCACCTCCGACGTCCCCCAGCTCGCGGTCCCCGACGCGTGGATGCGCGCGATCGAGCGCGACCCGGCCGCGGGCGTCGAGTTGGCGTGCGATCTCGTCGACGCGATCCGCGAGTCGGGCGCGTTCGACGGGGTGCACCTGATCCCGGTGAGCCGCTACCGCGAAGTGGCGGCCCGGATCGAGTCCGGCCGCCCGCGCAGCTGATCGCGCGTGACTGTGACGGACTCGGGTCGAGCCGTGTACCGTCCGCGCCATGAAAGCCTTGCTCTACGGCGTGAAGCCCGATTCCGTCCCGGTTCCCGACACCGACAACCGCCTGCTCCGCAGTCTCGCCCAGACTCCGATGAAGCTCGTCGACATGGACGAGCCCGGGTTCTTCCTGCCCGACTGGGTCGTCACCAAGCCTCGCCTTACCGGCATCTGCGGCTCCGACTCCAAGCAGGTGTTCATGGACTTCGGTGAGGTGCGCTCGGACGACAACCCGATGAAGGGGTTCTTCTCCCTGCCGCAGGTGCTCGGGCACGAGGTCGTCGCCGACGTCGTCGCGCTCGGTCCGGAAGCCGAGGGCCTCGATGTCGGTGACCGAGTGGTGCTCAACCCATGGTTGTCGTGCGGCCCGCGTGGCGTCACGCCGCTGTGCCCCGCGTGCCAGGTCGGCGACTACAGCCTCTGCTACTCGTTCGACGTCGGTCCGATCCCGCCCGGCATCCACATCGGTACCGCGCGCGACGTCAACGGCGGCTATGCGCAGGTGATGTCGGCGCACGACTCACAACTCTTCAAGGTGCCCGACAACGTCCCCGATGAGCTCGCGGTGTTCGCCGACCCTTTCGCGGTGTCGTTGCACTCGGTGACGCGCCACCCGCCGAAACCGGGCGGCAAGGTGATGGTCTACGGCGCCGGCGCGCTCGGTACGTGTGCCACGGCAATCCTGCGCGCGCTGTATCTCGACGTCGAGGTGCTCGTCGTCGCCCGCTTCGAAGCGCAGGCCGCGATGGCGCGCAAGCTCGGCGCGACGGTGATCGGGCACTCGCCCGCGATTCGGGTCATCGAGGAAGCGGCGGCGTGGTCGGGCGGCGTTCTGCGCGAGAGCGACGGTATGCCGATGACGTTCCCCGGCTTCATCGACGTCGTCTACGACACCGTTGGCAAGCAGGAGACCTTCGAAGTCGGCACGCGCGTCCTCGCGGCCCGCGGCACACTCGTGAAGGCGGGCGTGCACGGACCCACGTGGTGGGAGGACACCCCGCTGTACTTCAAGGAGATCTCGATGGTCGGCTCGAACGCCTTCGGATTCGAGGAGGTGGAGGGCGAACGCAAACACGGCATCCAGCACTACCTCGACCTCGTGTCGTCGGGCCGCATCGACCTCACGGGCATGCTCACCCACACCTTCCCCCTCGACGCGTGGCGCGACGCGTTCTCCGTGCTCGCCACCCAGGACGACTCGGGCGCGATCAAGGTGGCGTTCGACTACCGGAGGGCGTAGGCGCATGAACGTCGTCCTCGTCGACATCGCGGATCGGATCGCGGTGATCACGATCAACCGCCCCGACCAGCGCAACGCGCTCAACCGCGACGTGCGTCGGGAGTTGCCGGCCGCGATCACCCGGTGCGACGCCGACGACGGCGTCGACGTGATGATTCTCACCGGCGCCGATCCTGCCTTCTCGGCCGGCGTCGACCTGAAGGAGTTCGGCTCCGGACAGGTGCAACAGGGCGAGGGGTTCGCCGAGGTCGGTGAGCCCCGCGACTCGTTCCGGGGGGCGCTCCCGCCGCACGCCAAGCCGCTCATCGGAGCCGTCAACGGCGTCGCGGTGACCGGTGGCTTCGAGGTCGCGCTGAACTGCGACTTCCTGATCGCGTCCGAACGGGCCCGCTTCGCCGATACCCACGCGCGCGTCGGCGTGATGCCGGGTTGGGGGCTCACGGTGTTGCTCGCGCAGCGGATCGGCGTCGCCCGGGCCAAGCAGATGAGCTTCACCGGTAACTACCTCGACGCGCGCACCGCGCACGAGTGGTCGCTCGTGAACGAGGTCGTTCCTCACGAGGAGCTGATCCCGCACTGCCGCAAGCTCGCGGCCGACATCGTCTCCAACGACCAGATGGGAGTGCGGCGCATGCTGCGCACCTACGACGAGGTCGCGGGCACGACCGTCGACGAGGGCTGGAAGATCGAAGCCCGTGTGAGTCGCGACTGGGAAGGGCCCGGCTTCGACCCCGCGAGCATCGAGGCTCGTCGCATGAAGATCGTCGAACGCGGCCGGAGCCAGATCCAACCCTGATATCTGGGGTTTTCAGGTGATGCGGATGATGTCCTGGTGCGAGCGCGGTGTCGTCGCCGACTTCGAGTGAGACCATCATGCCGGTGGCGAGGACGAGCTCGTCGGGCCACGGTTCGACGCCGCGACCGGCGCCGTGGACCACGGCGCCCGCATCGCGGAGAGCACCCACGCGCGTTCCGGCGACGCACGCGCCGACCGCGGACCCCCACGCGGCGGGCTCGGGGCGCGCCACCGGCGGTGACCCGACGGCGTACGTGCGAGCCAGTGAACCCTCCCACCCGTCGCGCAGCACGCCTGCACGCAGCACGACGATCTCGGTGTCGAGAAGTGCCCGTTCGGGCGGGAGCCACGTGGACGATCCCGGGCCGAGCGGCGCGACGACGGCTTCGTACGCCGGGGTGGTCACGCCGGCGTTCGAGGCCATGTAGTCCGCGGCAACGCCGCGGAGATCACGGGGTCGGGCGCCGGGCCGGAGCACGGCGACCATGGCTTCGAGGCATCGCTCGGCGACCGCGGTGGCCTGGGCGACCCCGAGCGGCTTCTCCGGATCGGGAATCGTCCATAGCTCCGCGAAGAGCTCGCCCGCGTCGACGATCTCGGCATTGGGCGTGATCTGCGCGAGGAGCGTTTTCGCCATTGGCGACATGCCGTCGACCGCGACCCGTCCGGCGTCGCGGACACCGTCGATGGCGTGGAGAGCCGAGATCAGCTTCTCGGGATTCCAGGTGACGCCGTACAGGTTCTCGACGGGAAAGCCGCTCGGCGCGACGGAGTCGGTGTTCGACAGCAGGTGCACCGCGCCGGTCCGCCCGACGACGACACAACCGGGCGAGAACGGCCGCGTTCCCGCCAACCAGAGCCGGGCCGTGTCGGACACAGTGCGGGCGTTGGCCTCGCGGCCGAGGAGCAACACGTCGATACCGTCGCGCGCCATCAGCTGGATGCATTCGGGGAGCCTGCTCACGCGTCACCGCCGTCGTCGAGGGCGGCCAGGCTCGAGAGACGCACGTAGCCGTCGGCGGTGACGGCGACGATCTCCTCCGAGCGGTGCCCGGCATGCCCGTCGTCCCAGATCACGGGTTCGAACACGAGCACCATTCCCGGTTGCAGGGTGAGCGACGCGTCGAACTCGGCGCCCAGATCGGTCCCGACGAACGGCATCTCGGCACTGTCGGTGCCGATGCCGTGCGCGAGATAGAAGTACGAGAGCCACGGGCGGGTGCCGTTGTCGAGACTCGCGGCCGCGACCAGATCGGCTGCGGTCGCTCCGGCCTTCACTTGTTCCAGCGCTCGATCGACGACGGATCGCCAGCGTGCGGACTGATCGTGCTCCACGGCGTCCGGTTCCCGGCCGACGATCCAGGTCGCCCCGAAGTCGGACGCGTAGCCGTGCAGGTTGATCCCGGTGTCGACCCAGATGACGTCGCCGGTCGCGAGCTCGGTGATGTGTGTCGGTATTGGGTAGACGGGTTCGCCGGTGATGCTGAACGGACCCTCCGACACCGAGGTGGGCATGACCTGAAAGACGGGATCGACGGTGTTCGCGGTGGCGCCGAACTCGGCGACGGCTCGGAGGAACGCGCCGGAGAGCTCGGTCGCGCTCACACCGGGCCGGACGAGCCGACGTACGACTCGCGCCGCGCTTTCGTTGACCGATTGCGCGCGCCGGATGCATTCGAGCTCGTCGGGCGTCTTGGTGACCTTCGCCGGTGCGAGCACGATGGCCGCATCGGCGAGCTCCCGAGGCTGCAACGCCGTCCACAACGGGAACGGTGCGTCGTCGATCGCGGTGGTGCCCGAGCCGAGCTTGCCGGCGAGCTCGCGTGCGCCCCGGGCCGTCTCGACCTCGATGGCCCGGTGCAGGAACTCGTCGGGAAGCTCGGGTGGCGCACCTTCGGGAAAGTCGGTGTACAGGTGCGGCCAGGGTTCGCCCCGTTCGAGCACGGCCACCGAACGCCACCACGAGGCCCGCATATGGTCGGCAGCGGGCATCCGCGTGCCGGTCGCGTAAGAGACGTTCTGCTGGCCGCACAGCACGAGCGTGTCGACGCCCGCGGCGCTCATCGCGTCGCCGAGCTTGGCAACGCGATCGCGATGCATGCGTTCGAGATCGAGCGTGCAGATCGGTTCGGTCACATCTTCTCCGGGCTCGAGGTCGAATCGGCAGGCCGGCGCGAAGAAGCGCGGAGGTACACCGCGACCTTGGCGATGAGACCGCCCGCGACGTCGAAGACGACGATTTCGTCGGTACGCAGGCGAGCGTCGCCGTCGTCGACGGTCTCGTACAACTCGACCGCGACGCGGTTGCCGCCGGCGATCATGCCGACGACCATGAGGGCGTAGCCCGAGAGCGAACCGATGACCTGCGCAAGGAACTCGGCATACGGCGCGCGACCATGGAAGTCGTCGCCGTTCGGACCGATGCGCTCGACGTCGGGTGCGAGCGTTTCGGCGAGCGCCGTCCAGTCGGCGGCCGCCATCGCGTCGAGATAACGCGTCACCACGTCGAGCGCGAAGGCCTCCTCGAGGATGCGGTGCGCGCCCGGGCCGAGCGGCACCTCCGCGATCGCTGTGAGACCCGCGGCGCTCATCTTGCGCGCAGTCTTGGTGATGACGGCGGGCAACTTGGCCGGGTCGAGCCGGGCTGCAATCTCCATCAGCTGGGTTTCCAAGAAGACGAGGCACAGCGCGTCCTCGAGTACTTGGACGTCGTCGTGCTCGGTCGCGTCTGCCAACCCTTCCTTGCGCACGAGCGACTGCACCCGGGCGATCATCTCGGTGTCGTAGCCCGCGCTCGTGAGCACCGCGCCGAGCTCATGCGCCTGTTGCGCGTGGAGGTCCTTGCGCCAGCGCAGGTACCCGGCGCGTCCTGCGGGCGCGCCCGATCGAGGTTTCGTCCACCTGCGGAAGTGATGCCCTCGCGCCGCGAGCAGGAGCGGGTCGGAGGCGTCGGGCCGGAGTCGTGTGACCCACTGGGTGACGAGATCGGCGTGCACGATCTCCTTGGGCCCGGTCCGGTCGCGCACCGTCACGATCGTCGGATCGGTGGCGTTGGCCTCGTCGATCGCGGCGAGGGCGGCGCGGAGGCGGGCGGACGGGGCCATCGGTCGCAGCCTACGCAGGCGCCAGGCGGAAGTGCCGCGCCCGGCCGCGGCGGCACGCGGCTGTCGTCCCGGGTGCGCGCTCAGGCGAGGTGGGACGACAACCAGTCGAGGGCGCGGCGCCAGGCGTCGGCCGCGTCTTCGGCGCGGTAGTCGGGGCGTTGATCGCAGTGGAAGCCGTGGCCGGCTTCGGGATAACGCACGATCGCGGTGTCGACCTTCGCGTCACGCAGCGCGGTGCGCAGTTGCTCGACGTCGTCGACCGGGATTCCACCGTCTTGGTCGCCGAAGAGCCCGAGCCACGGCGTCTGCAGCGACGCCACCTCGCCGACCAGCGCCGGGAACTGCGGGAACCGGCCGGTCACGATCCCGCTGCCGTAGAAGCCGACGCTCGCTCCGAGCGCGCGCCGCAGTGCCACGAGGAACGAGACCCGCCCGCCGAAACAGAAGCCGAGGAGGCCGGTGTGCGAGTCGTCGAACCCGGCGGCGTGCAAATGGGTGAGGGCGGCGTCGACGTCGACGAGGATCGACTCGTCGTTCCCGAGTGCCTGGAAGTACTCCATGACGAGTTCGAACTTGCCGTACTCGACGATTGCGGCGGGCCCCGAGCGATGGAAGAAGTCGGGGGCGACCGCGTGGTAGCCGGCTGCCGCGGCGCGCCGGGTCACGTCCTCGATGTGCGGATTCACGCCGAATGCTTCCTGCACGACGACGAGCGCGCCTCGCGCCTCGCCCGGGGGCCTGGCCTCGTACAGCCGCATCGGGCCGTCGGTGGTCTCGAGGGTCACGTCGTGCGCGGTGACGCCAGTGTTGCTCATGGCCGGGAAACTAGCGGTACTTCACTCCGCAAGCTTGTCCGGAGCAGGGATCAGGGCGCCACTGCGGACGTCGAAGATGAATGCGCCCACCGCGAGGCCGGGCGGCAGCAGCGGGCACGACGAGATGCGTTCGAGATCCTCGTCGAGGGCTGCCATCTGGTCGGTGGTCGCAAGGAACTCCCACCCCGCCAACTCCGGCCCGGAGGCGTCGACGCCGCGAGCGGCCGCGAGCCGGGCTCGGAACTCGGGCTCGGTCGCACCCGACATCGCGGAGTCGGTGTGTTGGACGACGCAGATCCGCTCCACGTCGAGCAGGTTCGCGGCGATGACCAGCGATCGCAACGCGTCGTCGGTGACCCGTGCTCCCGCGTTGCGGATGATCTTCGCGTCGCCGGGCTGGAGGCCGAGCAGCGCGAGAGGGTCGATGCGCGTGTCGATGCACGTCAGTACCGCAAGGCGCTTGGCCGCTTTCCCGGCGACTCCGGAGTCGTGGAACTGTGCTTGATAGTGGCGGTTGGCGTCGAGGAGGTCGTCGAACATCCCCTCTTGTTAGCAGGCTCGGCCTCGCCCGGATGCCGCAACGATCTCGTCGATCATCCCGTACTCCAGCGCCTCCTCGGGCGTGAACCATCGGTCGCGCTCGCCGTCGGCGAGGATCCGCTCGACGGCCTGACCGGTGTGTTGGGCCGTGAGCTCGGCCATCAGGCGGCGCATGATCGTGAACTGCTCGGCCTGGATGGCGATGTCGACCGCGTACCCCGACACAGACCCGAGCGGCTGGTGCATGAGGATGCGGCTGTGCGCGTGGGCCGAGCGCAATCCCGGGGTCCCCCCGCACAGCAGGAATTGCGCCATCGACGCGGCGAAGCCGAGACACACGGTGGCGACGTCGCACCGGAGCGCCCGCATCGTGTCGTAGATCGCGAAGCCGGCGTCGACCTCGCCGCCGGGCGAGTGCAGGTAGAGCGTGATCGGCCGGTCCGGGTTCTCGGCTTCGATCACCAAGAGTCGGGTGCAGATCCGCTCCGCGAGCGGTCCGTCGATGGCGCCGGTGAGCATGACCCGGCGTTGGTGGAGCATCCGGCGCTCGAGATCGTCGGCCGCGCCGGCGGGGGCGGAATCGGTCGTGGCGGGGTCTTCTTGGTGCAACTGTATGGTTGCACATTACCGCGCCGACCGGACGCCCGGGACGCGCTAACGTGCAACCCATGGGTTGCCCGATGAATGCGGACGGATTTCGCGCCGACGGAACCTCGGTCGAACGAGAGCTCGAGCTGCGGGCGCCGCCCGATGTCGTGTGGGAGGAGTTGCCGGAGATGCTCGGCGACGAAGTCGAGCTGATCGCGGAGCGCGGAAGCACGTTGCGCGTGGCGCGATCTCCACGGCGACCGGGTCGGCGTCGTCCTCGACGCGAAACCGGGCGAACGGCTCTCGTTCCGCTGGATGACCGTCGCCGGCGACGAACCCCCGTCGGAAGTCGAGATCGCGCTCGAGCCGAGCGGCGTCGGCACGATCGTGCACATTCGCGAGACTCGGATCGACGGTACCGAGCTCGAGCGTTCCGTGTTCCAGGCCCGCGCGCTCGCACGCGCCGAGCTCGCATGTGACTGACAAGAGCCGTCTCGCCGACCATGTCTTCGACGCCCTCGCGGATCCGACGCGCCGGCGCATCGTCGAGCAACTCGGCCGCGCGCCGGCGAGCGCCGGTGAGATCGCGGAATGGCTCCCGATCACGCGCCAGGCCGTCGTCAAGCAGCTCGCGTTGCTCGAAGGCGCCGGACTCGTCGCGGGCGAGCGCGACGGCCGTCGGGTGGTCTTCCGCCTGACGCCCGGCCCCTTCGCGGACGCGGCCGGATGGATGCACGATGTCGGGGCGGCTTGGGACCGTCGTCTCGACAAGCTCGCGCGCCGGGTCGGCAAACGCTTCTGAGCGCCTCGCGCCGGGCAAGCAGCGGAGCCCGAGGAAGCCAGGTTCGCGTGCGCTACGGTGCCGCCCGTTCAGTGTCGACGGGAGGAACACAAGTGCGGACGCAGCGTAGACGTGTCGGCGAGTGTGCCGGAGTGGCTGTCGGAGCGAGGGAGCCGCTGTCATGAGCTTCCGGGTCGTCGTCGACTTCGACAAGTGCGAGAGCAATGCCCTGTGTATGGCGGCCGCGCCCGAGGTGTTCGAGGTGCGCGATGACGACTTCTTGTACGTGCTCCAGGAGGAGCCGCCCGACGAGTTGCGCGCCAAGTGCGAAGAGGCGGTGCGGGTGTGCCCGAAACAGGCGATCACCATCGTCGACGCCACCTGAGGCCGGGGCCTACTCGTGCCCGGCATGGAGGGAATGGCCGCGCTGGTCACCGGCGGCGGTAGTGGCATCGGCCTCGGGTGCGCGACCCGGTTCGCGGCCGACGGCGCCCATGTGACGATCGTGGGTCGCACCGAGACGCGGCTGGCGGAAGCGGTGGGTGAGATCCAGTCCACCGCCGCCGCGGACGCCACGGTCCGCTACGTCGTATGCGACGTCACGGCCGAACCCGACGTCGAACGCGCGGTCGCCGCCGCGCTCGAACCGACCGGCCGGCTCGACGTGCTGTTCGCGTGCGCGGGCGGTTCGCTGCACGGCGGCCCGATTGTCACCTCCGACGCCGACGGCTGGCGCGCGACGGTCGACCTCAATCTCGTCGGCACCTTCCTCTGCATCAAGCACGCGGCCACCGCGATGATCCGCGGCGGTGGTGGTTCGATCGTCGGCATGTCGTCGATCGTGGGTCACACGACCCACCGCTTCATGAGCGTGTACTGCGCGAGCAAGGCCGGCATCGAGATGCTCGTCAAGTGCGCGGCCGACGAGCTGGGCGAACACAACATCCGCGTCAACGCGGTGCAGCCCGGCATCGTCGATACCGACCTGATGACATTCATCACGGCCGGAGGCCCGATCCTCGAGAGCTACTTCGAGAACATGCCGGTGAAGCGGGTCGGCACCGTTGACGACATCGCCGCGGCCGTGCGTTATCTGGCCGGTCCCGAGTCGACATGGGTGACCGGGCAGATGCTGGGGATCGACGGCGGCCACCAACTCCGGTGCGGACCCGACTACGGATCCGTGATGGGCCCTTCCGCGGCGGGCGGCTGAGCGGTGGATTTCGAAGAGACCGACGAAGAAAAGTCGTTCCGCGTCGAGGTGCGAGCCTGGCTCGACGCGCACGCGGTGCGGCGCCAGGCCGGCGAGCAGTCCGATCATTCCTACCTGCCCGGCGACGGCGACCCCGATGCCGACGGCAGGCACGTCGCCGCGTGCAGGGAGCTGGCAGCGCGTCGTTTACGACGGCGGCTGGGCCGGTATCACATGGCCGGTCGAGGCCGGCGGTCGCGGCGGGCCCGGATGGCAGGCGCGCATCTTCAACGAGGAGCAGTCTCACTACAACGTCGCGACCGGCGTGTTCGCGGTCGGCATCGCGATGGCGGGACCGACGATCATCGCGTGGGGAACTCCCGAGCAACAAGAACGCTTCTTGCCCGCAATGCTGAGGGGCGACGACGTTTGGTGCCAGCTGTTCTCCGAACCCGGCGCCGGTTCCGACCTCGCGGGGCTGCGGACTCGTGCCGAGCGCGACGGCGACGAGTGGACGATCAACGGTCAGAAGGTGTGGACGTCGGGCGCGCACTACAGCGACTGGGGACTCCTGCTCGCACGCAGCGATCTCGACGCGCCCAAGCACAAGGGCATCACCGCATTCCTGCTCGACATGCACACGCCCGGCATCGACGTGCGCCCGCTGCGCCAGATCAATGGCGCGTCGCACTTCAACGAAGTGTTCCTCACCGATGTCCGGATCCCCGATGCGATGCGTCTCGGCGAACCGGGCAACGGGTGGCGAACGGCGAACACGATGCTCTCGAACGAGCGAGCGATGATCGGTGGGGGAGGCCGGGTGGGCTTCCGCGATCTCGTCGCGCTCGCGCGGCGGTGTGGTGTCACCGCCGATCCCCTCGCGCGTCAGGAGCTGTCCCGGAGCTACACCCGCACCCAGCTCATCAAGTGGCTCGGGTTGCGGGCCCGTTCCCGCAAGGACGGCGGCCTCGGTCCCGAAGCTTCGGTGCTGAAGCTCGCCGCGTCGCGGCGCCTCGAGCACGACGGCAACCTGGTGATGGAACTGCAGGGCGCGCAGGCGATGCTCCTCGACGTGGACGCCATCCAGCACGGCTACTGGCAGCAGCAGTTCCTCGGCCAGTGGAGCAGCCGTATCGGTGGGGGCACCGAGCAGATCCAGCGCAACGTGATCGGCGAGCGCGTCCTTGGCCTGCCGAGCGAACCCCGACCGGGCAAGGACACACCGTTTCGCGACCTGCCGTCCTGAACCGCCCACGTCGTGCGCGGCGCGTGCGGCGTGCGCGGCCCGACGCGGCAACACTGCAGCTCATGCAGCTCGACGAGTTCCAGAGGTTGATGGCCGACACCTACGGCGCGCGTGATCGGGCACGTGGCACCGACTCGACCGTCGCGTGGTTGGCCGAGGAGCTCGGCGAGCTGGCCCAAGCGGTGCGCAAGGGAACTCCGGAGCATCAGCTGCACGAGATCGGCGACCTGCTCGCCTGGCTCGCGTCGTTGACGGACCAGCTCGGGCTCTCGCTCGAACAGGCTGCGGCCCGCTACGCGGGTGGCTGCCCGCGTTGCGGCTCTACGCCGTGTTCGTGTCCCTGAGCTCGGCTCCGAACGGTACCCTCGGTCCGGCTCGGGGGCGCGGCGGAAGGAATCTCTTGCGAATCATCGTGGTCGGCGGCGGGATCGCGGGACTCGGGACCGCGCTCGCGTGTGCGCGGGACGGCCATCAGGTCACGGTGTTCGAGCGCGACGACACGCCGATGCCGCCCGATCCCGATGCCGCCTTCGCATGGCAGCGCACGGGCGCGCCGCAGGTTCGCCATTCGCATGCGTTTCTCGCCCGGCTCCGCAACCTGCTGCGCGACCGCGCTCCCGATGTTCTCGACGCCCTCTTCGCGGCGGGCGCGAGCGAGATCGAGTTCACCGCGAACCTGCCGGAGACGCTCACCGATCGTTCGTATCGCGAAGGTGACGACGAGCTCGTCGCGCTGGCATGCCGGCGCACCACGTTCGAATGGGTGCTGCGCCGGCTGGTCCTGGCGGAAGACGGTGTCGAGCTCGGCCACGGCGCCGCCGCGCACACGCTCGACGCGCGGCCGGGCTCGGTACCGACGGTCATCGGTGTCGACGGCCTCCCGGCCGACCTTGTCATCGACGCTCGCGGGCCGCGCTCGTCGTCGGCCGAATGGCTCGCGGCGATCGGGGCCGCGCCGGTCGACGAGGAGCTGCACGAGAGTGGCATCGTGTACTTCTCGCGCTTCTATCGGGTGTCGGAGGGCCGCGCCGCGCCGCCCTATGTCGGTCCGACCGCCGCCGATCTCGGCTACCTCAAGTACGCGATCTTCCTCGGCGACAACCGAACGTTCTCGATCACGTACGCGGTCGAGAGTCACGACGAAGAGCTCCGCCGCGCGCTCGCGACCGCCGGCGGCTTCGAGACGGTGGCTCGATCGCTCGTGGCGATCGAGCCGTGGCGCGCCGACGGCATCGCCGAGCCGATCAACGACGTGCACGTGATGGCCGGGCTCCGGAATCGGTACCGCCCGCTCGTCGGGGCCGACGGTGCACCCCTCGTCCACGGCTTCGTCGCGGTGGGTGACGCGTCGCTGTGCACCAACCCGCTCTACGGTCGCGGGTGCAGCCTGGCGTTCGTGCACGTGTTCGGGCTCGCGGACGCCCTCCGCACTCATGCGCCCGACGCCGACGCGCTGGCCCGTGGGTTCGCGGATTTCACGGAACGCGAGCTCGTCCCGTGGTTCCGCTCCGCGGTCTTGCAGGACACCGAAGCCCGCACGATGCACGAAGAGCTCGCGGCCGACGATCCCCGCACATTCATCCAAGGCGTCTTCCGCGATGGTCTCCTTCCCGCCATGCGCACCTCACCGATCGTCTTCCGTGCGTTCCTCCGGTGGTTCAACCTGCTCGTCACTCCCGATGCGCTGATGGCCGATCCCGACATCGTCGCCGAGGTACTCGCCGCCTACGAGGACCGGGAGAACCGTCCGGTCCCGCCCGTCCTCGGCCCCGATCGCGAGTCCCTCCTCCTCGAACTGGCCTGAGTCGGCGGCAACACGTGCGGGGCGGGTGACCCGCCCGGGTTCGAGACTGCGTCAGTACGCGAGCAGCGCGCGGAGGTCGCGTTCGATGTCGGCGACTTGGGGGAGGATCGCGCTCTCGAGTGACGGCTCGTACGCGATGAGGGTGTCGGTCGCCGCGAGGCGCCACACCGGGGCGTCCAGATACTCGAAGCACTCGTCGGCGACGAATGCGGCGATCTCGGCCCCGAAGCCGCACGTGAGGGTGTCCTCGTGCACCACCAGCAGCCGGCGGGTCTTGCGCACCGACTCCGCGACGATCTCGCGGTCCCAGGGTGAGATCGTGCGCAGGTCGATGATCTCGACGCCGGCGTCGTCGCCCAGCGCTTTCACCGCGACTTCGGCCCGGTGAACGGTCGCACCCCACGTCACGACGGTGGCTCGGTCGCCGCGCCTCACGTACGCGCCCCGACCGAACGGGAGCATCCAGTCGACCGGCGGCATCGGGTCGCGGTTGTAGCCCTGACGGTAGAGGTGTTTGTGCTCGAGGAAGAGCACCGGGTCGTCGCACTGGAACGCGGTGCGCAGGAGCCCGGCCGCGTCGCGCGCACGTGAGGGAAACGCGATCAGCAGCCCGGGGACGTGGGCGAAGATCGATTCGCCCGATTGGCTGTGGTACACCGCGCCGCCCTGGAGGTAGCCGCCGATCGGGATGCGCACGACCATCGGGCAGGTGAACTCGCCGTTCGAACGCCAGCGCGTCGCCGCCGCTTCCGAGCGCAGCTGGTTCATCGCCGGCCAGACGTAGTCGAAGAACTGGATCTCCGCGCACGGGTGGAGGCCGCGCACGGCCTGGCCGACCGCGCGCCCTACGATGTTCGCCTCCGCGAGCGGGGTGTTGAAGCACCGCGCCACGCCGAACGCGCGCTGGAGACCGAACGTGATACCGAACACGCCGCCTTTGCCCGGGACCTCGTCGAGCACATCGGGGTCGGCGTCGGCGACGTCCTCGCCGAACACGCGGATGCGTTCGTCGATCGTCATCTGCTCGTGCAGCGTGAGCCGGATCGCTTCACCGAACGTGACGACATCGGTCCCGTCGGCTGTGCCGGCCACCGGGTCCCCGCCGTCGCCGGTGACGGGCAACGGCCCGACGACGTGGTCGACGACGGAGTTCGGGGCCGGTCGTGGCGACGCGAGCGCCTCATCGGCCGCCTCGCGTACCAACGCCCTGGCGTCGGCCCGCATCTGTTCGGCGACTTCGGGTGTTAGCACCCCGAGCCCGATCAGCCGGTGTTCGAGCACGGTGATCGGATCGTGCTCGCGTTCGTCGTCGAGCTCTTCCGGCACGCGGTACTTCTTCTGGTCGTCGGAGAGCGAGTGCGAGTACGGACGGGTGACGAGTGCGTGGACGAGACACGGGCCCGCGCCGGCGTGCACGTGCGCGATCGTGTTCGCACCTTTGCGCCGCACCTCGAAGTAGTCGCGCCCGTCCATCTTCGCGACCCGTAGCCCGCGGATACCCCTCACCATCTCCGAGATCGGGGCCGGGTGCTGATCGGTCGACCGTACGGAGATGGCATAGCCGTTGTCGGCCACGACGAACAGCACGGGGAGATGCAGCCGGGTCGCCGTGTTGAGCGCCTCCCAGAACTCGCCTTCCGACGTCGCGCCCTCGCCGAGGGAGACGTACGTCAGCTC
The DNA here is from genome assembly GCA_963761055.1 of uncultured Actinomycetes bacterium. Classification (GTDB taxonomy): domain Bacteria; phylum Actinomycetota; class Acidimicrobiia; order IMCC26256; family PALSA-610; genus PALSA-610. Next base: position 709,057 of record CAVXFO010000007.1, on the reverse strand, counting down.
GTCGCCCTGCGCCGAACAGCCGGGGAGGTGCGGGCGCCGGCCGATGTAACGCGCAGCTTCCGCGCAGCCGACCGCAGGGAGGCACTGGCTCGCGGTCACCGACGATTGGCTCACGATGTTGAGCCGGGTCGAGCCCCAATGGCACGGCATCTGGCGTCCGCCCGACGCGGGGTCGGCGGCCGCGCCGACCGCCTGCAACAACATCTCGAGCGGTGTCACGCCCAGCGCCAGCGCGAGCGCACGATCGCGGTAGTACGGGAAGAACCAGTCGGAGCCGGCGCGCAGGTCGCGTGCGAGTCCGAGCAGCAGCGCCTCGTGCCCCGCACCCGAGATCTGGAAGAACGCACGGTTCTGCTGCCGTAACGCGATCTCCCGGTCGTCCAAGAACCGCGAGACGAGCGTGAGCCGGAAGTCGGCGAGTGCCTCGCCGAAATCTGTGTCGAGGGAGCGATCCAGTGCGGCGTCGTGCACTGTTGTGGAGTGTACGGCCTACGCTGCGTCCTGGTGGACGAGCCCGGGAGCCTGCCCTGGCGGCAACGCACGCCGCGTCAGACGACGGGTTTCCTGTCGCCCGCGGTGCGGAACCTCGCGCGCGACCGTGGTGTCGACGCCGCCGCGTTGCCGGGCCGGGGGAGCGGCGGCCGGGTCACCTTCGTCGACGTCGCCGAGGCGACGGCGAACGAGCCCATCCCCAGCGAGGTCGTGCCGTTCAACACGGTGCGCAAGCGCACGGCTATCGGGCTGCTCGCGTCGAAGAGCACGCGGGCCCACGCGCTGGCGGTGGTCGCGGCCGATTACAGCTCGGTCGAGGAGGTTCGCCGGGGCCAACGCCTCACGGCGCTTCCGTTCGTCGCCCGCGCAGTGGTCGACGCACTGCGCGAGTTTCCCTTGATGAACGCGACGGCCAACGACGACGGCGCGTCGGTCACCACGCACAGAGTCGTACACCTCGGTATCGCGGTCGATCTCGACTTCGAGGGTTTGGTCGTCCCGGTGGTGCGCGACGCCGACGGCCTGCGACTGCGGGCGCTCGCGGGCGCGATCCGCGATTCGGCGGCCCGGGCGCGCGCCCGCAGGCTCGGTGCCGACGACCTCGCCGGGGGCACGTTCACGATCACCAATCCCGGCGCGTCGGGAACGTGGATCTCGTTCCCGGTGATCAACCGGCCCCAGGTCGGCATCCTCTCGACCGACGGTGTTGCGAAACAGGTCGTCGTCGGTGAGCGCGGACGGCTCGGGATCGCGCCGATCGGTCACCTGTGCTGCGCGTTCGACCACCGCGCGCTCGACGGTGCGTACGCGGGGGCGTTTCTCGCCCGCGTCCGCGAGATCGTGGAGACGCGCGACTGGACGACCGAACTCTGACCATCGCGCCTTCGGCTAGCGAACTTTGACAGTGAGCCGGGCCGGATCCTCGACGTCGGTAGGGTTGCAACCGGGTGGCGCGGTCACCGGGTCGCAGCGGGCGGGGGTACCGCCGGGGACCTTGGTGGTGTACCCGTTGCCGAGTTTGGGATCGGGCTTTTCGTAGTCGGTGCTCACGACCTGGGCGCCACTGCTGAACGCGATGTGTTCGTGGGTGTGATCGTTGGCGCGGGCCTCGCCGGTATCGGCGTCGGCGCGCGTGCGCACGATCATGTGCGCGGCGAGAGCTGCCTTGATCTTGGCCAGGTCGGCGACCGGATCGTTGAGCTTCGCGAATGCGGCGTCGTCCTGCCCGGGTGCCGACGGCGTGAACGCGAGTCGCCCGCGCAACGACGGGTGCCCGGCGAGGTACGCGGTGCGGTAGTTCCCTTCGTTGTCGAGGGTGAAGTACACCTTGCCCCTCACCTGGGCGAGCGTCGGCCAGCCGTGGGCGCGTACCGCGGCTCCCAACGTTGCCGCGTCGCCGCGCACGTCGTCGGGCGTGATGATCTCGTGGCGGGCGAAGACCGACAAGATCTCCTTTTCGAGTTCGACGAACAGCTGCGTGGTCGGCCCGTCGTCCTTCATCTCCACCTGGATGTCGATCGGAACGTGACTCGGGTGCGCATCCGACCACGACTTCACGAGCTTGATGCAGAGCACGAAGGTGAGGCACGTGGAGTTGGTGTCGACGTCGGCTTGATGGATGACCTTGAGTCCCGGTTGGAGCATCACCGGGTTGTTCGGGATCTTCACGCCCTGCGCGATCGGGATCGACGGCTTGGCGTACTTCCCTCCTTGGGTGTCCGACCACACGTCGAGCTCGATCTGGCGGACGCCGATGTCGAACTGTTCGGGGAGAGGCGCGTGCGCGTAGTCGAGCGTGCGGGTGAGCGCGGGCACCGACTTGTAGAGCGCGGCGAGTACCTGCGGATACGGCCGGCCGTGGTAGCTGTTGTGCGAACCCAGCACCTGGATCTGGTCCAGCCTCAGTGTGTCGTCGAGCCGGTAGGGCGCAACGGTCGATGTCGTCGGACCCGGCGGTTCGGTCGTCGCGTTGGGTTGCGTCGCGTGGGAACTACTACTCCCGCTGCTACAGGCTGCCGCGACGAGCGTGACGAGAACCGCGAGAACCGGGGTACGGGGCCGCATCCGCCGGAGCATAGGATCCTCGCCGGACGCGTGCACCGAGCGCGGGCGCGCCGAGCACGAAGGAACGGAGCTTCGGGTGAAGGTCAAGGTTGATCTCGATCTATGTGTCGGTCACGGCCGGTGCTACGTGTTGGCGCCCGACGTGTTCGCCTCCGACGACTTCGGCCACTGCGAGCTCCTCGTTACCGAGGTCGACGGCGCCCTGGCCGAGCAGGCTCGTCTCGGCGCGGAGAACTGTCCGGAGCGCGCGATCGCCCTCGAGGACTGACGGTTGAACGACGCGCTGCTGTACGCGGGTAGGCGTGTCATCGTCACCGGCGCGGCATCCGGCATGGGTGCGGCGACGGCGGAGATCCTCGTCGATCTCGGCGCCGAGGTACACGCGATCGACATCGAGCGGCCCGAGGTCACCGGTCTCGCCAGCTTCACCTCTGTCGACCTGCGCGAGCCTTCGCAGATCGAGAGCGCGGCCGCCAAGATCGGCACCGTCGTCAACGCGTTGTTCAACTGCGCGGGCGTGCCCAACACGTTCCCGCCCCTCGACGTGATGCTCGTCAACTTCTGCGGGCTCCGTCAGCTCACCGAGGCCGTGATCCCGTTGATGATCGAAGGTTCGGCGATCGCGAGCGTCGCGTCGACGGCCGGCATCGGTTGGATGAAGAACCTGGAGCTGTTGCGCGACCTGCTGCGCACGCCCGACTTCGCCGCGGCGCGCGCCTGGTGCGAGGCCCACCCGAAGGAGCTCGCGGATCCGTACGGCCTGTCGAAGGAGGCGATCAATGCGTATACCGCGTTGCGATCGTTCGACCTCGCGCCCGCCGGCATCCGCATCAACTGTGTGAACCCTGGTCGGACGGACACGCCGATGATGCCGGAGCAGGCGTGGCCGATGATCTTCTTGAACAGTCCGCGCGCCTCGTTCGTCACCGGCCACCAACTCGACTCCGACGGCGGCTTCACGAGCGGCCTCTTCACGGGCCGCATCGACCCCGCCGCCCTCGTTCCCGCCGACCCTGTCCCCGCGAACCCTGTCCCCGCCAACCCTGGCAACGAGGACATGGGTGACTGAGGCGGGGCTTTCCGGGCGGCGCCGGCCGGGCGAATAGCCTCTGGCGCATGACCGACGTGCGCAACGACTGGACGATCGACGAGGTGCGGGCACTGTTCGAGCTCCCGCTGATGAACCTGGTCCGCCGGGCCGGCCGGGTGCACGAGCAGTTCCACGACGTCGACGAGGTGCGCGTCAACCAGTTGTTGTCGATCAAGACCGGAGCGTGCCCCGAGGACTGCGGCTACTGCTCGCAGTCGGTGCACAACGACAGTGGGGTCAAGGCCGAGCCGTTGATGCAGGTCGACGACGTCGTCCGCACCGCCAAGCGGGCCAAGGCGCAGGGGGTCACGCGGTTCTGCATGGGCGCGGCCTGGCGCGACGTCAAGGACAACGCGGAGTTCGACCGCGTCCTCGACATGGTCAGCCAGGTGAACGAGCTCGGTCTCGAGGTCTGTGCCACGCTCGGCATGCTCACGGCCGACCAGGCACGCAGGCTCGAGGAGGCCGGCCTCTACGCGTACAACCACAACCTCGACACGTCGCCCGAGTACTACGACTCCGTCATCACGACCCGCACGTACCAGGAACGCCTCGACACGATCGACAACGTGCGTACGACGGGTATCACGGTGTGCTGCGGCGGCATCATCGGTATGGGTGAGTCGGTCGCGGACCGGATCTCGTTCCTGCGGCGGCTCGCAACGCTCGACCCGCACCCGGAGTCGGTGCCGATCAACGTGCTGTCACGAGTGCCGGGCACCCCGCTGGAGAACGCCGCCGACGTCGAGATCGACGAGACGGTCCGCATGATCGCGGCGGCCCGTGTCTTGATGCCCGCGTCCGTGGTGCGCATCGCCGCGGGCCGGCACCTGATGAGCTTTTCGGATCAGGCGCTCTGCTTCTTGGCCGGCGCGAATTCGATCTTCACGAGCGAGCGCAACATGATGCTCACCGAGACCACGCCCTGCGCCGACCATGCCTCCGACCGCGCCCTGCTCGCCACGATGGGCCTGCGACCCCGAGTGCTCGAGCCCACCGCCCCCTGAAGAAACCCACCAACAAGACCCCGACAGCTGTGGTTTGCCTTATCGGGTCAGTTGCTCGTGGGCTCGCCGTGCGCGGTGTCGCAGAGACGGGTCTGCCCGGTGGGTATCTGGCCGGCTCCGACGCCGTCGAGCGCGGCGAACGGACCGCACGGGTTCGGGACGACCCACACGTGGAGCATCGGCATCGAGCCGGCCTTCGTCGAACCGGCCGGGCATTGACCGTCGATCGACGTTGAGCCCGACAGCGTCTTCTGCACGAGGTCGCCGGAGAGGCAGAGGTCGGCGTGGATGTGCCACTGCGTGAGCGGACCGCCGACATCGGGCGCATCGGTGAAGCGGCTGTGGAACGGCAGCATGTACATCGCCGCGACGACCTCCTGCTTCCCGTTGCGTTCCTCGTAGACGAGCGACTCGGGACGGGTCGGGTCGAGGATGTGCCCGTCGTCGACGTCGGTCCACTTGACGTAGTGCTCGTCGCCGGTGAGACGGTCGCCGATCGACCGGTACCCGGCCGCGTAGGCCTCGTCCGGCGTCCGGAACTTGCGGAGGCCGACGATGGTCTGCCGCACCAGGGTCTCGGCCCGAAGTTGCTCGGCGGGGGTGACGCCCGGCGTCCCGGACAGGTCGATCGGATTGCTCGGGTCGTACGGCTTCGCCTTGGCGAGCGTCGTCGTGGTCGGCAAGGCGGTGGTGGACGCAGCGTTTCCACCGGTCGGTCCACCGGTCGGGGCGGTGGTTGCCGTCGACGGCGGTGTTGCGGTGCTCGTGTGGTTGCTCGCACCGCACGCGGCCAGCGCGAGCGTGAGCGCGAGGACGGCGATTGTGCTGCGCCTGCCGGTGCTCGTCACGTCGACCATCGTACTGGTGGTCCGGGCATCGTTTACTTCGGTAGGTCGCGGACGAATGCCGCGGCCAACGGTGCCGCCACCGCGCCGCCGACGCCGCCGCCCTCGACGATCACGGCATAGGCGAGGTTGCGGCGGTACCCGATGAACCACGCGTGCGTGGCCGGGGGGTTCCCCGGCCCGAACTCGGCGGTTCCCGTCTTGCCGAACGAGTCGGCGGGAAGCCCCGCGCCCGCGGCGGTACCGCCGGCCCGGACGACGCTCGCCATGAACGTGCGCAAGGTGGAGACCACGGCGGGTGCGAGGGCGGGGCCGACCGGGTTCGACGTGCGCGCGGGTGCGGTGACGAGGCTCGGCGCCCGCCAGCGTCCACTCGCGACCGTGGCCGCGGCCGATGCCATCTGCACCGGGCTCGCGAGCACACGTCCCTGCCCGATGGCCGATGCCGCGCGCTCGGCCGCGTCGCGCGGGGTTGGGTACGAGCCGCCGCGGACGTCGATGCCGAGCGTCCAGTGCGCGTTGAAACCGAACGTCGTCGCGGCCTTGCCCAACGCCGAGGCGGGCAGCTTGTCGGCGAGTCCGATGAACGAGTTGTTGCAGGACTTCGCGAACGCCTGCGCCAGGTCGAGCGCGCCCGGGGCTTCGCCCTCGAAGTTGGAGAACGTTTGCCCGCCGACGGTGATCTTGGCCGGGCAGGGCGCGGGGGTCGCCGCGGTGTCGCCGCCGGCGAGGAGCGCGGCCGACGTGATCACCTTGAACGTCGACCCGGGCGGGTACGTGCCCTGGAGCGCGCGCTCGAATCCACCGTACGGCTTCGAGACGACGCCCCGAATGGCTCCCGTAGTGGCATCGATCGCGACGAGCGCGGCGTTCTTGGTCACGCCTGCGAGCGCCGCCTCGGCCGCTTTTTGGATCGCGGGGTCGATGGTGAGGTGTACGGCCTGTGCCGGCGTGCCCGCGAACCGCTTCACGAGCTTGACGGTCTTCCCCGACGTGTCGGCGATCACGACGTCGGTTCGCGGTGAGCCGGCCAACCGCTTCTCGTACACGGCCTGGAGCCCGTTCAGGCCGACCTGGTCGCCGGCTTTGTACGGCGCGCCGAGCTTTTTCAGTCCGTCCGCGGTCACGTCGCCGACGGTGCCGAGGACGCCCGGTCCGAGGGCGTCGTCCACCGAGGTCACGCCGTTCGCGGCGCGGAAGATGATCCCAGGTATCGGGACGAGCGTGTCGTGGATGTGCTGGTATTTACCGTCGCGTGGCACCGAGATCACGGGCAGGAAGTAGTTCGGCCGCACGCCGGGCGCGTGCAGCACCTTGTCGATCGTCGTGCCGTCGACGCCCAGCGTCGACTTCATCGAGAACTTGACGGCCGCGAGGTCGGCCGGTGTCTTGATGTGATCCGGCTCCAACCCGATCTGGACGATGGCACGCGAGCCCGCGAGCACAGCTCCGTCGTATGCGACGATCGACGCGCGCGCGGGCCACACCGACTTCGCGGTGAGGTGATGGTCCGTACCGAGACCCGGGTAGAGGGAGTCGGGATTCCACGTGATCCGCCAGCCCGCCTCCTTCGTGTGGACGAGCGCGAGCACCCCGTTCCACGAGACGGGTCCGAGCCCCTTCAGGGTGACGACGGCGTGATACGTAGCGGTCGCGTCGTCGGCGGTGCCCGAAAGGCCCGTGCGGGTGTAGGTCGCGGTGCTCCCCGGTACGGCGACGAGCAGACTCGACGCGATCGTCGAGAGCCCGCTGACCGGCCGGTCGAGGAGGGTCGCCATGTCGGCGGCGTCGGAGCGCCCCCAGGCGTGCAGGAAGGTGTCGACCTCGCGGCTCGGCAGCGTGACCTCGTCGGTGTGAGTCCCGGCGAGCGTGACCCCGACGATCACCCCGGCCACGACGAGCAGCGCCACGAAGAACACGAGCGCACGCTTCATCGTCTGTCAGTCTGGCCCAGCAGGCACCCCGATCGGTGGCGCCCCCGACCCGGCTGCGGGTTTGCGGCGAACGCCATTCCGGCGCCCTCGTTCGACACCGACCCCGCCCGGGGACGAAGATGGAACACGTTCTAGCGAGTGAAGGTTCCCAGCACGCCGCGGAGGCCAGATGTACGTCGGGTTGACCAAGGAACAAGAGGCGCTGCGCGACGAGCTACGCGGTACTACGAGAATCTGCTCACGCCCGAGGTCGAAGACGACCTGCGCAAGGGCGAAGGCGTCGGCCAGATCTCGAAGGATGTCTGGAAGCAGATGTGCAAGGACGGCTGGGCGGGAGTCGGCTGGCCCAAGGAATGGGGCGGCCGGGGCATGACCCCGATCGAGCAGTTCGTCTTCTTCGACGAGTCGATGCGTTCCGGCGTGCCGGTGCCGATGCTCACGATCAACTCCGTCGCACCGACGATCATGCGCTACGGCTCCGAGGAGCAAAAGCAGTTCTACGTCGACAAGATCCTGAAGGGCGAGATCCACTTCTCGATCGGCTACACGGAGCCCGACGCGGGCACCGACCTCGCGTCGTTGAAGACCAAGGCGGTGCGCGACGGCGACGAGTACATCATCAACGGCCAGAAGGTGTTCACGAGTCTCGCGAGCGGCACCGACTACGTCTGGCTCGCCGTGCGTACGAGCCAAGAAGCGAAGAAGCACAAGGGCATCTCGATCATCATCGTGCCTACCGACGTGCCCGGGTTCTCGTACAAGAAGATCGAGAACTTCGGTGGGATGGACACCAACATCACGTACTACGAAGACGTGCGCGTGCCGGTCGGCAACCTCGTCGGCGAAGAGAATCAGGGCTGGTCGCTCATCACCAACCAGCTCAACCACGAACGGGTCACGTTGTGCTCGTCGGGAATCGTCGAGCGCCAACTCGACGACGTCCGCCGTTGGGCGCAGGAGACGAAGCTTGCCGACGGTCGCCGCGTGATCGACCAGGAATGGGTCCAGCTCAACTTGGCAAGAGTGCACGCCAAGCTCGAGTACCTGAAGTTGGCGAACTGGAAGATCGTGTGGCGGGCGCAACAGGGCGAGGCGCTGAATCCCGCCGACGCCTCGGCGATCAAGGTGTACGGGACCGAGTTCTACATGGAAACCGCACGTCTGTTGATGGAGGTCATGCGCGACCAGGCTCCGATCTCGGGGTCCTCGCCCGGTGCAGTAGTGCGCGGACGGGTCGAACGCATGCTGCGAGGCATGCACGTCCTGACGTTCGGTGGCGGCACCAACGAGATGCAACGCGACCTGATTTCGATCTTCGGGCTCAACATGCCCGGAAGCCCGCGCTGAGTGGCCGAGTAGGAGACGGACGATGGACTTCGCACTTTCCGAAGAACAGCAGGAGCTCGCCGGCCTGGCCGCGCGCATCCTCGCAGACCGCATGGATCTGCAGCACCTGAAGGAGCGGGACCGCTCCGACGACTGGTACGACCTCGACACGTGGCGTGAGTTCGCGAAGGCGAACCTCCTGGGTATCGCGCTGCCCGAGAGCGCCGGCGGCCTGGGGCTGGGATTCACCGATCTGTGCATGGTGTTGCAGGAAGTCGGTCGCAACGTGGCGCCGCTGCCGTTCATCCCGACGCTCGTGAGCGTTGCCCTTCCGATCGCGCGCTACGGCACCGAAGCGCAGCAGGCGATTCTCTCGAAGGTGGTCGCGGGCGACGTCCTGCTCACTGCCGCGTTGGTGGAGTACGGCAGCGAGTCGGAGACGCCGGCCACCACCGCCAAACGCGACGGCGACGGCTGGCGACTCGACGGATCCAAGGGCAGTGTTCCCGGCGCGGCCGATGCCGAGCTGATCCTGATTCCCGCGACGACCGACGACGGCGTCGCCCTGTTCCTCGTGCCCGCCCACGCGTCCGGTATCACGATGGAACGCCAGGTGGTCATGAACCACGAGCCATTCTTCGAGCTCGTGCTCGACGGTGTGCGGGTCGGCGACGATGCGCGGCTCGGAACGCCGGAACAGGGCGCCGACATCCTCGCGTTCACGTTGAACCGGACGACGATCGCGACGTGCGCAATCGTCTCCGGGGTTGCCGACCGGGTACTGCACCTGACCGCGCAATACACGACGGAACGCAAGCAGTTCGAGCGCGCCATCGGAACGTTTCAGGCGGTGGGACAGCGCATGGCCGACTGTTTCATCGACAATCAGGCGATCGAGCTCACGATGTTGCAGGCCGCGACGCACCTCGACGAGGGCCGCGACGATCCCCTCGAGGTGGCGACCGCGAAGTTCTGGGCCGCGGACGGTGGCAACCGGATCGCGCACGTGGCGTTGCACATCCACGGCGGTGTGAGCATCGACCTCGACTACCCGATTCACCGGTATTTCCTGTGGCTCAAGCGCTACGAGTTCACGCTCGGTTCGGCCACTCCGGAATTAGTGCGGATCGGTGCAGTCTTGGCGGACACGCCCGTCGCTCCCTGAGCTCGATTCGGGCCGGGACGGTCCGCACGCGCCGCACGGACCGTCCAACGAGTACGGGGACATTCGGGAACGCGCTCAAGGTTTCCCGCGAACGCGACGAGAAGCGCGTCGAGTCACGAGGGGAAGCTTCCGGGCGGGAGTGGGAGCGCGGCTGTGCAACTGGGGGAGGTCCGCCGGCGCCTTCGGCGTTCGGTGTCGCTCGTCGTCGGTGCGATCGCCGTCGTGGTCGCACTCGCGCTCATGGCCGTCGCCGACAACGGGCCCGGGACTTCCGCGCTGCGCTCGACGCTCGGCCACATCGGCCGTATCGGGAACGGCCCGGCGCGGCGGAGCGATCTCATCGATCCGGCACAGACCGCTCGTCCGGTGACGCGGGCGCCGACGACGCCCGCCACCGTGCCGGCGCCGACCCCCTCGACCGCGCCGCTGCCGGGCCGCGCCCGGCCCGAGGCTCGCCTCGTTCACGGTCTCGCCGGTGGCGGCGACCCCGCCCCCGACGACCCCGACACCGACGACCCCGACACCGGCGACCCCAACACCAACGACATCGGGTCCTGCCGAGAAGGTGCCGGCGAAGGCGCCCCCGACGACCGCCGTCCCGGCGACGACGACCCGGCCCGGGCGGCTACCGGGTTTGGGCGCGGGGCGCCATGTCGACGGCGTGGCCGGGGGCGGTGGCGAAGGGAACACAGGCCGCGTCGGCGAGGGGGAGGGGGTGTCGAAAGTTCACCGCAGTCGAAAGCCCGTGAAGCCCGTCAAGCGCGGGCGGCGGCGAGGAGACGCTCGACCGGAGCCAGGTCGAAAGGCGGACCGACCATCACGATCAGGTGCTCGGCACCCGCGTCGAGGTACGCCTGCCAGTTGTCGACCTCACTGGTATTGATACCGACGGTGCGTTCCACCTCCGAAGGTTTGCGGTCGAGGCGTGCACACCACTCGTCGAGCACGGCGCTCTTCTTGGCGAAGTTCTCCGGCGGACCGAATGTGTTCCACATGTCGGCATGCTCGGCGACGAGTCGGAGCGTGACCTTCTCGCCGCTGCCACCGATCATGATGGGGAGCCGACCGCGCGGCGGCGGTTCCAGGCGGCTGAACCGGTCCATGATGATCGGAAGGTCGCGCTGTAGGTCGCGCAACCGCGACGGCGTGGTACCGAACTCGTAGCCGTACTCCTCGTAGTCGCGCTCGAACCATCCCGAGCCGATGCCGAGCACGAAGCGGCCGCCGCTGATGTGATCGATCGTGCGTGACATGTCGGCGAGGAGGTTCGGATTGCGGTACGAGTTGCACGTCACCAAGGCGCCGATCTGCGCGTTGCGGGTGTCGGCCGCCATCGCCGCGAGCAACGAGTACGCCTCGAAGTGGGCTGCGTTCGGGTCGCCGTACAGCGGGTAGAAGTGGTCCCAGACCCAGATGCTGTCGACCTCGAGCGCGTCGGCCGCGTTCCACGAGGCCCGGATCTGCTCGACGGTGGTCGCCTGGGGGTGGAGTTGGACGCCGACCTTGAACTTCGCCATGACGCCGACGCTACCTTCGGCTCTTGGGCTCTCGGTCACTCGTCGCGGATCTCGATCCGGCGTCCGCCGTCGCGGAGCACGAGCACGCTCTCGCCGCGCAGCAGTCGCTGTAGCGGCTCGCCGACGAGGTCGGCGCGCCAGCCGGTCGCCAGCCGGCTCGGACGGTCCTGCAACAGGTGGGTGAGCTCGGCGCGCGTGGCGAGCAGGGCCGGATCGAGCTCCAACTCCGAGGCGCGCTGCGCGAGCCATGCCCCGAGGACGGTGACGGCCGGCGCGAGCGATCGGTCGATGCGGTCCGATTCCGGCATCCGCAGCGCCGACGTTGGGAGCTCGAGACCCGCCTCGACCGCGGCGAGGAGATCGGTCGCGGTGGAGTCGCGCAGTCGGCCGTCGATGCCCCGGATCCCGACAAGGTCTGCGCGGCTGCGCGGCGGGCGCTGCACGATGCCGGCGAGTGCGAGGTCGGAGAGCACGAACCGGGCCGGCACGTCGAGGCCCTCGGCGGTCTGCTCGCGCCACGCCGCCACCTTCTGCGCCACACCGCGCCCCGTACCGCGGAGCTGGCGGGCACCTTTGATGCGCCACCACGCCGTGTCCACCTCCGGACGGTGGCGGATGCGCCGCCGCCGTTCCTCGCACTCGTCGGTCGCCCACACGAGCCGGCCCATCGCGTCGAGACGGGTCACGAGCTCGTCGTGCAACGCGAGCAGGAACTCGACGTCCCCGGCTGCGTAGGCACGCTGGTCGGCCTTCAACGGCCGGCGGGTCCAGTCGGTGAGGCGGTCGCCCTTGGTGAGGCGTGTGCCGAGCAACTTCTCGACGGTCGCCGCGAGCGACGGCGTTCCCATACCGATGAAGCCGGCCGCGACCTGGGTGTCGAACAGCTGCGACGGCGCGGTGCCGCACGCGCCGCTCGAGGATCGAGAGATCCTGGTCGGCGGCGTGGGCGACCATACAGCCGGGTCCGGCGAGGAGCTCACCTATCGGCGCGGGATCGACCGTGAGCGGGTCGACGAGGGCGATGCCGCCGGGCCACCCGATCTGGATCAGCGCCAGGTGCGGCCAGTACGAACGCTCGCCGTGGAATTCGGTGTCGAGGGCGTAAAGCGGCTCGTCGGCGAGCGTGCGGACGAGCTTCGCCAGTTGCGCGGCCTCGTCGATCCAGAGGGGTTCCACGGCGCAAGCTTGCCGCGTGCACAGGGCGCGGCGCGGCATCGCCCGTCAGCCCGGTGGATTCGTCGTGGGCCGAGGCCGCGTCGATCCAGGTTCAGAGCAGGCGCTCGCGCACCGTCGCGAGCTGCTCGAACGACCGCAGGACTGCGCCCTGGTCGTCGGCCAGATGACGGATGATGACGTCGGTGCAGCCGACCGCCCTCAAGGACGAAAATGCATCGGCGACCCGCTCCGGTCCGCCGAACACGACCGCGGCCGGGTCGAAGCCGCGGTAGCCGCGCTCGACGACGGGACCGGCCACCGCGGCCGCTTCTTCGTCGGTGGCCGCCACGTGCACGTCGCGGCGCACGGCGATCCGGGTGGCTTCCCGGCCGTGCCGGGCGCACGCGTCGCGATAGCTCTGCACGAGGGCGGTCACCTCGGCCGGCGTCGCTTCCGGCCCGATCAGGAACGCGTCACCCATCCGGGCGGCCCGGTCGATCGCGGGGGAGAGGCGGCGCCGATCCAGACCTCGAGCGGCTCCGGCGGAACCGGCGCGATCTGGGCCCGCTCGACGGTCCAGGGGCCGTCGGTCACGGTGACCGACTCGCCCCGGCACAGCGCGCGGATGATGTCGAGCGCAGCCTCGAACCGCTTCGGCGCGCTCCCGCAACGTTGTGCCGAAGACCCGGAACTGCTCGTCGCCGCCACCCACCGCGCACTGCAGGACGAACGGCCCTCGCGCGATCGCCGCGAGCGTGCCGATCTGCTCCGCCAGCAGCACCGGATGCCACAACGGCAGCAGGAACAGCGCACCTGCGGGCCGGTCGTCCCACTCCGCGAGCAGCCGGCCGAGGATCGGGACGTTCTGGTTGTAGGGCACGGGACGTTGTGATGATCACCGACGAAGAGGCTGTCGAGTCCGGCGCCGGCCGCCGCCCGCGCCCGCTCGACCATCCACCGCGCACCCTGGCGCACGTCCGATGAGTACACGCTCCGCAGCGACACACCGACCCTCATGACTCCCTCGCTGCGCAAGGGCGGCTCCGCTGCGTCCGCACGGTTCTCATCGCGGCAGCCTCGCGCGAAGATGCGGGGATGGCGACTCTCGAACGTGACCTCCCGGCGCTCCAGAAGCGGCGGGCCGAGCTACGCGCGCGGTTCCTGCACCCGCGACCGGGCGGAGTCCAACGGCGGCGGGGTGCACCACCTCGCGCTGATCTGCGCCGACCCGGAGCGCACGATCCGCTTCTACCAGGACGTCCTCGGGTTCCCGCTGGTCGAGCTGTTCGAGAACCGCGACTACGAGGGCTCGAGCCACTTCTTCTTCGACATCGGTGCGGGAACATGCTCGCGTTCTTCGACTTCCCCGGCCTCGGGCTCGAGCCGGTGCCCGAAGGCCTCGGCGGCGTGCAGCACGTCGCGATATCGGTTACTCCCGACGCGTTCGAGATGCTGAAGGGCAAGCTCGAGTCGGCCGGCGTCGAGTACATCGGACCCGACCGCGGCATCAAGGAGTCGGTGTACTTCAAGGACCCCGACGGCATCCAGGTCGAGCTGATCCGCCAGCCGTTGATGGAAGTCCCCGAGAGCGCTCCGCAAGAAGACTGAATTCCGGCCGACTGCCGGCGGAGCTCAGCCGAGCTTGACGAGCCACTCGAGGTGCGCGTCGGTGAGCCAGGTCTGCAGGTGCAGGCTCAGGCGCGACAGCTCGTCGAACATCAACAGCAGCCCGAACGCGCCGATGACGATCGCCGAGCCGCCGACGAGCGCGACGAAGTGTCGCTTCACCCAACCGAGCGCGCCGCCAACGCGGCTCGAGCAGCAGCCCGCTCAGCAAGAACGGCAGCCCGAGCCCGAGCGAGTAGACGGCGAGCAACGTGCCACCGGCCCAGACCCGGTGCTGGTTCGCCGGCGATGCCGAGGATCGAACCGAGGATCGGGCCGATGCACGGCGACCAGCCGAAGCCGAACGCCACGCCCGCGACCGCGGGCGCGGCTTCGCCGAAACGACCGAGCTGCGGGTGGAATCGCTTCTCCTGGTACAGCCACGGCGCGCGCAGGAACAGCGACCCGAGGAGGAACAGCGCCATCGCGAGCATCACGGCGCCCGAGATGCGCGTGAGCACGCTCTGGTGGTCGCGCAGCTGCTGACCGATCGCAGTCGCGGACAGCCCGAGCACGACGAACACCGTGCCGAAGCCGGCGACGAACGCACGTCGTGGTCACGACGATGCGCCGGGCGTGGACCCGCGGCTGGTCCTGCAGCTCGCTCGAGGTCGAGCCCGGTGACCATCGAGAGGTAGCCGGGGAGGAGCGGCAGCACGCACGGCGAGAGGAACGACACGACCCCGCCGCCGAACGCCGCGAAGTACGCGAGCACGTTGACGTCGCTGAAGCGGGCGCCGAGCGCGAGCACCGCGGTCACGCGCCCATTGTGGGCGATCGGCCCGACGCTCGCGCGTACCGTGCGGACGAAGCCGGCAGCCCGAGGGAGCCACGACGGTCGGTTGCGTAGGCTCCCGCCGGGTTACATCCGGAGCGACCGAAAGGGTTCTCGTGACACGCGTGCAGGATCTGTTCGACCTGTCGGGTCAGGTTGCGGTGCTCACGGGTGTCGCGAGCGGGATCGGCAAGGCCTCCGCGCACATGCTCTCCGCCGCGGGCGCGACGATCGTCGGCGGCGACATCGACGAGGCCGGCGCGCAGGCCACCGCCGACGAGATCAAGGCTGAGGGCGGCATCGCGGTCGTGCAGCGGGTCGACGTCACCAAGCGCGCCGACGTCGACGCGCTGGTCGACTCGGGCCCAGGCCGAGTTCGGCCGGGTCGACATCATGGGCAACATCGCCGGAATCCCGCACAACAAGATGGTGGCCGACTGCACCGACGAAGAGTTCGAGCGGATCCTCGCGATCAACCTGAAGAGCGTCTTCTACGGATGCCAGGCCGCGATCCGGCACATGATCCCGCAGGGCTCGGGCAACATCGTCAACATCTCGTCGGGCGCGATCGACACTCCGGCGCCGACGCTCGCGTGTTACGGCATGACCAAGGCCGCGGTCACGATGCTCACCAAGACGCTCGCGACCGAAGTCGGTCGCAACGGCATCCGCGTAACGCGATCGCGCCGGGCATGATCCTCACGAACTTCTCGACGCACAACTTCACCGACGCCGACGGCAACGTCGTGCCCGAGAAGCTCGAGCAGTACCACAAGCGCGGAGCGCGATGGCGCCGCTCGGACGCGCGGGCGAAGCCGAAGACGTCGCCCGCTCGTTCCTCTATCTCGTCTCCGAAGCGGCCGCGTTCGTCACCGGTCAGATCGAGCGCCCCAACGGCGGCGTCTCGATGCCCTGGTAGGCCGAACGACGGGCCCGTCGTCACGGCGGAGGCTCAGGCCGGATCGGGACGGCCGGATCGACGCGCCGGCCGCACCCGCACGTGCGACTCGACCGGCGGGCCGATGCGCGTGCCCGGGCGATAGCGGCCGTCGACGACGGGTAGGCCGCCGCTGCGCATCGCGCTGATGCGCTGGCGCCGCCGGCGCGAGCCGGATCGCCCGTTGGCGCTTCACCGCTCGGCGGCGGAACGCGATCGACGACCGCGAGCACCAGGATCGAGCACGATCACGAAGTTGCGCAGGCCGCAGCAGCCCGGCCGAGTGATGCGTCGGCGTCGTCGGCGCTGTCGTTCGGGTGCGCGCTGCTGTGGTCGCCGGCGAGCGGCGGCGTCGTTGAGCACCGGGACGATCCGGCGACGGTCGACGGCGGCGGCGCGGTCGCGGCATTCGACGCGACGTGCCGAGCTTCGCGAACGCGGCCTGGTCGGCGGCCCGGACCCCGCACCGCGACACCGCGACGGCGGGAGTGTCTCGCCGGTGCCGGTGGTGTTCGGCGGGCGTCGCGAATCCGGCGTCGAGCAGCGACGCGGCTTCCAGGTAGCCGGAGTCGGACGACACCGAGCACGACCGCGATGAGCGTGCGGCCGTTGCGGTCGGCCGCCGCGACGAGCGTGTGCTGGGACGCTGGCGGTGAAGCCGGTCTTGAACCCGATCGCGCCCGCGTAGTCGGCGCCGCCGCCGGGCAGCATCTTGTTGTGGTTGACGAGGTCGTGGTGCGACGCCGCCCGGGTCGGTGAACGAGTACTGGTGCATCGCCGCCCACTTCGCGATCTCGGGCACCGCGAGCGCGTTGCGCGTGTCGCGATCGCGAGGTCGTACGCGCTCATGAACGGGCCGCCCTTGTACGACGTCTCGTCGTCGAGGCCCGGCGGGATCGCCGAGCGTGCTGTCGCGCAGGCCGAGATGCTTGCGCGGTCGCCGCGAGCTCGTTCGCGAATCCGTCGAGGCCGCCGCCGACGTTTCGGCGAACGCGTACGCGGCGTCGTTCGCCGACACCATCATCATCGACGCCATCATCTGGTCGAAGGGCCACGGCTTGCCGACGGGCAGGCCGATCCGCATCGTCTCGACGGCCGCGTCCTGCGCGTTGGCCGTCGACGGTCGAGCCCGGGCACAGCCGCTCGACGGCGGTGAGCGCGGTCATGATCTTGGCGGTGCTCGCCGGATGCAGCGGCGTGTGGATGCTGTCGCCGATCAGGACCCGTCCGTTGCCCGCGTCGACGACGATGTCGGCCTTCGGGGACGCGAGTTGCACGGCGCCGGCGACGCCGATCTCGGCGGGCGTGATGCCGATCACACCGAGCGTGGTCGCGAGCAGCGACGGTCGCCGCCCGCGATCGCGGCGAGGCGGCGGGGGCGGCGCATGGGCGACCAGGCTAGGCGGAACGGGTCGTCGAGAGTCGGAGCGTGGTGCGTGCGGACGAAGCGGAGCCCGAGCGAGCCATGGAGACCGGTGGAATCTTCTCGGGATCGGGCGCAGGCGACGTGCCACCATGGGGGACGTGCCTCCTGCCTCGAACCCTTCGCATAGCTCGACTCGTATCTCCGCCCGTATCGCCGCCATCCAGGAGTCGGCGACGCTCGCAGTCGACGCCAAGGCCAAGGCGCTCAAGGCCGCGGGCGAGAACGTGATCGGTTTCGGGGCCGGCGAGCCCGACTTCCCGACCCCCGCCAGCGTGGTCGAGGCTGCGATCGCGGCCTGTCGCGACCCGAGGTTCCACCACTATTCGCCGACACCGGGTCTGCCCGAGCTGCGGGAGGCCATCGCGTTCAAGACCAAGCGCGACTCGGGCGTCGACTGCGCCGCGGCCCAGGTCGTCGTCACGAACGGCGGCAAGCACGCGGTCTACAACACGTTCCATGACGCTCTGCGACGACGGCGACGAGGTGCTGCTGCCTGCGCCGTACTGGACGTCGTATCCGGAGATCATCACGCTCGCGGGCGGCGTCCCGGTCGTGCTCGCCGACATCGGAGGCCGACGGGTTCCGGGTCACCGTCGAACAGCTCGAAGCCGCGGTCACGCCCCGCACCAAGGCGTTGCTCTTCGTCTCGCCGAGCAACCCGACCGGCGCGGTCTACCCGCCCGAAGCGGTCGAGGCGATCGGCTCGTTGGGCGCTCGATCGGGGCATGTGGGTCGTCACCGACGAGATCTACGAGCACCTGACCTACGACGGGCACGTCTTCTCGTCGATGCCCGGGCTCGTCCCCGAGATCATGGACACGCTGCGTGATCCTGAACGGCGTCGCCAAGACCTACGCGATGACGGGTTGGCGGGTCGGCTGGATGATCGGCCCGCCCGACGTCGTCGCCGCCGCGACGAACCTCCAGTCGCACTCCACGTCGAACGTCTCGAACGTCGCGCAGGCGGCCGCGCTCGCGGCCGTCAGCGGCGACCTCTCCGCCGGTTCACGAGATGCGCGAGTCGTTCACGCGGCGCGGCCATCTCGATGTACGAGCTCCTGTCGAAGATCGACGGCGTCAGCGTGCTCGCGCCGCAGGGCGCGTTCTACTGCTTCCCGTCGTTCGAGGGCGTGCTCGGGCGCGAGATCGAGGGCCGTACGCCCGCGCACGACGCTCGAGCTCTGCGAGCTGCTGCTCGACGTGGCGAAGGTCGCGATCGTTCCCGGCGAGGCGTTCGGTGCGCCCGGATACGCCCGGCTGTCGTTCGCGCTCGGCGACGACGATCTCGGCGAAGGTGTTCGCCGGATCGCCGACCTGCTCGGGTAGCCGTCTACCCTCGCGGCGATGGCCACCGCGCGTTCTCGTCTCCGAACCTCTCGCCGAACGAGGGCTCGACGCCATGCGTGCCGCGGGCCTCGATGTCGACGTGCAGACCGGCCTCTCGCCGGAGCAGCTGCTCGTCGCGATCACGGGCGCGCAGGCGCTCGTGATCCGCAGCGCCACCCAGGTGACGGCCGAGGTGCTCGAGGCGGCGTCGGATCTCGTCGTCGTCGGCCGGGCCGGAATCGGGCTCGACAACGTCGACGTCGCCGAGGCCACCCGCCGCGGCGTGATGGTCGTCAACGCGCCGCAGTCGAACATCCTCTCGGCGGCCGAGCACACTCTGGCGCTGTTGCTCGCCCAGGCCCGCAACGTGCCCCAGGCGAGCGCCGATCTGAAGGCCGGCGCGTGGAACCGTTCGAAGTGGGTGGGCGTCGAGCTGCACGGCAAGACGCTCGGGATCGTCGGGCTCGGACGCGTCGGGGTGCTCGTCGCGCAACGTGCGCACGCGTTCGGCATGCGGCTCGTTGCTTTCGACCCGTTCGTGAGTCCCGATCGCGCCCGCCAACTCGGTGTGGAGCTCGCGCCGACGATCGAGGAGCTCGTCGTCGATCTCCGATTTCGTCTCGATCCACGCGACCAAGACGCCGGAGACGATCGGCCTCGTGAACGCGGCGGTGCTCGCGCACGCCAAGCCGGGTATGCGTTTGATCAACGCGGGGCGAGGCGGCATCGTCGACGAGGACGCGCTCGCGGCGGCGATCGCCGACGGCCGGCTCGGCGGAGCTGCGATCGACACGTTCGCCAAGGAGCCGACCACCGAGTCGCCGCTGTTCGCGCTCGACCGCGTCGTCGTCACGCCGCACCTCGGCGCCTCGACGGCCGAGGCCCAGGACAAAGCGGGGGAGACTATTGCCGAACAGGTCGTGCTCGCTCTGCGCGGCGACTTCGTGCCCTTCGCAGTGAACGTCGCCGCCTCGGAGGCGTCCGAGAGCGTGCGTCCCTACCTCCCGCTCGCGGAGCGGGTCGGACGGTTGTTCACCGGTCTCGCGGGTGGCGCGCCGTCGACGCTCAACATCGAATACGAAGGCGAGATCGCCGACTACGACTGCCGCGTGCTCACGCTTTCGATCCTGAAGGGCGTGCTCGCCCCGGTAGTGACCGAGCCCGTATCTTTCGTGAACGCACCGCAGATCGCGGAGCAGCGAGGAATCTCGGTGCGGGAGACGAAATCGTCGGACGCGCGCGACTACGTGAACCTCATCGTCGTTCGCGGCGACCAGGGCACACACGTGGCGGCAACCCTGTTCGGGAAGCAGCAGGCGCCGCGGATAGTCGGCATCGACGGTCACTCGGTCGACCTGCCGCCCGCGCGGTACATGCTCGTGGTGCACAACGACGACAGCCCCGGCATGATCGGTCGGGTCGCGTCCGTGCTCGGTCGGGCCGGGCTCAACATCTCGAACATGGACGTGGGTCAGAGCCCGAGCGGCGAAGCGGCGCTCATGGTCATCGCGACCGACACCACGGTGCCGGCGATAGTGGTCGACGAGATCACCCGCCAAGACGGCGTGCACATCCGCGCGCGCCATCGACCTCGGCTGAGGCGTCTAGATCTTTGACGGGCGCAGGCCGTCGGCCTCGGCCGCGGTCGCATCGGCGTAGCAGCGATCGGCGTTCGTCCGGTCGTAGTTCACGCTTCCGGGCGGGTGGAAGATCCCGCTGCCGAGCTTCGCCTTGATCGGGAACGCGGCCGGGCAACTCCCGTCGTCGTTCGGCTCCGACGACCCCGACGGCGGGACCGCTGTGGGCGCGGGTCGGGTGACGCCTGCGGCCGGTCGCGGGACGGGCGGGAACGGGAACGGCGCGCTCGACCAGTCGAGCCCGTTCGAGCGCTTCGGCGCCGCGGCGTTCCAGGCGCGCCAGGCCGCGATCGCAGCGCTGCCGAGGATCCCCGCTCCGATCGCGCCCTTCACTGATCTCCGCATCGCGCGAATTCTGCATGCGCGCGCCGCGGAATCGCTCATGCACTCGGTCCGAGGCCTGCCCCCGAGCCTCCCGGGCGTACCTTCCCCGCGCGATCATGGGGGAGATGAGTCGTTCGAAAGGTGGCGTAGCGGTGCCGGCTCTGCTCCGCCGGGCCGGCCAATATGTTTGACGAACAAGGCCGGCACTGGCAGAATGACAGAACTTATGCGCCAGGAGATTACGGCTTCCGCAGCTCAGCTGAGCCTCCTCCTTATGTAGGCGCGAGCGCCCACCGGTGCTCGCGCTCCAACCTCCGTGCCGATCCGGCCGGAGGTTTTTTCGTTGCGGCGACGATCTCGCCGCGACACCTTCGACGAAAAGGTGAACGAGATGGACACGGTCAAGATCTTCGACACGACCCTGCGAGACGGCGAGCAGTCGCCCGGAATCTCGCTCGACGTCAGCGAGAAGCTCGAGATTGCCGAACAGCTCGCGCGGCTGGGCGTCGACGTCATCGAAGCCGGTTTCCCGATTGCTTCCGACGGTGACTTCGAGTCGGTCGAGGCCATCTCCAAGGCCGTGAAGGGCCCGGTCATCACTGCGCTCTCGCGCACCGCGTTCAAGGACGTTGATCGTGCGTGGGAGGCGGTGCGGCACGCAGGCAGGCCACGCATCCACGTGTTTCTCGCGACCTCGAAGATCCACATGGAGAAGAAGCTCCGCATGACCGAGGATCAGGTGCGGCACGAGGCCGAGGTGTCGGTCGCGCGCGCCAAGAGCTACACGGACGACATCGAGTTCTCGCCCGAGGACGCGTACCGCTCCGACCCCGACTTCATGTGCGCGGTCTGCCAGATCGCGGTCGACAACGGGGCGACGACGCTGAACATCCCCGACACGGTCGGCTACGCGGTGCCCGACGACTACGGCCGCCTCATCCGCTACGTCATCGACACGGTGAAGGGCGACTTCGTCGTCTCCACGCACTGTCACAACGACCTGGGGCTCGCGGTGGCGAACTCACTGGCCGGGGTGGCGAACGGCGCCCGCCAGGTGGAGTGCGCGATCAACGGGCTGGGGGAGCGGGCCGGCAACGCCGCACTCGAGGAGATCGTCATGGCGATCCGCACCCGCCGCGACTACTTCGACGGCATCGACGTCAACTGCCGGACCGAGGAGCTTGCCCGCACGAGCCGCATGGTGTCGCGCCTCACGGGTTACCCCGTGCAGTTCAACAAGGCGGTCGTCGGCCGGAACGCCTTCGCGCACGAGTCGGGAATCCACCAACACGGTGTGCTCTCCGATCCCGAGACGTACGAGGTCATCAACGCGTCGTCCGTCGGCCAAGAAGCCGCCCAGATCGTGCTCGGCAAGCACTCGGGCCGGCACGCGTTCGCCGACACGCTGGAGAAGATGGGCATCAAGGTGCAGGGCGACGCGCTGAACGCGGCGTTCGTGCGCTTCAAGGAGCTCTCCGACAAGAAGGTCGAAATCAGTGAAGCGGACCTCGAGGCCATCGTGGCCGAGGAGCTCGGCAGCGGCGTGGTGCACCGGTTCGGACTCCACGAGCTCGACGTGCGTGGCGGCACGAACGTTTCCCCGACCGCACGGGTCATCGTCACCGACGCCGACGGCAAGATCGAGGCGAACGCGACGGGTGACGGCATGATCGACGCCGCGATCGCCGCGATCGGCGAGGCGACAAGTGTGCGGGGCAAGCTCGCCAGCTTCCAGGTGTCGTCGGTGACCGGCGGATCCGACGCCCTCGGCGCGGTCGCAGTGACGGTCGACTTCGACGACGGTCGCAAGGTGACGGGTCGCGGCGTCGCGACCGACGTCGTCGAGGCCTCCGCGCGCGCGTACCTCAACGCGGTGAACAAGCTCATCCGGATGCGTGATCGCGGCGACGAGGTACGTGAGCCGCCGGTCGGGCCGTAACCGTGGCGACGAATCTCTGGGTCAACGAGGAGCACGCGCTCGCGTATCTCCGCGAGCGGGAATCGTTGCCGCACCGCGTGGACGCGCTCGAAGTGTTGTGCGAGCTGTTGCCCGGCCGCGTCGAGCGCGTCCTGGATCTCGGCACCGGCGACGGCAGCACGCTCGCGCTCGTGCTGACGGCCCGGCCCGGGGCGACCGGGGTCGGCCTCGACTTCGGCGCCGAGATGCTGCGCCGGGCCGGGGAGCGGTTCGCGAACGACGCGCGGGTCGAGATCGCCCGGCACGACCTCGACGAACCGCTCCCGGCCGGCCTCGGTCGCTTCGATCTCGTGGTGTCGAGCTTCGCGATCCACCATCTCGCGCCGGCCCGCCAGCGCGCGCTCTACGGAGAGGTGTCCGCGATGTTGCGTGCCCGGTGGTCGGTTCGTGAACGCGGAGCACGTCGCGTCGCCTACCGACGAGCTCCACCACGAGTTCCTCGGGGCGCTCGGCCGCACTTCGTACGACGACGACCCATCGAACCAGCTGGTCGCGCTGGAACAACATCTGACCTGGTTGAACGAGCTCGGGTTCGTCAATTCCGACTGCTTTTGGAAGTGGCGCGAGCTCGCGGTGGTCTCGGGTCTTCGGCCTGCAGCGGCTTGAGTTACGGCTCGTCGGGGAAGAAACGGTGGACGCCGAAGCTTGAACCCCGTAACCACGAGATGAGTTGGAGGGCGTGATGAGCGTCATCGATTTCTTCGAATACCTGGCTTCGAACGGCGCAACGGTCGAGCTTGCGCACGAGCTGGCCGACGCCTGGGTTTCGCACCAGGTCGCCGATGTCTACGAGCCCGCGGCCTGAGCGCTCGACCTTCGGGAACCACGCGGGGCGGCTCGACTCGTAGCGGTCGATCGCGTCGGCGTGGCGGAGGGAGAGACCGACGTCGTCGAGCCCGTTGAGCAGGCGGTACTGCGTGAAGTCGTCGAGGTCGAACGGCACGTCGAGGCCGATCGCCGGAGCCGCGACCCGTTTGTGTTCGACGTCGACGACGATCTCGAGCGCCGGGTCCTCCTCGATGGCTTCCCAGAGCTGGTGTACCGCGGCGTCGGGGACGGCGGCGACGACAAGGCCCATCTTCCCGGAGTTGTTCCGGAAGATGTCGGCGAACCGGGGCGAGATGATCGCCTGGAAGCCGTAGTCCATCAGCGCCCATACGGCGTGCTCGCGTGAC
Organism: uncultured Actinomycetes bacterium; assembly: GCA_963761055.1. Lineage (GTDB taxonomy): Bacteria > Actinomycetota > Acidimicrobiia > IMCC26256 > PALSA-610 > PALSA-610. The sequence goes on along the minus strand of CAVXFO010000007.1, from coordinate 685,219 downwards.
GAGCCGGTACCGAAGTTCGGTCCGGCGACGAGGATGTTGGCGCCCTTGTAGCGGTCCTGGTTGAGCACGAAGTCGGAGTTCTCGCGCCACTCCGAGAACAGCCCCGCGCCGAACCCGGTGCGCTCGACGCGCTTCAGCCAGTCGCTCGGGATGATCTGGTCGGTGTCGACGTCGGAGCGGACGAGCGGCACGGCGTGCCCGGTGATCATGCGGACTGGTTCCATTACAGATCCTCCGGGGTCGAGAAGTGGCCCGCGATCGCGGTGGCCGCCGCGACCGCCGGCGACACGAGGTGTGTGCGACCGCCCTTGCCCTGACGGCCTTCGAAGTTCCGGTTCGAGGTCGACGCGCACCGTTCGCCGGGCGCGAGCTTGTCGGGGTTCATGGCCAGGCACATCGAGCAGCCGGGCTCGCGCCAGTCGAACCCGGCGGCGCGGAAGACGCGGTCGAGACCCTCCGCCTCGGCCTGCGCCTTTACCGCGGCCGAGCCGGGTACGACGAGCGTGCGGACGCCCGCCTTCACCGAGCGGCCCCGCGCGACGTTCGCCGCGACCCGCAGGTCCTCGATGCGCGAGTTCGTGCACGAGCCGATGAAGACGGTGTCGACCGTGATGTCGCGGATCGGCGTGCCGGCCTGGAGTCCCATGTACACGAGCGCGCGCTTGGCCGCCTCCCGTGCCGACTCGTCGGCGATCGCGTCGGGGTCGGGAACGGCATCGTCGATCGGGACCGTCTGGCCCGGGTTCGTGCCCCACGACACGTGCGGCCGGAGCGCGGCCGCGTCGATGAAGACCTCCGTGTCGAACGCGGCGCCGGCTTCGGTGACGAGGCTGCGCCAGTCGTCGAGGGCGCGCTCCCACTCCTCGCCTTTCGGTGCGAACGTGCGCCCTTCGAGGTACGCGAAGGTCGTGTCGTCGGGCGCGACCAGCCCGGCGCGGGCGCCGGCCTCGATCGACATGTTGCAGACGGTCATCCGCCCTTCCATCGAGAGCGCACGGATCGCCGAGCCGCGATACTCGAGCACCGAGCCGATCCCGCCGCCGGTACCGATGCGGGCGATGATCGCGAGCACGATGTCCTTGGCCGTCACGCTGTCGGGCACCTCGCCCTCGACCGTGATCGCCATCGTGCCGGGCTTCATCTGCGGCAGCGTCTGCGTCGCGAGGACGTGCTCGACCTCGCTCGTGCCGATCCCGAACGCGAGCGCGCCGAACGCTCCGTGGGTGGAGGTGTGGCTGTCGCCGCACACGATGGTCATGCCCGGTTGCGTGAGACCCTGCTCCGGACCGATGACGTGAACGATTCCTTGCCCGGGATCGCCCATGCCGTAGAGGCGGATGCCGAACTCCTCGGCAGTTGCGCCTGAGAACGTCCATCTGCGTCGCCGAGATCGGATCGGCGATCGGCTTGTCGAGATCCGAGGTCGGGACGTTGTGGTCCATCGTTGCGACGGTGAGGTCGGGCCGGCGCACGGGGCGGCCCGCGGCGCGCAGCCCGTCGAACGCCTGCGGCGACGTCACCTCGTGCACGAGATGCAGGTCGATGTAGAGGAGATCGGGTTCGCCGGGCGTCGCGTTGACGACGTGCCGGTCCCAGACCTTCTCCGAGAGAGTCTTCGGGCTCGTGGACATGATCTGCTCCTGTCTCATTCAATGAGACGCTAGTATCGCCAGGTGATCAGTGTACCAAGCGGCACCCCCGCGGGTGTTCAGACCCGCGGCATCCAGGTGCTCGACCGCGCGGTGCTCGTCATCGACACGCTCGCGCGCGCCGGCCCTTGTTCGCTCGCCGACCTGCAGCAGCGCACCGGACTTCCCCGCCCGACCGCCTACCGGTTGGCGGTCGCGCTCGAACATCACCGTGTGGTGAGCCGTGACGGCGCCGGGCGGTTCGTGCTCGGCCACCGGCTCGCGGCCTGGGGCGCGGTTGCGGGACGGGGGCTTGCCGACTCGGGCCGTCCGGTGCTCGCCCGTCTGGGTGAGACGACGGGCGAGAGCGCCCAGCTCTACGTGCGCGAAGGTGACGAGCGGGTGTGCATCGCGGTGCACGAGCGGCCGAGCGGGTTGCGGGACACGGTGCCGCTGGGCTCGGTCTTCCCGCTCGATCGCGGTTCGGGCGGCAAGGTGCTCCTGGCGTGGGCAGACGACGCCGGTCGGTTCGAGGTCACCCCCCAAGAGCTCGCAGGTGTTCGTCGCCGCGGCTTTGCCGACTCGGTCGGCGAGCGGGAATCGGGTGTGGCCAGCGTGAGTGCGCCCGTCTTCGACGGATCGGGGGCGGTCGTAGCCGCCATCGGTGTGAGCGGGCCGATCGAGCGACTCGGCCAGCATCCGGGCCGGAGCCTCGGCCCGGCGGTCGCCGCGGCCGCGAGCAGCTTCTCGGCCGCGCTGGGAAACGGCGGCTAGGTGTGTCGTCCTGCGAGGTTGGTAGCGCGGATGGGTGGTTCGGCTCCGAGGGCGGCGTGGCCGCGGTGAGAGCTGCAGCGGTGGGCCGGAGGTCGAAAGCCGCATGAGCGCGGTCTCCGCACGTCACGGCGGGGTAACAAGGGCGTAACAAAAGCGCCCTACCGTCTGGTTTCGTCGAGTGCGGACGAGGCGGAGCGCAGCGCAGCCCGAGGGAGCCAGAGTGAACGTCGAAGTGGTCCGATGGCCCGCCGATGCGCAGCGGTTGGCCGAACTTCGGGAGATGCGCATTCCGCGGCTCCTCGTCGTCGCCGACGGTGACGGTGACAGCGAGTTGCCCGTGCCGATCGACTGTCTCGAGGACTGGGTGACCGCGGGGGCGCCGGAGTGGGAGGTCGATGCTCGGCGGCAGGCTCTCGTGTTGCGCTCGGGCGAGCACGCCGTGCGGCCGCTCCTCGACGAGGACGGGTTGCTCCATCATCGCGACGCGTGGGTGTCGCTGTCTCCGGTGGAACAGGCGCTCGCGGGCGTGTTGCTCGATCGCTTCGGTGCGGTCGTGACCCGGGAGATGCTCGCCGATCGGGCGTGGCCGTCGGGCGTGCCGACCCGCAACGCCCTCGACGTGCACGTGCTGCGGCTGCGGCGGCGCATCGCGCCGGTTGGGCTCGAGATCCGTACGGTCAGGTCGCGGGCTGATCTGATGCAGTCCCGCGAGGTCGTGCTCTCGTAGTCCCCCACGAAGGGTGTGAGTTGGCGCCCGGCAAAAACGCGCAGGCCGGTCTCGCCAGTCGGGGACGAGTCCTTGGCTGCGGTGAGTAGCGTCGTCGGGTGCGACTCGGGATCGACAGCGGCGGGACCTTCACCGATGTCGTGACCGCCGACGGGCGGGCAACGAAGGTTGCGTCGACGCCCGACGATCCCGCCCGGGCGGTCGAGCGAGCGATCGGTGCCGTTACCGACACCGACGTCGACGTGCTCGCGCACGGGACCACGGTCGCGACGAACGCGCTCCTCGAACGTCGTGGCGCGCGCGTCGCTCTCGTCGCGACGCGTGGCTTCGCCGACGAGATCGAGATCGCGCGTCAGGTCCGGCCCGCGTTGTACGACTCGTTCGTCGACCGCCCGCAACCGTTGGTGCCGCGCGGCTCTCCGGTTCGAGGTCGCCGGTCGGCTTGACGCTCGTGGCGTCGAGACCGAAGCATTCGACGGCGTCATCCCCGAGATCTCGAGCGCGATCGACGCGATCGCGGTCTGCCTCCTCCACTCGGATCTCGACCCGGTGCACGAGCGTGCGGTCGTGTCGGCATTGCGCTCGACGCGTCCGGAGATCGTCGTGTGCTCCCACGACGTGAGCCCCGAGTTCCGTGAGTACGAACGCATGGTCACGACCGTGGTGGAGGCGTTCCTCGAGCCGGCCTGCCGCCCGTACCTCGCGCGGGTCGACGGCGTTCGCCGCGGAGGCGCTGGTCATGACGTCCGCGGGCGGGCTGATCCCCGTCGCCGACGGCGCGGCCGCAGCCGCGTCGCTGCTGCTGTCGGGACCGGCGGGCGGGGTCCGCGCCGCCGTGGAGATCGCGGCCGCGTGCGGCTTCGCCGACGCGGTCAGCTTCGACATGGGCGGAACGAGCACCGACGTGTGCCTGATCCAGGGTCGGGTGCCGGAACCGACGGCGGAGCGAGTGGTCGCGGGCTATCCGATTCGGTTGCCCGCGCTCGCCGTGCACACGGTGGGCGCCGGCGGTGGTTCGATCGCCCGCATCGACGCCGGCGGCGCGCTGGTCGTGGGTCCGCAGAGCGCGGGTGCCGTACCCGGCCCTGTGTGCTACGGCCGGGGTGGCACCGAGCCGACCGTCACCGACGCCGATCTCGCGCTCGGTCGTATCCCGGCCGACTCGACCTTTCCCGACCTCGGGCGGCTCGACGTCGCAGCCGCGAGCCACACGCTCGAGCGCGCCGGCATCACCGCCGAAGGAGTGGTGCGCGTCGTCGACGCCGCCATGGAGCGGGCCGTGCGGGCGGTGACGGTCGAACGAGGTGTCGACCCGCGCGACCTCGCGTTCGTCGCGTTCGGCGGCGCCGGTCCGTTGCACGCGTGCGCGATCGTGGACGCGCTCGGTATGCGCGCGGTGATCGTGCCGCCCCGCGCCGGCGTCTGCTCGGCCGCGGGACTGCTGTGCGCGCCGAAGTCGCGCGAGGTCGTCCACACGTTCACCGGAGGTTCGTTGGCGGATGCGCTCGCACGGGTCGAGACCGAAGCCCGGGCGCGCGTGGGAAAGGAGGCGACGATCGAGACCGCGGTCGACTGCCGCTACGAGGGCCAGAGCCACGAGCTCACCGTCGCATCCCCCGACCACTTCCCGGCCGCCCACGAACGGCGAAACGGGCATGTCCGCCCGGGCGCTCCGATCGAGGTGATCGCGGTGCGGGCCCGCGCGTCGATCGCGGCGCCGCTCCGGATCACCGACCTGCCCGCGGTCGAGCGGGCAACGGTCGTCGGTCCGGCCGTGATGTCCGAGGCCGACTGCACGATGTGGGTGCCCGCCGGTTGGCGCGCCGAGCCGCGCGAGCTCGGTGCATGGGTCGTGGAACGCAAGGGGTAGGGATGGATCCCGCGTCACTGCAGGTCTGGATCTCGCGCCTCTCGGGGATTGCCGACGAGATGGGCGCGGTGCTCCGCCGGGCCGCGTACAGCCCCAACATCAAGGAGCGCGCCGACTGCTCGTGCGCGCTGTTCGGTCCTGACGGGACATTGCTCGCGCAGGCTGAACACATCCCGGTGCACCTCGGCTCGATGCCGGCCGCGGTGAGGGCCGCGATCGACGCGTGCGGCGCCGACGTCGGTCCCGGCGACCAGATCGTCGTCAACGATCCTTTCGCGGGCGGCACCCACCTCAACGACATCACCTTCGTCGCGCCCGCCTTCGCCGACGACGGTGCGTTGGTCGGGTGGGCCGCGAACCGCGCCCATCACGCCGACATCGGGGGCATGGCGCCCGGCTCGCTGCCTCCCGACGCGACCGAGATCTTCCAGGAGGGACTCCGGATCCCTCCGGTCCGCTGGACGCCGGAGGTCGAAGCGCTCGTCGTAGCGTCGTCACGGACGCCGGAGGAGCGGCGGGGCGACCTCGACGCCCAGCTCGGCGCGAACCGCCTCGGTGTCACCCGGTTGTGCGAGCTCCCGATCACGGGCGCGCCCGACGTCTTCGCCGAGATCGTCGACTACGGCGAGCGCCGCGCCGGCGCCGCGATCCGTGCCCTGCCCGACGGCGAGTACCGCTTCGCGGATGTGCTCGACTCGACCGGCGGCCCGGGCGCGCCGACGCCGGCGCGCATCTGCGTCGCAGTCGTCGTCGCCGGTGACGTGGTCACCTTCGACTTCGCCGGGACCGACGCGCAGCGGGCCGGATCGGTGAACGCGGTCGAAGCCGTGACGGTGAGCGCGGTGGTGTTCGCGCTTCGTTCGGTCGTTGATCCCGATCTACCCGCCAACGGCGGCGTGCTCCGGCGCGTCCGGGTGCTCGCGCCGCGTGGATGCATCGTCGCCGCGCAGATGCCGGTCGCGGTGGGCGCAGGCAACGTGGAGGTGAGTCAGCGCGTCGCCGACGTGTGTCTGGGCGCGCTCGCGCTCGCCGCGCCCGCTCGTGTCGGAGGCGCGTCGCAGGGCACGATGAACAACGTCCTCGTCGGCGGCCTGCGCTTCGGCGCCGGAGCCTGGGTGTACTACGAGACGATCGGTGGCGGGCAGGGCGGTCGCCCCGACGGCCGCGCCGGGATGAACGGCGTGCACACGGCGATGACGAACACGAGTGACACCCCGGTCGAGGCCTTCGAACGCGCGTACCCGATGCGAGTACGGCGTTACGGATTGCGCACGAACAGCGGCGGCGCGGGCCGGGCGCCAGGGGGCGACGGCATCGTCCGCGAGCTCGAGGTGCTCGAGGACGCGACACTGTCACTCATCACCGAACGGCGCGTGTCCCAGCCGTGGGGCGCGGCCGGGGGCGAACCCGGTGCGACCGGAGAGAACTGGCTCCTGCCCGGTGGCGACGAGCGCGACGCGCGGCGACTTGCCGACAAGTGCACCGTTCGGCTGCGCGCCGGAGACGTCGTTCGTATCCTGACTCCGGGTGGCGGCGGTTGGGGCGCGCCGACTGGTCGTTAGCCCTGATCTTTCAGTAGGCGCAGGTGGCGCGGCGGTTGGGTCGCGGCGGTGGGCCGCGAAGTGACTCGCGTGCACTCCTTCAGATCAAGACGGCTTCACCAGCGCGGAGTGTGTGCTCGAAACAGCACTGCTAGCACGGGCGCTAGCACGGGCGCTATCGCCCGCGCGAGCGCGGGTGCTAGCGACGAGAAAGCGGCGGCGCGTGCAATTCGTGTGCTACTACCGGTGGTATCACGGGTGGTATCACCTGCGGTATCGCCGGCAGTATCACTCCGTTTTCACGGGTCCGTGATACGCGTCTCCCGGACCGTCCCCACGGTGTGCTGGGCACCGCTACTGCCTCCTTCACGCGGCCAGGCGGCCGCGACCGCGATGCAACGCTTCGAGATACGCGATGTCGGGATCGTCGAGATCGGTGACGAACACTTGGTAGCGGCGACCCTCGTAATCAGTGAACGTCAACTGCGCGCCAGGATGCGGTTCCTCGCGCCGGACGATCGCGCGAGTCCCGGCGGGCCAGCGGGAGAAGTCGATCAGGTCGGTGATCTTGGCGACTTTGGCGTCGTCGCGTTCATCGACACCGTTCGCGGTGATCGCCGGCACCCACCAGCTGTTCGGCACCGTGACCACGGCAGCGTCGCTTCGTCGGCGCCATCGCCGAAGAAAGACCTGCCGTCAAATCGAGCGCGTCAGCCAGATCACCCAAGACGCGAGCACCGGCGTGGCCGACCACGTACTTGCCGTCACCGGTCACCACCAGACGCGGACGCGTCGGATGACGCTGCATCTCGGAAGTGCCCTCCTGCCTCGGGACCTGCTGGCTTCGCAACCGCAGTATCTCTTGACGGGAGGGCGTTTTCGCGGACGCGACCCGCGATCAACCCATCGCTACTGAAAGATCAGGGTTAGTCGGGCAGGCGGACGGCGACGATGGTCACCGACATCTCGCGCTTGGGTCCCTGATACGTGACCTTCTCGCCCGGGCCCTTTCCGAGGATCGCCATCCCGATCGGTGAGTTCGTCGAGAGGACGTCGAACTTCTCGTTGCGTTCCTCGATCGAACCCACGAGGAAGGTCGTCGCGTCGTCGTCGCCGTCGTAGCGCAGATCGACGAGTGTGCCCGGCTCCACGACGTCGCCGGCCGTGTTGGCATCGATGACGACGGCGTTCTTGAGCATCTGCTCGAGCTGGCGGATGCGGGCCGCGTTGATGCCCTGCTCGTTCTTGGCTGCGTCGTAGTCGGCGTTCTCCTTGATGTCGCCGTGCTCCCGGGCGCGCTCGATCGCCAGCGACAGCTCCTGGCGCCGGGTCGTGCTGCGTTCTTCGAGTTCCGCCTTCAGCCGGTCGTAGGCCTCGGGCGAGAGATGGGGCTGGTCGACCATGGGCGTGCAGGGTAGTTCGGGCCGGAGTGGTTTGACATCGTTGTGATCTGCTGCGACCCTGGTACCCTCATGTCCGTGCACCTCTCGGTCGTCGTCATTCGATAAGCGAACGCCGCACCGGCGTTCGCTGCAACCGTCCACGCCTGCGTGGGCGGTTTTTTCGTGCCGGGCCCGGGAACGACATCAAGGAAAGCGAGCAAACCGTGGCCCATCGGGTCGGGATCATCGGCGGGGACGGAATCGGTCCCGAGGTCGTAGGCGAAGCCCTCAAGGTCGTGCGCGTCGCGGGCGTGCAACTCGACACGGTCGACTACGACCTGGGCGGCCGGCGCTACCTCGCGACTGGCGAAGTCCTACCCGACTCGCTGTTGGAGGAGTTGCGGAGCTTCGACGCGATTCTCCTCGGCGCGGTCGGGACGCCCGAGGTCCCACCGGGTGTGCTGGAGCGAGGTCTGCTCTTGAAGATGCGCTTCGGGCTCGATCTCTACATCAATCTGCGTCCCTTCAAGGCGGGACCGGGCCGGCACAACGACGGCGTCGACTTTCTCGTCGTGCGGGAGAACACCGAAGGCACGTACGCAGGCGAGGGTGGCTTCTTGCGTCACGGGACGCCGCACGAGGTCGCGACCCAGGGTTCGGTGAACACGCGCATGGGCGTGGAGCGGTGCGTGCGGTATGCGTTCGAGCTCGCCCGGTCGCGAAGCCGTAAGCACCTCACGCTCGTCCACAAGACGAACGTGCTCACCTTCGCCGGCGACCTGTGGCAACGCACCTTCGACGAGGTGGCGATTGAGTTCTCCGACGTGGGTACGGCGTACAACCACGTCGACGCCGCATGCATCTACCTGGTCCAGGACCCGGAGCGCTACGACGTGATCGTCACCGACAACCTCTTCGGCGACATCGTCACCGACCTTGGCGGCGCGATCGGCGGCGGGATCGGCCGGGCCGCCTCCGCCAACCTCAACCCGGCCCGGACCGGGCCGTCCCTGTTCGAGCCGGTCCACGGCTCCGCGCCCGATATCGCCGGAACCGGCCGGGCCGACCCGCGAGCGGCGGTGATCTCGGCCGCGATGATGTGCGATTTCCTGGGTGAGGCCGATGCAGTGGTCCGAATTCAGAAGGCGCTGGCCACAACCGACGATGTAAAGGGCACGACCACGCAGATCGGCGACGCGATCGCCGCCGCCTGCTGACGTCCTGCACGACGAAAGGCACCGCGATGCCCATCACGCCCACCGAGAAGATCTGGATGAACGGCGAGCTCGTGCCGTGGGCCGACGCGCAGGTACACGTCCTCACGCACACGCTGCACTACGGCACGGGCGTCTTCGAGGGCATCCGCGCGTACGAGACCGAGCAGGGCCCGGCCGTCTTCCGGCTCACCGAGCACATCGCGCGGCTCTTCGACTCGGCCGCCATCATGATGATGGAGATTCCGTACACGGTCGACGATCTCGTGCAGGCGACCAAGGACACGGTGCGTGCGACCGGGCTGCCCTCGTGCTACATCCGGCCGATCGCGTACTACGGCTACGGCGAGATGGGGCTCAACACATTGCCGTGCACGGTCGATGTCGCGATCGCGTGCTGGCCGTGGGGCGCGTATCTCGGTGCCGAGGCTGTCTCCAAGGGCGTGCGCATGAAGATTTCGAGCTGGACGCGTCACGACCACAACACGATGCCGCCGTTGTCGAAGACGACCGGCAACTACGTGAACTCGTCGCTCGCCAAGGTCGAGGCGCTGAAGGCAGGTTACGACGAGGCGATCATGCTCAACCCCGATGGCCTCGTGTCGGAATGCACGGGCGAGAACATCTTCGCGGCGCGTCGCGGCATCCTCATCACGCCGCCGGTGTCGGCGGGCGCGCTCCCCGGGATCACCCAGGATTCCGTCACGACGATCGCTCGCGACCACGGCTTCGAGGTCCGTGTCGACGATCTTTCCCGGAGCGACCTCTATGTGGCCGAGGAGATGTTCGTGTGCGGCACCGCGGCCGAGGTGAGCGCGGTGAACTCGGTCGATGACCGCGTCATCCCGTGCCCGGGCCCGATGACCGAGGTCATCGCGGCCGAATACGCCCAGGCTGTGCGGGGCGAGATCGACAAGTACAAGGACTGGTGTGAGCTCGTATGAGAGCCAGGCGTAGATCCGGAGGTCCGGTGGCGGTCGCGCGTCGTACGGGCGGTAGAGGGCCGGAGGTCGAAGCCGCATGAACGCGTCCAAACAGATCGAGATCTATGACACGACGCTCCGCGACGGCGCTCAGCTCGAGGGCATCTCCCTCACCGTCGAGGACAAGTTGCGGATCGCGGAGCAGCTCGACTGGCTCGGTGTGCACTACATCGAAGCCGGATGGCCGGGCGCGAACCCGAAGGACGACGAGCTGTTCCGGCGGGTGCCGAAGGAGCTGAAGCTCGAGACGAGCACGCTGGTCGCGTTCGGGTCGACCCGTCGCGTGAAAGGCAAGGTCGACAGCGACGACACGCTGCGCCACCTCGTCGAGGCCAACGTGGGCACTGTGTGCATCGTCGGGAAGTCGTGGGACTACCACGTGACCGAAGCGCTGGGCACCACGCTCGACGAGGGCGTTGCGATGGTCGGAGACTCCGTCGAGTTCCTCCGCCACGCAGGCATGCAGGTGCTGTTCGACGCCGAGCACTTCTTCGACGGCTTCGCGCGCAACCCGGAGTTCGCCCTGCGGGTGCTCGAGTCCGCGGTGACGAACGGCGCGAGTCATCTCGTCCTGTGCGACACCAATGGCGGCGCGCTACCGCACCGGGTGGAGGCGGCCGTTGCCGAGGTCGTGCGCTACTTCGGCGCCGACGTGAAAGTCGCGGTCCATCTGCACGACGACTCGGGTACCGGTGTGGCCAACGCGCTCGCGGGCGTGCTCGGTGGCGCCACCCAGGTGCAGGGGACGATCAACGGTTACGGCGAACGCACCGGCAACTGCAATCTCACGACGATCATCCCGAATCTCACGCTCAAGATGGGTTACGAGACGATCCCGCGCGACCGACTCGACCGGCTGACTCCGGTCGCGCACCACGTCGCCGAGCTCGTGAACATGCCGCTCAACCCGCAGGCGGCGTACGTCGGTCACTCCGCGTTCGCGCACAAGGCCGGTCTGCACACCAGCGCGATCCGCGAAACGGCCCGACGCGTACGAGCACGTCTCGCCCGCGGTCGTCGGCAACGGCACGCGCTTCGTGGTGTCGGAGCTGGCCGGGAAGTCGACCCTCGGCCTCAAGGCCAAGGAGCTCGGCTTGTCGCTCGACGGCCCCCAGCTCGCCGATGTGGTCGACACGTTGAAGCGGCTCGAGCACGAGGGCTACCACTTCGAGGTCGCCGACGGCTCGCTCGAGCTCTTGATGCGACGCGCCACCGGCTGGGAGCCCGAATGGTTCCGGGTGGAGTCGTTCCGTGTGATCACCGACGACATCGTCGGCGTCGACACGCTGACCGAGAAAACCGGCGCGACGGTGATGACCGAGGCGACGGTGAAGGTCCACTTCGGCGGTCGCCGCGTCGTCGCTACGGCCGAGGGTAACGGTCCCGTGAACGCGCTCGACACCGCGCTGCGGTCCGCGCTCGGCGGCAACTTCGAGGCGCTCGCGCGTGTGCACCTGACCGACTACAAGGTGCGCGTGCTCGACACGAACAAGGGCACGGGCGCCGCGACGCGGGTGCTGATCGATTCGACCGACGGTGACGCGACCTGGACAACCATCGGCGTCAACGAGAACATCATCGAAGCGTCATGGCAGGCGCTGCTCGACTCCATCCACTTCGGGTTGCTGCGGGCCGAGATCGCCGGACGCATCTGAGCCCCCATTGCGGCTGCGACCTCCGGCCCTTGATCCCCTCGGGCAGGGATTCGCGGTCCGGGCCCCCGGATCTGCGCCTGAGTTGTCACATGCGGCTGCGACCTCCGGCCCTCGATCTCCTCGTGCACGGGCTCCGCGGTCCGGGCCTCCGGATCTGCGCCTGAACGGGCCCGGACTAATCTCGGCCCCCGTGCCGACTGACCCGTTCGTACCGCCCGACCCGAGCGCGAGCCCCCGCCAGCAGCAGAACCTGCCGCCGGGGGTCGCGTTGCCGCCGGCCAACGACTGGCGCTCGGATCGCCCGGGCGATCTCGGACCCGACCAGCCCGGCGGCGCGCTGTTCGGCCGCCCCGGGCCCAACGTCGGATACGCCTACACGCTCGCGCAGCGGGCCAAGGAGCGCCTGCGGCTGGGTCCGCACGAGCACGCCGCCGACGCTATTGCGGTGATCGCCGAGGTTGCCGGCAAGCGGGCATCCCGTTGCGGCCGGGCGCCCGTGATCGGCGACATCGACTGTGCCATGGCGATCCTCGGCTACGACGGCACGGCCGGCGAATCCTTCGTGAAGGCGCGTTCCGCGCTCGTACACGAGGCCGGCCACGAATACCGGCGGCGTCGCGCGCTCGTCGACGCGGTGCCCGACTCGATCCTGCGCGAACGGTCCCCCCAGGCCGCCGACATCGAAGCGTGGCGCGCGTCGATTCCCGCGGTCGCGGCCTCGGGCTGACCGGCCGAACTTTCGCAGCGAAAGGCGCGTTGTTGCCCAGCTTTACTCTGTCCGACGATCTCGAGGAGCTGCGCGCATCGGTGCGGCGCCTCGCCGAGGACAAGATCGCTCCCAACGTGGCGCGCGCCGACGAAGACGAGGAGTATCCGTGGGACTCCTGGAACGCGTGGCGCGACGCCGGATTTGCCGGGATCGCGTTTCCCGAGGATCTCGGCGGCCAGGGAGCGGGATTCCTTGCCCACGCGATCTGCGTCGAGGAAGTGGCGCGTGTCTGCGCGTCATCGTCGCTGTTCACGTTCATCTCGAAGCTGGCCATGACGCCGGTGCTCGACCACGGCAACGATCTCGTGAAGAAGAAGTACGCCGCTCGTGTCGCGAGCGGGGAGTGCCAGGCGTCGTACTGCCTCTCCGAACCCGACGCCGGCAGCGACGTCGCGGGTATGCGCACGAAGGCGGTGCGCGACGGCGACAACTACGTCGTGAATGGGCGCAAGCTCTGGATCACCAATGCCGGTATCAGCGACTTCTACACCGTGTTCCTCAAGACCGATCCCGATGCGGGGCATCGCGGGATCAGCTGCGTCGTCATCGAGAAGGGGTACCCGGGCTTCTCGGTGTCGAAGCTCGAGCGCAAGATGGGCGTCCGCGGGTCACCGACAGGTGAGTTGGTGTTCGACGATTGCGTGGTCCCGGTTGAGAATCTCGTCGGTGACGAGGGGCAGGCGTTCACCTACGCCATGGGTGCGCTCGACCGGTCCCGTCCGCTCGTCGGCGCCCAGGCTCTCGGCATAGCCCAGGGCGCGCTCGATCTCGCGGTCGGCTATGTCAACGAACGCAAACAGTTCGGGCGCAAGATCGCGGAGTTCCAGGGCTTGCAGTTCATGCTCGCCGACATGGCGACCGCGGTCGACGCGGCGCGGCTACTCGTCTACCGCGCGAGCGCGCTCCTCGACGATGGCCTCGGCGGAACACCGCATGCGGCGAGCGCGTCGTCGATGGCGAAGCTCTTCGCCTCCGACACGGCCATGCGGGTGACCACCGACTGCGTGCAACTCCTCGGAGGGATCGGCTTCACCAAGGACCTGCCCGCGGAGCGGTTCATGCGCGACGCCAAGATCACGCAAATCTACGAGGGCACGAACCAGATTCAGCGGGTCGTCATCGCGAAGCGGCTGCTCGGCGGCTGACGCCGCCGCGGCCCGTGACGCGAAGACCGGCGGAGTCCACGCTGCGTACTCGACGGTCGGTACGGGGCCTCGTGACGTGATCGTCGTCTCCACGACACCCTGCCGATCTCGTCCCGAGCGCTGGCACCTCTTCGCGCTCGCCCCGAGGCTTCTCGCCGGTGCGTCCCTAGACTCGGAGGTCTCATGAGCTCCCCCCGTCTCCGCTTCTCGCCCGCACCCACCGGCGTTCTCCATATCGGAAGCGTGCGTACCGCGCTCTACAACTGGCTGCACGCGCGCCACGTCGACGGCACGTTCATCCTGCGGATCGAGGACACCGACGTCGCCCGCTCGACCCAGGAGTCGATCGACCAGATCCAGCAGGTCTTGCACTGGCTCGGACTCGAGTGGGACGAGGGCCCGTATCTCCAGAGCGCACGCTTCGACGCTTACCTTACGGCCGCGCAGCGTTTGGTCGACGCCGGCCTCGCGTACGAGTGTTTCTGCACGGAGGCCGAGATCAAGGAGCGCAACGAGATGGCGATGCGCGAAGGTCGCGCACCCGGCTACGACGGCCGTTGCCGCGATCTGACTTCCGAGGAACGCGCGGAGCAGCGGGGGCAAGGGCTTCCTGTCTCGATCCGATTCCGCACCCCCGACTCCGGCCGGAGCTCGTTCGCCGACGTCGTGCGCGGGGAAGTCTCGGTGGAGTGGTCGACGATCTCCGACTTCGTGATCGTCCGCTCGAACGGCACGCCGGTGTTCTTCCTCGCGAACGCGGTCGACGACGTCGACATGAGCATCACCCATGTGTTGCGGGGCGAGGACCTCATCGACTCGACGCACCGGGTGTTGGCCTTGCGGCGCGCCCTCGGTCACGAAGGCCAGCCCGTGTACGCGCACATGCCACTGATCCTCGGTCCGGGTGGCGGCAAATTGTCGAAACGGCACGGCGCGGTCTCCGTCGAGGAGTATCGCGATGCGGGTTACCTACCGGCCGCGCTCCTGAACTACCTCGCGCTGCTCGGTTGGGGTCCGGAAGACGGTCGCGAGATCCTCACCCGCGCCGAACTGGTTGCGGAGTTCGATCTCGACCGCGTCAACCCGTCGTCGGCCACCTTCGACCCGAAGAAGCTCGAGTGGATGAACGGCGAGCACATCCGCGCGCTGCCGCTCGCCGAGCTCGCGTCGGCCGTGCTGCCGTTCGCCGCGCACGCGCTACGCCGACAGGCTCGACATACCTCGCTTCGAAGCCGCGGTCGCGCTCGCGCAGGACCGGGCGACGACGCTGGTGCAGATTGCCGACCAGATGGCGTTTCTCTTCACGGCCGATGATCGACTCGAGATCGACGCGGAGTCGTGGGAGAAGGTGACGAAAGTGGAGCGCGCGGCGGAGATCCTCGACGCCGTGATTGCGTACGTCCGCACCTGCGAATGGCCCCACGACGCGGACCCGACCGGAATCGACCCGCGTCCCGCGATCGAAGCGCTCGGTCTGAAGCCCAACAAGTTGGTGATGCCCATCCTGTACACCGCGGTCGAAGGCCGGGGTCAGGGCTTGCCGCTCTTCGACTCCATTCGCATGCTGGGGCGAGAGTCGTCCCTCGCTCGGCTCGAGGCGGCGCGCGCCCGGCTCTAGCCGGAAAGCGGTGTCGACGCTTGGGCTGGAAACGCCGAGATGGGCAGTCGCTAGAATGTGACCTCCGTTACGACGATCTCCGGGTCGTGGTGCGGACACCCATTCGGGGGTGGTGTAATCGGCAACACGGCAGGTTCTGGTCCTGTAGTTGGGGGTTCGATTCCTCCCCCCCGAGCGCAACACACGAGACCGGCCCCGTTCGTCTAGAGGCCCAGGACGCCAGGTTCTCATCCTGGTAACACGGGTTCGAATCCCGTACGGGGTGCCATGTGGCCCGGCCGAAACGGCCCGGGCCACATTTCTTTTCCGAATTGTTTCCAGCGCGCACGGTCACGCTGTGCGCGCACCGAGAGCGCGATGTCCCCGCGCCTGCGAACGTACGGCGGTGCGCGCGCGTCGTGACATCTCCGTCGTCGCGCGCGTCACGACAGTGACACGCGCGCGCCACTGTGTGATGCGGATCTCGTCATCATGCACGACGAGCGTGCATGGCGGCCCGACGAGCAAAAGCGGATCGCGCGTGACAAAACTGCTGGTCACGATGTTGATGACGTCGCCCCGCGCGACACCGGACGTGTTCGCGCGCTCGAGTGCGACTCCGTCGTCGTGCGGCTCGGCATCGATGATGATCGCGTCGTACGTTCCGTCGCGCAGGCGCGTCATCGGCGGTCGCGCTCGTTCACGCGTGCTGAGCTGGAGCGATCCTCATGCGCGTCCGCGCGCATCCGATCATTCTCGCATGCATCGCGCAACGAGTGGTGGATGCGACGCGCGTTGCGTGGGCGATGCTTGACGTATCTGTGTGAATACGTTCTCATAACACGAACACACACGCGGTGCGTGGAGGTTTCCGTGAACAAAGGTGAACTCGTCGACGCAATCGCGGCCGACGCAAATCTCAGTAAGACCGATGCCGAGAGCGCGCTCAACGCGTTCATCAACTCGGTGCAGTCCTCGATCACTGCGGGCGAGAAGGTGACGCTCCCGGGCTTCGGGACGTTCTCGCCGGCGCTGCGGAAGGCAAGAACGGGTATGGATCCCCGAACACGGGAACCTGTGCAAATACCCGAACGCAAGAGCGCCAAGTTCTCCGTGGGCTCGAAGTTCAAAGCCCAGGTCCAAGGGTCCTGATCGCGTAGGGCGTGGGGTCGCACTCCCTCCCGCACCGAATGACATATGAAGTTCGAACTTCCCCGAGTGAGAGCTCTCAGGAAAGGTGGTGACCGTGCCTCCGGCTAAAAGGGCAACGAAGAAAAGGGCTGCCAAAAAGGCTCCGGCCAAGCGCAAGGCCGTGAAGAAGGCCCCCGCGAAGCGTAAGGCGGCCAAGAAGACCGTCAAGCGCAAAGCAGCGAAGCGTAAGGCTCCCGCGAAGCGTAAGGCGGCCAAGAAGACCGTCAAGCGCAAGGCAGCGAAGAAGACTGTCAAGCGCAAGGCGACCAAGAAGAAGGCTCCCGCCAAGCGCAAGGCAGCCAAGAAGAAGGCCCCGGCGAAGCGCAAGGCAGCGAAGAAGACTGTCAAGCGCAAGGCCGCGAAGAAGGCTCCGGCCAAGCGTGTCGTGCGCCGTACGACACGCAAGCGCACCGCGAAGCGGAAATAGCTTCGCGAGTAGTTGTTGCGAAGGAGGGCCCGGGCAACCGGGTCCTTTCTTCGCGTTCGGGGACGATCCCCGCCGAGGTCACTGGCTCGCTTGCTTCGCCGGGGGGCGCGCTACGTCCGCACCTTTACAGGTGGTCGATGCGAGCGAACGCCTCGGCGGCGCGCAGGCCCGCGTGCAGCGCGGCGCTGCGCGCCTCTGCCCTCAGCTTCTCCGAGAAGGTGGCCCGCTGGTCGTTCGGTCGATCGTCGATTGCCATCGTCGATCTCCACTGACTCTTGTGCGCGAGCAGTGCGTCGATCTTGTGGTCGACGTATCCCGTGACGTTCTCGACATGGTCGACGCGGGCGGGCTCGAACAGCAGCAGGGTCGACGGCCGGTGCGGGGCGAGTCCCTGGTCGGCGAAGAACTGCGGATCGCGCGCCGCGACGATACCGCCCGTGACGAGAAGCCCCGCATGCAGATGATCGGGATGGATCCGGTACGGCTGCCACGGATCGTGCCCGAACACGACGTCGGGCCGGCTCTCGCGGATGACGCGGCAGACCTCGGCGCGGGGCTCGAGTCCGCTCTCCAACTCGCCGTCGACGTAGCGCAAGAACACCACCTCGGCCGCGCCGAGCACCGCGGCCGCGGCGCGTTGCTCCTCTTCGCGCATTCGGGTGAGTGCGCCGAGATCGGTGTCGACTTCCCAGGTGCCCTTGGAGCCGTCGGTGCAGATACACATCGTGATGTGGGTACCGGCCGCGGCCCATTTCGCGAGCGTGGCACCGCAGCCGAACTCGATGTCGTCGGCGTGGGCACCGACGGCGAGCGCGCGCCCGGGGACGTGCAGGTTGACGGTGACACTCACCGCGCCCGACTCCGCCGCGCGGCTTGGGCCCTGATCTCCTGCAGGCCTCGGAGTTCCCGAAGTGTGTCGAGGTCGGCCGCGAAGTCGACGTCGAATCCGAGCTCGGGGTCGCGCACGATCCGGACCGTCAGGGAGCGGCGGCGGGCCTCCTCCGCGTGGCGAGCAGCCGAATCCGGCCCGTAGGCGAACGAGAAGGGTGTCGCCGTCGGCAGCGACAGGACCGGCGTGCCGTCGTCGCGATGGTCGGGCACGATCACGGCGATCGCGGCCGGGCCGTCGGAGACGATGGGATCGAGTGTCCGGGCCAACGGGAGGTCGGCATGGACGATCGCGAAGCGCGCCAGTCCGAGTCCGGCGGCCCAGATCTGGCCGGCCCGGGCCGCGGCGTCGAGGGAACCGGGGTCGCCGGCGACGTCGAGGCCACGAGCGCGGGCCCAGGCCACGACTTCGTCTGCGCCGGACACGATCACCACCGGGCGCCCGGCGGCCGCATCGACCACGCCGTCGGCCATCGAGCGCGCGAGCGCTTCGCGTTCTGGCTCGGACAGCACCGGGGCGAGTCGTGCCTTGCCCGACGTGAACGATCTCAGCGGGACGACGATCCCCGCGTCGTCTCGGGATCGACTCGGCATTCGCTGCGTATGCTACCGGTCGTGGACGCGGTGTATCCCGCCGCGAAGGCGGTGTTCTACCCCTGGTTGCGGTACGGACTGCGCTGGACCATCGAGGGTGCGGAGAACATCCCGGCCGTCGGCCCGACCATCCTCGCGAGCAATCACGTCTCCTACCTCGACCCGCTCACGCTGGCGTGGTTTGCCGACCGTCGAAAGCGACGCATCCGGTTCCTCGCGAAGGCCGAGCTGTTCCGCAACCCCGTACTCGGTGCGCTGCTGCGAGCCGCGCACCAGATCCCCGTGTACCGCGGCTCCGGCGACTCGTCGGGCGCGCTCTCGGCGGCCGTCGACGCGCTGCAACACGGTGAATGTGTCACCGTGTTTCCCGAGGGGACGATCTCCCAGGACTTCGAGCCGATGCGAGGGAAGTCGGGAACGGCACGGCTCGCGCAGGCATCCGGCGTCCCGATCGTTCCGGTCGGTCTGTGGGGTACTCACCGGCTGCTGACGAAGGGGCGCAAGCCGCAGTTCGCGTGGCGGGTGCCCCAGGTCGCCGTCGCCGGGAAGCCGGTACACATTGCCGAAGGTGAACGAGCGCGCGACGCGACCCCGCGGATCATGGGAGCGATCGCCGGCTGCGTCGCACGGGCTCGCGAGATCTACCCGGAACGGCCGGGACCGGGTGCCGACGCGTGGTGGTGGCGGAGCCCGGAAACCGTGAACGCACATCGGAAGCCGGCATGACCCGGATCGCGGTGGTGGGTGCAGGGTCGTGGGGAACGGCGGTTGCCGCGATCGCGGCGGGCAACGTCGCCACGACGATCTGGGCCCGGCGGCCCGAGCTCGCGGCGCAGATCCGCGACCGGCACGAGAGTCCCACGTATCTCCCGGACGTCGTGCTCCCGGACGCATTGCACGCGACCGACTCGCTCGAAGAGGCGTGCTCCGGCGCCGATGTGGTCGTGCTCGGAGTGCCGTCGCACGGTCTGCGCTCGGTCCTCGCCGACGCGCGCCCGTTCATCGAGGACCGCGTGCCGGTCGTGAGCCTGGCCAAGGGCATCGAGCAGACGACGCTTTCGCGGATGACCGAGGTTGCGTGTGAAGTGCTCGCCGGTCACGAGCCCGCCTGCGTGGGTGTGCTCACCGGTCCGAACCTCGCGCGTGGAGGTCGCCGCGGGCCAACCGACGGCGTCGGTCGTCGCGATGACCGACGCCGCGGTCGCCGACGAGATGCAACGGATCTTCTTCGCGCCGACGTTGCGGGTGTACACCAACCCCGACGTCGTCGGCTGTGAGATGGCGGGAGCACTCAAGAACGTGATCGCGATCGGCGCGGGCATTGCTGACGGTCTCGGCTACGGCGACAACACCAAGGCCGCCTTGATGACCCGTGGGCTGGCCGAGCTCGCGCGTGCTCGGCGTGACGATGGGCGGCGATCCGCTGACCTTCGCCGGGCTGGCGGGCATGGGCGACCTCATCGCGACGTGCAGCAGCCCGCAGAGCCGCAATCGCCATGTCGGTGTCGAGCTGGGCAAGGGTCGTGCCCTCGACGACATCATCAGCGAGATGAACATGGTTGCCGAAGGGGTGAAGTCGACCACCGCGGTGCTCGAGCTCGCGACGCGCCACGCGGTGGAGATGCCGCTGGCGTCGTTCGTCCACCGTGTCCTCTACGAGGGTGCCCGACCGGCCGACCTGGTCCCGGAGCTGATGCTCCGGAAGGCGAAGCCCGAGCTGCACGGCATGCGGTGAGGCGCGATCAGTGAGATCGGACTCGTGAGGCCGGGTCCATGATCGGCGTCGGCACATTGACGACCGGGTTCACAGCCGAAGTCGACCACGACGGAACGGTCCATCAGGGTGCGGTGCGCGTGGGATGGCGCATCCGCAGTGGGAACGACTGGCTGGTGCCCGGCGGCGACAGCCGGACTCGGCAGTCGCGCCCTCACCCTGCGCCCGTCGTGCACACCGCGTTTCGCATCACGCACGGTAACGCGATCCAGCGCGCCTACGCCGTGGGAGAAGGCGACGGCGGCGTGGTGGTCATCGAGGTCGAGAACGACTCACCCGAGGCAATCGCGGTCGGTTTCGTGGTCGACGCGCCGGGTGTGGTGACGGTCGATGTCGACGGCGCCCGCATCGACGGATCAATCTCTTTGCGTCCGGCCCGTCGGGCGGGCGCGGTCGAACCCGAGCACGGTCTCGTGTTCCCGGTTCCGCACCGCACCAAGGTTCGGGTCGCACTGACCCGGACGGCCGTCGACGTGGGCGCGCTCGCCGACGCCGACGCCGTGGTACGCGCCTGGGACCGGATGCTCGATCGCGGGCTGCGGACAGAATTGCCGGAGGAGCTCCAGTTCCGCGTCGATGCGGCGCGAGTCGACCTGCTGCTCGCGCCGCCGTCGACCGACGCCTTCGTCGCGCTCGAGGGATGGGGCTTCGACGAGGACGCGGTTGCCATGTGGGGCCACCTCTCGACGCGCGACCGGCGCGCGGCCCGGCGCGCTGTCGATGGGCCCTACCCCGGGTCTGCTCGGGGAGATCCGCGCCGTGCTCGTCGCCGAGACGAGCGCGACGATCGCGGTCGTTCCGGGATTCCGGACCGAGTGGCTCGGTCGCAACATCGCCGCGCACGACATCCCGCTGCGGCGGGGTCCGTGCTCGTTCGCGGTCCGCTGGCACGGAGCCCGACCCGCACTGCTGTGGGCCGTGCCCGCGGGTTCGACGGTGCGCGCGCCGCGTGCTCGATGCCGGCTGGTCCTCGACCGAGCCGGCGGGCGAGGCGTTGCTGGGCGAACCACCGGCCACCCTGTTGGCGATGGGGGAGGGGACCCTCGCCGGCACCGCGGTCGACGCCCCTGATCAGTTCACGTGAGCGAGCACATCGACGACCTCGTCGCCGCGGGTCTCTACGACCCCGACGGCCCGACGAGCGCGGAGCGGCTCGCGCTGTTCGAGTTCCTGCTCGACGAGATCGGCGCGTCGATCCCCGAGCTCGTGCAGGCCGACGAACAGGGAGGCCTGTTGAGCTTCGCCGCGTTCCGGACGCTGCGGGTCGGGCGGGACGGCATGACGTTCGCAGAGGTTGCCCACGCGGCCGAGATCGACCCGAAGTCGGCGCTGACGCTCTGGCGGGTCGCCGGATTCGCCGAACCGCGCCCGTTCGAACGCCGGTTCGGTTCGCAGGACGTCGAGATGTTCCGGCTGTTCGGTCTGCTCGCGACCTTCGTGTCGGAGGCGCAAGTCTTGCGGCTGATGCGCACGGTCGGTGAGGCGGTCGGCCGCATCGCGGAGGCCGAGGTCGCGCTCGTCCGGTCGAACATCGAGGCACCGCTCGCGCAGCAGCACCAATACGTCGACGTCGCGCGTACGTACCGCGCGGTCGCCGACGACGTACTGCCGCGTATCGCGCTGACGATCGATGCCATGCACCGTCACCACCTTCAGGCGATCGGTCGCCGGTACAGCGACGTGAACGCGCCCACGTCGCGGTTGAACGTGGTTCAGCTCGCGGTCGGGTTTGCCGACCTCGCGGGATACACCGGCCTCTGGCAGGAGCTCGAGCCCCATCAGCTGGCGACGATGCTCGACCGCTTCGAGGCGACGACCGGCGACGTGATCACGGCCGCGGGCGCGAACGTCGTGAAACGCATCGGCGACGCGGTGATGTTCGTGACCAACGCGCCCGGCGTCGGCTGCGCGCTCGCGGTCGACCTGCTCGAAGCGTGCGCAGCGGCGCGATTACCGAAGCTGCGCGTCGGTCTCGCGTTCGGCGACGTCATGGTGCGCCAGGGCGACTTCTACGGCCCGACGGTCAACCTCGCGGCCCGGCTCGTGTCGTCGGCCGAGGCCGGCACCGCGCTCACCGACGCGAGGTTGTACCAGCGGCTGGCGCGGGTGCGCGGCGGCTACGCCTTCGCCCCCGCCGGCAGGTACACGCTGGCCGGTTTCGAGGAGCCGGTCGAGGCGTACCAGCTCCTCCGCCCGTAGTTTCCCGGCTCGGGTCGCCTCCTGCGCCGGCCCCCGGGCCGCGGCGGGCCGATCTCCGCCGTTCGGCGAGCGCGAATTGCGGGCATTCGCGCAAGTTTGCGGATAATTGCGGCAGAATGCGTAGCGTGACCGCATCATCACCGTATGATGTCGTCATCGTTGCCCGACCATCACGACGGACGTCACCGGGAACGTACGGATTCCATACGGAACTCCGATGCCGATCTCTGGAAAAGACCCCCCGTGCGCTTTTTGGCCCGACTCGCAACCGCCGCCCTGGTCGTGCTCGCACTCGTCGGCGGCGGGGTGATCAACGGCATGTCGGCGGCATCCGCGTCGACTGGTGTCCTGCCTGTGAGCGTCGACCTGAAGAGGTGGGCGGTCACTCCCGGTTACCAGGGCGCAGTGAACTCGTGCGTCCCGTGGACGATCGACTACGCCATGCTCGGCTGGTACTCGCGCTACACCGGCCGCGTCGGCCAGCCCTTCGCGCCGATGTACGCGTATTCGCAGATCAGTGTCAACGGCGATTACGGCGCAGATCCGGCGACGGTGCTGGAACTCGCGGTGGCACAGGGGAATGCCCCGCGCTCCGCCTACCCACAGGGTGACGAAAACTGGAAATCAAAGCCGACGGCTGCGCAACGAGCGGCCGCGGCGAAGTGGAAGATCAAGGGCTGGAACACACTCTTCGTCGGGGTCGGGCACTCGACCACCATCGCGCTCCTGAAGACGGCGCTCGCGACGCACCATCCGGTGGCGATCAGGATGGAGGTTCGCAATGGCTTCGCGTATCTGGCCAAGGGCGCGACCGCGACGGACACCGACACGACGACCGCGATCCGAGGTTCGCACGAGGTGCTCGCAGTCGGGTACGACGCGACGGGCCTCACCGTGCAGAACTCGTGGGGCACGGGGTGGGCGAACGGGGGCTTCGGTCGTATCTCGTGGGGCGTCGTGCAGAAGGACGTACTCGAGGGCGAGACAATCGACGGATTCGTCCAGGGCGCGACTGCACCCGCCGTGAGCGCACCGGTCGTCGTCAAGGGAGCAGTCCTGGTCAAGGGCCGGACGACGAGATACACGGCGAAGTGGAACGTCGCCGCGGGGAACACGGGCGCGGTGACCGAGACCAAGGTGTGGTACCAGGTCGACGGGGGCAGATGGACGAAGGCCAAGGTCGGGACGGTCCGCGCGACGTCGTGGGCATTCGTTGCACGTCTCGGGCACCGCTACCGCGTCGCGGTGCGCGCCGACTCGGGGACTCATCTCGGCGTCACTCGCTTCGGGGTCAGCGTCGTCGGTAGGTCGTGACCGCGCGATCGATCGCTAGGTTGGTGCGTCCACGCAGGCGAGTGCCGGGAGGTCGACCGATGCCGGTCCCGTTCGAGGGTCCGCCCGACGAGTTGAGCGGCCTCTCGATGTTCCTCGAAGAGCAACGGGCGGCGCGGTTGCGCAACCTCGACGGTCTCACCGACGAGCAGGCGACGAGTCGACCGACGCCCAGCTCGTTCTGCATGCTCACGCTCGTCAAGCACGTTGCCTACGTCGAACGGCGGTGGTTTCAGCTCGAGATCGCACGCCGACAGATCGAAGGTCTGATTCTCAGCGGCGTGGACGATCTCGATTCGTTGTCGGAGTCCGGCCTCAATCGGCGCTGGATACTGCTGCATCTCGTCGAGGAGATCGCGCGTCATGCCGGCCACGCCGACCTCATACGCGAGGCCATCGACGGGAGCACGGGCTCGTGATCGCCGAACGGCTCGTGGCGCTCGGCATCGTGCTGCCTCCGGTGTTTCCTCCTGCGGCCAACTACCTCGGATGCGTGATCGACGGCGGTCTCGTCCACGTCGGCGGGCACGGCCCGATCTCGGGCTCGGAAATGATTCGCGGCAAAGTCGGCCGCGATCTCTCGCTCGAGCAGGGCCGGGAGGCGGCGCGGATGGCCGCGCTGTCGATCCTGGCGACGCTGCAAGCCGAACTGCGCGACCTCGACCGCATCGAGCGAATCGTCAAGGTGTTCGGCATGGTCAATGTCACGCCCGGTTTCGACCAGATGCCCGCAGTCGTCGACGGGTGCTCGGATCTCCTCGTTGCCGTCTTCGGTGATGCGGGCCGGCACACCCGCTCCGCGGTCGGGCTCGCGGAACTGCCCTTCGGCATCGCGGTCGAGATCGAGCTGACGGCGAGGCTCCGTCCCTGACGGCCCGACTCAGTCGTCGTCGATCTGCAGCGTCGCGATCTCGAACGGGCGGAGCTCAACCATTCCCTCGAACGGCGTCACCGGTTGACCGCGCAGGTCGATCACGAAGCCGCGCGCGGCCACCCCCTCGTGCTCGAGCGCGACCGGCCCGGCCTCGGGCGCAGTACGGAACACGCGTACGACGAGACCACCCGGAACCCGTCGCACCGCCGACACCTCGGCGCCGTCGACACGAAGAGTCGTGCCTGCGAGCGGCCGACTGCCGTCGGTGTGCGACGGAACGCGCGTCCGCTCGAACGGCACCAGGACGGCGTCGGCCGCGCCGTAACAGTCGGCAGAACGCCAGTCGCCCGGGTGTGGCATGACGGCGTACTCGGCCCGCTGGGCGCCGAGCAGCTGTGGTCCGGCGAGCGGGTCCGGCGGACCGGCCGGGTTCGGCCGCAGTTGGGGCTCGGTCCGCGACAAGTACCCGACCGCGCGCAGCAGTGTCAGGGCGAGGGCTCGACCGTCGTCGACGACTTCGTACTCGAGCAGGCCGTCGTGGATGAGCGCGACGCCCGCCGTACCGTTGGAGGCGTCGACGAAGCGGCGCGACGGGAAGGTTGGCAAGCCGAGCTCGTGGACACCGCCTTCCGCGGTCAGGCCACGGTGGACGACGGCGAACGCGCACTCGGCATCGGAACCGGTAACTGTCACGGGCAGGGGGAAGTGCGCGCGCAGCCGATGGTCACGCGACCGGTTGTCGATCTCGTGCGCGACGCGCAGGAAGTGCTCGCCCGGGCGAAGCTCGAGAATGGTGCGGACCGTGGACCGGACGGTGCCGTCGCTACGGCGGGCGCACGAGCGCACGTCGCCGACGGCGTACTCGGGCCAGTCGTATTCGGCATCGATCGTGATGCGGGCCCGCACGGGGCCAGTCTCGGTTGCGCTGAGGCGGACGGCTGCGGGCCGATCCACCACCACGTCGACGTCGGGTGGCGAATAGTTGTAGGTGTCGCCGCCGTCACCGCCGTCGACCAGCCGGCCGCACCCGTCGAGTCGTAGGCCGTCGGCGGTCGTGATCGCGTAGGTGCCGTCGCGCCCGTCGACGTTGACCGTGAGATACGCGTTCGCAAGCTCGGTGTCGCCCCGGGCGACGACCATCGAGGCGGACGGCGCCGCCTCGCCTTCGGCGGCAGTGAAACACGACCAGCCGAAACCGTCGATCTCGCCCGTGTCGAACAGCACGTGGCGGACGGGAGCCGCCTGCAACTTCAGGCTCATCGTGTGGCCGGCCTCACCGAGCGCCAGCATCTGTTCCTTGAGCTCGGTGAGGTCGATGCGGGCGTCGGTGCCCCGGGCTTCGATCAACAAGATGTCGTGTTGGTCGGTGGTGCTCGGGACGGGCGTCACCTCGTAGGCATGGATCTGACGACCGGCGAACTCGCTGGCGCGCATCAGATCGAGGACCCAACGGATCTTCTGGCCGGTCACCATGGTCTGGAAGCCGGCTTCGGCGTCGCCGCCGTCGGCGAGCGGTTGGGTGGAGTGGGTGGCTCCGTCGGGCCCGACGAAGTGGCACGGACCGGTGCCGGGAACGCGGGCGTCGACGAGTCCCGACCGGGTGCGCGCGGTCGGGTTCACCGCGATCGTCGCGCCTGCGGCGCGCGTGTACCTGGGCCGCTACGGAACGCACGGCGTCGTGTGTGAGTCCGTCGCCGATCTGGCGGGCTTCGTAGTAGCGCACCAGGACCTGGTCGACGACCTCGTCACTGCTGCACGCGCACGACGAGTCGTGCGCGCTGTTGAGCACGAGCATCCGCCAGGCGATCGCCGCGAGTCCGTGCGGGTACTGCTCGGCGGGCAGGAACAACGCCGACAGTGGCTCCGCCCGTTTCTCGAGTGACCGCTCGGCACGCGCGCACGCCCGGTGGACGTCGACGCGGTTCGATCCGACGCCCATGAGCAGGTTGGCGCGCGCCCCGAGCGCAGTTCGCCGGAAACGGTGACGAGCCCGGCCGCCGGTTGGTCGGCGAGGTACTCGGGGAGCGAGGTGACCGCGAACTCGTACTCGTCCTGCACCGCGTTGGCTTCGGCGACGACGCGTCCGAGCCACGGCTGGGGCATCTGATGATCGGTGCCGTTCATCAGCAGCATGTCGTGGAGGCGCGCCGGCCCGAGCTCGTGCTCGTAGTCGCGGGCGCGCAGGACGAGGCGCTTGGCGTCGTCGGGGATGTCGCGGCCGTTCGAGTAGGAGCCGTACAGGTACTCCGCCCGGACGCGCGAACCGTCGGGCGCCTCCCACCAGAACGCCGTCTGTTCGACCCGGGCGGGAACCCCGCGCCACACGACGGCGTGCTCGAAACCGGCGAGCCGCAGCATCTGCGGCATCTGGGCGACGTGCCCGAACATGTCTGGGAGGTAGCCGACGTCCATGACGCCCCCGAGCTCGGAGCCGCGGGCGATCCCGAACTGCAGGTCGCGCACCATCGTCTCACCCGAGACCATGAACTCGTCCATGAGCACCATCCACGGCCCGATCGCGAGCCGGCCCGCGCTCGCCAGCCGGGCCAGCGCGGCCCCGGCTTCCGGTCGGACCTCGAGGTAGTCGTCGAGCACCGCGGTCTGCCCGTCGAGCAGGAAGCGCGAGTAGGAGAGGTCGGATTCGAGCATCGGCAGCAGCGCGTCGAGCAGCCGGACGAGCCGGAGCCGGAACGTCTGGAACGGCGAGTACCACTCGCGGTCCCAGTGGGTGTGAGGGACGATCGCGACCTTCACGGGCATGCTTTCGACGTTAATGGGTCGGGGTCGTTCGGTCAGGCGGGGTGCTCCCCGCGCATCCTGGTCGACACGGTCGCACGGATCCTCTTAACCTCCACGAATGCCGATGTACGCGATGCTCTCGACGCTCGGTCCCGGGGGCTGGGAGACCGTGCGGGAGAAACCCGAACGTATCCGGGTGGTCAACGCCGAAGTCGAGGCGATGGGCCTGAAGGTGCACGCGCAGTACGCGCTGCTGGGTCAGTACGACTTCTTGAGCATCATCGAGGCGTCCGACGAGGAGGCGATGGCAAAGGCGGCCATCATGTTGGCGGCGCGCGGCACGATGCGCACCACCACGCTGCCCGCCATCCCAGTCGAGCAGCTGATCGCCCGCCTCCAGGCCCCCGACTGACCGCGGCCGAGTAGGCAGCCCTCAGATCCACCAGGTGCTACGGCGGTTCTCCTCCCGGAGATCGGATTCCGCGAACGTGACCGGCAGGATCGAACCGTCGGAGCGGCGTCGCACCTTGTACAGCGGTTCGCCACCGGCGCTGCGCTCAGCCTCGAGCCGATCGGCGACTTCGAATCCGCGCGACCACTTCGATTCGAAGCGGCTCCTGACCTCGACGCGCGTGCCGGGTCTCACGTCGCCATCGTACGGCGCGTGTCCAGGCCTCCTGACGTGCGAGCCCCCTGACGTGCCTGCACGACGCGGGTGGGCAGTCGCGACGAGGTCGGCCGAGTAGCGTCACGCGTCGTGATCGCTCCGTATCCGACCCTGCGCGTCGAGCGGAAGTGTTGGGCGGCCGGAGACCGGGTCGTCGTCGGCATCGACGAGGTCGGTCGCGGTTCGTGGGCCGGGCCGGTGACCGTCGCGGCCGTCGTTCCCGGCGACGAACACCTGTCGGGTGTGCGTGACTCGAAGCTGTTGACACACGACGAGCGCGATGTCGCGGCCGCACGGGTGCGGCGCTGGGCGCGTGGCATCGGGGTGGGGCACGCATCGCACGAGGAGTGCGACCTCGTCGGCATGACCGAGGCCCAGCGCCGAGCGGCCGGCCGCGCGCTCGACCAACTCGCGGCGCAGGGATTCGCGCCCGACCGCATCGTCCTCGACGGCAAGCACGACTATCTCTCGATGCCACGGATCGTGCGTACGATCGTCAAGGGCGACCAGAAGGTGCTGTCGGTCGCAGCTGCGTCGGTGATCGCGAAGACCAATCGCGACGCGATCATGGCCGATGAGGCCGAGCACTACCCGGCGTACGGCTTCGAATCGAACCGCGGCTATCCGGCGCCGCACCACAAGTGCGCGCTCGCGGGATACGGCCCGTCCGCGATCCATCGCCGCTCCTGGATCTTCATGGACTACTGCCTGTGGGGTGGCATCGCTCGCTTCGAGCGGCAGCCCACGCTGTTCTCCCGGTCGGGTGCCAGCTGATGTCCGACCTCCGCTGGGACGCGCTCACTCGTCATGCCCAACTCGTGCGCGACCGCACCGTGCGGGAGCTGTTCGCGGCCGAGCCCTATCGCGACCGGATGCACGTCGAGGTCGCGGGCTGGTATTTCGACTACGGCAAACACCGGGTCAACGGAGAGACCCTCGAGCTGTTGTTCGATCTCGCGAACGAACGCGGTCTGCGGGAACGGATCGACGCGATGTTCGCGGGCGAGCACGTGAACGTCACCGAGAACCGGGCGGTTCTGCACACCGCGCTGCGGATGCCTGCGGGAACCCGTCTCGTCGTCGACGGCGTCGACGTCGTGGCCGAGGTGCACCGCGTCCTCGACGGGATGTCGACATTCGCGACGTCGATCCGCGACGGAAGCTGGGTCGGTCACACGGGCCGACCGATCCGCAACGTCGTGAACATCGGGATCGGCGGCAGCGACCTCGGTCCCGCGATGGCCCACGACGCGCTGCGGGCCTACAGCCGGCTCGACATGCAGTTTCGTTTCGTGTCGAACGTCGACGGCGCCGACCTCGTCGACGCACTGCACGGACTCGACGCCGCGGAGACGTTGTTCGTCATCTCGTCGAAGACCTTCACGACGCTCGAGACACTGACCAACGCGCACGCCGGCACGTGCGTGGCTGGTCGCCGCGCTCGGAGGCGACGAGCGGGCGGTGGCGAAGCATTTCGTAGCGGTCTCGACCAATGCGGAGAAGGTCGCGGAGTTCGGGATCGACACCGCGAACAGGTTCGCGTTCTGGGACTGGGTCGGTGGGCGGTATTCGATGTGGTCCGCGATCGGCCTGTCGGTGATGGTGGCCATCGGTCCCGACAACTTCCACACGCTCCTCGCCGGCGCGCACGCGATGGACGAGCATTTCCGCACCGCGCCCTTCGAGGAGAACGTGCCGGTCCTCATGGGCCTCCTTGCCTGCTGGTACCGCGATTTCCTCGACGCGCAGTCGCAGGCGATAGTGCCGTATGCGAACGCGTTGGTGAAGCTCCCGTCGTATCTCCAGCAGCTCGAGATGGAGAGCAACGGCAAATCGGTGCGCGCCGACGGCTCACCTGTCGACGCGCCGACCGGTGAGATCGTGTGGGGCACCGTCGGCACCAACGGTCAGCACGCCTACTTCCAACTGCTGCACCAGGGCACGACCCTCGTGCCCATCGATTTCATCGGCTTCGATCAGGCCCAGCCCGGACACGTGCTCGGAAACCAGCAGGACCTGCTCAACGCGAACCTCTTCGCCCAGGCCGAGGCCCTCGCCTTCGGGACCGACGATCCAAGCCTCCCGCCGTACCGGGTGATGCCCGGCAACCGGCCGTCATCGACCTTGATGGCGAGTCAGCTCACCCCGTTCGCGCTGGGCTCGCTCGTGGCGGCCTACGAGCACAAGGTGATGACCTTCGGCACGATCTTGGGCGTCGACTCATTCGATCAGTGGGGTGTCGAGCTCGGCAAGGTGCTCGCCCGGACGATCGCCGAGGAGATCGCGGCGCCGGACGACGCCGGGTTGGATCACGACGCGTCGACCAACGCTCTGATCCGGCGCTATCGCAACCGTTCCTCCTAGGCTGGGGGCATGGGTCAGCCGATCACGGTGACGATGCGCGCGGGCGCCGCTCCCGACATCCGTTTCTTCGAGTGCAATCGCTCGCTCACGGGCATGGCCATCGAGGTGTACACGGCCGACTCGCCGGTGGGTGGGCGGCCGCCCGACGTGCTCGCCAAGCGACTGCTCGACGCGGGCGCCACCAAGGTGACGATCTACTCCAACGTCGCGACAGTCGAAGCGCCTGCCGACGCTTGGGCGGTGCTCGAGCCGAAGGCGATGTTCACGATCGAACACCTCTTCGAGTTCTACGGCGACGACGCGGGCTGGTCCTTCGAAGCCCGCGGCGTCGAACCCGAGGTCTCAAAGGTCCAATAGCGTCCGGCGGTATTGCCGTCGTCACGACGCAACTGCTCGAGCGTGCAGCAGAAATTCGGCCAGCCGCGCCGGTTGCGACAGCGACATGAGGTGGCCGCCGGATAGGACGTCGGCGTCGATGCCGAGCCGTTCGCGCGCGAGGCGACATTGGAACTCGACGGGGAAGAAACGGTCGTCGGCTCCTGCAACCGCGCGGATCGGAATCGACGGCCACGAGTCGAAGTCGCACTCCGACGCGAACGCAGCGTCGGTTTCGTCGCGTTGGTAGGACTCGCCCTCGGCCGCGATGTCTGCCGGGACGTCGTGTAGGAAATAGGTCACGGGATCGAAGTCGGTGTTGTACCCACCGACTTCGGCGGCCTTGACGCGCGCCTCCGGCGCGCCGGTGTCGCCCCACCAGTCGCCCGCGGTCTCGTGCGGCACCGGAATCATCGCGTTCACGAACGTCAGCGACTCCACCGTCGCGCCCGCGCACACCAGCGGAGCCGTGAAGCCTTCCATTGACTGCGCGACGAGCGCCACGTCGGTGCGGCCGTCGATCGCCGCGAGCACCACGTCCGCGTATTCGGCGAGACCCGCCTGCTCGTCGTCGCCGGGAAGATCGACCGGGATCGCGGCGTGGCCCGCCCGCTCCAGCAGCGGCACGACCCGGTTCCAGTACCAAGCCACGCCGCCCGCGCCCGGAATCAAGACGTACGTGGTCATCTGTGGCTCCTCGGGTTCGGACTCCGAGAATTCGACTGCGCGGTGAACGGAATCTCACCGGCGAAGTTCACATGTTTGCACGGCGACGTCCTCGATCGATCCTGCCCGCGGGTCGCGTCGCAGTGCGTTCCGGTTGCGCCCGTGCTCGGCGGCTGAACTCGGGTCTCGCCCGAGCCGTGAATCGTTCTAGTGGGAGCGTCGGTCGTCGGCACTGAGCCAGCGCAGCACTCCCTGGGTGGCGGAGAGGGGGACGAGCATGCGCCGCGCCGTATCCGTCGGCGCCACGCGGTACACGCCGCGGGGAACCGTCGCCGCGGTACCGCAGTCGCTCGAGCCACCGAACACCCCGAGCGCGAATCCGTCGCCGGTCCAACCGAGCGAACCGGATTCCGGCGCAGACCGCCACGCGACACCGCGCTCGCCGGTGATCGCACGCACGGAACCGTCGACAACGGAGACGAGAAGGGCGGTCTGCACCTCGCATTCGCCAGACCATCCCGCGAGCACCCAACGGCCATCGGGCGCCGGCGTGGCCCACATCCAATGCCCGACGACGTCATCGCCTGTCGGCGCCGGCGGTTTGCCGGCGAGCGTCGACCACGTGGAGCCGTGGCGAACCTCGATGCGCTCGCCCAACAGTTGGTCCCCGCTGCGCGTGCCGCACAGCGCGATTCGGAGCCGCGCGTTCGTCCCGGTCGTCGTGCAACCGCGCGGGTCGTCGTCACGGACGGGGAGCGCATGATGCTCGATGCGGACGCCGGTGCTCGTCACGACGAGTCCGGTCAGGGGCGAGTTGAGCACGTCGTTCCCGATGACCGCCCGTGGCAGTGAACCCAGCCTGGTCGCGGCGTCGTCGAGCAACGAGATCGACCACGACGAGGGCGTGCTCGCGGTGCCGTCCGTCGGGTTGTCGAGCAGGATGAACCCACTCGACGGAACCGCGCGGCCGGCGAACGGATCAGGGAGGGGTGCGGTCGAGGTCGAGGAGATCGAGGTCGAGGCGCCCGTGCCGGCCGGGTGCGAGCTCCCACACGCCGCGAGGCCGACCGCAGTGACTGCGACCGCGAGGACTGCGACGAAGTTCGTCACGCTCACTGGACGCCGGGTCCCGTCATGACGTTCCAAGGTTCTTGCATGCTTCGTGCCCCGTCCGCAGTCCGCTCCGAGCGGCGATCGGGTGTCGTGAGCGTACGCAGGCCCCGACACCGCGTTTTGGGAACCGGCGACGAAGTGCGAGCATCGAACCCGTATGCGCAGGTTCAAGAACAGATTCGGCCTGAAGCGACTTGCCTTGTGTCTCCCGCTCTTCGTCCTGCTGGCCGCGTGCGGGAGCTCGGGGAGTGGCGCCAAGGTGTCGTCGAGCACCACGGCGCCGGCCCCGTCCGCCTCCGGATTGCGAGGGGTCGTGGTGCGGGCCTGGGCATGCCCGGCGGACGTGGTCTCGCCGGGTGCGAAGCGGGCGCCGATCGATACGCCGCAGACGTTCCTGTTGTGCGCGCTCGACATGCCCGGTCAACCCTCGAAGCCCGTCGAGGTCGCCGCGGGCCGGCCGGCGTTCGACTCGCTCCTGTCGGCCCTTTCTCGCGCCGACGAACCCGCGCCGGGTCCCGGCACCGTGTGCGCGCTCTACGCCGACGTGACGCAGGTCGTGCTCGCCAAGACAGGGGCGGGCGTGTATCAGGTGTCGATCCCCGTCGACGGGTGCGGGCACTACGAACGCTCCGCCCTCACCGCGCTCCAGGCCGCCCGCTCGGGGGGATGACCGGGCGTCGGATCGACCCCACCGGGTCGCTCTTGCGGGGGCGAACATGTGTTCGCTATCGTCAGCGTGTGGTTGCAGCCCCGATCTCCCCGATACTCCCGAGGCGGGACGAGCACGCCCGGGCGCAGTTGCGGGCGGCTGCCACCCTTGCCGCTCCCGCGGTACTGGCCGGCGACCGGCTCCTCGCCGTCGCCGGACCGATCGGTCAACTCTTTCCGGCGGGTGGGATCCAGCGCGGCAGCACCGTCGCGCTGGAGGGGCCACCGGGTTCGGGGTCGACGACCGTAGCGCTCATCCTCGCCGCGGCAACCACCTCCGTGGGCGAGTGGGCGGCGGTCGTCGATCCCGACGGCACCGTGGGGGCCCGGGCGGCGGCCGAGGCAGGCGTGGCCCTGGAACGGTGGGCGATCGTCCGGCGCGTCTCGCCCGATCGGTGGGCGACGGTCGTCGGCGCGCTACTCGACGGTGTCTCGCTCGTCGCGGCGGTGGTTCCCCCCGGCCTCCGCCCCGGCGACGCCCGCCGGCTCACGGCCCGAGCGCGGGAACGGGCCACCGTGCTCGTCGCACTCGGACCGTGGCCGGTAGAGGCGACCCTTCGTCTCCACACGCAAGGTCGCGACTGGTCGGGGCTCGTGTCCGGCGCGGGTCTGCTCGCGCCGGGCGGCCGTATCGACGTTCAGGTCGAAGGAAAGCGGGTGCGCGCGCACGCACAGGCCGGATGATCAACGGAGAAGTCGCGTGAGTCGGACCGGGTGCGTGTGGTGTCCCGACTGGCCTGTGATCGCGGCGCGGCGGCACGCGGCCGATGTGGGTCTCGCCGGTATGGGCGCCGAGGATCTGCGCAACCGGCCGGTGATCGTGCGGGAACGGGTGGGGAGCCGTGACATCGTGCGCTGTGCGTCGGCCGAAGCACGCACGGTCGGTGTGACGCGCGGCATGAGCCGGCGCGAGGCCGAAGCGCGGTGCCCCGACGCGGTGTGTGTCGACGCCGACGAGGCGGACGAGGCGCGTGCCTTCGAAGTGGTGGCGCGTGCGATCGAGGTGTTCACGCCGCGTGTCGTGCTCGAACGCCCGGGTCGGTGCGAGTTCCCCACCCGTGGTCCGTCGCGTTACTTCGGTGGCGACGAGGCGCTCGCGGCGAAGATCCGGGCCGGGGTCGCGGCCGCCCTCGGTCCCGACGGTGACGACGTGCGAGTCGGTATCGCCGACGGTGTGTTCGTGGCCCGGCTCGCCGCTCGCCGTTCGGTGGTGGTCCCCGCCGGCGGCTCGGCCGAGTACGTCGCACCCTGGCCGGTGAGCGTGTTGGAAGACGACGAGCTGGCCGGTTTGCTGGTCCGGCTCGGGCTGTCGACCCTGGGCGCGGTCGCCGCGTTGGCATCCGATGCCGTGCTCGCTCGTTTCGGTAGCGAGGGGCGCCGGATCCACGAGCTGGCACGGGGGATCGATCCGGGTCCGTCGGTGCTGGTCGCCCCACCGCCCGATCTCGTCGAGCGCACCGAGCTCGACCCGCCCGCGGAACGGGTCGATGTCGCCGCGTTCGCAGCCAAGGAGCTCGCCGACCGTCTGCTCGATCGGTTGGCCGAACGCGGCCTCGCGTGCACGCGGGTACTGGTGGAGGTGGAGACCGAGCACGGCGAGCGGCTCACGCGCTGTTGGCGCCATGCCCGGTCCGCGCTCGGCGACGCGCTGACCCCGGGCGTGCTCGCGGAGCGTGTGCGCTGGCAGCTCGACGCGTGGATCAACACCGGTGAGACCACCGCCGGCATCACCAGCGTGATGCTGACCCCCGACGAGGTCGTGCCCGCCGACGGGCGCCAGCTCGGGTTCTGGGGCGGCGACCAGGTCGCGCACCAGCGGGCCGATCGCGCGCTTGCGCGCGTCCAGGGCATGCTCGGTTTCGACGCGGTCACCACCGCGGTCGTGCAAGGCGGTCGTACCGCGGCCGAACAGGTGCGGTTCGTCCCGTGGGGAGAGCCGCGCGAACCCGAGCGGCCGCTCGTGGTCGGCACGGAGGTTGCGGCGTGGCCGGGTGCGATCCCGCCGCCGTTCCCGGCGCGCGTGTTCGACCCACCGTTGCCGGCCGAGCTGGTCGATTCGCATGGCGACGCGGTTGCGGTCAACGGTCGAGGTGAGCAACGGCGGGCCCCCGCGCACGTGCGCAGTCGGGCGCTCCCGGGTAGTGGCGGGGCGGTGCACGCGTGGGCGGGCCCATGGGCGCACGACGTGCGGTGGTGGGACCCGCTCGCGCGCCGCCGCTGTGCCCGCTGGCAATTGGTTCTCGACAATGGTGACGGTAACGAGCTCGCTTGTGTTGTGGTCGTCGAAGGTGGGCGAGCAGGGATCGAAGCCATCTACGACTGACCTACCGAACGATACGGATGAGGCGTGTACGCGGAGTTGCACTGCCATTCGAACTTCTCGTTCCTCGACGGCGCGAGCCATCCCGAGGAGCTCGCGGAAGAGGCCGCGCGCCTCGGCCTGTTCGCGCTCGCGATCACCGACCACGACGGCTTCTACGGCATCGTGCGGTTCGCGGAGGCGGCGCGCGCCCTCGCGCTGCCGACCGTGTTCGGCGCCGAGCTGACCCTTGGCGCACACGGGGTGCCGAACGGCACTGCCGATCCACCCGGCGAGCATCTGATCGTGCTCGCGCAGGGCACGGTCGGCTATGCCCGGCTCGCGCAGGCGATCAGCCGGGCCCAGCTCGCGGGGGAGAAGGGCGCGCCCCGCTCGTCGTTGCCACAACTCGTCGACGCGGCCCGGGCGCCGGTGCACGGGCACGGTCCCAGTGCCGGGAACGACACATGGTTCGTGCTCACCGGGTGTCGCAAAGGCACTGTCCCGACGGCATTGATGCGCGACGGACCCGCCGCGGCCGAGCTTGCGTTGCGAGAGCTGGTCGTCGGCTTCGGGCCCGACCGGGTGCTCGTCGAGCTCTGGGATCACGGCGATCCGCTCGACCGGCACCGCAACGACGCGCTCGCGCAGGTGGCCATGCGCGTCGGCGTCGAGGTCGTCGCCACGAACAACGTGCACTACGCCACGCCCGCGCGCCGTCCGCTCGCGCACGCGCTCGCGGCGGTGCGGGCGCGCCGGTCGCTCGACGAGATCGACGGCTGGCTGCCGGCCGCGCCGTTCGCGCACCTGCGCAGCGCGGCCGAACAGCTGCGCCGGTTCGCGCGCTGGCCCGGCGCGGTCGAACGGACCGTCGACATCGCGCAGGCGTGCGCGTTCGACCTGAAGCTCGCGGCGCCGCAGCTGCCCGATGCGTCGGTGCCCGAGGGCCACGACGACATGTCGTGGCTACGGGAGCTCGTGCGGCGGGGCGCGGCCGTCTTCTACCCGCAGAGCCATCCCCAATACGCGCAGGCGGCGCAGCAGATCGACTACGAGCTGACCGTCATCGAGCAGCTCGGCTTCCCCGGCTACTTCCTGCTGCTGCACGACATCGTCGAGTTCTGCCGCCGCTCCGACATCTACTGCCAGGGGCGGGGGAGCGCGGCGAACAGCGCGGTCTGTTACGCGCTCGGGGTCACCAAGGCCGACGCGGTCGCGCTCGGGTTGTTGTTCGAGCGCTTCCTCTCGCCCGAGCGCGACGGTCCGCCCGACATCGACCTCGACATCGAACACCAACGCCGGGAGGAGGTGATCCAGTACGTCTACGAGCGCTACGGGCGCGACCGCGCCGCGCAGGTGGCGAACGTGATCACCTACCGCCCGCGGTCCGCGTTGCGGGAGATGGCGAAGGCGGCGGGGATGGCGCCCGGGCAAGCCGATGCGCTCGGGAAGTGGGTCGACCGGTGGGCGGCCGGGCCCGAGGCGTTCGGCGAGCTCACCGACAAGGAGCTGAAGGACCAGCGCCAGGTGACGCCCCGCAACGAGCGTCGCTTCGAACGGACGCTGCGTGATCGCACCCGCGACGGCGTGCCCCTCGACGGCCCGGATGCAACGACGCGCCCGCCTGCGATCCCGCCGCTCGCGCTCGAGCTCGCGAGTGCGGTGATCGATTTCCCTCGCCATCTCGGCATCCACTCCGGCGGCATGGTGATGGCCGACCGCCCGCTCGTGGAGTTCTGCCCGGTCGAGTGGGCGCGCATGGAGGGCCGTTCGGTGCTGCAGTGGGACAAGGACGACTGCGCGGCCGCCGGGCTCGTGAAGTTCGACCTGCTCGGCCTGGGCATGTTGACGATGCTGCACATCGCGGTCGATCTCGTGCGCGCCCAAGGCGTCGATATCGACCTCGCCACCATCCCGCAGGAACCCGAGGTGTACGACCTCCTGTGCGCGGCCGACACCGTCGGTGTGTTCCAGGTGGAGAGCCGCGCGCAGATGGCGACGCTCCCGCGCCTGCGGCCGCGCACCTTCTACGACCTCGTGGTGGAGGTCGCGCTCATCCGCCCCGGTCCGATCCAGGGCGGTTCCGTGCATCCGTACCTGCGCCGGCGCAACGGCGAGGAGGAGGTCACCTACATCCACCCGCTCACCAAGCCGTGCCTGGAGAAGACGCTCGGCGTGCCGCTCTTCCAGGAGCAGTTGATGCAGCTCGCGGTCGACTGCGCAGGGTTCACCGCGGCCGAGGCCGATCAGCTCCGCCAAGCGATGGGTTCGAAGCGCAGCCAGGCCCGCATGGAACGGATGCGCGAGCGGCTGCTGGCGGGGATGGCCGAGCGGGGGATCACCGGCGACACCGCGGAGGAGATCTACACGAAGCTGCAGGCGTTCTCGAACTTCGGGTTCCCGGAGAGCCACTCGGTGAGCTTCGCCTACCTCGTGTATTCGAGCTCGTGGATCAAGTACCACTACCCGGCCGAGTTCGCGGCGTCGCTCCTGAACGCGCAGCCGATGGGTTTCTACTCGCCGCACTCGATCGTGCGCGACGCCCGTCGCCATGGTGTGCAGGTGCTCGGTCCGGATCTCAACGGGTCGATGCGCGACGCCACGCTCGAACCCCGCACGCTCGACACCGAACCCATCGGCCGGCCGCTGCGCGGCTTCCATGCGGAGCCGTCGCATCTCGCGGTGCGGCTCGGTCTGCGCAGCGTGCGCGGCTTACACGACGCGTTGCTCGACCGCATCGACGACGAACGGGCCGAGCGCCGCTTCACCGACCTCGAGGACTTCGTGCGGCGGACGGGCGCGACCGTCGACCAGGTCGAGGCGCTCGCGACCCGCGGCGCGTTCGAAGGGTGTTTCGGTCAGTCGCGCCGCGCCGCGTTGTGGGCCGCGGGTGCGCTCGGCACTGCCCGGCCGAACGCGGCGGCGCGACGGCACAGTGGTCGAGACGTTGCCGGGCATGGTCACCGGCACCGACGCGCCCGCGCTGCCGGGCATGACCGAGATGGAGACGGTGTACGCCGATCTGTGGGCGATGGGCATGAGCGTGGGGAAGCACCCGACCGAGTTCGTGCGGGAGGAGCTGACCCGTCAGGGCGTGGTGACGAACGCGCAGCTGCGCGAGTTGCCCGACCGGACGGTGGTCGAGATCGCGGGTGTGGTCACGCACCGCCAGCAACCGGCGACCGCGAAGGGCACCGTGTTCCTGAACCTCGAGGACGAGACGGGCCTCACCAACGTGATCTGCGCCAAGGGTGTATGGAAACGGTTCCGCATCGTCGCCCGCGGCGCGCCCGCGTTACGTGTGCGCGGTGTGCTGGAGAAGCACCAAGGTGTGATCAACCTCGTCGCCGGCCGCATCACGCGGTTGCCGATCAGCCTCGGCGACAGCCTCAAGTCTCGCGACTTCCACTAGCACCGGACAATCAGCGCAGCCGGAACCAGCACCCGGGGTCTTGTGCCACAGTGTTGCCGCATGGGTTGGACAGTGGACCCTGTCGAGCAGTCGGTGCTCTTCCACTACAGCGAGGACCCGCGCGTCTCTTGCTTCGAGCCGCACGTCCCGCGCACAAATCCCGACGTCGCTGCCGCGGTGTGGGCGATCGACGAAGCACGGGCGCCCTTGTACTGGTTCCCTCGCAACTGTCCACGAGTGACGGTGTGGGCGAACGACGCGCCGCAGCGTCGCCGTCTTCAACAGATCTTCGCAACCGAGGCTTCGCGTGTGCAGGCCGCTCCGAGCTCGTGGTCGGACGGAATCGGTGCGTGCAGGCTCTATGAGTACCGATTCGACGCCACCGACTTCGATCCCTGGCCCGAAGCGGAAGGCCAGTGGATCTCGTCTCGGACGGTCACTCCGTTGGAGGTAGTGCCCGTTGGTGATCTGCTCCTGCGACACCGTGCGGCGAAGGTCGAGCTCCGTCTCCTACCGGACCTGCGCGCGATGCGCGAGACGGTGCTCGAAAGCGGACTGCCCTTCAGCATCGTCCGCTACGACGGGTGAACGTCGGCCCGGTCTCAGGTCGGTCACTGAACGACGACGTACAGCGAGAGATCGTCGGTGATGCCGGAGCTCCCGGACGCGAAGCTCACGAACGCGTTGGCCGTCGAACCGACGGTGGAGGC
Source organism: uncultured Actinomycetes bacterium (assembly GCA_963761055.1). Classification (GTDB taxonomy): domain Bacteria; phylum Actinomycetota; class Acidimicrobiia; order IMCC26256; family PALSA-610; genus PALSA-610. The sequence goes on along the minus strand of CAVXFO010000007.1, from coordinate 645,602 downwards.
GGTCGGGGCCTGGAACCGGAGGGCGAACGTCCGGACGTCGCCGGGAGCCATGTTGGTGAAGGTGAAGCCGCTACTACCGAGCACGAGTGACGAAATGTCGAAGTACCCGAAGAAGAACTGCACGTGCGGGGAGAATCCGTCGGTCGACGACGTCGATGCGCGCACCGTGAGGTCGGCGGTCGTGGGGCCGTCGTTTTGAACCTGGAGGGCGTACGTCCAGAAGCCGCCGGCCGCGATCGTGTGAGTCCGGACCTCGCCCGGGCCGAAGTTGTAGATGTCGTCGCCGGAGATCACGCCGTCGCTCCTTCGCTTGATCCGGCCGTCGGCCAGCCCGGAGGAGAACGTGAGCGGCACGTTCGCGACGGTGCCGGCGTGGCCGGATCCGTCGACCTGCACGTGCTGCGTTGACGGCAGGTCGGTATTCGGGGTCACCTACGACGCGGCCGCGTCAAGGTGCGCGGGCGGCCGATGAGCAGATGGCGCGAGACTCGGTGGATGACCGCAACGATCGGGCCCTGCATCTCGGCTGACTCGCACATCACGGAGCCGCCGGGTACCTACATCGATCGGATCGATCCTGCGTACCGCGACCGGGCGCCGCGGCTCGAGCATCACGACGTGCTCGGCGACGTGATGCTCATCGACAACGGCAAGAGCCTCGTGCCCTTCTGGTTGGTCGCCGCGGCCGGGCGTCCGACCGAGGAAGTGCGGCTCGACATCGACAAGCGCTTCGACGACCTGTGGCGCGGGGGCTGGGACCCGGTCGCCCGCCTCGTGGATCAGGACACCGACGGTGTCGTCGCCGAAGTGATCTATCCATCGGTCGGGATGCTGCTCTGCAACCACCCCGACGCCGAGTACCAACGCGCGTGCTTCGACGCGTACAACCTCTGGATCGCCGAGTTCTGCTCGACCGCGCCCGAACGACTCATCGGTCTCGGCCAGACCGCACTCGTCACGCCCGCCGACGGCATCCACGACCTCGAGGAGATCAAGCGCCTCGGCCTGAAGGGCGTCATGCTTCCCGGCGTCCCGCCCGAGAAGGACTACGACGATCCGATGTACGACGAGCTCTGGGACGCCATCGTCGATCTCGGTCTGCCGCCGTCGTTCCACATCCTCACCAGCAAGAGCGACACACCCGGCGCCGACCACGTGCGCGGCCCGAAGCTCAACAGCTTCATGAGCATCGTCCGTGGCAACCAGGACATCATCGGCACCCTCATCTTCGGTGCGGTGTTCGAGCGCCACCCGCGACTGAAGGTGGTGTGTGTCGAGGCCGACGCGGGCTGGGCGCCGCACTGGATGTACCGGGCCGACCACGGCTACGACCGGCACCGCAATTGGCTCACCGCGGGCGAGCTGTCGCGTCGACCGAGCGAGTGGTTCACCGACAACGTGTACCTCACGTTTCAGGACGACTGGGTCGCGTTCCGCACTGCGCAACTCATGAACCCCGAGCGGCTCATGTGGGCCAACGACTTCCCCCACAGCGACGCCACGTGGCCCAACAGCCAGGCCCTCCTCGCCGAGCACGCGATGCAGCTCGACGACCACGCTCGCCGCCGTATCCTGCACGACAACGCGGCCGAGCTCTACGGCATCACCGTCTGAGGAGACACCGAACGTGGCCGTGCCTGTCGCCGACCGACCCTTCATGCCCGAGGGCTACCTCGGCGCCGCGCCGCTTCCGTGGCGATGGGCGGAGGAGCAGCTCGGCGAAGCCCGGAATTACTGGGTGACCACAATCGGGCCGTCGGGCCGCCCACACGTCCGCCCGGTCTGGGCGTTGTGGATCGACGGCACCGTGCAGTTTTCCACCGGCGCGCAGCACGGCGCGAACCTCGCCCGCGACCCGCGCGTGACGGTCAACCTCGACGACGCCGACGAGTGCGTCATCGTCGAAGGCACTGCGCACGCCACCGCCGACGAGCAGGTCCGCCGCGCGTTCGTCGACGTGTACGGGCCGAAGTACCACACGACGATGTCACTCGATTTCGTCGACGTCGTGTACGTGGTGGAGCCGCACGTCGTGTTCGGATGGTTTGCGCACGACATCGCCGAGGGCGAGACGCTCTTCCAGGCGACCGCGACCCGCTGGCGGTTCCCAGACTGAGTGGTCGCGTCACGAAGTCGTGGTCGCGCGGGGACGAACATTCGTAGGATCAGACGCCTATGGGGTTGTTGATCGACACGACGCCACTGCGGGTGTCGCGCGACTTCCGCCGGCTGTGGATCGGCCAGGCGGTGTCGTTTCTCGGCAGCACGATGACGGCGGCCGCGCTGCCGTTCCAGGTGTACGAACACACCCATTCGTCGCTGGCGGTCGGCTTGCTCGGCGTCGCGCAGCTCGGTCCGCTGCTCACGTTCTCCATTGTCGGTGGCGCGTTCGCCGACAGCGTCGACAAACGACTGCTGCTCCTCGGTGTCACCGTCGCGGCACTCATGTGCTCGGCGGGACTCGCCGTCAACGCGTCGCTCGATCGTCCGCAGCTATGGCTGATGTACGTCCTCGGCGCGGCCGCGGCCGGGGTGACAGCCGTCACGTTCCCGGTGCTGCGGTCGCTGTTGCCGCTGTTGCTCGACGAACCGCTCCGACCCGCCGCGTTCGCGCTGCAGTCGACGTACGGCTCCTTCGGCATGATGGCCGGCCCCGCGGTCGGCGGCGTGCTCATCGGCACCGCCGGCCTGACTGCGACCTACGGGGTCGACGTGGCGACCTACGCCGCGGCTCTGATCGCGTTCACCGGCATCGCCGCTTCGCCACCCGTCGGCGACGGCCACAAGGCGTCGGTGGCATCGGTTCTCCACGGGTTGCGCTTCCTGCGCGGGCAGTCCGTCATCATGGGCGTGTTCGGCATCGACCTGCTCGCCATGATCTTCGGCATGCCCCGAGCGCTGTTCCCCGCACTGACGGCGCGTCTCGGAGGCGGGCCCGCGCTGTACGGGGTCCTGCTGTCGGCGGTCGCCGCCGGCGCGTTCGTCGCGTCGGTCACGAGCGGATGGTCGGGGCGGGTCAGACGCCAAGGCCGAGCGGTCCTGTGGTCGGTCGCGGTCTGGGGCGCGGCGATCTCGGTCGCCGGAGTGACGTTGAGCACGGCGGTCGTGTTGGGTTGCCTGGCCGTGGCCGGCGCGGCCGACATGATCTCCGGCGTCTACCGGTCGGCGATCGCGGCGGACGTGATCCCCGACGATCTCCGCGGTCGGATCAGCGGCGTCGAGATCGCGGTCTACGCGGGCGGCCCGCAGCTGGGCGATATCGAGGCGGGCGTCGTCGGGGGACTCGTCGGCGTGCCGTTCGCGATCGTGTCGGGAGGGATCGCGTGTGTCGCCTCGGCCGCCGTGTTCGCGGCGAGGGTCAAGAACTTCACGCGCTACGTCGGTCCTGTGGGTGAAACGCTCGAGCGAGTCGACTGACCGCGCGTCAGCTCGGGTGCAGATCCGCCCGCCGGTGTTCGCTCAGCGAGAGCAGCACGAAACGCATGATGCGGTCGCGATCCGACTCCCGCACGAGCGAGAACTCGATGCGCGTGAGCGGCTTCCCGATCGTCGGCAACGCTTCCCGAGGCAGCACGCGACCGAGTACTGCGAATGGGGCGTCGTCGTCGAGCTCGAACGACATCGCGATCTGCGGAACCGGAGCGCGGGGTGAGATCAGTGAGGATCGAGCAACCGCCACCGCCGAGATCCCGCACCTCGCCTTCGAACGTCGGTCCACGCGTTCGCGTCGGTGTCGAGCGCCGCGCAGCTGACGGGCACGTGCCGCAATACCCGCGCGTAGGCGCGGCGCTGCACCGCGGTGTCCCCGTCGGGGGCGCGCACGACGAGCTCCGTCGTGCTGCTGCGCACCACCGGCACATGGATGAGGTAGACGCTGTAGCGACCCAGGCACGTGACGTGGACCTCGGCCAGCCCGGCCCAGGCAGCGGGGAGCCGATCGTTCGGCTGGGCGGCAAGGGTGATGTTGCCGTCCTGGACGAGATCGACGACCATCGGCCACGGGGTTTCCTCGGTGTCGGCGGCCACGAGCACCGGCTGTCCGACCTCGAGAAGCGGAGACTTCACACCCGATACATCGGCAGTTCCGGCTCCATCAGCAGTTCCGGAACGAGCCCTGGGTTCAGCGGGGTAACCTTGACGGGTTCCGGAGGACTTCAGATGGCTGACCCGCCGAGTTACCCATGCCTCGCGCCTCGCCTCGTTCGTCACGCCGTATCGGCGCGCGTTTCCTCACGTTCCTCCGCGCGGACATCTCCGGTGTCCGCGCGGGTTTCATCGCGCTCCTGATCTCCTCGGGCGGAGACCTCGTCACCGGCCTGACGCTGGCGTCGATCACCCACACGCTCGACATGCTCCCCGGCCTGGTCGTGCTGATCCCGGCCGCGATCGGGATGCGGGGCAACGTGTTCGGGGGTCTGGGGAGCCGGCTCGGCACCCAGATCCACGCCGGGACGTTCCGCATCTCCCGGCGGGTCGACACTCCGGTGGGTCAGAACATGGCTGCGGCCCTCGTGCTCTCGCTGTCGATCGCGGCGGTCCTCGCGGTGCTGGCCAAGGCGATGTCGGATGCCTTCGGGGTCGGCCACACCATCTCGATCGCCGACTTCATGGTCGTATCGGTGGTCGGGGCGATCCTGTCGTCGCTGGTCGTTCTCGTCCTCACCGTCGCGGTGGCGGCGTTCTGCGCGAACCGTGACCTCGACCTCGACAACGTCGCCGCGCCGATCGTCACCGCCGCGGGCGACATGGTCACGCTGCCGAGCCTGTTCCTCGCGACCTACCTGCTCCACATCGACTTCTTCACCCCCGTCATTGCGATCGTGTGCGTCGCGATCGCGGCCGGCGCCGCGATCTGGGGACTGCGCGCGCACGGACTCCCGATCATGCGCCGCATCATTCAGGAGTCGCTGCCGATCCTCGCGCTCGCGGGTGTCGTCGACGTCCTGGCCGGAATGACGATCCAGAAGCGCTTCGACTCGTTCGTGACCTTTCCCGCACTGATCGTGCTCGTGCCTCCGTTCCTCGAGGACTCGGGTTCTCTCGGCGCGATCCTGGCCGCACGTATCAGCACCCGGCTCCACCTCGGAACGCTGGGGGAGGGCCGTTCGCCGTGGCGGGCTGCGAGTGACGACGTGATGCTCGTGTACCTCTACGCGATCCCGGTGTTCGTGTTCCTCGGGCTGTCGTCGATCGTGGGCGCGCACGTCGTCCACTTCCGGAGCCCGGGCGCGGCTCGGATGATGGGCGTCAGCGTGCTGGCCGGTTTCCTCGCGACCACCTCGTCGGTGATCGTCGGCTACTACTCCGCGGTGCTCACGCACCGCCACGGCCTCGACCCCGACAATCACGGCATTCCCATCGTCACATCGAGCCTGGACCTCCTGGGGGCACTGTCGCTTATCCTGGCGATCGTGCTCCTGGGCCTCAGCTGAACCGCTCGGGAGCGCGCATCCACATGGAAGAACGACCACGAAATCTGAAAGCCATGTTGTCGGAGGCGAAGGACACCTCCGAGCTCATGGTCGATCTCGGGTACGCGTCACTGTTCTTCGGTGACACGCGGATGGCCGACGAGGTCCACGAGCTCGAGGAACGCCTCACCGAGCTGGTGCACGAGATGCGGGAGGTGTGTGTCCTCGCGGCGCGCTCCAAACGAGACGCGGAGCAGATGTCGGGCGTGCTGCACGTCGTCGCCGCGATCGAGCGTATGGGGAACGCGGCCGTCGACATCGCCCGGGTCGTGACCCATCAACTCGGCATCCCGGCCGCGCTGGTCGCCGACCTCGCCGGCGCCGAAGAGGTCTCGCACCGCGTACGCGTGCGCGAGGACTCGAGGCTCGCGAACCGCGCCCTCGACGATGTGGAGCTGCCGAGAGAAGTCGGTATGCGGGTGGTCGCGATCCGGCGGGGCCGCGAGTGGCTCATCGATCCCGACGGCGACGAGCATCTCCTCCCCGACGACGTGCTCATCCTGCGGGGCGCCCGCGAGGGCATCGGCGAGGTCCGCGAGCTCGCGGGCGCGCCCGTCTGGCGACCGGCCGGTGTCGAAGAGAACGCCGCCGTCTCCGACCTCGACCGGGCCGTCGACGTGCTCGTCGAGATGAAGAACGTGTCGGAAGCCGCGGTCGGCCTTGCGTACAGCGCACTGCTGTTGAACGACCAGGGGCTGGCCGCGCAGGTTGGCCAGCTCGAGGACCGCCTCGACGAGATGCGCGAGCAGCTGGAGCTGTGGGTGCTGCGTGCCGGCGCCGAAACCGTCGACCCCTCGGGTCTGCGCGGCCTTCTCCATTTGGGCGCCGCGTCCGAGGAAGTAGGCGACGCGGCCCAGCAGCTCGTGTGGCTGGTGGAGCAAGAAGAGGAGATGCACCCGATCCTCGCGGTCGCACTCGGCGAGGCCGACGAGGTCTTCGTGCAGTACCCCATCGCCCGGGGTAGCGCGCTCGACCGCGCAGTCGTGGCCGGCACGCAGATCGGCGACGACACCGGCTTCCATCTCCTCGCGATCCGGCGGGAGGGCCGTTATCTCTACCGTCCCCGTAAGGTCACGCTGAAGGCCGGCGACGAGATCCTCGCCACCGGTCCGTGGGAGGGCCGCGCGGTGCTGGCAGAACAGTGCGGCTTCCGCCTCGTCGAGGACGACGACACGGGTACGGTCGAGCTCGTTCCCGCGCACGAAGCCAGTCGCTGAGCGGACGTCGTTGCCGCTCAGGCTTGCAAACACATTGCAAAGATCCCGACGGACGTGCGATGGAATCCTTGCAATCCCGGCAGCCGGGGTTCAGTCGACAGCCGGGGTTCAGTCGGCGGGATTCAGTCGGCGGGGTGAGTCGGCGGGGTGAGTCGGCGACGTCGGCCGCACCTAGTGGGCGGCGGCGAGCGCGAGGACTACCGCGACGATCCCGACCGCGACCCCGCCGACGACGCCGATCTCGGGGCGCTGGACCCGGCGCGACTGCAACATCGCCTCGGCGACGAGCAGGCCGCCGATCGCGCCGCCGATGTGGGCGGCAATCGAGATCTGTGGCGTGAAGTAGTCGAGGACGAGGTTGGCTACGAGGATCGGACCGAACCCGGTGTCCCAGAAGCGAATGCCCTGGCGCTGCATCACGATCGTCGCCGCGGCCGCGACGCCGAACACACCACCCGATGCGCCGATGGTGGCGACATGCGGTTGCGCGATCAGAGCCGCCGCGGAGCCGGCCGCGACCGACACCACGTAGATCAGACCGAACCGCACCGGTCCGGCGCCCGGCTCCAGCAGCCGCCCGACGATCCACAGCAGCAGGACGTTGAAGAACAGGTGGAGCAGACCCCCGTGCACGAGCGACGTCGTGAAGATCCGCCACCACTGGCCGTGCTGCACCGCCGGCCCGAAGAGCCAGAGGTTCGCGGCGGTCTGGCCGTTGCCGCCGAAGTTCGCGTCCCGCAAGCCGATGACCACGAACGCGGCGACGGTGACACCGATGATCGCCTTGGTCGCGAGCATGTTCTCGCGGCGCGTGAACAGACCGACCCGCTGGCTCGGTGTCGGCGCGGCCGCCTTCACACAGTCGACGCACTGAGACCCGACCGACGCCTCCTTGAGGCATTCGGGACAGGCGGGACGGCCACAGCGAGTGCACCGCCTCCCGGTTTGCCTCTCGGGGTGGCGGTAGCAGGTGACCGGCGGTGATTGCTGGGTCATGGAGGCATCCACGGTACCGGTTCGTGGCCTGTGCAGTTGCGCACCCGCCCGCCTCTCGATCGGTAGCGTTGCGTGATGAGCGACACCGGGATCGCGGGCGCCGCTTCGACCACGGCCGAGGCGGGGCTCACCGCCTCCGAGGTCGAACAGCGCGTGCGGGCCGGCAAGGTCAACGTCGCCGACGACCGCACGAGCCGCACCCTCACCGAGATCTTCCGGGCGAACGTCCTCACCCGGTTCAACGCGATCCTCGGGACCGCGTTCGTACTCATCTTGGTGTTCGGCGAGGTACGCGACTCTCTGTTCGGTTACGTGCTGGTGTCGAACGCTCTCATCGGCATCGTGCAGGAGTGGAGGGCCAAGCGGACGCTCGACCGGCTCGCGGTCCTCAACGCGCCTCGCGCCCGAGTCCTGCGAGACGGAGAGGTGCGCGAAGTCGACGTCACCGAGGTGGTGCTCGACGACCTGTGCGACATCCGCGCCGGCGATCAGGTCGTGTGCGACGGTGTCCTGCGGTCGCAGAGCGGCCTCGAGCTCGACGAGTCGATGCTTACAGGAGAGTCCGACCCCGTGACCAAGGGCGAGGGTGACGAGGTCCTGTCGGGCAGCATCGTCGTCGCCGGGCGCGGCTATTTCCAGGCCACGGCGGTGGGGGCCGACGCCTACGCGCGCCGCATCGCGACCGAGGCGCGCCGCTTCACCCTGACGCGCTCCGAGCTGATGGACGGGATCAACCGGATCCTGCGGTACGTCCAGTGGGCGCTCGTGCCCACCGCGATCCTGCTCGCGTTCAGCCAGTTCCACGTGCAGCACACGTTCCGGGAGTCGATCAACGGTGTGGTCGCGGGTGTGGTCGCGATGGTGCCCGAGGGACTCGTGCTCCTCACCAGCTTGGCGTTCGGGGTCGCGACTCTCGCGCTCGCTCGACGGCAGGTGCTCGTCCAGGAGTTGCCCGCGGTCGAGGGGCTCGCGCGGGTCGACATCGTCCTTCTCGACAAGACTGGCACTCTCACCGAAGGCGCCATCCGCTTCGAGCACGTGCAGGAGATCGAGCCGGGCGACCCGGTCTCCGAAGCGCTCGGCGCGCTCGCCGACGACGACAACCGCAACGCGACGATGAACGCGCTCTGCGAAGCGTTCCCGGCTCCGGCGGGTTGGACTCGCACCGCGTCGACGCCGTTCTCGTCGGGCCGCAAGTGGAGCGCGGTGACGTTCGGCGACCGGGGCACGTGGGTGCTGGGTGCGCCGGAGATGGTGCGGGCCGATGTCGGTCCCGACGATCCGGTGCGGGCCGATGCGAACCGGCTGGCCGGTGGCGGGCAGCGCGTGCTGCTGCTGGCCCGCTCCGACGCCGCGCTCGTCGACGAGCGGCTGCCCGACGGCATGACCCCGTCGGCGCTGATCGTGTTCGAGGAGAAGGTCCGGCCCGACGCGGCCGACACCCTGCGGTATTTCGCCGACCAGGGCGTGCGCTGCATGGTGATCTCGGGCGACAACCCGCAGACGGTCGGGTCGATCGCGATGCACGTCGGCGTTCCCGGCGCGGATCGCCCCTACGACGCGCGTGAGCTCCCGGACGACGTCGACGCGCTCGGCGAGGTGCTCGAGGACTACTCCGTCTACGGGCGCGTCTCACCGCAGCAGAAGCGGTCGATCGTCCGGGCGCTCCAACGCCGGGGTCACTACGTTGCGATGACGGGTGACGGGGTGAACGACGCGCTCGCGCTCAAAGACGCCGATATCGGGATCGCGATGGGAAGCGGCGCGCCCGCGACGCGAGCAGTCGCGCAGGTCGTGTTGCTCGACGGCCGTTTCGCGAACATGCCGAGCGTCGTCGCGGAGGGCCGGCGCGTCATCGCGAACGTCGAGCGGGTCGCGAACCTCTTCGTCACCAAGACCTTCTACGCGATGCTACTGGCGATCGCGATCGGCGTCGCCCGCTGGCCGTACCCGTTCCTGCCCCGGCACCTCACGGTCGTGAGCAGTCTCACGATCGGCATCCCCGCGTTCTTTCTCGCGCTCGCGCCGAACCGGCGCCGATACGTTCCCGGTTTCGTCCGGCGCGTGGTGCTGAACGCGGGACCGGCCGGGATCGTTGCCGCGACGGCGACCTTCGTCTCGTTCGCGATTGCACGGCACTACGACGCACTCCCGGTATCGCGTACTGCGGCGACGATCACGATTCTGGTCGTCGGGCTCTGGGTCCTGAACCTGCTCGCGCGGCCGATCACCCCGGCCCGTGCGGTGCTCTTCCTCGCGATGGTCGGCGCGTTCGTCGTGATCCTCGGTGTGCCCGACCTCCGCGACTGGCTCGCGCTCGATCTCCCGAGCGATGCGTCGATGTGGGCCGCCGCCGCGTCCGCCGCGGGCGGGATCGTGTTGCTGGAAGCCGGCTGGCAGTTACGGCAGTGGCGGACGCCGGTCGCCGAGCGCACCGCCCGATGGGCGTGGCGAGGCATTTCCGCCGATCCCCGGGCGTGAACGCGAAAGCTCCCTCGGCGCGACGTCGGTCAGCAGTGCAGCGAGCCGGAGTCCGGGCGGGCGACCGGGTCGACCGCGGGGATCCCGTAGCCCGTCGACGGGTTGCCGGCGCTCGTCGGGTGCCCGAAATTCTCGGTCAGCCACATCGATCCGTTCGCCGAGCAGTAGACGCCCACGCCCACGTGGGTGAAGCCCGGGTTGAGGATGTTCTGGCGGTGACCGTCGGAGTGCATCCAGGCGTTGTGGAGTGACCCGGCGAGGGTCCCCGAAGTCCCTGCCGCGATGTTCTCGCCGACGAAGTTGTAGGGGCCGAGGAGGTTGCCGATGGCGCTGTGACGGAAGCCGCCGCTCGCCATGTTGACGCTCCAGACCTCGGCGTAGTTTCCGAGCGTCGAGTCCCACGTGAGGGGGGCGATGTGACGAGCCGTGCGCTCGTCGTTCAACCGGTGGAAGAGGTCGGCCGCCATGGCGTCGGTCTTCGAGGCGGTGGCCGGCGCGCACTTCGGCGTGGCCGTCGACGGCGAGAACGCGTACGTGCGCGCGTCGGCGAACGTGATCCAGTAGCCGAATGTGTGCGGCGACATCGCGACCGCGACTGCCGGTGCACCCGGGCACGCGTTCACGGCCGATCCGTAGAACGGGCTGCTCGCGCCGAAGCGGAAGAGTCCGCCGTCGGCCGCGACCATCGTGTAGCCGTCGCCGTGCGGAGCCGGCGCCATCCCGGTGATCGGTTCGTTGAGCTGGATCGCGCCGGTCGAGCCGAAGAACGGTGCGTTGTACGAGAACACGCCACCGTCGCTGGCGACGAGCCAGTAGCCGTTGCCATTCGGGGTCGCGGCCATGCCGACGATCGGTTGGTTGAGCTGGATCGCGCCGGTCGAGCCGAGGAACGGCGCGTTGTACGAGAAGATGCCGCCGTCGCTGGCGACGAGCCAGTAGCCGCTGCCGCTCGGCGTCGCGGCCATGCCCACGATCGGGAGGTTCAGCGGGTGCCCGGCCATCGACCCGTGGTACTTGGCGTCGCCGAAGGTGAACACCTCGCCGACCCGATCGGTGAGCCAGTAGCCGTTGCCGGAGCGAGTCGCGACGATCGCGACGATCGGGGCATGGGCCCGACCCGAAGCCGACCCGTAGAAGCGCGCGTCGCCCGCGGTCAGCACGCCGCCGTCGGCCGCGACCCGCCAGTAGCCCTTGCCGGTGGGTGTCGCCACAAGTCCGACGATCGGCGCGGCGAGCGCAGTGACCGAGGACTGCATCGAGATGTCCTGGACGCGCGTGGTCCCTGCGGCCGCGGCGGGTTGGCCGGTCGCGGCGGCGGCACCTGTGAGGACTGCGAAAGCGAGCACCACGACCACGACGCGTGCTTGCAAACGCGCGGCGAGGCGGGAGTGCCTCGCGTCGCGTTGAGCTCGCTTCATCAGGTTCTCCCGTATCGCCGCGCGTGCACCCGCATCAATTCGGCACGTCTCGGTGCGCAATTGAGGTGATTCGACGCCCCGGGGCGTCCGACCGGACTCGACATGTGCTGCTCGCCCGACGAAAGCGCCTGGTCGGAGGGGTGGGGATCGGCGGCGCCGGCCCGGGTGGAGGTCGGGAATTTCCGCCGCGGTTCCGCGCGATGCCCGAGACGTCCGGGCCCCCCGAGAGGTCCGGACAGGAAGGTCTAGTGGTGCGCCGTTGTGGGTGTCGTCGCCGGTTTCGACGCCGAGGTGTGCGGAGCAGTCGTGGTCGGCTTCGACTTGACGGTCGTCGTGGTCGTCGGCGCCGCGGGCGCGGTTCCGATGAGCACGGTGTTCTGCAGCATCGGGTAGTGCACCTGGTAGTGCTGGCGGACGGGCGGTTTCCCCGGTTGGAGGATCACCCGGTCGAACGCGACGTCGTAGCCCGTCTCACCACCGACGGTGGTCTCCCGTTCGAACGCAGTGAGGTGCGCGCAATCGTTGTGGGGGTCCTCGGTCGGCTTCCCGGCCGGGCAGGGAACGATGCGATCGGTGATCGGTTCCGTCTTCAGGATCTTGCGGTTTGCTTCCGTCGCGACCCGGCCGTCGGTGTCCCCGTAGAACGTGACGGTGATCGACGTGTCGTTGTAGCTCGCGTGGATCAACACGCCGCTCTTCGTGTCGTTGCGGAACTTCAGGTCGACGTACGGAAACACGATCGTCGCTTCGCGGCCCATCGGGTAGCGAGAGATGTAGTAGTGGTGTGGCGAGTGGTCGACGTCGACGTAGCCGCCGAAGAACACCGCGTTGAACAACGTGGTGGTGAGTTGGCTGATGCCACCGCCGTAGTCTTCGCCGAAGCCGTCCTCGAGGATGATCGGCGCCTTGACGTAGCCCTTCTCCGCCGTGCGCGGGCCGAGCTTGTCGTTCAGCGAGAAGGTTCGGCCCGGAGGGACCACCGTGTTGTTCAACACGTCGGCCGCGAGGTGGATGTTGTGGACCCTGGGTTCGCCCGCGAGATAGTTGGTCGTGAACGACGAGACTTGGTGGGAGATGCCGAGAGCCTTGGCCCAGGCGGTGTCGTGCGCAGGGTGCTCGCTCCGGACGGTGGCGACGATCGAACGCTTGTTGCCCAAGATGGCCGCGCCGACCTCGGCGAGATCGAGTTGGCGGCCGTCGCGCGACGGTACGACCGTCACCGCGTTCGCGTTGCTCACGTCGAACGACGCCTCCACAGGTGGTCGCTCGACAGCCGCGAATGCAGGGCCGAGCACGAAGCGCAGCTTTTCGGGGTCGACGGCGAGGTCGAGGGTGTGCCCGTCGATCCTGGTCCCGAGCGTCGGCGCGATCCGGGCGGGGCCGAGCGTCACCCGGGTCGCGCGTGCCACCACGACGAAGCTGCCGGTCAGGAGAGACCGGGCTCCGGCGGCGGCGGCGGCGACTCCCGCCTCGTCGATCTCGGGGGTGACTTCGCCGACCGGCAATTCGAGGTCGGACCGGCTCGCGCTCGTCAGGAGCGCCCGCAGACTTTGCTCCGCGTGGTCGCGGAGGAGTCCGCGGCCCGACTGCGGGTGCACGGGAACGACCTTGGTGCCCTCGAAGCGCAGCCCGCCCTCGACCAGGCCGGATTGCAGTGCACTCGTCCAGCCGTCGAGCAGTCCTTCGAAGCGCGTCTGGTCGTAGTGCACGACGAGACTCACGTCGTCGGAGCGGAACCGCCGGAGGACGGTGTCGGAGACCATCCGGAGCAGATTCGAATTCCGGCCCGCGGATCGGGCCTCGCGGACGATTGCTTCGGCGTCGACCGAGAAGCCGATAAGGCTCGGATCGACGGCGAACCTGCGCGATCCCGCGTGGACGTGGATCGTCGCGGTGTCGAGACGCTGCGCGAGTTGTTCGACTGCGGCGCGCGCGTTCGTTTCCTTCTTGCCCCCGACCTGCGTTCCGTCGATGCGCACGCCCGGAAGGACAGAGCCGGCGTACGCGACGTGCTCGGCGACCGAAGCGAGGACGATCAGCAGGCAGAGACCGAGCAGCGCGCCCAGGGCGATCAGCAGCACTCGTCGGCTCGTCGCGCCGGCGATCACTGTTGCCCGAAACATCGGCGGCAGGCTAGCGAAGAGAGAGAATGTCCCTATGCGTGAAGAACTCCGGACTCGCCTCGTCGCGCTGGGCGCGACCGACGACGACATCGAACGGGCCGAGACCGAGGGTTGGCTGCCGCTACTCGCGTTCGAGCGGCTCTTGTTGCCGGGCGCGCGCCGCTACGACCTGGCCTCACTCGTCGTTGCGGCCGGGATCGACGAGACGTTGGCGCGCGGTTTGTGGAGGGCCGTCGGGTTCCCCGACGTACCGTCCGGCCTGGCGGTGTTCAGCGACCGCGATGTCGAGGCGGCTCGCCTCGCCTTCTCGCAGGCATCGGAGCGGGACATCCGCGACGGGACGCTGCTCCAGCAGGTGCGCGTGATCAGCGGCGCGCTGGCCCGGGTCGCTTCGGTCGAGGCGGTCGGTTTCAGCGACCTGCTCGACGAATCGCAGGCCGACGGGCTTGCCGAGGAAGACATCGCGCTCGCGATTCTCGAGGACACGCGCTTCGACGAGATCAGCCGGTTGATCGACTATGTCCATCGCCTGCAATTGCGTGCCGCGGTTTGGCGCCTGACCGTCCTGGCCGCCGTTCCGGAGACGGCGATCGCGGTCGGCTTCGCCGATCTCGCCGGCTATACCGCGCTGAGCGCCAGCCTCGATGCGATGCAGATCTCCGATCTGGTCGGGCGGTGGGAAGCAGTCGCCTATGACGCGATCGCCACCAACGGTGCGCGGGTCGTGAAGACGATCGGCGACGAGGTCATGTACGTCGGGCTCGCCTACGAGACGGTGTCGGCGTCGCTCGGGTTGCGCGAGGCGGCAGCCGCGGTGGGGCTCCCGCCGCTGCGCATGGGTCTCGCCGCCGGCCCCGTCGTGACCCGCGACGGCGACTACTTCGGACCCGTCGTCAATCTCGCCAACCGCCTCACCGAGCTGGCCGACCCCGGAGAGTTACTCGTACCCGCGACGCTGCGCGACGAGATGGCGGCACCGGCCGCGGCCGAGTTCCGGTGGATTCCGAAAGGCGCCCGCATGGTGCGGAGCATCGGGCCCACGGAGGTCTGTGTGCTCGAACGCAACCGCTAGCGTGCCCGGGGTGACTGAGGAACGACTGACTCTTCTCCAGGTCCACGCCCATCCCGACGACGAGGCGTCCAAGGGTGCCGGCACCACCGCCAAGTACGCGGCCGAGGGCGTGCACAACGTCCTGGTGTGCTGCACGGGTGGCGAGGCCGGCGACATCTTGAACCCGGCCGTCGAGCATCCCGGCTCGCCCGAGGCGATGTACGCGCTGCGGATGGCCGAGCTCGCCGAGAGCGTGCGGGTGCTGGGCTACGACTCGCTGCACATGCTCGGCTACCGCGACAGCGGCATGCCCGACACCGACGACAACGCGCGTGCCGACAACTTCGCGAACGCTCCCCTCGACGAGGCCGTAGGCCGGCTCGTGGCGATCATCCGCGCCGAACGCCCACAGGTGATCATCACCTACCGCGACGACCGCGACTTCTACCCGCACCCGGACCACATCCGCGTGCACGAGATCTCCGGTCCGGCGTTCGACCTCGCCGGCGACCCCGAGGCCTACCTCGAAGCGGGCGAGGCGTGGCAGCCGTTGAAGCTCTACTACGTGTCATGGTCGATCGCGCGGGTGAAGGCCTTGCACGAGGCGTATCTCGCCGCGGTGAGGAGAGCGTGTACGCGACCTGGTTCGAGCGTGGCTTCGACACGAACCGCACCGACGAGTTCACGGCGCTCATCGACGTCGGCGACTATCTCGCCAAGCGGCGGGGCGCCCTGCTCGCGCACCGCACCCAGGTCGACCCCGAGGGGCATTGGATGCGGCTGCCCGACTCCGTGATCCGCGAGGTCTTCCCCTGGGAGGAGTACACCCTCGCACGGTCGCTCGTCGACAACCACGTTCCCCAAGGTGAGTTCGAAGACGATCTCTTCGCCGGCATCCGCGAGCGCGCCGAGCAGCAGAGCGAACGGTGATTCTCGAGTTCGTGGTGGCGGCCGGGAAGAAGGAGCAGGCGCGGGGGTGGGCTCAGGTCGACGACGGTGCGGTTGTCGCCCGGGGCGACGGTGCTCCTGCACAGCCCGCCGACGTGACGTTCACCGCGACACCCGCCGACGCGCAGGCGCTGCACGACGGCACGCTCGACATCTCCGTGGGGTTCATGCGCGGGCAGGTCAAGATGGCGGGCGACTTCGGCGCGCTGTTGCAGTTCCTGCCGCTCACGGCCGGACCGTCACCGCAGGTCTCGGTCGCGGAGTTGCTCCCGGCCTGAGCCGCAGCTCGAACCCCAGCTCGAACCCCATGACTCCCGACGACGACGACGCCGGCCGACCGCACGGCCGGTCGATCGTGTTCGCCGGTGCCAGCGCCAGATATTCGACCGTGCGCGGCGCGGCCCATGTTCAGCCGACCACGCCGGACGAGCGGAGGTCGGCGATGCGGTCGCCGTGGCCGAGCTCGCGCAAGATCTCGTCGGTGTGCTCGCCGAGCATCGGTGCGGGCCCGCCGAGCGGTGGCCGCAAGCCTCCGAACTCCGAGGGGTGGCGGGGTTGGCAGAGCCGGCCCGCGGTCGGGTGCACCGATTCCTCGAAGAGCCCAATGGCCTGCGCGTGCGGATCGGTTGTCAGCTCGGTCGGGGAGAGCACCACCCCGCACGGCACGTTGTTCGCCTCGAGCGCGCCGATCGCGGCGGCGGTCGTCAGCCGGGTCGCGGCCGTGTAGCACCGCTCCATGATGTCGCGCATCAACTCGCGGTGCTGCGACGCGCTCGCCGATGGTCGCGACACGCGGGGATCGTCGTAGCCGCCGACGCCGAACGCCTTGCACATGCCCGCGAAGTCGGCATCGGAGGTCGGCGTGCAGATGCCCCACCCGTCGAGGAAGTGGAAGGGGCGGAAGTTGCCGACGAAGCTCGACGGCTGCGAACGGTCAGCATCCTGCAGCACCTCGTTCCCGGCCGCGTCGGCCCAGAGGAACGACACGACCGCGTCGAGCATCGCGCACTGCACCTGCGAGCCCGAACCGGTGCGCTCGCGTGCGAAGAGCGCGGCCGTGATCGCCTGCGCCGCGTACAGGGCGGTCACCTTGTCGGCCGCAGTCTGGTTGAGGAAATGCGGTTCGCCGGTCTGCAGGTCAGCCTGGTTCGAGGCGAAGCCCCCGTAGGCCTGGATGACGGTGTCGTACGCGCCCTTGCCCGCATACGGACCGGTCGGGCCGAACCCGGAGAGCGACGCGTAGACGACGCGCTCGTTGACCGCGCGCACGTCGTCATAACCGATGCCGAGGCGTTCGACGACGCCGGGCCGGAAGTTCTGCATGATCACGTCGGCCGCGGTCGCGAGTTGCATGAAGATCTCGCGGCCGACAGGTTGACGGATGTCGAGCGCGAGCGATCGCTTGCCGCGGTTGCACATCTGTGCGAGCGCGCTGAGCCCGTTCACCGACACGCCGACGTAACGGCCGATGTCACCGAAGCCGGGGCGTTCGACCTTCACGACCTCCGCGCCCTGATCGCCCAGCAACGAGGCGGCGTAGGGACCGGTGAGCGCGATCGACAGGTCGACGATCTTGATCCCCTCGAGGGGAAGGCCTCCGGGCGTCGGGACGTTGCTCATGCTTCGAACTCCGCGTTGGTTCGGGGACGGCCGCCGGGGCCGCTGTAGGCGAGGCCGTAACCGGGCGGCACCGCGAAGCCGGGATCGGAAATGGCGCCCGTCGCGGTGAGCCACGCGTCGATGAGCCGGTCCTCTGCGCCGTAGTCGAACGGGTCTGTGAGCACCATCTCCTCCTGACCGCCGTGCGGGCACGGATTGTCGACGAGCCAACGCGCCGTCGCCGCGACCGCGAGCCGGGCCGGAACCGCGTCTTGGTAGCCGAGATCAGTGCGGACGCGGCTGGTGTCGAGCACGCGATGAGTCGGAAGCGGTTGCGCGAGCATCGGTCGGGCGGGGACTGCGAGCGCGAACGGCATCGAGACGATCTCGAGTGGGTGGCCGAGCGCGGCCGCGATGAGCTCGATCACCTGGCGGATCGACAGCACTTCCTCGTCCCCGATGTTGAAGATCTTGCCCGCCGCGGCATCGGGTTGTTCGACCGCCAGCAGCAGCGCGTGCGCGAAGGTTCTCGGTGTAGCCGTGATGGTGCAGGGTGAGACCATCGTCGGCGACGACGATCCGCTCGCGACCGTCGAGGATCCGGCGCACGACGAGCCATTCGCGCGGGCGCGAGCTGGTACGGCCCATAGACGTACGGGTACCGGAAGTGCACGGCACGAGGGTGGTGCGCGAACACTGCCGCCTCGGTCCGCGCGATGCGATAGCCCTTCTCGTCGCCGACGGGCTGCTCGACGACGGGCGCGGTCTCGGTGGTCGGCACCGGCAAGCCGTTCGGCTCGTATGCCCACGGATTCATCCAGCCCCGATACGCGGGGACCCCCCCGACCGACACGAACTGACCGACCCGGCCGGAGGTCAGCTCCGCGATCCGTCGCAGTCGGCCGTACATGGCGACGACGACGTCGAACGACGCGTGCCCGTCACGCCCGTCGTCGAAATACTGGCGGAGTGCGTCGTCGTCGTAGGGATCGATGTGGACGTGTGTGACAGCACCCGGCGTCTCCGTCCGCTCGTGCAGCCCGCGGTGAACGATGGTCACATCGTGGCCCCGCCGGACGAGGCGCTGGACGAGCGGAATTCCGGTCGGCCCGGTTCCTCCTATCACCAGCGTGCGCGTCACGGAGCGGACGCTACCCACGCACGCGCCGGCGGGGCCCGTTACGCCCAGGGGAACCCGTCGGCGACCGCCGTGAGCGCAGCCTTCGTGTCGGCACCGCAGAGCGCGCCGGCGACGCCGGAGGCGAAGGCGGCCCGCGCCGTCAGCCCGAGGGCGGCCGCGGCGGCGTAGTCGCGGGTGAGGTCGGTCTCGAACATGGCGGGATCGTCGGTGCTGATCGAGCACAGGACACCGGCGGCCAGCATGACGGGCAGTTGATGCTCGTCCAGATTCGCAGCCGCGCCGAGCGCGGATGTTCGACACCGGGCAGACATCGCACACGATCCGGCGATCGGCAAGCTCTTCGAGCAACGCGGGGTCGTCGGCGGCGCGCACGCCGTGACGGAGCCGATCGGCGCCGAGCGCGTCGAGCGCGCCCCGGATCGACGCGACGCCGTCGGTCTCGCCCGCGTGCGGTACCGAGCCCAGGCCTGCGTCCTTGGCCACGCGGAACGCCGCCGCGAACGGCTCGGGTGGGAACCCGATCTCGGGTCCGCCGAGACCGACTCCGACGATGCCGCGATCGCGGTACTTGATCGTGTAGCGCACGGTTTCGGGCGCAGTTTCGGGCGCGAACGATCGGGAGATGTCGGGAGTCAGACGCACCTCGACCCCGGTCATCTCGCGGGCCTCGGCCGCGCCGTCACAGAAGCCGGAGAAGACCTCGTCCCACGAGGCGCCGCCCTGCACGCGCTCGACGGGTGTGAAGATGCCCTCGATGTACACCGCGCCGTGCGCGGCCGCTTCCTGCGCGTACGACACGACGACCTGACGGAAGTCGGCTTCGGTGCGGATCACCGCCGTCGTCATCATCCAGAGCTCTAGGAAGTGATTGAAGTCGCGGAAGCTGTACAACTTCGCGAGCTCGGTCGGGTCGTGGGTCGGCAACGTCAAGCCGTTGCGTTCGGCGATCTCGATGAGCGCGGCGGGTCGGACCGCGCCTTCGAGGTGGACGTGCAGCTCGATCTTCGGGGTGGGGCTGGTGGTGACCATGTCGGCTCCTTGACGCGTCGAAAGCTGGGGAGATGCCTTCGCCGCGAACCGGGGCCTTCAGGCCCTGCCCTTCTGGTCAGCTCGTGACGAGGTGAACCTACTCCGACGGCGCCGGCAGTTGCAGGCGCTTTCTGCCGCCGAGGAACACCCGCGATACCCGCGCGCCGCATTTGCCGTAGAAGCGGAGGTTGCTGACCCACGAGATCTCGCCCGTCGGGCACCCTCGGGCCTCGAGGTCGGCGCACAGCGCGGCCACCACAGCCGAGCCCACACCACCGTGCTGCAGGGTCGGGTCGGTCGCCATAGGTCCGATCCACCCGAACCGGCTCACCGAATGACATCCGAAGGCAACGGTGCGCCCGTCCTCGGCGCGTGCCGCGAAGGCGGTCCCGAGCATGACGGCCCGATCGAGTTCGGGTACCCAGTAGGGATACGCGCGACGCGGCGAACTCGTGCGCGCCGTCACCGGTCTCGGGTTCGATCACGATGCCGGCGGGCGTGGCGCGGCGGAAGGTCGTGTCGATGGCCATGTTCGTGCCGATCCAGTCGCGCTCGAAGCCGCACGACTCCAACAGCATGCCCGCGCGTGTTGGTCACGTCGACGCCCGGCCAGAGGTACCGCGGCACTGCACTCGCGAGGAGTAGGTCGCGGGCGCCGAGCTCGCGCGCCCGCTCGGCCACCGTGTGCACGAGCTCCTTGCCCCGGCCGCGACTCTGCTCGTCGGGACGCACGACCACGAGCGTGAGCCACGCGGCGACGTGTTGGCCGAAGGGCTCGGTCTGCAACACTGCCGCGCCGCGCTCGTCGCCGAACACCTCGTCGTTGTCGCCGAAGCAGAGATACGCCAGCTCGCCCTCGGTGAGGTGCTCCTCCGGCATTGCCGCTTCGCAGAGCGCCGCGAGTGCCGACGGATCCAAACCCGCGCTCACACGCCCGGTCGATCAGAACGTTGCAGGTCGCGCAGCGCGCGGTACCCGATCGGGATCACGCCGGCGCGGTCGATGAGGTCGCGGAGGGACGGATCGCTGGTGAGATACGCGTGGTCCTCGACCCGCGTCGGCCA
Source organism: uncultured Actinomycetes bacterium (assembly GCA_963761055.1). Lineage (GTDB taxonomy): Bacteria > Actinomycetota > Acidimicrobiia > IMCC26256 > PALSA-610 > PALSA-610. Next base: position 625,064 of record CAVXFO010000007.1, on the reverse strand, counting down.
GTCGGGGTGCGACGCCCGCAACTCGTCGGTGTCGATGCCAGGGTGAAGGTAGACCTCGGTCACCCCGGGCGCGAGGTCGAACAGCGCCTTCTCGATCGCCCGCCGCGACCCGACGTTCGTGTAGATGAAATGGTCGGGGAACACGACGTTCTCCTCGGACGCAAGTCGCCGGTACGGGAAGCCGACGAGCCGCTCGGCACTCGCGCCGGCCATGCGCAGCGGGAGCCGGAACTCCACTGCGAGCTCGAGATAGACGTCGAAGAATTCGGGACGCAGCTGCATCGTCCCCATGTGCGAGTCGAGATGGGAGACGTCGAAGCCCCAGTAGATGGCCCGCTCGAGCTGGGCCCGGCATTCTTTGCGGACCTCGTCGAGGTCGGCGTGGTCCCAGACGTCTTCGATGGTGCGGGGGAAGCCGCCATCGCCGTCGAGCAGGCTGGGGGAGTGGGTGACGGGCCCCCATCGGTAGGTGTCCCATTCGGAGTTGAGGGTCAGGTGCACGCCGACGTCCTCGCCCCGATACATCGCCGCGGCGTCGCGCGCCCACGGGCACGGCACCATCAGCGTCGCGCTCGTCGCCGCCCCGTCCCGCAGCGCTTCGTACACCGCGACGTTCGCGGAGCGCGACGACCCGAGATCGTCGCAGTTGACGATCAGCAGCTTCGCGTCGGCGGTATAGCCGAGGCGTTCGGCGAGACTCACGGCCCGCAGGCTACGCGAACGGGTTCAGCGGCGGGGGAGGTGGGCTTCGACGGCGTCGACGAAGCGGCGGAGTTGGCGGCCACGCATCGCCTCGATCTCGACGACGGCGCCGTCGTACAGCGCGAACGCGACGCCCGTGACGATGCCGTGGCGGGTCGCGACGATCTGGGAGATGGCGCCGAGATCGAGCGCGCTCCAGTAGCGCGTGGGCACCCGGCCCCAGAACGTCGGCTTCCCGAAGAGCACGCGCCGGTCGGTGGCCACGGCCACCATGTCGGCGGGCGCGCTCGGGAAGCCGGCTGCGGTCGCCGCGTCGTGCCACACGCGGTAGGCGCGGCCGCGCATGCGCCCGGATCCGAGCGCGAACGTGGCTCGGGTACTCGTGGCCGCCGCGCCCCGAAAGCTGGCGCGCGGCGACCGTCAGTAGTGCTTCGCCCGGCTCGGCCTCGATCTGCGGGTTCTTCAACCGGTCAGACGCGTTCGAGCACCGTGCCGGTGCCGAGGCCACCGCCGCAGCACATGGTCACGAGTGCGTACTGGCCGTCGATGCGTTCGAGCTCGTGCAGCGCCGTGACGATCAGGCGGGCGCCGGTGGCGCCGACCGGGTGTCCGAGGGCGATGGCGCCACCGTTGGGGTTGACGTGATCCATGTCGGGCTTCACCTCGCGCTCCCATGCCAGCACGACCGACGCGAACGCCTCGTTGATCTCGATGGTGTCGAAGTCGTCGATCGTCAGGCCGGTGCGTTCCATCATCTTGCGGGTCGCGTCGATCGGCCCGGTCAGCATCAACACCGGGTCGACACCGACGAGACACTGGTCGACGACGCGCGCCCGGGGCTTCAACCCGAGTTCACGCGCCTTGCGCGCAGTCGTGATCAGCACCGCGGCCGCGCCGTCGGTGATCTGCGACGACGAACCCGCGGTGTGGACGCCGTTCTCGCGGCGCCACCGGCTTGAGCTTGGCGAGGGCCTCGAGTGACGTCTCCCGGAGCCCTTCGTCGCGGCTCACGCGATGGGTTGTCCCCGTCGGCTTGCCCTCGGCGTCGACGTCGGGGGCGTCGACCGCCAGCACCTCACGTTCGAATCGGCCCTCCGCCCACGCCTGTTGCGCGCGCTGTTGCGACACGAGGCCGAAGGCGTCGCAGTCGGCGCGTGTCACCCCCCATTTGTCGGCGATGCGCTCGGCGCCCTCGAACTGACTCGTCAACTCGTAGTGGTCGCGGTACGAGGGCGGGTTCGGGCGGCCGAGGCCCTTGGGCACGCCGGAGCCGAGCGGGATGCGGCTCATCGACTCGACGCCGCACGCGAGCGCGACGTCGACGACGCCCGAGCCGACCATCGCGGTTGCGAGGTTCGACGCCTGCTGCGACGATCCACACTGGCTGTCGACCGTGGTGCCGGCCACCTCCATCGGCAGCCCTGCGCTCAGCCACGCCGTGCGCGCGATGTTGAACGTCTGCTCACCCACCTGGCTCACGCAGCCGCCGATCACCTGGCCGACTGCGAGTGGGTCGATGCCGGCCCGTTCGATCGCCGCCCGCTGCACGAGGCCGAGCAGATCGGCGGGATGCACGGTCGCCAGCGCGCCGTTGCGGCGTCCGAGCGGCGCGCGGACCGCTTCCACGATGACGACGTCGTTGTCGTTGAGTTCGGTCACAGGTGCTCCTCGAAAGATCGGAACCGGAGTCGGCCGAATCGTAGTGGTGACCCGGCGATCCCGGTCAGAGGTGCGAGGATGGACGGGTGCGTATCGCCCTGATCTCCGTCGCGTGCCTGGCGTTCGTCGGAGCCGGGTGCGGGGGAAGCAGCGGGAAGCAGACGGTGTCGACCGACACGACGACGTCCGCTTCCGCGACCTCGAACGGTCCGGCGACCACGACCACCACGCTCGAGCTCCCGACCACGTCGCTGCCGTGCCAGTCGATCCCCGTCCCGACCACCCCGGTGACGAGCCCGACCGCGGCGGCGTCGTCGTTGCTGACCGGTGTGCAGGAGCTCGGCGACGCCTGCGTCGACCACGTGATCTTCGATTTCTCGGCCCAGGGCACCGACCCGCCCGGCTACACGATCACCTACGGCAGCCCGCCCTTCAACAACACCGCCTCCGACAAACCGACGCCCGTCGCGGGGAGCGCCTTTGTGGTCGTCACCGTGAAGCCCGGGTACGGCTACGACTTCGCGACCGGAAAGGCGACCTACACCGGGCCCAAGAGTGTCCCGGTCGGCGCCACGAACCACGTCAAGGCGATCGTCGAGACCGGCGATTTCGAGGGCGTGCTCAACTGGGTGATCGGGCTCGACTCGAAACGGCCGTTCAGCGTGCAGGCGACGGGCACGCCGCGCCACCAGCTGGTGGTCACGATCAGCTGACCGTCAGCGGCAGTCGAGGATGACCTTGCCGAACGTCGCGTCCGACTCGAGGAGCGCGTAGGCGTCGTCGGCCCGGTCGAGCGGGAATGTCTGTTCGACGATCGGCGCCACGCTGCCGTCGGCGAGCATCGGCACGACATCCCGGACGAACGCGTCCATCGCGGCAGCCTTCTCGGCGACGTCGCGGCCTCGGAGCACGGTTCCCATCACCGTGAGCCGCTTGCCGAGGATGCCCATGATCGGCACCGTGCGCGCGCCCACCGGCGATCGTGCCGATCAACACGATGCGTCCCTTCGGCGTGGCCGCGTTCACGTCGGCCACGAGGTAATCGCCGCCGACGAGGTCGAGGGTCACGTGCGCGCCACCGCCGGTTGCTTCGACGATCGCCCATGCGAGCGCGTCGACGTCGAGCGCGCCGTCGTCGGTGCGCGGGGGAGGATGGCGGCGTCGAGCCCGAGAGCGCGGCAACGTTCGAGCTTGTTCGCGGTGCGCGCGGTACCGACGACATGCGCACCGAGCTCGTGCGCGAGCTGCAGTGCCGCGGTGCCGACCCCGGAGCCGATCGCGTGCACGAGCACCCACTCGCCCGCGGCGACGTGCGCCTGGGTGACCATCGCGTCGTGCGCGGTGACGAACACCTCGGGCACGCCACCCATGGCAAGCAGGTCGAGGTGCTCGGGAACGACGGCGCAGTGCACGGCCGGGATCGCGACGTACTCCGCCTGCGCGCCTCCGCCGGTGATACCGAAGACTCGGTCGCCGACCGCGTGTGCGGAGACGTCGCGGCCGATCGCGCTCACGACCCCCGCGAACTCCATGCCCGGGATGTCGGCCGGCACGCCGGGCGGCGGGGGATAGCGCCCGGCCCGCTGCAGGAGGTCGGCCCGGTTCAGGCCGGCGCCGTGCACCTCCACGACGACGCCGTCGGGCGCAGGGTCGGGCCGGGGTCGCTCGGCGAGCTCGAGCCGCCCGTCGACGATCGTGATCGCACGCACGACCCAGCAACCTAGCGGGCTGTGGGGCGGGCCCGGGTCCGACGCTACCGTCGAGGCGTGGCCGCCGGGCTCGTGATCATGGATGAGGACGGGAAAGAGGTCGTGCTCGACGCGCGCGAGAGCGAGTGCCTCTTCGTGCTGACCGGCGGGCTCGAGGCGGCGACCGTCTCGGCGTGCCCCGAATGCCGCTGCCGGGTGTTGGCGGGCATGGCGCTCGTCGATCTCCTCGACGCGGCGCCGCCGCATCCGCGCGGGACCGATCTCATCGAACTGGCCGATGACGCGCCGACGCTGCACCTGTACGTCGTCGACGACGCGAGTGAGTGCGAGCACCCGAACTGGCGTGATCCGCTCTTCGACGAGTGGCTCGACGCAGGTGTCGAGCCGGGCCCGCACGTCCGGCGCTGACAGCCCTGTCCGAGACCGTCGCTCACGCGAGCGCGCCGATCTCGGCGAAGGCGGCGCGCACGTCGTCCATGAACGCGTCGACGTCGGTGATCGCGGCGGGGTCGATGTTGAGGCCGGCGTGCACGGCATCGCAGTACGAGAGCATCGTGACAGTCAGCGCACACCCGGTACGGGGACCCATCGGGTAGCTCCCGAGGATGCGCGTGCCCGGCGAGGAACAACGGCACCGGGCTCCCGCGGAGGTTCGAGGCGGCAAAGTCGATCGTGCGCGTCTGTGACCGCGTCATCGTGACGAGGAACGACGTCGGTAGCCCGGCGAACACGCCCGCGAGGCCTTCGGCGCTTGTCAGCGCGGTCTCGTGTTTGGCCGACTGCAGGCGCCCTCGCACTTCGTCGAACAGTGCGCGGAGATCGTGCGCCGGTTGGATCGGCACGAGGACGCGCGCAGGAACGAACGTGTTCGTCGTTTCGGTGTCGCCCCGGCGGCGCGTGCTGATCGGCATCGCCATCCGCAACTCGTGCACTTCGCTGCCCGCGCGTTCGTGGTAGCGGCCGAAGGCGCTCGCCAAGCCGGTGACGAAAATGTCGTTGATGCTGCCCCCGAGGTCGGTGGCTGCGATGTGCAGCGGCTCGAACGGGACTTCGAGGATCTCGAAATGACGCCGGAGCGAGCGGTCGTACATCACGTCAGAACGGGCGCCTTCGGTCACGAACGCCTGGCGGTGCAGGGACGAGAGCAGCCGGGCCGCGTCGCCCGCGCGGCCGGGCACCTCGCCGGGGTGGGTGACGACGTGGCCGGCAGTGCCGACGCCGCGCCACACGACGTCGATGCCGCGCTGCGCGGCATCGACCACCGCACTGCGCGCCGTCGACAGCGGTGTCGCTGCGGTCGCCGGCCGGTCCGGTGCCGCTTCACGCTCGGTGGGTTCGGGTTCGGGTTCGGGGTCGCGCTCGAGGTCGACGAGGGCGAGTGACAGCTTCAAGCCGCCCACGCCGTCGGTGATCGTGTGATGGATCTTCTGGAGCAGCGCGGAACGCCCTTCGCTCAGCCCTTCGACGACCGTGAACTCCCAGAGCGGGCGCGCCCGGTCGAGCGGGCGTTCGGCGAGCGCGCTGCAGAGGTCGAGGACCGCCCGATCGTCGCCCGGTGCGGGGAGAGCGACGACGTGGACGTGGGCCTTCAGGTCGAGGGTCGGATCGTCGGCGAACTCCGGCGGCACGATGCGCAACGGCGCGCCGACGACGCGTTGGCCGCAGGCGCGGGATGCTGACGAGCGCGCGCTCGATGTCGGCGCGCAGCCGTTCCTCGGTTGGGCGCGCGGTCGAGAAACGTGAGGTTGCAGAAGTCGGAGCGGAGCGCGGGATCCTTCTCGACGGCCCACATGATCGCTTCCGCATTCGACATGCGCACGAGGGCAACGCTACTCAGCGCGAGCGGCCGCGGCCCGCCGCCCGGGCCGCCGGGCAAGTCTCCCTCGTGTGGCTGAATGCCGGGTACCAGCCGCCGGCCCCGCCCGCTACCTCGGGACCGACGTGTGCTTGAACTCGTTGAGGTCGGTCCACTCGAACAGGTCGAGGACGCGGTCGACGTCCTCGGGTTTGCCGCGGTCCATCAAGCGGACGAACGCGGCCCGGTCGCCGACGACGAACGTCGGGACGCCGAAGACGGCGTGGTTCTTGACCGCATCTGTGTGCGACTGCGCGAGCGACTTCAACGGGCGGCCGGTGGCGACCTCGGCGGCGACGGCCGCGGGGTCGAGGCCGACCGAGCTCGCGATCTCCGCGAGCACGTCGTCCTTGGCGATCTTGGCTCCCTGGTCGTGACGTGCCGAGAACGTCGCGGTATGCCAGTCGAGGAACTTGTCGGGGAACTCTTCGCGGATGGCGATCGCCCAGCAGAGCGCCTTGACCCCCGAACCCTGCTCGTCCGGGGGCCGGTCCCAGATCGCGGGTTCGCCCTCTTCGACGTGCACCTGGTCGAGCGAGAACGGCACGAATGTGACATCCCAGTCGCGACCGGCGCGGAGCCCGGCGACGACCGATTCGTGGCCGTTGCGGGCGAACGGGCAGCGGTAGTCGAAACTCACTGCAAACTGACGAGCCACGGGGCCTCCTCGACGACTGGGGTGATGTAGGGACGACTTGGGTGATGTAGGCAACGAACTCGGGAGCGGGCCCATTCCCCCGCTTGACGAGGACTGCCAGGGGAAAGTCGGCGAGCCATTGCGCACGGGCCCTTGTGGTTCTGACTGCCGTGGGCATAAATTACGGACCCTGGCCGGGAGACGTACCGAGTTCCGGACAGAAACTACGCACAGCGGGTGGGCTGCTACGCACTGCGGCATCGACCTTTGGCGGCTGTTCCGGCGGAGGTCTGTGGGCGGGGGATCGAGTGCAATCGGGGCGCCGAATACTGCTTTGGTCACAGCGGGGTTTGGACACCGCACCGTTTCGCTGCGTCGGCTACGAGTTCGAAGACGTCATTGCAGCGGTTGAGCCGGGGTCGACCATCGTCAGTCCGAGCCCGTTCGTTCGGTCGCCGTCGGTCCGGCTGATCAATCTCGTCTCGCGTGACGGTCGGATGCGCCTGCCGTCTTCAGCGGGATACCGAAGGCCGCCCGTCGCGGACGAATACGACCTCTTCTTCGCCGACTTTCAATTCCTCCCCGATCTCGACTCACTCCGTGCGATACCAGGGTGGCAGCGCCGCGCCCGGCGCTCGGTGTGCGTAATAGAAGAGCTGTGGGCGCGCGCGACATCCCGAGATGGAAGAGCCTCCCTCGGCTCCTGAACGGCTTCGATCACGTGTTCCTCGAATGCAGCGGCAGTGTGGAACCTCTTCAAGCGTTGACGGGTATTCCGTGCTCATTCCTGGCGCCGGCGGCCGACACAAAGAGGTTCGCGCCCGTGCCCGCCCCGCCGCGAGTTGTCGACGTGTGTCGCGTCGGGAGGCGCGACGCCGCGGTGCACGCGCTCCTCCTCGAGGCCTCTCGGCGCGGAGAGATCTTCTATGAGTTCGACAGCGTCTGTCCGGAGAGGGTGTGGGATACAGCCGAACACAGGGAGCATCTCGCCGGGGTTCTCAAACGGAGCCGCTATGTCATTGTAAACCCGGGAAAATACAACCGACACAATGAGACGAGCGGTCAGCAAGAGTTGGGCTTCCGGTTCTTCGAAGGCGCGGCAGCCGGTGCGGTGATGGTCGGTACGCCCCCCCGGATTCAGTCATTCGCCGATAACTTCGACTGGAATGACGCCGTGATCGAAACCGACGATCGGCCCATCCTCGAGTCGATCGCGGAACTCGATGCCTCGCCGGATCGCCTCGATCGAATTCGGCGCGACAACGTCACGAACTCGCTCCGCCGCCATGACTGGGTGCATCGATGGCAGCAGGTGCTCGATGCAGTCGGGCTTCCGACCTCGGAGGGCATCAAAGCGCGCGTGCGTGAGCTCGAGTCCCTCGCGGCGCGCGTCGAGCGCGACATCGTCATTGATCTTCGGCAGGAGGTTTCCGTTCCGCCGGGGAGTGCGAACCTGCTTCGATGACGAGCAGGTCAGCTGGATCCGGGTATGCGACATCGGGCTCGGGCGCGGTCGCGCCACGGATGACGCGTGCGATCGCGTCGCCGGCTCGCCCGCTCACCGCGGTCGTGACCCACATTCCGTCGATGGCGGGCACGGTCCGCACCACGCGCGACAGCATTGTGAAGACGAGCAACGCGGCCACCCCTCCGACGACGATCCCGGCCGGTCCACCGCCGACGGTGATACCCAGCCATCCGGCGCCGGCCGCGACCACGGCAACGCCGACGGCGCGCGCGAGAACGCGCGCTTGCCAGTCGACCGGGCCGAACGATCGAGTCGTGTAGCCGAGTACGAACACTGCCGCGGTCGCCTGGGCACAGGTGTTCGCCGAGCGCGGCTCCGACTTCGGCGAGATGCGGGACCAACACGAAGTCGAGCGTGACGTCGACCACCGCCGCGAAACAGAAGACGAGAAGCCATAGGCGTACGCGGCCGCTGCCCCAGAGCAGGCCTCCGCTCAGGGCCATGAGCGCGAGTAACGGGAACGGGATGAGCATGATCCGCAGGGGCGCCGCCGTGTGCGCGTAGTCGGAGCCGTACACGACCCTGATGAGTGCCGGTCCGAAGACGGTCCCGAGCGCTGTGATCGGTACGGACACGAGGATCACGAGGCGGAGCGCTCGCGAAAAGGCGGGAGCGATGCGGTCGGTTTCGCCGGAACCGTGGAGCGATGCGACGGTCGGTGCGACGACACCTGCGAGCGCCTCGACCGCCGACCCGAAGCCCGAGATGACCGCGAACGCGGACGGAGTAGTAGGCGATCGCTTTGGTCGAGGCATAGCGCTCGAGGAAGAAGAATTCGGAGCGGCGTAAGACGATGAGCGTGAGCAGGAATCCGGCCCAGATCGTGAGCGTGTACCCGAGGACTGGCCGGTGGAGCGCCGCATGCGCTCCGGTCTGCGACGTGACCGAATTGAGACGCCGCCACGCCAACAGACTCGTCCACAACGCCGCGATGCCTCCCAGGATCGCGCTCGATCCCGAAGAGTCCGGCGAGTCCCCACCCGAGCGACAGTACGAGAGCGATACCGATCGTGTACGCGAGACCGATCACGAGAGTGATCATCGATGCCTCGCGCCAACGTCGGAGCACGAAGAGGACGCTGGCCGGAATGTTCACGATCGTCCCGAACGTCGTTCCGACGGCGCCCCACATCCAGAGCACCTGATCGTGACTGAACATTCCGATGGTCGCCATCGCGCTGCCCGCGAGGAGGGCACCCACGAACTGGAGCCGGGCGGTCCACCACACCAGGCCGCGCAGGGAGTCGAGCTCATTGCGGCCGAGCAGTTCGCCTCCGTAGCGGATGAGAGAGCCCGAGAGCCCGAAGCTGCACACGAAGATGATCGAGGCGGACACGAACGCGATGAAGCTCTGGAGGCCCATGTCGTCCACGCTCAGGAAGCGTGCGATGAGAATCGACGAAGCCAGCACGTAGATCTGCGGAAGGGCGCTGCTCGCGATGACCGCAGACTCCGCCGGCCAGAAGGGTCTGGCCGGAGAGCTCGTCGATCGATGCGGCGGGCGATGAGTCGATACTCGGCGCCTCGTCTGCCACGCCCGCTCCCCCGTTGCGTTACGGATTTGCGAGCATAGTGAAACTCCTCGCATCACTCACGCTCGGTGAGCAACGAAGCACAGCGCGAGTTGCGTGACCTGCACCAGACCACGATGTCGCGTGACGAACTCCGCCGAATGTTCTTGAAGGGTGTGATGCGCGCCGCTGAGGGCGGTGGGGCGCAATCAAAGACTCCAGGCGTTCGTTCGCGCGCACAATCGGTGGCGTTCTGACAGGAATGGCAATCTTCGGGCTCTTTGTCGGCGTAAAGGCATTCAAACGCCGTTCCTCAACGAACTCTCTCAGTTCGACATCTGTGCACACGGAAGGCATGCTTGTGTCGCAAGGGTGGGAGGCTCCTCTGTCGGATACAGAGTCGTCGGGTGCAGCGCAGTTGGGAGACACGATTCTCGCGACTCGCGTGCGATCGGGTTCGCCGACTTCTGTGGCGGTCCTCTCGGTGCGGTCGCGCGCCTCGGGTTCGCCGAAAACGGATAGCAGCAATGCCCCGACCGGCGGTGCGCCCACAGAAGCACGATGAGGCCGCTCCCAAACGCGTGCTTTGGATCCTCGGCGTCGATCCGACCCGGCCGCCCGACGGGCAGATCACGTACAGCATGGGGCTGATCGACGCGTTGGCGTCTGTCGGTACGGATATCACCGTGGTGCACCTCGGAGCACATTCTCCGAAACAGAACGGTGCCAACTCGATTGTGTGGCACGCGGGGGATGGCGGCGAACCGTCATCGCCTTCGGAGTTTGGCATCGCGTTTGCCGGCGATGGCATTCACCGCAGGATCACCGAAGGTCCGCGGCGCGTTGCTCGAGGAGCTCACCTTCGACTGGGATGCGGTCGTGCTCGATCATGTGCAATCGGGTTGGGCGCTCGACGTGTTGGACGGCCGCCTCGACCGTTCCACCGTCGTGGTGCACGTGAGCCATAACGACGAACGCACGGTCCGTCGCCGAGTCGCTGTGGGCACCTCGACGAGTCCGACCGCGCGGCTCGCGCTGGAGCTCGATGCCCGCAAGGTCGCCACCCTCGAGGATCGACTCCTGCGGACCGCTGATCTCGTGACGTCCATCACGTACGACGATGCAGCCGCGCTCGAGGCTCGGCGGGGAGACAGTCGGACCGTGGTGCTCACTCCCGGGTACGAGGGTGCTCGCCTGAGGGAGCGTCAGATCACAGACGCGGTGCCGCGTCGGGCGGTGATCGCAGGCAGCCTTCTCTGGCGGGTCAAGCAGTTCGATCTGCTCGCACTCTTGCGCGTCGCCGATGCTCGTTTTGCCGAGGCCGGCGCGGAGATCGTCGTCATCGGTGAGGCCCCGGCGTGGTTCGAGAATGATGTCCGGCGAACGACGGACGCGACGACCATGGTGGGCCGGGTCGAGTCATTCGCGGAAGAGTTCGGACAGGCTCGGCTCGCGCTCGTGTCCGAACCTCACGGCGGCGGATTCAAGCTGAAGACGCTCGATTACGCGTTTCAGAGAGTCCCGCTCTTCGTACAGACGGGGTCCGTCACGGGGCTTCCGCTGCGGCACGGGCACGGCCTGCTCGAGTTCGCGGACATCGAGGCGCTCGTCGATGGCGCGCTCGAACGCGCTCGACGACTTCGCGACGTTGAACCGCATGCAAGAAGAGGCCTACGCGCAGTGCGAACGTCGCTACGACTGGGCGGTCACCGGCACCCGGCTGTCAGTTGCGATCGGCCAAGTCGCAGCGCAGAGACACGTGCACTAGTGGTCCGGCGCCGATTCGATCGGGTGGATCGCCACCCGGCACACCGTGGGGACGGTCCAGGAGACGCGCATCACAGACCCTTGAAAACGGAGTGATACTGCCGGCGATACCGCAGGTGGTACCACCCGTGGTACCACCGGTAGTAGCACACGAATTGTACGCGCCGCCGGGCCGCCGCTTTCTCGCCGCTAGCACCCGCGCTGGCAGTGCTGTTTCGAGCACACACTCCGCGGCGGGTGAAGCCGTCTGTGATCTGAAGGAGTGCACGCGAGTCGCTTCGCGGCCCACCGCAGCATCTTGAAGACGGACCACGAGAGGCCGTGTGCCGGGCGGCCGCTTCGCACGGTCGCGAGGCTGCGTCTACGGGGTGCGGTTGACGAGTGGGCGTAACAGCCGGCCGAGGGCGATTCCGAAGGCCGCGCCTGCGATCACGTCGGACGCGTGGTGCAGCCGGACGTAGACCCGCGTCGAGGCGACGGCCGCGGCCACGACGTACCAGCCCGGGCCGCCGTCGATCAGGGTCGCTGCGCAGAACGCGGCGGTCGCGTGGCCGGACGGGAAGGAGCTGGTGATCGGCCGGCGGAGGCCGTGGTGGAACGCGAGGTCGGCGAACTCGCGCGGTCGGACCCGGCGGAACAGCGACTTGACCACACCGTTCGTCAGCGCCGATTCCGCGCCCAGGGCGAGTGAGAATCGGGCCGCCCACGCGATGTCGTCGTGGTGTGCGAGCGCGCGGACCGCGCCGCACCCATGCCAGAGGAGACTGTGATCCGCCGCGCTCGAGAGCGGGTACGCGACCTTGTCGACGGCCGGGGTCCGGATGACGTCGAACCGGCGGTCGACGGCCGCGTCGAAGGCCGCGATCCCGTCGACGACGGTGACGCGGGCCGAGCTAGGCAAAGACGAGCGGCAACTGCGGACGCCCCTCGCGCTCCGACTGACGCGCCATCAATGTGGGTTTGGCGAGCTCCGGGTGCCCGTCGAACTCGGGGCAGAACTCCTGGAACGAGCAGTAATTGCACAACGCCGAGGTGCGGGGCCGGAAGTCGTCGCGCTTGCACGCCTGGCGCACGGCCTGCATGACTGCGTTCGTTTTCACGTCGACGCCGCGCAGGCTCTGGTCGGACGGCGCGGTGACGATGCGTTCCGGCTTCGAGAGGTACAGCAGCTGCACCCGAGCGGGACGACGGCCGAACATCCGCTCGCACAGGAGCGAGTAGATGTGGATGCCCGCCATGCTCTTTTGCTCCCAGCCCTCGCTCGGGGCCGAGCCCGTCTTGTAGTCGGTGACGACGAGCTCGCCGTCGGCGTCGAGCTCGAGCCGGTCGATGATGCCCCGGATCGTGACGCCCGCCGACGTTTGCGCGCTGACGCGCAGCTCGACGCCGAGCACGGTGACGGCGCGGGGGTCTTCCATCTCGAAGTAGCGCCGGACGAGGACTTCGGCGTCCGAATGGAAGGCGGCCCGCTCCTCTTCGGTGAGGTCGAGGTGCGCGAAGTCGGGGTGCGCGGCGACCTCGGCCTCGGCTCGCCGCAGGTCGGCCAAGGCGGCCTCGATCGTGCGCTCGGCCGGCGGGCGCCACATGAGGTGCTGGAGGGCGAGGTGTACGAGGGTGCCCTTGCTCGCCGGCGCCGACGGGGGCTCGGGCAGGCGTTCGATGTAGCCGAACCGGAACGCCAGTGGGCAGCTCGTGAAGGTGCCCATCGAGCTGGGCGACAGCGAGACCGGGACCGGGTGCGTGGATTCACGCGCCTGATCGATGAGCTCCTCCGCCGTCATGCACCGACGATACCGCCACGGTGTGCCATCAACGGCGGACCCGTCTACGGTTCGACCCCCGAGCCGGCGAGACGCCTGGGAGGTACGAACCGTGAAAGTCGACACCGGAGTGATGGCCCCGTCGTTGAGCGATATCGGGCCGCGAGCCAAAGAGCTCGAGGACCTGGGCTACGACGGTCTGCTCACCGCGGAGACCGGCCACGACGCCTTCCTGCCCATCGCGCTGGCGGCCGAGCACACCGAGCGCATCGAGCTCGCGACGGGAATCGCGGTCGCGTTCGCGCGCACGCCGATGGTGCTCGCGTATACCGCCAACGACTTGCAGCAGATGTCGAAGGGTCGTTTCACTCTGGGGCTCGGCTCACAGATCAAGCCGCACATCGAGAAGCGTTTCTCGATGCCGTGGTCGCACCCGGCCCGGCGGATGCGCGAGTACGTCCTTGCACTGCAGGCGATCTGGGCGTCGTGGAACGACCAGACGCCGCTCAAGTTCGACGGCGAGTTCTACAAGCACACGTTGATGACGCCGTTCTTCGCGCCGACCCCGAATCCCTACGGTCCTCCGAAGGTCTTTCTCGCCGCGGTCGGCGAATTGATGACCGAGGTCGCGGGTGAGGTCGCGGACGGCATCATCATTCACGGCTTCACGACCGAGCGCTACGTCAAGGAAGTGACGATTCCGGCGATCGCCGCGGGCTGAAGAAGGCGGGACGTGACCGTTCGGCGATCCAGGTTTCCGGTCCGTTGTTCGTCGTGACCGGCACGACCGACGAGGAGATCGAAGCGGCCAAGCAGGGAGTGAGGCAGCAGATCGCGTTCTACGGTTCCACCCCCGCGTACCGCGGCGTGCTGGAGTTGCACGGTTGGGGCGATCTTCAGACCGAGCTCAACGCCCTGTCGAAGAAGGGTGGCTGGGTCGAGATGGGCGAGCTCATCGACGACGAGATCCTCAACACGTTCGCGGTCGTCGCCGATCCCGACGGTGTGGGCGCCGAGCTCAAGCGCCGGTACGGCGGTGTCGTCGACCGGTGCTCGTTCTACGCGCCCTATCGCGCCGACCCCGACCGTTGGACCAAGACGATCGAGGATCTCAAGCAGGCATAACCAGGCGCGGTCGCGCCGGCTACGGCGCGAAGCGCAGGATCGACGCGACGCACGCGTCGGGATCCTGCTGCGGACCGAAGTGGCCGAGACCGGGCAGGACTTCGAGCCGACCGTTCGGGATGCGCTCCGCGATCGCGGCACCGTGCTTCGGGTCGATCGACGTCGACGTCTCACCGCACACGACGAGCACCGCGCCGGTCATCCTCCCGAGATGCGCGAACGCGCCGTGGTTCGGGCCCATCGAGTAGACGCGGGCCTCGATCTCCGGAGTGCACTTCAACTCGAGCACGCCGTCGCCGCGGTCGCGGAGTCCGTACTCGACGTAGGCCCGCAACGACTCGCCGGTGAGGACGTCGAGCGGGGGTTTCGACGCATACGCGGCGTAGGCCTCATCGGTCGAGCCCCACTCGTTCCGCCGTTTCCGCGCGGCGCGTGCCAAGAAGAAGTCCTCTTGTGGAGGCAGCGGCTCCTCTGACGCGAAGACGATCGGCTCGTAGGCCCAGATCCGCGCGTACGTGCCCGGGCGTTTCTGCTCGCCGAGGATCAGCGCCGCGCCGCCCTTCGAGTGCCCGCACGCGACGAGCGCGGGATCGCCGGCTACGTCGAGGTGGTCGGCGACGGCGAGCGCGTCGTCGCCGAAGCCGTGCCACGAGTAATCGCCGTCGGGGGCATCGCTGTCGCCGTGACCGCGAAAGTCGAACGACCAGACGCGCCTGCCCGCAGCCACGAGTCTGCCGCGCCACCGGTTCCCACACGATCCCGTGGAAGCCCGTCGGGTGTGCGAGCAACACCGGAGCGCCGTCGCCGCCCCAGTCGTGCACGACGATACGGATGCCGTCCGCGTCGAAGGAATGAGAGCCGGGCGCGGGCACTGTTACGGCGTGGCCTGCTGTTCGTCCGCGTACTCGGTGATGGCCTTCGTGATCGCGCCGATGGCGCGGTTCACGAACTCGCCGCCGCTGCCGGTCACCCAGTCGCACGACGCCTGCGGGCGTTCGAGCTGGCCGGTGAAGTGCGGCATCACGTACTGCGCGAACAGTTCGAAGCTGTGCTTGGTGGCGGCCGGACTCGCCCAGTCGTGGCCGAACAGCAGGAACGTCCCGAAGCCGCCCGACTGGTCGACGAGCGACTGGATCTTCGCGATCGCGTCGTCGGGCGTGCCGATCACCGCGAAGCCGTCCTCGTCGGTGTTGGCGATGATCTCTTCCGGCGTGTCGCCACGCGTGGGGCCCGCGGGGAGTACGTGGGTGAAGTACTTCGAGAAGGGCACGATGCCGTACGCGACGTCGGCGCGCGCTTGTTTCTTCGTCTCGGCGAGGTGCATCGGCCCGACGAGACGCCACTTCGCTCGATCGGCGGTGTTCCCGTGCTGCGCGGCGACGTCGTTCCAGGTCTTCCAGTGCTGGCCGATCGCGTCGAAGCCCTGTTTCGTCGTCGCCGCGATCGACAACAACCCGGCGCCGTACTTGCCCGCCGCCTTCGCGCCCGTCGGCGAGATCGACGCCGCGACCGCGACCTCGATGCCCGGCTCGCTGTACGGCTTCAGTTGTAGGCGTGCGTCCTGCAGCGTGAACCAGTCGGTCTTCTTGGTGATCGTCTCGCCCCGGAACAGCGCCATGATCGCGTCGAGGGCTTCGTCCATCCGCGGGCGTTGTTCGTCGGCCGGGATACCGAGCATGTGCGCGTCGGAGGTGAGTTGTCCCGGACCGCACCCGAGCATGGCACGGCCACGCGTGAGGTGGTCGAGGAGCACGAAGCGATCCGCGAGCATCAGCGGCTGGTGATACGGGAGCGAGTTCACGCCGCTGCCGAGCCGGATGTACTTGGTGCGCGCCGCCGCGGCTGCGATGAACACCTCGGGCGACGAGATGATCTCGTAGCCGCCCGAGTGATGCTCGCCGATCCACACCTCGTGGAAGCCGAGCCGGTCGAGGTGCTCGATGAGGTCGAGGTCGCGTTCGAACGCGAGCGTCGGGTTCTGCCCGGTCGGGTGGAACGGGGCCATGAAGAGTCCGAAGCGCATCACTCCATTCGACCCGCGTCTTGACCGATCGGTCAACTTGTCCCCGGGATGGCAAGCTCTCGGCGGAATCGAGGTGGCCGTGACGGACGAACAGGTAGTGGACGAGAGCGCCGGGCCCGCCCACGGGGCGCGCCGCGGGCCGGCCGGAGTTCGAGTCGTCTGGTGGGCGGCCGCGGTCGTGGTGGTGGTGGTGGTGGCGGTCGTCGCGGTCTGGATTGCAGCCTCCGACGGCACTTCGGGCACCGACCGCTCGTTGACGCCGGGCACGGTCGCGACCGACCACCGGGTCGCGGTGACGTTCGACGACCGAGGCCTGCACGCCCAGCCCGCGTCGGTGAACGCGGGGATCATCCAGTTCGCATTCGCCGACAAGCGGACCAAGCCCACCGGTTCCGCCGTGCTCCTGTACTACGAGGTGCAGCCCGGCTTCGGCGGCGACTTGATCACCGGCGTGGGTGGGAGTGTGCGGGTATTGCTCTGCGCGCACCGGTGGTACCTCGCCGCGAGTATCGACGGCACGGTCACGGCACGGGTCGCGCTCGCAGTCGGTGGGAAGTCTGCCGACTGCCCACCGGGTACCTGACGCGGGGACGCGGGTTCGGCTACGGGAGTTGGGAGTGGACCCACGCGTCGAGTGCGGGGCCGCTCTCGTAACTCGTGATGAGCGCGTAGCGTGGTGCGTCGCCGTTGTGCACGACGACGTGCCACAACCGCTGCGTGTCGACGACGAATCGGGCTCCCTTGTGTAGCGGGAGACGCGTCTCGGTCGCGGGATCGGGGAGCCCGTCGGGCCCGGTGTCCATCAAGAGCATGTAGCTCTCGGGAAAGTCGGTGAGCTCCAACCACGAACGCACCACCCAGCCGTCGGTGGGCGGGTTGAAGCGGTTGTTGTCGTCACGGTGGAAGCTACGGAACGCGAGGTCGTGATCCTGCGGTTCGAGTTTGATCGTGCGGACCCGGCCGAAGTCGGCGCCCACACTCTCGACGTACGCCTTGATCGTCGGGCACTTCTCCGAGTTCGAGGTGAAGTGCGCGCCCTTGTCGGGTCGTTCGTCGCCCGCGTTCCAAAATCCGCGGCAGTCGAGGTTGCCGTCGGCGGTAGCGATCGGCGCGAAGTTGGTGTCGCCGCCGCTCTTCCAGTCCATGTACTCGAGGTCGACGTACTCGTGCGCGGGGATCTCCGCCGGCATGTCGGTCAGGGCGACGAAGCCGCGCGCCGCGAGCACGTCGAGGCGGGGGTGGGGAGTGCCGAGCGGGATCTCGCACGACCAGTGATCCGCGTTGGGCCAAAACGTCGTCGCCATATCCGAAGTCTACGACCGGGGCCGCCGAGATCCGGGCCGCAGCACGTGGGCCGTTGGTCCCTTTTTCGGGGCCCGAGCGAGTGACCGCGGGTGCGCTCATTCGACCGGGCGCGAGTGTCGGTCCTCGGTTCAGGGACGCAGGCCGTGCGCTGTGGGGCCGCTTCGCTGCACTCGCGCGGCGAGCTCGGCGAACTCGCACAGGAGCGGGCGGGTGTCGCGCGGGTCGATGATCTCCTCGACGAGAAAGGCCTCGGCGGTCTTGAACGGCGACTGGCGGGCGGTCAACCGCTGCTCGATCTCGGCGCGCAGCGCGACGGGATCGTCGGATGCCTCGAGTTGCGCCTTGTACGCGGCCTCGATGCCTCCCTCGAGGGGCAGGCTGCCCCAGTTCCCCGACGGCCACGCGAACCGGTACGACAACTTCGACGCGCCCTGGTGCGCGGCGCCGGCCACGCCGTACACCTTGCGCACGATCACGGAACACCACGGCGTAGTGGCCTGGTAGATCGCCGCGAGGGCGCGTGCGCCGTAGCGGATGGTCGCGGCCTTCTCCGCGTCGGTGCCGATGACGAAGCCCGGGTTGTCGACGAAGTGCACGACGGGAAGGTGGAACGTCTCCGCGAGATCGACGAAACGCGTCACCTTCTCCGACGCGCTCGCGGTCCAACCGCCGCCGTAGAAGTAGGGATCGTTGGCGAGGACGGCAACGGGACGCCCGTCGAGCCGGGCGAGACCCGTGACGGCGCTGCGCCCGTTGAAGCGTCCGAGCTCGAACCACGAGTCGCGGTCGACGACCGCGTCGATGATCGAGCGAACCTTGTACACCTTGCGGCGTTCACGTGGGATCGCGCTCAGCAGGGACTCGTCGCGCCGCTGTGGGTCATCGGTCGTCTCGACACGCGGCGGGAGCTCGTCGACCGACGACGGCAGGTACGACAGGAAGCGGCGCACCCGCGCGAACGCTTCCCCCTCGGTCGCGACCTCGTCGTCGACGGCGCCATTGCGGGTGTGGATCGTGCTGCCGCCGAGCGTCTCCTTGTCGACGTCCTCGCCGAGCCGGGCGACCAGCGGAGGACCCGCGACGAATAGCTGCGAGCTCTCCTTCACCATGATGCTGTAGTGACTCGTGACGACGCGCGCCGCGCCGAGCCCGGCCACCGAGCCCAGGCAGCACGACACGACCGGGACCGTCGCGAGGTTTGCGACGACATGCTCCCACCCCGGGTTGAACGGGACGAACGACCGGCGCTCGGTCTCGAGCGACTTCACCGAACCGCCACCGCCCGATCCGTCGACGAGCCGGACGATCGGCATGCGCAGCTCGCGGGCCATGCGCTCGGCGTGCACCTGCTTTTGGAAGATCGACGCGTCGGCGGCGCCGCCCCGTACCGTGAAATCGTCGCCGCCGACGACCACGGGCCGCCCGTCGACCCGACCGCGACCCATCACGAAGTTCGCCGGCATGACCGCCACGAGGTTGCCGTCGTCGTCGTAGCTCGCGCGGCCGGTCAGCGCGCCGACCTCGTGGAAGCTGCCGGCGTCGAGTCAGCGCGTCGACGCGCTCTCGCACGGTCAGCTTGCCGTTGGCGTGATGCCGGTCGACTTTCTCCTCGCCGCCCATCTGCTCGGCGAGCGCGGTGCGGCGCTCCAGCTCTTCGAGCTCCGGCTCCCAGGTCACGCGCGGATTGTACGTAGGCCCGGGTGCCGGAGCGCTATCTCATCCGACCGTCACGGGTATCTCGGCCGTGGCCGCGACCTGTCGGTTCCGTCCTCGCGAAGTCCCCACTCGCCGTTAGTCTCGCCCTTGTGCGTGCTGCCGTCGCCCGTCGGGGCGTGCTCGTCGTCGAGGATGTGCCTGACCCCGTGCTCGGGCCCGGCGATGCGCTGATCGCCGTCAAGGCCTGCGGCATCTGCGGTTCCGACCTCCACGCCCTGCACTACGCCGACGAGCTGGTCGCGATCACCCGCGAGATGGGCACGCCGATCGCGTTCGATCCCGCGGTCGACTTCATCATGGGCCACGAGTTCACGGGCGAGGTGCTCGAGCTCGGGCCGATGACCGACGGCGCACCGGTGCAGGTGGGCGATCTCGTCACCTCGCTGCCGATCGCGCTCACACCGACGGGCATGGAGCCGGTCGGCGCGTACTCCAACATCTACAACGGTGCGTACGCGGAGCGCATGCGTCTCACCGCGGGCCTGTGCATGAAGGTTCCGAACGGTCTCGATCACCGGCGGGCGGCGTTGACCGAGCCGATGTCGGTCGGACGCCACGCGGTGGCCCGCGCCGCGGTCACGCCGGCCGAGTCGGCGGTCGTGCTCGGCGCGGGACCGGTCGGGCTGGCCGTCGTCGCCGAGCTGCGGCGCGTCGGTGTCGAGACGATCGTCGTGTCCGACTACTCGCCCCGCCGTCGCGCGGTCGCGCTCGCGATGGGTGCGCATGTCGCGGTCGATCCGGCCGTCGACGATCCGATGGAGGCGTTGAAAGCCGCCGACAGTCGCCGGATCCCGGTGGTGTTCGACGCGATCGGCGTGCCCGGCACACTCGAAGCGGTGATCAAGGCCGCGCCGCCGATGGGCCGGGTCTGCGTCGTCGGATCGTGCATGCAGTCCGACACGGTGCGCCCCCTGGTCGCGCAGACCAAGCAGCTCACGATCGTGTTCTCGTTCGCGTACGACCCGTTCGAGTTCGGCGACACGTTGCGGGCGATCGCCGAAGGCGAGATCGACGTGACGCCGATGATCTCGGGAACATGTGGCGTCGACGGCGTTCCCGCCGCGTTCGACGCCCTCGGCCACCCCGAGGAGCACGTGAAGATCCTCGTCGAGCCGGGCGGCCCGACGGTTCCGACCGCGCTCTGACGATCGCGAATCGGAAGTAGCCGGTCTAGCTCTCCAACTGCTTCTTGATCTCTACGACCGAGCCCTCGTAGATAGGCAGGAACAGCCCGAGCAATTCGTCGGGGGTCACCGCGACGGTCCAGGTGAGGTGCGAGCCGGTGCCTTCGGGCGCGACGGCGATGGTGGCGAGATGAGATTCGAGGTTGCCCATCGGCGACTCGACCACGGAGTACGAGATCGAGCGGCCGGCGTCGTCGAGGTTGCGCAGTTGCTCTTTGATCTCGATGCCCATCGTCTTGATCGTGCGGACGTCACCGTCGACCTCGCACGCGTCGACCCCCGGCATCCACGTGTCGAGCCCGCCGAACTCACGCAGGAGCTTCCAGACGTCGTCGGGGCTGCGATCGATCATGACTTCTGCTTTTCCTTCGGCCATCGCGCCATCATGGCAGCCGGCTCGCGCAGGTGTCAGGTTGCCGAAGCCCCGGGCGATCCGAGCGCGGCGCCGGCGGCAGTGAAGACGCCCCGGCGCCAGCGGTCGGGGGTGCCGAGCAGCGCCCGGGGATAGTCCTCCCACATCCAGCGGGCGAACTGGCGCCGGGTCCAAGGCGTGAGGTCGGCCGACGCGATCGCGGCCCGCGCGCCGAGCGGATGGCGCAGCACCCGCTGCAGAAGCGCGGAGAAGCGGAGATCACGACCGATGGCGTACTGCACGAGCTTGCGGTAGTCGCCGCCGGTCGCGATCGCGGTCGCGGCGAGCATCCCGGTCTCGATCGCCTGCGCGATGCCCTCGCCCGTCATCGGGTCGACGACGCCGGCCGCGTCGCCCGCGAACAAGACCCGACCGCGCACGAGTCGTTCGGGCTCGTAGCGCGTCGGGATGGGCCACGCGTGGACGGATTCTGACGGCTGCGCGCGGGCCCGAGCACCTCGCGCACGATCGGTCGGGCGAGGACCGCGGGCCAGAGATCCTTGAGCGTGCGGCCGGAACGGCCGTCGGCGCGCAGTACGCCGTAGCCCACGTTCGCCCGACCACCCGGAAGCGGGAAGATCCACGCGTAGCCGGGGAGGAGGTCGCGATCGAAGATCACCCACAGCCGGTCATCGTCGACTCCGTCGAAATATTGGCGAACCGCGTGCCACTCCCCGAGATCGCGCGGTGTTCCGGGATCGAGGGCGCGCCGGACCGGCGACCAATGCCCGTCGGCGGCAACGACATGCCGCGCGTCGAGGACGGCGCCGTCCGCGAAGGTGAGCTGCACTCCCGCGGAGTCCTGTTTCACCTGTTCGATCGTCCAGCCCTCCCGGATCTCGGCGCCGTGCCGGCGGGCGACACCGACGAGGGCGGCATCGAGGGCGCGACGCGTGACGACCGCGGCGTGCGCGCCATCGGTCGGCAGCGGAAGCCGGGCCCGACGCCCGCTCGGCGACACCAGCACCGTCTCCCGGACGAACTTCGGTGCGGTCGCCCCGAGGTCGCTCGCAGTGACGCCCAACCGTTCGAGCAGGCGCAGCGCGTTCGCGGTGAGTCCGTCTCCGCACGTCTTGTCGCGCGGGAACTGCGCCTTGTCGACACACACGACCGAGAGTCCGTGCCCGAGGGCGGTGATCGCGGCCGCGGTCCCGGCAGGCCCGGCGCCCACCACGACGACGTCGACGTGCTCGGCCATCGCTCCGACGGTACCGGGTAGGTCCGGCCTCAGCGCACTTCGGCACTCCGGAACCAGTACCCGGAGCCGACGACGAGGACGATCAGGGCGACGACGGTGAGCACGACGCCCCCTGCCATCGTGTGGATCGTCCGCTCGTTGGTGCCGCTCACGTGGGCGGGGTCGATCACGATCGCGAGCAGCCCGCGGATCGGGGCGTAGTGCGAGAGGACGCCGTACGGCTTCTTGGCCGGGTCGATCAGGAACAGCAGCGGGTACTGCAGATAGAACGCGATCAGCCCGGCGCTCGACCGTCGGGCGACCAACGTCACGCAGTACGTCATCGCGGCGCCCGCGCCCACGGCCGCCGCGATGCGCAGTGCTTCGCCGAACCGGTCGGCGAGGAACGTGCCGTCGACGCCCTGCACGACACCGTGCACCTCGCTACCGACGTACATCGCGACGGCGACGGTCCCCATGATCGCCAACGCGAACGATGCTGCGCCGATCGTGACCGCGGCGGCTTTCGCCGCGTGCACGCGTGCGCGGCGGGGTTCGAACAGCAGCTGCGTGGTCAGCGAGCCGACGTTGTATTCGGCGCCGACGAATGATGCGCCGATTGCGAAACCCGCGAATAGCAGGGCCACGCCGGTGCCCTGCAGGACGTCCTCGAGGTCTTTGCCGACGTTCGTGCGGGTGTCGTCCTCGGCGAAGACGGGTTCCCCGGAAACGCCGAACTGTTGTTGCGAGTACGAGCCCCCCGGTTCGACGCTGACCCGCCGCCCGGTCGTCGGATCGATCGTGACCGTGCGCGAAGGGTGCCCCTTCACGGTGCCGATCACGACGACCAACGCGACCAGGACAACGCCGGCGAGCAGCATGACGCGCACGATGCGACGAGCCCAGAAACGGCGGATCTCGGCGTCGAGTTGCCGCATCAGTTCTCCTCCGTCAGCTCGAGGAAGACATCTTCGAGCGAACGGGCGATCGGCGACAGCTCCGACAAGAAGATGCCCGACCGGGCCAGCGTGCTCGTCACCTCGTTGCTCCGGTCGGGTTCGACGTCGACCGCAAGCGCGCCGTCGGCCTCCGTCTCGGCCGACCAGCCCGCGGCGGTGAGCACCTCGCGGGCGCGCGGGTCGTCGACGCGGACGCGGTAGCGGGCCGTCGCGCCTCGCAGCAGGTCGGCGACGCGGCCTTCGGCGATGCACTTGCCGTGCGCGACGATTGCGACCCGGTCGCACGCGTGCTCGACCTCGGCGAGTATGTGACTCGACACCAACACGGTGCGGCCCTCCGCCGCGAGGGATCGCATCAGCGTGCGCACTTCGAGGATGCCGGGAGGGTCGAGACCGTTCGCGGGTTCGTCCAGGATCAGCAACTCCGGGTCTTTCAACAGCGCGGCCGCGATTCCGAGCCGCTGTTTCATGCCGAGCGAGTAGGTGGCGAACCGGGAGTCGGCGCGACCCGCGAGCCCGACGCGGCCGATGGTCGCGTCGACGTGCTCGGACGAGATGCCGCGCGTCCGGGCCAGCAGTTCGAGATTGCGGCGGCCGGTGAAGTTCGGGAAGAACGATGGTTGCTCGACCAGCGCTCCGACCCGGTCGAGAGTCGGGGCCAGGCCCCGGGGCACGTCGACGCCGAGCAGCCGCACCCGGCCCTTGGCGCCGCGGAGGAGCCCGACCGCGGCCCGGATCGCCGTCGTCTTGCCCGCCCCGTTCGCACCGAGGAGCCCGAACACGCCGCCTTCGGGCACCGAGAGATCGAGGCCGTCGAGCGCCGTCACCCGGCCCCTGCGGGTGCGGTACGAGACCCGCACACCCTCGAACTCGATGGCCGCGGCCATGTGATCTCCCGTTCGCCGAACCGGCGGTGCTGTCCCAGCGACGCTCGGGAGCGCCCCGATGTTGCACGTTTCGACGCCGTGACTGGGGGATTGGCAGAATCGTGCTTCCTCGGACCGTGCCCACGCGCCGGTTCGCGCCCACGAAGGAGTCGCATGAACGTCGCCGTCTGCGTCAAGCAGATCCCCGACCCGGCTGTGCCGGGCACGCTCTCGGCCGACAACACGCTCGACCGGAGCGCCAAGCTCATCCTCGACGAGTCCGACAGCTACGGCGTCGAGATGGCGCTCCAGCTGGTCGACGCGGCCGGTGGGGGCGAAGTCACCCTGATCTCGATGGCGCCGAACGACGAGGTCTCCGGGCTTCGCACCGCGCTCGCCATGGGCGCGGCCAAGGCCATCCTCGTCTCCGATCCGGCGCTGGCCGGCTCCGACGCGCTGTCGACGGCCAAGGTCCTCGCCAAGTGCATCGAGCGCGCGGCCGACATCGACCTCGTGCTCACGGCCACGGAGTCTTCCGACGGCTACACCGGCACGGTGCCCGCGCAGGTCGCCGAGCTGCTCGGCTGGCCGGCTCTGACGTTCTCCAAGCACGTCGAGATCGCCGACGGCAAGGCCAAGGTGCAGCGCCAGACCGAAGCCGGGTTCGACGAGGTCGAGGCATCACTGCCGGCCATCGTCAGCGTGACCGCCGGTGTGGTCGAGCCCCGCTACCCGTCGTTCAAGGGGATCATGGCGGCCAAGAACAAGCCGGTCGACAAGGTGACCGCTGCGGACCTCGGTCTCGACGCGGGGCAGGTCGGTTGGGCCGGCGCACGCCAGGAGATCGTCAACGTCGAGCAGGCTCCCGCGCGCCAGGCCGGCGAGAAGTTCGAAGACGACGGTACGGGTGCGGAAAAAGTCGTCGCGTTCCTCGAGCAGTTGAAGGTGGTCTGAGGTGAAGGTCTGGGTGTTTGCCGAAGTAGCGGCCGACAAGGTCACGACCGCGACGCTGGAGCTCCTCACGAAGGCAGCGCGAGATTGGTTCCGAGGTCGAAGCGATCTACGCCGGTGCGGGCGACGCGGCTGCAGTCGCGGCGTCGGTCGGCGCGTTCGGAGCCACGAAGCTGTACGCAATCGAGCCCGGCGACGGCCTTCCGGGCCAGGTCGCGGCGGCGACGATCGCGCAGCTGGCGGGTGAGCAGAACCCCGACGTCATCTTGTTCGCGCAGTCGTACGACGGGCGCGACGCGCTCGCCCGGCTGTCGGTGAAGCTCGACAAGCCGGTGCTGACGAACGGCATGTCGCTGTCGGCCGAGGGTGACACGCTGACGTTCGGTACAGCGATCTTCGGTGGCGTGACGTTGGTCGACGTGAAGCTCACGACCGGCGGCCCCGCGCTCATCGCCGTCCGTCCGAAGTCGTTCGCGGCCGAGGAGTCGGGCGGGGCCGCGGCCGAGGTCGTCGCTGTTGCGACAGCCGACTCGGGTCGTGCGGCCGAGGCGAAGATCCTCGCCCAGCACGTCGAGGAACAGCAGGGCCCGAAGCTGGAGGAGGCGTCGATCGTCGTCTCCGGCGGCCGGGGCATCGGCGCGGCGGAGAACTACGAGCCGCTCGTCGAGGAGCTTGCGAAGCTGCTCAAGGGTGCGTGGGGCGCATCGCGTGCGATCGTCGACGCCGGCTGGGTTCCGTACACGTTGCAGGTGGGACAGACCGGCAAGACGGTGAAGCCCAAGGTGTACATCGCGCTGGGCATCTCCGGCGCGACCCAGCACCTCGTCGGCATGAAGAACAGCGACAACATCATCGCGGTGAACAAGGACGGCGAGGCGCCGATCTTCTCGGTGGCCGACCTCGGCATCGTCGGCGACGTGCACAAGGTCGTGCCCGCGCTCATCGAGGCGCTGAAGGCCAAGTCGTAACGCGCGCATTCTGGGACGGAGTAGGCGCCCAGATATCGCCCTCGAGGCGAGTGATCGGATCGGTCGCGGCGCGCAACGCCGCGACCGCTTCGCGATGGTCCCACAGCACGAGTGCGGAGCACACCGCGTCTCGCTCGTGCTCGTTCTCGAACGGTAGGACTTCTTGAAGTTCGCGGTCGGGAACCTCGCGCCGTAGCACCGACGGGTAGATCTCGAACGCCGTGCGCGGACCCGCGGTGTCGAACGGCCAGATCGCGATTCCGGCCTCGCGTAGCCGTGGTAACAGGGGCATGCCCCGTACCGATCCCGCGCCGACCTGGCCGTTCCCGACGAGCTGGAAGATCGATTTCGCGGCGGGGTAGCGCGTCTCGCATCTCCGGAACCGCTGCTCGGGCGCGACGTCACAACGGCTCCGCCAAAACGGCGGATCCGGCGCCAGCCACGTTTCCCCGTTGCTCGCGGCTCGCGCCCACACGTCGTCGATCGTGGTGCACCCCTGCGCGTGCGCGAACCACTCGGGGACACCGAACGAGAAGTCGAGCCCTGCGATGAAGGGGGTTTCGAGATCCGTGAGGTAGGCAAAGGCGTCCTCGCGGGTCGAGAGGGCGTGGCTCGCCGTGAGCCGACCATTGGCGACGACCGCGAGCCAGATTCCCTTTGCCCTCCGAGCCCCCGACCAGTCGATCGCGATCACCCTCGGCGTAACTGCCGTCGGCTCGACCATGTTCCGGTGTGGGTCAGCCCACTGGAGCGTTGTGAAGATCGCTGATGAAGCCGGACGTAGTGCCGTTGGCGCCCCAATCGCAGTAGGTGCCCGCAGGCCCCGCATTCCGACAGCCCGAGGAACTCTCGATCACAGTGCCTTCACCCCGCTCGTTGAACGTCGTGATCAGCTGCCATTTTGCGCCCGATGCGCGCATGCTTGCGATGCTCCTTGCCAGTGGGTCCGATCACGAGGCAGGAACGGCGCGGTGCCGAAGACGGCGCCGGACTTCCAGTGGCCCCGGGGGATAGCGAACGAGCCGTCACCGGCGCGGTCGCGAAGTTCTGGTTTGCAGAAGCCGGACCGTACGGGTGCCAACCGTTTGATCGAGGGCGAGCCCGAGCACGGTTACGACACTCACGAGCACAGTCCGCAGAACCCGCATCTGCTTCGGTTCCATTCTGCGTCCGAGCGCGAGGTATCCGACAAGGAAACCACAATCGCGGCGAAATTTGACTCGTCTCGACGAAGATCCGTCGCGCCCCACACGGTCAGGCACCTCCGGTGTCAGGTCTGGAGGTGTGCCGCGGGACCCGGCGTGGCCGAGGTGGACGGCTGCGGCGGAAGACGACGACTGCGGCGAGCAACGACAACGCCGCGCCGATCGGTGCAACGATCAACCCGGACGCGTAGCCGCCGCCCCCGGGCGAGCTCGAGTCGGTGGAGTCGGACACGCCGGCCCCGGCCGAAAACGACGGTTGACGTCCGAGCGTCGACGCCAGAACCTGCAGGTATCGGAAGCCGTATTTCTGACTCGGTTCAATCTGTGAGTTCTCACTGAACTCGTTCCAACTGATCACGCCGATCGCATCAGGCGCCGACGCGTTCGCGGTCGTGAGCTCATGCTCGAACACCGCACCGTTCCGGCGATCGATGATCGTGGTCCCGCCGATCGCGCGAGCATCGAAACCGGATGCGGCCGGAGCGATCCAGAGGCCGCCATCACGATGTACGGCGTTCGACATATTGGTGAGCTTCTCGAGATACCCGGCGTTCGTGTCCGGGTTGACCGACGACCAGTAGTAAGCGTCGCCGTCGACGGACCCGGCGAGGCGTTCGTAGCCGTCGATGTTCTTCTCCGACGCGAGCACCAGGATCTCGTGGCGAACCAGCCGGCTCACGCTCCCGATGTCGGCCGCGCTGTACATCCACGTTCCGGACCAGATGAGGAGCGGCTTCGAGAAGAGGTGGAACGGCGCGCGAGCCGCGAACGTCCTCACGAAGAACTGGAGATCGTCGGCAACCCGGAGGACGGGTAGCGGGTTCCGTTGGAAGTCGAGACCTTCGTAGATGATCTCGAGCGAGAAGTTCTCCGCTTGCGCGACATCGACGAGCCGCGACAGCCGGCGATCGAGGATAGGGGTGTGCTTCCAACTCACGATGAATCCGTCGATCCCGGCCTGTTTCGCCCAAACGATCTGTTGGCGCATCACGTTCTCGTCGTCGCTCGAGTACTTGCCGAGCCTCGGGAGATCGGTCTTCGCGCGATTCCACGAGGAAGGGTCGAACCAGATGTAGTAGTACGCGAACACCGG
Source organism: uncultured Actinomycetes bacterium (assembly GCA_963761055.1). Classification (GTDB taxonomy): domain Bacteria; phylum Actinomycetota; class Acidimicrobiia; order IMCC26256; family PALSA-610; genus PALSA-610. The sequence continues at coordinate 596,952 of CAVXFO010000007.1, read as the reverse complement.
TGGCGAGTCGACCGACGGAGTTGCGCGGGGAAGCGCGTGCGCGGGTTGCTCTCCCAGCGTCGCCGGTACTGCCACGGAGAGCACGAAGAGTACCGCTAGGAGGGTTCGATATATCACGGCTATTTGACTTGCGCTGTCGGCTCCGGAAGGCGTTCCTCGAGGTCGACAATTGTGCCGACGACGCGCGCGCTCGGGGTGCCAGTCGACCGTGCCTTCGGGACCAGGCGATGAGGATCAGCGTGGCTGAGAACGCCAGCAGCGCTGCGATCGCGACCGCGATGTCGACCCAACTGATGATCTGGACGGTTGCAGTCTGGTCACGAGAGATCGAGAGCGATTTGTCCGAGGTCAGCCCCGGCGCGTGCACGGTCATTGCGTAGTCGCCCCGTGGAAGATCTGTAAAGGTGACCGAACCGTTGTGGATTGGGAGCCGCTGAGTCGTTCCGTCCGCGAACTTGAGGTCGACCGCCGAGCCCGAACCGTGCTTGAAGAGTGCGTCAGCGCGTCTTCAGCTGGACTGTGAACAGCAGCAGGTCGACTACGACGTGCGGCTGATGGCTGGGAACGAAGCGCTGTTGATCGGCATGCACGACATTGTCGCCCCGCATCGTCACAGCGGCGATCTTGTAGTTGACCTCGGTCACCTGAAGGTGACCTGCTGCGGACGAGACCGTGATCCCGCGGAGCCATACGGGTGCCGCCGATGGGAGCTCGACCGTCCCGCCGGTGCTTCCGTGCAGCTCGATGCCGCGGAGGCCGGCCGGCGTGACTTTGGTTCCGTTGGGGCGCGCGAACGAGAACGACGTGAGGTAGTCGAAGTTGAATGCCGCTCGCAGCAGTTGCCCCGTCTTGTTCTCGTTGGAGTAGTGGTAGCCGCCGTCGTGCCAGCCCGCGAACTTCGCCCGCACTCCGGACCGGATGGTGATGGTCGGTGACGCGACGGAGAGGTGGTCCGCCCGGTTCGTTGGTAGCGCGTCGCGCAGCTTCTTGGTGGTAAGGGTTCGAACGGTGCCGTCGTTGCCCGTGACGAGAAGGTGACCGTCCAACACGAATCGCGCGCCGACGACGGCCGGAACCGTTTGAATCGTCAACGGTCGCAGTCCGGCTCCCGCGCTCGGCGCGGGCGTCGCAGCGCGAGCGCGCGTGGTCGCCGCCGACGCGGGACCGGCAGCCCCGACCAGCGCGCAGCCGACCAGCGTGATGCCCGCCAGCACATCGATGATGCGCCGAGTCACGCCGGCACCTTGCGCAGCCGCCGCCGCCGGCTCGTGACTACGGCCGCACCGATTATCGCGAGCGACACGAGTGCTACGCCACCGTAGGCGGGGTAGATGATGCCGGAGTGGCCGGTGACGACGGTCGGCGACAGTGATTCGCTCGACAGCAGCTCAGGCGGACGAGGACTCTGGGCGAAGTCGAACGCCGAGAGCAGGTTGTTCGCGTGGGCGTCTCGCTTGCTGAGGGCAGCGATCCCCAATTGCTCTCGATGAACTTCAGCACCGACGTGTGGTCGAGTTGGGTGTTGTTGACGGACCCGCGTTTCGCGTACGGGCTCACCAGCAGTGCGGGCACCCGAAAGCCGAATCCGAACGCGTCGACCTTGGGGGGCACGACATGGTCGTACCAGCCGCCCCAGTCGTCGTAACTCCACATGAACGCCGATGACGGCCACGCGTCGCTGACTTTCAACGCGGTGACCAGGTTGCGAACAAACGCCTCGCCGCTTTGCACCCTCCCCGGAGGGTGCTCGCTGGGTCCGGCCGGCACGATGTACGAAACCGCAGGTAGTGCATCCTTTGCGAGATCCGTGTAGTAGTCGTCGAGCGGCACGATGTGCGCCGCGAGAACGGGGTTGTCGATGAAACGCCCGAACGCCAATACCGGCGCTCGGACCACTTGTGCGGCCGTGATCCCCTTCGCGGTAGGTGTCGGCGGGCTGGTAGTTCTGGACGTATACCTTCCAGGAGGTGCCGTGTTGCTGGAGACGGTCGAAGATCGTTGCGAGTCCGCCGAATCCACCGGACGGGATTTTCTCGGCCTTCGGGTTCCCGGGCGTCGCGGTCATCCAGTACATGTGATTCCAGAGGCTTCCGCCCGCAGCCGAAGCGAAGTAGTCGTCGAACAAGACGTACTTGTTGGCCACGTCCCAGTAGTACGAGATGTCGCTCTGGTCGTAGTGCGCCATCGCAAGATCTGACGACGCCGTCCGACCGTAGGCCGAGACGAAGCCCGACATCGCCCCCTTCGCGTATTGCGCCGCGAAGACGGCACGGTTGACCGCCATGCTCTCGCTCCCACGCGCGCCGAGCGAGAAGGGTTTGACGCATCCACTCGACTTGACCCGCACGTCCTTCGGTAAGCACACGCCGCTCGGGATGCCGTTCGCCCCGGGGTATGTGCCGAAGTAGTTGTCGAAAGAGTGGTTCTCCTGCAACAGGGTGACGAAATGCTTGATCGGTGTCTTCGTCGGTTGGCTCGAGTGCGGCGCGGCACCGGCCGGCACCGAGATCGTGGTGAGGCAGACGGCCGCCGTGGAGAGTGCGACCAGTGCGCGCCTCATGGGCCTCATGGGCGCACCGCGTAGATCACGATTACCGGCTGCGACGTGTTCCCGTGCTTCACCGATTCGGTATGCACGACGCGTCCGTGGAAGCGCGCGACGTACCGCAACAGACGAGCAGCGAACGACGGAGCGCGGTCGGCCGAGTAGGAGTCCCAGACCAAGTACTGCACGTCGCCGCGGCGAATGGCGGAGTCCGGGTTCGCGAGTGGTTGGTAGACGGGGTTACGGTGCAATGGGTTGGTGCTCACGGAGAGCCCCCACGCCTTGCGGTCCCCGTAGAACTCCAAGATGTTCGCCATCGACGGACCGAGGGCGAGGAGCCGGGCTTCGGCGGGGACGTTGGCGCGGAGCCACTCGCCGGATTCGCGTCCGCCCGGTACGCCTCCCGTGCCCGCGAGAATGGCGGTGCTCGTCGACGGTGAGATCCGCGTCCAACTCGCGACGAGCAAGTTGCCACCGAGCGCCATCAACAGCAGCACGCTCGCCGCGACCTTGACAGCCGACGCCGAGCGGCGAATCGGCAGGCGGATGAGTGCCCGAGCCGCGAGCAGGGCGACGGCCGGCGCGATGGGGAGGAGGTACTGGTAGCCCTTCACCGGCCACAGCGTGAAGAACGTGAACGGCACGAGGATCCACGACAGCAAGAGGGTCTCTCGCCATGAACGATCGCGCCGGAGCATCACCAGTCCGCCGAGTGCGACGGCGATGACCAGCAGCCCGATTGCAGGGAGCGCGGTGGAGAAATAGAAGAGGACGCTGTGGTTCGGTCGCCGCAGCAGCTGCCACACGAAGAACGATTTGCCCGCGGTCGACGCTCCGCCGACGGCGATCGCAAGTGGATACACGACCGTCATCCCCACGAGGACCGCGAACGCAGCGAGGAGGTCCCGGGAGCGCGAGCGCACTTCGGGTGAGAGCGCGAGGAAGAAGATCACGGAGGCGGCGAGGATGATGCCGGTCTCCTTCGAGAGAAAGGTCAGACCGAGCGCAGCGCCGGCCGCATACATCCAGAATCGATTGGTCGTCAGCACGTACCGGACGAGCGCGAAGAACACGAGCGTGGCGAAGAAGGTCTCCGTTGTGTCGAGGAGTGCCTGCCGGCTCGTGACGACGGAATACGGCATGATCGCGAGAAGCGCCGCGGTCGTGAGGCCGGCCCGGCGGCCGTACAACGCGCGCCCGAGCGAGTAGGCAAGCGCCACCGTGCCTAGCCCGAAGACGACAGCCATCAGGCGAGCGGTGAAGTCGCTGACCGCGAAGTGGTACGGGATGGAGAGCAACGCCTGGAACAACAGCGGGTGTGCGCGGTAGATCGGGAAGAACGGCGTGTACTCCTTGACGTTCGCGATCGATGCGGCCGTGCCGGCGTAGACCGCTTCGTCACTGTTGAAACCGACGCGACTCAGGCCGTAGAGCCGCAATAGTGCGCCGACTGCGACGATCAACGTCAGGCTCGTGCCGGTCGCGAGCCTGCCCGCCGTCCAATGCTTCAGTCGCTCGGGCGCTGGCGCGTCCGCCGCCCGCATGACAATCGGGAGATCCGCTTCCGCTTCGGTCACGGACATGGCAAGTTCGCGTACGAGCTCACTGCGTGTCCGCGACATCTTCAGAGCGCCAGAGAGACGCTCGATGTGCCTTTGAGCGCGGCGTGTCTCACGAGGCCTCGACGACGGTTAGTTGTGCTCGCCGAGCGCGTCAGCGACCCGTGCAGTGATCGTCGGTGAAGACGAGGCGCCCGGCGCGACCGGTGCGCTGAGTGACATCTCCTCGATCAATCCCGGGATCCGATCCGCCCAGTCGTAGGTGCGGCTCGAGATCATCACTGCCGACGCGCCCTCCAACGCACCCGCGATGATTTGACGTTCGACCGTCCGAAGATCCTCTGGTGCGCTCGTCAACAAGAAGCTCTCGATCGAGTGGTACGGCGGAAAGCCGTACGCATCCTCGGTGTTCGCGAGCACGATGTCGAGCGTCGTGTCGCTGTCGAGCCACTCCAGGGCCTCGTCGCTGCGGTGGATGACGATGACGCCTTTCACCATCGCGGCCTGCGCGATGCGAACGCCCGGAACCAGCCGTTGGACCGGATACTTTGGCGGCGGGATCACGAGTTGCGCGAGGGCGTTGATCGACGCGGCCGGCAGCCGGTATTTCGACAGGAGGAACGCGAAGCGCCTGCCCGAACGCGAGTGCAAACGACTCTGGACGGGGAGGGTCGCGCGCTCGCTCCACGTGAGGAGGTGCCGCTTCACGGCGTGGAGCGTGTGACTGCTGATCGTCAGCGGCTTCGGATACGGAAGCACGTGGCCACTCGGCGACACCAACGTGAGATCGTCAGAGACGAACTCGTACGGAAGCGTGTCGAGCAATTTGAGCATCGTCGTCGTTTTGCCGGTGTCGGTGCGGGCGGTGATGAGGTACGCGTCGCCACCTTGCACGACGCATGCCCCGTGCACGAGGGCATATCCGCGCCGCACCAGTTCCCACCGGAGAATCGGTTCGACGAGATTCGTGTACAGAACGTGCGGTGACCGACCCAGCATCCGGCTCGCGAGCACGTGCACTCGTTCGCGGATGTCGATGTCGGCCGCGAACCCGAGGTTGCCCATCTCCGCGTAGCGCATCGAGACGTGGAACGGGTTTCGCTCGCCCGCCGAAACGGCTGTAGCAGGACGCGGCGGGAGCGACCCCAGTCGGACCGAGATGTCCGGCTCCGCCGGGAGCGAGTGGACGCGGAACGCTTCCAGCTCGGGAAGCTTGCCTTCGGACTCGACCCGGACGATGCCGTGGACGTCGTAACGGTGAGGCGCAGTCGGCGGGAGCGCACGGCGCGTGCGCATGGTGTCGGTCCGGAGCCTTCCCACGTGGGCGAGGAAGTCGACGCCTGCGCGGGCACCCGCCTTCGTCCTTCCGCTGTAACGATCGCCGAAGGTGTAGCCCACCTCGGCCACCTTGAGGCCCGGGTTTCGCACGGCGATCTCGAGCAGGACCTTGAAGCCCTTCGGCTTCAGGACTTCAGTGTCGATCGCTTTGCGCTCGATGACGAAGAAACCGCTCATCGGATCGGCGATCCTCCGAAGGCGGCGCGGGAAGAAGAACTTTGTCGATGTGGACGCCGCCCGGGACACGAACACGCGCGACTTGGACGAAAGGCCGGCCGAGCTGCCGTTGCCCATGTAACGGCTCGCGACCACGAGATTGGCTTTCTCGACGGCCGCCGCGTCGACGAGCGTGCGCACGAGCTCCGGAGGATGCTGCAGATCGCCGTCCATGACACAGATCCACGGGGCGCGCGCCTCGCGCATCCCGGCCACTACCGCCCCGCCCAGTCCCCCGGGACGCGCCCCGGCGGACCGGTGAAACAACCGCACGTCGATACTCGGCGCGAGTTCCTGCGCGACGGCGACGATGATCGCGGGCGTGTCGTCGTCGCTGTCGTCGACGAATACCACCTCGGTCGCGACGCCACGCTGCGCCGCGGCGAGGCGCGCGAGGAGCGGGCGAACGTTGTTTCCCTCGTTGCGCGTCGGGATGATCACGCAAACGTGCGGTGGTTCCGCTGTTGCGGCCAACACATCGTCGAGCAGGCCTTCGTCGAGCACCACTTCGTCGGGCAAGGTTTCGGTGGCATCAGGCTGCCCGTTGAGCGTTGTGAGGGTGGGCGGGGCCGAATAATCCGTATTCGCCCGTGACTGAATAATCTGCTCCGTCAAGCCAACGCCTCCTACACACCGAACGCCTCGCGGCGCCGGGTCCACCCGGTGACTAGTCGTGGCAAGGTAGGGGAACGTTTAACTTCTGTCAAAGAGAACGTTATGTTCTGTCAAAGGGTCGGCACTCAAACGACCAGCAAGATCCTGGGTAGAAGGACGAACTCAGTTCATGTCCGCGTTAATGTTTCGCCTCCGAGTGTCAAAGCTCGCACGCGCAGAGTGTTGCAAACGCGTCGAGTAGGTCTCGCACTCGACGCGTGGGAGGCGAGTCCAAGCGGTCGTCGCCCGCTGATATGTGTGAGTGCATAAGTTGCCGAAGTGAGTGAAGAACGCTCGTGAGTCGAGCGACGAGCGCACCCGGGGATCTACGGCGCCACGGGCAGTGCGCGTGTCACCACGACATGCACGCGAACGCAACCTGCTCGGAGCTTCAATCCCGCCCGGTGTTCAGTCCTCGGGAAACGCAAGCGCGGCGTGGCTCAGGAGCTCGAGCACTTCGTCGATTGTCCTCGACGGGTCGTCCGACCAAGCCGCCAGATTTCGGACGTTCAGGAGGTCCCGCAGATGGGCGCCGACGCGGCCCGCCCGAGCCAACTTTGCGGCTTCGCTAGCGTCGTGCGCCGGATCACCGAGCCCGATTGCCGTGTCGATGGCAGCGGTGAAGCACAACGCGTCGCCCCGCGCGGCCTCGCCTTTCAGCCACCCGTGGTGCCGGAGCTGCGCCGCTACGTCGTCGTAGACGGTCGTGGTAGCCGGCTGAAACGGGGCGGGGATGGTCGCCGAGCGTGTGTTCTCACCCGACGCGGACTTGCCCTGGTTTGCAGTCATGAGGGTTGCTGCTCCCGGAATCAGAGGTTCAAGAACACGTGCACAAGTGTTCCCATCGACCCTCGCCGAGACGACTTGACGAACGAAACCTAACACACCGCGCCCGCTCGACGATGACCAACCCAGGGGCCAATTGGGCCTCTGACCTGCATTGATGCGCCGGTCCCTCCACGCTATCGCCGGGGAATCGAAACATCTGGTATACGCCGGATGTCGGCCCGGGGGTTCGCCGTGGCGCGGCGCTCGTCAGGCTTCGAGCGAGGGGACCTCGACCGGCCGCGGCGGCGCCCAAATCCAGTTGGCGCACGCGAAGCGGGCGAGGATCACGACGACCAGGGTGAAGAAGTTGCTGATGAGGTAGTTGATGCCGAGGACGCTCGTGCAGAACACGAGCAAAGGGATGGTCGCGACGTTTGCCGCGTTGTTGATGAGCATCAGCATCGCCCATCTCTGCCACGCGTGGTTCTTATGCGAGTTGCTTCTGAATGCCCACGTCTCGAGCAGTGCGAAGTTCCACAGAGTCGAGCACGGAGTCGCGAGCAGAGTCCCGACGACATAGTTCAGTTTGAATTCGCTGACGAAGATCGCGAGCGCCAGTTCATTGACGATGATTCCTGAAGCGCCGACGATCGCAAATCGTACAAACCTCATGAACCGGACGAGCCAGAGTTTGTCGCCGGTCGTCTGATTGAGTCCTCGCCACATTCGAACGTGGGCGCGCACGGCCGGAGGCGGCACGAAATCCTTGCTCAGCACGACGTCGCGCAGTTCACGAAACGCTGCGTGTTCGCGTTGTCTCCGCCGCATGTTCACTCTCTGCCCGGTCGCACCGACGGCGACCAGGAGTTGCCCATCGTCGCCAGAGAGCCTCACGGAGCACTCGATGTTCGATGAGCGGTCCCGACTTTGCCCGCGCTCGCCTGGACCTTAGAGAACCTGCTGCCCACTTGCCAACGGACGATGACTTACCCGTAGCGCACGACCTCGCGGAACGCGAAACCCTTGCCGTCGACACGTACCCTGCCGCGATTGTCGAGTACCTCGAAGGTCGCCACACCCCGCGGACCGTCGACGATGACGTGACCGACGGAGGACGCATCGTTCATCACACTCTCGCCCTCGACGGCGAGGGCTTGCGGTCGGCTCGCGAATCCGGGGCCGATGGCTGCCACCGCGGCGACGGCGACGAGTGTGCCGGCGGGATTCTCGGGCTCCGGGAACTCTGCCATCGGTGCGGCGACCCATTCCGCCACCTTGTCGTCGAATCGAGCCCAACAGGCGCGGTGATAGTCGCCGCTGATGAAACGTACGTGATCGGCGGAGGAGGCCTGGCAGGCGCGGATGACTTCTCCGCGTTCGGTCGCGTACGGCGCCCAGTCGCTCCCGGTGACGTGGCCGATGGACGTCTGCGAGGCGACGATCACGAGCCTCGCGGAAGTGCCGGCGAGCTGCTTGAACAGCCACGCCTTCTGCTGCGCGCCGAGGACCGTCTTCTGAGGTCCGTCGGGCGCGGTGAGCGGTGATCGAAAGGCGATGCCTTCGGTCCACAGCAGTAGCACTCGACCGTTATCGAGGAGCGCGCGTCCGTAGCGACCGACGCCGTCCGCGCTCGGCTCGTTGTTCTGCCATTGGGCGAATGCCTGGCTGGCGATCGGACTGCATGAGGTCGCATCGCAGTCGTTCTTCCCCATGTCATGGTCGGACGCGATGTAGATCCACGGCTTGCGCGCCAGTTTCGCGATCTGCTCCTCGTAGAACGCATCGCTCCAGACGGCGTGGTAGCCCGCCACTGTCTGCTGGTAGGCGTTGCTATCGGGATAGCAGTAGTCGCCGAGGTGCACGAAGAAGTCAGGATCGAGCCGGGCCGCGGTCCCGACGGCGGTCGCGCCGTACGGCGCCTGTTTGAGGTTGTTGCAGGAGCCGAAGCAGAACGTGAACGCGGCGGGAAGCCGTGTGGGCTCGAGCCGTGTAGGGCGCAGCAGGTCGGCCGGCGCATTCGGGTTGGCCCACGGGATTCGCTGATCGCCGACGGCGAACGCGTCGAGATGGATTTCGAACGTAGACCCCGTGCTCTGGAGGTCGTTGCCGAGAGCCACGACGTCCTTCACGACCCCGGCAAGCTTGGGGTTGGAACCGCGTCCGACGAGGCGTTCGCGCCGGCCGTCGAACGACCAGAGCTCGACGGTGCCGTTGGCGAGGATGCCCAACTGCACCTGCGTCCACCTCTGTGCGGGCAGCGGCAGGACTTTCCCCTGCACGCTACCGGCCGAAAGTCCGTGGGCTGCCGACCACGTGAGTCGTTCTTGGCTTGCGAGCTTCGACGATCGCACCCGCAACAGGTGCACGCGCGTCGCCGATCCGCCCCACTGCACCGGCCGTACGGCGAGCCGCGCCCAACACGAGCCGAGCGACTGTTGTCGATGATCCTTGGACGCCACCGCCGACCGTGGAGACGTGCCCCGGAGGATGACACCTTTGCCGGATCCGAATGCGGCCGCGGCATCCACCGACATCGTTGTGCCGCTGGCTGCCCGGGTCGTGAGGTCGATCACGCCGTCGTCCTCGTGGTCGAACCTGCGCGCACGTACTGCGCCGAGCGGCGCGACCTCGAAACGTGACGTGTCGCTCCACCGCGAGCGGGTGCCGGCTGTCGCCCGTACCCGCCACGCATTCGGCCCTTCGACGAACCCCGGAGCGTCGTCGCCGTACGCCAACTCGAGTGTGGGCTCTCGAAGTCCGGTCGCGATAATGACGCCGTTGCGCTCGACGTCGTAGGTCGCGGCCCGAGGCGATCGTGACCAGCGCAGCGCTACGCGTGTGGTGCTGCCGACGTCGATCCGGTCCGAGACCGGTTCGAGCATGAACGCACCCGGGCCCGCCGGCCCCGATCCCGTGCAGCCGGCCGTGACCGCCACCGCGGCTGCGAGCGCGGCGCCCGCGAGCACGGTGCGCCGACTGATGGGCGCCGCGTAGAAGTCGGAGTCCTCAGGCAATCGAGCGCCTGCCGTCGGACTGTGAGTGCGTCACCGGATCCGCGTCGCCCCGCGTTGCAGCCGTCACGTGTTCACGCGCGGTCGGGGTCCATTGCGTCGGTCAACCGCCGCGAATCGGACATTGTGATTCGCGGCGCGATTTCGCGACGCGACGCGCGCATCGATTCGAGGCTGTCAGTGGGGTGCGTCGTTGTCATTTGTCGGCGAATGATGGTCGACGCGGCATGAAGAACACCATAGGATCCGGACAATGGGGCTAGCGGGCGGGAGATAGCCTTGAATATTCGGGCGCGGAATATTCGGGCGAGCCTTTTTTCGGGGACGACGACCCGCGTGCGTGCGTGCGCTGCGTTGTCGGCGACGGTACTTGTGGGTGCAGTCCTCCTTCCGGCTCTTGGCGCCACGGCCGCCGCGGCCGCCGCGCCGAGCCTGACGCGTGCTCCTTACCTCACCGACCTCGTCGGAACGTCGGTGGCGATCAACTGGGCGACCGATCGATCCGCGACCAAGGCCTCGGCGGAATGGGGCACGGTGAACGGCGGGTCGTGCACACCGACGAACCAGGTGACGGCCACACGAACGGCGATCTCGGTAGGGACCACTCGCGAGTACCAATGGGTCTCAGTGTTGTCGCTCCCGGCGGCCGGTTCGTACTGCTATCGGGTGTTCCTCGGCACCACTGATCTCCTGGCGAGCGATCCTTCTCCAGTGTTCTCAACGCAGATTCCCGCGGGCTCGACGTCGCCCTTCTCGTTCGCCGTCCTCGGTGACTGGGGCCAGGTCGACTCGAACGGCGCCAACGTCGATCAAGCGAACCTCATGCATCAGATCGCCGTCAGCGGCGCGAATTTCGCGGTGTCGGTCGGCGACAATGGGTATCCGTCTGGGAGTCAGACGAACTACGGCGACCTACAACATGTCGGTGCGAATACGAGCGCGATCTTCGGTCCGTCATTTTGGCCGGTGGCCGGGCGCACGATGCCGATGTTCGCGACGACGGGCAACCACGGCTTCACCTCGACGACCGCCACTCGGAGTACGGAGCAGGTCAACTGGCCGGAGACGGTCGTGGTCGCGACGTCGGGCGGCCGATCGGTCCGCGAGACATATTGCTGCGTGAACGGAACGAAGTCGGGCGACTACCCGAGCTCGTGGTACGCGTTCGACGCGGGAGCTGCACGGTTCTACGTCCTCCAGGCCGACTGGGCCGACACCAACGTCGGAACGGGCACCGTGTACTCCGACGACTATGCCGCGCACTGGTCGCCGAGCAGCCCGCAGTACCAGTGGCTCGCAGCCGACCTCGCGGCTCACCCCAGTGGGATCAAATTCGCGTTCTTCCACTACCCGTTGCACTCCGACCAGAAGGCGCAGAACTCTGACACCTACCTGCAGGGCCCGAGCAGCCTCGAGGGTCTGCTCGCCGCGAATGACGTGAGCATCGCCTTTTCCGGCCATGCGCACATCTACCAGCGCAACACGGGTACCGCGCCCGGTTCGCTCCCGAACTACGTGACCGGTGGCGGAGGGGGCAGGCTCCAGCCCGTCGCCGAAGCGGGCTGCAGCTCGGTCGACGTGTACCGCGATCGGATGGTCGCCGACGAAGCTCAAGGGTTCGCGCTGCGGCGCGGCGCCCGTGCCCGACTCGGCGGCGCGCGTGTTTCACTTCCTCAATGTCAGCGTGAACGCGGCATCGGTGACCGTCGCTCCAACCGACGAGCTCGGTCGCACGTTCGACGTGCAGACCTACACGCTCAATCCCGTACCCGACACGATCATCGATAACGGTCCGGGAGCGAGCTCGAACTCCGCGTCGGCGACCTTCACATTCCATTCGACGCAGGCGAACGCCACGTTCGAGTGTGTGCTCGACGGGTCGGCACCAGCGCCGTGCACGAGCCCGACGACGTATAGCGGCACGGCCGACGGCTCGCACACGTTCACGGTCCGTTCCGCGACCAGTGGGGGCACCGACCCGACGCCGGCGTCGTACTCGTGGAGTGTCGACGCCCAACCGCCGACGAAACCGACCGGACTCACCGCGACCGCGCCGACGGCGGCGCTCGTGAACCTGTCGTGGGGCGCCTCCACCGACGCGAACGGCGTGACTGGCTACGACGTCTGGCGCGATGGATCGCTGCTCGATTCCGTCGCTGGTACCGCGACGAGCTACAGCGACACGTCCGTCAGCAGCACCACGACCTATCAATACCTGGTGATTGCACGCGACGGAGCGGGCAACTCGTCGCCCGCGAGCGACACCGCGACCGTTACGACCCCGTCGAGCAATCCTCCGTTGTTCACCGACGGCTTCGAGTCGGGCAGCCTCTCGGCGTGGAACAGCTCCGGCGGGCTGACCGTGCAGGGTGGCGTGACCCGCGGCGGGAACTGGGCTGCACAGGCGAACACGACGAACGGCAACACCTACGCGAAGAAGACACTTTCGTCCGCGGTGACCGATGGCTATTCGCGCATCTGGTTCAACGTCCAGAGCACCTCGAGCCAGGTCAACCTGCTTCGCCACCGTACCGCCGCCGACGGGTCGATCGCGTACCTCTACCTGACGGCTGCAGGTCAGCTCGGGCTCCGGAACGATGTCGCTGCGTTCAGCGTGACGAGTTCGACCGTCGTCGCGCCCGGAAGCGGCTGGCATGAGCTGGAGATGCATACGCTCGTCAACGGAACCTCGAGCATCGTCGACGTGTGGCTCGACGGTGTTCGCATCGACGCGCTCTCGATTACCACCAATCTCGGGACCTCGGCGGTCGGGCGGATACAGATCGGCGACGTGCAGACGGGTCGTACGTACAACGTCGCGTACGACGACGTCGCCTTCGGTACGGAACGCGTTGGCCCGTAGGTCTGCGGCGGCCAGAAGCCACCTGACCGCAACACCACGTTCAGATCTCTAGCGGGCACGCCGGGGTCCGGGCGCGGAATTACCGTCGGGTCCGGCACGCCCAGACGGTACCGTTCGCGCATGGCCGGCGAAGTGGTGTTGGAAGCGCGCGGCCTGGTCAAGGACTACCGCCGGAACCGCGCGGTCGACGGCGTCGGGATCGTCGTACACGCGGGCGAGCGTCTCGGGCTGTTGGGTCCGAACGGCGCGGGGAAGACGACCACGCTGCTCATGGTCCTCGGTGTCGTCTCGCCCGACGCGGGTTCGGTGTCGATCTGCGGATTCGATCTCGCGCTGGCGGCGGAGCCGCGCCGCGGAATGCGTCGGCTTCGCCGCGGGCTACCTGCCGTTGACGGAACGCATGCGGGTCCGCGAATACCTGCGGCTCTACGGCCATCTCTACGGGATCGCGGACCCGAATCCGCTGATCGACGAGGGCCTCGACCGCTTCCGTATCTCCGACCTCGCCGGCGCGATGGGAACCGAGCTTTCGTCCGGGCAACGCACGCTCGTCGGCATCGTGCGCGCAACCCTGCACCGGCCGCGCCTGCTCGTCCTCGACGAGCCGACGGCGTCGCTCGACCCGGACGTGGCCCAGCGTGTGCGCGCCGGTCTGCTCGACCTGTGTGCGCGCGAGGGAACCGCGCTTCTGATGACGAGTCACGACATGAGCGACGTCGAGCAGGTCTGCGAGCGCGTCATCTTCTTGTCGCACGGTCGCATCGTCGCCGACGGCACACCGGCAAGCGTGGCTGCCGACTACGGCCACGGCGATCTCGCCGGCGTGTTCCTCCATCTCGCCGAGACCCATCAGGCCTCGGCCGCGCAACAGAGCGATCATCCATGACCCAACCGGCAAGCCCGATACCGACCATCCGCACACCGTCGCCGATGTTGACGGGCGAACGCGCCAAGTCGTGGTTGCGGATGCGTGCGATCGCCCGCCGGCACGCGTACGTGCTCCTGCGTAGCCCCCATCGGCTCTTCGACGTGTCGCTCTGGCCGCTCGTCGACGTCGTGCTCTTCGGTTCGCTCGCCGCGTTCGTGGGCACGTCGGGTTCCACGTCGGCGGCGAAGGCGTCGGGCTACCTGCTCGCCGGGATCGTGCTCTGGCATGTCATCTACCAGTCGCAGATCGCGATGAGCACAGGTCTGCTCGAGGAGACCTGGACCCGCAACCTCTTGAACCTGATGGTCACGCCCCTGCGCGAGGTCGAGTACCTCGGAGGGGTCGCGCTCTTCGGAATGGTGAAACTGGTCATCGGCGTAGGCGTGATGGTTATCGGCGCGCTCGCGTTCTTCTCGTTCCAGACGTGGTCGCTGGGATTCGGTCTGGTCCCGATCGTCGCGATCCTGCTCGTCGTGGGCTGGGCCATCTCGCTGTTCGTCATGGGGCTCGTGCTGCGGTTCGGCACCGGCGCCGAGGCCCTGGCTTGGGGCGTGATGTTCGTGCTGTTGCCGCTGTCCGGCGTGTTCTACCCGACCAAGGCGCTGCCGACGGTCATGCGGCCGCTCGCGCTCGCGCTGCCCACCACGCACGCGTTCACCGCGCTGCGTTCGCTCGTCGACCACCGCGGGAGCGACTGGGCCCAGCTCTCGATCGCAGCCCTCGGTTCGCTGGCGATGTTGGGTCTGGCGATGTGGTTCCTGGTGGCGATGCTGCGCACATTCCGCCGGCGCGGCTACATCACGCGCTACACCTGAGCGACGCGAGCGCATTGGCGCGGATGAATGCAAGACTCGACTTCGTGGAAACTCTCGTCGACCCCGAACGCCTGGCCGCCTGGATGGACGTGCGGGATCTCGAAACGGGAACGCCGATCATCGTCGAGCGCATCACGACCGGGCATTCGAACGAGGTGTTCCGCGTGCTCCGCGGCGACCGCACTTTCGTGTTGCGACGTCCGCCCCGCACGCCGCTCTCTCCGACCGCGGACGACATGGCACGTGAGTTCCGGTTGCTGAGCGCTTTCTACGGACACGCGGAGGTTCCCGTTCCCGAACCGATCGCGTGCTGCGTCGATCGTGAGGTGCTCGGCGCGCCTTTCTATCTGATGGCTCCCGTCGACGGGGTCGTCGTGCGCGAATCGGTGCCCGAACCGATCGCGGCCGACACGACTCCGCGTGCATGTGCGTTCGCGCTCGTCGACGTGCTCGCGGGAATCCATGCCTTCGACTGGCAGGCGGGCGGACTCGTCGATTTCGGCAAGCCCGACGGATATCTCGATCGACAGGTGCCGCGCTGGCTCGGCCAGCTCGAGCGGTACCAGACCCGGCGGTTGCCCGAGGTCGACGAGGCCGGCAGTTGGTTGCAGGCGCATACGCCGGCCGCGCAGCCACCCGCGGTCATCCACGGCGACTACAAGCTCGACAACGTGATGTTCGCGCCGCACCTGCCGGTGGAACTGGTCGCGGTCGTCGACTGGGAGCAGTCGACGATCGGTGACCCGCTCGTCGATCTCGGCTGGATGCTCGGGCTGTGGATCGAACCGGGGGAGGGGGCGACGCTGGGGGGCGGCTCACCGTTCGGGACGGACGCCGACGTACCGACCCGCGCCGACCTCGTCGCCCGGTACGGACAGCAGACGGGTCGCGATCTCTCGGGTGTCGCGTTCTACTGCGTGCTCGGTCTGTTCAAACTCGCATGTGTGATGGAAGGCTCCTACGCGCGTTTCAAGGCCGGGACGAGCGACGACAAGTACTTTGCCGCGCTGGAAGCCGGCGTGCCCGCGCTGGCGCGGCGCGCGTTGGAGTTCGCCGCGGGTAGCTGATCAGTCGCGCAGGTCGACGATCACCGGGGCGTGGTCGGAGGGACTCGTTCCCTTGCGAGCGTTGCGGTCGACACCGGCCCACGTGACCCGCGCGGCGACCGGAGCGGTAGCGAGCACGAGGTCGATCCGCATTCCGCGGTGTTGGTGGAAGTCTCCGGCGCGGTAGTCCCAGTAGCTGAACAGGCCGTCGGTAGCGGGGTACACCCGCCGGAACGCGTCCTCCAGGCCCCACTCCTCCAACCGCGCGACCGCGGCGCGCTCCGGCTCCGTCACGTGCGTGGAGCCGACGAACTTCTTCGGATCCCAGACGTCGCGATCGTCGGGAGCGACATTGAAGTCGCCCATGACCACGAGCGGCTCGTTGGGTTCGTACGCGGCGGCGATCCAGTCGTGCATGCTCCCGAGCCATTGCAGCTTGCGGTCGTAGAACTCGCTCGGGACCTCGCGGCCGTTGGGAACGTAGACGCTGACCACACGGACGCCGCCGCAGGTTGCGGCCAGCACGCGCGCGTCGCCCTCGTACGGATCGACGTGGCCCTCGCCGAAACCGTTCCACGCCTCGGAGACGCCGACGTGCGACAGGATCGCAACGCCGTTCCACTGCCCTTGACCGTGGTGCACCGACTCGTAACCGAGCGCTTGAAAGGTGAGTGCCGGCCACGCCTTGTCGGCGAGCTTGGTCTCCTGCAGGCAGAGCACGTCGACCTCGGCGTACCCGAGGAACTCCTCGACTCGCGGGAGGCGCGCCTTCAGCGAATTGACGTTCCAGGTGGCGATCCGCATGACCCGGCAGGCTAGGCCGGAGGTTCCGCGGGCAGGTAGCCCGGGTTCGCGACGAGGAGCTTCTCGCGCACGGTGTCCCGCAAGTGTGCGCGCACCGCGTCGAGCCGATCGTCCAGTGATCCGTCCCGGATGCGCGCGGCGAGCTCCTGCTCGAGCACTCGCGGGTCGTCGTCGTGTCCCAGGAGCGCGGCCGCGCGTTCGCGTTCGGCTGCAGCGAACCCGGGACCTTCGGTGAGCTCGCGTTCGACCATCCCGAGCGCGTTCACCGCGACCCGCGTGTGGAACTGGACACGACCTTCGGTCGCCGTCATCACGTCGCGCTCGAGGAACTCGCGCACCGCTTCGACGAGTTCTGCCGCGCTCGGGCGATCCTGGGTCACGGGTCACCAACCTCCGTCGAGGACATCGAGCAGATCCCATTCGGTCTCGGCGACGCGGCGGCCCAGCGTCGCCAGCTCCACCGACCGCACGAGCCCGTTCAGGTGCGTGAACGCCTGACCGACGCAGATCACGCCCCACTTCAAGGTGCCGAGCCCGACCCAGAATCGCAGCGCTTCCTCGTCGACGCGGCGGCCACCGGCGCGTTCGTAGGACGTGATGAGGTCGGGAACATCCCCGAAGCCGCCGACGAGCCGGTCGGAGACGCCGAAGCGCCACGACTTCACGCACAGCCAGCCCAGGTCCTCGACCGGGTCGCCGAGGTGCGCGAGCTCCCAGTCGAGGACGGCCCGGATCCCCTCGGCGCCCACGATGAAGTTGCCGTTGCGGAAGTCGCCGTGGACGAGCTCCGGCGCCGCCGGGGCCGGCGGCACCCGCTCGGCGAGCCAGCGCAGACCGAGCTCGAACGCCGGGTGCGGTTCGCCGAAGGTCTCGAGGAACCCGCGGTACTGGTCGAGCTGCTCGGCCGCGCCCGCGGTCGGTAGTACGGGCAGCTCGGCCGAGTCGATCGCGTGGATGCGCGCCGCGATCTCACCGCACTGGCCGGCAAGGTGCGGTCGGGCGCCCGCGTACGCGTCGTCGCGCAGGATGCGGCGCGGGATCGTCTCACCCTCGACGCGGTCCATGACGAAGCCGCGACCGAGCCCGGCGTCGGGGTCGAGCAGGGTCCGCACGCGCGGGACGGCCACGCCCGCGGCGGCGGCCGCTTCGAGGAGGCGGTACTCCGTCGCCCGGCCGGTCTCGTCGCCGTACGACCCGGGATCGCGGCGGAGTACCAAGCCCTCGCGGGCTCCGTCGGCGTGCACGAGATCGAACGACCAGGTCTCGCGCGACGCACCTCCCGAGAGCCGGCGCAGGCCGTCGACCATTCCTTCACCGCCCGCAGGCGCGATCGCCCGGGCGAGCGCCTCGGGATCGGGAGGTCCGGCCACGGTGCGACGCTAGCGAGCGCGGCCCTAACCCCGTCCGAGGACGGCTGTACCTCCCGTGGGCCAGTAGCCAGCACCCCCGACCGCGAAGCAGTATCGGCTGGTTGCGCACGACGTGCCGTGGAGCACGCTCCCGCCCGAGACGTTGGTGACGTTTGTGCCGGCAAGCGACCAGTTCGCGCCGTTCCAGACGACGATGGTCCAGCGCTCTGCGCCGGGAGTTGGTCCGTGCAGGTTGTCGACGGCGACACAGAACCGCCTGCTCGTGCACGAGGCGCTTTCGAAGCCCGCGCTATATGGAGAGTCAGGGACGGGGGTGGCGAGCGGAGTCCAACTGGATCCGTTCCAGCGTTCGATGCCGCCGCCGGGTAGCGGCTCCGCGGCCATGCAGAACCAGCGATCGACGCAGGACACGTTGTCCGTCGTGGCGTGAGGACTGGCGACGACGGTCCACGTCGCTCCGTTCCAGCGTTCCGCGACGGGGTGGCTGACGGACGACTGGTCGAGGGTGCTGCCGAGCGCAAGGCAGAACGCCCTGCTCGTGCAGGAGACGCTCCCGAGCGTCGCCTTGGGCCCGAGGTTCGGGCCGGGGACGATCGACCAGGTCGCCCCGTTCCACGACTCGATGAGCGGATGCGGATCGGTCCGGTCCCAGTTGCCGGTCCCAACCGCTACACAGAACCACTTGTTGACGCACGACACGCTGGCGAGTTGGTTGTCGGTACTGGCGGTGTTCGGGCTGCCGACGAGAGTCCAGTCTCGGCCGTTCCACATTTCGGTGAGTGTCGACGTAGCGGGTGCAGGATCGTACGGGTTTTCGTATGGGGCGGCATAGCTTGCGCCCACGACCGCACAGAAGCCCGGGGTCGGGCACGACACGGCGTTGAGAGACGAGTTGACGACGCCCGATCGGGGGGCGACCGACCAGCGGCGGCCGTCCCACACTTGGGTGAGGGTCGTGTCGTGGATGTAGCGGTTGGTGAGCCCGATCGCGACACAGAACCGTGTCGTGGCACATGACACGCCTTGCAGGGTTCCGCCGATGTCACGAAGTGTCGGGGCCGAATCGCCGGGCACGAGCACGTTGAGCGGGCTCGGCGTGCCCGACCATGACAACGTCGACGACGCCGAAGCTGTGGGCGTGTTCGCCACCACGACCACGCCCAACAACGTGAGCGAAACGATCGCGGTTGCGGCACGGGAACGTGAATGTCGACGTGCACCGGCCATTGGTACCTCGACCAGCGCCTCTACGTCGTTAGCCCGCGTTCTTTCCTAGCGCCTGCCCCGTGACGCCGCAACCGAGCACGGTCACTGCGCATTTCGGGTCGGACTTACGGGATGGACGCTCGCTCGAGGTCGAGTGGGGTCGCGGCTTCGTGGCCATGCAGAAGCTCACCAACTCGCTATCCAATGCATCGCATGACCGATCCCAGCTAGCCGACCGACGAAGCCGTAGGTACGTCAACGAGTTCGGCGAGCTTGCAAACTCAATCCGATGGCGACATTGAGCCTC
Source organism: uncultured Actinomycetes bacterium (assembly GCA_963761055.1). GTDB lineage: Bacteria > Actinomycetota > Acidimicrobiia > IMCC26256 > PALSA-610 > PALSA-610. The sequence continues at coordinate 577,522 of CAVXFO010000007.1, read as the reverse complement.
ATGCCCGAGTCGGGCCTGGTCACTGGCCGAAACCGTGATCTGCACACTTTCTCCACAGGCGCGTGGAGCTTCCTCCACGGCAGATCCGTAGGCTCTCCGTGTGACCTCACTTGCGCCCAAGGCGCGAGATGGGCTGGTCCGCACGGTCGTCGTGATCGAGGATGAACAGCCGATCGCCGAAGCCGTCGCGGCGCGCCTGCGCAGTGAGGGCTACGTGGTGGAGATCGCTGGCGACGGGCCGAGCGGCGTCGCGCTGTGCGAACGGCTGCAGCCCGACCTGGTCGTTCTCGACCTCATGCTGCCCGGCCTCGACGGCATCGAGGTCTGCAAGCGCATCCAGCGTGAGCGCGCCCTTCCGGTCTTGATGCTCACCGCCCGTGACGGCGAGACCGACCTGCTCGTCGGGCTCGCGGTCGGCGCCGACGACTACATGACGAAGCCGTTCAGCATGCGCGAGCTGATCGCCCGCGTCCACGCCCTCCTGCGCCGGGCGGAGCGGTCGTCGGAATCGTCGCTCCCGGCGCTGGTGCGGGTCGGCGACATCGAGCTCGACGCCACGACCCGGAGGGTGCGGGTCGACGGCCAGCTCGTGCACCTCACGCCGATCGAGTTCGACCTCGTCCATTACCTCGCGGCGCGCCCCGGTCGGGTGTCGACGCGCGAGGAGCTCCTCGCCCAGGTCTGGGGCTACGACGTGCCGTCGGGCGCGCGCACCGTCGATTCGCACGTCCGTACGATCCGCCGCAAACTCGGGTCGTCGATCGTGCGCACGGTGCACGGCGTCGGGTACGCGGTGGAGGAGGCGCACGCATGCACGTGAAGCGCCCCCGAACCCCGGAACGACCGCTCGACCCGTTGCCGACATTGAAGCTGAAGATCAGCGTCATCATCCTGGCTGCGGTCGCGGTGACGGTCACGGTGTTCTTCGTCGGCTTGAAGCTCGGGCTCTGGCCGTCGGTGGCCGGCATGCTGTCCGGGCTGGTCGCCCTCGCGGTCGTGTGGGTGCTGGCCCGTGGACTTACCTCGCCCCTGCGGGAGATGGTCGCCGCGACCGAGGCGATGGCCCGGGGCGACTTCTCGGCCCGGGTGACTGCAGTGTCGCACGACGAGATCGGGACACTCGCCCATGCGTTCAACCAGATGGCGTCGGAGCTCGCGGAGACGGACCGGCTCCGACGCGATCTCGTCGCCAACGTCAGCCACGAGCTGCGTACGCCGATCACCGCGCTCCAAGCGGTACTCGAGAACCTCGTCGACGGCGTCGGCACGGCGGATCCGGAGACGTTGCGCACGATGCTCGCCCAGGTCGAACGACTCGGCCGGCTCGTGCAGCAGCTCCTCGACCTGTCCCGTCTCGAATCGGGCACGCTTCCGCTCGATCGCAACTCGTTCGAGGTCCGGCCGATGATCGAGCATGCGATCCGCGAGTCGCTACTGCACGCCACCGACGTGCACTTCGAGGTCGAGATCGTCCCGCGCGACTTCCGGCTGGAGGCCGACGCCGAACGTCTGCACCAGGTGATCGCCAACCTCGTCGAGAACGCTCTGCGGCACTCACCCCCCCAGGGCACGATCTCGGTGCGCGCGGTGGCCGCGACCGACGGCGGCGCCCGGCTCGAGGTCTCCGACGACGGCCCCGGCATCCCCGACATCGAGGCCGGCCGCGTGTTCGAACGGTTCTATCGCGCCGACTCGGCCCGGTCTTCGAGCGATGGAGGCGCCGGCCTCGGCCTCGCCATCGCGCGCTGGATCGTCGAGCTGCACGGCGGTGACATCCGCGTCACTCGCAACGAGCCGCACGGCTGCCGCATGATCGCAAACATCCCGGGTCGCGTGGAGCTCTGCGCGCTTCCCACTCCCGAGCTCATCAACTGAAGGACGGTGCTGTGCCCCTTACCTCCATCGACGACGCACTGCGACGCATCCGCCGGGGCGAGATGGTTTTGGTGGTCGACGACGAAGACCGAGAGAACGAGGGTGACCTCACGCTCGCGGCCGAGTGGGTCACCCCCGAGGCGATCAACTTCATGATGCGCTGGGCACGCGGTCTCGTGTGCATGCCGTGCAGCGTGAGCCGCCTCGACGAGCTCGAGATCGGCCCGATGATCCCGGCCGACAAGGCGGGGTGCGATACCGCGTTCACCGTCACGATCGACCACCGCGACGCGGGCAGCGGGATCGGCGCCCACGACCGTGCGCTGACGGTGCGCAAGATCCTCGACCCGGCTTCGCGTCCCGATCATTTCGTGCGGCCCGGTCACGTCTTCCCGTTGCGGGCGCGCGAAGGCGGCGTGCTCGAACGGCGCGGCCACACTGAAGCGGCCGTCGATCTCGCCCGGCTCGCGGGCTGCGCGCCCGTCGCAGTCATCTGCGAGGTCCTGCACGACGACGGCTCCCCCGCCCGGTTCCCGTATCTCGAGTTGTTCGCCCAGGAGCACCGCATCGCGCTGGTCTCGGTGGCACAGCTGGTCGAGTACCGCGAGCGCGCGGGCACCAGCGAGAGCGCACGGCGCACACTGCTGCTCTAGGCGCGTTCGCGGCGCCGGGAACTACGCGCTCGTCTCTTCGGCCGCCCCGACGGGGCGGCCGTCGACGATCTGGTCGAGGTACTCCGAGAGCCCATATCCGGTCTTGCCGTCGCATGCCCACTCGGTCATGCCTTCGGAGATGCGCGTGACGAGCTGTTCGCCTTCGGGCGTCTCGCGCCGATTACGCAGCGGGATGAGGTTCAGGACCTTGCCGGTGATCTCGTAGGTGCGGGCCGCGGTGGTGGCGGTCGCACGCACCTCGGCGTGGTAGCGGTCATCGCCCGACCATTGCGTCTCGATCGTCGCGGCTTCGATGTGTTCGTACACACCGTCGCGCAACACCATCCCGCCGAAACGACGGCCGCCATCGCGCGACGCGATGATCGATACGACGAATCCGAAATCGGCGCCGAAGTTCGCGGTCAACCATCGGTACCACCACGGCGCCTGCCAGAACCGGGGACCCCAGGAGTGGTCGCGCAGCCCGAAGCCGCTGACCGTCCATTCGTCGGAGCCGACGCGGATCACACCTTCGACACTCATGTGCTGCTCGTAGTGGCCGCGCGCGAAACCGCCCGAGTGGTCTTCCGACAGGGGAGTGCCGTCGTCGTTGACAGGCTCGCCGCCGTACATCGGTGAAACACCTCGGTGCGTCAGCTCGACGTGCGCTTCGACCCATGGGTTCTCGGTGAAGGCTTTGCGGGGATTGGCCATCTGCAGCGGCTCGGTGAGCATCGCGAGCTTGCCGTCGTAACTGGTGCGCAACTCCTCGAACGGCGTGACGACCTCGAAGCGGGTACCGCCCGCGTCGAACGCGTCGTTGTTCGCGATCTCAGGCCGGTTGTACGTGAACGCGACCCGGCCGTCGGGCAGATACAGGCACGTCGTCAGCTCGGCGTATCCCTCGTTGGCGCGGTTGCCGAGCCGGAGGAAGCCGCCGACGCGCGCGATTGGATCGAAGACGTTGAAGTACATCGACTCGTTGAAATTCGAGGCATCCTCGAGCGCGTGCATGTACTCGTCCAGGGGCTCCATCCGAATCCGCATGTGGGTATCTTGACCGGTCGGCAGGGACGGTGCTCTGCTCACCCCATGAGCCAACCCGAGGTCACCGAGATCACGTCCGGATTGCGGTTTCCCGAGGGGCCCGTCGCGATGCCGGACGGCAGCGTCATCGTCGTCGAGTTGCAGGGCGGCTGCGTCACGAGGGTCCAGCCCGACGGCACCAAGACCCAGGTCGCGGCGCCGGGCGGCAGCCCCAACGGCGCCGCGATCGGGCCCGATGGCGCGCTGTACATCTGCAACAGTGGCGGCTGGTCGTTCTACGAGATGTTCGGCTTGACGATCCCCGATTTGGAGCTCCCGCCCGACCACAGCGGCGGGCGCATCGAGCGCATCGACGTCGACACCGGTCGTGTCGACGTCGTCTACACGGAGTGCAACGGCAACGCCTTGATCGGGCCGAACGACATCGTCTTCGACGCGCACGGAGGCATGTGGTTCACCGATCACGGGCGCCGGCAGGGTCGGGTCCAGCACGTCGGCGCGATCTACTACGCGCAGCCTGACGGTTCCGCGATCGCCGAGGTCGTGTTCCCGAGCGAGTCGCCGAACGGCATCGGGCTGTCGCCCGACGGCTCGCGCTTGTACGCGGCGGAGACGAACACGGGCCGTGTATACGCGTGGAACGTGACCGCACCGGGCGAGGTAGAGCGCAACGACGGTGGGGCCGCCGGTGCGTTGTTGTGTGGCCTGCCCGGGATGCAATTGTTCGACTCGCTGGGCATCGACGCCGACGGCAACGTCGTGGTTGCGACGTTGATCACGGGCGGCTTGACCGTCATCTCGCCCGCCGGTGACGTCCTCGACCAGGTACTCGTCGGCGACCCGATGACGACGAACGTCTGCTGGGGTGGTCCAGATCTACGCACTGCATACATCACCTGCTCCGGTACGGGCCGGCTGGTCTCGGTGCCTTGGCCACGCCCGGGTCTCGCGCTCAACTACTGAGCACCTCCCCCGTTTCGGTATGCGGCCGGACGGTCGCCGCGGCGTAGCTTGCAGCCCATGGGACCGCTTGCAGGAGTCAAGATCGTCGAGCTCGCCGGTATCGGACCGGGCCCGTTCGCCGGCATGTTGTTGTCGGACATGGGCGCCGACATCATCCGCATCGACCGCGCCGCGCAGGTCAACCCGGCGCTGTTCGACAAGCCGAACCTGGAACCGCTCTACCGCGGTCGGCGCTCGATCGGAGTCGACCTGAAGAACCCGGAAGGCAAAGAGCTCGTCCTGCGACTGGTCGAGAGCGCCAACGCGCTCTTCGAGGGGTACCGCCCGGGCGTGACCGAACGACTCGGTCTCGGTCCCGACGACTGCCTCGCGCGGAACCCGAAGCTGGTCTACGGCCGGATGACCGGCTGGGGCCAGGAAGGCCCGATGGCGCAGGCCGCCGGTCACGACATCAACTACATCGCGCTCGCAGGTGCGCTCGCGCACTTCGGGCGGGCCGGCGACAAGCCCACGCCGCCGATCAACCTCGTCGGCGACTTCGGCGGCGGCGGGATGTTCATGGCGTTCGGCCTCGTGTGCGGGATCCTCGAGGCGCAGCGATCGGGCCAGGGTCAGGTCATCGACGTCGCGATGGTCGACGGGACCGCGACGCTCATGTCGATGATGTGGGGTCTCAAGCAGATCGGCGCATGGAAGGAGGAGCACGGCACCAACGTGCTCGACAGCGGTGCGCCGTTCTACGACACGTACGAGACCAAGGACGGGAAGTACGTGTCGCTCGGTTCGCTGGAGCCTCAGTTCTACGCGGAGCTGCTCGCGCGTACCGGTCTCGACGCCGAGGAGCTTCCGGCGCAGATGGACGCGGCCGGATGGGACGCGCTGCGAACGCGCTTCACGGAGCTGTTCCGGACCAAGACCCGAGCCGAATGGGACGAGCTGCTCCTCGGCACCGACGCGTGTTACGCGCCGGTGCTCACGATGAGCGAGGCGACGAACGAGGCGCACATGCAGGCCCGTTCGACGATCATCGAGCTTGACGGTGTTCCGCAGCCGGCGCCGGCGCCGCGGTTCTCTCGCACCGCGGGCGAGGTGCAGCGCTCGGCGCCGTGGCCGGGTCAGCACACCGAGGAGGCCTTGGGCGACTGGGGCGTCGGCGACGCCGAGATCGCGAAGCTACGCGAGGCCGGCGCGGTCGCATAGCTCGCGCACCTGCGCGAGCCGGGGCTCCAACTCGTCGGGGCCCGCCGCCGTCACGGTGACGTGGCCGAGCTTGCGCCCCGGGCGCGCGTCCTTGCCGTAGTCGTGGAGATGAGCGCCGGGGACGCGCAGTACCGCGTCGCGGTCGGGCATCACGCTGATGCAGTTGACCATCGCGTCGACGCCCCGGGCCGTGGTCGAACCCAGAGGCAGCCCGAGGATCGCGCGCGAGATGGTTCTCGAACTGGCTCGTGACCGCGCCTTCGATCGTCCAATGCCCCGAGTTGTGCACCCGGGGTGCGATCTCGTTGGCGAGGAGGTCGCCGCCGACGTCGAACAGCTCGACACAGCACACGCCGACGTAGTCGAGGTCGTCGAGCAGGGGCCGGATCGCGGCGAGGGCGCGGGCCTGAAACGCGTCGTCGAGATCGGGCGCGGGTGCGAGGGTCAGGCGGAGAATGCCGTCACGGTGGTGATTCTCGACCGCGGGCCAACATGCGATCTCGCCGTCGCGGCCGCGCACCGCCAGTATCGAGAGCTCGCGGTCGAAGTCGACGAAGCCCTCGAGGATGCACGGGGCCGAGCCGAGTTGCACGTAGTCGGTGTGGATGTCGGCGGCATCGCGCACGACCGCTTGGCCCTTGCCGTCGTAGCCGCCCCGTCGGGTCTTGAGCACCGCGGGCAGCCCGATCGCGTCGACGGCGGCGCGCAGGTCGGCTTCGGAGTCGATCGGGTGGAACGGCGCGGTCGCGATCCCGAGCGCGTGCAGGGCCTGCTTCTCGACGACCCGGTCCTGGGACACCTCGAGCGCGGCCGCCGACGGAAACACCGGCGCGAGCGCCTCGAGCGCACGCGCGGTCGGCGCGGGGACGCCCTCCCATTCGTACGTGATCACATTCGCATCCCGCGGCGGCGTGCTGCGCGGCCTCGACATCGCCGAGATCTCCGACGACCAGGTCGCCGACCGCGGCCGCCGGTGCCGCCGATCCGGGGTCGAGGAATACGAACGAGCATCCCAGCGGGATCCCCGCGAGCCCGAGCATGCGGCCCAGTTGGCCGCCACCGAGCACCGCGACGCGAGTCATGGCGCGAAACGCTAGCGAGTGAACACGCCGTGTTCAGGCTTCGAGCGCGAGCGAGGTGGTCTCGGGATCGACGAGCGTGGGCTCTACCAGCCGGAGCGAGTCGATCTTGTCGAGCGGCCGCTGGAGCGCCCGATGCCGGGTGGTCATGAGCGTCGCGTATTCCTTCGCCACACCGTCGAAGCGCTGCTGCACTCGGTCGAGCTGGCCCGAGTACTTCTCCCACTGCAGAGAGAACTCGCGCAGCAGCCCGAGGATCTCGTTGGACGTGCGCTCGAGCCGGAAGTTGTCGACGGCTTGGCGCACGACCGAGAGCACGGCGTACAGGGTGAGCGGCGAGCAGAGCACGATCTTCCGGCGCATCGCGTCGTCGATCGCGGCGCGGTCGTGCTCCTGTACGAACGCGTAGACCTGTTCGTTGGGGATGAAAAGCAACAGGCAGTCGACCGTCTCGTCGGCCGCGTCGAGGTAGCCGCGCGTCGTCAGTTCCTTGATCCGATCCCGGACGTCGCGCAGGAACTGCTCGCGGTAGCGAGAACGCTCGAGGTCGTTGTCGGCCTCGAGGTGACGGACGTAGTTGTCGAGCGGGAACTTCACGTCCATGTGCATCAGGAGGCCGTTGGGGAGCAGGAAGGTGTAGTCGGGGCGGCCGGCGCCGGCGAGCGTCGACTGCTTGCGGTAGTTGACGCCTTCGAGGAAGCCCGCGAGCTGCAACACGTCTTCGGCCATGCGTTCGCCCCACTGACCCCGGACGCGCGAGCTCCCGAGCGCCTCCCGGAGTTGGTGCGTGTGCTCGGAGAGCGCGTTCAACCCTTCGTGCTGACGGCGGAGCTCGTTCGTGAGCTCACCGAACGCATGACGACGATCGTGCTCGAGGTCGCGTACGAGGTCGCTCACCTTGCCGAGCTCGCCCGTCATCGATGCGAGCTGCTGGTCGATGAGGCCCTTCTTCCCGTCGAGCTCGGTCGTGGTGCGCAGCCGTTCGTTCTCGATCTGCGCGCGGCTCGCCTCCAGGAGTTGGGAGATCAGCTCGTTGGCGTCGGGCGGCGGAGGCGTGTTCGCACGCTCCAAGCGCGTGCGGGCGCGGTCGGCCGAGACGACGAACGCCGCCGCGCCGCCCGCCAGGACGCAACCGGTGAGGATGCCGAGTACCACTGCGATCACCATGGCGGCGACCCTAACGAGGGGGTGTGACAGCTACCCCGAAGTTCGTTACGCCGATGCCCCGGTCGCCTTCACCGGCGGCGACGTGGTGTCGAGCACCGGGATCTCCCCGTCGCCGAGGAGCCGGGCCACCACCGCTCGTAACGGGCCTCGCCGCTCGCGCTCGTAGCTGACGACCCGCTGGTTGAAGGCGGTCGCCGCCGTCGTCGACGAAACTTCGAGGTACTTGGCGACCGCGGTCAGGATCGTCGCGTTGCCCGTCACGCGCGGTGAGGCCGCCTCGGTCGCGAGAAGCCGCCGGGCGAGGGCCTCGACGTCGTTCGCGGCGTTCACCTGGGTCGCGACACCGGAGTGGGCGTGGACGTCGCGCCAGCGAGACAAGGCGCTGTCGAGTTCGGTCACGATCGTGTGGATCGGACCGGGTACCGGGCGCAGGTTGTCGTCGACCTTGGCCAGCAGCACGTAACGGTTGTCGAGCTGGCCCGACGCCGACGTCCACGACGCGTCGACATCGCGCTTCGCCTTTTGGAGATCGGGGCGTGCGCTCAGGACCGACGATGCGGCACCGACGAGGGCAGCCACGATCAGCAGGGGAAGCAGCACGCGTACGACGCGCAGCACGTGCATGGACTCCGACCCTAGCCGTGGCGGCAATGGGCAACCGGATGTGGAAGGCCCGGAGCTGCCCGGGCCGCGCCCCACGACCAGCCGAGACCGCGGAGACGACATCCCTCGACCCCGACAAGCGCGGGAAATTCGGCGGTAGGGTCTCGCTCGGCGGGGAGGGACACACAATGGCGCGAATTGTCGTGATCGGTGGCGGGGTCGGCGGGCTGACGAGCGGGATGCTGCTCGCACGCGACGGCCACGAAGTGACGGTGTTGGAGCGAGACGCAGCGCCGCCGCCACTGACGCCGGACGAGGCGTGGCGAGACTGGGACCGGCGGGGCGTGACCCAGTTCCGCATGATTCATCTCTTCGCGCCGCGCTTTCGTTCGATCATCGAGACCGAGCTGCCCGAGATCGCGGAGGAGGCCGACGCCCTCGGCGCGCTCCGGTACAACCCGCTGCGGCTCGTGCCCGAAGGCATGACCGGCGGTTTCCGGCCCACCGACGCCGAGTTCGACATGCTGACCGCGCGCCGGCCCGTCATGGAAGCCGCCATCGACCGGGCCGCGGCGCGCGACGAACGGGCTCGTGGTCCGGCGTGGCGCCGCGGTGGCGGCGCTGATCGCCGAGGGTGAGATCACTCCGGGGGTGCCGCACGTCGTCGGTGTGCGCACCGAGGCGGGCGAGGAGCTGCTCGCCGATCTCGTCGTCGACGCGTCCGGGCGGCGTTCGCCGCTTCCGCGACTGTTGACGGCGATCGGCGCGCGCGCACCCGAGGAAGAGGTCGAGGATTCCGGCTTCATGTATTACGGGCGGCATTTCCGGTCGCCCGACGGAGAGATCCCGCCGTTGATGTGCGGCATCCTCGCGCCGTGGGGGACGGTGTCGACGCTCACGCTTCCCGCCGACAACGGCACCTGGGGTCTCGGCATCATCACGAGTGGGAAGGACGCCGCGCTGCGCGGCCTCAAGGAAACCGAGACGTGGATGCGGACGTGGCGATCGATCCCGCTCGTCGCGCACTGGGCGGACGCGGAGCCGATCGACGGCGACGACGTCGCGATCATGGCCAAGATCGAGGACCGGCACCGCTCCTTCGTCGTCGACGGTACGCCCGTGGCCACCGGTGTGCTCGCGGTCGCCGATTCCTGGGCGTGTACCAACCCGTCGCTCGGTCGGGGTGCGTCGATCGGGCTCATGCATGCGGTTGCGCTGCGCGACCTGTTGCGCATCGCGTCGTTCGACTTCCCGATGGAGCTCGCCCAGCGCTGGAACGAGGTGACCGACGCGGTCGTCGAGCCCTACTTCAAGTCGACGCTCGAATTCGACCGGCACCGCCTGGCCGAGATCGACGCCGGGATCGACGGAAAGGACTACGACCCCGGCGATCCGGGTTACGAGTTCGCACACGGGCTCGCGGCGGCCGCCGGGAGCGATCCGGAGCTGTTCCGCGCGATGCTGCGGATCGCGGGCGTCATGGCGTGCCCCGACGAGATATTCGCGGCGCCCGGCGTCGCGGAGAAGGTGATCGAGCTCGGTGCGAACTGGCGGGACGAACCCGTCTTCGCGCCGACACGGGAAGAGCTGCTCGCCGTCGTGGCCGGTTGAAACGAGGACCAGGTGCGGATCGATTCCAGCGGTGTCAACCTCGACGTGCAGGTCGAGGGCGAGGGCCCTCCGGTCGTGTTGTTGCACGGCTTCCCCGACACGAAGCGGGTGTGGTCGAAACAGATACCGGTTCTTGTCGACGCGGGATTCCAGGTGATCGTCCCCGACCAGCGTGGCTACGGCGCGAGCGACAAGCCCGCCGAAGTCGAGGCGTACTCGATCCCGTTCCTCGCGATCGACGTGACCGCGATCCTCGATCACCTCGGGCTCGAACGTGCGCACGTCGTGGGCCACGACTGGGGCTCGGCCGTCGCCTGGGCCACCGCCGCGTTCGCACCCGAGCGCGTCGACCATCTCGTCACCATGTCGGTCGGGCATCCGACCGCCTTCTCGGCGATGGGCATGGCCCAAAGGGAGAAGTCGTGGTACATGCTCTTGTTCCAGTTCCGCGACATCGCCGAGCAATGGCTGACGATGAACGACTGGGCCAATTTCCGCGAGTGGTCGAGTCATCCCGATTCCGACGCAGTCATCGCCGATCTCGTGCGCGACGGGTCGCTCACGCCCGGACTGAACTGGTACCGCGCGAACATCCCGCCTCAGGCCCTCGTCGACCCTCCGCTCGAGCTGCCTCCGGTGCAGGCGCCCGCGATGGGTCTGTGGAGCACCGGCGACTTCGCGCTGCTCGAGGAGCAGATGAGTGGGTCCGGGAAGTACTGCGCGACCTCGTTCCGCTACGAACAGGTCGACGGGCCCGGCCACTGGCTGCAGTGGGAGGACCCCGGCGCCGTGAATCGCCTGCTCCTCGATTTCCTGCCCCGCTGAGCCGGGCCGTCACGCGTTTGTGACGGTCGAGCAACGCGTGGTGTGGCCCAATGGCTCTGTGCGCTACGGGTTTGTACGGGCTGCGACGCTTTGGGGCCACGCGGTGACCGAGACGCAAGTGACCGGTATCGAGGACATCCACGAGGACCTCATGGTCTCGGTGCTGGACACGTTCACGTTCCGGGCCGGAGATCGGGCCCTTGCCCTCCCGAGCGGATCCCGCAAGCTGCTGGCGTTTCTCGCCCTCCGGGACCGGCCTGCAACCCGCCATCTCGTGGCGTCGACGCTCTGGCCGGAGGCCCCACCGCAGGATGCGGCGAGCAGCCTGCGGTCTGCGCTCTGGCGGCTCAAACCGACCGCCAGCGCCGCGGTGGTGGTCGAGGATCTCGATCTCGGGCCGCATCCCGACGTCCGGGTCGACATCCGCGACTCCCGTGCGCTCGCGCACCGGCTCCTGGACCCGTCCCGGGAGATCCTGCCGGGGACGAGACCGCTTCGGCGGTCGCGTCGCTCTCGGTTGACCTCCTGCCCGGTTGGTACGACGACTGGGTCGTCATCGAGAACGAGGAGTGGCACCAACTGCGCCTGCACGCGCTCGAGGCGATGGCGGCGCATCTCACGAAGCGTGAGCGTTGGGCCGAAGCCGTGATCGCCGCGCTCGCCGCCATCCGAGCCGAGCCGCTCCGGGAGAGCGCGCACGGGGCGCTCATCAAGGTGTTCCTCGCGGAGGGGAACCAGATGGAAGCGCTCGAAGGCTTCAACCGGTACCGGGCGATGCTGAAGACGGAGCTGGGCATCGAGCCCACCGCGCAGCTGACGTCGCTCGTCAGCAATCTCGGCCGCCGGCACACCGACCCCTGAGCCCGTCCGGCCCTTTGGGAGTGTCGCGCCGGGTTGCTACGTTGCGGACATGGCTCTCTCCCGAGCCGTGTGCGCGACGCTGGCCGTCGCCCTGCTCGGGAGCGCCGGGTGGGGTTGGCGAAGCGGCGGTCGCGGACCGGCGAGATTCGATGCAACGGTCGTGCACGTCTCCGACGGCGACACGATCACCGTGCGCTTCGGCGATCGCAGCGAGCGCGTGCGCATACTCGGAGCCGACACGCCCGAGGTGGTCGACCCCCGCAAGCCCGTGCAGTGTTACGGGCCGGAAGCGAGCGCGCACACCAAGGCGCGCCTTGCGCCGGGGACGCTCGTGTCATTGGAGACAGATGCCGAAGTACGCGACAAGTACGGCCGTCTGCTCGCCTACGTCTACGTCGGGGGCGCGCGCTACGACGACGAGCTGCTCCGGCTCGGGTTCGCGCGCCTGTTGATCATCGCTCCCAACGGCGTGCACGCGCGGGCGATGCTCGGCGCCGAGCTCGAGGCCCGTGCCGCGCACCGCGGTCTCTGGGGCGTGTGCCACTGACCTACCGACGGTCGTCCCGCCCGTGGTCGTCTCGCCGGTGGTCGTCTCTCCGGTGGATGTCTCTGCGGTCGCCTTGCTGGTGGTCGAACTCCAGGACTTGTTGGAACGTCGGGCGATTCGTCGTGCGCATCGTGTTCGAGATCAGGCCGGGCGTGAACCCCGTGCGCGACGCCGGGCTGCGCCACGTCCCGGGATCGGGACCGTTGGCGGACGCGAGTTGGGTGGCGACCTGATCGACGGCGGCCCAGAGCGAGGCCCGGCACGCGGTGATCGATCCCTTGCCGCAGTAACGCAGATGGAACGGACCCTTCACCGGTTCGTGGAGCAGCGTGCGGAGGTCCTTGTCGACGAACGACTCACCGGAGAGGCTGCCGAGACTGCGTATGTGGTTGAGATCATCGGTGAGCGCTCCGTACACGGGACGCATGACCGCGTCGGCCACGTTCGGCCACAACGCGTCCATGATCGTCGGTCCGGCGTCGTCGTACTGGCCGTTGTCGTCTGCGTCGAGTCGGGAGCGTCGCGGCGTACCCAGTCGTCGAGCACACTGACGACTTTGGCATCGAGTGCGTTCGGGGCCGTACTTCCGTGCAGCACCTTGCTGACGACCGGCCACACCGGCGAGCGCACGTCCTGGGTCGCCGCGTTGTTCATCACCCCGACATCCTCGGCGAGGGTGACGCGACGATGGAAGTTGTCGAAGAGCTCGACGCGGTGCACCGACCCGAGCGGCGTGTCATCGCCGTGCATGAAGCCGGGCGCCGACTTGTTGTTCCAGTTCAGCAACAGGTTTCCGGGCCCGCCGACGTCGTGTGGGTGCTCGTCGCGGGCCGAGGAATCCGCGCCACTCGTACGCACCGGCACCGTTCGTCGGAAGACCACGGTCGAGACCACGCGCGCGGCGGGAAGCAGCCCCGAGGAGAAGTACGCGGTTGCCTGGCGCGAGACGTACGCCCAGTTGAAGGTGAAACCGAACTCGTTGGCGGTCGACCAGAACCGTTGCGGCGTCGTCGCCGCACCGTCGGTCATGTCCTTGAGCGCCGCGAGGTTGAGCCCGTCGCGACCGAACGTCGAGCGCCGGCGGTGAGTGCGACCGGCCGGCCGTGCGAGGTCGCGGTACCGATCATCGGTCCGTGCACCGATGTCGGGTAACGGATCGGTGTGCCGTTCAGCGTGCCGGCGTCGAACATCGTGAACGGTTGCACTTGCCCTTGAACATGTAGTGGTCGGACTTCGACGTCGCGCGGCTCCCGTCGGGGTTGCACAGCTGTTCGGCGAAGACGTCGCGCACGTCCTGGTCTGCTGATGTGAGGCTCCAGGCGTAGTTCTGGGTCCGGCCGATGAGCAGGTACATCGCCGCGCCCGGGACTGCGACTCCTTGGGCCTCGACGCCCGGCCCGGAGAGATGGATCTGCTCGACGATCTCCGGGTAGTAGTAGCCGAGTTGCGGACCCATGACGGCGAGACTGTTGTGGTCGGCTGATCGCTGCGGCGCGACGACGAGGAAGTTCGACGCCTGCTTCGCCGGCACCGGTCCGGCCGCGGGATACGTGCCCGTCCCGTCCGGCGACGAGCCGGTGGCGGCGAAAGCGGTTGCCGTTCCCGGTGACGCGGCCGCGGGCTGCCGCGGATCGAGAGACACGACCGAGCCTTCGTCGATCGACGCCGAGCCGGTGACCGGACCACCGGTGAACTCGCCGTAGTCGAACGTGCGCTTCGTCGTCGTCGGTGCTTCGGGATCGTTGAACAACATCGCGTCGTCCCACGCCTGGCGCCCGGCGGTGGTCCCCATGTGATTCTGCAGTTCGGAGAGGAACTGCGCGTTCGTGGCCTCCGCGCCGCCACCCGCGCCGAAGATCGAGCCGATGAACGCCGTGACCGCGATCACATCGTTGACGGTCGCGGGCGGTTGGTCGATGTGGTTCGCCGCCCAGTAGGCGTTCATGCCGTCGGCCTCCGCTTGGGCTTCGGCGATGATCTCACGGCCCTTGGCGCCGTACGTGCGGACGATCAACTTCACCTGGTCGGTCAGGAGCTGTTCGGTCTGCGTGCTGGGCACGAACGACTGGCCACTCGTGACCAGACCGAACGCGTTGATCCCGGGTACGTCCGCCACCGCCGCACGCGCCGGACCGCGCCCGAGTTGGAGCAACAGCCCGCGGTCGCGCGCGGTGACCCAGCCCGCCCCGAAGGCCAGATCCGCGCGGGTCTTGCCGGTGACGTGCGGAACTCCGTACGAGTCGTACACGATCGTCGTTCCCGGCCTTCCGGTTGCTTCGACGTGCGTCGCCCCGACGGGCTCGAAGTTCTCCGGCAGGTAGTGCTGGGTGATGTCGGTGTCGGTCACGTTGCCGCGCAGCGGGGTGAGACCGTCGTAGAGCGGCAGTTGATCGAGCGACTGCTGCGTCGTCGGCAAACCGCCGTAGTTGCCGGGCGGGAGGATGTAGTACGCCCGATCGCGTGTTGTGCGGAGGTGCGACGCGGTCTGGCTCGCGCCGGAAGGACTCGCCAATCCGACGGCTACGACGATGGTCAGCGCGGCACCCACGGCTCCGCTCCGACGAGCACTGAACGTCATGCGCGTTTCCCCCTATGCGAATGCGTCGCGGGGGTCTACCACCTCCGCCACCGCTCGACAACGACGCCGGGTCGACGCCGAGCTCCCGGCTGGGCCTAAGACGCGATTTCTGTGTCGAACGTCGCCGCCAGGCCACCGAGTAACCGGCGCCACTGCCGCGGGGCCGACGGTGGGAGCGGCGCGCGCAAACTCAGGGCTTCGACCAGCTCGACCGCGCCGCCGCGCAGGCACGGAACGTCCGTCGCCGCCGACCGCGCCCGTACGTCGACCGACCCGGAGACCTCGACTTCGAACGACACGTCGGGGTCCTCGGCCACCACGGCGTACGTGCCGGCCGCCGCGTTCCCGGCGCTGATCGCGAAGGCGGGACTCAGTGCAGCCGCGTACTGCAGGCACGACACGACCTCGTCCGGTTCTTCGACAGGTGTCGAGCCGAGCGGCAGCGCGATGTCGCGCTCGTGCACCCAACTGTCCCAGAGCGACGTGTTGCGCGAGGAGACGAAGCGAGACGTGGCCCGGTGGCGACTCCGCCAGGGTCGACCACTCGGCCTCGTCGAGAGCGGCGATGGTCGCGAGGAAAGCATCGTTCGAGGCGACGAACTTCTCGAGTACCTCGGCCGGTGTCAGGGTGCGCATCGGCGCAACGAGCAACTGTGGAGTTGCGGCAGGATCGAAATGTTCGAGCACGCGAGTCGGGGCGCCCGCGAGCCCGCCGAGCGCCGACGCGTTCCAGAACTCGTTCACGCCGAAGAGGTGGGCGACGACGTCCTGCACGCTCCAACCTTCGCACCGACTGTGCACAGTCCAGCAGTCGCGGTCGAGGCCGGCGAGCACCGTCTCGAGCCGGCGACGCTGGCGCGACAGCGGCTCGCGTTGGTCATCCGGCGCACCCGCGATCGCGATGATCGGCGGGGGGTCGTAGCGCGGTGTCAGCTTCATCGGCGTGAGCGTAGGCGGTGACGGCTTCCCTGCGACTCGGACGCTTGCACCGGCTACGAATCGGCTGTCGACTGAGACGCGTTCAGATCGTCGTGGCGAGGATCTCGTCGACGATGTCGAGCGTCGTGTCCGGGTGCAGGAAAGCCAGGCGGGCAACTGTCTCCCCGTGCCATCGCGTCGGGACCACGAGTGCGACCTGATCGCGGCTGAGTTGCGCCGACCACTCGGCGTACCGGGCCGGATCCCAGCCCTTGCGCCGGAACAGGACGACCGAGAGCTCGGGTTCCAGCACGAGCTCGAGCTGGGGGAGCGCCGCGGATGCGATCCGCGGCGGCGAGCGTCGTCGCGAGCACCTGCTCAACCGCGGCGCGGTACGCGTCGGTGCCGTACACGGCCAATGAGAACCAGAACGGCAGACCCCGGGCGCGCCGGCTGAATTGGTAGGCGTAGTCGCCGGGGTTCCACGCGTCTCGTTCGTCGTTGACGGAGTCGAGATACGCGGCGTGCTGCCCGTGCACCGAACGTGCCAGCTCAGGGTCGCGGTACAGGAGTGCGGCGCAGTCGAGCGGCGCGTACAACCATTTGTGCGGATCGACGACGAGTGAGTCGGAGCGCTCGATACCCGCGAACGCGGGTCGGGTCGACTCTGCGAGGAGCGCGCCCCCACCGTACGCGGCGTCGACGTGCATCCAGAGCCCGCGGCGCGTCGCAGACGCGACCGACCCCGTCGAGGTCGTCGACGAGCCCGGCGTTCGTGCTCCCGGCGTTCGCGACGACGCCGCACACGACCGACGGGTCGTCGCACGCTTCGAGCGTGGCGGCAAGCGCGTCGCCGGTCAGGCGATCCCGCACGAGTGGTACCGGCAGGGGATCGACGTCGAGGAGATGCATGGTGTTGCGCACCGACGAGTGGGTGTCGTCGGTGACCGCGAACTGCAGGCGCCGACGATCGTCGCCCAGACGCCGGCGTCCGGCGTCGCGCGCGACCGCAAGGGCTGAGAGGTTCGCGGCCGAGCCGCCCTGCACGAAGGTGCCGCCGGCGGTCACCGGAAGACCGGCGAGGTCGGCGATGAAGCGCAAAGCCTCGTTCTCGGCCCATACCGCGCCCGAGGATTCGATCCACGACACGCCGCTGATCGACCCGAGCGAGACTACGGCGTCGAACAGCATCGACGCCTTGGTCGGTGCCGACGGGATCCAGGCGAGAAATCGTGGACTGTCGGCCCGGATCACGGCCGGGGCCAGCACGGAGGTGAACAGGTCGAGCACCACGCGTGGATCGTTGCCCTCCGCGTTGATCAACTTGCGGGCTCGTGTCGCGACCTCCGATGGGAGCACCGTGCCGTTCAAGGGCGCGGGATCGAGTGCGGCGAGCTCTTCCAGGAGATCCATGACCATCTCGGTCAAGCGGCGGGCGTCGGCGTCGAATGCGTACATCTTCCCGGGGGCCATGGGACCGGAGGCTATGGATGCCCCGCAGGGCGCTCGTCCGAGGAGGCGCGCGTTGCGGCGTTCACGACGGTCGGGGCGCATGTCAGGGACGCAACCGGCCGGCGCGTTCGGCCGGCTGCGCCGGTGCCGAGGCGGCGGCAAGGGTGGCGCGGAGATCGGCAAGGTGGTCGCGGGGCGTTCTGCGCCCCTGCAGCAGACCGTGCGGAGCGTGGTTGGCCGAGTTCTCGAGGAGTCCCAACCACGGTGACGGTTCGCCGCGGGGCTCGACGAGAGCCGACCGCGCGGGCGCGTGCCCACGAGCAGTGGAGCTCGTCCTCGGCTCGGCTCAGCGCGACGTGGAGGAGTCGGCGCTCCTCGTCCTGCGCCGCCTCCGACGCCGCCCAAGAGATCGGCACCATTCCGCGCTCGAGACCGGTGACGAACACCAGCGGCCACTCGAGTCCTTTCGCGCGGTGGAAGGTGACGAGATCGACCCCGGCGGTGTCGTTCGTCGTGCCGCTCGTCGCGACGTCGAGCCAGGTGACGAACTCGGTCACGCTGCCGGCGCCGCCGACCGCTTCCGTGTATTCGCGCCGAACTCGAGCAGCGCGTCGCGGTGTTGGCGCGCTTCGTCGGACCCGGATTGCTCCGCGGGCGCGGCCGGCTCCGGATCCGGCTCGGGTGCGGCTGCACCTTCGGGGCGACCACGGCCGACCGCGACGTCGGCGAGGTGCTGCGCAAACGGGCGTCCGGGTGCGTTGCGTTCCGCCTCGCGCAGCTCGTCGAGCACCAGGCGCACCGTCGGCCGTGCGGCGAACCGTTGGCCCTCGCCGACGCGGAACGGCACCCCGCGCCGCGTGAAGGCGGCCTCGAACCGCGACGACTGCGCGTTCGTACGGAACAACACGGCCATGCTCTGCCACGGCATGCCGGCCGCGCGGCTCTCCCAACACGCGTCGGCCACCGCGGTGGCCTCGGCATCGTCGTCGGCGTAGGAGGTCACGGTGGGGGCGGCGCCATCGGCGCGTACCGCCTCGGGATGCAGTCGGCTTTCGCCCGCGGCGCCGCCGAGCGCCACCTCCGCCAGCGCGACCACCGCGGGTGTGCTGCGGTAGTTGCGCGCGAGCACGATCGTCGTCCCACCGCGAAACGTGCGGTCGAAGCGCACGAGCGGCGCCGCGTCGGCGCCGGTGAAGCCGTAGATCGCTTGCGCGGGATCGCCGACGACGGTCAGGTCGTCGGCGCCGCCGAGCCAGGCCCGGAGCAGCTGCAGTTGGAGGGGCGTGGCGTCTTGGAACTCGTCGACGAAGAAGTGCCGGAAGCGCCACCGTTGCCCGGCGGCGAACTCCTCGTCGCGCGCGGATCGCGTCCGCGCACCGACTCAGCACGTCGTCGAAGTCGACGAGGTGCCGCCGCCGCTTGTCCGCCTCGTACCTCGCGTAGAGCGCCGAGACCTCACCCGCGCCCGCGGGGGGCGGCGACCGGCGGCGGCGGCCGCCGCCTCGTAGCTGTCGGGCGCGATCAGCCGGGCCTTTGCCCACTCGATCTCCGCCGCGACGTCGCTGATGGCCACCGCCGAGGCCGGACCCTTGCCGCCGATCAGCGGCGCGAGGATCCGCGCCTTGCGATCGAGGACGTTGGGCGCCTCCCGGTTGCGTTCGGCCGCGTGGCGCCGGAGCTGGCCGAGCGCGATCGCGTGAAAGGTTCCGGCCGTGATGCGACCGTCGACGCCCAGGCGGTCGATGCGGGAGATCAACTCGCCCGCCGCCTTACGGGTGAACGTGACCGCGAGCACGTGTTTCGGCTCTACGAGTGCTTCTCGCGCCCGGTAGGCGATGCGGCGCGTGAGGACCCGGGTCTTGCCCGAGCCGGCCGGCGCGATGATCGCCAGCGGCGCAGCCTTCGACGTCACGGCCTCGAGCTGAGTGGGATCGAGGTCGGCGAGCAGCGCGTCGCGCCCGCGCGGACCGTTCATCAGGCGACCGTACACACGGCGACCGTACAAGCGCGGTACGACACTGTCCCGGAGCAAACGGAAAAGGCCCCGAGTAGTCTTCGCCGCTTGCGCGGCTCCGATCTCCTCGGGGCCTTCCCTCCGGTGCTCAACCTCCGAGGTGCCCTCGCAGGCTCCCGTCGGCCGAGCGACCGGTCCGTGCCTCTCCCGCCGGACCTCACCCCGAAGGGCTCGACCAGTTGTTCGAGACACGCACCGGCACGCTCGTACGTCCGTTCCGTTCCCGCAAGCGAGTTCAGAGTCCGACGCATCGACGTACCGGCAAGACGGCACACTACGACCGCGCCATCGGAGGGTCAAGAGGAATTTCGCCGGAACGCGGGAGAACTTTCGCGAGCGGCGTGCCCCGCAGGCGTACGCGCGAATGCCGACATGAATTCGGACGCGGATTCGTGCGTGCGCGGAGCACCGAACTCTCGCGACGAACGGCGCTGGACTCCGCGCAGTTCGCGGAGCATTCACGTGGCGCGTGCAATGGCATCGCACGGACGGGCTATAGATGGGGCATGGACATCGAGTTGGTGCGCGGTACCCGTCGGCGCAAGCACGTCGAGGCCGTCCTCGTGGGTGACCGGCTGCGCGTCTCCGTTCCCGCGTTGGATGTCGATCGACGAGGCGCAGGTCACTGCGCAAGAGCTTGCCGAGCGCATGCGCCGGCGTTCCGACTCGTCGGCAATCGACGTCGCGGCCCGGGCGCGTCCGCCTCGCACGCGAGTACGGCCTGCCCCGGCCCCGGTCGGTCCGATGGGTCGGCAACATGCGCCAGCGTTGGGGATCGTGCACGCCCGAGGACGCCTCGATCCGGGTCTCCGCTCGGCTCGCGGCCTTCCCGTCATGGGTTCTCGACTACGTGCTCGTTCACGAGCTGGCCCATCTGGTGGTCCCGAGCCACGGGCCCGCGCACGACGACCTGGTCGACCGCTTCTCGCACGCGGAGCGGGCTCGCGGCTTCCTGATCGCGATCGATCTCGATCCGAACGAGGGCGACGGCGACATGCCGCCGCTCCTGGCCGGCGACGTGCGTCCCTGACGTTTGGCCTGATTCCCGGCACGGCCGCGGATACAATTTCGGGCGTGCCGTATCCCAAGAAGCTGCTCAACGACGGCGAAGCGGTCGCGCTCGACCTCCGCCCGCACTGGTGGTTCTTCTCGAAGCACATCGCGAGTGGGATCCCGCTCTTCGTGATCCTCGTGCTCATCCTCGCCGATGCGCACGGCGACGTGAAGAAGTGGCTGTTCCTCGTGTGGGCGCTCGTTGCGATCGTGTGGGCGGGCTGGCTCGGGCTCAAGTACCTCGAATGGAACTTCACCCACTTCGTCGTCACCGACGATCGGGTCATCTACCGCACCGGCGTGATGGCCAAGCGCGGAGTGGAGATCCCGATGGAGCGGATCAACAACATCAACTTCCACCAGGGAGTCTGGGAACGGGTCATCGGCGCCGGCGACCTCGACATCGAGTCGGCGGGAAAAGACGGCCAATCGCACTTCGACGACGTGTGGCACCCCGACGGCGTGCAACAGGAGCTTTACCGTCAGATGGAGGCCAACGCGAGGAAGCGTGCCGCTTGGTCGAGCCCCGGCGCCGCCGCGCCGGCCGCGCCCGTGGCGCTGAGCGTGCCCGAGCAGTTGCAACAGCTCGCCGACCTGCGCGATCGCGGTGTGATCACGCCCGCGGAATTCGACACGAAGAAGGCGCAGCTCCTCGAGCGCATGTGAGCTCGCCCCGATGAGCTCGAGTCGGGTCGTGTCGCTCGTCCCGAGTGCCACCGAGACCCTCCACGCGCTCGGCGTCGATCCGGTCGGATGCACGCGCTTTTGCGACTTCCCGGGTATTGCGGTCGTCGGGGGGACGAAGAACGTCGACGTCGACGCGGTCGTCGCGCTCGAGCCCGACCTCGTCGTCGTCAACGACGAGGAGAATCGAATCGAAGACGGCGAGGAGCTGAAGAGCCGCGGACTCGCGCTGCACTCGATGTCTCCCCGTTCCGTTGCCGACGTCGGCCCTGCGGTAGTCGAGCTCGCCGAGGCCCTCGGCGTCGAGCCGTCCGCGCCCTGGGTCGACTGGGATGACTGGCTCGTTCGGACGCGTCGAACGGTTCACGCGACCGCATTCGTCGCGATCTGGCGCCGCCCGTGGATGTCGCTCGCGGCCGAGACCTACGGCTCATCGCTGCTGGAGCACGTCGGGATTGCGAACGTGTTCGCCGCGGCCGGCGACCGCTATCCCGAGGTCTCGCTCGCCGACGTGGCGCGCCTCGGACCCGACCTCGCGCTCCTGCCGAGCGAGCCGTACGCGTTCGCCGGGCGGCATGTGGCCGAGATCGCCGACGCGGTTCCCGGCGCCCGCCCGCTCCTCCTCGACGGACGCGACGTGTTCTGGTGGGGGAGCCGTACGCCCGCGGCCGCCGAACGCCTGGCACGTGTGCTCGGCGTGTCCCGGTAGCGACACGCATCCCTGATACATATCGCGGGTGACTCGGGTGCGCGTGCGAATCGATGACCTGGAGCGCGGCGACCTGCCCGCGCTGTCGGCGAAGACCGGTCGGCCCTGCGCCAATCCGGTCGCCGTCGTGCTGCGTCCGGAGCAGCGCCCGTGGTCGCCGCTCGGACCCAAGGTCACGGCGATCCTGCCCCTCGAAGCGAACCGTGTACGCGCTCGCCGGCTGCTGACCCGTCTCTCGTGGGTCGTGCTGGCGGTCGCCGCCGCTGCGTTCGCGGCCGCGATCACTGGCCCCGGCTCGGCCGTGTTGCTACTGGCCGCGCCGGCGATCGTGCTGTATGTCGCGGCTGACGATCGTCGGCGACGTGCTGTGGGTGGGCGCGAAGTCATCCGACCACGACGGGGAGGTCGTCGTCGCCCGCGTGCATCCCGCGTTCGCACGCGCCGTCGACGAGCAGTACGCGCGCTAGCCCCGCGCTAGCCCTGATCTTTCAGTAGCGATGGGTTGATCGCGGGTCGTGTCCGCGAAGACGCCTTCCCGTCAAGGGATACTGGGGTTGCGAAGCCAGCAGGTCGCGAGGCAGGAGGGCACTTCCGGGATGCAGCGTCATTCGACGCGTCCGCGTCTGGTGGTGACCTCACCGTACCGATCAGAATGGCCTGTGTTTCCGTGCCGAACAGCTGGTGGGGGCCGGCGGGTGCACCTCGTGCTCGTCGCGGAAGACCTCCTCGTGTGGACGAAGGTCTTGTTGCCTCGACGATGAACTCGCCCGCGCCGAACCGAAACGGCTCCGCTACTGCCTCCTTCACGCGGCCGGCGTCATCGTGCGCCGCGGCCGACAAACCGACTGCGCATCGCGAGCGGCTCGCCTTGGGCCGAACACCTCGTCAACGCGTTCACCCGCGTCCGCGCCCTCGCGCGAATGGTCCGTCGCCGATTTGATCGGGTGGATCGCCACCCAGCACACCGTGGGGACGGTCCAGGAGACGCGCATCACGGACCCGTGAACACGGAGTGATACTGCCGGCTGGTACCACCCGTGATACCGCCGGTAGTAGCACACGAATTGTACGTGCCGCCGCGCCGCCGCTTTCTCGAACTACAGCTAGCACCCGCGCTCGCGTGGGCGATAGCGCCCGTGCTAGCAGTGCCGTTTCGAGCACACACCCCGCGCGGGTGAAGCCGTCTTGATCTGAAGGAGTGCACGCGAGTCACTTCGCGGCCCACCGAAGCATTTTGGAGACGGACCACTAGTTGTCGGCGACCTCGGTGCGACCGATCTCTCGTAGGCGCGCCCGTATCCGTGACGCCGCGACCTCGAGCGTGTCCGCGTCGACCGGATGCGCGTGTGCGAACGACAGCTCGTCGGGCGAGTCGATCGGTACGACGTGCAGGTGCGTGTGCGGCACCTCCTCGCCGACGATGAGCAGCCCGACGCGGCGCGGCTTCCACTCGAGGTCCTGGGCCCGGCCGATCTGCTGCGCGACCTCGAAGAGGTGCGCGGCCAGCGTGGGATCGAGGTCGATCCAGTGGTCGATCTCCTCGCGCGGCACGACGAGAGTGTGCCCGGGCATCATCGGCGCGATCGACATGAACGCAACGGCTCGGTCGTCGCGCCACACGAACGTGCCTGGAATCTCGCCCGCGATGATCCGGCTGAAGATGCTGGGCACTCGACCTCCGTCCTGCGTCTACGAATCCGGCTCGACTCCGGCGCCGTCGACGGCTCGCACCACGAACGGCGCCGGCTCGAGGCCGGTGGCCGAACGGTAGTCGGCGACCGTGCGCTCGACGACTGCATCGATCGTGGCGGCCGGAACCATCGCCACGGCGCAGCCGCCGAAGCCGGCTCCGGTCAGCCGCGCGCCGTACCCCCCGGCGCGGACGAGCGCGTCGACAAGGACGTCGAGCTCGGCTGTCGAGACCTGGAAGTCGTCGCGGAGTGATGCGTGGCTCGCGGTCATCAGCCGGCCACAAAGATCGAAGTCGCCCGCGCGGAGGGCGGCGACGAAGTCGAGGACGCGTCTGATTCTCGGAGACGACGTGGCGCGCGAACGGATCGCTCGCGACCTGTTGTGGAGTCGCGTCGCGGAGTGCCGGCACGCCCGCGCGCGCCGCCGCCGAGACGCACGCGTCGCGCGCGCTCCGCGTACGCGCTGTTCTCGAGTCTGCGCGCCATGCCGGTGTGCACAACGAGGATCGCGACGGAGTCGGGGATAGCAACCGGCGCGACGGCGAGGCTGCGGCAGTCGAGCAACAGCGCGTGCCCGGCCCGCCCGGACACTGACGCGATCTGATCCATGACGCCGCAGGGCACGCCGGTGGCGGCCTGCTCGGCCGCGCGCGCGATCCGGGCAACCGAGGCCGGCGGGATGGTCCTCCCGGACGCATGCGCCGCGGTGACGACCGCCGCCACCGCGAACGTGGCGCTCGACGAGAGCCCCGACCCCACGGGCACGGTCGAGGTCACCTCGGCCGTGAACCCGATTGCGGCCCGGTCCGGCTGCGACAGCAGGCGGAGGACCGCCGCCAGCGTGCGACCCCATCGGGGTTCGACCGCCCACGGTTCCCGGACTCCCTCCGCGGGGATCTCGACGATCCCGGAGAGCGCGTCCGAGGTCGCGACGACGAGCCCGTCGTCTCTCGGCTCGCCCCGGACGACGACCTCACGATCGATGGCCATCGGGAGGCAGAACCCGTCCTGATAGTCCGTGTGGTCGCCGATGAGGTTGACGCGGCCGGGCGCCCGAACGACGAACACACGCAAATTGTACGGGCGAAATGTACGGCCTTCCCGCGAAGGACAGGCCCGATCCGGCCGATACCCTCTGAGCACACTCTTGCGGAGGGCCCATGAGCCGGTTTCAGAACTCGATCGCACTCGCGAAGTCGTCGTGGCAGGTACTGCGCGACGACAAGCAGCTGACGATGCTGCCGCTCCTGTCGCTGCTGACGACACTGGCGGTGGCGGTCGTCGTGCTGCTGCCGATCGGCCTGATCGCCCGCGACGGCAGCGGCGGCTACTCGGGCTCGAGGCCGCTGGTGTGGGTCCTGGGCTTCATCGGAGCGGTGGCGTTCACGTTCATCGTCGTCTTCTTCAACGCCGCGCTCGTCTTCGCGGCGAACAGTCGCTTCCAGGGGCAGCCCGTATCGGTGAGTGACGCAATCCAGGCGGCCCGGGAGCGCGCGCACGTGCTGCTCCCGTGGGCCGTGGTCAGCGCGACCGTGTCGGTAGTTCTGCGCGGCATCGAACAACGGGGTGGCATCGTCGGCCGGATCGTCGCGAGCATCGCGGGTCTGGCGTGGTCGGTCGTGACCTTCCTCGTATTGCCCGTGCTGGTGTTCGAGGGCCTCGGCCCGATCGCCGCGGTCAAGCGTTCGGCCGAATTGTTCAAGGGCACGTGGGGCGAGAACCTGATGACGAACGCGGGCATCGGGCTCATCGGCATGTTCGCGCTCATCGGCGGCGCCCTCCCGCTGATCCTGTTCCTCGCGATCGGTGGCCCCGTCGCCGTCCTGGGTATCGGGCTCTTCGCGGCGTGGTGCGTGACGGTGATGCTGGTGTCGTCGACGCTCACCGGCATCTTCCAGACTGCGCTCTACCGCTACGCGACGGGCGCACCGGTTCCCGGATTCGAGCCCGGCGAGCTCCAAGGCTCGTTCCGTACCCGGCGCGACCGCAAGGGCGGGCTGTTCGGCGTGTAGCGCTCCGACGCGTAGCTCCTACCCGATCCCACCCGCGCCGGCGGATCCTCGCACGACCCACGAGATCGGATCGAGGCCGCGCCGCGTCCGATAGGTCTGTTCGGCGTGCCGGCAGATCTCGTCGGCGGTCGCGGCGGGTCCGACGGCAACGACACACCCGCCGAACCCGGCGCCCGTCAGGCGTGCGCCGTACGCGCCTGCATCGACGAGACATTCCACGAGTAGGTCGAGCTCGGGGATCGAGACCTCCATGTCGTCGCGCGACGACGTGTGGCTCGCGAGCATCAGCTCGCCGAGCGCGCGGGCGTCGTGGGCGCGTAACGCGGCCGCGAACTCGCGAACGCGCATCATCTCGCTCACCGCGTGGCGGCCTCGCGGAATGTCGCGCACCTGGTCGAGGGTTGCGTCGCGGAGCACCCGCAGCCCGAGGTCGACCGCGACCGCCTGGCTCTCGGCGCGCCGTTGCGCGTACGGCGAACCCTCCAACGTGCGTGCGATGCCCGAGTGCACGACCATCACCCCCAGGTCGTCCGGGATGCCGACATGCTCGACGACGAGGGTCCGGCAGTCGAGGTAGATCGCGTGATCGACCCGCCCGTGCACCGACGCCATCTGGTCCTGGACGCCACAGAGCACACCCGTCGCCACGTGCTCGGCCCGTTGCGCGGTGAGGGCAAGAGCGGTGCCGGCGATCGGGAAGTCGGCTGCGTCGCAGAGCGCGAGCGTGCAGGCGACCTCGAACGCGGCGCTCGACGAGAGGCCGGCACCGACGGGCACCGTCGAGGTGACGTCGAGATCGGCGCCCACGGGGGCACGTCCCAGCTCGGCGAGGACGCGCGTGACCCCGGCGACGGCCCTCCCCCAGGACGGTTTCGTCGCAGGTGGGTCGGCGCGACCGTCGGCCGCGATGTCGACGACGTCGACGAAGTCGGACGAGCGGGCGACGATGCGCGCGTCGTCGCGGTGGCGCGCCTCCACGACCACATCGCGGTCGATCGCGAGTGATACGACCCAACCTTCGTGGTAGTCGATCTGACCGCCGATGAGATTCACCCGGCCGGGCGCGCGGAACGTCCGGGGCGCGTTCACGCGTCGCGGAGCGCTCGGGCCGCCGCTTCCGGCACCACCGGGTTCGAGAGCGTTCCGCTGCCCACCTCGCCCGAAGCGACGAAGCGCGCGACCCCAGGTGCGCGGAGCGGCGGCGCAACATGTCCGTGGAGATGCCAGGCGTCGCCGCCGGACGCCGGCGCCTGGTGGAACCAGAGCAGGTAAGGAAAGCGGTAGCCGGGCTCGGGTGACGGCCACAAGCGGTCGTAGCGCGAGAGCGCGTCGGTGATGATCGCGGCGAGCTCGTTCCGGGCGGTGCCGTCGAGCGCGGCGAGCGACGGTTGGTGCCGGCGCGACGCGATGCGCATCCCGTACGAGTAGCCCGACGCGTACGGCACCCAGGCGGTCCAGTCGCCCCGGGTGGTCACGATGCGCGCCTCCGCTGCGCGCTCGGACTCGAGCTCCGCGCACACGGGGCAGCCATGCTCGAGTGCGACCACGCCCTCTCGCGCCGGCGTGGGCGGCACGAACGGGTACGCGTAGATCTGACCGTGCGGATGGTCGATGGTGGCGCCGACCTCGCGGCCCCGGTTCTCGAACACGAGGACGTACTCGACCTCCGGCCGGGCGAGCAGAGCTGTCGTGCGCTCCGCCCACAGGTCGACGATCTTGCGCACGTGCGCGACCGGCAGCGTCGCGAGCGACTGGTCGTGATCAGGCGAGAACAGCACCACTTCGCACGCGCCCGCCGCGGGCACGGTGGTCGTTCCCTCCGCTTCCGCCGCGACGAGGTCGACGGGAGCGCCGGGCTCGAGCGCGGGCCAGCGATTCGTGAACCAACGCAGCTCGTACGGGTCGGGAGCTTCGAGCCCACCGACGCAGAACGGGCATTCGGTCGACGGCAGGTTCGGGCGCCACTGGCGGGCGCCGACGATGTTGACCCACTGGCGCGTCAAGGGATCGAAGCGCAGCTCACTTGCGGGTCCGGACATCCCGCAATACTGGCGCGTCAGCGTGTGGCCGGGATGACCTCGGCCGCGAAGCGCTCGATCCCGTCGGCGTCGAAGGGCGCGCGCACCGCGAGGATCACGTAGGTCGCGCCCGCGTCGACATAGCTCCCGACCTTGTCGACCATCTCCTGGACGCCGCCCGAGAGCACGCCCGGCTTGACCGTGTTCGCCATCGGCCCGAACTGGCGGCGGAGCTCCTCGTCGGTGAACGCCATCCCGACGTTCACCGATTTCGTCACATCGGCGGGATCGCGTCCGAGGCGCTCGCAGTGCGCATCGAGCACGCCGGCCTTGTGTGCCCACACCTCGGGTGAGATGAAGGGCACGTTCCACCCGTCGGCGTACTGCGCCGCGATCCGCAGCGTGACCTTCTCGCCGCCTCCACCGATCCAGATCGGGAGCGGCTGTGCAGGCTTCGGTTCGCATTGCGCGTCGGTCAGTCGGAAGAACTCGCCGGTGAACGTCGTGCGTTCCTGCGTGAGCAGTCCGCGTACGCACTGCACGTACTCGTCGAGCATGCGCAGGCGTTCACCCGCCGCGCCGTAGTGCAGGCCGTAGGCGTCGTACTCGTTGCGCAACCAGCCTCCGCCGAGTCCCAGCACTGTGCGGCCATGCCCGACCTGGTCGAGGGTGGCCATGGCGTTCGCGAGAACCGCCGGGTGCCGGTAGCCGGCCGAGTACACGAGCGAACCGCACGTCACGCGCTCGGTCGTGGCCGCGAGCGCGGTGTGAGCTGTGATCGCCTCCAGGGAGTGCGGGTCACCGCTCGCGTCGGCCGCGTAGAAATGATCCCAGATCGAGATCCAGTCGAAACCGAGGGCTTCGATCCGTCGCCACAGTGGTTGTAGCTCGTCGATGGAGGTGTGCTGGAGCCCGGTGTGGACACCGAACTTCGGGCTCACGAGGGTGTGTCCATCGCGGGCTGGATGCTCGGCATCACGTCGGTGCCGATCAGCTCGAGATGATCGGGCTCGTCGAGGGTGTGGTACTGCAGGTAGACGGCCTGCGCGCCCTCGCGCCCGAACTCGAGAATGCGTTCGACGACCTCGTCGGGCGTGCCGGCCGCGGCGGCGGCGCGAGCTTGGTCCGGGTCCTGGCCACTCGCGATCGCGTGGCGCCGGAACTCGGCTTCGTCGCGACCGACGCACACCACGGTTGCAACGGTGAACTTCATCGTGGCGGGGTCCCGCCCGATGGCCTCGCACGCGGCCCGCACGTGATCGCAGCCTTCCCGGAAGTACGACACCGGCGCGAACGGCATGTTGAACTCGGCCGCGAACTTCGCCGCGAGCCGCGGTGTGCGCTTGGTGCCCCAGCCGCCCATCACGATCGGCGGCCCGGGTCGCTGCACCGGCTTCGGCAGCGCAGGGGAGTCGACGACCGAGTGATGTTTTCCCGCGAACGAGTACGTCCGGCCGACCGGGGTCTTCCACAATCCGGTGATGACCTCGAGTTGCTCCTCGAGCATTCCGAAGCGATCGCCCGTGGCGGGGAAGGGGATCGCGTACGACGTGTGCTCGCCGTCGTACCAGCCCGCGCCGAGACCGAGCTCGACCCGGCCGCCGCTCATCGCGTCGGCTTGCGCGACCTGGATCGCGAGCGGCCCCGGAAAGCGGAACGTCACGGGCGTCACGAGCGTGCCGAGGCGGATGCGCTCGGTCTCCCGCGCGATCGCGGCGAGGGTCATCCAGGCGTCGGTCGAACCGGATCCGGGGTCGCCTTCGCCGATTCGCTGGTAATGATCCGATCGGAAGAACGCGTCGAAGCCGAGTCGCTCGGCGCTTTGCGCGACTGCGAGCAACTCGTCGTACGTGGCTCCCTGCTGGGGCTCCGTGAAAATCCTCAGCTGCATGCGCCGCGGAACCTAGCCGCCGAGGCCCGTACGATGCAGGTGTGCAGAACGTCGAGCGTTGGCCCCAGTTGCGAGACCCGTTGATGGTGGTCTCGTTGTCAGGCTGGGTCGACGCCGGGATGGCCGGCGCGGGAACGGTCACCGTGTTGCGCGACCAATTGATCGACGCCGACGAGTTCAGCACGATCGACCTGTCCGACCACATGGATCTCCAACAGACGCGCCCGACTGCACATTGGTCGGACGACGGCGAACGCGTCATCGACTGGCCCGAGATCACGTTCGTGTCAGGAAGGCTCGGCCGCGACGTCGTGATCGTCTCGGGTCCGGAACCGTCGCTGCGATGGCCGTCGGTCTCGGCCGCGATCGTCGAGGTCGCTCGCAACCTGCGCGTGCGCGACGTGTGCACGGTTGCGGGAATGCCGTCACTCGTGTCGCACCGTCGCCCGGTGCCGGTGCTCGCGACCGCCACGCATCACTCGCTCGCACAGGAGATCGCGCCTCTCCGCATGGCGTACGGCGGACCGACCGGGCTGCAGACGATCGTCCAACGCGCGCTCGGCGACGCCGACGTCCGCAGCGCGGGCCTGTGGGCCCAGGTACCGCAGTACGTCTCGGGCTCGCCGTCGCCGCCGGCCGTGCGTGCGTTGCTCCGCCGGCTCGCCGAGATCGGCCGGCTCGAGATCGACCTCGTGCCGCTCGACGCCCGCTGCGATGCGTACGCGGCTCGCGTCGACGCCGGCCTCGCGGCCCGGCCCGAGGTGCAAGAGGTGGTCGATCGCATCGACCGCGAACAGGGTGCTTCGGCCGACGACCTCGTTTCGGAGATCGAGCTGTTCCTCCGCCAGCAACCGGGCGAGTAGGCCCAGCGGTGCCCATGCCTCCGCCCGAGTCCGACGTCGGGCACGCCCGCGCCGACGGTATCGACGCAATGGCGCAGTCGCTTGCGCGCGCCTTCACCGACGATCCGCTCACGACGTGGCTGTTCCCGTCGGCCGAGGGCCGGGCGCGCAAGCTGCCGGCGTTCTTTCGTTCTCTGCTGCGGGCGTCGTTTCCGTTCGGCGAGGTGTACTCGACCCGGGACCATCGCGGCGTCGCGATCTGGAATCCGCCGGGGACGTTCCCGCTGGGCCGGCTCGCGGACGCGTGGGTCGGACTCACGACCGCCCGGCTCGTGGGGCCCCGGATCCTCAGCTGTTCCCGGGGCCTCTTGTACTTCGTCGGTCATCACCCAAAGGAGCGGCACTGGTATCTGCAGATGCTCGGTACCGACCCGGACTTCCAGGGTGCCGGCCGGGGGAGCGCGGTGATGACGCCCGTGCTCGAACGCTGCGACCGGGAGGGCGAACGGGTGTACCTCGAGTCGTCGAAGGAGCGGAACATCCCGTTCTATGAGCGCCACGGCTTCGAGGTCGCGGGCGAGATGCGGGTTCCCGGGGGTCCGGTGGTATGGCCGATGTGGCGGGAACCCCGGCCGTCGCCGTGAGCCCGACTAGGCGCTCGGCGTGCGCGACCGCGAGAATGCGGACATGTCCGTCGTACGTATCAACGCCATCACCGTCCCGCCCGAACGAGCCGACCAGTTGGTCGAGCGATTCGCGAACCGAGCCGGCGAGGTCTCCAAGATGGAGGGCTTCGAGGCTTTCGAGCTCCTGCGCCCGACCGACGGCAAGGACGTCTTCTACGTCTATACGCGCTGGCGCTCGGCCGAGGATTTCGACCGCTGGTTGAACAGCCAGGCCTTCGGTCAGGGACACGCCCAGCACAGCGCGCAGGGGCCGGTGAGCACCGGCGCCGATCTGCTCGCGTTCGACGTGGTGCAGGAGGAGTACGTGTGACCGCGATCGATCAGCCGGTCGATCCAGTCGCACAGCTGACCGGGCCGGGTGGGCCTTTCGAGATCGTGGTCGAAGACGTCGTCGGTCACCCGATGCAGGTCTACGCGACGCGCATGCGGTCGCTGCGCGAACTGATGGCGCACAACGTCGCGCGTGCCGCGGTCGACTGGCTCGTCCAGGGCGACCGTCGCCTCACGTACGGCGAGCACGACCTGCTCGCCCGCAAGGCGGCCGCGGCACTGTCGGAACTCGGCGTAGAGCGTGGTGACCGTGTCGCGCTCGTGGCGGCGAACGTTCCCGAGTGGGTCGTCACCTGGTGGGCGTGTGCCATCCTCGGCGCCACGCTCGTGCCCCTGAACGCCTGGTGGAAGGCCGAGGAGCTCGAGTTCGGGCTCGCCGACTCCGGTGCCAAGGTGCTCATCGCCGACGCGCGCCGGCTGGCAATCGTCCGCGACCGCCTCGGGGCACTTGCTGCACTGGAACACGTTTTCGTGATCGACGGCCCGGCCGACGAGACCGCCGATCACACGGTTCGGGCGTTCACCGACCTCGTCGCCGCCACCGACGATCCCGGTATCCCCGAGTCACCGGTCGACGAGGACGACATCCTCGCGATCCTCTACACATCGGGCACGACGGGGAAGCCGAAGGGTGCGACCGTCTCGCACCGACAAGCGATCGCGAACGTGCAGAACATCATCGTCATGGGAGTCGCGCAGGGGATGCGGGGCACGCCGCCGCCCGAGGCCGACGCCGCGCTCCAAACCGCCAATCTGCTCGTCGTGCCGCTGTTCCACGTGACCGGCTGCCTCTCGACCATGACGCTCGCGTACGCGACCGGCGCCAAGGTGGTGCTGATGCCGGTCGGCCGCTTCGACCCCGACGTCGCGATGGAAACCATCGAACGCGAGAAGGTCACGTCGATCGGCGGTGTCCCTACCGTCATGTGGCGCATCCTCGAGAGCCCGAACCTCGAGAGGTTCGACCTCACCTCGGTGAAGCGCGCGTCCTATGGAGGCGCGCCGGCACCGCCCGAGCTCGTCGACCGCATCGAGACCGTCTTCCCGCAGATGCGCAAGACGCTGACGACGGCGTACGGCCTGACCGAGACCGCGTCGGTCGCGACCGCGCACGGCGGCGACGACTACTTCGCCCACCCCGGTTCCGTCGGCCGCGCCGCGCCCACAGTCGAGCTGCGAGTCGTCGATGAGCAGGGGCACGACGCACCGCCGGGGGCGCGCGGCGAGATCTGGCTGAAAGGGCCCACCGTCATGGCGCACGGCTACTGGCGCCGCCCCGACGCCAATGCCGCCGCGTTCACCGACGGCTGGTTCCACTCGGGCGACATCGGCTACCTCGACCCCGACGGCTTCTTGTTCCTCGTCGACCGGGCCAAGGACATGATCATCCGAGCCGGCGAGAACGTGTATTGCGTCGAGATCGAGAACGTGTTGTTCGATCACCCGGACGTCGTCGACGCCGCCGTCGTCGGTGTCCCGCACAAGACGCTCGGCGAAGAGGTCAAAGCCGTCGTCCAACTGCGGGCCGGATCGATCACCACCGACGAAGACCTACGCGCCTTTTGCAAGGAGCGTCTCGCCGACTTCAAAGTGCCCGAGTATGTGGACCTGCGCGACGAGCCGCTGCCGCGCAATCCGGCGGGCAAAGTGTTGAAGAACCTCCTGCGCGGAGGCGAGTCGGCGTTCGCGACGTCCGACGACCAAGCCCTCTAGTGCTGTTCGACATCCATCGCGTCTGGGGCTACAGCGCGATTGTCGCCAACTTCTTGGCGGGCGCGTACACGCTCGGTGCGTGGCGCTGGAAGAGGTGGCGGACCCGGTGGCTCTGGTGGCCGACGATCATCGCCGAGGCGATGATGATGATCCAGGTGCTCCTCGGCGTCCTGCTGGTGAGCGTCCAGCACTACGAGCCACCCCGCTTCCACATGTTCTACGGATTCGTGGCGTTCATCACGGTCGGGCTCCTGTACTCGTACAAGTACGTCTGGAAGGCCCGCGGTTGGATGGAGCTCGCGTACGGGCTCGGGGGCCTGTTCATCATGGGTCTCGGGATCCGGGCCGTCCTCCAGGTCGTGTAGCCGGGTCGTGTAGCCGGGTCGCCCGGGCCGGTGCGAGATCGGATCGGTACGATTCACCTCATGGCCGTCAGCGCGTACATCCTCATCCAGACCGAGGTCGGCAAGGCGTCGGCCGTGGTCGACTCGTGCCGGGGATTGACAGGTGTCGTCCAGGCGGACGACGTGACCGGGCCGTACGACGTGATCCTGCGGGCCGAAGCCTCGTCGATCGACGAGCTGGGCCGCATGGTGGTCTCGCAGGTGCAGCTCGTCGACGGCATCACCCGCACGCTGACCTGCCCGGTTGTCCACCTCTAGGTCCGGGACCTCGGTCACTTTTCCGGGACACGGTTTACGTGAAGGCTTTACCTCGGCCTACCCTTGTGTGATGGCTGACCCGCCCTCGAACCCGCACACCACCAACCGCAAGCTCATCGAGTGGGTGGACCACTGGGCAGAGATCCTCCAGCCCGACCGCGTCTACTGGTGCGACGGATCCGAGGAGGAGTACGGGCGCCTGTGTCAGCAGTTGGTCGAGTCCGGGACGTTCACGCAACTCGACCCGGCCAAGCGCCCCAACTGTTTCTACGCGCGCAGCGACCCCGGAGACGTCGCCCGGGTCGAGGGTCGTACGTTCATCTGCAGCGAACGTGAGATCGACGCGGGTCCGACCAACCACTGGCGCGCGCCCGCCGAGATGCGCCGGGAGATGCTCGACCTCTTCACGGGGGCTATGCGGGGCCGCACGCTGTTCGTCGTCCCGTTCTCGATGGGTCCGCTCGGTTCGCCGATCGCGCACATCGGCGTCGAGCTGACCGACTCCGCGTATGTCGCGGCCAGCATGCGCACGATGACGCGCATGGGCAAGGGCGCGCTCGACGTGCTCGGCGCCGACGGCGAGTTCGTGCCGTGTGTCCACTCGGTCGGCATGCCGCTCGAGCCCGGCGAGGCCGACGTCGCGTGGCCCTGCAACAACGAGCAGAAGTTCATCGTGCACTTCCCGGAGACGCGTGAGATCCAGTCGTACGGATCCGGCTACGGCGGCAACGCCTTGCTCGGCAAGAAGTGCTTCGCGTTGCGCATCGCGAGCGTGATGGCGCGCGACGAAGGCTGGCTCGCCGAGCACATGCTCATCTTGAAGCTGACGAACCCGGCCGGCGAGTCGAAGTTCGTCGCAGCCGCGTTCCCGAGCGCGTGCGGCAAGACCAACCTCGCCATGCTGGTGCCGACCCTTCCCGGCTGGAAAGCCGAGACCGTGGGTGACGACATCTGCTGGATGAAATTCGGCCCCGACGGGCGCCTGCACGCGATCAACCCCGAGTTCGGGATGTTCGGAGTGGCGCCCGGTACCGGCCTCGACACGAACGCCAACGCGATCGCCGCGCTGAACCGCAACACCATCTTCACCAACGTCGCGCTCACCGACGACGCCGACGTGTGGTGGGAAGGGCTCACGGCCGAACCGCCCGCGCACTGCACCGACTGGAAGGGCAACGACTGGACGCCCGCGTCGGAGACCCCGGCCGCCCACCCGAACAGCCGCTTCACCGCGCCGCTCTCGCAGGTGCCCTGCGTCGCGCCCGAGTGGCAGGACCCGGCGGGCGTGCCGATCTCGGCGATTCTCTTCGGCGGTCGCCGGCGCAGCACGGTTCCGCTCGTGACCGAGGCCTTCAACTGGCAGCACGGCGTGTTCCTCGGCTCGATCATGGGCTCCGAGACCACGGCCGCCGCAGCCGGCGCGGTCGGCAACCTGCGCCGAGACCCGTTCGCGATGTTGCCGTTCTGCGGTTACAACATGGGCGACTACTTCGCCCACTGGCTGAGCATCGGTCAGGCCACCGGAGACGACAAGCTGCCGAAGCTCTTCTACGTCAACTGGTTCCGCAAGGACGCCGACGGCAAGTTCCTCTGGCCCGGGTACGGCGAGAACAGCCGGGTGCTCTCGTGGGTCTTCGACCGCTGCTCGAACGACGCGGCGGCGCGCGACAGCGCGATCGGCCGGCTCCCCGTAGTCGACGCGCTCCCGAGCGTGGGTCTCGATCTGAAGCCGGGAGCGCTCGACGAGCTGCTGTCGGTCAACGAGGACGAGTGGCGGGCCGAGCTGCCGTTGATCGAGGAGCACTACGCGGTCTTCGGTGACCGGTTGCCCGCGGCGCTGCACGACGAGCTCGACGCCCTCGCCAAGCGCCTCGCCGAGTAGTCGACCAGATCGAATGGCGTGAGCTGGCTCGGCTGGATCGTCGTGGGCTTCGTTGCCGGCGCGCTGGCGCGCGCCGTGACGGGCGGCGGCTGGAATCTCGGTTGCCTCGGGACCATCGTCGTAGGCGTCCTCGGAGGCCTGATCGGCGGCATCCTCTTCAACGCCGCCGGCGACGAGGGCATCAACCACTTCGGGCTGCGCTCGATGTTCGTCGCGTTCGTGGGCGCGGTCGTGCTGTTGGCGGTCGTGGGGCTGGTGACCGGAAGAGGCTCACGCCACCGCCGCAACTAGCGGTGGGTCAGATCTCGGCGGTGGGGATGCCGAGGTCGGGCTCGGAGCCGGTGCGCACGTGGGTGGCGCGGCCGTCGGAGTCGAGATCGAAGACGATCCGCTGACCCTGGCGCAGCATCCGGAACAGGGAACCGTTCAACGCGCCGCGGGCGAGCACGAGCTCGGAACGATCGGTGTCGAGTACCACGATCCCCTCGTGGGTCGCGGGGTCGAACATCTTGATGGTGCCTTGCATGACTAGGCCTTGACGACCTTGCCCGCCTTGAGGCACGACGTGCAAACGTTCACACGCTTGGGTGAGCCGTTCACGATGGCGCGCACCCGCTGGATGTTGGGATTCCAGCGCCGCTTGGTACGACGGTGCGAGTGGCTGACACTCATGCCGAAGATGGGCTTCTTGGCACAAACGTCGCAGACCGAGGACATCGTCGAAACACCTTTGATCGAGCGTGACTAGAGCACGAAAAGGCTAGCACCCCGGTACTCTGGCGCCCGATGCCGACGCTGACCTGCCTGTCCGCCGCAGATCTGCGCCACGCCGTGCTCCGGTTCCGGGATGCACTGCGCGCGCACCAGGAGGAGCTGAACCGGCTCAACGTGTACCCGGTCCCCGACGGCGACACCGGCACCAACATGGCCTTGACCCTCGAGTCGGTGAGCGCCGAGCTCCAGACCGCGGAGTCGATGGACGAGGTCTGTCACGCCGTGAGCCGGGGATCGCTCATGGGGGCCCGAGGGAACTCCGGGGTCATCACCTCCCAGATCCTGCGCGGGCTCGTCGAGGGATTCCGCGCCCTCGACGCCGTGCGCCCCAATGATCTGCGCGCCGGTCTGCGCCGCGGCACCGACGCCGCGTATCAGGCCGTCATGCGCCCCGTCGAAGGGACGATCCTCACCGTCGTTCGTGCCGCGGCCGAAGCGGTCGAGGCGCTCGAGCTCGAGGGCGAGCTCACCCTCACCGCGCTGCTCGAGCGCGCGTACGACGCATCGGTCGCCGCGGTCGAGATGACGCCTCAGCTCCTTCCCGCGCTGCGCGACGCCGGCGTGGTCGACGCGGGCGGTAAGGGATTCACGCTGCTGCTGGCCGCGCTGCTCGAGGTCGTGTCGGGCACGCGCGATCCCGGAACCCGAGGTCGTCAACGCACCCGCGGTCGTCACCGCGCACCTGGCCGGCGACGTCTCGAACCTGCGGTACGAGGTCATGTACCTCCTCGAGGCGCCCGACGAGACCCTGCCCGCCTTCCGCGACACGTGGAGTGCGATCGGCGACTCCATCGTCGTCGTCGGAGGCGACGGGCTCTGGAACTGCCACATTCACACGAACGACATCGGCGGCGCGGTCGAGGCCGGCATCGACGCGGGCCGGCCCCGCAAGATCCGCATCACCGACCTGATCGAACAGGTCGAAGAGGAGCGTTGGGTCCGCGAGGCCGACGTCATGGCCGATCTCGACGATTTCGCGGAACAGGCGGTCGTCACGACCGCGGTCGTCGCGGTTGGAGTGGGCGAGGGGATCCGGCGGCTGCTGACAAGCCTCGGCGTGCAGCAGGTCGTGGCCGGTGGTCAGTCGATGAACCCGTCGACCGCGCAGATCCTCGAGGCCGTCGAGCTCTGCCGGGCCGATGCGGTCATCGTGCTGCCGAACAACAAGAACATCGTCGCCGTCGCCAAGCAGGTCGACGTGCTGAGCGACAAGCAGGTCGCCGTGATCGCCACGCACAGCGTCCCCGAGGCGCTGGCGGCGCTCGTGGAGTACGACCCGAACGCCACGGTCGAGGTCAACGAGGTCTCGATGCTGGACGCGCTCGGCCGCGTCCGTACCGGCGAGGTCACCCAGGCGGTGCGGACGGCTTCGGTCGATGGTAACGACGTCAGGGAAGGCGACTGGATCGCACTCGCGCGCGACGGTGTGGTCGGCGCGGCGTCGACTCCGGCCGATGCCGTGTACAAACTGCTCGACGTGCTCGTCGGCGCCGACAGCGAGATCGTCACGGTGCTCGTCGGGAGCGACGCGCCCGCGAACGAGACCGAACGCATCCGCGAGCACATCGAGTACCGGTTCCCGCACGTCGAGGTCGAGTTCCACGACGGCGGCCAGCCCTTGTATCCCTATCTCGTGGGCGTGGAGTAACGGCCGCATGCCCACCGGTGATCCGCCGCTGTCCCTGGCCGATCTGCGTGACATCCCGCTCGAACGATTGAAGGGCGTGGGTCCGGCGCTCGGGGCCAAGCTCGCGGAGATGGAGCTGCACAACGTCCTCGATCTTTTGCAGCACTACCCGCGCCGATGGGTCGACCGTTCGAAGAAGACCGACATCGCGTCGCTCGCGGTCGGCGAAGAAGCCACCGTGTTCGCCGAGGTGCGCACTATCCGCGGCCGCCGCAGCCGTCAGGGCCGGGCTCTCGTCGAGGCGGTCGTGCACGACGGCACGTCGATGCTGGCGATCACGTTCTTCAACCAGGCGTGGCGGGAGAAGCAATTGAGCGTCGGCACGGAAGCATCGTTCTTCGGCAAGCTCGACGTGTACCGGGGCAAGCGCCAGATGACCAACCCCGTCGTCGACGTCGTCGGCCGGGCGGGAGTGGCCGACGAGAAGACGGGCGTGATCGTGCCCGTGTATCCGCAATCGGGGAAGGCCGAGGTGTTCACCTGGCAGCTGCGGGCGCTCGTCTCCGACGCGCTCGCGAAGTGCCGGGTTCGTGGCTTCGCCGACCCGCTCGACGAGTCGTTCCTCGATGCGCACGACCTCGTCGACCGCGCGATCGCGCTGCGCGCCATCCACCGCCCGGAGTCGATGGGGGAGTTGGGAGCGGCCAAGCGGCGCTTGATCTTCGACGAGTTCCTTCGCATGCAGGTGGGGCTCGTGGCCCGCAAGCGCGCGTTCGAAGCCGAGGAGTCCGGGATCCGACATGTCGTCGATGGTCCTCTCGTCCGCGCGTTCGTCGAGCGGCTGCCGTTTACGCTCACCGCTGACCAGCGGCAGGCGCTCGCGGAGATCGAACACGACCTCGCCGGTCCCGCGCCGATGCATCGCCTCCTCCAAGGCGACGTCGGCTCGGGCAAGACCGTCGTCGCGCTGGCCGCCCTCCTGGTCGCCGTCCAGGGCGGCTACCAGGGCGCGTTCATGGCCCCGACCGAAGTGCTCGCGGAGCAGCACTATCTCGGCTCGCTCCGCCTGCTCGACGGGCTGACGGTCCCGGCCGAGGGCTCGCTGCTCGCCGACCGACCCGTCGGTGTCGCGCTCTTGACGAACCGCACCACCGCCGCCGAACGCCGCCGCATCACGGCCGGGTTGCAGTCGGGCGAGATCGACATTCTGGTCGGGACGCACGCGCTGCTCTACGGCGACGCACAGTTCTCCAAGCTCGGGGTGGCGGTCGTCGACGAGCAGCACCGCTTCGGCGTCGAGCAGCGCGCGTTGCTGCGGGGCAAGGGCGATCAGCCCGACGTGCTCGTGATGACGGCCACCCCGATCCCGCGTACCGCGGCGATGCTCGTGTACGGCGACCTCGACAAGTCGGAGCTGCGCGAGCTTCCCCCGGCCGCACGCCGATCGAGACCACCCTCGTCGACCCGACCCCACTCGCGGAGGCGGCGGCCTGGGAGGCGCTGCGCGCCGAGGTCGTGGCGGGCCACCAGGCGTACGTCGTGTGCCCGCTGGTCGAGGACAAAGGGAAGGTCGAAGCCAAGGCGGCGACGGCCGAGTTCGAGCGGCTGCAGGCCGAGGAGCTGCACGACCTGCGCGTCGGCCTGTTGCACGGGCAGATGCCGTCCAAGGAGAAAGAGGCGGTCATGCGGGCGTACCGGGCCGGCGAGATCGACGTGCTGGTGGCCACGACGGTTATCGAGGTCGGTGTCGACGTCCCCAACGCCACGGTGATGGTCGTGGAGGACGCCGACCGCTTCGGCCTCTCCCAGCTGCATCAGCTCCGGGGTCGGGTGGGGCGCGGCGGAGACCGTTCCTACTGCTTCTTGTTCGCCGACCCGAGCACCGTGGACGGTGAGCAGCGGCTCGCGGCGATGGTCGCGAGCACGGACGGCTTCGCGCTGGCCGAGAAGGACCTCGAGATCCGCGGCTCGGGTGAGGTGTTCGGCGAGCGGCAGTCGGGGTTCAGCGACCTGAAGCTCGGCCGCATCCCGCGCGACGAGGCGACTGTGCTGGAGGCCCGCTCGGTGGCTGAGCAGATCCTCGACGGCGATTCCGAGCTCGTCGCCCACTCGCAGCTGCGCGACGAGGTTGGCGACCTCCTCGGCGACGCCGTCGACTTCCTCTTCAAGTCATGACCCGAACCGCATGAGTCGCCCGCGCGGGTTGCGCGTCATCGCCGGGAGTGCGCGCGGGCGGCGGCTGGTAGCGCCCGAAGGTGAGCAGGTCCGGCCCACGAAGGACATCGCCCGAGAGGCGATGTTCTCCTCGCTCGACGCTCGGGGGCTGCTCGACGGCGCCACCGTGCTCGACTTGTTCGCCGGCACGGGTGCGCTCGCGATCGAGGCGATGTCGCGGGGAGCGGCCGCGGCGGTGCTCGTCGAACGCGACCGGACCGCGATCGAGGCGATCCGGGTCAACGTCGAAATCCTGTCGGACGGGGAGGAGATCGCAGTTGTCGCCCGGGAGGTCGCCCGGTTCGTGGCCGCCGGTCCGCCGCCCGAGGGCCCGTTCGACCTCGTGTTCGTCGACCCGCCGTACCGCACGCCCGACGAAGAGGTGACCGGGCTGCTGGTCGCGTTGACGGCCCCCGGCTGGCTCACCGACGGCGCCGTCGTGAGCGTCGAACGGCCCCACCGGAACCCCGTCGTGGTCCCGCCCGGGTACACGAGCGGCTGGGAGCGGACCTTCGGCGATACCCTTTTGACGTTCTTGTTCACGTGACCGCCTCTCTCACGTGATCGTTGACTGGAGTTGACTGCGTGCGGACCGCTCTCTGCCCGGGATCGTTCGACCCGGTGACCCTCGGTCACCTCGACATCATCGAACGCTCGTCCCGGCATTTCGACGAAGTGATCGTCGCGGTCATCCGCAACCCGCAAAAGACCCAGTCGCTGTTCAGTCTCGAAGACCGCCAGCAGATGCTGAAGGAAGCCACCCAGCACCTCCCGAACATCCGCATCGAGTTCTTCAAGGGACTGCTCGTCGACTTCGCGCGCGATCACGGCGTCGACGCGATCGTGAAGGGCCTGCGAGCCGTTTCCGACTTCGACCAGGAGCTGCAGATGGCACAAATGAACCAGCGCCTCTCCGGGATCGACACGTTCTTCTTGTCCACCAGTCCGCAGCATTCGTTCCTGTCGTCGAGCCTGGTCCGCGAGGTCGCGCGCTTCGGTGGCGACATCTCGGCCATGGTGCCCAAGAACGTCAACGAGCGCC
The DNA here is from genome assembly GCA_963761055.1 of uncultured Actinomycetes bacterium. Classification (GTDB taxonomy): domain Bacteria; phylum Actinomycetota; class Acidimicrobiia; order IMCC26256; family PALSA-610; genus PALSA-610. The sequence continues at coordinate 536,299 of CAVXFO010000007.1, read as the reverse complement.
TCGTGGAGACGTTCGCGGGCCGGGGGCAGGAGGGCTGATGATGCTCGAGGACGAACCGGGGAAGGTGCCCGACACCACCGCGCTCCTGGCGCAACTCCGCGACATCCTCGAGACCGCGCGCAAGCTCCCGATGTCGGCGTCGGTCTCGATCAACCGTGAGGAGTTCGGGGCGATCCTGCAAGACGCCATCGACGGCCTGCCCGAAGAGCTCCGCGAGGCGCGCTGGCTCCTGAAGGAGCGCGACGCGGTAGTCGAGCGGGCCCAGCACGAGGCCGATCGGCTCGTCGACGCCGCTCGGGTCCGGGCCGAACGCATGGTCGAGAAGAACGAGCTCGTGCGCGAAGCCAAGCGCACGGCGCAGGAGATTCTCGAGGATGCCGACCGGGCTGCCGCCGCGATCCGCCACGAGGCCGAGGACTACGTCGACCGCAAGCTCGCCGCCTTCGAGGTCGTGCTCGACCGGACGATGCAGACCGTCCAAAAGGGTCGAGAGCGGCTCCAGGTCCACGCGCCTTCGCCGGTCGTCAACGAGGCCGACGCCGACGAAGGTGGCTTCTTTGACCAGGACGATCTCTGACTCACAGTGAATCTGACGGATTCCTGACGACGGCTGTCGGACTGGAAAAGGTGGCTGACCTGCTACGATCCAGCGCGCTCCGGGCGCGGAGGCGGTACATTCCGCCCGACCCGATCGGGCCCGCTGCGGCCGCCAGCTCGGGCGCTTCCGAACTGAACCTCTCCGAAGTGAATCTCGCCATGCCGACCACCAGCGCGTTCCGCATCCCGGTATCCAACCTCCTGCGGCGACCGGGCGCGTCCCGATCCGTCCAGGCGGCCGGCGTGCTCGGCGACGTACGCGGCCCGGGCGCGGAGATCGCAGCGACGCCACCGATCGCCGTCGACGTCACTCTGGAGCGCGTGTCCGAGGGCATCGTCGTGCGGGGAACCGTCGCCGCTACCTGGCAGGCGTCGTGCAGTCGGTGCCTCGCTCCCGTTGGCGGAGAGGCCACGGTGCACGTCGGCGAGCTCTACGAGCGCCAGCCGCTCGAGGGCGAGACCTACCTGCTCGCCGACGATGACGTCATCGACCTCGAACCCATGATCCGCGACGCGCTGCTTCTCGACCTGCCCGCGGTGCCGCTGTGCCGGACCGACTGCCGCGGCCTGTGCCCCAGCTGCGGCGCCGACCACAACCTCACGAGTTGCGAGTGCGAGACGAGCGCGCCGGATCCCCGCTGGGACGCGTTGCGCTCGCTCGAGCTCTAGCCCATCCCGATCTCGATCTCCAACTGTCACGAGGAGCTGCGAAACCATGGCCGTCCCGAAGCGCAAGATGAGCCGCTCCGCGACACGCTCGCGCAAGTCGGCAAACATGCGGCTCGCGCCTCCGGCGCACTCGCTGTGCCCGAACTGCGGCGCGTCCCGCCTCCCGCACCGGGTGTGCGGCAACTGCGGCTGGTACCGAGGCCGCCAGGTCCTCGACGTCGAGTAGAGGGACGCGACCTGTGCCGCCCGTGATCGCGATAGACGCGATGGGCGGCGATCGCGCGCCTGCCGACATCGTCGCGGGCGCGCTACAAGCCGTCGACGCGTGCGATGTCGACATCTTGCTCGTCGGTCCCGAGGCAGTCGTGCGCGACCACCTGCCCGGCGCGACGATCCCGCCGCGCGTCGCGGTCCTCGACGCGGCCGAGGTCATCGGTATGGACGAAGAGCCTGCGGCCGCGGTGCGGGCCAAGAAGGGCTCGTCGATCGTACGGGCCGCGGAAGCGGTGCGCGACGGTCGGGCCGCGGCGATGGTCGGCGCCGGCAATACCGGCGCCACGATGGCGGCCGCGTTACTGCGCTTCGGCCGGATCAAGGGAGTGCACCGACCGGCGATCGCGCTCCCGGTGCCCGTGTTCGGTGAAGACCGCATCCAGCTTCTCGTCGACGGCGGCGCCACGGTCGACCCCGACCCGCAGTGGCTCGTCGAGTGGGCCGAGCTCGCGCGGCGCGTACGCCCGGGTGCGGCTCGACGTCGCCGAACCGACAATCGCGCTGTTGTCGAACGGGGAGGAGCCGGGCAAGGGCGACGCGCTGCGCAAGCGCGCCTTCGAGCTGTTCGCCGACGTCAAGGGTTTCATCGGCAATGTCGAGGGCCGCGACGTGATGCGGCGGAGCGCGGACGTCATCGTCACCGACGGCTTCACCGGCAACGTCACGCTGAAGACGCTCGAAGGCGCGGTGCTCGGCCTGGCCGGTCTCGTGTTCGGTGTGATCGACGAGCGGGGTGCGTCCTGGGCCGGCACCGCCGACGCGCTGAAGATGCGGCTGCTCGAGGCGGCCGCGCCGCTCCTGCCCGACAACACAGGAGGCGCGCTACTGCTCGGCGTCGAGGGAGTGTGCATCATCTCGCACGGCTCGTCGTCGGCAACGGCGATCGTCAACGCCGTCCGCGTTGCACGCGACTGCGTGCATGCCGACGTCGTCACCGACTTGCGGGAAGCGATCTCGGGGTTGGGAGAGGCGGCCGGCCGTGCCGGCTGAGACGCATTCGCACATCGGCCACCTCGATGACGACGACGTCGAGCGCATCGTGCGCGAGCAGCTCGTCGAGATCCTCGGCGTCGATCCCGACGCGGTGACACTCGACGCACGGTTGCGCGAAGACCTCGATGCCGACGACTTCGCCGTCATCGATCTGGTCGAAGGCGTGATCGCGGAGCTTGGTGAGCGCACCGTCGGCTTCTCGATCGACGACGACGACCTCGTCGAGCTCCGCACGGTCCGTGACGCAGTCGACTGCGCGCTGGCCGGACTCCGGACGGCGGGCGCGTGAGCGGACCCCTCGGTCTCGTTGCGTCGTCCGACCGCCTCGACACGCTCGAGGCGAACATCGGCGTCACCTTCGACGACCGGACCATCCTGCTGCGATCCCTCGCACACCGCTCGTGGTGTGCCGAAAACGGGGAAGTCGAGTCCAACGAACGGCTCGAGTTCCTCGGCGACTCCGTGCTCGGCCTGGTCGTCACGCACTACGTCTTCGAGCACTTTCCCACGCTCCCCGAAGGTCAGCTGTCCGAGGTGCGCGCCGGCGTCGTCAATGCCCGCGTTCTCGCCGAGCTCGCGGTGGAGCTCGACATCGGTCCGTACCTCCTTCTCGGCAAAGGCGAGGACGCGGCGGGCGGCCGCGCGAAACAGTCGATACTCGCCGATGCGTTGGAAGCCGTGATTGCGGCGGTCTACCTCGATCAGGGATTCGCCGTCGCTCGCGACCTCGTGTTGCGGTGCCTGTCGGAACGGATCGCCGACGCGGCCGCCGGACCCGGCGGCGGCGACTACAAGACCCGTTTGCAGGAAACCGTCGCGGCCCTCGTGCTCGGACGACCGCGATACGTCGTCCGCGACGAGGGCCCGGATCACGCGAAGCAGTTCTTCGCGGCGGTCTACGTGAACGACGCCCTCTACGGCGAGGGCGAAGGCCGATCGAAGAAGCAAGCCGAGCAGTCCGCCGCGTGGGTCGCTTGGTCGCGCCTGCAGGACGAGACTGCCGGTCAGGGGGGCGACCATGCCGGAACTACCTGAGGTCGAGGTGCTACGCCGCGATCTCGAGAAGGACGTAGTCGGCAAGAAGATCAAAACCGTCGACGTCACCGGAACGCGGTCGGTGCGCCGGCACAAGAACAAAAAGGAGTTCACCGACCTGCTCGAGGGCCGCAAGGTCGTGTCGGTCCAGCGACGGGGGAAGTACTTGGTCGTGCGCCTCGACGGACCCGACGCGCTGATCGTGCACCTCGGCATGTCCGGTCAGCTGCTCCGCGGCGAAGTCGGCGCGCGAGAAGGCGCCGAAGCATACGCACGTCGTCATCCACTTCACTCAAGGCGGCTTGCTGCGATTCGTCGACCCACGCACGTTCGGCGAGATGTTCATGACCAAGTACGACGACCTCGAACAAGACGTCGAAGAGCTCGCGCACCTCGGGCTCGATCCGCTCGAGACCGCACTCTCCTGGGAGCTCTTCGGGCGGATGCTCGCGGCGAAGCGCGCCCGATTGAAGTCGCTGCTGATGGATCAGAAGTTCATCGCCGGGATCGGCAACGTCTACAGCGACGAGATCCTGTTTCAGGCCGGGCTCAAGTGGGACCGGATGAGCGACTCGCTCTCGGAGCAGGAGATCCGACGCTTGTACCGCGCGATCTTCGAGACCTTGCAGGAAGCGGTGAAGCACCGCGGCTCTTCGCTGGCCGACGAGCAGTACGTCGACCTCTTCGGCCGGCCGGGCGGCTATCAGGAGCATCACCAGGTGTACGACCGCGAAGGCCAGGCGTGCCCGCGCTGCCGTCACGTCGTGCAACGCGCTCGCTACACGAACCGCTCGACGTTCTATTGCGAGGCATGCCAGGTGTGACCCCGAGTCCCGGGCGGGCGACTCACGCTCGTACGCGAGTGCGGGTGCTCGTGACGGGACGCGTGCAGGGAGTGTTCTTTCGCGAAACGTGTCGCGAGCGGGCTCGGGCCGAGGGCGTCGGTGGATGGGTCCGCAACCTCGGCGACGGCTCGGTCGAGGCGGAATTCGAGGGCACGCCGGACGCGGTGGACCGACTCGTCATGTGGTGCGGGACGGGTCCGCCTCGGGCCCGGGTCGACACGCTCACCGTCGAAGATGCCCCGTCGATCGGTGACCAGCGCTTTCGTGTCATCTGAGCCGATTCGGCCCGCGCTGGTCCCCGTCGCCGCAGTCCGCCTCACCTACGATCAGCGTCCGGAGAGGGGGCCGAGTTGTTCTTGAAGGCGTTGACCCTGAAGGGCTTCAAGTCCTTCGCCGACAAGACCACGCTCGAGTTCGAGCCGGGGGTTTGCGTTGTCGTCGGCCCGAACGGATCGGGCAAGTCGAACATCGTCGACTCCGTGGCGTGGGTGCTCGGCGCACAGGGCGCACGCGCGTTGCGCGGCACGAAGATGGACGACGTCATCTTCGCCGGCACCGCCGACCGGCCTGCGCTGGGCCGGGCCGAGGTGTCGCTCACGATCGACAACAGCGCACGGCTGCTGCCGATCGAGTTCACCGAGGTGACGATCACGCGGATGCTCTTCCGCACCGGTGAGTCCGAGTACGTGATGAACGGTGTTCCCTGCCGGTTGCTCGACATCCAAGATCTCCTCTCCGACACCGGCATCGGCCGTCAGCAGCACGTGATCGTCGGCCAGGGTCAGCTCGACGCCGTGTTGAATGCGCGCCCGGAGGATCGCCGGGCGATCATCGAAGAGGCGGCCGGCATCCTCAAGTTCCGCAAGCGCAAGGAGAAGGCGGAGCGCCGCCTCGAAGCGACCGAGGGCAACCTGCTCCGGCTCACGGATCTCTTGCGCGAGGTGCGGCGCCAGCTGCGACCGTTGGAACGCCAAGCCGACGCCGCCCGCCGCCACGACGGGCTCGTCGCCGAGCTCCACGCCATCCGCCTGCACCTCGCCGGGCGCGAGATCGACCAGCTGCGCGGCCGAGAGCAAAAGCGGGTGAGCGTGCGCCGGGATCTCGCCCAGCAGGAACAGGACGTCCGCGTGCAACTCCGCGGCTTCGACACCGAGGTGCTCGAAGCCGAGCACGCGGCTCGCGGTCCCCGGCGACGACGACGTTGCCGACGTGCTCGCACGTACGGAGGCCTTGCGCGAGCGCAGCCGGGGCCTCGTGAACCTCGTGAGCGAGCGGGCCCGGAGCCTCGACCGGGAGCTCGCTTCCGTCGCCGACGAGGGCGTCGTCGAGTCGCTGGTCGCCGAAGCCGCGCACGTACGCGAGCAACTCGCGGCCGTCGACGCCGACTTCGATTCCCTCGCGCCGACCACGGTCGAGGTGGAAGAAGCCGAGGCGCGGGTGGAGGCACTGGGGATCGTCTCCGTCAGTGTCGCCGAGTCCGAGCTGCAGCGCGCGACCCAGGATCTCGATCAGCTGACCGTGCGTGCGGGCAGCACGGAAGCCGAGTTGGCCCGGGTTCGCAGCGAGCTCGGAACGGTCGATCGAGACCGCAGTGCGCTCGGGCCCCGTGCTGCGGAGGCGGAAGCCGCTCAGGCCACCGCGGAGCGGGTACGGCTCGAGGTCGAAGCCCAGCTCGGTGTCGCGCCGGAGCTCATGCCCGAGGCTCGTGAGCTGCGGGTCGTGGAAGAGGCGTTGCGAGAAGCCGACGGGGTACACCGGCGGGCCGAGAGCGATGCGTCGCGCTCGGCGCGCCCGCGCGGAGATGCTGGCGCTCGCGCTCGAAGAGGCACACGCGGCGGTCGGTGGCGACGAGATCCTCGGCAAGGTCGACGGCGTCCTCGGACCCCTCGTCGACCTGCTCGAGATCGACGAAGGCTGTGAGATCGCGGTCGCGGCCGCGCTCGGCGACGCGCTGAAAGCGATCGTGGTCGATGGTGACGACGCCGCTCGGGCCACGGTGGAGCTACTCAAACGCGGCGATCGGCAAGCGTTGCTACTCGTCGCCGCCGGGCGCGACGCGGGGACGCAGATCGCGTTTTCGCCGGCCGGGACACGTCCCCTCGGCGCTTCGGTGCGCGGACTCCGTCCCGGCCTCGACCCGGTGCTCGCCCGTCTGTTCGCACACTTCGTGCTGGTCGACGGCGGCTGGGAGCACGCGCTCGACGTCGCCCTCGCCAACCCGGGAGTGATCGCGGTGACACGCGACGGCGACCGCTTCGGCGGTCCGTCGGCGTGGCGCGCCGGACCGCAAGGCTCGTCGGTGGTGACGCCCGCGGCACTCGCCGAGGCGACCGCGGGCGCCGATGCCGCCGAGGTGGCGCGCGACGTTGCCGAAGCCGAGGTCGAGATCGCGCGACAGCGGCTCGCGGCGGCCCGCCGAGCTGAGTTGAAGGCGAACGAGGAAGAGCGCCGGCGCCGGGTCGAGCTCGACGAGGTCACCGCGCTCGCGGCTCGGCTCCGCCGTGAAGTCGAGGTCGGGGTGGCCACGCTCGACGCCCGCCGGGCCACCCTCACCGCGCGCCGTGAGGAGCTGGAGCTCGCGATCGCATCGGTCGGGCCGGAGGCGACGCAAGCAGCTCGCGATCGCGTGGCCGCGGCGCAGGTGCAGCGCGACGAAGCGCGCACGCGCCGGGCCGAGCTCGACCGGCTGCGGTCGCAAGCTGCCGCGTTGCGCCGCGACTTCGAGCTCCGGGGCGCCGCCGTCGACGAGCGCCGGACGGTTCTCAATGCCCGTTTGGCCGAAGTCGAAGCGCGTCTCGCGGTCCGACCGGACGAAGAGGCCAAGGCCCGCGCCCGGCGCGTCGCCATGGAGCACAGGCGCGCCGCGATCAGCGAGATCGCCGACGGGCTCGCGTCGCGCACCGGAGAGATCGAGACCCTGGCCGAGCGGCTCCGGGCCCGCCGCCGTCTCCAGTCCGAGGCCGCGCGCGAAGCCGGGCGCCGGCTCGACGGTCTGCGGGGACGGCGCGCCGAAGCGGAGAAGCGGCTCACCGAGGTCCGCGACCTGTCGGCGAAGCTGGAGGTCGAAGAAGCCGAGATCCGGATGCGGCTCGAACAGGCGGTCGAGCTCGTCCGCCGCGACTTCGACTGCGAGCCCGACGCCGCGATCGCCGCACCGGCGCCCGACGCGCCCGAGGGAACATCGTTGCCGGGGCGCGCCCGCGAGCTCGAGCGGGAGCTGCGCCTGATGGGCCCGGTCAACCCCCTCGCGCTCACCGAGTACGAAGCGCTCGTCGAGCGGCACGAGTTCCTGCAGAAGCAACTCGACGACGTGCGCAACACCCGGCGCGAGCTCGCCCGGGTCATCAAGTCCGTCGACGAGGAGATCGTGCGCGTGTTCGACGCCGCGTTCGCCGACGTCGCGCGGTAACTTCTCCGAGCTGTTCGCGTTGCTCTTCCCGGGCGGATCGGGCCGGCTCGTCCTCACGCAGCCCGACGATCTCCTGAACACCGGCATCGAGATGGAAGCCCGGCCCTCGGGGAAGATGGTCCGGCGGCTGTCGTTGCTCTCCGGTGGCGAGCGGTCGCTGTGCGCGCTCGCATACCTCTTCTCGGTCTTCCGGGCCCGGCCGTCGCCGTTCTACCTGATGGACGAAGTCGAAGCCGCGCTCGACGACGTCAACCTGCATCGCTTCCTCGATCTCGTGCACGAATTCCGCAACGAGGCGCAGCTTCTGGTCGTCTCGCACCAGAAGCGGACGATGGAAGCAGCCGACGTGCTGTACGGCGTGTCGATGGCGCCGGGCGGGTCGAGCCGGGTCGTCACCCAGCGCATCCGCGACCTGACCTTCGACGAGGCGCCCTCCTAGCGCGATCCTCCGGGGGCGGGTTCCGGAATCCTCGTGGGTAGCCTCCGATGATGGTCGTGGTCATCATCGTCCTGGTCGCGCTCGTCGTCGCGTCGATCGGGGTTCTCTTCGGGCTGCGCATGTCGGCGCGGACGAAGGCGCGCACGGACGTTGCCGGTGAGCCGATCGCGCCGCCCGCCGCGCCTCCCCGTTCGGAACGATCCCCGCAACCGACGGTCGAAGCACCCGGAGTCGAAGAGCTGGAGGCACTGCTCCAGGCGCCCGCACCACCCGAGGCGCCGCCGGAGGTCGAGGCACTCGAAGTCACCGAACCGGAGGTTCTCGAACGACCTCGGCTGCGCGACCGGCTGGGCCGGACCCGCAGCGCCTTCTCGGGCGTGTTCGGGCGCATTCGTGGCCGCAAGATCGACGACGGCACCTGGGACGAGATCGAAGAGTCGTTGCTGCTCGCCGACGTCGGGATGTTCACGACGACGCGTCTCCTCGACGGGCTACGGGTGCGGGCCAAGGAGGCTTCGGCGACCGAGCCCGACGAGTTGATCGAGCTTCTCCGTGACGAGGTCGTCGCGCTCCTCGACACCGACGCCGACCGTTCGCTGCACATGGAAGCGGGCGAGGCCAACGTGTGGATGTTCGTCGGCGTCAACGGTGTCGGGAAGACGACGACGATCGGGAAGCTCGCGTCGCAACGCGTCGCCGACGGTCACCGGGTGGTACTGGCCGCGGGCGACACCTTCCGGGCGGCCGCGGCCGACCAACTCGGGATGTGGGCCGAGCGGACCGGGGGCGAGCTCGTGCGCGGTCAGGAAGGCGCCGACCCCGGCTCGGTCGTGTTCGATGCCATGGCCGCGGCCTCGGGCCGCGGCGTCGATCTCGTGCTCGTCGACACCGCCGGGCGGCTGCACACCAAGAGCAACCTCATGGAGGAGCTGAAGAAGCTGCGCCGCATCGTCGACCGCACGCCCGACGCACTGAAAGAGGTCGTCCTCGTCATCGACGCGTCGACGGGTCAGAACGGTCTGGTGCAGGCGAAGCAGTTCGCCGAGGCCGTCGACGTCACCGCCATTGCACTCACCAAGCTCGACGGCACGGCCAAGGGCGGCATCGTGCTGGCCATCCAGTCCGAGCTGGGGATACCGGTCAAGATCGTCGGCGTCGGCGAAGGTGTCGGCGACCTCATCGAGTTCGACCCCGCCGAATTTGCCGCCGCGCTGTTCAGCGAGGACTGATCGCGACCGCTGGTCGACTCGGCTGAGCCTTGGTCCGTTGATGGACACGACGACGCGAGCCGGATCGGCCACGCCGGCGTCTCTCGCTACCCTGATCACCTGTGTTCGATTCGCTGAGTGATCGTCTCGACGGCATCTTTTCCAAGCTCCGTAGCCGGGGGCGGCTGACCGAGCGCGACGTCGACGAGGTCTCGCGCGAGATCCGGCTCGCGTTGCTCGAAGCCGACGTGAACGTGCGCGTCGTGAAGGCGTTCATCGGCCGGGTGAAGGAACGGGCCGTCGGCACCGAGGTGTCCGCCGCCCTCGACCCGGGCCAGCAGTTCATCAAGATCGTGCACGAGGAGCTCGTCGAGACGCTCGGCGGCACAACGGGCAAGCTCACGATGAGCCCGAAGCCGCCGACCGTGCTCATGCTCGCGGGCCTCCAGGGTTCCGGTAAGACCACAGCCGCAGCCAAGCTCGCGCGGCTCTTGAAGTCGCAGGGCTTGCACCCGTTGCTCGTCGGCGCCGACCTCCAGCGCCCGGCCGCGGTCGAGCAGCTACGAGTGCTCGCGGGCCGGGTCGACGTTCCCTTCTACAGCGAGCCGACCGACCCGGTCAGCGTCGCGCGCGGCGCGATCGCCGAAGCGCAGAGGCTCGGGCGCAACTTCGTGATCGTCGACACCGCGGGTCGTCTGCAGATCGATACGGATCTGATGGACGAGCTGCGCGCGATCGACGCGGCTGTCGAACCCCACAACACGTTGCTCGTCGTCGACGCGATGACCGGTCAGGAAGCGGTGAACGTCGCGGAGGCGTTCAACGACGCGGTCGGGCTCGACGGTGTCATCCTCACCAAGATCGACGGCGACGCGCGCGGTGGTGCGGCGCTGTCGGTGAAAGAGGTCGTCGGCAAGCCGATCCTCTTCGCCGGTACCGGTGAGAAGCTCGACGAGTTCGAGGCGTTCCACCCCGATCGCATGGCGAGCCGGATCCTCGGTATGGGCGACGTCTTGACGCTCATCGAGAAGGTCGAGGCGACGTTCGAGGAGGACGAGAAGCGCCGCGCCGAAGAGATCTTGGAGAGTGGCAGTCTCACGCTCGAGGACTTCCTCGAGCAGATGCAGCAGATCAAGCGCATGGGCCCGCTGCAGAACGTGCTCGGGATGCTGCCGGGTATGCCCAAAGAGGTACGCAATGCCGAGATCGACGACAAGGACATCGGGCGCATCGAGGCGATCATCCGGTCGATGACCCCCGAAGAGCGGCGCAAACCCGACCTGATCAACGGCTCCCGGCGCATGCGGATCGCGCAGGGGAGTGGCACGAGCACCAACGAGATCAACGCCCTGCTCAAGCAGTTCAAGCAGGTGCAGACGATGATGAAGGGCATGCCCGGCATGACCCGCAAGATCAAGGGCAAGCAGAAGGGGAAGGGCAAGAAGGGCAAGCAGGGCAAGCAGGGCAAGCAGAAGGCCCCGAAGATGCCCGGCCTGCCCGGCGGGCTGCAGGGCCTCCAGGGCGCCGGGCGCGGGTTCCCCGGGATCGACTCCGATGGTGGCCTTCCGGGGTTTCCGCCCCGTTGACGTAGACTCCCCGCGCTGTTCCCCGAAGAGGAGTCTCTGTTGGCAGTCAAGATCCGTTTGATGCGAGTCGGCAAGAAGAAGCAGCCGACCTATCGCGTCGTCGTCGCCGATGCGCGCAGCCCCCGCGACGGCCGATTCCTCGAGATCCTCGGGCAGTACGCACCCCGCCAGGAGCCGTCGCTGGTGTCGATCGACGGCGACCGCGCGCTCCACTGGCTCAACGCCGGCGCCCAGCCGACCGAAAGCGCGGCGAAGATCCTGCAGATCGCCGGTGTCTGGGACGCATACAAGGACGCCAACGGCAAGGTCGCCGCGTCGAAGCCGAAGGTGAAGTCGAAGGCGAAGACGGTCAAGGAAGCGCCGGCTGCGGCAGCTCCCGCACCTGCGCCCGAGGCTGCTGCCCCGGAAGCTGCCGCCGCGGACGAGGCAACTGCATCCGACGACGCCGCCGAGACCGGCGGCGACGCATGAGTGACGAGAACGAGGCCGAGGCCGAGGTCGACGACGACTTCGACGACTTCGAAGAGGACGACGACTTCGAGGACGAGGTCGCGCCCGAGGGCAACCGCGTCGTCGGCGCTCGTGCCGCGACGGCGGTCGAGCACATCGCCCGCCACCTGGTCGACGATCCCGACGGCATCTTCGTCGACGCGACGGGTCGGGGTGACAACGTCACGCTGTTGGTGCACGCGAGCCCGGGCGACCTCGGTCGCATCATCGGCAAGCGCGGTCGCGTCATCCAGGCCGTGCGCCAGGTCGCGCGCGCGGCCGGCGCCACCGAAGACGTTCGCGTCTCGGTCGACGTCGCGGAGTAGCGCCCCGGTGGGCGCCGGCGCCCGGCTCGAGGTGGGGCGCATCGGACGCGCGCACGGACTGCGTGGAGAGGTCGTAGTCACGCCCGTCAGCAACATCGCGGAGCGTTTCGCCCGCGGCGCGACACTGTGGGTCGACGGCGAACCCCTGGTCATCACCTCGTCGCGCCCGAACCAACATCGCTTCGTCGTGGGCTTCGCCGGCGTCGAAGACCGCAACGGCGCGGAGGCACTCCGGGGCAAGCTCGTCGAGGCCGAACCTATCGCCGACGCGCCCGACGGCGAGTTGTGGGTTCACGAGCTGATCGGTTCCGAAGTACGCGACCGGGGCGGCACCGGGTTCGGCAAGGTCGTCGCGGTCGAGGCGAACCCGGCCCATGATCTGCTCGTGCTCGACGGCGGCGCGTTGGTCCCGATGGTCTTCGTCGTGTCGTCCGATTCCGGTGTGGTCGTCATCGATCCGCCCGACGGTCTCTTCGATCTCTAGGACCGGTCGCCGACCGTGCGCATCGACGTCTTCACGATCTTCCCCGAGTACCTCGATCCGCCGCTCTCGCTCTCGCTGCTCGGCCGGGCCCGGACGGAGGGAACGCTCGACGTGCGCCTGCACGACCCGCGCGCGTTCGCGACCGACCGTCACCGCAGCGTCGACGACCAGCCGTTCGGCGGGGGAGCTGGGATGGTGATGACGCCGGAGCCGCTGTTCGCGGCGGTCGAAGCCGCCGAGCCGCCCCGCCCTCTCTTGCTGCTGTCCGCGGGCGGCCGTCGCTTCGACCAGGCGTACGCGCGCGAGCTCGCCGACACCGATGGCTTCTCACTGTTGTGCGGCCGGTACGAAGGCGTCGACCAGCGAGTCGCGGACCACCTCTGCGACGGTGAAGTCTCGATCGGCGACTTCGTGCTGGCCGGGGGCGAGGCCGGGGCGCTCGTCGTGATCGAGGCGGTGACCCGGCTGCTGCCCGGGGTGATGGGGAACGAGGACTCGGCGACCGAGGAGTCGTTCGTCGAGGACCTGCTCGAGTACCCGCAGTACTCGCGCCCGGCCGAGTTCCGGGGTTGGGCCGTGCCCGAGGTCCTCCGGTCGGGGGACCACGGGCGGATCGCCCGCTGGCGGGCGGCGCAGGCGTTGCGGCGAACCATGGCCCGCCGGCCCGACCTCCGTGCCGGCCCGCCGAGCCCGGCCGAGGCCGCTCTCCTGGCGGAGTTCACAGAGCAGGAGCTCCCGGACGACGGGTTCGGGGAGTCGGAGTAGCACGACGAGTTCACCGGGAAGTCGCCCGCCCGCTAGCATCTCTGGTCGCGCTCGCCCGGGCGCGCGCATTTCTCGGGAGCCCCCTCGATGCACCGCACTGATCTCGTCGACCGCGCCGGCCTGCGCGACGACATCCCCGATTTCGGACCCGGCGACACTTTGAAGGTGCACGTCCGCGTCGTCGAAGGAAACCGCGAACGGGTTCAGGTCTTCCAGGGCGCGGTCATCCGCCGCCAGGGGGGAGGCGTCCGCGAGACGTTCTCGGTGCGCAAGGTGAGTTTCGGAGTCGGCGTGGAACGCACCTTTCCGGTGCATTCGCCGATCATCGCCAAGATCGAGGTCGTGACCCGGGGCGACGTCCGCCGGGCGAAGCTCTACTACCTCCGGGACCGGATCGGAAAGGCCGCAAAGATCAAGGAAAAGCGGTTCTGACCGTTCTGACCAGGTAGTTCCCGGGTTCGTCCCCGGCCACCGAAGGTGTCGCGTGCCGGTCGTACACTGGCCGCGATGAGCGCCGAAGACCTCGAACGGTACGAGACGGAGATCGAGCTACAGCTCTATCGCGAGTACCGCGACGTGCTGCCGATGTTCCAGTACGTCGTCGAGACCGAACGCCGTTTCTATCTCGCCAACGACGTGAAGCTCGACGCCAAGCAGGAGCACGGCCGCACGTACTTCGAACTGCAGCTTCGCGACGCGTGGGTCTGGGACATGTACCGCCCGACCCGCTTCGTCGCCGACGTCCATGTGGTCACGTTCAAGGACGTCAACATCGAGGAGCTTCCCGGCAAGGAGCTCTGATGCCCGACGTGCGGCGCGAGATCGGCGCCGCGGGCGAGGACGCGGTCGCCCGTTGGTACGCGGCGTCGGGATACTCGGTGCTCGCCCGCAACTGGCGGGTCCGCGCCGGCGAGATCGACGTGATCGCGCGTCAGGGCGCGACGCTCGTCTTCTGCGAGGTGAAGACGCGACGGGGCGACGCCTACGGCTCGCCCGCCGAGGCGGTGACGATGCGCAAGCAGAGCCGCCTGCGCCGGCTCGCGGTGCAGTGGCTCGGCGAGAGCGACGAACGGGCCGACACGCTGCGCTTCGACGTCGCCTCGGTGACGCCCGACGGTCGGGGCGTGTGGGTGGTCGACGTGCTCGAAGCCGCGTTCTGACCGCCCGCTCGGCGGCTTCAGCGCCGGTGCGTTCGCGGGCGTGCGCGGAGTCGCGCGCTTGGGTGTGCGTGTCGCCCGGAACCAGCAACCGCTGTGCCAGTGGCGCCGCGCGGCCGGGTCGTCGCGGGGCACCACGACCTCGTGGCCCTCGCCGGGCCGGATCTCGTGATCGCAGCCCGGGCAGCGGTACGTCTTTTCGGCCTGATAGGGCTGCATGTGGCGCACGTCGACCTCACTGAAGTCGTCGGTCCACCGGTGCGCGCTCATACCCGACTCACGGTACCGCCGGGTGAGGACGCTCTCGGCCTTCCTCCGGTCCGGTGAACGGGGTCAGGAAGAAAGTGGCGCGCGTTCCGGGGTGTGGGGCTCGAGCCCCCGAAACTCCAGACCGGCAAACTCGCCCGATCGTCGCCAACCGTCGATGTACTCGAAGAACGCGACCGGCCCCGACGGATAGCCGACGAAATTCAGCCGTTCTCGCGGTCCGAGCGGACCACCTTCGTTGTTGTAGTAGCCGGGAGTGCAGTCGCTGTTGCCGAGGAACGCGGCGGTCCCGCCGTCGAGGCCACGGACCCACTCCTGTTCGGCCGCCTCCGAGACCTCGACTTCGTCGGCGCCGATCTCGATCGCGTGCGCCACCACCGCCGCGATCGACGTGCCCGCCTCGACGAGGTTGCTCGTGATGTTCGAGATCAGGTTGCCGGCTTGGTTCGCCCCGATGATGAAGAGGTTGGGGAAGTCGTGCACGTGCATCCCGTGCAGGGTCTGCATGCCGTCGGCCCAGCGCTCCGAGAGGGTCAGGCCACCGCGGCCGATCGTCTCGTAACCGGACCGGCGTGCGTATTCGGTGCCGACCTCGAACCCGGAGGCGAAGATCAAGCAGTCGAGGTCGTAATGCTCCGCGCCGACCCAGACTCCGGTCTGGTCGATCCGGCTGACACCCTTGCCGTTCGTATCGACCAGGTGTGTGTTCGGTTCGTTGTACGCCTGCAGGTACTCGTCGTGGAAGCAGGGACGCTTGCAGAGCTGCCGGTACCAGGGCTTGAGGGCCTCGGCGGTCGCCGGATCGGTGACGACGGCGTCGATCCGGGCCCGGATCTCGTTCATCTTCTCGTCGTCGCTGTCTTCGTAGGCCTGTTGGGCCATCGTGACGTCGAACATCACACCTGGTTCGGCCATCTTGGCCACGATGCGGTCGCGGATCCGTTGTGCGATGTCGGTCCAGCCGTCGCGTACGAGGTCCTCGTCGGCGAACCCGCCGGTCTGCAGGGTCGCGAAGTTGAAAAGCCACTTCCGCTGCCAACCGGGTTCGAGGGTGGCGAACCATTCGGGGTCGATGGGGTGGTTGGCGCGCACGTCGATCGACGACGGCGTTCGTTGGAATACGTACAGCTCGCCGGCGGCGCGCGCGAGGTGGGGGATGCACTGCACCGCGGTGGCGCCGGTGCCGATGATGCCGACGCGCTTGTCGGTCAGGCGATCGAGTGGCGCTCCCTCGGCATTGCCGCCGGTGTAGTCGTAGTCCCAGCGGCTGGTGTGGAAGGTATGGCCGGCGAACGACTCGATACCGGGGACGCCGGGGAGCTTGGGTCGGTGCAGCGGTCCCGTGCCCATCGCGACGAACCGGGCGCGTACTTCGTCGCCGCGGTCGGTGGTGATGACCCAATTCGACGCGGCTTCGTCCCAGCGCATACCGCAGACGTTCGTCGAGAGCAGCGCGTTGTCGTACAGGTCGAACTGGGTCGCGATGTGTTGCGCATGGGCGAAGATCTCCGCCGCGGGCACGTACTTGGCACTCGGTACGTGACCGGTTTCCTCGAGCAGTGGCATGTAGATCATCGCCGCGGTATCGCACATCGCGCCGGGGTAGCGGTTCCAGTACCAGGCGCCGCCGACGTCGCCTCCGCTCTCGATGATGCGGACGTCGTCGACGCCTGCTTCCTTCAACCGGGCGCCGGTGACGAGACCGGCGAAACCGCCACCGATGACGGCCACCGTGACCTCGTCGTGTCGCGGTGCCCGATCCGCAGCATCGACGTACGGATCGTCGAGCAGGTGTGCGTAGCGCCCGGCGGGCTCGATGTACTGGTCGTTACCGTCTTCGCGAAGGCGCTTCGCGCGTTCCTCGCGGTACTTCGCGCGGCAGCTCGGCCGAGCCCGTCGTCTCCATGCGGGCCGCATCGTAGAACGAAGTCTCAGGAAACGGGCTGGGCCGCTTTCACCTGGTTGCGCGCCTCGATCATCCGTTCCCGATCGGGTTCACGCACGCGCCGCAGCCATGCTCCGTGCCACTCCCACGCCGCGTCGCAGGCCGGGCAGGTCAAGATGACCGATCCGCCCGAAAATACCTCGGCGTCGATCGACGTGTGGTCGTATGGGCATTGGGTGAGTTCCACATCTCCTTTTCGGCATTTCGGCCCGGGAGTTGACACTCAACGTGGCCACCAGAGGCCGCGATTGCGCTGGACGTGGCCGCCGGCTTCGAGAGATCGGAGCGCGGAGCCCAGCCGTTTCGCGGGGAGCGGCACCCTCCGCTCGATCTCGTCGATCGTCGCGCCGTCGCCCGCCAGCGCCGTCAGGACTGCCTTCTCGTCGGCATCGAGGGGCGCGGACGGGGCGGACCATCCGCCCTCCGCAGTGCCGCCCCGACCGATCGCGAACAGCACGTCGGCGGGTTCGAGCAACGGCTTGGCTCCGTCGAGGAGGAGTGCGTTGCATCCCGTTGCGGCGGGGTTGCGGCGGGAGCCGGGCAGGACGTAGACGTCGCGCCCGAAGCGGGCAGCGTCGTTCGCCGTGATCCTCGTCCCGCCCGTCAGCGTCGCCTCGACCACCACGACCGCGTCGGCCAACGCGGCGATGATCCGGTTCCGGATCGGGAACCGCCACGGGAGTGGCCGGGTGCCGTACTCGTTCTCGCCGACGATCACGCCCTGCTCGCGGACGCGGTCGTAGAGGCGCACGTGCCTGAGCGGGTAGGTGACGTCGAGACCGGTCGCGACCACGCCCACGGTCAGGCCACCCGCGTCGAGCGCGCCGGCGTGCGCGGCTCCGTCGATACCGATCGCGAGCCCGCTGACCACGGTGATTCCGGCGCGGGCGCAGAACGTGGCGATCTCCGTTGCGTCGACGATGCCCATCGGAGTCGCGGCACGCGTCCCCACGATCGCGACGCGCGGTGCGTCGAATGCGTCCGCTCGATCGCCCTCGCCGAGGAGCGTCTCGGGCATCCGTGCGTCGAACATCGCGTCGAGGTAGTCGGCATCGCGGATGGGGAAGTCCGGGCCGCGCTCCCAGCGATGCGGGCGGCGACTCACCAGAGGTCCTCTCGCATCCAGGCCGCTCGGTCGACGTGCTCGACGTCGATGTCGGCGCGATCGGCGAGGTCGGCAATCGTGCGCGCCACACGGCGGATGCGCGCCGTGCCCCGACCGGTCAGCCGCCGGAGTGCGCAGATCTGCAGCCATGCTTCGTGCGCGTCGGGGGAGAGCGCGGTGTATCGCTCCAACGCGCCGGCCGGGATGTGCGCGTTGCGGCGCCAGTTGGTGCCCCGCAACCGGACGCGTTGACGATCAACTGCCGCGGCGACGTGCGCCGCGACGATTGCTGAGGACTCAGGTGTCGAGGACTCGGACGGCACCGTGGCTCCGGTCTCGACGTCGCCGAGCTTGGTGTCGTCGGCCGAGATCGTCAGACGCAGGTCGAAGCGATCGAGGAGTGGTGCCGAGAGTCGCCGCGCGTACCGTGTGCGCTGCACGTCGCCGCACTTGCACTCGTGCGCGTTGCGTCCGCAGGGGCACGGGTTCGCGCAGGCGACGAGGATGAAGTCGGCCGGGAACTCGACGGTGCCCGACGCACGGCTGACGCGCACCACTCGTTCCTCCAAGGGCTGCCGCAGCGATTCGAGCGTGTGCACCGGGAACTCCGGCAGCTCGTCGAGGAAGAGCGCCGCCTCGATGCGCGAGGCTCACTTCGCCCGGTCGGACCCGGCTGGATCCGCCGCCCACGAGTGAGACCATCGACGCGCTGTGATGGGGTTGGCGGAACGGCGGATCGGTGCGGAGCGCGGGACCCCGGTGGATACCGGCGGCCGAATGGATCTTGGTGACCTCGAGCGCCTCGGCGCGTTCGAGGGGCGCGAGGATCGTCGGCAACCGGCGGGCCAGCATCGTCTTGCCGATGCCGGGTGGTCCGACGATCAGGAGGTGGTGTCCGCCCGCGGCCGCGGCCGCGAGCGTGTGGCGGGCGTGATCGAGGCCGCGTACGTCGGCGAGGTCGAGCGGTTCGTCGCCGTCGGGGGCGAGGGCCATGGTCGGCGGCGGATCGGGTGGCTCGGGCCACGGCGTTTCCCCTTTGAGGCAGGAGTGCAGCTCCCCGAGCGTGTGGGCGACGCGTACCACCGTGCCGGGGACCAGCCTCGCTTCGGCGGCGTTGGCGGCGGGGACGATCACGTGCTCGACCCCCGTTTGGACCAGTGCGTCGACGAGCGCGAGCGTGCCGATGACCGGGCGTACACATCCGTCGAGGCCGAGCTCTCCGAGCACGCCGAGGCCGTCGAGCGCGCCCGTGGGAAGTCGACCGGCCGCGCAGGTGAGCGCGAGCGCCACCGCGAGCTCGAGGCCTGCACCCGTTTTGCGCACCGACGCCGGCGCGAGGTTCACGGTCACCCGTTGTTGCGGATATTCGAGGCCGGAAGACAAGAGCGCGGCGCGCACCCGTTCTCTCGACTCCCGCCCGGCCGCGTCGGGCAGGCCGACGACGGTGTAGCCGGGGAGACCCCGGGAGACGTGGACCTCGACGGTGACGATTCGCCCGTCGACGCCTTCGAGCACGGCACTCCGCACGGATGCGAGCACGGCCGACTCCTCCTCCGAGCCCGCGCGAGGGGCTCCGGTACTGCGCTGGAAGGAGGGTCGTGTCCGCGACCTCGACGGTAACCACGACCATACGCGGGGGGTGTGCCACCAACGAACTACCGTTCCCGCCACATGAGCCGACCTGCCCCGAGCGCGCCCGCCGCGTCGACGCCCGTGCACGACCCGGACGGGTTCGTGATCGCGTTGAGCGCGATGAGCGAGAACACTCGTCGGGCCTACGAGCACGACGCGCGCGAGTTCGTCCAGTGGTGCGAGCGCGGTGGATGTCCCGATCCGTCGGCGCTCGATCACCGCGTGTTGCGCCGTTACCTGGCGTATTTGCAGACGCGCGGCTTCTCGCGTTCGTCGACAGCGCGCAAAGCGGCGTCGGTCCGGGCGTATCTGCGCCATCTGCGGCGTAGGGGCGTTTTGGGTCGCGATGTCGCGTCGGCCGTGCAGGCGCCGAAAGGCGCGCGCCGGCTCCCGCGCATGCCCCGCAAGTCCGAAGCCGCGTCGCTGCTCGACGAGCTCGTCGACGGTGCCGGCACGTCCGACCCGCGCGCGTTGCGAGATCTCGCGGTCGTCGAACTGCTCTACGGCGCCGGACTCCGGGTCAGTGAATGTTGTGGTCTCGACGTCGGCGACGTCGACCTCCGTCGCGGCCTCGTCACCGTGCTCGGAAAAGGTGCAAAAGTCCGCCGGCTGCCGCTCGGCGAGCCCGCGCGCGACGCGGTCGCCGCGTACCTGCACTCCGGCCGGGCCGCGCTACGACCCAGTCCTGATGCGGCTACCGCGATGTTCCTCAACGCACGGAGCCGGCGCCTGACCCCACGCGACGTGCGCCGCGTGCTCGACCGCCATCCGATGGCCGACGGCCGCTCGCTGCACCCCCATGCGCTGCGCCACGCGTTCGCGACGCACCTCCTGGAAGGTGGAGCAGACCTCAGAGCGGTTCAGGAGTTGCTCGGACACGCCGATGTGGGAACGACACAGATCTACACTCACGTGACTCGTGAGCGGATGCGGGCTGTGTACGAACGGACGCACCCAAGGGCCTAGGGAGCAGGGCGAGCAGAGTGGACGAGTCCGCCGCGGACATCGCCGAACTATGGCGTGACTACAAAGAAGGCGGCACGTCGGACGCGCGCGAGCGTTTGATCCTGCACTACTCGCCGCTCGTGAAGTTCGTCGCCGGACGCGTCGCCGCCGGGCTCCCGCAGAACATCGAGCAGTCCGACCTCGTCAGTTACGGCATCTTCGGGCTGATCGACGCGATCGACAAGTTCGACCCCGGCCGCGGCTACAAGTTCGAGACGTACGCGATCAGCCGCATCAAGGGCGCCATCATCGACGAGCTCCGGTCGATCGACTGGGTGCCGCGGTCGGTCCGGGCCAAGGCCCGCGCCATCGAACGTGCGTACTCGAAGCTCGAGAACGAGCTCCGCCGCAGCCCCGACGACAAAGAGGTCGCAGCCGAGCTCGGTGTCACCGAGAACGAGCTCGCGACGACGCTCGGCCAGATCAGCTTCGTGGGTGTGGTCGCTCTCGACGAGCTGTTGTCGGCCGGCTCCGAGCGGGGGAGCGGCGCGACCGTGGGCGACACGATCGCCGGCGGCGGGCACGACCCGGTCGAGGCGTTCGAGTCGGAGGAGATGCGCCAGGTCCTGGCCGACGCGATCAATCGCATGCCCGACCGTGAGCGGCTGGTGTTGACCCTCTACTACTACGAGGGTCTGACGCTCGCCGAGATCGGCAACGTCCTCGGCGTCACCGAGAGCCGGGTCTGCCAGATCCACACCAAGGCGATCTTCCAGCTCCGGTCCCGGCTGTCCGAGCCGATGCCCGAGCGCGGTCTGGTCACGTAGCTCCGGGGTGCCGCAGACCGGCTCCGGGCGCCCCGGTGCCGAAGACCTGGCGCACGAGATCCGGTGTCGACCGGCGTTCTTGGTGCCTAGCTCGTGTGATCCGGGAGATCTGGCGCACACCGCCCGTACGGTCGGTCGATGCGCAGACCCGGATCCCGCTCGTTCGCCGCGATCCTGACGATCCCGTTCGCCGTCGCCCTCGCCGGCCTGTCGGCGCTGCCGGCCGCCGGCCTGTCACCCTGGCTGCGCCCCGTCGCGGGTCGGGTCACACAACCGTTCCGGGCACCGGTCTCCCGCTTCGGCCCCGGACACCTCGGTGTCGATTTCGCGGCCCCGCCGGGTACCGCGGTCCGGGCCGCGGGCGCGGGAACCGTTGCGTTCGCGGGTGTCGTCGCCGGCGCGATGCACGTGGTCATCAGCCACCCCGGCGAGCTCCGGCGAGGCGAAGTTCTGCGAGGCGAAGTTCTGCGAGGCGAAGTTCTGCGAGGCGAAGTTCTGCGAGGCGGGCTGCGCACGTCGTATTCGTTTCTCGCTTCGATCCGCGTGCATCGGGGCGAGGAGGTCTCCCGGGGCGAGGTGCTCGGGACGACGGGTGGAGGGGGCGAGCACCACGACGGCTCGGTGGTGCACATCGGGCTCCGGGTCGGCGAGACCTACGTCGACCCTATGCGCCTCCTCGGACCGCCCGATCTGGCCGCGGTGGTCCACCTCGCGCCGCTCGGGCCCGACCGGCCCGGCATGCGGGAGGTCGGGATGTCGGGGTCGGGCGGCGCAAGGGCGAGGTCCGGCTCGGAAGCCGCGGCCTCACCGCCGCCACCGGCCCCGCTCGGGGCCGACCCGATGCGATCGGGAATTCCGGTGCTGTTCGGGCGCCGGACGGCCGCGGGGAGGCCCCTCTACCCCCGATGAGGCCGAGCGCCGACCGCTACACTGACTTCGCTTCCGGACCGATCCGGGGGCAATCTCGACCAATCACCCACCCGTGATCCCAAGGTGGTGTCGACGGTGTTCGACCGATCGGCGCTCGCACGGGCGGCAGACCCAACCTAGGGAGGCGCGGCCGTGGCCGTCGTAAGCATGAAGCAGCTCTTGGAGGCCGGAGTCCATTTCGGCCATCAAACCCGGCGCTGGAACCCGAAGATGAGGCGTTTCATCTTCGGTGAGCGCAACGGGATCTACATCGTCGATCTGCACCAGACCCTCGACCGCATCGACACCGCCTACCGGTTCGTGCGCGAGACCGTCGCCGGCGGCGGCACGGTGCTCTTCGTGGGTACCAAGAAGCAGTCGCAGGAACCGATCGAGAACGCCGCGAACGGGTGCGGCATGCCGTACGTCAACTTCCGTTGGCTCGGCGGGATGCTCACCAACTTCCAGACCGTGCACTCACGCGTCGCCAAGCTGCGCGAGCTCCAGCGTCAGGTCGACTCCGGTGAGGTCGACCTGATGTCGAAGAAGGAAGGGCTCAAGATCCGCCGCGACCTCGCCAAGCTCGAGCGCAACCTCGGCGGGATCAAGAACCTCGAGAAGCTGCCTTCCGCGGTGTTCATCATCGACACCAAGAAAGAGCACATCGCGGTGACGGAGGCGAACCGCCTTCGCATCCCGGTCGTGGCCATCGTCGACACCAACTGCGACCCCGACATCATCGACTACGTGATCCCCGGCAACGACGATGCCATCCGTTCCGCGCAGCTGCTGTGCCGCGTGATCTCGGACGCGGTCATCGAAGGACGCGAGATCGCCAAGCGACGGGGCGCCCGCGCCGGCACCCGGTCGGAAGAGGCGGCCGCACCGGTCGCGCCGGCTCGTCCGCAGCGCACGCCCGAGGAGCAGGCCGAGTTCGACCGCCGTCAGGCGGAGGCCCGCGACGCGGCCGCGGCGAAGCAGCGTGAGATCGAGGAGCGGGCCCGCCTCGCCAAGGAAGCACCGAAGGCGGCCCCTGCTCCCGAGGCGGAAGCGGCCGCTCCCGCCGAAGCGGCCGCTCCCGCTGAAGAAACGCCCGCGAGCGAGACAGGTGAGGGCTGATCGATGGCCGACATTTCCGCCAAGGACGTCGCCGCGCTCCGCAAGGTCACCGGCGCGGGGATGATGGACTGCAAGAAGGCGCTCCTCGAGAACGACGGCGACATGGAACGCGCCAAGGACTGGTTGCGGGAGAAGGGGATCGCGGGCGCGGCGAAACGCAGCGGTCGCGCCGCCGACCAGGGTGCGGTGGAGGTGCTCGTCACCGCGGACGTCGCCGCGGTCGTGGAGCTCAACTGCGAGACCGACTTCGTCGCCAAGGGCGAGGGGTTCGGCCGGTCGCTCGCGACGCTCGCGAAGCTCGTCGTCGACGAAGGCGATACCGATCTCGGTGCCAAGACGATCAACGGCGAGACCGTCGACGACTACGTGAAGGGGCTCTCCGGAACGCTCGGCGAGAAGCTCGAGATCGGTCGCGTCGCGCGCTTCGCCACGACCGACGGTCTGCTCGACGGGTACAAGCACATCCAGAACGAGCGGGGCACGGTCGGTGTCGTGGTCGAGCTCGGTGGTGTCGACCGCAACGACGAGCGGGCCCGGACCGTCGCGCACGACATCGCCCTGCACATCGCGAGCGCGGCGCCGCGCTACGTCACACGTGACGAGGTGCCGGCCGACCAGGTCGCGCGCGAGCGCGACATCTACGAGGTCCAGACCCGCGAGGAGGGCAAGCCCGAGCAGGCGTGGCCCAAGATCGTCGAGGGCAAGCTCAACGGTTTCTTCAAGACGGTGACCCTCCTCGAGCAGTCCTTCGTCAAGGACAACAAGCAGACGATCGACGCGGTCGTGAAGTCGCTCGGCGCCGACGCCCACGTCCGCGGCTTCGCTCGCATCAAGATCGGCGAGGAATAAGCACGCTCACCGCCCTTCGCCCGCACCCGTACGAGAGGAGTTGCCGATGACCACGAGCCGGTATCACCGGGTCGTGCTGAAGCTCTCGGGTGAGGCGTTCGCCGACCAGTCGATCGGTTTCGGCATCGACGCCGTGGTCGTCCAGCGCATCGCCGAGGAAGTCACCAAGGCACGCGCCGATCTCGGCGTCGAGATCGCGATCGTCGTCGGCGGCGGCAACATCTTCCGAGGCCTGACAGGTGCGACACGCGGGCATGGATCGCGCCCGCGCCGACTACATGGGCATGCTCGCGACGGTCATCAACGCGCTCGCGCTGCAGGACGCGCTCGAGTCGATGGGTCAGCCGACCCGGGTGCAGACCGCGATCACGATGGCGCAGGTCGCCGAGCCGTACATCCCGCTGCGCGCGATCCGCCATCTCGAGAAGGGCCGGCTCGTCATCTTCGCGGCCGGAAACGGCAATCCGTACTTCACGACCGACACCACGGCCGCGCTGCGCGCCGCGGAGATCGGCGCGGAGGCTGTGCTGAAGGGAACGCATTCCGGCGTCGACGGTGTCTACAGCGCCGATCCGCGTCTCGATCCGACCGCGGTCAAGATCGAGAAGCTCAGCCATTTCGACGTCCTCGCCCGCGGCCTGCAGGTCATGGACTCGACCGCGATCACGTTTTGCATGGACAACTCGCTCCCGATCATCGTCTTCGACGTGATGCAACCGGGCAACATCACCAAGGCGCTGACCGGCGAGACGATCGGCACGCTCGTGCACCCGAAGGAGACGAAATGAGCAAGGCGGGTGACGAAGCCAAGGACAAGATGCACAAGGTCGTGGTCCATCTCCAGGACCAGTTCGCCAGCGTGCGAACCGGCCGCGCGTCGCCTGCGCTCGTCGAGAAGCTCCGCGTCGACTACTACGGCTCCGAGGTACCGTTGCAGCAACTCGCGGGCTTCTCGGTGCCGGAAGCGCGGGTGTTGACGATCGCGCCTTACGACAAGGGTGCGTTGAAAGCGATCGAGAAGGCGATCCAGTCGAGCGACCTCGGCGTGAACCCGAGCAACGACGGCGCGAACATCCGCATCACCTTTCCGGAGCTGACCACCGACCGGCGCAAGGAGCTCGTGAAGGTGGTGAAGAAGATGGCCGAGGACGGGCGGGTCGCGGTGCGCAACGTGCGGCGCACGATCCGCCAGGAGCTCGAGCACCAGGCCAAGGACGGCGACATCTCCGACGACGAGCTCGCCCGGGTCGAGAAGGAGCTCGAGAAGATCACTCACGAGGTGGTGGCGGAGATCGACACGCTGGTGGGCCACAAGGAAAAAGAGCTGCTCGAGGTGTGATCGCCCGCCTCCGGGCGGCCCCGCCCTCGGCGCGGGGGTCGAAATGGGCGGTCGACATGCGAGCTGTGCGAAGTAGCCCCTAGCCTGGCGGGGGCCCTGGGAGGATGACGTGAGGGACCGAGACGAATCCGACCGTGGCGCGGCGACTCCCGTCGAAGGGGTCCGGATCCTGGGCGCCAAGGAGACACCTGTGGTTCGTGAGCCCGGCGTCGGTGAGCCCGTCGTCCCTGTCGACCGCAGCGACGATGCCGGCGACGTCGACCTCGAGCTCGACCTCGACGTAATCGCCCGGGAGCCCGACACGCGACCAAGCTTCACGCAGCGCACCCCGGTCCCGATCGTCGACGAGCAAATCGCAGCGGCCGACCCGGCCGACCCGAACGGCCGTCTCATCGGCGAGCGCCCCGGAGGATCGCCCGCGGCCAGCCCGGCCGAGGTCACCGGCGAAGTGCCACCGTTGCCGCACTGGACCGAGCCGCCCACGGGCGCGGTTCCCGCGATCTTCGCCGACGACACCGGCGAGCACGTGATCGACGGCGACCTCGAGGCCTGGGCGCCGATCACCGGGAGCACCCCGCGCTTTCGCGCCGAGGGTTCCGATTGGGCGGAAGCCGACTTCGGCGACGACCTGAGCGGCGACCAGGATCGCCTCGGCGCGTTGTCCGAAGCCGGACCCGTCGACGAAGAAGCCGAGTTCGCCGAGGCATTGGCCCAGCGCCGCCGGCGCCTGTCCCTACCCGTACGGAGTGCGGTCGCGACGGCTCGGGGCGAAGGCGGCGACGACCTCGTGGCGCGCCCGGCGGGGGCCGAGGCGCACCCAGCCCGTCGAGCCCGACCTGGGCGCCGCAAGCGGTTCGGAGCGCGATCTGCCGACGGCGATCATGACCGCGGCCACCATCGTCATCATCGCCCTCGTGTGCTTCGTGCAGGGGCCCACGTGGACCGCGTTGCTCGCGGCCGTGATCATCGGCGTCGCCTCGATCGAGTTCAGCAACGCGCTGCGCACGAAGGGCTTCCGCTCTGCGACGCCGGTCACCCTGATCGCGAGCGCGACCCTGCCGCTCGCGGTCAAACACTACGGATCGGGTGCGTACCCGATCTTCTTCGGGCTTGTTGTCGTCGTCGCCATGCTGTGGTTCCTGTGGGAGGTCACACCCGGCCGACCACTCCTCGGCATCGCCACTACCGTTCTCGGTTTCGCATACGTCGGCGGTCTTGGCGGCTTCGCGGGCCTGTTGCTCGGTCTGGGTCACGGCGTCGGTCTCATCATCGGTGTCGCGGTCTGCACGATCGCCTACGACGTAGTGGGCTATTTCGTGGGATCACAGTTCGGGCGGACCCCGATCGCGCCACGCATCTCACCCAACAAGAGCGTGCAGGGCACGGTCGCGGGCATGGCCGCGTCGTTCCTGTTCGGCGGTCTGCTCGTCGGTCACATCACGCCGTGGAACCTGCACTACGCGGGGTGGCTCCTCGGCCTGCTGGTCGCGGGCGGCGCGTTCCTCGGCGACCTCTGCGAGTCGATGATCAAGCGCGACCTCGGGCTCAAGGACTTCGGCACCCTCCTGCCCGGTCACGGCGGCGTACTCGACCGGTTCGACGCGCTGCTCTTCTGCCTGCCGATCGCGTACTACCTCGCTATCGCGCTCAAGATCGCCTGATCGCGGTCCTGTCCCGCGACCCCGGAGCCTCGTTCGGCCCTCCGCCCCGTAACCTTTGCGTATGACGCGCGGCGTTGCCATCCTCGGATCGACCGGATCGATCGGCACGCAGGCCCTCGACGTGCTGGCGCAACACCGCGACGAGTACCGCGTGGTGGCGCTCGCCGCCGGCCACGAATCGGATCTCCTGGCTCAGCAGGCCGCCGAATTCGGGGTTCCGGCCGACCGCGTCCGCGCGTGCGCGCGAGCAGCCCGCCGTCCTCGCCGAACTCGCCGCACTTCCCGACGCCGACGTCGTCCTGAATGCGGTCGTCGGCTTCGCCGGGCTCCCGGCGACACTTTCGGCCCTGGGCGCAGGCAAGCGCCTGGCCCTGGCCAACAAGGAGAGCCTCATCGCGGCCGGGCCCGTCGTCGCCAAGGCGCGTGCGGCCGGCGGCGGTGAGATCATCCCGGTCGACTCCGAGCACTCTGCGGTGTGGCAGTGCCTGCGGTCGGGCCGCGCGTCCGAAGTCGGGCGCATCGTGTTGACCGCGAGCGGCGGACCGTTCCGGGGTCGAACGCGTGAGGAGCTCCGCACGGTCACGATCGCCGACGCGCTCGCGCATCCCACCTGGAGTATGGGCGCGAAGATCACCGTCGACAGCTCGACGCTGATGAACAAGGGCCTCGAAGTCATCGAGGCGCACGAGCTGTTCGAGGTCGGCTTCGATCGCATCGAAGTCGTCGTCCATCCGCAGTCGGTCGTGCACAGCATGGTCGAGTTCTGCGACGGCGCGACGATCGCGCAACTCTCGATGCCCGACATGCGCCTGCCCATCGCACTCGCGCTCGGCGCGCCGAACCGGCTCGCACCTGCGTACGGTGCGATCGACTGGTCGACGCTCGGTCGCCTCGACTTCGAAGTGCCCGATCTGGAGACGTTCCCGTGCCTCGCCCTCGCGTATGCGGCGGGCCGGGCGGGCGGGACTGCGCCCGCGATCCTGTCCGGCGCGAACGAGGTGGCGGTCGAAGCCTTCCTCGCAGGCGGTATCGCCTGGACCGATATCGCCGCCGTCGTCGAGGAAGTGCTGAACGAGGGTGCGGGAACAGCCGAAGAGATAGCCGACGTGCTGGAAGCCGACCGCCGCGCTCGCGAGCGGGCCGGGGTCGTCACCGCCGCCAGGGGAGTCGCGTGAGGGTCAGCGATCCGTTCGAGGACGTCGAGGTCGATCCCCGCCGGACGCTCGCCATGACCGTCGTGGTCCTGATCGCCCTGGTGGTGGGCGCGGTCTTCTTCCCGACGCAGGCGGCGGTGATCGCGGTGGTCGTCGCCCTGTTCGTGATGATCATGCTCCACGAGCTCGGCCACTTCGTCGCGGCGAAACGGTCGGGCATGAAGGTCACCGAGTTCTTCGTCGGCTTCGGACCCCGCCTGTGGTCGTTCACCCGGGGTGAGACGGAGTACGGCGTGAAGGCCGTTCCCCTCGGCGGCTACTGCCGCATCATCGGGATGACCAACCTCGAGGAGGTCGCGCCCGAGGACGAACCGCGCGCGTACCGCAACAAGGCGACAGGGCCCAAGGTGCTCGTCGCTGCAGCCGGGCCCGCGGTGCACTTCGTCATCGCGCTCGTCCTCATGTTCGCGGTGTTGTTCTTCGCGGGCGACTACCGCGCCGAGCACGTCACGACCAAGCTGGCCGCGACGACGCAGGGTGCCAAGACGGCCGGCCTGACGGTCGGCGACACGATCGTGTCGATCAACGGAACGACGGTCACGAGTTGGGATCAGGTGCAGTCACTGGTCAATCCGCCCGGTGCACCCGCGCACCCGGGTGACACCGTGCATTTCGTGGTGCGCCGCGACGGCCACAACGTGCCGATCTCGGTCGTGTTGCAGCAGAGCACTGATCCCGCGGTGAACCGTGTCGTCGCGGGTATCTCGCCCGCGTACGTCGTGCCCCACCCGGGTCTGCTCACGTCGGTGGTCGAGGCGCCCAAGCAGGTCGCCGACGTCGGATGGGAATCGATCAAGGCGATCGGCACGATGTTCTCGCCGTCGGGCATCTCGAATTACTTCCACATCCTCTCCGGCGACACGAGCAAGAACGTCGACCAGTCGAAGCGTTTCGTCTCGCCGGCCGGCGTCGGCGCGTTGGCGAACGACGCGGTGAAGGCCGGGTGGGTCAGCGTGTTCGGGCTCCTGCTCGCGATCAACATCTTCGTCGGGCTCTTCAACCTGCTGCCGCTCCTGCCGTTCGACGGCGGCCACATCGCGATCGCGCTCTACGAGAACGTCGCGTCGAGAGTCCGCCGCAAGAAGGTGAAGGTCGACGCCGCGAAACTGCTCCCGATCACGGTGGGGGTGGTGGCGGTGCTCGGGTTCATCTTCTTGTCGAGCCTGTTCCTCGACATCACCCACCCGGTCGCGAACCCCTTCTGAGCGGCGCAGAGTCGGGTCCGCACCCCTTCACCACGTGAAGGTTTGGTGGACGGGAAGAGACCCGGGCGGCCGCGGTCGTAGGCTGGCGCGGTGACTCCTCGTCGTCCGACTCGTCAGGTCATGGTCGGCCGGGTACCCGTGGGTGGCGACGCCCCGGTATCGATCCAGTCGATGACCACCACCAAGACCGCCGACGTCGACGGCACGCTCGCGCAGATCTACGCACTCGCCGCCGCGGGCTGCGACATCGTGCGTTGTACCTGCAACGAAGAAGAGGCGGCCGAGGCGCTCGCGCAGATCGTTCCCCGCTCGCCGGTGCCGATCGTCGCCGATATCCATTTCCAGCACAAGCTCGCGCTCGGCGCGCTCGAAGCGGGTGTGCAGGCACTGCGCCTGAATCCCGGCAACATCCGCAAGGCCGAGCACATCAAGCTCGTCGCCACCGAGGCGAAGGCGCGCGGCGTTCCCATCCGCATCGGTGTCAATGCCGGCTCGCTCGATCCCGCGATGGCCGAACGCCACGGCGGCATCACCGCGGAGGCGATGGTCGCGTCCGCGATGCACGAGCTCGACCTGTTCCGTGAGGTCGACTTCGACGACGTGAAGATCTCGGTCAAGGCGTCGAGCGTGCCCTTGATGATCGACGCGTACCGGCTCTTGTCGAAGACAACGGATCACCCGTTGCACCTCGGAGTCACCGAAGCCGGCGTGATGCCGCAGGGGATCATCAAAGGCGTCGCCGGCATCGCCACGCTGCTCGCCGAAGGCATCGGCGACACGATCCGGTTCTCGCTCACTGCCGACCCGGTCGAGGAGGCGAAGACCGGCCGCACGTTGCTCGAAGCGCTCGGCCTGCGCGAACGGAAGGGACTCGACCTGATCGTGTGCCCGTCGTGCGGGCGGGCGGAGGTCGACGTCATCCGTGTGGCCACCGACGCCCAGGCCGCGCTGGAGTCGCGCAACATCCCGCTGCAGGTTGCGGTCATGGGGTGTGTGGTGAACGGGCCGGGCGAAGCCCGCGAGGCCGATCTCGGCATCGCGGCCGGACGAGGCAAAGGCCACCTCTTCGTGAAGGGTCAGGTCGTGCGCGTCGTCCCCGAGTCGGAGATGGTCGCGGCGCTGATCGACGAAGCCGAACGCATCATGGCCGAAGGCATCGAAGCCCGGCTGGCGGCCGCCGACCCGAACGCAGCCGCGATGGCCGAAGCGGCGCGCGACGAGCTGTTGCAGATCCAGGGTCTGGACGCGAACCACTCGGCCGAGAGAGTTCTGAAGATCCGCGAAATTGCAGAGTGATCGGGGGGTGCGCGCAGCGATGTCAGGACTCGCGCGCCGTATCCTCGATTTGTGACGGAAGCAGGTTCTCCGGTCGGGCGCCGTGTGTTCCTCGGCCTCGTCGGGGCAGGCGCCCTCGGGGTGCTCTTCGGTTCGAAGGTGCAGGACGCGCTCGCCGCCCTGGTCCCGAAGAACGATCCCACCGGCATCACCGGGCTGATCCCGATCGGGGAGCACTTCCGCTTCTACTCGATCACGAACGTCTTCCCGAAGCGGGCACCGCAGGACTACCGGCTCACCGTGAACGGCCTGGTCGACAAGCCCTTCACGTTGACCTACGACGAGTTGCGCGCGATGCCGGCGACGATGCTCGTCAAAGACTTCCAGTGCGTGACCGGCTGGCGCGTCCCGAACACACACTGGACCGGTGTGAAGCTGTCGCACCTGCTCGACCGGGCCGGAGTCAAGGCGAACGGCGCCGCACTCCGTTTCACGTCTTTCGACGGCGCCTATACGGAGAGCCTCACCCTCGATCAGGCCCGTCGCGACGACGTGATGGTCGCGTACGACCTCGAGGGGAAGCCGCTCAGCAGCGATCATGGTGGCCCGGCCCGGCTGTACGTGGCGCCGATGTACGGCTACAAGTCGTGTAAGTGGCTGAGCGGTATCGAGGTCGTCGACCACGTCGTCCCGGGTTACTGGGAGGACAACGGTTACGACGTCGACGGATGGGTCGGTCAGAGCAACGGTCGCGACGATAAACCGACCTCGTCGTGAGCCCGCGTATCAGGCGCTTCCCGCGCTTCGACCGGGTCGAACGCATCGTGCACTGGTGCAACGCCACGCTCTTCCTCGTACTGTTGGGCACGGGTGCGTCGTTGTACTTCGAGCCGCTGTCGACGATCGTCGCGCACCGACACCTCGTGAAGACGATCCACGTGTACTCGGGGCTGGCGTTGCCGGTCCCGTTGCTCGCCGGCCTGGTGCTCCCAGGTGGTCGACAGCTACGACGCGACATCTCGCGCATCAACCGGTGGACGGTCGACGATCGGCGCTGGTGGTCGCGTCGCTGCCCGTGCGGGCGTGCAACTCGGAAAGTTCAATCCCGGTCAGAAGCTCAACGCGATCTTCATCGGTGCCGCGATCGTGCTGATGCTGGGAACGGGGTCGATCATGAGATGGTTCGAGCCGTTCCCGGACAGCATCCGGACCGGCGCCACGTTCGTGCACGACTGGACCTTCATCACACTGTTCGTCGTTATCGTCGGCCACATCATGTTCGCGCTCTCCGACGTCGACTCGTTGCGATCGATGGTGCGGGGTTGGGTGCCCGAGCAGTGGGCCCGTCGGGAACGACCGCGCTGGTGGGCCGAGATCGTCGAGGCTCGCGCCGGCGGATCAGGCGACGTGGTCGGCGACGTCACGGCAGGCCGCGACCAAGGGATCGGCGAACCGAGCGTTCGCGCACGCGAGATGCCCGTCGGCGACTGAGTGCACCGTCGCGCCCGGGATCGCCTCGGCGATCGCGAGTTGCAGCGCGGGCGCGACCCCGCGGTCCTCGGTCGTGCACACGACCGCGGTCGGCACGTCGACCTCGCCGATCCAACGGCGGGCGCTGTACGTGCTGATCGAATGGCCGGCCTCGATGATCATGCGCCAGTCGTGCCGGCGCATCTCCGATGCGGCCCATGCGGGCATCGTCGACGGCTGCAGCTTGACCATCGGGACCGGCGGCAGCAGTCTTGACGGCCATGCCAGCCGCGCCGTTGCCGTCGCGCCGAGCATCGCGGCCTGGTAGAAGGTGCGAGTGACGCGGTTCGGTGCGAATCCCGCACTGGTGGCGCACAACACGAGACCGCGAACGAGGTCGCGGTGGCGGCGCCACATCAGTTGCGCGACCGGCCCGCCCATCGAGTAGCCCACGACGATCACGGGACCCGTGCCGAGAGCTTCGATCGTCGCGGCACAGTCGTCGGCGCAGTCGGCGAGCCGGAAGATGCGACGCTGTCCGCAGCCCGCGTGCGTGGCCGCGCAGGTCGGGGGCCACGATGTTGAAGTGCTCCCGCAACGGCTCGAACGACTGGAACCAGTTGAGCCCGGCGCTCGCGACCCATCCGTGCAGCAGGAGCAGCGTCGGCGCGCCCGGCGGCCCGTCGACCTCCCGTACGAAGGTCGTGCCGCGGTCGGGGAGTTCCAGCCGACGACCGAACGGCAACGGCGGGCGGGCGGGCGGTGGTTGCGCCTGCTGTATCGACGACGTCACGGCCCGACCCGCTCGGCCCAGAACGCGTCGACCCGGTAGGGGATCTCGACGACGTCGAGCCCGCGGACCGCGGGGTGGCTCGCGAGCAACGTGCGTACCTCGTCCAGCACGGCTTCGCGCTCGGGTACGGGGAGCACCGCGACATGGCTGACCGACGCGACCCGCTGCACCACGCCTTCGGGCGTGATCTGTTGCACGTGCCGGAACCCGCCGACGTGCAGATCGCCGAAGCCGGGCATCGCGCCCGTCACGCGGTCGCGCCAGTGGTCGTGATCGCGCCATGGGCGCGTTTCTCGACGCGATCCATGATGGACCACACCTCGTCGACCCACGGTTCGGTCCGCTCGCGGGCATTCCATACGAGCCCGAGCCGTCCCCCCGGACGCAACACCCGTGCCATCTCTGCGGTGGCGCGGTCGTGATCGAACCAGTGCCAGGCCTGGGCGACGGTGATCGCGTCGAACGTCGACGCCGCGAACGGCATGGCCTCCGCGGTTCCGGCGACGATCGGGATCTGCGGGAGCAGACTCCGGAACGTCTGCCGCATTCCCGCGACCGGTTCCACGGCAAGCAAGCCGACACCTGTGGAGGCGATGAGACGAGTGAGCTTGCCGGTTCCCGCGGCCAGGTCGGCCGCAAGCCGTCCCGGCTCGAGCCGTAGGTGTTCGACGAACCAGGCGACCGCCTCGGGCGGGTACGACGGACGAGCGGCTTCGTAGTCGGCCGGATCCTTGAAACCGGCGGCGGCGACGCTGTGAACCACGCCGACAGTTTGCCCCGTGGCGAGTGTCGTTGCCGTGGACTACAGGATCATGCCGGCGGCGACGGTGTCGTTGCTCGCCTCGTCGACGAGGATGAACGATCCGGTGGCCCGGTTACGCCGGTAGTCGTCGAAGAACAGCGGCGCCGTCGTACGCAGCGTGACCCGCCCGATCTCGTTCAATGCGAGCGAATCGGCGTCCTCGTCGCGGTGCAATGTGTTGACGTCGAGCCGGTAGTGCAGGTCCTTGACCAGTGCCCGCATCCACTTCGACGTTTGTTTCAGCGCGTATTTTGCGCCCGACTTCAGCTGCGTCCGTTCTCCGAACCAGCAGATCATCGCGTCGACGTCCTGGCTGGTTCTCGGCTGGTTGTTGGGACGGCAGATCATGTCGCCGCGGCTGACGTCGAGTTGATCCGAGAGGCGGATCGTGACCGACATCGGCGGAACCGCCTCCTCGACCGGCCCGTCGGCGGTGTCGATCGACGCGATGGTCGACGTGAATCCCGATGGCAGGACGACCACGTCGTCACCGACCTTGTACGTGCCGCTCACGACCTGGCCCGCGTAGCCCCGGTAGTCGTGGTGCTTGTCGTCGCGGGACGAATGACGTACTGCACCGGGAACCGGCAGTCGATCAGGTTGCGGTCGGAGGCGATGTGCACCTCCTCGAGGAGATGCAACACGCTCGTGCCCTCGTACCACGGCGTGTTGGGCGACCGGTCGACGACGTTGTCCCCGTTGAGCGCCGACATCGGGATGAACTGCAGGTCGCGGATGTCGAGCTTCCTCGCGAACTCGCGAAACTCGGTCTTGATGCGTTCGAACACGGCCTGGTCGTAGTCGACGAGGTCCATCTTGTTCACGCACAACACGAGGTGAGGAACACCGAGCAGCGACGCGAGGAACGCGTGCCGCCGGGACTGCTCGATGATGCCTTTGCGTGCGTCGACGAGGATGAGCGCGAGGTCGGCCGTCGACGCGCCGGTGACCATGTTGCGCGTGTACTGCAGGTGGCCGGGCGTATCGGCGATGATGAACTTGCGGCGCGGCGTCGCGAAGTAGCGGTAGGCCACATCGATGGTGATCCCCTGTTCCCGTTCGGCCCGGAGCCCGTCCGTCAGGAGCGCGAGGTTCATTCCCTCTTCGCCGCGGAGCATCGTCGAGTGCTCCAGCGCCTCGAGGGTGTCCTCGAAGATCTGCTTGGAGTCGTAGAGCAGACGGCCGATCAGCGTGGATTTGCCGTCGTCGACGGACCCGGCCGTCGCGAAGCGAAGCAGTTCCATTAGAAATAGCCCTCTCGTTTTCGGTCTTCCATGGCCGCTTCGGAGAACTTGTCGTCGGCGCGTGTCGCGCCCCGTTCGGTGATGCGGGATGCGGCGACTTCGGTGATCACGTCGTCGATCGACGCGGCCATCGAGGCGACCGCTGCGGTGCACGTGGCATCGCCGATGGTGCGGTAGCGGACGGTGGCGTCGAAGACCTCTTCACCCTCGGCGGGCTGCAGGAAGTCGGTGACCGCCATCAGCATGCCGTCGCGGCGGAACACCTGGCGCCGGTGGGCGAAGTAGATGGTCGGCAGCTCGATCTCCTGTTCGAGGACGTACTGCCAGATGTCGAGCTCGGTCCAGTTCGACAGCGGGAAGACGCGGATGTGCTCGCCCTTGCGGTGCCGACCGTTGTAGATCGACCAGATCTCCGGGCGCTGGTTCTTCGGGTCCCACTGGCCGAACTCGTCGCGGAACGAGAAGAACCTTTCCTTGGCCCGGGCCTTCTCCTCGTCGCGTCGGGCGCCGCCCATCACCGCGTCGAACTCGTGCTGCTCGATCGCGTCGAGCAACGTCGTGGTCTGCAGACGGTTGCGCGACGCACGCGGACCCGAGTCTTCGACCACCCGGCCGGAATCGATCGACTCCTGCACCGACGCGACGATGAGATTCACCTCGAGCTTCTCGACCGAGGAGTCGCGGAACTCGATGACCTCGGAGAAGTTGTGACCGGTGTCGACGTGCATCACGGGGAACGGGAGCCGCGCGGGCCAGAAGGCCTTCTTCGCGAGGTGCAACATCACGACGCTGTCCTTGCCGCCGGAGAACAGCAGCACGGGTCGCTCGAACTCGGCCGCGACCTCGCGCAGGAGGTGGATCGACTCGGATTCGAGCGCGTCGAGATGGCTTATCAGGCGCTGCATCGTTTGCTTCCCCGTCGTCGCTGACCTGTCGTTGTTCGAGACCACGGTGTCGGTCCCGGCTTCGTCGTTGCCGGCTTCGTCGTTGGCTCAGACTTCCGGGACTTCGCCGTCGGGCCACCCGTGCAGCCCGCACTCCATCTTGCCCTGGTCGGTCCAGCGACCCGAACGCGGGTCTTCCCCGTGGCCCACGGGACGGGTGCACGGCCAGCAGCCGATCGACGGGTAGCCCTGGGACACGAGCGGGTGCTCGAGAAGGTCATGGTCCACTTTGTAGGCGGCGACGTCGGTGTCGGTCCAGGTGGCGAGGGGATTCACCTTGAAAATTCCCCGGCCGACATCGAGATGAACGATCGGAGCGCTCGCTCGCGTCGGCGCCTCGACCCGACGCAAACCGGTCATCCACGCCTGCTTGCCGCGCAACGCCCGGGCGAGCGGCTCGACCTTGCGCATCGCACAGCATTCGTCGGTGTCGGTCTGCCACAGGTCGTCGGGCGAGACGAGCGGTTGCATGACGGTCAGGTTGAGGTCGTAGCGCTCGCGCACGCGGTCGACGTACCAGAGCGTTTCCGCGAAGTGGTACTGCGTGTCGAGAAACACGACTTCGATACCCGGTGCGGCCTTCGATGCGACGTCGATGAGTACACAGTCCTGAAACGACGCGGCGAGGATGATGGCGGCGCCGAAGCGCTCGTACGCCCACTTGATCGCGCGCGACGCCGGCTTGTTCTCGAGCTCGCCGCGAAACCGCGGCCAGCTCCGCGAGGTCGACATCGACGAGAGGCCGATCGACAGTGATCGGATCCACCACACTCATGCCTGCTCGCTCACGTCGCCGCGCATTCCCCGTCGCCGACGTCGGCCACGTAGGGACCCGTTTCGTCGTAGTCGACGTAGAACTCCGGACCGAGGTCGGGCGCGGGGAAGTGGTCGAGGTCGGCGAGCGTGTCGCCGACTCCTTTGGCCCCACCCGACCGTGCGAGCCAGGTCTGGAACATCTCGCCGGGCCGGCGCTCTTGGTTGTAACGACCGACGATCCGCACCACGGCTTCCGGTGCCGTCTTGGCCGGGAGCTTGCCCGCCTTGTCGCCGAACTCCACTTCGGTCTCACCGAGGTGGCCGCCGAGGAGCATCTGGTATCCGGGCGCGGCCCGGCCGTGAGCTCGCCGCTCGAGCCCGAAGAATCCGATGTCGGAGACGTGGTGCTGGCCGCAGCTGTTGGTGCAGCCGGAGATGTTCACGCGGACGCCGGGGACCTCGGCGAGGCCGGCATCCTCGAGCGCATCGCCGATCGCCGCCGCGAGACCGCGCGACTGGGTGACCGCGAGGTTGCACGTGTCTGCGCCCGGGCACGAGACGACGTCGCGTGCGAGCTCGGCGCCCGCCTCGGCCATACCGATGTCGCTCAAGCGGTCGAAGAGCGGCCGCACGTCGGCTTCGCTCAGGTCGCGCAGTGCGAGGTTCTGCCGGTTCGTGATGCGGATATCGAGGCCGAAGTCGCGCTGGATGTCGGCGAGTGCTCGGAACTGGTCGGCCGTGATGTCGCCGAGGCGGGAGTACGCCACGACACTGACCGTTCTGTTCGCGACACCCCGCACCACGTTGGCTTCCTGCCAACGGTCGTACGGGTCACGCGACAGGAGTTTGACCGGAACGTGCGCGGGTCCGACCCTCGTCGCGTCGGGGGAGCCGCCGGCGGGCGCGTCGCCGGCGTCGAGGACCGCTTGCGGAATGCCCCACGGCCAGTCGCGGGCGGCGCGGAGGAACTTGCGCTCCTTGAAGATGCGCTCGCGTAGTTCGTCGATCCCGCCTTCCATGGTGTCGACGAGCCACTTCATGCGGGCGCGGATCTTGTTGTCGCGGTTGCCGTAGTGGTCGAACGTGCGCAGGCACGAGTAGATCGTCGCCAGCAGCTCTTCGCGAGGGGTGAAGTCTTCGAGCGCCTGGGCCGGGTGCGGGTTCGCACCGAGACCTCCGGCGATGAAGACCTTGAAGCCGGCCTCGGTGCTCCCGTCGGGGAGCGTGCGGGTCGTGGCGACGACGCCGACGTCGTTGAACATCGCCTGGCCGCAGTCGGTCGCGCAGCCCGAGAAGTTGACCTTGAACTTGCGGGGCAGGCGCTGCCCGTACGGGTGGCGGAGGAGGAAGTCGGTGACGGCCTTCGCCCACGGCGTGATGTCGAGCACCTCTTGCGGGCATGCGCCGGCGAGGTGGCAGCCCATGACGTTGCGCACGGTGTCGCCGCACGCCTCGCGGGAGGTGAGACCGACCGACGCCATCAGGCGCAGGATCTCGGGCGACTGCTCGAGTGGGATGAAGTGGAATTGCACGTTTTGACGGGTGGTCAGGTGGCCCCAGCCGCGTGAGTAGTTGTCGGCGATGTAGGCGAACGTGTCGAGCTGTTCGGCTGTGATGCGACCGTGCGGGATCTTGATGCGCAGCATTTGGGCGTGACCGCCCTGACGCTGGCCGTAGACGCCGTGGTTGAGGCGGAAGACCCGGAACGTGTCCTCGTCGACCCGGCCGTCGAGATATTCGGCGACCGTCCGCTCGAAGATGTCGAGCTCTTCGGAGATGATCGGTTCGAGTGGGCGGGTCGCGAGATCGCGGACGTCGATCGCCATGAGGCGGCTCCCTTTCGGGGCGGAAGGAGAACGAACACGGGTGGCGCCAGGCGCGCCGGGGCCGTCAGTGCGTGCGGGGGCGATTGACTTCGCCGCGTACCTCGTGTGGCGTGCGGCCCATGAAGATGCTCGCTGCGCCCACAATCCGCAGAATCATGCGCTGACCCTACGCTCTGGGCCGCCGAAATACCAGCTATCAGGTCGGGAATATCTCCGACCAGTTCGGTCGACAATCGGAGTGGGACAACCCCACCGGTAGCCTCGGCGGCCATGCGGATGAGCAGCCTCTTCCTGCGCACCTTGCGCGACGACCCCGCCGACGCCGAGGTCGAGAGCCATCGCCTGCTGGTCCGGGCCGGCTACATCCGGCGGGTCAGCGCCGGGATCTACTCGTGGCTCCCGCTCGGCCGCCGGGTGTTGCGCAAGGTCGAGCAGATCGTCCGAGAGGAGATGGACGACGCCGGCGCCCAGGAGGTGCTGTTGCCGATCGCGCAACCGCTGGAGCTCTGGGAGCGGAGCGGGCGAGACACGGCCTACGGGCCGCTGATGTTCAAGCTGGTCGATCGCAAGGACACCGGATACTGCCTGTCGCCGACCGCAGAAGAGCTGGTCACGAGCATCGTGGCCCAGGAATACGGCTCCTACCGCGACCTGCCCCTGAACCTGTACCAGATCAACTGGAAGTACCGCGACGAGTTGCGGCCCCGGTTCGGGCTGTTGCGGGGGCGGGAGTTCCTCATGAAGGACGCCTACTCCTTCGACCTCGATCTCGACGGCCTCCGGGCGAGCTACCGGCTCATGTACGACGCGTACCGAGCGCGTCTTCACCCGCTGTGGCCTCACGTTTCGGGCCGTCGAGGCGGAATCGGGCGAGATGGGCGGGTCCGAGAGCCGCGAGTTCATGGCCGTCGCCGCGGTCGGCGAGGACGACTTCGTGTGGTGCCCGTCGTGCGAGTACGCCGCCAACGTGGAAGCCGCCCGCCGCGCGGTGCCGCCGGACGTCACCGTTCCGCCCGACCAGCCGCCGATGGCGGAATTGCACACCCCGGGCGTGCGCGGCATCGCCGGTGTCGCCGGTCTCTTGCAGGTCGATCCGTCGGCGCTGCTGAAGTCGATCGCGTTCGACGTCGACGGCAAGCTCGGCATCGCGATCGTCCCCGGAGATCGGGAGATCAACGAGTACGCCCTCGCGGCCGCGCTGAGGCC
Organism: uncultured Actinomycetes bacterium; assembly: GCA_963761055.1. Taxonomy (GTDB): domain Bacteria; phylum Actinomycetota; class Acidimicrobiia; order IMCC26256; family PALSA-610; genus PALSA-610. Next base: position 496,691 of record CAVXFO010000007.1, on the reverse strand, counting down.
GAAGCAAGTGCGCCTCTACGGCGACGAGGACTTCGCCGCGCACCCCGAACTGCCGAAGGGCTACATCGGACCCCACTTCACCGGCGCCGACGTCGTGGTCGCCGACCCGAGCGTGCAGGCCGGGACGCCGTGGGTGACCGGTGCGAACAAGCCCGACCACCACGTCGAGCACGCGGTGGTCGGACGCGACTTCGACGTCGACGTCTGGGCCGACATCGTCACGGTGGTCCCCGGCGACCCGTGCCCACGGTGCGGGAAACCGCTGGCGATCGACCGGGGCATCGAGGTCGGTCACGTCTTCCAGCTGGGGACGAAGTACAGCGAGGCGCTCGACGCGCGCTACACCGACGAGAAAGGTGACCAGCACGCGATGGTCATGGGTTGCTACGGCATCGGCGTGTCGCGCGTGGTCGCCGCGGTCGCCGAGGAGTACCACGACGAGCACGGGCTCGCGTGGCCCGAGGCGCTCGCCCCGTACGCGGTGCACCTGATCGCGGTGCCGGGTCGCGGCGACCAGGCGAGCACGGTGACCGCAGAGGCCGACCGGGTCTACGACGAACTGCGCGCCCGGGGTATCGACGTCCTGTACGACGACCGCGACGTGAGCCCGGGTGTGAAGTTCGCCGACGCCGACCTCGTCGGGATGCCGGTGCAGTTGGTCGTCGGCGCCAAGGGCGTCGGGCGGGGGGTCGTCGAGCGCAAGCGGCGCGCGTCGGGTGAACGTGACGAGCTTCCCCTCGCCGATGTCGGCGATCCCCGCACCTAGTGACCTGACTCAGGTCACTAGCCCCCGGTTACCTCACTGGGGTCGGTGCCGGGCGCGGGCGGTTCGTGCGCGTCCGCGTCGGTCGACTCCTCGGTCCGCGGTGCGCGGACCGTCGCCGCAACGGATCGTGGCCGGTTGAGCAGTGTGACCGCCAAGAACGCGACGCCGACCGTCACGAGCGCGATCGCGGCGATCCAGGCGGCGTCGAAGCTCCGGTCGGTGGTCTGGCGCACGATGAACCCGGCGCCCGCAGCCACGAACGCGAGCCCGAAGAACAGCTCGACGAAATCGGTGCGGTGACGGTCCAGCATCAGTTTCCTCCCACGATGGTCTCGATACCGCCCGGTTCGAACCGGCGCACCCGGATCTGTCCGGCGCCGACCCGGAGGTTGAGCCGCAGGACGCCCGGGCCGCTGCCGTCGACCGCGCGTTGATCGTTCTCGGGCCAACCTCCGTGCGTCTCGTTGTCGAACAGCGTCACGGCTCCGGCTCCCGTGTGGGCGTGCACCTCGACGCGTACCGCGCTGGGCACGTCGACGAGGAGCTCACCGATCCCGGTCCGCGCTTCGATGGTCGTGGTCCGACCGGTCAGCGGCACGTCGCGGAAGTCGAGCACGAGCTTGCCGATCCCCGTCTCGTAGCGCGTCTGCAACTCGGAGAGTTGTAGCGGGCGGTACTCGTGATTCCCGACCCCGCCACGGAGGGGAACGTCGATGGTGTTCGCGATACCGGTTGCGGCGAGGAGCACGAGGCCCACGAGGACGAGGCTGTGCGCACGACCGAAGAACGCGGCCGTGACGAGGACAACGCCGACGATGCACGTTCCCAGCGCGAGCACGATGGTGAGGTTCACGTCGAGCGCGCCGGTCGTCTGCAGGAGACCGGCCACACCCGCGCCGATCAACAGCACGCTCAAGGTCAACGGTGTGAGGAACGAGCGCGGCCGCTGCGCCCGCCGTTCGTGACGCCACTCGCGTCGACGCGCGCGCGCCGACGGCGTGGAGGAAACGATGGGCCACGGCGCGTGCTGGGTCCATGCGCTCGGAGGGACGGGCGGCGCGGGAGGGAGGAACGAAGTCGTCGGCTCGTCGACGGGAGCCGTCTCCGTCGGCTCCTCCGCCGCGGGTTCGTCCGGCGGCGGGGGACCCGCGGGGGGCGGATCCGCGGCGTCCTGCGGCCGCGGATCGTCGCGGCGCCGCAGGAGCAGGATCGCGAGCCCGCCGCCGATCAAGAGCAGAGGTCCGCCGTAGTGGCCGAAGCCGAGACCGTGGGGCAGCACCCGGTCGCCGGCGATCAAAGCGCCCAAGGCGACGAGTGCCAGGCCGAGGATCATTTTCGGATCGCGCCGTCCGGGGGTGAACGTGGGCGGGCCGTCGGTCGGCGCGATCGCGATCCAGGCCACGATGTATGCGGGAACGCCGATCCACAGCACGCCCGCGATCACGAACAGGACTCTCACCAGCAGCACGTCGATGCCGTACGTACGCGAGATGCCGGCCGCGACGCCGCCGAGCATGCCGTCGGCCCGGTCGCGCCGAAGGGCGCGGTGCGCGGCCGGCGGCGGCGGAGGGGGAGGCGGGGGCGCGTTGGTGTCCATGGCGACCAGCGTGCGCTCATCCCGCCGCGTCGGATATCGGGAATGACCCTGAGCCACTCCCGGATGGCACCGGGACGCTACGGCGCGATCATCTTGTCCGTGGTCTCGCCCCGAGTTCTTCACCGGCGCGATCTCACGCGCCCCGACGAGGGCCGCATGGTTGCCGGCGTCGCGGCCGGTCTCGCCGACGTGCTCGGCCTCGACCCGAACGTGGTGCGGTGCGGGTTCGTGGTACTGGCGATCGCCAGCGGGCTCGGGGTGCTCGTGTACGGCGCCGCCTGGGCGTTGATGCCGAATGCGCTCGCGGGTTCGGGGCGCCGTCCTGCGCCCCGGGCCGACGCGCTCGCGACCGCCGCGTTCGCCTCGGTCGTCCTCGGGGGCCTGCTGCTCGTGCGTCAGGTCGGCGTCTGGCCCGGCGACGCGTTCGTGTGGCCGATCGCGGCCGCGCTCGTCGGGCTCGCGTTGCTCGCGATGCGATCGCCGCCATCCAGCGGGACCGCCGAGTTGCCGGACTGGCAGTTGTTGCAGCGGCTCCCACCCGATGCGGCCGATGCCGTCGCAGTGTTGGTCGGCACTCGCCGCGGCGCGCTGGCGCGGATCGCGGCCGGGGTCGGGTGCGTCGTGATCGGGCTCGCCGCGTTCTTCGTCAGTGTCGACTCGTGGCGCGTGCTGCGCGGAACGTTGGCCGCCGCGGTCGCGGTTCTCATCGGGGTCGTCCTCGTGATCGGTCCGGGAGTGTCGCGGCTCGTGCACGCACTCGTGGCCGAACGGCGGGAGCGGATACGCGCCGACGAGCGCGCCGAGGTCGCCGCGCACCTGCACGACTCGGTGCTCCAGACCCTCGCGCTCGTACAGCGGCGGGCGGATCAGCCGCGCGAGGTGGTGCGCCTGGCCCGCATGCAGGAGCGCGAGTTGCGCGCCTGGCTGCTGAGCGGCGACGGCCCCGCGGCCGGCGCGAGTGCGACCTCCTCGCTCGGGGCGGCGCTGGAGGAGATCGCGGCGGCGATCGAGGCCGAGCACGGCGTTCCCGTCGAGGTCGTGCGCGTCCGCGATCACTCGGTCGACGGGACCGAGCCGCTCCTCGCGGCGGCGCGTGAGGCGATCCTGAACGCGGCCCGGCATTCGGGTGCGAGCGCGGTCTCGGTGTACCTCGAGGTCGAGGCCGACCAGGCGACGGTCTTCGTGCGCGACCGTGGCCGCGGCTTCGATCCGGGCGCGGTCCCCACCGACCGCGGCGGCATCAGTCATTCAGTCGTCGGCCGGATGGCACGCGCGGGCGGGAGTGCCGTGATCCGTTCGAGCGCGACCGACGGAACGGAGATCGAGTTGGTATTGCCCTTGACGAAGTCCGGGGAGTCATCATGACGAAGTCCGGGAAGTTGTCGTGAGCGCGTCGCGGACGAGGGTGTTCCTGGTCGACGATCATCAGCTCTTCCTCTCCGGGGTGCGGGCGGAGCTCGGCGACGTCGTCGACGTCGTCGGCGCCGCCTCCGACGTCGACACCGCGATCGAGATGATCAGGGAGCGCGTTCCCGATGTCGTACTCGTCGACGTGCACATGCCGGCCGGCGGCGGTGCGCGCGTCATCAGTGAGATCGGTCGCAGCCATCCCGACGTGCGCTTTCTCGCACTGTCGGTGAGCGACGCGCCCGAGGACGTGATCGCGACCATTCGGGCGGGCGCGCGCGGGTACGTGACGAAGACGATTGCGCCCGACGAGCTCGTCGACGCGATCTCACGGGTGCGCGACGGCGATGCCGTGTTCTCGCCTCGCCTCGCCGGGTTCGTGCTCGACGCCTTCGCCGAGGTCGCGCCGGCGCAGGCCGATCCCGAGCTCGACCAGTTGACGCCGCGCGAGCGCGAGGTGCTCCGCCTGATCGCGCGTGGCTACGCGTACAAGGAGGTCGCTCGCGATCTCGGCATCTCGACGAAGACGGTGGAGACTCATGTGTCGTCCGTGCTGCGCAAGCTCCAGCTGTCGAGCCGCCACCAGCTCGCCCGCTGGGCGTCGGACCGGCGCCTCATCTAGTCGATTCTCTGGATACGTTGCAGGCGTGACTCTCCCGGTGAATCCCCCCTTCGAACCGATGCTCGCCAAGCTGACGCGCGAGATGCCGCCTGCAGGCGATGTGATCTACGAGCCGAAATGGGACGGCTTTCGCTGTGTCGTGTTCCGCGACGGCGACGAGCTCGATCTCCAGTCGCGCAACCAGAAGCCGTTGCTCCGCTATTTCCCCGAGTTGCGCGAGCCGATGCTCGAACAGCTCCCCGATCGCATCGTGCTCGACGGCGAGGTCGTCGTCGCGAACGAGGCGGGCCTCGATTTCGACGCGTTGCAGCTACGTCAGCATCCGGCGGAGTCGCGCATCAAGAAGCTCGCGGCCGAGATCCCGGCCTCGTACGTCGCGTTCGATCTCCTCGCGCTCGGGGATCGCTCGCTGCTCGACACTCCTTTCGCCGAGCGTCGTGCGGCGCTCGAGGACGTGCTACGCGGCGCGCGCCCGCCGATGTACCTCACGCCCGCGACGCGCGAGCGCGTCGTAGCCGTCGACTGGTTCTCGCGCTTCGAGGGCGCCGGTCTCGACGGTGTGGTCGCGAAACCCGTGACCCACGGGTATCAGCCCGGAAAGCGCGCGATGATGAAGGTCAAACACGACCGCACCTGCGACTGTGTGGTTGCCGGTTTCCGCGTGCACAAGGACGGCAACGGGATCGGTTCGTTCCTGCTCGGGCTCTACGACGACGACGGGGTCCTGCACCACGTCGGCGTCGCCAGCGGTATCGCGGCGAAGTTGCGCACGGAGCTCGCGGCCGAGGTCGAGGACCTCCGGGCTGGCGCGCTCGACGACCACCCCTGGAAGGACTGGGCCCGGTCGGTGTCGGAGGCGACCGCGCCGGGGCAGCGGATGCCGGGCGGCCCGAGCCGCTGGAACACGACCAAGGACCTGTCGTGGGAGCCACTGCGGATCGAACGGGTGTGCGAGGTGGCGTTCGAGGGAATGATGAGCGGCCGGTTCCGCCACAACGCCCACTTCCGGAGATGGCGTCCCGACAAGGATCCCGCCGACTGCACCTACGCCCAGCTGGAGACGGTCGCCCCGGCGGAGCTGCGCGACATGTTCGCCTGAACGCGCCGCTGCGAGCAGGTCATCCGGTCCGTTTGGGCCCGGTTCATGCCTGGTACAGGGGGGCCGGTTGGGCTACACTTCTACGGTTGTATCGGGCGCTCCTACGGGGGCGGGGGAACGTGGGCCGTGGCCCACGTTTTTTCTTGGGATCACGAGGGAGGTACGGACTGTGAGTGCGACGGACACGCAACTCGAATCAGTACGTGCCGCCGTCGAACCCGCCGTCGTCAGTCTCGGACTCGCCGTGTACGACGTCGAGCTGCTCGGAGGCGCGGGTGCCCGCACCCTTCGCCTCACCGTGACCCGAGCCGGTGGCATCGACCTCGAGACGATCACCGAGGTGACCCGCGCGGTGTCGCCGATCGTCGATGACGCCGCCCCGATCGGCGGGTCGTATCTGCTCGAAGTCAGCAGCCCGGGCATCGAGCGTGCGTTGCGCCGGCCCGAGCATTTTCGCGAAGCCCTCGGCGAGGAGGTCTCGGTCAAGTTCCACACCGACGCGGGTCCGAGGCGTGTGCGCGGAGTCCTCCGCGCCTTCGACGGCGATCACTGTGTCATCGAATCGGACGACGGCGGCGACGAGGAGATAGCGATTCCCGCGATCACCCAGGCCCGCACTGTCTTCGAGTGGGGCCCGCAGCCGCGTCAAGGGTCGTCCAAGTCGAGCTCTGGCAAGAAGAGTCCGGGACCGAGCACGCGCGGGCGAAAGGGAAGTCATGAAAAATCCGGAGATGCTCGAAGCGCTGTCGGCGCTCGCGATCGAAAAGGGCATTCCCGAAGAGATCATGCTCGAGGCGCTCGCCAACGCCCTGGTCACCGCGTACAAGCGGATGCCGGAGGCGGCGGAGGAAGCGCTCGTGGAGATCGACGTCGAGACCGGCGAGATCCGGGTGATCGCGGAAGAGCTCGACGAAGTCGGTGACGTCACGCGCGAGTGGGACGACACGCCCGCCGACTTCGGGCGTATCGCCGCGCAGACTGCGAAGCAGGTGATCCTGCAGCGCATCCGCGAGGCCGAGCGCGAGATGAAGTACGAGGAGTACGCCGGCCGTGAGGGCGACATCGTCACGGGGATCATCCAACAGACCGATCGCGCGCTACACGCTGCTCGATCTCGGTCGGGTCGAGGCCCTGTTGCCGCAAGCCGAGCAGGTGCCGGGCGACCGCTACGACCACGGCTCGCGGATGAAGGCGTACATCGTCGAGGTCCGCAAGACGGCCAAGGGCCCGCAGATCGTCGTGTCCCGTACGCACCCCGGACTCGTCCGGCGCCTCTTCGAGCTCGAAGTGCCCGAGCTCCTCGACGGCGTCGTGGAGATCAAGGCAGTCGCCCGCGAGCCCGGTCACCGTACGAAGCTCGCGGTCGCGTCGAACGACCAGAACGTCGATCCCGTCGGCGCCTGCGTCGGCGCTCGCGGCATGCGCGTGCGTCAGGTCGTGAACGAGTTGCGCGGCGAGAAGGTCGACATCGTTCCCTACAGCCCGGATCCCCCGGAGTTCGTCATGCGCGCACTCGCGCCTGCGAAGGTGCGCGAGGTCCGCATCCACGAGGACACCGGTATCGCCGAGGTCATCGTCCCCGACTTCCAGCTCTCGCTGGCGATCGGGAAGGAAGGCCAAAACGCTCGACTCGCCGCGCGCCTGACCGGTTGGCGCGTCGATATCAAGAGCGAAACCCAGCTCGCAGAAGAAGAAGCGGGTGGCGGCTACGCCGAGGGTGAGTGGGTCGAGGGTCCCGACGGACAGCTCGATGTGGCAGCCCGCCGAGGGTGGCGACGCGATCAGCGCGGCCGAGGCCGGTTACGGCACGATCGCCGGCGGGGAAGTCCTGGTCGGTTCGGGAGTGCTCGAGGGGTCCGGCTCGCCCAAGCCCGAAGTCGCGCCCGAGACGGGCGACCTGCCCGACGGCACGGGCGACCTCGCCGACGAGGAACCCGCGGCGCCGGCGGCCGAGGACGCGGCGATGCACGTCGACGCGAGTGTGGCCGACGAAGCGGGCGACGAGATTGCGGCGGACTCCGACATCGACGGCGAATCCGCAGAGACGGCCGCGGAAGCAGAAGCGGAGATCGAACTGAAGCCAGGAGACGAAAGCTGACCGAGCCGCAACGCACATGCGTCGGCTGCCGCCGGACCGACAGCCCCGAGGGCTGGATCCGGATTGCGGCGATGCGTGGGGGAGCGGTACAGATCGGCCGGACCAAGCCCGGCCGGGGCGCATGGATCTGCTCGAGCGACTGTTTCGCCCGGGCGGCAAAGCGAGGAACACTCGCCCGGGCGCTCCGCCGGGAGCTGACGAGCACCGAAGTCGAAGAGCTGCGCGCGACACTAGAGAGCACCGATTTCTAAGGAACGGACTGTTTTGGCGACGAAGAAGATTCGGGTCTACGAGCTGGCACGAGAGCTCGGCGTTGACAACGCCGTCGTGGTCGAGCTTTCCAACGAGCTCAAGATCGGCGTCAAGAGCCACTCGTCGAGCATCGACGAGCCCTCGGCCGACCGCGTCCGCCGCCTGGCCGACTCACGCGGGCTGAAAAAGGCGCCCGTCGTCGAGCCCGAGCCCGCCCCGGCCCCGCCCGTTCCGGAAGTCCCGCCCGCCGCGCCCGCCCCGGTGACGACGATCGCGCCGTCGAGCCGGCCCGTCGAGCCGGCCGCCGCGTCCGCCGCGGTCGAAGAGGCCAAGCCCGCGGTGGTCCGGTCCTCGCACCGGGTGGTGCGCTCGTCGCCCGCGCCCGCGATGCCGGCTCCGCCCGCGCCGGTGGAACGCCCGGCCGCGGCCGCGGCGACGGTCGCGCCCGCGTCGGCTCCGCCGGTAGCGCCGCCCGTTGCCGCGCCCGCGTCAGCTCCCTCGGCCGCACCCGGCACCCGACCCACGCCTTCGGTGGAGGACCGGCCGGCCGCGCGTGCGCCGTCGACCCCACCGCCCGCGGCCCCGTCGCGTCCCACGTCCGGCAGCGGCAAGGCGATCCCGCCGCCGCCCGGGAAGGTCCCGCCGCCCCCTCCCGGCCCCCGCACCAGTTTCGGAAGTCGTCCCGGCGGCCCCCGGCCCGGTCCCGGCGGTGGCGGCGGCGGCGCCCGCGGCGGCCCCGGTGGGGGCGGCTTCGGCGGTCCGCGCGGTGGTGGCGGAGGTGGATACACGCCCGGCGGCGGTCCCGGTGGTTCAGCCGGTGGTCCCGGTGGCGCCCGTACCGGCGCGCCCGGACGCGGCCGGGGTGGTCCCGGTGGTGGCCCTGGTGGCGGACCCGGCGGCTTCGGTGGTCCCGGCGGTGGCCGGGGCCGACCCGGCGGACCCCCGCAGCGCCGGCGCAAGAAGCGTCGTCGCGACCGCGCCGAGCTCGAACCGGCTTCGCAGCGGCTCACCCCGGCCGATGCGCCCGTTCCCGAAGGCGAGATCGTCGTCTCGCGCGGCAGCACCATCCAGGAGTACGCGCCCAAGCTGAACCGCACGCCCGCCGACCTCGTCCGGATCCTCTTCGCGGCCGGCGAAATGATGACGGCGACGGCGTCGCTGCCCGACGAGATGATCGAGCTCATCGCCGAGGAGCTCGGTGCCCAGATCCTGATCGTGGAGCCGGGGAGTGAACAGGAGATCGAGCTGATCGCGCTGCTCACCGCCGACGACGAGGACGACGACGCGCTGCTCGAGCCGCGCCCGCCGGTCATCACCGTCATGGGTCACGTCGACCACGGAAAGACGACGCTGCTCGACCGCATCCGGCACGCGAACGTGGTCGCGGGTGAAGCCGGTGGCATCACCCAGCACATCGGGGCGTACCAGGTGGTGCGCGACGGTCGTCGCATCACGTTCATCGACACACCGGGTCACGAGGCGTTCACCGCAATGCGTTCGCGCGCGGCGCGCAGATCACCGACATCGCGATCCTCGTGGTCGCGGCCGACGATGGTGTCATGCCGCAGACTGTCGAGGCGATCAACCACGCCCGGGCCGCGGAAGTGCCGATCGTCGTCGCCGTGACGAAGACCGACCGGGAAGACGCCGACCCGACCCGCGTGCGCCAGCAGCTCACCGAGCAGGAGTTGGTGCCCGAGGAGTGGGGCGGGAACACGATCGTCCTCGACGTCGCTGCGCCGACGGGGCAAGGTGTCGAGGAACTGCTCGACGCCCTGTTGCTCGTGGCCGACGCCGAGATCGCCGAGGACCTCGTCGCCAACCCGAAGCGCCCGGCCAAGGCCTACGTGCTCGAGTCGTACCTCGACCAGGGCCGTGGTCCGGTCGTGACCGCCCTCGTCGAGGAAGGCACGCTGCGGGTCGGCGACCAGATCGTGGCCGGCCCGGCTTGGGGCCGCGTCCGCGCGATGTTCGACGAGCAGGGCCTGCAGGTCAGCGAGGCCGGTCCGTCGGTTCCCGTGGAAGTGCTCGGTCTCGACGACGTGCCGCTCGCGGGTGACGAGCTCCGGGTCGCGCCCTCCGACAAGGTCGCGCGCACGGTTGCCGAGGCGCGCACGCATCGGCGCAAGGTGGCGGCACAACGCAACCCGATGATGCTGGGCGGCGGTGCCCGGCTCGAGGACATCTTCGCGATGGTCCAACGGGGCGAGGTCGCCACGTTGAACCTCATCGTGAAGGCCGACGTCAACGGTTCGCTGGAGGCGCTCACCGACGCGCTGAAGAAGCTCGACGCCGAGCACGACGAGGTCCGCCTGTCGTTCGTGCACCGCGGTGTCGGTGGGATCACGGCGTCCGACCTCGACCTCGCGGCCGTGTCGAACGCGACTGTGATCGGCTTCAACGTGCGTCCCGACCGCAAGGCCCGCGAAGTGGCCGAGCGCGAAGGCGTCGAGATCCGAACCTACGAGGTCATCTACGGCGTGCTCGACGACGTCCGCAACGCTCTCGTCGGGATGCTCAAGCCCGAGTACGAGGAAGTCGTCACCGGGGATGCCGAAGTGCGCGAGGTCTTCTCGGTCCCGCGCGTCGGCAAGGTCGCCGGCTGCTACGTCACGAGTGGCGTGATCACGCGTGGTTCGAAGGTCCGCTTCCTACGCGAGGGAACGATCATCTGGAAGGGATCGATCGCCACGCTGCGCCGGTTCAAGGACGACGTGCGTGAAGTCCGCGATGGGTTCGAGTGCGGTATCGGGCTCGAGAACTACCAGGACCTCAAGGCCGGTGACGTGATCGAGACGTTCGAGGAACGAGAGATCGCCCGGGTCTGATCGCCCGCCGACCTGATTCCCGCTCGGCCCGCACTCGTCACAACCGCATCGCTCGTCACAAACACATTGCAAGGATCCCGACGGACGTGCGACGGGATCCTTGCAATCACGCCGGATCGGGATGCCGTCGGTTTCGGGATGCCGCCCGGATCGGGATGCACGCCGGATCGGGATGCACGCCGGATCGGGATGGGGCGGGGCTGGACGACCGGGTTGGAGCCGGGCCGCACCGGTTCGTGAGCGTGTTCGTGACGGCGGATAGTGGGTCCGGCGCCCGGAGTGCGAGAATGTGCCCGTGTACGCAGCCGCGGTCCGTTTCGATCTGCACATCCCGCAGAGCCGGTCGCTGAAGGTGAAGCGCGCAGCCATTCGTCCGATCGTCGACGGGTTGCGCCACCGGTTCCACGTCTCGGTCGCCGAGGTCGACCACCACGACCAGTGGCAGCGGGCCGCGATCGCGGTCGCCGTCGTCGGCGTCACCGAGACACAGGTGCGGGAGATGCTGGGGTCGATCGAACGGTTCGTGGTCACCGCGGCCGATGTCGAGTTGCTCGACGTCGAGACCGCATGGCTCGAGAGTGAGTGGGCGTGACCGTATGACCTCGGCCCGCAAGTACCCGCGTACTGCGCGCGTCAACGAAGTGATGCTCGAAGTCCTGGCCGACGAGTTGGAGCGACTGAGCGATCCGCGGTTGGAGCTCGTGACCTTCACCGGGGTCGATGTGAGCCGCGACCTCGCCCACGCCAAGGTGTACTACTCCACGCTCACGGCGACCGCGGTCGACAGCCGCGACTCCGTGTCCGACGACGTTGCCGATGCGCTGCGGTCGGCCGGATCACACCTGCGGGGCGTGGTCGGCCGCCAGATGCGCATCCGCCAGGTGCCCAAGCTCGATTTCGTCGTCGACCCCGGCATCGTGTCCGGTCAGCGCATCGAGGACATCCTCCGCGATATCCACCACCGAGAGGCGTCGAACGGCCACGATGGTGAGACCCGCGGCGACGAGGAGCGCGCGTGAACGACGATCTCCCGGTCGACAGCGCGCTGCACCCGGGCGGCCGAGGCGATTCTCGGTTCCGGTGAAGTGAGCCTGGCCTGCCACGTGAGTCCCGACGGTGACGCGCTCGGCTCGATGCTCGCGCTGCATCATGTGTTGTGCGCGGCGGGGATCACGAGCGTCGCGTCGTTCTCGGAGCCGTTCGTCGTCGCGGCGCACTACCGCCAGCTGCCCGGACTCGACCTGTTGACGGCCCCCGACCGCTTCCCGCGCGATCCGGACGTCATGGTGACCTTCGATTCGGGCTCGCTGTCGCGCCTCGGTGATCTCGAGCGGCCGGCCAAGGCCGCCCGCGAGCTCGTCGTGATCGACCACCACGTGTCGAACCAGCGGTACGGCACGATCAACGTGATCGATCCCGACGCGGCCGCGAGTGGTGTGCTCGTGCGCCGGTTGATCGAGCGGCTCGGTCTGCCCCTCACCCGCGACGCGGCCGTGTGCCTGTACGCAGCGCTCGTCTGCGACACGGGCCGGTTCCAGTACGAGTCGACGACGCCTGCCGTCTTCGAGCTCGCGCGGGAGCTGTCGTGCTTCGACGTACCGATCCCCGAGCTCTCGCGCACACTGTTCGAGGAGCACCGGTTCGCGTACCTGCAGCTCCTTGCAGGGGCGCTCCAGGCTGCGACACTCGTTCCCGACAAGGCGTTCGTCTGGACGAAGGTCACCCAGGAAGACCTCACCCGTTACGACGTCACCTTCGACGAGGTCGAAGGGCTGATCGACGTGCTCCGCCGCACCCGCGAAGCGCAGGTCGCGTGCGTGTTGAAGCAGGGGCCCGACCTCACGTGGCGCGTGAGCTTGCGCTCGCTCGGCACGATCGACGTACGTCAGATCGCGGAACGCCAAGGCGGTGGCGGCCACCGCTTCGCGGCGGGCTTCACGAGCGACGAGACGGCGGAGGCCGTCGTCGCGACGATCATGCACGCCCTGTGAACCGCGTGTATTCGAGCGCGGCGACCCTGGCAGTCGAGGCGTGAGGAATTCGGAGTCGATGCGAGACGGCCTCGTCGTGGTCGACAAGGCACCGGGATGGACCAGTCACGATGTCGTAGCCAAGTTGCGGGGCGTGTACGGGCAGCGCCGCATCGGGCACGCGGGAACCCTCGATCCCGACGCCACCGGAGTGCTCCTCGTCGGCCTGGGCCGGGTCACTCGCTTGCTGCGATACCTGCAGGAAGCGGGCAAGGAGTACCGCGGCCGCGTCGTGTTCGGGGTCGCGACCGACACGCTTGACGCGTCGGGGGCAGTACTGGAACGGACCGAGATGAAGGTCACGCGCGCCGACCTCGAAAACGCCGCCCGCGCGTTCGTCGGCGACATCGAGCAGGTCCCGCCCATGGTGTCGGCGCTGAAGGTGGGCGGTCGCAAGCTCTACGAGATGGCGCGGGCGGGTGAGGAGATCGAGCGTGCGGCCCGGCCCGTGCACATCGGCGAGCTCGTCGTGGAGGAGCTCGAGGAGGGCGCGTACCCCGAAGCGACGATCCGGGTCGCGTGCTCGAGTGGCACCTACATCCGCACACTCGCCGCCGACCTCGGCAGCGCGCTCGGCGGGTGCGCGCATCTGGGCGGTCTGCGGCGACTGCGGGTCGGCGGCTTCACCCTCGACGACGCCCGCCCGATCGAGGCGATCGAATCCGATCCCGACGCCGCGGTCCGGCCGCCGACGGAGGCAATGCGCGACCTCGAGATGGTGAGCGTCGACGTCGAACGCGCCCGCGCCGTCTCGCACGGCGCCACGTTCGCCGCGCCCGCGTTGCTGGGCGAACGCACCGGCGCCGGACCGTTCGCGATCGTCGACGAACACGGAACGCTGCTCGCGGTGTACGAGCGCCGCGGCGGCGGGGTCAAGCCGTCGGTCGTCGTCGCGACCGAGACATCGATCTCACGAGGCGCTTCATGAGGCCCTCGTGAGGATCTACCGGGATCCGGCCGAGATCGTTCCGGCGCCGGGGCGCGCGGTGACGATCGGCGCGTTCGACGGTGTCCACCTCGGTCATCAAGCCGTGCTGCGTCTCGTGCGCGAGCTGGCAGAGGCGCGCGGACTCGTGGCAACGGTGCTCACCTTCGACCGGCATCCGGCCGAGGTCGTCCGGCCCGGATCCGCACCCAAGCTCCTGACCACTCTCGATCAGAAGCTCGAATTGCTCGAGGCGACGGGTTCGGTCGACGAATGCCTCGTCTTGCCGTTCGACGCCGCCCGCAGCAAGGAGCCCGCCGAACAGTTCGTCGAGGAGCTGCTCGCGAGCGCGTTGCGCGCCCGCCTCGTCGTCGTCGGCGCCGACTTCCATTTCGGGCACCGGCGCCACGGCGATGTCCCACTGCTGCAGTTGATGGGCGCCGAGCTCGGGTTCGAGACGATCGGGCTGGGCCTCGTTGCCGCACCCCGGCGCGATGCCGGCATCCCGTACTCGTCGACCCGGATCCGTGAGCTCATCGCCCGCGGTGACGTCGAAGGCGCGGCGGTGATGCTCGGCCGCCCGCACGAGGTGCGGGGGACGGTGGAGCGCGGCGACGCCCGGGGTCGTGAGCTCGGCTTCCCGACCGCCAACGTGGGCGTGCCGGCCAACATCTGTCTACCGGACGACGGCGTCTACGCGGGGACGTTCTCCGGCGCCGACGGGATCTCCCGGCCGGCCGCGATCTCGGCCGGGCGCCGGCCCACGTTCTACGCCGAAGCAGGGATGTTTCTGGTCGAGGCGTACGTCCTCGATTTCGACGGTGATCTCTACGACCAGCCGGCCCGGGTCCGGTTCACCCACCGGCTGCGGGGCCAGGAGCGATTCGACGACGTCGCCGATCTCGTCGCCCAGATGCGCCGCGACGTAGCCGAGGTGCGGACCCTGCATCCGGCCGGGTAACCGGGGTGGGCACGGCAGGTCTGGTAGCCTCCCTCGCTGAATCCGTAACGAAACACGAGAAAATCGAAGAAGGTTCGAACGCACGTATGCCCGACAAGGCCGCAACGATCAGCGATAACCGCCTCCACGAGACCGACACCGGCTCGGCGGAGGTGCAGATCGCACTCCTGACGGAGCGCATCCGTCATCTGACGGAGCACATGAAGGTCCACAAGAAGGACTTCCACACGCAGCGGGGTCTGCTGATGCTCGTCGGCCGCCGTCGGCGGATGCTCGACTACCTCCGGCGCAACAACATCGAGCGGTACCGAGCGCTCATCGCCAAGCTCGGCATCCGTCGCTAGGGATTCGCGCGAGGAGCGGCCATCCGCTCCTCGCGAACTTCGAGGCATCGATCTCGAAGAAATTGACATTCGAAATCATGCGAGAGCAGATGTCGGTTGTCAGTCGCCACCGCCCGGACTTCGAAAGATCGATCCCCGGACGTTGACAACTGGGAACCGGTGCCTCTCGCTCAAACAGAGAGGAACCTTTGCGTGAGTGACGCAATTTCGGTTTCCGGTCCTATCAACGCCGCCGGCCTCGAGATGACCCTCGAGACGGGCAAGCTGGCCTCCCTGGCCGCAGGCGCCGTCTTCGTCAAGGTCGGTGGCACCACGTTGCTGTCGACGGTCGCCACCTCGAAGCCCCGTGAGGGCATCGACTTCTTCCCGCTGACGGTCGACGTCGAGGAGCGGGCGTATGCCGCGGGCAAGATCCCCGGCTCGTTCTTCCGGCGCGAGGGTCGCCCCGGCGAGCTCGCGATCCTCACCTGTCGTCTGACCGACCGGCCGCTGCGTCCGTCGTTCCCGGCCGACTTCCGCAACGAGGTCCAGGTCATCGCGACGATCCTCGGCGTGGACCTCGAGAACCCGCACGACGTCGTGTCGATCAACGGCGCATCTGCCGCGCTCACGGTCTCGGGCATTCCGTTCGACGGCCCGATCGGCGCGGTGCGCCTCGCCCATCACAACGGCGAGTGGATCGCGCACCCCACGTTCCAAGAGGGCGACGACTCGACCTTCGAGATCGTCGTCGCCGGCCGTCAGCTTCCCGACGGCGACGTCGCGATCATGATGGTCGAAGCCGGTGGCACCGAACGCACGTGGGAGCTCTACGAAGAGGGCGCCCCGAAGATGACCGAAGAGCTCATCGCGGGCGGCCTCGAGGAATCGAAGAAGTGGATCAACGCTTCGATCGAGCTCCAGAAGAAGCTGCGCGAGGAGTTCATCAAGGCTCGCGGGCCGATCACGCCGGTCGAGTACATGCCGAACATCGACTACACCCCCGCGGTGTACGCGGCGGTGAAGGCACACGCCGAGTCCACGACCGACGCGGCGATGAAGATCGCCGACAAGGCCGAGCGCAACGCGAAGCTCGACGAGATCCTCGTCGGCATCCAGGCCGCGCTGGTCGGCACGGTCGACGCGCCCGGCGTGCACGCCGAGCAGGCGGGCGAGGTCAAGAAGGCCTTCCGTTCGCTGCAGAAGGAAGTCGTCCGGCGCCGGATCGTCAACGAGGGCGTACGCATCGACGGTCGCGGTCCCGCCGACATCCGGCCGCTGTCGGCCGAGGTCGGGGTCCTCGACACCGCGCACGGCTCGTCGCTCTTCCAGCGGGGCGAGACGCAGGTGCTCGACGTTGCGACGCTTGCCATGCCCCGTATGGAGCAGATGCTCGACACGATCACGCTCGAGACCCGCAAGAAGTACATGCACCACTACAACTTCCCGCCGTTCTCGACGGGCGAGACGGGCCGGGTCGGTTCGCCGAAGCGCCGCGAGATCGGTCACGGCGCGCTGGCCGAGCGGGCGTTGATCCCGGTGCTGCCGAGCAGCCTCGAGTGGCCCTACACGATGCGGGTCGTCTCCGACGTGCTCGCGTCGAACGGCTCCACTTCGATGGCGTCGGTCTGCGGCTCCAGCCTCTCGCTGATGGACGCCGGTGTGCCGATCAAGGCGCCGGTCGCGGGTATCGCGATGGGCCTGGTGTTCGCGGAGGGCAAGTACACGACCCTCACCGACATCCTCGGCCAGGAAGACGCGTTCGGCGACATGGACTTCAAGGTCGCCGGTACGTCGGAGTTCGTCACCGCGCTGCAGCTCGACACGAAGATCGCCGGCATTCCTGCCGACGTCCTCGCCGCCGCGCTGCTGCAGGCCAAGGACGCCCGGCTGAAGATCCTCGCGGTCATGGAAGGTGCGATTGCGCAGCCGCGCGGAGAGGTGCGCACCACGGCCCCGAAGATCGTCAGCTTCGAGATCCCCGTCGACAAGATCGGCGAGGTCATCGGGCCCAAGGGCAAGGTCATCAACACGATTCAGCAGGAGACGGGCGCCGACATCTCGGTGCAGGACGCCGACGGCGTCGGCATCGTGTCGATCGGATCCAAGGACGGAGCGGCCGTCTCCGAGGCGCAGCGCCGGATCGAGCTCATCCTCGACCCGCCGTCCGCCGAGGTGGGTGCGGTCTACGAAGGCCGGGTCGTCAACATCACCAAGTTCGGTGCGTTCGTCAACATTCTCCCGGGTCGCGACGGTCTCATTCACATCTCCAAGCTCGGTCGCGGCAAGCGCATCGACCGGGTCGAAGATGTGCTCGCGCTCGGCGACGAGCTGTCGGTCAAGGTCGACGACATCGACCAGAACGGCAAGCTCTCGCTCTCGCTGCTCGGCGACGACGGTGACGACACCGGTGGCGACGGTGGCGGTGGCGGTGGCGGCAACGCCAGTGGCCCTCGCGACCGTGACCGCGAGTCGCGGGCGCCGCGCGGTGACCGTCCCCCCCGGGAGTCGTCCCGGGATTCGGGCGGGGCGCGCGAGGCGTCCTCCCCTCGGGTGACGGCGTCGTTCGAGTCGGCGTGGGAAGAGCAGGCCCGCGAAGAGTTCGGTGACCTCGGGCCCGCAGCCGAGCCGGAGAAGTCCGGCGCCGGCGGCGACCGTGGCCGCGGTGGGCGAGGCGGTCGCGGCGGCGCCCGGCGCGGTGGTCCGCGGCGCTGAGCCCGCAGGGCAGAGCGGACGCGGCATTGTGAACGGCGCCGCGAACCCGTCCGCGAACGGAGTCGGGCGCACGCGCCTGCCCTCCGGCTTGCGCGTCGTCACCGAAGCCCTGCCCGGACTCCGCTCGGTCACCCTCGGCGCGTGGGTCGGGAGTGGCGCGCGCGACGAGCAGGGTGCGCAATGGGGTGCCAGTCACTTCCTCGAGCACCTGCTGTTCAAAGGCACCGATCGGCTGAGCGCCCGCGAGATCGCGGAGGCGATCGAGTCGGTCGGCGGCGAGATGAACGCGTTCACGACACACGAACAGACCGTGTTCTACATGCGGGTCCCCGACACGCAGCTCGAGAACGCGTTCGGGGTGCTCGCCGACGTGTTGTGGCACCCGGCCTTTCGCGTCGACGATGTCGAGGCGGAGCGCCGGGTGATCCTCGAAGAGATCGGGATGCGCGACGACACACCCGACGATCTCGTGCACGATCTGTTCGCGGCCGCGCTGTTCCCGGGGCATTCGCTCGGCCGAGAGGTGCTCGGCAGCGAGGGGTCGATCACCGCAATGGCCCGTGGCGACATCGCCGCGTATCACGGCGCGCACTATGTCCCGTCGAACGTCGTGCTGGCCGCGGCCGGCAACCTCACGCACGAGGGAGTGCTCGACCTGGTCGAGGCTCGATTCCCGGCGATCGACGGCGAACGGCCGGGTCGTCCGCGTGAGAAGCCTGCGGCCGCCTCACCCTTGGTCGTACTCAACCGCGATTCCGAGCAGTCGCACGTCGTGACCGGCCTGCGTTCGTTCGCGGCGCTCGATCCGGACCGATACGCCCTGACGGTGTTGAACCAGGCGCTCGGGGGCGGTATGTCGTCACGGCTGTTCCAGGAGATCCGCGAGACTCGCGGCCTCGCCTACTCGGTCTTCTCGTACCACGCGGGCTTCGATGATGCCGGCATGCTCGCCGTGTACGCCGGGACCGCGCCCGAGCACGTTCCCGAGACGCTCGAAGTGATCGGCGCCGAGCTCGATCGGCTCGTCGCGAACGGTCTCTCCGACATCGAGATCGCGGGCGCCAAGGGCCACCTCGTAGGGTCGCTGGCAATGTCGCTCGAGACGTCGTCGAGCCGGATGCGCCGGCTCGGGCGCTCGGAGCTGGTCGAGGGCGAGATCCCGACCCTCGAGGAGTTGACCGCGCGCGTCGAGGCGGTGACCGACGACGACGTCGACCGAGTCATCGAGCGGGTCTTCGCCGGAGCGTCCCGCACGCTCGCGGTCGTCGGTCCGCACTCTGTCTCGGAGTTCTGACGGGCTCCGAGGTCTCACCTCCGGGTTCTCGAAGTCTGCGGGCCGTAGGCTCGGCGCCATGATCCGGGTCGGCGTCTTCGGTGCAGGCGGGCGGATGGGTTCGGCGGTGTGTGCGGCCGTGGGCGCCGCGCCCGACATGGAGCTCGTCGCCGCAGTCGACCCCCTTCACGCGGGCTCCGACTCCGGCGCGGTCCGGCTCGCGGCCGAGGCCCACCAGCTCGAGGTCGCCGGCGCGCAGGTCGCGGTCGACTTCACCGTGCTCTCCGCAGCGCGCGAGAACATTCGGTGGTGCGCCGCGCACGGTGTGCACGCGGTCGTCGGCACGACGGGGTTCAGCGAGGCCGAGCTCGCGGAGTTTGCCGCGCTCTTCGAACAGTCGTCTGCCAACGCGGTGATCGTGCCGAACTTCGCCGTCGGCGCAGTGCTGATGATCCGCTTCGCGGAGATGGCGGCGCCGTTCTTCGAGACCGCCGAGATCATCGAGCTCCACCACGATCGCAAGATCGACGCGCCGTCGGGGACTGCCGCCCTCACGGCAAAGCGCATGGCCGCGGCGTCGAAGGAGTGGGCCGACGATCCCACGACGACGGTGATCGCCGAGGGAGCGCGCGCGGCGGCCGGGTCGACGGGATCCCGGTGCACTCAGTGCGGATGCGGGGCATGGTCGCGCACCAGGAGGTGCTCCTCGGCACGACTGGGCAGACCCTGTCGATCCGCCATGATTCGTACGATCGGGACTCGTTCATGCCCGGCGTGCTGCTCGCCGTCCGCAAGATCGGCGAGACCCCGGGGCTGACAGTGGGTCTCGACGCGCTGTTGGGCCTATAGACGCACGCTTGTATTCGCGCTTGGATCGGGTAGATATCCCGTCTAGCTTCCGCAGTTTCCAGGGGGACGCCGGTGGCGTTGTTGTCGGTCGAGGACATTCGGGTCGAGTTCGGGGGGATCGTCGCCCTCGCCGACCTCACATTCACGATCGAGGCCGGACAGATCTGCGCTCTCATCGGTCCGAACGGCGCAGGGAAGACCACGCTGTTCAACTGCGTCAGCCGGCTCTACCAACCGTCGAGCGGCGAGATCCGCTTCGACGGCCACGACCTTCTGCGGATGCGGCCGCACAAGATCGCCAAGGTCGGAATTGCCCGCACCTTCCAGAACCTCGCGCTCTTTCCGGCCCTGACGGTGCTCGACAACGTCCTGATCGGCGGCTACACGCACGGGCGCGTGAACGCCAAGCGGCGAGCCGAAGCCCATTCGATCCTGCAGCGCCTGTCGCTCGACGACCTCGCGGCCCGGCCCGCGGTCGGCTTGCCGTACGGGACGCTCAAACGCATCGAGATCGCGCGTGCGCTCGCGGCCCGACCCCGGTTGTTGCTCCTCGACGAGCCCGCGGCGGGACTCACACATTCCGAGGTCGACGAGCTCGGTGAACTGATCCGGTCCGTCCGGTCGGAGTTCGAGTTGAGCGTGTTGCTCGTCGAGCACCACATGGCGATGGTCATGGCGATCTCCGACAAGGTCGTGGTCCTCGACTTCGGCAGCAAGATCGCCGAGGGCGCGCCCGCGGAGGTACGCGCCGATCCACGCGTCGTCGAGGCATACCTGGGGACTCCCGCGTCGAGCGCGCTGCTCCAGGTTTCGGAGCTGCGCGCCGGATACGGCGCGGTACGGGTGTTGCAGGGTCTCGACTTCTCGGTCGCCGACGGCGAAGTGGTGGTCATCCTCGGCGCGAACGGCGCGGGCAAGACCACGACGCTGCGCGCGATCTCGGGCATGATCGACACCGGTGGGAGCATCCTCTTCGAGGGCCGTTCGATCGGCGGCCACCGTCCCGAGCAGATCGCGGCCGCGGGCATAGCGCACGTGCCCCAGGGCCGGGGCACGATCGTCGATCTCACGGTCGAAGACAATCTGCGCATCGGTGCGTACCGCCGTCGCGGACCCGACATCGACTCCGACATCGAGCGTTGGTACACCACGTTCCCCCGGCTCAAGGATCGGCGCGCGCAACAGGCGGGGAGCATGAGCGGGGGCGAGCAGCAGATGCTCGCGGTGGCGCGGGCGCTCATGGGTCGTCCGAAGCTCGTGCTGCTCGACGAGCCTTCGCTCGGGTTGGCGCCGATCGTGACCCAGGAGCTGTTCCGCACGCTCGGCGATCTCAACCGGGAGGACGGCACCTCGATGCTCGTCGTCGAGCAGAACGCGGGACTCGCGTTGAAGCTCGCGGTGCGCGGGTACGTGCTCGAGACCGGGACGATCGTGAGCTCGGGTTCCGCGGCCGATCTGGCGAGCAACGACGACGTGCGCCGCGCGTATTTGGGCATCTGATGTCGCTCTTCCTCACCCAGCTGATGAACGGGATCGGCAGTGGCGCCGTCTACGCGTCGTTGGCGCTCGCGCTCGTGCTCGTGTTCCGCACTACGGGGATCTTGAACTTCGCCCAGGGCGAGATGGCGCTGTATTCGACGTACATCGTCTGGTTCCTGACGCAGCGCAGCGTTCCCGTCTGGACCGCGATCTTGCTGGCGATGGTGATCTCGTTCGTCGGTGGCGCGGCGATCGAGCGCATCCTGATCCGCCCGGTCGAGCAGGCGTCGCCGCTCGTGTTGGTGATCGTCACCATCGGCATGTTCCTCGCGATCAACTCGATCGCGCAGGTGCAGTTCGGCAACGACATCAAGCTGTTGCCGCGTGCCTATCCGAACAAGACCTGGTTGCCCGGCAACGTGCAGATCTCGAGTGACACGCTCGTGCTCGTCGGTGTGCTCCTGGCCGAGTGCCTGATCCTCTACCTGCTGCTGAACCGGACGCGCATCGGCTTGGCGTTCCGGGCCGTCGCCTCGAATCCCGAGTCGACCCGACTCGTCGGCGTACCGGTCGGGCGGATATTGATGTTGGGCTGGGCGATGGCCGCCGCAATCGGCGCGCTCGCGGGCGCGCTCGTCGTCGCGCCGGTCGGTCTGCAGGGCGCGAGCATGCAGGAGATCCTCGTGTACTCGTTCGCGGCCGCCGCGTTGGGCGGGTTCGACAGCCCGCTCGGCGCCGTCGTTGCCGGATTGATCGTCGGTGTCGCGGGCACGATGACAACGCAATACCTGCACGTCGTGCACGACATCGAGCTCGTGGTCCCGTTCGGGCTCATCCTGATCGTGTTGCTGTTCCGGCCATCGGGGCTCTTCGGCTCCCGGCGTGTGGAGCGCGTGTGAGGCTCGACCGCCCGCAGACCATCCGCGTGGTCGCCGCGATCGCGGTGCTGATCGTCGCGGTCTACGTGTTCGGTTGGTACATCCCGCAGTTCTACGAGCAGGGCACCACGTACCTCTGGGCCGAGGCTTTGTACATCGGCGTCGCCGCGATGGGCCTCAATCTGCTGACCGGGTACAACGGTCAGGTTTCGATCGGGCACGGCGCGTTCTTCGGGCTCGGCATGTACACGACCGCGATCTTGATGCAGTCGCACGACTGGCCGTTCGCTCCGACCCTGCTCGTCGCGGGTGCGCTGTCGTTCGGCGTCGGGGTGTTGGTCGGCTTTCCGGCCCTGCGGGTCAAGGGGCTGTACCTCGCGCTCGTCACACTCGGTCTCGCGGTGCTGTTCCCGCAGCTGACGAACCGTTTCGTCCCGCACGATCTCTGTGCAACGTGCGGGACCTCGCAGGTCGGCGAGCTGCCACGGGTGAAGCTGCTCCCGCCGTCGTGGACCCCGACGTTCGTCGGCCATCCCGATCAGTGGGCGTACTACGCGACGCTCGCGATCTCGGTGATCGGGATCGTCGCGCTGTTCCTGATCGTGCGCAGCCGTTTCGGCCGGGCGCTGATCGCGGTGCGCGACCACGAGGCGGCCGCAGAGACGGTCGGTATCAACGTTGCCCGGGTCAAGGTCATCGCCTTCGCGACGAGCGCGTTGTACGCGGGTGTCGCGGGCTCGTGCTTCGTGCTCGTGAAGCGGCTCGCGACAGCTTCGTCGGTCGCGACGTTCCAGCTCTCGATCGAGTTCCTCGTCGCCGTCGTCATCGGCGGCACCGCGACCGTTCTCGGACCGCTGGCCGGCGGGATCATCGTCGTGTTCAGCGGTCGCTACATCAGCGAGTCGTTCCCGAACACGATCTTGTTCTGGCACATCAACGACTCCGTCAAGAATCTCCTGTCGCCGGCGATTTACGGCATCGGGCTGATTCTTCTCATGTACGTTCTTCCCGACGGCATCGTCGGTGGGGGACGGCGCCTCGTGACCTCCCGGTTGCGCAGTCTCCGCCGCCGGAAGACCTCACCGACGTCCACGTGACCTCCTCACCCGAAATGAAAGGAACGACGCCATGACCGACGTTCGCCGCGGGGCTCCCCGCAAGGTCCGACCGGTTCGTGCGGTGGCACTCGGAGCCGCGTTCGCACTCCTCGTCGCCGCGTGCGGCAGCGGTCGGAGCGACACTCCGTCGGCCGCGACCACCGCTCCCGGGGGATCGACGAGTGGATCAACGCCCGCCACGACCGTCATCGACTCGTCGAAGTGCGATCCGTCGACCCTCACCGAGGGTGTGACCGGCAACACGATCAAGATCGGGACGAGCCTCCCCCTGTCGGGCACATACTCCGCGTTCAACGCGATCCTCATGGGTGAGCAGGCGTACATCTCGTATCTCAACGCCCAAGGCGGTGTCACCGTCGCGGGGAAGAAGTACAAGATTCAACTGGTCAGCAAGGACGACGCCTACGACGCCGCGAAGACGTCGACCAACGTCGACACGCTGATCAACAGCGACAAGGTGTTCGCGCTGTTCAATACGGTTGGCACGAAGAACAACCTCGGCATCCGCGAGACGGTCAACTCCGACTGCGTTCCCAACCTCGCCATCGCGTCGGGCGCGGTGCAGTGGGGAAACACGAAGTACCCGTGGATGCTCGGTTCGGAGCTCGTGCCGTACCCGCTCGAGATGCAGGTCTTCGTCGACTACCTGAAGAAGAACAAGCCCAACGCCAAGATCGCGTTGCTCTACGCCAACGACGATTTCGGCCAGTCGTACAAGGACACCCTCGAGCAGCTCGTTCAGGGCACGACCCTCAGCATCGTGAAGCAGGCGAGCTACAACGCCGAGGGCTCCGAGGTGAAAGCGCAGATGACCGACCTCGCCGCGTCGAAGGCCGACACCTTCGTGCTCGGCGGCACGTTGCTCGCGTGCCCGAACGCATTGACCGCCGCCCACGACGCGGGATGGAAGCCACTCATCTACATGTCGGGCACGTGCGTCTCGAAGTTGCTCTTCACGCTCGGGGGCGACGGTGCCGACGGCGTGCTGAGCGTGACGCCGCTCATGGACCCGGCCGACCCCGCCAACGCGGCGAACGCGGCTGTGAAGCTGTACAAGGCGCAAACCGCGAAGTACCAGCCCAAGGCCGACCTCGACGACGGCATCGTCGCCTACGGCTGGTCGACCGCGGCGTTGTTGCAGAAGATCCTGGAGGCTTCGCCGACGCTCGATCGGGTGTCGGTGATGGAAACGGCCCGCACGTTGCAAGGCGTGAAGGATGCCGGGCTGGAGTTGCCCGGCGCGTCGTGGACGACGAGCAAGACCGACTGGTTCCTCGGGGAGACCTTCCAACTCGTCAAGTACAACAAGGCCGAGGGCCACACCGTTGCCGTCGGTCCGGTAACGAACCTCGACGGCAAGACTGCGAGCCTGTCGCCCGCGTCGCTGCTCAACAGCTAGCGCAGGCGGGGTTCGAGACGCGCGACGAGAGCCTCGATGTCGGTGACGACGTCGAGGCCCTCTCGCGTCCGAAGCCACGCGGCATTGCGGGTGTGGAGGTCGGAGCCGCGGTCGAAGCGGTTGAGAGCAACGACGACGTGTTCGTTGCGGAGCGCGTCCCGACTCAGGCGCACGGCGTTGATCGTGCCGAGCCCGGCGTCGGCGACGAGCACGACCACGCCGGGCGCGAGCGCGTGGATGAGGTCGACGCAGTCGCCGTCGTCGGCGATCGGTGATCGCACGCCACCCACGGTCTCGACGAGCAGGGGAACGTTCGCGGCGGTGCTCGTCGTGATCTCGGTGACGAGATCCGCGATCGTGAAGGGCGGGAGCCCGAGCGCCTCAGCCGCCATCGGCGGTGCGAGCGGCATCGGTAACCAGCGGTGCGCCGGGCACACGTCGGTGGGTGCCTCGTCGGTGACGCGTGCGAGCACGTCGGCATCGGTCGCCGTGTCGCCGGGTGTGAACGACTGCACCGGCTTGCGGGCGACGACGGGGAGCCCGCGCGTGCGCAGCGCCTGCAACACGGCGGCCGCCACGAAGGTCTTCCCGACATCGGTGCCGGTGCCGGCGACGACGACGGGGCTCAACGAACCGGGACGGAGCCGAGGACGCGGGTCAGCGCACGCAACAGCTGGTCGACCTGCGCGTCGCTGTGCGCGGCCGACACCGTCACCCGCAGCCGCGAGGTGCCCGGCGGGACGGTCGGGGGGCGGATCGCGGGAACGAGGTAACCGTCGTCGAGGAGGGCGCGGGCGGCATCGAGCGCGCGCTGCTCTTCGCCGCAGACGAACGGGACGATAGGGGACGGGTGCCCGGGTCGGAGCCGGTCGACGTGGCGCCGCAGCCGGCGCACGAGCGCGGTGCCTTCGTCGGAGCGCACGATCCGGAGCGCGGCGAGCGCGGCGGCGGTGTCGGCGGGTGTCGGCGCGGTCGTGAAGATGTAGGGACGCGAGATGTTCTCGACCAGCGCGATCGAACGCGCCGAGCCGGCCACGAAACCGCCGAGCGCGCCGAGCGTCTTCGACAACGTCCCGATCCGCAACACCTCGACGCCATCACGCGCGTCGAGATTGGGCCCGAGAACGGCGTGAGCCTCGTCGACGACGAGGAGCGCGTCTTCGCGGCGCACACGTCGAGGAGCGC
Source organism: uncultured Actinomycetes bacterium (assembly GCA_963761055.1). Lineage (GTDB taxonomy): Bacteria > Actinomycetota > Acidimicrobiia > IMCC26256 > PALSA-610 > PALSA-610. Next base: position 470,887 of record CAVXFO010000007.1, on the reverse strand, counting down.
GTCGACGTCGGCCACGTCGCCGTCCATCGAGAACACGGTGTCGGTGACGACCAGCGCACGGCGTGCACCGCGTGACCGGAGCAGTGTCGCGAGGTGGTCGAGGTCTCGGTGCCGGTAGATCGCGACGTCGCCGCGCGCGAGGCGGCACCCGTCGATGATCGACGCGTGGTTGAGCTCGTCGCTGCAGACGAGCACCCCGGCCCCGGCGAACGTGCTGATGACGCCGAGGTTCGTGGCGAAACCGGTGGGGAAGAGCGCGGCCCGCGCCGACCGCTTCCACTCTGCAAGCTCGTGTTCGAGCTCGGCGTGAACCGGGCGGGTGCCGACAATGAGGCGAGCCGATCCGGCCCCTGCGCCCCAACGGTCGAGTGCCTCGTGCGCGGCCGCGATCACCGACGGATGGGCGGTGAGGCCGAGGTAGTCGTTCGAGGCGAACGACACGACCGCGCGGTCGGCCGGTCGGTCAGTGCCGTCGCCGAGCTTCCCCTGTGGACCCTTGGCGTCGATGGAACGGGGTTCGCGCCACCGACCCGCGGCGCGGATCGCGTTGCTCTCGCCCTCGGCCCACGCGTCCCAGGTCATCGGCCGGCCTCGTCGCCGATCTCGTCGAGTGCTTCGCTCAATGCGTGCACGATCCGGTGGAGCTCCTCCGACGTGATCGTCAGGGGAGGCATGAGCGTGACGTTGTCGCCGATGGAGCGGAGCAGGACGCCGCGCTCGACCGCGGCCGCGCTCGACGCGGCGGCCCCACCGCAGGCCGTCGGCGGGCGGCGCGAGCTCGACCGCGCCCATGAGGCCGCGCAGGCGGACGTCTTTGACCGTGGGCTTGGGCGCGACGCGATCGTGGAGCAGGCCGGCCAGCTCGTCGGAACGCTCGCGCACGTTGGCCAACACATCCCACGCCTCGATCAGCTCGAGGTGGCGGAGCGCTACGGCCGCGGCCAACGCGTTCCCGCCGAAGGAATGACCGTGGTAGAGCGTCTGCCCGCCCAGATCGTCACCGAGGAAAGCTTCGAACACCGGGCCGCTCGCCGCGGTCACCGACATGGGGAGGTAGCCCGCGGTGAGGCCCTTGCCCAGACAGAGCAGGTCGGGGCGAAGGCTGCACTGCTCCGACGCGAAGAGGGTGCCGGTCCGGCCGAAGCCGGTCGCGATCTCATCGCAGATCAAGAGCACGTCGTGGGCGCGGCACGCCGCTCCGAGGCGCGCGAGCCCACCGTGATCCGCCATCTGCATTCCGGCCGCGGCCTGCACGGAGGGCTCGACGATGACGGCCGCGAGCTCGGAGCCGTGCTCGGCGATCAAGCGCACGGCGGTGTCGAAACACTGCGGGTCGTCGAACGCGGGCGCGCGTACGACCGGGAATCGCAACGCGTCGAAGACATCGGCGCCGAATCCGTCGTCGCCGACGGAAAGCGCGCCGATCGTGTCGCCGTGGTACGCCCCGCCGAACGCGAGGAACGTGGTGCGTCCTCGTACGCCCCGGTTGTGCCAGTACTGGAACGCGATCTTGAGCGCTTGCTCCACCGCCGACGCGCCGTCGCTGGCATACAGGAAATGTGGGTCGTCGACGGGAACGACGCGGGCCAACGCTTCGGAGAGCTCGACGACTACACGGTTGCCGTTGCCGAGCATGGTCGAGTGTGCGCCGAGCGCGAGCTGGTGCAGGATCGCGTCGTCGAGCTCGGGAACGTGATGACCCAAGGTCGTGACCCACAGCGACGAGATCGCGTCGAGGTAGTGCCGACCGTCGACGTCGATCAGCTCCCGGCCCTCGGCCCGGTCGACGATGATCGGGTGGTTGTCGGCGAAGGTCGACATCTGGGTGAAGCCGTGCCACACGACCTGCGCGTCCCGCCTGACCCAATCACTCTGAACATCGCCGCGCTGGACGTCGCCACGCCGAGGTTCGCCAGGCTGGACTTCGCCGTCGTGCGCGGTCACCCCGCGATTCTGACGCACAATGTGCCGGCATGACGCAGGCGAGCGATCCGCTGACCCTCCGCGACCGGCTGCTCGCGGCCACCTATCGTTGCGTCGAGCGGTTCGGGATGGCCAAGACGACCATCGACGACATCGTGAAGGAGTCGGGCGTGTCTCGGGCGACGATCTACCGCCAGTTCGACGGCGGGCGGGACGAGTTGCTGCTGGAAACCGTCGGCTGGGAGCTCGCCAACTACTTCAACCGATTGGCCGACCAGGTGCGCGACGCCCCGAGCCTGGCGGTGCTCTTGGAACGGGGGCTCACCTTCGCTCACCGGTCGGTGGCCGAGCACGCGGTGCTGCGCAAGATCATGGACACGGAACCCGAGCGGCTGTTGCCCCTGCTGACGACGGAGTCGGCCAAATCGCTGCCGTTCATCGCCGACTTCCTGCTCCCGTACCTGCGCCGGGAAGCCGAGGCCGGCCGCCTGCGCCCGGGCGTCGACAGCGAACGGGCCGCGGAGTATCTGGCCCGGTCGATCCTCTCGCTCATCGGCGCTCCCGGCCGCTGGGACCTCGAGGATCCGGCTCAGGTCGCCGATCTTGTCCACGGCGAGCTCCTCGGCGGCATCGAGGCCCCCTGACCCCAGAAAACCTCACCAACAGTTGTCGGACATATCCGTGCCAGGCGCGGAGAACTCCGACAACTGTTGGTGGAGATGGGCGCGCTCGCGATCGCGAGCAGAGGTGTGACCCGGGACACGTTGACGATGAGACGTACACTGGATCAGTGTCTCAAGTGATGGAGTTCGTCGAGTTGAGTCCCCAAGCCTCTCGCGTTCTCGAAGCCGCCCTGACCTGTCTCGGCCGGGTCGGGCTCGCCAAGACCACGCTCGACGACGTCGCCCGCGAAGCCGGGTGCGCCCGGGCGACCGTCTATCGCTGCTTCGCGAACAAGCAGCAGCTCCTTGCGGCGCTCGTCGCACGAGAGGTGCGGACGCTGAGCGACACCCTCGTCTCGGCGACCGAGCTCGACGATTCGCTGGGTGAGGCGATCACGACTGTCGTGACCGCGGCCGCGCGGGCGCTCACCGGTCACCGGGCCCTCGCGTTCATCGCAGTGCACGAGCCCGAAGTCATCCTTCCCTTCCTCGCGTTCGAACGCGAAGACGCGGTGCTCAGTACCGCGGCCGCGCTCGTCGCGCCCGTGTTCACGCGCTTCGTCGGCGACGACGCCGCTCGCCTCGGCGAGTGGCTGGCGCGCCTGACGCTCTCGTACCTCTTCAGTCCCTCCGAGAATTTCGACATCGCCGATCGGGCACAAGTCCGTGCTCTCGTCGACGACTTCGTCGTCCCCGGTTTCGTCAACGTCGAAGGAGTGTCCCAATGACCGCCAACCACGAGCTGATCGGTCGCGACGAGATCAACGATCTCGAAGCGATCCTCTCCGTCAGCAACACCGACGTCGATGCCGCGTCCCACAACGTCGGCGCCAACTTCGACACTGTCTTCACGTGGGACTACGAGCGCACTCGTCCCGCGCTGGGCAAGCTCTACGAGAAGGCGAAGACGTCGCAGTGGAACGTCACCACCGACCTCGACTGGTCGATTCCCGTCGATCAGGAAGCCCTCGCGCTGAACGAGATGAACCGCGAGGACGTCCAGTTCTTCGGTGACCAGGTCGACCTTTCCGGCACTCCGTTCGCGAAGTGGACGGAAAAGGAGTGGGTCGAGCTCGCGATCGAGGGTCAGAACTGGACGCTGTCGCAGTTCATGCACGGTGAGCAGGGCGCGTTGCTCTGCACCGCGCGCATCGTCGAGACCGTGCCGTGGGTAGACGCCAAGTACTACGCCGCCACGCAGGTAGTCGACGAGGCCCGCCACGTCGAGGTCTTTGCCAAGTATCTCGACGAGAAGCTGTCGGGGCACTACCCGATCAACGCGCACCTCGAGCTGCTGCTCGACGACATCCTCGCCGACAGCCGCTGGGACATGACGTACCTCGGCATGCAGATCATGGTCGAGGGTCTCGCACTCGCCGCGTTCGGCTTCATGCACCAGATGACGAGCGAGCCGCTGCTCAAGCAACTGCTCCGCTATGTCATGAGCGACGAGGCTCGCCACGTGGCGTTCGGCGTGCTCTCCTTGCAGGAGTACTACAAGGAGCTCTCCGACGCGGAGATGATGGACCGCCAGGAGTTCGCGTTCGAGGCCGCAGTGCGGATGCGCGACCGCTTCCTCCAGCAGGAGGTCTGGGACCGCATGGGCGTGCCGGTCAAGGACGCGCTCGAACTGGTGCTGGCCGACGAGAGCCGGCTCCTCTTCCAGAACATCCTGTTCTCCAAGATCGTCCCGAACTGCAAGAAGCTCGGCCTGCTCGACCGTAACCAGGGCTGGCTCCGCCAGCGGTTCACCGAGCTCGGCGTCATCCAGTTCGAGGACTGGGTCGACACCGGCGAGGAATACACGATGCTCGACGAGGTCGCCAAGGACCGCGTGGCCGCAGCCGGCGCATGACGAGTCGAACCGGCGCGCGTTGTCGGCATGCGCCGGTAACGCACGCCGGTTCGGATCGGTCGCGAGTGGGTGAGCCGTCGCTGTAGCGTGCAAGGTTGATGTCGGTTCGCATCGTGTTTCTCGGCGGTCTCGGTGAGATCGGCCGCAATTGCTTTTGCCTCGAGGTCGAGGACCGCATCCTGGTCGTCGACTGCGGGATCATGTTCCCCGACGCCGACATGCCCGGCATCGACCTGGTCCTGCCGGACTTCACGTATCTCCGCGACAACGCCGATCGCGTCGAGGCGGTCATCCTCACCCACGCGCACGAGGATCACGCGGGTGGTCTCGCTTTCTTGCTCCGCGACGTCTCCGTCCCGATATACGGCTCGGCGTTGTCGCTCGCGCTCGCTCGGAACCGCATCGAAGAAGCCGGGATGCTCGATCGGACCGAGCTGATCCCCGTTGTCGACGGGCAGCGATTGCGGATCGGTCCGATCGAATGTGAGTTCATACCGGTCACGCACTCGGTGCCGCACGGTTTCGCGGTCGCGTACTTCACGTCCGAGGGCACGATTCTGCACACCGGCGACTTCAAGCTCGACCTCACTCCGGTCGACGGCCGCCACACCGACCTCGCGCTCATGGGGGAGATCGCCCGGCGCGACGGTGGTATCCGGCTCCTGCTCTCCGACTCGACGAACGCGGAGCGGCCGGGTTTCACGCCGTCGGAGTCGACGGTCCGCGTCGCCATGCGCGCGCTGTTCCGCGAGCACCCCGACAAGCGCTTCATCGTCGCGAGCTTCGCGTCGCACCTGCATCGGGTCGAGCAGGTGGCTCAAGCCGCGATCGCGCATGGCCGCAAAGTGGCTTTCGTCGGCCGCTCGATGATGCAGAACGTATCGATGGCTCGCGAACGCCGCTTCATCGATATTCCCGCGTACGCGGTCATCGACATCGAGGAGACGTCGCGGTACGCGGCCGGAGACGTCTGCATCATCTGCACCGGCTCTCAGGGCGAGCCGATGAGCGCGCTGTCGTTGATGGCCGCACACGAGCACAAGCACGTCAAGGTGTCGTCCGAGGATGTCGTGGTGATCAGCGCGCACGCGATCCCGGGTAACGAGTCGAACGTGTCGCGCGTCATCGACTCGATGTACCGCGCCGGCGCCGAGGTCGTGCACGATCGCACGTCGCCGGTCCACGTGTCGGGCCACGCTTCGCAGGAAGAGCTCAAATTCGTCCTCAGCCTGCTGCAGCCGGAGTGGTTCATCCCCGTTCACGGCGAGTATCGCCACCTCGTGAACCATGCACACCTGGCGCACGAGGTCGGGGTCGCCGACGACAACGTCATCATCTGTGAGGACGGCGACGCGGTCACGATCACTGCGGCGGGCGTCGAGGTCGAACGGCGCGCGGTTCCGGCCGGCTACATGTACGTCGACGGCATCGTCGGCGACGTCAGTCACGGCGTGCTGCGCGACCGGCGCATGCTTTCCGAAGAGGGTGTGGTCGTGGTGATCGTCACGGTCGACGCCGCCAACGGCGAGATCGTCACCGGGCCGGAGATCGTCACCCGGGGTTGGGTGTATGCACCCGAGGCCGACGACCTGATCGAAGACGCCAAGCTCGTCGTGCGCGCGGCCATCGCCAAGGCCGCCGGTGAGGGGAACACCGACTTCGACACGATGCGGCGCCACTGCCGCAAGTCGCTGGCCCGCTTCATCGACGAGCGCACCCGGCGGCGACCGCAGGTAATTCCCGTCGTGATGGAGATCTGAGCCGATGAGCATCGACGTTGACTTGTCGGGCCGGCGCGCGCTCGTGACGGGTGGCGGGAACGGAGTGGGCACCGCGATCTGCGTCGCGCTCGTGCGCGCCGGTGCGTTCGTGTGGGTGAACGACATCTTCGAAGACCGGGCCGCAGCGGTCGCGAAGGATCTCGGCGGCGACGCGCACGCGCGTCCCGTGAAGGCCGATGTCACCAGTCCGCTCAAGATCACCCGGATGCGTGAGGCCACGGGCCCGGTCGACATTCTCGTGAACAACGCCGGCATCCCGACCACGGGGTTCGGCGAGCTGAAGCTGTTCGTCGACACCCGTCCCGAGGATTGGGAGAGCGCGATGCGCCTCAACCTCGGCGCGGTGCTGCACGTGACCCACGCCTACGCGGGGGCGATGGCCGAACAGCGGTGGGGGAGGATCGTCACGATCGTCTCCGACGCAGGGCGCAAAGGCGAGCGCTTCCAGGCCATCTACGGCGCGGCGAAGGCCGGGGCGATGGGCTTCACCCGCGGGCTCGCGGCCGAGGTGGGTCCCCACGGGGTGACCGCCAACTGCGTGGCCCTCGGGACGATGAAGACGGGCGTGTTGGAGGAGGCGATCGTCCAGAATCCCGAGCTCGAGACGAAGATGGCCCGCCGTTACACGATCCCTCGCCTCGGGCGGCCCGACGACCCGGCGGTCCTGGTGGCGCTGTTGTGCAGTGAAGCGGGTTCGTGGATCACCGGCCAGACCTACCCGGTCGACGGCGGGTACTCGTCCGCGCTCTGAACCCCACGGCGCGCGCTGAACCCCTGGTCCGGCCCATGATCCCTGTGGGGTCAGAGTGGCCGGTGTTAGTTTTGGGGTATGGCTTCGCGCCGTCAGTCAAAGTCCGCGCGCGGACGGAAGCGGTCGAGAGCGCGGTCAAAACTCGTGCCCGCCAAACCCGATCTGCGTGGCGGGACGAATTCTCCGAGCAGCTGGCTGATCACCGCATCGACGTGCTCGCGATCGGGCTCGCCGTCTTCGGGCTGCTCAGCCTGCTTGCGATGTTCTCCGACGTCGTCGGACCCATCGGGCGGGGCATCGACGCCCTCGCGGCCGACCTCCTCGGGCGGGGTAAGGTCCTCATCCCGTTCGCGGCGTTGGCCGCGGCGGCCTCCGCGGTCGGTCAGAGCCGCACCGACGACGACGACGAGGTCGCCCGACGCGGCCTGCGTTTCGGGCTCGGCCTGGTCCTCGTGGTCGGCGCGGCCGTCGGCGGCTTTCATCTCGCCCGGGCCAAGACCGCCGCCGGATCGCTCGAGCCGTTGCGCCACGCCGGCGGACTCGTCGGCGCAATGGTGGGCGCGCCGCTGCGGGCCGGGCTCGGCCGCGCGGGCGCGGCCATCGTGCTCGTCGCCGTCGGTGCGCTCGGGCTGTTGCTCGTCGTCGGCACCGGTATCCGTCAGATCGCGCAGTCGGTCGTGACGGGCGGTCGTTTCGTCGGGCGGCAGGCGCGCACGATCCTGACCCTGCCGTCGGAACGGGCCGACGGGTCGACCACCACCGTCGCGCCCGAGGTGTCGACCCGGCGCGCGGTGCTGTTCGACCAGTCGGCTGACGATCCCGTGCTCGACCTGGTCGCGGAGGAGGAGCTTGCCGACGACGAGCTCGAAGCCGACGACGAGTACGAAGAGTACGAAGAAGACGAAGGCGAAGAGGACGAAGAAGGCGAGTACGCCGAGGAGGAGTACGAGGAAGAGGACGAGGAAGAGGAATACGAGGAAGAGGACGGCGAAGAGGAGGACGAAGCCGACGAGGAACTCGACGAGGAAGCGGCCGGAGGCGAGGACGAACACCCCCGCCCGGTACCGAAGGTCGTCTGGAAGCTGCCCGCCACGAATCTCCTCAAGCGGAGCGAGAAGCGCGAGATCGACACCCGCATGGTCAAACAGGGTGGCGATGTGCTCGAGGCGACGATGCGCGAGTTCGGGGTCGACGCCCGGCTGATCGACGCGACGGTCGGACCGACAGTGACCCGCTACGAGTTGGAGCTCGCGGCGGGCGTGAAGGTCAACAAGGTCACGAGCCTGTCGAAAGAGATCGCGTACGCGATGGCGAGCCACGACGTGCGCATCCTCGCCCCGATCCCGGGGCGCAGCGCGATCGGCGTCGAGGTCCCCAACAAGATGCGCCCGATCGTGACGCTCGGCGACATTCTCAGTAGCCCGGAAGCGAAAAAGGCGAAGTCCCCGCTCGAGGTGAGCATGGGTCGCGACATCGTGGGCCGAGCCGTGTTCGCGAACCTCGCGACGTTCCCGCACGTGCTGATCGCCGGTCAGACCGGTGCGGGCAAGTCGAGCTGCATCAACACGATCGTCACGTCGATCCTCATGCGGACGACTCCCGACGAGGTGCGCCTGATCCTCATCGACCCGAAGCGGGTCGAGATGGGCCAGTACAACAACGTGCCGCACCTCCTCACCGAGGTCGTCACCAATCCGAAGAAAGCCGCGAACGCGCTCGACTGGGCCGTGCGCGAGATGGAGATGCGATACGACCTCCTGGCCGACATCGGCGTGCGCGACATCACGGGCTACAACGCGATGTACGACAAGGGCGACATCCCGACCGAGGACGATCCCGATCCCGACACGGGGAAGGCATACGAACGCCTGCCGTTCATCGTCGTCGTGGTCGACGAGCTCGCCGACCTCATGATGGTCGCGGCCCGCGACGTGGAGACGAGCATCTGCCGGCTCGCGGAGATGGCCCGGGCCGTCGGCATCCACCTCGTGATCGCGACGCAACGGCCGTCGGTCGACGTCATCACCGGTGTGATCAAGGCCAACGTGCCGAGCCGGATCGCGTTCAGCGTGAGCACGCTCGCCGACTCCCGCGTCATCCTCGACCAGGGTGGTGCGGAGAAGCTCGTGGGCAAGGGCGACATGCTCTTGCTCAACGCGTCGTCGAGTCGCGCCGACCGCATCCAGGGTGCATGGGTTGACGAAGACTGCGTGCGCAAGGTCGTCGCGGACTGGAAGCGTCAGGTGATCGCGCCGCAGTACGTCGAAGGCGTGCAGGGTTCCGACGCACCCGGAAGTCGTTCACGGGGCGACGCGGACGAGACCGACGACCTGTTGGCCGAAGCGATGGAGCTCGTCGTCACGAGCGGCCTCGGTTCCACCAGCATGCTGCAGCGCAAGCTGCGGGTCGGGTTCGCCCGGGCCGGGCGCCTGATGGATCTGCTCGAACGCCGGGGCGTGGTCGGTCCGTCGGAGGGATCGAAGGCCCGCTCGGTGTTGATGAGCGTCGAAGAGTTACAGGAGATGCAAGAAAAGGAATGACCACGAGAAGGAGGGCGACGCGCCGTTGCGCCGCCCTCGTCCTCGCGCGGGTTCGCCCCTACGCGGCGCGGACCTTGGGCGTGTGCTCGCCGAGCGTCTCGTCGGCGGTGGCCCGGTCGTGGGTCAGGTAGCCGAACAGCGCCCGCCACGGCACCGTCATGCCGGCCACGACGAAGCCGGTGATCCAGACGCCGACAGTGTCGTTGCGGATCCCGATCCCGAAGCCCCGGAAGACCGAGTAGTCGAGCAGCACGGTCGCGCCGACGCCGAGAACGAACGTCAGGAGCGAGCGCAGGCTGCGAAACTGCGGAATTGCATCCGAAAGGAAATCGACGACCTTCAATGTCGCGAGCGCGAGCAACGCGACGACTGCGAAGTCGTACATCTGCCACCTCCTGGTGGTCGCCGGCGGCCCCACGCCGCCGGTCTACAGCTCTGACTGCGGCTTCCCACAAAGAGTTACCTCGGTGCATCGCGCGCGATCGCGGTCTTCGGCTCAGTGCCTGCCCTTACCTGAGTGGGAGAAATAGTCAAGACCTGTGGATCGGGTTGTTCCGTTGATCACGCGGCGGCTTCCTGATCCTGTGTGTTCGCGCGTTCGACGATCGCCCCCTTCTCGAACTTGGCGCCGGCGCGGACGAGTGCGACGAGCTGCGGTGCGTTGACCGCCCGCCACCGCGACTCGGCCGCTTCGATGAGCTTGAAGGCCATGGCCAGGCCAGCGGCGCGCGAGCCCGGTCCCTTGGTGACCTTGGTCCGCAGCCGCACGGTGGCGAAGGTCGATTCGATCGGGTTGGTGGTCTTGAGATGGATCCAATGCTCGGCTGGGAAGTCGTAGAAGGCGAGCAGTGGCTCGGCGTCATCGACGATCTTGGCGACCGCCTTGGGCCACTTCACCGCGAACTCCGCCGCGAACGCGTCGATGGCGGTGAGGGCATGCTCGCGGTCTTCGGCGTCGCGGATCTCCGCCAGCATCTTGCGCGCCGTCGGCTGCACCGACTTCGGCAACGCAGCGAGGCAGTTGGCGACCTTGTGGACCCAACACCTCTGTTCGGTTGTCTCGGGCCACACGGTGCGCAACGCCGCCCAGAACCCGAGTGCCCCGTCACCCACCGCGACCATCGGAGCGCGCATCCCGCGTCGTTTGAGGTCGCGGAGCAGATCAGCCCAGCTGTCGGTCGATTCGCGGTGTCCGTCAGTGATGGCAACCAGCTCCTTGGTGCCGTCGGCCCGCACGCCCACGATGACCAGACAACACAGGCGGGCCTCTTCGAGACGGACGTTGAAATGCACACCGTCGGCCCACACGTACACGAAATCGCGTTCATCCAACCGGCGGTGCGCGAAGTCCCGCTGCTCGGCCTGCCACTGCTTGGTCAGGCGAGTGATCACCGACGCCGAGAGCCCGGCGGCGGAACCGAAGAACTCCTCGAGCGCCGGCGCGAAGTCGCCCGAGCTCATGCCATGCAGATACATCAACGGCAACACCTCGGTCACCTTCGGGGACTTGCGGCACCACGGCGGCACGATGACGCTCTTGAACCCGCGCCGCTCACCGGTCTGTCCGTCGACGCGCTTGTCGTTGACGCGCGGCGCCTCGACCTCGATCCCGCCGGCCGCCGTCGTGATCGTGCGCGGCTCGGCGTGACCGTTACGGGTCACGAGCCGGTGTCCGTTCTCGTCACGCTCCTCAGCGAACGCGGCGACGTAGTCGTCGACCTCGGCCTCGAGAGCAACAGCCAACATCCGGCGCGCGCCCTCGCGGACGATCTCATCAAGCCCGACGCGCATCTCCGCGCGGGCATCGTCATTTGCTACTACCCTCAACATCGGCGTTCCTTCCTCCCGGGGTTGCATCCCCGGTTGAGCTCGTATTGGTTTCAACGAGGAAGGTACGCCGCGCCCTCGAACGGATGGTCGATCCACAAGTTCTGGTTATAACTCCCTGAGTGGCACATCACTGGTCTGCCGGCAACGCCGAGAACGCCTCTTGACAGATAGGAGCCGCGTTTCGAGCACGTGACTCAGCACCTCAAGCGAGCAGAACGCGCGGCCCAGAACGCTTGCCGAACGCCGTGAGAACGGCTATCACAGTGGTTCCGCGCCACCGCGAGTCGACCCCGATCCGCTCGCGTCGCGAACGACTACGCGACCTTCTCGCACCAGCTTCGAGACCGATGCCGGAGATGTGAGGCCGATCGGTGCGCCGATCGGCCTGATCACGACGCGATCAGAGCTTTCGGGAGCAGAACGTGAGCTGCGTCGCAGCCTCTTCGTCGGACGACTCGAAGCGCACGACCTCGGTCGCAAACCCGATTGCGTCGAGCGGGCCCAGCATGTCCTGGCCGAAGTCGTTGTAGACGAGATGGCTGTTGTGATACGCCGGTTTGACGAGGAAGACGTCCTCGGCGCTCGAGACGTCGACGTGTGGGACGGTCACGTCCCGTATCGGGTGTCGCACCGGGATGGTGAACACGTGGTAGCCACCGGATGTCAGAACCCGGTGGATCTCGGCGAAGCCGACGAACGGATGACGTACGTGCTCCATGATGTCGGAGGTGATCACGAGGTCGAACGATCCCGTGTCGAAGGTCAGCGCCATGAGGTCCTCGGAGCGGACGCCGTCGACGCACTCGCCCGGCGCGACATCGGTTTGGTACACCGTGCGCACGTGGCCCGGGACCTTGCCCAGGAACCGCGCGAGCGCACCGCGGTCGCCCGGCTCGTACACGCGGAGTGTTGCGAACTCGGGCTCCTTCACGAGCGCGGCGAGTGACCGCGCGCCGTGCCGCGCGTAGCAATGCACGAGCGCGGCGGCCTGGCCTTGATAGCGCAGCGTGGCCCGGCAGTGCGGGCACGTGAAGTTGCCGAGCACCGAACCGGTGCCGCGCTCGAAGACGGCGTGGCGACCGCACACGGCGCAGGAGCCTTCGATGGTTCGCGTCTCTCGAGTCGCGGAATCGTCGGCCACCGGCTTGCGCGATTGCCCGTCCGGCGCCGGAACCCTTGGTGATCGGACGAGCCGTTTACGGAGCTTCGCAAGCATGGCTGCGCGAGGCTACCACCGGCCCGTAGGCCACGTCGGGGCGGTTCGGGCCGCCGAATCCGGGCGATCCGCCTTGGCCGATGATCGAGCGAACGGAGTAGATTTTCGGGGTGGCACCGCATACACCGCACGACGACGTCTACGACATTGCAGTCTCGCCGGACTACGAGAACGATGGCGTCGTGTTCGCGCTCTGCCGCGACATGTTCCTCAAGAGCAACGATGGCGGTCATTCGTGGCAGAACGTCGTCCGTGGCCTCAACAACATGTGGCAGTACTTCACCGACACGGCACAGCGGTTCTCGCTCGACATGTCGGCGACGGACAAGCGGATCATGTTCTTCGTGTCACGTGGCGACGGCGTGTACAAGTCGATCGACGAGGGTCTGTCGTGGTCGAAAGTGCAAGTGACAAAGGCGGACGCTCGTGTCTCGATCGTCGCGATCTCGCCGCACTCAGCGGATCGCGTGCTCGCCGTGTCGGTATCGGACGGACTGTTCGGCACGACCGACGGCGGCGCCGCGTGGCGTCGCAATTGTCGAGCACCGACGCAACGATCACGGCAGCGGCGTACGCGCCCGATCGCGACGGCATCGTCGTTGTCGGGGACGAATCCGGCCGGTTACACCTCTCCTCCGACAGCGGCGCGACGTGGAAAACCACGCGGCTCGCCGAAGCGGGTGCGATCCGCTCGATCGCACTCTCACCGGCGTTCTCGTCCGACCAGACCATGCTGGTCGGCAGCGCGGTGTCGGGCGTTTTCAAGAGCGTGGACGGTGGCGAGTTCTTCAAGGTGAAGAACGTCGGGCTGACCGACACGTCGATCTCGTCGATCGCGTTCTCGCCTGACTACGGCGACGATTCGCGAGTGTGGATATCGACATGGTCGGGAGGCGTCTTCGGCTGCGATGACAAGGGTGAATCCTGGAGGCCCATGAGCGTCGGGCTCACTCGCAACACCCAGAAGTACGAAGAGCGCTATGCGAAACGGCCGCACTTCGGTCGTATTGTCGCCGCGCCGGGAGCTTCCAGCCCCGGTACACGTTCATTGTTCCTCGCTGGTTTCGACGGCTTCTTTGGCTCGCACGACGGTGGCGGCACATGGACCGAGCTCGAAACTCTTCCCGCGACGCTCGCGATCAGCATTGCGGTGTCGCCGAACTACGCGGCCGATGCGTCGGTCGCGGCGAGCTCGTACATCAATGGCGCTTATCTTTCGGAAGATCGCGGCGATACCTGGATACCGATCAACGAGGGGCTCGAAGAACGCGGGTTCATGCAACAGAAGCCGGATCGGTTCGCACGTCTCTTCGGTATCGCATTCTCGCCTGCGTACGACACAGACGAGACTCTGCTGTGCTCGAACTGGACGACCTTCCTCAAGTCGACTGATCGAGGGCGGCACTGGGCCCGACGCGTCGTCAAGGTAGGCATCCCGCTGCAGCAGTTCGTGATGAGCGTGTCGCCCGCGTTCGGCAGCGATGGCTCGATCTTCCTCGGCAACCGCTTCGGCGAGATCTGGAAGACTCGAGACGGCGCCGCGACGTGGGTCGTCGTGTCGAAGCTCGATGGTCAGATCCGTAGTTTCGCGATCTCGCCGACGTTCGCGACTGATCAGACCATTTTCGCGGCTGCCGCCACGGGACCCGACCAGTTGTTCGTGAGTACCGACGCCGGCGCGAACGTGGACCGCGACCTGGACCGCGACGGGTCCAGGCTCAGACACCTTCACCCACCTCGCGATCTCTCCCGCATTCGACACCGACCGGACCCTTTTCGCCGCCACCCGTCGCGGGCTCTACGTCACGCGTGACGCCGGCGCATCGTGGGGCAGAGTCGAGCAGGCCGCGTACGGTGCGCGTGGCAATATCGAGGCCGCTGCGGTGTCGCCGAATTTTGCGGTCGACGGGACGGTGCTCGTCAGCGTCGCGGGGAAAAGCCTCTACAAGTCGACCGATGGGGGTCGAACGTTTGTAGCCGTCGGAACGGACCTACTCGACCGCAATGTCGTCTTCGCGAACATTCCGAACGCGGTCGCTTCGCCGATCGCGTTCTCACCCGACTACGCCAACGACGCGACGATCTTCGGCTACGCGCCTTCCGGCTTCTTCCGCTCGACCGACGGTGGCGAGCACTGGACTGACATCACGCCAACTCCCTCGACCCATCCGATGCCCCGGCGAATCGTGCCCACGCCGAAGGCGGACCACAGCGAACCGGTCCAGTTGACGCCCGAGGCGGCGCCGATCCCGCCTGCGCCCGTCACGACGTCCCGCAGGTTCTCGCTCAATGGAGTTCGCAGGCCGTCGGAGATCTGTGCGGGCGTCATGCGGCGTGTCCGTTCGAAGCTTGGGTGAACCGGCGTACGGGCCTGTTCATCGGTTGCTAGGGGGCGCAGACGGTGTTTCTGCCCGACGACGCGGTCACGCGAGCGCTCGCCGACACCGGTCCAACCCGCGGCGGAAATCCGCCTCCGGCTGGAAGTGGCGGGGGCGGCGCATCTGAAGCTCACTCCGAGCAGCTTGTACCATCTGCGCGGCAAGTCGTTCGTGCGCTGGCGAGCGACGATCGAGGAGCTGAGTGCGCTCGCCGTGCTCGTGCCCGATGGTCCGCACCTTGAGCACCTTGTCGAGATCGTGGCGCCGATGGCAGGGGGTGCGTGGCGGGACGCTTCCGGATTCGATCGTCACCTCGCGGCCCCGTGGGTTCTCACCGCCCTCGCCGGGTGCATCGAGACCCACCGAGCGCGTCTGGCCGATCGACTACCGCTGCTCGAAGGCATTGCTGCCGAGTTCGCCGAATTCGTTGCGCACGAGCAGGCGACGACGAGCTGGGGCGACATGGCGTGTGTGGCCTTCAACCACACAATCATCGCCTACGCCGCACTTGGCGCGGGAGCGCTCGCGCTCGAGCGGCACCCCGATTCGTCGGCGTGGCTCGAGCGAGCATTCGAGGCGACGAGCGGCTTCCTTGCGCACGGCGTTACGGCGGTCGGCCTCACGTGGGAAGGCATCACGTATTGCGGCTACGACTTCAAGTATGTCGGTGTGCTCCTGAGCCTCTTGCGTGCGCGTGGCCGGGACGAAGAGCTCGTTCCACCCCACTCGAGTATCGAGCGGAAGCTTCATCGAGTGCCGCATTGGTACGCACACGAAACCTTGCCCGGCGGATCTTGGCTGCAAAACTTCAACGACTCCTTCTCTGAGCCCGACCGGGCCATCTGGGGTCTGCTGCTGATGTTCAGCCGCTACGAACCTGGTATCTGTGCGACCGTGTGGGACCGGCTGCTCGGCCGCAGTGGCCTCGGCACCTACGGCGCGCATCGTCTCTGGTCGTCGCTCGCCGAAGCGATGTTCTTCCATCCAGGTGATGGAATCGAGACGCCGCTTACAGAACTCGATGACGTGATTTTCGACCCCGAGGTCGGCTACTTGTCGAGCTCGCGACTCGTGGTCGACGGACGCGACCGTGCTCGCCTTCAACTCGGGTCCATTTCTCGAGCGTGCTCGACTCCATGATCAGGCAGACAACAACTCGTTCGCGTTCATCGCGAACGGTGCGCCGATGGTGATCGACTCGGGCGACGGCAACGACCGTCGCGAAGGCTCGCCATCGTCCTCTCTCGCGCACAATCTCGTGCGCATCGACGGACGCGGCGAGAAGCCTGCCGGGGAGGGCTCCGGCGTCTCCGGCAGCATCATCGGCTTCGGAGCGACGCCCGAGGTCGTCGCCGTCGTCGGCGATGCAAAGCCTTCCTACGATCAAGACGGTCACAATCCCGTCCGTCATTGTGTGCGCACGGCGGTCTTCGTGCGTCGCCCATTCCCCTACCTGCTCGTCCACGACGACGTCGACAAGGACGGTAGGCAGCACGAGTACGAGTTCGTTGCGCACGTTCCCTCTGCCGAGGTTGGTGACGTCGACGGTACCGCGATGGTCCGTGGCGTTGACGGTGCCATCCTCGGCCGGATCGTCGCAGTCAGGCCGGGAGCCGTCGAGACACGAGTCGACCCGTTTTCGGCACGGGCGCAACCGTTCGCCGAGCATTCGATCGTCGGTTTCGCGGCCACGAGCGTGAACCCACACTTCGTTGTGCTACTGGTGCCGGCGAGCGTTACCGGTCTTCCGGCGGTGACGGCCGACAAGAGTGAATCCGCACTTCACGTCGAACTGCGCTGGCCGGAGACCGTCGATCGGATCACGTTTCCGCTGTATCGACAGGGCGCAGAGGGTGATGCGTTGCTACCCGTGATCGAGCGTTCCACTGCAAACTTCCGCCGTGTCACCTGGAACGAACCGTACCGGGCGCCCGATTCCTCTGGTCTGTGGTTGCGGTCGCTCGCGTACCCTCGACGCATGCTGAGGAAGTTTCGCTCGCGTCCCTCGAGTTGAGCGTGGCGACCGGATAGTTGATCTTCGAGCCGTGCGCAGATACTCGGGTGCACGATCGAGGGCCGACGGCGAGCTCATCGCTCGCTCGGCATCGCGCGCCGGTAGCGACCAACGGGCCGTGGCTAGAGCTTGCCGTCGGCCTCGAGGTCGTCGAGTCTCGTGCGCAGCTCGTCGAGGAGGCCGGCGACGGCCGAGAGGTGTTCCTCGATGCGCACGACGTAGGCGTGCGGTGAGTCGTCGCCGACCTCGTCGTCTACGTCGATCTCGTTCACGACTGCAGCCGCGAACTCGGCCTGGTCGTCGGGAACGAACAACACGCCGCGGCGGTCGTCGGCGCCGCCCGTCCACTCGATCATCACCGGGACGCTCGCGGTCTCGAGCCGCCGGCGCAGCACCTGGGCCTGGATCTTGGGGTACTCGCCTACCTCGACGAGACCACCCGCATCGTCGTCCTCGTCGGTCTCGTCGGCGCCCGTGAGATGGGTCGGCTCCTCGGTCACGAGGGCGACCCGGCAGTCGGCGCACCGGGTGGTTCCCACTCGATACTCGGATCCGCACGACGGGCACCACAGCGTCGGTTCGTCCACGGGCGGGGAGTGTACGGGGGTGCGCCGGTACGATGGCGAGAATGCCCGCCGACCCGACGACAGGAAAGCGGTTCCATGTCGAGACGCTCGGCTGCCCCAAGAACGCAGTCGACTCCGACAAGGTCGTCGCGTCGTTGCTCGCCGACGGCCTGACTCCTGCGGACTCTGTCGCCGATGCCGACCTCGTGGTGGTCAACACCTGCGCGTTCATCGAGGCCGCCCGTCAGGAATCGATCGACGTCGCGCTCACGCTCTCGGACGCGCGCAAGCCCGGTGCGCGTCTCGTCGTGACCGGCTGCATGGCCGAGCGTTACGGCGAAGAGCTCGCGGCCGCGCTTCCCGAGGCCAGCGCAGTGGTGGGCTTCGCGGGCGAGGGTTCGCTGTCGAGCGTCGTGATGCGCGGGCGTAAGCCGGCCGGTGTTCGCGATCTGCTCGAGCTGCCCCGGCCCGCGCCCACCGCACCCTGGGCGTACGTCAAGGTTGCGGAGGGTTGCGATCGCGCGTGCGCATTCTGCGCGATCCCGTCGTTCCGGGGCAAGCAACGGTCGCGCACACCGGAATCGATCGAGGCCGAGGTGCGAGGACTCGTCGAACAGGGCGTGGCCGAGATCGTGTTGGTTGCCCAGGACCTCGCCTGGTACGGACGCGACGCGGGGGAACCGGGCTCGCTCGCGCCGTTGCTCGGGCGGCTCGACCCACTGCGCGCCGACGGTCTCGCTCGGGTGCGTCTGCTCTACCTGTACCCGTCCGAGGTCAAGGACCCCCTCGTCTCGACGATGCTCGAGCTCGATTCGGTCGTCCCGTACTTCGATCTCTCGCTGCAGCACGCCGCGCCGGATCTGTTGCGCAGCATGAAGCGTTGGGGAAGTGGCGACCGCTTCGCCCGGATCATCTCCGGAATCCGCGCCGAGCAGCCCGACGCCGCGTTCCGTTCGTCGTTCATCGTCGGGTTCCCGGGGGAGACCGAAGCCGACCACGAGTCGCTGCTCGGCTTCCTCGACGAGGCTCGCCTCGACTGGGCCGGGTTCTTCGCGTTCTCTCGTGAGGACGGCACGGCCGCGGCCGATCTCGGAGGCGCCGTCGCGGACTCGCTCGTGACCGAGCGTTTGCGCGAGTGTTCCGAGGTGCAGGAGCCGATCACCGCCGCCGCGCGCCGCGCGCTCGTCGGGCGCGACGTCGACGTGTTGGTCGACGGCCTCGACGACGACGATGTCATGGTCGGCCGCACACACCGCGAAGCTCCGGAGATCGACGGAATCGTGCGCCTCCTCGGCGACGGCGAGCTCTTCGCCCGCCCGGGTGCGATCGTGCGGGCCTCGGTGTGCGGGGTGGAAGGCCCCGATCTCGACGCGAAGGTCGCCCGGTGAAGGTCGTCACGTGACCGCAGCGGCCGCGCCGCCGCCCAGCCGGGCGACGAAGCGCTTCGGTCAGAACGCGCTGGCCACGCCGGCCAACTTCATCACGCTCAGCCGGATTCTCGTCGCGGTCCCCGCGCTGGCGCTCATCCGCCACCGCGGCTCCGAGTGGGCCACGGTCGGGCTCTGGTTCGCGATCACCGCGAGCGACAGTCTCGACGGCTGGATGGCCCGGCGCGACGGCGCGACCCGCTCGGGCGCGTTCCTCGATCCGGTGGCCGACAAGCTCATCGTGCTCGGTGGCCTCGCGGTGCTCGCCGACCGCGGCGTGTTCGCCTGGTGGGCCGTGCTCCTGATCGCGGCGCGCGAGTTCGGCATCAGCGCGTACCGTTCGATCGCGGGGCGGCGCGGCGTCGTGTTGCCCGCGCAGAAGCTCGGCAAGTACAAGGCGTTCACGCAGTACTGCGCGGTCGGGTTCGTGCTGCTGCCGATCACCGCCGACTACGTCGGACTCCAGCTGTTCGTGTTCGGCATCGCGGTGGTGCTCACCTTGGTGTCCGGGCTCGAGATCGTGCGGCGCGGCTACATCGACTGGCAACGCAGCGAATCCTGAGCAATGCCGCACCCGGCGCGGCGACCGAGGGGAAGGTCACGAGATGCGGTGTGAGGTCCTCGCGATCGGCACCGAGCTGTTGCTCGGTCAGATCGTCGACACGAACAGTGCGTGGATCGGGGAACAGTTCGCGGCGTCGGGCATCGACTCGTTCGAGCATCGCGCGATCGGCGACAACCAGGCCCGCATCGTCGCCGCGCTGCGCGATCAGCTCGAGCGGTCCGACGCCGTGCTCATCTGCGGCGGTCTCGGCCCGACCCAGGACGACCTGACCCGCGATGCGATCGCAGAGCTCATGGGTGTCGCGCTGGTGCGTCACGACGAGCTCGCGGAGACGATCGCCCAGATGTTCCGCGCCCGGGTCCGGGACATGCCGCAGAACAACCTGCGCCAGGCCGATATCCCCGACGGGGGTGAGGCGATCCCGAACCCGATCGGCACCGCGCCCGGGCTCAAGTGTGAGCTGCCCGACGGCAAGATCGTGTACGCGGTGCCCGGCGTGCCGTACGAGATGAAGCAGATGGTCACCGACCACGTGATCCCCGATCTGTTGCGGCGATCGGGCGAGGCCGCCGCGATCGTGTCGCTGTCGTTGAAGACGTGGGGAACATCCGAGTCGGCGCTCGCGGAGATGGTCGCGCACCGGCTCGACGCGCTCGATGCCCAAGGAGGCAATCCCGACCATCGCGTTCCTGGCGCGCGGCATCGAAGGGCTCGTGGTCCGGGTGACGGGAAAAGCCGCGACCGAGCCCGAAGCGCGCGCGCTCGTCGAGCTGGAGGAAAAGGAGCTGCGGCTCATCCTCGGCGACCTCGTGTTCGGCGTCGACGACGAGACGATGGAGTACGCGGTGCTGGAACGCCTGCGGGGCCGGGGCTGGACCCTCGGCGTGGCGGAGTCACTCACCGGTGGTCTGATCGGCGCGCGCATCGTCAACGTCGAAGGTGCGAGCGACACGTTCCGGGGCACGATCGGCAGCTACGCGACCGACGTCAAACGGTCGTTGCTCGGCGTCACCGCGCAATCGGTCGTGAGCGAGGAGGCCGCGCGGGAGATGGCCGAAGCCGCGCAGCGTGTGCTCGGCGCCGATGTCGGGATCGCGGCCACCGGCGTCGCGGGGCCGACCGAACAGGACGGCGTCGCGGTGGGCACCGTCTTCCTCGGTCTCGCGATCCCGGGTGTGCCGACGGAAGTCGTCGAGCACGCGCCTGCCCGGCGACCGCGAACGGCTCCGCCAGTTCTCGACGATCACGCTGCTCAACTTGCTGCGCCAACGTCTCGACTCGCTGGCGCAGCACTGAGAACGGCCGAGATCCAGGAGGGTGCCGGATGCGCGTGAACGAGATCCAGGTCAACATCGACTGCGCCGACCCCGCACAGTTGCGGGCCTTCTACTGCGAGGCGCTCGGCTACGAACCGTACGGCGAGTTCGGCAACTACGTCTCGTGTGTCCCGGTGGGCGGCGAGGGAGGGCCGAAGATCATCTTCCAACGGGTGCCCGAGTCGAAGGCGGTCAAGAACCGCGTGCATCTCGACCTCATCGTCGACGACGTCGAAGTCGAAGCGGCCCGCTTCGCCGAGTTGGGTGCGACGCGGGCCGGCGCCGGTCCGGTTTCCGACGGTGGCTGTGCGTGGATCGTGATGCGCGATCCCGAGGGCAACGAGCTCTGTCTCTGCAGCGGATAGCGGTCCGTCGGTGACGCGAGCGTTCGTCGCGGTCCGTCCACCCGCGCCGGTACTCGACGTGATCGAGGCCCGACTCGCGTCGGTGGATCTCGGCAACGGGCGCGCGAGCCGGCGCGACCAGTGGCATCTCACGCTGCAGTTCCTGGGCGACGACGTCGACGTCGACAAGGTCGCTCGCGCCCTCGCGGCTGCGCAGTTCGCCGCGGGTGCGGGCCGACTGCAACTCGGCGGCGCCGACACGATCGGCAACCGGCGCCGGGCGCGCTTCGTGATCCTCGGCGTGCACGAGGGCGCGGCCTGGCTCGGTGTGCTCGCGGCGGAGGTCGAGGCCCTGCTCGCGCCGCTCGGCTACCAACGCGACCGGCCAGGCGTCGAGTTCCTCCCGCACCTCACGCTCGCCCGGCACCGGGTCCCCACGGACCTGCGAGCGGTGTGCGCCGCGATCGGTCCGGCGCCCGTCGGTACGGCGTGGGCCGTGGACGAGATCGTCTTGTTCGAGAGCGAGTTGCGTGCCGACGGCGCCCGCCATTCGGTCCGTGCCCGCGTCCCGCTCCGAGCGCCTCGGGGTTGACGAGTTCGTCGGAGATCCTTGCACCGAACGCCTGTTCGCTCTAGGCTTCGTTACACGCATGTGATTCACCCGCTGGTGAGGAACCCGTAGCTGTCACACCCCGTCGTTAGGGTCGCCAGCACGACGACTTCCCCCGACTGAAGGAGCAAGGCCTTGGTGGCAGAGAGGGGTTCACAGGTGGACCGCGCGAAAGCACTCGAGATGGCTTTGGGCCAGATCGACAAGCAGTTCGGCAAGGGTTCGATCATGAAGCTCGGAGAGCGTGGGCACGTCGGGATCGAAGCGATCCCCACGGGAGCGCTCGCACTCGACCTCGCGCTCGGGATCGGCGGCTTGCCCCGGGGCCGGATCGTCGAGATCTTCGGACCGGAGTCGTCGGGGAAGTCGACGCTCGCGACCCACGTGGTCGCCGAAGCCCAGCGCAACGGTGGCGTCTGTGCCTACATCGACGCCGAGCACGCCATGGATCCCGTGTACGCGGCGGCCATCGGCGTCAACGTCGACGAGTTGTTGATCAGCCAGCCCGACACGGGCGAGCAGGCACTCGAGATCGCCGACATGTTGATCCGGTCCGGTGCGCTCGACGTGCTCGTCATCGACTCGGTGGCGGCCCTCGTGCCCCGGGCCGAGATCGAAGGCGAGATGGGCGACTCGCACATGGGTCTCCAGGCCCGGTTGATGAGCCAGGCATTGCGCAAGCTCACCGGCAACCTCAACAAGTCCCGGACGATCGCGGTGTTCATCAACCAGCTGCGAGAGAAGATCGGCGTCATGTTCGGTTCGCCGGAGACGACGCCGGGCGGTCGGGCACTCAAGTTCTACTCGTCCGTGCGGCTCGACATCCGCCGGATCGAGTCGATCAAGGACGGGCCCGAGGTCGTTGGCAACCGGGTGCGGGTCAAGGTGGTCAAGAACAAGACCGCACCTCCGTTCAAGCAGGCCGAGTTCGACATCATGTACGGCCAGGGCATCAGCCGAGAAGGCTCGCTGCTCGACGTCGGAGTCGAGATGGGCATCATCAAGAAGTCCGGTGCCTGGTTCACGTACGAAGGTGAGCAGCTCGGCCAGGGCCGCGAGAACGTCAAGAAGTTCCTCGCCGAGAACGTCGACCTCATGGTCGAGATCAGCGAGAAGATCAAGGATGCGTCGGGTTTGAACGACGATGTCGACCTCACGGACGAGGTAGAGGAAGGCGTCGAACAGGATGTCGACGCCTGAGACGAGCTGTGTCGCCACCACGGTCGGGGAGCACTCATTTAGCGGCGAGTGTCCCCGGCCGGCGACCAGGATGTGACCCGTACGCGGGCGGGGTCGTGTCGTCAGCGCACTGCGTCGACGAGCACGACGATCGCCGCAACGGCCGCGAAGGCGAGCACCGCGGGTCGCAGCCAGCGGCGATCGAGCATGCCGTGAGCTTGCCGACCGAGCCACGAGCCGCCGATGACGAGTGGGACGAGGCTGGCCGCGAGCGCGCAGTCGGCCAGGGTGACGTGACCCGCAACGGCGAGCGTGGCCGCGGAAAGCGTGGTACCGAAGAAGAAGGACGCCGCCAGCGTCGCTCGCATCGTTGGTCCGTCATGGTGCTGATACAAGAGTGCGAGCGGTGGGCCGCCGATGCCCGCCGCGGTCCCGGTGGTGCCCGAGACCAAGCCGCCGGCGAATTGGGTGAGCGGGATGAGCGAGATCGGTGGTGCGATAGCACTCGCGATCACGGCGACCAGCACCGATACACCGATCACCCCTTTGAGCGCGGTGGCACTGACCGTTGCGACCACGATCGTCCCGGCGAGCGTGCCCGGAACACGGCCGATCAGTATCCAGGTCACGCCTCGGCGATCGATTGCCCGATGCTCGTGTCGCAGCATCGCGATCGAGATCGGGATACCCAACAAGATGACGGTCGCCGGCAGCGCGTCAGGCAGGACCAGCGCGAGGACCGGCACCGTGACGAGGTTCATCCCAAAGCCGATGGAGCCCTGGATCGAAGCGCCGACCAGCACTGCGATGCCAATCAGGACGGCGGCACCGACGGTGATGTCCACGGGGTCCTGAGCCTACGGGGCCGCGTCTTCGGCGCCCGTACACTGGGGCGGTCATGACGCGGCGTTTCTACGTTCGCACCTACGGGTGCCAGATGAACGAACACGATTCCGAACGGATCGCGGGCGTCCTCGAAGCCGACGGGATGGAACCGACTGACGAGGTCGGTGAGGCCGACGTCATCGTGCTCAACACCTGTTGCATCCGCGAGAACGCCGACAACAAGCTCTACGCCCACCTGGGCGACCTCAAAGCGCTGAAGGCCGAGCGTCCGGATCTCCAGATCGCGGTCGGCGGATGCCTCGCCCAAAAGGACCGCGACGGGGTTCGCGACCGCGCCCCGTTCGTCGACGTCGTCTTCGGGACGCACAACCTCGCGCACGCGCCGGAGCTGTTGCGCGAGGCCCGCAAGACCGGACCGGTCGTCGAGATCCTCGACGAGCACGAGGCCTACCCGTCGGCGCTGCCGGCCCGCCGCGACGATGACCATTCGGCGTGGGTCACGATCCAGATCGGTTGCGACAACTCGTGCGCGTTCTGCATCGTTCCGTCCGTGCGCGGCAAGGAAGTCAGCCGGCGCACCGGCGACATCGTGGCCGAAGTCGTCGACCTCGCCCGTGGCGGTGTTTCCGAGATCACCCTGCTCGGCCAGAACGTCAACTCCTACGGTCGTGATCTGGGTGCCGGCCAGTTCCGCCCACAGTTCGCCGATCTCCTGCGAACGCTCGACACGGTCGACGGCATCGAGCGCATCCGCTTCACGTCGCCTCATCCGAAGGACCTGCGCCCGGAGACCGTCGCGGCAATGGGGGAGTGCGCGCACGTGTGCGAGCACCTGCACCTACCGCTGCAGTCGGGGAGCGACCAGACCTTGGCGCGCATGCACCGCGGCTACACCGCGGCGCGTTATCTCGAGCGGCTGCGCGCCGCGCGCGCGGCAGTCGACGACCTCGCGGTGACCACCGACATCATCGTCGGGTTCCCGGGTGAGACCGAGGCCGACTTCGCGCAGACGCTCGCGGTCGCCGACGACGCTGCGTACGACGCGGCGTACACGTTCGTGTTCTCACCGCGGCCCGGGACCGAGGCCGCGCTCATGACGGATTCCTTCGTCGAACCGGCCGTGGTACAGGAGCGGATGCAACGCCTGGTTGCCGTCGTCGAAGGACACGCGCTGCGCAACCACGAAGCGCGGATCGGCCGCACCGAGGAAGTGTTGGTCGAAGGGCCGTCCAAGAAGGATCAGTCGTTCTGGTCGGGACGCACCCGCCAGAACAAGCTCGTGCACTTCGCTCCGGCCGCCACGACCCGGCCCGGCGATTTGGTCGAGGTCCGGGTCACGGGCGCGGCCCCGCACTTCCTGCGGGCCGACCTTCTCGCGTTGGTCAAGCCCGCGCCGCGGCGGCGCACCCGCATCCCGGTTGCGGCGGTGTGAGCTGAGTCGCCACCTTGCCATCGTCGGACCGACCGCGTCGGGCAAGTCGGCGGTCGCGCTGGCGGCCGCGACTGCGTTCGACGACGTCGAGATCGTGTCGCTCGATTCGATGCAGGTGTACCGAGGGATGGACGTCGGCACGGCCAAGCCCTCGCCCGCCGAGCAGGCCGCGGTTCGCCATCATCTCGTCGACGTTGCCGACCCGTCCGAGGATTGGTCCGTGCGCGCAACCCAGGACGCGGCGCTCGCGGCGGTGGCCGACATCGAAGCGCGGGGGCGCCGGGCCCTGCTCGTCGGAGGGACCGGCCTCTACGTCCGGGCCGTCGTCGACGGGCTCCGGGTTCCGCCTCGCGACCTCGCGGTCCGGGCCATCCTCGAACGAGAGACCGCGACCGCCGACGGCCTGACCCTCGCCTACGAGCGGCTCGCGCTCGCGGATCCGCTCGCGGTCTCCCGTATCGAGCCGGGCAACGCCCGCCGGATCGTGCCGCGCGCTCGAGGTGCTCGAGATCACCGGCCGGCCGTTCTCGTCGTTCGGTTCCGGGCTCACCGACTACGGGCCCCCGGCCTTCGACGTGAGCCTGGTCGGCATCTGGCTGCCGCGTGCCGAGTTGGGCCGCCGCATCGCGGCCCGGTTCGCCGTCATGCGCGAAGCAGGCCTCGAGGCCGAGGTCCGCACCCTGGCCACGCGCGGTCACCCTTCGCCGTGTCAGAACGATTCTTCCGACGAATCGTCGGAAGCGAGCGGGGGGCTGTCCCGGACCGCGGCCCAGGCGATCGGGTACAAGGAGGTGCTCGCGTACCTCGACGGCGAGATCGCCTGCCTCGAGGACGCGTTCGACCTCGCCGTTCGGCGCACACGTCGGTTTGCGCGTCGCCAGCGGGTGTGGTTCCGGCGCGATCCCCGCATCCGTTGGCTCGGTACCGTGCGAAATCCGGACCAGTTGGCCGATGTCGTCGTGGCACTCTGGGACGACCCCGCGACCGTCGCGGCCGACCGTTCATGACCTCACTCCATCTCGCCAAGCTCCACGCCACCGGCAACGACTTCCTCGTCCGGCTCGCCCTCGACGGCGAGGCGGCACCGCTCGCGCCCGAGACCGTCGCTCACCTGTGTGACCGGCGCCGGGGCGTCGGCGCCGACGGCCTCATCACGATCGGTCCCGGTGCACCCGGACCCCCGGCCGACTGCACGATGCGGCTGCAGAATGCCGACGGCGGCGACGCCGAGATGAGCGGGAACGGGATCCGTTGCCTGGCCTGGGTCGCGGCCCGGGCCGGGCTCGGGACCGAGCACGAGCTGATCGTGCAGACCGCGGCCGGGATCCGGAACGTCACGCTCATCCGCGACGTGCAGGGCAAGGTGACCGGCGCCGACGTCGACATGGGCACGGTGACGCTCGGCGAAGAAGACGTCGAGATCGTCCTCGACGGAACCGAGTATTGGGGCGACATCGCCGACGTGGGAAATCCGCACCTCGTGTGCTTCGTCATCGATCCGGCCGTGGTACCGGTCGCACAGCACGGCCCCCGCATCGAGCTCGACGCCCGCTTTCCCTATCGCACCAACGTCGAGTTCGTCCGCGTGCACCCGCCCGACGAGATCGACATGCGGGTCTGGGAGCGCGGCGTCGGCGAGACCTTGTCGTGCGGGACCGGTGCGTGCGCAGCGGCCGCGGTCGCGCACCATCGGGGTGTCGTCGACGATCAGGTGCGCGTCCGGGTGCCGGGCGGCGAGTTGACCGTCGCGCTCGGGACGACGGTGCGGTTGGGTGGGCCGGTCGAGCACGTCTTCGATGTCGACGTAGGTGTGCCGATCGAACCCGCGATGAAACCGACGTCGTGACCGAACCGTCGCGCGCGCACCAGAGCCGGCAACGCCGCCGCCTCACCGCGACCGAGGTCGACCTCGGTCGCGTGCGCCAGCGCGCGCTGCTGATCGGGACCACCTACGGCAGCGACACGGTCGAAGAAGCCGAAGCGTCACTCGTCGAGTTGGCGTTGCTCGCCGAGACAGCCGGGGCCGAGCCGGTGCACACCGAGCTCCAGCGCCGGCGCACACCCGACCCCGCCACCTACATCGGCAAGGGCAAGGCTCAGGAGCTGAAGGCGGTAGGCGCAGCGCTCGACATCGACGTCGTGATCTTCGACGACGAGCTCACGCCGGCCCAGCAGCGCAATCTCGAGAATCTGTTCGCGGTCGACGTCGTCGACCGTGTCGCCCTCATCCTCGACATCTTCGCCCAGCACGCGACGAGCCAGGAAGGCTCGGTGCAGGTCGAGCTCGCCCAGCTCCGGTACCGCCTGCCCCGGTTGCGCGGCCGTGGTCTGCAGCTGAGCCAGCAGGGCGCCGGCATCGGCACCCGCGGTCCCGGCGAGACACAGCTCGAAGTCGATCGCCGGCGCTTGTTGCGGCGCATGCAGAAGCTCGAGCGCGACCTGACTGGTTTGGCGGCGACGCGCGCAACGCAGCGCAAGGCCCGCAAACGGCGTGATGTCCCGCACGTCGCGCTCGTCGGCTATACGAACGCGGGGAAGTCGACGCTGCTCAACCGACTGACGCGCGCGGGCGTCCTCGTGGAGAACCAGCTCTTCTCGACGCTCGACCCGACGGTCCGCCGGCTGCATCTGCCCGGCGGCGAGACGGTCGTGCTCTCGGACACGGTCGGGTTCGTGCGCCGGTTGCCGCACCAGTTGGTCGAGGCGTTCCGCTCGACGTTGGAAGAGGTCGTCGGTGCCGACCTCCTCGTGCACCTCGTCGACGCAAGTGCTCCCGACGTCGAGGCGCTCATCGTCGCGGTGAACACGGTGCTCCACGAGATCGAGGCCGACGACGTGCCCCGCCTGCTGGTATGGAACAAGACCGATCTCGCGGATCCCGACGACGTCAAGATCCTGCTCGATACCCACCGGGGATCGGTCGCGATCTCGGCCGTGACCGGTGGAGGTGTACCGGAGTTGCTCACCGCGGTC
This sequence comes from uncultured Actinomycetes bacterium, assembly GCA_963761055.1. Lineage (GTDB taxonomy): Bacteria > Actinomycetota > Acidimicrobiia > IMCC26256 > PALSA-610 > PALSA-610. Next base: position 442,679 of record CAVXFO010000007.1, on the reverse strand, counting down.
GGCGACCGGCTGCGCGCGCTGGCGCGCATCACCGAATTCGTCGTGCCGTACGAGCGCGGCGACGTGCTCGCGGCCCTGCATCGCGCGGGTGAGGTGCTCGTCGAGGTGCACGGCGACCGGGCGACGCGCGTGCGGGCCCGCCTTCCCGAAGCTGTGGCGGGTCGCTTCTCCGAATACGCCTGCGCCCCCGATTAGTGTCGGTGCGGATGGCGGCCACCGGCGGATTCGTCCCGCCCCCGTACCCCTACGAGCGGCTCGACGCCCTGAAGCGGCTCGCCGATTCGCTGCCCGGCGGCGTGGTCGACTGCTCGATCGGCACCCCCTGCGATCCGGTCCCCGAGGTCGCGAGCGCGGCAGCCGCCGCGGCGTTGGCCGCGTCGAACGGTTATCCGCCGTCGGCCGGATCCCCGGCCCTGCGCGACGCGGCCGCGCAGTGGATCTCCCGGCGCTTCGGAGTGGTCGTGGAGGCCGCGCACGTCGGCGCGTGTGTCGGGACCAAGGAGCTCGTGGCTTCGCTCCCGCATCTGCTGCGGTTGCGCACGCCCGGTCGCGACACGGTGCTGTATCCCGCGATCGCATATCCGAGCTACGAGATGGGCGCGGTGCTCGCCGGGTGCCGCGCCGTTGCGGTTCCGCTCGACGGGCGGTGGCACCTCGACCTCGACGCGATCAGCGACGACGACGCGGCCCGCGCGCTCGTGCTGTGGATCAACGAGCCCGGTAACCCGTCGGCGTCGACGGCGGGCAACGACTACTTCGCGCGGGTAGCGGCTTGGGCTCGCGCCCGCGGGGTGACCGTCGCGAGCGACGAGTGCTACTGCGAGTTCTCGCCCGAGCCCGCGACGATCCTGACGAGCGGCCTCGACGGTGTGCTCGCGATGCACAGTGTGTCCAAGCGCTCCAACCTCGCCGGGATGCGGGTCGGTTTCTACGCGGGAGATCCCGAGCTGGTCACGTACCTGGTCGAGACGCGTAAGCACGCGGGATTGATGGCGCCGACGATGGTGCAGGCGGCCGCCGCGGCCGCCCTGGGCGACGACGCCCACGTCGGCGTCCAACGCGGTCGCTACGCCGAACGCCGCGAGCTGGTGCGCGGCGCGCTCGCGCCGTACGGACTCGTGCACGACGGTGGCGACGCGACCTTCTATCTGTGGATGCGTACCACCGACGGCGCCGACGACGGTTGGGAGATCGCCGCCCGGCTCGCGCACGAGGCGGGGCTGCTCGTGTCGCCCGGCGACCTGTACGGGGCGCTCGGGGCCGACCACGTGCGGATCGCGCTCGTGCAACCCCGCGACCGCCTCGAGCTCGCGCTCGACCGCCTCGTTCGCGCCCGAGCCTGATTCCCTGATCCTGAATCCCGCTGACCCCGACCGAGGAACCGACATGGACGACGTCAAGCAGGCCACGCAACTGTTCGAAGCCGGAGACGACTGGCGCGACGTGCTTCCGCTGGTGGAGGCGAAGGAGCTCGTGGCCGGCATCATCGGCCGCCTCGACCGGGGCGAGATCCGAGTGGCCGAGGTCGTCGACGACAGGGTCGTCGTGAACGAATCGGCCAAGCACGCGATCCTCATGTGGTTCCGCGTCAACGAGATGGCGGAGATCGAAGCCGGACCGTTCGAGTACGTCGACAAGCTGCCGCTCAAGCGCGGGTACGAGGCTGCCGGTGTACGCGTCGTTCCCGGCGCTTCGGCGCGCTTCGGCGCGTTCCTGGCGCGGGGCGTCGTGATGATGCCGAGCTACGTCAACATCGGCGCCCATGTCGACAGCGGGACGATGGTCGACACGTGGGCGACGGTCGGCTCGTGCGCGCAGATCGGCAAGAACGTCCACCTCTCCGGCGGAGTCGGGATCGGCGGCGTGCTCGAACCCCCGCAAGCCGTGCCCGTGGTGATCGGCGACGACTGCTTCATCGGGTCGCGGTGCATGATCGTCGACGGGGCCCGGGTCAAGGACGGCGCCAAGCTCGGGGCCGGGCTCGTGGTGACGTCGACGACGCATGTGATCGAGGCCGAGACCGGCGCCGAGCTGCCCCGAGGGGTCATCCCCGAGCGCGCGGTCGTGGTCTCGGGCACCCGTTTGAAGGAGTTCGAGGGTGGCATGTTCGGCCTTCCGTGCGCGCTGATCCTGCGGTATCTCCCCGAAGGCGCGGGCCACGACAAGCTGCAGCTGAACGCGATCCTCCGCGAACACGGGATCGTGTCGTGAGCCAGGACCTCCTCGCGCTGACCGAGACGCTCTGCGAGATCCCGTCGGTGAGCGGCACCGAAGCCGCGCTCGCCGACGTGGTCGAGGCCCGCCTGCGCAAGAGCGGCGGACCGCTGCATATCGATCGCATCGGCGCCAACGTGGTGGCACGCACCGACCTCGGTCGGCCGCAGCGCATCGTGCTCGGCGGCCATCTCGACACCGTGCCCGCGAACGGCAACGCGGTGCCGCGGCGCGACGGTGACGTGCTGCACGGTCTCGGGACCGCCGACATGAAGGGTGGGCTCGCGATCCTCCTCGCGCTCGCCGACGACCTTGCGAGCGGAAAGGGCCGCTTCGACGTCACCCTCGTCTTGTACGACGGTGAAGAGGTCGCCGACGAGCACAACGGGCTGCGGCGGCTGTTCGCGGAGGCGCCCGCACTCGTGCAGGGCGACCTTGCGATCATGCTCGAGCCGACGGGAGGATGGGTCGAGGCCGGCTGCCAGGGGACCATCCACGTGCGCGCGGTGTTCGACGGCGTGCGCGCCCACTCGGCCCGGCCCTGGATGGGCAAGAACGCGATCCACCGTTGCGCGCCGCTTCTCGACTTCTCCGCGAACTTCGAGGCTGCGACCGTCGACGTCGACTCGCTCGCGTACCGCGAGGCGTTACAGGTCGTGCGGATCGAGGGCGGCGTCGCGAACAACGTGGTGCCCGATCGATGCTCGGTGGTGCTGAACCGCCGTTACGCCCCGTCACGCTCGTTGGAAGAGGCGGTGCACGAGGTCGTGACCTTCTGCACCGACGCGGGTGCAGATCACACCGAGGTGTTGAATGCATCGACCGCGGCGCCGCCCAATCTCATGAATCCGTTGATCGCGGAAATGACCGGTGTGTACGACCTGCCGGTGCGGCCCAAGCTGGGCTGGACCGACGTGGGGCGCTTCGCGGAACACGGGATCCCGGCATGCAACTTCGGTCCGGGAGATCCAGAGCTCGCGCACACCGCCGACGAACGGGTCGACCGCGCCACCCTCGACGCGTGCCTTGCGTTGCTGCAGCGGTTCGTCGGAGTCGGCTGAGCCGGAGCTGATCCGACTCGACTACATCCGGCGCATCAGCGTGACGAGCTTGCCGTAGATCTGCACGTCGAGCGGGTCGTAGACGAGGTCGTCCATCGCTTCGTTCGACGGGCGCAGGATGACCTTGTGGCGCTTGCGGATGAACGTCTTGACCGTGGCTTCCTCACCCGGGATGCCCGCCACGACGATGTCGCCGTTCTCGGCATTGGGTTGGGACCGGGCGACGATGTAGTCACCGTCGAAGATGCCGGCGTCGATCATCGACTCGCCGCGCACGCGGAGCATGAACAGGTCGCCGTCGCCGCAGAGATCGGTGGGAACGGGGATGACCTCCTCCACGTTCTCGGCCGCGAGCACGCCGGTACCGGCGGCGACGTCACCCAACAGGGGAACGTTGCGCACGGGACGACGGTCGATCGCCGTGCCCGTGCTGGGCTCCGAGCGCGACCTCGATCGCACGCGGCTTACTCGGGTCGCGGCGGAGGTAACCCTTGTCCTGCAGCGCGGCGAGGTGCGCGTGCACGGTGGAAGGCGAGGAGAGCCCGACGGCCTCGCCGATCTCCCGGACGCTGGGCGGATAGCCCTGCTCACGGGTCTGAGCGTCGATGAACTCGAGCACCTGGCGCTGGCGAGCGGTCAGCCGAGCCGGTGTGTCGGTTGCCGAGGTGACGTGTGCGTTGGGCATGCATTCGAGGGTAACACGATCACGCGTTCGGGGCAAACACCCGTTCGGGTTTTTCCTTGACATCGAACAGGCGTTCGGCCGCCGTAGCTGTCTCACCTCTCTGGTTCGATCGTCTCGTCCGATCGCCAGCCCTTCGTAACTCAGCCCTTCGTAACTCAGCCCGTCGAAAACTCAGGGAGCCGCCGCCATGGCCGCAGTCCTCCAACTCGAGCCCCGCTTCATCGAGCCCGGTCCCGTCACGCGCCCGGCGCCGTCACCCCGGCGGTTCCGGGTCGTCGAGCCCGATGCCAGTCATGTTCGTCGTCAGCCCCGCCCCCGACCCGCGCGCAGCCATCAGCGCGCCGTCTACCGACGGCGGCGCGTCCTCGCCGCGCTGGTCGGCCTGGGCCTCGCGCTGGCGATGGTGCGTGCGGGGGTGATGCTCGGCGGGTCGTTCCTCGCCACTGCCGAGCATCTCCCGCACGTGCAACACATCGTCGTGGAGCCGGGCGACACGCTCTGGTCGATCGCCGAGCGCGCCGCGCCCGGCCGCGATGTGCGTCCGATCGTCGACGCGATGGAGCGCGAACTCGGCACGACTGCGGTGACCGAGGGCGAGATGCTCTCGGTTCCGACGCCCTGATCGTCCCGCACTCCTTCGCACTGCTACCGGGCCGCATTTCGCGATCGGACGGATTACCGTGGCTGTTCGTGCGCTGTCCCTATTGCCGTGCGAACGACGACAAGGTCGTCGACTCGCGCGTCGCCGAGGAGTCGATGGCCATTCGCCGCCGCCGCGAGTGTCTGGCGTGCGGAAGGCGGTTCACCACGTACGAGCGGGTGGAGGAGGCGCCGCTGCTGATCCGCAAGCGCAGCGGTGTCTCGGAGCCGTTCCATGCCGCCAAGCTCCGGGCCGGGATCCAGCGGTCGGCGTCCGGTCGGCTCGACGACTCGGTGGTCGAGCAGGTCGTCGCGGCGGTGGAGGAGGAGTTGCGGGCCATGGGCGGGGAGGTCTCGAGCGACCGGGTCGGCATGGCCGTGCTCGAGCGGTTGCGGGTCCTCGATCACGTCGCCTATCTGCGGTTCGCCTCCGTCTACAAGGGCTTCGAGGACCTCGCCGACTTCGAGCGCGAGGTCGGCGAGCTGCAAAAGACGACGGAGCCCAAGCAGCGCTGACCAGGAGGTGCCGGACCTCTGGTCCGGGCCTCCACGGGCGCTCGGCGACCTCCCGGGCGAACTTCGGGGAGTTGGTCCGGAGTCGTCCGGAAACTGTTGACACACGTGGAATTACAGTGGTGTAATGCACCCCCATCTCGCGGTCCGGATGGGAAGCAACCACAAGATGTAGTGGTTTTGTACATTGGGTTCGTACGGTGGTTGTACAGGTGGTTCGTGTAGCGGCCGCTTCGCAGGGCGACCTGAGCCGGGATGCCGGCTCGGAGGGAGATCGAAGACATGGCGATAGCGCCGCAACAACTCGGTATCGGGATCGAGCGACGGTTCACGAGGCCGGGAGTCGACCCCTACGACACCGTCGAATGGGAGCGGCGCGATTCGCGCATCCAGAATTTCAAGGACGGCGGCGACGCCTTCTTCCAGCCCGGCGTCGAGTTCCCGACCACCTGGTCGCTGAACGCCACGAACATCGTCGCCCAGAAGTACTTCCGCGGCACCCTCGGTACCCCGGAGCGCGAATGGTCGCTGCGCCAGGTCATCGACCGGGTCGTCGACACCATCGCCGATTGGGGCACCAAGGACGGCTACTTCGTCGACGAGCGTGAGGCCGACGCGTTCCGGGACGAGCTCAAGTTCGTGCTCGTGCACCAGTACGCGTCGTTCAACTCGCCCGTGTGGTTCAACATCGGGGTGAAGGGTGTCCCGCAGCAGGCTTCGGCGTGCTTCATCCTTGCGGTCGACGACCAGATGGACGCGATCCTCAACTGGTACCGGGAAGAGGGCACGATCTTCAAGGGTGGCTCGGGCGCCGGCATCAACCTCTCCAAGATCCGTTCGTCGCACGAGCACCTGAAGGGTGGCGGGACCGCGTCCGGTCCGGTCAGCTTCATGCGGGGCGCCGACGCGTCGGCGGGAACGATCAAGTCAGGTGGTAAGACCCGCCGCGCCGCCAAGATGGTGATCCTCGACGTCGACCATCCCGACATCGAGGACTTCGTGTGGTGCAAGGCGGTCGAGGAGCGCAAGGCCCGGGCCCTGCGCGATGCCGGCTTCGACATGGACCTCGACGGCAAGGACAGCCACTCGATCCAGTACCAGAACGCCAACAACTCGGTGCGCGTCACCGACGCGTTCATGGATGCGGTCCTCGACGACCGCGACTGGAATCTGAACGCGGTCACGACGGGCGAGGTCGTCAAGACGGTGCGCGCCCGCGACCTCATGCGTCAGATCAGCCAGTCGGCGTGGGAGTGCGCGGATCCGGGCATGCAGTTCGACACGACGATCAACAACTGGCACACGGCTTCGAACACCGGTCGGATCAACGCCAGCAACCCGTGCTCGGAGTACATGCACCTCGACAACTCGGCGTGCAACCTCGCGAGCATCAACCTCCTGCATTATCTCGGCGACGACGGCAGCTTCGACGTCGACGCGTTCAAGCACACCGTCGAGGTCATGTTCACCGCCCAGGAGATCCTGGTCGGCAACGCCGACTACCCGACCGAGAGCATCGCGGAGACGAGTCGGGTGTTCCGTCAGCTCGGGCTCGGCTACGCGAACCTCGGAGCGCTGCTCATGGCCGAGGGCATGCCCTACGACTCCGACGGTGGTCGGGCGTGGGCCGCGGCGATCACGTCGCTCATGACCGGTCACGCGTACGCGACGAGCGCGAAGACGGCGGCCCGCATGGGGCCGTTCGCCGGCTACGCCGCCAACGAGGAGCCGACGCTCAACGTCTTGCGCATGCACCGGGCCGAGGCCGCCAAGATCGACGAGGACCTCGTGCCTCCGGAGTTGCTGTGCGCGGCGCAAGAGGCGTGGGACGACGCGGTCGAGCTCGGTGAGCGCCACGGTGTGCGCAACTCGCAGGCCACGGTGCTCGCGCCGACGGGGACAATCGGTCTGATGATGGACTGCGACACCACCGGCATCGAGCCCGACCTCGCGCTCACGAAGGCGAAGAAGCTGGTCGGCGGGGGCACGATGTTCATCGTCAACCAGACGGTGCCGCGGGCGCTGCACAAGCTCGGCTACAGCGGCGACGAGATCGACACGATCATCGCCCACATCGACGAGCACAAGACGATCATCGGAGCGCCCGTCTTCAAGGCCGAGCACATGCCGGTGTTCGTGTGCTCGATGGGCGACAACACGATCCACTACATGGGTCACGTGAAGATGATGGCGGCGGTGCAGCCGTTCATCTCGGGCGCGATCAGCAAGACGGTGAACATGCCCGAAGAGGCGGGCATCGAAGACGTCGAGGAGCTCTACATCGAGTCGTGGCGACTCGGCCTGAAGGCGGTCGCGCTCTACCGCGACAACTGCAAGGTCGGTCAGCCCCTCTCGACGCAGAAGAAGTCGTCCGACGCGGTGGTGCAGCAGGTCGAGCGGATCGTCGAGACGGTCATCGTCCAAGAGCCGGTGCGGCAGAAGCTCCCGAAGACGCGTTCGGCGAAGACGTTCTCGTTCCGGGTCGCCGACTGCCACGGCTACGTGACCGTGGGCGAGTACGACGACGGCCGCCCCGGTGAGATGTTCCTGCAGGTCGCCAAGCAGGGTTCGACGCTCGCCGGGATCATGGACGCGTTCGCGATCTCGGTGAGCCATGCTCTGCAGTACGGCGTGCCGCTCGAGGCGTTCGTCGAGATGTTCACGAACATGCGCTTCGAGCCCGCGGGGATGACCGACGACCCCGACCTGCGCTTCGCGACCAGCCTCGTCGACTACATCTTCCGCCGTCTCGCGGTCGCGTACCTCGACAAGGACAAGCGCGAAGCGATGGGCATCATGACGGTCGGGGAGCGGCTGCAACCGACGTTGCCCGGCGTCGAGGAGTCGACGACGCCGAGCGCGACCTCGATGGACCTTCCGTACGAGGACCGGGCGCCGTCCGATGCGATCCGGGGCCGCGACGAGGAGCCGGCTGCGCCCGCGGCATCGACACCCGTCGCCGCCAGCCGGGAGATGGTGCTCTGCCACGTGTGCGGCGACATGATGCAGCGGGCCGGCAGCTGCTACGCCTGCCCCAGCTGCGGTAGCACCAGCGGCTGCTCGTGAGGTAGCTCGCTCCCGTCACGGTATTCGGAGGCGCCGTCGGATCATTCGTGGTCCGGCGGCGTTCCTCGTCGAGGGTGTGTTCGACGAAGACAACGGCGATCCGCGCACGACGGCTACGTCACGCCGCCTGCATTGCGGGCGGCGGCTTCGACCCGGTCGCGGTAGCCGGTCCACCAAGCCTCGTCGCCGGGCGGAAGGTTGGACCATCGGCGGTCGGCGCCGACCGAGCCGTCGATCAGTTCACGAAGAAGGTCGGCGTGGCCGGCGTGACGAGAGATGTCGACGATCACGTGGACCAGCGCGCGGTGAAGCGTGAGTTGCCGTCGGCCTGCCGGCCACCAGGGCACCTCACCTACGGCCTCCAGCGCAAGGACATCGATCGTCGCGTCGGCGTGAGCCCAAGCTCGCCGACAGAACTCGACGACGCTGTCCTTGGTCTCGCCGGAGCGCACCCACATGTCGCCGTTTGGTTCGCCGACCCCCATCCACGGCAGCGGCTCCGGAAACGGCCGGCCGAACACCGACCCGAAGTAACCGGTTTCGGTACTGGCAACGTGGCGGACGAGACCGAGCAAGTTCGTTCCTGTCGGCACCAACGGTCGGCGAATGTCGTACTCGGACAGCCCCTCGAGCTTCCACAGCATTACCGCGCGACCCGACTGCAGGTACTCGTGCAGATCTGCCTTTGGATCGAGTGTCACCGACGCAGTCTGTCATCGCGATCGACTTCCCGGAAGTGTTCAGCGGCGTTGTGTTCAGCGGCGTTGTGTTCAGCGGCGTTGTGTTCAGCGGCGTCGTGTTCAGCGGCGTCGTGACGTGTCCGAACGACGCGCTACAGCGGGATCGCGCCGAAGATTCCCTGCGCGCGGACCCGTTCCATGAACGACGGTTCGTAGGCGTCTTCGGGAGTCTCGCGGACCAACCGGTCGAGTTGCTCGGCGTCGGCGCCGACGAGGATGCGCCACCGGTCGGCGCGCACGCCGTCGAGGATGATGGTGAACGCCTGCGCGGCAGTTGTCGGCGCCAGGTCGCGGAACATCTCGGCTTGGAGTTGCATGCCGTTGCCGAGGTCTTCGTCCGACGCGCCCGTCACGTCGATCCCTTGCGAGGCGAGCCGGGACCGCATCTGTGCGAGCTGTTCGGCGTCGAGGTGCTTCGGGTCGAGGCCGAAGTAGCGCAACGAGTTGAGCACGATGCCCGTGCCGATGTGGCCGGGCATGACGACCGATGCCTTCACGTGAGGCGCGTTCAGTCGCAAATCGGTGACCAGCGCCTCGGTGAAACCCTTCACCGCGAACTTCGCCGCGCTGTAGGCGGTGTGGGGCGTCCCCGGCCCGAGCGATGCCCAGAACCCGTTCACGCTGCTGGTGTTGACGATGTGCGCCTCGTCGGCGGCGATCAGCATCGGAAGGAACGTGCGGCAGCCGAGGTAGACGCCGCCCCAGCACACCGCGAATGTCGCGTCCCACGGCTCGCGCGCTTCGGTGACGAAGCTTCCGCCGCCGCCGATGCCGGCGTTGTTGAACAGCAGGTTGACGGAGTCGGTGTCGTGTTCGGTCGCGACATGCTCACGGAAGGCCTGCCATTGCGCCTCGTCGGTGACGTCGGCGACGAACGTGCTGATACGCGTGTCGCTCGAGGCGTCCTGCTCGGCCACCGCTCGGGTCTCCGCGAGACTCTCGTCGGAGACGTCGCAGGTCGCGACGTGGCATCCCTCGGCCGCGAGCTGGCGGACCAGTTCACGACCCATCCCCGAACCGCCGCCCGTGACGACTGCTCGCCGCCCCGCGAAGTCGCGCATGACCAGACGGTACTCGTGGGCCGGGAACCTCGCCACGCCGTCGGGCCGGGTGCTGCGGCGATGCGTCGGCGGCGAGCGCGCGGCTACCTTCTCCTCGTGCGCAACGGCGAGTGGGTGCGGTTCGTGATCCGCTTCGAGGTCCTCGACGCGGAGCGCTTCCGCGAGATGGCCGCCGCGATGGTGGATGTCGGTCGCGACGAGCCCGGCACCGTCGTGTACGACTGGTACGTCGACGACGCGTCTGGTACGGGCACGCTGTACGAGGCCTACGCGTCGGCCGAGGCGCTGCGTGCGCACGGCAGTGGCGCGGTATTCACGGAGCTCGCACCGCGGTACGCGGACGCAGTGCGGGTCGCGCGGGTGGACAGCGTTCGGGGCGGCCGATGGTCTGCCTCGGCGCGACATCTTGGGCGCGCCGACCACATGGTGGGGTGCGCCGGTCGCGGCGGTGACGGAGGCGAGATGACGATGGATCACGACGCGCTGCGGGTCAAGTACCGCGAGGAACGCGACAAGCGGCTGCGGCACGACGGCAACGACCAGTACCTCGAACCGACGGGCCGCTTCGCCTCGATGCTCGACGATCCCTACGCCGAGCGGACCGAACGCGAGCCACTCTTCGACGAGGTCACCGTCGCGCTGATCGGTGGCGGCTTCTCCGGGTTGTGTGTCGGCGCGCGCCTGAAGCAGGCGGGGATCGACGACGTGCGGATCATCGAGGTCGGCGGCGACTTCGGCGGTACGTGGTACTGGAACCGGTACCCGGGTGCGATGTGCGACACCGCGGCCATGATCTATCTGCCGCTGCTCGAAGAGACCGGCCACATGCCGTCGGCGAAGTACGTCAAGGCCCCCGAGATCTACGGGCACTGCAAGCGCATCGCCGACACGTTCGACTTGCCGCGACAAGGCGCTGTTCTCCACCGTAGTCACGGAGCTCGACTGGGACGCGGCCGCGGCTCGCTGGATCATCCGTACCGACCGCGGCGACGCGTTCCGGGCTCGCTTCGTCGCCATGGGCACGGGTCCGCTCAACAAGCCCAAGCTGCCCGGCATCCCGGGGATCGAGACCTTCGCCGGCCACTCCTTTCACACGAGCCGCTGGGACTACGAGTACACCGGCGGCGATTGGACCGGCGCGCCGATGACGAACCTGGCCGACAAGCGCGTCGGAATCGTCGGCACCGGCGCGACCGCGGTGCAGTGCATCCCGCCCCTCGCTCGCGACGCGCGCGAGCTGTATGTGTTCCAACGCACGCCGTCGTCGGTCGACGTCCGTAACAACCACCCGATCGACCCCGAGTGGTTCGCGACGCTGGAGTGCGGCTGGCAGAAGCAATGGCTGTTGAACTTCGCGACCCTCCAGACCGGCGGCTTCGCCGACGAAGACCTCGTCAAGGACGGCTGGACCGACATCTCGCAACGCATCCGCGACCGGATCGTCGAGAAGATCTCGGCCGGCGCGGAGTTCACGCCCGAGGTCGCCGAGCTTGCATTCCTCGAGAGCGACGACGAGAAGATGGACGAGATCCGCGCTCGCTGCAACGCGGTCGTCGCCGACGACGCGACCGCCGAGAAGCTGAAGGCGTGGTACCGCCAACTCTGCAAGCGGCCGTGCTTCCACGACGAGTACCTGCAGGCGTACAACGAGCCGAACTGCCACCTCGTCGACACCGACGGAAAGGGCGTCGAACGGATCGACGCGACGGGCGCGTCGGGTCGGGGGCGTGCACTACGACCTCGACTGCTTGGTCTTCGCCTCCGGCTTCGAGGTCGGTACCGACTACGACCGCCGCTCGGGTTACGACACCATCGGACGTGACGGCTACCGGCTCTCGAAGTGCTGGCACGACGGCATGCAGTCGATGCACGGCATCCATGTGCACGGGTTCCCGAATCTCTTCATCGTCGGCTTCGCGCAGGGCGCCAACCTGATCTCGAACATCACGTCGAACCTCGCCGATTCGGGCGTCACCATCGCAGCGGTCGTGCGGCATGCGCTCGACACGGGTGCCGACGAGGTCGAGGTCACGGCCGATGCCGAGCAGGCGTGGATGGATCTGCTCGAGAGCAGCCCGCTGTCGTTCTTCGGTAATGCCGACTGCACCCCGGGCTACTACAACAACGAGGGCCAGCCGCTGAACTCGCGAGCCCGCTTCGGCATGGCCGGCTACCCGCTCGGCCCGGTCGCGTACTTCGAATACATCGACACGTGGCGCAACTCCGGCAACTTCGAGGGCCTCGAGTTCCGCGCCGGTGCCGTCACCGGTACTGGTTGATCGCGTTCGTGGCCGCGCCGACGTAGCCACCACCGAACTTGATCGCGTGCACGACGAGAGGCGCGATCTGGTGGAGGGCGACGCGGCCCTCCCAACCGTCGGCGAGCGGGAAGGCGTCGGCGTACGCGGCGAAGCAGTCGGCTCCGAATCCGCCGAACAGGCGCATCATGGCGAGGTCGAACTCGCGATGCCCACCGTGCGCGGCCGGGTCGATCAACCAGCTCCTCGCGTCGCGGTCGACGAGCCGGTTGCCGGCCCAGAGATCGCCGTGCAGTCGGGCCGGCGGTTCGGGGGCGCCGCCGAATTTCTCGAGCCGGCCCGCGAGTACCTCGAGCGCGGCGCTCGCCGGTCGGCGGAGGGCACCGGATTCACGCGCGAGCTTGGCGAGCGGCAGTAGCCGGTTGGTCGCGTAGAACTCGGACCAGGTCGCGCACGGCTCGTTGGGAAGGCCGCGACTCCCGGTGGTGCGCCGGTCTTCGCGGCCGAAGCTGGGCGCGCCGGCCCGGTGCAGGCGTGCGAGCGCAGTACCGAGAGCCAGATCCGTCTCGCGGTCCGGCGGGCCCTCGGTGATCCATTCCAGCACGAGGTGGTTGGGCACATCGTCGGAGACGGCGAGTACCTCGGGAACCGGGACCGCCGCAGCCGCTCGCAGCCATTCGAGCCCGGCGGCCTCCGTCGTGAAGAAGCCGGGCGGTGCGGCCGTGTGCGTCTTGGCGAACACGCGCCGTCCGTCGTCGAGGTCGACCGCGTACGACACCGCGACGTCGCCCCCGCGCACCGGCGTCCCGGCCACGATGCCGACGCCGAGGCTGCGTTCGAGTGCCTTGCGCAGGATCGCATCCACTGCCGCGCACCGTACCGCTCCGAGTAGACAGTTCTTCATGACCCACGAACGGGAGCTGACCGAGCCGGTCGATCTGTGTACGCCCGATGGGGGCGCGCTGGCCCCGAACGCGCGCGGTTGGTCTCGTCGGCCGCTGCACCGCGCCAACCTCGGAGGCGAGTGGGGTCGCAACAAGCGCTGGGACTACTGGGCGGTGCTCGCGGGCGACCTCGTGGTGTCGTGCGTGTATTCCGACGTCGACTACGTGGGTCTGGCCGACGTGTATTGGGCCGACCTCGTCACGGGCGAGACCGGTGGTAACGGCATCGTCGTTCCGAGGGCCGAGGGTATGCACTTGCCCGACCGGCCCGGCACCGAACCGCTGCACGTCGCGCGCGACGGATTCGAGTTGGCACTGAACGACGACGCGACCGGCACCCACATCCGGGGTGCGTGGACGGAACGCGACGGGCGCGCCGGGCGCCTCGACGTCACGGTCTTCCAACCACCCGGGCACGAGTCACTCAACGTCGTGATCCCGTGGAGCGACGACGTGTTCAACTTCACGTCGAAGCACCAGGCCCGCCCGGCCGCCGGCCGACTTGTCGTGGGCGACCGCACCCGGCCGATCGGCACGAACGCCGAGGACGGCGCGTGGGGCGTGCTCGACGTCGGGCGCGGGCGCTGGCCGTCGGAGATCACGTGGAACTGGGGCGGCGGCGCGGGCCGGTCCGGCGACCACGTCATCGGCCTACAGATCGGCGGCAAGTGGACCGAGGGGACCGGCTTCACCGAGAACGGGTTCCTCGTCGACGGCCGCCTCACCAAGCTTGGCCGCGAGCTCCAGTGGGACTACGACTGGGACCATCCGATGCAGCCGTGGCGCGTCGACGACCCCGGCGGCCAACTGCAGCTCGTGCTCACACCGAGATTCGACAAGCACACGGTCACCGGTGGGGACGCTGCCGGCAGCGAGGTGCATCAGATGTTCGGCAGCTGGGCCGGGAGCGTCACCACCGACGACGGCGGCCGGTACGAGTTCCGCGCGTTGCAGGGTTTCGCGGAGGAAGCCCGCCAGCGTTGGTGATCGACCTCTACGGCTTTGCCGGCGCGGCCTGTCGCCACCCGGGGATGCTCGGCGCGTTCGGTTCCAGCGAGCGCAGATACGTGACGACCTGACGGACCTGCTCGTCGGTGAAAGTTCCTCCGTAGTCGAGGTTCCACGCGGGCATTGCGGTGCCGGACACACCACCGGACACGAGCGCGAAGATCTGGTTGTCGGCCGTGTTCTTGAGGAATTGGCTCGAGTTCAACGTCGGCGCGCTGCCGCCGCCGGTCGCGTTCTTCCCGTGACACTGCGCACAGCTCGTCGCGAAGATCTGCGCCCCGATCGACGTGTAGCTCGTGGTCTGCGCCCGCTTGGCGTCGCGCCGGAGACCGGGCTCACGGGCCCGGTAGGTAATGAAACCGGCCAGCAGAAGGACCATGAAGACGAGACCCCACGCGAGGTAACGGTTCAGGCTGCGGTCGAGCCACTCCGGCTCGAACGGCGGCGGTTGCGGACGCTCGCGCGGCATGTCAGGCCTTACCGATGCAGCCGGGACCCTTGGGCGGCGTGAGGAAATTCTTGACGCCCCGGTTCGGGCCGGTCTCGAGGACACCGGTATCGACGACGACCGTGTCGCCGTCGAGCTTCACGTTGTAGCGGTCCATACCGCGCGGCGCCGGACCCGCGATGTACTCCCCGGCGAGGTCGTAGATGGAGCCGTGGCACGGGCACTCGAACCGCCCCGAGCTCTCGCAGTAGGGAACGTGACATCCGAGGTGCGGACACTTCTGCGAAAGCGCGAAGAGATAGCTCTGCGTGTTGACGACATACATGCGTCCGGCCGGGACGTAGGTGCTCGTCTCCGCCGCGAAGCTCGAGACCTTCCCGACCGTCAGCTTGGCTCCGGTGGCGCCGCTCGCGAGCGGTCGCAATGCCTCGTAACCGGTGTAGCCGGCCGCGCCGATCAACAGCGCGCCCCCGAGCTTCCAGCCCCCACGAAGGAAGTCGCGTCGACTCGTATCTGCCATGTCCGTCTCCTAGAACTCGATGTACGAGTGGGTCCACGGCGCAATGAACTTCCAGCCGGGTCCACGGAAGAACGTGCCGACGACAGTGAGGATCACGGCGATCGCGAGCAACACACTGAACAACGTGATCGCGACCTTGCGATGGCTCGCACGCGTGTCGGGATTGCGATCGATGTACGGAAGCAACAACAGGACGAGCACCGCGCCGCCCGGTACGAGGATGCCCGCGATCAGGGGATCGAACCGCGAGAGCAGTTCCTGGAGTCCGGCGAAGTACCACGGCGCCTTGGCGGGCTCGGGGGTGAGGTTGGGATTGGCGAGGCCCCGGAGCGGGGCACTGAACGAGACCGCGAGACCGAGGACGACCGCGGCCGTGCCGAGCGCGACCACGACGTGGCGCACGAGCAGATGCGGCCACGTGAACACGGTGTCGTCGACGGGGCGGGCCGCCTCGGTCACCGACTCGCGATCCACGACGCCGAGCAGGCGCACGCGCCCGCCGTACAGATCAGGTGTGGCCTTCGCCATCGCGGCCGCCGCAGGTGCGGGAAGCGCGGCGTTGGTGGGCTCGCCCGAAGTACGGTCGGTGCCCTCCTCGGCGAACGCGCCGACGCTGCTGCGCTCGACCGCGAAGCCGTCCTTGCGCACCCGCCAGATGTGCACCGTCAGCATCAGCGCGAGCAGCGACGGCAGCACCGCGACGTGCAGTGCGTAGAAGCGTAGGAGGGTGCTCTGGCCGACTTGCGGGCCGCCGATCAGCAGGTCCTGCAGCCGTCCGCCCAGGAGCGGGACGTAGTGCACGAGGTTCGTGCCGACGGTGACGGCCCAGTACGACAGCTGGTCCCAGGGCAGGAGGTAGCCCGTGAACGAGAAGCCGAGCGTGACCAGCAGGAGCATCACGCCGATCACCCAGTTGAACTCGCGCGGCTTCTTGTACGCGCCCGTGTAGAAGACGCGCACGAGATGGAGTGCGACGACGAGCACCATCAGGTGCGCGGCCCAGCGGTGCACGTTGCGAATCAGTTGACCGAAGCCCACGCCCGTCTTCAGGTTCTGCATGTCGCCGTAGGCGGAGCCGACCGACGGCGTGTAGACGAACATCAGATAGACGCCGGTGATCAGCAGGATCGCGAACAGCACTACTGCGATGAATCCGAGCCGGAGCGAGTAGCGCAGATTCAGTACCCGCTTGGGGATCTTGACCGGGTAGACGTGCAGGAAGACGTTGCTGAACGACTGGAGGGCGCGTCCACGCGGTGTATCGGTCTGCGCGTGCCGGAACATCGAGCGCCAGGGGTCGCTGCGTTTGACCCGCGCGGTGATGCCGTGATCGACCGAGGTCCGGCCCGGCTCGAGGTCCCGGTTGTCGACGTCAACCATGCGTGAGCTCCCTCGCGTGAACCATCGACAGCGCGCCCGGAGGGCAACGATTGACGCACAGCCCGCAGCGGATGCAGAGGTCCTCGTCGAGGAGCAGCACCGACTGCTGTTCGGTGCCGAGCCCGACGTGGTCGGCGCGTGCGATGGTGATGCAGTCGGGCGGGCAGACGTCGACGCACAGGCCGCACAAGATGCACAGCTCGGGTGACAACACGATGTTGTCGAAGCAGCGGAGGCAGCGCAGCCCCTCGAGTCGCGCCTGCTGCTCGTCGTAGCCGGTCTCGACCTCGCCGAAGCCGACCCGGCGTTCCGCGGGGGTCGCGGGGATGGCCTGACGGGGGATCGCGTCGTAGTCGCTGTCGAGCCGGCGAAAGCCCGGCCGGAGCTCGACGCGGATCTCGTGGGTTACGACCGGCGCGGGATCGGCGAGGCCGGTGAGGGATCGATGGATCGACGCCGCGGCGCGTCGACCGTCGGCGATCGCGTCGATCAGGTTGCGCGGGCCGCGCGCGACGTCGCCGCCGGCCCAGACCCGCGGATCGGAAGTGCGGAGGGTCGCCGCGTCGATCTTCACACCTGGTCCGGCGCGTTCGAGCATGAGCGCGGAGTCGAGGAAGCCGATGTCGGCGGCCTGGCCGACCGCCAGGATGACCGTGTCGGCCGCGATGACCTCTTCGGTGCCGGCCGCGAAGGTCGGCGCAAAACGGCCGTCGGCGTCGAAGACCGAAGTGACGGCAACGGTTTCGAGACCGGTGACGCGGCCGGCGTCGCCGACGAAGCGATGGGGGCCGCGCCGGTAGACGATGCGGATGCCCTCCCGTTCGGCTTCGTCGATCTCCTCGGGATCGGCCGGGATCTCGTCGGGCGATTCGAGCGCGACGATCGTGACCTCGACCACACCGGCGCGGCGCGCGGCGCGGGCCACGTCGAGGGTGGTGGTCATCGCGCGGCGGGCGTCTTCGTCGGAGCTCGGTCCGAGCGCGACCGGCGCGGGTGGCGTGGTTCCGGCGGCATCCGCGCGCAGCGCGGTGCGGGCCGCGTCGAAGGCGACGTTCCCGCCGCCCACGACGACGACGCGCTCGCCCAGCGTCACCCGGAAGCCCTGGTTGACGTTCAACAGGTACTCGACCGCACGCAGGACGCCGTCGAGGTCGTTGCCCGGGAGGTCGAGGTCGCGCGCGGCGCCGGTACCGACCGCGAGGAACAGGGCCGCGTGCGAGTCGAGGAGCTCGGAAACGGAGTGCGTGTCGCCGATGCGCGCGTTCGTCTCGACCGTGATGCCGAGCTCGACGATCGCCTCGATCTCGCGCGCGATCAGGGCTCGGGGAAGCCGGTACTCGGGGATGCCGAGCACCATCATGCCGCCCAGAGTGTTCTGCGCTTCGTAGACGGTCACCGGATGCCCGGCGAGCCGAAGGTCGCAGGCGGCCGCGAGTCCGGCGGGACCGCCGCCGATCACGCCGACGCTCGGCCCGGTCGCGGCGGGCACGTCGCCGTGGCCCTTGTGCCACACCGTGCTCGCGTCGAAGCTCTCGACCCCGAACCGTTCGGTCACGAACCGCTTCAGCGCGCGGATCGCGACCGGCGCGTCGAGCGAGCCGCGCCGGCACGAGCGCTCACACGGTGCCGCGCACACCCGTCCGCACACCGACGGGAACGGATTGGGTGCGCGGGCGATGAGATAAGCCTCTTCGAACCGCCCGTCGGCGATCGCAGTGACGTACGCGCCGGCGTCGGTGTGCACCGGGCACGCGGCGCGACACGGTTCGTTCGCCCAGAGCCATTCGGCGTCGGGAACTGCGGGAACCGACATCAGATCACGTTCCGGCGTTGGAGTTGGCGGAGCACCCATGCGATCGCGAGGAGGGCGAGGAAGAAGAGCGGGGTGACGATCCCGACGAGTGTGCTGCGACTCGCGCCGTGGACCTTCGTCAGGACCGCGTTCGCTCCGAAGATCAGGAGCGCGATCGCGACGATCACGATGACGCCAGCCGTGACGATCGCGCGAGGCCAGCCGATCTCGTGCGGGGTTGTGTCGTGGTCGGTCATCGGTCAGCCGATCGTGAGGGGGGCGCGCATGCCTTTGCCGTAGTGGCCGGCGATGTTGCAGACGATGGCGTATTGGCCTGCGGTCATGTTCTTGATGGTGAAGGTGCGGGTGTCGCCGGGTTTGAGGTTGGGGTCGCCGGTTTCGCCGATGTTGGTGGCTTCGGAGACTTTGTCGGCGCCGGTCTTGAGTGGCACGGGCGGGTCGCCGCCGTAGGTGATGGGGAGTTTGTCGAACGGCGTGTTGGTCTTGAGGACGACGGCTTCGTGTTCGATGGTTCCGGTGTTCTTCACGACGAAGCGGACGTCGCCGGCGGGTGCGGTCGCGGGTGACGCGGTGAGGGTCATCGGACCGGCGGCACCCTGATCACTCACGATCACGTTGACGGTGGTGGAGGGGCGCACGATGGTGAGGGGTGCGCGCATGCCTTTGCCGTAGTGGCCGGCGATGTTGCAGACGATGGCGTATTGGCCTGCGGTCATGTTCTTGATGGTGAAGGTGCGGGTGTCGCCGGGTTTGAGGTTGGGGTCGCCGGTTTCGCCGATGTTGGTGGCTTCGGAGACTTTGTCGGCGCCGGTTTTGAGTGGCACGGGCGGGTCGCCGCCGTAGGTGATGGGGAGTTTGTCGAACGGCGTGTTGGTCTTGAGGACGACGGCTTCGTGTTCGATGGTTCCGGTGTTCTTCACGACGAAGCGGACGTCGCCGGCGGGTGCGGTCGCGGGTGACGCGGTGAGGGTCATCGGACCGGCGGCACCCTGATCACTCACGATCACGTTGACGGTGGTGGAGGGGCGCACGATGGTGAGGGGTGCGCGCATGCCTTTGCCGTAGTGGCCGGCGATGTTGCAGACGATGGCGTATTGGCCTGCGGTCATGTTCTTGATGGTGAAGGTGCGGGTGTCGCCGGGTTTGAGGTTGGGGTCGCCGGTTTCGCCGATGTTGGTGGCTTCGGAGACTTTGTCGGCGCCGGTTTTGAGTGGCACGGGCGGGTCGCCGCCGTAGGTGATGGGGAGTTTGTCGAACGGCGTGTTGGTCTTGAGGACGACGGCTTCGTGTTCGATGGTTCCGGTGTTCTTCACGACGAAGCGGACGTCGCCGGCGGGTGCGGTCGCGGGTGACGCGGTGAGGGTCATCGGACCGGCGGCACCCTGATCACTCACGATCACGTTGACGGTCGTGACGCCCGGGGTCGTCGCGACCGGAGCGGCGCCCGGCAGCTTGACGCCGCCTTCGAGCGTCGCCGCGCCCGTACCGGTGGAACTCGCGTTGCTGCCGCAACCGGTGAATACGGCGAGAGCGCCGATCGCCGTGATCACCGTTGCGGCCCGGTATTTGCGTTGCACTCGTCCTCGTCCGTCGTCGGTTGTCGCCTGTCGTCGCGGCGCGATCGCCGGCGAACCGTGACGTTACGGAGAGTCTCGGGGTCTTCGTAGGCCCATCCGCCCGAGTCGCAAACATTTGCCCAAGCTTTGCATTGCGGGTTGTGCCCCGAGATCGCGAGGAACACCGCAACGCTCGCGTTGCGCGGGCATGCGCACGCGCTCCGCACGAAAGAGATCGCGCGATCGCCCGCGTGACATGGGAAATCTCGCGCAGGCTGTCGTGATCGCCGTTTGCAGCGTTCCCGGCGGATGGGCGTCGCCGGGTCTGCTCCGCGTCAGCAAGTCTTCGGATGGCGTGACCTGGAGGCGACCGAAGGGGAATTCAGCGTCGATATTGTGCGCGTATGACACTCGAAGGCGAATACGAACCGAGTCCGTCCGAATGGGTGCGCAACCAGGTCGAGACCTACGAGCGCACCGGCGGCCGCGAAGCGAACACCCTGCTCGACACGGGGCTGCCGATCATCATCGTGACGACGCGCGGGAACAAGAGCGAGAAGCTGCGCAAGACGGCCCTGATGCGCGTCGAGCGCAACGGCGAGTACCTGCTCGTCGCGTCCAAGGGCGGCGCACCGACGCACCCGGTCTGGTACTACAACCTCGAGGCCGATCCCACCGCGGTCGTGATCCAGGACGGCCCCGAACCATTCGATGCGGTGGTGCGTGAGCTGAGCGGCGACGAACGTGCGGAGTGGTGGAAGCGTGCGGTCGACGCCTACCCGCCCTACGCGGAGTACCAGACGAAGACCGACCGGCTGATCCCGGTCTTCCTCGCGACCCGCGCCTGATCGTCACGCTCGTTTCGCGTCGCCGTCGAGGGCTGCGGCCTGCTCCGTGAGGTCGGCGCGCAGGGCCGCGGTCGACGTGAGGTCGCCTTCGCTCTGCAACACGGCTTCGAACGCGACGCGTGCGAGTGCGCGGTCGACGTCCGGGTTCCCGGGTCGGAGTCCGGCGAGGAGCCGCAGGTTCAGTTCGGCGCCGTCGAGCCGGCCCCAGAGGTAGTCGTTCTCGCGCCAGTCCCGGTGGAAGAACGCGGCGAAATGGTGGAACCCGGTTCCGCGCAGTTTGCCGGGCGCGGGCGCATGCAGGAGGCTGGCCCGGTCCGGGCTGAAGCGGGTCGCGCGGATCGGCGTGAACTGGGGTGTGTCGCTCAGGGCCACGATCGGGAACAGGAGCTGGTCCCAGATCGGGAACGCGACGTAGCGCAGCGCGAGCGGGCGCCGGAACCCGTCGCCCCATCCGTCGGTGAGTGTCAGGAACTGTGACCACAACTCCGGCGTGGTCGTCGTGACAAGAGGTGTGAGCGCGTGGCCATAACTCGCGACGAGACCCGAGATCTCGTCGTGATGCGCGGCGGCCCAAACGGCCGCGCTCTTCTGCAACGCCACGGCCGTCAACGCGGTGGCCGCGAACACGGCGCTGCTGTGCTCGGGCGCGATCGAGCGCGTCACTTGCGTCGCCGCGCGGTCGAGTTGTTCGAGCTGGTCCCAGAGCGCGCTCTTCAGCACGTCGACGGCGTGTCGCTCGGGAGTGCCGGGCGTCCTGTCGGCGAGCCCGTCGTAGAGCGTGTTCACACCTTGTAACACAAAGCGCAGACGACGGTCGCGGTAGCCGATATCGGTCTGGTCGAGCAGCGCCGGCGCGCCGGCGCCGGCGGGGTCGCGGAACGCGGGCTCCGCGTTCGAGCCACGCGCCGAGGGCGAGGCGCACGAACACGGCCTGACTCGAGTCGGTGTGGTAATGGTTCGCGCGGGCGACGGCTGCCGCGAGGCGCCCGATCGCGTCGTGGAGCTTGAGGCGGACGTAGGTGGGAAACGTGAGGCGGGCCTCCGTGGCGGCCACCGTGTGCAGGCGACGGGCCAGCGCAGCCATCTCGTCGTACGACAGGTCGTGCAGCTCGCCCGGCGCCGAGCCGCTGTTCGTGACCGTGGCCTGGACGAGGGCGTCGACGGCGGTCATCTGCTCGTCGGCGACCGAGCCGATCGCGGCGATGCGCTCGTTGAATTCCCGGAGCCGCACGAGCTGCTGCAGCAACGGTTCGTGCATGCGAACCTTGGCGACCGCATCGAACGCGGTCGACAGCCATCCGGGTTCCGGCGGCATCGGTGCGGCGGCGGCCGTACTGCCGCGCACCGGATCAGTTCCGGGATCGGGCTCCAGGTACACGAGATGGCGCACGACCTCGCTCTGGGCCCGCTGCCGGGCGATGAGGTCGAGGGCGCGGTCGAAGGGCGCGTTGTCGAGCACGCCGCCGTCGATGAAGGCGGTCGCGATTGCCGGCACGGGCGCGTCGGCGTAGTTGGAGAAGTAGGTGCTCACGAGGTACTCGAGCACGGCGGGTTCGGTCTGACCGATCTGGCTGACGAAGTCGGGGAGCCGTACGGCCGGGAAGGCGCCGGGGATGCTCGACGTCGAACGGCACGCCAGCGCCAGCGCCGGGGTGTCGATCGCGGCGAAGTTCGTCGTTCCGCCGGGTACGTGGTCGAATTCGAACACGTGCCGGTAGCTGCGATCGTGCAGCGGCGGATCGCCCGTACCGATCTCGACCAGACGTTCGTAACCGCGGAGATCGGTCGTCGTGACGACAAGGCGCAGGTTGCTGTCGTCAGGCACGAGGTGCGTCGTCTCGGCCGGCTCCGCGGTCGCGGCGTCGTGCACCGCCCCGATCTCCGAGAGCGCGGCGAACAGCCAGCGCGCCATGTCGTCCCCCCGGAGCGGGGTGTACGGCGATCGCACCTTCATCACCATGCGCCGGGCGACCGACGCGACGCGCCACCACAGGAACGGCAGGTGGGGCGCGTTCGAGCAATCCACCGATGTCGCCGCGCTCGAGCCAGAGATCGCGCAGGACGGCGTCGTCGCCGTCGCGCGCGAGGGCGGTCGCGAGGCACACACCGTTGATACCGCCGGCCGAGGTGCCGCTGATCACGTCGACCACCACCCGCACGTGCGTCCCGGCCGCCGCCAGCGCCGCGAGCGCGTCGAAATAGGCGCGCTCCGTCGCGTCCTTCTTCGCCGCGAACGGGTTCGTGCCGGGATCGCGGTCGAAGGCCCGTGACGCGACGACGAGCTTGCGGATCTCCTTGGTGATCCCGTGCATGTACACCGCGAGCGACACCCCGCCGTAACACACGAGGGCAAGCCGGAGCTCTCGGATCTCGTTCGTCGCGTCGCGGCTCATGCCGCCTCCTCGTCGAGGATTCGAACCGCCGGCGTCCCGAGCGGACGGTAACGACGAGGCCGCGGGCCGTCAACGGGTAACCCGAGTGACGCCTACGTCTCCGGGTGGCGGTCGGTCGCGTACGTCGGGGTGTGGGCGGTGAAGCCACCGTCGACCCGCAGCACCTCGCCGGTGACGAAGCCGGCGTCGTCGGAAGCGAGGTACGCGACCGCGGCCGCGATCTCCTCGGGATAGCCCAGCCGGCCGACGAGGTGACTCGTGCTGTAGCGCCGCAGTCGGTCGCCCATCGGGCCACCGAGTGCGTCCTGCGCGGCTTTGGCGACCACGACCCCGGGCGCGACCGCGTTGCAACGGATGCCTTGCTCGCCGTACGCGGTGGCGACGTAGCGGGTGAGCGCGACGACCCCGGCCTTCGACGTTCCGTACGCGGCGAGGGAATGGCTGCCGTAGAACGCGGCGGCCGACGCGGTGTTGACGATCGACCCGCCGCCGCGTTCGAGCATGCGGGGGATCGCGTACCGGCACCCGAGCATCGGGCCCGTGAGATTCACCGCGATCACCCGGTCCCAGGTGTCGAGGTCCATCGTCACGACGTCCTGATCGACACGGTTCTGGTCGAGCGCGGCCGCGTTGTTGTGCAGGATGTCGAGCCCGCCGAACGCGGCGACGGTGTCGGCCACCATGGCCGCCATCGCGCCGGCATCGGCGACGTCGGTTACCTGGACGCGTGCAGTGCCGCCGCCGGCCTCGATCGCGGCGACGACCTCGGCCGCGGCCGGTCCTGCGATATCGGCGACGGTTACCCGCGCCCCTTCCGACGCGAGCAGGAGTGCCGTGGCGCGCCCGATGCCCGACCCACCACCAGTGACGATCGCAACCTTGCCCGAGAACCTGTTCACGACGACGACCTCCCTCCGCATCATGTCGGCGAGAGGTCGTGTGTGTCGACCGAGTCCCGATGTCGGTGAACCGAACGCAGAGCGAGGCCGGCGGCTGACAGTTGTTACCGCGCGCGGGCCCTCAGTCGATCAGTTCGTACTCGCCGGGATCGGGCGCGAGCGTGCGCTGCCAGTACTCGAGCAGGGTGAACGGCCAGTTCTGGGCGACGTGACCGTGCTCGTTCTTGTACCAGCTGCTGACATCCGACCAACCCCACGCCATCAGCGCGTTCTCGGCGTCGACGCGCTCGTTGAAGTCGTCGTGTATGTCCTGGTGTACGTCGAGCGCCTTGTGGCCGCCGTCGAGCAGGAGGCGTACGCAGCCGAGGATGTAGCGCACGCCGCATTCGGAGAAGTAGATGATGCTGCCGTTGATCACGATGTTCGTGTTCGGGCCGTAGAGGCAGAACAAGTTCGGGAAGCCGGGGATCGTCACGCCGAGATACGCGCGGGCATCGCCCTTCCAGTGCTCGTGCAGGTCGACGCCGGCGCGCCCCGTCACCTGCATCGGGGTCAGGAAGTTCGACGCCTGGAAACCGGTGCCGTAGATGATGACGTCGACGTCGTGCGCCTCGCCATCGGTCGTCACTACGCCCGTCGGGGTGATCTCGCGGATCCCGCCGGTCACGAGGCGAACATTCTCGCGCTTCAGCGCGCGCGGCCACACGCCGTTGTCGCGCAGCAGCCGCTTGGCGCCGGGTGGATATGTGGGCACGACCTTGTCGAGCAGGTCCGGGCGATCCGCGAACTCGGAGCCGAGGTAGCCGGTGAGGAGCTGGCGCAGGATGTCGTTGAAGAGGCCGACGGCTGCGCCCTTCGGTTCCCAGTCGGGATCGACGCGCACGCCCGCGAGCACGCCGTCGCCCATCTTCCAGAAGATGAGGAACCGGTTCCACTCGCTGTACGAAGGCACGTGCGTGTAGAGCCAGCGCAGGCCGGGCTCGACCGCGGCGTGGTAGTTCTCGGTCGGCCCGAGCCAAGGCGGCGTGCGCTGGAACACGGTCAGCTCACCGACGGCCGGCGCGATCTCGGGGACGAACTGCACCGCGCTCGCGCCGGTTCCGATCACCGCGCACGCGCTTGCCGGTGAGGTCGACCGAATGGTCCCAGCGCGCGGAATGGAACGTCGGCCCCGCGAACGAGTCGCGGCCGTCGATGTCGGGATACAGCGGGCGGTTGAGCTGCCCGACCGCGCTGATGACGGCGTTGGCGACGAGCTCCTCGTCGCGCCCGTCGGCGTCGCGGATCGCGACGGTCCACTTCGCGTCGGCTTCCGACCACGTCGCCGACCGCACCTCCGTCGAGAAGCGGATGTGGTCACGCAAGCCGAACGCGTCGGCGCAGCGGCGGAAGTAGTCGAGCAGCACGTCCTGGGTCGAGAAGTGCAGAGGCCAGTCGTGCCGCTGTGCGAACGAGTAGCTGTAGTTGTGGTTCGGGTTGTCGACCCGGCAGCCGGGATACGTGTTCTCGAGCCACGTGCCACCGACGTCGTCGTTCTTCTCGAGGATCACGAACGACACACCGGCCTGCTGCAACCGGTGCGCGGCCAGCAGCCCCGACATGCCCGCGCCGACGATCACCACCGCGAAGGGCGCCTCCGGAGCGATCTCGTCCTTGCGCCATCCCGGCGCCCGCCGGTCCTCGCCTCGAACCGCGAGCTCCTCCTCGAGGAGGGGCACGTAGGCAGCCATCCCGTCGCCGCCGCCGACCGCGTACTCCATGATCTGCAGGATCTCGGGTTCCGAAGGTGGCGATGCCGCGGGGCGGCGGGTCCCGTCGCGCAGCGCCACCAGCACCTCGAGCGCGACCTCTCGGGCTTCGGCCTGCTGGGCGTCGGTCAGACCGCTCTGGGGGAGGGCCAGCCCATCGCGTCGGGTCGGAGGTGGTCGCGCAGCAGCGAGAGGTCGCCGGTGATGTAGGCGAGCGACGGCAGGAGCGGCGGGATCTCGGCCTCGGCGAGGTATCGCCGGATCTCGTCGTCGGTCTCGACGATGGGCGCCACCTCCGTACCGAACGGGTTGGCGAAGCTGTTGATCGACCATTCACCGGGGGAAGGGCTGGCGCTCACGCCTCCATCTTGGCACCGCTGCGGGCTGCGGTCCCGGGGCAGGGTCGCGGACTCGGATTTGGGTCGAGCGGTCCTCCGCGGTGGTACAAGGTCGTATGGCCATTGCGACGACGAACCCGACTACCGGCGAGATCGAAAAGACCTTCGAGGCGCTGACGACCGCCCAGGTCGACGAGCGGATCACCCGTGCCGCCGCGACCGCCCGGGAGTACCGGCTGACGTCGTTCGCCGATCGGGCCCGCTGGATGCGTGCCGCGGCCGACCGGCTCGACGAGCAGTGCGACGACATCGCCCGGGTGATGACCACCGAGATGGGCAAGACGATCGTCGCGGCGCGGGCCGAGGTGTCGAAGTCCGCGAAGGGGTGTCGCTTCTACGCGGTGCACGCCGAATCGATGCTCGCCGACGAGCCCGCCGACGCGGGTGCGGTCGGCGCGTCTCGTGCGTACGTGCGGTACCAGCCCCTCGGCCCGGTGCTCGCGGTCATGCCGTGGAACTTCCCGCTCTGGCAGGTCATCCGATTTGCCGCGCCCGCATTGATGGCGGGCAACGTCGGCTTGCTGAAGCACGCGTCGAACGTCCCGCAGACTGCGCTGTTGCTCGAGGACACGTTCGTCGCCGCGGGCTTCCCCGAGGGCGTCTTCCAGACGTTGCTCATCGGTTCCGACGCGGTCGAGCGCATCTTGCGCGACCCGCGCGTGCGCGCGGCGACGCTCACCGGCAGCACTCCCGCGGGTCGTGCGATCGGGCGCATCGCGGGTGAGGAGCTGAAACCGGTCGTGCTCGAGCTGGGCGGCAGCGATCCGTTCGTGGTGATGCCGTCGGCCGACGTCGAGAGAGCGGCGCAGGTCGCGGTGACGGCGCGCGTCCAGAACAACGGCCAGAGTTGCATCGCCGGGAAACGCTTCATCGTGCACGACGACGTCGCCGACGCGTTCGAAGCCGCATTCGTGGCGCGCATGCTTGCACTGAAGGTCGGCGATCCCATGGACGAGTCGACCGACGTCGGTCCGCTCGCCAACGAGCAGGGCGTGCTCGACGTCGAGGAGGTCATGGACGACGCGGTGCGGCTCGGCGCGCGTGTGCTCTGCGGCGGGAAGCGGCTCGAGCAGCCGGGCTGGTTCTACCCGCCGACGGTGGTCACCGACATCACACCCGAGATGCGCATCTACCACGAGGAGATGTTCGGTCCGGTCGCGCAGCTCTTTCGCGTCGGTGACGCGGAGTCGGCCATCGAGATCGCCAACGCGACGGTGTTCGGTCTCGGATCGAACATCTGGTCGACCGATCCCGCGGAGCAGGCCCGGTTCGTCGACGCACTCGACGCCGGCGCCGTCTTCGCGAACGGGATGACCACGTCGTATCCGGAGCTCCCGTTCGGAGGCGTCAAAGAGTCCGGCTTCGGCCGTGAGCTCTCCTCCCAGGGCATCCGCGCGTTCTGCAACGTGAAGAGCGTCTGGATCGGCTGATCGTTTCCGACGACCCGCCCGAGCGGGAATGAAATCGGGTCGGGCGGCGTATCAGCTCCTCATAGGCTGAAGTGGTGACGAAGGGGCATGCGTGCGTTCGGACCTGAAGAATCCCGAGATCGCGCACCGTCGGCGCTGGCTCACACTCACCGTGCTGTGCATCAGCCTGATGGTGATCGGGCTCGACAACACGATCCTGAACGTGGCGTTGCCGACGCTGTCCCATACCAAGAACAACGGGGGCCTCGGCGCATCGGGCAGCGCACTGCAGTGGATCGTCGACTCCTACACCCTCGTGTTCGCCGGGCTCCTGCTCACGATGGGCAGCCTGGGCGACCGGTTCGGTCGTTACAAGTTTCTGACCTTCGGTCTCGTCGTGTTCGGCAGCGGGTCGGTGCTCTCGGCGTTCGCGCCGTCGGCGGGCTTCCTGATCGCGACCCGCTCGCTGATGGGCATCGGCGGCGCGTGCATCATGCCGGGCACGCTGTCGATCCTCTCCAACGTGTTCCGTACGCCGACCGAGCGCGCCCGCGCGATCGGCGTGTGGGCCGGCGTCTCCGCGCTCGGTGTCGGCATCGGTCCGGTCGCGGGCGGCGCGCTGCTGACCCACTTCTGGTGGGGCTCGGTGTTCCTCGTGAACGTGCCGATCGTCATCACCGCGCTGGTGCTCGGCTATTTCCTCGTCCCCGACTCGAGCGACAAGACCACCCCGCGGCTCGACCCGGTCGGCGCGGGTCTCTCGATCGTCAGTCTCGGCGCGCTGCTCTGGGCCATCATCGAGGCGCCCTCACACGGCTGGACGTCGCCCGAGATCCTCGCGGGCTTCGGGATCGGCGCCGCGCTGCTGTTCGGATTTTTCATGTGGGAGTTGAAGTCGTCGAGCCCGATGCTCGACCTGCACTTCTTCCAGAACCCGCGCTTCTCGGCCGCGAGCGCCGCGATCATGCTCGTGTTCCTGGCCCTGTTCGGGACCATCTTCCTGCTGACCCAGTACCTCCAGTCGGTGCTCGGTTACTCGACGCTGAAGGCGGGCGCGATCCTCATCCCGCAGTCGGCGGCGTTGATGATCTTCGCCTTCCTCAGCCCCCGCTGGGTCGTGCGCTTCGGCAACAAGATCGTGGTCGCGGTCGGTCTCACGCTCGTCGCAGTCTCGCTCGTCGGCTTCTTGACCCTCGATGTCGGCTCGAGCGCGATGCACGTGATCGTCGTCAGCGTGATCATGGGTGTCGGCATGGGCAACGTGATGTCGCCGGCAACGGAGTCGATCATGGGCTCGCTCCACGCGAGAAGGCCGGTGTCGGCTCCGCGATGAACGACACGACCCGCCAGGTCGGCGGTGCGGTCGGGGTTGCCGTCCTCGGATCGATCCTGTCGTCGCACTACGGACCGCACCTCGCGTCCCGTCTGTCCGGGAAGGTGCCGCTGTCGTTGGTCACCGCGGCGCGCGACTCGGTCGGGCGCGCCGCCGACATCGTGAGCACGCCGGCCGGTGCGCGCTACCGGGCCGAGATCATCTCCGCCGCGCACCAGAGCTTCGTCGGCGGTTTGCATCTCGCTTCGATCGTCGCCGCGCTCATCGTGATGGTGGCGGTTGCCGGCGTCGTCATCTGGCTCCCGGCCCGCGCGACCGACGAGGACGAGGCGCCGCCCGCCGAAGGTCGCGGCGAGGCCCCGGCTCCGCCGGTCGGGAACCCGAACGGTTCGAGTCGCGACGGGCTCGCGGTAGTGCTCGATCACAGCGACTGATCCCGAAGACTCCACCGACACGAACTTCACCAACACGAACTTCACCAACACGAACTTCACCAACACGAACTTCACCAACACGAACTTCACCAACACGAACTTCACCAACAGTTGTCGGAGTTCTCCGCTCCACGTGCGGAAAAGTCCGACAACTGTTGGTTGGGTTCGGCATCCCTGGTTGAATGCGCGGTGTGCGCATCGCCTCTCGCAAGCTCTCCGTCTTCGCCCTCACCACGGTGATCGGCGCCGCCTCGGGTGGGTTCGCCCGCGCCGCCGCGGTCAGCCCGATCAATCCGAACAATCGGCCGACGCCACTGTCCGGCGCGGTGAACGGCGTCGTCGCGAGGTCGCGCCTCGTCAACGTCGCACCCGACTGCATGACCGCGCGCGCGGCCGGACCGAGCTTGGCCCGCATCTTCGCGATGGCGCGCGAGGTCAACGTCGCGCTCGGTGCCGAGCAGTGCTACCGACCGCTCTCCGACGAGGTGAAGTTCGCGAAGCAGGCGAACCTTCCGGGCAACAATCCCGCCTGCGTCGCGACCGTCGGCACCGCGTCGAACGGCACGCCCGTCGGACACTCGTACCACGGGTGGGGCAAGGCGGGTGATCTCACCGACGCGGGTCGGTCACTGACGTTCTCGAGTCCCGGCTACGCGGTCATGAAGCGGATCGCCGGTTCCCTCGGCTGGAATCATCCCGCGTTCGCGGAGCCGGGCGGGAGCACGTGCCCCGAGCCGTGGCACTGGGAGTGGGTCGGCGACGGTGGCGACCTCGGCGCGTCGACGGTGCGCGGTGACGCGGTCGGGCTCCTGCCGAGTGCCGACGACAAGGGCTACGCGACGGTCGACGGACTCGGCGGGATCGAGACCAACGGCGACTTCGTGAATCGCGGATCGGCGGCCACGATCCAGATCGGATGGGTGATGGTGGGC
Source organism: uncultured Actinomycetes bacterium (assembly GCA_963761055.1). Classification (GTDB taxonomy): domain Bacteria; phylum Actinomycetota; class Acidimicrobiia; order IMCC26256; family PALSA-610; genus PALSA-610. Next base: position 412,379 of record CAVXFO010000007.1, on the reverse strand, counting down.
GCGGCCGACACGAGTGATCGCGGCGGCTACTGGATGGTTGGCGCCGACGGCGGCGTGTTCAGCTTCGGCGACGCGCATTTCTACGGTTCCACCGGCTCGATGCACCTCACCCAACCCGTGAACTCGATCGTCCCGACGAAGTCGGGGAACGGGTACTGGCTATTCGCCTGGGACGGCGGGGTGTTCAGCTTCGGCGACGCGCGCTTCTTCGGCTCGACCGGCGCGAAGCGCCTGAACTCTCCCGTCGACGGCATGGCCACGACGGCGACCGGTCACGGGTACTGGCTCGTCGCGAGCGACGGCGGGGTATTCAGCTTCGGCGACGCGCTGGTTCTTCGGCTCGACCGGCGCCCTCCGGCTCAACTCGCCGATCGTCGGCATCGCGCCGACCGCCACCGGGAACGGCTACTGGATGGTCGCGGCCGACGGCGGCGTCTTCAGCTTCGGCGACGCCGAGTTCGCGGGCTCGCTCGCACCGTTCCGGCTCACGTCGCCGGCGGTCGGCATCGTCCCGACGCGGACCGGCCACGGCTACTGGATCGAGCTCGCCGACCGGGAGGTGTTCGGGTTCGGCGACGCGCACGCGTAGCGGCGCGGGCCGCCGCGTCCGAGGTTCAGCCGCCCCGGACGATCGGGAGCCGCCGCGGGCCGTGTTCGAAGTAGGTCGGTACCTGCTCGAAGGTGAAGCCGGGCTCGAGGTGCAGTTCGCCGGGCGCGAAGTGGTCGAGAACCGCGTTCACACCGAAACGCGCCACCGCGCGCGAGTGTCGCGCCCGGGCAGACGTGCGGGCCGTAACCGAACGTGAGGTGTTGGTCGGCGTTCTCCCGACCGAGCAGGAACTCGTCGGCCTCGGCGAAGTGACGTTCGTCGCGGTTCGCGGACGCCGCGCCCACGATGACCCGTTCGCCCGCGTGTACCGGGCAACCGGCGATCTCGGTGTCGCGGACACAGCCGCGCGCCAAGAACAGCAGCGGTGGCGAGAGCCGCAGGCTCTCCTCGATCGCGGTGTGCAGCAAGTCCCGGTTGGCGCGCAGCGCGGCCTCGAGCTCGGGTCGGGAGACGAGCGAGTACAAGAGGTTGCCGAGCAGCTGGCTCGTCGTGGTGAGGCCGCCCGTGATGAGGTTGCGGACGAGCGCTCGCAGTTGCTGCGGTGGCAGCGGCGCATCATCGACCTGCAGCCGGATGAGCCGGGCCAAGACGTCGTCGCGGGTCTCGCCCGCGTGGAGCTGAGCCGAGCGCTCCGCGATGCGCGCGTCGATGTATCCCGCGAACTCGGGAAACGCCGCCGCGAACCCGACGCCGCGCTCGGTGCGGTTGAGCGCGGGGAAGGTGCTCTCCATCAGTCCCTTCGCCCAGCGCGCGAGCTGGTCGGCATCGGCGGGATCGAAGCCGAGCAGGAACACGGTGACGCGGTTCGGCAGCACGGTCGTGTACGACGACACGAGGTCGAATCGGTCGTGGGGAAGCGCGGCGAGCAGCTCCGCTGCCGTCGTGTCGATGAAGGGTTCGGCGGCGTGGACGACTTTGGGAGTCATCGCCGTGACCATGACCCGGCGGACGGCGGTGTGGCGGGGCGGGTCGAGCTCGCCGAGGAGCCGGTCCTCGGACGGGATGTCGATGCCCGGCGCTTTCATCCCGGAGGCGTTCGAGAACGTGTCGGTGTCGCGCAGCAGGGCCCGGGCTTCGGCGTAGCGCGTGACATACCGCAAATCGCCCGCGACCGTGACGACCGGGCCCTCGTCGCGTAGCTTCCGCAGGGTCTCCCAGGCGTCCCGGGACGTGGCGGGATCGAACGGATCGAACACGGCGGCATGCTACCGAGCGTCCGGTTGCGGTCATTCCGACTCCGGGCCCGTCGATCCGGCAGTGTGACGAGCGGCCGACAACCTCAGGAAGTCCGGCGAAGCCGTCGATGAGACTGCATGTACGGGGATGCTCTGTCGGCGGGTGCCGGCCCGGACGCGTTCCCAGACGCGGTCCACGAGGCGGGCGCGACGAGCGGTCCGCTCCGACCGCGGGGCGCGCTCGGCCGTTCGATCGCCATCGCCGTCCTCGCTGCGCTCGTCTCGGCGACCGCAGGAACCGCGTTCGTCGCCATCGACTCGACGCATTCGTGGTTCCCGAAGCGGTGGGACCCACAGGTCGCACCGATTGCCGACGAGGTCGCCCGGCTCCGCGGTCTCGACTTCGTGCATCCGGTCCCGATCGAGTACCTCGCACCCGCCGATTTCGAGAAGCGGCTGGGCGCGACCGACGACGTCAGCAAAGAAGTGCGCGCTCAAGCCGAGCGCGAGGAAGCCGTGTTCCGTTCGCTCGGGTTCCTCAGTGGGCAGGACGATCTGCTCAAAGGCTTCAGCACGTCCGAGTCGTCGGGCACGCTCGCGTTCTACAGCTTCGCCGACAAGGACATCATCGTGCGGGGGACGACGCTCGACGTCGAGCACCGAGTCACGATCGCGCACGAGTTGACGCACGTGTTGCAAGACCAACATTTCGACCTGACGAAGCTGGAACGGTCCGCCGCCGCGTCGGACACGGGCGACTCCAGCGCGCTTCAGGCACTCGTCGAGGGTGACGCGACGCGAGTCGAGGACGACTACCGCAAGCAACTGTCGACGAACGATCAACGTGAGTACGAGCGCGAGGTGGCCGCCGAGTCCGATCGGGTGAGTACCGAGACGGCGTCGAGCCCGAAGATCATCAACTTGTTGCTCGGTGCGCCCTACCAATTCGGGCCGGCGACGATCCGAGTGCTCCTCGAGGCCGGCGGGAACGGCGCGGTGAACGACGCGCTCACGGGCCCGCTGCCGTCGACGGAGGTCTTCTCCCAGGCGGGTGACATCGACCCGCCGGTGCCCGTCGACGCGCCGGCACCGTCGGCCGACGGCGTCGTCAAGGGTGATCCCGAGTCGTTCGGGCCGTTCGAGATGTTTCTGACGCTCGCGCTGCGGATCGACCCGGTCCGGGCGCTGGCCGTCTCCGACCTCGTCGCCGGCGGGCGGGCGATCACGTTCGAGAGCAACGGCATCACGTGTTATCGAGTCGCCGTGGCCCCGAACGACTCGGCCGGCCGGGCTCCGCTGCTCCGTGCGGTGCAGGACTGGGCCGCAGGCCGGGTGCGGACGTCGGTCGATCCCGCAGGAGATCTCGTCGGTTTCACCGCGTGCGACCCCGGCACCAACGCGCCGCAGCCCTCGTCGAAGCGATTCCACGACGCGATCCAGGTGCTGAGCTTCCGTTCCGAATTCACGGTGAGTGCCGCGTCAGGCCACCAGACGGGCGAGTTCGCTCGTTGCGCGGCACGGGTGTTCGTCGACGCGCCGGGAGCGGAGGCCCTCATCCTCGCGACTTCCGATTCCGAACCCACACCGGCACAACTCGCGCAGGTTCGCGAGCTCGCCGCACAGAGCGGTGCCGCGTGTCGGAACGACCCGAACACCGCGCTGCCGTAGCAGAGGCGCGCGCCGACCGGGCCCGGGTCACGGTTTCGCGTTACGGTTTCGCGATGATCGACGATCAGGATCTCGCGGGCCTCGACCCGTACGAGCTGATGCAGGCGGAGGCGGATCGGCTCGATGCGTTCTTTGCCCGAGCGGGTCCGGCCGACTGGGAACGTGCCACGCGGTGTACTCGGGTGGAGTGCTCGCGATCTGCTCGCACACCTCGCCGCGAGTGAGGACTACAACCAGGCGTGCATCGACGGCGATGTCGAGAGCTTCCTGGTCGACATCGGTGCCAAGGGTGCCGTCGACCTCGCGTCGGCGAACGAGATCGGTGTGCGCGCGTTCGACGGTTTCAGCACGGCCGAGATCCTCGAGCTCTGGCGCACCCGGACTGCGCAGACGCGCGAGGGTCTCCGGGCGCGCGATGGCGGTGACGTCGACAGCAGTGTCGGCGCCTACCCGGCCCGGTGGCAGGCCTTCCATCTCGCGTTCGAGCTCGCGACCCATGCCGACGACCTCGGTGTTCCGGTAACCCGGGCCGAGGCCGCGGCTCGTCGCGACTGGCAAGCGAGGTTCGCTCGCTTCGCGATCGGGGAGTTGAAGCCGGAACTCAGGATCGACGGCGCCGGTGGGGTCACCCACGTCAAAGGAGAAGGGTTCGACATGGAAATGCCCGACGAACAGTTCGTGCAGGTGGTCGCGGCACGGCTGCCGGACGATTCGGGGATCGACGGCGAGATCGCAGCCCGCCTGTCGGCGACGCCGTGAGCGCCCGCGCCCGGACCGCCCGCGCCACCGGACCGCCGGCGACGTGTCCCCGAAGCCGGTCGACCTGAGCGGCGCGCGCGTTCTCGTGACCGGCGCGACCGGCCAGGTCGCGCTGCCCGTCGCGCTCGCGCTCGCGCCGGAGAGTCACGTCGTCGCGATCGCGCGCTTCAAGGATCCGGTGGCTCGGGCCCGGCTCGAGTCGGCGGGCGTCGAGTGCGTGCCGGTCGACCTCGCGCGCGGCTCGTTCGACGACGTCCCCGACGACGTCGACTACGTCTGCAACTTCGGCGTCGTCAAGAGCAGCAAGTGGGACGTCGACATCGCCGGGAACGCGGAGGCCGTCGGGCTCTTGATGGCACACTGCCGCACGGCCCGGGCGTTCCTGCACTGTTCGTCGACGGGGGTCTACGAGGCGGCCGGCGGTACGCCGCAGCTCGAGAGCGATCCGCTCGGCGACAACCACCGCGTGATGATGCCGACGTACAGCATCTCCAAGATCGCCGCGGAAGCCGTCGTCCGCACGACGTGCCGGATCTTCGAGGTGCCGACGACCATCGCGCGGCTGAACGTCCCCTACGGCGACGGCGGGGGTTGGCCGCGTTCCACCTCGCGTTGATGCAGGCCGGTGTGCCGGTGCCGGTGCACCCCGACGGGCCGAGCCGCTTCAACCCGATCCACGACGACGACATCATCGCGACGCTGCCGGCGCTGCTCGGCGCCGCGTCGGTGCCCGCGACCATCGTGAACTGGGGTGGCGACGACGAGACGAGCATCGAAGCGTGGTGCGAGTACATGGGCGAGCTCGTCGGTGTCGAGCCGACGTTCGACCGCACGCCGCACACGATCGGGGGTATCCCCACCGACAACACGTTACGGCTCGCGATCGCGGGGCCGACCAAGGTCGGTTGGAAGGAAGGCATCCGCCGGATGGTCGAAGCTCAGGTCGCGGGATCGGCCCCCGCCGGAACGTCGGGCTCGGCTCCGGGCTCGTAGCGGTGCGCCGGTGCGCCGGTACTCGCCGCGAGCACGCGGTCGCGCACGAACACGCGGAGGACCCGCGCGACCTCGGCCGGTTCGTCGCCGTGCTCCTCGGGCCGCGGAGAAGGGCGAGGTGGTCACGACCACTAGCGTCGCGACGAAGCGGGCGGTCGGGCCCGGGATCGACGCGGCGACGAGGGGGCACCACGGTGGAAGAGCTCGACTTGACCGGAGTGAAGCGGGTGCTCGCGGTCGTGGCGCATCCCGACGACATCGACTTCGGATGGGCCGGGTCGGTCGCGGTGATGACCGACGCGGGCGTCGAGGTGGTGTATTGCCTGGTCACCGACGGTGACGCCGGGGGTGCGGAGACGGGAACGCCACGCGACGAGATGGCGGCCATGCGTCGCGAGGAGCAGCGGGCCGCCGCGGCGATCGTCGGTGTCGACGAGCTCCACTTCCTGGGGTACCCGGACGGTCGGGTCGAGGCGACGCTCGGGCTGCGCTGCGACATCACCCGGATCATCCGCACGGTGCGTCCCGACCGTGTGATCACGCAGTCGCCGGAGCGCAACTGGGACCGGATCTACGCGAGTCATCCCGACCATCTCGCCGCCGGGGAGGCCGCCGTCGCCGCCGTCTATCCCGACGTGCGCAACCGCTGGGCCCACCCCGAGCTCGAAGCCGAGGGGCTCGAACCGTGGACCGTCGGCGCGATCTGGCTCGGCATCGGGCGCGACGTTGCGACGCACTACGTCGACATCACGAGCGCGGTCGATCGCAAGATCCAGGCGCTGTTGTCGCACAAGAGCCAGCTGCCCGATCCGGACGCCACCGCGACGATGGTGCGAAGCTGGACGGGCCTGAACGCGCAGATGGCGGGCCTGCCCGAGGGGCGCGCGGCCGAGTCGATCAGATTGGTGAACACGCAATGACCCCGGACGAGACGACTTCCGCGGCGACGGCGGGCCGGCCCGCCGTCACCCACCCGCTCGAGATGCTCACCGCCGACGAGGTGACCCGGGCGACCGCGATCCTGCGCGAAAGCGGCCGGGTCGCCGAGGGCGCGCTGTTCGCGAGCATCGTTCTCCACGAGCCCGACAAGAGCGCGCTCGCGCAGTGGAAGCCGGGCGACCCGGTCGAGCGCCGCGTACGCGCGGTCATCGTCCCCGGACCGGAGTGCGGTGTCGTCGAGGCGATCGTCGACGTGGGTGCGGGTGTGATCGAAGAGTGGGCCGAGGTCGCCGGGATGCGGCCCACCCTGCTCATGCACGAGGCCGCGCAGGCGATCGGAACCATCCTCGCCAATTCCGAGTACCAGGCCGCGCTGGCCCGGCGCGGCATCACCGGCGAGATGCTCGGCCGGATCCAGATCGACCCCTGGCCGGCGGGGGTGTTCGGCTACGAGTGCGAGGACGGACGCCGGATCTCGCGTTGCATCTCCTTCTTGCGCGAGTCGCCGACCGACAACGGTTACGCGCGCCCGATCGAAGGTCTCATCGTCCACTTCGACAACGGGCGCAACGAGGTGCTCGAGGTCAACGACCACGGTGTGACACCACTCCCGCCGAACCGGGCGAGCTACCTCGTCGCCGACCAACCGCGCATGCGTACCGACCTCAAGCCGATCGCGATCACGCAACCCGAAGGCCCGAGCTTCACGATCGACGGCAACCTGATCAGCTGGCAGAAATGGCAGTTCCGGATCTCGTTCGATCCGTTCGAGGGACTCGTGCTGCACCAGGTGGGCTACAACGACGACGACGGACGGTTGCGTTCGATCCTGCACCGGGCGTCGATCAGCGAGATGGTGGTGCCGTACGGCGATCCCGACCCGGTGCACGGTTGGAAGAACGCGTTCGACGCGGGGGAGTGGGGACTCGGGCGTATGACCCAGTCGCTCACGCTCGGGTGCGACTGCGTGGGGGAGATCCACTACTTCGACGCCACACTCGCTACCGAGAACGGCCGACCGTGGGTGGTCGAGAACGCCGTCTGCATGCACGAGGAGGACTACGGGATCCTCTGGAAACACGTCGACTTGTGGGGCGGCACCAGCGAGGTGCGGCGAAGTCGGCGTCTGGTGGTCAGCTTCGTCTCAACTGTCGGCAACTACGAATACGGCTTCTTCTGGTACTTCTACCTCGATGGCAACATCCAGCTCGAGGTCAAGCTCACGGGGATCGTGTCGCCGATGGCGATCGTGCCGGGCACGACCCCACCGTTCGCGAACGTGATCGCCGAGGGCGTGGCCGCGCCGCACCACCAGCACATGTTCAACGCGCGCCTCGACTTCGACGTCGACGGCGCGACGAACGAGATCTACGAAGTCGACGCCGAGCAGATGCCGCCCGGGCCCGACAATCCGTGGTTGAACGCGTTCCGCCAGAAGTCGACCCGCCTCGAGACGGAGCTGAGCGCGCAGCGTGAGGTCGATGCGAGCGCGTCGCGTACGTGGCGGATCGCCAACCCCGACGCGCGCAACGGTCTCGGGCAGCCGACCGCGTACCGGCTGGTGCCGACGATGTCGACGCCGACGATGTTGGCGCACCCGGAGTCGTCGGTCGGTAAGCGTGCCGCGTTCGCGCAGCACAATCTCTGGGTCACGCCGTACGCGCCCGACGAGCGCCGGGCCGCGGGCGAGTACCCGAATCAGCACGGCGGCGGCGACGGTCTCCCGCGCTGGACCGCGCAGGACCGGTCCGTCACCGACACCGACATCGTCGTGTGGTACTCGTTCGGCGTGACGCACTTCGTGCGTCCCGAGGACTGGCCGGTGATGCCCGTCGAGTACACGGGGTTCACGTTGACGCCGTTCGGTTTCTTCGATCGCAACCCCGCGCTCGACGTACCGCCCACCGAAGGCGAGCACTGCCACTCGTGACCCGGGTTCTCGTAACGAACGACGACGGCATCGAGTCGGCCGGTCTGCACATCCTCGCGGCGGCGCTGCGCGACGCCGGGTTCGAGGTGATCGTGATCGCACCCGACCGCGACCGCAGCGGTATCGGCGCCGCGATCGGTCTCGTGCACGCCGACCAGCATCTCGACGTCGAGAAGGTCGAGATCCCGGGCTGTGCGGGAATCGACGCGTACGCGATCGACGGGCCGCCCGGCCTCTGCGTGTGCGCGGGTCGGCTCGGAGCCTTCGGTACGCCGCCCGACGTCGTGGTCTCGGGTATCAACCCCGGCTGCAACACCGGCCGGGCGATCCTGCACTCGGGAACGGTCGGCGCCGCGCTCACCGCGCAGAGCTTCGGGTGCTCCGCGCTCGCAGTGAGTGTCGACGTTTCCGAGCCCTACCGGTTCGACACCGCGGCGCGGGTGGCGCTCGACGTCATGCCGATGCTGCTCGACGCGCCGCCCCGCAGCGTCTTGAACCTCAATGTTCCTGCCCGGCCGTACGCCGACGTGCAGGGCATCCGCTGGGCGCGGCTCGCGGCGTTCGGTTCGGTCCGGGCCGCGATCTCCGAGACCGGTGACGAGGGCGGGCTGCAGTTCGAGTTGCGCGCCACGGGTGTCGCCGCGCCGCCCGACTCCGACCAGGGTCTCGTCGACGCGGGCTTCGCCTCGCTCACCACGATCGTCGGTGTCGCCGAAGCCTGGCCTTCCGTGGATCCGGGCGCGCCCGACGTGTCGTCGCACGTCGTCCCCGGCGCGACCGTCGAGCCGGTGCACGCGGTCCCCGACGCCTCGGCCCCGCGGTCGTTGCACCGCCCGTTGCACGGCGGCCCCACTCCCACCGAATAGCCCGGCTTTCTCCACCAACTGTTGGTGGGGTTGACGGGCGTGGTCGGGGGGCGTTCTCATGGGCGGAGGTCGGGAGGGGCAGGTTGGGTCGTCGTCGGCGAGAGATGGCGGAGCTTCAGGCCTTGCAACGCGTGGTGTGGGGCGACGTCAGCTACGAACAACATCTCGCCGTACAGCGCTCGCGGGTGCGGCGCGCGATCGCGACCGTGCTCATGGCGGTCGGTGTCGTCGTCGCCGGGTTGGGCCTCGCGGTGACGACGTTGCCCGGGACCGACGAGCGGACCCAACGTGATCTGTCGCCGCCGCGGAGTGCGACGCGGGCGACGCGCCCGGTCTCCGCCGAGCGGGATCGGACAGTCAGCACCGCCCGGCCCGCGCTGACGGCGCCGGCGGCGACGCGTGCGACTCCGGCGACGATTGCGCCCGCCGAGCGATCCCCGCACGCGCTCGCGCACACGGGCGCGCGCACCGGAGGCTTGTTGGTCGTCGCGGTGGTTCTCGTGGCGGCCGGCGTCGCCATCTTGTTCGCAAGATCGGCCGGGAGGCGCGCGCGTCGTCGAAGTGTCCGCGAAGCCCGGGGATGACACGGGACTGCGCCATGCGGGATGCTGTCGGTATGGGAACATGGACACGAGAAGAGCTTCAGCGCGCACACGACAACTACCACGCAGTCGCCCAGGAAGCGGGTCGCACCAACGACTGGCGGGCGTGGGCCGACTGCTTCACCGCGGACGCCACCTACATCGAACACCACTACGGCACGATGCAGGGTCGTGAGGCGATCTACGAGTGGATCACCAAGACCATGGCCGAGTGGCCGAACTCCGAGATGAAGGAGTTCCCGCATGATTGGTGTGTGTGCGACGAGGAACGGGGTTGGTGGATCTGTCAGATCGAGAACCGGTTCCGTGACCCGGGCGACGGTGAGGTGTACCAGGCCTACAACCTCACGGTGCTGAAGTACGCGGGCAACATGCAGTTCTCGTCCGAAGAGGACGCGTACAACCCGGCGAACTTCGCACCGGTCGTGAAGGCGTGGATCGAAGCCGAGCGCACGGCGACAAAGGCCTGATCGGGCCGGTCGCCGGGTCGTTCGTGGCGCCTGGTATCATGCAAGGTCGCTCGGCGTTCTGCTTTCCAGGTTTTGTTGCGCCGACCTCGATCCTCGTGATGATGGAGTGGCATGGCGTTCAAAGTCGGAGACCGGGTCGTCTATCCCCATCACGGGGCCGCCGTCATCGAGCGCAAGGAGATGCGCGAGGCGTTCGGTGAGAAGACCGAGTACCTCGTCCTCCGCGTCGCCAATGGTGATCTCACGCTGGCAGTGCCGTCGAACAAGGCCGAGGACGTCGGGATGCGGCCGCCGATCTCCGTCGAGGACATCGACGACCTCTTCCAACTCCTGTCGAAGAAGGACGTGCGCGAGCCCACCAACTGGAGCCGGCGGTTCAAGAACCATCAGGAGAAGTTGAAGAGCGGCGACGTCTATCAGGTGGCCGAAGTCGTCCGGAACCTGGCGCTGCGCGAGGTCACCAAGGGACTGTCGGCGGGCGAGAAGGCGATGCTGGTCCGGGCGCGCGGGATCTTGGTGTCGGAGCTGAGCTTCGCGCTCAACGTCTCCGAAGAAGAAGCGCTCGGCAAGCTCGAAGAACAGCTCGCGTAGGGCGTTTCCCGGGCGGTCGCCCGGCGCCCGTCAGCGGTCGAGCACCGTCACACACTCGACGTGCGGAGTGTGCGCGAACAGGTCGACGAGCGTCACCGAGGTGAGGCCGAAGCCGGCCGCGACGAGCAGCCCGACGTCGCCGCGAGTGCGGCCGCGTCGCACGAGACGAGCACGATCCGTTCGGGATCGCACGCGAGCACCGACCGGGCACCATCGCGCCCCAGCCCGGCCCGGCTCGGGTCGGCGACGACCACGTCGACCTTGTTGCCCTTCCACTTGCCGACGTCGGAGCGCACGATGCGCGCGTCGCGGCCTTTGAGGTTGAACTTCGCGTCGGCGACCGCGGCGCGGCCGCGCTCGACCGCGACGACCCGCTTGGGTTGGTCGGCCGTGACGGCGAACAGGCCGACGCCGCAATAGAGGTCGGCGATGACGCGGTCGGGACCGGTCGCCTCGCGCACGAGCCGAGCGAGGGTCGCGGCCCCGTCGGTGCGGCTCTGAAAGAACGAGTTGATCGAGACCCGCATGGAGTGCCCGTCGATCACCTCGTGCACGGCCGCGTTCTTTCCCCGCATGACATCGGGGGGCAGGTCCATGACGATCTCGGCCGGGTCGGCGAGCGCGGCGCGCTCTCCGGTGCCGGTTGCGACGCGCAGCGTCACCTCGGTCGCGCGCCGAACTTGCCGTCGCGCAGCAGCTCGTCGATCGCCGGGTGCGCGACCATGCACGAGTCGATCATCACCGGGTCGTGCGACTGATGCTTGCGGAACGCGGGTTTTCCGTCGACGACGAGCGCACGGACTGTCGTGCGGAATCCGTCGGTCGGCAGCAAGACCGGCGCCGCGAGCGGCGGCTGGTCGATGTGCGCGATGCGATTGAGCGCATCGCGGATGATGTCGAGCTTGAGTTGCGGCTGGGTTTCGGTCGCGACGTGTTGCCAGCCGCAGCCGCCGCAACCGGCGCGGGCATGCTCGCACGGAGGGATCACGCGCGCCGGCGAGGGCTCCAGGACCTCGACGACACGGCCGCGCAACAGGTCGGCCTTGTCGGCCGTGACCTCGATGCGCACGCGCTCGCCGGGGAGGGCACCGTCGATGAGCGCGACGCGGCCGTCGTCGATTCGGCCAAGGGCGTCGCCGCCGGCAACCATGCGCGTCGCCGTCAGCTCCACGCACCCAGTCAAGCGCGAACTCTGCGAGACTCGCGCATCGCGCCGAACGGAGCAGTAATCGGGTGAAGGCATTACGGGTCCACGAGCTCGGCGAGCCCGAGCGGGTCATGTTGCTGGAAGACCGCCCCGAGCCGGAGCTGCGACCCGGCGACGTGCGGCTTCGGGTCCATGCCGCGTCACTCAACTTTCCCGACGTGCTGATGTGCCGGGGCGAGTACCAGGTCAAACCGCCGGTCCCGTTCACCCCGGGCGCCGAGGTGGCGGGCATCGTCGAGGAGCTGGGCGAAGGGGCCGAGGGCATCGCCGTCGGCGACCGGGTGCTCGCGATCCCGAACTTCGGCGGCGGCGGGTTCGCGGAGTCCACCACGGCGGCGGCCGCGGGCGTGTTCCCGATCCCCGATTCCATGCCGTTCGCGGCCGGGGCCGCGCTGCACGTGGTGTACCAGACCGGCCATCTGGCCCTGCATCAGCGAGCGCACATCCAGGCGGGGGAGACGTTGCTCGTGCACGCGGGCGCAGGTGGTGTGGGCAGCGCCGCGATCCAAATGGGTCTCGCCGCAGGTGCGCGCGTGATCGCGACCGCCGGCGGGCCCGAGAAGGTCGAGGTCTGCCGCAAGCTCGGCGCCGATCTCGCGCTCGACTATCGCGAGCACGACTTCGTCGATGCCGTGAAGGAGTTCACCGACGGGCGCGGCGCCGACGTGATCTACGACCCGGTCGGCGGCGATACGTACGACCGTTCGACGAAGTGCATCGCGTTCGAGGGCCGCATTCTGATCATCGGCTTCACCGGCGGCCGGTTCGCCGACGTGCGCACGAACCACGTCCTCATCAAGAACTACTCGGTGGTGGGTGTCCACTGGGCGCTCTACAACGTCCTCGACCCTCAACTCGTGCGCGACACGCACGCCGAGCTCGTGCGGCTGTTCGAGGCGGGCAAGATCGATCCGTTGATCTCCGAGCGGGTGACACTGGCGCAGGTGCCGGCCGCGCTCGCACGCCTCGGCTCGCGCGGCACCTACGGAAAGATCGTCTGCGAGATGTGACGCGCGGCTGTTCGTCGATCGCGCGCGAGTTACGCCGCGGTCGTGACCATCCCCATCATCTCCGCGAAGTTGGCGGAGTAGAACCGTTCCTTCGCGGTGATGTCGACGCCCTGCAGCGAACGTTCGAAGCGGGCGAGTGGGTCGCGGCCGCCCTCGGGATGCGGATAGTCCGACGAGAACAAGAACAGCTCGGCGCCGGCCTGCTCGACCATCCACCCGACCGGCTCGGTCGCGAACGGTGTGAACTTCACCTGGCGCCGCAGGTACTCGGACGCGCGCAGGGGCAGCCGGAGCGCCGGCTCCGTCCGACCGAAGGTGTCCTGGGCGATGTCGAGTCGTTGCAGGAGCGGGACGACCCAGAGTGCGCCCTGCTCGATGCAACCACCCTTGAGTCCGGGGAACTGCTCGAAGACACCGTCGAGCACCATGCAGGCGAGGAACGTCTCCGGTGGTTGGTGCAGCACCATGTAGTCCTTCGAGCGGATGTTCTCACCGCCGCCGAGGAAGTCGGTCGTGGGGGCTTTGCCGTTGACGTGGAACGCGCGCCGCAGCGGGCGACCGCCGCCGCCGATGTGCAACATGAAGGGGGTACCGGACTCCTCGAGCCGTGCCCACACCGGGAAGTAGTCGGGATGGGTCGGCGACTTGTCGCGGGGCGGCGCCGACGGCACCAGGATCGCGCCGCAGCCGGCATTGATCGCGTACTCGACCTCCTCGCGGGCGCGCTCCGGGTCGTCGAGCGGTACGTAGCCAACCGCGAGGAGGCGGGCGTCGTCGGAGCAGAAGTCGGCGATGCCGCGGTTATGTGCCCGCGCGCCGCCGTAGAGGACGTCGACATCGTCCGTCGCGAACTGCGTTGCCGCGAACGTACTGAACACCAGCTGCGCCTCGAAGCCGAGTAGGTCGAGCGCGCGACTTCGCTCGCCCGGGTCGAACGCGCCGAGCGCGCCCCAACCCTTCGCGCCCATGACGTTCGCCGCGAGCGCGGCGGCCGCGGCGTCGTCGCCGCGGCGCTGTTCCGCGTCGCGCACCGCCTGCTCCGCGAGTGCGCCGGCCCCGCCGAGGGCGAGCGGTCGGATGCGATCCCGCACCGACGGATCGGCGTACTGCACGAGCCAGTCCGACAGTTCCATCAGGTGACTGTCGGCGTCGTAGTAGGTGCGTCCCTCGGCGTACGGCATCTGACCTCCTGCGCGTCGAGCTCGGCTCGCGGCGCCGCCCAGTATGGGTGGGCGCCGCACACCCGTCAATCGTCGGCTAGCTCTGGTCGGCGGCGGCGTACAACGCGGCGATATCGATCTTCTTCATGTCGTACATCGCCCGGGTCGCACGCTGCGAACGCTCGGCGCCGGGATCAGCGAGGAACTCCTCCCAGCCGACCGGGGCTACCTGCCACGACAGGCCGTACTTGTCCTTGAGCCACCCGCACTGGCTCTCCTCGCCACCGTCGGCGGTGAGCGCATCCCAGTAGTGGTCGATCTCGGCCTGGTCGGCGCAGTCGATCAGCAGTGAGACCGCCTCGCTGAACTGAAACATCGGCCCGCCGTTGATCGCGGTGTACGGCTGGCCGTCGAGCACGAAGTCGACGGTGAGCACCGTGCCGGCCGGGCCCGGGCCGAGCTCGCCGTAGTAGAAGACGTTCTTGATCTCCGAGTTCGGGAACACCGAGACGTAGAACCGCGCCGCCTCTTCGGCCTGGGTGTCGAACCAGAGATTCGGGGTGATGCGGGGCATAGCGGGTCCTCCTGTCGCCGACGTTCTGTCCTCACTCGACTGCCGCGCCCGACGGAACTCATCGGCTCAGTCCGGGATGGGTGAGCCGAATCGGATGACGTTGCCGTCGGGATCGACGTGTGACCCTTCGCGTTTGCCGTAGTCGTAGTCCTGCGGGCCGTCGACCTCGACCCCGGCCCGGCGCCACTCACCGGCCAGTCGGGTGGCGTCGGTGACGTGGAGATACACGCTGGCGACGGTCGGTCTGCCGTCGGCCTGGGCGAGATGGAGCACGAGGTGGTCGCGGTGCGCGAAGGCGTACGTCTGGTCGTGCTCGTCGGTCGTGAATCCGAGCTTTTCGTAGTGGCGTCTGGCTCGGGAAACGTCCGCGACGAGAAAGATCGGGTCGTGGCTGACGACACGCACGGGCTCCCGCATCCGCAGCAAAATACTCGCCGGTCGTTCAGCAGGTCGCGCTGCGGGCGCGGTGATCGGGGTCGTCGTCACCGAGACGGTTGTCGGCGACACCGTTGTCGAGCTCGTGCCGGTGGTGACGTGGCCGGCGAAGTGGTGTCGGCGGTGCTGTCCGGAGTCGATCGCCCGTGACCTTCACAGTCGGCCACTTCCATATCGGCGGCGGTCTTGCCGGCCGTGCGAGAAGCAGTGCCCATCTGCTCAGCCCTGATCTTTCAGTAGGCGCACGTGGCGCGGCGGTTGGGTCGCGGCGGTGGGGCGCGAAGTGACTCGCGTGCACTCCTTCAGATCAAGACGGCTTCACCCGCGCGGGGTGTGTGCTCGAAACGGCACTGCTAGCACGGGCGCTAGCACGGGCGCTATCGCCCGCGCGAGCGCGGGTGCTAGCTGTAGTTCGAGAAAGCGGCGGCGCGGCGGCGCGTACAATTCGTGTGCTACTACCGGCGGTATCACGGGTGGTACCAGCCGGCAGTATCACTCCGTTTTCACGGGTCCGTGATGCGCGTCTCCTGGACCGTCCCCACGGTGTGCTGGGTGGCGATCCACCCGATCAAATCGGCGACGGACCATTCGCGCGAGGGCGCGGACGCGGGTGAACGTGTTGACGAGGTGTTCGGCCCAAGGCGAGCCGCTCGCGATGCGCAGTCGGTTTGTCGGCCGCGGCGCACGATGACGCCGGCCGCGTGAAGGAGGCAGTAGCGGAGCCGTTTCGGTTCGGCGCGGGCGAGTTCATCGTCGAGGCAACAAGACCTTCGTCCACGCGAGGAGGTCTTGCGCGACGAGCACGAGGTGCACCCGCCGGCACCCACCAGCTGTTCGGCACGGAAACACAGGCCATTCTGATCGGTACGGTGAGGTCATCACCAGACGCGGACGCGTCGAATGACGCTGCATCTCGGAATTGCCCTCCTGCCTCGCGACCTGCTGGCTTCGCAACCCCAGTATCCCTTGACGGGAAGGCGTTTTCGGGGACGCGACCCGCGATCAACCCGGGTGCTCAGGCGGGGTGGTAGGTGGAGACCTGTACGCCCGTCGCGGTCGTGACGGCGTTGACGAGTTGCAACGGACGAGCCGCGCCGTCGTTCGGGAAGATCCGCTTGCCCCCGCCGAGCAGGATCGGCTCGATCATCAACACGAACTCGTCGACCTGGCCCGCGGCGAGCAGGGCCTCGACCAAGCTCACGCTGCCCCAGATCACGAGGTCGCCGCCATCCTGCATACGCAAGGCCGCGATGTCGGCGACCGCATTGTCGGGCGACAGCAGCGTCGAGTTCCACGTCATGTCGGCAACGGTCAGCGTGCGTGACGCCACGTACTTCTTGATCGCGTTCATCTGATCGGCCGCCGGGTCGCCGGCCCGTTCGGGCCACGCGGCCGCCATGCCCTGCCAGGTGCGGCGCCCGAAGAGCAGAGCCTCGGCAGTCTTCATGCCGTCGCCGATCACGGCGCCCATGACCTCGGGGTCGAAGTACGGGTGCGACCAGCCGCCGTGGGCGAAGCCGCCGTCGGTGTCCTCGTCGGGCCCGCCCGGCGCCTGCACGACGCCGTCCAGGCTCATGAACTCGCTCACCACGACTCGCATCGCTCCGCTCCTCGGTTTGGGGTTGACGAAAGGTACGACCTCGAGGCGCGCACGAACTCATCGGTTCGGCCGAATCGGGGCTCGGGACCGCTGCATCTCGTCTCGATCGCCGCACCCGGCGACCGATCTCGCCGATTCATGCGACCGCATCTTCGATGAGCCAGCACTGACGCAAGCGCATCCGCTGTCGGGACTGCAAGCACCGGCGCTAGCAATCGCTTTTCGTGGGTGGCCGCGCGAGCCGCCAGGGCAGAGCGAGGTGGGCTCAACGGAATCGCCGATCACTGCGCGGCGCGCGTGAATTCTGCGCGTGAGCAGCTCGCCCGTGTTTCGTTCGGATCTGTACCGAGGCACGGCGTCGTACTACGACGGGTTCCGGCAGCCGTATCCCGATGTGCTCGTCGACGATCTGTGTTCCCGTACGGCCAAGGCCGCCGAAGCGGGAGTCGGCAACGTCACGTGGATGACCGGACGCGCCGAGGACGTCGATCCCGACGAGGTGTTCGATCTCGTCACGATCGGCACCGCGTTCCACCGACTGGATCGGGCGCGGGTCGCCGGCCTCGCGATGCGGTGGTTGCGCACCGGCGGACATCTTGCGTTGTTGTGGAGCAGCACGCCGGTCAACGACTCCGGCGTCGGATGGCAGGAGGCGCTCACCTCAGTCGTCGTCGAATGGATGCAACGGGTCGACACTGTGGACCGTGTCCCGGCCGACCTCGAAGCGCACATCACCGAGCGACCCCACGCCGCTGTGTTGGAGGATGCCGGCTTCGGCATCGTCGGCCGTTACGAGTTCGCGCAGCCGCACGACTGGACGATCGAGGAGCTCATCGGATTCGTCTACTCGACGTCACTCCTCCCGCGCGCTGTCCTCGGAGACCGCGCGGGTGACTTCGAGTCCGACGTGCGCGCCCGGCTTCGGTCCGTCGAACCTTCCGGCATCCTCCGCGAAGACGCGACCTTCGCCTACGACCTCGCGCTGGGCACCCGTCAGGTCGTGAGGCGTTCGGCGAAGAACGCGAGTACCTGATCGAGTGCAGCCTTCGTCGGATGGCCGGGCTCGTCGACGAGATGCTCGGTGACGACGGAATGAGCCGACCTCGGGATGTCGTGCGGGTTGCGGCCCTTGCCGTTCTCGATCTCGACGGTGATCACGCGGTCGCCGAGCACGTCGCGCAGGTGGGCGAAGCGCTCGCCGGGAACCATCACGTCGCCGGTGAAGCGCATCGCGAGTACACACAGATCGTCGCGCTCCGCGACGCGCGGCGAGATCGGCGTCGGAGAGGCCGAGCGCGCGCCGGCGGGCCTTGCCGACGGCGAACGGCAACGAGGGCTGGCTCAACACAGGAGCGAGCATCGAGTCGTCGACGGCCATCGCGAGCGCGAAGCCACCGGTGAAGCACATACCGATCGCGCCCACGCCCGGTCCGCCACACTGTTCGTGGAGGTCACGCGCCAGCGCGCGCAACCAGTCGATGACGGGCGACGTGCGGTTCAGCGCCCACGTGGTGAATTCCTTCGACACGCATCCCTGGCGCAGCGACTTCATCGCGTAGCCGGTCGACAGCTCCTTCCCGGGCGTACCGAACAGCACGGGCATTGCGACCGTGAAGCCGGCATCGACGAGCCGCTTCCCGAACGCGGCGACGTTCGGCGTGATGCCCGGGATCTCGCTCATCACGACGATGCCCGGACCGGTGCCGGCGCGGAAGACCGCGCGTGTCTCGCCGTTGTGCGTGAACTCGGTCTCGGTGAAGGCGTCGAGCGCAGTCGTCATCGGCGGAGGTTAGACACACCTCGTCAGAATCGGGCGAGCTCCTCGCGCAGCGGCCCGAGTCCCATGCTGCCGAGGTCGAGCGCATAGGTGTGGAACTCCTTCAGGTCGAAGTCGGCCCCTTTGCGCTGCTTGGCGTCCGCTCGCGACTCGAGCCACACCCGTTCGCCGACCTTGTAGCTGATCGCCTGGCCGGGCCAGCCGAGGTAACGGTCGACCTCGCTCCGCATGAATACCTCGGGGAAACGGCTGCGGCCGATCACGAACGGGAGCGCGAGCTCGGCGTTCCAGATCTCACCCGCGTGCGGCTCGCCCTCGATGATCGGCAGCTCGAGGTGCATGCCGATGTCGACGACGACGCGTACGGCCCGCATCGCCTGCGCCGCGAGCATCCCCATCTCGAAGCCCGGATCCTCGAGGTAGCCGAGCTCGCCCATGAGCCGTTCCGCGTACAGCGCCCATCCCTCTCCGTGCCCCGACACGAACCCGAAGAGTCGTTGGAACCGGGACAGTTTCTCGGCGAGGTATTGCACCTGCGCGACCTGGAGGTGATGGCCCGGGACGGCCTCGTGGTAGCAGGTGCTCACCTCCTTCCAGAGCGGGAAGCGCGGTCTGTCCCATCGTCGGGTACCACGTGCGGCCGGGCCGCGAGAAGTCCTCCGTCGGACCCGTGTAGTACATCGCGGCCGCGCCGCCGGGAGGGGCGATCATCGCTTCGCACCGTTGCAACGGTGCGGCGATGTCGAAGTGGGTCCCGTTGAGGTCGGAGATCGTCTGGTTGATCAACTCCTGATTCCAGGTGCGGAACGCGTCGACTCCTTCGACCGCGCGCGAGTCGTCGGCGTCGAGGTGCTCGATCACCTCGTCGATCGACGCTCCCGGGACGATGCGTTCGGCGACGCGGCGCATGGCGTCCTCGATGCGGTACAGCTCTTCCCAACCCCATGCGTACGTTTCGTCGAGATCGAGCTCGATGCCGTTGAAGTCGCGCGCGAAGAGCGCGTAGCGGTCGCGGCCGACGGGATCGCGCGGCTCGGCGGCCGGCGCGTACTCGTCGCGTAGATACGCGGCGAGACACGGCGTAGCCGGCGGTCGCGATCTCGGCCGCCTCGGCGAGGCTCGTGTCGCCGGGGTGTTGCGCGGCCAGCGCCCGGAAGAAGGGTGTCTCGGCGGTCTGGCCGCCCCACGTCGCCGCCTGCTCCGCGCAGGCGAGGGCCTGACGGCGCGCCGCGACGATTCCGGCCGCCACACCTTCGCGCAGTGAGGCTTCGATGCTCTCGAGCGACGCCGGGACGCGGTGCATACGCTCGGTGGCGACCTCCCAGTCGGCGTCGGACTCGAGCTGCATGAGGTCGAAGCACTGCCGGGCGGACTGGATAGGACTGCCGATGACGCGCACGTCGCGCAGCCGCTCGCCGGCTTCGTACTGCTCGACCTCGAGTGACAGCCGTTCGGTCATCACGCTCTTCGCGATCCGGTCGTCGTCGGACGCGTCGTCGGCGCGGTCGAGGGCTTCGAGGGCCGCGAGCACGAGATCGATCCGGCCGGCCACGCCCTCGGGGGAGTAGTCGGTCATCTCGTGGTCGTGGCCGGCGATGCCTGCGTAGGTGGCGCTGCAAGGGTCGAGTGCCCCCAGCTTGTCGCAGTAATCGCTCGCGATATCGAAGACTTCCGACACGTGTCCTCCCGGGACTGGTCCGTCGCGTACTGGCCGGTACGGTGAGGAGTATGGCTCACCAAATTCATCTTGACGATCCGCGATCTCCGCCGGGTGCATCCGCCCGACAAAGAGGTGCTGCGCGGCGTCAACATCTCGATGTACCCCGGGGCCAAGATCGGCGTGCTCGGCCTGAACGGAGCCGGGAAGTCGACGCTGCTGCGCATCATCGCGGGGGAGGACGACGGGTATCAGGGCGAGTGCCGGGTCACGCCCGGCTTTTCGGTCGGGTTCCTGCCCCAGGAGCCTCGCCTCGATCCCGACAAGGATGTGCTCGGCAACGTGATCGAAGGTGTCGCGGGCACGAAGAACCTCCTCGACCGGTTCGAAGAGGTCTGCAACGCGATGGGCGAGCCCGACGCCGACTTCGACAAGCTCCTCTCCGAGCAGTCGGACCTGCAGGACAAGATCGACCATGTCAGCGGGTGGGACCTCGACCGCCAGCTCGACATCGCGATGGACGCGCTCCGGCTGCCTCCGGCCGATGCCGACGTCACCAAGCTGAGCGGTGGCGAGCGCCGCCGGGTCGCGCTGTGCCGGCTCCTGCTCGGCAAGCCCGACCTGTTGCTCCTCGACGAGCCCACCAACCACCTCGACGCGGAATCCGTCGCGTGGCTCGAGCGCCACTTGCAGGACTACCACGGCACCGTCGTCGCGGTCACGCACGACCGGTACTTCCTCGACAACGTCGCCGGATGGATCCTCGAGCTCGACCGCGGCGCCGGCATTCCCTGGGAGGGCAACTACACCAGTTGGCTGGAACAGAAGGAGCAGCGGCTCGCACAGGAGGAGAAAGTCGACGAGACCAGGCGCCGCACGTTGCAGCGTGAGCTCGAATGGGTGCGCCTCGCGCCCCGGGCCCGCCAGGCCAAGGGCAAGGCCCGCATCACCGCGTACGACAAGCTCGTGGCCGAAGCCGAATCCGCGGAGAAGCGCGCCGACAAGGTCCAGATCACGATCCCGCCGGGACCGCGTCTCGGCGACCTCGTCGTCGAGGCCGACAAGATCACCAAGGGTTACGGCGACCGCCTGCTCATCGAAGACTTGTCCTTCTCGCTGCCGCCCGGCGGAATCGTCGGTGTCATCGGCGCGAACGGCGCCGGAAAGACGACGCTGTTCCGGATGCTCGTCGGTCAAGAGCAGCCCGACGGCGGCTCGTTGAAGGTCGGCCCCACGGTGCAACTGGCGTACGTCGACCAGTCTCGCGAGGCGCTCGATCCCGACAAGACCGTGTACGAGGAGATCACCGGCGGCGTCGACCTCGTGAAGGTCGGCGAGCGTGAAGTGCACGGCCGCGCGTACGTCGCCGGACTCAACTTCAAGGGTTCCGATCAGCAAAAGCGCGTCGGCGATCTTTCCGGCGGCGAGCGCAACCGGCTGCATCTGGCCAAGGCGCTGCTGATGGGCGGCAACACATTGCTGCTCGACGAGCCGACCAACGACCTCGACGTCGACACGCTGCGTGCGCTCGAAGAGGCGCTGCTCGAATTCCCGGGCTGCGCGGTCGTGATCTCCCACGACCGGTGGTTCCTCGACCGCATCGCCACTCACGTCCTGGCGTTCGAAGGTGACAGCCAGGTGACGTGGTTCGAGGGCAACTTCAGCGACTACGAGAAAGATCGGCACCAGCGCCTCGGGGGCGACGCCGATCAGCCGCACCGCTTGAAGTACAAGCCACTCACGCACTGACCGCGAGCAGCGCATTCGGGCGCCGGTGCGCCCGGACGCTTGCCTAGTGTTCGGGCGTGGATCCCGAAGGCCTGTTTCGAGTCTCGCGCTCGTGCGCGATCTCACCGGACGAGCTCGAGTGGCGCTTCACCGCGTCGGGCGGCCCCGGCGGCCAGCACGCGAACACGTCGAACACCAAGGTCGAGGTGCGCTTCGACATTGCATCCTCGCCGTCGCTCGGACCCCGCCAGCGGGCCCGGCTGCTCGAACGTCTCGGTCCCGTCGTGCGCGCGACCGCGTCCGAGCGCCGGTCCCAGCACCAGAACCGCGCGCTCGCGCTGGAACGACTTCAGGCGCGGATCTCGGACGCGCTGCACGTCGACCCGAAGCGGTACTCCACCAAGCCGTCGCGTGCCGCGAAGAAGCGGCGGGTCGACGACAAGAAACAGCGGGGCGATATCAAACGCAATCGCCGGCGTCCGTCAGGTGAGGAGTAGGGCTTGAACATCGTCGGCGACGTGCTGCTCGTGTTGATCGGCCTCTTCGCGGTGGGAATCGTGCTCGATGCTGCGGTGCGCACGTTCGTGGTTCCCCGCGGCGCGGTCGTGCTGTTCACCGTGACGATCTTCCGTTCGATCAGGTGGGGCTTCAGCCTGGTCGCGTCGCCGCGCCGTACCTACGAAGCGCGCGATCGGGTCATGGCGCTGTACGCGCCCATCTCGCTCCTTGCGCTCCCGTTGATATCGATCCTCGTGGTGTTCGCCGCGTTTTCGTGCATCTTCGTCGGGATGGAGGGACACGGATGGAAGACCGCGGCACTGACGAGCGGCTCGTCACTGCTGACGCTCGGATTCGAGCGACCGTCGCATCTCTCCAGTGCGTTCGCCGCGTTCGTCGAAGCCGGAGTCGGGCTCGCACTTCTCGCGTTGTTGATCGCCTACCTGCCGACGATCTACAACTCGTTCTCGAGGCGCGAGGTCGCGGTCACCGATCTCAGCACCAGAGCCGGCACGCCTCCGACGCCGACGGCAATGCTCCGCCGAGCCCATCTGACCGGCTTCCTCTTGGAGCTCGACAACTTCTGGGAATTGTGGACCACCTGGTTCACCGAGGTGCAGGAGACGCACACGTCGTATGGCTCTCTCGTGTTCTTCCGGTCGCCGAACCCTCATCGCTCCTGGGTGACGGCCGCGGGCGCGGTCCTCGACTCCGCGGCGATGCGGCTGGCCCTGGTCGACATCCCGCCCACGCCGCAGGCTGCGGTGTGCATCCGGTCCGGGTATCTCGCGCTGCGCGAGGTCGCGGGCTTCTTCGGCTACGACTACGAGGACTCGCCCGCGCCCGACGACCCGATCAGTGTCACCCGCGACGAGTTCGACGAGGTGTGTGATGCGCTGATCGAGGCGGGCGTACCGGTACACGCCGACCGCGACCAGGCGTGGCGCGACTTCGCGGGCTGGCGGGTGAACTACGACCGGGTGCTGATCACTCTCGCCGGATTCGTCATGGCACCGTACGCGCCGTGGGTGTCGGATCGCTCGCCGATCCAACCACTCCCGCACTACGGCTGGGGGAAGCGCCGGATCGCGATGGCCCGCCGGGCCCAGCGCTGAGGAGGCACGCGAGAATGCGGTCGGCGCCCGGCGAGCGTGTGCATCGTCCGACCTGGCCGTGCGCCCGCGTCGCGCGGTACGATTCGGCCGCAGAGGGGAGGCACTTTGCAGCGACTCACCGGTCTCGACGCCGCGTTCCTCGCGTTGGAGACCCCGTCCGCGCACATGCAGGTGCTCGGGGTCGCGGTTGTCGATCCGTCGACCGCACCTGCAGGACCGTTTCACGAGCGTGTGCGCGCGCCTGCTCGCCGCGCGGCTACATCTCGTGCAGCCCCTGCGCCGCCGGTTGGTCGAAGTGCCGTTCGGACTCCACGTCCCGGTCTGGATCGAAGACCCCGCGTTCGACCTCGACTACCACCTGCGCCGCGCCGCGCTGCCCGCGCCGGGCGGACCCCACGAGCTGGCGTCATTCGTCGCCGACATCGCCGGGCGTCCCCTTGACCGACGACACCCGCTCTGGGAGGCGTACGTCGTCGAAGGACTCGAGCACGGTCATCAGGCATTCGTGACCAAGGTGCACCACTCGCTGATCGACGGTGCGGCCGGGGTCGAGATGATCGCGGCGCTCTTCGACCTCGACGAAACCGCGCCCCTCGAGCCGGCGCAACCCCCGGACGACTGGCAATCCGATCGGGTGCCGAGCGACGTCGAGATGCTCACGCGCGCGGTTGGAGCAGTCGCGCAGCAGCCCGCCAAGTTCGCGCGCGCGGTCGTCAACCTCGTTCCCGGGATCGTTCGTTTCGCCGAACCGGGCCCGGAACGAGGCACTCGACGTGGCGCTCCCGCTGACCGCGCCGCGGCTGTCGATGAACCGTACGATCACGCCCCGGCGAATCGTGTCGTTCTCGTCGGTGTCACTGGCCGACGTGAAGGTTGTCAAGCGGGCGCTCGACGTGACGGTGAACGACGTCGTGCTGGCCGTCACGACCGGCGCGCTGCGTGCGTACCTGCAAGATCGCCGCGAACTCCCGGACAAGCCGCTCGTCGCGTCGATCCCCACGTCGGTGCGTGCCGACGAAGATCCGCAGTTCGGCAACCGGGTCTCGTCGATGTTCGCGGCGCTGCCGGTGGAGATCGAGGATCCGGTCGAGTGCGTGCGTGTGATCTCACGATCGATGGCCGGCGCCAAGCATCTCCGGGACGAGATCGGGGGCAGCACGCTCGAGGACTGGGCGGAG
This sequence comes from uncultured Actinomycetes bacterium, assembly GCA_963761055.1. GTDB lineage: Bacteria > Actinomycetota > Acidimicrobiia > IMCC26256 > PALSA-610 > PALSA-610. Next base: position 387,837 of record CAVXFO010000007.1, on the reverse strand, counting down.
GTGGCTGCACCCGCGCTGTTCTCCCGAGCCACGCGCTTCTACACGCGGCTGCCGGGTCGGTGAACGGCTGCGCCCGGTGATCAACCTGATCGTCTCCAACGTCCCCGGTCCGCCCTGGCCGTTGTACCTCGCGGGCGCCCGCCTCGTCGCGCTCCATCCGCTGGGTCCGATCTTCGACGACTGCGGGCTCAACGTCACGGTGATCTCGTACCTCGACCACGTCGACTTCGGGTTCCTCGCGTCGCGCGAGTTGATGCCCGGCCTCGAAGACCTCGCCACCGCCGTGCCCCAGGCGCTCGCAGATCTCGTGAAGGCGTCCAGCGCCTGAGCGGCACGCAGGCCACCGAAGTCAGAGGTCGTCGAAGATCCAGGTCTCGCGGATCTCGGGCGCGTCCGCGCCGGATGTACCACTCGGCGCCGAAGGCGTCGCGGAATGCGTCGTCGGGGAGAGCGAGGAAGAAGGAATCGGCGGGGATCTGGCTCGCGTGGGCCCGCATCGCGGCGCGCTTCCGGTCGACGTAGTCGCGCACGTCGACGGTAGTGGTGATGATCTCCGCCGGGGATCCGAAGTCGGCCATCTGGGCCGCGTCGGGCGCGTCGGGGACGTCGGGTACCTCGTCCGACCGGTTGGTGAGCAGGCTCTGGATGAAGTCGCGGTTCGCCGTCGACTCGTACACGCGCCGGGTGCCGGCCAGTTCCGCCGCTCGCACTCCGACCCGGTGCACCTGCACGTGGTCGGGATGGCCGTAGCCGCCGTGGTCGTCGTAGACGGTCAGGACGTCGGCGTGCTCCTCCCGGAGGATGGCGGCCAGGCGCGTGGCGGCCTCGTCGAGATCGGCGCGCGCGAACGCTCCCGCGAGGTCGTTCGTGGCCTCGCCCTCCATACCGGAATCGTGGTAGCCGAGGAACTCGACCCGGTCGACGCCCAGCACCTCGGCCGCGTCCAGTTGCTCGGCAACCCGGCGCTCGCTCAGTGTCTCGCCCGGCGCGAGCGCGTCGGGCGCGTATTCGCCCAGCTCGCCGCGGCGTGGCCACGACCAGGACCACCCGGTGACCTTCCGCCTTCGCGCGCGCCATCGTGCCTGCGGTCGTGATCGACTCGTCGTCGGGGTGCGCATGAAAGGTCACGAGCGTCTGGCCCATGTACATCTCCTGGTTGGTTCCCGGGTCGAACTCGGGCGCACTCCGGACGGGGAGGGTTCTTGTGGTCGGCGGTGTATGACGTTAGCGTCAGCTTCCGTCACGTATGACGCGCAACGGATGTCGGGGGAATGAATGCGTGTTCGCACGAATGTAGGTCGGCTCGCGGTGCTGGCGGTCGCCCTGACGCTCGTGGTCGCGGCATGCGGGAACTCGAAGTCGCAGTCGACGGCGCAGACGACCCCCGCCAACACGGGCCCCGTTGCAACGACGGTTCCTTCGATCGACCTCAAGAAGTTCGTGCCGAACAGCAGCAAGGGCGTCGACGACGCCAAGAAGCAGATCCGGGTGGCGGTCATCACGACCAAGACCAACCCCATCGGCGGGAAGTACGCCCAGTTCGCCGACGGTCTGCAGGCCTACTTCGACATGATCAACGCCCAGGGCGGTATCTACGGCCGCAAGCTCGTGATCGTCAAGAACCGCGACGACACCATCGGCCTCCAGAACAACCAGCAGGTACAAGCCAGCCTCGCCGACGACAACGCGTTCGCCACGTTCGTCGCCACGCTCCAGTTCACCGGCGCCGACCTACTCGCCAAGGCGAACCAACCGACGTTCATCTGGAACATCAACCCCGAGATGGCCACGCCCAAGGGAGGGCCGTCGCACGACAACATCTTCGGATCCCTCGGCGCGCTGTGCTTCTCCTGCGGCGGGCACTACCTGCCGTGGCTGGCCCAGCAGGAGAACTTCACCAAGATCGGGATCCTCGCCTACAGCAAGGCCACCTCGGCATCGTCGGGCCTGTGCGCCGACGGCACCCGGGCGAGCTACCAGAAGTACGCGCCGAGCGCGAAGGTCGTCTTCTTCGACGACTCGTTGCCGTTCTCCGCCGACATCACCGCCGACGTCAGCCGCATGAAGGAGGCGGGTGTCCAGTTCGTCAACACCTGCATGGACACCAACGAGGTGACCAAGCTCGCCCGGGAGATGAAGAAGCAGGGCCTCAACGCGGTCCAGCAGCTCCCGAACGCGTACGACCACCAGGCGCTCGCGGCGAGCGGCGGGATCTTCGACGGCAGCTACATCAACCCGCAGTACGTGCCGTGGGAGGCGACGCCGCAGTCGCCGGCCACGAAGGAGTTCCTCGACTACACCTCCGCGCACCACGTCACCACGGTCGAGCTCAGCGAGGTGGGCTGGATCATGGGCGCCATGTTCCTCGACGGCCTGAAGCTCGCAGGGCCGGAGTTCACCAAACAGAAGGTCATCGACGGGCTGAACACGCAGACGGCCGAATCTCCGGGCGGGCTGATCGTCCCGATCGACTGGACGAAGGCCCACAACGACCCCGCCAACAACCTCGCCGTGCGCGGCAAGTACGAGTGCGACGCGGTCATGAAGATCGTCAACAACAAGTTCGTGCCGCAGTTCACCGAGCCCGGCAAGCCGTGGATCTGCTTCGACCCGAACCCCGCCGCGCCGATCCCGAAGGAAGTCACGCACAAGTCGTTCGCGCCCGGGGGCGAGGGTTGACCGGGTTCCGTCAGGTCACGAGCTGAATCGGTCTGCTGACGCATGGAGAAGCTGCTCGGCGCGATCATCGACGGAATCGCGTTCGGTTGCGTGTACGCGTTGCTCGCAGTCGGACTGACGCTTGCGTACAAGACATCGGGCGTCTTCAACATCGCCTTTGGCGTGCAGGCGTTCGCGTCGGGCGCGATCTATTACCAGCTGCACGTGAACGACGGGTGGGGGATACTGCCTGCGTTCGTGATCGCGGTGCTCATCGTGGCGCCGCTCATCGGGCTCCTTCTCGACCGGTTCCTGTTTCGATATCTGCGTAGCGCTCCACCGATGGCGCGGCTGATCACCGCGCTCGGCCTCCTCGTCGCGATCCCCCAGATCGTGTTGCTGAAGTTCAACGAGACCGACGCAGTGAACCCCACGGGCATCGTCCCCGGCGGGCGTGTCGTGTACCACGTGTTCGGGGCCTCACTCGACCGCGACCAGTTGTCGATCATCATCATCGCCGCGCTCGTCGCGATCGGCCTCAGCCTGATGTTCCGGTACACCGCGCTCGGCATCCGCATGCGGGCCGTCGTCGAGAGCCCCCGGATGGCGGAGCTCGCGGGAACCGACTCCGACCGAATCAGTTCCGCGTCGTGGATGCTGTCGAGCCTCGTCGCCGGTCTGGCCGGGGTGCTGCTTCCGACCGTCACCCAGCAAGTGGGCGACATCTACTACACGACCCTGCTGACCGCGGCGATCGCGGCGGTCGTGCTCGGTTCCCTCACGAGCATCCCGCTCGCGTTCGGCGGCGCGGTCGGCCTGGGCGTCGTGCAGGAGCTGCTCAACCGCTACCTGCCGACGAACAGCGTGCTCGCGAGCAACCTGCGCCCGTCACTGCCGTTCGTCGTGCTGTTCTTGGTGCTGATCCTCTCACCGCGCTTGCGCAACCGTAAGGAGCTCACCGATCCGCTCTCGGCCGTCGATCCACCACCGCCCGCGCCCGCGTCGGGACGTCGCAGCCGGGAGCTGACGATCGGTACTCGCATCGCGAGCGTGTTGTTCTGCCTCGGCGTCGGCTACTACGTCTTCTTCCACGGCAACGCGAGCGTGGTCGGCCAGACGATCCAGGTCGCGATCTACGCGATCATCTTCTGCTCCATCGTGGTGATCACCGGTATCGCGGGCGAGGTGTCGTTCGCGCAGGCAACCTTCGCGGGCATCGGCGGGTTCGCATCCGCCCAGCTCTCGACGAGCGCGGGAATGTCGGTGATCGTGTCGATCATCCTCGCCGGAGTCGTCGCGGCCGCGATCGGTGGATTGCTCGCGGTGCCGGCGTTGCGCCTCGGTGGCATCTTCCTCACGCTGGCGACCTACGCGTTCGCGTTGTTCTTCGACAACGTCATCGTGAGCCTGAGCTGGGTCAGCGGTGGGCTGTTCCCGATCGTGGCGCTCCGGCCCCAGATGGGATCGGTCGACTTCGCGAACGACAAGTCGTATCTCGCGCTGTGTCTCGTGATCCTGCTGATCGTCGGGGTTGTCGTCATCCAGGTCCGCAACGGCACGACCGGCCGTTACCTGGCCGCGGTGCGGGGGAGCGAGGTCGCCGCGGCCGCGGTCGGCATCAACCCGATGCGGGCCCGCATCACGGCGTTCGCGCTCTCGGCCGGGATCGCGGGCATCGGCGGGGCGCTGCTCGCGAGCTACGAGGGCCACGCGAACAAGATCGACTACAACACCACCCTCGGGCTGTTCTGGGTCGTGATCGTCGTGACGCTCGGCCCGCGCACGGTGGAAGGCGCGATCCAGGCCGCGATCGGCTTCGTCTTGTTCCCCGCGCGCGTGCTCACCGACTGGATACCGTGGCTCATCAATCACATCCAGCCGTTCGGGCACGTGAGCTCGTTGCCGATCGCGACGCAGTTCATCTTCTTCGGATTCGGTGCCATCACCTACGCCAAGCATCCTGAGGGCATCCTCGAGGCCAACAAGGGTAAGTCGCTCGCGAAGGTGCAGGGCCTGATCGATCGGTTCAAGGGCGGGACCACCCCCAAGCCCACGCCCGACGTCGCCGCATCCGGTACGGGAGGGCAGTCGTCATGAGCCTGCTCGAAGCCGACGGGGTGACCAAGACGTTCGCAGGCATCACCGCGCTCGATCGGGTCGACCTCGATGTGAACCCGGGCGAGATCGTCGGGCTCATCGGTCCGAACGGCGCGGGCAAGACCACGTTCTTCAATTGCCTGCTCGGCATCCTGAAGCCCGACGGGGGGAGGGTGCGGTTCGACGGCCGCGACCTGACCCGGGTCGCCACCCACAAGCGCGCGCGTCTCGGCATCGGCCGCACGTTCCAGCGGATCGAGCTGTTCGCGGGCATGACGCCCCGTGACCACCTCCTCGTGGCCGAGCGCGTGCGCAACGGGCGCGGCGCGTTGTGGAAGGACGTCCTGTTCCTCGGCGGCCCGAACTCCGACGAGAATGCACGCGTCGACGCGATGCTCGACCTGCTCGGTCTGACGCCCGTCGCCGACCGCCCGATCGAGTCGCTCAGTCTCGGTGTCGGACGGTTGGTGGAGATCGGCCGCGCGCTCGATGACCGAGCCGAAGCTCGTGTTGCTCGACGAACCCTCGTCGGGACTCGACCGGCACGAGACCGAGACGCTCGGCGTCCAGCTCCGTGCGGTGCAACGGGAACGCGAGTTCGCGATCCTGCTGGTCGAGCACGACGTCGAGTTCGTGCGGAGTCTCGTCGAGCGGGTCTTCGTGCTCGACTTCGGCACGTTGATCGCGTCGGGCCCGACCGACGAGGTCTTCGCCGACAGCGCGGTCCGCAAGGCCTATCTGGGGAACACGCTCTGATGGTGACCGATTCGATGGCGGCCACCGCCGAACCCACTACCGAGGCGCTCCTCGAACTGCGCGACATCGACGCCGCGTACGGACCGTTCCGCGCCATCTTCGGGGTGTCGTTCGTGCTGCCGCGGGGCCGGGTGCTCGCGCTGCTCGGATCGAACGGCGCGGGCAAGACGACGATCGCCCGGGTGTGCTCGGGGCTCGTCGTGCCGTCCGCGGGCAGGGTGTTCGTCGCCGGCGAGGACGTCACCGGCCGGCGGGCGTTCCGCTACGCACGCCTCGGCGTCGTGCACGCCCCCGAGGGCCGATCGGTGTTCGCGTCGCTGTCGGTCGAGGAGAACCTCGAGCTGACGTTCCGGCGTAGCCGCGGCCGTTCCGGCGTCAAGGACGCGGCTCGACGAAGCGTTCACGATGTTCCCGCGGCTACGGGAGCGACGGCGTCAGATCGCGGGGACGCTCTCGGGCGGCGAGCAGCGCATGCTCTCGCTCTCGCGGGTGATCGTGGAGAAGCCCCGCCTCCTGATCGCCGACGAGCTCTCCCTCGGGCTCGCCCCGATCGTCGTCGACGAGGTGTACCGGACGCTCGAGCAGATCCGTGACTCCGGCACCACGTTGCTCATCGTCGAACAGCACGTGCACCACGCGCTCGGTGTCGCCGACGACGCCGTCGTGCTCGTCAAGGGCGAGGTGGCCTACTCCGGGCCCGTCTCCGAGCTCGGCGACCTGCAATCGCGCGTGCTGGGTGGCGACGGCGGCTGAACGGCCTAGGCGCCGAAGAGTGAAGCCTGCGTGACGCGCGCGAGTGTCTCTGCGATTGCGTCGGGCTTGACCCGTACCTGGTCGGTCAACGCGTAGTAATTCGAGCGTTCGAGCATCGCGACGAGCGCGAGCGATGCGATGACCGGGTCGAGGTCGGCGGGCGCCACCTCGCTGATCCGGCCGACGATGACGCCGGTGAACTGCGTGAGGAGGTCGGTGCCGAGGCGACCGAACTCGCTGCCGCCGATCTCGGCTTCGGTCCACGCCCGGATGACCGGGCCGTGCTTGCGGTACAACTCGACGAACTCCGCGATCCATCGTCGCAGCCGGTCGCGCCCCTCGCCGCCGGCCTCGAGCGGCTCCAGTGCCTCCGCGAGTGCCTGCATGTCCTCGGCGACCTCCGAGGCGAGCGCACGGAACAGCTCCTCCTTGTTGGAGAAGTAGAGGTAGAAGGTGCCGTGGGAGGTCTTGGCCAGTTTCACCACGTCGTCGACTCGGGTCGCGTGGTAGCCCTTGGTCGCGAGCACGGTCGCACCCGCGTCGAGGAGGCGCCGTTTCGTGTTCCGTCCGCGGGCGCGCAATTCCCGGGGTTCGCCGACTGCCCGCCGGCGCGCAGCGGGTTGGGTTCCACCGGCCCGGGGCACGTGCGAAGGCTAGGTCGGAGCCGACACCCGTGTCAGGTTTCCGCCCTCTCGCCCTGACTGGACCAGGGCTGCGCCGCTACGCTCCGACGCCGACGTCAGCTTCGGAGGGGACAAGTGACCGCGACTACGTACGACACCGTTTCCGTGGGCGAGGAACGCACCCAGGAATTCCCGGCGCTCACCCGGACCATGTTCGTGAAGTACGCCGGGGCGAGTGGCGACTTCAACCCGATGCACCACGACGACACGATCGCCACTCAGGTCGGGAACCCGTCCGTGTTCGGTCACGGAATGCTCTCGATGGGTCTCGCGGCGCGGGTGCTGAAGGACTGGTTCGGCGCCGAAGCGCTGCGCCGCCTGCAAGTGCGGTTCTCCAAGCAGGTGTGGCCCGGCGACGTGCTCACGTGCACAGCCAAGGTCACCGGCAAGCGGGACGAAGGCGGGGAGCACCTCGTCGATCTCGAGTTCACCGTCGCCAACCAGGACGGCGTCACAGCTGTCATCGGCGAGGCCACCGCGGCGGTCGCGTAGATGGGCGTGCTCGACGGTCGCGTTGCCATCGTGACCGGTTCCGGTCGCGGGATCGGGCGCGAGTTCGCACTCTGCTTCGCCCGAGAGGGCGCGTCGGTCGTGGTCAACGACGTGGGCGTGTCGCTCGACGGGCGCGGCACCGAGGAAGATCCGGCCGCGCAGGTCTGCGCGGAGATCGAAGCGCTCGGATCGAAGGCAGTCCCGAACTACGACTCCGTCACCGACTTCGAAGGCGCGGCGAACATCACCCGCACCGCCGTCGAGGCGTTCGGCACGGTCGACGTCCTCGTCAACAACGCCGGGATCGTGCGCGACAAGACACTGCTCAAGATGGACGAGGGCGACTTCGACTCGGTTGTCGCGGTGCACATGAAGGGGACCTTCAACTGCACTCGGCACGCGGCCGAGGTGATGAAGCAGAAGGGCTACGGCCGCATCATCAACATCACGTCGTCGGCGGGTCTGCGCGGCAACTTCGGTCAGAGCAACTACGGCGCGGCCAAGGCCGGGATCATGGGCATGACCTTCGTCTGGGCCCTGGAGCTGGGCCGCTACGGCGTCACGGTCAACGCGGTCGCACCCGCAGGCGCGACTCGCATGACCGCGGCGTTGTACGAACGGTCGGGCAAGGAGCCGCCGCCCGAGGAGGACCCGGCGTTGAACGCGCCGCTCGTGGCTTTCCTCGCGTCGGAGGATGCCGCGCACGTCAACGGCCAGATCCTCGGCCGCACCGAGTATGCGTACACGCTCTTCCAACACCCGAAGCAGATCGCGTGGATGTGGAAGGACGGCGGTTGGAGCGCGGGTGAGGTGGCCGAGAAGTTCGACGCCACGCTCGGCCAGCACATGCAGACGGTCGGCATGGTGATGCCCAAGTCGATGGAGAAGTGATCTGGCCCCTCGGCGTCGTCGATGTCACGTACGCGCGTCACGCCGACGTCGCCGATCGGGCGACCGCGGCGAAGGCTGACGGCTTCGAGCACATCGACTGCATGATCGGCACCGACCCGGCGCGGCTCGCGCTGCCGATCGGGTGCCCCACCTCGTTCCCGAAACCGGTCGACGATTGGTGCACGACGCCGGCGCCGAGCCAGGAGCTCGAAGGCGCCTGGGAACGGGCGGTGCGCTGGTGGCGCCGGGCCCCGCACGCGCTGCTCGAACCGTGGGCCGGTGCAACCGTGAACTCGATCGAGAAGATCCGGGCGTTCCGGGCCGAGGCCGGCGCCGTTCGGTTGCTGATAGACACCGGGCACGTCGCCGATTGGGGCGGCGACCCCTGCGAGCTGCTCGCGCTCGCCGATCACGTGCAACTCCGTCAGGGCAAGCCCGGCCATACCCAGTTGCGCGTCGACGACCCGACCGGCGTCGTCGACTTCGCCGAGGTGTTCCGCACGCTGGAGCGCATCGACTACCGCGGCAAGCTCAGCGTCGAGTATTTCGACCTTCCCGACCAGGGTTGGGCCCTCGAAGATCCGGTGCAGTGGGCCTGCGACCTCGCCGCCCACTTGCGCGGCGTCTAAGCGGGTGCAAGTCCGGGCCAGGTCGGAAGAGGTAGGCCGGCGGTGGGCATGCCTTCGAAGGCGACGAGGTCACCGGGCAGCGCGTCGGTGACGAACAGTGTGCGGAGGTCGTCGCCACCGAAGCAGCAGTTCGTGGAGAGGCCCTCGCCTTCGATGGGGAGGAAGTCGACGATGCTGCCGTCGGCATCGACGACCCGGATGCCGTGCTCGATCGTCGACGCAACGTAGAAGCGGCCGTCCGCGTCGAGGCAGAAGCCGTCGCCACCGCCCGGTCCGAGTTGCTCGATGACCCATTCCCGCTCGCCGTCGGGCCCTACTCGCTGTAGTCCACGCGCCTCGACAACCACGAGCGTGCCGGCGGGTTCGAACGCGATTCCGTTGCAGTAGTTGAAGCCGCTCGCGAACGTGCTCGACGACGGCCGTCGCGGGCGTAGACGACGACGCGGCCCTGGCCGTCCTCGGCGGGCGGGTAGTGCCCGGGGTCGGTGAAGTAGATCGCGCCGTCGGACGCGACCGCGAGGTCGTTCGGTCCGAGGTAGCCGTTGTCGGAGAGATACGTGACGGTGCCGTCGGGAGCGGCGTGTTGCAGGCCCGGCACCGCGGGCACACATTTCGGCAAGGTGGCGAACACGCCGGGAAGGGCCGAGAAGTCGATGCCACCGTTCTGGGTCACGAGGATCGCTCCGTCGGCCGCGAGCGCGCCGCCGTTCGCGCCGCCGCTCGTCTCCGCGATGCGTTCGACCGTACCCGTCTCCGGCCACACCCGGAAGAGCGCGCCCGCAGCCACGCTCGTCGCCACGACCGTCCCGTCGGGGCACCACACCGGGCCTTCCGCGAACGGGACTCCACGGCCCACGATCTGCGACTGCATCGGAACGGAATCGTACGACGTCGCCCGCGCCGGCGTGACCGCCTCGTCATGTGGCGGACCGAGATCCCGTCCGTAGTGATCCGGTAGCTTCTGCCGTCGTGCGGATCATCGCCCAACTCGGTATGAACGCCGGCGAAGTCGCGCGGGTCCGGGCGGCCCATCCCGAAGTCGAATTCGTCGAGTTCGCCGGCGGCGAACCGCCGGAGGGGTTGCAAGCCGACGCCTTCTTCGGCGGATACCTCGGCTGGGACGCGATCGTCGCCTGGCTCGACGCCGCGGGCGTCCGCTGGGTGCAGCTCTCGGGGACGGGCGTCGACAACGTCGCGCCGCGGTCTTCGACCACGACCGCGTCGTCACGTGCGCTCGCGGCGCGAGCGCGGTGCCGATCTCGGAGTGGGTGCTCGCCGCGATCCTCGCCTGGGCGAAGCGGTTCCCCGAGACCTTCCTTTCCGAGCCGCCCCGGCACTGGAACTTCCCGAACCCCGCCCTCGACCGTGTCGAAGGCTCGACGCTCGCCCTCGTCGGCCTCGGCGGCATCGGCGCCGCGGTCGCGACCCGCGCGCAGGCATTCGGGATGCAGGTGCGCGCGCTGCGACGTACCGACGCGCCGAGCCCGGTGGCCGGGGTCGAGCTGGTCCGTACCCTCGACGAGCTGCTGCCCGGTGCCGATCACGTCGTGCTCGCCGCGCCCGCCACCGCGCGGACCCGGCACCTCATCGATGCGGCCGCATTCTCGAAGATGAAGGCGGGTGCGCATCTCGTCAACATCGCGCGCGGCTCTCTGGTCGACCAGGACGCGTTGCGGGCCGCGCTCGACGGCGGCACCGTCGCGATGGCGACACTCGACACCGTCGACCCCGAACCGTTGCCCGTGGGCCACTGGCTCTACTCGCATCCGAAGGTGCGGATGACGGCGCACGTGTCGTGGTACACGCCGCAGCTGCAAGCGGCCGCGGTCGACGTCCTGATCGAGAATATCGGCCGTTTCCTGCGCGCGGAGCCGCTGCTGCACGTCGTCGATCCCGCGGAGGGCTACTGATGCCGGGTGCGGTCGTCGTCGGGACCGGCTTCGGGTGCCGGGTGCACGTTCCCGCGCTGCGCAATGCCGGCTTCACGGTGCACGCGCTGGTCGGGCGCGACGCGGCGCGCACACAGCGGCGCGCCGACCGGCTGGGGATACCGCAGGTATGCACCTCGCTCGCCGCGGCACTCGCGCTCGACGGCGTCGACGCGGTCACGATCGCGACTCCGCCCGACACCCACGCCGCGCTCGCGATGGAAGCCTGCGCGGCGGGCCGCCACGTCGTCTGCGAAAAGCCGTTCGCGCTCGACGCGAGCGAAGCGGGCGCAATGCTCGACGCGGCCGAGCGGGCGGAGGTCACTCACCTCGTCGGGCACGAGTTCCGGTGGTCGCCCGACCGGGCGCTGGTGGCCCGGGCGATCGCGCAGGGAGCGATCGGCGAACCCCGCTCCTTCTCGTTGGTGTCGTTCGTCCCGATGGTCGCCGATCCCGATGCGGCCGTTCCCCGCTGGTGGTTCGACAGCCCGCGCGGCGGCGGGTGGCTGGGCGCGTCGGGTTCGCACATCATCGATCAGTTGCGTACGTGGTTCGGTGAATTCGCCTCGGTCAGCGCCGCGTTGCCGACCGTCAGTGCGCGTGAGGGCATGGCCGAGGACTCATTCGTGATCCGGGCGACGACCCGATCCGGAGTCGAGGGCGTGATCCAACAGACCGCGGCTTCGTGGGCGCCGCAGCCGCTCGGGATCTCCGTGGTCGCAGGTACCGACGGCACCATCGAGGTCACCACCGACGGCGTCTTCTGCTCGGACCGATCCGGGCGCCACCTGCTCGAGGTCCCCGCCGACCTCGCGCTCCCGGCGCCGCCGCCGCTCTCCGAAGACCTCCGGGAGCGGTACACCCATCTCGAGCTCGGGCCGTACACGCGCCTGGCCGAGGCGCTGCGGGCCGGGGCCGAGGGCCGGGTGGTCCGCGCCGTGGTACCGCTACCGACCTTCGCCGACGGCCTGGCCGAGATGCAGGTCATCGACGCGATCCGGGCATCGGCGGCAGCCGGCGGTGCCCTCGTCACACTTCCGGGGTAGAGGAGAGACATGCATGTACTGATCGCCACCGACGGTTCCCCGTTCTCCATCGACGCAGCACGCGCGGCCGGGGCGCTCCTGCGTGCCGCCGACCACGTGACGCTGCTCACCGTGGTGACCGAAGTGCCCGGCGACGACGCGGGCGGCTTCGAGGGTTCGGTCTATTCGCCGGGCGAGCAGGACGCGCTCTGGGACCAAGAGATGGCCGAGGCCGGCGCCGAGTTGGAACAGACCGCGGCCGCGCTGACTGCGGCCCGGATCGACAAGCGGATCGAGATCGGTGACGTCGGCGGCACGGTGTGCCGCCTGGCGGGCGACGTCGGCGCCGACGTGATCGTCGTCGGATCCCACGGACGCGGGGCGATCGAACGGCTCCTGCTCGGGTCGGTGAGCGAGCAGGTCGTACGGCACGCGCCCTGCCCGGTGCTCGTCGTGCGCCCCAAGCCCGAACCGAAGAAGTAACCGGCCGCGCCGGCGGTCGAGACCGTCACCAACTCCGGCCGAAGCGCTCCCGGTGCGTGTGCTCGGCGAACGGCTCGCGGCGCGGTGGCCCGAGTGGTTTGACCGGACGACCGAGAGGGACGAGCGCGACCGCCACGACGTGCTCCGGGAGGTCGAGGATCGCCTGCATCTCCGCCCGGAAACCGGTGGTGATCGTCGTCAACGCGCTGCCGAGGCCGAGCGCCGTTGCCGCGAGCAACAGGTTCTGCACGGCCGGGAAGATCGACGACGGGATCGTCACCTCGAGCCCGCGCCGGACGTCGGCGCACACGACGATGTTCACGGGCGCCTCGGCGACGCCTCCGGTCGCGCCGCGGCCGACCTCGGCGAGCATGCCGGGGGTCAGCCGCGTCTCGGAAAAGGCGCGCCCGTAGGATTCCCACGCGCGGCGTGACAGGTCGCCGAGCGCGGCGCGCGTCTCGGGGTCGCGCACGACGACGAACTCCCACGGTTGCTTGTTCTCGGCGCTCGGTGCGAACGTGGCGGCCGTGAGGATACGCGCGATCGTGTCGTCGTCGACAGGATCGGACGCGAACGCGCGGTGCGCGCGCTGGCGACCTACGACGTCGAAGAAGGCGTCACTCACGGGGCGTCGCTCGTGCCGACACGCGCGAACGAGTTGACGTACATGATGCGCAGGCTCGGCCCGCGCGCCCAGCGCCGGAACGCCTCGGTCTGCTCGTCGCCGATGCGCTTCGACACGAGCGGTGTCATCGACTTGAACGCGGTCTCCGGATCGTCGGTGTCCATCTCGTAGAAGTGCATGAACCGAGGATCGCCGCCGGTCACGTTTTCGTACGGCGTGATCATGGCGTAACCCGGCACTGCTGCTTCGGCGATGTGGCGGATGTGTACGAAGTCGGCCCAGTCGCGGAGATCCTGGGCGCGGGTCTCGTCCTTCGGGGAGATCAGGACGAGCGACAGCCCGACGGTGGGACGGCCGGTCACGATCCCCTGGCCCGGCCGCCGGTACTGGCGGAAATGGTGTCCGGTGATCCCCGCGGGTGGGGTCGGCGCCACGAAGGGTGCGTCGACCTCGTACACACCGAGATGATCGAACTCGGCCAGGACAGACGGGAGATCGGTGCGGTCGCGCTTGACGTTGCGCCACCACGTCGCGCGCTGGGCGCCGGCCACGGCGAGCACGGTCGGGACGCGGCTCGCGTGCGTAGTCGGCAATGGGTTGATCGGTCATCTCGAGGTACAGCCCCGGTGTGATGCGGTCTTCCATGGCGCGGACTCTACGAGCTGGGAATCGGGCGACCGAGGAGGTGACTCGTGCCGACGCGCCGTCAGCGCGCGATCTTGCAGGCGTCGTCGAGGCCGAGCACGTGCAGCGTGCGTCCGAGCGCGAGCCAACCGCCGATGCAGACGGTGAGGTCGAGGATCTCCTCGTCGGTGAACGTCGCCGCGCGCAGATGGTCGTAGTACGCGCCGTCGATGCTGTGGTGGTCGAGCGCGAATCGTTCGGCGTAGTCGATCGCGAGGCGTTCCCGTTCCGAGTACCCGCTGTGGTCGCGCCACGCGAGTACGTGCGCGTAGTCGTCCTCGGTGACGGCACCTTCCGCGCCGGGCGTCGACCGCCACTGCTGGCAGATGATGCAACCGTTGATCTGGGCGATGCGCATACGGGCGAGCTCGCGCTCGCGCACCGGCACGATGCTCTGGTCGTAGATCGCGTGGCTGAGCGCGCCGGCACCGATCCCCATGTCGGGCCGCAGTGCCCACACGCGCACCTCGGGGTCGGCCTTGCCTTCGGGAACGGCGATGTGCGGCACTACTGCACTCCCAACAGGTGACACGGGTTGGTGCATGCCATCAGCCGGATGTCGGCCTCGGTCACGCCTTCTGCGTACAACGCGTCGGCGTAGGTCTGCAAACCGGCGGCGGGGTGGGGGTTGATCTTCTGGCCGAAGTCGGTGCCGAGCGTCACTTGGTGCACGCCGACGGACCGCATGGTCGCGACCATCGCGCCCACGGTGCGGGTCGCGAGCCCGCCGATGCAGGTCATGGCGCAGAGCTCGATCCACGCACCCAACTCGGCCAGCTCGCGGCACTGCTGCGCGCTCAGGTTGGGGCCGGCGAGATCCTCGGTGGCGTGGGTCACGATCACCCGCCCGGTGTGGGCGAACTCCTTGACCACGGCGTAGTGCTCGGCCGCGCTGACGTGCCCGGTCGCGAGGATCGCGTCGTGGTCCTTGACGAGCGCGAGGATCTCGTGGGTCTCGGGCAGGAGCCGGTCGTCGGCGTCGGTGACGACGAGGCCGGGCCCGGGGATGCCGAGCTGGGCCGCGATCCCGTTGTCGAAGTCCTGGCGGCTGCTCAGGGTCGGCAGCCAGACGATGCGGGCGCCGAGACCGAGCGCGACCTCGACCGCGGCCGGGTTCATGCCGCCGACCTCGCGGTCGCAGGCGATCCCGCCGAACACCGAGATCGAGTCGCCGACCTCGCGTTGCACCGCCCAGGCGAGCGTCGCGGTGGGGGAGTCGTGCGACTTCAGCACGATGGCGCGGTGCCCCGCCGCGTCGGCCTCACCCGCGGCCTCGAACGCGTCGACGGACCGTTGCCGGTGTGGGTCGGGCCCGAAGTGGCAGTGCAGATCGGCGGCCCCGGTGAGGTCAACGCTCATCGGGAGCCAGCTTACGCGTAGTCTCTGACGCCGATGTCAGTTTCGAGCCCGCGATCCGCTCCGCCTCCGGGGCAGGCTCCCCTCGTGGCGCCGAATGCCGCCGCCCTGTTGCGCCGGAACGCCGAAGAGTCCGGCGACCGCGTCGCGATCAAGTTCGGCGACGAGCAGTGGACTCACGCCGAGTACTACGCGGAGTCGGTGCGGTTCGCGGCACTCTTCGCGGCCGAGCTTCCGTCCACCGGTCCCCGACACGTGGCCGTGCTGCTCGACAACACCCCCGACTACCTGTTCGCGTTCGGTGGGGCGGCGTTGATCGGCGCGGGCGTCGTCGGCCTCAACCACACCCGCCGAGACGTCCACCTGCTGCCGCGACATCGAGCACGCGCACTGCGGGCTCGTGATCACCGAGCCCCGGCACGTCCCGCTGCTCGATCCCGTCGCCGATCGGCTCCCGACCGTGCTCACGTCCACCCGCTTCGCCGACGACGGCGATCGCGGCCTGAACACACTGGGTGGGTCGCTCGGCGACGCGCTCGCCGCACACGACGACGCGACCGACGCCGGCGTGGAGCCCGACGTCGACAGCATCTGGGCACTCATCTTCACGTCGGGAACCTCGGATGCGCCAAAGGCGGTCATCTGCTCGCAGCGGCGACTCCTGGTGACCGGGAATCGCATGTCGATGATCATGGGTCTCGGCCCCGACGACATCGGGTACGTGTGCATGCCGCTGTTCCACTCGAACGCAGTGCAGGTCGGTTGGGCGCCGTCGATCGTCACGCCGTGCGCGGTCGGGCTCGGGCGGCGCTTCTCCGCCTCGGGTTGGCTCCCCGACGTCCGTCGCTACCAGTCGACGTACTTCAACTACACGGGCAAGCCGCTCGCGTACCTCCTCGCGCAACCCGAGCTGCCCGACGACGCCGACAACTCGCTGCGGGTCTCGTTCGGCAACGAGGGCTCACCCGAGGTCGTCGCGAGCTTCTCCCGGCGGTATGGGATCGAGGTGATCGACGCGTACGGTGCGACCGAAGGCGGGATCGCGGTCAACCGTGAAGCCGACATGCCGTCGGGTGCGCTCGGGCGTGCACCCGATCACATCCAGGTCGTCGACGACGGCGGCGTCGAGAAGGTGCGGGCCCTGCTCGATTCCGCAGGACGGGTGCTCAACGCCGACGAGTGCGTGGGCGAGATCGTGAACATCCAAGGCGTCGGCCCGTTCGAGGGCTATTACAACAACGCCGACGCGACCGAGAAGACCACCCGCAACGGCTGGTACTGGTCGGGTGACCTCGGATACAAGGACGAGTCCGGCTACCTCTACTTCGCGGGCCGCACCGCGGATTGGATCCGCGTCGACGGTGAGAATTTCCCCGCGGGCCCGATCGAGGAGACGTTGCGCAAGGCGCCCGGCGTCGTGCTCGCCGCCGTCTACGGCGTCCCCGACGACCAGGCGGGCGACCAGGTGATGGCAGGGCTCGTCGTCGCCGACCGGCGGTCGTTCGATCCGGTCGCGTTCGCAGGCTGGCTCGACGCACAAGACGTGATCGGTCCGAAGTGGCGGCCGCGTTACCTCCGGCTGATGCACGATCCGCCGACGACGGGAACCAACAAGATCGTCAAGCGCACGCTCGTGCAGCAGAAGTTCCGCCACGACCTCACCGGCACCGACGAGCTCTTCGTGCGGGCGCGAGGCGAGGACGCGTACCGCCCCTTCACCGGGGCCGACGAGCAGGCGCTGCACGACTCGTTCGTGCGCTACCGGCGCGAACGCTTCTGGGACCTCTAGGAGTGGACCTTTCGTTCACTCCCGACGAGCTCGCGTTCGCGCTCGAGGTGCGCGGGTGGCTGGCCGGCAACGTCGAGGTCCCGCCGCGGTTCGAGAACATCGCCGACGAGGTCGACTTCGGGCGACGCTGGCAGGCGCGGCTCGCCGGCGCGCGCTGGGTCGGGATCCACTGGCCCGCCGAATACGGCGGGCGCGGCGCGTCGCCCGTGGAGGTCGCGATCTTCAACATGGAGTACGCGCGGTCGCGTGCGCTGCAGCCGATCAACCGCGTCGGCATCAACCTCGCCGGCCCGACCCTCCTCGCGCACGGCACCGACGAGCAGAAGGCGCGCTGGCTCCCGCCGATCCTCACGGCGGACGAGATCTGGTGCCAGCTGTTCTCCGAGCCCGATGCCGGCTCCGACCTCGCGTCGCTGACGACGCGCGCGGTGCGGGTCGACGACGGTTGGCTGCTCTCCGGGCAGAAGGTATGGACCTCGTACGCGCAGTTCGCGCGCTGGGGCATCTGCCTGGCCCGCACCGATGCCGACGTTCCCAAGCACAAAGGCATCTCGTACCTGATCGTCGACATGACGGCGCCCGGCATCGAGGTGCGTCCCCTCGTACAGATCACGGGTGACGCCGAGTTCAACGAGGTGTTCTTCGACGAGGTCTTCATCCCCGACGACCAGCTCGTCGGACCGCTGCACAACGGCTGGGCCGTCGCGAACACGACGCTCGCGCACGAGCGGGGGACCGCCTTCCCGTTCAAGGAGCAGGTCGTCCACGAGGTGTATCTCGACGAGTTGTGGCAACTCGCGGCGGCGCGGGGGATTCTCGACGATGTCGAGATCGCCGACGCGCTCGCGCAGTCGTTCGTCGAGCTGCGGGTCTTGCGCCTGCACAACTGGCGCACGCTCTCGCGCCTGTCGAAGGGGATCGAGCCCGGTCCCGAGTCGAGCGTGACGAAGCTCGCCTGGACCGACATGACGCAATCGTTGTCGACCCGGGCGCTCGAGATCGTCGGCGAGGCGGCACCGTTGTGGTGGGCCGCCACCGACAATCCCGGCGGCGGCTTCTGGCAACGGCAGTGGCTCTGGTCGAAGGCCGCATCGATCGCGGGTGGTACCAGCGAGGTGCAGCGCACGATCATCGGCGAGCGCATGCTCGGCCTCCCGCGCTGACCCGACACATCACCCACCGACACCCCATCACCCCGTCACCGCCAACACGGCGACGAGGCATGGTCCGTCGGCCGCCTTGCCCCTAATCTGCGGGCGTGAAGGTTGTGGGCTTCGACCATGTCGTGATCAACACGACGAACGCCGAGGCGCTGCTCACGTTCTATTGCGACGAGCTCGGGTTGGAGCCGGTGCGGGTCGACGAGTGGCGCCGCGGTGAGGTGCTCTTCCCGTCGGTGCGGGTCGACCCGCAGACGATCCTCGACCTCTTCCCGGCCGAACGCACCGGCCAGAACATGAACCACTTCTGCCTCGTCGTGGAGCCGACCGATCTCGACGCGCTCGTCGCCCGCTTCCCGGGGGCGCAGCGGGCCGACGGGCTCTTCGGCGCACAGGGGTTCGCGTCGAGTGTCTATATCCAGGATCCCGACGGCAACACAGTCGAGCTCAGGTTCTACGGGGAGCATTGATGGGTGCAACCAAGGTGTTGTTGCAGGAACGCGCCGCGCTGTGCGACACGTTCGAGAAGTTCGGACCGGAGGCACCGACTCTGTGTGCGGGCTGGACCACCCTCGACCTCGCCGCGCACCTCGTCGCACGCGAGGCCCGCTCCGACGCCGCGATCGGTCTCGTCGTCCCGGCGTTCGCCGGTCATCTCCAAAAGGTGATGGACAGGTACAAGGCCCGCGGTTTCGAGCCGCTCGTGGCGATGTTGCGCACCGGACCACCGTGGATGCATCGCAATGGTCCGCTCGCGACCGCCAACGTGAACGAGAACTTCATCCACCACGAAGACGTGCGCCGGGCGAACGGTGAGAGTCCTCGCCCGATCGATCCCGAGATGGACGCGATCTTGTGGAAGATGCTCGGCTTGGGCGTGCGCATGTCGAAGAAGGCAGTGCGGGGCGCGGCGCTCGAGCTGCAGACGCCGGACGGGCACGAGCGGGTCGTGTCGACCGATGGCGTCCCGGTCACGATGAGCGGGACGCCGGGCGAGCTTGCCTTGTTCATGTCCGGACGCAAGGAGGCCGCCGAAGTCAACCTCGACGGTGACGCCACGGCGATCGCGATCGTCCGCGCCGCGAGCTTCGGCATTTGATCAGGGGGATGTGTCGATGAAAGAGCTCGTCTACCACCGCATGCTCCTCCCCGCGGTCGAGCGCAACGCCGACCGTGTCGCCTTCTTCGACGGCGAGTACGAGGCGACGTTCGGGCAACACCTCGACCGGGTCGCGCGCCTCGCGTCGGGGCTCCGGGGCCTCGGTGTGGGAAAGCACGACCGGTTCGCGGTGATGGCGCTCAACGGCCACCAGTTCCTCGAGTGCTATCACGCGGCCTTCCTCGGCGGCGGCGTCATCAACCCTTTGAACCTGCGGCTCGCGCCCAAGGAGCTCGAGTACATCCTCGGCGACTCCGAGACCAAGGTGTGCTTCACCGATCAGTTCTTCGCGCCGGTCGTCGACAGGGTGCGCAAGGCGGTCGGCATCGAGCATGTCGTGATGATCGGCGCGGGCGACGCGCCCCACGACGTCACCTACGAGGATCTGCTCGAGAACGCGGCGCCCGAGATACCGGACGAGCCCGAAGAGGACGACCCCGCGGTGCTCATGTACACCGGCGGCACGACCGGGTTGCCGAAAGGCGTGCTCCTCGACCATCGCGCCGAGATGCTGAACCTGTACCACGTGCTGCAGCTGTGGAAGTTCGGCGGCGACGACATCTTCTTGCACCAGACACCCATGTTCCACGCCGCGTCGATGGGCGGGATGCTCGGCGTACCCGGGCAGGGCGGTGCATCGGTATTCGTGCCGCTCTTCGACCCGGCCCGCGTCCTCGAACTGTGCGAGCAGTACTCGGTCACCCAGACGGTGATGGTGCCGACGATGATCGGGATGCTCCTCGGCCATCCCGAGTTCCGGCCGGAGCGCCTCGCGTCGCTGCGCGCCCTCACGTACGGCGCGTCGCCGATGCCGGGGGCACTGCTCGAGCAACTGCTCGGCCTGTTCCCGAATCTCGACGTGTTCCAGGGTTACGGGATGACCGAGTCGTCGGCGGTTCTGACCGCGCTCGGGCCCGAGGAGCATCGGGCGGGCGGTGAACGACTGCGATCGGCGGGGCGCCCGTTGCCGGGCGTCGTCGTGTCGATCCAGGATCCGGTCGGCACGATCCTGCCCTCGGGGTCGACCGGTGAGGTCTGCGCCCGGGGCGGCAACCTGATGACGGAGTACTGGAAGAAGCCCGAGGCCACCGCGGACGCGTTCCGGGGCGGCTGGTACCACTCGGGCGACGCCGGGTATCTCGACTCCGACGGCTACCTGTTCCTCGTCGACCGCGTGAAGGACATGATCGTGACGGGCGGCGAGAACGTCTACTCGGTCGAGGTCGAGAACGCGATCGCGTCGCATCCGGCGGTCGAGCAGGTCGCCGTCATCGGGATCCCGTCCGAGAAATGGGGCGAGGCCGTCCACGCGATCGTCGTCGTACGGTCGGGAACGACCGTGACCGAGGACGAGATCGTCGAGCACACCCGGGAATGGATCGCCGGGTACAAAGTGCCGAAGTCCGTCGAGATCCGCTCCGAACCGCTCCCGTTGTCGGGCGCGATGAAGGTGCTCAAGCGAGAGCTACGCGAGCCGTACTGGACCGGGCGCGACCGCGCGGTGAATTGACGCGTTCACCCGGATTCCCGGGGCGACCGCGGGTCAGTTTTCCGGCCACGCGTGCCGATGCTTCTCCCAAGGGGCTACCGAGGAAGCATCGTGCGGCGGAACCGACCCATCGGGGACCAGGCAGAGGCTGAGCGGGCTGCGCCGGGCGCGCGCGCTCACGAACAGCTCCCGCAGTCGCCGACGGCACGACAAGAGGCGATCCTGATCGCCGAGCGGCTCGCCGCCCTCGTCGAGAGTCGCCGGGTCCAGGCGCCACCCGCGCCGACGGCGGGGTCGGCCGGCCCCGAGCCGAACGGCCGCGTGGTCGGCGCGCGGCACTCGGGCCGGCTCCTCGGCAACCTGCTCGTCACCCGGGGGTTCATCGTGGAGGGCGAGCTCAACTACGCCCTCGGCCGCCAGGCGAGCACTGGCGACCCCATCGGGCAGATCCTCGTCGACCTGGGCCTCATCACCGACCGCGACCTCGTCGAGCTGCTGGCGGAGCAGTTGCGGATGCAGGTAGTCGACCTCGGACGGGTGGACTGCGACGCGGACGTGTTGGCGCTGCTTTCGAAGCGCGACGCCCGGCGCCGGGCCGCGCTGCCGTTGCGGCGGGTGCACGGGCAGATCGACGTCGCAGTCGCCGAGCCCACCGACGACGCGGCCGTGGCCGAGCTGATGACGATGCTCGGTGCGCCGCTGCGCCTGTTCCTCGCGACGCGGGCCGACATCGTTGCCGCGGTCGATCGTTGCTACGGCTGAGACGCTTCTCGCAGCCCACCAAAGTAGGTCGGCTCGATCACGCGCAGGTCGTGAGCGTGGTGCACGTCGGTGGGGCGCAGCTGCGCTTCCGGCGCGGTGTGGTCGTTGCCGAGGTGCGGTCGACGCAAGTAGATCGCCTGCATGCCCGCGGCGCGTGGGCCGTCGACGTCGCAGGTCCAGGTGTCACCCACGAACAGTGCGTCTTCGGGCGCGACACCCAGCTGCTCCAACGTGTGCGCGTAGATGCGCGGATGGGCCTTGCGGGCACCGACCCACGCGGACGACACGACGACGTCGAAGGCGCCGGTGAGGCCGGCCGACTCGACCGCCTCGTGCAGGTCCCAGTCCCAGTTGGAACAGATCGCGAGTGCGGCGCCGCGTGCCCGCAACCCCCGGATCACGGCGCCGACCTCGTCGTACGCGTCGATGCGATTGTGCGCACCGATTTCTCGCACGCGAACGATGAGATCGTCGTGCGCGGATTCCGGCACGCCGTACTCGCGCAGCATCGACCGGACTCGTGACTGCTGCCAGGCGACGTAGTGGTCGCGTGACTGCGAGTGCTCGTCGTGCTCGGTGCCGTCGATCCCGTCGTTCCACCAGCGGTCCCGGACGTCGGGCGGCAGCGAGTATCCGAGCTCGCCGAGGAGCTCCTCCCAGGAGGGGCCGTAGTTCTTCGTCTCCGCGAGCGTGTTGTAGAAGTCGAAGATGACGGCTCTGACCATGGGCCGATTCTCGCAGAGGCGTGCGCCAGTCCTCGGAACCGGCGCTCGCCCGCGGCGGCTACGCGGGCCGGGTGCTCGTCAGTTTCGGGAGCCCCGCGAGCTCGCGGCACGCGCGGATCGCGAGCGCGACGATCGTGAGGGTCGGGCCGTAGCCGGTCGAGGTGGGGAACACCGACGAGTCGGTGCAGATCATGTTCTCGACGTCGTGGAACCGCTGCCAGCGGTCGACGACACTCGTCGCGGGGTCGTCGCCCATGCGGCAGGTCCCCATGATGTGGCGGGACATCGACGCGCGGCGGGTGCCGGCCCGGTCGCCTTCGAGTGGAGGCGACGACGCCGCGAACGTCGTCTCTGCGCCGGCCGCCCGCATAACCGCCTCGAGGCGCGGCGCCATGTAGCGGGACGCGACCACCTCGTGCCGGTGCACGTCGTACGTGGCTCGCCCCGCCGCGAATCCGTACACGTCGCGTACCGACGGATCGAGGTCGACGCGGTTCGTGATCTGAGGTAGGTCCTCGCCTTGCACCGTGAACGCCCACAAGCGGTCGCGCATTCGCGAGTCGAGCATCTCGCGCGTGTGCGCGATACCGGGCGTCGTGTAGATGCCCTCCATGATCGGGCTGCCGCCACCGCCGTGCTCCGTGAGCCCACCGCGGAAGTAGGGGAGGTCGTGCGCGCGTGCGAACGCGAGCACGTCGTCGTCGATGATCATGTCGTCGTCGTGCAGGTGCGTGACCGAGCGGCCGCGATGGCCGTGCAACCGGAATGGGAACTGCCCGATCACGAACGTCTGGAAGTGATACATGAGGTACCGGCCGACACGGTCGGACGAGTTCGCGAAGTCGGAGCGGAGCAGAAGTCGCGGCGTCTCCCAGGCGCCGCCCGCGACCACCACGACCCGGCCGCTCACTTCGTGCGGGTTGCCGTCGAGATCGAGGTAGCGCGCGCCGCGCGCCTGCCTGCCGGTTGCGTCGAGGAGCACCCGCTCGACATAGGAGTCGACCCGGATGTCGCAGCGTCCCGTGCGCAGCGCGTTGCGCAGCGGCGCGACGGGATCGCCCTTCGCCTCGATCGGGCATCCGTAGAACGCGCAGAATCCGCAGTTGTTGCACGCGGGCCGGCCGTCGTAGGGCACGGAGTTCACGCCGGTCGGCGCCCGGTACGGGTGGTACCCGAGGCGGGTCGCGGCTTCGCTCGTGAGCACGGCGCCGAACATGTCGGCGCCCGGCGGCATCGGGTAGGGGCCGCTGCGCCATTCCGCGAACGGGTTGCCATCGGCGTCTCCGGCCACGCCGAGCAGCCGTTCGGCCTCGGCGTAGTACGGCTCCATCTCGTCGTAGTCGACGGGCCAGTCGACGATGTCGGCGCCCTCGATCGGGCCGAGCTCGGAGAGCGGCTTGAAATCGACCTTCCGGAACCGTGGGAGCTTCCCGTCGGCGTGGAACCCACCGCCACCGACCGTCGAGGGGAGGTTGTTCACCTCACCCGTGAACAGGCGCTCGCCGTCGGCGTCGTCGCGGCGGTACGTGCGAGGTTCGAGGAACGGATCCGGTCCGAGGAAGTGACGGCGCTGGAACTTGATCTCGTCGTTCGACACGTGGCCGAGCGGGGCGAACGGGGCGTCGAGGGAGAGGAGGTGGTTGCGGCCCTTCTCGAGCATGACCACCGACCAGCCCGCGTTCGTGAGCACGTCGGCCGCGGTCGCGCCGGCGGGTCCGGTGCCGATGATCACCGCGTCGCAGTCGGGGACCCCCGTCATCAGTCGCGCCCGGTCACTTCGTCGTCGGTGTAGCCGCGGGGCTGCACGTCGCCTTCCCAATCGATCACGCGCCAGCCCGCGAGGTCGCGGTTCCCGCCGTATTCGGGCGCGCCGTAAGCCCCTTCACACGCGTGGGCGTAGAGCGTGGCGCGCAGCTCGGGTTGTTCGTGAAGCCGGCGCCGGCGTTCGTCGGTATCGACGGTGCAGAAGTCGGTGCCGAGCGCGGCGATGCCGTCGCGGTAGACCTGCTGCCAGCCGCGGTGCGGGCCGTTGAACTCCCGTTCGGGAAGACCGAGCGAGCCCTCGACCCGCGTGCGCCAGGCCAGCTCCTCGTGTTGCGACAGCGGCAGGAACCGACCGAACGACGGGTCGCCGCCGAAGCGCCCGCTGAACGGACCGCCCGCGAAGATCAGCGGGGGATCGACCGTGAACGCGGCGAGGAGATGATCGACGTAGTCGGCGACGCCGAGCGCGCCGCCCCCCGGGTGCGCGTCGAGCGGTGGGATCAGCAGGTCGGCGGCGGCCGATACCACGTCGTGTTCGTGCGCGGTCAGGAAACGGGTCACTCGGCGCCGGTGACGGCAACCGCGGCGAGCTTGCGCAGGATCTTGGCGAGCGTCTCGAGATCGCGTGCGCTCAACGACCGCAGGTTCTCGGGCGCCTCGTAGAAGCGCGCTTCTACCTGCCGGCGTATCTCGGCGCCGTTCGGGGTAAGCGCGACGGTGCGAATTCGGCGGTCACCGGGTTGAGCCCGGCGTTCGGCGAGGCCGTGTTCCTCGAGCCGGTCGACCAGCCAGGTGACGTTCGACGCGTCGCACTTCCACGCCTCGGCGAGAGAGCTCATCGACTGCGGCGCCTCCGGGTCGAGCTGGAGGAGGGCGTGCATGGCGCCGGGATTGAGGCCGAAGGAGGCGGCCAGCGCCGGGAATTCCTCCTTGCGCGCCATCATCACGCCGGTCAGGAGTCGCCACACCTCGTCAGCAGGATCCGGGGCGGGGTCGGAGCCCGCCGCCGGCGGGCGCGCAACCGATCCTGAGCTCATGCATGGATGGTACGACGATTTCGTTGATGTTTCAAGTACATCGAATGTTGATGTCTTAGATACTTGACATCATTCAAGCATTTGTGAGAAGGTGTAGCTCATGACAGACGCCATCATCGTGGAAGACCTGCAGAAGCGATTCGGGTCGGTTGTCGCGCTCGACGGCGTCGGCTTCCGCGTGCCCACCGGAACCGTGCTCGGCCTGCTCGGACCGAACGGCGCGGGCAAGACCACCTCCGTGCGTGTGCTCACGACGATCCTGCGCCCCGACTCGGGCCGGGCCGAGGTGCTCGGCCTCGACGTGACCCGCAACGCGCAAGCGGTGCGCGAGCGCATCGGCCTCGCCGGACAGTACGCCGCGGTCGACGAGAACCTCACCGGCAACGAGAACATGCGTATGGTCGGACGCCTGTCGCACCTGTCGAAGCCGGTAGTCGCGGAACGGGCGGAGGAGCTGCTCGAGCGTTTCTCGCTCGCCGATGCCGCCGATCGGCCGGTGCGCACGTACTCGGGTGGTATGCGGCGTCGGCTCGACCTCGCGGCTGCTCTTCTCCACCGCCCGCCCGTGCTCTTCCTCGACGAGCCGACCACGGGCCTCGACCCGAGCGGCCGTCAGGATCTGTGGGGCGTGATCGAAGGCCTGGTGCGCGAGGGCACGACGTTGCTCCTCACGACGCAGTATCTCGAGGAGGCCGACCGTCTCGCCGACAACATCATCGTCATCGACCACGGTCGCGTGATCGCGGAGGGCACGTCGTCGGAGCTCAAGGCGACGATGGGCGCCACGATCGTGGAGGTCGGGTTCGCCGACCCTGCCACCGCCAAGCAGGCGCAGACCGAGCTGGCCCGGCACGGTCTCTGCGACGTCGGCTCCGGATCCACGACGGTCGAGCTCAAGGTCGACGACGGGGCGCGGGTCGTGCTCGACGTCGTCCGCTCCCTCGATCGGGCCCAACTGGAGCCGACCACGCTGAACGTGCGGGAGCCGACGCTCGACGACGTGTTCCTGTCGCTCACCGGCCACAAGGCCGAAGAAGTCGAGCCCGAAGACGAGCAGGCCGACACCGGCCGCCGCCGGACGAGAGGTGCAGCATGACCGCGACCGCGATCGCGATTCCCACGACCATCGAGCGGCCCAAGCACAGCGCATTCAGCTGGGCCGTCCAGGACGCAATGACCGTCACCTGGCGCAATCTCGTCGCGATGAAGCGCACCCCCCAGGTGCTCGTCTTCTCGACGATCCAGCCCATCATCTTCGTGTTGATGTTCCGCTACGTGTTCGGCGGCGCGATCCGCATCCCGGGCGTCGACCACTACGTCGACTACCTGATGCCCGGGGTATTCGCGCAGACCGTCGTGTTCGGTTCGATCCAAACCGGTGTCGGCCTCGCCGAGGACTTGCACAAAGGTTTGATCGAACGGTTCCAGTCGTTGCCGATGTCGCGCTCCGCGGTACTCGCCGGCCGCACGATCGCCGACCTCGTCCGCAACGTCTTCGTGGTTGTGCTGATGGTCATCGTCGGCTTCATCGTCGGGTGGCGGATCCACACGAGCGTGTTCGGTCTCGTAGCGGGCATCGCGATGATGTTGTTGTTCGCACACGCGCTGTCGTGGGTCTTCGCCCTCGTCGGCCTGAAGGCGGCGAACGCGGAGGCGGCGCAGGCGGCTTCGTTCCCGATCCTCGCCCCGTTGGTGTTCGCGTCGACTGCATTCGTTTCGGCCGCGTCCATGCCGGGCCCGCTGCGGTGGTTCGCCAACCACCAGCCCGTCTCGATCGTGATCGACGCTGTGCGCGCGCTCACCTACGGCGGGCAATTCGCGTCGACCGGCAAGGTCCTCGGCGCGATCGCCTGGAGTCTCGCCATCATCGTGGTGGCCGCCCCGATCTCGGTGCGGATCTACCGCCGCAAGGTCTGACCCGATCGGACCGGTTCGGTGCCGGCGGGTCGGAATGTGCGGCGTAGTCGCTTCATCTCGAGCATGGCATGGTCCGCCGCGGTGACGAGTCCGGCCGCGTCCCGCGTTTCGCCGGTGTCGGCGATCCCGATGCTCGGAGCGCAAAGCACGAGCACGCCGTCGCCGATGTCGACCGGGGGGCGTAGCGCATGTTCGATACGCCGGGCGAGGGTCGTGGCCGAGTCGCCGGGCGCGCCTTCGCTCACCACCACGAACTCGTCGCCGCCGTAGCGGGCGATGACGTCGGCGCCACGGACGGCGGTGCGGAGACGTTCCGCCGTGACGCGCAACACGGTGTCGCCGGCGTCATGCCCGTACGTGTCGTTCACCGACTTGAAGCTGTCGAGATCGATGAAGGCGACCGTGAGCACCGTTCCCGTGCGAGCGGAGCGCGCGAGCGCGCGGGCGAGGAGCTCGTCGAGGAGCCGCCGGTTGGCGAGCCCCGTCAGCGGATCGCGTGCGGCCTGTTCCGCCAACAGGGCTTGGAGGACGCGGATCTCGGTGACGTCGCGGCCGACTCCTTGGAGGCCACCGGGAGTGACGACGATGCGCATCTCGAAGACGATGACGCTGCCGTCGGTGCGGCGGAACCGGACGTCGAACACCGGGGGGAGGGGCCGGCCGGCCGCGCCCTCGGCCAAGAGGTCGCGCGCCCCCTGTTCGAGCCCGCCGAGGATCGCCGTGGGATCGGCTTCGACCGCCGCGACCGAAAGTCCGGTCAGGATCTCGAACGAGGGGCTGACGTACTCGAAGTGCGGCGCGGGTTCGAGGACGAAGCGCAAGATGATGTCGGGGGATCGGTCGGCGAGCTCGCGAAAGCGCGCTTCGTTCCGTTCCAGTTCGAGCTGCAGACTCTGGTTCTCGCGTATCGACTCCTGGAGCGTAACGATCGAATGGCGCAGCGAGTCGCCGATCCGGCCGGGAACCGGCGTCGTCAGGACCGGGTTGTCGAGGTCGGCTGTCGCGAGCGCGAGCGTTGTTGCGTCGAGCTTGGCGAGGTTCGCGACGATCTCGTTGAAGGTCTCCGTCACCGACGCCACTTCGTAGGGCCCGCGGGGGGCGAGGGGCTCGCCGTCGATCTCGCCCGCGCTCACGTCGGAAGCCCGAGCCGCGAGGCGGCGCAGGGGACGAACGGTGTTGCGGGTGATCGCGAACGCGAGTGCTGCGCTGAACGCGGCGATGACCGCGAGCGCGAGAAAATAGCGCTCGAGTTCTTTCGTGGCATCGTTTCGAACCTTCTTCGCGAGCGGGACGATGTCGGCGGCGGTCGCGTCGACGACCTTGCCCAGGTGGTCCTGGAACATGAGACCGCGCCGGAAGGTGTCGCCGAGGTTCTCCAGCGACGCGTCGGCCGGATTCTGCACCTGACCTTGTACGAGCGCGGCCAGGAATTGTTGGAAGGTCCGCACCTCGGGGTCGTTCACGATCAGTTCTTCCCAGGCGGCTCGGGCGCGCCCGGTCAATTCGCTCGGAAGCCGGGCGCTCACGCTCGCGTAGACGGCGTCGGCGGCAGCGAGATCGGTGATGCCGGTGCTCGCGCCGGGCAATCCGGCGATGGAGAGTGCCGCGGCTGCAGTACCTGCCTGCGCGCCCGCGATGAAGGTGTCGACCGCGTCGGTCAGGCCGGCCAGCGCGCGGCGCAGCCCGGACGAAATGACAGCGTCGTTGGCCGCGGCGGTCAGCTGGTCGCGCTGGTCCCGGCGGGAACTGTCGGTCACGCCGATCGCGGCAACGAAGAAGGCCCGCACCTCGGTTTCGGTCGCGGTTCCGGCGTCGATCCGGGCCCGAAGCTTCGCGAGCCCGGTGGCCGTCGTCGCCGGCGTCGCCGTCACGCTCTCGGCGAGGGCCGCGTCGACATTCGCCCTTGACGAGTGCAACTGGGCGAGGAGATCGACACCGAGGAGTCTGCCCGCTTCGCCGAGTGAGATGTTGAGCGCCCGGGTGACCACGATCGACTCCGAGCCGGACTGTTCCGCGACGAGGGCCGCGTACAAGCTCACGGCGTCCCGGATCCGCTCCACGTGGGTGACGACGCCGGAGGCCGCTCCCGCGTTCGCGATAGCGCTGCACGACGCCGGCCGCACCCAACGCGCTCAACGCGAAAGTGGGCACCATGATCGCGATTCCGAGGCGCGACCCGATACGGGCCCGCGAGCGCCATCCAAATGGCGACCGCATGCTCACCGCCTCTCGACCGGGAAGCCCGAAGTGCCCGGCGAGAACGATTCGGCTTCTACGAAGTGACGGGTCACCCAAGGCGCGAGGTCCTCGGGCGCGAGCGGCCTCGACGAGAAGCAGCCCTGGATGATCGGGCAGCCGAGCTCGGCGACCTGGTCCGCGCTCGGATCGGAGTCGATCTTGGTGACGAACGAGACGACGAGCGGGACGGGTCGTCCCGCGACCCGCGTCTTCCCGCGGGGGCGCGACAGCTTCACACCCTCCGTTCGACAGCTGGGGCCGCGAATTCCAGCCGGTTCGGGTGTCCTCGCAGCTCAGCCGAAGGTGATCCGAACCGTCCGGAGACCGTGGGGCGGCACGTGGAAGCCGACGTCACGGCCGTTGTGGGTCAAGAAGAAGTCGGTCGGCTGTTCGTCGAGCCGGACGGGCCGGGCGCGCAGCACGTCGAGGCCGAAATGAAGCATGACGTCGTCGGGGTCGTCGCTCGGGTTCAGGACCCGTACGACGATCCGGTTTCCCGCTTGTGCGGGCTTGCACGACGACAGGACCGAACGCCGCGCTTCGAGCTCGAGCTGCGCGACGTCGGGTGCGAGCATGGGCGAGTCGCCGCCGAGCACGCCGCGGAGACCGATCTCCGATGCACGCGCGTCGCCCGGGGTGCGAGCGAGCGTGATACTCGCTCGGACGGGGCCCTGGGTCTGCGCACCGGGCACAGGCATCTCGGGCCCGGCGGGCAGCGGCCGCGTTCGCAGTTCCATGCGCGCCAGCGTGCCAACGCTCCGGACGAGGGTGACGAGCACCTCGCCCTCGGGTGTCACCTCGGCCTCGGGGAGTCCGGGCGCGCCGACGACGAGCCCGTTGGCGGCGATCCAACCCTGCTGGGGAAACGTCCGCGGCGCGGGGTGCACCCACCCGGTGTCGTCGACCGGAATGGTGCTACGGCGCGCGGTGTCGAAGGTGGTCGCGGCGTCGAACGTGTCGACGGGCGCACCCGTGGGAAACCGGAGGCGCATGCGGTGGTCGGTCTCGCGGTTGTCGAGCGTCACTTCGCAACGGACGAACGGGACACCGGGCGCGACGAGGGCGACGACGGTGAGCCGGCCGATCAGATCGAGATCCCGCGCGACGGTCAGCCGGGCGACGCCCGACTCGTGACGGCTGCGTTCGACGGTGACGAAGCGCACACGGATATCGCGCACCGGATCGGGATCGCAGTCGTAGGAGTCGCCGCGGTCGATCGCGTCCTCGACGCCGAACAGGCCGGGGTACGTACGGTCGCCGAGCGTGACGGAGAGCGTGGAATCGTCGGCGACCTCGACCCGGACGGTCCCCGCTTCGATCACGCGTCCGTCGTCGACCTCGTCCGCCGAGGGCTCGGCCGGTTCGACCCGGTAACGCCGGGTGCCGAACGCCGGGACGTCGGCGGCGACGAACTCGACGTCGAGTCCACCGAGTCCGGGAAGGAACCGCGCCCGCGTCGCGTCGTCGCTCTGGACGAGCCGGGCCGGTTTACCGTCGACGGTGACGCCGTCGAATGTCGGCATCGCGAGCGGATGCATGTCGAAACGGGTGACGCTCACCCGCCACGGCGGATACGCCTCGAAGGGAACCTGTACCACGTCGGTTCGCGACGTGGCCGACGCGTTGAACACCACTACGTCCTGTCCGCTCTCCCACGGCGCGGCGCGAGTGACACTCTGGCCCGCGAGCCGTTCGAGCAGGCGCTGCAACGTCGCGACTCCGAGACCTTCGGCGTCGTCGTAGCGGGCGACCATGCGTTCGTGTACCGCGTCGATCGAGCACCCGCAGATCGAGTCGTGCGCCTGATTGCACAACAACGACCGCCAGGCCTGCTCGATCGACGCCCGCTCGTCCGTGGCGCCGAGGGCGCGGCCGAACGCGGCCCAGGGTTCGAGCCAATCGGTCAGGAGTGACTCCACCGCTCGGTTCCGCAGCTTCAGCGGCATGCGTGCCGACCACACGCCCGGCAGCAGGTTTGCCGTGCGGCCGCCGACCAGCTCGCCCGACCAACTCTCGAGCGTCGACGCGTCGGGGAGCCGGGCCGCGGCCTCGTCGAGGAGCACGCGTGCCGCGGGCAACAGCGCCGCTACGAGCGCGGTCGTGGTGTCGGCGGGGAGATGGTCGAAACCGTTCATCAACAGCACGGGCGCGCCGCCCGCAACGACGATCCGTTCGATCACCGGCCGCAGCCGCGCGATCGTGCCCGCGAGATCGTGGTCGGCATCGAGGCCGGCGGCCGCGAAATAGCCCTCGGGCAGTTGCCACGCCCGCACCGACGAACCGTCGGGCGCGCACCAGCGGTACTGCGGGCCGAGTGTGTCGAGCTCGGCGCCGTTGCCGCGCCAGTAGACGAACGGATCCAGGCCGAACCCCGCGAGCAATTGCGGGAGCTGGGCCGGGTGCCCGAACGAATCGGGCACGTAACCCACCGTCGACACCGGGCCGAGCGCGCCTGTGACCTGGCGCCCGAGCAGGAGGTTGCGCACGTGCGTCTCACCGGCGGGCAGCAACGAGTCGGGCTGGACGTACCAGGGCCCGGCCGCGAGCCGCCCTTCGTGCAGACCGGCCACGAGCTCGTCCCGCCGTTCCGGGCGGACCTCGAGATAGTCCTCGAGCACGATCGCCTGTCCGTCGAGCACGAACTTGAACCCGGGATCGGCTGCGACGAGATCCAGTACCGCGTCGACCGCGTCGACGAGCCGACCGCGGAAGACCTCGAAGGCGCGGTACCACTCGCGGTCCCAGTGGAAGTGGGAGACGAGCAGGAGCTCGGGTGTCACACCGAGACCGTCATACCGAGACCGTCATACCGAAATGACGTAGTTGCCGAGATCGTCGAGGGTCGCGATCGCGTCGGGCGGGATCACCACGACGGTGAACGGCTCCTCGATGAGCGCCGGACCTTCGACCGTGGCACCGACGCCGAGCCGGGTCCCGTCGTAGACGGGTGTGTCGACGAATCCGTCGCCCCAGTACGCGTGGCGAACGCCGCGCCGGGCCTGATCGGCGTCGGCCAGGGTTCCCGTCTCCGCGAGGTGGTCGGGTTTCACGGTGTTGCCCCGCGCGATCACGCGCACGCCACGCATCAGCGGCTGTTGCGAGCGGAAGCAGAACCCACGCTCGGTCTCGTGCTGGTCGTGGAAGCGCTCGGCGAGGTCGAGCAGACCGGGCTCGTCGAGCGCGACTCCCTCGGGTACCGGCACGCTCATGTCGAAGTTCTGGCCCGGATAACACATCTGCGCGAACAGGCTGGTCTCGACGTCGGCGGGCGCGACGCCCGTGGGGTCGAGCTCCTTGTCGACCTCTTGGAGGAGATCGGTGAGGAGATCGCGAACCCGGCCGAGGTCGACTTGCGACAGGGGAGTGACGTACGAACGGACGAGGTCGACGACGTAATCGGCGACGAGCACGCCGAGGGCACTGAACGCGGGCGCGGCCTTGGGAACGATGATGCGGCCGACGCCGAGCTCGCGGGCGATCGCCGCCGCGTGCACCGCGCCGTTCCCCCCGAACGCGATCAGCGAGAGGTCGCGCGGATCGGCGCCGTGACCGGCGAGCACCTTGCGGGTCGCGTTCGCCATGTTCGCGTTCACGATCCGCTCGATGCCCCACGCGGCTTCGGTGACATCGATACCGAGCGGCTCGGCGACGTGGTGGGTGATCGCGGCGTGGGCGGCGGCGACGTCGAGATGCATTCGACCGCCGGCGAATCCGTCGACCGGCAGATAGCCGAGCACCGCGTCCGCGTCGGTCACACTCGGGCGAATCCCGCCGCGGCCGTAGCACGCGGGCCCGGGCGAGGAGCCGGCCGATTCCGGACCGACGAGCAGCGCGCCCTGGCGCACCCGTGCGATCGAACCGCCGCCCGCGCCGACGCTCTGCACGTCGACCATCGGGAGCCCGATGTAGTAGCGGTAGCGCCAGTTCCAATCGGTCTTGATCTCGGGGCGCCCATGACGCACGAGGCAGATGTCGAAGCTCGTGCCACCCATGTCGACCGCGACGAAGTCGCCGACGCCGGCCACGCGCGCCGCGACGGTGGCGCCCATGACCCCACCGGTGGGGCCGCTCGCGAGCAGCGTGACCGCGCGCCTCGACACGTAGTCGGGCGGCATCACGCCCCCCGTCGACTGCATGATCAGGAGCGGTCCGAGATAGCCGGCCCGGCGCAACTTGTCCTGCAGGTTCTGGGTGTAGGTGGCGATGCGGGGCGCGACGTACGCGTTGACGAGCGTCGTCGACACACGCTCGAACTCCGGACCGCGCGGCATCACCTCGTGGGAGAGCGAGATGTGCTCGACGTCGGGGAACTCCTCCAGCACGATCTCGCGCGTCCGCTTCTCGTGCGCGGGATTCACGAACGAGAAGAGGTACATCACCGCGATCGAGCGCACGCCGAGCTTCTTCAGGCGTTGCACGCCGCGACGTACCGCTTCCTCGTCGAGCTCGAGGAGCACGTTGCCCTCGAAGTCCATGCGTTGCGGGACCGGGATGCGGGCGCGCCGGCGCGCGATCGGGATCGGGCCCGGGTAGTTCGGGTCCCAGATCTCCTCTTTGTGGCAGCGGCGGAGCTCGATCTCGTCGCGGTGCCCCTCGGTCACGAGCAGACCCGTCGGCGCTCCGTTCATCTCGATCATCGTGTTGTCGGCGGTCGTGGTCCCGTGCACCAGGATGTCGAGGTTGCGGCAGAACGCGTCGAGTTCCATGTCGAACCTCAGGGCGAGCTGCTCGAGACCGTTCATCACGCCCGTCGACTGGTCGTCGAGGGTGGTTGGGGTCTTGTCGAGGAGGATCTCGCCGCTCGGGGTGACACAGATGAGGTCGGTGAAGGTGCCCCCGACGTCGACTCCGACCCGAAAGCCCATGTCAGGCCCGCTCGGCCCGCATCCGCTCACGCAAGGCGTGGGTGCCGACGTGGTCGACCTCGAGTGTCAGGTCTTCGAGCGATCCGTCGAGCACGACTCCGTAGTCGCGGCTCGCGCCGGTGACGGACACGTACTCGTCGAGCACGTCGTCGAGCACCGCTTGCGGATCGCGTTCGAGCGGATCACCCCAACCGCCGCCCCCGCCGTAGTCGAACATGATCCGTTCGCCGGCGTGGATCGGCACCCACTCGGCGGTGTGCTTCACCTTGAACTCGTCGTCGCTGCCGTAGCGGATGATCATCTCGTTCGGCGATCCGTCGGTGCCGCCGCAGATCCCCGGCATCGGGTACTTCATGCCGACGACGTACGTGTAGACCTTGGCGTCGACGCGCACTTCCTTTTCGTAGTGCGAGCCGCAGATGCCGCGCCACTGGCCGGGTCCGCCGCCGTCGGTTCGGTAGTCGCGGCTCCACTGCACGTGCGGGTACAGCGACTCGTTGATCTCGGCCGTCGCCTTCCAGAGGTTGCCGAAGCTCGCGTTGAGCGCGCCCCACGCATCCATGCCCTTCGACGCGTTGCACCAGCCCGAGTACACCTCGGCCGAGTGGTCGGTGAAGGAGGCGCCCGTACGGGGATCGGCGCCGACGATGATGGTGGGGATGCCGGTCTTGTACGTCTGCGGCACGGCCCGGTCGGGGAGCACGTACTGCATCGCCTTGGCGATGACCTCGCCGACGTCGGCGCCGGGATGGTGGGTGCCGGCCGACACCGGCTTGCCCGCCTCGGGGTTGAGGAGACAGCCCTTCGGGACGATCAGCTGGATCTGCTCGAAGAAGCCTTCGTTCTTCGGGATCTCCGGATCCATCATCGCCGCGATCTGGCCGACCGTGTAGCCGCGCGTGTTCCCGAACGTCGACCACGACTGCAGCTCGGGCCGGGTGTCGGTGCCCGAGAAATCGATGGTGAGCTCGTCGCCCTCGACCGTGACCTTCACGTGCAGGTGGATGTCGGGATTGCCGAGCGGGTCGTGGTCGACGTACGAGTCGGCCTCGTACTCCCCGTCGGGCCACTGCGTCACTTCTTCGCGGAACCGGCGGGCCGCGTAGTCGATCATGTAGTCGACGGAGTCCTCGATCGCGCTCACGCCGTAGTGGTCGATGATGTCGCCCAGTCGTTGGGCGCCGAGCTGGGCGGATCCGATCTGGGCGCGCAGGTCGCCGATGTAGCTCGGGATGCGGTTGTTGGCCTGCAGCGCGTAGAGCACGTCGCGGCGTTCGACACCCCGGTCGAGCACCTTCACGACGGGCCAACGCACGCCTTCGCCCCAGATGTCGGTCGCAGTGATGTTGTAGCCGCCGGGCACGCCGCCGCCGGTGTCGCCGTGGTGACACTGGATGCTCGCGATCAGCACCATGCGCCGCCCACCGGGTGCGGCAGGGTCGGCTGCGAACACCGGCGCGAAGACGTTGTAGTCGGGAAGGTGACCCCCGCCGTGGTACGGGTCGTTGGCAACGAAGACGTCGCCCTCACGGAACTCCTCCACGCCGAGGAACTCGAGCGCGAAGCGCACCGGCAACGTGGAGGTGAGCATGAACTGCGGGATCCCGACCGACAGCGCCGCGAGCCGGCCGCGGGCGTCGAGCACCGTCGCGTTGCGCTCGTTCGACTGGTTCAGGATCGGGGTGGTCGCGGTGCGGGAGACGTACTCCGCCATCTCGAAGCACACGGTCTCCATCCCGCCCCGGATCACCTCGGCGGTGACGAGGTCGACGGTGGGTGCATCGGAGATGCGACCGCGGCTACCGGCGAGCCGAACCAGGTCGACATTCGTCATGAGCTTCCCCCTCGCGAAACTGACGCAGACGTCAGGGAAGTGTAGACCCTGGCCCGGGGCCCGACCAGGGTGTGGCCCGGACGAGATCAGCTGCTCGGGACGGTGAAGCCCGAGTGCCCGCTCGGGCGGCAGCGGTTCATGCTGACGATGATCGACTCGTAGTCCTGGCGAAGGGTGGTCGCGTCGGTCCCGGAGATCAGCAGCGCGAAGTAGTCCTTCAACTCGGCGTCGGAGTCGCGCAGCGCGCTGATCATGCACGCGCGCGTGGTCGCGTCGACCTGGACGTTTCCGACCCGCATGATCAACGTCGGCAGATCGATGCATGCAGCGAGGAGCCCGACGAGGTCGTGCGCACCTTCGAGATCGATCTTGCGGGCGAGCCAGGCCGTCACCACGTATCGTCGCAGCGCCGGATCGGTGTCGACGTGCTTGGTGAAGCAGGCGATGGCGGTGGCGTCGGTGACCTTCAGTCCGGTTGCGAACGACTGGGCCAACAGCGTGCCCGTGCCGCATCGCTGCAACGCGCCGCCGATCGACGCGATCTGCCGCGTCCGTGGGATCGGGGAGCGCGTCGAGCGTGCTGTTGGGGTTGCGGAGACCGTTGGGGGTGATGCCGCTCGCCTCGAACACGCCGACGCCGAAGCCACGAACGATCGCGGTGGCGATGCACTTGTACGTCGTCGCGCGGAGCGCGGACGTCCCGTCGCTCGCAGCCGCGCTGGCGACCATCGCGTCGACGTAGGGCTGCTCGGCGGCCGTCGCGAGCACCTTCGTCGCCGTTGCCGTCGCCGTCGTCGGGGTGGACTTCGCGCTCGATCCGGAGTCCGCCGCGCCGGCGGTGAAATCGGCGCCGCCGCAGGCCGCGAGCACGACCACGAGACCGATTGTCAGCGCGGAGAGGTAGCGCGGCATGGATCATGGAATCGGCCGCGTCGGGAAGCAGGTTGAGAGCCGGGTCGACGGTTATCCCGCAAGGCGCGGGCGGGACGGGCGGCTCCGTCTCAGGTGTCGATGAGGAGATCGGCGAGGCGGTCGAGGTGCCAGCCGGTGGTGCCGTAGAGATACTCGTCGGCCGTCGCGCGCCGCAGGTAGAGGTGCAGGTCGTGCTCCCACGTGTAGCCGATACCACCGTGGATCTGGATGCCGTCCTTGAGGATGCGGCGCGCCGCCTCGCCGGCTGCGGCTTTGGCGACGTGACACGCGCGCGTGCGGTCGGGATCGGCGCCGTCGATCGTCATCGCCGCGTAGTGCACCGCGGCTGTTGCCCGCTCGAGCGCGAGCGACATGTCGGCGAGCTTGTGCTGTATCGCCTGGAACGAGCCGATCGGCACGTCGAACTGCTTGCGCTCCTTGGCGTAGGCGAGCGCCATGTCGAAGATGCGGCGCGCGGTGCCGACCATCTCGGCCGCCACGCTCGCATGGGCGCGGTCGCGCCAAGCGGTGTAGTCGGCCGGCGCGAGCGGCTGCGCGCCCAGCTTCGCCGGGTCGAGTGTCGCGGTGTCGACCTGGAACAAGCGACGCGAGAAGTCGACGGTCGAGATGAACCGAGCCGGAACGTCGGCGACGTCGACGACTGCGAGGTGCGGGCCCGGGAACACCACGGCGACCCGATCCACACGATCGAGCTCCAACACGAACGGCATCGTCGGGTCGTCGACGAGCGCGACGGTGCCCGTGTTCTCGTCGTCGCCGGTCAGCGCGAGGTACCCCGTGGTCGCGACGAACGGCCCGGGGGCCGCGGCACAACCCGTCGCTTCCAAGAACAAGCAGAGATCGGCCGCGTCGCCCGCGCCCAACGCGGTGTACTCCGAGAGATGACGCCACAGCGGCTCATACACCGACGGGTCGTCGATGTGTGCCCGCACGACCGAAGGCGGGCACTCGCGCTCGAGGAGCTTGCGGCCCGTGTCGCACAGGAGTTGTTGATCGGGGGTCAGCGAGAAGTCCACGGCTCGTGCCTCAGTGCCTCGGCAGGCCCAGCACACGCTGGGCGATGATGTTGCGCTGGATCTCAGAGCTTCCGCCCGCGATCGTGTTCGCGAACGACATGAAGAACCCCTGCACGAAGCGGTTCGTGCTCGCGCCGAGATCGGGATCGGTGACCGGCGCGAGCGGCCCCGAGATCTCCATGCCCAGCTCGAAGGCCGCCTTGCTGGCCTCCGACATCGCCATCTTCATGTAGCTGTGCTCCGGTGCGCTCGAACCCTGGGCGAACGACGCGAAACCCTTGTAGCCGAGCGCGCGCAGCGATGCCGCGAGCTCGTACGCGGCTGCGATCTTGCGCCGGATGACGGGGTCGTGCGCGCACCCCTGCTGCCGGGCCAGCGTGACGAGGCCTTCGATGGTCTGTTCGAAACGGGCCACACCCTCGACCCAGAGTCCACCGCGTTCGTGCGCCAGCGAACCCTGGGTGATGGCCCAGCCGCCGTTGAGCCCGCCGACGAGGTTCTCGCGCGGCACGATGACGTCGGTGAAGAAGACCTCCGCGAATCCCACGCTCCCGTTGATGTGACGCAGCGGTCGGATGTCGATGCCGGGCGTGTCGACGTCGATGATGAGCAGCGAGATGCCTTTGTGCTTCGGCAGCGTCGGGTCGGTTCGCACGTAGCAGAAACACTTCTGTGCAATCATCGCGTAACTCGTCCACACCTTCTGCCCGTTGACGACGAAGTGGTCGTCGCGCAGCTCGGCGCGGGTCTGGAGCCCGGCGAGGTCGGATCCGGCGTTCGGTTCGCTCATGCCGATGCACCAGATCGTGTCGCCCCGGATCGCGGCGGGCGCAAGTTTCTTCTGTTCCTCGTTGCCGAACTCGAGCAGGCTCGGGGCGACGATCGCGTAGCCGGGGAAGTGCGAGCTCCGCAACAGCCTCCGGCTCGCGAGGGTCTCGAGATAGATCAACGTCTGCACCGGAGTGCAGTTCCGGCCGCCGAGCTCGGGCGGGTAGCCCGGGATCATCCAGCCGGAGTCGAAGAGACACGCCTGCCAGTCGCGCATCCACTGGGGCACGAGCTCGTGCTCGTCGCCGACGTCTTGGAAGTCGTAGCCCGTCGCCATCTCCGCGGGGGTGTTGGTGTCGAGGAACGCGAGCAGCTCGCCGCGAAATTCCTCGTCTTCCGGGCTCCACGCGAGCTGCACGCTTGCTCCTCCGAACGACGTTTGCCGAACCTGACGACAGCGTCAGGAAAGGTAGCGCGGTCGACGTCTCGCGGACGACCGAGGAACGCCGTCGCCCGAACGCGCGACTACCGAGGCGTCAAGACGCAGAACTCGTTGCCGTCGGGATCGGCCATGACGACCCAACTGGCGTCGCCCTGGCCGATGTCTACTCGAGTTGCCCCGAGGGCGATCAGCCGGTCGACCTCCGCTTGCTGATCACCATCGGGAGGTGGGGCGATGTCGAGATGCAGCCGGTTCTTCCCGACCTTCGCCATGAGCGGCGGACCACTCCAGGTGATGAGAGGTCCGGCGCCGTCCGGCGCCCGGATCGCCGTCTCCTCGTCTTGATCCCAGACCAACGGCCATCCGAGCGCCGCGCTCCAGAAGTACCCCGTCTCTTTCGAGCCGTCGCAATTGATCGCGCCGAGGCGCCCGGTGCCGGCGAGGAACTTGTTCGTCGGCTCGATGATGCAGAGCTCGTTGCCTTCGGGGTCGGCGAGCACGACATGACCTTCGTCCGGGTCCTGACCGATGTCGATGTGGCGGGCGCCGAGCTCGACCAAACTCCTGACCGTTCGGTCCTGGTCATCGATCGACGTGGTGGTCAGATCGAGATGGTTGCGGTTCTGGTTCGTCTTGCGGTCCGGAACCGGCTCGAAGACGATGCGGAATCTGGTGTCATCCGTCGGCACGAGCGCGATCTCGTCATCGGTCTCGTCGTCGACGTCCCAGTGCAATGCCTCGGCCCAGAAACGCGCGAGGCGGCGTGGATCGTTCGCGTCGAGGAGCAGGGCAACCAGTCGTGAAGTCATGTGGTACTTGCGTTCCCGTTCGTTCGAGGTGGTATGCGCATCTACGCGGCGGATCGAGCGAAATCGGCCCAGGTTTCGACCCAACGATCCCAGACGGCGATCGGATAGTCGTGGCCCATGCCGGCGATCTCGAAGTAACGCGCGTCGGGAACCAGCGCCGCGGTGCGGCGACCGCCGCTCGGGTCGATCAGGGTGTCGCGATCGCCGTGCATGACGAGGGTCGGGACGTTCAACGTGCGCAGCTCGTCGGCGCGATCTCCGTCCTGCGCGATGGCGCGCATCTGCCGACCGACGCCGGCCGGGCAATAGCAGCGATCGAATGCGCGCGCCGCCCGCTCGCGCAGGTAGGGCTCGTCGAACCACTCCGGTTCGCAGCCGTACACCCGCCGCGCGGCGATCTGGGCGTCGACGTACTCGTCGCGGGTGCGAGCCGGCTTCGCGGTCAACATCGCCAACGCCTCCGGTGAGCTCTCGCCGTATCCAGGTTCGCCGGTACGCGACATCACCGACGTCAGCGAGAGCAGCCGGTTGCCGTGGTCGATCGCGAGGCGTTGGGCGATCATCCCGCCCATCGAGACGCCCATGACGTGGGCTCGTTCGGCACCGGCTGCGTCGAGCACCGCGAGCGCGTCGCCGGCCATGTCGCGCAACGTGTACTTGCGATCTTCGAGCTTCGACGACAAGCCGGTGTCGCGGTTGTCGAAGCGGATGACCCGATAACCCTGGGCCGCAAACTTCTCGCACCATGGTTCGTCGTAGTTGATGCACTGCGACCCGAGGCCGTTGATCAGGAGCAGGACCGGGTCCACGCCCGAGCCGAACGTCTCCCAGAAGAGGTCGACATCGCCGTGGTGCGCCGTGGGCATCGACGTCGGGCTCATGTCAGTCGACGACGGTGTGCCACGCACACGGCATGCGCTTGATGCCGTGGATGAAGTTGCTCTGCAGCATGTCGGCGTCGCCGGTGATCTCGATGTCGGGGAGCCGCCGCAACACCTCTTCGAACATCACCCGGATCTCCCGGCGGGCGAGGTTCGCGCCTAGGCAGAAGTGAGGGCCGCCCGCTCCGAACCCGAAGTGCTCGTTCGGGTTGCGCAAGACGTCGAAACGGAACGGGTCGTCGAACTCACGCTCGTCGCGGTTGGCCGAGTTGTAGAACATCACGACCTTCTGCCCGGCCTTCACCTCTTGTCCGCCGACGACGGTGTCGACCGTGGCGGTACGGCGGAAGTTGATGACCGGGGTGGCCCAGCGGACGATCTCTTCGACCGCGGTCGGTGAGACCGACTCGAAGTCGGCGGTCCACAGCTTGCGCTGGTCGGGGTTCTCGGTGAGCGCCCGCATCCCGTGACTGATGGCGTTCCGGGTCGTCTCGTTGCCCGCGACGACGAGGAGTAAGAAGAACGAACCGAGCTCGCCGGTCGTGAGACGGTGCTTTCCGTCCTCGTCCTCGACCTCGGCGTGCATCAGCTGGGTCGTGATGTCGTCGCGCGGATTGTCGAGCCGATCCTGCGCGAGTGCGAGCCCGTACTGGAACAGCCCCATGCCCGCCGCCATGAGCTGCTCCATCGTCTGCACGTATTCGGGATCACCGACGCCGAGGATGACGTTCGTCTGCTCGAAGATCTGCTGGGTGTCCTCGCGCGGGATGCCCATCATGTCGCAGATGATCTGCAACGGCAGCGCCGCCGCGATCTCGCTGACGAAGTCGCACTCGCCCATCGGCGCGATGCGGTCGATGATGTCCTTCGCCTGTTCGCGCACCGAGTCGTCGATGCGGGCGACCTGGCGGGGCGTGAACCCGCGATTGACGATCAATCGCATCTTCGTGTGTTTGGGGGCGTCCATGTTGATCATGGAGCCGAGCCATTCCGCGATGCCGTCGGGCATGTCGCCGACCGTGGACGTCGGCGCGGAGTGGAACAGATCGGGGTCGCGCGACACCTGCATCACGTCGGCGTAGCGTGTGACCGCCCAGAACCCGGGCCCCTGCGGGATCCCGATCTCGGGCGGCGGCACCGGCTCCTCGTGGAACGACACGGGGCGCTCGGCCCGGAGCTTGGCGAAGATGCCCTCACGGTCGGGGCGCATCCACTGCTCGATGTCTCCGAGCCGGATGTCGTCGACTGCGAGATCGGTCGTGGGGAGATCGGTCCGGGGCGCGGTGTCGGTCACGCCGCGAGCCTAGACAACGCCCCGGTGATTCGCGCCCGAGCCGGATATGAACTGATTCGACGGTCGAACTAGTTGTCGCCGACGTTCGGCATGAACGGCGGGACGCCCTGGTCGGATTGTGCGAAGAGCGTCGACGCGACGTCGTTGATCGCCTCGATCGTCCACGGCTTGTCGTCGGTGGCTTCGGTGATCGGCCGCCAGCCCCGCACCAGCTGGACCTGACCGCCCATGACCTTGACGACCTGGCCGGTGACGCCCTCCGACAGGTCGGAGGCGAGCCAGCACGCGACCGCCGAGATGTTCTCGGGGGCGAAGCGATCGAACTCACCTTCCTTCGGGTTCATGAAGTCGCCGGCGACCGTCTCGGTGAGGCGCGTGCGCGCCACCGGGCAGATCGCGTTCACGCGCACGCCGATCCGCTCCAACTCGCGTGCCATCACGATCGTCATCGACGCGATGCCGGCCTTGGCGGCCGCGTAGTTCGCCTGGCCCGCGTTGCCGTACAGCCCCGATTCCGACGCCGTGTTCACGATCTTGGCGTTGACCGGTGCGCCGGTCTCCTTCGATTTCGAGCGCCAGTACGTCGCCGCGAACCGCGACGTGGCGAAGTGTCCCTTCAAGTGGACGTCGATGACCTGGTCCCACTCGGACTCGTCCATGTTGAAGCTCATCTTGTCGCGGAGGATGCCCGCGTTGTTGATGAGCACGTCGAGACCACCGAATGCGTCGACGGCCTGCTGGATCATCGCCTCGGCGCCCGTCCACGACGAGACGCTGTCGTAGTTCGCGATCGCCTGCCCGCCCTTGGCCTCGATCTCGTCGACCACCTGCTGGGCGGGCGTGGAGTCGGCGCCGGCGCCCGCACTCGATCCGCCGAGGTCGTTCACCACGACGGCTGCACCTTCCGACGCGAGCAGCAGTGCGTGACTGCGGCCGATGCCGCGCCCGGCGCCGGTGACGATCGCGACCTTGCCGTCGTACAGACCCACGAGTGCTCCTTGATCTTCGTGATCGGACGTGTGCCGAAGAACCTGACGCGGACGTCAGGTTAGGAGGGAGCGCTGCAGCTCGGCAACGTCGTCGACGCTGACCAGCAGTTCGCGGACGCGTACCGGAAAGCCGAGGACGCGGGCGCGCGCCGGCAGGGCGAGCGTCACCCGGGCGATCGGGCGGTTGGCGCCGTTGACGAGCCAGCGGCCCCGCCAACCGTGGACGCCGATGCTCACGACCGGACGGTGCCGTTCGACGGCGCTGATGTCGCCGCGGGTGAACCGGACCCGGAACGCCCACGCCATGCGCACGCGGATCGTGTCGCCGTCGATTTCGATGTAGGCGAGGTTCTTGGGCAGGAGCGCGATCGTGAGCAACCACGACCACACTTTCGAGTAACGGATCGGGATGCGTGTCTTCATCGGCGCTCACCGTACGCCAAGCGCACGCCCAGCTCACTCGTCGACACGAGTGGCATCGTCGCCAGCTCCTGTTGTGTGCACCAGGCTGCGCGGTCGGTGGAGTTGTCGACCTCGTGCACGACCTCGCCCGCTTCGACGGCCGTGCGGTAGATGATGCGAATGCTGTGGTAGTCGGCGACGTTCTCGCCCGCCCGTGCGGGACGATGCATCGAGTCGACCGCGAGCAGCTCGGTGATGCTCCCGACCAGACCGGTCTCCTCGGAGAGCTCCCGGATCGCGGCCGCCTCCGGATGTTCCCCGAACTCGACGCCGCCGCCGGGCAGCGTCCACGACCCCGG
This sequence comes from uncultured Actinomycetes bacterium, assembly GCA_963761055.1. Lineage (GTDB taxonomy): Bacteria > Actinomycetota > Acidimicrobiia > IMCC26256 > PALSA-610 > PALSA-610. The sequence continues at coordinate 344,145 of CAVXFO010000007.1, read as the reverse complement.
CGCCTCGGTGATGTTCGAGAGGCGAACCAGGAGCAACCGATCGTCGGTATCGAGGCAGACGTTGTACGCGGCGACGTGTTGGATGCGCTGAGCGGAGCCGGGTCGGGCACGCTCACTCGCCGGTGAACTTGGCGTCGCGCTTCTCGCGGAACGCGAGCATGCCTTCGACGAGGTCGGGCGACGAGGTCGCGAGCGCCTGGAAGTGCGCCTCGAGCTCGAGGGAGCCCGCGAGATCGGACTCGAAGGAGTGATTGAGGAGGCGCTTCGAGAGCCCGAGCGAGCGGGTCGGGCCGACCGCGAGCTTGCGGGCGACACCCAGTGCCTCGGTCATCAGCGCCTCGGGGTCTTCGACGCAGCGATACGCCAGCCCGAGATCGACAGCCTCCTGCCCGACCGCGCCCTCGCCGAGCATCACCATGGCCTTGGCACGCGGGAGCCCGACGAGACGGGGCAGGAGGTACGCGCCCCCGCCGTCGGCGACGAGTCCCCACTTCGCGAACGACCACATGAAGCGGGTGCGGGCATGCACCAGTACGAAGTCGCACGCGAGCGCGAGGTGCGCGCCCGGACCGACGGCGGCGCCGTTCACTGCGGCGATCGTGGGCTTGTCGAGCTCCCACAGCTCGTGGATGAAGGTCTGCACGCCGGCCCGCAATGTTTCGGAAGTGGTGCGTGGGTTGAAGCCGGGCTTTCCCGCCTGTGAGACCGTCGACGCAGAGAGGTCCATGCCCGCGGAGAATGCGTCGCCCTCACCGGTGATCAACACCGCGGCGGACGCTGCGGGTCGGCCCGGAACGACCGCACCGCGTCGATGATGCCGTCGCGCATGCCTATAGTCAGCGCGTTCTTGGCCTCGGGCCGGTCGAGCACGATCCGGCCGATGCCGTCGTCGTCGACCTCCACCCGGAGATCGGTCTGGGTCATGAGTCGACGTTCCGGTTGGTGAGGATGTTCACGACCGCGACGCCCGAACCGCGCCCGCCCGCGTTGTGTTGCAGTGCGTAACCGTTGCGGGTCTCGATCTGGCGCTCGCCGGCCTCGCCTCGCAGCTGCCACCAGCATTCGGTGATCTGCGCGACACCAGTCGCGCCGATCGGGTGACCCTTGGCCAGCAGCCCGCCGCTCGTGTTGACGGGGATACGCCCGTCGAGCGCGGTCTCGCCTTCCAGGCTCGACGCGGCCGCCGTCGCCCTTTTCGAAGAAGCCGAGGTCTTCGATGTCGAGGATCTCGGTGATGGTGAAGCAGTCGTGCACCTCGGCGCAGTCGATATCGGTCGGCCCGATGCCCGCCATCGCGTACGCCCGTTGCGAGGCCACGCGCGTGACCTTGATCTCGGTGAAGCTGTCCTTCTCGTGCAGGTACGGGTGGTCGGTGGCGACGCCGAACCCGGCGACGTACACCGGCTTGTCGGTGAACTCGCGGGCCCGTTCCGCGCTCGACGAGCAACACCGCGGCGGCGCCGTCGGTTTGCGGGCAACAGTCGAGCAGATGCAAGGGATGACACACGGGCGCGCGACTTCATCACGTCGTCGACGGTGATCTCGTTCTGGAAGTGCGCGTACGGATCGCGCGCGCCGTTGTAGTGATTCTTCACCGCGACCGACGCGAGCATCTCGCGCGTCGTGCCGAACTCGTGCATGTGTCGAGTCGCGAACGGAGCGAACAGCACCGGAGCGGTCTCACCTCGCGTGAAGATCGGGTGGCCGGCCGCGGCTCGCGAGAGCAGCCCTTCCTCCGACGATTTGTCGCGCATCTTCTCGACGCCGATCACGAGCACGACGTCGTGGACGCCGCTGGCGACCGCCATCGCTCCGACCCGGAACGCGTCGCTGCCGGACGGGCACGCGTTTTCGATACGCGTGCACGGGATGCCGGCGAGGCCGATCGCGGTCGGCACCGTGTTGCCGCCGATCCCTTCTTGACCCCAGAGCGTGCCCCGCTGGGTGGCGAGGAACGCGGCCTCGACCTGGCTCGGTTCGAAGCCCTTGTCGACGCTCGAGACCGCGGCCTCGAACGCACCCGCGGCCATCTGCTCGTAGCTCTGTTCGAACAGCTCACCCATCTTGATGAGCCCGGCACCCACGACGGCGACTCGGTTCCAACTCACGATCGGTCCAGATTCATTGCGCAGCTTCTTTCTTGGCTCGGGCCTTGAACCCGTATACGGGAACGCCGCGCTCGGTGCGCGTACTTCCGCAAGACGAGCTCGACCGTCCGACCGATCTCGATGTCGGTTCCGTCGCCGATCGCCTGCAGCATCAGGCGGGCGCCGTCATCCATGTCGAGCACCGCGATGGGCAACGGCGCGACGAACGGGGCCGGCATCGTCTGGTTGACGACGAACGTGTGGATCACGCCGGTGCGCGAGAGCGCGACCGGCTCCAGCTTCGGGCCGCCGCAGCTGATGCAGTGCGGGTGGATCGACGGCGGAGTGCTGATCGTCCCGCAGTCGACGCACCGCCCGCCGAGCAGCCCCAGCATCTCGTCGGCGCCCCGCACGAACATCGCACTCCCCGGGGGAACACCCATCGGGACCGTCTCGCCGACGGGATTGAGCTGGCCCCGCGACCGCAACGCTTCCGTGTAGCTCGCGGCGCGCCCGCCTTCCAACGCGGAGGCGACCGCCGCCGCGCCTGCTACCGGCGCCTCGACATGCACGATCACGCCGGTGGTCCGGCCGCCGCCGGTGCCGACCACCGCGACGAGTCCTTCGGTGTCGAGTGCGAGGGCGGCCCCGAACAGCGCGGCCGCGGCGCCGGTGTCGCCCGCAACCGCGTACACGTCGGCCGACGGCACGACCGCCGCACCCGCGCGCTTGGCGACGGTGGCTCCGAGCCGACCGTCGGGGTCGGGCAGCGACCAGGCGCGCACGCCCTCGGGTGCCAGCGTGGCGACGACGTCGGAGACCACGGGCAGGAAGATCTCCTCGCGGAACAAGCGACCGTCGTAGAGGTCGCGGTTGTCGATCTCGCCGTCGCCGCGGTAGCGATCGAGGAACGGACGCGTGCGCGACACGCGGGTACCGATGCTCGCGGTGCGCCGCGCCTTCCGCCGAAACGACGAACGCGGCGGCCCCGGCGCCGCACCGCGCCTCGAAGCCGGTTCCCGGCCCCGGACGGACCGCGTCGGACGCGACCACGAGCGCGATTCGGACCGTTCCCGCGGCGACCGCGTCGATCCCGGCGCCGAGCGCCTCCATGCCCGCGTGCGCGGATCCGGCGTTGAGCGCACCTGTGATCGCCGGTCCGCAGCCGAGCGCGGACGCGAGGAACGCGTAGCTCGGACCTTCTGCGAACGGCGGTCGGCTGGTACCCCAGTAGAGCCCATCGACCGACGTGGCCTCGACGCCGGCCGCGGCGAGGGCCCGTGTCGCTGCTTCCCACGCGAGCGTGAGCGTGTCCTCGTCGGGAGCACAGACGGCGAACTGGCCGCGGCCGCCACGGCCCCATGCGGCGCCGACTTCGGACGCGGCGAGACGTAGCGAAGGTGTTGCAGCCCCAACACCCAACACTTGGACGGTCATCGACGGCTCCCGGCGGTGTGTGAACGGAGGTCGACTGTAGCGGTCGCCCCGTTACCGACTCACACCCCGGATACTCGCCAGCAGCGTCAGCGGTCCCGGCCAACCGACGAAGGGCGCGTCACCGAACGTGAAGACGCCGCCGTCACCGGTCGCGAGCCAGTAGCCGCGCCCGGTGGGGGTGCTCTCGATGCCGCGTACCGGCAACCGCAACGCCCGCGCGGTCACGCTGCCGAGCGCCGCCGCATCGCCGTAGTGGAACACCGATCCGTCGGCCGCGGCGACCCAGTAACCGTGCCCCTGTGCGGTGGTCGCCATGCCGACGACCGGAGAGCTGGTCGATCCAACCGACGATCCGAAGAAACGCGCGTCGCCGAAGCTGAAGATGCCGCCGTCGCTCGCCACCATCCAGTAGCCCCGGCCCGTTGGGGTGGAGGCCATGCCGACGATGGGCTGATTCAGGTGGATCGCGCCCGTCGAGCCGTAGAAGCGGGCGTCGCCGTAACTGAAGACGCCGCCGTCCCTGGCGACCAACCAGTACCCGAGGCCACTCGGTGTCGGGCTCATGCCGACGATGGGCTGGTTCAGGCGGATGGCGCCGGTCGAGCCGTAGAAGTGCGCGTTCCCGAAGCTGAAGATCCCGCCGTCGGTCGCGACGAGCCAGTAACCCTGCGTATTGTTCGTGCTGGCCATCCCGACGACGAGATGCTGCGCGACACCGGCCGCGGAGCCGAAGCTGCGGTCGGTACCGAAGGTGAACACGCCGCCGTCACCTGCGAACAGTCGGAAGCCGTGGGCGACGGCCGTCGCGGATACGGGCGAGGTCGGCACTACCGCGAGTGAGGGCGGTGAGTCCAGGCTGAGACCGCGCGCGTTCTGGGCCGCGACGGTGCACGTGTACGTCCGGCCGTTGGTCAGGCTGCTCACGATCAGCGGCGTCGTCGGTCCCGACTTCGTGCCGCGCCGCCCGCCGTTGCTCGAAGTGCAGGCCGCCGTGTAGCCGGTGATCGGGCTACCGCCGTTGCCGGGTGCGTGGAACGCGACCTTGATCTGCGCGTTGCCCGCGGTGACGGCCGGCTTCGCGGGCGCGTCGGGACCGCGGTCGGGAACGACCGGCTTCGAGGGGCTCGATGACGGACCCGCACCGTTCTTGTTCGACGCGGTCACGTTGCACGAGTACGTCACCCCGTTGACGAGCCCGGTGATGACGATCGGTGATGTAGCACCGCTCCTCAGGCCACCGCCGTTGGACGAAGTGCACGTGGCGACGTATCCGGTGATCACGCTGCCACCGTTGAAGGGTGCGCCGAAGCTCACGGTGATGCGGCGGTCGCCGCCGGCCACGCTCGGCTGCGGTGGCGCACTCGGCCTGCCGTTCGGAACGGCCGGAGCGGAAGCCGCCGATGGGCTGCTCGTGCCGAGGGCATTCCGGGCCGTGACCGTGCACGTGTACGACTTGCCGTTATCGAGATTGAACACGACGATCGGCGATTGCGTATCGACGCCGCTCGCGGTGGCTCCGCCATTTGTCGAGGTGCAGCGGGCGGTGAAGTCGAAGATCGCGTTACCACCGTCACTGACCGGCGGAATGAACGTGACGCTGATCTGACGGTCGCCGGGTGTGCCCTCCACATTCGTGGGTGCGCCCGGCGCCGTGCCCGACGTCGCTGGTGTCACCGGGTCCGACTTATCCGATACCAGTCCCTCGCCGTTGGCATTCGTCGCGGATACGGTGCATGTGTACGCGACGCCGTTGACCGCGTTGAACGTCTGCGGCGTCACGGTGCTCGTCGTGTTCAGGAGAGTGGAGTTGCCGTCCGTGCACCTCACTGTGTAGAGGGTGATCGGCTTACCGCCGTCGGCGGGCGCGGAGAAGGTCACCTTCAGAGTTGAATCGCCCGCGATGACAAGGGGTACCGCGGGCTTGCCGGGTGCGGTCGTAGGCGCGACCGGGATCACGGCATTCGATGGGGGCGAGGGGTCGCCACCACCGTTCCCGTTCGTGGCGAGAACTGTGCACGTATAGCTCTTGCCGTTCGTGAGGCCGCCGACTGTGATGGGCGTGCTGCCGCCCGTGTTGGATCCGGGCGCGCCGGTCAAGGATGTGCACGCAGCAGTGAAACTCGTGATTGCGCTTCCACCGTCAGGTGGTGCCGAGAAGTCGACGGTGATCTGGGCGTTCCCTGCCGATGCGGTTGGCGCGGCGGGTCGTCCCGGTTTCGTGGACGTCGGCGTGACAGCGTTGGACGCCGGTGACGGGTCGACGCTGGGTCCGTCGGTGTTCGAAGCGATGACCGTGCACGTGTACGAGTGCCCGTTGTCGAGGCCGGAGACGACGACGGTCGTCGTCGGATCCGAGCCGAGCCCGGTGGTGCCGCCGTCGGACGACGTACACGTCGCGTCGTAACTCGTCGCGACGCCACCGGTTGCCGCGGGGGTGACCACGAGCGTGATCTCGGCGTTGCCCACGGTGGCGACCGGCACGTCGGCGGCGCGTCGGGCACCGCGCCGAACGCGGCCGGGGCGACGATGACGATGCCGGTGAGCGCGGTGACCGTGCCCACCGCGACCAGGGTGCGAGCCCGGACGAGCGCGCGGCGCCGGGGTCGGGAGTGATCGGTCGTGCTGTCAATGCTCATTTGAATGGGACCACCACGGTGTCGGACGTGCCACTCGGGACCGTCGCTGGGGTCGTTGCCGGAACTCGGATCGTCTGCGGAGTCGTCGGCGGTGCGGTGAGCGGGACGACCTGCTGCGGGAACGTTGGGGGCGGTGCGGTCTGCGGGGGGTTCGTGCGCGGAGAAATGCGCGGCGTGGTCACGGGCGGCGTGGTCACGGGCGTCGTCGCGGGTGTCGTGACCGGGGGAGCGGTAGTCGTCGGGGCGGCGACTGTCGTGGTGTGCTTGCGCGGGATGCTCGCCGCGACCTTCGGCGGTTGGGTGGTTGTCGACGGCAGCAGCGACGGCGTCACCGCCGTCGTACGCGGAACGCGCGACGACGTCACGGCTCCGACCGCCTCGTACGACGCCCCGACTGCGATCAGGCAGAACACCAACACCAAGACCCGGTTGATCACTCCTTGAACCGTGAGCGGGTCGAGCCGAGCGTGTGTCGGCGCGAGCGGTAGACCGGCTGCCTGTTGGCCGGCGAAACGTCGATCGGCTGCGTCATGCGCCGGCTCGGCCTTCGGCGCGGAGTCGTGCGCCAGCCAATCGAACACGCCGTCGTCGCGGTCGGTCCACGGGACAGGAGGATCGGTATCCATCAGCCTGTCGTGAGCGCGTGCACTGTGACGTTCCTCCCCCGCCGAACGTCGAAATGTCCGAGATGGTCACGGGATCGAGAGCGCCCTGCTCCTTCGCCGCACCGGATCGACCGGCCGAGAACACGCGGTTCGCGCATTTTCGGACAACCTCGAGACTCGCCAACGGCCCCTGCGGGGAGGATACCGAGCGTCGTAGCCCTTTGGAAAGAACTGTGCGACGGAATGCGCGCCAAATCGCTGACGGCAGTGCCGCCCGCAAGACGTCACGTCTGGTTGCGCACGAAACCCGACGGCGTGCCGGGTCCCCGGTCCTGGCCCTTGGGTCCTAGCGGACCGGCCGGAGGCATGCTGCCCGACGACGCGGATGCGCCCACCCGCCGCACCGATTCGAGCCAGGCTCGGCGCTTGCCCAGGTACCCGTGACGGGACCGGTTGATCACGACGCCGAGGACGTCGATGCGGCGGTCGTTGAGCGTCAGGAGCATCTGTTCGACGTCGGAGAAGTCGCGGCGGCGTGCGTCGATCACGAGGAGGACGGCGCCGCAGCCGCCCGCGTAGATCACGGTCTCCGCCGCGCCCGCCATGGGAGGGGTGTCGACGACGAGCGTGACGTTGTGCCCGTCGATCTGCTTCAAAAGGAACGGGAAGTGCGCGCTCGCAACCTCGGCCGGGTGCCGGTCGGGTTGGCCCGCGCCGATGAAGCCGAGACGTTCGCGGCCCGTGCGTTGCATGACGTCGCCGAGGTTCGACGCGTCGAGCGCCTCGATCCCGGGTGAAGACGCCAACTCGAGCAGTTGATGGGCCGTCGGGTTGCGGGCATCGGCGTCGAGCAACAGCGTCTCGTGATCGAGTGCGCCCAGAAGCCACGACAGCTGCACCGCGACGAACGACTTTCCTTCTCGACCACGCGCGGACACCACCGCGAGCCACGGGTGCGGTCGGTCGGCGAGGAGATACGACACGCTCGCGCGCAGCGTCTGGAACGCGTCGACCACGGGGACGGCCGCCACGTTCAGTGCGAGTTGGCTCGGCTCGAGAATCGCGAGGCGGCGGGGGAGATTCGGGATCTCCGCGAGCACCCGGATGCCGAATCGTTCGCGAATCTCGACCGCTCCGTCGCGGCGGGCGCGCAGGGCGCCGGCGATGATCACGCCGATGAACGCGGCAAACAGCGCGACGAGAGCGCTCAGGAACAAGACGAACACCCGGTTCGGCGCGTACGGCGAAGACGGGGTCTCGGGAACGTCGATGAGCCGGAGTACCGCGAGCTGTTGCTTCGCCTGCTTGACGAGCGTTGTGGCGAGCGCGCCGGCCCACGGCGCCACCGCGGCGCGGGAGGTGCTCGTCACCTTGATGTCGATGATGCCCGTGCCGGGTTCGCCGGTGGCCGACACCGTGATGGGCGCGTCCCGGATCTCGTTCGGAAGCGTCGCACGCGCGGTGATCAGGTATGTGCGCGACTCGAGCTGCGCGAGGTACTGCGGGATCAAGAAGTCGATCTGCTGGACGTTGCCGACCTGGCCGCTCACGACCGTCGGGTCGACGATGACCGTTGCCGTCGACTGGTATCGGTTCGGCGATCGGAGCGCGACCGCGGTACCGCCCGCCATCACCACGAGGAAGATCACGATGGCGACGAGCCGGAATCGGCGGAGAAGTCGGAGCAGGTCGTTGGGGTTCACGAGTGATTCCTGATCGGCAACGTGAGCATCGAGTTTCGAGAAGCGGCTCGGCTCCCGCTCCGGCGAGAGCCTACGACGGACAGCGCATCGCAGCGCGTCAGAGCGGCCGTTGAGTCAAAGCGCATGTCTGGTGAGCGTCGGAGACGCCTGGTCGCCGGGCGCGCCGGCCCGGAGACGCAGCGCCCGGGCCGCCCCGACCGTGTCGGTGGAGTGGGTCGTGACCCCGGTCCCGATCTCGAAACCGCCTGGCACGTTGATGCGCGGGATGACCTCCACCCGCCACCGCCGCACGAGATCGCCCCGTTCTTGGTCCCCGAAGAACACGACGTTGTATGCGGGTCGCTCGAGCACGACGTTCACCGACCGGAGCACCTTGCCCAGCGTGCGTGCGAACGCCGAGAGCTCGCCTGCTTCGAGCGCGGCGAACGGAGACAGCTGCACTTTGGGCGCGATCCGTACGCCGAATGGGTTCGGCATCTCCCACGGGCACCACGCGGCGACATCGTCGTCCACGACCATCAGGTCGCGCGCCACCGCGAGATCGAGGTCGTGCCGCAGCGGGTCGGGGCCGTGGCCGTCAGCGATCGAACGTTCGATGACCGCGAACTCGAGGTCGAGCGCGGGCGGCACGAAGTCGAGCGCGATCAGCTGTGCGTGCGGATGCGCGATCGACGCACCCGACTCCCAATCCGTGTTGACGAAGACCTGCACCATTGCGCTCGGCTCCCGTGCTTCGCCCGGGGGGCTCGCGGCGTCCGCACGGTTACATGGCTCCCTTGCTTCGCCCGGGGGGCTCGCGGCGTCCGCACGGTCACGCCCGACACCGGTGTGCACGGCGACGCGGTCGCGGATGACGCCGGCGATTTCCGTCAGTGCGTCGGTGTCGAGGTCTTCGAGTCGCCGCATGTGTTCGCGAAAGACGATCACTTCACAACGCCCGGACTCGGGATCGGGACCACCGACGACCGGATAGCGGTTGCGCACGACTCGCACCTGCCATCCCGGTTCACCTGCGGCTCCGCGACCGACGCGTGCGAGCTCCTCGGAGGTTGCGTGCTCGTTGCCCCAGCAGAACGGGCAGTCGTCGAGCGCGGCCAGGTCCTCGTCGAGGCTGACGTCGCTGCGTTCGGAGTCGCGCCGCGACACCGTGAACGGTCGCCCGGAACGGGCCGGGTTGACGAGCACGGAGTTCCCGCTGACGACGTCGCGGCGTAGCTCCGCGGTGGGCGACTCCACCCCGGCTCGGCCCGGTCCGGGCCGGATCGGATCGGCAGCGTCGGTGTCGTTGTTCATGTTCTGTTCCTCGGGGGTCCGACGCGGGAACGACGATCGGATCCCGGCTCGTTCCCCCCGGCGCTGCCATCGTAGTGACGCCACCAGAGAGCTCCGACCGGGGCTCGGGCACCTACTGCAGCCGCTCCAAGACGACTTCGAACTCGTTGCCGATGCGATCGATGTCGAACGCCCTCTCGGCGTAGTTGCGCGCCCGCGCGCCCATGTCCTTGCGCAGCGGCTCCTCTTCCAGGAGCCGGGCCGCCGCGGCCACGAACGCCCCGACGTCGCCGGGTTCGGTCACCGTGCCGCTGCCCTCGCGTTCGATGATCCGGGCCGCGAGGTTCTCGCGGGGGATCGAACCGAGGATCGGGCGCCCGGCGCAGTGGTACGTGAGGACCTTGGACGGGACCGAGAACACGCCGGCCTCGGGCTCGAGGATGGCGACGAGGACGTCGGCGCTGGCGAGCGTGGCCGAGAGCTGGTCGTAGGGCTGGAACGGCAGGAGCACGAGATTGTCGAGGCCCATGTCGCGTTTGTGGTCGGCGAGCCAGTCGGCGCCGAGCCCCTCGGAGATGACGACGACCCGCACGTCGCCGTCTTTGCCGCCGGCGAAACGAACTGCGAGTTGCAGCAGGAGATTTGGATTGTGCTTGAGGCCGAGAGTGCCCGCGTACAACACGACGCGCGCGTCGTCGAGACCGTGCGCGTCCGACCAGTCGTTGTGCCGCGGCCCGGGTTCGATTTCGTCGAGGCCCGCCCAGTTCTCCACCACCGTGGTCCGGTCGCGGTCGATGCCCCAACGCTCGAGGATCGGCCGGAAGTCTTCGCTGATGATGACGATCTGATCGCTCGCCTCGAGCATCTTCTGCTCGAAGCGCTCGAACTGTGCCGCGACGAGACGTCCGAGGATGGGGATCTTCCGGCGAGCCGCGTCGCCCATCGCGTGGCTGTAGACGTCTTGCTGCCAGAACACGAAGCGGACCGCGGGATCGAGATGGCGCTGGAAGACCGATTGTGCGAACAGGGGCGTGTTGCTCGACAGGACGGCGTCGGGCCCGTACGCAGCGACCCGCTCGCCGAGGAGGCGCCCGTAGCGACGCTCCTGCCCGAACCGCTTCAGGTAGGAGTACTTCTCGAACGTCTTTCCGAGACTGATCGGCTCGATCTCGAAGTTCGACACGTCGGAGGGTTGGCGAGCGAGCGCACCCTTGCCGGTGACGTACGACTCGCAGTGGAGGTGCAGGATCTCGTGCCCCCGGCGCGCGAGCTCGCGGCTCAGCTGAACCTGGAACGGGTGGCCGGAGTAGTCATGTACGACGAGCCGCACGCCGCGCCCTTCCACTGTCGGCTACCTGGGTTTGGTGTCCGAAAGCCATCGGCGAAGCGCGCCGTGGCCTTGACGGCCGAAAGCGCGCCCAACGACCAACTCTGCCCGGCGATCCGGCGCGGGCCGAAGGCGGGTACGGGTGTGCGTGACGTCGAGGTCAGGAAACGCGGGTGCGGTGACGGAAACGCCAAGCCGCGAAGGTGCCCGTGCCGACGGCCGCGACGCCGACCCACACGAGGGCGCTGTCGTTGCCGCCCGTGAAGGGCAACCCGCCCTGAGTCGGGCTCGAGTCGGCGGTGTTCGGACCGTCCACCGTGGTCGTCGAGGCGACCGTGGATCCTTCGACGTGCTGCGACGAGGTCGTCGGCGGGTAGTCGACCGCGTGGGCCGCCGAAGCGAAACCCAACGACAACACTGCCGCCGTACCAATGAGGCCGAAAAGCCTGCGGACCTTCATTGCTCCTGCCCTCCCGATAGCGAACCTCGCCGGACATTCCTTGTCCGGCGCAGGGCGCCCCTACTGACGGTTGACTCTACCATCGAAAGTGCGCGATTAGCGGGACCTTGTCACAGTAAGTGACGAATGTCATCGTCGCAGGGCCAGGTCTACCGACCACGGTCCGCGTTCGTCGGACCGGTTGACCGACGCGGACTCCGCTTGGTGATCCACGATGACGGGAGCCGCCCCCTGCCCGGACCCGTCCGAAACCTCGGCGCCGTCGACTCGCGCCGACCAGTGAACCCGGTCGGGGTTCGGCAGCACCTGCGCCAAGTAGTCGAAGTGGTAATCGCCCGCGTGGAGATCGACAGACCCGGCGAAGTCGAACGTGAAGGTGCGGGTGCCGCCGGGCGGGATGTCCACGAATGCCGAATATACGTGCCGGCCCAGCTCCTTCTCGGCGACGAGCGAGGCGGGTCGCCCGTCGAGGGTCGCGCCCGTTACGCCGAACGAGGAGTACGCGGAGACGTAGAGCGTGCTCGTGCCGGGCGGCTTCCCCAAGGAGTTGCCGATCACGTAGAGCGGAACCCCGGTCGCAGGCGAGCCGTTGTGCAGCGCCACCACCGCGTGACTCGTGACCCGCCCCGTCGCGGCCGAGACCGTCGCGGAGTAGCGGATCGTCCGCTGGAGATAGTTGTCGATCTTGCTGCCGCCACCGTTTTGGACGATGACCCCGAACGAGTCGCCCCGGACCGGCGGCAGGGCGGCGTCGGCACCGATGTCGCGGACGAAGGACTGTTCGGAGCGAGCCTTCATCCACAGGGCGAGGTCCTTGGTGTCGAGGAGCGGGCTCAGCACGTGGGCCAGTTCGGAGGGTTGCGCCGACTGCCCGGTCGTCAGCTTCTGGAACACCGCTTCGGCGACGTCGCCGAGCAGGTTCGACCGCCGGATCGGGTCGGTGATGATCGTGTACTCGTCTCGCAGGAGGAACGACACCGCGTTGTTCGCGTCGATCGTGACCGGGAGCCCAGGCACGGTCACCGGACCGGTGAGCGTCAGGAGCTGCGCCATCGCGAACGGATCGACCTGGACCACGCCGTCGATCGGGACGCCGCCCGATTGGGGATAGAGCTGCGCCATGACGTCGCCCACCGACGGGAAGTCGGGGGACATGGTCACGTTCTCCCAGGTCTGGGCCGGCTCGAACTTGGCGTACCGGGCGAGGTAGTCGGCCGGGCCGTTCAGGTGCTTCGGCTGTGCACCGCGGCCGTCGAGGTCGGGCCCGCGGCCCACGCCCTCCAGGTGGATCCGGCCGTCGGAAGCGGTGAGCACGCCGAAGTTGGCCATCAGGCCGCCGGAGCCCCGGGCCTCAGCCGGGGTCACGAACGCGACGAGGTACGTCCGCTTGCCCGACCCGCCGAGCAGGCCTGGAGCCAGGCGGACGGCCTCGTCGGCGGTCCGGGCGCTGTCGTCGGCTCGCGCCACGGTGGTGGCGAAGCGTTCGATCTGGTCCTCGAGCGGCGAGACCAGCCAGGTGCGGGGGAGCCGCTCGAGTTGGGCCCGCACGAAGTGGGTCTCGTTCGCGAGCTGATCGAAGATCGGCCGGTAGGAGGTGAGGGTCTGAAGGTTGAGGCGGCCGTTCTCGAGCCGCAACCGGTTGGGATCGATATTGGTCGCGGCGGTCCGGGCTATGGGGATGGTCCGGGCGCCGAGCCCGGCCAGGCTGTCGAGCGCTCGCAGTTGTGGACCGACGAGTGGTAGCTGGCGTGCGGGCCACGTGAGCCAGGACCCGATCCGGTGCTGCGCGTCGTCGAAGTCCGACTCGGAGATGCCGAACTGTTGGATCGCACCGGTGCGGTCGCCGTTCCGCGGCGGCGTCGACTCCCGCTCGGGCCGCGGCTTCTCCCGACTCGAGGAGCGTGCGGCTGCGCAGCACGGAGACCGCGGACGCAAGCGCCGCGAGCACGACGACGACGCCCACCGCGCAGCCCGCGACTACGACGACGCGGCGCACGCTCCTCGGGGTGTGCCGCACACCCGACGCGATGACCACCGCCATGACGACGCATGCGACGACGGCCGAACCGCGTGTCGGTGAGGTCCACGGAAGCCGGAGCAGCGACTGCACGATCAACGCGCCGACGAGTCGCGCGCACCGCCGGGAGCGGCCGTCCGATCCGTTCGAGCGCGATCGTCGCCAACAGCGCGACGATGCCGATCGCGTGTAGCGGCCACGAACCACCGGCTGCGACGACGACGGCGGATGCGGCCACGAGTGCGAGGCCGGACGCGTTGGCCGCGGCCAAGGTGACGCCGGCCGCGACCGCGCCGGTGAGGATGTGGTCGGCGGGCGCGCTCCCGACGGGGGCGCACCCCGCCGCGCCGCCCAACAGGGCACTCGTTCCGGTGACGATTGCCAGTTCGGCACGTGTGAGCGGCGACCAGACTTCGGCCGAACGCCATACGTGATCGTGTCGCCCGTCGAGTCGTGATGCGCGACCTTTCCGAGGGCTCACGAGCAGTGACGCTACCGGCAAGTGTCGCGTAAAACGCGCGTTCTCGTGTGTTCACGCGACACGGGCGCGTAGCGGGTAGTCGATAGACGAACCGGCGCATGTCGTCGATGTGCGCGGGTAGTGCTCGCCGTGTGTGGCGCGGCGCCCTCAGCTTTGTGTCCGTTTGGTTCAACAGCGGACATTCGGTGCCGCGTCTTGCGTGCAGACACTCGTCTATCGGACATGAAGGCCCGGCTTGATCAAGAAAACAGCAGACCCGACCGATTGAAAGCGAGTCCACGTCTGACCGGGGGGGTCATCTTGTCCGTGACTGCATTCACTTCCGACCGCGAATGGTCGCACGCACCGGAAGGTTTCCGGCGTCGCCGGCGCATGATGAACAGCATGCGCACGCGCATCGCTGTCGTCGTGACGGCGGTATGCGCAACGGGTTTCGTCGGTGTCGGAATGATGAACGGTGCGTCGGCCACCGATCGGCCGGTCGTTTCGCAGCTCGGGTTCTACCCGGGCTTCGGCAACGTCGCCGGCTTCAACTCGTTCGAGTCGTGGTTGGGGCGCAATGCGAACTACGTCGTCCAGTTCGGTGACATCTCGTCGCCATCGGCATTCGAGTCGAGTGTCTGGGGTGAACTTGTCAACGCGGGTTCCATGCAGACCTTGCCGAAGAGCACCACGTTCGTCTCGTCGGTACCACTCGCATTCGGCAACTTCGTCGACGCGTCGACGGCATCTGGGCAGGCGACCGCGCGCTGCACAGTTGCAGGCGACGGTGAACGGCTCCAACGACGTCGCGTACCGTGTGGCTGCGACCTACCTACGCGACAGCGGGAACGCCGACGCGATTATTCGGCTCGGTTGGGAATTCGACGGCGGTTGGATGCCGTGGTCGTCACGAGGTAACGAAGCGCTCTGGGTCAACGCGTACCGGCGCGCCGCCGACATCTTCCGCTCGGTGTCGTCCAACTTCCGCTTCGATTGGAACGGTGACCCCGGCTGGCTCCAGGGTCAGACGAGCGCGTACCCCGGCGACAACTACGTCGACATCGTCGGGATGGATCTCTACGACAAGGGCCTGAACGCGTCGTGGAACCCGTCGACCCGTACGTGGAACGACCCCGCGGCCGCATTCGCGACCGACATACCGAACCTCAGGTTCCAGCGCGACTTCGCGATCGCGCACGGCAAGCAGGTCAGCTACCCGGAATGGGCCCTCGCGAGCGGCGGCGCCGAGTCGCCGAACAGCGCGGGCAACGACGACCCCGCGTTCATCCAGGGTATGTACGACTGGATGAGTGGCCTTCCGAGCAGCGGGGCCGGCAGCTTGGCGTACCACTCGTACTTCAACGAGGACACGTCGAACGACGGCAACCACATGTTGTCGCACTACCCGAACGCGTCCGCCCGTTTCCGGTCGCTGTTCGGCCCGTCGTCGACCCCGGCGACCTCACCCGCGACTGCGCCCCCGGCGACGACAGCGCCCGGGGTGACGACCACGACCAAGGCCCCGGTGACGACTACGACCAAGGCCCCGGTGACGACTACGACCAAGGCCCCGGTGACGACCACGATTCCGCGCAACGCACCGCCGCCGCCGGTCACGCCCACACCGACCC
Source organism: uncultured Actinomycetes bacterium (assembly GCA_963761055.1). Taxonomy (GTDB): domain Bacteria; phylum Actinomycetota; class Acidimicrobiia; order IMCC26256; family PALSA-610; genus PALSA-610. The sequence goes on along the minus strand of CAVXFO010000007.1, from coordinate 328,507 downwards.
ACCGCGCGTTGCGGCAGGTCATCGCCGCGGGTGCATCGGCCCGGAGCGTGGGCACGGAGACCCGTTGGCAAGGCGCGCTCAGCAAGCCGTACGTCTGCTGCTGGGCGACCCAGGGTCAGTACGTGACGTTCGCGTTCAACGCGACGGGAGGGCCTACGAATCTCGCGCTGCGGTACAGCGCCGGCAACGGCGTCGCGCACCGCAAGCTCGAGCTCGACGGTTCGGTGTGGCGCGCGAACGCGACGTTCCCGGCCACGAGGGACTGGAACTCGTGGGCGAAGCTGTCGCTGAACACGCGGTTGGCTCCCGGCCGCCACACGGTCAAGATCTGGTTCGACCACAACGCAGGCTCGAACAGTTACATGAACCTCGACAACCTGACCGTGTCACCGATCCTCGTGATCCCGGCCGGTTCGTCGCAGACGAACATCGACACCGAGTCGCGCTGGTCCGGTGCGGAAAACGCGCCGTACATCTGCTGCTGGGGCTCGCAAGGTCAGTACGTGACCTTCCGGTTCAACGCAGTCGGCGGAACAACGAACCTCGCGCTGCGCTATAGCGCCGGGAACGGTGACGCGCACCGCACCCTCGAGCTCGACGGCAAGACCTGGGTCGCGAACAAGACCTTCCCGGCGACCAAGAGCTGGAACGCCTGGTCGAAGGTGGCGCTGAACGCCAAGCTGAGGCCCGGACCGCACACGCTGAAGGTCTGGTTCGACAGGTTCGCCGGGTCGGACCAGTACCTGAACCTCGACGACCTCTGGGTCACGGGCGCGGTCGTCTCCCGTTAGTCATCGATCCACGGTTGTGCCGGGAAGCCGGCACAACCGTGGGATACGATCCGCGGTGATCGGCCCACGGCCGGACCACCGTATGCGCGCAAGTGAGCAACCGACGCGTGAGCAAGTGAGAACGTATTGATCATTGTCGCGATCGTGGTGTTTGCCGTCGTCGGGGTCATCGGATGCGTGATCCTCGAAGAACGCGGTCGGCCCGAGGTCATCGTGGTGGTGATCCTCTCGATCGTGGTCTTTGACGCGCTGCCGTCTATCCGGACGGCGGCGCCGAGCCCGCCGGCATACTCCGGCCCACGATCATGGGTCACGACTACCGGACCGCCGACCTCGTGATCGTGCTCGCGTTGCTCGCGCGTCTGCTCGCCCGAGGCCTCCCGCGGCGCGTCACGGGGATGGGCATTGCCTGGTTCGCGTTCTTCGCGATGTTCTTGCTGGCCGCCCCCATCGGGCTCGCCAACGGCCACGACTCGGTGCTCGTGATCTTCCAGACCAAGTTCGTCCTCGAGGCGGGAGGTATGGCGATCCTGATGGCAGGCGTGCCGCTCGCACGGGTCGACGTCGTCCGAGTTCGTCGGGAGAGCCGCGTGGATTCTCGGGCTCGCATCCTTGGCGCCGATCGGCGCCGCATTCGTCAACCGCTCGATCTCGCTGCCCGTGCTGCCCGCCGCCGGTTTCGGCGGCGAGCTCGGTGCCGACACCGCCACCGTGCTGCTGTCGCTCGCCTTCTTGCTCCTGCTCGTCGAGCTGTGTCACCCGGCGCCGCGTCCCGGAGTGTGCGCGTGGTGCGGGCTGATGATCATCTCCGCGATCGTCAGCGGCCAACGGGCCGCGCTCATCGGATTGGTGGTGACGCTCGTGTGCGTGCTCATCGTGGTCGTCGGCCGACCCTGGAAGCGCCGATCCAGGGCGCGCCTGAGCCACCTGCTCCCCGTCATCGCATTGCTCCTCATCCCACTCGGAACCCTCGCGGTGCTCGACGCGCGCACCACGTCGAGCAGTTCGTCGGTACCGGTCGTGTCGAGCATCACCGGGAGCTTCACGGGAGTCGGCAAGACCCAGTCGGCCAACATCCGGTTGCGGGTCTGGACGCTCGGACGTCACCTCGCCGAGCAGCGCCCGCTGTTCGGTTGGGGTCTCGGGCAGAATTTCAACATCTTCCAGGACAACGGTTCGGAGGATCCCTTCACCGGCGGCGACTTCCACGACATCGCCATCGACCTCACGGTCACGACCGGGCTCGCCGGCTTCGGCCTGTTCCTGATCGCGCTCGGCTCATCGCTCGGCAGCGCATTCGGGACCTGGCGCAACGCGGTGACTCCGCCTACGCGGCGGCCGCGTTGGCGGCCGGCATCGTCTTGGTGCAACTCGTGGGGAAGGGGCTCGTCGAGAGCGTGACCCAGAAGTACCGGCTCGCGCTCGTCTTCGGGCTCTTTGTCGGTGTCATCGCGCAGGCGGCCCGGTCGGACACGGTGGAGATCGTCGAGTCACAGCGATCGGAGCCCGTGTGGATCTGATCGAGCTCCGGCGGGCACTCCGCCGGCACGTACGCGGAGCCTGGTCGTGGCGATCTTGGTGCTGTGCATCGGGCTCGTGACCATCGGCCGCCCGGCCCAGACCTACGAGTCCTCGAGCACGGTCTTGGTGACCCCACGGACGGAACGCTTCCAGCAGGCATCGGAGACTGTGCTGCGGGTCATCCTGCCGAACGTCATCGTCGTCGTGCAGAGTCGTTCGCTGCACACCGCCGCCGAGCCGCTCGTACCGACTGGCTACAAGCAGACGCCGGTCACGGTCACTGCCGCCTATGACGCGGAGGCGACTGCACTCACCGTGAGTGCGAGTTCCCGGGACGCGAACGTGGCGATCGTGTGGAGTGGAGCGCTGTCGCATGCACTGGTCGATCGCATGAAGACCGACCCTTACCTCGACGTGCAGCTCCTCGATCCGGCGGACGGCGCCGGCATTGCGGGTAAGAAGGCTCGGCTGTTGAGCTTCGGCACCGTGTTCGTGCTCGCTCTGTTCTCTTTCCTGCTCGTCGCGTTCGGCGCACAGCGGCTCGAGGAGATCCGCGACACGGCCGGTGCACTTCGCAAGCGTGGGGTGCGTGTCCTCGGGACTGTCGGAACCGCGTGGCGCCACCAGCGCAAGGCCCAACAGGTCGCGACGGTGATCGTGGTGCTCCTGCAGGACGATTACGAGACCGAAAGCATCGTCGTGACCACCACAGCACGACCCGGGTCTCGTCGAATGGTCCGCCGGACTTGCTGCAGCACGGAGCCGACGAACTGGCCGAAGGTCGCTGCCACGTCGCCGGCGTTGAGTGCGGGTCGCCGCGTCGTGAGTGCCGGGCCGTTGCTCGACCAGCTCTGTCTCCGCGCGGGAGATCGACGACGAGTACCGGCCGTGCGTGCTCGCCGTCGACGCACGCACGAGCTCGATCCAAGACGTCGTCATTGCGGTGAAGGCGATCGAGCACGCCGGCATCCCGTGCCGGGGCGTGTTACTGGTCGACGACTCCCCAAGGCCCCGCCGGCCTCAGTCGGTGAACAGTTCCTCGTAAGCGGCGATGGTCGCCTTGACCTGGGCGCCGCGTGCGGGAGGGTCCGGTACGGGGAGCGGGTGCGCGCCCAGCGCGTCGATGATCGCACTCGACCATTGCGCGGAATCGAGCGGCACGATGCGGCCCGCATGGAGGCGTTCGAGCTCTTCGGAGAGGCAGGGGCTCGCGAGGACGGGCGTTCCGGCAACCACTGCGTTGTGCATGATCGCCGAGTGCACGCCATGGGAGTAGGGGAGCATGCACAAGTCGGCGGCGGCGGCCCAGAGCAGCATGTCGTCGTCGCTCATCCAGCCGAGGTGGAGATCGACGTCGTCGAGAGCGGCGAGACGGTCGAAATCGGCGAGCGGCTCCGGCAACGAGCCGACCACTGTCAACTCGGCGTCGGGAAGGGCGGCGTGCACCGCGGGCCATGCGTCGGCGACGATCCCGATGCCCTTGTAGGCGCGGATGATGCCGAGAAGCAGGGCGCGGGGCGGTCGTCGAGGCCGAGCTGCGCGTGGGCGTCGCGACGTGACGGCGCGGTTAGCGGCGGCGGGTCGGCGGGGACTACCCGGACCTCGGTGTTCGGGGCCGCGGCCTCGACCGCATCACGGGCGGCCGTACCGTGCACGATGACGAGGTCGGCCAGCCGCCAGACCTTCCGATCGCGCCGCGGAGCCGCTGTCGGAATGTGCGACCGCGTCGTGGACCGTCCGGACGATACGGATCCCCTTCGATCGCCAGTAACGCATCAGGAGCGGGTCGAACGGGCCGCCTACGATCGTCTGCAGATGCACGATGGTCGGCCGGACCCGCCGGACCGAGCGCGCAACGCTGAACACGCGCCGGGGGAGCTTGCGCAGGAGCAGGAGCCGGCAGCGCCACTTGGGCCAACCGGCGATCTCGTCACCCCAGGGGATGTGCGAGATGGGGCGTGCTTCGAGCTGGCGGCCGCGTGGCGCCGCGATCGCGACCGGGATGCCGGAGTCTCGGAGATCGTTGACGAGCGCGGCCGTGTAACGCGCGATGCCGCCCCGATCGGAGGCGTCGATCACGAGCACCGTCGGTGCCGGCGCGGGCGAGGCCGCACTCCGCCCGGACGGCCGGCGCCACGGTCGGAACAGCCGTTGCGCGAAAAAGCGAGTGTCGCCGATCAGCTTCGTGCCGTGGTCCTGCAGGAACGCAGGGAGGAGCAGCATGCAGCGAATGCGTTCCGCGAATGAGATCGGCGCGTGCCGCGCGGGCGTGCGCATACTCGCGCCACAGCCGCCAGTTCGGCATGAACTGTTCGGGCTTGTCGGGCGCGAACCACGACGTGAGCTGGCGGAAGTCGCCGCCGGTGATCCTGACCGAGCGGGTGGGGTGATCGCGGTTGAACAAGAGCACTTCGGGGACTTCGTGGAACGTTCCCTGCAGGGCGAGCTCGGCGAGCAGAACCCGGTCGGAAGCGACGTAGTCACCCTGTCCACGAGTATGGCTCAGCGCCGCGACGCGCATCAGTCCGAAGACCGCTTCGGGGTCGGCGTCGGTGCAGATGATGCCCCGGAAACGTTCGCTCGGACGCGGCCGCAGCGCCTCGACCTGGCGTCGCTTCAGTCGGAGCACCGTGCCCTCGGCGTCGATGGCCGCGACGCCGCTGAAGGCGAGGACCGCGCCCGGGTCGGCGTCGAGCGCGGCGACGCAGCGCTCGAGGAACGTGGGGGCGATGATGTCGTCGTGGGCTGCCCACTTGAAATAGTCGGTGCCGCGTGCAAGGGAACGGGCGTTCTCGTAGTTCCAGCCCGCGCCCCGATTGACGTCGGAGCGTACGTAGCGGACACGAGCGTCGTGCGCGGCGTAGCGTCGGCAGACCTCCTGCGTGCGGTCGGTGGAACCGTTGTCGGAGATCAGTAGCTCGAACTCGGTAAAGGACTGAGCCAGGATCGAGTCGATCGCGGCTTCCATGAAGTTCTCGCCGTTGTAGACCGGCATCGCGATCGTGACGCGTACCGGCGTCGGCAAAGGCGTGCTCTCGCGGGAGAGGGGCTGAGTCACGGTGCGATCGTAGTTGGGCTGCGGTAAAGGACTCACCAAGATGACGCGCCTATCCAGGTGCTGACGAACGTCGTCGTGTGCGCGGGTGCTTTCGCGTACCGAGGGATCGGTACGTGTCCGCGACGAACGCCGCCTGACGATCTATCGACTTCTCTGTCGCCGTTCCGAGGCCTTTCGCGGCGAGACGCGTGCGTAGTTCATCGTCGGCGAGCATTCGTTCGAGGGCGCGGGCCAGTCCGATCTCGTCGCCCGGATCGAACAGGAGCCCGTTCTCGCCATCGTGGACGAACTCTGGGATGCCGCCGGCCGCCCCGGCAACGACTGCGACGCCGCACGCCTGCGCCTCGAGGACCGTGAGGCCGAAGGGCTCGGCGCGAGATGCGTTGACGAGGACGTCGAGGTTGTGCATGACCCTCGGGACGTCGTCGGTCGGTCCGGCAAAGCGCACCCGGTCGCCGAGCAGCCGCCCGACATCGGTGCGCACCGACTCCTCGTATTCCCGCCCCCCGACGAACGAGGCGCCGACCACCACGAGTTGTGCGTCGTCGTGCGGAGCCGGAAGCCGCGCGATGGCGCGGGCGACGAGATCGATGCCCTTCTCGGGATCGACGCGGCCGAGTATTCCGACGATCGGACGATCTGGATGCGCGGCGAGTCGGGCTCGTTCGGCCTCGTCGGCCGGCCCGGGACGGAAGCGGTCGACGTCGACGCCCGGATGCACCACATGCATCCGACCCGCGCGCCCGGCCCGTCCGCCCGTGCCGAGTGTCTCCTCAGTGGCGCGGCTGTTCGCGATCGTGAGTCCGGCAACGCGCGCTTGCAGTGCGAGCAAACGCCGCCCGAGCCCGGGCACGACGATGTCGTGGACGTCGAGCACCGAAGGTGTGCAGGTCGCGCGACCCGCGAGCAGTACTTCGAGATTCGCGTTCAGCGTGTACGACTCGACGATGTCGGCGTCCACGATGCGGATGAGCTTGGCGACGCGCCGCGTGTCGTGTGCCGTGATCACGACTTGCCGAGCGATCGCACCGAGTCCCGCCCGACTGCCGTCGGCGGCGCGCAGACCGAGCTCTCCGGCGGGTTCGTAAGCGATCGTCGGCGAACCGGTCGCGGCCCACGTCCGTTCGAGGTCGGAGCCGGGCGGGCAGGCCAAGGTCACCGAGATCCCGGCATCGAGCAGCCGAGGTCGCAGGTCGAGGAGCTGACGTTCGGCGCCCCAAACCTTCGCCGAGTGGTTGACCACCAGCACTCGCAGGTCTTCGCCCATATCCGTCGCCGACCCGTCAGTGACCGTGGATGACGGAGTACTCGTCGTACCGGACACCGACCGCGCCCGCGATGAGCCCGATGCCGAGCGCAGAATGCGCCACTCCGCGCATGCGGCGCGCCTTGTTGTTCGCCGCGCCGATCGCGTGCACGATCCCGATCCCGATGTCGAGCAGTCCTCGTACTACTCGTCGAACACGCGGCCAGATGCCCGCGCCTTCGAGCTGCAGCGTGACGCCCCGTGAGTTCCCCGTACGGAAGGCGCGTCGGAGCAGCCACCCCGCGTTCGAACGGGTAGCCGGCACGAGCTCGTTGACGATCGCGTCGTCGACCCACACGATGCGCGTGCCCTGGCGGTCGAGCATGCCGAAGAAGCGCACGTCCTCACCACCGCTCAGCGCGCACCGCTCGTCGAACGGGTGCGCGCCGAGATGCTCGAATGCCGAACGCCGGATCAGCACGCCACTCGTGCGGGCGAGCCAGTAGGGGATCACGGCGCCGGTCGGGAATCGTTCCCGTTCGAAGAACCGCCCCTCGCGAATCCACGTGGGCGGGTCCTGTTCGAAGACGGGTTCCGACGGACCGATGACCACGTCGGCGTCTGACGCGGACTGGACGTCGACGAGCCGGCGCCACCAGTTCGGCTCGGGCCATTCGTCGTCGTCGAGGAACGCGATCCATGCGGACTGCGCGGCTTCGGCGACGGCGCGGTTGCGCACCTGGGCGATCCCACGTTCGGGCTCGAGCACGTAGCGGGCGTTCACGCCCCACGCAGAGTCGACGACGGCGCGGGCCGACGCGGCCGGATCGTTGTCGACGACGACGACCTCGAACTCCCAGCCGGTGGGCACCTCGAGGAGCGCGATGGCGTCGAGCAGGCGGGCCAGGCCGACGGGACGCTTGTATGTCGTGACACAGATCGTCGAGCGAGGCGAGGTCTGGGGCTCCAAGGGAGTTCCTCCCGCCCGACGTCAACGACCGAGGGCTTTGGAAACCTGGTCGTAGACCCAGCGGTAGTTCTGCTCCAGACCGTCGCGCAGCGTCGTGCTCGGCTGCCAGCCGAAGAGCTCGAGGATCCGCGTGTTGTCGGAGTTCCGGCCGCGTACGCCTTTGGGCGCGTCGAGGAGGTAGTTGCGGGCGAGCTTGATCCCCGCGATGCCTTCGACGATGTCGACCATCTGGTTGATCGATACCAGCTCGCTCGACCCGACGTTGAGCGGCTCGCTCACGTCGCTCCACATGAGGCGCTCGGTGCCGTAGACGCAGTCGTCGATGTACGTGAAGCTGCGGGTCTGCTCGCCGTCGCCCCAGATCTCGATGTCGGGGAGGTTGGTCAGCACCGCAGTGGCGACCTTGCGGCAGATCGCGGCCGGCGCCTTCTCGCGTCCGCCTTCCCAAGTGCCCTGCGGTCCGTAGACGTTGTGGTAGCGCGGCGACGCGGGTCTTCAGGCCGAAGTCCTCTTGGAAGTGGCGGCACATGCGCTCGGAGAAGAGCTTCTCCCAGCCGTAACCATCCTCGGGCATGGCCGGGTAGGCGTCTGCCTCGCGGAGCGCGGTGACGTCGGTCTGGACCTGCTTGTCGGCTGCGTAGACGCACGCCGACGAGGAGTAGAAGAAGCGCTCGATTCCAGCCTCGCGGGCGGCCATCAGCATGTGGGTGTTGATGAGCACGGTCAACATGCACGCGGCCTTGTTGAGCTCGATGAAGCCCATGCCACCCATGTCGGCCGCGAGGTTGAACACCTGCTGGACGCCGTCGACGGCGGTCCGGCACGCGGCGATCTCGCTGAGGTCGAGCGAGAGGTTCTCCGCGCCCGAGTGGACCTGGTACCACTCGCCGAAGGGCTTGACATCGGCGGCGCGTACCTCGTAGCCGCGGCCGAGAAGATCGGCGACCAGCCAACCTCCGATGAACCCGCCACCGCCCGTGACGAGCACGCGCGTACCGGCGCGCGGGGCACCGGGGATCTCGGAGGCTGCTTCTCGAGTCATGATGCGATTCCCTGACGAATCTGGCCAATGGGGCGCAAAGCAATTGGCCGACCGTATGTAGCGGAGAACGGTACCACGCCCACTACGCGTATTCGGACGGGTGTGGTGCGTGGTTGAGTGGTCTTCGTCTCATTCCTTGGAGTCCTCGTAGCCATGACCACGGAGCGTGAGTTAACCTTGACACTACGAGGTTGACACAAGGTCACGGGCCCTTCATCGGGTGCCAAAACCCGTGACATTCGAACAAATGGGAGGAATCCACTGTGACCGATCACATCAGCAAGTACTCGTCGCCCGCGGTCGAGCGTCGTGAGGACGTCGGCGGCCTGCTGCACAACCAACGGGGGAGTTACTGCCCGCCTGCGTAAGTCAACGCCTCTAGTGTTGCTGCAAGCGAAAAGTCGTTGGACTGCGAACTCGTTGCCCGCGGCGTACGCCGCGGGCAACGGCGCTCGTCGGCCCCGGAAGACCGGACGAAGGAGCTGAGTTGTCGAACTTCGCTGTCGCGAACGGCGTGCTCTGGGAGCAGGTCGACGTCAAGGTCATGCTCATCGACCAGGCTTCGAGCGAACTGGTCACCCTCAACCCGGTCGGATCACTGATCTGGCAGACCCTTACCGCAGGCCCCGCCGCGGTCGACCGCCTGGCCGAGGTCGTCAACGAGGCCTTTCCGGAAGTGGGCCTCACGCAAGCCGCCGCAGACGTCGAAGTATTCCTCGATGAACTCGTGCGTCTTGGCTTCGTGGCGTCTGCTGACTGACGAACGGGCGTAGTCGTGAGCCTGCAGTTGAAGGGTGTCGGCAAGCAGTACATGCGCGCGCCGTGGTACCTGCGGCCGTTCGTACGGGTTGCATCCACGAAGACCGTCGACGCACTCCACGACGTCACATTCGACGTTCGGCCCGGCGAGATCGTCGGCCTGGTCGGACCGAACGGCGCGGGCAAGACGACGCTGCTCAAGATCATCGGCACCCTGTTGGAGCCGTCGGCCGGGTCGGTGATGATCGACGGGGTCGACGTGCTCGCCGATCCGCGGCAGGCCCGCGCCCGGCTCGGTCTCGTCCTGAACAGCGAGCGGGCCACCTACTGGCGGCTCGACGGCCGTCAGAACCTCGAATTCTTCGGAGTGCTGGCCGGGCTGGCGCTCCCGGAGGCGCGTCGGCGTGCGACCGACCTGCTGGAGCGACTCGGTCTCGCGGATCGTGACCGACGGGTCATGGGTTACTCGTCCGGCATGCGCGCGGCGCTCAACGTCGCGCGCGCCGTCATGGCCGAGCCCTCGTTGATCGTGCTCGACGAACCGACCCGGAGTCTCGACCCCATTGCCAGCGTCACCGTCGGCAAGATGATGCGCGAGCAGGCCGATGCCGGCCGATCGGTGTTGCTGTCGAGTCATCGGATGGACGAAGTCGCGACGTGGTGCGACCGCGTCGTCGTACTGATCGACGGCAGCGTGCGCCACGTCGGGCCGATCGGAGACGGCGACTTCGAGCTCGCGGCGCGCGAGCTCCTCGAGCTCCTCGAACGCGAGGTGAGCGAGCCGTGACCGCGTCGAGCCCCGCCGAGACGATCTCCGCTGTCCCTGGATCGACGCCGTTCGCGCAGATGCGCGCCATCGCCACGCGGGACTTCTGGGTCGAGGTCTCGTACCAGTTCGCGCTGCTCGCCCGTGCGTTCTCGATCGCGGCGAGTGTCGCGACGTACTTCTTCCTCGCCAAGCTGGTCCCCCCCGAGCGCCTCTCGGAGTATTCGGGCAGGTACTTCGAGTTCGTCCTCATCGGTTTGCTGCTCGGCGCGATCTCGAGCGTCGGTCTCGGCGCCTTCACCGAGACGATCCGTGCCGAGCAGACGAGCGGCACCCTCGAAGTGCTGCTCGCGACGCCGACCGCGATGCCGACGCTCTTCGTCGGTTCCCTCATCGTCCCGCTCGGATTCGCACTGATCGAGATCGTGTTCGTCTTCGGCTTCGCGATCCTCGTCCTCGGCGCCGATTTCCAGGCCCAGGGAGTCCTCACCGCCGTCCTGGCCATGCCGCCGACGCTCGCGCTGTTCGCGGCGATCGGCGCGATCTCGGCCGCGTTCATTGTGCTGAGCAAGCGCGGCGACCCGTTCACCCCGATCGTGACACAGACGACCAACTTTCTAGCCGGCGCGCTCTTCCCAATCGCGGTCCTGCCCGGGATACTGCAAGGCGTCGCGCACATCCTTCCGCCCTACTACGCGCTCCAGGTCTTGCGCGCCGGTCTGATCAACGGGCAGTCGATCAACGAGGTGGGTGTCGAGTACGCACTTCTGTGCGGGTTCGCGATCGTGTTGTTGCCCCTGTCGCTCTTCGCACTGAAGCGTGCGCTGCGTGCCGCGCGCATCACGGGAACGCTCGGGTCGTACTGAGGTGACGATCGGAGAATCGGTCCTGCTCGACTATCGTCGAGCAGGCGTGAAACGCGATTGCAGCTAGGGAGAACAATGAACCGCGAGCTGGGCTTCCGAGCGCGATCCGTGGTCAAGCGCGGGCTCGCGCGTCTCGGCGTCGACGTGAAGCGTGTCGGTTCCTTCGCGCAGACCGGCGGGATCGGCGTGATGAGCACGTTCCTCGCCGATCTCCACGCGCGCGGCCTGCGGTGCAACGTGGTGCTCGACGTCGGCGCGAACCGAGGCGACTGGACGCGCCTCGCGCGTTCCGTGTTCCCCGACGCCCGTTTCATCTTGATCGAGCCGCAACACGAGATGTCCGGCTACCTCGACGCGGTCTGCACGCCCGGCTCGAACTGCCGCTGGTTCGAGGCCGGCGCCGGTTCGAGCGCGGGCGAGCTGACGCTGACCATCTGGGACGACCTGGTCGGTTCGTCTTTCCTGACACCCGATCACGACAGCGGTTCGGGCGACCGGCCGACCCGCGTCGTGCCCATCGTGACGATCGACGAGCTCTTGGCGCGAGAGGGCTACGCACCGCCCGAGCTGGTGAAGCTCGATATCCAGGGCTTCGAGCTCGAAGCACTGCTTGGTGCGAAGGGGGTCTTCGACGTCGCCGAGATGTTCGTGATGGAGGTCTCGTTGTTCGAGTTCCTCCCCGACACCCCGCTGCTCGCGCAGGTCGTCGCGTTCATGGAAGAGCGCGACTTCGTCGTGTACGACGTCGCCGGTTTCGCTCGGCGCGAGCTCGACGGCGCGCTCGGCCAGCTCGACCTGTGCTTCGCCCGTCGCGACGGTTTGCTGCGCAAGTCGTCGAAGTGGTGATGACCCCGCGCCGATCGGCGCGGGACGGGGCGGCCAGGCTCGGGATCTGCTCGCTCGTCCTGTCCGTCACGCGCGCGCGGTCGTAGAGCGCCATGGCTCTGTCGGCCGCGCTCGACCAGGTGAACGTGTCGAGCGCTCGGACGCGGCCGGCGGCGCCCATCGCGGCGCGGAGATCGGCGTCACCGAGCAGCCGGGCCAGCGCGGCGGCCAGCGCCGGCGTGTCGCCCTTGTCGACGAGAAATCCGGTCTCGCCATCGACCACCGTGTCGGCGACCGCGCCGGAGCGCGACGCCACGACCGGGACGCCCGCGGCCATGGCCTCGACCGGAGGGAGCCCGAAGCCCTCGTCCCAGATCGGGGGGAACGCGAACACGTCGGCCGCGGCGTAACGGGCCAGGAGCTCCTCGCGCGGCACCTCGCCCACGACGTTGATGCGCTCGCGCAACTGAGGAGGGATCAGGTCGCGCAGGTGTGTCACGTAGTCACCTTCGTAAAGCGGCATGATCCGCCGCACGAACGCCGGGTCGCCCATCGGGTACGTCTCGGATGGGGGGACGGTGTGCAGCGGTCCGACGATCTCGAGCCGCGAGTCGGGGTGGGCTGTGGCGATGCTCGCGAACGCCTCGATCAGCAGGTGTACGCCTTTGTGGGGCGACACGGACCCGGCGAACATGACCGTGAGCGGACCCGTGCGGTTGCGATGGTCCTTCGCCTTCGTGAATTCGTCCGGGTCGATGCCGTTCGACAGTGTGTGGCAGCGATCGGCCAGGCGCGGGAGCTGTCGCTTCGTCAGCTCGGTGATGTAGTCGCTCACGGTCACGACGAGGTCGGCCGCGCGGAGGCGGCGTTCGATCGCGCGCAGGTTGTTCTGCGGATACAGCTCGGCGTGGAGTTGCAGGATGACTGCACCGCGGGGATTGCGTCTCTTGAGTGGTCGTATGAATTGAGTGCTGTGCTGCACGTGGACGACGTCGTAGTCGGCCATGCCGATCTCGCTCGCGACCGCGCGCGTGTAGATCGGGAAGAGAGCACGCGACGACGAGACCGGCGGATTCATGCCGTGGTTGAGCAACCGGAGCCACGGCGAGTAGCGGTCGTAGTAGCGGAAGAGCGCGCGGTCGGGTCGGGGTGCGTTCGCGGAACCGGAAGCGCATCCCGTCGTGTGTCTCGTGTTCGGCGACGGCGCCGTACTGCGCGTTGCGACGCCCGTACACCGTGAGGTCGACGCGGTCGGCGAGCGCCCGGCCGAGGCCGTAGGTGCACGCGCCAACCGAGTTCTGGATCGGAGGCAGGACCCGATCGATGGGCTGGTTGACGAACGCGACCCGCATCTCGGCCATGGTCAGCGCTCGACGTACTGCACGTCGGGGGTCGCCACGGCGGTTGCGGCCCGGGTGAGGGTGTTCGCGAAGGCGCGTGCGAACCGGCCGTGCACGGAGTCGCCGATCCAAGCGGCGTCGATCGCGGGGATGGTGCGCAGCAGGCGGGAGAGGAGGATGAACAGGACTAGCGCAATTCCTGCGCCGATCACGATGCCCGTTGCGCCACCAAACGTCACGACACACATCCAACCCGCGAACGCAGCGAGGCCGGATGCGCCGAGCGCGCGGCGAGCACGGGTCCCTGCCAGTCGAACGGGCCGAACTTCTTGATGGTGTAGCCGACGACGAGGATCGACGCGAAGACCTGGGCCGAGTTGTTCGCCCAGGCGGCACCGACCTCACCGTGGGCCGGGACGAGGAGGAAGTCGAGGCCGACGTCGACGACCGCGGCGAAGCAGAAGACGAGCAGCCAGACCCGAACGTGTCCGACACCCCAGAGCAGTCCGTTGCACAACGACATCAACGAGATGACCGGAAACGCCAGCAGCATGATCCGAAGGGGCGATGCGGTGCGCGAATACTCCGAGCCGTACACCACGCGGATCACGGCCGGGCCGAACACGATCCCGAACGTGCTGATGGGGATGGCGGTAAGGGTCACGAAGCGCAATGCCCGGGAGAAGCCGGTGTTGATCCGACCCGCGTCGCCGGCCCCGTGCAGCGCGGCGACCGTCGGCGAGACGACGGCGCCGAGAGACTCGACCGCGGATCCGAGACCCGCGACGATTGCGAACGCGACGGAGTAGTAGGCGATCGCGTTTGCCGAGGAATAGTGCTCGAGGAAGAAGAACTCGGAACGACGTAGCACGACGAGGGTCAAGAGGTAGCTGGCCCAGATGGTCATCGCGAAACCGACCATTGGGCGGTACAGGTACGAGACCGGCGCCGACACGGGGGCGACCGCATGCAGGTACTTCTGCGCGAGCACGGTCGTCCACACGGTGGCGATGATCGAGAGCACTGCGCCGACCGCGAACACGCCCGCGACGCCCCCGCCCAGCGCGAGCACGACCGCGATTCCGACGGTGAACGCGAGCCCGACGACGAGGGTGATGATCGAACCCTCTCGCCACTTGCGCAGCACGCTCAGGACACCGTTCGGGACGTTTTGAAAAGTGGAGAACGCCGTGCCGACTGCGGCCCATATCCACGCCGCCCGGAGGCTGTGGCCGAACAGCCCGATGCCACCCATGATCACGAAGGTGAGCAGGGCGCCTCCGATCTGGATCTTGGTGGTCCACCAGATCAGGCCCCGCAGTGTCGACAGCCGGCCCTGGCCGAGCAGCTCGCCCCCGTAGCGAATGAGGGCACCGCTGAAGCCGAAGCTGCACACGAGGATGAGGGACAGCTGGACGAACGAGATATAGCTCTGGCGGCCCATGTCGCCAACAGTGAGGAAGCGGGCGATGAGGACCGACGAGACCAGGACGTAGATCTGGGGGAGAGCCCGGCTCGCCATCACCCAGATTCCGCCGGTCAGCAGCGACCGGCCCGAGAGCGCTTCCACTACGGCGGTGGGCTCGTTTGTCGTCGAGCTGGTCACCACCTTCTTGACCACGCGGACGCTCCCCACTCCGTCTTCGAAACCGATGATGGTACCTGTGCCCCGAGACGAGGCTTACGCGCGCTTGCCGTTCCCGCGGCGGCGACGCCGACGGCTTCCGACGGTCGCTCGTCCGTCTCTATCGGCAGGCGGCAGCCCGGTTCCCAGGGGCGAAGTGAAGCGGCGCCGCCGGGCGGTTTCGTCGGGCGTCGTGGACGTCGGGCGTCGCGGACATTCGGCGTCTCGCGCTCAGTGTGGCAGATCTACTCGGACTGTCGCTCTCCGTGGCGTCTCCAGATAGACTGAGCGGAAGCGGGAGGGATACAGAAGTGGGCATTCGCGGGAATTCAGACCGTCGCCGTCGGCGTCGCGGTGGCGCTTCTCGGCGCGCTCCCGATGACCGCGGCCGCCGCGGCGTCCGGTGGGGTGGTGTCGGATGATTTTCATGCGGGTTCGTTGAATTCGTCGTTGTGGTCGGTGGAGAACCCGGTGGGGAACGGGTCGGTGTCGGTGAATGGTCATGCGTTGGTGTTGTCGGTGCCGGCGGGTTCGGCGCATGACACGTGGTCGGATGGTGTGAACGCGTTGCGGGTGGTGCAGCCGGTCGCGAACACTGATTTCGAGGTGGAGACGAAGTTCGAGTCGATGGGGTCGGCGCAGTATCAGGATGAGGGGATCCTGGTGGAGCAGGATGCGTCGACGGTGTTGCGGTTCGATGTGTTCAATGCCGGGGGCGGTCAGGTCATTTTGTTCGCGGCGTCGGTGTCGGGTGGGTCGGCGTCGGTGAAGGTGGCGACGACGTTGTCGCCGTCGCCGTCGTCGCCGTTTTGGTTGCGGGTGAAGCGGACGGGTTCGTCGTGGTTGTTCACCTATTCGCGTGATGGTGTGACGTGGGTGACGGGTGGGTCGTTCACGTTTGCGATGACGGTCGCGAAGGTGGGTCCGTATGCGGGGAATTCGGGTTCGCCGCCGCCGGCGTGGTCGGCGACGGTCGATTATTTCTTCAACACGGCGTCGCCGATCATCCCCGAAGACGGTTCCGGGGCCGACACGACGGCGCCGGTGATCTCGGGGGTGTCGTCCTCGCCGTCGCAGTCGTCGGCGACGGTGGCGTGGACGACCGATGAGGCGTCGACTTCTCGGGTTGACTCGGGGGCGACGACGTCGTACGGCGCGAATGTGTCGTCGGCGACGCTGGTGACCGCGCATTCGGTGGTGTTGTCGGGGCTCGTGTGTGCGACGACGTACCACTACAAGGTGTCGTCGGCGGACGCGTCGGGGAATTCGGCTTCGAGTGCCGACGCGACGTTCACGACGTCGGGGTGCTCGGCGTCCGGTGGGGTGGTGTCGGATGATTTTCATGCGGGTTCGTTGAATTCGTCGTTGTGGTCGGTGGAGAACCCGGTGGGGAACGGGTCGGTGTCGGTGAATGGTCATGCGTTGGTGTTGTCGGTGCCGGCGGGTTCGGCGCATGACACGTGGTCGGATGGTGTGAACGCGTTGCGGGTGGTGCAGCCGGTCGCGAACACTGATTTCGAGGTGGAGACGAAGTTCGAGTCGATGGGGTCGGCGCAGTATCAGGATGAGGGGATCCTGGTGGAGCAGGATGCGTCGACGGTGTTGCGGTTCGATGTGTTCAATGCCGGGGGCGGTCAGGTCATTTTGTTCGCGGCGTCGGTGTCGGGTGGGTCGGCGTCGGTGAAGGTGGCGACGACGTTGTCGCCGTCGCCGTCGTCGCCGTTTTGGTTGCGGGTGAAGCGGACGGGTTCGTCGTGGTTGTTCACCTATTCGCGTGATGGTGTGACGTGGGTGACGGGTGGGTCGTTCACGTTTGCGATGACGGTCGCGAAGGTGGGTCCGTATGCGGGGAATTCGGGTTCGCCGCCGCCGGCGTGGTCGGCGACGGTCGATTATTTCTTCAACACGGCGTCGCCGATCATCCCCGAAGACGGTTCCGGGGCCGACACGACGGCGCCGGTGATCTCGGGGGTGTCGTCCTCGCCGTCGCAGTCGTCGGCGACGGTGGCGTGGACGACCGATGAGGCGTCGACTTCTCGGGTTGACTCGGGGGCGACGACGTCGTACGGCGCGAATGTGTCGTCGGCGACGCTGGTGACCGCGCATTCGGTGGTGTTGTCGGGGCTCGTGTGTGCGACGACGTACCACTACAAGGTGTCGTCGGCGGACGCGTCGGGGAATTCGGCTTCGAGTGCCGACGCGACGTTCACGACGTCGGGGTGCTCGGCGTCCGGTGGGGTGGTGTCGGATGATTTTCATGCGGGTTCGTTGAATTCGTCGTTGTGGTCGGTGGAGAACCCGGTGGGGAACGGGTCGGTGTCGGTGAATGGTCATGCGTTGGTGTTGTCGGTGCCGGCGGGTTCGGCGCATGACACGTGGTCGGATGGTGTGAACGCGTTGCGGGTGGTGCAGCCGGTCGCGAACACTGATTTCGAGGTGGAGACGAAGTTCGAGTCGATGGGGTCGGCGCAGTATCAGGATGAGGGGATCCTGGTGGAGCAGGATGCGTCGACGGTGTTGCGGTTCGATGTGTTCAATGCCGGGGGCGGTCAGGTCATTTTGTTCGCGGCGTCGGTGTCGGGTGGGTCGGCGTCGGTGAAGGTGGCGACGACGTTGTCGCCGTCGCCGTCGTCGCCGTTTTGGTTGCGGGTGAAGCGGACGGGTTCGTCGTGGTTGTTCACCTATTCGCGTGATGGTGTGACGTGGGTGACGGGTGGGTCGTTCACGTTTGCGATGACGGTCGCGAAGGTGGGTCCGTATGCGGGGAATTCGGGTTCGCCGCCGCCGGCGTGGTCGGCGACGGTCGATTATTTCTTCAACACGGCGTCGCCGATCATCCCCGAAGACGGCGGATCGGGGACCACGGCGACCCTCACCAACGACGACTTCAGTGCCGGGGCGTTGAACGCCGGGACGTGGAGCTTCGTGAATCCCGGCGGCGGTTCGTCGCAGTCGATGGACGGCCAGCACGTGGTGATCAACGTGCCCGGGGGATCATCGCACGACCCGGCGGCGTCCGGTGACGGCGCGCCCCGGATCGTGCAGGCGATCGCGAACTCGAACCTCAGTCTCGATGCGAAGTTCGACTCGTCGGTGTCGCAGCAGTTCCAGGAACAGGGCGTGGTCGTCGAGCAGGACTCGACGCACTACGTCTACGCCGCGATCGTCCAGAACTCGTTCGAGACCGACTTCGTCGTGAAGACGGTGTCGGGTGCCACCGTCACCACCAACGCAAGCTTCGAGATCTACAACAAGCCGTCGATCGTGCTGCGGCTCGCGCGTACCGGGAACAGCTGGGTGTTCGGTTATTCGTACGACGGGCTGCGCTGGACCGCGGCCGCGACGTTCAACCTCACTCTCGCCGTGGCGCGCGCCGGGGTGTTCGCCGGTAACTTCGGCGGCGGGTCGTCGCCCGCGTTCAAGACCTTGGTCGACTATTTCGTGAACTCGACTTCGCCGCCGGCGACTGATGACGGTGTGGCGTGGCCTGTTGCTCCTGTGTCGCCGGTCATCGATGTGTGGTACGGGTCGAACCAGACTTTCGGTGCTCGTGGGCAACCGCAGCAGTGGGTGAATGTGTTGGGCGATGTGTCGGATCCGAGCGGTCTGGCGAGTCTGACGTACACGTTGAACGGTGGGGCGACGAACGCGCTTTCGTTGGGTGAGAACCAGGTGCGGTTGGTGGCGCCGGGTGAGTTCAATGTCGAGCTCGACTCTGCGTCGTTGCAGACCGGCGCGAACACGGTGCATCTGCGTGCGGTCGACATCTTTGGTAATCAGTCGACGGTGGACGTGACGGTGAACAAGGTGAATGGGGGTCCGTGGGCGCTGCCGTATACGGCTGATTGGTCGCAGGCGGGTGGCAGTGTCAACAATGTCGCGCAGGTTGCCGATGGTCGTTGGACGGTGCAGGCTGACGGCTCGATCCGCAACGTCGATATCGGCTACGACCGTCTGGTGACTCTTGGTCAGGCCAGTTCGTGGTCGCAGTATCAGGGCACTGCGCAGGTGAAGATCAACTCGATGGACGTCGATGGTGCTGCGATCGGCATTATCGCCGGGTTCAAGGGGGCGACTTCCGACCTGCACGGTGTGCAACAGCCTGATCAGCCGCGGATCGGTCATCCGTTCCCGGCTGCGTTCCTCTACGACAACGACCGGGGTGCGGCGCCGAAGGCCGAGATCTACGAGAACACCGACGCGCACCAGGAACAGACGTTGATCAAGGATGTGAGTGGTCTGAAGCTGACGGTCGGGGTTGTGTACACGTTCAAGTTCAGCGTGACCGACAACGCGATCGGCGGCAGCCTGTACAAGTTCAAGATCTGGAAGACGGGTACTGCCGAGCCGGGTTCCTGGTTGCTGCAGGCCAACGGTGAGTTGAGTCGAGGGTCGATCGTTCTCGCGGCCCATCGCGCCGACGTGAACTTCGGGACTGTCGCAATCTCGCCCGCACCCTGAGCCCGCCCGTCGCCGAACCAGCGACGCTCACCAGCCCTCGGCGATCTCGCCGAGGATCCGCTGCGCGTCACCGATGCGCGTTCCGGGGTCGGTCCCGTGGAACACGACGATGCCCGGGACCCGAGCCGCACGCACCGCAACCGGGAAGAAGTTGCGCATCAGCGGAGCGTCGCCGACCGATGTGTACGAAGACATGAGTCTCGACGCCAAGCGGTCGGCCGGCATCGGTTCGGACATCGAACGCGCGCCACTGCCGTGCTGCACCACGATGATCGCGCCGAGGGGCACCGGACGCAGCTCCAGTTGCTCGACCGGAACGTGCAGCCGGCGCCGGTGGTCCCAGTCGAGCATCTCCGCGTCGCGGAGCGCCGACGACCGTTCGACGGCGACGTCGCTCGGGAGCGCCATGGGCTTGGGTAACCCGCGTATCATCGGAGTGTCGTCGACGAGCCACAGGGCAACGAGGTCATCTCCCATGACACGCCAGGCGTCCTGGAACGCGGCGAGAGCGACCGTGGATTTGCCCTGGCCGGTGTCGCCCAGCGCCAGCAACCCGCGGTCGCCTTTGCGCATCGAGGCTGCATGAAGTACGAACACGCCCCGATGGGCGAGCACGTGCGTGATCACGGGCTGGAAGATCCGGCGCAGCGACCGTTCGTGGGGTGCCGCCGTCGAAACCACGTCGATGAGTGTCGGGGTGACGCGAGCTTGGATGTCGTGCGCGTCCGACGAAAGCAGCAACACGTCCTCGACGTTCCAGACGTCGAGGTCGGGCTGATGGGCGTCGGGCCGGCGGTCCGGCATCGTCAACCGACCGGGGCCGTAACGGAGCTCGGCTTCGGAGGGCGCGGAGGTCGTCGCGCCGGTCCCGAACGCGGCGTGCACGGTGGCGAGATGCGCGGCGTCGGCCGCGTGCACGACGAGGGGTAGCCCGGCGATGTCGAGCACGAGCTCGGAGTCATTCGCGCGGCTGCTGCGGCTCAGAGCCGGCTCCGAGCCGCTACGCATCGAGGTCGCCGGTCGGTCGATGGGCCGGACGATCGTGTCGGGATCGGCAGTGTGGGTATCCGCTTCCGGCCGGCCGCGCTGGGGCGAGATCTGGGCGTTCTGCGAATCTGGGGAGACCGTCGCGGTGCATCGTTACGTCGGCCGGCGCGCGGGGAGGAACCGATTCTGGGGCGACGGGAATGTTGGCGCGGACGCGCTCGTCGACGACGCGCTGCTCATCGGTCGCGTGGTCGGGATCGAGCCGCCCGGAGGCGGCTACCGACCGGTGACCGCCCGCGGCGCGCTCGTCGACGCGTGCAAGGTCGGAGCGCGCCGCCTCCCGCGCCGCGTCTACTGGCGAGCGCGCGCTCTCGTCGGCCGATTCACCGCCCACCGCTAGCCCGCCCGGAAAACTCCACCAACTGTTGTCGGAGAAATCGGCGCAGAGCGCGGAAAGCTCCGACATCTGTTGGTGAAGGCGAGCGTCAGCGCGTCGAGGCCGCATCCGTCTCGGCCTCCGCGAGGATCGCGGCGAAGTACGCCTCCCGGTCCTCGGCACGGAACTCGGCAGGGTACAAGAGGCTCGCGGGCGAGTCCTCCCGGTTCGCGAGGTCGACGCGCTCGACATCTCCCGTCTGCGCGAGATGCAGCGCTCGTCGGCCCACACCCGACAGCGCGGCCGCGGTCGCGCGCATTGGTGTGCTCGCCTGGACCGAGCTGCGCGCGAGCAGCGAGGCCGGGTTCCCGACACTGCGCGCAGTACCGGCGACGGGAAAGAGACGGTCGGCGACCGCCATGGTCGCGCGCCAGGAACGCGGTGCGAACCGCGCGCGCACCGACGCGGGAATCGGCGCGCCGAGCTGGCGGGCGGCGCGTTCCAACACGGTGCCGACCGGAAGCTGCATTTCCCAAGCGGTGGTGCGGGTCACGACGTCGTCCCACTCGGTCGGCTCGATCTTCGCCGAGGCACGGGCGATGTCGGAGATCCAGCTGAGCCGGTCGGCACCTTCGTTGGCGGCGTGGAAGCACAGGTGGATGAGGGTGTCGACGCGGTCGAGCGTGAAGACGGCGGTGTCCGCGAGCGTGACCGGCCGGCGGCGCTGCAACAGTTCGCCCGTCGTGAGGGGGAAGCGATCCCGTTCCTCCGCGCCGTAGAGCAGGTGCCAGTGCAGGTCGAGCACGGTGCCGAACGGCAACAGGAAGTGCAACTGGCCCGCGGTCATCTGGCGGACCAACGGCCAGTTGGCGTCGTCGACCGCGTGGCCGGCGCCTTCGAGGGCGACGACCGCGGCCTCGAAATCTTCGGGCCCGATCAGTACGTCGATGTCGCCGGCCGAACGTTGCTCGGGGGGTGTGTAGAGCGTGGCCGCGGCCGCGGGGCCCTTGACGATGAGCCACCGCGCGCCGCTCGGTTCGAGCACGCCCGCGAGGTACTGGAGATCACGGCCGATGCGGGTGTGGTTGACCCGGTTGCTCAGCGCGATGGCCGCCAGCTCCCGGACTTCGGCGGTATCGAGGCCATCGAGGCGGTCCACCTGGCGGTACACCGAACCGGCGACGCCGTGCTCGATAGCGAGCGCGGCGAGGCCGTCGAGGGGTACGTGCCGCGCGAAGCGCCGCGACGGAGTCACCGTCGTCGCCGGCGCAGGCGCGCAGAATGCTGACGAGTGCCCTACGAGTACGCACAACACCCCCTGAATCGGTAAGCCGAACACTCCACTTGACGGCCAGACCGACCGGCACGGTCCAGCGGCGCGCCCCGAACCGGGTCGAGGAGAGGCAGGGGCGACTTCTCGTACCTCTACTCCCGAATCGCCCCGCCCCGCCGCGGCGCTGCCCAGTACCGCGCCCAGATGGTGTGCCGCCCGGGTGTGAACTGGGTCGTGAGGGTGGCCACGCCGTCGTCGAGAACGTTATCGCCGATGGCGGACCATGCGTCGAGGAACGAGGTCGTGGAGCGCGCCATCGAAGCGGTCGGCGGCGCGCCGAAGAGGAATTTGTAGCGAGCGGCACTGTTCGGGAAATAGTTCGCATTGATCCGGTGATGGCCGTCTTCGCTGTCCTCGTTGAAGTACGACTGGTACGAGAGGCTGCCGGGCCCCTTCGCGGGGAGCGCGGTGATCCAGTCGCTCATGCCTTGGATGAACGTGGGGTCGTCGCCGCCGACGTTGGACGCGACGTGGGCGTCGACTCCGGTGAGGGCCCACTCCGGATAGCTGACCGGCTTGCCGTGCGCGATCGCGAAATCGCGCTGCGCCGCGAGGTCCTCGCGGATGATCCCGAACGCGGCAACCGGGTCGTGCCAGCTCTGCGTCGAGGGGTTCCAGGCCGTGCCCAGGCCCTTGTCGTAGACGTCGAGGCCGACGATGTCGACGTAGTTGTCGCCCGGGTAAGCCGAGAGCTCGTGCTCGAGGAACCCCGCCGAACCGTTCCAGTCGAAACGGAACGACGACGAAACCGACCGGAAGATGTCGGCGACGTGCCGGTAGGCGGTGATCCAGAGCGCTTCGTTGCCCCGGGCGGACCACGGCATCCAGTCGCCGTCGAACTCCCACCCGAGCCGGATGATCGCGTCGGGATAACCGCCGTCGCGGAGGTAGCGCGCGGCGATCCGGAACTCCGCGTCGTGCGCGCCGTTCTTCGTCGCCTGGAGATTCGCGCGTACCGTGGCCTGCCCCGCCGGCGTCCGTGCGTGGACGAAGTCGCCGAACGCGAGCGGGATCGATTCCACCAGCGTGACCTGCTTGGCCATTGTCTGGAAGGCGCCGGCCTTGGTGACCTCGCCCCAGATGCTCGACGTGAACGCGGACTCGTGGATGTCGCCGAACTGGACGACGTAGTTGGCCGGGTGACCAATCCAGCTCTCGAGGCTCTTGAGCTGCCCGAGGTCCGCGTACCCCGGGTACACGCCGAACCGGGACGCCGCCGAACCATCGACCGGGGACCCGTGGCCGACTCGGGTCTCGAACCCGCCGAAACCCAGCGCGACGAGAACGACCGCGACGACCAGTCCCACGCTCGTCCGCCGGACGCCTTGCGAGCGAAAACTCAAAGAATGCCCCCCACCGTGGCCCCCGCATCGCACTCCGTGCGCCGTCACCGTAGTGAAGGCGCACGGGCGCTGACCAGCCTACGGATCCGGCACTCACGTCGGAAGGGTGGATTACCGATGAGAGTGGGCGTGGAGCGGCGCGATCCGACTCTCGAACGCGTGCGCGATGCTGGGGCGTGCGTTTCGCGCCCGAGAGGTCGAATACGCGCAGAATCGTCCGATGATCATGCGTGCACAGTCGTCGCACGCCGCGAACCGCGACTTCCGAAAGGCGACTCAACGTGGTCACCGCTAGCCGTCAAAGGGAGCGCAAATCGGTGAATCAGCCTGATCAAGACGGACTTGTGTCACATATCGCCAGATCGACTGCCACGGATAGTGACGAGTATGCTTGTGTACTGACGCGGGGGCGCGACGGCGTGGCGTCGAGGTGCCGCGCCGGGAGGGAGACGAGATGAAGGTCATGATCCTCGCGGGCGGCGTCGGATCGCGGCTCGCCGAAGAGACGACCATCCGGCCCAAGCCGATGGTCGAAATCGGCGGACTCCCGATCCTGTGGCACATCATGAGTCACTACGCATCGTTCGGCCACGACGAGTTCGTGGTCGCCCTCGGATACAAGGGCGAAGAGGTCAAGCGTTACTTCGCAGACCGCTGCTCGCTGATCGGCAATCTCGCGATCGATCTGGGCGCGGGCAATGTGGAGTCGCGCGGCGGTCGCCGGCCCGACTGGAACGTCGACTTGATCGAGACTGGCGCCGACACTCAGACCGGCGGACGCATCAAGCGGCTACAGCCGTACTCCGGCGGCGGCACGTTCATGCTGACTTGGGGCGACGGTGTCTCCGACATCGACATCACCAAGCTGATCGAATTCCACAAGAGTCACGGCAAGCTCTGCACGATGACTGCGGTCCGCCCGCCGGCCCGGTTCGGTCACATGGAGATGGACGGCGACGCGATCGTCGAGTTCTCCGAGAAGCCGCAGACGGGCGAAGGCTGGATCAACGGCGCCTTCTTCGTCTGCGAGCCCGAGGTCTTCGATTACATCGACGGCGACACGACGCCCTGGGAGCGCGAGCCGCTCGAACGTCTCGCCAAGGACGGGCAACTGATGGCGTACCGCCACGAGTCGTTCTGGCAGTGCATGGACACGTTGCGCGACAAGCAACACCTGCAAGCGCTGTGGGATTCGGGCCAGGCGCCCTGGAAGGTGTGGAGCTGACATGCGCGTACTCGTAACCGGCCACCGCGGCTATATCGGTGCAACGCTCGTACCGATGCTGCTCGACGCGGGCCACGAAGTCAGCGGACTCGACAGTGGTCTCTTCGAGGGCTGCGACTTCGGCGGCTCGCTCGTCGACGTGCCCTGGATCCGCAAGGACGTGCGTGACGTCACGCCGGCCGATTTCGACGGCTTCGAGGCGGTGCTGCACCTCGCGGCGC
The DNA here is from genome assembly GCA_963761055.1 of uncultured Actinomycetes bacterium. Taxonomy (GTDB): domain Bacteria; phylum Actinomycetota; class Acidimicrobiia; order IMCC26256; family PALSA-610; genus PALSA-610. Next base: position 303,753 of record CAVXFO010000007.1, on the reverse strand, counting down.
TGTCGAACGACCCGCTCGGTGACCTCGACGCGAACACGACGTTCGACATCAACCACGTCGGTTCGGTGCGATGCGCGACGGCGGCCAAGGAAGCGGGTGTGAAGCGATTCGTGCAGTCTTCGACGTGCAGTCTCTACGGCGCGCACGGCGACGACTTCATCGACGAGACGGCCGAGTTCCTGCCGGTGACTCCGTACGGGAGCGCGAAGGTGTTGGCCGAACGCGACATCGCCGCGCTGGCGAGCGACGGCTTCAGCCCGACGTTCCTGCGCAACGCCACCGCGTACGGCTACTCGGTGCGGCTGCGCGGCGACCTCGTCGTCAACAATCTCACCGCGTACGCGGTCGCGATCGGCGAAGTGCGGATGAAGAGCGACGGCATGCCCTGGCGCCCGCTCGTTCATATCGACGACATCGCCCAGGCGTTCGTGGTGATGCTCGGCGCCGGCGTCGACCGTGTGCACAACCGCGGATTCAACGTCGGTTCGACGGCCGAGAACTACCGGGTCCGTGAGGTCGCGGAGATCGTCGGGTCGATCGTTCCCGACTGCGAGGTGACGTACGCCGACGACGCCGGTCCCGACGCCCGCAACTACCGCGTCAACTGCGAACTGCTCGCCGAGTCGTTTCCCGAGTTCAAGCCGCAGTGGACCGTGCCGCTCGGTGTGCAACAGCTGTACGACGAGTACATCCGAATCGGGCTCGACGAGTCGACGCTCACGAGCGCGTCGATCATGCGGATCGCACACGTGCGCGAATTGCTCGACTCGGGTCGCATCACCTCCGACCTTCGTTTCGTCGACACCGCCGAGGAAGCCCTGACTGGTGGCGGAAAGGGTGCGCAATGAGTGATGTCGCCGAGTGCCGTTCGTGTGGGTCCGCCGACCTGCACCCGTTCCTCTCACTGGGCAAGACGCCGCTCGCCGACGCGTTGGTGAAGCCGGACTTCGACTTCAAGCTCGAGGAGCGCTTCCCGCTCGACGTTGCGTTCTGCTCAGAGTGCTCGCTGGTGCAGCTGCTCGAAGAGGTCCCCGCCGACAAGATGTTCGTCGACAACTACCTCTACTTCTCATCGTTCTCCGACGAACTGCTGCGCCACAGTCGCGAGAACGTGCTGCGTCTGATCGCGGAGCGCCAGCTCGGCCCGTCGAGCCTCGTCGTCGAGATCGCGAGCAACGACGGGTACCTGCTCAAGAACTTCGCCGAGTTCGGCGTGCCGGTGCTCGGTGTCGATCCCGCTCCCGACCAGGCCGCCGCGGCGAACGCCGCGGGCGTGCCCACGCTCGCGGTTCTTCGGGTCCGAGCTCGCGCGCGAGCTCGTCGGCGAGGGTAAGCGTGCTGACGTCATCGTTGCAAACAACGTCATGGCCCACGTCCCTGGGCTCAACGACGTCATGGCCGGTGTGGCCACCCTGCTTGCCGACGACGGCGTCGTGGTCATCGAGAACCCTTACGTTCGCGACCTCATCGACCACGTCGAGTTCGACACGATCTACCACGAACACCTCTGTTACCACTCGTGCACCGCGATCGACCGCCTCGCGGCGCGCCACGGTTTGACGCTGAACCACGTCGAGAACTTTCCGCGCCTCCACGGTGGCACGCTGCGTTGGCACCTGAGCAAGGGCACGCAGCGCAGCGCCGCCGCGACGGCGTTTCTCGAGTCGGAGGCCGCGTCGGGGCTGACGTCGCTCGCGTACTACGAAGGTTTCGCCAAACGTGTCGAGCATGTGCGTACCTCGTTGCACGCGTTGCTGGAGGGTTTGAAGCGTGACGGAAAGACCATCGCCGCGTACGGAGCAGCCGCGAAGGGTTCCACGCTGGTGAACACGGTCGGCCTCGACACCGACCTCGTCGACTTCGTCGTCGACCGTAACGTGCACAAGCAGGGCCTGCTGATGCCGGGCACACACCAGCCGATCCTCGACCCGTCCGCGCTCGTCGAGCGCCGTCCCGACTACGTGTTGCTCCTCGCCTGGAACTTCAAGGACGAGATCATGGCTCAGCAGCAGGAGTACAGCACCCTCGGCGGACAGTTCATCGTGCCCGTGCCGGAGCCCATGATCGTGACAGGACCGGAGCGATGACACTCGAGATATTGCCCGGCGTGCACGAGCGCGGATCTCCGCATCTTCCACGAGAAGCTGAGCATCCCGGTCAACAGCTGCCTGTTGCTCGACGACGCGGACGACGCCCGGGCGTTCCCGCGCGGCGACCTCGTCCTCGCGTTCTGCCGGTCGTGTGGTTTCATCTTCAACACCGCGTTCGACATCGGCCAGTCGGAATACTCGGCGCGCTACGAAGAGACGCAAGGCTTTTCCCAACGGTTCCGCAACTTCGCGCAGGAGCTGGCGACCCAATGGGTGACGCGTCACCAGCTCGAAGGTAAGTCCGTCCTCGAGATCGGCTGCGGCAAGGGCGAGTTCCTCGTGGAGATGGTGAAGGCGGGCGCCGGTTCCGGAATCGGGATCGATCCGAGCTTCCGGGCCGACCGCATGGACGACCCCATGGGTGATCGCATCGACTGGATCGCCGATTTCTATGGCGAGAAGTACTCCGACCTCCACACGGACGCGATCGTCTGCCGGCACACGCTCGAGCACATCTCGCCCGTGAACGATTTCGTCGCCATGATCAAGGCGACGATCCGCAATCCCGCGACGGTGGTGCTCTTCGAATTGCCCAACGTCGCGCGCGTGCTCGAAGAGGTCGCGTTCTGGGACGTCTACTACGAGCACTGCAGTTACTTCAGTCTCGGCTCGATGGCGCGTTTGTTCCGTCGCAACGGCTTCGACATCACCGCGCTGGCGACGGAGTTCGACGATCAGTACCTGCTCCTCGACAGCATTCCGAGCACGGGGACCAACCCGACCCTCCCGGGCGAAGACGACATGGCGCGCCTCGAGGCCGCGGTCGACCACTTCGAGATGCAGTACCCGATCGTGATCGAGAAGTTGCGCGGCGACCTGCGTTCGTCGGCCGCCGACGGCAAGCGCGCAGTGATCTGGGGCGCGGGTTCGAAGGGTGTGTCGTACCTCACCACGCTCGGGCTCCAGGACGAGATCGGCTACGCCGTCGACATCAACCCGTTCAAGCAGGGGATGTTCATGGCCGGAACCGGCCAAGAGGTGGTCGGGCCCGACTTCTTGGCGGAGTACGACCCCGACCTCGTCGTTGCGATGAACCCCATCTACCTTGCCGAGATCCAGGCCGAGCTCGACCGCGTCGGGGTCGAGGCCGCGCTCGTCGGGGTATGAGCCGGGACCTTCGATGAGCCCGGTGTCGTCGGCCCGACACGAGACGGTCGGGTCGGACGCGGCGATGGGTGCGTGCCGTGTGTGCGAGGCGGGCGGCGGCGAAGTCCTGCTCGAGTTCGCGGCCGTGCCGGTCAACTGTTCCGAGCTGCACCGCACATCGGCCGAGGCCGTCGCCGCCGCGACCGGACCGTTCCGGCTCGTGCTGTGCCCCAACTGTGGCGACGTCTGCAACCGGGCGTTCGACGCCTCGATCCTGACGTATGACGCCACGTACGAGAACGCGCTCGACTTCTCACCGAGCTTTCGCGACTATCTCCGCGCCCTCGCTGACGACCTCACCGACCGCTACGACCTCCACGGGCGGACCGTGGTCGAGGTCGGCTGCGGGCAGGGCAGCTTTCTTGCCGCGCTGTGCGCGGGTGGGGCGAATCGCGGCTACGGCTTCGATCCGAGTTTCCGCGCCGACCTCGATCTGCCCGCGACCGTCGAGATCGTCACCGAACTGTTCGACCCCTCCACGGCAGTCGTGCGCGGCGACCTGTATTGCGCTCGGCACGTGCTCGAACACATTCCGGACCCGCTCGAGTTCCTGCGCAAACTGCGGCCCGCGGTGGCCGCGGGCGGCGCCACCTTCTACATCGAGGTCCCGGCCGGCGAGGCCGTGTTCGGCGGCGACGCCAGCTTCGATCTCGTGTACCCGCACGTCTCGTACTTCTCGGCGCCGGCGCTGGTGGGACTGCTCGGTCGAGCCGGCTACGAGGTCGACCGCGTCGATCACCGGTTCGGCGGCCAGTACCTCTCGGTCGAGGCGCGTGCGACCGACGCCGTCACGCCCCGAGTTCCCGCCGCGGAGATCGCCGAGTTCGCAGGGGCCGCCCGTCGGGCTGCGGTCACCCTCGATCATGTGCTCGGCGTCGCGCGGGCTCGCATCGATGCCGCGCAGGCGCGAGGTCGTCAGACCGCGCTCTGGGGCGCCGGGGCCAAAGCCGTAACCTTCATGGCGTTGCTCGACCGCCGGGTCGACACGGTGGTCGACATCAACCCGCGCAAGCTCGGTTCGTTCCTGCCGGGCTCAGGGGTGGCGATCGACGCGCCGGCGACACTCCGGGAGCGCCGTCCGGAGGTCGTCTTCGTGCTCAACCCGATGTACCGCGACGAGATCGCGGGGATGCTGGCCGCAGACGGGATCGACGCCGAGGTCGTGGTCGTATGAGAACCGAATGCCGATGCGAAGAGGTGGGGAAGTGACCGCGGTTTATTTCGAAGCCAGGATCGACGACCAGGACCGGCTCGACCGGCTGTACGGCGGCGACATCTTCCTGTACCGCTCGACGCCTTCGAGCATCGCGCTCGCCGATTTCGCGATGGAGCTGATCACCGATGCGTTCGCGCCGTACACGCCCCGCGAGGCACAGTTCCACATGGCGGTGGAGGAGTGGGTCGCGCGCTTCGCGCCGGTGAAGCCGTTGTTCATCCACCACGCCCGCACCCGCGGGATCATGGAAGGCGTCTGCGCCGAGCTCGGCTGCGACCCCGACAACACCTACCTCGACGTGCCCCGCCTGCGCGGGGTGACGAGTGATGGCTACCTCACCTCCGGGGTCGGGTACGCGCATCACCCGCACCGCGACACGTGGTACGCGGCTCCGCACTCGCAGATCAACTGGTGGCTCCCGCTGCACGACCTCGTGAGCGAAGCGAGCATGTCGTTCTTCCACCAGTACTTCGATCACTCGGTGCGCAACGGCTCGGCCGACTTCGACTACTACGAGTGGAACGCGGTTGGGCGCAAGGACGCGGCGAAGCACATCTCCTCCGACACCCGCCGCCAACCGAAGCCGGAGGAGCCGCTCGATCTCGAGAACGAGTCGCGTTACCTGCCCGAGCGGGCCGGGATGCTCGCGTTCTCCGGGGCCCAATTGCACGCCACGGTGCCGAACACGTCGGGGCTCGCGCGTTTCAGCATCGACTTCCGTACCGTTGGTCGGGCGGACGTCCTCGCGCGTCGCGGCGCGCGCAACGTCGACTCCTCGTCGACCGGCACGTCGCTGCGAGACTTCTCGAGTCTCGCAACGGCCGAGAGGTTCACCGACGAGGAGGCTGCTCCTTACGACGGCGGCACCAAGCTCAGTGACGGTGTGCTCCTGTTCGCGCCCGACGTCGTCTGATCCACTACCGCGCGTCGTTCGCGATGAAGTTCGGGATGGGGTGAAGTCGATGCGCGTCCTGTGGATCCTGAGCACAGATCCGAACCGTCCCGCGGACGGCCAACTGACCTACAGCCTCTCGTCGATCGAGGCGCTCGCCGCCGCGGGTGTCGACGTGACTGTGGTGCATCTCGGTACGAAGGCACCGGCGCGCGCCGAAGTGCCCGGCGCGCCCTCGATTCTCTGGCGCCCTGCGGCGACGGCGAACCGGAACCGGCTCGGCAGTGTCGTTTCGCCGCTTCCCGCGATGGCCTATACCGCCGCGTCCCCGGAGTTCCGACGGGCGCTGACCGCGGAGCTCGAGCACAGGTGGGATGCGGTCGTCATCGACCACGTGCAGTCGGGCTGGACGTTGAAGGTGCTGGCCGGCAAGCTCGACCGGTCGACAGTGATCGTGCACTCGAGCCAGAACGACGAGCGCAGCGTGCGCGGCCGGATCGCGACCGGCACTTCGAACAACCCCGCGGCGCGTCTCGTGCTCGAGCTCGACGCCCGCAAAGTCGCCGCGCTCGAGGACCGCATCTTGCGCCGCGTCGATCTCGTGAGCGCGATCACCGATGCCGACGCGGCTGCGTTCCGAGCCCGCCATCCGGGCATAGCGACGGTCGTCCTGCCTCCGGGGTACGGCGGTGCGCGCCTCGCGCACCGCGAGATCACCGCCGACGTGCCGCGCCGTGCGGTGATCGCGGGCAGCCTGATGTGGCGGGTCAAGCAGTTCGACCTGCTTGCGTTGGTGAAGGCGGCCGACGCCCGCTTCGCCGCGGCCGGCGCGGAGATCGTTGTGATCGGCGCGGCTCCGCCCGAGTTCGAGGCCGAGGTATTACGCGAGACGAGGGCGACCGCCATGGCCGGTCGGGTCGACTCGTTCGCGGCTGCCTTCGCCGACGCCCGGCTCGCGCTCGTCTCGGAACCACACGGCGGCGGTTTCAAGCTGAAGACACTCGACTACGTTTTCCAGCGGGTGCCGATGCTGGTCCAGTCGGGTTCGGTGACCGGGCTGCCCCTGGGGAACGGTGACGGGCTGCTCGAGTACGGGACCATCGATGCGCTCGTCGACGGTGCGCTGCACGAGCTCGACGACCTGGAGACCTTGAACCGGCTGCAGAACGACGCCTACTCGCGCTGCGAAGACGAGTTCGCATGGTCGACTCGCGGTGTCCGACTTCGCGACGCAATCGCGGCCGCCCAGACCCGCAAAGCTTGAACCCCGGATCCGATCCCACCTGAGTCCCCGGCAATATGTGCCGGTAGCTCACGCCACTTGCGTGGTCAGTAGGCACCCTTGCGAAACAGGACGACCGGGACCGTCTTGGCGAGGATCGCGAGATCCGTGAGCAACGACCAGTTGTCGACGTAGTAGAGGTCGTGGCGTACGTAGTCGTCGAAGGACGCCGTGCTGCGGCCGTTCACCTGCCACATCCCGGTGATCCCGGGCTTGACCCGTAGCCGGCTGCGAAGGTCGTCCGTCCACTCGAGCGCCTCGCTCGGGAGAGCGGGGCGGGGACCGACGATGCTCATCTCGCCTACCAGGACGTTCAACAGCTGGGGCAGTTCGTCGATCGAAGCCTTGCGGAGCACCTTGCCCACGCGGGTGACGCGGGGGTCGTCGCGCATCTTGAAGAGCGGGCCGTCGATGTCGCTGCGGTCGCGCAGGAGCTCCAGTTGCTGTTCGGCATCGTCGACCATCGTCCGCAGCTTGCGGACCCGGAAGAGCTTTCCGTCCTTGCCGACCCGTACCTGTGAGAAGAACACGGGCCCGCTCGAGTCGAGCTTGATGAGCAGCGCGGCGATCGCGAGGATCGGCGAGGCGACCACGAGCAGACCAGTCGCGATGATGATGTCGAAGGCGCGCTTGGCGACCGCGCGCCACCCGAGCCGGCGGACGGGCTCGATGTACATGACCGCACGCCGGCCCAGCGGCCGCGCCAAGAGGCGGTCGGCGGAGATGTCGACGAGACCCGACGTGAGTTCGACGTGGCAGCCGATCTCGATCAGCTCGCGGGCGAGCCGGTTCGCGACGGGAGTGTCGATGGCGCTCGTGGCGATGATGACGCCCGTAGCGCCGAGAGACTGCACGATCTCGGGCGCGTCGCGCCAGGAACCGAGCACCCGCACGGGCGAGATGCCGGGAGTGGGATCGCCGCACTCGAGCAGACCGAGCACCTGGTAGCCGAGGCTGGTGTTGGAGCTCAACATCTGGACGATGCCGAGCGCCTCGGCGTTGGTGCCGATGATGACGACACGTCGCTGAAGCTGGCCGCGTGAGCGAGCCCGGCGGAACGCGTGGCGCACGATGCCCCGTTCGATGACGAGGGTGGGGAGCGCCGTCGCGAACGTGAGCAGCAGCCAGACTCGTAACGTCTCCGTGCCGAGGAAGAGGCTGAGGATCGCGGTGCAGGCGACTGCGGCTGCGACCGCGTGCAGCAGCCGGCGGACCTCGGCGGTCACGCTCGTGACCGCGGCCGCCGTATAGAGCTTGTAGCGGGCGAAGACACAGAGCCAGATCGGGACCGCGACCGTGCCCGTGAGCAGGACCGGGCCCAGCTCTTGCGGTGGACCGCCGACGGTCACCTGGCGTAGCCAGACGGCGACACTCATCGCAGCGACGATCGCCGCGGCGTCGGTGCTGATGACGGCGATCTTGGCTCCGCGCGAACCGCGCGCTGCGACTCGCTGCTGGCGAGCGCTCTGCGCTACCGAATCGGGTCGGGCCGCCTGCGCGCGGTCCACCGCATTCGGATCAGGCGTCATCCACGCCGAACCAGCAGCATCCATGCGCGCACGTCCCCTTTCGACGACCACCGACAGGAAGAATTCCTACCGGCTCCGGCCCAGATCGTCGGCTCCACCCAACCTGAGAAGTACCACACCCACCGTAGTCCGACAACCACGCGTCAGCAAGGCGAAGTGGCGGATGTAACACGGAGTTTTCACTCCGCTTCCTTCCTGTTTTCGGCCTCCCTGGCGGATCTCCCCATTGTCGCGCGTCGAGAAGCGGTCGAGTGCGCGGGTGTGCCGCTTCGGACACCCTGCGTCCCACTTCGGGTTTGGCGCAACGCGGGCTTGCGAAATTCGGCATTCCCACAACAACCACGCAGGGTGGTATCTCGCGGCAGATTACCCCGGTTCGACCCGCATATCGGGTTCTTCGGTGTTCGGGCGGTGGATGGTGAGCCCGACGACCGCCCGCCGCCGCAACGCCGCGGGCTCTTCGTACGGTCCCAGGGTCCCGCGACCGAGTCCGGGAACGCGCCCGGTGGCTGCGTCGCAGGGCGCGGGAGATCGCTCTACTCGGCGCTAACGTTCCAGCCGGGGCAGGGCATCGTCGGACGATAGGGAGAAGGGTGGAGGAGTCGCCCGAACAGGTCTTGGCCCGGCTCGCGCGGCACCGCGACTCGGTCTTCCGGGCGCGTGGCCTCCTCGCGCAGCCCCGGCGCAACGTGCAGCGTCCCCGGCCCGCGCGCGTTCCGGGCGCGGTCGCGGCGCCGGCGCCGCTCTTCTCGACGGCCGCGCCGGCGGCGCCTCGCTCGGCGCCCGACCGTCCGGCGCCCGACCCTCCGGCTCGGGCCGGGTGGGCCCCGCCGACACCCGCGCCTGGTCCGTCGACCCCGACTCCGCCCGCGGTGGCGCCCCCGGTCGGGGCGTGGGGCAACTCCGGCGCGACGCCTGCCGAGTTCATCCCTCCCGGTAGGCATTCCGCGGGCCCCGGCTGGCGTCTCACGCAGAGCGCCGTACTCGTGACGCTCTTCGGTCTCTTCCTTGCCGCCGTCGCGGTCACGGTTTCGATCGTTGTGTACGAGCACCTGAGCCCGTCGGCCGCACTTGCCGTCGTCGGTGTGATGACCGTGGGTGGTGCGATCGCAGCTGCGCGACGGGTTCCGACCGCGCTCTGGTGGACAATCGGCGCCGTCATGGGGGGCGCGCTCGGACATTGGTCGTGAGCGGGGCTGCGCGCGATCGCGAAGGCGGCCGGGGTAGGGCGACTACGCTGGGTGCCGCTCGTCCAGCGAATTGCGAGGCCTGCGAACAGCGCAACGTTCGCAGTGCGTCGTCGTAGGCCGAGACCGCACGAAAGCGTGCACGGCGGCGTAGCCGAGTGGTTCAGGCAGAGGTCTGCAAAACCTTGTACATGGGTTCGAATCCCATCGCCGCCTCCAAATCTCGAACCGGGACAGCAGCCCGATTCAGCCGGCGACCGCGGTGACGGCGCTGGCCCGCCGGAGAGCCCGATAGACGACAGCGGGATCGCCGAGGCGGTGGCGGAGCTGCCGCTCGAGCCCGCCGATCGGGTACAGGTTCTGCGGTGCTCGGGCGTCCTTGTGCGGCGCCGAGGCGAACGGCGGCAGCGCGAGCGTGATGCAGTCGGCGAGCGTGATCACGTCGGCCGCGGCGAGGGCACCCGTTGCCTCGCAGCGTACGACCCCCGCCCACGGTCCGCCGGACGGACCGGGAAGGCGTACATACCAGGACTGGCGGCTGAAGGGCTGCGCGTCGACCCGGAACACGGGTGTGCGTTCCCCGGCGCCGAGCGATCCGACGACGCGGTCCAGCTCGGGCGGCAGGTAACGGACGTGATGGGTCTTGACGATCCCGACCGCGTCGGGCACGTGCGCGCGCTTGCGCAACGGCCCGTCGAGCAGCAACAACTCGTCGCCACGACGGCGCGCTTGCTCGGCGACGAGCACTTCGGCCTCGGTCATGTCGTTGTGCACTGCGTACATGAGTGATTCGGGACTGGCATCGGTCGTGCGGTGCGACCGAAAGGTTCCCGCCCGGGTCTCGAGATCGGCGAGCGCCGTTGTCGGCGGCGTAGACCCCGCGCCCGACCACGACGTCGACAACCGTGGCCCGGCCGTCGCACCGCACCGCGCCCGCCGCGTACGAAGCGAAGATCCCGGCGACCGCGTCCGTGCCGGCACCGGCGCCGGGCAAGGCGATCCAGGCCCGGGCTTCGAGACGGCGGACGCCGTCGACGAATATCAACGCGTCGGGAACGTCGGTTCCGAGCGGCGGTCGACGAGGCGACCAGTCGGCGACCGGGCATTCGATGTCGACGACCACCGTTGCTTCCGAGTCCTGCATATCGGCCTCGGTAGAGCTGCCGTATCCCGGATCCCAGGGATCGACGGTGAATCTCACGACTCCTCCCTCGTGACCGCGCCGCTCGCGACCCGGAAGCGCACCGGCACCCGTTCGGCGAGGGCGGGGACGTGGGTGACGAGTCCGACCATGCGACCTTCGGTCCCGAGTGCTTCGATCGTCGTTGCGACCGCGTCGAGGGTGTCGGCGTCGAGCGAGCCGAAGCCCTCATCGAGCATGATCGCATCGAGCTTCGAGCCGCCCGCCGACGACAACGACGCGAGCTGGTCGCTCAAGGCGAGTGCGAGTGCGAGTGATGCCTGGAAGGTCTCGCCGCCGGACAGCGTCCGGACCGAGCGCGTCTCGTCGGCATTGGCGTGATCGACCACGACAAATTCTTCGTCGGCGTCGGAGGCGAGGGAGAAGCGCCCTTGCGAGAGCGCGAACAGCGTCGTTGACGCCGCTCCGACGAGGACGTCGAGAGCTTCGGCGAGCATCCACTTCTCGAACCGGTTCGATCGCAGCAGGTCGCCGAGCAGGCGGGCGACGTCGCGATCGGCGCGGGCCGCCGCGACCTGCTCGCGGAGTTTCGCAGCCTGATCCCGGGCCTCGTCGATGCGGACAAGGAGGTGGCGGGCCTCGGTGCCGCGCTCGAACACGGCCTCGCGAAGTGTCCGCAGCGTTGGCTCCCGCACGCTGACGCCGACCGCGGCGGGCGGCGTCAGCGAGCTGAGTCGCGCGGATTTCGCGCTCGGCCTCGGAGCACGTCGAGCGCGAGCTGGGCTTCGGCGGTACCGGCTTCGACCTCGGCTCGTACCCGTTCGCTCCACGTGAACAGGTGAGCCCACTCGTCCCCGATGTCGGACGTCGACGCGGGCGGGTCGAGGCCGGCCCGCAGGAGAGTCTCGCGTTGTTCGGCGAGCGCGCGGCGCAGCCGGGCTTCGGCTGCGCCCGCGGCCTGCACCGCCGCGCGGCACTGTGACTCGGCGGCCGCCGCCGCCCGCTCGGCGGCGCGAGCGCGTGCCAGTGTCGTGCGTTCGGCTTCCGCCAGTTCGATGGCGGCCGCGACCGCGGTGGCGTCGGGGTGCGAAGCGATCGCGAGTTCGAGCGTCTCGTTCTGCTCCCGCAGCTGGGCGCTGGTCGCGAGCGCGGTCGCGGTAGGTGGTCGTGGCGGCGTGCTGCGCGTCGAGCGCGGCGTCGAGGATGCCGTGCGCCTCGGTGAGCGCGGCTTCGGTCTTGGTGAGGGCCGCAGGCTTGCGCCGTTTGGGCACGGCCGCCACGTCCTGCTCACATACCGGGCAGGGCTCGCCGGCGACGAGATGGGCGCGCAGTCCGTGCGCCCGGTGCGCGTCCTGGGCCCTCCCGAGCGTGTGTTGCCGGTCGGCGACGAGCTCCTTCGCTCCGCCGACGAGCTTCTCGGTCCGCTCGAGCTCGTCGTGAGCCCGGGTCGCCGCGGCCTCGGCCGCGTCGACGCGGACGACGAGCGCGACGCGGGCGTCGTGCGCGTCGTGGGCCCGCACGAGCTCCGACGGTTCGGGCGCCGACTCGACCACCACTTCCGCGGCGATGACCGCGGCGGTCGCTTCCCCGTGGGTCTCGCCCGCCGACCGGAGCGCGGTATGAGCCCGCTCGATCTCAGCCGCGGTCTCGTCGATCCCCACCGGTACCGCGATCTTGCGGAGTAGACGCGCGTGGTCGGCGGACCCCTGAATCCGGGCACCGAGCTCGGCGATCGCAAGCGAGTCTTCGTCGTCGGCGGCGTGGGCCTCGTCGATCGCCTTGTAGACGAGCGTCAGTTGGTGGACCTCGTGCTCGGCCGCGGTGCGGGCGGCGTCGGTGGCGAACTCGAGCTTCTCGAGCTCGCGGCCCTCGATCTCGATCGCGGCGGCCGCCTCCTTCGCCCGTTCGCGCGCCAGCTGACCGACCCGGTCGTAGACGTCGAGGTCGAGAAGGCGGGCGAGGAGGTCGCGGCGCCGTGCGGGCTCGTCGTGCAAGAAGCGTGCGAACTCACCCTGCGGAAGCACGATGCATTTCGTGAAGTGCGCGAACGAGAGCCCGAGCAACTGTTCGACGGCAGCCTTCATCGCCTTGCGGTTCTCGGCGAGCACGTGGCCGCTGCCGTCGGGCGCGATCTGTTCGAGTAGAGCGTCGCCGCCGGTCCGACCCTTCTGGAGGCGTACGACGCGTGTCGCGCGGTAACGCTCCGCGCCGACGTCGAAGGTCAGTGACACCTTGGCCTGTTGCGAACCGAGACTCACGACCCTTCCGACGAGGCGTTCGTCGTCGTAACGGGGGATGCTGCCGTAGAGCGCGAAACACATCGCGTCGATGACCGTGGACTTGCCCGCGCCGGTTGGACCGACGAGCGCGAAGTAGTCGACGTCGTCGAACGAGAGCTCGACCGGAGCGCGGAATACGCCGAACCCTTCGACGTGGAGATGGACGGGTCGCATCAGCGGACCTCGGAGAGTGCGTCGTCGTAGAGGCGGGTGAACAGCTGCACGACGCGCTCGGTCGTCGATCCCCTCCGACACGGCGTATTCCTCGAACAACTGGCGCGGGCTACGACCGCGCCGGCTGCGCGAGGGGACGCTTGCGACTTCCGCCGGCGGGAGTTCGACGCGCACGTCGACGGCCCGGGGCAACAACGCGCGGACCTCGTCGGCGAGTCCGGCGCGGGTCGGTTCGTGCAGGATCACACGGAGCCAGGCGTCGCCGACGGTCGCGGCCTGCTCCCGCACCTCGGCGAGTGTGCCGGTGAGCGTCTGCAGGGTCCAGGCGCTCCGGAGCGGATGGGCGGCGACTCGGGCGGGCGTGCCGGGGCTGGCGTCGACGACGAGCACGTTCTTGACGTCGTGCTCTTCCCCGAAGTCGACCTGGATCGGGGATCCGGAGTACCAGGCGGGGGCTGGAGCCTCGATGCGTTGGGTCCGGTGCAGGTGGCCGAGGGCGACGTAGTGCGCGCCGACCGGGAACTGCACGCCTTCGATGCCGTATTCGTTCGCGACCTGCGCGTCGCGTTCGCCGCCACCGAGCTTGGCGCCCCGCACGAAACCGTGCAGGGTCAAGATGTTGACGGCATCGGGCCGGAACGCGCCGCACAACGCCGAGATCAGTCCGCGCATGCGCTCGGCGTACAGACCGCTGTTGCCGGCGGCGTCGAGCTCGAGGAGTTGCTCGGCCCGGATGGCGAAACGTTGCGACACGAAGGGTACGAGCGCGATCACCGCGGTCTCGCCGCGGCTGGTGTTGCATTCGACGACGCCACCCGCGTCGCCCACGCGGTCGCGTGCCCGAGCACGGTGATGCCGGCGGCGCGGAACACCGGGGCCCAGGCGTCGAACGCGAACTGGTTGTCGTGGTTGCCGCCGATCGCGATCACCTCGGCACCGGTGGCCCGCAGGGCGAGCAGCGCCTCCCACACGACCCGTTGCGCATCGGGGGAGGGAGCCGCGGACTCGAACAAGTCGCCGCTCACGAGTACGACGTCGACTCGCTCGGCGCGGGCGATCTCCACGATCTCGCCCAAGACGGCGCGGTGCTCGTCGAGGCGTGACATGCCCCGCAGCAGCTTGCCGACATGCCAGTCGGAGGTGTGCAGGATCTTCATGTCAGAACGGGTCCGGTGCGCTCGGCAATCCCGCGAACGGATCGTCGGGCAGGGCGGACGCGCCGGTCGCGCTGGGGTTGGCGCCGCGTTCCGACGGACCGCGTCGCCCAGGCCGGGAACGGGAACTCGACCACGAGCGGCACCGGGATCTCGGGCTGCATCACGAACATCGTTCCCGGCTTCGCGATGGTCGCGCGCTTTTGGTGCGTCACGGGCAGGAACCCGTACTCGGGGCGGGCCGCCTCGGCCGGGTCGAGCCGGCCGACCACGCGTATCGAGGAGTTGGCGATGATGCGGCGCTCGACCTCGCTCGCGGTCTGTTGGGCCCCGACCAGCATGATGCCGAGTGACCGACCGCGCTCGGCTACGTCGAGGAGGATCTCCTTGATCGGGCGGTCGCCCTCGCGCGGCGCGTACTTGTTGAGCTCGTCGAGCACGACGAACAGCAGCGGTCGCGACGTGCCCGGACTGCTCCTTGCGATCGAAGGCCGTGCGGAGCACTGACGCCGACGACGAAGCGCTTGGCCCGGTCGGGGAGGTTGTGGAGGTCGACCACCGTCACCTGGGCGTCGTCGGTCTCGATGCGGTGCGCGCGCGGTCGCGGGGATGTCGGCGCGTACGAGTTGCGTCGAGCGCGCGTTGCGACGTGAGCAAACGCCGCACGAACGCGTTCGACGGTGCCGGTGCCGGTGGCGGGGCCGGCCCAGTCGCGGCGGATCATGTCGTCGTCGCTTTGGACCTTGCCGATGACGAGGTCGACGAGATCGTGGTAGGTGCGCAGCGTGTGTCCGTCGATCCGCAACGCGCCGTCGGTGGTGCCCAGCGACTCCCGCTTCAACGCGGCCGCGACGTTGTGGACGACCATCGTGTACTGCTGGCGATCGTCTTCGGCGTCCGCGAACGAGGAACGGAAGCAACTCCTCGCCGACGAACTCGGCGAGGGTCCAGTAGAAGGCGTGGACGCCGATCGTGCGCGTCGCGACGTCGGGTCGAGCGTTCACGTCGCCCTTGCGGGGCGGAGCGAACACGGCAACCGACTTGAACGCCCCGGGCATGAGACCGAGCTCGCGGTACTTGTCGCGGTCCGTGTCGGAGAGCGAGACGTTGTCGTGGTCGAGAAAGAGGAGGTCTTCGCCCTTCACGTTGAAGACGAGTGCCCGCGTGTTCGTCGCCTCGTCGTCGAGGACGGCGGAGTTGAACACCGAATAGAGCAGGAAGGTCGCGTAGGTGGTCTTGGTCGCGACGCCGGATATGCCGGAGATGTTGACGTGCGCCCCCCGGGTGCCGTCGAGGAAGTCGAGGTTCGCGTACAGCGCCCGACCGTCGCGACCGAGGCCGATCGGGAGCTTGCGGGGCATCTGGTCGAAGAACAGCGCGTGGTCGCGTGCCTCGCCCGTCGCTCGGTGCACCGCGGTGCCGGGGATAGGCGGCACGAAGACCTCGGGCTCGACCCGGGTGGTCACCACCTCGGCGGCTTCGACCGCCTCGGCCGGCAGCTGTCCGTCCTCGATCAAGAAGACGTCGGAATCGAAGCGCGCGCCCTCGTGCCGGGCGCGGACCTGGGTGACTACGCCCGAGAGCTGGACCGGCTCCTCGCGACCGGGAACGACCCGTTGGCAGACGACGACGTCGTCGAGTTGGAGGTATTGCTCGGGGGCGAGCGCGACCCAGAACGACAGGGGCGTCGCGTCCTCAGTGCCGAGAACACGACCGACCGGATCTGCCGGCCCGATCAGGTGTTCGTCCATGGAGCGACGGTACCGCCGCGGTGAGACACTTTCGTGGTATCTCGCGCTCGGGTCGGTCACCTGAACGAAGTCTCCGCGAGGAATGCGTCGACCGCCCGCGGACTGCGCAGCACGTGCACGTCGGCCTGCGGCGCCAACTCTGCGATCGCCCGAACGACGCGGGGACGGCTGCGGCGCCGATACCGCAGCACCCACCACAGGAACTGGGCGTCCCACCGCTCAGGACAGCCGTATGCCTGCACGTCGGTTCCCTTGCCGCGCCGGATGCGCCCGATGACGCGCGGCAGCGCCCGCCACGCGGGAAAATCGCAGAACACCACCGTGTCGGCCCGGGGAAGCCGCTCGTCGAGGGTGGCGCTGTAATTGCCGTCCGCGATCCATTCGTCTCCCGAGAAGAGCTCTTGTTGCACCGCCCGCCACTCGGCCCGCGGGGTCTCGACCTAGCCCGGGTGCCAGAAGTGCTCGTCGAGATGGACGACGGAGAGGCCCTTCCGGCGCCCGAGCTCGTCGGCGAGCGTGCTCTTGCCGGCGCCACCCGGACCCAGGATCACAACCCGGCGCATCGTTCCATTCTCGTTCCACGGACGGGTGGGCCGACGGCTGGTTCGTCCCGACGGTGTGGTGGACAGTCTCCCGGTGTTCCTCTAGGATTTAGAACACGTTCTAAAAACGGTGACCCGGAGGATCTGCACGACATGGAATTCGGACTGTTCCAAGGCGGCTTCGTACACAAGGACCTCGCCGCGAAGAACCCGAATGCCGAGCACGACCGGCTCATGAGTGAGGTCGATCTCTGCGAGGTCGGCGACAAGCACAACTGGAAGTACGCGTGGTTCACCGAGCACCACTTCTTGCAGGAGTACTCGCACATCTCTGCGAGCGAGACGCTCATGGCCTGGGTGCTCGCGCGCACGCAGAACATCCACGTCGCGTCCGGGATCATCAACATCACGCCGCCGGTGAACCACCCGGCGCGGGTCGCGGAGCGGGTCGCGATGATGGACCTCGTCTCCAACGGCCGGTTCGAGTTCGGCACCGGTCGCGGGAGCTCGACCACCGAGATGGGTGGGTTCGGCATCACCGATCCGGAGATCACCCGCGACATGTTCGACGAGGCACTGCGCGAGATCGTGCGCATGTGGCGCGACGAGCCCTACTCGTACGAGGGCAAGTTCTTCTCGATGCCCGAGCGCCACGTGCTGCCGAAGCCGTTCGTGAAACCGCACCCGCCGTTGTGGGTCGCGGCAGGCAACCCCGAGACGTTCGAGCACGCGGCCAAGTTGGGCATCGGGGTCATCTGCTTCACCGGTGGAACTCCCGAGAAGATGGCGCCGCTCGTCGACACCTACAAGAAGCACATCAAGGACGCGGAGCCCGTCGGCGAGTACGTGAACGACAACATCGCGATCACGACGAGCTTCATGTGTCTGGAAGACCGCGACGAGGCCCGCAACTACATGGCGCATTCGGGCAACGGTCGCCAGCAAACGCTCGTGTTCCACTACCTGGACACGTTCCCGAAGCCTCCGTTCGTGCCCGAGTGGCCTACGGAGATCCCCGACCCGACGCCGGACGCGATCGAGAAGGGCTTTCAGACCGGCGCTGCGATCGTCGGCGACCCCGACGACTGCGCGCAGGGCATCCAGAAGTGGGCCGACATCGGTGTCGACCAACTGATCATGGGTCCGTCGGGCAGCACCTACCCGCACGAGTTGCTGGCGCGTACGGTCACATTGTTCGGTGACGAGGTGATCCCGCGCTTCGACAAGGACCCGGAGCACTCGACCTCGAAGTACCGGTCTGCCGCCGCGGCCCGCTGATGCCGTGTTGACGGCCGGTCGGTGACGGGTCCCGGGAACGGGACGACCGGAGGCGATCCGGACGACCACCCGGACCTGTCCGGTGTGGCCGCCGACATGCGCGCGGAATGGCGAGAGGAACAACACGCCGCCGCTGCCGACGCGGTCGCGCAGTTGCGCCACGGTAGGTCCGTCAACGAATGGCTGCGCGATCGGATGCACGCGGGAGACCGCATCGCCGTGATCGTGACGACGTACCGATTCGTCGGCCTGGTCGTCGAGGTCGGCGCCGACCTGCTCGGACTGCGGTGCGGCTCGGGTCTGTTCGAGTTCCATCTGTGCGCCGGGATCCCGATCTCGTTCGAGCTCGCCGAGCACACGACCCGCGGCGGCACTCGAGGCGCGTCGGGCCGGACGTTCCGCGACGCGCTGCTCGCGCACGACGAACGAGTCGACGCTCGGGTCGCCACCCTGCAGCAGCCGGAGGGCTACGACGGGAGGCTGTTGGTCGGTGGCGACTTCGTCTCGATCGCGACCGGCGACGGAGGCGAGACGGTCGTGCCGCTCGCGCACGTGGCCTGGGTCACGCCCGTACGCACATAGCGCACGGGGTGACGCACAAGGGGCATTTGTGGCCCTACGGTCTGTGGATGGCTCCGCCGTGTCGGATTTCTGAGCCAACTCTTGCGGTCCGATCACGTAAGATCTGATCCGTGCGCCGACTGTCCCCGATCTCGTGGCTGCTCATCGTCATCGGTTTGGTGTTCCTCGCTGCGGGCGTGATCTATATGGCGTACACGGCGCCCGACCTCCCGAGTTTCATCCCCGGGCATGTGGATCACGCCTACCGGGCCCAGCACTACACGAAGCGGGCGGTGGCCGGGATCGGCGTCGCGGTGTTGGCCTTCATCGGCGCGTTCGTCGTCGCGTGGAAGCGTCCCTCGCCCGCTCCTTCTTCTTCTTCTTCTTCTCCTCCTCCTCCTCCCGAGGTCGATGCTCCTTAGCGGGGGCCGTCGGCGGGCGTGAATTCGCGGGCGCGCACGACCTCGGTGCCGGCGATGCCGCCCATTCGGTACCCGCTCCCGACGACGACCATCGGCGGAAGGTGCGCCGAGAGCTGCATGAATCGGATCGTGTCGACCGCGCTCGCGAACGTGCCGTTGCCGACGTGCTCCGAGTGCAGGTAGTGCACTTCGATGCCGGGGATCGACAGCTCGTCGGCGGTGCGCGCGGTCGGCATCACTCAGGCCGCGGTCAGCTTCTCGCTGATCTCCCACAGGCGGGCGGCGGCGGCATCGTCGAGCGCATGATCGGCGGGCTTCACCGCCTTGCCCTTGACGAAGTACTGGCCGGTGATGCCGTCGAGGTCGGGTGACGACGCCAGGTAGATCGACGTGAGCGCGCCCTTCTGCGACGAGATCGCGAACGGGCGGGCGAGCGGCATCACAATCGTGCCCAGCAGCCCGAGATCTCCCTCGCGGGCGAAGTTGCTGCCGACGAATCCGGGATGCAGCGCATTCGCGGTCAGCTCGTCGGGGTCGTGTCGGCGTGCGAGCTCGCGCGTGAAGAGGATGTTCATCAACTTCGAGGCGGAGTAGACCGCGAAGCTGCGGTAGCGGCGCTGCTCCCAGTCGAGGTCGTCGAAGTCGAGGCCACCGCGCACGGTCGTGTGTGCGTACGACGAGACGTTGATGACGCGCGCGGGCCTGGCTGCGGCGAGCGGGGCTGCGAACAGTGCGGTCAGGAGGAAGTGGCCGAGATGGTTGACCTGGAACTGCGCCTCGTGGCCGTCGACGGTCTCGAGGCGCTTGCGCAGCACGCCGCCGGCGTTGTTGAGGAGGATGTCGAGCCGGTCGTGTTTCGCAGTGAACGCCTCGGCGAACTGGTGGACCGATGCGAAGGATGCGAGATCGATCGGGATCGTCTCGACCCGACCGCGCGCGTCGGCCTCGTCTTCGATGTCGGCGACAGCCGCGGCGGCCTTGGCCGGGTTGCGCGCCGCGATGACGACGTGCGCGCCCTGGCGCGCGATCCCGAGCGCGGCTTCCTTGCCGATGCCGCTGTTGCCGCCGGTGACGACGGCGACCTTCCCCGACAGGTCGCTCACGACGTTCCCCGGACGACCGCGCTCGTCACGACTGGGACTTCTCGGCCGCGCTCGGCGACCGGTCTTCGCCGGGCTGGTCGCGGACCCAGGTGATCAGCTCGTCGCGGAGGAAGCGGATCTCGCGGCCGCCGGGGAAGCGGTGGGCGGGGATGCGATCCTCACGGACCATGCGCCGGAGGTACTCGACGTGCACGTGGAGCATCTCCGCCGCCAGGGCGGTCGTGAGGATCTCGGGATACCGGCTGGGCGCGTTCGACGCGTTCGACGCGCCGGTCAGGTCGCTTTCGGGGGACATGTGGACGACGCTACACGTCACCTGGCACAACTTCGAGCTACCTGTGACACTCCGCGCCCGCTGCGCGGATCGGACCGACGTCGTTGACCGCTTCGTCGACCGCAAGAAGCAGCGTTCCGTGCCCGCTCGAACGCTACAAGTCAGCACTGGGGCCGCTTCTCGTCGTCTGTCACAACTTGATGCGGTCTGACCGCAGGTCCCGTCCGCATATTTCGCCGGACAGAATGCGGTAAATCGGCGAGATGTCTGCTCTTCTGTCCGGCAGCCATGGAGGCTGAACGGGTTGGGAATGGGGATATCGGTGGGGACCGGGCGGGGCACGGATGCGGGTCGTTCCCGACGGGCGTTGAGCTCGCGGGTGTCGACCGGACACGTCGTGATGGTCCTCGCGGGGGCGCTCGGCGTGCTCTTGACGCTGACGATCCTGCGGGCGTCCGACGACACTCGCCCGGTCCTCGTCGCGGCGCGCGATCTCGCGCCGGGAACGGTGCTCACCGCCGACAGCGTCCGGCTCACGCACGTGCACGCCGACGGCTCGGTCCTCGGAACCCTCTTCGCCGCGGATGAGATGACCTCTTTGCGAGGCAAGGTCGTCACGACCCTCGTTCACCGGGGCGAGCTCGTGGCCCGCGGTGCCGTCAGTTCGCTCGACGCGCACGCGTCGACGCGCGAGATGAGCTTCCCGATCGCGCGGGCGCGCGCCGTCGGCGGGAAGTTGACCACGGGCGATCGCGTCGATGTGCTCGCAGTCGATCACGACTCCGGTCGCGCCGGGTACGTCGTGACTGATGCCGAGGTCGTCGCAGTCGACAGTCGCAGCGGCGGCGCGTTGTCGGGGGCATCCGACGACGTCACGGTCACGCTCGTGGTGGAGCCCGCGACCGCGCCGGAACTCGCATCGGCGATCGATGCCGGCACGGTGATGCTCGTCCGCACGACCGGCGCCCCGGTCGCCAAGGATGTCACCCCGTTCGTCACCGCCGCCGGCCGATGAGGGAGCCCGAGGTCGCCCTCGCGTTCACGGCCGACGTGTGGGTGGAGGAACTGCACCGCCACCTCACCGATCACGGTGGTGCGCGCGTCCGCACGCTGCTCGTGGAGCCCGAAGGTGCGGTCGAAGAGACCTACGACGTGCTGGTCGCCGGTCACCGTTGGCCGGCACTGACGCAGGCGCTGGTTGCCGACGTGCATGCGAACGGTCGTGCCGTGATAGGCGTCCACGATCCCGACGAGATCGCGAGCCGCGACCATCTGCTCGCGCTCGGCGTCGACGCCCTGGTCGAGTCCGACGCCGGCCCCGACGCGTTCGTGCGTGCGATTGCGAGCGTCGCCGGGCTCCGGGACGAACAGCAGCGAACGCGTGTCGTGGCACGGACGGTGCGGCTCGGCCGGCTCGTTACGGTCGGCGGGAGCCCCGGCGCCGGACGGACGGAGATCGCGATCGAGTTGGCCCGCGCCCTGAGTCGGCGAACGAGTGTCGTGCTCCTCGACGCCGACGATGTCGCCCCCGCGGTCGCGGCCCGTCTACAGTTGCCGATCGAGCCGAACGTCCGCACCGCGATCGACGCGGTCGAGCACGGTCGCGGTGAGCTCGGCCGCTGCATTCTCCTGCAGCAGCGCTCGGGACTACGGATCGTGTCCGGGTTACCGAACGCGAGCTCGTGGGCGCAGGTGCGGCCGAGCGAGATCCTCCGGGTCGTGGAACGCATCGGCGACGGCGCCGACGTGGTCGCCGACGGCGCCGGCATGCTCGACGACGTCGGCGGAGGTACCGGGCGCGGCCGGTTCGCGACTGCGCGTGCGCTCGTCGCGCAGTCCGACGTCGTGGTCGCGGTGTGCGACGCCTCCCCGCATGGCATCGGCCGGCTGCTCGGGTGGGCGGTCGAGGCGCTCACGTTGGCGCCGGATGCCGCGCTGTTCGTCGCGGTCAATCGTGCGCCCGACGCCCGCTTCCGTCGGGGCGAGCTCTACGACGAGATCTCCAAGAGCCTGCCGCTGGGCGACGTTCGGTTCGTGCCGAGCGACCGCCGCGTCGCGGACGCGGCGTGGGCGGGTACGCCGGTTGCGCGCGGCGGGTTCAGCCGGGCCGTCGCCGAGCTCGCCGACCAGGTGCTGGCGCGACCGCGCCTGTCGTACATCGACACCTCTGTGGACGACGGCGCGTCCGCCGCGGCCGCGCCGGACGTAGCCTCGTGACCGTCCGCACCGACGCCTACGACATCATCCGCCGCGATGCCATCACCGGCATCGAACGCCGGCGCCTGCAACCGGCGGCCCAGGTCGAGGAAGTACGTGTCGAGATCGAGCGTGCGGTCGACGACTACCAGCGCCGTTCCCGTCTCGGTGACGAAGTGCCGCTCGGTGACCCGCCGGAGATGGCGCGGCGGGTGTTGCGGTCGATCACCGAGCTGGGGCCGCTGAGCGAGTTGCTCGCGCGTCGCGACGTCGAGGAGGTCTTCGTCGAAGGCGCGCGCGTGACGTATCTCGACACCGAGGGCCGCCTGCGCGGGTTGACCGAGCCGACCACCGAGGTCGAGAACCGCCAGATCGTCGACCGGCTCCTCGCCGCGACTGAGCGACAGCTCAACGCCAAGCACCCCTTGGTACAAGCCCGGGTGCTCGGGGGCACGGCGCGTCTCACGGCGGCGATCGAACCGGTCGCCGATCGGCTCTCCGCGACCATTCGCCGCTACACGGTTCGCGATGTGTCACTCGACGCGCTCGTCGCTCGGGACGCGCTGACCGTGCAGGCCGCCGACTTCTTGTGGGCCGCCATGCAGCTCCGCAGCCGCATCGTCGTGTCGGGCGAACCCGGGGCGGGAAAGACCACACTGGCCGCCGCGTTGTTGTCGGCGGTGCCGACCGCGCACTGTGTGCGGAGCTGCGAGGAGATCCGCGAGCTCGCGGTGCCGGTGCTGCACGGCGGCTATTACGAGATCCGGCCCGCGGGGCTCGACGGCACAGGGGAGATCAGCCTCCGCGACCTCGTCAAGTTCGTCCTCGCAATGAGGCCCGACCGCATCGTCGTCGGTGAAGTGCGCGGCGCGGAGGCATTCGAGCTCACACGCGCCATCAACGCCGGCTGCGGATTCCTCTGCACGTTGCACGCCAACAGCGCCCACGCCGCGGTGAACGCGCTCGTGAACGCGGCGCTGATGGCCGGGGAGAACGTCACCGAGCACATCGTGCGCCGGATCTTCGTCGAGGCACTGGATCTCGTGGTTCACGTCGACCGCGACGACGTCGCTCGGTCCGACGGTCACGTTCGTCGCCAGGTCACCGAGATCTCCGCAGTCGTTCCGAGTCTCTCCGACGGCGAGACGTACGAACCGCTGTTCGTCCGTGACGGGCTGGGCCGGCCACTCGAATGGACGGGCGCACTCCCGCCCGCCTTCGAGCATCGGGTCGATCGTGCGTTGCCGGAAGGCCTCAGCCTCCGTCGATTGCTCGAACGCGGTCGGGTCGCGGTATGAACGTTCTCGCGGCGTGCTCGATCGGCATGTGCTGCGCGCTCATCGCGGCGGCGTTGATGGGAGCGACGCCGCGCATCGCGGTGCCCACGAACGTGTTCGCACCCCGGCGCGAGCGCAACCGCCTCTGGCTGCAGCAGGCGGGCGCCGGTCTCACCCCGGCGCGCTTTTGGGCCGGCAGCATCGGTGCGGGGTCGGTCGCATTGCTGATCCTCGTCGCACTGACGGGCTCGGTATTCGTCGCGCTCGTACCGTCGGCCGCCGTCGCGCTGTTCCCCCGGGGATACTTCGCGCGCCGCCGCCGGATCCGAATGCGGGCGGTACAGGCCGTGTGGCCCGACGGTCTGCGGGACATCGTCGCTTCGATCGCGGCCGGCCGGTCTCTGACGCAAGCGGTCAACACGCTCGCCGCAACCGGGCCGCCCGCGTTGCGAGACGCGTTCGCGCGGTTCCCGGAACTGGCCCGCGTACTCGGCACTGCGCCCGCGCTGGAGTTGGTCAAAGAGGAATTGGCCGACCCGACGAGCGACCGAGTGATCGAAGTGCTGCTCGTCGCGCACGAACGGGGTGGACCCATCGTGCGCAGCATCCTCGAGGACCTCGTCGACGCGACGACTCGCGACATCAAGCTGCTCGACGCGCTCGAGACCGAAGGTCTCGAGATGCGCATCAACGCCCGCGCGGTCGTCGTGCTCCCATGGCTGGTCCTGGTCGCGCTCACGGCCCGCGCCGGACCCTTTCGCGACTTCTACCGGTCGAGCGGGGGGTTCGTGACGCTCGTCATCGCCGCGTGTCTCACCGGTGTCGGGATGCTCTTTCTCGGCCGCCTCGGCCGTGACGAGGACGAAGCGCGCGTGTTCGGTCCGGCCGGCGTCCGATGAGTGTTCCGGTGTTTCTCGCCGCGGGAGCCGTCGGTGCCGGTGCCGCCGGCATTGCCGCGCTGTGCCGTCCGCCGACCACGAAGCTCGCGCCGCGCGTGCGCCCCTACGTCGCCTCCGCCCGCTCGGCCCTCGGTCACGTACCGGAGCCACTGTCGACGCCGACGTCCTCGCGACCGGCCACCGGAACGCTGCCGAGACTGTTCGGCCCCGCACTCCGCGCGGGCGCGACCAGGGTGAGTCGGGCCATCGAGTCGCGCGGTGACGAGCAGCTGGCCCGGCTTCTTCGGCAGGCCGGTATCGACGACGTGACGCCGGAGCGCTACCGCGTGCGCCAGGTTGGGCACGCGGCGTTCTTCGCGTTCGCGGCGGGGGTGCTCGTCGCGCTCACGGTCAAGACGCCGCTGGTCGTCGTCGCCGGGGCGGGAGCGGGCTTCGTCTACGGCGCGAGTCGTACCCGGGCCCGGCTGGAGCGGGCTATCGCGGCGCGGCGCCGCCCGCATCCGGCTCGAGCTCTACACCGTCAATCACCTCCTCGCGATGCAGGTGCGGACGGGCTCGGGTGCGATGCAGGCCGTCCAAAGGGTTGTCGCGCGCGGACGAGGCGCGGTCGTCCAGGAACTTGCCGACGTCATGACGTGGACGCGCAGCGGAGTGGGAGAGGCCGACGCCTTCCGACGGGCTGCGGAGCTCACGCCCGAACCGAGCGCGGCGCGCACCTATCAACTGCTTGCCGCGGGCGTCGAGCGCGGCGTCGATCTCGGGGGCGGATTGTTGGCCCTCAGCAGCGACATTCGTGATTCTCGGCGGGAGCAGATGCACAAGGACGCGGTGCGACGCCGGGCCGCGATGCTCGTACCCACGATCGCGATCCTCGCTCCCATCATGTTGCTCTTCATCGCCGCACCACTTCCTTCCATCGTTCTCGGACATCACTGACCCAAGGAGACTGCTGTGAACCTTCGCCATCGTGACGAGTCGGGGATGACGACCGCCGAACTGCTCGGCAACGCCGCGCTCGGAGTCCTCGCTCTCGTGGTGATCTGGGGACTGCTGCAGGCCCTCGGCGTCGACATCGTGAACTCGCTGCGCGACGCGCTGATCCACTAGTCGTGCGTCCACTGCTCGCTCGAGCGGCAAGAGCGCCGGGCGACGAGCGGGGCTTTACGACGATTCAGTATGTCGTCGCGACCGCGTTCTCGTTGTTGTTGTTCGTGCTCGTCGCCAACCTGTTGGTCGACATGTACGAGCGCGGCGCGGTCCGGGACGCGCTCGACGAAGCTGTGCGTGCGGGCGTGCCGGTCTCCGCGACGACCGACGACTGTATAGCTCGCGCTCGTGATGTCGTGGAGTCGGTCGCGGGTGGCTCGTCGATCCGCGTCGACCGGCTCGACTGTGTGCGGGAGGGCGATCGGGTCGTCGCGAGCGCACACGTGTCGTTGCATTCGTGGTTCCCGATGCTCCTACCCGACTGGCAGCTGTCGTTGACCGCGTCGGCCCGACGGGAGCAGTGACATGCGTCGTAGCCGGCGACGGTCGCGATCGGAGTCGGGGTTCGTCGCGATCGAATGGGTCGCGGCGGTGGCCCTGCTGCTCCTGCCGATGGTGGTGCTCGTCGCGTCGCTTCCTGGTTGGGCGGAGCACAGGAACGCGGCGACGATCGCGGCGCGCGAAGCGGCGCGTGACCTGGCGAACCGCTGGCCGAACGGAGACCCGGCTGCGGCGGCGCTCGTCGCGCGGGAGGTCGCCGCCGATCACGGCATCGCCGCGGACGATGTCGACGTCCGCGTCATCACCGTCGGGCAGGCGCGAGGTGACGAAACCGAAGTCGACGTGGAGGTGACGATGCCCGCGATCAGTGTCGGCGGAATGGCAGCGGGTACGTGGCACTACACCGCTCGCGCCACGCGCCGCATCGACGACTTCCGGAGCCGGTAGTGCGGAATCGTGACGACCAGGGCACGATCACGCTCTGGGTACTCGGGCTCTCGATCTCCCTGATGTTCCTCGGCGGTCTGAGTCTCGACCTCTGGCGTGCGGTCGCCGAGCGCCGCCAGCTGTCGTCGATGGCCGACTCCGCCGCGGCCGCGGCTGCGAACGGCATCGACCTCGAGGCGCTGCGGTTGGGGACGCTGCACCTCGACCCGGCTCGCGCCCGCGCCATCGCGCTCGCGTCGCTCGACGAGGACCCACACTCGACCGCGCTGGATGCGGTCGACGTGGAATTCACCGGTGACCGGATCACCGTGACGCTGCGGGATCACGTCCGCTTCTCCTTGCTCGGCATCTTCATGGGCGGTCAGCACTTCGACATCGCAGTGCACGCGTCGGCGCAGCCCGAGGAACGGTCATAACGGGCGCGACGGTGGGCACGGGGTCGAGCCCGGTGCGGAACTGTGGCCTGATGACTGTGTCAGGTACGCTCGCTCCCGAATCGCTCGGTGATTTCCGGGCACCACCGCACGCCCGGGGAGCATCAATGCCTGACGCAGTCATCGTCGCCGCGGCCCGCACCGCCATCGGCACCGCCCGCAAGGGCACGTTGCTCGACGTGAGCGCGTTCGACCTCGCCAAGTACGCGGTCGCGGAGGCGCTCAAGCGTTCCGACGTCCCGGCCACCGACGTCGACGACCTCGCGCTGGGTGAGTCGCTCCAGGGCGGGGGAGACATCGCCCGCTACGCCGCGGCCGAGCTCGGACTCGTCGAGATCCCCGGCGTCGCCCTCGACCGTCACTGCGCGTCGGGCATGGCCGCAGTGCAGGGCGCGGCCGCCAGCATCATGGCCGGCATGGACAAGGTGGTCATCGCCGGTGGCGCGGAGTCGATGTCCACGATGCCCATGGTGACGAAGCGCAAGCTCGGCACCGACGAGTACGAGCAGTGGATGTCGCCGTCGCACCCCGCCACCGCCGATGCGCCTGCCTTCGACATGTCGATCACGGTCGGTTACAACACCGCCCAGTCCGCGGGCCTCACCCGCGCCGATTGCGACGAGTGGGCGGTGCGTTCGCACCACCGGGCGGTCGCCGCGATCGACGAAGGTCGGCTGCAAGAAGAGATCGTCGCCATCGAGGTCACCATGCGCGACGGAACGACCAAGTTCTTCGACGTCGACGAGCACCCGCGCCGCGGGAGCACGATGGAGAAGATGGCGACGCTCAAGCCGTTGCACCCGGAGATCGAGAACTTCCCGATCACGGCGGGCAACTCGTCGGGTATCAACGACGCGGCTGCGGCGATGATGATCGTCAGCAGCGACTACGCCAAGGCCAACGGGCTGAAGCCGCTCGCGAAGATCGTGTCGTGGGCGTCGGTCGGTGTGCCGCCGCGCGACACGGGCCTCGGCCCGATCACCGCGATCCCGAAGGCGCTCGACCGCGCCGGCCTCGCCATTGGCGACATCGACCTGGCCGAGATCAACGAGGCGTTCGCGTCGGTGCCGGTGGCGACGTGCCGCACGCTCGGGCTCTCGGAAGACATCACCAACCCCAACGGTTCCGGTTGCTCGCTCGGCCACCCGGTCGCCGCTACCGGCGCCCGCATGATCATCACCACCATGTACGAGCTGGCTCGACGCGGCGGCGGCATGGGTTTGGCGAGCTTGTGCGCGGGTGGCGGCATGGGTTCGGCGACGGTGTTCGAGGTCTTCCCCAGCTGATCCTGGCTTCGGCGAAGCGATCGCGGCATGGCTCGGCGGGACTCCGGGCCGGTGTCCTCAGTCACTCGGGTTTCGATACCACGACGAGATCCTGGAACGCGGGGCCGCCGTCGACCCTCGACCAGCTGCCGCCGCGGATGTCGTCGACTTCCATACCTGCACTCTTCACCATCGCGCGCACGTCGGACTCGTCGTAGAACGTGACGATCGCGGGCGTGTCCGGGGTCATCGTGGCGTAACCGCCGAGATCGAAGACCTTGCCCCGCTCGGCACCGGCCGCGAGTCCGTTGGCGACGAGCACGCCGTCGTGCAGGCGCGACAGCGCGGGCTCGGTCAGCTCGGTGACGCCGGCGTCGAGCAGCACGAACGACACGACCGCCCGGCCGCCCGGTCGCAACACGCGGCCGAGCTCGTGGATGTAGTTGTCGGTCGTGGCGCGCGGGAGATGCGTGAACACCGACATCGCGAAGGAGAAGTCGAACGACGCGTCGTCGTAGGGGAACCGGAAGTCTTCGGCGCGCATCGTTGCCGTCGGGTTGTAGTGCTCGTTGTAGAGATCGACGAGGTCGAACTGAAGATCGGCGTCCGGGCTCGTGACGTGAGCGCCTGCCCACGCGAGCGCACGGGCGTCGATGTCGAAGCCGCGGTACGTGCCCCGGAAGAAGTTCGGACGACCGAGGAGCTGCGACGCGAAGCGACCGGTTCCGCATCCGATGTCGAGGATGGCCTCGTCCATCTTGAGTCCGCACAGCAACTTGAAGATGGCGATGTACTCGGCCGGCAGCTGTTCGTACTCGATCGTGGGCCCGACGTGGCAGCGCAACGTGTACGGCGGGAGGTCTCGGCGCGACATCGCCCGCAGATAGACCGAGTCGAACGCGTCGAGGGCTCGGGCTTTGATTCCAGGTCTCATGTCGTGACTCCATCTTCGAAAGGGTCGCGTTCGAGGGCCGCCTCGAACGCGGACAGGGCCGCGCGTCCGGCGGCTGCCCGCGAATAGCGGCGAACCCGAATCGACCCGCGTGCTCGCAGCTCGGTCCGCAATGTCTCGTCGGTCGTGATTCGCTCCAACCCGTCGGCGATCGCGGCGACGTCGGTGGGGTCGACCGCCAGCGCCGCGTCTCCGGCGATGTCGGGCAGGGCGGCGCGGTCGCCGACCAGGGCCGGGGTCCCGACCGCCATGGCCTCGATGGGCGGGAGCCCGAAGCCCTCGAAGAGCGACGGGTAGGCGAGGGCCACGGCCGATTCGAGGAGGAACTGCCGGGTGGCGTCGTCGACGCGGCCGAGCATCACGACCGTGCCCGGCGGTGCCTTGGCCGCCTCGGCCTCCTCGGCGCCGTCGCCCCACCAACGTCCGCCCGCGATCACCAGTTGGGTGTCGCCGAGGCGGGCTCGCACGAACGCGCGGATCAGCCGGGCGACGTTCTTCCGCGGGTGGAGGTTCCCGAGATACAGCACGTAGCGGTCGCCGACGCGGTGCGCGTCGAGTTCGGCA
Organism: uncultured Actinomycetes bacterium; assembly: GCA_963761055.1. GTDB lineage: Bacteria > Actinomycetota > Acidimicrobiia > IMCC26256 > PALSA-610 > PALSA-610. The sequence continues at coordinate 274,150 of CAVXFO010000007.1, read as the reverse complement.
CGCACGCGCGCGCGAATCGTCTCGCCGAGCGGCTCCGGCGGTTCCACGACGTTCGGGACCACCCGGACCTTGTCGTCGGGCAGGCCGAGTCGGTCGACGATGTCGCGCCGGGAGAACTCACTCGGTGCGACGACGATGCGGGCCCGACGCGCCTGGTACGGGACGAGCGCTTCGAGTCGCATCCGGGTTCGACGCGGGTAGTGCTCCGGATGATGGCGGAACGAGAGGTCGCCGATCGTGAGCACGACCGGGTTCGGTGCCCAGATCGGCGTGTGCGTGATCGCAAACAGCAGGTCGTGCGATCCGCGCGACTTGCGCAACGCCGCCGGCAGTATGGCCGCGAAGTGCGCGGGACCGGGCCGGCGGCTCACCTCTCGCGTCTCGAATCGCCCGCAGGCCGCGATATCGGCCGGCAGCTCGGCGTCGTGCGCACGATAGAGCGTGAAGCGATCGTCCGCCGCCGCGGTGACGGCAAGGCCGCGCAGCACGCCCTCCAGGAACGTCTCGTCGCCGCCGCGTCCGGAGCCGAGAGCAAGAGCGTCGATGCCGACGCGCGATCAGCCGGCCATCGTCGAGGATTCGATGCGCGAGCTCGCCGGCCGCTTGGTGGTGTCGACCGAGAACGGATAGCCGAAGCGCCGCGACAGGGGCGCGCAGATGGCCGTGACGACGAGTCGCGACGGCACACCGAGTGCGCGCGTCCACTCGTCGTCGAGCCGGAGCGCGATGGCGCCGCGTTCGAAACGGGCGGGATTTCCGGAAACCGTGTGGTCGATCCCCAGCTCGATTCGTTTGTCGCTGTACTCGGGTCGTCGTGTCGGCGTTCCGGTGATCGTCGTGACGGTCTCCACCACCGCTGCGGGTCGCGTGGCGACGTCTTGGTAGTACACGCGTACGAGGGGAAGGTCCTGCGCCCGGGCCACCGCCGAGATTCCGACATTCCAGATATTCCAAAAGACCGCCGATTTGGCGGGCGAATGCCGGTACATGAAGCGCTCCTCGGTTGCACCGGGATCGCGACGCGTCTTCGTCCACGAGTACGCGACCGCGCGCGGGTCGCGGATGAGGTGCACCATCGCGAGCTCGATCCCCTCGACGCGGGAGAGCAGGTACCCGTACACGGGGTTCTTCGACGAGTCGACGATCACCTCCGCGCCGGTGGCGGCCTGTACCGCCGAGTAGAGGCGGCCGAGCGCGTCGAGGTACTCCGCCGGAAACGCCGCGTCGATGTCGCGGCGCCCTGCGCTCGTGAGCAACCGGAGCATCCGACTCGTGCGCAGCTGGCGCTCGTGCAGCCGGTAGAACCGCTCGGCTTGGGCCGGGTCGAACAGCGACGGGTCGACCTCGCGCACCTTCTGCCACATCTCGCACTGGGAGAACCGCAGGCCGCAGCCGCAGTACTGGTCGGCGTACGCGACGTGCGACCAGAATTTCCACATCTCGCCGAGCGACGTGTACCCGTCGTGTTGACCGATCGCGCGGTCGAGGACCGTGCTCCCGCTGCGCCCGTACGACGCTATGTAGACGACCCGCACGTCACCGCCCCCGACTCATTTCAGGTTCCCGGATACTCGTTGACGCCCGGTTGGTTGGTGGTCAGTTCGTGGAGCCCGGCGCCGTCGGAACCGATCGCCCAGATCTCGAACTTGTTGTTGCCCGTGTTCTTCACCAGGCGGTGGAAGAAGATCGTGCGCCCGTCGGCCGACCACGCGGGCTTGCTGTTCACGTTGTGATCGTTGGTCACGTAGCCGGTGGCGCCGTTCGGCAACGTCATCGTGCGAATGTTCCACGAACCGAGCTTTCCGGAGTGCGATGTCTGCGACAGCCACGCGAGACGCTTGCCGTCAGGCGACGCGTACGGGTCGTAGTCGGCGAAGCCGTCGTGCGTGAGCCGCACCTGCGCGTCGGCACCCGAGGCGCCGACCGAGTACACCTCTTGGCGACCGGGGGTGCAGATCGAGCTCGCGCACCGCACGAAGTAGACGGTGCTGTCGTCGGGCGACCAACTCGGGTCGATGTTCGAACCCTTCCGGTGCGTGAGGTTGTGCGGATCGCGGCCGGTGACCGTCGTGACGTAGATCTGCGGGGAGAATCGGCTCCCGCCCGCCATGACGAGATGCTTGCCGTCATGCGACCATTCCGCGTGTCCCTGTAGCCGCCATCCGTCGGTGTGCTGCGGTCGAATCTCGGTGAGGTGGGAGCCGTCGGCATCCATGACCCACAGGCTGTTCTTCGTCGGGTCCTTGTCGTGCGTGCCGCGCGGCGACCGATAGAAGAGGATGTAGCGACGATCGGGAGAGATCCGCCCCCACCAGCTGTCGTAGCGGGAGTCCTGTGTGAGCTGGTGCACGCCGGTGCCGCTCGGGAGCATCGTGTAGATCTCGAAATTTCCCGTTCGATCCGAATCGAACGACAACAGACCTTTCGCGAGCGGTGCGGTCGGGGTCGGCAGCTCGGTGTACGGAGCCGGTTTCTTCTTCAACGGGAAGATGTCGTCATGCAGTGCGAGCGCGGCAAATCGGATGAGCGGGTACAGCACGACCAAGAGAAGCAGGCCGAGAAGGCCCACTACGATCATCGAAACGATTACGAGTCGCTTATGTTTTACGTTGGCCAGCCGCATTAGGAAGCGGCCGCCTTCCTGCAGGAACAGGACCACGAGCGGTGCCGAGAAACGGCGAGATTGAACGACAGGAGGATCCGGTGGTGGGTGGGTCCAAGAACGTCGACGGGTCCACGAAGACCATGCGACTTTCGGACACGTTGCGAGCAGACTTCAACGGGGCCATGGGGCTCGACGGCGAGCGCGGGCGCTCGATGCTGCGGCGCCGGATCGACGTGCTCATGCTCCCGGGATTTTGGGCCGTGCTGTTGTTCCGGGTCTCGCAGCGGCTCCACGCCCGGGGCCTGTCGCCCCTTGCGCGAATCATCATGCTGCTCGGCGGCGTCTTGTTCAGCTGCGAGCTCTGGCCGGCGATGCAAGCCGGACCGGGTCTCGTCATCCCGCATCCGCAAGGAGTCACCATCGGGGTTGGTGTCGTGCTCGGAAGTCGCGTCCGGCTCCTCGGTGGCGCGCGCATCGGTACCGCCGGCTACCGCGACCGATCGCGCGACGGATGGCCGGTCATCGGCGACGACTGCGTGGTATGCGACGGCTCCAAGGTCTTCGGGCCGGTGCACGTCGGTGATCGCAGCGTGGTGGGAACGAGCGTCGTGCTCTTCGAGTCGGTTCCGCCGGACTCGATCGTCGCGCTCCGCCAGAACATCGAGATCCGTTCGGCCGTGAGCCCGGCTGAGATCCGTCAGATCGACATCGGCTGAGCCATGGACGGCGACAAGCTCGCGCGCATGCTCGCCGACCCGAAACTGCTCGTACGCGCGGTACGCAAGCGTTGGCCCGGCCGATTCGATCAGAAATTGGCGTGGGACGCGGTCGACCGGCCCCACTACGCGTACTGCGTCATGCAGGCGGCACTCCAGGCGCGCGCGCTCGGGATTCCCGAGATCAGCGCGATCGAGCTCGGGGTGGCCGGCGGTAACGGGCTCGTCACCCTCGAGCAGATCGCGGTCGAGGCCGAAGGCGCTACCGGTGTCCGGGTAGCGACCTTCGGATTCGACGCCGGCTCCGGGATGCCCGTACCGATCGACTACCGCGACCTGCCGTACGTGTGGCAACCCGGCTTCTTCGAGATGGACGAAGCCGCCCTGCGTCGGCGTCTCGCGCTCCGACCTGTTCATCGGGAACGTGAGCGAGACGGTCCCGGCCTTCGTCGCCCGCGACGACTTCCCCCCGATCGGGTTCGTCTCCTTCGACCTCGACTATTACTCGTCGACGGTCGCGTCGATGAAGCTCCTGGAGACGGTGCCGGAGCGGCGACTGCCCCGGCTGTTCTGCTACTTCGACGACGTTCTGGGCGACGATATCGAGATCCACTCCCGCTACGTCGGTGAGCTCCTCGCGATCGACGAGTTCAACGACGCCCACTCCGACGTGAAGGTCGCGCCGATCCACGGCCTCGCGCACAAGCGCCGGATACCTGCTGCGTGGAACGACCAGGTCTACGTGTGTCATGCGTTCACGCACCCGCAGTACGACACGCACATACATCCGTCGGACTGGGACCTTCGCCTACAGCGGTAGCTGCTATTCGAAGCAACGGACCCACCGGTCCATCGACTCACCCAGTTCCACGAACACCTCGCGGTAGTGCGACGGGACCGCCGCGCGCGATGCCTCCTTGCGGTATTCCTCGGTGAAGTCGGCGAACATCGTCGTGTAGTCGTTCTTCTTCACGTGGCTCACCGCGGCGTCGACGGCGGTATAGAACGGCATCGACATCAGGTGCATGTACTGCTCCATGACCATGACGCGCTCGATCGTCGACTGCCGGGTGTGCTCGACGATCGGCCGGCCCCACGAGAAGAGGTCGCCGCGGATGTCCATCAGCTTCTTCAGGATGTAGCCGCCCCAGATGTCGTCGTGACGGCTCAGGTGCCACGTACCGTTCACCCACATGTCGGGCAGGAAGAAGTACGCGGGCGTTATCTCGGCCGCGAACGTGTTGTTCATGCCGCATACCGGGATGTTGCCCAGCGCGATGTAGTTGCGCTCGCCGCGCAGGCCCGGGTCGTACGGCGGCTCGGCTTGCAGCTTGTCGATGCCGTTGAGGTCGAGGACGTGATCCCAGACACCCATGTTGATCTTGACGTCGCCCGTCGCGGTCGTCTCGGTGACGACGGATGCCTCCGGGTTGCGGTACTCGTACGGGTAGCCGCGGGAGAAGAACCCGGGTGCCTCGATGCTGTTGATCCATTCGCCTTCGAGCGCCGGCGCGCCCGACACGGGGCCGAGGCACGAGAGGTGCTGGTCGAGCCATCCGGTCCGGGTGCGGCAGTCGTAGTCGAGTGCGATGATCACGTCGAAGCCCTCTTGGAACGCGACGAAGTGCCCGAAGTTCCGGGTGGCTGCGCTCTTGTGCGGGATCGCGTGGTAGTTGTCGCCCATGATCTCGCGTTGCGCGTCGTACCCGAAGTAGCGAACGTTCTCCCGCGGCGGCGGCGCGAGCTTGCCGTCGCTGTCGTCGATCACGATGATCGGGATGTCCTCGGGGATGTGGTCGAACAACGCCCAGTCCGGGTCGTTCGGGATCGGGATGGCTACCGCTACTTTCGGGCTCTCGGACATCCTGTTGTGGCTCCTTGTCGGCGTAGCTCTGTTCGAGGTGGGTTCAGACACAGCCGCGGCGGAGGCTCACGGCGACGTTGCGGGCATGGGCGCGGGCCTCCGCCCGACCTTCGCTCGGGGACCGGATGCTGCGCGCGTAGTACGCGAGCGAACGAGTCCCGAACCCGGCGATCTCGACCGCGCGGGCGGCGACACCGGCGGCGACTCCACTCCGTCGGCGCACGTAGTCGTTGAAATTCTGGATGGCGGCGGGCGAGGTCGAGCCCGTGTGACGCTTGCTGGCTTGCCCCATCAGGTGCACGACCTCGGATGCGGGGTCGTACCAGACGTTCCAGCCGCGGTCGCGGGCGCGCTGACACAGGTCGACGTCGTCCATGTAACAGAAGTACCGCTCGTCGAGGAGCCCGATCTCGTCGAGCGCGGCGCGGCGCACGAGCATGCACGCGCTCGAGACCCAATCGGGCCGGAACGCGGTGGCGACATCGTTGGCGAGATACAGGCTCCGGCGCGCCGCCGACGCGCTCACCCGCTCGAGGTAGAGGTAGAACGCGACGATCGCGGCGATATCGGGTGCGCGTCCGGCCGTCCAGCGTTGAAAGCTGCCGTCGCCGTACACGAGGCGAGGCCCGACGATCGCGGCGCGCGGGTCGGTGTCCATGCGCGCGAGCAACCCGGCGATCGAACCCTCCTGCACCATCGCGTCGGAGTTGACGAGGAGCAACTGCTCGCCCGTCGCGGCGCGCAGCCCCCGATTGTTCGCCCGTTGGTATCCCTCGTTCTGCCCGCTGGCGATGAGATGCACATCGGGGAACTTCTCGCGAACGACGCGTACGGAATCGTCGGTCGAGCCGTTGTCGACCACGACGACCTGATGGTTGACGCCCGCGGGCGTGTGCGCGACCAGCGAGGCCAGGCACTGCGCCAGCAGGTCGGCGGTGTTCCAGTTGACGACGATGGACGACAGTTCCACGTCGGCGCTCATTTCCAGTCGAAGAAAGCTTCGGTGGTGAGCAGGGTCACCTGGATGGGCTCGGCCCAGCCGCCGCTCTGGGCGACGACATAGATGTCGGGCTGACCGGGTTCGCTCATCGCGATGAATCCGATCCGGGTGCCGTCAGGCGAGAACTTGGGCTTGAACGCACCGTTGTGGTCGGTGGTCGTGACGACCCGCAGCTGTCCGGTTCTCATGTCGGCCGAGTCGATGCTCCAGTGCTTCAAGTCCAGCTGCGAGTTCATGTCGAACTCTGTGCCCGACAGCTTGGTCACGTCTTGTCCGCGGTAGCTGGAGAACACGACCTGGAGGCCGTCGGGCGACCACGAAGGCGACGTGTTCAGGAAGTCGTCGTCGGTCACGTGGCGGATGATGTGCCCGTTCGCCGCGCTCATCGTCCAGATCTCGATGTTCGTCCCGACGGTCGTGCGGAACGCGATCTGGGAGCCGTCCGGCGAGAAGCTCGGCTCCGCGTCGGAGACCGGGACCGCGCCCGCGGTGCCATTGGTGAGGCTGTACACGGAGCCGGTCTGCAGGTCGAGACGCAAGATCGCCGACTCGCCGTCGGAGTCGAGGTTCGTGAACGCCGCATAGCGACCGTCGGGCGAAATCGTGGGATCACGATTCGCGCGGGCGTTGCCGTCGCGGAGTGCGTCCATGAAGTCCTCGGTCCAGGGGGTCGTCAGCTGCCGGACCGTCCTCGCCTGGAGGTCGTAGAGGAAGATCTGCTCACTCGCAAAGCCCGGCGCGGGCAGCTCGGGAGGCACCCACGTGCTCTGCAACTGATCGAGGGTGAAGTGGATGTGGCGGGTCTGGCCCGGTGGTGGCGCCGGCGATGGGCTGAACTGGTTCGGGTCGTAACGCGTGAGCGCGCTGAACACGATCTTCGTGTGGTCGGGGGTCCACACGGCGGAGAGCGGTTGGTATCCGCCCGGAATCGCGATTCCGTTGTCGCCGAAGCGATCGTTCCCGCTGAAGCCGAATCCGGGCACGCCGTCGATCCAGGAGCCGCCGCCGTAGAGGATGCTCGCCTTCGATGCCCGGGACCCGATCTGGGCGTCGGGGACGCGCGTGGGCGGCGGAGATCCCGGCAGCGTCCAGTTGAACCAGTCGATCGCCAGCGTGTCGCTCGCAACCACGTCGCGCGCTCCGGTGCCGTCGGCTCCGATCACGCAGATGCAGATCAACGTGGGGGAGCGGACCGAGATGAAGCCGATGTGCTTGCCGTCCGGCGTCCAGTTCGGTTCCGCGGCGGATCCCTGCGTTGCCGTGCACGGATGGAAGTAGTCGGCGCACAGGCGGCCCTCGGTCAGCACACGCATCGCGCGTGTGCGCGTGTCGAGGGTCACGAGCCGCCAGTCCTCTGTCTTGATCTTGCTGACGTCGGTGGTGTTCTGATCAGTCGACGGGTGGCCGGGGCCTCGGTAGCTCGCGTAGGCGGCGACGGTGTTGTTCGGCGACAGCTGCGCGTCGACGTTGAAGAACGAGTCGTTGGTCAGGGGCCGAGGATCGGTGCCGTCGGCATTCATGGTCCAGACCCCGGTGGGTACGACGGTGCCCTGCGCACCGAGCGAGTGCGAGAAGATGATGCGGCCGTCGGGCGTCCAGCTGGGGTCGGAGTCGAACGCCGGCGCAGTTCCCTGGGCGATGAGGCTGAGGTTGGAGACCTCGAGTGTCTGCAGGTCGATCTTCATGAGGCTGACCTGCGGGGACTCCGGCCAGAACGAGGAGAAGACGACCGTGCGGCCGTCGGGGCTGAGTTTCGGCTGGTCGACGCGCCACGTCGTGTGCGTCAACTGGATCGGGTTCGAGCCGTCCGGATTCGCGAGGAAGATGTTCTCCGCGGTCCCGTTGGCGCCCGTTCGCTTCGTGTAGACGATCTTCGTGCCGTTCATCGCCCACGTCGGCCAGCTGTACGTGGCGCCGTCGTCGGGCGTGATGCGGTGGATCGTTCCCGTGTCCGCGTCGGCTTCGTAGATGCCCTGCCCGGTCCCGTGGCCGCGTTCGACCGCGGAGAAGACGATCTGGAGCCGTGACGTCGACGACTGGGCCGCCGACGCATCTCCCGAGAGCCAGACGAACGTCGTCGGGACCAGCGCGAGGACCGCCATGAAGCGGATCGACACCGGTGTGCGGCGACGGGTCGGACGAGAGCCGTGACGGCTCGGCGGTCGGTTCCTTCGGTGCCCGTTCTCGCTCGGTCTGTTCGGCTGCTTCCCGGTCGTGCCGTTCGTGTGCACGCGCGGGATGCGCGCGCTCGGGCGCGCGCCGATCCGGCGACTCTCGTCGATGCGAAGGCATGCGACGGTCAGGCCGGCCAGGAGCCAGAGGATGCCGAGCGGTTCCTCTTCGCGAAGTGAGTATGCGAGCTGCTCCTCGACGAAATAGAAGATGTAGACGCAGAAGACCGCAGTGCCGATCGCGGAGAACAGGCGGTCGTCGCTGCGTGAGAGCTTCCAGGCGACCGCGACGAGCGCGCCCCCGACGAGGAGCAGCGCGAGCTCGCCGAGGAGCCCGGTCTCGGCGGCTTGGAGGATGAAGAGGTTGTGCGACGGAAACCCGGGGAACAGCAGCGGTTCTTTCAAGAACCCGTTCATGATCTGGGTGAAGTTGTTGAGCCCGGTACCGATCAACGGCGACGAGAGGAACATCCGGTACCCGACGTGATTCAACTGCGTTCTCGAGTGCACCTCGACACCGAAGTGATGCGTACCGAAGTTCTCGTGGATGATCGTGCTGATCGCAGGCCACGCGATCGCGGCGACCACGAGCACGACGATCAGCGCCGCGACGATGGTTCGCAACGACAGGCGATGACGAGCGAGGGAGATCGACACGAGCGCAGTTGCCGCGACTGCGAAGGCGAGAGCCGGTCCTCGCGTATGGGAGATGCCCATCGGGATCACGCAAAGGGGAACCACCGCCAGCGACAAGAGCCGCCATTTCCGTTGTCGGAGGTTGATCGCGAGGCTCAGGGCGACGAGGCCGATGCACGCGAGCACGCATCCGAGGAACACCGGGTGGATGAGCGTGCCGAACGGTCGACCGATCTCGCCGACGTCGAGCGTGCGGGCAGTGAGGGTCTTCGGCACCCCGAGGAACCCCAAGCCGAGTACGCCACCGGTCTTCCACTGGAGAACGACCACGACGAATTCGATGAACGCGAAGACGCCGAGACCGGCGAGGATGACCGAGATCTCTTTCTTCGTGCGGACGCGCGCCGCCGATGTACAAGAAGAGGAGATAGATCCAACTCAGTCGGAAGAGCTCGGCGAACGACAGGTATGGCTTCTGCGCGACCAACAGGCTGAACGACATCAAGAACAGCCCGAACAGTGGCACCCAGAACGTGGCGCGCCGCATGGCCCACCGCAGATCGGCTGCGATCGTGCCCTCGGTCATCCAGAACGCGTAGAGCAAGACGATGATGACGTCGACGCTGCTCACGGTTATGCCGAGCGCGCCGCTCTCGACGTTGACGACCTTGGGTCCGAGCGTCTTGTGCTGCAGCACGACGAAACCCATGACAACCGCGAACATCAGTACAAGTGAGCGATTGCGGCGCACGAGGACGAGGACGGTGACGAGGCCGAGGCCACCGGCCCCGGCGACGACACCCTTGAGCCCGAGCGCGGCCGCGAAGAACGCCATGATGGCGGCCGTCGTCGCGGTGAAGCCGATCACGAACGCTTCGCGTCGACGGCTCGTCGGGCGCACGGGAGCGGTCATCGGGCCACCGCCGGCGGGCCGATCCGGAGACGGGCGGGATGCCGGGGTGCAGCGCCGCGGTACCCGATGTTCGTGTAGTGCAACAAGACCTTCCAGTACGTCCAGCGGGTCAGCGCGGTGTTGTGGTCACGACTGTTGAGCCAACGCTGCGCGATCGGGACGGTGTACTTGTTGAACAGGCCTTCGCGGACCAGCCCCCGCACCACGGCCCGCGGCGAGTTGCCCCACGAGAAGACGCCGTAGCGCTCGAGGAGCCCGGGATCGTCGGCGAGCACCTCGAGGTCGCGCAGGCCGCGCCCGATCACCTCTTGGAGGCGGCAGGCACTGTCGAGCGTGTGCGGGTGGTAGTGCTCACCCCAAGCGGTCGCGTTGTAGAAGATGCGGTTGCCCGCGGCCGCCCATCGGTAGCCGAGCTCGACGTCCTCGTGGCCGATCTCGGCCCAATCCTCGTGAAACAGCAGGTTGCGTTCGAGCATCTCCCGGGCCGGGAACGAGATGTTGATCGACCAGAAGTACCGGGGGCCGACCGCTTGACCGTCGCGGCCGTGGAGCTCGCCGTACGCGAACGGGACGTACCAGTCGAGGAACGGTGTCGAGGCCATCTGGAGGGACTGGTCGACGTGGCCCAACACCGCGATCGATTCACCGGCGTGGCCACGGTGGGTGCGCTCGTGCTCGCGGAGGAATCCGGGCCGGACCCACACGTCGTCGTTCATGAAGAGGAGGAACTCGCCGGCCGCGAGTTTGGCGGCCTGGTTGCGCTTCACCGCGGGCAGGCGTTCGTTCGAGCTGACGAGGCGTACCGGAGTCCGGGCCGTCCGCGCGATCCGCTCGACCATCTGCGGCGTCCCGTCGCTCGAATTGTCGGCGACCAGGATCTCGAACGCGCCGTCCGGGTAGTCGCACGCGAGGAGATGCCGAAGGGTCGCTTCGACGACGTCGCACCGGTTGTACGTCGGCAGGATGCACGAGAAGACGACGCTCATGCCGCCGCCCTTGCCGCCGCGACCGAGAACGCACCGGAACGCCATGTCGACGGTATGACGCCGAACACGCGGAGTGAGACCGGGTACACACCTACCGCCACGAGGATCGACTCCCACCACGTGACGCCGATTCGCGGGAGCGCGAGCAGGGCGGCGGCGACGGGGGCATTGGCGACGACGACGCGGGCGAGCCGCGCCCCGTCGAGCCGGGCACCCGCGAGCCGGCGCGAGAGCGTCGTCGACCAGACCGCCGTGAACGCGGCGATGCCGACGGTTCCGAGCGCGGCACCCGCCGCGCCCAGGAACGGGATGAGGATGCCGTGTAGCACGATGCCGAGCCCGAGCGCGAGCGCGTTGTAGCGCACGGTGACCCGTTGATAGCCCGCTGCGAGCAGGACGATGGCCTCCCACGCAGTGAGTGTGAGGAGCACCATGGCGATGGAGAGAATCCGCAGCGGATCGGCGGAGGCCGCATACGACGACGAGTACGCGAAGCGAACGCCGGGACCGGCCGCGACCTCGAGGATCAAGGCGACCGGAAGGATGAAGGCGAGAATCGCCTCGGTACCGCGCCGGTAGGTCGAGAGGAACCGGTCCGCGTCGGTCGCGTGGTAGCGGCTGAGGAGCGGGAGCGCGATCGCGACGAGCGCGACGTTGGCGATCAGCACGTACTGCAACGGCTGAAACGCTGCGCCGTAGATGCCCACTTCCCTCGACGAATAGAGCACGGCGAGCATCAGGGTGTCGAGGCGCAGCAACACGATTCCCACCACGCCCGCCAGCGCGATCGGGAACGACCCGCGCACGAGCGGCACGATACGGGCGCGCGCGAACCGAACCCGGGAGCGGTAACGACGCCGGGTGAGGGTGACGGTGAGCAGCACCGCGACGGCGCCGCCGACGACGGGAGCGGTGAAGAGCTCGACGAGCGTCGCTCCGCTTGCGATGAGCCACAGCGTGAAGGCGGTCTCGACGACCTCGCCTGCGAGTTGACTCAGAGCGTCGAACTGTTGCTCGATGCGCACTGCGAAGGCGATGCCGAGGGTCAGCAGCGCCTGGATCACGAACAGGCCGGACGCGACCGCCGCCGCGAGATGGACGTGCGCGTCGCGATCGAGCGCGAACAGTGCGGCCTGCACGAGGACGGCGGAGACGATCGAGAGCGCGAGTCGGACGACGACGACAGTCCCGGTCACCTCCGCCTCGGTGTGACCGTCGAGGCTGATCTCCCGGATGCCGAACTTGTCGATGCCGAAGTCGCAAAGAATGCCGAACAAGGTGACCAGCGAAACGACGAGCGCGTAGTCGCCGAAGGCGGAGGGCGCGAGGTACCGGATGACGGCGAGACTGCTCACGACGTTCAACAGCACATGCGCGAGCTTCGCCACGAGCTGGAACACCACGCTGCGCGTCACTGCCGCGTGCCACCGCGACGCGGTCGGTCGGAACTGCCGTCTCGGTGTCGCTCATGGCGAGCGCTTCGGTCGGATCGCGCTGTTGACGACCGCGAACGCGCCGCGGGCGGCCAGTGCCGTCGCGGCGACGGCGCGCCACGGGCGGCGGTTGCCGGCGAGATGGTGCTTCGCGTAGTAGCGGTAGGCGCTGCGGTGGAACCAGATCGACTGGCGGGCCGGTCGGCCCCGCGCCGCGCCCTCGTCGTGAACGACGCGCGCTCGCGGCTCGCAGACGACGCGCATGCCGGCGTCCTTGATCCGCCGGCACCAGTCGGCGTCCTCCCAATACATGAAGTACCGGCCGTCGAGCGGGCCGACCTCGGCAACGACCTCCCGGCGCGCCATCAGGCATGCTCCCGACATCCAGTCGATGTCGAAGGGGAACGCGTCGGTCCGGCGGGATCCAACGAGGTAGCGCCGCGTCCAGGGATTGCCCGGCCAGAGGCGCGTGAGCGGTGATCGCCGGCCGAGCAGTGCCGCCGCGGGCGTGGGAAACGAACGCGCCGTGCCCTGGTCGGTGAGGTCCGGATTGAGCAGGCGGGGACCGACGGCCCCGATCATCGGGTCGGTGTCGAGCAGGGCGACCATCCGGGCGAGTGAGCCCGGCCCGGCGACCGCGTCGGGGTTGAACAACACGACGTGGCGCCCGGTCGACGCGAAGATCCCGATGTTGGATGCGGTCGCGAAACCCGCGTTGCGACCCGCCTCGACCACCCGTACGCGGGGATGCATCGACCGGATGTGGTCCGGCGTCCCGTCGCGAGACTCGTTGTCGACCACGATCGTCTCGTACGTGCAGCCGACCAGCGCCGGCGCGAGCGAGTCGATGCACGCGTCGATGAATCGTCGGGACTGATGGGTCACGACGATGACCGACACGTCGGCGCGCGTGTCGACGGTCGCGCCCGTCGACCGGGGGTCGAGGTCGGGCAGTATCGACATCAGATCTCGGCGACTCTCGGAATCGCGACCGCTTCGGGGAAATGCGTCAGCAGGTAGTCGGTGAGCGATTCCTGCCAGGGCCGCATCGTGTTCATCTGATGGAGGTCGAGCATCATGTTCCGCATGACCTCGGAACGGGGCCGCGCCGCGAAGTACTCCTGCGCGAAGTAGTCGGAACCGACCTCGATCAGCTCGATGTCCGAGCGCCCGAGCACCTCGAGGATCTGCGCCGCGACCGTGTAGCGCGACGCGAGCCCGGTCCCGGTCATGTGATAGAGGCCGTACCGGCCACTCCCCACGAGATTGACGAGGCACCGGGAGAAGTCGGCCGCGTAGGTCGGAGTTCCCAACTTGTCGCCCACCGCGAAGAGCCGTGAGCAGCCCTGCTCCAGCTGGGCGATCATCAACGACACGAACTTGTGGTCCTTGGCCCGGCCGCCGCCGACCATCCAGCCTGCGCGCGCGATGTAGTACTCGTCGACGAGGTTCTCGACGATCCGTTCGCCGGCGAGCTTGCTGGCCCCGTATCGATTGAGCGGACGGGCCTCGTCGAGCTCGTCGTAGGGACCATCCTTCTCACCGTCGAACACGCCCGCGGTACTGATGTACACGAGCGGGATGCCCAATCGCTGCGCCGCGAGCGCGACGTTCTGGGTGCCGACCGTGTTCGTCGCGACCGCGTGGTCGGGACGCCGTTCGCACTCCTCGAGGCTCGTCTCCGCCGCGAGGTGCACGATGAGATCGGGGTGGATCTGATCGGCCGCATCGCTCACGTCGTCGGTGTCACGCACGTCGAGCTCGCTCAACGTCGGCCCGCTCCGGCCCCACGGTCGTGCGATGAGGGTGTCAATGTCGGTTGCCACCACCGCGTAACCGGCCGCGGCGAGAGTGGGGATGAGGGTGTGTCCCAACATTCCGGCCGCGCCGGTCACGAGAACTCTCATGTCAGCCCTCTCGCGCGGTGCGGGGACTGACTTCGGTGTCGTGGCTCGACGGTTCCTGTTCGAACAGCTCGAACTTGCCGATGCGCGATCGCTGTGCAGGCGGATCCGACGTCAGGTCGGTCACCACCTCGCCGACCGGCGCCGGCACCCGCCGCGGCCCTCGGATGCCCGGCGGGCTCAGGTTGATGATCTGTTCGAGGTCCTCGTCCTCGTCGTCGTCGAACCCGCGGGTGCCGATCGGCTCGGGGAAGAGGTTCTCGCCCTTGCGCCAGGCGGCCAGCGCGCTCAGCAGGAGGCCGAGCACAGCACCCGCGACGATTCCCATGCCCAAGAACATGTAGCGCTTGGGCGAGGACGGGTACGTCGGGAGTGCGGGACGGTCGACGCGTGAGATCGCGACCGGGTTGCCGGCGCCGTTCACGATCGCCTGCTGGTAGTCGGACTTCAGCTGGGTGAACGCCGTCGATGCCGCGGTGTACTGCGCCTCGAGCCCTTGCAGTGCCGACTGCTTGGCCCCGTCGAGCTTCGTCAGGTCGGTGCCCGGCGTCAGCGCCGCCGACAGCCGATCGTGCTTGGCCTGGAGCGACGACACGTTCGAGTCACTCGTTGCCTTTTGGATGAGCAACTGCTGATACGAGTCGCACGGCTGGGTCAGGTTCTGTTCGGTGGTGCTGCGACCGTTGGTAACCGAGTTCTGCGACTGGCAGGTCTTCGGCACCGCGGCGATCGACTTCGCCAACGTGCTCTGCGCGGCGATCGCGGCGGAGAGGTCGACGTCGTTCTGTGCGAGCTCGGTCTGCAGCTGGCCCTTGGTGTCGGCGTTCAAGGCGCTCGCGACGTCGACGCTGGCGACGCCGTTCTGGCGCAGGAAGGCCCCGAGCTTGTCGGCAGCAATCCGCTGGGCCGCGCCCGTCTTGGTCAGCTCGTCGTTCAGGTGAGCCTTGTTCGCGGCCGCGTCGGCCTCGAAGCGCTGCTGACCCACCCGCACCAGCTCGTCGGCGGCCGCGTTCGCGATGTTCTGCGCGTCCTGGGCCGTGCTCGCGCTGGCGTCGAGCTCGAGCACGTAGCTCGTGTTCACCTGGTGCGACGAGAGCCCGGACTGCACGTCGTCGATGGCCTGGGTGCGGCGATCCGTGCTCTTGTAGCCGCCGTGCACGATCCAGGCCGTGACGTGCTTGACCCCGCTCTTCAAGCCGTTCTTGACCGAGCCGACGATCGAGTGGTCGCTCTTCTTCGGTGCATCGAGGTGCAGCTGACTCACGACTGTCGCGGCAATCTGGTTGCTGCTCAGCAGGGCGCTCTGCGTCTCGCTCAACGCCTGGGTCAGTTGCGAGTCGAAGATCGCGTTCTGACTCCCGAGCGTTTGCCCGGAGTTGTTCAGGTAGGTGGTGTCGTGGGCTCGGATCAGGAGCTGGGTCTTCGCCGCGTACTGGGTCGCGAAGAGATAGGACGTGCCGAATCCGAGCACGCCGGCGAGGGCCGCCACGACCGGGACGCGCCAGAACCGCTTCATCTCCATCGAGATGGATCTCTTCGCCATTACAAAGCCCCGATCATTTGAACGACGACGATCGGTGTCCGCGCCAGGATGTAGAGATCGAGGCGCGTCGAGCGCTTCGCTACATACTCGAGGTCACGATCGATGGTCTCTTGAAACGTCAGTAGGTTGCGTCCGCTTATCTGTGCCAGTCCCGTGAGCCCGGGCTTGACGCTGAACTTGGCGAGCTGTTCGGGTCTGTAGTGCGGCAACATCTGTGGTATCTCCGGGCGCGGTCCGACGACACCCATGTCACCTTTCAGCACGTTCAGTACGTTCGGCAATTCGTCGAGGCTCGTTCGACGGAGCCAGCGTCCGACTCGGGTGCATCGAGGGTCGCTCGCGAGCTTGAAGTACATGGACTCGAGCTCGTGTTGCTCGTACTCGTACGCGTAGAGGTGCGGGAACCGTTCCCGGGCATCGACGTACATCGTGCGGAACTTGTAGAAGGTGAACACCTGGGCATCCTTGCCGACGCGCGTCTGGCGGAAGATGGCCGGGCCCTTCGAGTCGAGCTTGACCAGGGTGGCCAGCAGCACGATGACAGGTAGCGAGAACACGAGCAGCGCGGCGGCGAGCACGACGTCGACGACGCGGCTTGCCCCTTCGTAGAGCCGACGCCGCGCACGCCGGTCGTAGCTGATGACCTCGAGTACGTCGTCGACACTGGGCGCCGAGCGACCCGGCGCCGGTTTTGTCGAGGCTTCGCGCCGTTCGTCGGCTTCGAGCTCGACGAGGTCGATGTCGACGGCGAGCAGCCCATCGGGAGCTCCGAGCTTCGTGATCGAACCGCCCAATTCCCCGCTGGGCGCGACGGCGCGATCAGTGATCGCAACGTCTCCGACGGCCTGCGTACCTTTCCGCAGTCCGTCTTCGGCGCTCGCCGAAATGCCCCCGAATTGCCCACGAATTGGGTCGTCACGACGACCGTCTACCCCCATGCAGCCCGCCCCTCCCGCAGCCACGTTACGTGAGGTTCGCCCGCTTGCACAAGATCGGAAATTCCAATTTCTGCGCGGCTGCGTTCGCTTGTGCGTCGCCGGCCGGATGCTGCACTGGGCAACGAGGAATGCCCTGGCATCGCAGCTCTGGTCGTTCGTCACGACGAAGACAACTGTCGGAAACATGCCCGACGTGATCATCGGGCGCGTCCATCTGTACCCCTTGCGACGGTTGGGTGGCCGCGGGCAGGCCGGGGCGCGGAAGTTCACGGAGCGCGACTGACGCCGCCCGACGTGACGCTGTGCAGCCCGGTGCCCCCCCGCCCGTACGCCGACTGCCGCGTGGTTCCCGCAGTCCGCGCTCGGCGCGGCGTCGCCGAGCCTGACGGTCGTTGCGAACTCGCCGGCGACGGTCAGTTCAGCGAGCGCAGCTCCCGGAGCGCTACGGAGAGCGTTGCCACGTCGAAGACCGCGTGGGTACGGATCTCCTCCAAGAACGCGAGCATGCGGGTGACGACGATCGTGCGGGACTCGGCCCACGCCTCGTACGACCCTGCGGTGAGCACCGCATCGACCACCCGGCGGTACTGCGACGAAGCGTCCTCCCGGAGTGCGTTGCGCGCCAACCCGTCCCAGCGGTCGGCACGGGGTAACTCCACGATGCGGTCGCCGATCCACTCGAAGCGGAGCTGCTCGCCGACTTCGTCGTAGGACGCGGCGACGACCTCGACCTCCACGTCGTGTGCATCGGCGAGCTCGGCGATGTCGAGCGCCCGAGGTAGGCGGTCGAGGGCGGCGATGCGCGCCGCCATCTCGGCGGGTACCCCGTGCGCCTGGAGCTCGGCCGCGGCTCTCTCGATGCGAGGCGAGACGGTCGCCATCGCGGTCAGGCGGGCAACGGGTACCGCGAAGAAGGCGACGGTGGTGGCCACCGGCAGCGGCTGGGGTCGATTCCGGAGCAGCCAGCGCGCACCGTGCTCCACCAGCCGCCGGCTCGCCAGGTAGAGGCGCGTCTGCACGTCGACGCCGATCACGTGGTCGAGGGTTTCGATATCGCGCCAGAGTGCGTCCTGATCGAACACCGCCCGCGCGGTCTCATGGGCGCGGACGATGTCGGGAGGAGATGCGCCCGTCTCCTCTCCGAGCCGGAACGTGAAGGTTGTGCCCGCTCGATTGACGAGACCGTTCACCAGTGCGGTGGCCGTGATCTCCCGGCGCAGCGTGTGGGAGCGGATGCGATCGAGGAACGGGCCCCGAACCGCCGACGGGAACGCGCGGACGAGCTCGGGGACGAAGTCGTCGTCGTCGGGGACGTCGGATGCGAGAAGCTCCTCCTCGAGCGAGATCTTGGCGTACGCGAGCACGATGGCGAGCTCGGGCGCGGTGAGTCCGATGCCCGCGCTGTGGCGGTCGTTCAGCTGTTCGTCGGAGGGCAGGCGCTCGACCTCGCGGTCGAGGTGGGCTCGGGCTTCGAGCGCGTGCATGACGCGCAGGTGCACGCCCTCCATCGCGGTGGCCTGGGAGCGGCCGTTGTCGAGGGCGCGGTTCTGGCGGTAGTTGTCGCGCAGGACGAGCGCGGCGACTTCGCCGGTCATGCCGACGAGGAGCGTATTGCGATCGGCCTCCGTCAGCTCGCCGTCGCGGACCGCGCCGTCGAGCACGATCTTGATGTTCACCTCGTGGTCGGAAGTGTCGACGCCCGCGCTGTTGTCGATGGCATCCGTGTTGATCCGACCGCCGGTGAGTGCGTACTCGACCCGGCCGTCCTGGGTGAACCCGAGATTGCCGCCCTCGGCCACACACCGGCAGCGCAGTTCGTGCCCGTCGATGCGGACCGCGTCGTTCGCCTTGTCGCCGACCGCGGCGTTCGTCTCCGCGCGGGCCTTGACGTACGTGCCGATCCCGCCGTTGTAGAGGAGGTCGACGGGGGCGCGCAGGATGGCGCGGATGAGCTCGGCGGGGGTGAGCGATTCGACGTCGTCGGCGAGTGCGAGCCGCGTCCGTACCTCGGAAGAGATAGGGATCGCCTTGAGCGTGCGCGCGTACACGCCGCCACCGGTGGACACGAGTGCCGTCTCGTAGTCGGCCCACGAGGACCGGGCAAGCTCGAACAGTCGTCGGCGTTCGACGAACGACTTGGCCGGGTCGGGTGAGGGATCGAGGAACACGTGGCGATGGTCGAACGCGGCGACGAGGGTGATGTGCTCGGAGAGGAGCATGGCGTTGCCGAACACGTCGCCCGACATGTCGCCGATGCCGGCGACGGTGAAGTCGTCGCGGTCGGGATGGAGGTCGAGATGGCGGAAGTGCCGGCGCACCGACTCCCACGCGCCGCGGGCAGTGATCCCCATCTCCTTGTGGTCGTACCCGTGCTCACCGCCCGAAGCGAACGCGTCGCCGAGCCAGAAGCCGCGGGCCATGGCGATCGCGTTCGCGATGTCGGAGAACGCGGCCGTGCCCTTGTCGGCGGCGACGACGAGGTAGGGATCGTCGCCGTCGTAGCGCACCACTTGATCGGGCGGCGCGATCTCGCCCGCGACGATGTTGTCGGTGACGTCGAGGAGTGCGCTGATGAAGAGGCGGTAGCAGGCCTCGACCTCGTCGCGCAGCTGCGCGGGATCCGACGGTGGTCGTTTGACGACGAAGCCGCCCTTCGCGCCGGCGGTCACGATGACCGCGTTCTTGACCCGCTGGGCCTTCATCAACCCGAGCACCTCGGTGCGGAAGTCCTCGCGCCGGTCCGACCACCGGATACCGCCGCGCGCGACCCGCCCGGCGCGGAGGTGCACGCCCTCGATCCGGGGGGAGTACACGAAGATCTCGAACATCGGTCGCGGGAGTGGGAGATCCGGAATCGCGCCCGGGTCGAGCTTCAGTGCGAGACACGGCGGCGGGTTGCCCGCAGCATCGCCGTCTTGGAACCAGTTCGTGCGCAGTGTTGCGAGAACCAGGTGCAAGAGGGCGCGCAGGATGCGGTCCTCGTCGAGCGAAGTGACCGCGTCGAGGTCGGTGCGGATCTCGTCGGCGAGAAAATCGGTGTCGATTGTCTCGGACCCGCCGGTGCCGGCCGTGTTGATGCCCGCCACCCAAGGGTCGAGCCGGCCCACGAACAACTCGACGAGCCGCCGCGCGATGTCGGAGTGCCCGACGAGTGCACTCGCGATGTACGTCTGGCTGAAACGGGTGCCGACCTGGCGGATGTACCGGCCGAAACGCGCGGAGCAGCGCAACCTCGCGCCAGGCGAGCCCGGCCGTGAGCACGAGACCGTTGAAGGCGTCGTCCTCGACCCTCCCGTCGACCACGGCGAGGAACGCCTCCTCGAAGAGGCGGAGCGCGGCGGGATCGATGACCGTGCCCGACGGCGCGTGCAGGCGGAACCATTTCATCCAGCGCGGGTCGGTAGCGCGCGGCGAGATCTCGTAGGGGTGCTCGTCGTCGACGACCACCCCCAGGTTCGTCAGGCGCGGCAACACTTCGGACAGCGACGGCTGCTCGCCGATGCCGTAGAGCTTGAGGTCGAGGTGGTCGGCGCCGATCGTGAGCCGCGCCGCGAGCGGCTCGCCGGCGCCGATCCGTTCGAGTTGGGGGAGGTCGGCGAGCGCTTCCGTGGCGTCGAAGTCGTCTCGATACGCGGGCGGGAACGCGTCGGACCAGATCCGGAGCTGGTCGAGTCCGGTCTCCTCACCCCGGGCCGCGACCAGCGCGTCGCGGAGGTCGTCGACCCACGCTCGGGCGGCGGAAGCCACCGACCCTTCCAGCGCCGCCTCGTCGACTTCGGCGGTGTCGGGGCGTTCGAGATGCAGCACGAAGTGGAGCCGGGCCAGCGCCGATTCGGAGAGACGCGTGTTCCACTCGTACTCGTTCGCTCCGTAGGCCTCCATGAGGCGGCCCGCGATGCGCTCGCGCACCTGCGTCGTGTAGCGGTCGCGGGGATGAAGACGAGGCACGACACGAACCGCCCGAACGGCTCCCGGTGCACGAACAAGCGCACCCGGCGGCGTTCTTGCAGACGCAGGATTCCCATCGTGGTACCGAACAAGTGGTCGACGTCGATCTGGAACAGGTCGTCGCGCGGATAGGTGTCGAGGATCTGCACCAGATCCCTGTGGTCGTGGCTCGCAGGCAGGAACCCGGCGCGTTCGATGACAGCCGACACCTTGCGGCGCAGGACCGGCACCGCGAACGGGCTGTCCATATAGGCGCGCGAACGTGTACAGCCCGATGAACCGATGCTCACCGACGACATTGCTGAGTGGGCCGAACCGTTTGATCCCGATGTAGTCGAGGTGGGTCGGCCGGTGCACCGTCGAGCGCGAGTTGGCCTTGGTCAGCACGAGCAGCGTCTTCTCGTGCGCCTTGGCCCGGATCGCCGGAGGCAGGTTCGCGAAGCTCTGCGACGGCCGTTCGGGAGCGTTCCGCAGCAACCCCAGGCCACTGCCTGTGACCGGGATCAGCCGGTCGTCGTCGGTCAGGTCGTACGAGCGGTAGCCGAGGAACACGAAGTTGTCGTCGGCCAGCCAGCGCAGGAGTGCCTTTCCCTCGACCAGCTCGTCGGGCGGGCAGGGCGGTTCCACCTGATCGAGCTCGACCGCCACCCGCTCCAACGCGTCGAGCATCGGGATCCAGTCGCTGGTCGCGGCGCGCACGTCGCGAAGGACAGCGAGGAGCTCGACGCGCACCTCGTCGAGGATCTCGGTGTTCGTCTCCCGGTCGATCTCGATGTGCGTCCACGACTCGAACTGGTCTCTGCCTTCGACCTCGGCCTCGACCTCGGCCGAGGTGTCGTCGGGTGCGGCGGCCATGCCCTGCAGCTCGCCCGGCGCGGTGCGGACGACGCGGCAGAATCGGATGCACCACGAGGTGGATGCCGAGGTTGTGGCGGTCGAGCACCATTGTCAGCGAGTCGACCAGGAACGGCATGTCGTCGAGCACGACGTCGATCGCCGTGTGGCCGTGAGCCGGCGTGTAGACGCGTACGAGCACTTCGCCCGGTGCGCGGTGGCGGCCGAAGCGCCAGTGCTCGAGCGCGGCGCGAGCGAGGTCGTCAGCCGACCAGGTCGCGAGGTCGTCGTCGCCGAGTTGCTCGTAGTAGGAGCGCACGAAGACATCGGAGCCGGACGGATCGGACGCGTGGACGAGATCGCAGATTTGCGCCATCACCTCGTCGCGGCGGGCCACGAAGCCGACCATACCGTCCATAGTGTCCTCATCGGCACGATCCGAGTGCTCCCGTATGCTCGCAGAGTGAACACCGTCGAATCGCTACAACTCGCCTTGGAACTGGCCGACCTGGCCGACGGCATCACGATGAGCCGCTTTCGGGCGCACGATCTCGTCGTGACGACGAAGCCTGACCTCACCCCGGTGAGCGAGGCCGACCAGGCGGTCGAACGCGAACTGCGCGCCCGGCTCGCACACACCAGACACGTGGTGCTCGGTGAGGAATACGGCACCGAGACCGGCGCGGATGGCGGTGACGCGGGCGATTCCGACGACTCGAAGTACCGGTGGATCATCGACCCCATCGACGGGACCAAGAGCTATGTGCGCGGGGTCCCGATCTGGGCGACGCTCATCGGTCTCGAACGCGCGGGCGAGATGATCGTCGGTGTTGCCTCGGCGCCCGCGCTCGGTATGCGCTGGTGGGCCGGGAAGGGGCTCGGCGCGTTCCGCGACGGCGAGCGGCTCGGCGTGTCGTCGGTCGCCGCGCTCGACGACGCCCAGGTCTCGTTCGCCTGGGACACGTCCGAACGTTTTCACGCCGGCGGAATCGGGACGAAGCTGGTGGATCTCTCGCACAAGTGCTGGCGGACGCGCGGCATCGGTGACTTCTGGCAGCACCTCCTCGTCGCCGAAGGGGCGTTCGATATCGCGATCGACCCGATCGTGTCGCTCTGGGACATCGCCGCGCTGATCCCGATCATCAAAGAGGCCGGCGGGCGATGGAGCACGGTCGACGGCCGCGCCGACGCCAACGGCGAGAGCTTCGTGTGCACGAACGGCCTCTTGCACGACGCGGTCGTCGCGTCGCTGGCGTAAGGTCGCCCGCCGTGCCGGAGCTGACCGTCGGAATCGACATCGGAACTTCGTCGGTGAAGGCGGTCGCCGCCGACGCCGATGGCAACATCGTCACTCGTTCGCGCATCGCGGACGACTTCTTCGTGCCCTCGCCCCAGCGCTTCGAGCACGACGCCGAGGTCGCCTGGCACGACGGTCCGCGCCTCGCCCTCGACGCGCTCGGCGACATCGAGCCGCGTGCGGTGTCGGTGGCGGCGATGGTCCCGTCCCTCACGTCGGTCGACGCCGACGGCATGCCGTGCGCTCCCGGTCTGCTCTACGGCGACGAGCGCGGCCATGCCGATCGGGAGAGCGCGACCGCCGAGATCGGCGAGCTCGCGGAGTTCTTGCAGTGGCAGTCGAGCCAACATCCCGACGCGCGTGGCTACTGGATGGCCCAAGCCGTCGCGAACCACGCCCTCTCGGGTCAGCCGGTGATCTCGTCGACGGTCGCGGCCACCGCCGTGCCCTTGTTCGACTGGAAGAAGTGGGACGAGGGGAAGCTGGCCGAGTGCGGCGCCCGCGTCGACCAACTCCCGACCATCGGGCCGTCGGGTCACGCGCTCGCCGACGTGACGAGCCGGCCCGGCTGCGTCCTCGAGGGCGGGACGATCGACGCGTTCAGCGAGCAACTCGTGGCCGGGTGCGACGACGTCGGCGACGTGCTGGTGATCTGCGGCACCACCCTCATCGTCTGGGCGGTGATGCCGGAGTGGGTCGAGGTCGATCGGCATTACTCCATCCCGCACAGCGCGCCGGGCAAGTTCCTCGCGGGCGGCCCGAGCAACGTGGGCGGCCTCTTCCTCAATTTGGGTCGATCGCCTCTGTGGCGGCGGGGGTGACGGCAGCGCCGCGTCGGTCGGTGACCCCGGCCGGGTGCCCGTGTGGGCGCCGTACCCGCGCGGTGAGCGGGTCCCGTTCCAGGACCCCACGCGCCGCGCCCAGCTCGTCGACCTCGACCTCACCCACGACGCCGCGTCGGTTCGGCGCGCCGCGTTCGAGTCGGCCGGCTTCGTCGCGAAGCGCATGATCGACGCGTCGCCGGCGCCGGCCACGCGCATCGTCGCCACCGGAGGCGGTACGCGCGTCGAGGCGTGGATCCAGGCGCTCGCCGACTGCACCGGGCTACCGGTGCACGTGGGCGCGGTCCCCGAAGGCGGCGCGTTGGGTGCCGCGTTCCTGGCCCGGCTCGCGGCCGGGCTCGAGACGTCGATGAGCGACGCGGCGCGATGGGCCCGCACGTCGCACGTCGTCGATCCCGATCCGACGTGGGCGAATGCGGTCGCCGACCGCTACGCCCGTTTCTGCGACGTCGCCGGCTAGTCCGGTTCTCGCGGCTGCGTTGGTCAAACGGCGCCCGGGTCGGTAAGCATCTTCGGTATGGCGCTCGACATCCAGGTGAATCGCGACGCTGTGCATGGGGTCCGGGAACTGCTCGTTCTGGGCGCCCGGGGTCTTCGATCTCGACGACGACGGAATCGCGATCGTCGTCGACCCGAACGCGCAGCCGGAGGACAAGATCGTGCTCGCGGCGCAGGGTTGCCCGACCCAGGCAATCTCCGTCGTGCGTGACGGCGAGAAGCTCGTCTGACCCGATGGCCGAGCTCCCCCTCGTCCTCGTGCACGGTGGGGCACAACGGGGCGTGGTGCTGGGTACCGCTACTGCCATCGCTCGGAGACCGCGTGATCGCATTCGACCTGCCACCCACGTTCCCCACCAGCGCGAAGTTCGCCAACAGTTGTCGGACTTCTCCGCTCCGTGCGCGGTTCTCTCCGACAACTGTTGGCGGAGTTTTCGGCTCCGAGCTGACGTGAGCGTCAGTTACATGCGACTATCGGCTCATGCCGATCGGGATCACCGAGGACCACGAACACCTGCGCACGGCAGTCCGCCGGTTCGTCGACGACCGCATCTCACCTGCGGTTCTGCGCGACGCACTCGAGGCCGATACCGCGTCGCGACCCGCGTTCTGGGATGCCCTGCGGGAGCCGGGCTGGATCGGTCTGCATGTCGACGAAGAGCACGGCGGGAGCGGCGCCGGGCTCGTCGAGCAGGCGGTTGTGGTCGAGGAGCTCGGACGCGTGCGTGCGTGCCGGGCTCCTACGTGCCGACCGCGATCGTCGCCGCGCTCCTGCGCGCCGACGGCGGTAAGCCGGCGGGGGAGCTGCTGGCGGGCCTGGTCGCCGGCGACGTCACAGGTGCGGTCGTGTTCGGCGACGCCACCCTCGTCGCCGGGGGCGCCGCGGCCGACGTGATTGCCTGCACCGTCGACGGGGCCGTCTACGTGCTCGACGCGTCCGCGGTCGGCGCGCACGAGGTCAAGAGCGTCGACCTCACCCGTCGCCTCGCGCGCATCGACGCCGCCGCGACCGCGAAGGCCGCCGAGGCCAACCCCGAACGCAAGCTCGAGAACCTCTCGGCCGACGACCTGCTGCTCCTCGCGGCGACGCTCTTTTCGGCGGAGGCCGTCGGCGTCGCGGAATGGTGCGTCGACACGGCGTCGGAGTACGCCCGGGTACGCGTGCAGTTCGGCCGCCCGATCGGGCAGTTCCAGGGGGTGAAGCACCGCTGCGCGGAGATGCTGGCCCGCGTCGAGCTCGCCCGCGCCGCCACATGGGACGCGGCCGCCGCCGCCGACGACTTGTCAGATCCCGGCGCCGCGCTCGCGATCGCGGCCGCGGCCTCGCTCGCCTTCGACGCCGTGTTCGCGAACGCCAAGGACTGTGTACAGACGCTCGGTGGGATCGGATTCACCTGGGAGCACGACGCCCACGTCTACCTGCGCCGGGCGATGACGTTGCACCAGCTCACGGGCACTCCCGACGACTGGCGGGTGCGGGCCGCGCAGGTCGCGATGACGGGTGCCCGGCGGCGCCTCGCGGTCGACCTCGCCACGCATGCGGACGACGGCGGCAGCGCCGAGATCGAGGCAGTCCGCGCCGAGGTCCGCGACCTCCTGCGCGAGATCGCGTCGTTGCCTGCGAAGGACCAGCGGAACCGGCTCGCGGCCGCGGTCTGGTCACTCCGGGTTGGCCGGCGCCGTGGGGGCGCGACGCCAAGGCCCTCGAACTACTCGTCATCGAGGAGGAGTTCCGCGCGGCCAAGATCTTGAAGCCCAACATCAGCGTGGGTGCGTGGGCGCTCCCGAACCTGATCGTGCACGGCACCGAAGCCCAGCGCGAGCGCTGGATCATGCCGACGCTGAGGGGCGAGATCGGATGGTGCCAGCTCTTCTCCGAGCCGGGCGCGGGCTCCGACCTCGCCTCGCTGTCGACCAAGGCGACGCGCGTCGAAGGCGGTTGGCTGCTGAATGGTCAGAAGGTCTGGACGTCGATGGCCAAGGAGGCCGACTGGGGCATATGCCTCGCCCGCACGAACCCGGAGGCCGCCAAGCACGACGGCATCTCGTGCTTCATGGTCGACATGAAGACCCCGGGGATCGACATCCGCCCGCTGCGCGAGCTCACCGGCATGGCCATGTTCAACGAGGTCTTCTTCGACGACGTGTTCGTGCCCGACGACTGCCTCGTCGGTCAGGAGCACGACGGTTGGCGCGCGGCGCGCACCACGCTCGCGAACGAGCGCGTGTTCATGGGTTCGGGGAACACGATCGGCGGCGGTGTCGTCGGCGTACTGAAGACGATCGAGTCCAAGGGTCTGGCCGACGACCGGCTCGCGCTGGCCGAGGCGGGTGGCCTCGTCGCGACCGGTCACGCGCTGTCGGCCATGGGCTTTCGCATGACCCTCGTCGCCCTGGCCGGGGCGGACCCGTCGGGATCGGAGGCCGCAGTCCGCAAGCTGCTCGGAGTCCAGCACGACCAGCACGTACAGGAGGTCGGCATGCTGATGGCCGGCCTCGAAGCGACCGCGTCCGAGGGTGACGCCGCCGCGTGGTCGGCTTCGTTCTTGTTCAACCGGTGCCTGACGATCGCCGGTGGCACCAGTGATATCCAGCGCAACGTCATCGCCGAGCGCCTGCTCGGCCTGCCCCGCGACCCGTGAGATCCCTCTCCCGGAGCGCCGAGGGCTGGTGGATCCGGGAGTTTTCCTCGGGATCCGTGGGAAATGACCGAAAAGGTGCGGTGGAGGTAACCGAACTCCTGAACTGGGGTGGCGCAACCGCCGTCGCCACAGCAGCAGTGGTGAGGTTCCGTCCGACCCGGACCCGCGGGCGATCCCGTGTGACCCGGCAATCGATCGACCTCGACCTGGTACGAGCCGAGGCTCGTCCGGACTACCTGAATCACAGCGACCTGAATCACGGCACAGCGAGCGGGACGAGAAGGGAACGACCGATGGCTATGACAACGCAGCTTCCGAGAGGTACTGCCAACGAGCCGGCGGCGACGGCCGCGCCGCCGACGGGCCTGCCCTCCGAACAGCTCTACACGTGGCTCGAGTGGGTGCAGGACGACCTGCGTCGCCTCGAGGCCCGGCTCGACTACCTGGAGTCGGCGCGCGCGGCAGTTGCGCGAGCAGGAACGTCTGCTCACCGAGCTGCTGCACGCGTCGGGTTCTGCGCACAGAAGTTGACGCCGGCGTTAGGGAACCGATAGCTGTAGCGCTCGATGGGTGAGCGCGTACTCGACTTCGGACAAGTGACCGTCGGAAATCCCGGACCGGAGATCAGCCACTCGCCGACACGTACCGACCTCGTCGTGTACGCGGGCGCGAGCGTCGCGAACCAGGACGGCGAGACGAAGATCCGGGGCGAAGCCGTGGCGGTGCTCCCGTGAGCAGTGTTCCCGTCAGCGGGCCTCGGTTCGATCTACCGATCACCGACGTCGAGACCCAGCCGTTCTGGGACGGGTTGAAGGAGGGCAAGTTCTTCCTGCGGCACTGCAACGGCTGCGGCACCGACTACTACTACCCGCGGCCGTTCTGCCCGTCGTGTTGGAGCGACGACGTCTCCTGGAAGGAGGCGTCGGGCCGGGGCAAGATCTACACGTACTCGGTCGTCCACGTGAACGATCTCCCGCCCTTCAACGAACGGGTGCCGTACGTGGCCGCGATCGTCGAGCTCGACGAGGGTCCGCGGCTCATGACGAACATCGAAGGTGTGCCGTTCGACGAGCTCCGCGCCGACCTGCCGGTGGTCGTCGAGTACAAGGCGATCTCGGACGACGTCACGATCCCGGTGTTCCGTCGCGCGAGCTGACCGATAGCGTCAGGACCCGTGAACGAAGACCAGCAGGATTGGAATTTCCCGTTCGAGGAACCGCTGCACGAGGTGTTCCCTCAGTTGCACGTGGCCCAGAACGCGTGGATGGCGCAGCTCGACTCCCTCACGGTCCCCGACCGCAAGACGCACGAGCTGATCCGACTCGTCGTGACGGTCGGGATCCGGAATCCCGAGGGCGTGCGCCGGCACGCGCGTCTTGCGCGTGAGGTCGGCGCGTCGTGGGAGGAGCTCCTCGGGTCGATCATGCTGACGGTACCCGGCCATGGGCTCCTGCCCGCGGTCGAGGCCATCCCGCACGCGCGTCGCGGGTACGAAGAAGCGCGCGAAGTCGAACAGGAGTGACTGTGCCCGACGGAGAAGCGACGGCTCCGCCGTTTCGGATCCTGCCCAAGCTCACCGACTGGAACCGCGATTTCTGGACGGCCGGGGCGCGCGGCGAACTGCGGTTCTGGCGCTGCCAGGACTGCGGCTTCTACATCCATCCGCCGCAGCCGATCTGCCCGTCGTGCCTCTCGAAGAACATGAAGACGGAGTCGGTGTCGGGTGATGCGACGCTCGCGACTTTCACGGTCAACCATCAGCCGTGGATGCCCGGGCCCGAGCTCCCGTACATCGTCGCCATCGTCGAGATCGTCGAGCAGCCGTCGGTGCGTCTGACGACGAATCTCGTCAACTGTGCACCCGAGGACGCGCGTGATCGAGATGCCGGTGCGCGTGACGTTCGAGCGGCATCCCGACCCGGAAGGCGACATCTACATTCCGCTCTTCGAGCCGGGGACCTGATCGACATGGACGAGAACGAGATCATCGAACGGCGTACGTGCATCTCCGGTGTCGGTCAGTCCGAGATCGGCCGCCGGCTCTTCCGCGACCCGCTCGACCTGACGCTCGACGGGTGCCTCGCCGCGATCGAGCACGCCGGCCTCACGCCGGCCGACATCGACGGTGTTTCCACGTACCCGGGTCCGATGGGCACACCCGCCGGTTTCTCCGGCGTGGGCGCGTACGACGTGATGGACGCGCTGCGCCTGAAATGCGGCTGGTACGGCAGCGGCCTCGAGACGTCGGGCCAGCTCGGCTCGGTCATCAACGCGTGCCTCGCGGTCGCGTCCGGCCTCGCGAACCACGTGCTCTGTTTCCGCTCGGTCTACGAGGGATCCGCACAGGGCGCGAAGGGCCGGGCCGCGGTGATGCCGGGCGGCGGCGGCGAGGTCGGCGGCTCGTTCAAGGCCTCCGGGTTCATGGAGTGGAACCTGCCCTTTGCCGCGCCTTCGGCCGCGATCTGGATCGGCATGTTCGCGCAGCGCCATTTCCACCAGTACGGCACGACCCGCGAGCAGCTCGCGTGGATCGCGCTCAACGCCCGGCGCAACGCAGAGCTGAACCCGAACGCCATCTACCGCGAGCCGATGTCGTTCGACGACTACATGGCGGCGCGCATGATCTCGTCGCCGTTCTGCCTGTACGACTGCGATGTGCCGTGCGACGGCGCGACCGCGGTGATCGTGTCCCGGTGCGACATGGCCAAGGACCTCCCTCATCCGCCGTTGCGGGTCGAGGCGGTCGGCTCCCGTATCGACGGGCGTCCGTCGTGGGACCAGTTCGACGACCTGTCGACGATGGCGAACCGCGGCGCGGGCAGGCAACTCTGGGAACGCACGGAGTACAAGCCGGCCGACGTGCAGATGGCCCAGCTCTACGACGGTTTCTCGTTCCTCACGATGTCGTGGCTCGAAGCACTCGGGCTGTGCGGCGTCGGCGAGAGCGGTCCGTTCATCGAGGGCGGCACCCGCATCGCGCGTGACGGTCAGCTGCCGCTCAACACGCACGGCGGCCAGCTGTCGGCGGGGCGCCTCCACGGGTACGGCTTCCTGCACGAGGGTGCGGTCCAGATGTGGGGTGAGGGCGGCGATCGTCAGATCGCGAGCCCGCCCGAGGTCGGCGTCATCGGCGCCGGCGGTGGCAACACCTGCGGCTGCCTTCTTCTCGTGCGGGAGTAGCCGTTCACCCGATGCCGACGATGCGGGTCACGGCGTCGAGGCCTCTGCTGGCGGCGGCGACGGCGGGTGCGGGCGGAAAGATCAGAGTCGCGATGCCGACATCGGCCGCGCCGCCGTCGTGGGAAGCGCGGTCGCCGACCATCAGCGCTCGCCCGGCATCGACGCCGAGCAGGTCGAGTGCACTCAGGAACATCCGCGGGTCGGGCTTCTGGCAACCCTGCTCGAACGAGAGCACGTACGCGTCGACGAGGTGGTCGACTCCTTGGGCGCCGAGCATTGAGCGGAGATCGAGGTGGATGTCGCTGACGACCGCGACCTTCACGCCGTGCCGGTGCAGCGCGGCGAGCGTTGGTGCCGCGTCGGGATACAGCGGCCGGTTCTCGATCTCGTCATCGAAGTCGTAGAGCGCACCGGCGACCTCGTCGTCGATGCCGGCCCGCTCGAACCACAGGAGGTTGGAGGACCGATGCCGCTCGGCCGACGTGTCCTCGTCTCGCAACTCCACCTCGACGTCCGGGAGCGCCCGCGCCGCGAGCAGCGCGGCCCAGAGCGCGTCGACGACCTCGTCGTCGTGCGCGTGGTCGAGCGTGGTGAGCGTGTGCCGGATCCGCTGTTGCGGAGGCGGATCGTGCACCAGGGTGCCGCTCCAGTCGAAGAGCACGGCCTCGAACGAAGGCACCGCGCCAGGCTGACACAACCTCGGCGCCGGCGCCCGCGTTTATCGAGCGGTGCCGCCTGTGGTCCAAGAACAGACCGCTCTCGCCCGTGAATCGCCCTGGTTCTCGTGGAGGCTCGGGTTATCGGATCCCAGTCGCCCGTGGCCAGCTGGTTGGTCAGCGTCGAACGCCGCCTCGAACTCTGCGGCCGTACGTCGTCGCAGTAGCTGCGGAGCCGCTCGTGGTTGAACCGGTGCACGCACGACAGGGTCGTGAGCTCGAGTTCGTCGATGTTGTCCCAGCCGCTATGAGGTCCTCTGGCCGCACCGTTGTGACATCAGGGACCCGGTCGGGTCGGCCGTGGGCGCTCACCAATCGGGCGAGCGGGACAGCCGGCGTAGACCGTCCAGGGTTCGAGATCTCGAGTGACGACCGAACCGGCACCGACGACGCAGCCCTGCGGAATGGTCACTCCAGGAAGGACGACCGCATTCGCACCGACGAACGCGTTCGTCCGCGATCGCGACTTTCCCTCTCACGACGTGGCGGAACTCCTCCGGCAGGTGCGTCGACATGCGCGCGCCACCGTGGAAGGTGTCGGTCGCGGTGAGGATGCGCGCGCCGGTCGCAATGACCGCGTAGTCGCCGACCTCGAGCTCCCCACCACCGATCACGCTGGCATGATTGCCGATGTGGACGTATCGACCGATGACGGTGTGAATCCCGGCGTCGAGGTACACGAAGTCGTCGACCGTCGAGTGGTCACCCAAGCGGAGCTGCTCACCTCGCACGATCTTCGCCAGCGGGTAGATGATGGCGCCCTCACCGACGTGGGCTGTCATGCTGTCTCACCCGGCGACATCTGCTCCTGCGCCTGAAACTGCGAACTCCCGCTTCCAATGAACTCGGGCATCGTGGCGTGGCCCTCCTGCGCAATGCCCTTACGTCGAACCACCAGAGGCACCGTCTTCAGCACGATGCGGAGGTCGAGCCAGGTCGTTCGGTGTTCCACGTACCACACGTCGAGCTGGAATCTCGCGTCCCACGACAGCGCGTTCCGGCCCGTAACCTGCGCGAGACCGGTCAGGCCGGGACGCACTTCGTGGCGTCTGGCCTGAGCGGGCGTGTAGCGCTCGACGTACGACGACAGGAGCGGCCGCGGGCCGACGAGGCTCATGTCGCCTCGAAGCACGTTGATGAGCTCGGGAAGCTCGTCGAGACTTGTCGAGCGTAGGAATCGGCCCAGTCGGGTCAATCGGATCTCGTCCGAAAGCGTGCGCCCGTCTTCATCGCGGGCTTCGAGCATCGTGCGAAATTTGAACAAGGCAAATGGTTTCGTGTCGCGCCCCGGCCGCGTCTGAACGAAGATGAGCGGCCTGCCAATGGTCAGCCATACGGCCAAAGCCGTTACTGCGATCAGCGGCGAAAGCGCGACGAGCGCAATGGTGGCACCGATCACGTCGATCGCCCGCTTCAGCGCGAGTCCCGCGTGCCCGCCCGTGCATCTCTGACCCCCCCAAGCGCTCGCTCGACGGCAGCCGTCGGCGCGTAATCGTATTCGAAGGGAGCGGTCTCCAGCGCACGAACATCAGAGGCGTCGGCTATCGAGTGGTGGCGACGCGCCGTTCAGGCACCGTCCGGTCTCCAGGTCGAACTCGAAGTAGTGATTCAGACACCGAAGAATCCGACCAGGGACCACCTGGCTGGTGTCGCGGCAAATCGGCCCCGGCATGCGGGCAATAGCGTTGCACGGAGTACTTCACGCCCTCCGCTTCGACAACCACTGTTTCTGCGGCGGGCGCGTCGCGTTCGAACTGTTCCACCGCGTCGAGTGCCTGCCGAGTCGCGAACTTGAGCACACCCAACAAGTAGTCGTTGTACACGTCGGGCTCTCGCGTCGCCGAGAACCGCATCGAGAGGAAGAAGTCTTCCCAAGGAACCCGCCCATCGAGAATGGCCGGCAACCAACGAGTTGCGAATCGGTAGCGGTACTGGCACTCCCCGAGCTCGTCGTAGACGCCTGACGTGCCGTCGCGGAAGTCGACCGCCCAGCGACCTCCTCCTGGTCCGTCCAACTCGAAACCCACACGCATCCCGATCCGACGATTGAAGTACGGGCTCAGCGAGAGCAGCTCTTCGAAGTATTCGCGGAACGGCACCCACAAGGATTGCGAGGGCTGCGGATGCGCACGCTTGGTGGTCTGTATCGCGTCCGCTCGTGTCGCTGCGTACGCGCGCAAGTACTCCCAGCGATCGCCGCTTTCGAAGCCCGCCCAGATTGGATGGATCGTGTGCTGTCGAGGGCCGACGTCGAATACGTCCCCCGGCAGCAGGACCGAGACGTTCGCGTGTCCGCGACTTTCCAACCAGCCGGCTACCGCGAACTGATCCGGAAAGAGACCGCCGTCCATCTCGCAGTTGATCGCGAGACAATTCGTCGTCCAGAAAGCACGGCGGCCCTGCGAAGGGAAACACGTGTGCGGGCTCGCGGCGGCGACCACCCTCTCCACGTACAGGAGCTTCGCGGCGCGCTTGCGAGCTGTGATTCGCCGCTTCTCCTCCGGAGGAAGCTCGTAACACATCGGATGCCAGGTCGCGCTGGAACCTTGCACGGTCAGGACGTCGATAGGTCCCTGCACGGCCGCTCGGACCTGAAGGATCTGGGCCGGCGACAGCCGCGCATCGTTGAGATCGAGCAACGCGTGCCCGTCGGTAGTGACGACGACGGCCGAATCGTGGTTCATCGGTGACGCTTCGGAGACGAACATGACCCGGGTGCCGGCCCCGACGTCGAACCACTCCCAGGGATCCAGCTCCACGATTGGTCCCACACGGGCAGCAGCTATCTTTCGCCTCACAACCGGCGACGGGTAGCGAGGCACGATGACGGGTACGGACTCCGACACCTGCCCGAGAAACCACGGATCGAGATGGTCGATGTGCTCGTGCGAAACCACGATCGCGGTTGGAGCAAATAGTTCGGGGTCGATCACATGCTGATTCTGCGGATACTGAAACCACGACGATTGAAACGCGCCGAACGGCGACACCCACGGATCGACCAGCAATGTGATCGACGCGGATTCGATCTTCAGGCCGGCATGACCGAGTGTCGTGATCCTCACTCGCGCATCTCTGATGGAGCAGTAGCCCACGCTTCGAGGGGCGGTGTCGAGCGCGAACAGAACCGCGCGCAGCAACATAAGGCATCCCGGTGACGCTTGACAGTGCGCGACTCAACGCTTGAACCCCGTCGAGTCGGACCAGTGGCGGCGCGATGTAGACGTCGCCGAGTTGAGAGCTTGGATAGCGCGGTTCACGAATCTTCTCGATCGTCGTGTACGTGGCTCATGCCGAACGCGAGACGCCAAAGGTCGCCGCGACCCGGCCGCGGCGGGTGCTGTCTGGAGCAGGCATCTCGTCATCCCCCAACTGCCCATGCGTGTCACGAGACGATAGAAGTGCGTGTATCCGGTTGTCCAGCTTTCGTGCGCGGACCCAGTCTCTACGCAACGGGGCATCCAAACTCGACAAGATCCGGTCGCGCAGATTGCGCACCGTTACTGCACGAATGGTCGGTTTGTGACGACGAACGGCCACTTGCCTTGCGGGGAACGGAACGCACGACGAGCATGTCGTCGACGCGTTCTCCTTGGCGCAGCGTACAGATCGAGGACAACACCTTCACCGATGGCGAATCCTGCAGACCACGTTCGGCGGTGTCAGGGGATCGCGAGGCTTGCGAGCTCTTCGAGGTGGTCGCCGGCGGTGCCGAGCGCGCAGCCGACGGTCAGCAGACGCTTGAAGTAGAGGTGGATGTCGTGCTCCCACGTGAAGCCGACACCGCCGAACACCTGGATCGCGGTGCCGCCGAGTTGCGGGAACGCGTCGGCCGAGAAGGCTCGCGCCAGCGTCGACGCGTGGTGTGCTTCTTCGGCCGACGCGTCGTCGATGGCCCAGCACGCGTAGTAGCCCGCGGCCCGGCCGAGCTCGACGGTGCGCAGCATGTCGGCACAGAGGTGTTGCACCGCCTGGAACGCACCGATCGGCTTGTCGAACTGCACGCGCTCCTTGGCGTACTCGACCGATAGCTCCAGCGCTCGTTGGGCGGCACCGACGCCGTCGACGGTGGCCGCCACGCCGAGACGATCGAACGTGCGCGCGACCGAGGCCTCCGCGGCCAGGGTAGTGGTGACCCGGTGTGCCGACGCACCCGAGAACACGATGCGCCCTTGCTTGCGCGATCCGTCGACCGTCGGCGTCGACTCGGCTTCGAAGTCGTCGACCGCGAAGACTCCAAACGTGCCGTCGTCGTCGAGCGCGGTGACGAGCACGACGTCGGCCGCGGCCGCGTCGGCGACGTGCACCTTCGTGCCCTCGAGGCGCCACCCGTCACCGTCACGGGTCGCACGGGTCGCGGGACTGCGCCAGCCGTAACGGGTGTCGGGCTCGAAAACGGCGACGGTGCCGATCGCGGAGCCGTCGGCCAGGCGTGGGAGCAGGGTGCCGTCGGCGAGGGAGACCGCGCCGATCGCGGACGCGGCGTACGGCGCGGAGCACACGGCTCGACCGAGCTCTTCGAGCACGACCGCGGCGTCGACCATGCCCATGCCCGTGCCGCCGTGTTCTTCGCCGACCAGAAGCCCGACGAGGCCGAGCTCGACGAGACCGTCCCAGACCGCGCGGTCGGCGGCGGGGGAGTCGTAGTTGGCCCGCGCCGAGGAGATCGGAGCCCTGGCCGCAAGGTAGGCGCGCACCGACTCCCGCAGCATTTCCTGCTCGGACGAGAATTCGAAGTCCACACAGTCCTCGAGATTTCGTGCGGGATTTCCTGACGCTGACGTCAGGAAACTACCCTGCGCACCGATGCGCTTGCGTTACGCACCCGAGGACGAAGCCTTCCGCGCCGAGCTCGACGCCTGGCTCGACGAGCACCAACCGTCGGACGAGCGACTCGCGGAGCCGAAGCGGTCGAGCGCGGACATGCCGCAATGGGCGCGCGACTGGCAGCGATCCCTGTTCGACGCGGGATGGCTCGTACCCGGCTGGCCACCGGAGCTCGGCGGCCGCAACGCGACCGCGACCCAGCAGATGATCTATTTCGAGGAGATGAGCAGCCGCGACGTGCTGCGCAGCGCGAACCCGCAGGGGCTCGGCATCATCGCCCCGTCGATCGCCGACTACGGAACGCCTGAACAGAAGGAGAAATTCCTGCTTCCGACGTTGCGGGCCGAGGTCTCGTGGTGTCTCGGCATGAGCGAGCCCGGCGCGGGTAGCGACCTCGCGAGCCTGAAGACGCGCGCCGAGCTCGTCGGCGACGAATTCGTCGTCAACGGCCAGAAGGTATGGACGTCGGGCGCGCATCACGCCGACTGGTGTCTGTGCTTCGTGCGCACCGACCCGACCGCGGCGAAGCACAAGGGCATCAGCGCGTTGATCATCGACACGACCTCGCGCGGGCTCGAGCGCCGTCCGTTCCCCGAGCTCTCCGACAAGGAGTTCTGCGACTTCAACGAAGTGTTCTTCACCGACGTGCACGTGCCCATGGAGAACTTGATGGGCCCGCTGAACGGGGGCTGGCCGATCACGCAGGGCTCACTCGCGCACGAGCGCGCGATGCTCTGGATCACCTACGCGTACGACGTCCAGCGCATGGTGCGCGCGCTCGTCGAACTGGGGAAGATGGAAGGGCCAGATGGCAAACCGCTCGGCCAGGACTCGCACTACCGCGACGCGGTCGCCGGCTTTTACGTCGACGCGCAGGCATTGCTCGCGATGGGCTACCGCGGCTTCTCCAAGTTCCTCAAGGGCAAGTCGGCACCCGAGCATTCGTTGTTGAAGCTCTACGGCAGCGAGTCGCTGCAGAAGGCGCTGTTGTTCGGTACCGAGGCGATCGGCGTCGACGCGCTCGATTCCGACCTGCTCGGCCCGCCGATGTGGCGCGACGGGTCGTGGGCGACCCAGTACCTGCGCAGCTTCGCCGCGACGATCCCGGGCGGTACCAGCGAGATCCAACGCAACATCATCGCCGAGCGCGTGCTGGGGCTTCCTCGGAAGTGACCATGGACTTCACGCCCCGCGAGACGGACCCCGAAGTTGCCCGGCGCTACCTGGCCGAAGGGTTCTGGGGGACCGACAGCCTGGGCGCGCTCCTCGCATCGGGCTTGTCCGACGCGGCCGCGAACCCGTTCACGGTTCGCTCCGAGCGGATGCCGTACCGCGGCACGCTCGGCGACGTCGACGCGCTCGCGCGGCGCGTCGCGACCGGACTGCGAGCTCGCGGGATCGGTCCCGGCGACCCCGTCGCCTTCCAGTTGCCGAACTGGCTCGAAGCCGCGGCGACGTTCTACGCGATCGCGTACCTCGGTGCAGTGGTGGTCCCGATCGTCCACTTCTACGGCCCGAAAGAAGTCGGCTACATCCTGCGCAAGACGCGAGTGAAGGCACTGATCACCGCGGATCGCTTCGGTCATCAGGACTTCGTCGCCAACCTCGCGGGCATGCGCGACACGCTGACCGATCTCGAGTGGGTCGCGATCGTCGGTGACCGCACCGGCGACGCAGTCGACCCGCGCGACATCGCGTTCGACGACCTCGTAGCGGGCGAGGCGCTCGCCGACATTCCCAAGGTCGATCCCAAGGCCCCGGCGCTCGTCGCGTACACGTCGGGCACGACCTCCGACCCGAAGGGGGTCGTGCACTCACACCGCACGATCAATGCCGAGATCCACCAACTCTCGGCGATGCAGGCCGACCGCGGTGGGCCGCCCACCATCACGGGCGCGCCGGTCGGGCATGGCATCGGCATGCTCGCGGCACTGTTGATCCCCGTGTACCGGCGCAGCGAGATCCATCTCATCGACGTGTGGGATCCGGGCCGGGTGCTGCAGGCGATGCTCGACGACGGCGCTGTCGGCCGGGCAGGGATCGACCTACTTCCTCACGAGCCTCCTCGACCACCCCGACTACGACGAAGCGCGCCATGTGCCGCTCATGCCGTTCATCGGTCTCGGTGGATCGGCGGTACCGGCCGCGGTGGGCGAGCGGTGCGCGGCGATGGGCATCGAGATCGCGCGCAGCTTCGGTTCCACCGAGCACCCTTCGATCACGGGTTGCACCCCCGACGCGCCGCACGACAAGCGCGTGAACACTGATGGGCTGCCGCTGCCCGGTGTCGAGATCCGGCTCGTCGACGACGACGGCAAGGAGGTCGACGTCGGCGTACCCGGCGAGATCTGGAGCCGCGGCCCGGAGTTGTTCGTCGGCTACACGGACGCCGCGGCGACCCGAGCTGCGTTCAGCGCCGACGGCTGGTTCATGACCGGCGACATCGGCGTGCTCGACGACGATGGCTACCTCGCCATCACCGATCGCAAGAAGGACATCATCATCCGCGGCGGCGAGAACGTCAGCGCGCAAGAGGTCGAGGAGATCCTCGCGCGCATGCCCGACGTCGCCGAGGTCGCGGTCGTCGCCGCGCCCGACCGGCGGCTCGGCGAGGTCGCATGCGCGTACTTCCGTATGCAGCCCGGCCACCAAGCGCCCGATCTCGCCGGGATGCGCTCGTACCTCGAACGGGCCGGCATCGCGCGCCAGAAGTGGCCCGAGCACCTGCGCTCGGTCGATGAGTTCCCGCGGACTGCGAGCGGCAAGGTGCAGAAGTTCGTGCTGCGCCAACAGCTGCGGGCCGAGCCCGCATCCTCGTGACGTGACGGGCCTGCTCGACGGGATGCGCGTGCTCGACGCGGGCATCTGGCGTCCGGTTCCGCATGCCACCCAGATGCTCGCCGACCTCGGCGCCGAGGTGCTGAAGATCGAGCCGCCCGGCGGCGATCCGATGCGCACCTTCCCCCAGTTGTTCCGTGACGTCGCCGGGCACAAGCGCAGCGTCGAGCTCAATCTGCGCACGCCCGAAGGACGCAACCGCGCGCTCGAGCTGGTCGCCGGCGCCGACGTCTTCTGCGAGGGCTGGCGGCCGGGAGTCGCCGACCGACTCGGCGTCGGGTACGACGTGGTGCGCGAGGCGAGGCCGTCGATCATCTACTGCTCGGTGTCGGGTTACGGGCAGACCGGTCCCAATGTCGCGCGGCCGGGTCACGACGTGAACTACCAGGCGCTCGCGGGCGCGCTCGCGCCCCGCCCCGGCGAGGCGCCCGGCGATCCCGCGCGTCCCGATCGCGGATCTGGCCGCCGGCTCCGTCGCCGCGTTCTGCATCGCGGCGGCTTGGGCCAAGAGGTTGCGCACCGGCGAGGGCGAGCGCATCGATATCGCGATGGCCGACGTGGTGGCGTCGTGGTCGGGGACGAGCTCGGGCAACGCGCTGGCGCGGCCGCGACGAACCGGCCGGCGGTTCCGCCGGCTACGGCGTGTTCGCGTGCGCGGACGGCGGTTGGATCACGCTCGCCGTGATCTCCGAGGATCATTTCTGGCAGGCGGTGTGTGACGGACTTGAGCTCGCGTCGGATCTGCGCGGCCTCGGTCACCTCGAACGCCTCGAGCGCCTCGACGACTGCCAGCGCGCGATCACGGCCGCCGCCGCCCGGCTCACCCGGGCCGACGCGCTCGATCGGCTCACGCGTGCGGGCGCGCCGGTCGCGCCCGTGTACGACCCGGCCGAGATGACGGCCGACGAGCAGTTCCGGTCGCGCGGCGTCGTGTATCGACGCGGGCGACGGCACTGCCGCGCCTCGGCTTCCCGGCCCGGTTGTCGGAGCATCCGGTGTGCGAGCCGGGGCCGACGCCCGCAGTCGACGGCAACCCGGACGGGTGGTCGCACACATAGCGCCGGGCAAACCGGCGCGCGGTCAACGCCAGGCGGAGTGGCGTGCGGGACTCACCCACGCGAGCGCGCACGCGGCGACAATGTCGGCCGCGACGATCGCGATGCACAACACTGCGTGCGCAGCGGTGAAGTAGTCGCCGCTCTCGGAGCCGCCCGCGAAGTTGTAGGTGTATTGATTCGTCTCCGTGATGAGGATCCAGAGCCCGGCGAGGATGGGAACCGCAAAGCCGCCCAGGATCAATCCGGCGAGGACGGACGGCCCCCGGCGCCCTGTCTGCGCCTTCGCGAACGCGGCGAAGTACAACACGCACGGGATGATCATCGGGAACGCGGCAATCGAAAGCACGACGAGTGGTCCGCACGCGAATGCCGCGGCCCCGAACAGAACGGGGCGCTGGATCGCGACGCCTATCAGGGCGGCGATGCCCGGCGCCGCGAAGGCGATCACCATGGCAGCGGTCGGGAGCGGGCCTTCGGCACGGCGCATGCCGACCGACGAACCCGCAGTTCGGATCGCACCCACGCCGCCGGCCAGCGCGAAGTTCAGGATCGCGGCGGCAATTGCGGGCCCGGTCCCCGGCGTCGCGGACCTGCGGACCCCGGCGCCTCCACTCACCGGCTTATCATACATACGTATGACGCAATTACGAGCTACGGTGGCGAGATGCCGACCGACACCCGTACCCGCCTGCTCTCGGCGGCGTGGGAATGCCTGCGCCGGGGCGGACCGGCGAGTGCGACGTCGCGTGTCATCACGTCGGCCGCGGGCGCCAACCTCGGCGCGATCACATACCACTTCGGCTCGAAGGACGCGCTGACTGGCCGAGGCGGTGGGAGCCGCGATCGAGGCGCTCGTCGAGCCCGCGCTCGACGCGCTCCGCGACGAGACGTTCGATCCTGCCGGCCGTCTACTCGAAGCCGTCGCCCGGTTGCAGCGCGGCCTACGGCGAGAGCGCCGACGACGCGCCCGTCTACCTCGAAGTGCTGATCGACAGCCGGCGCCACCCGGAGTTGCGGGCGCATGTCGCCGAGGTCTTCGCCCGCATCCGGACCGAGCTCACCCGCGTCGTCACCGACTTGCAACAGCGAAAGGTGCTCCCGGAGTGGGTCGCGCCCGTGGCGATGGCCGGACTCCTACTCGCGGTAGCGCAGGGTGTCGTGCTGCAGACGACGATCGACGGCGCGGGTCCGGCGTCGGCCGCGATGGCCGACCAGTTCGCGCGACTGTTGCTCGCGAGCCGCGCCTGAGCTATTTCGAACGGAGCAGCTTGCCGGGGCGCGATGCGAGTGCGTCGTCGATCGGAGCGCCGTTCTCGCGGATCACGGTGCCGTTGACGACAACGTGGCTGATGCCCTCGGGACGGTCGGCGACGAGTCGCTCACCGTCGGCCGGGAAGTCGCGGATGCGACGCAGCGGTCCGGGGCCGACGGTGTCGAAGTCGAATGCGACGACATCGGCGGCTTTGCCGACCTCGAGTGTTCCTCGGTCGTGAAGCCCGAACACCGCCGCGGGCTCGCCCGTGAGCTTGTGGATCGCGTGCTCGAGTGGCATGACCTCCCTGTCGCGCACCCAGTTGCCGAGGAGGTCGGTCGCGAAGCACGTGTCGCAGAGTTGGGTGACGTGCGCGCCGGAGTCGGCCAGGCCGAGTAAGACCGTGTCCTGGGGCAGCAGCCAGGCGATGCCCTCGGGATCGTTGTTGGCGAGCACGCTCGTGAACCTGGTGTCGAGGTTCTCCTCGATCGAGAGGTCGAGCATCGCCTCCAGCGGATTGACGCCGCGCTCGGCGGCGATGTCGGCGACCTTGCGGTTGATGAGCTCGGGATGAGCAGACGACTCCGCGACCGCGAGAGCGTCGAAGTTGACCGGCAGCGCGCCCCGTTGGCCCTGCATCTCTTCCCAGGCGCGCGCCCGCCACACGGGATCTCGATAGGCCTCGATGCGCGTCTCGTCGGGGCGGTCCATCAACTCCTGGAACGCGGCGCGCATGTTGAACGTGAACGGCTCCCGCAGATTCATCTGGAAGGTGAGCGGCCGGCACGACACCTGCGGCCAGACCTCGATGCCCTCGGCGCGCGCCTTGGTGTTGGCTTCCATGATCTTCAGGTGCCACGGGTAGCCCTTGACCGTGAGGAGCGCGGTCCACGTGAGCGGGCGTCCGGTCGCGCGCTGCAACTCGTAGACGTCGGCGTGCGTGACTTTCTCTCCCGGCAGCAGCGCGGCGACACCTTTGTGCGAGTCGCGCAGTGGCTCGAGCAGCGAGTAGAGCTCGGCGAGGTCGGCGACGCGCGACGGTACCGGACGGCCCTGGTCGCCGCTGTGCGTCGGTGACGACGAGGTGGCGAACCCGGCCGCACCCGCAGCCATCGCCTCTGCGATCACCTGTTGCATCTGCTGGATCTCGTCGTCGGTCGCGGCCCGCTCGTAGCCGGCTTCGCCCATCACGAAGATGCGCACCGCGGTGTGACCGACGTAGCACGCGAAGTTGATCAGTGTTCCCCGCGCCTCGATCGAGTCGAGGTACTGCGGGAATGTCTCGAACTCGTCCCACGGCACGCCCGCGAACAACGTCTCGGGCGACATGTCCTCGACGTGCTGCAGTGTTCGTACGAGCAGCCCGCGGTCTTCGCGGCGCACGGGCGCGATCGAGAAACCACAGTTGCCGGCGACCACCGAGGTCACGCCGTGCCAGCAGCTCGGTGACAGGGCCGGGTCCCAGAACACCTGCGCGTCGTAGTGCGTGTGGATGTCGACGAAGCCCGGGGTCACGATCTGCCCGGAGGCGTCGAGCTCGCGGCGGCCGGCGAGCCCCGAGCCGATCTCGGAGATGATCCCGTCGGTGATGGCGATGTCGGCGGGCCGGCCGGCCGCGCCCGTCCCGTCGATGATGGTTCCGCCCCGGATGACGACGTCTGCGGTCATGACGCTCCTCGAAAGCTGACGCCCACGTCAGTGGGCACGCCCGAGTCTCGCGCGGCGGTCGCCCACCGAACAGTTGGCGCGCCGTCCTCCGCCGCGGAACCGACCCGGACACCCCTGTCGGGGATTCCTTCGAGGAATCCCCGGAGCGCCGGCCCGTGCGAACGTGCGAGGAATCCTTCGAGGATTCCTCAATACGGATTTTCGGGGGGGGGGGTGGGCGGCGGCACCCAGTAGTTGACGCGCGTGTCAGGTTCGGGCGACCCTTCTGCCATGACGCAGGTTCCTGACACCATGCCCGCGGCAGTCTTCATGGGGCTGCGCGACGTCGCGGTCGAGGACCGGCCCACTCCGGTGCCCGGCCCGCAAGAGCTGCTGCTCGAGGTGAGCCACTGCGGCATTTGCGGCTCCGACCTGCACTTCCTCATCGAATGGGGCGGCAAGGCGGGCGCGATAGAAGGCCACGAGTTCTCGGGAACGGTGGCCGCGGTCGGGAGCGACGTCACCGGATGGGCGATCGGCGACCGGGCCATCGGCGGGCCGTCGCCCAAGTGCGGCAAGTGCGAGTACTGCCTGAGCAAGCGCACCTCGCTCTGCATCGAGCGGAACTCCGTGGCCGGCAACGACGCCTGGCAGGGCGCGTTCGCGGGCTACAAGACGGTCCGGGCCGCTGAAGCACTGCACGTCCCCGACGGCCTCTCCCTCAAGCACGCCGCCCTCACCGAGCCGCTCGCGGTGGCGCTGCACGGCATCACCCAGGCCGGAGGCGCCCGGCCCGGCACGCGCTGGCTCGTCACCGGCGGCGGCCCGATCGGGTTCCTGTCGGTCGCGGCGCTCAAGGCGCTCGGCGTCGACGACGTCGTCGTGAGCGAGCCCAAGGAAAGTCGGCGCGCGCTGTGCCAAAAGCTTGGCGCCCGCGTCGTCGACCCCGCCGATCTCGTCACGCCGGCCATGCCGTTCGACATGGTCGACGAACCGTTCGACGTCGCGCTCGAGTGCTCGGGGAACGGTCGTGCTCAGGAGTCGGCGCTCGCCCAGCTGAAGCGGGGTGGCACGCTCGTGCTCGTCGGTGCCGGCATGGCCCGGCCCAAGTTCGACCCGAACCGCATCCTGTTGAACGAACTCGTCATCACCGGCGCGTTCGTCTACGACCACGACGGCTTCCCTCGCGCGCTGGAGCTGCTGGCGTCCGGAAAGCTTCCCAACGACCTGCTCGTCGAGCAGGAGGACTACCCGCTCAACCGGCTGCTCGACGCGGCGATCGGTCTGCACGAGGGCGACCTCGCGGCCAAGGCCATGGTCGTCCCCCGCACGTCGTGAACCCCGGATCCTGAAGGAGTCTCCGATGCCCGTCACCGGACCTGAGTTCGCCACCCGGAAGCCGCGCTTCAACCATGTCGCGATGAGCCTCACACCGGAGATGCTCGACGAAGAGCACCGCAAGCTGCGCGCCGACTTCTTCGGCGACGTCTTCGGCTTCTTCGACATCCCGATGATGACCATCGACCGCAAGCGCCAGGTTTTCCAGGTGCACAACATCGAGCAGTTCGTGTTCCTCATCGCCGACGACAGCGGCCAGGCGATGGAGTGCCCGCGCCTCGACCATTTCGGGCTCTCGGTGGGCGCGGAGTCGGAGCTCGACGAGATCCTGGCGCGGGCCGAGAAGTGGAAGGTGAACGACGACCGCGTCGAGATCATCGACAAACACGTCGACGACCACGGCATGCTCGCCATCACGAGCATCTA
This sequence comes from uncultured Actinomycetes bacterium, assembly GCA_963761055.1. Taxonomy (GTDB): domain Bacteria; phylum Actinomycetota; class Acidimicrobiia; order IMCC26256; family PALSA-610; genus PALSA-610. The sequence continues at coordinate 230,098 of CAVXFO010000007.1, read as the reverse complement.
CGTGCGCTACCTGCTCCCGATGATGTGCGAGATCCAGTGGTGGGACTACCACGACCCGAGCCCGGTCGCCGATCCCGGCGCGATCACCGTGAACGACACGACCTCGAAGGGAGCAGCGTGACCGCACCGCTGCAGTGGGGCGCGTTCGCGCCGCAGGGTTGGAAGCTCGAGTACACCGGTTGGTCGGCGGCCGACGCCTGGGAACGCACGAAAGAGCTTGCGCAGCTCACCGAGCAGCTCGGGTACCACCACCTCTGGGTCTACGACCATGTCGAGACCGTCCCGCGCCGTGAGCCGACGCACATGTTCGAGGCGTTCACGATGCTTGCCGCGATCGCCCAGCACACGAGCAGGATCAAGCTCGGCCAGATGGTCACGTGTGCGGCGTACCGCAACCCGGGCCTGCTGGCCAAGGAGGCCGCGTGCGTCGACGTGTTCTCGGCCGGTCGCCTGATCCTCGGCATCGGAGCGGGCTGGTACGAGCGTGAGTACCAGGCGTACGGGTTCCCGTTCCCGAGCGTGGGCACACGCCTGGCGATACTCGAAGAGACGGTCGAGGTGATCAGGAAGCTCTGGACCGAAGAGACGGTCACCTACCAGGGCAAGCACCTCACGTTCGACGGCGCCTACTGCGACCCGAAGCCCGTCCAGCAGCTCCCGGAGCTGTGGATCGGCGGGGGCGGCGAAAGGGTGACATTGCGCATCGAGGCCCGGCACGCCGACAAGACGAACTGGCAGACCGGCATCGAGGGGTTCGTGCGCAAGTCGGGACTGCTGCGCGGCTATTGCGACGAGATTGGTCGCGACTTCGACAGCATCGTGCGCACCCACGGTCCCGACTGCATGGTGTTCGACGACGAGGCCGACATGAAGACCTGGCTCGACTCGCCCGGTGGTGGCTCGCTGTGGGGTCGCAGTGACCCCGACGAGTACGTCCGCGAGAATCTCGTCGGCACCGCCGAGCAGGTCGCGGAGAAGGCGCAGGAGTTCGTCGACGCCGGTTGCCGCGAGTTCGTTCTGTGGTTCCGCGACTTCCCGTCGTCCGACAGCCTCGAGGCGGTTGCCCGTGACGTCGTACCTCATGTCCGGATCTGAACGTACCGATCTGAGGCCGCTCCGGCGATAGGTTTCGCAACCGTGACGACCCCCTCCGACGCGCGGTTGCGCCAGTCCGGGTCGGGGGAGTCGCCCACGGCGACGAATGGTGTGTCGCCGCTCGTCCTCGCCGGCTTCGCGGTCGTGATGGTCGCGGGCGTGGTGTTCTTCTTCTATACCCGGTCCGCGCTGTGGCTCGACGAAGCGCTCACGGTCAATATCGCCCGGCTGCCGTTCGGAGCCATGCACGCGGCACTGAAACAGGACGGCGCCCCGCCGCTCTACTACGTGCTGCTCCACATCTGGACGGCCGCATTCGGGACGAGCACTCTCGCCGCGCGTTCGCTTTCGGGGATCTTCATGGCGGGCGCGGTCGTGGCCACGTGGTTCGCGGCCCGGCGTTTCGTCGGCCGGAGCGGCGCGTGGATCGCTGTCATCGTGATGAGCACGAACCCGTACGCGATCCGCTACGCGACCGAAGCGCGGATGTACTCACTCGAGATACTGCTGGTCGTGTCGGGGTTCATCGCGTTCCAACGCGCGCTGGAGAAGCCCGTGGTCGGCCGGCTCGCGCTCGTCGCCGCGCTCGTCGCTCTGATCATGTACACCCAGTACTGGTCGTTCTATCTCCTCGCTGTCGTCTTCGGGTTGTTGGTGTGGACGGCATGGACGGGCGAACGCAAGGAGGCCGCGCGGCGGGTGCTGCTGGCCGCGGTGATCGGCGCACTCGCGTTCACGCCGTGGCTGCCCACGTTCCTCTACCAGCGCGCCCACACCGGTACACCGTGGGGCGAGCCGAGCCTCCCCGCCATCCCGTTCGGGTACACCTTGCGCGACTTCGCGGGGGGCACGAGCGGAACCTCGGCCGATCGCCAGGAAGGCTGGGTCCTCTTCTTCGTCCTGCTCCCGATGCTCATCCTCGGTGTGTTCGGTCGAGCGGTCGACGAACGCCGGGTCGAGATCGACCTGCACGTCCCGAAAGAGACGCGGCTCATTGCGTTCCTTCTCGGCGGTGGGCTGCTCGTAGCGCTGACACTCAACTATCTCGCGGGTGGCGCGTTCCAGTCGCGGTACAGCGCGATCTTCTTCGCCTTCTTCGTCCTGCTCGTGGCGCGTGGCTGCACGACGCTGCGCGATCCGCGGCTGCTCGGCGGGGTGCTCGTCGTGTTGGTTGCCTTCGGTTTCGCCGGTGGTGTGCGCAACGTGATCACCCAACGTACGCAGGCGCCCGAGGTCGCGGCGGTGTTGCGTCATGAGGCCAAGCCGGGCGACCTCGTCGTCTACTGCCCCGATCAGGTCGGGCCCTCGGTGCACCGGCTGGTCCAGAAGGGTCTCGACGAGGTCGTCTATCCGAGCTTCGCCTCACCCGCGCTGATCGACTGGGTCGACTACAAGCAACGGCTCGCGGCGGCCGACCCCGCCGTCTTCGCCCGTGCCGCGCTCGCCCGGGCCGGTTCGCACACACTGTGGTACGTGAGCGCTCCCGGCTACATCACGCACACCGGCACGTGTGAGACGTTGTCGGCCGCCCTCGGCCATGCCCGCCCGGTGGTCCAGCGCACGCTGTCGAAGGACAAGACCTTCGAGAAGCCGTCGCTCCAGATGTTCCCGGCTCCCGGCAAGAGCTGAATGCGCTTTCCCGCCCGCACCCTGCGCTCGGTGCTCGTCCCGTACGTCGTCTCGCGGATTCTCGTCGTCACCGCGCTCTCGACCATCCGCCACATCGTGTCGACCGGGCACCTCGCGCCGGTACCGGTACAGCTCCACGGTGGTCTGCTGGCGTGGGACGCGGCGTGGTATCGCGACATCGCCCGGGCCGGATACAACGGCGTCGCCACCGAGGGGCTGCGATTCTTCCCGTTGTTCCCGATGCTGGGGCGGGCGTTCTCGTGGCTGCCGGGCGCGTCGGCCGCATTCGGTGTGGTGTTCGTCGCGAACGTGTCGGCGCTCGGGCTCGGGTTCGCGGTGCACGCGCTGGTGATGCAGCAGCGTGACGATCGTGACCTCGCGCGGCGTGCGGTCTGGCTCGTGTACCTGGCGCCCCCTGCGTTCGTGCTCGTGATGGGGTACTCGGAAGCGACCTTCATGACCTTCGCGGCCCTCACGTTGCTCGGCTTGCGCGCCCGGCGTTGGTGGGTCGCCGCGCTCTTCGGGCTGCTGGCGGGCCTGACCCGTCCGGTCGGTGTGTTGCTCGCCGTCCCGGCCGCGGTCGAGGGTTGGCAGACGCGCGACGTCGAGGCGGTCGCGCCGGTCGTCGCGCCGGGTGTCGGACTCCTCGCGTACCTCGCGTGGGCCGCGCACCGCACCCACGACTTCTGGTACCCGCTGCGAGCGCAAGAGGACCCGACCCGGCGCGGTTCGTGGATCGATCCGATCCGGGCGGTCACACACAACGTGCACGAGTTGGTCTCCGGTGATCACGTGAGCGCGGGTGTGCACGCCGCGAGCGCGATCGTGTTCGTGGCGCTGTTGGTGGTGATCGCCCGGCGCTGGCCGCTGTCGTTCACCTTGTACGCAGCGGTCGCGCTCGTGGTGGCGCTCAGCAGTCGCAATCTCGACTCGCTCGAGCGTTACGGCCTCGCGACGCTTCCGTTCGTGCTCGGCGGCGCCGACGTGATCGCGGCGCCCGAGACCGAACGGGTCGTCTTGTGCTGCGCCGGCGCGGCTCTCGTTGCGGCGTCGATGCTCGCATTCACCGGCGTGATCGTGCCTTGAGAGGAGTGTCCGGCCCCGGAGCAGGGCCCGATTCCCGACGGGCGGTCACTATGCTCAGCCGGTCATGTCGACCGCAGGCGTAGCCCAACCGGATCGCGAGCCCGACCTTTCCGTCGTCATCGTCGGCGCGGGTCCCGCGGGCCTCACGGCTGCATACCAGCTGATGAAAGCCGGTCACGCCACCCGCGTCACGATCCTCGAAGCCGACGACGTCGTGGGCGGCATCAGCCGTACGGTGCAGCGCGACGGTTGGCGGTTCGACATCGGCGGGCACCGCTTCTTCACCAAGGTGCGCCCGGTCGACGACCTGTGGTGGGAGATCCTCGGCCAGGAGAACTTCCTGAGCCGGCCCCGCCAGAGCCGGATCTTTTACCAGGGCAAGCTCTACGACTACCCGCTCAGCTTCATGAACGTGCTGCGCAATCTCGGCCCGCTCGAGGCGGTGCGGTGCGTCGCGTCGTACCTGTGGGTTCGTGTGCACAAGCCGAAACACCAGGACACGCTCGAGGGATTCATCGTCGCCCGGTTCGGATGGCGCCTCTACCGCCACTTCTTCAAGGCGTACAACGAGAAGGTCTGGGGGGTTTCCGCTTCCGAGCTCTCGGCCGATTGGGGCGCGCAGCGAATCAAGGACCTTTCCTTGTTCCGGGCCATCAAGGACGCGCTCACGCCGAAGCGTCTCGCCAATCGCGACAAGTCGAAGATGGTCACGAGCCTGATCGACGAGTTCAACTACCCAAAGTTCGGGCCGGGAATGATGTGGGAAGTCGCGACCGAGAAGGTCACTGCTGCCGGCGCGAAGATCCATTTCGACCGGCGCGTCACGGGCATCCGCCACGGCGCCGGAGGTGCGACCGAGGTCGTGGCGGTCGACGGGGCCGGCGCCGAGCACGCGTATCCGTGCACGCACGTGATCTCGTCGATGCCGATCGGCGCGCTGTGCAAGGCGATGGACCCCCCGCTCGACGACACGACCCGCGCGGCTGCCGACGATCTCCGTTTCCGCGCCCACCTCACGGTTGCGCTCGTCGTTCCCCAGGAATTCTCGTTCACCGACAACTGGATCTATATCCACGACCCCGACGTCGAGGTCGGACGAGTGCAGAACTTCGGCTCCTGGTCTCCGTTCATGGTGAAGGACGGCCGTACGTGCCTCGGCCTCGAGTACTTCCTCAACGAGGACGAGGGCATGTGGAACCGGCCCGACGAGGAACTGGTCGAGCAGGGGACACGCGAGCTGTGCCGCCTCGGGCTGATCTCCGCTCCGGAGAAGGTCGAGGCCGGCTACGTCGTGCGGATGCCGAAGGCGTATCCCGTCTACGACGACGCGTACCAGGGCAACGTCGAGACCATGCGCAAGTGGCTCGCGGCGAACACTCCCAACGTCTTCCCGTGCGGCCGCAACGGCATGCACCGGTACAACAACCAAGACCACTCGATGCTCACCGCGATGCTCTCCGTCGAGAACATCCTGGGCGCCGATCACGACGTGTGGTCGGTCAATGTCGAGGCCGAATACCACGAAGAGCAGATCGACGGCGGCAGCGACAACCGCACCGGCCGCGACGCACCCTACCTTCCCCGCAAGGGATAGGCATTCCGCGAAGAGTCGCGCTCAGTGCTGCGCGCGGCGGCGACGGAGCACGCGGTCGCGGACTCCCCACCACGTGACGAGCAACATCGCCTCGGCGATGATCCGCCACGACATCTTCGAGTGCCCGCGTACTCGGTCGGTGAACGCGATCGGGACCTCTTCGATCGTCCCGCCAAAGTTGACCACGCGATACGTCATCTCGATCTGGAACGCGTAACCGGTCGAGCTCGTGGAGTCGAAGCCGATGGTCTCCAGCGTCGACGCCCGGTACGCGCGGTATCCCGCGGTCGCGTCGCGCACCCCGATGCCGAGGCAGAACGCGACGTACCGGTTGCCGAGCACCGAGAGCGCGAGACGGTGCCGGGGCCAGTTCGGGACACTGCCGCCCGACGTGTAGCGCGACCCGGTCGCGAGATCGGCGCCCCGTTCGACCGCGGCGAGCAGCCGGGGCAGGTCGGCGGGGTCGTGCGACAAGTCGGCGTCGATCTGGATCATCACGTCGAAACCGCGGGCGAGCCCGACCGCGTGCCCGGCCCGGTACGCGCTCCCGAGCCCGAGCTTGCGGGGCCGGCGCAGAACCTCGATCCCACCGAGCTCGGCGCCCAGCGCCTCGGCCTTCTCCGCGGTTCCGTCGTAGCTGTTGTCGTCGACGACGAGGATGTGGGCGTCGGGCACTGCTTCGCGGACGCGGCGCACCAGCAGCTCGATGTTGTCGGCTTCCTCGTACGTCGGGACGGTGACCCAGACACCTTTCCCGTTGGCGGCGGACGCGCGGCGCTCGCTCACGATACGGCCTCGACTCGGGGTCGGACCCGGGGCCGGCGCGCCATCGCGAAGAGTCCGGGCGTGTGTTCGTCGACGACCTCGGTCGCGAAGAAGTCGCGTTCCGACAGACCGGAGCCGATGCCGGTGCGGTCGTTCCCGAGCATTCGGTAGACAACGGGGAGCACACGTTCGTACGTCCAGACGTACGCGGGGCGCGGCATGCGGCGGCGCAGCGAGAAGACATCGAGCTTCAGCAGACGTTCGCCGCTGGCGCGCCGGGCCGCGAAATCGGCGTGCAGCGCGTCGTCGCCTTCGAGGCCCAGACACGTCACCTCGTCGAAGAAGAGGGAGAGCAATGACACCAGCTGGGCGCGCTCGAACAGGTACACGTGGAACGGGTTCTCGAAATCAGCCGGCGCATTGGGTGTGATGACGAACGCGGTGCCGTCGGGGTGCAACGCGCGCGCCAACTCGGCGACGTGCGCGACCGGGTTCACGAAGTGCTCGATGATGTGCGACGAGACGATGTTGTCGACGCTGCCGTCGCGCAACGCCGAGCGCGGCGCCGTCGAAGGCGCAGAAGCGCAGCCGCTCGTTTCCGGGCTCGGACGCGGCCTCGCACATCGTCTCCGCGCTGTAGTCGGCGCCGACGACGAGACGATCGGGCGCCGCGAGGCGCCGGGTCTCGTCACCGATCCCGCAGCCCACGTCGACGGTGACACCCGAGCCGAGGCGCGCGAGCACCTCCCGATACCCGGCGTCGTGAAACGCGAGCAGCGAATCGGGTGTCGCCCCGTGCATCGGGCGTTCGCCCGTGAGCTTCATGTCCTTCCGGCTCCGTCACCTCGTCGACAAGCGTTCGAGCGTACAGCGGCGTGCGCCGCGAAGGCGGGCGCTGCGGGGCGTGTGCTCGGGCAAGAGCCCCGTCGCGGCGGGGGACCGGCTCTAGACTCCCGGCCCGTCCTGCCCGTCCGTCCGTCAATCGGTTCGGCATGCCCATCGGTTCGGCATGCCCGTGCCGCGGAGGCCTACGTCCTTGTCCGATCCTGCCCGAGTCGGCGCCGGCTCCGGCGTCATCGCATCGCCGGCCGACATCGCCCAGCTCGGCGAGATCGCAGCCGCGGCGGGCCTACGCCGCATCGCGATCCTGGCCTGGCGCGACATCGACGACCCCGAGGCCGGCGGCTCCGAGCTGCACGCGTCACGGGTCGCGGCGTTATGGGGCCAGGCCGGTATCGAAGTGACGATGCGCACGTCCTACGCGGCCGGATCGGCCCAGGTGAGCTGGCGCGACGGGTATCGAGTCATACGCAAAGCGGGCCGGTATCTCGTGTTCCCGCGCGCGGCGTTCAGCGAGATGATGGGCTGGCACGGAGCGAGCGATGCGCTCGTCGAGATCTGGAACGGCATGCCCTTTTTCTCTCCGGTCTGGGCACCCACACGCCCTCGTGCGGTCTGGCTGCACCATGTCCACGACTCGATGTGGGAGATGACGCTTCCGCCCCGGCTGGCGAAGCTCGGTCGGACGATCGAATTCCGGGTGGCGCCGCCGCTCTACCGCCGTTCGCGCATCGTCACACTGTCGGAGTCGTCGAAGGGCGAGATCGTGCGCCGGTTGCGGCTCCGGCCGTCGAACATCACGGTCGTGCCACCCGGCATCGACCCGTCGTTCCGCCCGGGAGGCGCGCGCGATCCGTCCCCGCTCGTGCTCGCCGTGGGCCGGCTCGTCCCGGTGAAGCGGTTCGACGCGCTGATCGACGCGCTCGCCGACGTCAAGGTGCGCCGCGCCGACTTGCGAGCCGTCATCGTCGGCGAGGGTTACGAACGCGACGCCCTCCAACGCCGGATCGCCGAAGTGGGCGCGGCCGACTGGATCTCGATGCCCGGTCGGGTCGACTCGGCCACGCTGCTCGACCTCTACCGCCGGGCTTGGGTGCTGGCGAGCGCGTCGCGCCACGAGGGTTGGGGCATGACGATCACGGAGGCGGCCGCGTGCCGCACGCCTGCCGTCGCCACTCGCATCTCGGGTCACAGCGACGCGATCGTCGACGGCGTCACGGGGGTGCTCGTCGACGGCGACAAGGCCCTCGCCACCGCGCTCGAACGCGTCCTGCGTGACGACGCGTTCCGGGCTCTCCTCGCCAAGAACGCGCTGGAGCACGCCTCGCGCTACACGTGGGCCGCAACCGCGCGCGGAACACTCGAAGTGCTCGCGGCCGAGGCGCTGCGCCACCGTACGGCGTGAGTGGGCTCCTCGAGTCGCGTCGCCGCCGGGCGACGCTCGGCTACACGCTGCTCGCGCTCCTCGCGTACGTCCCGCCGCTGCTGACCAAGCCGGGCAAGGTCGGCGCTGATACCAAGCAGTACCTGTACCTCGATCCGGGCCGGTTGTTGTCGCGGTCGGTGTCGATGTGGGATCCGCACGTCGGCATGGGAACGGTGACCCACCAGACCATCGGCTACGCATTCCCGATGGGTCCGTACTACTGGATCCTGGAGAAGCTGGGATCGCCCGCGTGGGTCTCGCAACGGCTGTGGCTCGGCTCGCTGCTCTTCGCGGCCGCGCTCGGCGTGTTGTTCCTGCTCCGCACGTTCGGCCTGCGCGGCCCCGGCGTGGTGGTCGCCGCGCTCGCGTTCATGTGCACGCCGTACGTGCTCGACTACGCGGCGCGCATCTCGGTGCTGCTGATGCCGTGGGCTGCGCTCCCGTGGATGATCGCGGTGATCCGCAAGGCGTTGCGGGAGAAGGGTTGGCGGTATCCGGCGATCTTCGCGTTGATCGTGCAGGTGATCGGTGGAGTGAACGCCACCGCGCTGATCTACGCCGGGGTCGGACCGGTCTTGTGGATCCTGTACGCCTGGCTCGTCGCGCGCGAAGTCGACGCTCGGCGCGCGCTCGGGGTCGCACTCAAAACCGGTGGCCTGACGCTGCTCACGTCGCTGTGGTGGATCGCCGGCCTGCGGATGCAGGGCACCTACGGGCTCGACGTGCTGAAGTACAGCGAGACGGTCGAGACCGTCGCACTCACCTCGACGCCGAACGAGGTCCTGCGGGGGCTCGGCTACTGGTTCTTCTACGGCCAGGACCGGCTCGGCCCGTGGATCGAGGCCGCGCGCGACTACACGCAGCACTCGTGGGTGATCTTCGCCGGCTACAGCCTTGTGGTGCTGTCGCTCCTGTCGGCCGCGTTCCTGCGCTGGCGGCACCGGGTGTTCTTCGTCCTGTTGCTGCTCGTGGGGGTCGTGATCTCGGTCGGCGCCCATCCCTACGCCAGCCCTACGCCGCTCGGCGGGCTCTTCAAGAAGTTCGCCACCTCGTCGACCGCGGGTCTCGCGTTGCGCAGTACCGGCCGCGCAGCTCCGCTGGTGGTGCTCGCGCTCGCGGTCTTCCTCGGTCTCGCGGTGAACACGGTCTTCGGGCGCCTGCGGGGACGGGGCCAGACCGCGCTCGCGTACGCGGTACCCGTGCTCGTCGGCATCCTGATCTTCGTGAACTTTCCCGCGCTCGTCGACGGGACGTTCTACGCCAAGAACCTGGAGCGCGACCAGACGCTGCCGTCGTACTGGACGCAGGCGATCGCCGCGCTCAACGCCGGCGATCACCAGACCCGCATCCTCGAAGAGCCCGGCGCCGACTTCGCGTCATACACCTGGGGCAACACCGTCGACCCGATCACACCCGGTCTCACCGACCGGCCCTACGTCGCTCGTGAACTGATCCCGTACGGGACGCCGGGCACTGCCGACCTCCTCAACGCGATCGATCGCCGGCTGCAGGTCGGAGTCGCCGATCCGGCCGGGCTCGGAGCGCTGTGGCGTCGCATGGGCGTCGGTGATGTCGTCGCCCGCAACGACATCCAGTACGAGCGGTACGACCTGGTCCGGCCCGAGGATCTCGCCGCGGTGTTGAACGCTGCGCCCGGTCTGGGCTCGCCGACGGGTTACGGGCCCCCGTCCGACTTCACGCTCCCGGCGGGCTTCGCCGACGAGATCAGCTTGTCGACGCCCGCAACCGCGGCCAAGGTCGCTCCGGTCGAGGTGTACCCGGTGCAGCACCCGACCTCGATCGTGCGGGCCGAGTCGACCGACCACGCGCTGATGGTCAGCGGCGACGGCGAGGGCCTCGTCGACGCGGCCGACGTCGGCCTGCTGGACGGCGCAGGGGTGATCCGGTACTCGGGGTCGTACACGTCGGCCGACGCTTTGCGGCGCGCGACCGGCGCGGCTGACGTCCTCGTCGTCACCGACAGCAACCGCCTACGCGCGCGTCGCTGGACCACGGTGACGCAAACCGTCGGATTCACCGAACAGGCCGGTGCTACCGACGCGCCCCTCGACACCGACCCGACCGATGCTCGCCTCGACGTGTTCCCGGGCGAGCAGCCGTCGGCGCTGACGACGACCGACCAGGTCGGGGTCCGGCGGGTCGTCGCAACCGCGTTCGGCAACACGAACACGTACTGGCCCGAAGACCGTCCGGCTATGGCGCTCGACGGCGATCCGGGCACCGCATGGGAGACCCAGGGTTTCGGTGACGCGCGTGGGCAGCGCATCGAGGTCGACCTGAAGGGTCCGATCACGACCGATCACGTGAACCTCGTGCAGCCGCTCACCGGAAATCCGAACCGTTTCATCACGAACGCCGTGCTCACCTTCGATGGTGGCAAGCCCGTGAACGTCGTGCTCGGCGCGCGGTCCCGCACCGCGGCGGGTCAGACGGTCACGTTCCCGAGCCGCACGTTCCGTACGTTCACCGTCACCATCAAGCAGACCAACGACCACAGGACGAACCTCTTCGGTCAGGACGACCCCGTGGGCTTCGCCGAGATCCGCCTGCGCGACGTGCACGCGACGCGCGACGTTCGCGTCGACGAGGTCGTGCAGATGCCCTCCGACGAATTGTCCGCGCTGGGCGCCTCGTCGGGCGACCACCCGCTCGTTCTGGTGATGAACCGCGACGCGATCCGCCCGGTGCCGCCCCGTACGCAACCGGAGCTGTCGATCGCCCGCGAGTTCGTGGTTCCGTCGGCGCGGACCTTCGTCCTCACCGGAAACGCAACGGTCAGTCCCGACGCACCCGACGCGGCGATCACGGCGGCGTTGCACCCGGTTGGGGGTGCACGCGAACCAATTGCGGAGCGCGAGCGCGCGTCCTTGCCCGGCTGCCTCGCGTGCCGGGCTGATGCCGCCTTCGACGACGACCCCGCCTCCGCGTGGCAGACACCGTTCGACCAACCGACCGGACAATGGGCTCAAGCGGCATCCCCCTCGGCGCTCGCCCTCGATCACCTCGATCTCTCGGTGATCGCCGACGGCCGGCACTCCGTCCCGACCCGGGTGCGGGTCACGGTCGACGGCCACAGCCACGACGTCGCGGTGCCGTCGATCGCCGACGGAACGGCGGAGAACGCCGTCAAGACCGTCCACCTCACGTTCCCGACGCTGCGCGGTCACGCCGTGCGAGTGACAGTGCTCGCGGTGCGAGCCGAGCAGACGGCGCTCTACGGCACTGGTCGAACGCGCGGTCGAGCCGGTCGGGATCGCGAGCTTCGGCATCGCCGGCCTCTCGGTGTCGACTCCCGGCGCCGGAAAGATCGACAGCGGGTGTCGGTCCGATCTCGTGACCGTCGACGGCACGCCCGTGCCGGTCCGCATCACCGGCGCCGCGAGCGCCGCCTCCACCACATCGGGATTGACCGTCAGCGCGTGCGCTGCTCCGCTGCCGCTCGCCCCGGGGCAGCACGTGCTCCGCACCGCTCCGGGCAAGATCAAGGGCTTCTCGATCGACCGTGTCGCGCTCGCCTCGGGAACGACGACGACGGCGGTCAGCGCTGCGGGCGACGGGCACGTGCGCTTGACCGCGGCCGGCGCGACGAAGGTTGTCCCGCCGTCGGCACCTGCGGTCAGGGTGACCCACAACGGCGACACGAAGATGCGTGTGCACGTCGACGCCGCCACGAAACCATTCTGGCTCGTACTCGGCGAATCGCAGAGCCCGGGGTGGCACGCGCGGGTGGTCGGCGGTGGCGACCTCGGCGCGTCGCAACTCGTCGACGGCTACGCCAACGGATGGCTCGTGACGCCGCCGCCATCAGGTGGTTTCGACGTCGTCTTCGAATGGACGCCGCAACGCCAAGTGAAGGCCGCGATCTGGTTGTCGTTGCTCGGGGTCGCGCTCTGCTTCGGGATCATCGCGTTCACCTGGACACGTGCCGGCGCGCGGTCGTGGCCACCGCCGCTACCGCCCGGCCCGGAGACGCCGACATCACACTCGATCGGGACTTCCAGTGGTCGGTCGGCGCGGGTGTCGTCCCGGCGCGCGGGCGCCTGCGATGGATCGCCCCGCTCACGACCGGGCTCCTCGCGGGCCTCGTCGTCGCGCCATGGGTCGGGGCGTTGACCACGGTCGTCGTGTTCGCGGTGGTCGCCCGGCCGCGTCTCCGGCCCGTCGTGCTACTCGTTCCCGGCGCGCTGCTCGCGGTGTGCGGCGCCTACATCGTCGTCCAGCAGCACCGCTACCGGTACCCGCCGGTCTTCGAATGGCCCACGCTGTTCCCCCACGCGTGCACGCTGGCCTGGATCGCCGTGGTCCTCCTCGCCGCCGACGCGATCACCGAGATCCTGCGCTCGCGCCTGCCTCCCGGCTCGGGTGAACGCCTGCCTCCCGGCTCGGGTGAACGCCTGCCTCCCGAGCCGTTTCGGGAACGGGGACCGGCTCCGGACCCGGAAGGGTCATAATTGTCCGTGCTCCAAGTGCGCGATCTCGCGGTCGAAGTTGGTGGGCGGTTCACGCTGACCGACGCGTCCTTTTCGCTGCACGCCGGCGACAAGGTGGGTCTGGTCGGCCGGAACGGCGCCGGGAAGACGTCACTGCTGCGGGTGCTCGGGGGCGCAGTACCCGCGGCCAAGGGAGTCGTGCTGCGGCCCGACCACGTGGGTTTCCTGCCCCAGGACCCGCCCGCGCGCGGCGCAGGTGTCGACGGCACCGCGCTGTCGCACGTGCTCTCCGGGCGCGGGCTCGACACGCAGACGCACCGGCTGGAGGAGTTGCGGGTCAAGGTCGAGGCCGATCCGTCACCCAAGAACGTCAAGGCCTACGGGAACGCGCAGGACACGTTCGCCGCGGCCGGTGGGTACGCGGCCGAATCGGAGGTGCGGCGCATCGTCGCGGGGCTCGGGCTCCCGCCGGACCGTCTCGATCTTCCGATCAGCGCGCTCTCGGGTGGCGAGCGGCGCCGGGCCGAGCTCGCTCGTATCCTCTTTGCCGGCGGCGACCTCATGCTGCTCGACGAGCCGACCAACCACCTCGACGTCGACGCCAAAGCGTGGCTCATGTCGTTCCTCCGCACGTACCGCGGTGCGCTGCTCGTCATCAGTCACGACCTCGCACTGCTCGATCAGGCGATCACGCGCGTGCTCCACCTCGACGAGGGAGAGCTGATCGAATACCGCGGCACCTACTCGCAGTACCTCGTGTCGCGCAAGGCCGACGAGGAACGCCGGGCCAAGATCGCCGTCCGCCAGGAGTCGGAGATCCGGCGTCTGAGCACGCTCGCGGATTCGATGCGGCATCAGACCCAGAAGCGGGCGCGTATCGCCAAGACGCTCGACCGTCGCGTCGACAAGATGAGCGCGAACAAGATCGAGCTCCGCCACGGTGACCAGACCCTGCGCGTGAAGCTGCCCGATCCGCCCCACGCGGGCCGGGTCGTGCTCGAGGTCACCGACCTGGCGAAGGCGTTCGGTCCCAAGACCGTGTTCGAGGACGTCTCGTTCCAGGTGGGCCGGGGCGAGCGCCTGCTGGTGCTCGGGCTCAACGGTGCGGGCAAGACCACGTTGTTGCGTTCACTGGTGGGGGAGCTCGAGGTGGAGCTGGGCGAGGTCGAGCTCGGACACGGCGCGTCGATGGGCTACTACGCGCAGGAGCACGAAGGGCTCACGCCGGGGCGCTCGGTCATCGACCACATCCGCGAGGCATCGGGCGAAGGCGAACAGTTTCTTCGAGGGCTCCTCGGGATGTTCGGGTTGCGGGGCGAGCTCGCGTTCCAGGACGCGGGGACGCTCTCGGGTGGGGAGAAGACCAAGCTCGCGCTCGCGATGCTCGTCGCCGGCCGCCACAACCTGCTGCTCCTCGACGAGCCCACGAACAACCTCGACCCGCCCTCGCGCACGGCCATCGGCAACGCGTTGCGCGAATGGAAGGGCGCGATGGTCCTCGTGAGCCACGATGCGGAGTTCGTCGCCGAGCTCTCGCCGAACCGCGTGCTGATGATGCCCGACGGCGTCCTCGACTACTGGTCGGACGACCTCATCGATTTGGTCGAGCTCGCCTGATACCGGCCGCGTCCCGGGGAGCCTCGAGCCGGCGCGATACCTGACACGAGCGTCAGTCGGTGCGTATGATCTGCCGACCCTGGGGAGGTTCGGATGAATCGACGGCGGCTCTTCGTCGCACTCGTGGCGGCAATTGCGGTGACCCTCGCGGCCTGTGGCAGCAGCGGGAAGTCGGGCGGCGGGAGCACCACGACGTCGGCGACCAGTGGCGCGGCGACGCCCACGACCGGCTTCACGCCGACCGACCTCTCGCTCGGCCGCGGGGTGACCGCGACGACGATCAAGGTCGGGGTGGCGCTCGTCGACTTCGACTGCATCAAGCAGTTCGTGAATTCGATCCGCCAGGACCAAGAGGCGATCTACCGGGCGTACATCGACGACATCAACGCCAAGGGTGGCATCGCCGGGCGCAAGATCGTGCCGGTGTTCCACACGTTCTGCCCGATCGGCACGACGGGGACGGTCACGCTGTGCACGCAGTTCGCGCAGGACGACAAGGTCTTCGCCGTGATCGGCAACTTCACCGACTCCTCGAGCGACGGCGCGTCGCAGGAGTGTCTCGCGAAGACGCAGAACACCGTTTTGATCACGTACCTGAGCGAAACCCAGATGGCTCTGTCTCCGGGCGGCATGATCCTGTGCCCGTGTAGCACGCCCGAACGCCAGGACAAGGCGTTGTTGAACCTGGTGAAGGCGGCGGGAACTCTCGACGGCAAGAAGGTCGCGGTCCTGGCGTCGTCGTCGAGCCAGAAGGCGGTGAAGACCATCATCACCCCCGGGCTCAAGGCGCTGGGCGTGAAGACGGGCACTCCTGCTTTCCTCAACGTCGCGAGCAGCGATACCGCCCAGGCCCAGTCGCAGCTCGCGAGCTTCCTGGAGCGCTGGAAGACCGAGGCGGTGAACGCGGTCTTCATCGCGGGCGAGAACGTTGCGAGCCAGCAGTTTGTCGAGAAGGTGAAAAAGGCGATGCCCGACGCGACGCTGCTCACCGACGTCTCCGACGCCTTGAGCTTCGGCCAGCAGGAAGTGACCGCAGGCATCGAGCCCAACCCGTACGACGGGATCCTGGTCGCGGGCGGTTACCGTCCTATCGACTACGAGAAGAGCGCGAACTGGACGTACTGCAAGACGATCTACAAGAAGGAGACGGGCAAGACCGCGCCGGGGCCCTTCGACGTCGTGCCCGGCCCCGACGGCAAGACGATCGACACGTACGGCAGCATCAACGATGCGTGCCAGATCCTGTCGCTCTTCCACGATGTCGCCACCAGGGTGGGCAAGCCGCTCAACCCGACGAACTGGGTCGGCACCGTCAACAGCTTCGGCGACGTCACGAACCGGGGCGGCGGGCCCTACGCGTCGCTGCACACCGGCAAGTACGACTTCGACGACACGTTCCAGCTGCAGTCGTTCGACTCGACGATCAAGCCCAAGGGCAACTGGAAGCCCTTGTCCGAGTACCAGGACATCAAGAGCTGATCAGCGCTTTCTGACGATGCGCGCACCGCGACCCCGGCCCTTCCGTAGGGCCCCGAGCGTGGTGTCGTTCGGCGTGGTGTCGTTCGGCGTGGTGTCGTTCGGCGTGGTGTCGTTCGTCATCGGGCTGCTCGTGGCGGGGTGCGGGAGCAGCTCCCACAACGGGTCACCTTCGACTTCCGGACCGACGACCTCCGCGGGCAGTGGCAAGGTGTCGACGCCGACCACGGTCTTCCAGCCGACGGACACGTCGCTCGGGACGGGCGTCACCGCGACATCGATCAAGGTCGGAGTCGTGATGATCGACTACAGGTGCGTCGAGCAGTTCGTCGATCGCGAAGAGCCCGATCAGCAAGCGACGTTCCAGATCTTCATCGACTACATCAACAGCAAAGGTGGCATCGGCGGTCGCAAGGTCGTGCCGGTCTACAAGTCGTACTGCCCGATCGACAACAGCACCGAGCTGGCCGCGTGCACGTCGTTGACCGACGACAGCCGGGTGTTCGCCGCCATCGGCACGTTCTATGACCCGAGCGGTAACGCGCAGCTGTGCTTCGCCAAGCAGCACCACACGATCGTGATCGCCGACTCGCTGACGCAGGCCCTGGTCGACCGCGGACCGCCGGGTCTGATGGTCACACCGAACATCACGGCCGAACGCCGGTTGCAGGTGATCATGACCCTCCTGAAGCGCGAGGGCATCCTCTCGGGTAAGAAGGTCAGCGTCGTCGACGTCGCGAGCGACAAGCCCCGGGTCACCAAGGTCGTCGTCCCTGCGCTGCGAGATCTCGGCGTCTCTCGCGGCGCGGACGCCACACTCTCGATCTCCGGCACCGACACGACCGCGGCGCTCGCCCAGCTCAGCAGTTTCATCGAGCGCTGGAAGTCGGACGGCACGAACGCGCTCGTGCTCGTCGGCGACGAGGTGTCGTCGAAGCAGTTCGTCGAGAAGATCAAGGCCGCGATTCCCGACATGAAGTTCGTCGCCGACTCGTCGAGCGTTCTCGACGCCGGGCGCGAGGAACAAAAGGCAAAGGTCTCGCCCAACCCGTACGACGGGATCATCAGCGCCGAGGGCCAGACCGGCATTGAGCACATGAAGACGCCGCACTTCACGATCTGCCGGGACATCTGGCAGAACGCGACCGGGCGCTTGGTCCCGTCGCCGAACGTCGTGATCAAGCTGCCGAACGGCAAGCAGAACGACATCTACACCGAGGTCGAGGACGCGTGCTTGTTCACGACGGTTCTTCCAGACGATCGCGACGCGGGTCGGTCCGTATCTCAACGACACGAATTGGGTGCACGCCGTCGACAACTTCGGACCCGTCGACGACATGTCGACGCTTTACGCGTCGCTCGGCAAGGGGAAGTACGACGCCGACGACACCTACGGTCTGGTGGCTTACGACCCGAGCGTCGGCGAGGACGGCGACTGGAAGCACGTGACTCCGGTGGTGAACGTCCTTGGTCCCTGATCACAGCACGGATAGTCATCCCGCGCGACCTGACGCGTACGTCATAGAGTCCGCGTGTTCATGTGGCCAGGGGGGAACCATGTACGCACTCTCACGGCAATCGCGGGCGGAGGTCGGCACTGCTTGCCGGTGCGCTCGCGCTGGCGGTCGGGCTCGCGGCCTGCGGCAGCAGTAGCAAGTCCTCGACGCCGAACCGCGCGGCCGACGCCGGCACCACCACGACGCCGCAGACCGTCTCGGTCACGACGGGTCCACCCAACACGACGCCCGAGTTGGCGGGTAACGGCCAGGGTGTGACGGCCACGACCGTGAAGATCGGTGTCGTATTCGTCGACTACAAGGCGATCGCGCAGTTCATCGACTTCCAGCGCGGTGATCAGCAGAAGATCTTCCAGGCGTTCGTCGACAACATCAACAACACCGGCGGGGTCGCGGGTGGACGTAGAGCTGGTCGCGTCGTACAACACCTACTTCCCGGCGGGGAGTGCGGGCCCGCTGTCGGCGTGCACGAAGTTCACCGAGGACGACAAGGTGTTCGCCACGATCGGCGTGCTGATCGATGCCAGCGGCGCCGGCCAACTCTGCTTCACCAGGCAACACCACTCGATCCTGCTGACCCACGAGTTGTCGCAAGAGGTGATGTCGCAGGCCGACCCCGGTCTCCTGCTCACCACCGACTCGCTGGCCGAGCGTTCGGCGCGGACGATGATCGACTTGGCCAAGAACAAGGGACTGCTCGACGGCAAGAAGTTCGCGATCCTCGCCGAGACGGGGACAAAGTCACAGATCGACTCCGCGATCAAGCCGGAACTGAAGCGTCTCGGTATCCCGGTCGGCACTTCGGGTGTCCTCAACATCGGTCAGGACGCGAACACTCAAGCCGGACAGGCGCAGATGCCGCCGCTGCTCGAGCGGTGGAAGGGCGAGAACGTCAACGCGGTCTTCATTACGGGTCTGGGCGCGGTGTCGAAGGTCTTCGTGCAGAAGATCAAGTCGGTGCTGCCCAACGCGTTGATCATGACCAACACGGATTCGAGCGCGAAGGGTGCTGCCCAAGACGCAGTTCGGTCCGGTGTCACGCCGAACCCGTACGACGGGATTCTTTCGCTCACCGGGCTGAGCGACGAGCAGCAATTCGAGACCGCTCCGGTTCAGGCGTGCGTGAAGATCTGGGAGGACGACGAGCGGTACCAAGGTCGTCGCGCCGAAGGACCTCAAAGCCCGACAGCACCGGCAAGCGCCAGGAGATCTGGATCAGTGTCCGCGACTCGTGCGGTGACCTCACCTTCTTCAAGGACATCGCCGACAAGGTCGGCAAGAACTTGAACAACACCAACTGGGCGCGGACCGTCGACAACTTCGGGACGATCACGTTGGTCGGAACCGCGGCGGCAACGCTGGGGACCGGCAAGTACGACGCCGACAACAACTTCTCGTTGGTGTCGTTCGATCCGACATCCGGTTCGAACGGAGACTGGAAGGCGTTGACGCCGCTGCGAGACGTGACCAAGCCCGGCTGATCGGTTCAGCCGGGCGCGGGGGCGTCGACGACCTGGCGCGAGGCACCCGACTTCCCGATCTGCGCTCGCCCGGTGGTGCGCGATCGGGCATTCTGGTCGGGTGGAGTCTCCTTACGGTTTCGGGATCGAGTGGTGGGACTTTGACTCGCTGAGCGCGGTGGCAGAGTTTCGGGACGCGGTGCACCTCGTATCCGCTGCGCTGTCATTCGGTAACCGGGCCGTCGCGTTCGAGGCGCTGGATGACGACACAATCTGGGTTCACGAGGCCGATGCCGGTTCGGCCGGTCGACCGAAGTGCGAGCGTCACGATGCAGAGCGGGAGGAACCGTGGAGACGGTTCATCGGCGCGAGCGTGCGTTGGCGGCGTGTTCTGACGAACCATCACGGGTGGCTCGACGGCTACCAACTTGAGTTCAGTGGAAACGGTGGGGGCGTAGTCGGAGACGGGATCGAGATCATCGTCGCCGCGAGCGAGCTCATGCTCGGCACCACCACGTTCCTCGCCGGTTAGGCGCTCTGTCCAAGCGCACCGACTGCCGCGCTACGCCCGCCCCATAACCGCCGCCGACGGCCGCTCGAAATGACGTGCTGCGCGCGCGGCGCCCATCGCTCTGATTTCAGAACCGCCAACGCGTCGAACCCTGGGTCGCTTCGGCGGTACCGACTGCGGTCGCGGCGCGGATTGACCTCGTAGACGAAGACGGCGGCGGCCCACGAACTCATCGCGAGCGCCGAGCAACCCATCGCCCGCTTCCTGGAGGGCGTATAGCTTCGACGCATGGGTCCCGACATCCCGATCCTCGACGTCACCGCGCGGCTCGGTCCGGAGCGTTCCCTCTTTCTCGACCTCCTCGGAGGGCTCACTCCGTCCGACTGGGAACTGCCGACCGAGTGTCCGGCGTGGGATGTCAAGGGCGTCGCGCTACACGTTCTCGGCGACGATCTGTCGCTGCTGACGCGCCAACGCGACGCCTCGACCGACAGCCTGACGTTGTTCGCAGTGCGTCATCCGGGCGCGACGTTCCGGGAGCTCCTCGACGGCTTCAACGAGGAGTGGGTCACGGCGGCACAGTTCTGCAGCACTGCCTTGGTGATCGAGTTGCTCCGTCTGGCCGGCGAGTGGAGCGACGAGTTCTATTGCAACGTCGGCCTCGAAACCGTCTCACGGGAGCCGGTTGGATTCTTCGCTGCCGACGGCCCGTCGCCGTATTGGCAGGTGATCGCGCGCGAGTACATCGAGCGATTCGTCCATCAGTCGCAGATCCGACGCGCGGTGGGTGCTGCCGATCTCGACGGCGACATGGTTCGCACTGCGGCCCAAGTCGTGGTGCATGCGCTCGCTCGCTGGTTACGCGACTATGAACCGACGCCGGGCTCGACGATCGCGATCGAGTTCGGCGCGGCGGGCACCTGGACGTGGCGGCGCGAATCGAGCCACTGGTCGGTGCTCGACGGCGAGCCGCCAGACCCCGACGCGCGTGTCACGATCGCGCCCGACCGAGCCGTCGCGATGCTCTCGCGTGGCGTCTCGTACGACGAGGCGCGGGCGTGTATCACCACTCACGGCAACCGTGCCGTAGCGAGTCCGGCCCTCGAGCTGATCGCGCCGATTCTCGGCAGTCCGCAAGCCTGAGATATTTCGCGGGCGGCGGTCTCCCGCGACTCGTAGCGTTGTGAGATCCGCGTTGCCGGTGTGAACCGTGGCTAACCGTCACTACGCGAAGTTGGCCGATGTCTGGAAGCACCTGCCTCTGACGGAGATCCTGGCGACCACACGACCCCGGCGGTATTGGGAGAGTCACGCCGGGAGCGCCGCCTACACAGTCTCGTCCGACGCGGAGCAACACTACGGCGCGTTGAGTTTCGTCGAGCTCGCGCCGGGCGTGCCGCAGCTCGCGTCGTCGCACTATCTCCGCCATCTGCACGAGCTGAATCCGCAAGGGACGATCAAGACGTATCCCGGTTCGTCGCTGCTCGCGATGCTCCAGCTCGGAGACGAGTGCTCGTACATCCTGTGTGACAAGGACGCGGGCAGCTGCGCAGATCTCGTCGAATGGTCCTCGCGTCTCGGTGTCGACGCACGAATCGTGCCCTCCGACGGCAATCGCGCGCTGTACGCCGAGCTGGCCGACAGCGATGACGCGAGTGACCTGATCGCGCACGTCGACCCGTACGACCCGTGGCAGAGCGATCCCGAAGGCGTCTGCGCGGTTGATCTTGCCGCTGCAGTCGCGAATGGCGGAGGCGGAATGATCTACTGGTACGGCTACTCCGAGCCGTCTCAGCGAGCATGGGCGTTCGCCGAGCTTCTCCAACGCGTCGATGCCACGAGCCTGTGGTGCGGCGACATCATGGTGGAGTCGCGAGCCGACCCGAGCGTTCGTGACGACGGTGATCTCGGCGAGGCGACGACCCCGGGCACGGGCTTCGGCATTGTCACCGCGAACATCCCGGTGGATGCCGTCGCATCGTGCCGCTCGCTTGGAGTCGCGCTGACTGCGGCCTACGCGGAGCGGTCGTTGCCCGACGGGACACCGGGTCGGCTCGAGTTCGTCGCGCAGAGTTCGTGAGGCGACGCCGATGCTGACCGAGCGACTCGAGATCCGTCCACCGGCCGAGAGTGATCGGGCGCGGTTCGTGGAGTTCTTCCGCGATCCGGAGTTCATGGTGTTCTCGGACGGCGTCTGCACGCTCGAGTCCGCCGGGGCGCGCTTCGACGGAATGCTCGCCACCTGTCTCGAGGTCCCGTACGGGAAACAGCCGGTGGTCGAGCTGTCGTCGGGACTGACCGTGGGCTACTGCGGTGTCGCATGGTTCGACTTCGAAGGAGAGCGTCGGCTCGAGTTCGGCTACCGGCTCGTTCCGCACGCTCGCGGCAGGGGATATGCGACCGAGGCCGGGCACGCGGTCCTCGCTCTGATGGCGCAGACATTTGGCGGGGAGCTGCTCGCCATGATCGACCCGACGAACGCGCCGTCGAGCAACGTGGCGGGCAAACTCGGCTTCGATTTCTGGAAGCAGGCGATCGTGGACGATGGCTTTCTCGCCGACATGTACCGCATGTCCTTCGGCTGAGGTTGCGCGGATCGTTGTTGTCACACCCCGTCGTTACGATACGAACATATGTGCGCCTCGCTCGATACGGCTCGCAGTACGTTGAACTCGGTCGCTCTCGAGTTCGACGCGGCCGCGTTGACGCCGGAAGCGGCGACTCGAGTGGTCGATCAGTTGGGTGCGATCCGGCGGGTGGTCGACGGGATGATCGGGCGCGCCCGCGAGGAGAGTCGCGGAGACGAGTGCCGACAACGGGTGCGCGGCGGTGGGTCGTTCGCTCGGGGTCGGTACGGGCGAGGTCCGGACTGCGGTCGAGACTGCGAAGAAGCTCGACGAGTTGCCGGCCACTGAAGCGGCGGTGCGGGCCGGGCGTTTGTCGGCGAAGGAGGCGAGCTTGATCGCCGACGCGGCGACGATCAACCCGGCCGCGGAACAAGACCTGTTGGGTGCGGCCAAGTTGGGGCTGGTGGCGTTGCGCGACGCGTGTGTGGCGGCGCGGGCCGCGGTCGAGGACTCGAAGCAGCGGCGTGAGCGTCACCTTCGGGATCGTTCGTTTCGGTGGTGGACGGATCGCGACGGGATGTGGGCGGGGCACTTTCGGTATTCGCCGGAGATCGGCGCGCAGCTGAAAACGGTGATCGAGCAGCAGGCCCAGCGGATCTTCCGTGAGCACAAGGCGGGGACGGAGCACGAGTCGAACGACGCGTACGCCTCGGATGCGGTCGCCGGGTTCATTCTCGACCGCACCGACGATGCATCGAAGTCTTCACCGCGTGCGACGAATGTGACCGTGCATGTCATGGTCGGTCACGAGACGTTGCGTAGCGGTGAGCTGGTGCCGGGTGAGGTGTGCGAGATCCCCGGAGTCGGCCCGGTCGACGTGAATTGGGTGCGAGAGCAGCTCGGTTCCGCGTTCCTCACCGCTGTGATCACGAAGGGCAAGGACATCGTCACCGTTGCGCACCTCGGCCGGCACATCCCGGCCGAGCTCATGACCGCGTTGCTCGTCGGGGGTCGCGAGTGCGACGCCGAAGGGTGCAACCACCGCGGTTACCTGGAACGCGATCACGTGCACGACCATGCCAAGGGCGGCCCGACGTCGTACAAGAATCTGTGCTGGCTCTGTTACCGCCACCACCGGCTCAAGACGAGCGGCTGGCTCCTCGGGCCACCCGACCCCGAGACCCGCAAACGCACACTCCGCCCACCACCCGGACGTTCGCCATGACCGAGCTACGCGATCGCGTGGAATTCGATCCGATAGACGAGCGTGTCGTCGTCGACGGGGCCGGCATGTGCGGTTCGGTTGCGCAGCGTTTCGCGGTCGTGTTCGCCGGCACGGCGTACGTCGGCCGCGGTGACGCTGCCGAAAGGAACGATCTCCATGGAATCGATCTCGATCTTGACGCCCGCGGTCGAGTACTGCCCGCCGATCTTCACCTGCGGGCGCGTCCACAGTCGGAAAGACAGCGTGATCTTCCCGGAAGCCACGCCGGGGCGCAGTTCGCGGCTGAACTGCATGCTCGGTCAGACCGCGGCGGGGTCTGCGGCGGTCGAGTTCGACCGTTGGATCGCCCGGTCGTCGGTGCCCAGATACGACGAGATGACCAACGGATTGGAACGGACTTCCTCCGGCCTGCCTTCGGCGATCACTGCACCGGCTTCGAGACAGTAGATACGGTCGCTGATCGACAGGATGAGTGGCAGGTCGTGCTCGACGACGATGAGCGTCGCGTCGAGCTCGCGTTGCAAGCGCTTGATGAGTGGTCCGAACGCCTCGGCTTCCCGTTGGGCGACTCCCGCGGTCGGCTCGTCGAGGCACACGACCCGAGGCTGGACCGCCAGCACCGAGGCGAGCTCGACGATTCGGCGGGTCCCGGTAGACAGCTCGGCGATGAACCGGTCGGCGTAGCGGCCCAGTCCAAGGAAATCGATGAGCTCGGCGGCCTCGGACCGCTTCTTGCGCTCTTTCGCGATCGACGGGGGATAGAACAACAGCGAACCCCAGAACGACGTGCGGCCGCGCGCTTCGAGCGCCAGTTGCACCGTCTCGCGCACCGTGAGCTCGGGGAAGAGTGTCGCCGCCTGGAAAGTGCGGCCGAGGCCGGCGCGGGCCCGCACGTGCGGAGACAGATGCGAGACGTCGTCGCCGAGGAGCTGCACCGTGCCCTTGCTCGACACGTACCCGCCGATCGTGTTGAGCAGCGTCGACTTACCGGCACCGTTCGTCCCGATCAGGCCGATGACCTCGCCGGCATTCGCGTGGAAGTCGACCGAGTTCACCGCGACGACACCGCCGAACGCGACCGTGAGTGCGCTGGTTGCGACGACGCTGCCGTCGGGGTTGGTGACGATCGGGACACTGGTGATCCGTGTCAGGGAGACCGGCGGCACCGTCGTCGTCTTCGTGGCCCGCTCGGGCAGTCGGCGTTCGAGCCAGCGCAGGATCCATCCTCGGAGCGCGTAACCGAGTTGGGTGAAACCACCGGGGATATAGAGCAGCACGATGAGGAGCCCGATGCTCGACGTGAAGAGCTGCACGGTCTGGTTCTTCGGCCAAAAGAGCGGCAGGCCCACGACCCACAGCGCACCGGTCACTGCGCCGGCCAGGCTGCCGAGGCCGCCGATCACAGCCATCGCGACGACCGACAAGGAGTCCTCGACCCGGAAGAAACGTTCCCCGTAGCTGATGATGACGACGGAACCGCCGAGTAACGCGCCTCCGAGCCCGGCGACGAATCCGGCGACTGCGAACGCGGTGAGCTTGGCGCGGGTCGGTGAGACGGTGAATGCCGACGCGCCGGGCTCGTTCTCCCGTACGCCGATGATCGTGCGGCCGATGCCGGTGCGCCGGAGGTGGCCGACGAGGAACAGCACCAGCACGAGGCACGCGAGGGTGAAGAAATAGAAGGCCCGGTTGTGCAGCGTCAGGTCGATCGGACCGAGCTTGCCCCGGTCGAGCTCGGCGTTGAGCGAGCCTTCGGCACCGACGAGGATCGGCCTCGGGAAGATGTACTGCTCGGCGGCGATCGCGAATGCCATCGTGCTGATGGCGAGAAGGAGGCCTTTCACCCGCAGCGCGCCGATGCCGACGGCGACGGCGACCAGGCACGACACGCCCGCGCCGAGGAACACCGCGAGTACGAACGGGATCCGGTGCAACGTGTCGGAGCGGTCGATGGTGCCGGGCAGCACCGCGGCACCCGCCGCGATCGCGACGACGGTGAGACCGACCGCGAGGACGCGTTGTCGCGCGCGCTTGTGCCGCATGAGGGCAAACCCGATCGCCGACGCGGCGATGACCACCAATACCAATGCGAAGGCCATCGGGATCGGGCGGATCGATCCGTCGGCGATACGAAAGCGCGAGCGCCAGCCGATGTTGAGCGTGACGCCGCGGACGAACGCGGCGGCGCTGAGCGCGCCCAGTCCCGCGAAGGCGGCCTGACCGAGCGACAGCTGTCCGGCCCAACCGGTGAGCACGATTACCGACACCGCGATGATCGCGGTCGCGACGACGATCGTGTACGCCTGATGGTGCTGGGATTGGCGGACGAACAGGGGCACCGCGATCGCGACCGCGACCGCGAGGCCGGCGACCACGGTTGGCATGTGCCGGACCCACCACACCTGTCGCAGCCGCTCCGGCACGGGGGGAACCCGAGGTGCGAACGCGAAGCTCTCGTTGCCGGCGGCGGCCTCGGCCCGGCTCATCCGGGCGACGAGCGCGAGCACCAGACCGAACAACACGAACTGCACGATGCCGGGCGTGTTCGGGAAGTTGTACGTCAGCACCTGATATGTGAGGCCGACGACGATCGCACCCGCGACAGTGCGCGGGAACGAGGTCATGCCGCCGATCAGGGCGGCGGTCAGGCCGAGCAACAACGTCTCCGGTCCGATCAGGACGAGCTCGGCGGAACCCTGCTGGGTCGCGTACAGGATGAGCGCGACCCCCGAAAGGAACCCACCGATCGTCCAGATGGCGGTCGACATCAGCTTCGGGCTGATACCGGTGAGGCGGGCCAGGTCGGAGTTGGTTGCCGAAGCCCGCACCATCTCGCCGAACGAGGTGTGCCCGAGCAGCCACCATAGGAACAAGGTGATCAGCGGGACGACGATGAGCACCAGGAGTTGGGGCCCGGTGATCGTCACGTTCGTGATCTGGATGTGGAGCTTCGACACCCGCAGGTTGATCAGCGAACCGATGTGCCACTGGCTGTTGATCGGGCTCGGGTAGGCCGTCTGGAACTTGCCGGTGCGATAGTCGGGGAGCTGGAGCACGATCGCCCGCATGAGCTCGGCGACGCCGATGGTGGCGACCAGAACGATGACCCGCGGGGCCTTGAACAGGCGCCGGATCACGAACATCTCGATGACAGCCCCGCCGATGGTCGTGGCCAGCAGCGCGAGGACGAGCGCGGGCCAGTACGGGAAGTTCGACTTGGCGACCATTACCGCGAGCAACGCCGCCGCGGGAACGCCGAGATCGGCGACCGCGAAGTTGATGACCCGGCTCGAGCGGTACACGAGAACGATGCCCATCGCGAGCACCGACACGATCAGTCCCTGCACGAGCCCGATGAACAGGAGGTTCGCGGTGAAGATGTGCGGTTGGAAGACCGAGGCGAGCATCAACCGCCCTCGGTCCCGAAGAAGACGGCCCGGGCGAGGTCGTCACGTTCCATGAGCTCCTGGGCGTTGCCTTCGAACTTGACCTCGCCCTTTTCGAGGAAGAGCGCCCGGTCGGAGATCGCGAGCGCCACGTTCAGCGACTGTTCGACGATGATCATCGTCTGGCCCCGCGCCTTCAGCCGGTCGACCAACTCGAGCATGCGCTGGACGACGACGGGCGCCAGCCCGAGCGACAGCTCGTCGATCAACAGGATCTCGGGCTCCTGCATGAGCACTCGTGCCAGCGCGAGCATCTGCTGCTGACCACCCGAGAGGCTGCGCGCGAGTTGCTTGCGCCGCTCGGTGAGCTCGGGGAACAAGACGAGCACTTCTTCGATGCGGTCGGCGATCTCGGTGGTCGTTCCTCCCCGCAGGCGGGACGCGACGCCGAGGTTCTGCATCACTGTGAGGCTCGGGAACACTCCCTTTCCCCCCGGGAGTTGCACGATGCCGTGGCGCACCCGCTGCTCGGGCGCCACGAACGTGATGTTGCGGCCGTTGAGGCGGGTCACGCCGCGTTCGGGAACCTCGAGACCGCTGATGATCCGCAGGATCGTCGACTTGCCGGCGCCGTTGGTGCCGAGCAGCGCGACGCATTCGCCCCGGAAGATCTCGAAGTTGACGTCGAAGAGCACCTGGACCGGCCCGTACGAGAAGTCGATGTTCGCGACCTGGAGCACAGGAGTCTCGACGCCTTCGACGTTTCGTTTTCGCTGCTCCTCTTGTTCTTCGAGTAACTCCTCCACGACCAGCGAGAGATCGTGACGGATGAAACGCGCGCCGTTCATCAAGAGCAAGGCGCCGACGACGCTGGTCGGAACCAGGAGGAGGAAGACGGTGTCGCGCACGCCGAACGCGTTGGTGAAGAAGTCGGCGAGCACGCTTCCGCCGAATCCGCCGATGAGCACGACGTACATGACGCCCATCGCCACACCGAGTCCGCGCAACCGGTACGGACACACGGCTTGCAGCACTGGCGTCACCATGGCGAAAGCACACGCGGTCAGCACCGACTGCGGGATGCCCCAGATCACGAACCACACGACGCTGTGGGTCGACACCTGCAGCGGTGTGAACAATGCCGACGGCAGGATCAGCGTGCCCACGAGCACGAGTGCCTTCGACGGGTTCTTGCGATACGTCCGGTCGAAATAGCGGCCGACGGGGTAGAGGAACGGCACAGCCGTCCAGCCCGAGAGGCTGAGGATGAAGCCACGGTGGAGGATGTTCGTGACGTGCAGCGTGTCGTTCAGGTAGAGCACCTGGAGCGCGCCGAGCGCGAACACGCCGAAGCCCAGTGCGGCGAACGCCGCGATCGACGTGCGGATCGTCGCGACCTTCTTCAACCGCGCGAACGCGGCTTCCATCGATGGCTGGGCCGGGTTCTCGTCCTCGATGACCTCACCCAGCACGTCCTGCTTCTCGTACTGGCCGCGCGGCGGTTCCTTGAGGCGGTACACGACGAAGGAGAGCGCCGCGCCCGGGATGCCGAGGACGAAGAACGCCCACCGCCAGCCCTCGACGCCGCCGGCCCAGGTCGCGATCGCGCCGACGATCACCGGGCTCAGGTTGCCGAGTACCTGCTGGCCGATGTTCATCGTCGCCGACATGCGGGCCCGGATGCCGATCGGATAGTTGTCTGCGAGCAGCGGCTGATGCACGGCCAGGTTGTTCGCCTTGGCGACCCCGGTGAGACACAGCGCGGAGAAGAGGACGAACGCGCTGCCGGCGAGTCCCGAGAGGAACGTGAAGAACGCGGCGACGAGCGTGGCGACGGCGACGATCGGGACGCGCTTGCGCCGGTCGGCGAGCCAGCCCATCGGGATCGCGCCCAACGCGTAGAACAAGCTCGACGCCGAGGCGATGAACACCACCGAGCCGTTGCTGATGTGAAACGTCTGGCGCAGTTCGGGCTCGATCGTCTGCACCGCGTTCAGCGTGAGCTGGTCGAGCGACACCAACAGGCCGAGCACGACGAACATCGAGGCCCCGCCCTTGGCGAACGCGCTGCGGAACCCGACCGGCTCGGAGTTGACCCCCGGGAGCAGATCGTCGGGGAAGATGACCTGTTCTTTGGCGCGGGCCTGCGCTGCTTGCCGGGCGGCTTCCTCGTCGAGGACCGCGGCCACGAGCGACGCGGCGCTCCCCTCGGGCTCGCCGGCAGTTTGCAGGTCGGTCACGTGGTCTCCAGCTTGCTCGCCGTGGCCGGCGGGGTGCCCGATCGTACGCGCCAACTGACGCGGCGTGTCAGGCGCAGCGGTTCGGTAACGTGCGCGCTCGTGGCCGAACCAAAGTCCTTCCTGCTGACCGCCGAGCTCTCCGAATACCTCGTAGCTCACGGAAGCCCGCCCGATTCGGTGCAGCGAGGGCTGATCGAAGCAACCGCCGCACTGGGTGCCGTGTCGGGAATGCAGATCGCGCCCGAGCAGGGTGCGTTTCTGACGATCTTCACCCAACTGGTCGGAGCCCGGACCGCGATCGAGATCGGCACCTTCACCGGTTACTCAGCGCTCTGTATCGCACGCGGGCTTCCGCCGGCGGGTCATCTGACGTGCTGCGACGTCTCCGAGGAATGGACCGCGATCGGCCGCCGGGCGTGGGAGCAAGCCGGCGTATCGGCTCGTATCGAGCTGAAGCTCGCGCCCGCCCTCGACACTCTCGCCGCCCTGCCCGCCGACAAGTCGTTCGATCTGGCGTTCATCGACGCCGACAAGCCCAACTATGCGGGCTACTTCGACGCCCTCCTCCCGAAGATGCGAACGAACGGCGCGATCCTCGTCGACAACGTGCTCTGGGACGGCCGGGTCATCCGATCTGATGCCGACGACGAGAACACCCTCGCCATCCGGGCGTTCAACGAAAAGGTCGCGCACGACGACCGGGTCGACACGGTCATGCTCCCGATCGCAGACGGTCTGACGATCTGTCGGAAGCGCTAGTAGTCCGTCGCCGATGTGATCGGGTGGATCGCCACCCGGCACACGGTGGGGACGGTCCAGGAGACGCGCATCACGGACCCTGGAAAACCGAGTGATACTGCCGGTGGTACCACCCGTGATACCACCGGAAGTAGCACACGAATTGTACGCGCCGCCGCAGCATTTTGGAGACGGACCACGAGCTACATCCCGCGGATCAGCTTGTAGACCGGCGCCATCTTGGCCCGGGTCTTCTCCGGCAGCGGCACGATCTCGCCGAGGAGGCGCGCACCCCAGATCATCTCCGCGGTGAGCTCGACCATGTTCGCGATCTTCAACGTGTCCCGGGCCGACTTGCCGACCGTGAGCAGGCCGTGGTTCGCCATGAGCACCGCGGCCCGGTCGCCTACCCACTTCGACACCTCGTCGGCCAGTGCCTGGGAGCCGGTGAACTTGTAAGCCGCGACGGGGACGTCGCCACCAACGAACGCCTCGACCTCTTCGATGACGCACGGGATCGGTTGGTGCGTGAGCGCGAACATGGTGCAGAACTTCGCGTGGCAGTGGATGACGGCGTGGATGTCGTCGTATCTCTTCAGGCACGCGAGATGGAGCATCTTCTCCGTGGTGGGCTGGCACTCGCCTTCCACCACGTTGCCGTCGAGATCGCACACGACGAGATCGTCGAGGGTCATCGTCTCGTATGCGAGCGACGAGGGGGTCAGCACGACGTTGCCGTCGGGAAGCCGGGCCGAGAAGTTGCCCGCGGTGCCGTGCACGAGGTTGGTGCGCAGGCTCTCCTGGGCGACCCACAGCACGTCGGCCTTGATCTCCTCGGCAGTTCCCTTGACGTCTGCCATTACGAGAGAACCTCCGGGTTCACACAATTCGACCGGCTTCTCGCCCGCCAGGATGCGGGCGACATCGTCGGCGATCAGCTTCGAGTGGTTGGCTTCGGTGTTGTAGGTCGCGCCGCCGATGTGCGGCGTGAGCACCACGTTCGGCATCACACACAGCGGATGATCGACCGGCAGGTTCTCGCCTTTGAAGTGATCGAGCCCGGCCCCTCCGACCTGGCCCGAGAGCAGCGCGGCCACGAGCGCGTCGGTGTCGTGCAACATCGCGCGGGCGGAGTTGATGTAGATGCCGCCCGGCTTCATCGCGGCGAACTGTGCGGCGCCCATGATGCCCTCGGTCTCGGGCGTGGCCATCGTGTGGTTGGAGACGACGTCGCACTCCGCCAGCATCGCTTCGAGATCGGCGTTGTGCGTGGCATCGGGGTTGTACGGGTCGTACGACAGCACGTTCATGCCGAGACCCTCGAAGCGCCACTTCGCGGCGCGTCCGACCGCCCCGAGGCCGATGATGCCGACGGTCTGGCCGCTGAGCTCCCAGGCTCGGTAGCGCTGGTACGGAATCTTGCCGCCCGCGTAGACCTCGCCCGCCCGGACGTCGTGATCGGCGGGGACGAGCCGGCGGTTCACCGCGAACATCAACGCGATCGTGATCTCCGCGACCGTGTTGGCGTTCCGGCCGGGGGCCCGCAGCACGGGGATCCCGGCCGCGGTCGCCGCCGCGACGTCGACGTTGTTGGGGTCGCCGCGGCACGAGCCGATGCACACGAGGGGAAGGTCGAAGACCGGGCCCTTCACCGAGTCCGACTCGACGATGAGCAGGTTCGCGCCCTCGGCTTCGATGCGAGCGGCGAGCTGCTCGCCGCTGTAGAGCCGGAGCGGGACCTGCTCGATCCACGGGTCGTAGACCACGTCGGCCAAGGATTGCAAGGTCTCCAGGCCCTCGCCGCGAAATGGCGCGGTGACGAGTGCTCGAGGTCGATCCGCCACGTGGCTCCTTGGTCGGCGCCGGTTGCCGGCGCGTTGGACACGCCATCCTCGCGGTGGAGGTGACGTCGACGTCAGGTCCGGTGACCGTGCCCGATGGAGCCGTCGCCGCCGTTCACAGTGCGCGGCACGCAGTGGCCACTCTCGCTGCGCACCTTCGCCGGCTCAGGCACATTCGTCCCTATTCTCCCGCGCCGATCCGGCGGCACGAGTCGGGAACCCCACAGAAACCCGTAATTCCTACTTGCGGACACCTGTGAGCGCGGGCCATGCTGACCGCGAAGGGTGACCAGGACACCTGGCGCCGTTGGGGAGGCTGGCCGCAAGGCCGGGGGCGGGTTCGTCGGCGCGCGTGCGCCGGCGTCTCTCCCTCTGGTTCCCGGGCGGACGTCAGAGGGGGGAACACACGTGAAGTTCAACAGGCGCAAGCGGTTTGCCGTGTACGGCGGTCTGCTCATGAGCACCGCGGCATTCATGGCTCTCGTCAACGGGGGTTCGGTGGGCGCGCTCACCACCACGCCGACGACGGGCGTCGCAGCTGCGGCCGCGACGACCACGACGGTGGCGGCCGCGACAACCACAACGGTGGCGGCTGCGACGACCACGACGGTGGCGGCTGCGACGACCACGACGGTCGGCCCGACCACGACCACGACCGTCGGCCTGACGCAGACGAGCCTCTCGGGCACGTCGAATGACACCAACAACTGCTCGGGTTCTATCGACCCCGACATCCTGAAGCAGGGGACGACGAGTAGCAAGGTTGGTGTGGGCGTCGCGACAAGCGCATTCCCGCAACCCCACAAGGGTCAGCCCATCAAGCTGACGAAGACTGCTGTCACGGTGTCGATCGGCGGGAGCACGCTTCAGGCGGGCGTACTTCCGGGAGACGCCGGCCTCAAGAATGGTGACCAGATCCCGTCGACTCTGAGTGTGGTGATCGCCGGCTCGAACACGACCGAGGGGACGCAGACGGTTACCGGCACTGGTACTGCAACGGTCAAGATCGTGAACGGCATCGCCCAAGACCTGGTCGGGACCACCACGCTGACTCCGACGACGTGGCACCCGAAGAACGCAACGGACCCGGTGAGCTTTTCCGAGAAGTCGATGCACATCGTGTCGAAGATCACTATTGCGACGCTGACTGTCACCTCGACCCTCTCGTGCACCCGCAGCGGCGCGGCGACGATCGCCGTACTCTCGGCGCAGGGTGCGGCGCCTCCGACGACGACGCCGACGACGGCTGCTGCTACGCCTGTCACAGCCGCGGCGGCGACCACGACGACGGTTGCGGCTGCTGCGAACACGCTGCCTCGTACCGGTGCGAACGGTGTGTACCTACTGATCATCGCCGCGGCGTTGGTCGACGCAGGTGCCGCACTGCTCTTGTTGACTCGCCGGCGGCGACGCACGACCTGATCTCGAAGCAACACAGAGTTTCGAACGCTTCGGCTCCCCGAAACGGGGAGCCGAAGTCGCGTCTGGGTCGAGCAAGGAAGCGATAACCGATCCGTCATGCGCGTACGACCATTGTCGACATCTGACGGCCTCGACTACAATCTCCGGGCGGGCGGTGGCCGGTACGGATGCTGGTCTCGCTCAAACGGGGGAGGGGACACAGTGGTGGCGTCAGGAGACGCGTCGCGGATTTTCGAGAGTCCGCGTAACCGCGCTCGGCGTGCGGATGGCCGCGCGGGGCGTGCGACGGGAGTGACGGCATCGTGAGCGCGCCCTCCGACGCCACTCTTACCGGCAAAGCCCCCCGGGTCGTACATGTCACCACGACCGACATCAGTCTGGCGCTCCTTCTGGGCCGCCAGCTTTCGGCCATGCAGACTGCCGGCTACGAGGTCATCGGCGTCTCCGCGCCGGGACCGTACGTCGAGCGGCTGTCCGAACTCGGCGTTCGCCACGTACCGCTGCAGCACGCCACCCGCTCCATGGCGCCGTTGCAAGACGTCGCTGCGCTCGGTGAGCTGGCGCGGGTTTTCGCGCGTCTGCGCCCCGACATCGTGCACACGCACAACCCCAAGCCCGGCGTCTACGGCCGGCTCTCGGCTCGTTTCAGCCGTGTCCCCGTGGTCGTCAACACGGTGCACGGCCTGTACGCCCAGCCCAGCGACGCGTGGACGCGTCGCACCGTCGTATACGGCATGGAACGCATCGCGGCGAAGTGCTCGCAGGCCGAGCTCGTGCAGAATGTCGAAGACCTGGGCGTACTGCGCCGGCTCGGGCTTCCCGAGGCCAAGCTGCACCTGCTCGGCAACGGGATCGATCTCACCCGCTTCGACCGCGCTCACATCGACGCGGGGCGCGTGCCGTGCTGCGCTCGAGTTGGGGCGTAAAGGAAAACTCCGTCGTCTGCGGCGTCGTCGGCCGCCTGGTGTGGGAGAAGGGATACCGCGAAGTCATCGAGGCGGCCCGGCTGTTGCGCGACCGCGCTCCGCAGATCGAGATGGTGGTCGTCGGCCCGCTCGACGAAGCAAAGGCGGAGGCGCTCACGCCCACCGACATCGAACAGGCCGAGGCCCTCGGCAATATCCACTTCGTCGGCGAGCGCTCCGACATGGAGGCGTGTTACGCCGCGTTCGATCTCTACCTGCTCGCGTCGTACCGCGAGGGCTTTCCGCGCTCCGCGATGGAAGCCGCGGCCATGGGGCTCCCGGTCGTAGCGACGAACATCCGCGGGTGCCGCCAGGTCGTCGACGACGGCCGGACCGGCCGCCTGGTTCCCGTGCGCGACGCTTCGGCGATCGCCGACGCGGTAGCCGAGATCGCGGCCGACGACGCGCGCCGCCGCGAGATAGCGGTCGCCGCGCGAGCGAAAGCCGTCGCCGACTTCGACGAACAGCGATGCATCGACCTCACCCTCGACGTCTACGGCGCGCTCCTCGAGCGCAAGCGGGCAGGGGCGACGGCGTGAACGGCTCGGGCTGGCCGAGTGGGTCATCCGCGACGGTGTTCGTCGTCTGTGCGATTCCCGCGGGCATTGAGATGTGGAGGAATGGATTCACGGCGGAGAGGGCCCCGACATGACAAAGCTCGCGTTGCTCGGTGGCGACGCCACGTTCCCCGAGGGGATTCCGTTCGTACGTCCGCCGGCGCCGGCCCTCGAACGCGTCACCGAGATCCTTGCCGACTCATGGAAGCGCGGATCACTCACGAACGGGCAGCTTGTCGCAGAGCTCGAGCAGCGCGCGGCCGAGCATCTCGGTGTCCCGCACGTGGTCGCGGTCTCGTCGTGCACGACTGGTCTCATGTTGGCGTTGCGGGCGCTGAAGATCACCGGCCCCGTCGTCATGCCGTCGTTCACATTCTCGGCATCCGCGCACGCGGTCGCGTGGAACGGTGCGACACCGCGGTTCGCGGAGTGCGACCCCTCGTCATTTCAACTCGCGCTCGACGACCTCGCACCGCGCCTCCCTGGCGCGAGCGCGATCCTCGCGACCCACGTCTTCGGCGCTCCGTGTTCGCCGCAGGACCTCGAGACGATCGCACGCGCGGCAGGTGTCCCGCTCGTGTTCGACGCAGCTCACGCGTTCGGCGCCATCTCCGATGGTGTTCGGGTCGGCGGTTTCGGCGACGCGGAGGTGTTCAGCCTCACGCCGACGAAACCGCTCGTCGCCGGTGAAGGCGGTCTCGTCGCAACGCTTCGTGACGACGTCGCGCGCAATGTCCGAATCGGGCGCGACTACGCGAATCCCGGGAACTACGACACCGAGTTCGTCGGACTCAACGGACGGATGTCGGAAATGCACGCAGCGACCGCGCTCGCGTCACTGGAACGCTTCGCCGAGTACCAGTCGCGCCGTTTCGAGATCGTCGACCGGTACCGCCGTCAGCTGGGACAGATCCCCGGCGTCCACGTGCAGGCCATCGGCGCGAACGATCGGTCGACGTGGAAGGACTTCACCGTTGCCATCGACGCGGTGGCGTTTGGCGTCGACCGCGATTGCCTACGACGCGCACTCTCGGCCGAGGGTGTCGACACCCGCACCTACTTCGATCCCCCGGTGCACCGGCAGCACGCGTATCGCGACGTCGCTTCGGACACCTTGTCGGTGACCGACGACGTCGCGCGTCGCGTCCTCAGCCTGCCCGTGTATCCCGCACTGGAGGATCGTGTGGTCGACGGCATCGTCGGTCTCATCGTGCGCGTGCACGACAATTCGGGTGATTTCGGCGGAGGTCGAGGGTGAAGTCGCGGGCTTCAGGAAGTATTTACGCAGATTCCCTTGCGGCTTTACCCCTCCATCTTCCACACTCTTCTGGTCACGGATGCAGGGGGATCACTGGGTGAGAGGCCTTTTGGGAGGGATTCCGCGTCGCCCCACTCAGGGTCGACGCGTTCAGGCGGTCATCGACTTGGCGGCGTGGGCGAGCGCGCTCGTCCTGTGCTCCGGGCTGCGGCTGGGTGCGGACGGCATTTCGTTGTGGCGCCTCGTCCCGCTCGTCCCGCTGGTCCTTGTAGCCCAGCTTGTCGCGGGCACCATGTTCGGGCTGTATCGCGGGCGTTGGGTCTTCGGTTCGATCGAAGAAGTGAGCGCCGTCGCAAAGTCGTTCCTGTTTTCGGGGACCCTGCTCCTCGTCGTTGACGCTGCGTACTCGTCGGACCGACCGCTGCCGATCTCCGTCGTGCTCGCGGGCGGGACGACGGCGGTGCTGATCATGGTCGGGGTCCGATTCAGCTGGCGCATGGACTACGACCGCCAACTGCGCCGGCGCCTGCAAGCGCGCGAGTGTGAGCGGGTAATCGTCTTCGGTGCGGGCAGTGGTGGTCGCGCGGCCATCAAGGCGATGTTCGCCGATACCCAGAGCGCATACGTCGCGGTCGCGCTGCTCGACGACGATCCGAATCTGCGCGGGTTGCGTACCCACGGCGTGAAGGTCGTCGGTGATCGCTACGACATGGCGCGCGCCGCGGAGGAGTTTCATGCGACCGGTGTCGTGATCGCCGTGCCGAGCGCGAGCAGTTCACTCGTGCTCGAACTGTCGGAGCTCGCGACCAAGGCGGGGCTTTCCGTTCGTGTGTTGCCGTCCGTGCGCGAGCTGCTGAGCAGCGGCGTGCGCGTCGTCGACATCCGCGAACCCACGGCACGCGACCTCATGGGCCGCCATTCCGTCGAGATCGATCTCGACCAGGCGGCAACGTTCCTGCGCAACAAGCGCGTGCTCGTCACGGGGGCGGGTGGTTCGATCGGGTCGGAGCTGTGCCGCCAGATCGCGCGCATCGGTCCCGCCGAGCTCCTGATGGTCGACCGGGACGAATCAGCTCTGCACGCGGTGCAGTTGTCGATCAGCGGCCGTGCACTGCTCGACACTCCCGACGTTGCGCTCCTCGATATCCGCGATCGCGACCGCGTCCGCGAGTTGTTCCTCGAACGCCGGCCCGACGTCGTGTTCCACGCCGCCGCGCTGAAGCACCTTCCGCTACTCGAGGGGCACCCGGTCGAGGGCTTCAAGACCAACGTCTGGGGCTCTCTGGCGGTGCTGGAGGCCGCGAGAGCGGCCGAGGTCGAGTGCTTCGTCAACATCTCGACCGACAAGGCCGCCGACCCGTGCAGCATCCTCGGGTACTCGAAGCGGGTTGCCGAGGGCCTCACCGCCGGGCTCGACGACGACGCCGTCGGTCGGTACCTCTCGGTCCGCTTCGGGAACGTGCTCGGCAGCCGCGGCTCGTTCCTCACGACGTTCCAAAAGCAGCTCGAGCTCGGTGGTCCGCTGACCGTGACCCACCCCGACGTAACCCGGTTCTTCATGACGGTGGAAGAAGCCGTGCAGCTGGTGTTGCAGGCGGGCGCGATCGGCAAAGGCGGGCGCGTGCTCGTCCTCGACATGGGTGAGCCCGTGAGAATCGCCGAGGTCGCCGAACAACTCGCGCAGACGGTGAAGCCTCCGTGTCCGATCGAGTTCGTCGGTCTACGTCGCGGTGAAAAGCTGCACGAGGAGCTCTTCGGCGTCGCGGAGTTGCCCACGTTGACCGCGCACCCAATGATCCGTTCGGTCGGTGTGCCGTCCCTCGACGGCGACTGCGTGCGCAACTTCCCGACGACGATCACTCCCGAGCGCGCGGCCGGAGCCCTCATAGAGCTCTGCAATCGGATGCGCCACGAACTCGACGAGGCCGATGCCGATCAGATCCAGGAGGACCGGCGCGCGGTTGCCGGTGGTTCGTAACCGTTAGTCGAGCGTGCGGAGCCAGTCGACCGTACGCCGTAGACCATCGTCAAGGCCGATCGCGCACTGGAAGCCGAGGTCACGCTCGGCCGCCGATGCGTCGGCGAGACTTCGGCGAACGTCACCGGCCCGCGGCGCGACGAAGTGGGGCGTGGGCGTGACGCCGAGCAATCCGCCGAGGATGCCGAGGATGTCGAGCAGCGACGCCGACTTTCCCGCCGCGATGTTGTAGACGTTCCCCGACGATGATTCCGCGGGCGCCGACGCGGCCGCGAGATTGGCGCGGACGACGTCGTCGATGTAGGTGAAATCGCGTGCACTGCAGCCCGTCGCCGTGGACCTCGACGTCGCGACCGCGCAGCAGCGCGTCGACGAAGAGGGGGATCACGGCCGCGTACGTGGCATCGGGGCGCTGCCGCGGGCCATAGACGTTGAAGTAGCGCAGTGCGACCGTCTCGAGTCCGTACAGCTCGGCGAAGACCCGGCAGTAGTGCTCCGCCGCGAGCTTCGTCACCGCGTACGGGGAACGGGGAACGAGCGGCTCCGACTCGGGCGTCGGCACCGTCGTGGCGCCGCCGTACACGCTGCTCGACGACGCATGGACCACCCGGCGGACTCCGGCGTCGGCCGCCGCCTTCAAGACGGTGAGCGTGCCGTGCGTATTTGCCGTGTCGGTGGTGAGGGGCCGTTCGACCGAGCGGAGCACGGCCTTGTGCGCGGCTTCGTGGAAGACGATCTCACAGCCGGCAATCGCGCGGCCGACGGCGGCCTCGTCGGCGACCGAACCCTCGACGAGGGTCGCCCCCGCGTCGATGTTCGCCGCGAACCCGGTGCTCAGGTCGTCGAGCACGACAACCTGATCGCCCCGCGGCGACGAGCGCGTCGACGATGTGGGAACCAATGAACCCCGCACCACCGGTCACGAGCACCCGCATCGGCCGAAGGCTACACGCGCGTGGGTAACGTGACGCCTCCGCAGCCGCGGCCGACGACGGCGTGCCGGGGGAGACGATGCCGATCCATTACGAAGCTGACGCCGACCATGTCGTGATGATCACGATCGATCGGCCCGAAGCCCGCAACTCGTGCGACATGGAGCATTTCAAACTCTTGCGGGAGGCGTGGGAGCGGTTCGCAGCCGACGACCAGGCTTGGGTGGCGATCGTGACGGGGGTCGGTGAGGCGTTCTTCTCCGGCGCCGATCTCAAGCGGTACATCCCGGAGATCACGAGGTTCCAGTCCGAGATCGCCGAGACGGGTCTCACCGAGATCAACGGATACCGCCTCGACGACGGCACCCGCGCGGTCCTCCGCAACTGGCCGCTCTACAAGCCGGTCATCGCCGCGGTGAACGGTTTCTGCACTGCGGGCGGTATGGAGATGCTCGGCGGGTGTGACATACGCGTCGCGTGTCCCGAAGCCAAGTTCGCGGTGATGGAGCCCAAGCGCGGACTGTTCGCCGGCGGCGGAACGACGGTGCGCCTTCCGCGTCAGATTCCGTGGCCGCAGGCGATGGAGTTCCTCTTGTGTGCCGACCTGATCCCGGCCGACCGCGCGTTCGAGATGGGCTTGTTGAACGCGATCGTGCCGAAGGAGCGGTTGCTCGACGTGGCGCGCGAATACGCCAACCGGATCGTCGTCAACGCGCCGCTCGCGGTGCAAGCCACCAAGCAGAGCGCGTTGCAGGGCCTGTACTTCGACGAGGATCTCACCCGACAGTTGCGCGCCGCGATCCGCGAGCTGCGCGAGGCCGTTGTCGACGGCGCCGATCCCCGAGCCGCGGCGGAGATTCTCGAACGGCTCGGCGCGGAGCTGAGGTCGCCGTTCGAGAAGGAGTCGAAGATCTCCGGGGTCATCTTCCGAACCGACGACGCCAAGGAGGGGCCCAAAGCGTTCGCCGAGAAGCGGCCGCCCGTGTGGAAGGCGCGGTAGATGCCTCCGCGCCCGGCGAAAGCCGACGGGCGGGCGCCGTGCATTGTCGGCGTGGCCGCACGCACCTGGCATCCCGACGAGGTCGGCGCCGAGGGAGCGCCCGAACCGCTCGCAATGTGGGACGAGGTCGCACGAGCGGCGGCCGCCGACGCGGGCCGGCCCGCGCTGCTGCAGCAGCTCGAGAGCCTGCAAATCGTGTACTGCCAGACCTGGCAGTACGACGATCCGGTCGCGCGACTTGCGGAACGGCTCGGTGCTGATCCTGCGCACCGTCACTACTCCGGTATCGGGGGCACGACCACGCAGCAACTCGTGGACGCAACCGCGGCCCGCATGCTGGCCGGTGAGCTCGACCTTGCGCTGGTCACGAGCGCGGAAGCACTCGCGACCCAACGGTCGTTCAAGAAGCGGGGCGAGAGGTTTGCGTACTCCCACCCGCCGGCGGAGAAGCGTCCGTTTCCATGGGAATCGGAGCCGAACCCGACCGAGGTCGCGCACGAGGTCTTCCAGGCGTGGTTGACCTTCGCGCTGTTCGACAACGCGCGTCGCGCCCGGCTCGGGATCGGCCTCGACGCTTATCGCTTCGGAATCGGGGCGATGCTGGCGCCGATGAACGAGGTCGCGGCCGCGAATCCACACGCGTGGTTCCGCGCGCCGCGGGACGCGTACGAGATCGTGGCGCCGACACCCGACAACCGGATGGTCGGCTACCCGTACACGAAGTACATGATCGCGGTCATGGAGGTCGACATGGCTGCGGCGTTGATCATCTCGACGCACGATCGCGCCGACGCGCTCGGGATCCCCACGGATCGTCGTGTCTACCTGCGTGGTTGGTGCGACGGGCTCGATCCGGTCCTCGTCGCCGCGCATCCCGACCTCAGCTACTCGCCCGCGATGGCCGCCGCGACCACGGGAGCGCTCCGGGGCGCGGGCGCGCACGTCGACGACGTCGCGCACTTCGACCTCTACTCCTGTTTCCCGAGCTCGTTGCACTTCGCGGTCGACGCGCTCGGGATCGCGCCGACCGATCCGCGCGGGCTGACGGTGACCGGCGGCCTGGCATACCACGGTGGCCCCGCGAGCGGGTACCTGACCCACTCGGTTGCGGCGATGGTCGAGCGGCTGCGCGGGGCGATGAGGGCGCACTCGGCCTGGTCAGCGGGGTCGGCATGCACATGACCAAGCACGTCTTCGGTGTGTACTCGAGCCGGCCCGGCGTCCTGACGCCCCCGGATCCGGTTCCGGCCGCCGACGTTCGTCCTGTGGTGGTCGCCCACGACGGGGACGCGACGGTCGCGGCGTATTCGGTCGTCCACGACCGCGACGGCACGCAGGTTCGGGCCCTCCTCGTGTGCGATCTGCCCGACGGTTCGCGGGCGTACGCCACGACGAGTGACGCGGGCGTCTGCGCAGCAGCCGAGGTCGACGAGTTCGTCGGAACCCGTGTTCGTTTGCGCTCCGAATCGGTGGCCGGACCCCTCGGTCCCGCCGTGGTGAACCGCGTGTCACCGAGGGCGGGCCGTGATTGACAAGGTGCGAAGCCATCCGTAGCTTCCACCGTTACACTCCCGTGTGTGACCTGGGTCACAGTTGAGCCAGATCGCTACTCGGCAGTATTTGCAGCTATTCGCAACATCGGTCTGATGCATCGGGGCTCGTGCTCCGGCTGGAATCGGGGGGAACCGTGGTACGAAGTCGCAGGTCGCGCGTGGTCTCTGCAGTTGCGGTCATCGCCGCACTCTCGGTGATCGCGGCCGCGTGTGGGAGCAGTTCGAAAGGGACCACTCCCAATACGAACGCCGGTCCGGCTACCACGGCCGGTGTCACCGGGGGCGTCGACAACGCCAAGCCCGTCGAGGGTGGCTCGTTGGTGTACGGCCTCGAGGCCGACACGACCGGTGGCTTCTGCCTGGCGGAGGCCCAGCTCGCGATCGCCGGAATCCAGGTCGCGCGAG
Source organism: uncultured Actinomycetes bacterium (assembly GCA_963761055.1). Classification (GTDB taxonomy): domain Bacteria; phylum Actinomycetota; class Acidimicrobiia; order IMCC26256; family PALSA-610; genus PALSA-610. The sequence goes on along the minus strand of CAVXFO010000007.1, from coordinate 188,564 downwards.
CGATCTACGACACCCTCACCGCTCCGGACGCCGACGGCGTGATCAAGCCGTTCCTCGCCAAGTCGTTCTCGTCCAACGCGAACGCGACCGTCTGGACCTTCAACCTGCGCTCCGGCGTCACGTTCTCCGACGGCAGTCCCCTCACCGCGACCGTGGTCAAGGACAATCTCGACGCCTACCGCGGCACGCTGAAGCCCATCCGCAGTCCGCTGCTGTTCTCGTTCGTCTTCTCCGACATCAAGTCGGTCGCGGCGACCGGTCCGCTCACGGTCCAGGTGACCACCGCGCGACCCTGGCCGGCCCTCCCGTGGTTCCTGTGGAGCAGTGGACGTCTGGGCATCATGGGCGAAAAGCAACTCCGGAGCCCGAAGAACTGCAACACCGACATGATCGGTACCGGCCCGTTCACCAAGGTCTCATGGGTCGTCAACGACAAGTTCGTCGCCAAGAAGAACCCGCACTACTGGCGCAAGGACAAGGCCGGCAACCAGCTGCCCTATCTCGACCAGATCACGTTCGTCCCGAAGGAGGACTCGCCGACGCGAGTGCAGAACCTCGAGGCGGGCGACTACACGATGACCCACCTGGACACCCCCCAGGACATCCAGACGATCCGCAACGACATCAAGGCCGGCAAGCTGAAGGACGTCGAGTCCGACAAGTTCACCGAGGTCGGTTACACGATGTTCAACGCGACGAAGGAGCCCTTCAACCATCTCTCGGCGCGTGAAGCCTTCTCGTGGGCGATCGACCGGGACACCGTCAACCGGCTGCGCAACGACAACCTGCTGACCAACGCGTCGGGGCCGTTCCCGCCCGGCAACCCGGGCTACCTCGCCGACACGGGCTTGCCTGCGCACGCCGACCTCACCAAGGCGCGCCAGTTCGCGGCGCAGTACAAGCAAGAGACCGGGAAGGCGCTGACGTTCACGCTGACCCACACCACCGACAGCACGACGACGAAGACGGCCGAGCTCTTGCAACAGATGCTCAACACCGCCGGTATCAAGGTGAGCCTCAACCCCGTCGCCGACCAGAGCACGTTGATCAACCTTGCCATTGCCCGCGGGTTCCAGGCGGCGTTGTGGCGCAACCACCCGGGTGCAGATCCCGACACGCAGTACGTGTGGTGGCACTGCGACAACTCGCCGCCGGCCGGTACCGATCCCAACGGCGCCGCCCCGTGCGACAACCCGGTCAACTTCGGCGGTTTCAACGACCCGGTCATCAACAAGGACCTCGAGCTCGGCCGCACGTCGCTCGACCCCGCCAAGCGGGTGAGCTACTACGAGGATCTCAACCGGGAATTCGCCAAGCAGCTCTGGAACGGCTGGGGCCAGTGGGTGCTGTGGACGGTGGCGTTCAAGCCGACGGTGCATGGCATTCTCGGACCCGACCTTCCCGATGGTTCGAAGCCCTTCACGGGGTTGCCTACGGGTCATCCCGTCGACGGGTTGTGGTGCGACAACGGGAAATGCTGACGGGCGTACCAAGCAGGTCCGGGCCGGGAGCGGAGGAAGGCTGAGTGCGTGCGACCATCAGGCGGCTGATTCAGCTTGTCGTCGTCCTTGTGGTCGTCACGTTCTTCACGTCATTGCTGACCGCGCTCCTGCCCGGAGATCCGACAACGACGATCGCACCGTTCGCGACGACCCAGCAACGGGCGCAGCTTCGCCAGAACCTCCACCTCGACGAGAACGTCGTGGTGCGCTACGGCCAGTGGCTCTCTGACGCGTCGCACGGCAACCTGGGCCGCTACTACGCCGGCGCGGGTGTCCAGGGCGAAGCGGTATGGAACCGGATCAAGGACACGACCCCACGGTCGCTGCTCCTGATGTTGTACGTGCAGATACTGACGTTGCTGATCGCAATACCGCTCGGTGTGTTCACCGCCTATCGGGCCGGCTCTCGCGTCGATGATTTCTCGAACGCGGCCGCGTTCATGCTCCTCAGCCTCCCCGTCTACGTGATCAGTACCGTGTTGATCCTCTTCGTCGCCGTGAAATGGCAGTTGTTGCCGTCGTCCGGATGGGTTGCCTTCGGGAACGGTCCGGTAACCCATTTCAAGCACGTCATCATGCCCGTGATCGCCATCGGCGCCGGACAGATCGCGGTCTACTCGCGCCTGTTGCGAAGTGACATGGTCGCGACGCTGCAAGAGGACTACATCTTGATGGCGAAGAGCAAGGGCATCAGTGACCGTCGGATCCTTTGGCGGCACGCGCTACGGCCGTCGAGTCTCACGCTCCTCACGGTGGCGGGCCTCAACGTAGGAACGCTCATCAGCGGCGCGCTCATCGTCGAGCGCATCTTCGGCATCAACGGGATCGGATCCGCGATTTACGATGCGATCGCCCGTCGGCAGTACGTGGCCCTGCAAGGCTTCGTCGTGGTCGTCGCAGTTGTGTACGTCCTGGTGAACTTCGGTGTCGATATTCTCTACAGCGTCTTGGACCCAAGGATCCGAAGTGCTCGAGTCCGCTAAGCCGTCGTCGAGTGCAGAGGCCGATGCCGACGCGACTTGGGTCGGCGCGCTGGCCGAGGAACCCGAAGAGGAATATCAGAAGCGGGGAATCGGACTCTTCGCCTGGATCGCGATCGGGTGGCTCGTTCTCATCGCCCTGCTCGCGATCCTTGCGCCGCTGCTCCCGCTGAAGGATCCCCTCTTCGGAGTCGACTACGCGCACACGAAGGTTGGTCCGTTCACCGCGGGCCACCTCCTCGGCACCGACGACAGCGGTGGCCGTGACGTGTTGAGTCGTGCGATCTGGGGCGCCCGGTCATCGTTGCTCATCGGACTGGGTTCGATCCTCATCGGCACTGTTGTCGGTGGTCTCGTAGGTCTCATCGCGGGTTACGTCGGCGGGCGAACCGACGCGATTCTCAGCGCCTGTTTCAACATCATCCTTGCGTTCCCGCAGTTGATACTTGCGCTCGTCCTCGTCGCCGTGTTCGCTCCGGGCGATCAATCGGGCGGCGCGAAGTACGGACATCGACTGACCGTGGTGATCATCGCGGTCGGCATCATCTCGATACCGATACTCGCGCGCATCACGCGCGCGAACGCGCTCGCATGGTCCGAACGCGAGTTCGTCATGGCGGCGAGAGCGCAGGGTGCGACGAGCGCGCGCGTCATGTTCCGGGAGGTTCTCCCCAACGTCTTGCCCGCGATGATGTCCATCGCATTGCTCAGTGTTGCCATCGTGATCGTGCTCGAAGGCGCGCTTGCGATCTTCGGCCTCAGCATCCCTGAACCAAATCCCTCGTGGGGGAACATGATCAACTCCCAGCTAGGGAGTCTCGACACGGCGTCGTGGGTGTGGCTCACCCCGTCGTTCCTCATCTTCTTCACCGTCATCGCGCTCAACTATCTCGGTGACGTGATCCGGGCGAAGTTCGATGTGCGGGAGAGCGTGCTGTGAGACGCCACAAGCGTGCAGGCGTACCGGGATCGGAACGCTTTGCCGACGCACCCCTCGACGGCCCGCTCCTCGAGGTCGACGAGGTGAAGACGCAGTTCAAGACGCCGCGTGGTCTCGTACACGCCGTCGACGGCGTCTCGTTCGCGCTGGAACGGGGGAAGACGATCGGGATCGTGGGCGAGTCGGGTTGTGGCAAGTCCGTTCTGTCCCGCTCGATCATGGGCCTACTCCCGGGCAACGTCGTGCGCTACGGGAGCATCCGGTTCGAAGGCCACGAGATCGGCGACGCTTCGAGCGACGACATGCGGCACTACTGGGGCACGCAGATGTCGATGGTCTTCCAGGATCCCATGACCTCCCTCAATCCGGTCATGCGAGTTGGAAATCAGGTCATGGAGTCCTTGCGGTTCCACTTCGACGTCACCAAGGACTACGCCGAGGAGACGGCGCTCGCGCTCCTGCAGTCCGTCGGCATCCCCGAGGCCGAGCGGCGACTCCGCGAGTACCCGCACCAACTGTCCGGCGGTATGCGCCAGCGCGTGATGATCGCCATCGCGCTCGCGTGCGGCCCCAAGTTGCTGTTCGCGGATGAACCGACCACCGCGCTCGACGTGACCGTGCAGGCGCAGATCCTCGACCTGTTGCAGCAGCAGCAACGTGACCGCTTCATGGCGATGCTGCTGGTCACGCACGACCTCGGCGTCGTCGCGGGGCGGACCGACGACATCGCAGTCATGTACGCGGGGCGGATCGTCGAGCGCGCGCCGACCCGGTCGCTGTTCGCTCACACCCGTCACCCGTACACCGAGGCGTTGCTCAAGTCGATCCCGAAGCTCGGGATGCCCAGCCACTCCAAGCTCGACGCGATCGCCGGCCGTCCGCCCGACCTCGTGAAGCCGCCGAGCGGCTGCAAGTTCGCGCCGCGGTGCCCGTACGCCCAGGCCAAGTGCCTCGCCGACGAGCCGCCGCTCGTCGATACCGACATTCCCGGCCATGCGTTCCGCTGTTTCTTCCCGGTCGGGAGTCAGGCGGGTACCGACGCGCTGACACGGAACCTCGCGGCCGGAGAGACGGCGACGGGACTCCCGGTACGCAGGGAGGGCGCGGCTGTGCTCACCGGGGTGACGGCCTAATGGCGGGTACCGGTACCGCGCACCTACGTCCACCGGACGAGGCGCTGCTCCGAGTCGAGGATCTCGTGGTCGAGTTCCCTGCCGGTCACAGCGGCTTGAAGGTGCACGCGGTCTCGAACATCAGTCTCGACGTGAAGGAGGGCGAGACCCTCGGCCTCGTCGGCGAGTCGGGCTGCGGAAAGTCGACGACCGGCAAGGCCATCATGCAGTTGCCGCCGCCGAAGTCGGGCCAGGTCGTGTTCGCGGGTCGCGACATGTCGAAGCTGTCCGGCGCGGAGCTCCGGCGGACCCGTACCGCGATGAAGATGATCTTCCAGGACCCGATCTCGTCGCTGAACCCACGGCGGAAGGTCGAGGACATCATTGCCGAGGGTTTGCGCATCTGGAAGGTCGGCACTTCGGCCGAGCAGCAAAAGAAGGTCGACGACATGATGTTGGCGGTCGGCCTCGATCCGATGCTGCAGCGCGGCCGCCGGCCGCATCAGTTCTCCGGCGGGCAGTGTCAGCGCATCTCCATCGCCGCGCGCGGTCATCACCGAACCCAAGCTCATCATCTGCGACGAGCCCGTCTCCGCGCTCGACGTCTCCGTTCAAGCGCAGATCCTGAACCTCCTCGAAGAGATGAAGGCGCGCTACGGGCTGACACTTATCTTCATCGCGCACGATCTCGCGGTCGTGAAGAACGTCAGCGACCGGGTCGTCGTGATGTACCTCGGCAAGATCTGCGAGGTCGGCACGCCCGACGTCCTCTACCAGCAGCCCGCGCACCCCTACACACGCGTGCTCCTCGACGCGATCCCGGTGCCGGATCCGAGCGTTCGACCCGACGCGCGGGCGAAGGTGATCGGAGAGATCCCGTCGCCGGTGGCGCCTCCGTCTGGATGTCGCTTCCGCACCCGATGCCCGAAGGCGCAACCCAAGTGCGCCGACGAAGAGCCCCAGGTGCGTCTCGTCGGCGGCGGTCAGTTCGTGGCGTGTCACTTCCCGCTCGCGCCGGGAGAGACCTTGCCGACGACCAACGGCTCCGGCTCCGTCTCGGTCTGATTCGCTCCGCTACGCCCGGGATCGGTTCGCCGGAGGTCGCGGCCCGGCTAACTGCGGGGAAGCCCCAGAATGCGCTGAGCGACAATGTTCTTGTTGACCTGGGTCGTGCCGCCCACGATCGTCGAGCGCGCGGCTGTAAACGCGATCGCGTGCCCACGGCCCGGTCAGTCCGTCCGGGCCGAGGACTTCGGTCGCAACCTCGGTGATGTGCTGTTCGGCGTCGCTCCACAGCAGCTTGGCGATGCTGCCCTCCGGACCCATAGCGCGCCCGTGCAGTTCGGCCGAGAGCGCACGCTCGGAGATCAGCTTGAGCAGCTCGCCTTCCATGTAGACGCGCGCAACGTGTTGGCGGATCACGGGATCGTCGCTCGCGGGGTGCCGTCACCCATGGGAGTGCGCTTTGCCTCGTCGATCAGGCGTCTGATCTTCGAACGGGTGCCGAGATGGAGTTTGGCGACCGTACCCCGTTCGTACGCGAGCGTGGTCATGGCGACGCGCCAGCCCTCGTTGACCGGGCCGAGGGTCGCGGCGACGGGGACGCGCACGTCGGTGAAGAAGATCTCGTTGAAATCCTTCTCGCCGGTGATCGTTTCCAGCGGTCGGACTTCGACCCCCGGCAACGTCATGTCGACGAGCAGGCACGTGATGCCGTTGTGCTTCGGCGCGCTGGTGTCGGTACGGACGAGCAGCTCGCACCAGTTCGCGAGGTTGCCGAGTGTGTTCCACGTCTTCTGCCCGTTGACGATCCAGCTGTCGCCGTCGAGCACGGCCGAGCACCGCAGCGACGCGAGGTCAGACCCGGCGTTGGGTTCGGAGAAGCCCTGGCACCAGATGTCGTCGCCCCGCAGCATCCGGGGGAGGAGATCCGCCTTCTGTTCCTCGGTGCCGTGTTCGATGATCGCGGGCGCGATGTTCGACAGGCCGATCGGGTTGAGCGTGCCCGGAGCGTGGGCGCGGTGCATCTCTTCGGCGTACACGACCTGCTCCATCACACCCGCGCCTCGGCCACCCCATTCCTCGGGCCACGCGATGGCGGCGAAGCGGGCATCGGCGAGCGTGCGGTTCCAGGCCCGCAGTTCTTCGAGGCGCTCCCCGCCGAAGTCGAAGGACATGCCGCCCAGGCCGTCGCCTGCGAGCTCCGGCGGCAGGTTGGCGTCGAGCCAGGCCCGGAACTCTTTGCGGAACGCCTCGGCCTCGGCGGGACAACGAAAGTCCACTGTTATCTCTCGATCCCGCCGCGGGCGAGCTGCTCGTCGAGCTCGCGTTGTCTGGCGACGTTCTCGGCGTGTAGCTCCTCGGTGGTGCGGACATGTCCGTCGACCTTGAGCTCACCCATGATGTGCACTTCTCCGAGCGTCTCCTGCATGTACTCCGGGCCGTCGGCGGCCGGTACGAACCATCCGGTCGGACACATCGTCAGCACCTCGACGAAGGTGAACCCCTCGCCCCGGAGCTGCGACTCGAACGCCCGCTTGAACATCTTGCGGGTACGCGCGACCGAACCGGCGTTGTGCACCGAGCCGCGCGCCACGTACGAAGCGCCCTGGAGCTGTGCGATCAGGTCGCCGATCAGGATCGGGTAGCCGTGGTACTCGGCGTCGCGACCTTCGAGCGAGTTCTTGGTGCGCTGACCGATCACGCTGGTTGCCGTCATGTGACCGCCCGTCTCGCCGAACACCCCGTTGTTCAACAAGATGCACGTGACCTTCTCGCCGCGCGCCGCGGTGTGCAGCACCTCTTGCAGCCCCTCGTTGACCATGTCGCCGTCGCCCTGCAGCGTGAACACGAGCGAGTCGGCCAGCATGCGCTTGACGCCCGTCGCCACCGAGGGAGCACGACCATGCAGCGCCTGGACGAGCTCGACGTCCATCGTGCCCGCGAACGACGTGTAGCAGCCGATGCCCGCGACCGCGATCGAGCGGTTCCCGACGCCGAGCTCCTCGATGCACTCGAGGAACTGGCGCACCGCAAGGGGCTCACCGCAGCCCGGGCACATGTGGTGCTCCTGCGTGAGCAGGAGATCGGGCTTGAGTTGTTCGACCTTACGGGCCGGAACGATCGGAGCTTTCGACGTGTCGATGATCGTCACTTTTGGTGCTCCTGGATCTGGTACGAGTGGAGCTCGTAGCCGGGGACGAGCGGAAGCTCACGGTCTTCGTGCAGCGCGAGGATGCGCGCGGAGATCACCTCGACGTCGAGGATGCGACCCACGCCGAATCCCGATCCGTCGGTCGAGACGCCGCCGATGTAGGTGACCGGCGCCCGACCGGCGACGCCGATTCGCACGTCTTCCACGAGCTGGCCCGCCGACAGCTCGAAGCTCCCGACGCGCTGCACGCTCGCTCCGCTCGCGACGTCGGCCAACGCCGCGTACGGGAACGGCCAGAGCGTGATCGGGCGCAGGTATCCGATCTTGTGACCGGCCTCCCGGAGCTGCCTGATCGCATACTTCACGAATTTCGCGGGCGAACCGAACGCGACGATGATCGTCTCCGCGTCGTCGCAGTAGTCGTGCTCGAACCGGACCTCACGTTCCATGAGCGGGATCTTGGTGGCAATGTACTGAGCCTTACCTTCTTGTCCCATCGCGGTTTGGCCGGTCTTGGCGACACCCAGCGGAGTCACGTCCCGACTCCTCCCGCTCCCCGTCGTCGAGCCGTCGACCGCCCAGTCCTTCTTCGGTAGATCCGGATACACGATCGGGTCGACCGAGATCGCCTCCTGCGTGTGCGCGAGGAGATAGTCGCCGTACACGAGCACCGGATTGCGCCACTTGTCGGCGAGATGAAACGCGAGCTGCACGTGCTCGACGCCCTCGCGCACGTCCTGAGGTGCGAGCACGATGTGGCGGTAGTCGCCGTGCCCTCCGCCAGCGCGTGGCCTGGAAGTAGTCCTGCTGGCCGCGCGCCATGTTGAAGATCACGAGCGGCAGTTCGGCGAGCGTGATCTCGGAGAACGACTCTTGCATCAGCGAAAGGCCCTGGCCCGTCGACCCGGTCGCGGCTCGGGCGCCGGTGGCGAGGGCACCCCACGCCATGCCGACCGCTTCGAGCTCCGACTCGGCATTGATGCAGACGCCGCCTTCGTCGGGAAGTAGACGTGCGAAGTTCTCGAGCACCTCGGTGAACGGCGTCATCGGGTAACCCGCGAAGAAGCGGCAGCCCGCGGCGATGGCGGCGCGCACCAGGGCCTCGGACCCTTCCATCAGGACCCGTTCGGTGCCGGCCGGAGTGGCGGTTTTCGTGGCGGTCATCGCGCGGCTCCTGCGATCTCGGTGACGACGGGCTGCTCGAAGCGGTACACCTCGAACACGAAGTCGGGGCACACGTACAGGCAAGCGCCGCAGCCGGTGCAACCCGGCGACAGCTGCGGGTACGGGTATCCCATGTGGTTCACGTCGGTCGTCGTCATCGCCAGGACACCTGGCGGGCACGCGGGGATGCAGAGATCGCAGCCCTTGCAGTGCGCGATGTCGATCGTGACGGTGCCGCGGCTCTTGATGCTGTTGCCGGACTCAGACATTGCCGACTCAGACATTGCCGACTCAGACATTCGCGGTCTCCCAGGCCGGGAACTCGCCTGCGGGCAGGAGTTTGGCGCCCGCTCGCAGTGCGCGTGCGTTGGCTTCGATGTGTTGGGTGCGGTACGGCGGGATCGATGCTCGCATCGCCGAGATCGAGCGCGTCCTCCGAGACGATGCCGGTGGTGGTGCAGAACGCGCCGAGCATCACCATGGAGCCCGACAAGGGGCTGCCGAGGTCGGCGGCAACCGTGGTCGCCGGCACCCGGTGTACGACGACGTCGTCGCGCGTGTCGCTCGTGAACGTGGTGTCGTTGACGAGGACGAGCGCGCCCGGCCGCAGCTTGGCGGAGACGTCGGGCCAGTAGTCGTCGTGCATCGCGATCGCCGACCACGCACGCGACACGACCGGTGGCGCGAGGATCGGCGCGTCGGCGACGACAACCGTGCTGTCGGTGTTCCCGCCCCGCATCATGCCGCCGTACAGCCCGAGGTACATGACCTCGCGGCCTTCGAGGGTCGCGGCGCGCGCCAGTACCTGGGCGCAGAGCTGGACGCCCTGCCCTCCGATGCCGGTGATGAGCAGTTCACGTTCCATGGCGGACTCCTGCGAGGCAGAACACGACGAGACGCTGCACCTCATGGGGTTGTGGGTTACGGCGACGGATGATCGCGTCGTTCATGAGGGACAGTGCGAGCTCGCAGACGAACGCGCCGTCCTGCTCGGTACCGCCGAGGGCTTCGATCGACGGCACGAGGGTCGCAAGGAGCGCCGCGTGCGACGCGGCGAGGTCGTCGGGGTAGCGGTCGGCGAGGCGGGCGCCGTTGATCGCGAACGGGCGGGTCGCCTCCGCCGCCTCGCGGTTGCGCGCCTGAGCGAACATGCCCTCGATCCAACGCCGGACCTGGAGCTCGGGATCGGTCGTGGATGCGACACGTGCGCCGAGGTAGTCGACGAGCTGGCGCTGGCCGTCGGCGAGTACCGCGAGGAGCAGGGCGTCCTTCGACGGGAAGTGTCGGTAGAACGCCTGGTTCGACAGACCCGCGGCCTTGACGATGTCGCGGACCGGCGGGTCGATGTCGCCGGTCGCGCGCATGACCGCGAACGCGCCGTCGATCAGCCGGCGGACCTCCGACGCGTATTGCCCACGCCGTTCGGCGAGGGATGCGTCGGCCAGGCGCTCTTCGACGGGAACAATGTTCTGCACTTCCAGAACACTATTCCACCGCGGAGATCTCCGACAACTGTTGGTGGAGTGTTCCGAGTCAGGACTCGGTCTGGAGGCGCTCGACGATCAGGGTGCGCTGGACCTGGCCGGTCGCGGCGGTGCGAGGGAGGGTGTCGACGATGGCGAGACTGCGGGGTTGCTTGAACGCGGCGAGTCGTCCCTCGCAAAAGGTTCGGATCTCGGCGAGTGCGGGCGCCTCGGCGCCGGCCCGCACGACCACGACCGCCGTGACGACCTCGCCCCAGTGTGGGTCGGGAACGCCGACGACCGCGACCTCGTCGATTGCCGGATGTCCGCCGAGTACCTGTTCGACCTCGGGGGGCGCGACCGTCTCGCCGCCGGTGCGGATGACGTCGCGGGCCCGGCCGACGATCGCGAGGTAGCCGTCGTCGTCGAAGGCCCCGAGGTCGCCGGTGTGGTACCAGCCGCCCTGCAACGCCTCCGCCGTCGCAGCATCGTCGTCGAAGTAGCCGTCCATCAGGAACGGGCTGCGCATGGCGACCTCTCCCGTCTCGGTGAGCTTCACCTCGACGCCGGGTTGGGCCACGCCCACACTGCCGGGCTTGCGCTCGAGATCGACGTCGCCGAGTTGAACGCCGGGTCCCGCCTCGGTCGACCCGTAGAAGACTCGGGTGCGGGTGTGGGGGAGTGCCTCCTTGATCGCGCGCAACAACTCGGGCGGTGTGGCCGACGTGCCGGTATCGGCTTCTTCCAGACTCGACAGGTCGTAGCCGCCGACGCCGTGCTCGAGAATGCGGGACCAGACCGCGGGGATGCAGTAGAGGCGAGCGGCGCGATGCCGTTCCGTGGTGCGCAGCAGCGTTGCCGCGTCGGGAGTGCGTACCAAGTGCACGGGCCGGCGGCCCTGCCAAGCACCGAGTGCGATCGTCCAACCGGCCATGTGGAACAACGGAAACATGCAAACAGTCCCCGCGCCGCCGGGTGTGGTGGTCGCGCCGACGTACGTGCGCAGCCAGTTTGCGCGGTGTGAGAGCACCACACCTTTGGGCCGGCCGGTGCTGCCACTCGTGAAGAAGATGACGTGCGGGTCGCGCTCGTCGAGGTCGGACGGGTCGGGGGCTTCGGCCGCACCGGGCGGGATCTCGGGCGTGAACGGAACGTCGACCCGGGCCGCGAGCTCGGCTCCCGCATCGAGATGGGACGCGCCGCAGAGCAGCAGCCGCGCCGCGCGTATTCGGCGACCGGCGCGATCTCCTCGACGGAGGCCCGCGCGTTGAGCGGAGCGAAGACCGCCCCGATCTTCGACAGTGCGGCGAAGACCGGTACGACGTCGAGCGACGTGTCGCCCCACCACAACACCCGATCGCCCCGCCCGACCCACAGCCCGCGCAGCCCGTTCGCGACGCGGTTGGCACGCTGGTCGATCTCGGCGAAAGTGAGGGTGTCTTCGTCGAGGGTCACGGCCACAGTGTCGGGTGCGACCCGTGCCGCCTTGGCGAGCATCTCGGCAATGTGGAGCACGGAGGCAATATCGCACGCCCCGCGATCGCACGCCTGCCTTCCCTTGCTTGTTGACAACAATTGTTGTTAGTATGGTCCTGTCATGAAGAACACGGAGACACTCACCTCGATCTTTCGGGAGCAGGGGCTGCGGGTTACCCCGCAACGCCAGGCGATCTTCCGTCTGCTCGAAGGCAACGCCTCCCATCCCACGGTCGAGTCGCTCTTCGACCGGGCCCGCGCCGACATGCCGACGATCTCGCTGAAGACGGTGTACCAGACGGTGCACGACCTCGAGGCGCTGGGCGAGGTGCGCGTGCTCGATCTCGGCACCGGCAGCGTCCGCGTCGATCCCAACGTCGAGGACGACCACCACCATCTCTTGTGCACCCATTGCGGCCGGGTGCGCGACCTCCCGGTCGACTTCACCGGCCTGCATGTTCCCCCTCGCTACCGCCGCGATTTCACCATCGACGACGTCCAGGTGATCTTCCGCGGCCATTGCGCCGACTGTTCCGATCGAACCTGACCAACAAGGAGCCATATCGATGCCCGACCTGAGCGGAAGCAAGACCCACGACAACCTGAAGGAAGCGTTCGCAGGAGAGAGCCAGGCGAACCGCCGGTACCTCTATTTCGCGCAGAAGGCCGACGTCGAGGGACTCCCTGACGTCGCCGCGCTGTTCCGCTCGGTCGCCGAAGGTGAGACGGGCCACGCGTTCGGCCACTTCGACTTCCTGGCCGAGGTCGGCGACCCCGTCACCGGTGTTGCCGTCGGCGCCACGTCCGACAACCTGGCGTCGGCCGTCGCCGGTGAGACGTACGAGTACACCGAGATGTACCCGGGATTCGCGCGTACCGCCCACGACGAGGGCTTCGAAGAGATCGCGGAGTGGCTCGAGACGCTCGCCCGCGCCGAGAAGAGCCACGCCGGTCGCTTCCAGCAGGGCCTCGAAAGCGTCTCCTGAACGAACGGGTCGCTCGCGACCCGCCACAGACGCAAGTACGGCATCCGATTGAACGACTGCGGCCCTGGGGAACGGTCCCCGGGGCCGCACTCGTCGAGCCCGATTTCCCCGATGCCCGTTTCCCGGGCGATCGCGAGCTGACGATGGCGCAACACCTCTACGACCCTCTCGACCCGGCCTGGTCCGATCCGGCGGCCACGCGCGCGGAGCGAGATCGCACCTTCCACATCTGCAGCGACTGCCGGGTGTGCGTGAAACTGTGCCCGAGTTTCCGCAGCCTCTTCGAGATGATCGACGGCCGCGGCGGGACGGACGAGGTCGACAACCTCAGCGACGCGCAACACAAGCGGGTCGTCGACGAGTGTTACCAATGCAAGCTCTGCCACGTCATCTGCCCCTACACGCCCGATCAGCAACAGGAGTGGCGCGTCGACTTCCCCCAGTTGATGCTCCGCTCGCTCGTTGTGCAGACCGCCGGGGGCGAGGCCTCGAAGTCGGCCCGCCTCCTCGCTCGAACCGACCAGCAGGGCATGGTCGCGACGACGTTCGCGCCGATGGTGAACGCCGCCGCGAAGTTCGGCCCCGCGCGTGTTGCGATGGAGAAGGTGACCGGCATCGCCCGGGACCGGTTGCTGCCCACGTTTCAACGGGTCCGGTTCTCCAAGTGGTTCCGGTCCCGCGATCGCGCGCGCACGACGATCGACGCGACCCCCGACCGAGGCCCGGTCGCACTGTTCCCGACCTGTCTGGTCGAGTACCAGGAACCGGCCATCGGCAAGGCCGCGGTCGCCGTGTTCGAACGCAACGGGTTCACGTGCGAACTGCCCGACGGTCAGGTCTGCTGCGGCATGCCGTGGCTCGACGCCGGCGACTCCGAGAAGTTCCGCGAGCACGCGCAACGCAACGTCGACACACTCCTCCCCGTGGTCGAGGCCGGGCGTTCCATCGTCGTGCCGCAGCCGACGTGCGCGTACGTCCTGAAGGACGAGTATCCGGCGTTTCTCGGCACCGAAGCGGCGAGGAAGGTCGCGTCCGCGACCTTCGACACCTCCGAGTTCCTGATGAACGCGCACAAACAAGAGAAGCTCGACACCGACTTCGGCGGGCAGACCTACGAGACGATCGTCTGGCACGCGGCGTGTCACTACCGCGCCCAACAGATCGGGCCCCGGAGCTCGCAGCTGATGCAGCTGACGGGTGCGAAGCTACAGATGGTCGAGCGCTGCAGCGCGATCGACGGAACCTGGGGTCTGCGCAAGGAGAATGTCGAACTCGCGCGGCGCGTCGCCAAGCCACTGATGGACAACGTGCGTGAGTCGAAGGCGGAGCTCGTCGCCGGCGACTGTCAACTCGCCAACGTCGCAATCCAAGAAGGCAGCGGCCGGCGACCGATCCACCCGTTGCAGGTACTCGCTCGTGCGTACGGCCTGGAGGAGGAGTCATGAGGAAGCTCACGGTTGCCGACATCATGGACATGCGTGCGTACGAGCGCGAACGCGACGGTCTGCGCCGCCGCGTCATCGACCTCAAACGGATACGCAGGGTCGCGCTCGGACCGATCATGACGATGGTGTTCGAGAACAACGTGACCATGCGGTGGCAGGTGCAGGAGATGGCGCGGGCCGAGCGGATGTTGCGCGACGAGCAGATCGCGCACGAGGTCGAGACCTACAACCAACTCATCCCCGACACCGACGAGCTGTCGGCGACCTTGATGATCGAGCTCACCTCGGAGGTCGCGCTGCGCGACTGGCTCCCACGTCTCGTCGGCATCGAACGTCATATTGCGATCGTCCTGGCCGACGGCGCGCGCGTGCCCGGGACGGTCTCCGAGGCGGACGAGTCGCGGCTCACCCGCGACGACATCACGCCTGCGGTGCACTTCCTCAAGTTCCGGTTCACGCCGTCGGAGGTCGAGATGTTCGCGAGCGGGCCCGTCCACATCGTTGTCGACCATCCGGAGTACGACCAAGACGTGCTCCTCGGGCCGGACCAGCACGCCGAGCTGCTCTCCGATCTGCAGGACCGGTCGTGATCACGAGGATCCCGGTCGTCGTCGGTGCGGCCGGCGCTGGCTAGCCTCCGCTCATTCCGCTCAGCATCCGACTCCGTCTGGTCGATCCCGACGTCCCGGTCCCGGCCCGCCGGCACGAGGGCGACGCGGGCTACGACCTGACAGCCCGGGCCGCGGCGCGCCTCGAACCCGGCGGCGGACGCGCGCTGGTGCCGACCGGTATCGCGATCGCGATACCCAACGGGTATGCCGGTTTCGTGCAACCGCGCTCCGGTCTCGCGCTGCGCCACGGCGTGACGTGCCTGAACACCCCCGGCCTCATCGACGCCGGCTATCGCGACGAGATAAGAGTGCTGCTCGTCAACCTCGATCCCTCGACACCGTTCGAAGTGCTCCGCGGCGATCGCATCGCGCAGCTGGTCATCCAACGGGTGGAGGACGTCGCGTGGGAGGCGGTCGATTCGCTCGACGACTCGGCCCGGGGCACCGGCGGTTGGGGATCGACCGGCACGCGGTGACGATCAGTCGGGTCAAGAGTGGATTGGAGGCGACCTCTTGTAGGGTCGCCCGATGCACGATCGCAGATTTCGTTTCGGCATCGCCTGCAGCAAAGGTCGGTCTCGCAAGGACTTCACCGCGCTCGCGCGCAAGGCCGAGACGCTCGGGTACTCGACCCTCTTCGTGCCCGACCACTTCGTCGACCACGACCTTGCGCCGATGGTCGCGCTGGCGCATGCCGCCGCGGTTACCGACACGTTGCGGGTCGGGAGCTTCGTCGTCGGCAACGACTACAAGCACCCGGTCGTCGTAGCGCGCGAGTTCGCGTCTCTCGATCTCCTCTCCGACGGTCGGGTGGAGCTCGGCATCGGCGCAGGTTGGATGACGGTCGACTACGAGAAGGCCGGTATCCGGCTCGACCGCCCGGGCGTGCGTATCGCCCGGCTCGCAGAGGCGATCACGGTGATCAAGGGTCTCTTCGCGTCGGGCCCGTTCACGTTCCACGGCGAGCACTACCAAATCACCGAGCTCGACGGGATGCCGAAGCCGGTGCAACAGCCGGTCCCCTTCTTCGTCGGAGGAGGCGCGCCGAAGATTCTCGCGCTCGCGGCGACGCGAGGCTCAGATCGTCGGCATCAATGCGAACCTCCGCGCGGGTACCGACGCAGCGCCCGAGGTGGCCCAGTCGATGACTCCTGCCGCCACCGACCAGAAGGTCCAGTGGGTGCGCGACGCGGCCGGCGATCGCTACGACGACCTCGAGCTACAGGCGTTGGTGGGCTTCGTGCATGTGTCGGACGACACCCGGAGCATGCTCCAAGGGATTGCGAACGCGTTCGGCGTGACCGTCGAAGAGGCCCGCGTCGCTCCGCCGTGCCTCGTCGGGAGCGAGGACGACATCGTCGCCTCGCTCGAAGAACGGCGCGAACGCTGGCAGATGTCGTACCACGTCATCGAGGACTCCGCGATCGACACGTTCGCACCGATCGTCGCGCGGCTCGCAGGAAAGTAGGCACCATGCGCCCATTCCGGTTCGGCGTCCAGGTCTCGCAGGTGGGTTCCGCGTCGGAGTGGCGCGACAAGGCCCGCAAGCTCGAAGACCTCGGCTACTCCACGTTGTTCATGCCCGACCATTTTGGTCAGGAGCTGGCTCCGCTTCCCGCCGATCGCGATGGCGGCCGCGCACACGACGACGCTGCGGGTCGGTTCGCTCGTGTTCGACAACGACTACAAGCACCCGGCGATCCTCGCCAAGGAGGCCGCGACCATCGACCTGCTGTGCGACGGCCGGTTCGAGTTCGGACTCGGCGCGGGCTGGATGCGCAGCGACTACGACCAACTCGGCCTGCCGTACGACCCGCCGGCGGTGCGCGTCGACCGGTTCGAGGAGGCGTTGCACATCGTGAAGCAGTGCTTCACCGGCGAGCGGTTCACGTACCACGGTGAGCACTATCGCCTCACCGACTACGCGTCGTGGCCCAAGCCGGTGCAGCAGCCCGGCCCGCCGTTGCTCATCGGCGGCGGCGGGAAGCGGGTGCTCTCCATCGCGGCGCGGGATGCCGACATCGTCGGCATCAACCCGAACCTCCGCGCCGGCGAGATCGGGCTCGACGCGGCCAAGGACTCGCTGCGGGAGCAGACCGACCTCAAGGTGAAGTGGATCCGGGAGGCCGCCGGTGCACGCATCGACGACATCGAGATCCAGATGCGCTTCTTCATCACGAGCGTGCGCCCCGACCGCATGACGCTCGCCGAGGCCCTGGCCCCGACGTTCGGCGTCTCGCCCGAAGCGGCACTCGAGTCGGGGGCGGCACTGGTCGGCACCGAGGACGAGATCTCGGAGCAGCTGTACCGGCGTCGCGAGGAATGGGGCCTGTCGTACGTCGTGATCGGCGACGACAACGTCGACGAGTTCGCGCCGATCGTCGCCCGGCTCGCCGGGATCTGACTAGTTCTCGCGCGGGTCGCGAACCGTTCCGGGATCCAGGCCGAGAGCCGCTCGCGCAGTTCCGTCGCGGCTTGCGTGAGGAGATGGCCGGCGCCGGGGAGCAACACGACCTCGCCGTGGCCGGCGAGCATCTGCACAACCGCGCTCGTCTCCGCGGGGAGTATCTCGTCGTCGGTGCCGTGCAGCAGCAGCAGGGGAGTGGTGCCGAGGTCGGCCGCGTGCTCGCAACCCGCCGACTGGGTCGAAAGGGTGACGACCCCCCGGCAGTGGGACCCGAGGACCGCGCCCGCCTGGACCGCAACCGCACCCCCGAACGAATGCCCCATGACGACGAACCCGCGTGCACCCGAGCGACTCGCGAGATCGGCCGCGGCGGCGACGTCGTGGACGCAACGCGACAGGTCGTTGGGCTTGCGGTAGCCGACACGCATCGTGGCGATGTCGTGCACCTCGGCAAGGTGCACTCCAAGGTCGTGGTACAGGCCGTCGGCCGGTCCGAGCAGACCACCCATCCCACCGCCGCTCATGACGACGACGTCGGCCGCGTCACGCGGACCGTGCCAGAGGATCGTGAGGAGGCCGCGCATGGTGTAGATCTCGAGGTGCGCGAGTCCCGGCATGATCTCGACCTCTTCGATGCCGAGCGCCTCGAGCAACTCGAGCGGTGAGCGCGGCGATTCGGTGCTCACACGATCCCGTTCATGAAGCCCTGTTCACGAGGTCGCGGATCACAACATCGACTTGAGGAGCGCGCGCGTCTCGGCTCGCTCGTCGCGGGAACCGAAGATCGAGGCGACGAACTCGGTGACTCCTGCTTCGGCCAGCGCGGCGACCTGCTTGCCGACAGTTACCTCGTCGCCGACGATCGCGACGTCGGCGGGACCGCCCGCGCCTTCGCGGTCGAGCATCGCGCGGTACGACGGCAGGAAGCCGTAGACCTGGAAGTCGCTCGCCGCGCGCTCGCGGGCCGCGTCGGTGTCGTTCGTCACGCAGATCGGCAGTGACGTAGCGACCTGGGGTGCTGGGCGTCCCGCCTTCTCGGCCGCGGCGGTAATCGTCGGCACGGTGTGGTTCGCGAGGGTCGCCGGCCCGGTCATCCACGTGACCGTGCCGTCGGTCATCGCGCCCGCGAGCTGGAGCATCTGGGTGCCGAGCGCGGCGACGAGCACCGGGCAGGCGAGACGGGGTTCGATTCCGAGACTCGCCTCGGTCGAGATCGTCTCGCCCTGGAACGACGCCGTGCCGTCGTGGATCAACGGCATCAGCACCGAGAGGTACTCGCGCATGTGACGGACGGGCTTGTCGAACGACAGGCCGAACATGTTCTCGATCACCATCTGGTGCGAGAGGCCGATGCCGAGGACGAACCGTCCGCCACTCGCGGCCTGCACGGTGAGCGCCTGCTGCGCCATCGTGAGCGGATGGCGGCCGTACGTGGGTACCACTCCGGTCTGGAGAGTGAGGCGGGGAACCTCGCGTCCCGACGATTGCGAGAACGCCCATCGCGTCGAGTGCGAAGATCTGCGGCAGTGCGTACGACGCGAAGCCGTCAGCCTCTGCGGCCCGAGCCTCGGCCACGACGTCGTCGATCAGCCGACCTGCGGTATCGCCTCCGAAGATGCCGATTTTCATGCCCGGAGGCTAGTTGCCGTCGGCGTCGCCCGCCGGTGAGCCTTGTATAGTGTCGGCCTACGCGGACGTGGCTCAGCTGGTAGAGCACAACCTTGCCAAGGTTGGGGTCGCGGGTTCGAATCCCGTCGTCCGCTCTCGCAAAGTACGCAGGTCAGCGGCCCTTCGGGGCCGCTGATGCGCGTCCGGGAGAAGCGCGATTTCGAGGCAGGGCCGCGGCGGGGCCGCGGGAGCTTCGCGGTACGTCGCGTCGAGCGCTTCGGCGATGGCCGCGTGCGCGCCGGGGAACAGGTGGCCGTACCGATCGCTGGTAACGCGAGTCCAGCTCCGACGGGGCCGCCGACGAAGGTGCGAGCGTCGGCCGGTCGAACGGGGCTCACGGCCATCTCCTCGAAGAAGGGGCGGATGTGCTTCCTGATCCGGTCCTCGATGTTGAGCTTCGTTGACGCGTCGACATCCGCTTTCGTCTCGACCCAAGAATCGATGTACGCGCCGCAAGGCTTCTTCCCGAGCTTCGGGTCGATCCATTCGTCTCGCGCCTTTGATGTCTCGACGGACGCGAGCCACTGCCGCGCAGCCGACTTGGTCGCGAACGTCTGCGAGCGCTCGCGCGGCGGCGCTTCCGTGCCGGTCAGGCACGTCCGCACGCACCGTCTTGGTTCAAGAAGGAATGGCACGCTCGGCCCTGGCATCGCGACAAGAACTTGGGATCGACGCCAGTCGGCTCGCGTTGGACGTTCGCGACGGTCGGTGCAGAAGGTCGGTGCATACCTTGGTGCAGCGGTTCGTTCGCGTTCGATGCCGTCACGATGCTGATCGGCGCCGACTCGCGGGCCAACTCCTCGAGGGCTCGCGAGCGCTGAGGGTGTGGAGTTCATCGTTCATGCCATGCCTCCCCGCACCAAGCTCCTGAGGTGACCGTCATGCCCCGATCGATGCTGGACATCCTCGACCACGCCGACGAACTCGCCGCGCGGTTCGAGAGGTCCGAGTCGTCACCCGATGGCGCATCGGAACCGAACTGGGCATCTCGGCCCAAGCCTGCAGCAACGCCATGGAGGCATTGCGGAATCGGCATACGCAGTCGTCCGGTACGCGGCCAATCCAGCTCCCGTCGCCAGCCAGAGCACAGGGTTATCCTGGTGGTCCGACAACTCACCGCGCGGATATCCCGGTTATCGCGGCCTGAGAGCGCCATCCCGGCGAACGCATAGCGATGCAGTCATAGCGTCCGCATTCAGAGACTGAGATGCGAGCGGAGGCGCGCTGGCGACGGGTGCGGACAACGTCTGCTGCGCCTTCGCCGAGTGAGGGGCGCTCCACGGATCAATGGTGAAGGTTCGGCCACGAGCGTCAGAAGATTGATCTCACGGGCGACGACGGCAATCGCGGTTTCTTCCACGCTTCGATTGAGGCGTACGGATGCGCCTAGCACGATGCCCAGAGCGCGGAGCATGTCGCAGTCCGCTTGCACCGACACCATCCCGGTGGCTTGATGTACCGAGTCGGGATACTTGCTGATCAGGTTCACGTCCATGCGCGCGATGGTAGGACGAACAGCATCACCGCTGCGTAACATCACTGCGTCGTGCTGAAAGCCGATCGCTCGCAACGCGGGAACACGGCCGACGAACCCATCATGGTGTAGCGGCGGACGCGAGCGGTATGGGTGGGTCAGTTGAGATCGAAGCGGAGTATGCCGTCGAGCACGTCGAGCGCGGCGTCGTCCAACGACTCGCCGATCGCGGCAGCCAGGATCGTCAACCGCCCGGTCGCCTCATCCAGGTCGCATCCAAGTTGGATGCAGATCACTCCGGTGGCCTGGCGCACGCGATAACTCGGGTCACCGTCGTCGCGGTCATTCACCACGTGTCGCACGGGATGGACCGGTCGACGGCTGTCCGACCGACGGTGGATCCATGGCACCTCAGAGAGGTGAGGCCGTGGATCGCGTCCGATCGGGTGAGGAATCCGTGCTCGCCTACCCGCAGGGGTCCTCGCCGCGCCGCAGAGATCATCGTCACGGCCAAACGATCCAGATGGGTTTGCCATCGTTTCTGCGTTGTACGTAGGTGTCAATGCATCTCTCGCACACGGGTTGACCTCGTTGGCTTTCGACGCTGACGATTGCAAACGCCTTCTTGCTGACCGAGAAGCAGGCTGGTTCCTTGCATTCCATGACAAGAATCATGACGCGTCGCGCGGTAACCGCCTCGGCAGAACTCCGCAAAGAGGGGAGCTTGTTAGCGTGCTTGACCGCACTTGGATGCCTTGTCGCGTACCGCACGACGATGAGGTGGCAACGCGCGTCGCGCAGGTGACGGCTAGGCGATTCAAGCAGAACACGCTTGGGCGCCCGGCTGAGTCGCTCTTCCGCGTTCGGCGACGGCGGACAAGTGGGTGAGGCCGGCCGCGATCGGGAGCAACATCGTGAAGGTACTTCCCTCTGATGACGAGCTGACCGTGATCGTCCCGCCGTGAAGCACGACGATTTGCTTGGCGATGTAGAGGCCCAAGCCGGTACCAGCGATTTGTTGATCCTTCGAGCGGGTGCCGCGGAAGAATCTTGTGAAGAGGTGTTGTTGTTCATCGTCGGGGATGCCGATGCCAGAGTCGCGGACCGACAGCGCGACCCGGTCCCCAACGGTCAAAGTCTGGATCTCGACCAACCCGCCTGGTTTCGTGAACTTCACTGCGTTCGACACGAGGTTCAGAAGCGCCCGTTCGAGTTGGTCCGCGTCGCCGATCAGATCGGCGTCCGAACGGACATCGAGAGTCATTGCGACCCCGGCTTTCGCCGCGGTGATCGCAGTTGCCTCCCGCGCCCGCTCCACGATCTTCGGCAGATCGATCGGCCCGAGGTCAAGCTCAAAACTACCGTCCTCGACGCTCGACATCGTCAGCAGGTCCTCGATTAAGCCCAGCAGCCGGTAGCTGCTGCGTTCGACGATCGCCAGCATCTGGCGCTGACCCTTCGTGGGCTTGTTCGGCTCGCCGTCGGCAAGCATCTCGACGTAGCCGATCACGGTCGTGAGGGGACTGCGCAACTCATGCGAGACCTTCGAGAGAAAGTCGGTGTGCGCTTCCTCCACCTGGCGGACCTGTTCGACTCGGGCTGCTTCAAGTTGGCGGATCTGTTCGACTCGGGCTGCTTCAAGTTGGCGGACCTGTTCGACCCGGGCCCCTTCGGCCGCTGCGTTGAAATCGTCACGCGCTCGCGCATTAAGGAGATACGCCGCAGCGACATCCGCCAAGGTCTGAGCCGCGACTGTGGCATCGACGTCCAGCGGCCCGTTCGTCGTGCGATACAGGTCGAGCGCGCCGAGCCGATAGTCCCCATCGCGCAGGGGGAACGTAAATACCGCGGCGAGGCCTTCCGCCAGCGCCCGCGGCGAGAATGTCGGGAAGCGGTCGTCCTCTTGCAAGTTCGGGACCGCGACGACATCACCAGAGTGGTAGGCGAACATGCACGGACCTTCGCCCAGCTCCGACTGCAATTGTTCGTAACGAAGAGCCGATTCGTCGGACGCAGCGATGTACTTCGGATCCGTGTGAGCGGAAATGAGCGTGACTCCGGCAGAAGTGATCGGCAGCACCTCGACGATGCGAACGACAAGCTGATCCAGAATCGCCTGGATCGAAAAATCCGTCGCGACCGTCCGTGCAAAGTCGCTCATGACCCGCGAGAGCCGACGTTCGAGCTCCATGGATTCATCCTTTCGACAGTCGCGCGCAGCGGGGAACCCCGAAGGCCGGTGCGAGCACAAGTCGGTTCGTCAGGCCCTGTTCCGTCTTGAGCGGTTTCGCATAGGCGCTGCCGACCGATAAGCCCTCTAAAGGTTGTCTTGGCACGTTCGGCTTTGGCACGTTCGGCGACGCGAGCTATTCGACCCGCACCCGACTGCGGAAGTCCGCGATGGACCGGCGCGACCTCGCTGACGGCGCGCGTCGCTCCCGCTCGCGGATCTGATCGGCGAAGTACTGCTCGGCACCGGTCCGTGAGGCAAATCCCCAGCTTTCTATGGTGTCCACCTTTGCACCACCGTTTCGGGCCGCGGTGGGGCCGCGGGAGGTCGCGAAACTGGCCAAATGAGGACAACTGCTGGACACGTTTCCGCAGGTCAGAGTGCCTTACGGCTGTTCACGGAGGTGCCCCGCGAGCCTTGCCAAGGTTTGGGGTCGCGGGTTCGAATCCCGTCGTCCGCTCTCGGAGTACTTGCACGTCAGCGGCCCTTCGTGGCCGCTGATGCGCGCCCAGAGCTAGTGAAATTTCGGTTCCAGGCAGCGAGTAGGCCGCGGGAGCTTTTCGGTACGTGACGTCGAGCGCCTCGGGCGATCGCCGCGCGTGCATCCGGAAACAAGTGCCCGTAGCGATCGCTCTATCGACGAGTGACCGAGGTACGTCTCCACCTCTTCGAGGTGGCGGCCGGCAGCGATGAGCAGCGCGGCGCACGTGTAGCGAAGGTCGTGGAACCGCACTCCGTCGAGCCCGGCCACTGTCACTGCGCGCGTGTAGTGCCGATGACGGAAGTTGTGTGATGAACGGGCCCGCCCTCCGCGGCGGAGAAGACCCAACCCTCGGGCGACGGATATCGCCGAAGATGTTCGCCGAGCATCTCCGCCAAGAACCTGCGAGGTCGTGAGCGTGATGCTCTTCACCGCCGCCGGCGCCAGACCGGCGTTGACGAGACCGGCGACGAATGCTCGACCATGCAGCGGACGCACCGCGTTGACCGGCATCGCGGCGAAGTACGGGCGGAACGATGGCGGACGGACCTGGACCAGGCAATAGACGACAGGTCAGGTTCGAACCTGGTCGAGCAGCCCCATGTCGTCGCGGCAGGCCCAGTGCTCCACGACCTTACCGTCGGCGACGCGCCAGAGATGGATGAACGTCCACGACACGGGCCGGTTCGACGGCGGCGCATCGGCGAGGAGCGGCATCGTCGACGCACGATGAGTGCCGTGCAGGGTCAGGTGCTGCGCGACCAGATCGCCGTCGCCGACGAGATGGTGTTGTTCGACGGTTACCGGCCCGAGATCGAGGTCGATGTTGTCGAGGATCCGGCGTAGTCCCTCTCGACCCTGCGGGCCGGCGGCGTGGTTCACCATGTCGCCGGCCACCAGATCGTCGAGCGCCGACTCGTCGCCGGCTTGCTGACGGCGGTACATCTCGTCGACGACGTCTCGTGCGCTGCGTTCGCTCATCGGCGCAGCATCGCGCGGCTGGAACGCGTCGTGTGGGTCACTGCTCGGCGTCCAACGTCTTGCGGCGGTAGTACGCGCGTGCCTTGTCCCGGTCTCCGCAGACGTTCATCGCGCACCATCGTGCGCTCTGGTTGCGCGAGCGGTCGTAGAAGATCCAGCCGCAGTCGCGACCGAGGCAGGCTTTGAATCGCGGCCACTCGTTCTGGATCATCGCCGCCGCGACGGTGCCGAGCAGCGCGCCGAGCGCCCCGTCGGTGGCCGATCCCGCCGGAGAGTCGAAGCGCGGTCCGTCGAACTCGATGCGCACCTGGGTGTGGACGCCCTCGGACGCCCGCTGCATCGCTTCGAACGCGCCGGTGTCGAGCGATTGCCCGTTGTTGAGATAGGCGAGCGCCCGCAGACCTTCCCGGATCGCGAGCGCGCGCTCCAGGTCGTGGCGGCCGAGTCGCGTGCGGCGAGCGAGGAGGTCGCGATCAGCCAACCAGTCGCGGAGCGCCGCCGCGTCGGTCAGGAGCTCGCCGCCTTGGTCGGCGCCGAGGTCGTAGAAGGTGTTGACGAAGGCCTGCACGGTCGCGAGCCGACCGGGGGCGGGGCGGCGTCCACCGGGCTGGGGCGCCGTGAGGTCGATGTTCTCACCAGTCATATGCCGTTTGCCTGTAAAGCTAGTTCACACGAAGATGAGTCGGACGCCGCCGCCGAGGGAAAGGAAGAGTGATGGGGAAAGTGGTGGCCTCGGCCTCGATGTCACTCGACGGCTACATCGCCAAGGCGGACAACACGATCGGTCACCTCTTCGACTGGTTCGACAACGGCGATGTCGAGTACCGGACGATCAACCCCGACATCACGCTGCATCTCAACCAGGCGAGCTTCGACTACTGGCAGGGTTGGGTGTCGGAGCTCGGTGCGCTCGTATGCGGGCGGACGCTGTTCGACTTCACCGACGGGTGGGGCGGTCGCCACACGATGGATGTCCCGGCCGTCGTCGTGACGCACGAGGCGCCGACCGACTGGATCGCCGCGCATCCGGACGCGTCGTTCGAGTTCGTGACCGACGGAGTTGCGGCCGCGGTCGCGCGCGCGCAGGAGATCGCAGGTGAGCGGATCGTTGCCGTGACGGCCGGAACGATCGCCCGCCAGTGCCTCGAGCTCGGACTCCTCGACGAGGTCGTCGTCGACCTCGTACCGGTCGTGCTCGGGGGCGGTCGTCCGTTCTTCGGCGAGCTCTCGCCCGGCGACATCCCGCTCGGCGACCCCACGACGTGCATCCGCTCGGATCGCGTCATCCACCTCGTGTACCCGGTGCGTCGCCCGTGAGGACGCTGCAGTTCGGGCTCCGCGTCGCCGACCGCGAGATCTCGGTCGCGTTCTACACCGCGCTCGGCTACGAAGTGGTCGGCGAAGTGCCCCAGAGTCCCATCGGCCACCTGACCATGCTCAAGCTTCCCGACGACGAGTTCGTGGCGCTCGAGCTCGTGCACGATCCTTCGGCCGGCGCAACGTCGGCTCCGGGCTTCAGTCACTTCGCCATCCATGTCGAGTCGCTCGACTCGACCTTGGCGCGGCTCGAGGCCGCGGATATCCGCACCGGCCCGGTGGCGACGCCGGCGCCCGACATGCACACGACCACCATCACCGACCCTGACGGCCGCGAGATCGAGCTCGTCGAATGGCCCCCCGGCCATCCCGACGGCATGACCGCGGCGGAGTGGGCCGACGACGAGGAGAGGTCATGAGAACCGAACCGACATCGCGCACCTCCGCGCCGTTGCCGCCGATCGTCGACGAGGCAACCTGGCAACGCGCGCTCGGCGAGCTCCGAGTGCGAGAGAAGGCGGCGACGCGCGAGCTCGACGCGATCGCGGCGCAACGTCGTCGTCTGCCGGCCGTCGCGATGCCCGACTACACGCTCGACGGACCCGACGGACCGGTGCGTCTCGTCGACGTCTTCGACGGGTGTCGCCAGCTCATTGTCTACAACCACATGTGGTTCCCCGGCGAGACGTGGCAATGCGGCGGCTGCACCAGCCTCACCGCCCAGTTCGTCCGCCTCGGATTCCTCGAGCCCTACGACGCGCGGTTCGTCATCGTCACCCAGGGACCGATCGACGAAGCGCTCGCGTACAAGCGCCGCGTCGGCAACCGGATGGATTGGTACTCCACCGCGAACAGCTCGTTCGGAACCGACGTCGGCGCGCCGCCCGGCGGCGGGTTCGCCGTCAACGTGTTCCTGCGCGGCGACGACGGCACCGTCTACCGCACGTGGCACACGACCGGGCGCGGCACCGAGCAGCTGTCCCACACGTTCCCGTTGATCGACATTCTCCTGTACGGCCGGCAGGAGGATTGGCAGGACGTTCCCGACGGCTGGCCCCAGGGGCCTACCTACGCCGGATGGCTCGACTCCGAGCGGATCGCCGAGCTCTACGGCGACCAGACACGCGACAGCGGCTGACGCGAACGACGCCCGATCGGCGCCGGACGTCGCTCGAACGACCCACGCACAAGGAGAGCCGATCATGCGCGAGCTCGTCATCGACTTCATCACAACGCTCGACGGATGGGGAGGGGCCGTTGGCTGGCCCGGCTACTGGGGCCTCGAAGGCCCGGAGTTCCTCGCCTGGCTCGCCGAGCGCCCCGACGCCGACTCGACGTTGTTGATGGGCGCCAACACGTATCGCCTGATGTCCGGCTTCGCCGCCGAGGGAGAGCCGGGCACCGACGCGCTCGCAGACGTCTCGAAGATCGTGTTCTCCAGCACACTGACCGAGCCACTCGAGTGGGCCAACACCCGGCTCGTCAACCGCAACGCGGTCGAGGCCGTGAGGGAGATGAAGGAGGAGAAAGGCGCGGCGACCCTGCGCACGATGGGCAGCGTCAGCTTGTGCCGCTCGCTACTCCAGGCCGGTCTCGCGGACCGCTTCCGCGTCGTTGTGTTTCCCCTCATCACCGGCAAGACCGGTAAGGAGCGGATCTACGACGAATATCCCGATGTCTCGCTCCGCATGATCGACTGCCGCACGTTCGACGCCCGGATCCAGCTGCTCGAATACGTCCCGACGGTCCTCGAGGGTCCGCCCGGGGCGTAGTCCGACCTCGCGCCGTGTCCTGACCTTCGCGGACGCGCGTCGTCGACACTGCGGCGGCCGGCTCGTTAACGTTCACGTACCGGCCGTACAGCGCACCGGTCGTGAGCCCCGTGGCGGGCGACGCTGCGCATCCCGAGCCGATCGATCCCGACGGACGCGATCTCGGCGAGCGCGGCGTCGAGCAGGCGCTCGTCGTTCTCCTGTGACGGTGCCGAACGCCGCCGGGTGATCGCGATCTCGGGAGCTTTACTCACCGATGAGTTCTCCGGCACGCGACTGCGGGGAACCCGCTGCAGCCTTCAACGTGGCGCCAATGAAGGAGGAACCCAACTTCTCGCCGTGAGATAACAGGACCTACAATTGGCGGTCGGTTGCGGGGGTTCGCACCCGACCGCCTGGGGTGGGGCTCCGATGGATTGTGACGTTCGATTTCGGATACTGGGCTCGCTCGACGTCACAGTTGACGGTACGCCCGTTGTCATCAGCGCGGCCCGTCAGCGTTCGTTGCTTGTACGCCTGTTGTTGGACGCGAACCGTTCGCTGCATCCCGACGCGCTGATCGAAGGCATTTGGGGCGACGCGATCCCGCAGCATCCCGACGCTGCGCTGCAGATCGTCGTATCGCGATTGCGAAGCGCGCTCGGTCCCGCGGCCGGCCGCCTCGTGTCGGGGCCGGCCGGGTACCGGCTGGAGGTGGCCGACGACGAGGTTGATCACTTGCGTGTCCGTCGCACGTTCCTCCGCGCACAGGAGCTCTACGAACAACACGATTTCGCGGCCGCGGCGTCGGCGGCCGAGACTGCGCTCGGCTGTTGGACCGGAGACGCGCGCGCTGATCGCGGCGGCGGTCTCCTCTACGACGCGGCGTACGCCGAGCTCCGCGAGTTGCGACTCTCGATCTACGAACTTCGCAACCGGGCCTACTTCCGCTGCGGAAGGCACGTGGAGATCCTCGCCGACATCGCTGCGTGGGTCAGTGCCGAGCGCTGGCGCGAGAGCTTGCGAGCGCACCAGATGCTCGCCCTCTATCGCGCCGGACGCCGGGTCGAGGCGTTAGCCGTCTACGACGATCTGCGTCGTTGTCTCGCCGACGAGTTCGGTGTCGAGCCGAGCACATACGTGCTCGAGCTCCACGCACGCATGCGGGAACAGGACCCGACCCTGGTCGCGCAACGTGCAGGATTTGTCGGCGCGCTGCCGCCGTGGACGCCGTGCTCGCTTCCTTTCGTGGGCCGTGGCCGGGAGGAGTCGGTCATCTTCGACCGCTTCCGTGCCGTCGCCGCGGGTGCCCGTCGCATGATCCTCATCGAAGGCGCAGCCGGCATCGGGAAGACGCGGCTCGCGCTCGAGGTCGCGCGCCGCGCCCACGACGAGGCGATCGTCCTCCCTGTCGACGGCGCCGACGCGTTGCGCCCGGGTCTGCAGGTGATCGCAGCCGCGCTCGCCGATGCTTCATCGCATCTGGGCGACTCCGAGCTGCGCCTCAGCCTCGGGCGCTGGCCGGGCGACCTCGCGGAGATGGTTCCCGCGCTGCGCCGACGGTTGCCCGACCTCCCACCCGCGCTCGACGCCGACGACGAGACGCGGCGGCGGCGTGCTTGCGAGCCGCGGTCGTGTCGTGGATCGCGGCACTCTCGCAACGGGCGCCGGTGCTTCTGCTCGTTGACGACGTGCACCGTGCCGGGCCCGCGCTGCTCCTGTTGCTGGGCGCGCTCATGGTCGATGAGGAACCCTCGCGGGTGCTCGCGCTCGCAACTGCGCGGTCGGCGAGCGATCGCGGGGCGCGCCTCGAGCAACTGGCGCGCAGCCTCGATCGGCGCCAGGTGTTCGAACGGCTCGAGCTCTGCGGTCTCGCGTCCGACTCGGTGCACCGGCTGCTGATCGAGCTGGACCACCCCGACGCGTCGACTATTGCGCACGAACTCACACAGGTGACGTCGGGTCATCCGTACCTCCTCGGCGAGATGTTGCGAGAGCCGAATCGCGGCGCGGTCGCGGCGTCCGACGTCGACGTGACGGCGCGTGTCCGCCAGTTCGTGCTGCGCCGGGTCGCCGAGATCGGCGAGCCGGGCGCCCACCTCCTCGGGATCGCGGCCGCGATCGACGGCGAGTTCGACGTCGCGCTGCTGACCGAGCTCGCACGGGGGACGGAGCAGTCCACGGAAACGCTTGTCGACCGGGCGATCGGGGCCGGTCTGCTGCACGTGACCCGGCTCGGTTCCTTCGACTTCGCCCACGACCTCGCCCGGCGCGCGATCGCAGAGTCCATCGATGCCGAAGCGCGTTCCGCCGTGCACCGTGACATCGCGGCGGTGCTGGAGCGACGTGTCGAATCTCCGGCTCGTGTGGCCGCCCACTGGAGCCTGGTCGACGGCTTCGAAGGCGACGCGAGCGTCGCGGTCTGGGCCGAGCGCGCCGGCGACGAGGCATTGCGCAACCTCGATGCCCACGCTGCCGCGAGCTGGTTTCTGCTCGCCGCCAACCGCGCCACCGAGCTGCGCTTGCGAGCGCACCTGCTCGTGCGTCTCGCCGAAGCCCAGTGCCGCTCGGGCGAGGCCACCGGTGCCGACTCGCTGCGGGCAGCGCTCGAGATCGTGCGCTCGCTCGACGACACGGAGCTCATGGTCGAGGCGGCGACGGTTTGGACGCCTATCTGGTCGTCGATGCCGACGCTCACCCGAACCGAGCGCGTCGATCTGTTGACGGAAGCCGCGAGCCGCGCCCCGGCCGGTTCGGTCCGAGCGCAGCTCCGGGCCCGCCTCGCCACGGAGATCACGTCGTCGGACTGGCAACGGGCCCGGAGCCTCGCGGACGCAGCCCTGCTCGAAGTTCGGGATCCTTCGGGTGCGGGCGCAAGGGCGGAAGTGTGCATGCGCCATTTCCAGGCGACGGGCGCGCCTCACAACCTCGACCAGCGCCGCGCGTACATGCACGAGGTACTCGCGTCGACCGGAGGCGCCTCGGACCCGATCCAGCGCTTCTTCGCGTTGACCATGGCCGCCGCCGCGGCGATCGAGACTGCCGAGCTCGACGAGGCCGACGAACATCTCGACCGCGCGTTCGCGATCGCCCGCTCCTCGGGCGTCCCGGTGCTCGCCTACAACGTCGAGTCTGTTCGCGTGTGGCGCACGGGTCTGGCCGGTAATCTCGACGAGGCCGAGCGGCTCGCGTTCGCGGCGATGAAGCTCGGCACGCGCAGTGGTATCGACTTCGCGATCGTCGGGCCCGGCATGCAGCTCGGCGGCATCCGGTGGCAACAAGGGCGCTTCTCCGACCTTCTCCCGCTCCTTCGGGTGACCACGCGAGCCGACGACGTCGCCGCGTCGGTCCTGCTGGCGAAGGCGCTCGCGTGTGAGCCCGAGACCAGGCCGAAGGCTGTCGACGTGTTGGCCCGGGCCTACGCGAACGGCTTCGACGATCTCCCGCGCACACCGCACTGGTCGGGTTCGCTGATCGCCGCGGCGGAGGTCGCGTGCATGCTCGGCGACGCGCGAGTCGGTCGCACGGTGCTCGGTCTGCTCCAGCCCTTCGCCGACCGAGTGGCGTTCAACGGAGTGTGGGTGGTCGCGCCGGTCGCGTACGGCATCGCCCTGGCGGCCGCGGCGGCGGGCGACAGCACCGCCGATGCCTACTTCGAACAAGCGATCGCTCTGTGTGAGCGACTGCGCGCACCGATGCTGCGGGCGCGGACCGAGATGGCGTGGAGTCATCTGCTCCGGGCCCGGTCCGAAGGGGTGGCGAGCCCGGCAACCGACACCTTCGTCGAGCACCGCATCGAACCGGTCGAGGGCTCGACCGACGCGTTCTGCCGTCACGCCGGCGAGACGCTGGCCGCGCTGCGCTGACGATTCCCGCTCGGACACGAAGAACCGGCCGCGGGAATCCCGCGGCCGGTTCGCAGCTTCAGTGGATCGTTGAGAGCTTTGCTCCGACTAGCTCTTTGCCTTCGGGTGCCAGTCGTTGACGATCTTCGGGATCGCCGCGTCGACTCGGGTCTTCAGCTTGACTGCCCGCTCGGCCGTGATCTTGTGCGCGGTCACCGCGGAGGCGATCTTGGCATCCGCGGCGGCGGTGACGGTGTCGATCACCTTTTGGGGCGCCACACCGTGCTCGGTGGCGACGGCGGCGATCGTCTTGCCGGCGAGGAGCTCCTTGCGGAGGTCGGCGGGCTTGATCCCGATCGTCTTGGCCACGAGCAAACCGCCGTGGCGCCGGATGTACTGGCGCAGCGCCTTGGCGGCCTTCGGGTGGTGCTTGGCGGCCGGCGCGGACGCCGCCGTCGAAGCCTCGGGGGAGGAAGTACTCGTCGAGGCGGCACCGGCGACCGAGACCCCGGTGAGGCCCATGACGGCTGCGACACTTGCGGTTGCGATGGTCTTGGTGAATCTCATGGATGCAGCATCGCCCCCAAATGTCATGGGGTCGTGAAGCTGCGGTCAATGGCCGGACAGGAGATCGCGGACCACGGCGAGGACCCCGTCGAAGACCGCGATCTGAGCGCCTTCGGCCGCCATCCTCCGGCACGTCTCGGCGCCGATACCTGACCCGCCGCCGGTGACGACCGCCGTGTACCCGTCGAGGAGTCCCATGGTCGCCGACGGTAATTGGCGCGCTATCCTGGCGCGCTCACTCGGGCGCGTGGCTCAGTCTGGCAGAGCACCTGCATGACGCGGCAGGGGTCGGGGGTTCGAATCCCTCCGCGCCCACCCGATAGGCCCACGTCGTGGGTCGCCGCGACGAGCACCGGCTGTGAATCCCCGGCCGGTGCCTCGCCGGTTCGCGCTGGCACTGGGCGCCCGCGCGCCGGTCCTACGCTGGGCGAGACGAGCGGGTCATCGCCGACGGCTCTCGACCCCGGCCAAATTGGCCGATGATCCGTCGAAGGACGGAGACACATGTTCAGCGACGGTTCCATCCACCAGCTTCCGGACGTCGATACGCAGGAGACGAACGAGTGGCTCGAGTCACTCGACTCCGTCATCGACGTCAAGGGCAAGGCCCGTGCGCACTACCTGCTCGCGCGCCTCATGGAGCGGGCGCGCGAGAAGGGCTCGTTCGTGCCCGCGATGGTCACGACCGACTACATCAACTCGATCCCACCCGAGCAGGAGCCCTGGTTCCCGGGCAACGAGGACATCGAGCGCCGCATTCGCGCGTTCGTGCGCTGGAACGCGGTCGCGATGGTCGACCGTGCCAACCACCGGTTCGAAGGTCTCGGCGGCCACCTCTCCACGTACGCCTCGGCCGCGTCGCTGTACGAGGTCGGCTTCAACCACTTCTTCCGGGGCAAGGGTGACGGTGGCTGCGGCGACCAGATCTACTTCCAGGGTCACGCCGCGCCCGGCATCTACGCCCGCGGCTTTCTCGAGGGTCGACTCACCGAGGACCAACTCGACCACTTCCGCCGGGAAACGTCAGGCAAGGGCCTGCCGTCGTACCCGCATCCGCGCCGGCTCCCGACGTTCTGGGAGTACCCGACTGTGTCGATGGGGCTCGGCCCCCTCAACGCGGTGTACCAGGCCCGCTTCAACCGGTACCTCTACAACCGCAAGATCGTCGACACGTCGAACGCGCGGGTGTGGTGCTTCGTCGGTGACGGCGAGCTCGACGAACCCGAAGCGACTGCTGCGCTCGACCTCGCGGCGCGTGAGCGTCTCGACAACCTGATCTTCGTCGTGAACTGCAACCTTCAGCGGCTCGACGGTCCGGTACGCGGTGACGGCAAAGTCATCCAGGAGTTCGAGTCGACGTTCCGGGGCATGGGCTGGAACGTGCTGAAGGTCGTGTGGGGCCGGCAGTGGGACGAGCTGTTGGCGCGCGACGTCGACGGCGTCCTCGTCAACAAGATGAACTCGACCGTCGACGGCGAGTTCCAGAAGTACGCGGTCGAGTCGGGCGCATACATCCGCGAGCACTTCTTCGGCGGCGGTCCGCGCCTGCGCAAGATGGTCGAGCACCTCTCCGACGACGAGCTCCAGCGGCTCCCGCGCGGCGGCCACGACTACCGCAAGATCTTCGCCGCGTACAAGACCGCGGTCGAGCACGAGGGTACGCCGACCGTGATCCTCGCCAAGACGGTCAAGGGCTGGACGCTCGGTACCGACTTCGAGGCCCGCAACGCCACCCACCAGATCAAGAAGATGTCGCCGGTCCAGCTGAAGGCGCTGCGCGACCGTCTCTACATGGAGATCCCCGACTCCGAGCTCGAGTCGGGGATGGCGCCCTACTTCCACCCGGGGTACAAGTCTCCCGAGTACGAGTACATGATGGAGCGCCGCCGAGCGCTCGACGGCTTCCTTCCCGATCGAGTCGAGCGTTCGAAGACGATCGTGTTCCCTCGTGACGGCATCATCGACCAGTTGACCGCCGGCACGGGGGAGAAGGTCCCCGCATCCACCACGATGGCGTTCGCGCGCTTGTTGCGCGTGCTGTTGAAGGAACCCGAGATCGGCCCGCGCGTCGTGCCGATCATCCCCGACGAGGCGCGCACGTTCGGGCTCGACGGGCTGTTCGCGGAGTTCAAGATCTACGCGCCGTTCGGTCAGCAGTACGAGCCGGTCGACGCCGCGCTGATGCTTTCGTACCGGGAGGCATCCGACGGTCAACTCCTCGAAGAGGGGATCACCGAAGCCGGCGCGATGGCGTCGTTCACGGCCGCGTCGACCGCGTACGCGTCGTGGGCGCAACCCATGATCCCGTTCTTCATCTTCTATTCGATGTTCGGGTTCCAGCGCGTCGGTGACATGATCTGGTCGCTCGGCGACCAGCGCGGTCGTGGCTTCTTGCTGGGCGCGACTGCGGGGCGCACGACGCTGTCGGGCGAAGGTCTGCAGCACTGCGACGGGCAGTCACAGATGTACGCGCTCGCGTACCCGAACTGTCGTGCATACGACCCCGCTTTCGCCTACGAGGTCGGCGTCTTGGTCCGGGACGGCATTCGGCGCATGTACGGGCCCGAGCCCGAGGACTGCTTCTATTACCTGACCCTCTACAACGAGAACTACGTGCAGCCGGCGATGCCCGAGGGCGTCGAGGACGGCATCGTGCGCGGCATGTATCTGCTCAAGGCCGCCGCGGGTGATCACACCCACCGGGCGCAGATCCTCGCGAGCGGGCCGATGGTGCTGCAGGCGCTCGAAGCCCAAGACACGCTCGCCGAGCACTTCGATGTCGCCGCCGACGTGTGGAGCGTCCCCGGCTGGAAGCAGCTACGCGACGACGCGCTCGAGTGCGAGCGCTGGAACCGGCTGCACCCGGCCGAGCCGCCGCGGACGCCGTATGTCACCGAGTTGCTCAACGACGCGGCCGGGCCGATCGTCGCGGTCTCCGACTGGGTGCGCGCCGTCCCCGATTCCGTGGCACGGTTCGTGCCCCAGCCGTACGTGGTGCTGGGAACCGACGGCTACGGATTCTCCGACGTGCGGTCCGCGTTGCGGCGCCACTTCGAGGTCGACGCCGCCCACGTGGTGGTGGCAGTGCTCGACGGCCTTGCCCAGATGGGAGAGGTCAAAGCCGAAACGGTCGCCGAAGCGATCGAACGCTTCGCGATCGACGCCGACGCTCCCGATCCCCGCACCGCCTGAGCTCACCGCACGCCCGGGACCGGTCGACCGAGTCCCGGTACACCTGGGGCGGGTCAGGGACTGTCGAGCTTGTGGTCCGGGTCCCAGTCTTCTTCTTCGTCCTCGAACTCGTCGTCGAAGTCGTCGTCGCTGTCCGCCGCGCTGTCACCGTTCTCGCTGAGATCTGCGAGGGTGCCGGAACCTTCCCGGAACAGCCCGTCGTCGAACCCCTGCTTCAGTTGACGCGCCTCGCGGAAGCGGCGTGCTCGTCCTTTTCTGGGCACGTCGTCACCTGCCTCGAAGTCGTGGGAGCCATTATGCCGTACCGCTGCGCTCTGGGTCGCGCCGGGCGCGAAAGGGCTGGTGACCAAACCGGTCGAGGTGGACCACATTGCCGGTGGGAGTCGTCGGAGTGTCCGAATTGCCCGCCGTGCCGCGACCTCCCGCCAAGTCGCGCGGCCATCCGAGCGCAACCACCGACACGGGCGTGACGCTCCTCGGCAGCCCGAGCGTCCGGCGCGCTTCCCATACCGACCACAGGGGCAACGTCGTCGACGAAGCGCCCAGCCCGCGCGCCTGCGCCGCGAGCAGCAGGTTCTGCACCGCCGGGAACGCCGCCCCGTAGAACGCCGCGGCCCCGATGGCGGGGAACAGTGGCCGGCGCCCCCGGAGGCAGGTGACGACGAGCACGGGGACGTCCTCGAAGTGGTCGGACTCCCATTGGCGGTCTTCGAGCAGCGCGTCCTCGCTCCAGCGGCTGCGCAGCACGCGCTTGTAGATCGACCAGCCCTGGCGGTAGCTCCGGGCCAGCTGGTGGCGGACGTCGGGGTCGCGCACGACCACGAACTCCCGCCGCTGGGGCCGACTCGTAGGCGCCCGGGCCGCGAGGTCGAGGACGGCGAGCACGGTGTCGTCGTCGACGGGATCGTGGAGGAGTCGGCGATGCGCCGCCTGGCTCCGCATGAGCCCGGCGATGTCGTCGAACGTCGTCACTACACAGCTCCCTCGCCCGGAGGCTCGGCTCGTCAGTACCGGGGGAGGCTTGCACCGCTCGAGAGCTTGCGCCAAAGCGACGTGTAGTTCGGGTACTCGAGCCCGTCGGTCACGTACCCGGCTCGCCGCAGCTCCTCGTGCAGCCGGGGCAGGTGAGCCATCGGGACGCCGGCGTCGACGTGGTGGGCGAGGTGCCACCCGATGTGGAACGGCACGACGAAGAAGCGGGCGACGGGCGACTGGCGGACCGAGTGGGTCGTCAGTCGCCGATCCTTCGAGCGCTGCATCCCGCCGTGTTCCGCGATCGAACGGAGTCGGTTGATGACACGCCAGACCGTGAGGAACGGCGCGAGCCAGAGGATGAAGTACACGAATGGGTGGTGCAACACGACGCCGACCGCGATCAGCACGAGCTGGCAGGCGACGATCTTGCGCGCCTGCGCACGCGCCGCTGCATTGTCGGATCGGACCGCGCCGAGCAGTCCCTTGAACAGCTTCCAGCCGGTGCTGCCCCGCGCATCGCGGACGAGTTTGCGGCGCATCGAATCGCGGGAGATCGGGTAGCCGCGGTAGAGGGGGATGTCGGGCTCGTCGGGGCCGAACTCGTCGCGGTGGTGCGCCATGTGTCCGCGGCGGTACGCGTCGATCGGCGTGAACGACGGGAAGCCGAGCAGCCAACGGCCGACGAAGTCGTTCAGCTTGCGGTTGCGGAACAACAAGCGGTGCGCGGCCTCGTGCATCAGGGCGGCGAACTGCGCGTGGGCGCGGCCCATGAGGACGAACGCGGCGGCCCAGACGAGCCAGGTTTCCCAGATTCGCCAGTTCTCGAAGTGCACCGCGACGACCACGATCGCGATCGTCTGCGCGTAGACCGCGACAACCGCCAGCGCGTTGCGCTCGTTCGGGATGCGCCGCAGCTCCTCCCGGAACTCCGGCGTCGGTCGGCCCGTCGCCGCAATCCGGTCGGTGGGGTGCACCGGCTCGAGGAGGTCGGGCTCGGGGATCATCGTGGTGGCCACGCCCTCATATTACACTCTTAAGACAGATGAATCGAGACCGTAATGCGAACACGGCGGCGGAGCCGTTGCTCACCCGGCCCCTGTCGGCGCGGTCGCTCGTCGCCAGCCTGCTGCTGAGAAGCCGGCCGGCCCGGATGCGCGGCGCGCGGCTGGTCCAGTGGTGTGGGCTGTTCGGCATCTCCGAGGGTGCCACCCGGACGGCGCTCAGCCGGATGGTCGAACGGGGTGAACTGCGGTCGCACGACGGCGTCTACGAACTGGCGGGGCGGGTCCAGGGCCGGCGCGGGAGCCAGGACTGGAGCCTCGCGCCGGTGCTCGAGAGTTGGGACGGCAGTTGGCGGGTCGGGATCGTGGCGCCCGGCGCGCGACCGGCCGTCGACAGGAGCGCGTTCGCGCGACGCGCTGCGGCGCATGCGCTTCGCAACGGTGCGCGAGGGGGTGTGGAGCCGGCCCGACAACCTCCCGAGAGAATCGGCGCCCGCGGAGGCGTGGCGGGCGGCCGACGCGCAGTGCCGCGTGGTGGTCGGGACGTCCGGACGGCGATCCGGTCGCGCTCGCGGGCGTGCTGTTCGACGGTCGGGAGTGGGAGCGGCGAGCGCTGGCGCTCGAGGTGCGCCTCGGGGCCTTCACGACCGCGCTGGCCGGCGCACCCGACCGCGCGTTGGCGGGCGCTTTCGTCGCGGGGGCCGCCGCGCTCGCGCACCTTCGCTCCGACCCGTTGCTTCCGGAGGAGCTGGTCGTCGATGCATCGGCCGGGACCGCGCTCCGGCGCGTCGTACGGCGCGTACGAGGACGAGTTCTCGAAGGCGCTCCGCACATGGTTCCGACATCACGAGGGTTAGGGTTCCCGCGTGACGACGAACGAATCCACGACGCTCCTTGCGGACGCGCGCAAGATGCTCCCGGAGCTCGTGGAGCTCCGCCGACGTATCCACCGCCATCCCGAGCTCGGATTGATCCTGCCCAAGACCCAGGCGACGGTGCTCGACGCGATCGACGGCCTCGGCCTGGCGGTACGGACCGGAACGTCGGTGTCGTCGGTCGTCGCCGATCTCGAGGTGAGCGACGGTCCGGTCGTGCTGTTCCGCGGCGATATGGACGCGTTGCCGATGCCCGAGGACACGGGCCTCGACTTCGCGAGCGAGGTCTCCGGGTGCATGCACGCGTGTGGCCACGACGCCCACACCGCGATGCTCGTGGGCGCGACGCGACTCCTGCACGCCCGTCGGGGAGAACTGGCCGGAACGGTGCGCTTCATGTTCCAACCGGGTGAGGAAGGTCATCACGGCGCGCAGTTCATGATCGACGAAGGTGTGCTCGACGGCGACGAACCGGTCGACGCAGCATTCGCGCTGCACGTCTCCCCGAACCTGCCGGCGGGGACGATCTGGACGCGGGGCGGCCCGCTGATGGCGTCGGCCGACGTGCTCGCGATCAAGATCACAGGGCGAGGAGGTCACGCCTCGACGCCGTACCTCGCGAACGATCCGATGCCGATCGCGGCCGAGATCGTGCAGGCATTGCAGGTGATGGTGACGCGTCGTATCAACACGTTCGACCCGGTCGTGGTGACGATCACCAAGATCCGGGCGGGGACCACCGACAACGTGATCCCCGAGACGGTCGACATGCTCGGCACGCTGCGGGCAGTGTCGGAGGCCAGCCGCGCGCTCGCGCTCGAGTCGATGGACCAGCTGGTCGCGCGGCATCGCGAGCGCGCACGGCATGGATGCCGAGTTGACGGTGCATCAGGGCTACCCGGTCACGATCAACCACGACGAGAGCGCCCGCTTCGTCGGGCAGGTCGCGGGCCGTCTGCTCGGCCGCGACAAGACCGGCAACATGCCGGCCCCGGTCATGGGCGCGGAGGACTTCTCCTACGTGCTGCAACGACGGCCGGGCGCGATGTCGTTCCTCGGGGTATGCCCCCCGGGTGAACATCCGGCCCGAGCGCACGCGTGCCACTCCAACCGCATGACTCTCGACGAGGACGCGATGAGCGCCGGCGCCGCGATGTACGCCGCGCTCGCGATCGAGTACCTCGCTCGCTCTTCCGGCGCAGACGCCGCGCGCTAACCTCGTCACCTCTCCCGGGCGGTTAGCTCAGTCGGCTAGAGCGCATCCTTCACACGGATGAGGTCGGAGGTTCGAGTCCTCTACCGCCCACCGTAAATCACCTGGTCAGAGCTGTGCAAGGTGGACCACCTCCCTCGGCCACGCCCGCCGGTACACACCTGGTACACAAGTGGTACACGCGCCGGTACGATCCTGGCGTGGCAAGCATCGAGAAGCGCCTGCGCGGCGGTAAGACCGTTTACCTGGTGCGCTGGCGCGACCCGAACGGCGGCCAACGCTCCAAGCAATTCGCGACGAAGCGCGACGCTCGTATCCATCTCACCGGGGTGACGAGCGACATGCAGACCGGCGCCTACGTCGATCCCCGGGCCGGCCGAGTGACGGTTGCCGAATGGTGGGACGAGTGGTGGCCCTCCAACGTGCACCTCGCCAAGAACTCGCGGGACCGCGACGAACGTTCGTTCAAGAACCACGTCAAGCCCGCCTTCGGCAACATGAGGCTCGATCGTGTCGAACGGTCCGCGGTGCGCGAGTGGATCACCATGTTGTCGGATTCCGGACTGGCGCCGGAGACGGTGCAGAAGATCCACCAGGCACTGCGGAAGCTCCTCCAGGCCGCCGTGGAGGACGGCAAGCTTCGCGTCAACCCGGCCGATCACCTGCCGCTGCCGCGCATCATCCGCAAGGAACCCCGCGCGCTTGCCGTCGAACAGATCGGGACGCTCGCGAAGACCATCGATCCGCAATACCGGGCCTTCGTGCTCGTCGGCGCGTACTGCGGCTTGCGGATCGGTGAGCTGGCCGGGCTCGCCTGGCGACGCATCGACGTGCGGGGCGGAACGCTCGACGTCGCCCAGCAGGTGATCGACGTCGCGGGCGTGGTGGAGGTCACCCCCCGACTCAAGAGCAAGGCCGCCTATCGCCGCGTTCCGGTTCCGGCCTTCGTGTGCGAAGCGTTGAGCGAGACTCGCGGCACGGCATCCGACGACGACCTGGTGATCACGGACACGCGTGGCGGGCCCTTGCGCACGAGCAACTTCCGGCGTCGGATATGGAACCCGGCGTGTACCGCCGCTGGTCTCGACGGCCTCGACGTGCACGAGTTGCGGCACACGGCGGTGTCGTTGTGGATCGCGCACGGCGCGACTCCGGTCGAGGTGGCCCGCTGGGCCGGGCACTCGTCGGTGGCGACGGTCTTCAATCTCTACGGCCACCTGTTTCCGAGCCACGGCCACGAGGTGGCGGCACAACTCGACGCAATCGGCCGAACTGCTTAGCCAAGCCAACCGAGTCGTTACGACGCTTGTTCGTCGAGCCAATCGTCGACGTCGGCGCGGTCGGTACCGGAGGTGTCGCCCGATCTTGAGTGAGGTCGGACCCTTCCGCTCGTACCGCCAGTCGTAGAGCGTCTTCACCGACAACTTGAGGTACTCCGCGAGCTCTTCGGGCGTGAGGAGTTCGTCTCGACGTTCCATCAGAGCTCGATGCCGTGGTCGTGTTCGACGGCGAGGTGTTGGGCTTGGCTGCGTTGGAGGTTGCGGGTGAGCTCTCGCCGGCGATCGAGGGCTTGGTGGTGGCCGTGGTCGGGTTCTCTGGCGAGGGTGTGCGCGAGGTAGATCCGGTTTTCGGTCGCGCCGCGCGACATGGCGGTGTAGGCGGTCTCGCGGGCGAGTTGGTCGTCGGCGTAGATGAACGCGCGGTCGACGGTGGTGCCTTGGGCCTTGTGAATGGTCGTGGCGTAGGCGTGGACGATGGTGTCGGCGTGCAGGTAGCTGGCGGGCAGCGCGACGGAGGTTCCGTCGTCGGTACGCATGGTGAGGGTTCGGGTGTTGGGGTCGACGGTTTCGATGGTGCCGGTGGTGCCGTTGGTGATCCCGAGGCGGCGTTGGTTGCGCAGGGTCATGACGCGGTCTCCGGGTTGGAAGTCGCGGCCTGCGATCTCGAGGACGGGACCGTCGATGTATCCGGTGTCGAGGAGTTGCTTGCGGGCGCGGTGGTTGAGTTCGTGGATGTCGCGCCAGTGCATGGCGATCATGAGGACGCGGTCGCCGGAGTGGTAGGCGGCGAGGTAGTCGTGGACGAGGCAGGCGCGGGCGGCGTGGGCGGTGGGTTCGGAGGTGATGCGCTGGTGGCGGTCGTAGAGGGGGAGTGCTTGGTGGGCGCGGCCTTCGCGGAGGTGGGTGAGGGCTTCGCGTTCCCAGGCTTCGTGCTGGCGACGGTTTTCTTTGAGGTCGATGCCGCCGATGTGGTGGTCGAGCGCGCGGAGCATGCCGCCGGCGTCAATTTCGGGAAGCTGTTTGGGGTCGCCGACGAGGACGATCTTGATGCGGGCGGTCTTGGCGGCATCGAGGAGGGGGGCGAGGG
Source organism: uncultured Actinomycetes bacterium (assembly GCA_963761055.1). Classification (GTDB taxonomy): domain Bacteria; phylum Actinomycetota; class Acidimicrobiia; order IMCC26256; family PALSA-610; genus PALSA-610. The sequence goes on along the minus strand of CAVXFO010000007.1, from coordinate 147,387 downwards.
TGCGCGTGCCGGCCATGCCGGCTTCGTCAACGACGAGAACGGTGCCCGGGGGAATGGCTTGTCCGTTGGCGAGGTCTTGGCGGATCGCGGCGATGGTGTAGGAGCGGATCCCAGCACCGGTTTGGAGTTGGTGTGCGGCGCGGGCCGAGACCGCGCAGCCGATGACGCGGTAGCCGGAGGCGTGCCAGGCGTCGTGTGCGGCGGCGAGGGCGGTGGTCTTGCCTGCGCCCGCGGGGGCGATGACGACATCGACCCCTCGTCCCGAGGTGGTGAGGATGCGGACCATCCGTCGTTGTTCGTGGCTGAGGTGACGGTGGCGGCGGATGGCTTCGACGAGGTCTCGTTGGTCGACCGCGCCGACGCTGTCGGTCGCGCGGGCGACGGAGTCGGTGAGGAGACGTTGTTCGAGCGCGAGCAGTTCGGCGGTCGAGTACCGGGCGCCGAGGCTCGGGGCTTCCATGCGGCGGCGATCCGTACGCCTCATCGTGACCGAAGCCTGCCCTCTCCGAAGTTGCACGATCGCGGGGTCGGCGAGCGTCCGATCCGCGAGCTCTTCGACCTCGGCGATCGGCGCGCCGGCGGGCAGCTGGTTGCACCAGGCTTGGAGGACATGGCGGCGATCGAACGTTGACGCATGCGCGGTCAATCCGTCTGGTCCAGCCAACTGCTCATCGATCTCCCGCACACGTTCCGTGGGGAGCGGCGCGGGAGCGGCCCGCGTGGTCAACGCGGTCAACGCGGTCAACGCGGTCAGCGTCTCGCTGGTAATGCCGTGGTCGGCGGCGATGTCTTGCCAATCCAGGGCGAGCGCATCGACATCGACATTGGGGTCTTTGCTGGTGCGGGTGTCGAGGGTGGCGACTTGCGCGGCGCGGGCGGAGTGCCAGCCGAGCTCGTCGAGCCGTTCGAGGATCTGATGACGGCGCTGCGACAAGTCGTCGATCAGCGGTCGGGGCACACCGGCGATGTCCGCGATCCCGTTGCGAACCTCACCCCATTCGACGCCGATCTGGGTGGTGAGGTCGTGGCGAAGGTGCGCCTCGTAGAGGTAGCCGGCGGTCTTCGCCAACGCGTACACGTGTCGAGCATCGAGCGCGCTCCAATGACCGTCCGGTCCGCGGGTCAGGTTCGCCACCAACACATGGGTATGCAGATGGGGGTCTCCGGCACGACTGGTCCGATGCCGGAAACCCGCCGCGATGAACCCGTCACCCGGCGAGGTGTGGATCCCGCCGGCACCGCGGCGAACGACGCACGCGTTCCGTTCCAGCCATCCGAGCGCGGCGACGACGGCGCGATCGTGCGCATCACGCACCTGAACGCTCAGGTCAGAGTCGGCGAGGGCATGCATGATCGACACCGACTTCGGCGCCGAGAACGTGAGATCGAAACCCGGCGCCCGGTTCGTCCGGGCCCGGTCCAACCGGGACCCATCCGTCGGGTCGACGCCCTCGAGCACCGCATGCAGCGCCGCCGGCTCGACGGTGCCCTCGAGTCCAAGCGTTCCCGCGTGTGCGCCGAGCCAGACGCCGGCAGCTTCGCCCGCACCCAGGTAGTAGTCCTCCCGGCCGGACGCGACCGTGTCCAGGTAGTACGCCGCGCTCGAAGCCCCCAACGTGCCGATACCCAACATCAACGTCCTGCCGATACAGCAAGCCGCGTTGACAACGTACGGGTCAACGCCTGCGTCGACGCCGGAGCGGCGATCTTGCGGCGCGCCCGGATGGTGTTCGACGTGCCGGTTGACGGTCGGGCACGGCCCGACGCCGATCGACGTTGAGCGGAACGTGTTGCACGCATCAGCGGGTCTCCGTCGCGAACAGGGAGCCGAGGATGCGCCGCGCGTCTAAGCAGATGTCTGCACCAAAGGTCTGCACGCAACGTCTGTGCAACCAACGAAATCGGCGTCAGGGAGTCCGCTCAGCCCAGGCAGTACTCGCCCGTTCCGATCCGCGAACACTGCTCATCGCTGCATCCGAAGTCGTCGACACCGCCAATGTCGACGAGCCGATGATCGGCGCTGCTGGTGTCAGGAACGGGCGCGAGGTGGCACGCAACCCTTGACGGATGTCTGCACCGAAGGTCTGCACGTCACGTCTGCGTGGCGGTCGAATCGACGCAGAAATATGGACGGCGCATTGTCCGCTCAAGTCTGGGCGTGACCGCCACCGCCGCCGCTCCACCAGCGCATCCGCCGTCTCCGGCGCCGGCGAGTTCGAAGCGTCGCCGAACGTTCGCTGGGTCGAGCACGGAAGTCGAGGACCGACTCGGCACCAGTGGACTGTGCTGACGTCCGCACGGTCTCATCGTGTCGCTGGGCGCATTCGGGCGCGCCTGACGGAACACTTCAATGTCCGGCGTTCCACCACGGCGCGGGGCTCGTTGAACCGACGAGGCGCCACTCGTCGGATCTCGCGCTCGATCGTCTTCGAGCAGTGCGCAGCGGCTCAGCAGAGGACTGTGCAGGCGCGTTGCCACGACGGCCACTCGAACGAGTGCAAGTGCGTGTCTGAATTTCGGCGGGTCGGGTCGTCTCGGTGAGGTAGCGGCGGTCGTCGGAGGATCGGATGCGGATCGGATCTCGTTGGAGTCGAGTTGGTGTTGGTCGCTCGACACGCGTGGGTCTGTTCACGGCGAATTGCCAGCGCGGTGTTGGTGTTCGCTGGCATCTCGTGCGCCGATGCCGCATCCACAGCGATTCTGCGAGCGTCCCGATCGGCAGGGATGATGCACGACAGAGCCGGCGGCTGTTAGTGAATGGTCGCAGGGTTGCGTGCTTCGGGTCTGACTGACTGATCGGCCCGACCGTGGTGTTCAGGAACTGACCCGTCGGCCCGCGGCACGAAGCCCTGTGATTGGCAAGCAACCGGTCGGGCGAACGTGACCGAAGAGGCGCCTGTGCGACCAGGCCCGCTCCCTGTCCTGTCCACCCTCCCGGCTGGTGCTTGCCGCCTCAACCCACTACGGAAAGGCGGCACGACCATGATGACCGACGATGACACGACGCGCCGAGTGATCGGTGGTGTCGACACGCACAAAGACGAACATGTCGCGGCGGTGCTCGATGAACAGGGCCGGCTCCTCGAGACCGCGTCGTTCGCGACGAACGCGTTCGGCTATCGCGACTGTTACCGGTGGCTCACCGGCTTCGGTGAAGTGCTCGCGGTCGGTGTCGAGGGCACGGGGTCGTGGGGTGCGGGACTGTCACGGTTCTTGCGAGCTCGCGATCTGAACGTGGTCGAGGTGAACCGTCCGAACCGTCAGACCCGGCGCCGCAAGGGCAAGAGCGACACCGTCGACGCCGAGATGGCCGCGCGTGCAGTCCTCGCGGGTGATGCCACCGTGACCCCAAGGCTGGTGACGGCCCGGTGGAGGCATTACGCCAATTGCGGTTGGCTCGCCGGGGAGCGGTCAAGGCGCGTACCGCGGCCGCGAACCAGATGCACAGCCTGACCGACACCGCACCCGACGAACTGCGCGCCAAGCTCCGCGGGCTCACGACACTGCAACGCGCGCGGCTGTGCGCACGGTTCCGGGCCGGTGATCTGTGCACCCCCGCAGGCGCGGCGAAGCGAGCATTGCGGTCCGTCGCAGCTCGCTACCTCATGTTGCATGACGAGACCCGCGAGCTCGACCGCGCGATCCGTCAGCTGCTCGACACGATCGCCAAACCGGTGGTCAACCGCTTCGGGTTCGGTTACGAGACCGTCGGGGCATTGCTATGCGCCGCGGGCGACAACCCGCACCGCATCAGGACCGAGGCCGGCTTCGCTGCACTGTGCGGCAGCAACCCCGTCAAGGTGTCATCGGGCAAGACGAAACGGCACCGACTCAACCGTGCCGGTGACCGCCACGCCAACGCCGCGCTCTGGACCGTGGTCATGAGTCGCATCGCGGCCAAGCATCCACCCACCATCGCCTACATCGAACGACGCACCAGCGAAGGACTCTCGACACGAGAAACCATCCGCTGCCTCAAGCGCTACGTCGCCCGCGAAATCTACAACGACATCCGCGCCCTCATCCTCACCAACGAAGACACCCGAATCGCCGCTTGACATCCAGAGGCGCGATCAGTTCGGTACGCGTTGCGTGCTGTGGTGAAGAGTCGTGTGCTCGCGATCGCGAACATGCCCTAACGGCACATAGGTGATGCCATTCGGGACTCGATGTCCGTGTTATTGGGACGCGGTTTTTGCCGGATCGCGTCTGTCGGGTCTCCCGAATCGCGCGTTCCCGCATCTTGCTTCCGGGGATGTCCCAGCACGCCGGCACCGAGGCGTTCGCGTTCGACCGGCAGTGGGGATGGGGACGGAGCTTGGGCGTCGTGCTCGGGCGGCTCGACTTTGCTGACGCTTGTTTGGGTTAGGCGTCTCGAGTCATCATCCGCCAGGCGCCGAGCGCCGTCCAGCCGATGATCCAGGCGACGATGACGAAGACCGCGGTTGTCGTATTCGGTAACGGCGATACTCGTGCCGCCACCGCCGACGAGCGGCAGTTGGCCGGGCTCGAGATGCGCGGTAGCCACGCCGACTACGGCGCGTTGCAGGTTCTCCAGGTGCGGGATTCGTGCGGAGCACGATCGGCGTCAGAACGACCTCCAGGATGATCATCAATTACGCCAGCGATCGTCCGTTGCCCGAGCAGCGAGCCGAGGGCGAGGCCGACCATGAAGCCGACACGGCCTCGAGTTCGAGCCACAGTCCGGTCTTGACCATCAGAGAGTTGGACGGGGATGCGAAAATTGTGGCTGTAATCGGAGTAGTTCTGCTCCGCGTCGCCATTGCCGCGGCCTTGAGCTGCGCGGTGGTCATCGGCACGGACGTCCGGGCGCGGGAGATCCGTTCACGCGGTCCGCACGATCTTCCCGTTGGCGCCCCTGAAGATCGGGCTATTGCGCCGCCGGCCAGGAGACGTTGATGGTGAGCGCCCGCTGTTTTCGACGAGTTGCACAGCACCTCTTGCGCATGATCGGCGGCCCAGTTCTCGAGGCTCGACTGCGACAGGCCGCTGGGGACCGTCATGCCGTTGAAGTTGAGCGAGCGTCGGCGCGGCGAAGACGCACACGCCGCAGACGACAGTGAACCCGATCGCGACCAGCGGCCCGATGATCGCCAGCCCCGCCGGAATGCGAGCCAGGTAGAGCGCCACGCGCGATCGTCCAGTGACGACGAGGTGCCGGAACATCCCTTCGGTCAGGTCCACCGACCCAGCTGTGCAACCCAGCGCGGCCGCGACGATGAAGCCGAACGTGTAGAGCACTCCGGCGGTCAGTGCGGTGTAGATGTCGTATCCGCCGGCCGGCCCGTAGGTCTTCGGTGCTGCCGCATGCAAGATCAACCGCACACTGAGGAACACGGTCGGGATGCCGATCGGTGACCAGAAACAGTGTGATCATGAGCCCGCGCCGTTTGCGGAGCTCCAGGAACCGCGTGGTGATCAGTGCAAACGTCGGTATCGGGGAGCCGCGCCCGTCCGGCGGCGTCGCAGGCTCGGGCAGTTGCGGTACCGGCGCATCGACGCCGTGGGTGGCGCTCACTGCCCGTCACCCAGTCGGCTGGTGACCTGCAGGAACCACGACTCGAGTGAGGTGTGGACGGGCTGCAGTCGATAGATGGAGATCCCGCCGCTGACCAGCACGCGGGCGATCGTCGCGACGATGTCGCGCGACGTGTCGGCCGGCAGGCTGATCACCAGGCCGTCGACGTCGCTGCCGGCGGTGACGGTTACGGGCAGGTTCGCGGCGTCGATCAGGGCGCTGGCCCGGCGCGGATCGGAACAATCGACCTGCAGGGTGACGGCCGTCCCGGCGAGGAGTTCGGTGATCGGTCCCTGCCGGATGACGGAGCCGTGGTCCACGATCGCGACCGCGTCGCAGGTGCGTTCGACCTCGTCGAGTAGGTGCGAGGACAACACGACCGTTCGCCCCTCGGCGACCAGCGAGCGGATCATGTCGCGCATCTCCTGCATGCCGGCCGGATCCAGCCCGTTCATCGGCTCATCCAAGATCAACAATTGCGGGTCGCCGATGAGGCACGCTGCGACGCCCAACCGCTGCCGCATGCCCATCGAGTACTTCGACACCCGGTGGTCGGCCCGGTGCAGGATCCCTACGCGCTCCAGGGAGGCGTCGATGCGACCGCGAGCTTGCGGCTCTCGTGCCGCCGCGAGCACCAGCAGGTTCTGCCTTCCGGTCAGGTGGCCGTGGAAGCGTGGTTCGTCGACGATGGCCGCCACGCGAGCCAGCGCCAGGTCGCGGCGCGCAGGAACGGCGTAGCCGAGCAGCGACATGGACCCCGAGTCCGCGTGCGTGAGCCCGAGCAACACGCGGATCAACGTCGTCTTGCCCGCGCCGTTCGGACCGAGATAGCCGAATGCACAGCCGCGTGGGATGCGCAGGTCCACGCTGTTGACCGCGACGTTGTCGCCAAACCGCTTGGTCAACCCGTGCGTCTCGACCGCCCAGCGAGTATCGGCCGGCCGGTCGTCCGAGACGTCGGGAAGCGTCGTCGCCGTCACTACACGCACCGAATCGACAGCTTCGACCGACACCGAGCGGTTGAGCGTGATCACCGATTAATCCGTGCGTTCACTCGGCAAAGCGTGCGCCCTCCGCCTGGATCCCACCATCAAGAACTCCCCGCACTTAACCCTGAGGCCTCGTCGACCGCCTCAGGATATGTTCCCCGCACCGAGCCGCCTCGGCCACCCGAACGACGCCGATCACGGCGTCCGCACTGCCCCACAAACGGCGAGGACTCACCAGCGGCGCCGTCCCCGAGCTAGCCATAGCCCTTGGTGCCGCAACGCCAGGGCACCGGCGCAGTATCGGCTGCGCGAAGCTTCTGCGATCGCAATCCGCGCGGTTGAGGAAGGCCTTGAGGGATTAGTTGCGTCGATCTGCGAGCGCGCCTGGCCGCAGTCACTACGACGAATGCGATGACGCCCGGCGAGCGCGGCGAGCACGACGACGCCGGTCGTACGGCCGTCGTTCAGTGCGGAAGGGCGGACTGAACGGGCGGCACGAAGGTAATCCCGAGGAGCGCCGCCGCCGCGACGAGCAGCGTGGCACCGGCGTGACGTAGGACGGGCCGGTGCAACAGGGTTCCGATGCCAACCCCGATCGCAGTGGCGGCGAGTTGCATCAACACGCATGCGCCGACGACGACGATCTCAGCGGTTGGTCGCGTCGGTTTGGCTCGTCGCCAGGAGACACGCGAGTGTGCCGGCGGCACCCACCACGTTGGCGGCGAGGTAGGCGGAGATCGCACGCGAACGGTGGAGCCGGGCTGGGGAACCGACAGCGGCCGCGAGCAGTTCGCGATGGCCGTCATCGTCAACGTTGCCGATCATGACTGTGAGCCAGCAGGTCAGCGCAACGAGCAGGAGGAACAAGTTCCCCGCGTTCGTCAGGGCTGGTCCCGGAGCGCTGAGCGTTCGCCACGATCCAGATCATCACGATGAGAGCCGGGCCGAGCCAACGCATCGAGCGAACCGCGAGCCGGAGGTTGAACGCGATCATTCGCGCTCCACGATGTAGCGGAACCCAAGCACCTCAGCACCTCTGGTGAGTTCACGCAAGGCTTCGGCCGGTCCTCGGAGACTGACCGTCACCTCACCACCAGACGACGCCTCGACGACGAGCCAGCCGTGACGCACCGACACCAATCGATCCGCGCCGACCATCCGCTGGGTTTGTTGTTCGGCAAACAAGACGCCGGCGTCCCGGCCGCGGGCCTCGACCATCAGTTCAACCAGGGCCGCCGCGCCGCGACTATCCAGTCCTTCGGTCGCCTCGTCGATGACAATCAGGTCGGCGAGGCTGCTGAAGGCGTCGGCGAGCAGCACCTTGCGCAGATTGCCGAACGAAAGCTCGCGGCACGGCCGGTCCAATGCGCCGTCGAACCCAAGCTGCTCCAACACACCACTCGGTGGGACGCGCCGGGAACGGTGCACACCGGCCAACCACCCAGCCGCGTGTAGCAGCGGCGGATCAACCGCCGCGGGAACGTATGCGAGTCTCGGGCGCCCGATCCGACGCCCCCTGGCTGGACGCAGCACGTTCGCGGCCACCCGCAACAAGGTCGTCTTACCTGCACCGTTCGGACCAGACACCCCAATGATCTCACCCCGCGCGATCGCCAGATCCGCGTCACTCAGGACGTCTCGCCCGCCCAACCGGACCGTCACCGCATCGAGTTCAACAAGCGCTTCGCTGCCCGTCACGTTCACACTCGCCGCGCCCCGCGGACAACATCGCCACCCACCCAGCTTGCCGCACCGGACAGTCACGACGCCGTACACCAGCAAGCGCGATCCGACACCCAGTGGGCGCCCACCACAAGCTTCCGAGTCACACCGACGGCCCAGACAGTCGCTGGGCGACAATGACGAGAGCCACCTTCCCAGAAATCCGCCTATTACTGCGACACCCGGGCGCCATAGATCGCCGGGGTGGGGTGCGTTATCGGGCTCACGGTCGAAGTCGCGCTTGCAATCGCGAACGCGCACCGATTGCCCGCTCGGGGACGCTTCTGGCGAGCGCGTTCGTCGTGTTCAGGTGGGGTGGCTGGGTTGGTATCCCTCGTCGGCGAGCCATTGGCGGGCGTGGCCGAGTCGGGTGTCGTTGTTGAAGCGGTGCCAGCGGGTGAGGAGGTCGGGCTGACGCTGCAGCTGGGTGTAGAAGCGCCGGAATGCGCCTTTGCCGTCGATCGCGTCGGTGAGTCGGCCGACGGTGGCGTGATCGTCGACGGTGGCGATGAATCGTTGCATGGTGCGGTACGGCGCGGCCGGGCCTTGACCGACGACGCTCAGCCACCGGGCCGGGTCGTCGAAGTCGACGTCGAGGAGGCCGGCGTCACGGCTTGCTTCGATGATCGTGTCGGTCCAGACCTGGCCGTCGTGGAGATCCACGAATCCTTCGCTTCCCGCGCTTTCAGCGAGGGCGTCGGCGAGGTCTTCGAGATCCACGCCGAGTGGAGTGAGCTTCGACGACGAAGCGGCGGGGCCGCCTTCGAGGGTGCTGGCGAGGATGTCGTCGCCGTCCCAGCTCCGTGCTCGCAGCGCCTCGATCAACTCCGTTGTGATCTTGGCAAGTGCAGCGTCGGTGTCATCGACGCGTGCTGCGAGGATGGCGTCGCCGGCGTGTTGAAGACCGTCGTAGGGCAGCTCGGCTGACAGCAGATCCGCCAGCGCTGCGGGGTCGGCGCCCGCGGTACGGAGATCGTCGATCCATCGGTCGTGTCCCACGGCCACCTCCGTTCGGCGGGTTCGTTCGGGCGCTGACTCTACGCGGTCGGGAATCCGTGTCCGGTTGGTCGACACAGCTTCCAGTCACTTCGATTGGAGGATGTCATGCAAGTTCCCAGTTCCGTTCTCACGCCCACGCATCGTCGAACACGATCCGTTCTCCGACCCGGAACGGTTCGCGCTCGCCGGGTTCTTGGCCGGCTACTCGGGGCTCACCCATGAGGCGTACGCACTTGATCTGCGCCAGTACGCCACCTACTGCGCGGAGCATCACCTCGCCCTGTTCGAAGCGAAACGTGCCCACATCGAAGCGTTCGCCCGCCACCTCGAAACGCTCGGCCGGGCCCGCGCCACGATCGCGCGACGGTTTTGCACGATCACCTGTTTCTACCGGTACGCCGAACAAGAAGGCCTCATCGCGATCTCGCCCGCCGTGCACGTCCGACGACCTCGCCTCGACTACGAATCACACGCCACCGGCCTCGACCGCAACGAGGTCGGCGCCATGCTCGTCGCCGCCGGACTCAGCAGTCCTCGCGACCACGCCCTCCTCAGCCTCCTCGCGCTCAACGGCCTGCGCGTCTCCGAAGCGACCGGCGCCGACATCGAACAACTCGGCCTCGAACGGGGCCACCGCACCCTGCGGATCCTCCGCAAAGGCGGCAAGATCGTCATCGTCCCGCTCGCTCCCCGCACAGCCCGCGCCGTCGACCTCGCGGTCGGGGAACGGACCGAAGGACCGATCTTCTGCGGCAACGACCACGGCCGCCTCGAACGCCACGCCGCCGCCCGCATCGTGCGTCGCATCGCCCGTAAGGCCGGGATCACCAAACGCGTCGGACCCCACACGCTTCGCCACGCGTTCATCACCGCCGCGCTCGACGCCGGCGTCCCCCTCCGAGACGTCCAAGAAGCCGCCAGCCACGCGGATCCCCGCACCACCATGCGCTACGACCGCGCCCGCGTCAGCCTCGACCGTCACGCCACCTACATCGTCGCCACCTTCATCGCCGGCGCCGCCCGCTAACCCAACCCGCCCAATAACACGCCCGCTCTGGCTCGCAGAAGCGTCCCAGAGCGGGCAATATGAATGCCACGCGAAACACCAACTGACGGTTGAGAGGGGAGACGGGATGCCGCTATTCGGCAGGAAGCGCGACAAGGTGAATCTCTCCCTTGATGATCCGTTCGTAGCACTCGCGATTGATCAGGCCGCGGGTACTGCGTTCGCGCAGGCGATCAAGCGGGGTGAGCTTCCGCCTACTGCTTTCCTGTGGATCAACCGCTACGCGAATCAAGTTCCCGTGTTGCGATGTGAAGAGACGACGGAGGCGTGGGCAACGTACGAGGATCATGGACCGATGCGAGCGCGAGGGGCTCTCATAGCGCTCCTGGCAACAATCGCCGCCGAAGGAGCGGATCTACCGACGATCCTCGCTGCGGAGAACTCAGTGACGCTGACGCTCACACTGGAAACGATTCGCGCCGCAGCCTCAATCGTCCTAGCGAATCCGGAAGCCGCGCGGGAGAAGTGGGGTGGGGATCAGCTGTTAGACACCGGTTTGCAGTATCGGGAAGGGCAGGATCAGACCGAGTGGCTCGTGTGCGAGCTGCTTCGCGATGGGATGCAAAGGCAGGTAGAGCGTGGCCTGACCTTGGCTTCGTTTCGACGGGGCGAGATGGAACTGCGTCGACCTGATCTCGTCGTCCAGTTCGCCCTTACGGAGTTCGATCGCTTGGCGTCGGAACTTCGTGGCACCTTTGCGGAGGGACCGCAGCCGTTTGCCCTCACGCAATTCGATCGCTTAGCGCTCGAGGTTGGTGACACCCTTTTTGCTGAGGGACCGAAACCGTTGGAGTAGGGAAGCCGAGCGCTGCGCCAGATCTGCCGATCTGGCGCAGCGCGGACGCCTAGCTCCTAGACCCTAAGCGTGTCTTCCTGCCTTGCTCGCCTCTTCGGGCCTCTTGCGGTTGAGGCTCGCATAAGCGTCCCCTGAACGGTGCCAATATGTACGGTCGATCGGAGGAGCCGTGGGCGTCTTCATAGCGGTGTGGTTGCTCTGCGCGTTCATTGGATTGGCGATCGGTTCGACCAAGGGGCGAGAGCTGGAGGGCTTGTTGCTCGGCTTGGCACTCGGGGTGATCGGTCTCGTAATCATCGCGGTATTGAGCCCGACCCCAGTGGCTCAGGCTCGTCGCAATCGCGAGGTCGCGATTGCCACCCAGACGCTTGATGGCGTTCCCCCATTGCGGTTATGTCCGTGGTGCGCCGAGAGGATCCAGCCAGCAGCGAAGGTGTGCCGCTACTGCGGACGCGAAGTCGAGCCGACCGCACCCGCCCTTTCCGAAGCTCCCGACCGGCCAGGCTGGTATCCAGATCCCGAATCGCTGACGAACACCAAGCGCTACTGGGACGGCAACCGCTGGATGCGACTGGACTGAGAGGTGCGCCAGACCTGCCGCTATGCGCTCGCCGGCAAGCGCGCGATCAGGCAATATGATGTGCGCTGCTATGGGGGAGAACGTTGCCGAGAAGTTCCGAGCGGCGTGGTCTGTCTTCGCGCAGACGTGCGACAGAACAGTGATGCCGGAAGCCACGTACCAGGTGTGGTTTGCGCACTATCTCATCTCGCAGTTCGGGATTGATCGCGTAGCGAGAGAACCCAACTTCGACCATAACTTCTTCCCCGAATCGAAAGAGCATGAGACGCTGCGATCCAAGATCAAGAGCGGGAGTTTCGCCCTGATGTAGTTGTCCTCGACGAGCCGGGCGTGTCGATTCCGCATTGGGTGTGGCGCGACAAGCAAGCAGCGGACGAAAGCGCGACAGGTGGCCTTTCGCTCTTGCGCCACCTTGTCGCCTTGAGCGAACTTAAGGTCGGTTCCACAACGGATAAGGGCATGGGCTATGCCGCGATCGTGTATGACATCGTGAAGCTTGAAGTTTTGCTGGCCGAAGCTCAGCGTCTTGGAGTCAAGCCGACGCCATGTGCGTTCATGTGCGTGCTCGACAACCATGAAAGACACAGCAAGAAGGATGCGATGGAGATTCGGAGGTTGGCCAAACGCGAACTTGGATTTGCGATGACTGTCGAACTTCTGATCCATGCTTCGACAGCATCGACGGGCGGCGCGTAACTGCCGATCTGGTCGGCTACCGGCGCTTTGAGGTTGGCCCGCGCCGACGCCACCGCAGACCGTGGTGATGTTGTTCCCGACTCGAAACTGGAGACGCTGACCGGGAATCTCATCAACCATACGGACGCAAGAGACACCGACTTCGTATTGACGATCGTATCGTACGAGCCCGCAAGAAGGTAAGACCTTGGCCGCTATCGCCGACGCCCTCAACCGAGATCACGTACCGCCCGCCCAAGGCGGGAAGAATGGTACCCAGATACCGTGCGTGCGGTACTCCGATCGGTGAAGGTTGACGCCGCGTAGTCGGAGCAGTTGCGTCGCCTCAACAGGTCGCGCTCATCTCCTGAAGTGCTGCCCACTCATTCGGGGTTGCGGTCAGGTGCCACTTCGCTTTGATCCGGTCCCAGTCCAGTGCGTAGCGGCACCATGACGATCGACTCGGTGGCCGCAAGTATCGGGGCCACCATCGCGCTTCGATTCGTTCTCCGAGGCGAGGATCGGAACCAGGTGGTCCGTATCGCTGAGGTCGTTCGCGTAGGCGACGCGTTCTCGTTGATCCACGCCCACGCACCCGACCGCCATGCGTTCCCGAGAGGGACAGTGTGATCGATCTGGAAGTCGTGCGCGAGGTCGTCGTGACGCCCGACCACGGATCGATCCACCGTCCGGTCTTGACGGTGCAGTTGCTCGAAGTGGTGAACGTGACCGGGATTGTCGAAGTGCGGATCAGTAGTGCGGCACGAGTGTCTTGACATCCGCGAACGCTGCTCCAGCCGCCGAAGTCGGCAGTACGGGAGTAGGTGTCCTGATGCGAGACCGCGGCAATTGTAAGTGCTACGAGTCGGGCGTCCGACCGCGCGAGACGAGGGTCGTCGGCGATGAGGTGGTACTCGGCGACGAGGTTGTTCTGGCCGCGCTCGTGCTCGGTGCAACCGGCTTCGAAGTGGTCGTCATCGACGATGGTGAGCTTGTCGAGGAGGGAGCACTCGAAGTCGAAGGGATCGTTGCAGGTGTGCCGACCTTCGAGGTGTTGCCATCAACGATCACGCCGACGAGCAGGACGGCGACGAGAATCACGAAGAGGGCGAAACCGATCTGACCGCGATCGGCCAGTTCGCGTGCCAGCGACTCCAGAAGGAACGATGATCGGAAGGTCTGCTACGCGGCACGCCAACGGGGCTGTGTGTAAGGCGTCCCGCTGGCAGAGTGATCGGAACAGATCATCGCGATGCCCGTGGTGCTGACACCAGAAGCGCCGAGTGGGGAGCAGAAAGATCCGGGATGAACCCCTTGCTGCACAGACGGCGACGCCGGGGCCGCGGTCGCGGTCGCGGTCGCGGTCGCTGGGGGTGTCGTCGCCGGTGCCTGCGTGATGGGCGGCTGGGTCGGTGGAGGCGTCGTGCTTCGAGGCGCAGTCTTGGGAGTCGTCGGGGTCGGGGGAACAGTGGTCGTTGTCGCGGGAGCCGTGGATGTCGTCGTGGCTAGTGTCGTAGACGAAGATGATGCCGTAGAGGATGAAGAGACCGTGCTCGCGCTCGGAACCGTTGGGGTTGTCTTCTTCGAGGACGATCCACCTGCGACGCCCGCGACAAGGATCACGAGGACGACGGGGACTGCGATCTTCGCCCATAGTGGCCACGATCGAACCCATGCGATGGGTGTTCTGGCGGTGCGTGTATCCACGCGCTGCATCTGCCGGGTCGGCGGACCTGAGGTCGTCTTCACCCACGATGTCGCCCGTTTCGTTCCGGTCCGCACGTCGGCTGTCCATCGCTCGCCGTCCCAACGGCGTTCCTTACCCTTGTTGAACGGATCGGAGTACCAACCTGGCGACCGCACGGCGTGCATAGTGCCCGATCTTGCGTCCGCGCGGCGATTACCGATCCCAGAGGCGCTTCAGTTCGGGCGTCGCGCCCACGGCGGAGGCTGTGGGTCCTGGGTAATACTTCGCGGCTGTGATGGGGCCACGGCGATGAGTGCGGACGCGACGAGCATCATCGTCGCCAGTCGAAGCCACGAACCTGATGATCAAACAGGTCAAGCGATCCGGTCGCGGGTTCCGCAACTTCGACAACTGCCGGCTGAGGATCTTGCTCGCAGGCCATGTCGAACAACGCGGTCGCGCCTTCACTACCGTGACCAATCACCAGGGGTCTCCCTCGCTTGCTGCCTTCGACAGCCGCAAGAGTTGCGAGGCCCCTGGCCTCGTTGGTGGACCTACAAACCCGGCCCGTTCACGACACGACCCCAGCGTTCATCGCGAAGAGCCACTTAACCCTCGGTACCGAGATCGTGAATCTCGCGGTGCCGATCTCCGCCCCCGAGTTCAGCGTCAACGTGGGCCCGTCGCAGGCGGCCGCGGTGACGTTCGTGCAGCATCTCCAGCACCTGAGCCGGAGCGCAGATCCTGGTAGATATTCCGGTAATCGAGTGAGGCTGCGGGTTGCTTCTCGTCGAGGGGCGGCTTGTGGCTGATCGGAGATCGGGATGTCGTCGTTGGAGGTTGGGGTAGGTCCGTCTGGACGGGCTGCGGTGTTGGATCGCTATGTCGAGTTCGTGGCGGCGAGGTGCCGGCGAACACGGCGTTGGCGACGGTGTCGGATCTGCGGGTGTTCTTCGCGGTGATCGACAAGGACCCGGCCGCGGTGACGCCGGCGGACGTGTTCGAGTTCATCGCTGCGCAACGTCGTGGCGCTGGTGATGGTCGTGTCGTGCGTTTCGCTGACGGCGAAGCGGGGCTGGCAGCGCGCACAATCCGTCGCCGTCTGGCCGTGATGTCAGGGTTGTTCAACTGGCTGGTGTTGTGCGGCGACATGGCGGCGAACCCGGTGCCACGGTGGATGGCGACGCGGCGCACGGGTGCGGGCGGTCGACCGATTGGGTCACCGTTGATCCGCGGTGCCATGGACGTTGCCGAAGGTTCTCGGTCCCGCGGACGTGATCGGATTGTTGGGCGGCGAGACGGTGGCGTGATCGGGCGATGCTCGAAGCGATGGTGCTCGGCGGGTTGCGGTGCTGCGAGGTGATCGGGTTGCGGCTCGACGATCTGCAACCAACGCAGAGGCGGGTGTTCATCGCTCATGGCAAGGGCGGCCATCAACGTCTGATCCCGATGTCGGCGCAGTTCTTCCAGAGCGTGTCGAACTACTTGTCGCTCGAACGGCCGGCGGACTCGTCGAGTGACGCGTTGTTCGTGGTGTTGAAGAGCAGTCGCCGTGGCAGCCCGTTGAGTATCGACGGGTTGGAACAGATCGTCGTGTCGGCCAAGACGAGAGCAGGGCTGGAACGAGCGACATGCCATCAGCTTCGCCACACCTGCCTGACCCGGCTGCGTGAAGCGGGCATGGCGTTGGAGGCGATCCAGGCCCAGGCCGGGCATCGTTCGATCGAGTCGACACGCGTGTATCTCCATCTTGGCGATGACTGGCTCGTGGGCGAGTATCAACGCGCCAGCGACCTGATCGACGCGTCCGGTCGGGATCCTCAAGCGAGCGCCGCCGCTGCGGTCCCGGACACCGTCAACGACGCGGGCGTGGACGGTCCGCTGCGGCATCGGGACTGGGACCTGGTCGTCGAACGATCGCCGCAGTTCGCCGACACTGCCTGGCGTTATCTCGATCAGTTGGCCGTCTCGATGCGCCCAGCAACCGTGGACGTCGTGGACAACACGCTGCGGTGCTTCGCCGGGTTCATTGTCGCCACACACCCCGAACTGGCCGGGTTCGTCGATGTGCGCCGCTGTCCACGTCGAGGGCTTCAAACTGTTCTTCGTTGCGCACCTCACCGCGGCAGGCAAGCCGCCAGCACGGAACACGATCCGGCAACGCTTCGGGATGTTACGAACCTTCTTCGATCGGATCATCGAGTGGGACTGGACGACGCACCGATGCGGGTCCCGATCTTCTCCGTCGATGTCCCCGTCGCCGATGACCCGCTCCCACGGTTCCTCGACGACGTCCAAGCCGCCCGTCTCGCAGCAGCCGCGACGGTTCGTGGCGCCCTTTGATCGGCTCGTGATCGAGCTGCTATCGCGGACCGGGATGCGCTGCCGGTGAACTTTGCACCCTCGAACGTGACGCTGTCGTCGAGCTGAACGGGACACCCTGGCTCCGGGTCCCGGTCGGCAAACTTCACAACGACCGCTACGTTCCACTCCACCCGAACGCGGAGCGGCTCCTCGCCGACTGGATCACCGCACATCCACCCCTTGACGTGAGGTTCCCCCCGTTGGCCGGTCATGTTGGTTACGCGGCCTGGTCGTCTCGGTGTTGACGGTATAGCTGTTCCCACTCGATGGGCGGCATGTAGCCGAGGCTCGAGTGGAGGCGGTGGTGGTTGTAGCGGTTGATCCAGGCGAAGATCGCCCGGCGGGCGGTGGCCCGATCTGCGAACCGGTAGCGGTGCACGAGTTCACGTTTCAGCGATGACCAGAACGACTCCGCGACCGTGTCATCGAAACACACCCCGGTGCGGCCGACCGACTGGACCATCTCGAGACGAGCGATCAGTTGCCGGTACTCGTTCGAGAGGTATTGGCTGCCGCGATCACCGTGGAAGATGATCCCGCCGGTCTGACCGCCGCGGTCGCGCGCAGCCATCGTGAGCGCGTCGGCGACGAGCTCGGTTCGCATGTGGTCGGCCATCGAATAGCCGAGCAAGCGACGCGAACCAAGATCGAGGACCGACGCGACATACAACCAGCCTTCACCGGTCGGGACATAGGTGATATCGCCGCACCACACGACATCCGGCGCGGCGCGGCGCGAACCGCCGGCCGACAAGATCCGGCATCGGCGGGTTCTCCTCGGCGGGGATCGTGGTCCGCACCTTCGCGGGCTTGAACACCCCGACGATGCCGTGCAAACGCATCAACCGGCGGACCCGCTTGTGATTCACCGGCCGTCCCCGCCGCGAGCTCCTCGGTCATGCGCGGCTCGCCGTAAGTCGCGTCGGACTCGGCATGGATCTCACGCATCAACCCAACCAACTCGGCTTCCGCCTGTTGCGCGGCGGTTGGGCCCGCCGCGAGTCGTTGCCGCCAATCGTGGAACGCCTGGCGGCTCACACCCGCAACGACGCACGCCATCGTGATCGGGAACCCCTCGGCCTTCCGGGCCGCGACCCACCAATAGCGGGTCACTGTCCCGACTCCTTCACCCAAAAGGCCGTCGCTCGTTTGAGCAGATCTCGTTCCATCCGCAGCCGAGCGTTTTCTTTGCGCAGCTCGGCGATCTCGGTCTTCTCCGGGGTGGTGAGGCCGGCTCGCTCACCACGATCGATTCGGGCCTGGCGCACCCAGTTCCCCAACGTGCCCTCACCGATACCGAGACTGCGGGCAACGTCGATGACCTTGCGGCCCTCGTCGATCACCAACCCCACGGCATCACGCTTGAACTCATCGGTGAACGAGCGCCGAGACCTCACCGGCTCTTGTTCCATCACTGACATGGCTACCTCCTAATCGAGGTGACCGGTCAGCAGGGGGACTCTCACTCCTAATCGAGGTGACCGGTCAGCAGGGGGACTCTCAAACCACTCGTCGTGCTCGCGATGCTCGCACTCGGATCACACCCACCCCGGCTCCCCGGCCGCGAAATGACCCACGGAAGCAGCAGGAGATCCAGATATGGCGCGCCTAGTAACGCCTCACTCACTTTCGTATTCTGGGCCGATGACGTGTTCCTGTTGCGGCCAAAGCTGCGACCCGTCGATGATGGCGGCCTTGCAGTGTCACGCCGACATCAAGGTGTGCCGTACGTGTGTCGGCTGGCTCGTGCAGCAGACCGGCGGCGCCGACGTGACGCCTACGCTCCCGGTTGCGGACATGGAGGCAGCAACCCGCTTTTACGAGACGGCCGGATTCAGCGTCCAGCACTACGACGACGGTTTCGCTTTCGTACACCTCCACGACCAGAGCGTCTTCGATTTGGACCTGCGACCCGAAACGACCCCGTCGACGAACGGGGCCGGTTGCTACATGATCGTCGCCGACGTTGACGGTTGGCACGAACGACTCCTCGCGGCCGGGCTGCCGGTCACGTCGGTCGCAGATCAGCCCTGGAACATGCATGAATTCACGCTCACGGACCCGAACGGGAACAATATTCGGATCGGTCAACCAACGAACGAGTAGGAGAGCCGATGCACACTCAGATCGGGGCCGAGTACGTCGAACCCGACTCGGGCTGCTGGTGCTGCGGCGACCGCACCGTGCGCGAGTCTCTTGCGGCTCTCAGCGCATTCCGAGGTTGGCGTGTGCTTCCGTTGCGTGAGCAGGCTTTCCAAGCGCAAGCGTGAGGTTGAACGGATGACGCGACATGCACCGCCCGGACCTTGGTGGCGTCGTATGCAATTCCGGGCCGGGTTGAACCGATGCTGATTATGTGCGCGGACTGCGGCTGCTTGGTCGATCGCGGCATCATCATCAAACCATGTACGGCATATCCAAAGTGCTGCTGCGCCGACCTCCCAGTCGCAAGCGACACACAGAGCTAACCGCGCCAGATTGCCCGATCACGCGCCCTCGCTGCGAGTACCCGATCGGGCATTCGGTGCGGTAGCGATCGACGGATGGGGAACGGTCGTGACCGTGATGTAACGGCGTGGTCACGCGGTCTGGTCGATCCTGTGTTTGGCGTTGTGTGTTCGTGTTCGGAGGTGGTGGGTGTGTTCGCCATCGTCAGGTTCGGGTTCCGGGGTTTCGGCGTGGACCGGGTCGGATGAGTGTGGGCCTGGATCCTGGCGTCGTGCCGGTCCGGTTGCGGGCCCGTCGTCGGATCGTCGCGTTGGGGATCACGGCGACACTCGCACTCGCAGTGTGTGCGCTTGTGAGCGTCCCTCCGTTGCTTTCCGGGCAGAGCACCGGTCGCAAGATCAACAGCGACAATCTTGCGATCCACCAGATCGCGGACCTGCGTAGCGGGCTCGCAGCGTGGCAGTTCTTCGCTGAGCCGCTGTGCCACCTTCTCCAGTGCGCCCGGGAAGGTGGACCCGACGAAGATCGCGACAGCGTCTCAACTCGTCACCTCGATTGGGACGCAGGTGACAGTTAGCGCGAACGCGTTGGATCGTCACGGCCTGCGAGCTGCGGCAAGCGCGCTCCGCAGCGACAATACGGCATTCCAAAAGGCCGCGATAACGTTCGGTCCGCTCGTCGGAGGGCAGCCTGCAGCCGTCATCACCGCGACCGTCGCCGCGGAACGCTCAACCTTCACTCGGCTCTGGAACGCGGCGTCGGCCGCAGCAGACCAGCTGCGTCAGATCACCGCGGCGGATGTGCACGACAACGACATGCAGCTCGGTCGGGGTCGGGTCACGGTGCTGGCGGTCGACGCACTCTTCGCTGTTATCGTCCTAAGTGCTGCGATCGTCGTCGGACAGCGCGGCGAAGAACAGAACGCACTCGGGGCGAGGCACGCCAACGACGCACCTTCGAAACCGTGCTGCAAGACGCTCTCGAAATGGCGACAACAGAACCGGACACGTATGCCCTGATGGCCAAGGCCCTCGGTTCCGCCGTACCGCACCTTCAGAGCGAGATGCTCGTGGCCGACTCCAGCCGCGCGCACTTCCGGCGTGCGCTGAGCACCGTCACCGACACGGACCCCGACAAGCGGGACGGCTGCGACGTGGACTCGCCGCTGGACTGTCCAGCAACCGTCCGCGGTCACACGCTCCGGTTCCCGACAAGTCGCGGACTCAACGTGTGCCCCTACCTCCAGAATCGGCCTTCCGGCGATTGCTCGGCGGTGTGCGTGCCGATATCCATTTCGGGGAAGACGGTCGGCGTCGTGCACGCAACCGGTCCCGACCGGGCCAATCTGAACGACATCGACGCCGACAACGAAGTCCGCTACCTCGAGATCACCTCACGCCGTGTGAGCGAACGAGTCGCCATGCTCCGAGCGTTCGAGAAATCGGAAACACAGGCGCGGAGTGACCCGCTCACGGGCCTCCTGAACCGTCGCAGTCTCGAGAACCGAGTACACACGCTGCAACGCGATGGCATCCCCTACGCGATCGCATACGGTGACCTCGACCACTTCAAGATCTTGAACGATACGCATGGCCACGAAGCAGGCGACCAAGCCCTTCGCCTCTTCGCGCGGATCATGCGCGACTCAGTCAGACCCGCCGACATCGTCTCCCGCTACGGCGGCGAAGAGTTCGTGATCGTGTTCCCAAACTGCGTTGCGGATGACGCCGTCGCCATCCTCGAACGACTCCGCGAACGACTCGCGCTTGCGTTGACCGGCGGACGTGTTCCCGCATTCACAGCCTCATTCGGTGTCGCGCAGTCCAACCCCCTGAACACCTTCGACGAGATCGTCGCCACCGCCGACAACGCCCTCCTCACCGCCAAAGCACAAGGCCGCAACCGCGTCAACCTCGCCGACGAAGACCACACGCACGACCTGAATGAGAGTCAAGCGCCCGAACACCAACCCGTTCCGTAAATGTCGTTCGGCGTGCTCGACGTTCTCGACGGCGCAATCCGCTTCAACCTCGAGTGACAGAGCTGCCTGATTGAGGGTGGTGGTGGCGTTGCGGGGTTCCGTAGCGTCGCGGATCGCCTGGCGGTTGGGCTCTCGAACTGCCTGTCGCCTGCGGGTTGGCTGTTAATCGATTGGTCTGCCGCCGGGTGATCTGACCGTGGCGTGGCTCGAAAGAGGTGCGCAGGATCAACCCGAATCAGGAGTGCCCGTCACGGTTCTTCACTCGTTGGAAGGGAGAACTGGCATGACGGTGATCATCGGGATCGATCCGCACAAGTTGTCGCATGCGGCGTGCGCGATCGATGTGAACGAACACGAGCTCGGCGTGTTGTCGCTCCGGGCGGGACAACGGCAACTCGAGATGTTGTTGGGGTGGGCGGCGCCGTTCACCGAGCGACGGTGGGCGATCGAGTCCGCGGGCGGGCTCGGCTATCTGCTCGGCCAGCAGCTCGTCGCCGCGGGCGAGTGCGTGATGGATGTGCCGGCGACGTTGTCGTCGCGGGTGCGGTTGCTGGGGACGGGCCGGTCGGACAAGAACGACCCGAACGACGCGCGTGCGGTCGCGATCGCCGCGTTGCGGGCGCCGTCGTTGACGCCAGTGCGTCGCGAGGACTGAAGCGTCCCGGGTTTGCTGGAGGCTCTGATCCCACAGAAAGGTGGGCAGATGCCAGCACCGAGGAAATATCCGGCTGAGCTTCGGGAGCGAGCGGTGCGTCTCGTTTCGGAGGCTCGGGAGCAAGAGCCTGAGTTGTCGTTGAACGCGGCGGTGCTGCGGATCGGTCCGCGGGTCGGGGTCAACAAGGACACGCTGCGTGGCTGGTGCAAGCAGGCCGACATCGATGCGGGTCGCCGGCCGGGCACGACCACGAGCGACGCGGCGGAGCTCAAGGAGTTGGCCAGGAGGTGAACGGAGCTCAAGCGTGCGAACGAGATCCTGTTGGCGGCGTCGAGTTTCTTCGCGCGGGAGCTCGACCCGCGACTGCCGTGGTGATCGCGTTCATCGACGAGCACAAGGCTCGGTCTCGGGGTCGAGCCGATCTGCACCGAGTTGCGTAAGCACGGGTGTGGGATCGCCCCGTCGACGTACTACGCGGCGAAGGCGCTTCAGAGAGCCTGTCAAGTTGTTTGTGTAAGCGGGTGTGGGTCATGGGGTTAGAGGTGGGGGTTGATGCGGTCGGGGTAGGCGAGGGCGAGTTGGGCGAGGGCCTGCTTCCAGTTGGTGGTGATCTGGCCCTCGACGAGGCGGCCGGGTGCTCTGCGTTGGCCGGCGGGCCGGCCGCGTTCCTTGGCGCGTTCTCGGGCTCGTTTGTCTTCGATGTTGCAGATCGCGAGCCAGAGCAGCTTCACGGCGGCGTCGTCGTTGGGGAAGTGGCCGCGGTTCTTGGTGACCTTGCGGAGCTGGTAGTTCAGCGACTCGATCGCGTTGGTGGTGTAGATCACCCGCCGCAGCGTCGGGCGGGAACGCCAGGAACGGGGTGAACCGTTCCCAGGCGTCGCGGAACGCCTTGACCGTCGTTGGGATACTTCCTGCCCAGCTCGGAGGCTGCGAACGCCTCCAGCTCGGCCAGCGCGGCGTCGTCGTTCGCGGCCGTGTAGATCGGCTTCAGCGCCGCGGCGACCGCCTTGCGGTCCTTGTAGTTCACGAACCGCATCGCGGCGCGGATCAGGTGCACCACGCAGGTCTGCACGGTCGCTTGCGGCCAGGTCGCTTCGATCGCTTCGGGGAACCCGGTGAGCCCGTCGCAGCACACGATGAGCACGTCTCGCACGCCGCGGTTGGCGAGCTCGGCGCACACCGCCGCCCAGAACTTGGCGCCCTCGGTGGCCTGGACCCAGATGCCCAGCACGTGCTTGATGCCGTCCATGTCGACGCCGACGGCGATGTGCGCGGCCTTGTTGCGCACGTGGGCGCCGTCGCGGACCTTCACGACGATCGCATCGAGGTAGATGCACCGGATAGAGCGCCTCGAGCGGCCGTCGCTGCCAGGCCAGCACCTCGTCGAGGACTCGTCGATGATCTTGCAGATCGTCTCGTGGCGACAGCTCGGTGCCGATCGTGGTGGCCAGGTGATGGCCGATGTCGCGGATCGTCATCCCGCCGGCGTACAGCGACATGATCATGTCGTCGAGCCCGCCGAGGCGGCGCGATGCCCTTTGGGACCAGCATCGGGGTGAACGTCCCGTTGCGGTCCCGCGGGATCGCCAACTCGACGTCACCGATCTCGGTCGCGACCGTCTTCGGGAACGTGCCGTTGCGGGAGTTCGGGAACATCGCCGCGTCCGGGTCGCCCGCTCATAGCCGACATGATCGGACAGCTCGGCCTCGCAGACCCGCGCTCCAACGACGCCTTCAACATCCCCTGCAAGAGGCCGTCGTGCCCGGTCAACGGCTCACCGCATCGATCCGGGCGAAGATCTCATCCAAGCGCCCCGGACTCCTTCAACGAGTCCGCGATCTCTTTCTGCTCCCGGCGACGCTCCTCACGTTCAGGATCTCCTTTGCCATAGTCATCAGTGTGCTCCAATCGGGTCACGACCCGACCGCTTACACAAACCATCTGACACCTCCGCTTCAGATCCTCGAGCCGTAACCCGATCACCTCACAACACCGCAAGCCGCCCAACACCATCGCTTCGAGCATCGCCCGGTCCCGCCACCGGCGCACCGAGGCCAACAAGGCGATCACCTCGGCCGGGTCCAAACCGCGTGGCAACGTCCGCGGGGTGCGGATCAACGGCGAACCCGTCGTACGACCACCAGCACCCGTGCGCCTGGTGGCCATCCCGCGCGGCACCGGGTTCGCACCCATCTCGCCGCACAGCACGAGGTAGTCGAACAAGCCCGACACGCTCGCCAACCGCCGCTTGATCGTCTGAGCCGCGAGTCCCGACTCGCCATCCGCGAGCCGAACCACCTGACCGTCACCCGGCCCGCGACGCTGCTGCGCGATGAACTCGAACACGTCCGCCGTTGTCACCTCGACCGGCGACCGATCGATCACCGAGAAGAACACCCGCAGGTCCGAGACCGTCGCGATCACCGTGTTCGGCCGGCACCTCGCCGCCACGAACTCGACATACCGATCCACCAAATCACCCGCGGATGCGGGCCCGACACGCACTCCAATGACGACATTCAGTGATCTCCCATCAGACGCATCACCCCCTCAACGAGAAGGGACGAAAAGCATCCTCGATCACCGGAATATCTACAGTTCTGTGCGCGGCGGGCGAACCAGCGGGCACTTGTGAAAGTCTCCTCGCATGGACGCAGTTCCGATCTCCGGAGTGCTGTTCGACTGGCGAGGCACGCTCGTATCCGACCCCGAGGAAGCTCTCTGGTTAGAGCCCGCGGCAGCTCGGTTAGGTCGCGTGATCGACCCATCTGACATCGCGATGCTCTTGACCGACCTCGGAAGCGCGGCACTTCGGCCGGATCTGGCTCCGAGGCTGGCGATCGCCGACTGCTCGGCAGTCGATCATCGAGCCGCGAACCTCGACTTGTTCCGAGCCGCCGGCATGGACGAAGACCTCGCCGTCCAGCTCTATGAGTTGGACTTCGAGCCCGCCTTCCACCCCTTCTACCCCGACGTCGCCGAGGTGTTCGCTGCACTCAACGAGCGAGGAGTCGCGATCGCGATTGTGAGCAACATCCACTTCGACCTACGGCCCGAGTTCCGGGCCGCCGACCTCGACCGTTTCGTCGACGCCTACGTGCTGTCCTTCGAGAACAGCATGCAGAAGCCAGACGCGGCGATGTTCGACCTCGCCCTCGGTGCGCTCGGGCTCCAAGCCCGCGACGTGATCATGGTCGGCGATGACCCACGTCGAGACGGCGGTGCAGCCCTCGTCGGGATCAGAACCCTTCTCGTACCGCCGCTTCCGGACTGCGTGCCCCGTGGGCTCGAAGCGGTACTCGTGCTGGCCCGTTGAGCAAGCGGTTCCCACACAGATCGGCCGGGGCCACATCTTGAAGGGCGAGTGCCCGATCGATGGCAGTTCTGGCGCGGTCGTCGAGCCGTAGTCTCGACGGCTGTGACGGACGATTCTCCTCGGCGTGAGGGTTCGGTTGCCCTTGCCGGTGGCAGAGAGGTCGGTTTCGCCGAGTGGGGAGATCCGGATGGTCATCCTGTCGTCGTCTTTCACGGCGGCCCGGGGTCTCGCTTGATGGGCGTCGGTTGCGAAGCGATCGCCGGCAAACTCGGGCTGCGCATGGTGTGCCTCGAGCGGCCCGGGTTCGGACGCTCTGATTACCTGGCTGACCGAACCGTGCTTGGTTGGGCGGACGACGTCGCCGAGGTAACCA
Organism: uncultured Actinomycetes bacterium; assembly: GCA_963761055.1. Taxonomy (GTDB): domain Bacteria; phylum Actinomycetota; class Acidimicrobiia; order IMCC26256; family PALSA-610; genus PALSA-610. The sequence continues at coordinate 122,196 of CAVXFO010000007.1, read as the reverse complement.
CCGCGCTTGGGATCGATCGCTTCGTCGCGGTCGGCGTGTCGGCGGGTTCGCCGTACGCGCTTGCATGCGCCGCACGACCGCCGTCAGGTCTGGGAGCGGTCGGCGTGATCGCCGGTCTCGTCCCGACACGATTCAACGCCGACGACGAGTTCTCCAGCCTTCTCGAGCGTGACCGCACCGAAGCCGAGGCCGCGGCGCGCGGCCACTTCGAGGCAATGGCCGCCGACGTCGACGGCTCAGCGCGAGCGATGGCGACCCGGAACGGACCGGATAGAAGGATCCTTGAGCGTCCCGAGGTACAACAGCAATTCGCAACGCACGGCCGCGAAGCGTTTCGCCACGGCGTCGATGGTGCGGTCCTCGATCTGATGTTGGTGCATGAGCCGTGGGGTTTCGACCTGAAGGACCTCACCGTCCCGACGCACTGGTGGCACGGGAAACTCGACCCGGTCGCGCCCCTCGCGAGCGTGCGAGCCGCGACGGCGGCGACACTCGTCAAGCTCACGATCTACGAGGACGAAGGCCACGCGATTAGCTTCGCCCACGGAGCAGAGATCCTCACGGCGCTCGTCGCGACATCACAGGCGACCTGAAGCCGCCTACTCGTTGGAGTACCCGAGCGGCCGCAATGGAACTGCTAGAAGAAGGGGAAGTGGCTCACGAGGTCCACGAACGAGTTTGCGAACTGAGCGAAGCAGTATCCGATGAGAGCCGCCACGAGCGCCATCGGAAGCACGATGGTCCCGATGAACCCGAGAGCGAGCCGAGTCGTCGATCGCTGTTCTAACGGCACACTTGCCACGGACCCATCATGCGCCTGCGGGTGACGCTTTGCCAGCGCCGATCGGCAGACATGCACTCAGGTATTCGGGTTGTGTTGCGGTAGCTCGAGGGCGGTGCCTGCGAGGCGGCCGGCGATTCCACCGATCTTGTCCTGAAGTCCTCGGAGGACGCCGAGAGTCTCCTAGCGGTCGGGAAACCGAGTCGCAGCGGACCAATCGCCTCGGTTGACACGCTCCGAGACGAACGTGATCTCAGTCACGAGGAGTGCACGCGCCCAATCGAATCGAGTGAGCGGATCTCCACGATGAAGAGTCCCCGATGCGTCGGCGCTCGACGGCGAAGTCTTCCAGGCCCCAGAATCACATCGCGATAGCGAGTTCGTCAGTACCCCTCGCCGGTCCGCCCCACATGCCCAGACCGTCAACGAGAAGGTTCCGTTCGTCCTCTGTCAGCTCGACCGAAACGACGTCGTCCGGCTCCATCGCGAGAAACTCACTCCGCGCGTCCACCTCGACAGACTGCACGATCCCGCGCTCGAATTGGTAGCCCCGATCGGCTGCGAGAGCCCTGGAAGGAATGCCCGCCCTGCTCTAGGAGAGCCGTCGCGGCGAGACCACGACGCCGTAGTTGGAGAGCAGTCGCGGCGACCGTCTCGCGAGTGACGCGCCAGCGACCGTCGCGACGGGCGGCCGAACCTTGGAAGCTTCCCATCGGGTTCGCGTTCATGAGAATCTGGAACCGCACCTCGGCAAGATCTGAGCCGCGAAAACGGATGCCGTCGACCCGGGCTGCGAAACGAGTCGCGGACCGACCCGACCGCGAGCCTGCGCGAGAAGCACGCCGAGTTCCGCAGCGTCTTCGAGAGCATCATCCAGCTGCTCCTCATCCGAATCGAATGTCCGGGAAAACGCCCGCGCGATTCTCGCCGGCCGAGTCGTCATCGGGAACGGGCCCATGCACCCTTGGCGGAGGTACAGGAAGTCGAACTTCGATCTCACCGGTTTCGTCCGTGTCATCGATGGCGCGCTTCAGCACGTCAATACACGACTGGCAGATGACGACCGCTCCGGCTGATACATACCGTTCAACATCCCAGAGGTCGACCCCGCAAACCATGCACACCGAACCGCGAGCAGCGAACACTTGAGGCACTCCTCGTCCCATAACCACGACGGCAGAGTACGTCCCTCGTGACGCGACGGGCCCAGATTTCGGGACCGTCTCATCCTGACCTCGTGTACCGATCGGCAGTTATCTACTCGCGAGATCGTTAGCCACGGCGCTGACGAAGGTCACGGCGTCGCGGGCTAAGCCAGAGCTGGCTCCCCGTTGGCGAGCTGAGAGTGCCCGTTGAACGAGTGACGGATCGACGACCTCTCCGAGTGCCCATTTACCCGCGTCTGACTTCGAACAAATGACCCGCTCGGAGCGGTAGCGCAACGCTCGGCACGCGTTAAGGACGGCGTACGACTCGGACGTGTGTTCCAGCGCCCAGCGCAGCTCATCGGCCATCCGGCGAATGACAATGTCGTCCGCCACCACACCGAAGACCTCGACCGCGGGTGGCCCATATGCTGCCCAGCCCGAAGAACGAGCGACGAGGTAATGCAAGATCAGATCGGGATCGCCATCTCGGCTTTCTCCCCACACGGTCTTGCGGTCGAACGGCGCAGTCGTCACGTGCAGTACAAACGGCCAGGGAGCCGCGGGTGCCGCGGCGTCGCGCGCCGCGACGACAGAGACTTCGAGCCCGACGCCCGGACAAGCTCTCGCGTCGGTAAGCACGGCTGCCAGCTCCTCGGCGGCCGACAGCGATCGCTCCAGGGAGACCACCAACACGTCGATGTCGCTGAGACCCTCGCGCCAGTCACCGAGCACAGCTGAGCCGTGCAGGTACACGTCAACGAGCGTGGCCTCGACATCGACGAGATCTCGCGCCAACTTCGCGGAAATCCTGTGCGCTCGTCACGCACGCATAGTGCCCCATCAGCGCCCTCAGGCGAGCGCGGATCGGCAGATCGGTACGCGCGAGTCAGCCGCGCGAGCGGAAATCGGTGGCGTGCGAGTCTGGCGATTTGTAATGCTCCCGCCGTGCAAAGAACGGTGTGGAACCAGGCAGCCGTGGCAGTTTACGATGACAGCAGGGGGCGGGAGTTCGATCCTGCGGTGATCGAGCAATCGGTCGAGGTGCTCGCACGACTCGCCGGCGGCGGCGCAGCGCTTGAGCTCGCTGTCGGAACCGGTCGACTCGCGCCGCCGCTCGCGGCGCTGCGGTGTGCGGGTCGCCGGCGTCGACTCGTCGTCGCCAATGGCCGAGCGCCTCCGCGCCAAGGATCCCGATCGGACCGTCGACGTGACCATCGGTGACATGATCACCGCACACGTCGAGGGCGTCTTCTCGCTCGTCTATCTCGTGTTCAATGGCATCGGAAACTTACTCAGCCAGGATGAGCAGTTGGCCTGCTTCGAGAACGCGGCCGCGGATCTCGAGCCCGGTGGATGCTTCCTCGTCGAATCGGGCGTGCCCGGCCTGCGGCGCCTCCCACCTGGCGCTCAGGCCGAGGTCTTCGCACGCTACCGGGTACGTCGGGTACGACCTCTATGTCGATCTGGTGGCACAGCTCGCGGCCTCGCACCACGTCGTCACCGGCGATGCAGAAGTCCGCGAGTTCGTGTCTCCGTTCCGCTACGTCTGGCCGTCAGAGCTCGATCTCATGGCGCGGATTGCGGGCATGAAGCTCCGGTCGCGCTGGGCCGACTGGGACGAGTCGCCGTTCACCGGTGAGAGTCCATCGCACGTATCGGTGTGGCAGAAGCCCGAGGCGTAACACACCGTGCCGCGACCCCCAGGGGTAGTCAGGCGATCCTCACGAAGAGGCTCGGCGCTACCGAGACACGAATCTGGTCCTCCGACGGCGCGCCTTGCAATCGCGAACCCGCTCCGATTGCCCGATCGTGGTCGTCGATGCGGGCGCCCGATCGCCTAATACACGGGTGATCTTTCGGACATCCGCGACGTGGTTGGCCTCGGCTGGCAGCGTGCCGGGATGAGCTGGCTTCCTGAGTTGGTCCGCTGGTCGACACCGGCTGGCGAGGTCCGTTACGCGTTGGGTGATCCGTTGCTCGACGGCTATCTGGAGTTCGTCGCGGGGCGGGCTCGACCGAACACGTTGCGAGCGGTTGCGTTCGATTTGAAGACGTTCTTCACGATCGTGGGCAAGGGGCCCGTCGAGGTCGTGGCAGCGGATGTCTTCGAGTTCCTGGCGGCGCAGCGCGGCGACCGGACGGTGGTGCGGCTCGCGGACCGCGAGTCGGGGCTGGCGGCGAGCACGATCGCCAGGCGGCTGTCGTCGGTGTCGGGTTTGTACGCGTATCTCGTCGCTCGCGGTGACACGCCCGTGACCGCGAACCCGGTCCCGCGTGGGTTGCCAACCCGCCGCGACCGCGGCTCGAAACGATCGCGCATGGTGCCATTGGTGCGCGTTCCGCGCAGGTTGCCGAAGTTGTTGACACCGGCCGAGGTCGATGCGCTGATCGGCAAACTGCGCACGGATCGCGACCGGGCGATGGTGCTGGCGATGCTGCTCGGTGGTCTGCGCCGCTGCGAGGTCCTCGGGCTGCGTCTCACCGATCTCTGGGTCGGTGAGCGGCAGGTGTTCATCGCTGAGGGCAAGGGCGGCCACCAGCGGGTGGTGCCGATCTCGGATCGGTTCTTCGCGGTTGTTGGTGACTACCTGCACGACGAACGACCCGCGACGAACAACGACCGGCTGTTCGTCGTGCTCAAAGGCCCGCGCCGCGGTCAGCCGCTTTCCGCGGAAGGCGTTGACGAGATCCTCGCCGGCGCGCGGTGGCGTGCCGGGTTGGAGCGCGGCACCTGTCACGAGCTGCGGCACACCTGTTTGACCCGGCTGCGGGAGGCGGGCATGGCGCTCGAAGCAGTGCAGGCTCAGGCCGGGCATCGTTCGATCGAGTCGACACGGATCTATCTGCATCTGAGCAACGAATGGCTCGTCGGCGAATACCGGCGCGTGGTCGATCTGATCGACATCAGCAACGCCGAGATCGGTGAGCTGCTCGCCGCGCAGGAGGTGGGTCGATGAGCGCGCGACCTGTCGAAGCGATCGAGACAGTCGCATCGGCGCCCGCTGCACCAGCGGGCGATTGGGATCGGATCGACGCGATCGCGCCAACGATGGCCGCAACGATGCGCCGCTATCTCGAACAGATCGCGACGTTCCTCGCGCCGCGCAGCGTCGATGTGGCCGACCTGTCGTTGCGCCAACTGTCCGGCTGGCTCCTCGACGCGACCGACGCTCGCTGCGTTGCCGCGGTGAGCCGCACCGACGTCGAGGACTACAAGCGCTGGCTGGCCGCGCAGCCCGGCAACAACGGCAAGCCACTCGCCGCGAACACCCGTCGCCAACGTCTTCACACGCTGCGGATGTTCTTCGATCGGCTCATCGAATGGGACTGGCCAGACGCACCCGTCCGCAACCCGGTCATCGCCGGTGACATCCCCGCCAGCCCCGACGCGCTGCCGAAGTTCCTCGACGACACCGCCGCCGCCAAGTTCATGGCCGCCACTCGCGCGGCCGCCGACCCACGCGACCGCATCGTCTGCGAGGTGCTCGCCCGCACCGGCCTACGCGCCAGCGAGCTCTGCGACCTCGCCGCCGATTCGATCGTCCTGATCGGAGCGAACCACTGGCTTCGCGTCCCGCTCGGCAAGCTCCGCAACGACCGTTACGTGCCACTGCACCCCGACCTCGTCGACCTGTTCGCACGCTGGACCGCCAACCAGATCGAGACGATGCGTCATCACCACAGGCTCATCGCCGATCATCGCGGGCCGCTCGACCGACACACCGTCGGGCGCATCGTCGGCCGCGTCGGACGAACCGCCGGCCTCGATGTCCACCCCCACCAGCTACGCCACACACTCGCGACACAAGCCATCAATCGCGGCATGCGCCTCGAAGCAATCGCCGCGCTCCTCGGGCATCGCAGCATGCACATGACCCTCACCTACGCGCGCATCGCGGACCGCACCGTGGCCGACCAATACGCCGCCATCAGCCGCCACATCGACGCGCTCTACGACCAGCCGCCCGAGCTCCCCGCCGACTACGAAACCACCGGCATGACACGACTGCGCCGCGAAACCCACGCCCGCATGCTCGGCAACGGACTCTGCGTGCGACCCGCCCAGCTCGAGTGCCGCATGGAAACCGTCTGCGAAACCTGCAGCTACTTCCAGACCACCATCGAGTTCCGCCCCACCCTCGTCCGCCAACGCGACCACGCCCACGACCACGGACAGACCGACCGCGCCGTCCTCTTCGACAAGCTCATCAACCGCGTCGACCAGGACCCCTCTTGACAACGATCACCCGTATAACGGCAGATCGGGCGCTAGGGCGACGGGGCCGCAGGCGGAAATCTGTAGAAGATATGGGGACGGAGCCAGTGTCCCGTTGGAACGTTGGGGTGCTCGAAGTCCGACGCCGGATCACGAATCATGCCGAGGCGTTCCATCACCTTCCACGACCGGACGTTGTCTGGGTTGGTGAAGGAAACGATCTCGTCAAGACCGACCTCTTCGAGTCCGTAGCGAACCGCACTACGAGCCGCCTCGGTCACGAATCCATAGCCCCAGTGCTCGCGGGCTAGGCGCCATCCGACTTCTACCGCGGGCGTGAAGGGAGCGTCAAACGACACTCGGTGCAACCCGACAAAGCCAATGAACGGCGAGTGGTTCGGCGCCTCTACGGCCCAAAAACCGAAACCGCAGTCGTCGAACTCCTCCTCGATGCGCGCCACGAATGCGTCGCTCTCCTCTCGGCTCATGGTCTTCTGCATGTGCGCCATTACGTCGGGATCGGCGTTGAGTTCGGCAAAGGGTGCTAGGTCTTCGGCGCGCCAACGCCGCAACACGAGGCGTTGAGTCCGCAGTGTCGGGCCCCTCGCATCGGACGCGAGGTCTCGATCGGGATACACGAGCGCATATTGCCCGGTAGTAGGGGCTCGTTCTGCCAGTGAGCCCCGTCCGGTCAGGCCGCACATAACGCGCACGCCCGCGTCGCCGCGGCGGAGCGCACGATATGGGCGCGCGTTCTGGTCAAGTCAACGAGTCGAGAGGGTGCGCGAGATCGGCAGTTATGCACGCCTCGCGCGGCCCGCGAAGAAGATGGGGAGACTGGAGAACACGGGCTGCTGCTCGGCCAGAAGGACCCCGGCGGCGGGTTCCGCGACCCGTTCGATTGCCAAGCCCGAAGCGACGAGCGCATTGAGGTAGCTACTCAACGTGCGATGAAAGTTGCCCACTCGTCGGACCCCTGCCGCGTTGACGAACGCCAGAATCGCTCGTCGAAGTACTCGCAGACGAACCTGCCCAACTGACCGCGTTCGCCCGGAAGTGTGACCGCGTCCGGTGCCAAGAAGCACGGGTGGCCGACAACAAAGACGAACCAGCCTGTGGTGCGCAGGACACGCCGGACTGATGCCAAGGTGGCCAGGAGATCGGGGATGTCCATGAGCCCGAGTTGGCAACTCACCGCGTCGACCGACTCATCAGCGACGGTCGTCAAGCGCTGGGCGTCGTCGATTCGGTAGGTCACGCCGAGCGGCGCTTCATCCTCGTACGCCTTCGCCATCGCTACGAGCTCTTCCGCGGTGTCCACGCCGAGAACCGAACCGGCACCCGCCTTGGCAAGTGCTCGACTTGCCATGCCCTGCCCGCACGCAATATCGAGCACGTCCAGACCTCGAACGTCAGCCGCCAACTCAAGCGTGGTGGTTGTAGCCAGTTCGTGAGGTCCGCTACCCGCGGTCAGGAGCGTGTCGTACCACGAGGCCATCGTCTTCCATGTCGCGGGCGCACCGTCGGTCGACATGTGCAGAGATTGCCCGATCCGAAGTGCTTCTGGCGAGTGCCCAACAGATTCCTCTTTGTGTCAAGTGGCAGGTTCCCGGGGGTGTTCGGCCGCGCGTGGTTGGCCCGTGGCGTGTCGGGCTGTTCGGGCGTAGCGTTGCTGTCGGGTTCGGGAGTGGCTGTTCCGAAGTGCCGGCGTTCAGGGCTTGGGCCGGTCACGCAGGATGAGAAAGTCGTTCCCTGTTTGCCCTCCCGGACCCGTTCTTCATCGGGCGTGCATGTCGGCCTTGAGGGGTTGGTAGACGCGGTCGCTGACCCGTCGTTTCAGGGCACGCATCGCTTCGCGTTTCGTTTTCCCGGCTGCGATCTTGGTGTCGTAGTAGTGGCGGCCTTCGGTGTCGAGACGGCGGATCTGGGTCACCGCCGCGATGTGCATCGCATGGTTGAGGGTGCGTTCCCGCGTCGGGAAAGCCGGTGCACGGTCCGACCCGCCGAGCTCATCTCGATCGGCGCGGTCCCGTTATACGCGGCGAAGTGACCCGCGGTCGGGAACCGACGCACGTCGCCGGTGTAGCCGATCACGATCGCGGCGACGATCGGTCCGACGCCGTACACGTCGGTCACGGACGTCCCTGACGCGCCGACCGCGGTAACGATCCGTTTCTTCGAGCGTTTCAACTTCGCGTCAAGGGTCCGGATCTCGTCGAGTTGCTCGTATGCGAGTTCGAGTCCTGCTGTTGTGCCATCCCGGCCGGTTCGATGCTCGCCAGCAGCGATTCCTCCCGAGAAACAGCAACTTCTTTGCGGATCCCACCCGCGACCAGTTCCCGAGCGACGCGTGGCAGTCGACAACACGCACGGTTCCGAGCCCGACCCACATCGAGATGCGCTTTCGCCAACAACCGCAACACCGTCGTATGGTCCTCGCGACGCACTGGCGTCAACGACGGCGCCCGCAACGCGGCGATCGCGACCGCACGCGGTCGTTCGGGTCGTTCTTGTCCGACCGGCCCGTCCCCAGCAACCGCACCCGCGACGACAACGTCGCCGGCACATCCATCACGCACTCGCCCGCGGCGACGAGCTGCTGGCCGAGCAGATAGCCGAGCCCGCCCGCGGACTCGATCGCCCACCGTCGCTCGGTGAACGGCGCCGCCCACCCCAACAACATCTCGAGTTGCCGTTGTCCCGCCCGGAGCGACAACGCGCCGAGCTCGTGTTCGTTCACATCGATCGCGCACGCCGCATGCGACAACTTGTGCGGATCGATCCCGATGATCACCGTCATGCCAGTTCTCCCTTCCAACGAGTGAAGAACCGTGACGGGCACTCCTGATTCGGGTTGATCCTGCGCACCTCTTTCGAGCCACGCCACGGTCAGATCACCCGGCGGCAGACCAATCGATTAACAGCCAACCCGCAGGCGACAGGCAGTTCGAGAGCCCAACCGCCAGGCGATCCGCGACGCTACGGAACCCCGCAACGCCACCACCACTCTCAATCAGGCAGCTCTGTACGCTGCGCCGGTGAATTTCACCGAGCACGAGCTATGCGAGCTGGCCGAGGACGTCGGCTACGAATTTGAAGATGGTCGCCGAGGTCGGTCCGATGGCGTCGCCCGAGGCGCTGCAGAGACTGGGATGTGCGTTGCTCGAATCGACCATGCTGCACGTGCGCAATCTCGACACGTTCCTTGGAGCAAGCGAGCGCGTCGACGACGACGTGATCGCGCTGCATACCTCGACACGTGGACGCCCAAGCCGATCCTGACCGATGACGAGCGCATAGATCTCAACAAGCGGCTGATGCACCTGTCGAAGCAGCGCCTGCGGTTGCACGCCGCGTGGGACCGAACCACCTTCGCGTGCCGGACCGTCGAGGCGTTCTGCCAGTTCCAACTCCAACTGCTCGACTCGGACGAGACGAGGGCGGCGTGGTTCGGGCGCCGTACTGGTTGCGTAGCTCGGCGACTCCGACGTCGACCTGGGCGAGGTTCGCGAGAACGTGTTGGGTGGTGTCGGCTCCGGGTAGCTCTCCCCACCCCAACGCGAAGAGCCGCGAATCTAGAGACCGGCGCCTGACCAGGGCATTTCACGAGATGTGACAAAACGATTTGCGCTCCCGAACTTGACTAGTGACATCGCGCCGAATCGAGCGGGTTCGGCTGACGCGACGCACTGAAGGCGGGGGAGTCGAACCCCGCGGCTGGTACACACTGGGTACACGAGACCTTCGGAAACGACCGGAAATGGTCGGTGGCCGAAAATGCGAAAGCCGAGGTCAGCGGTGCTTTCCGGTAGTGACCGGAACCACTAGCGACGCTTCACACGGATGAGGTCGGAGGTTCGAGTCCTCTACCGCCCACCAGAACCCCTGATCAGAAGGCACGAACCCCACCGCCCCCGGTGGGGTGTTCTCGTTTCGTCCCCCGTCTGCCAGTCGCCACCAGCGCGACCTGCGACAGCGCGATCCTCGACTGACGTCGAATGTTTCGGGGCCGATCCCGCGGGTCTCGATCAGATCACAGCGGGCACGGCCGATCGGAACGCACACCAACGTTCCGAGGCGGAGCTCCGTTGTCGTTCTTTACATTTCGCGCTCACCGAAACCTGCTGAAGCGCGGCGGCGTGATCATCGCCGTGATCGTCGCGGTGATGTGCTCGACAGGTGCGCTCGTCGCCGGTGTGGCAGACGGTTTGTCGAGCAGCGCGTCCATCTCCGATCGTCCGGCGTTCTCGCGGCTCGGCTTCGATCCCGGGTACGCCGACGCGGCGCGGTTGCAGTCGTTGCAAACGTGGCTCGACCGGGGGACGTCGTACGTCGTGCAGTTCTCCGAGTTCGACAATGCATCCGACTTCGAGGACAGCGTCTGGGGTGAGACGGTGGCTGCGGGCGGGTTTCACGACGTCGCGGCTCAGACCACGTTCGTCGAGTCCGTTCCGCTGACGATCGGTCTCGGCTTCGGTGCCACGACCGAGCAGCGTACAAGCGCGCTGCAGGACACGCTCACGGGCGCGCACGACGCGTCGTACGTCCTTGCCGCGCAGTACCTGGAGGCGGCCGGCTTCGCCGATGTCGTGTTGCGGTTGGGCTGGGAGTTCGACGGAGGGTGGATGCCGTGGTCGGCGCAGGGGAACGAACGACTCTGGGCCGCCACCTACCGGCACGTCGCGGACGTCTTTCGCTCGGAATTGCCCGGCGTGCGTCTCGACTGGAACGGTGATCCGTCGTTGTTGCAGTCGGAGGTTGCCGCGTATCCCGGCGACGACTACGTCGACATCGTCGGTGCGGACGTCTACGACAAGGGTCTGCCGGTCGACTGGGACCCGCGGACGACATCGTGGGTCGATCCCGACGCCGCGTTCGCCTCGATCACCACCGAACTGACCTTCCAGCGCGACTTCGCGATCGAGCACCGCAAACAGGTGAGCTACCCAGAGTGGGCGTTGGCCGACGGCGGCAACGAGGCTCCGACGAGTGCCGGCAACGACGATCCCGCGTTCGTGCAGGGAATGTTCGACTGGATGAGCTCTCTCCCGAGTGACGGACCCGGGAGCCTCGCGTACCACGCGTACTTCGACGAGGACACGCCGAGCGACGGCGCGCACGTGCTCGCGCATTTCCCTCGGTCGCAGGTGCGATTCCGCGCGCTCTTCGGCTCCGTGCCCACGCTCGTGCAGCCGTTGCCGATCCGGCGCGCGACGATGCGGCCCGGATATTCGATGCTGGACGGTCGAGCCGCCACAAACCGCTAGGCGCGGAAGCGGCGGCGGAACAGCGTGTAGGCGACCGGGCCCGCGAGGATCGGTAGCCAATACGACGCGAGGCGGTACAGCAGAGTTGCCAAGACGGCCTTGGCCGGATCCACCCCGGCCAGTGCGAGCGCGCCCGTGAGTCCGGCCTCGACGAGACCGAGGCCGCCCGGCGTGATCGGGATCATCGCGAGCAACGACGACGCGGTGTATGCCAGCAACACCAGTGACGGCCGGGGCAGTCCTCCGACGGCGGCGAGCGCGGCGAACAGCGCGAGGAAGTCGAAGCCGAGCCGTGATGCCGTCGCGAGCAGTGCTTCGCGCCAACGTTCACCCAGGACCTCACGCACACTGTTGCGCTCCCCGATGAGGCGGTCGGGGAACCCGCTCATCACCGCGCGCTTGCGCAGGATGCGATTGCGGACCGCCTGCACCGCCCGCCCGATGCCGCGCAGAGGCGGGTCGGTGCTCAAGAGCACAGCACCCAGAACGGCGACGGCGACGAAGCCGGCAATGCCGAGAAACGCGGTCGCGGCCAAGCCCGGCGCCACCGGAGCACCGAGGAGGATCGTCGGCAGCGTGAGCACGGGAAGAAACAAGATGCTCGCCGTCTGCAGCAGCGAGAACGCGGTGAAACCGGAGATCGCGGTCGCGGTCTCGGCGCCCGACTGCGAGAGCATCCGCAATTGCAGTGTCGCGCCCGCGGCTGCGCCGCCCGGAACGACCATGCTCATGGCGTTGCCTGCGAGTTGTGACGTTGCGACCGGGAACCACGCGTCGGTGCGCAGCGCGATCCGCTGGAGCCGGATCGCGCTCGCAAAGCTCAGGACCTCGAACGCGACGATCACGACGAGCCATTCGGGCGCGACCGTCGACACGCGAGGCCAGGAGCCGAAGACTTCGACGATGCTCGGCGCGACCACGTGGAACGAGATGGCCGCGACGAGCAGCATCAGGATTCGGGGGATGCTGATCCGGCGATCTCGCCCGCTGGGGCCGGTTTTCGTCGTGCTCATCAACTCACAGGCCGCGCAGGGAGGTCGACAGCACGTCTCCGTATACCACGGGTACGTGCCAGTTGAGTCGACTGTGGCGCTCGGGCCGGAACCGTTCAGCACCCGATCGACGAAGGACGATGATGGAGGGATGACCCACGTCCAACCGATCGGCCCGCCCAAGGCGCCGGGTCCGAGCCTGCGCATTGCGATCCTGCTGATCGTCGCGGGCGTCGCGCTGGCGATCCCCACCTTCATGGTCGGCATCATCCCGATCGTGCGAGACGTCGCGTCGCCGCTGCGGTTCGAGACCCCCGGGCCCGTCGACGTGCATCTCGGCAAGGGCACGTGGGAGATCTACGAGAACACCGGATCGGCGTCGATCGGATCGTCGTTCTCCACCGACGACACCGTGACGATCACGCCCGCTGACGTGACGGTGACGGCCGTCGCAGGTGCGCGCGTGGAGGTGTTCGAACGGGGCTCGACGGTCGAGAGCCGGACGACGAGCGGCCGGCGTTACGTCGGTGCCGTGCGGTTCACCACGCCCGCGTCCGGCGACTACCTGGTCACCGTGCGGACGACGTCACCACAGTCTGTGCTCGTCGCGCGGCCGCTCACCTTCACGATCCGAAAGGCGATCGTCTGGTTCGTCCTCATGGGTACCGGCGGCATCCTGACGGCGGTCGGGATCGTGCTGTTGATCGTCGGCTCGGTACGTCGGGGCCGCGCGCGCCGCACACCCACCTACGCCTACGCGGCGCCCGTCCCGCCCGGCTGGCACCCGGACCCGGGTGGATCCGCACAGCTGCGGTACTGGGACGGTTATCGCTGGACCGAGCACCTGCAGTAGCGACGCGCGGTACCGTCCGGGCATGCAGGACGCGTGCCGCATCGAGCCGGGCACCGACGCGCACCTCGACCACCGCCCGACCGACGATCGGCTCGGGATCGACAAGGGCTCCGCGCAGGAGGCGTTGGCGGCACTCACCGCACGCCTCAGCGTCCTCCACCAGCGTCTGTACGCCGAAAGTGCCCGGTCGGTGTTGCTCGTGTTGCAGGGCCTCGACGCCGCCGGCAAGGACGGCACCATCCGCCGGGTCTTCACCGGGCTGAATCCGCAGGGGTGCGACGTCGTCGCGTTCAAGGCGCCGTCGTCGAACGAGCTCCAACACGACTATCTCTGGCGCATCCACACCGTCATGCCCGAGCGGGGCGACATCCGGATCTTCAACCGGTCGCATTACGAAGACGTCGTGGCCGCCGAAGTCGTCGGCGTCATCGGCGACGACGAACGTGGGCGCCGGTACGAGCACATCAACTCGTTCGAGAAGATGCTCAGCGACGAGGGCACGTCGATCGTGAAGATCTTCCTGCACATCGGCAAGGACGAGCAGCGCCGCCGGCTCCAGGCCCGGCTCGACGATCCGGAGAAACGGTGGAAGTTCGACCGGGCCGATCTCGACGCCCGGGCCGCCTGGGACCGTTACATGACGCTGTACGACGCCGCGATCACGGCGACGTCGACCAAGTGGGCCCCCTGGTACGTGGTCCCCGCCGACCACAAATGGGTGTCCGGCGTCGCGGCGGCGGCGATCCTGCTCGACACGCTCGAGGCGATGGACCCGAAGATCCCACCGCCGAAGCCGGATCTCGACGGCCTCGCCATTACATGAGTTAGGTTCTCGACATGCCCACTCCCGAGCAGGTCAAGAGCACCGCCGAGGCCTACATCACGGCCTCGAACGCCAACGACAAGGCGACCGTCCTCGCCCAGTTCGCAGCCGACACGGTCTGGTACGACCCGGTCGGCCAGCCCCCGCACATCGGGGTGGAGGGCGTCGGCGCGTTCTACGACCAGACCCGGGCCCTCGCCGACCGGGTCGAGATGAAGCTCCTCGACCTGATCGTGTGCGGCGCCGAGGCGGCGATGATCCTCGAGATCCACGCGACGATCGGCGACTCGGTGATGATCATGGACTGCGTCGAAACCCTCGAGGTGGACGACGCGGGCCAGATCGCCTCGATGAAGGCCTTCTGGGACATGTCGAAGGCGCGGACCCGTTCGGTCTAGGCGCCGGACGGACCCGCCGCCCGGGCATCGTCCCTAGTGAGAGCGTCGCCGGCACATCCGATTTTCCTTACGGCGTGACTTCGGCCACAATGTATTGGCGATGAATGTCGAGTCCCGCGATTCCGTCTCGCTGAAGCCCGCCGAGCTCGATGAGGTCGGTCAGATATTCCTTTCCAACGGCCTCCCCGTCTCCGACGAGGAGCTCGATCGCCAGGTGGAATCCTTCCCGCTCGCGGTCCTCGCGAGTGAGGAGGGGGTCATCCACGGGCTGATGCTCGGATCCCTCGAGCGCATCGGCGGCACTCCGTCGATCCTCTGGGGCATGGGTGTCGTACGGAAGGGCAAGGTGGCTTCGGCGACGCTCAAGTCGATGACCGGTGAGCTGACCCGCCGGGCTGCGATCTCCTTCCCCGACGAGGACGTGCTCGTTGCCGCACGGCTGGCGCAACCCAGCTGCTACGTGCTGCTCCAGAGCTACGCCGACGTCGTTCCCCGCCCCGGGTACACACCCAACGGCGAGGACCGGGCCTGGGGTCGTCGTCTGGCGAAGCGCTACGGCAACGACGGTCACTTCGACGACCGTGAGTTCCGGGTCGCGGTGAAGGGCCGCAAGCCTCCCTGTCTCGCCGTGCTCGACACGAGCCCGGTGAAGGCCACGGGCGGGGCGAAGATCGCGTCGCTGGTGGGCACGCTCGACGCGGCGCGCGGCCAGGCGATGATCGCGTTCGGTTGGGCCGTCGCCGAGGAGCTCGCGGCCGGTTCCTACCTCGCCGCCTGCTGACCCGTTTTCCGGCGACCCTCGAGCACCGAATCGAGTTGGGCCCGAAGATCCGCGGGCTCGGTGACCGGCCGTCGGCACGCGTAGTGCTCGCACACGAACGCGGTCGGTATCCCGGCGGGTACGTCCCGACCCTCGAGGAGCGGCGATCCTGCGCCGGGAGCGGAGGCGACGTCGGGTGCTGATCCGGTAAGCGTCACCGACGCGGGGAGCAGCCGGCCCGTCACCTCCCGCCGGAGCGCTTGCGTGCGCGGGTCGGAGGGGTCTCCCACGATCGCGATCTCGGCCGGCGCGGTGACGAAGCGCTCGATGGCGCCGAGAAGATTCGCAAAGCCGTTGGGGTGCGCCGCGGCCGAGGGTGCCAGCATCGTCAGCACCTCGGCGGCAGGTGCTTCGAGCGTGGTGTCGCCGTTCAGTGCCGCCAACCGGAGGAGCCCGTTGGCCGCGAGCGAGTTCGCGGAAGGGGTCGCGTCGTCGAAGAGATCCTTCAGGCGGACGACGAGTTGCTCGGCGTCTGTGCCCGTGGTGAAGAAGCCGCCGCCGTCGGGATCGCGGAAGAGGCGGAGCAGCTCGGCGGCGACGATCCGGGCGTCGGCGAGCCAACCCGCAGTGTCGTGCTGGGCGCGCGTGTCGTGTTCGGCGAGGGTCACGAGTGCTTCGAGCAGCGCGCCATAGTCCTCGGCATAGGCGAGGTGAGGTGCGCGCCACGAGCGGAGGAGTCGCCCGTCGTCGCGCCGCATCTGCGAGAGCAGGAAGCGTGCGTTCGTGCGGGCAGCGTCCATCCAGTCGTCGCGTTCGAACACGGCCGCTGCTTCGGCCAGCGCGGCGACCATGAGCGCGTTCCAGCCGAGCAGCACCTTGTCGTCGAGGCCGGGGCGTACCCGCGTTGCGCGGCGGGCGAGCAGTCGAGACTTCGAACGCTCGACTTCGACCGGAGCCTCAGCGTTGCGCTCGGCGACGTGGAGGATGTTCCCCCGGAACCCGGTGTGCGGATCGGCGAAATTCCCGCGATCGGTGGCACCGAAGTAGGCGATCACAGCGTCGGCGTCGGCGCCGCAGACTTCGCGGATCTCCGCGATCGACCAGCAGTAGAACTTGCCCTCGACGCCTTCGGAGTCGGCGTCTTCGGCGGAGTAGAAGCCACCCGCGGGATCGCGAAGGTCGCCCAGGACGTAGCCGACGATGTCCTCGACGACGGCGCGGTAACGCGGCTCACCCGTGACGAGGAACCCGTGCAGGTACGCGCGCGTGAGCAACGTGTTGTCGTAGAGCATCTTCTCGAAGTGCGGGACCAACCACTCGTCGTCGGTCGAGTAGCGCGCGAACCCGCCGCCGAGTTGATCGTGGATGCCGCCGGCCGCCATCGCGTCGAGCGTGGTGGTGATCATCGTGCGGGTCTCGTCCGAGCCGTTCCGCACGTATGCCCGGCACAGGAAGTCGATGGTCATTGCCTGCGGGAATTTCGGCGCCCGGCCGAAGCCTCCGTACGTGGGTTCGAACTGGTTCCGGATGCCGACGAACGCCTGCTCGAGGATCGCGCTCGTGAGGTCGGCCTCGGTGCCCGTGCGCAAAGCCTCTTCGGCGAGCGCGGCGGTGAGTTGATCGCCCTGGGCGAGCAGTTCGTCGCGCTTGTCGCGCCACGCTTCCGAAACCGCCGTGCACACCCGCCGGAACGACGGCATACCGTGGCGATCGGAATCTGGGAAGTACGTGCCTGCGTAGAACGGCCGGCCGTCGGGACTGCACCACACACTCATCGGCCATCCGCCCCGGCCGGTCAGCGCCTGCACCGACTGCATGTAGATCGCGTCGACGTCGGGGCGTTCCTCGCGGTCGACCTTGACGTTGACGAACCGGTCGTTCATCATCGCCGCAGTATCGGGATCCTCGAACGATTCGTGTGCCATGACGTGGCACCAATGGCACGACGAATACCCGACTGACAAGAACACAGGCAGGTCGCGCTCGTGCGCGAGCGCGAATGCCTCGTCGCCCCACGGCATCCAGTCGACGGGGTTGTCGGCGTGCTGTCGAAGGTAGGGACTCGTCTCGTGCGCCAGGCGGTTCTCGGTCACGCTTCGACCGTACCCGGGGTGTGCGTGGCGACGGTGCGGGCCCACCGGTAGTCGGGCTTGCCCGACGGCGACCGTTCGATTGTGTCGACGAGCACGAGCTCGCGCGGGACCTTGTAGCCGGCCAGGCGATCGCGACAGTGTTCCTGCAACAGGTCGAGGCCCGGCGCGGCCGGCGCACGCGGCTGCACGATGGCAACGACCCGCTGACCCCAACGCTCGTCGGCGATGCCGACGACGAGCGCGTCGAACACGTCGCGATGCGCCTTCAACACCGACTCGACTTCCTCCGGATAGACCTTCTCGCCGCCGGTGTTGATCGACACCGACCCGCGGCCGAGCAACGTGATCGTGCCGTCGGGTTCCACGACCGCGTGGTCTCCGGACACTGCCCAGCCCACGCCGTCGACGACGGGGAACGTCTCCGCGGTCTTGCCCGGATCCTTGTAGTAACCGATCGGGATGTGGCCGCGGCGCGCCAGCCTCCCGACCACGCCGGCCGCGGCGGGCCGGAGGTCGAGGCCGAGCACCTGGGTGTCGTCGCCGACCCGGAAGCGCGGTGTGTCGGGCACCTCGCCGCCGGCCACGACCACCGACTGGCCCTGACCGCCCGTCTCCGACGCGCCGTAACCGTCGACGACGAGCAGCGTCGGGAGCCGTTCGACGAAAGCGCGCTTCAGCGACGGCGAAAGCACCGCGCCACCCGACAGCAGGACCTGCAACGACGACACGTCGATCTCGCAGCCCTCGCGCGAATCGAGGGCGTCGAGCAACGGTCGTGCGAATGCATCGCCGACGATGACGATGTAGTTGGCGTGCTCCCGTTCGACGAGACGCCACACCGCGATCGGATCGAGATGGTGTCCGGCCGGGATGATCACGGTGCCGCCCATGAAGAGCGTGCTGAAAGCCATCCAGTGTGCGGTTCCGTGCATGAGCGGGCAGATGGGGACGCAGCGCATGCGCGGCTGCCGGCACCGTTCCTCGATCTCCGCCGGCGTCGTGATCGGCGCGCCGCCGCCGCCCGCGCCACCCATCGCGCCGAAGAAGAGGTCGACGTGGCGCCACATCACACCCTTGGGCATGCCGGTGGTGCCGCCCGTGTAGAGCAGGTACAGGTCCTCGGGGGATCGGGGGCCGAAGTCGCGGTCAGGGGACGCGCCTGCGAGTGCCTGCTCGTAGTCGAGGGCGTCGAGATCGGCGGGCGAATCGCGTCCGTCGTCGACCACGAGGAAGGTCTGCAACCGCGGCAGATTCGACCGGATGCCGGCGAGCTTCGCCGCGAACTCCCGGTGGAACACCACGGCCGCCGCGTCGGCGTCGTCGAGGAGGTAGTGCAGTTCCTCCTCGACGTAGCGGTAGTTGACGTTGATCGGGACCGCGCGAATCTTGAACGCGGCGAGCATGCCTTCGAGGTACTCCGTGCAGTTGTACAGGTACAGCGCGACGTGATCGCCGGGCCCCACTCCGTGTGCCTGCAACACGTGCGCAAGCCGGTTCGCACGCGCTTCGAGATCGGCGTACGTGAGCCGGCGTCGCGCGCAGACGAGGGCAAGGTGATCCGGCACCGTGTCGGCGACCGCTTCGAGCAGGTCCGCAAGGTTGAACTCCACGGGTCCCGGCTCCCTTGCGGCGCGCGCCGCACGCACGTGCTCTGGGTGGGTGACGGGTGCCTGGTGCCGCCGTCACCGATTGTTCGGATAACCGTCCGTGGTCGGGGCGACCGTAGCGGGAGCCCCGACGCCGAGTCGAAGGAGAGCGGCGTCGACGCTGGAGAACGACGTTCCGCCGAACGTCGCCAGTTCGGATGGATCGCCGCTCGCGAACGCGGCGTCGGCGTGCGCCCAGAGCCGAGCTTCGACGACGGCCAGCGCGGCCCGGGTCGGGGGGAGTCGATCAGGGTCCGACTCCACCTCGTCTCGCAGCGCCGCGAACCGGCGCCACTGTGCGGGGTCGGCCAGCTCGGGCGCGAGGGCCGGTGGGAAGCACGGCACGAAGACGCCCGTGCACGGATTGCCGAGGCTCACCCACGCGCGGCTGTGTCCGCCGGTGCGCAGTTCGGCGATCATCGAGGCGGTGGTCTGCGAGTGCCACTCCCGGCGATGCATACAGACGCTGAAACCTTCCCCGTCGGCGCCGGCCTCGGCCGGGATCCGGTCGGGGGCGCCGTTCGGCCCGTGGTCGCGCAGTGCGGCGGCGACCGCAACCGGCGTGGCGTCCGCGCCGAGCGCGACGCAGCCACGGGTTACTCGGAGGCGGTGGTCGGCGATGTTGGTCGGCATCTGGGGCGACCGGTAGGAGTCGAAGTCGGTGCCCGCATCGACGTCGTCCGACGCTCGTGTCCATCCCGTGCCCAGGCTGATCCGGTTCGAGATCGCAGCTCCCGCGTCGATCGGCCGGGCGGCCCAGGTGCGACTGCTCGTCTCGAGGACGAATCCGCCCCGAGGGTCCGCGATGAGGAACGAGGAGTAATAGGGCTCGTCACGGTCGGGTTCGCCGGAGCCACCCTGCCCGTGGCGCTCGAGCAGCGCGGTCATGACCGAGAGGGCTTCGCCGGCGGAACGGCTGCGCTCGAGCCCGAGCCGCACGAGATCCATGCCGAGCAGTGCCGGTGCGTGCGCGCGGGGGGTCGGTGGTCCAGATCTTCTCGTTGCCGATGGCGACGCCGTGCTCGTTGAGCCCGTGCTCGACGCCCCAGAGCCACGTTGGTCGCGACCCGAGAAACGCGTACGCGCCGGCGTCGTCGATCGTGAGGTACTGGGTGCGGAGCGCGCCGCCGGGTGCCCGCGGCTCGTGCCACTCGACCACCTGGGCTTCGTCGGGATGACGGTCGGAGCTCTTCGCGAACAGCATGCCGGCGCCGGTCCGGACGCAGAGCGTGTCGCACACGATGCGGTCCGGTCAGACCGCGATCTCGCGCGCGAACGCGGCGGACGTGAGGGGCGATCCGGTCGCGCGCTCGATGAGATGATCCCAACGCAGGGTCGTCCCCGGCGCGAACAGTCGCGTGACCAGCGCGCGTCCGGCCTCGGCGTTGTCGACGAGGCTGCCGAGTGCGGCCGTCAATTGCGACGCGACCAATTCCCCGAAGAGATAGTTGTGGTAGTAGACGGGCGCAGCCGAGATGTGGATCTTGGCGGCCCAGTCGGGTTCGCTGCGGCCGTCCGGGCGGCGCACGAGTTGGAACCGTTCGACGAGATCCCACCAGCGAGTGTCGTGGTCGCCGTCGGGCTGTGCGTAGAGACCGCGTTCGAAGTGCGTCATCACGAGCACCCAACGGGCGAACACGAGGAGGTACGCGCGGCTCGCGGCGGTCAGGTGCGGCGCGATCTCGGCGACGGTCGCATCGGGAAGCCCCGCGATGCGGCGGAGCCACTGCGGATCCCGTACGAGCCGGCCGCAACGCATGGCCACACCCTCGGTGAGGCAGAGATGCATCGTGCGCAACAGCCACGGAAGGTCGCGTCCGACGCCGTCGAAGTACACGGCGTGACCGAACTCGTGCAGCATCGTCTCGGCCCAGCGTTCGCCCGGCGTGTTGTTGCTGAGGACGCGCACGTCGCCGGCGCGGTCGACATCGATGCAGAACGCGTGCTGGACCTTGCCGGGCCGGGGGGTGAGGTCGCTGCGCGCGACGACCGCGGCGATGTCGAGCCCCATGGCCCCGAACGTGCGAGACGTGAGCGCTTCGAGGTCGGCGTCGCGGAGGTACGGGTCGAGGTCCACGCCGATGTCGGCGGGGGCGTTTTGAAAGAACGGGTCGTCGTAGTACCACGGCCGAATCGCGTCGGCGTGCACGCCGAATCGCGCCGCGAGTTGTTCGTCGAGGCTCCGCTTGAGCTGCCGGAACGGCACGGCAGTTATCTCGTCGACCTCGGCCAGCGTGGCGAAGAGGCGTTCCTCGTCGAAGTCGGTCGTCGCGAGCGTGAGCGCGAAATGGTCTCGGTACCCGATCGAGCGCGCCGCCTCGTTCCGTAAAGTCACCAGTCGCCGGACGTCCGGCGCGACCCGCGCGCCGACACTCTTCGACGCCGTCCACGCGGCTTCCCGCTCGGCACGGTCGGTGCTCGTGCGGAGCACGTCGACGATCTGGTTGTCGTCGACCGAAGCGCCGTCGATCATGCCGCGATGGCGGGCGAACTGCGACTCGATGCTGCTCTGCAACGCGATCGTCTGCCGGCGCAGGTCGGCATCCACCTGGTTCGGAACGAAGGACTGCTCGAGCACCCGCAGCTGCCGCGCGACCTCGGGATCGAGGTCGGGCTGCGTCAACGCGGCGCGCACCTCGGCGAATGCGGCCTCGTCGCCGAGCGCGTCGGACAAGGCGACGTCGGCCTCGGAGCGGATGCGTTCAGTCTCGTCGGTCGCGTCGACGTTCGCGGTCCACCACGCCGCGTTGGCCGCGGCCTCGAGCGGTTCGAGGGTTGCGGTACAGGCCGCGACGACCTCGGCTGGGCTCACTTGAACCAGATGCGCTGGTAGCTGCGACTCATCGGGTGGGTCAGGAGCACGACGAGCGCGACGTCGAAGCCGAGCTCGATCAGCACGCTGAGATTGCCGAGGCTGACTCCGCTCTGGAGCAGGACTCCGACCTGGAGAACGGCGGTGGCCACGGCGAGGAAATAGCCCCACTTCTTCTCGTTCGCGATGCCGAAGCCGCCGCCGACGAGGCCGACAAGGATGACGAACACCCACGCATGGAACGTGGGGTACGAGAGGATCGCGAACACCCCCTGGATATAACAGAGGATGACACCCATGTAGAGCGTCTGGGGCTGGTGCGGGTTGACCCACTTGAGTTCGTTCACGTCGCCATTGTCGCGGATCCGCGGTCCTCGCCGATTACGGGGTGGCGAACGCGGCTGTCCGAAGGTTGGGAGCCGGGGATCGGGCCACGTCAGGGGGTGCGGGAGCGAAGCTGGCCGCACGCTGCATCGATGTCGGTGCCACGGTTGCGGCGCACGGTCGCTTGCACGCCGGCCGCGCGCAGTCGGTCCGCGAAAGCCGCGATCCGGTTCGGTTGGCTGGGTCGACCCGGATAGCCGGCGGTGTCGTTGAGCGGGATGAGATTCACGTGGGCTCCGCCGCGGAACCCGGTGAGCCGTCCCGCGAGGGCGTCGGCGTGGTGGGGAAGATCGTTCACGCCGCTGATGCACGCGTACTCGAACGAGACCCGGCGCCCCTTGCGGTCGGCGTAGGCCCGGGCCGCGTCGAGGACCGCGGCGAGCGGATAGCGGCGGTTCAACGGCACGAGCTGTTCGCGGAGCACGTCGTCGGGTGCGTGCAACGACACGGCGAGGGTGACCGGGAGCTCGAACTCGGTGAGCCGCTCGATGCCGGGCACCACGCCCACGGTCGACACCGTGAGATGGCGGGCGGAGAGGCCGACGTCGTCGTGGAGACGAGTGCACGCGTCGAGAACCGCGTCGGGGTTGGCGAGCGGCTCGCCCATGCCCATGAAGACGACGTTCGACACCCGTTGCGGCGACGCGTGCTGCGCGCGCAACACCTGCTCGACGATCTCGCCCGCCGACAGGTGCCGCTCGAAGCCGGCCTGGCCCGTCGCGCAGAACGTGCAACCCATCGCGCATCCGGCCTGCGACGACACGCACACCGTTGCCCGGGCCGAGTAGCGCATCAGGACGGTCTCGACCTGCGCGCCGTCGTCGGCGCGCCAGAGCCACTTCGCGGTCATGTCGTCGTCGGCGAGCTGCATCGCGTCGACGGTGAACGCGAGGGGGATCGCGTCCGCGAGTCGGCTCCGGAGCTCCTTCGGGAGCTCGGTGAGGTCGTCGAGCGGCCGGCGCCGGAGATAGAGACCTTCGAACAGCTGGCGGCCGCGATACGCAGGTTCGCCGAGGGTGGCGACCAATGCTTCCAGCTCGGCGCGTCGGTAGTCGTAGCGCCGCGAGTCCGATGCGGTCATCGGGCCTGCACCTCGCACTCGTACGCACGGTCGACGCGGTGCGCAGTGAAACCGAGCGCGCGGTACAAGGACAACGCGGGACCGTTGTCGGCCGCGCAGAACAACATGCCGGTGTTGATGCCGCGCACGTGCACCGCGTTCAGACCCGCGATGGCCAGTGCGCGGCCGAGCCCGGTCCCTTGCGCGCGGGGGTCGACGCCGATGACGTAGATCTCGCCGAGCTGCGGATCGCGGTCGTGGGCCGGGTGGACCTTCAGCCAGTCGAAACCGACGAGCCCGAGGTCGTCGACCGCGAGGAGGAACAGCGACGGATCGAACCACGGTTCGCCGGTGCGCCGGGCGAGCGTCGATCGTCTCCAGTCGCCCTGCTCGGCGTGGCCGGCGAACGCGCGGTTGTTGACGGTGAGCCAGGCGTCCTCGTCGCGGCCGGGCTCGAACGACCGCACATGTACGCCCGACGCGAACTTCGGTTCGAGGCCGAGCGGAAGCGGGACCCGCATCTCGTAGAGGTCTCGCGGACGCGTGCATGCCCGACGCGGTCAGGTCGTCGTCGTCGTCGGCCGGGTTCGCACCGAGAACCCACAGCGTGACGAGACCACCGCCCCGCACCGCGACGTGCCCGAGCGCGGCGGCGACGAGCGCGGCCCGAACACCCCGGGTACGCGCGTCGGGAACGACGGCCACGCCGAGCGACCAGTGGGCACCGTCGTTCGCGTTGTCGTCGGTGGTCGCGTTGTCGGCCCGAGCCACGTGGGCGTAGCCGACGTCGTCGGCGAGGAAACCGGCCGAGTCGGTGCCGGGATGTTCGAGATCGAGCCACACCGCGTCGCTGAGTGCGGGGTGGCCGTCGTGCGCGCGCACGGCGTCGTCGATGCGCGCGATGCGCGGAGTCTCCGGCGCGAAACGCGCAGGCTCGACCTCGCTCACCGACGTTTCGGGCATCGGACGAGGGTACCGTGACCCCGTGGCTCGACCCCGGGGTGCCAAGGCGCGAGCGGCGACCGTCGTCGAACTGCTGCGGGAGCTCTATCCCGACGTGCGGTGCGCGCTGCAGCACTCGAACGCGTACGAACTGCTCACGGCCACGATCCTCTCGGCGCAGACGACCGACGAGCGGGTCAACATGGTCACGCCGACGCTCTTCGCAAAGTTCCCGACCCCGGCCGATCTGGCGTCGGCCGATCCGGAGGAGGTCGAGTCGATCATCCAGTCGACGGGCTTCTTCCGGTCGAAGACGAAGAACATCATGGGCATGGCCCAGGGTGTCGTCGCCCGCTTCGGTGGCGAGGTCCCGGACGCGCTCGACGACCTCGTCACCCTGCCCGGTGTCGGGCGCAAGACCGGCAACGTCTTGCGTTCGGTCTGGTTCCACGAGCCCGGCCTCCCGGTCGACACCCACGTGACCCGCCTGTCGGCACGCCTGAAGCTCACCTCCGAGACCGATCCGGTGAAGATCGAGCATGATCTCGGTGGGATGGTGGCGCCCGAGGAATGGGGGAACTTCTCCCTGCGGCTCATCGAACACGGGCGCCGGGTCTGCGACGCCAAGCGTCCGAGGTGCAGTGCGTGCACCCTCGCCGGCATCTGCCCGTCGGCCGGCCGGATCGTCGCCTCGATCTAGCTGTCGGGCATCCTGCTGAGCAGTGTCGTGGCCCGGTCGAGCGACCGCCGGGCGGTCGCGAAGGCGCGCTCGGTCGAGAACAGCTCGCCGGCGACGGCCGAGTCCGGCGTCCGGCCGTAGCTCTCCGCCAGCGCGGTGATCCGGCGGCTCAGATCGTCGACCTGCGCGGCGATGCTCGACAGCGCGGCGAGGTCACTGGTGGTGCTCATCGCGGCAGTGTGCCATACCTCCGAGGGCTCCAATTGCTCGGAGGTCCGGGAGTGGCGGCCGGTACGATGAGCAGCTCCCATGCTGGCCCGTATCGACGTCCGCGGCACTTCCGGCGACCTGCGCGCGGCTCTCGCGCGCCCGGACACGGGCGGTCCCGACGTGGTCGGGTTGGTTGCCGAGATCATCGCCGACGTGCGTTTCCGGGGCGCGGCCGCGGTCGCCGACCTCACGGCGCGTCTCGACGGTGTCACCGTCGTCGATCCGCGCGTGACGACATCCGAGGTCGACGCGGCGCGGGAGCGGATCTCGCCGGGGCTGCGGGCCGCGTTCGAGCTCGCCCGCGATCAGATCGTCGCCTGGCACGAGGCCCAGACCGAACGCGCTGCACATCACGAACGGCTCGGGGTCGAGGTCGCCGAGCTGATCGTCCCGGTCGAGCGCGCCGGCTGTTACGTGCCCGGTGGTCGGGCGCCGCTCGCGTCGTCGGTGCTCATGACGGTCCTGGCGGCCCGGGTGGCCGGTGTTCCCGAAGTCGTCCTGTGCTCGCCTCCCGACGAGCACGGTCATGTCGACGACGCGATCCTCGCCGCCGCGGCGATCGCCGGCGTCGACGAGGTCTACGCGATCGGCGGCGCCCAGGCGATCGCGGCAATGGCGTTCGGCGCGGGTGCACTCCGGCCCGTCGACGTCGTGGTCGGCCCCGGGAACGCCTACGTCGCCGAGGCCAAGCGTCAGGTGTTCGGGACGGTCGGCATCGACGGCATCGCCGGTGCATCCGAGGTCGCCGTCGTCGCCGACGCCGGCGTCGATCCCGCGTGGGTCGCGATCGATCTGCTCGCACAGGCGGAGCACGGTCCGGGTGGTGCGGTCGCGCTCATCGTCTGGGAGGAGGACGTCGCCGATCGTGTCGACCTCGCGCTCGAGGCGTTGTTGATGACTGCCGCCCGGCGCGAGGTCGCAGAGTCGACGCTCGATGCCGGTGGCCGGGTGATCCTCGTCGACGACCCCCGCCGAGCGATCGACGCCGCGAACGCGATCGCGCCGGAACACCTCGAGCTCATGTGTGCCGACGCCGATGTGCTCGTCCCGCTCGTGCGCAACGCGGGCGCCGTCTTCGTCGGGGCGTATGCGCCGGCCGTGATCGGCGACTACGTGGCCGGGACGAATCACGTGCTGCCCACCGGAGGGACCGCCCGGTTCGCGAGCGCGCTCCGCATCGCCGACTTCCAAAAGCACATCCACGTGGTCCGCGCCGATGCCGGCGCGCTGGCGCGGGTGGGTCCCGCCGCCCGCTGTATCGCCGAGGCCGAGGGTCTGGCGGCCCACGCCGATTCCGTGCGTATGCGCGAGGAGCCGGTTTCGTGACCGGTTCCCGCCCGCAGCCACGCGACGACTTGAAGGAGCTCTCCGGCTACCACTCACCACAGGTCGACGTCGACGTGCGGCTGAACACCAACGAGAGCCCGTACCCGCCGCCACCCGCCTTCGTCGAGCAGTGGCTCTCGGCGCTGCGCGCCGTCGACTGGAACCGGTACCCCGACCGCGCCGCGTCCGAGCTCCGCGGCGCGCTCGGCGGTTTCCTCGGTCAGGACCCGGCGCGCCTCCTGTGCGGGAACGGCAGCAACGAGATGTTGCAGACCTTGTTGCTCACCTACGGCGGCACCGGTCGGCGGGCACTGATGTTCGAGCCCACGTACGCGCTGCACGCGCAGATCGCAAGGGGGACCGGCACCGAGGTGGTGACCGGCGAGCGCCTCGCCGACTACCGCATCGATCCCGACGACGCGATCGACGTCATCGGGCGCACGCAACCGTCGGTGGTGTTCGTGTGCAGCCCCAACAACCCGACCGGGACGGTCGAACCGCGCGAGACCGTCGAGCGCCTGGCCGCCGCGGCCGCGGCAGTGGGCGCAGTCCTCGTCGTCGACGAGGCCTACGGCGAGTTCTCGCCGTGGAGCGCGCTGGCGCTGATCGCCGACGACCTCCCGCTCGCGGTCGTGCGCACGTATTCGAAGGTCTGGTCACTCGCAGGTGTGCGACTCGGTTTCGTCGTGGCGCCCGAGTGGATGATCGCGGAGCTGGAGAAGGTGCTGCTCCCGTACAACCTGTCGGTGCCGACCCAGGTCGCGGGAACGGTCGCGCTCGGGTTCGCTGCGGAGATGGAACAGCGGGTGGCGACGCTCGTCGAGGAACGGGGCCGGCTCTTCGCCGCCCTTGCCGCGACCACCGGCATCGAAGTGTGCCCGTCGGGCGCAAACTTCCTCATGTTCCGCGTCGACGGCGACGCGCACGAGCTCTGGAACCGGCTCCTGAAACACGACGTCTTGGTCCGTGATTTCTCGTCGTGGCCTCGCATCGAAGGTTCCTTGCGAGTGACCGTCGGTACGCCGGAGGAGAATGACACCTTCCTCGCCGCTCTGGGCGAGGCGCTCCCGGAGGTCGTGCAATGACCGGACCCATCCGCCGCGCCGAGTTCCGACGCGAGACCAAGGAGACGACGGTCGCGGTTGCGCTGACGATCGACGGATCCGGGACCACCGACGTCTCCACCGGTATCCCGTTCTTCGATCACATGCTCGAACAGCTGGGCAAGCACGCCGGCTTCGATCTGTCGATCGAGGCCAGGGGCGACCTCGAGGTCGACCTGCACCACACGGTCGAAGACGTCGGGATCGTGCTCGGCTCTGCGCTACGGGAAGCGCTCGGCGACAAGCGGGGCGTGCGCCGTTTCGCCGAATTCGCTCGTGCCCCTCGATGAGGCGTTGGTAGAGGTCGCGCTCGACCTGTCGGGTCGCCCGTTCCTCGTCTACGACGGTCGATCCCATCTCGGAATGGATCGGCACCTTCGACCCGCAGCTCGCAGAGGAGTTCTGGAAGGGATTCGTCGACGGGTCGAGGGTCACGCTGCACCTGCGCAGCGTCAGCGGCAAGAACGGCCATCACGTCATCGAAGCGTCGTTCAAGGGAGTCGCGCGCGCGTTGCGCGACGCGGTCAGGGTCGAGGGCGAGTCCGTACCGTCGACCAAGGGCACGCTCTCGTCATGAACGGAGCCTCGTGACCGGGCCGCGCATCGCCGTCGTCGACTACGGGATCGGCAATCTGCGTTCGGCCGAGAAGGCGTTGCAGCACCTCGGCGCCAACGCCGCTCTCACATCCGACGTGTACGCGATCGAGAGCGCGGACGCGGTGGTCTTGCCCGGGGTCGGCACGTTCGGCGCCTGTATGCAGTCGCTGCGTGCCGCCGGCCTCGAGGGTGCGACCCGGGCCGCGGCCACCGACGGACGACCCTTCCTCGGCATCTGTATCGGCATGCAGATGCTCTTCGACGGCAGCGACGAGACCCCCGACGTCACCGGGCTCGGTGTCGTCGCCGGGCGCGTGACCCGGCTCCCGGCGACCGTGCGCCTCCCGCAGATGGGATGGAACACGCTGGAGCTGACATCGGCTTCCCGGCTCGGCGCCGGGCTCCCGGATCCCGCGTGGCTCTACTTCGTGCATTCCTTCGCGCCCGAACCCGACGACGACGCGGTCGTCGCCGCGTGGTGCGAGTACGGACGGCGGTTCGCCGCCGCGATCGAAGCCGGTCCCGTCTGGGCAACGCAGTTCCATCCCGAGAAGTCGAGCGCCGTCGGCTTGCAGATGCTCGACAATTTCGTCCACGCCGTCGCCGCGCCGGTGGCGCGCTGATGGATCTCTTTCCGTCGATCGACCTGCGCCACGGTCAGGTCGTGCGGCTCGCGCGCGGCGACTACGACGCGCAGACGGTCTACGACGACGACGCCGTTGCGGTCGCACGCCGGTTCGACGCCGCGGGCGCGCGCTGGATCCATGTGGTCGACCTCGACGCGGCCCTGGGTGGCGGTAACCCGAACCTGTCGGTGATCGAGGCGATCTGCGCCAACGTGAAGGCGCGGGTCCAGACGGGCGGCGGCGTGCGCAGCGTCGATGACGCGAGCGCCCGGTTCGCGGCGGGGGCCGCACGCGTGGTCGTCGGGAGCGCCGGCGGTCGAGAATCCCGAGATCGTCGGAGAGTTGCACGCCGACCATCCGGGCGCGGTCGCGGTGGGCCTCGACGCGCGAGGTCGCGACGTCGCGATCCACGGCTGGACCGACGCGACGGGCCTCGATCTCGTGACCCTTGCCCAGACGTTCGACGCGGTCGGTGTCGGGGCCCTGATTGTGACCGACATCGGCCGCGACGGCATGCTCAGCGGCCCCGCGCTCGATCAGCTCCGAGCGGTCGTCGCCGCGGTCGCGGTCCCGGTCATCGCGAGCGGGGGGGTCGCCACCACCGACGATCTCCGCGCGCTCGCCGACTTCGAGGTCGAGGGTAGGCATCTGGCCGGTTCGATCGTCGGCCGGGCGATCTACGAGCGCCGGTTCACCGTCGAGGAGGGGATCGCCGCGTGCTCGCAGTCCGTGTGATCCCGTGTCTCGACGTCGACGCGGGCCGCGTCGTGAAGGGCGTGAACTTCGTCGGTATCCGCGACGCGGGGGATCCCGTCGAGCTCGCCGCGCGCTACGACGCCGAGAGCGCCGACGAGCTCGTGTTCCTCGACATCACCGCGTCGAGCGACGCTCGCGACACGATGGTGCACGTCGTCGAGCAGGTCGCGGAAACCGTGTTCATCCCGTTCACGGTCGGCGGGGGAGTGCGCACCGTCGAAGACGCCCGGCGGATGCTGCGGGCCGGCGCCGACAAGGTCTCGTTCAACACCGCGGCCGTGAACGACCCCGACGTCGTCCGCGCCGGTGCGCTCGAGTTCGGCGCGCAGTGCATCGTCGTCGCGATCGACGCGCGCCGCCGAGCCGTTGTCGATGGCGGCGGCTGGGAGGTCGTGACCCACGGCGGCCGCACACCGACAGGTCTCGACGCGCTCGCGTGGGCGGAGCAGGTGTGCCGGCTCGGCGCGGGTGAGATCCTGTTGACCTCGATGGACCGTGACGGCACGAAGGCCGGGTACGACCTCGACCTCCTACGGGCGATGGGTGAGGCCGTCGACGTCCCGATCATCGCGAGCGGCGGCGTGGGCACCCTCGAGCACTTGTACGAGGGGGCGGCAGCCGGCGGCGCCGGTGCCGTGTTGGCGGCCTCGATCTTCCACTTCGGCCAGCACACGGTGCGGGAGGCCAAGGAGTTCCTCGCTGAACGCGGCCTCGTCGTCCGGCCTTGACCAGGCGGTCCCAGCCGGTGGAACGGCGTCAGAAGCTGGTCAAGGGGTGTTGACGAAACGGTGACCGGAAGGTGTTTCGCGTGGAGCGAGGTGGAGTACCGTCGACGTCACCAAGTGCTCGGGCTCGGGTCCGGCACGTGTGCAGGAGGTGCCCATGGCCGATCCTCACTACCTACTTGGAAGTAGCGGGCTTCGGGACCGCGAACTCCGAAGTGACGAAGCCCGAACCACGGGATCACTCCCGGGAAGCGTCGGCGCCGTCGACGACCATTTCTTCCGGCGATATCGAGGTCTCCTCGATGCCGAGGACGCTGCGTTCGACGAGCTCGAGCACGCGTACGAGGACGGCGACCGGGCGTCGTTCGACTCCGACCTCGCGGTCTGGCACATAGCGATCGAGCGCCGGACGACGTACCTCGCGTCGCTCGGCCTCTCCGCGGACGCCTTCAGCGCCTAAAGGTTCGTGAGCTCGGCCACGAAAACGGCTGCGAGCGCCACCACCCGATCGGTGCGGCCCACGAAGAAGTGACTCGCGCCCGGCACGACCTCGACGCGCGTCGATTTCCACGCGTGGGTGTCGGTCACGATCTCGCCGGGTGGGCGGAATTCGTCGTGTTCCGCGAGGACGAGCAGTTTCGGGCGCGGGTCGTTGCCGACCGTGTCGTATGCATGGGTCGGGCGGAAACGCAGCGGAGGTGCGATGCCGATCCAGCCGCTGATGCGAGGATCGTCGATACCGAGTGCGATGTCGGCGCCGAACGACCAGCCGATCAGTGCGAGCGGGCCTGTGATCGCGGCGGCGGTCGCGGCCGCGGCGGCGGCATCGAGCGCGGCCACGACGTCGAGGGGTTCGTCGACACCTTCGGTGTGACTTCCCTCGCTGGCTTCGACGCCGCGAAAGTTGAACCGCAGGCATGCGATCCCGTGCTTCGGCAACGCCGCGAAGAGTGCGGACGTCACGATGCTGCGCATGGTGCCGCCGTACTGGGGGTGGGGATGGCACAGGACCGCGGTTGCGGTCGCGCCGGCGGGGGCCGTCCATTCCGATTGGAGCGTCAGGCCGTCGGAGGTCCGGACCGTCGGGGGCGCCCCGGTCACTCGGTGATGCCCACGGTGTCGCAGACGAACGAGAGCACGATTGATTCGTCGCGCCAGGCGTCGTAGCGGCCCGAGGGGCCGCCGTGGCCGGCGCCCATCTCGGTGCGCAACAAGATGCGTGCGTCCGATGTCGACAGGGTGCGCAGCTTCGCGACCCATTTCGCCGGTTCCCAGTACTGCACGCGTGGATCATTGAATCCCGTTGTCACGAGCAGGGCCGGATAGGCCGCCGCGTGCACGTTGTCGTACGGCGAATACGTCATCATGCGGGCATACGCTTCCCTCCCCCGGGGATCACCCCATTCCTCCCATTCGGTGACGGTAAGGGGAAGCGACGGATCGAGCATCGTGGTGACGACGTCGACGAACGGGACCTCGGCGACGATCCCGGCGAAGAGCTCGGGACGCAGGTTCGCAACCGCGCCCATGAGCAGCCCGCCCGCGCTGCCGCCCCGGGCGACCAGCCGATCGGTCGAGGCATGGCCCGTGGCGACGAGATGCTCGGCGCAAGAGATGAAGTCCGTGAACGTGTTCATCTTGTGCTCGAGCCGGCCGCCCTCGTACCACGCTCGACCCATCTCGCCGCCGCCGCGTACGTGCGCCATCGTGAAGACGAACCCGCGGTCGAGTAGGGAGAGTCGCGACCGCGCGAACGAAGGGTCGGTCGAGATCTCGTACGAGCCGTACCCGTAGATCAGCGTGGGAGCCGTGCCGTCGATGGGTGTGTCGCGGCGGTGCACGACTGAGATCGGGATACGGGTGCCGTCGCTCGCGATCGCCCACAGCCGAGCCGACGCGTACTGCCCCGGGTCGTAGCCACCGCGTACGGGTTGGCGCTTCACGACCCGGGCTTCGCGGTCGTCGAGGTCGTAGTCGAAATCGGTGGTGGGCGCGACGAGCGACGTGTATCCGTATCGCATCACGCTCGTGTCGTACTGGGCGTTCGGCCCGACCCACACGCTGTAGACGGGGTCGGGCATCACGACGTCGTCGATCTCACCCGTGCCGACGTGCAACACGCGCAGCCGCTCCAGCCCGTCGGCGCGTTCGCTGAGCACGACATGTCGGGCGAACGCGCTCGCCGCGTCGAGTTTCACGTTCTCTCGGTGCGGAACGAGCGCAACCCAGTGGTCGGGTCCGGGATCGGCACACGCGGCTTCGACGAGCTCGAAGTTGCGGGCGCCGCCACGATTCGTCACGACGAGGAAGCGGTCGCCGTGGTCGTCGTTCCAGTGATGCTCGACCGAGTATTCGTGGCCGTGCTCACGTGGCGCGATGACGGTCGGCGGCCGGTCGGGCGCATCGGTGGGGATGAACCACACCTCCGACGTGAGCTTCGACGACACGTCGACGAGGATGAACCGCCCGCTGCGCGTCCGCTCCACGCCGACGAAGAAGTGTTCGTCGTCCTCACCGAACACGCGTACGTTGTTCGCGCTCGGAGTGCCGAGCTCGTGCCGCCATACCTCGTGTGGTCGTACGGCTTCGTCGGGCCGGACGTAGAAGCACGTCCGCGCGTCGTCGGCCCACGCGAGGCCGTATGTGACTTCGTCGATGACGTCGGGGAAGTCTTCGCCGGTCGTGAGGTCGCGAAAGCGCAGGGTGTAGCGCTCGCTGCCGTTGAAGTCGACGGAGTACGCGAGCACGGAATGATCGGGCGAGACCTCGAAGCCACCCAGGGCGAAATAGTCGTGCCCGACCGCCAGGACATTCTCGTCGAGGAGGATCTCTGCCGTCTCCGGGCCCTTCCCGCGTGGCCGGCGGCAATGAATGGCGTACTGCGAGCCTTCCTCCGTGCGGCTGGTGTACTCCCACGGGCCCTCGGCGACCGGCGCCGACTCGTCGGTCTCCTGGACCCTCGCCTTGATCTCCTCGAAGATCCGTTCTCGCAGGGGCGCGAGGGCGCGAGCTCGGCGTCGGCGTAGTGGTTCTCGGCTTCGAGGTGGGCGATGACCTCGGGATCGTCGCGGTCCCGGAGCCAGTACCAGTCGTCCTCCCGGGTGTCTCCGTGCGCGCGCAGGATCCGGGGTATCCGGCGGGCCGCGGGAGGCGGGTCGCGATCAACACGGTTTTCGGCGCCGCTCTCGTCGGTTCCCGGCATTGTCGACGGAGCCTAAACGGGCGAGGCGCACGAACGCGACCGCTACGATTTCGCCCGCATGCCGCCCGTGACCACGCCGATCCCATTCACGGTCGAGGAGGTCGACGCCGTCGCGTTCAACAGCGACGGACTCGTCCCCGCCATTGTCCAAGAAGAGCGGACGAACCAGGTCCTGATGGTCGCGTGGATGAACCGGGACGCGCTCGTCCGGACGCTGGAGACGGGTCGGACGTGGTTCTGGAGCCGCAGCCGCCAGGAGTACTGGTGTAAAGGCGAGACCTCCGGCGACCGGCAGTACGTCCGATCAGCGTTCTACGACTGCGACGTCGACGTGCTGCTGTTCGTCGTCGAGCAGGATGGTCGGGGTGCGTGTCACACCGGCGAGCGCAGCTGTTTCTTCCGAGCGTTCGGCAGCGGCGCGACCCCCGAGCACCTGTGACGGCGGGACCGGTCCGCCCGTCACGCGAAGAGTTCCGCGCCCTTGCCCGCGACTTCACCGTCGTGCCGGTGTGGCGCGAGGTGCTCGCCGATCTCGAGACGCCGCTGTCGGCGTTCGTGAAGCTCGTCGGCGACCGCGAGGGTTTCCTGCTCGAGTCGGTCGAACACGCGGAGCGGTGGGGCCGATTCTCGTTCCTCGGCCGCGACCCGGCACGCACGTTCGTCACGCGTGGGCGCAACATCGAGTGGTTCGGTGGGTCGGCGCCCGACAACGTCCCTGACGATCAGGGAACCCTTGCCGTGCTCGAGACGCTGCTGCAGCGGTTCCGTGCGCCGACGCTTCCCGAGCTCCCGCCCTTCCACGGCGGCATCGTCGGCTGGATGGGCTACGACACGGTGCGCGAGATCGAGCACCTGCCGTCGCCGCCGCCCGACGATCTCGGATTCCCCGACGCGGTCTGCTCGCTCGCCGGGAGCGTCGCCGCGTTCGACCACTTCCGTCAACGTCTGTACCTGATCGAGAACGTGTACCCGCCGCCCGGCGCCGACAAGGCGACGGTCGACGCCACGTACGACGGCGCGATCGCGCGGCTCGAGAACGCCGTCGTCGATCTGGGTAAGCCGCTGCCGTACCTGCCTTCGCTCCCGCCGCGTGACGATCTCGACGAGCTCCCCGAGATCCGCCGCAACTTCTCCGGGCGCGCGTGGGTCGATGCGGTCAACGCGGCCAAGGAGCACATCCTCGAAGGGGACATCTTCCAGGTCGTACTCTCGCAACGCTTCGATCTCGTCGAGCGGGTCTCGCCGCTCGACGTGTACCGCGTGCTTCGTCTCGTCAACCCGTCGCCGTACATGTACTACCTGAACCACCCGGAGGCCGCGGTTGTGGGTTCCTCGCCCGAGGCGCTGGTGCAGTTGCGCGACGGCCGGGTCACCAGCCGCCCGATCGCGGGCACGCGCCGGCGCGGTCGCAACGACGAGCACGACCGCCGACTCGAGGCCGAGCTCGTCGAGCACCCGAAGGAACGGGCCGAGCATGTGATGCTCGTCGATCTCGCGCGCAACGACGTCGGCCGAGTGGTGCGCTTCGGAACCGAACAGGTCGAAGAGTTGATGACGCTCGAGCGCTACTCGCACGTCATGCACCTGACCAGTCAGGTCGCAGGTGATCTCGCCGAGGGCAAGGGTCCGATCGACGTGTTGCGAGCGACGTTCCCGGCCGGAACGGTGAGCGGTGCGCCCAAGGTGCGGGCGATGGAGATCATCGACGAGCTCGAACCGACCAAGCGCGGTCCCTACGCGGGCGTGGTCGGCTACGTCGACTTCTCCGGCAACCTCGACACCGCGATCGCGATCCGGACGATGTTCTGGCGTGATGGCCAGGCCACGCTCCAGGCCGGGGCGGGGATCGTCGCCGATTCCGTGCCGGAGGACGAAGACCTGGAATGCGCCAACAAGGCGCGGGCGTTGCTGAGTGCAGCGGCCGCCGCCCAGCATCTCCTCGGAGGATCATGACCGACTCGTTCCAGGCCTCAGTCGACCGTGACCTCGTCGTGGTCGGCGGTCCGGACGCCACGACCTTCCTGCAGAGCCTGGTCTCCCAGGATCTCGACACGATCGCAGTCGGCGCCTCGGGGCACGCGCTGCTGCTCCAGCCCCAGGGGAAACTGCTCGTCGACTTCTACGCCGTGCATGTCGAGGCCGACACGTGGTGGTGCGTGTGCGAACGGGGATTCGGCGCCGAGCTCGCCGCGGGCCTCAACCGGTTCAAGATCCGGGTCAAGGCCGAGGTCGCCGAGGTGCCCGTTGCGGCGCTCGCGGTGCGCGGCGTGCCGGCGCCGGCTGCGGTGGCCGGGGTGCAGTTGGTCGCGGTCGACTGGCCCGGGGCCCCAGTCTTCGAGGCGATCGGCCCGGCCGACGCGATCGCGCAGTTGCGCACCGCGGTCGACGCGCCCGTGCTCGACGCGGACGCGTACGAACGGACGAGGATCGACGCGGGGGTGCCCCGCCAGGGCTTCGACACCGACGAGCGGACTATCCCGCAAGAAGCGGGGCTCGAGCGGTTCGCAGTGTCGTTCACGAAGGGCTGCTTCGTTGGTCAGGAACTCGTGTGCCGCATCGACACCCGCGGTCACGTCAACCGCAACCTGCGCCGCCTGCGAGTGGTCGCCGGTTCTTCGGCGCTGCTGGCGCGGGGTGAGGCGGTCGCGCTCGATGGTCGCGACGTGGGTGAGGTTACGAGTGCGGCCGGGGATGTCGCGCTGGCGATGCTGCGCCGCGAGATCGAGCCCGGCACGAGCCTGCAGGTCGGTGCGGCGCCGGTGGTGGTCGAGGCGCTCTGACGTCACGCAGCCAGGGGTGGTTGGCGCGCGGGTCTGATCGTCGACTTCTCGACGCGCCGACGTTCGGCCGGGTTCAAGAGACCGATCGCGTATACGCCGCGGCCGACGCGACGGGCGCGGCCCAGCGTGTTCTCGTAACCGAGGCAGTCTGCAAGACGTTGGACGGGAGCTCGCGACGCGATCGCATACCCGTTCAGGTGGACCTCGCGGTGGATCTCGACGAGGGTCATCGGTCGGGCGTTGCGGGCGAGCACGGCGAGGACCACCGAGCGGAGATGTCGCCCGCGCGCGGGAAGCGCGTTGGGCGCTTCGGGCGGGATGGGAGCCGGCCCGCCTCGGTGAGTGCGACGAAAACCATGCACGATGTCCTTGGGTTCGACGCGGGGCCACATGACGACCCGCAGCTCCGCGAGCTGCGTGCGCACCTCGGCGAGGGCGACCGCGAGCGCGCGTTGCGCGTCGTCGAGCTCTCGGGCGCGTTCGAGGAGAGCGGTGCACTCGGCATGGAGCGCGACGAATGCCGCGCGACCGTGGGGCACCGTCCGGTAGCGGGTGGGGTAGCGGATTGCGGGCACGTGAACCTCCCGGGAACGACGAATGGGTTCGGGGGAGGTGCGTAACGCCGTGCGGCAGCGGTGGACTCGCCGACGAAACGACCGTAATCAATCCCTGCGCCACCTACGCCGGAAACCACGTCGGAACGATTCGTTCAACGAATCGCTGCGACGGCGCAGGGGGTAGGTGTCTGCAATCGGGTCGATGATGCTGCAGCGGTGCGTCGACAGGCGGACTACGTCAGCGGGTGGGCTTGGAAGAACGCCCAGATCGTCGCGCTCGCGTCGATCTGTTTGGTCGTCTTGCCGAGCCGGTCGATCGGGATCGAGCCGGGCCACGTGTGACCGCCGCCGTTGATGATGTAAAAGACGGTCGCGCTCCCCGGCGCGCACCCCGACCATGTACGCCGGGTGACTTCGCTGCTCAACGAGTCGTCGTGAAATGCCGTCTTGCACTTGTCGTGCGCGGCCCAGCCGCTCATCGCGCTCGGGGCGCTCCCGATCTGCGCGCCGCCGCAACAGTTCACCCGGCCGCCGTCGAACGGGACCACCGGGTCGGCCGTACCCGAGAAGGCCATGATCGGGACGGCGCGCGGTCCACCGCACGCGATGATCACGGCGACCGCGCCGAATGCTGCGAACCGGTCGCTCATCTGGCACGCGAGCACCGAGGTCATCGCGCCCCCGTCCGACATGCCCGTCGAGAAGACGCGGGTCGTGTCGACGCAGAACGTCGCCTCGATGTGGTCGAGCAGTGCACCGACCATCTGCACGTCGTTCTGCAGGCCCTTTTCGCCGGTCAGGTTGAAGTGGCGGTCGGAAGGCACCTGGCCGTCGGGTGCGACGATCAGGAAGTCGTCGTGGTCGGCCTCGGGCTTGAAGTTGCCGTAGATCATCTGCTCGACCGCGCTCGATCCGAAACCGTGGAAGTCGAACACGACCGGGACGCGTTCGGCGCCGGTGTACGCGGCCGGGACGTAGAGCTGATACGTGCGGTCCACCCCTCGGAAGGTGAACGACTGCGCGAACTGCCCCGCCGCGTGCGGCCGTGCGCATGTCGCCGCAGCTGTGGTGGGTGCGGGGGTGGTCGGTGCGGGAGCAGTGGTGCCGGGAGCAGCGGTGCCGGAAGAGGTCGTGGGCGGCGGGCTCGCCTGCGACGACGTGCTGCTGCAACCCGCCGCGCCGAGCGCGAGCGCGGCGACGAGCGCGGTGACGAGTGTCGAGATGCCGGGTCGGGCGCCGATCGGAGTGTGCATGGGTCGACAGTGGATCAGACCGAGGGGGCGGGGGACCGCACGGGGAGTGAGACGACGAACCGGGTGCCGCCGCCGGGCGCTGCTTCCACTCGGGCCCGTCCGCCCATGGCCGCGGCCAGCTCCCGCACGATCGCGAGCCCGAGGCCGGTGCCGACCGCCCGGCCGGGGGCCTCACGCACGGTGTAGAGACGTTCGAAGACGCGATCCATCTGGGTGGGCGGTACGCCCGGCCCGTCGTCGATCACCACGATGGCGATCTGACCGTCGGTTTGCGGCGCCGCATAGACCTCGACTTTCGACGTGGCGTACTTCAACGCGTTCTCGACGAGGTTGGCGGCGATCTGGGCGAGCCGTTCGGGGTCGAGATCGACGGCGAGGACACCGCCACTCGCGATCTTGAGCGCGATGCCGAGCTCGTGGGCCTGGGGCTCGAACGCCTCGACGGCGTCGCGCACCACCTCGGTGGCGTCGCAGGCGCGTGGGCTCAGCGAGAACTGGTGGGCGTCGAGCCGGGCCAGGTCGAGCAGGTCGCGCACGAGCCGTTCGAGCCGTCGGCCCTCGGCCCCGATGATGGTCGCGGCCCGCTTGCGATCGGTGGGGTCGGCGTCGTCGAGGGTGCCGTCGGCGAGCGCTTCCGCATACCCGCGGATCGACGTGAGTGGCGTGCGGAGATCGTGGGAGATCGACAGCAGGAACGCGTGCTCGGCGCCGCGCGCGTGCTCGAGCTGTGACGCCATGTCGTTCAGGGCGCCCGAGGCGCGGCGAGCTCGCCGTCGGTCGCGGGTGGAACGACGGCGCGGGCGGAGAGATCGCCGGTCGCGAGCTGCGCGGCGGCACGCTCGATCACGCGGATAGGGCGGGTGAGTCGGCGTGCGAGCCAGATCGACAACAGCGCGACCGCGGCGAGCAGGAGCAAGCCCGCAATGAATATGAGCGGCCGTGCGTCGAGCAACACGGTCATGTCGACGCGATCCGTGGCGATGACGACGAGCGTCCCGCCCAGTGCCTGCGTGGTCGTAGGGAGGGCGAGGAACACCGTGTCGCCCCGGCGTCCGCTCACCTCGTTGCCGGCCAGGAGTGCGCCCGGCTGGATGTCGGAGGGGCGGAGCTCGGCCGGGAGCTGGTAGCTCGGGCGATCGACGAGGCTCCCGTCGGGCGCGACGACCACTGCCTGCATGTCGGTCGCGCGAAGCCCTATACGGAAGCGCTGGACGGGTCGCGTGGCGAAGTCCTTCGACCTCACGATCGCGGCGAGGTCTGCCGACCGGTTGCGCATGTCCTGCAGGGAATGCTGCTGCAGCGACCGGCGTACGAGTGCATAGGTGGCGACACCCGACAGGACGAGGACGATGAGGGCGATACCGGTCAGGGCGACGACCAAGCGGACGCGCAGCGAGATCCGCGAGGGCCTCACGATCGTGCCGCTCGCGAATTCACTTGGCGTCGAGGCGGTATCCGACGCCGCGCACGGTGTCGATCCGCACCGCGTCGGCGACCTTCTTGCGAACCTGGGCGATGTGCACGTCGACTGTGCGCGCGTCGCCGAACCAGTCGTACCCCCACACTCCGTCGAGGATCTGCTGGCGTGACAGCGCCAGTCCCGGCCGCTCGGCCAAGAACTTGAGGAGATCGAACTCCTTCCCCGTGAAGGGGATCGGGTTCTCGTCGATGCGAACCTCGCGGCGTCCGACGTCGATCGTGGCCCGGCCGACCTGGACGAGCTCCGCCGCGGGCGCCGTGCCGTCGGAACGGCGCAGCACGGCCTTGACGCGGGCCACGAGCTCGGGCGGCGAGAAGGGCTTCGTCACGTAGTCGTCGGCGCCCAGCTCGAGCCCGAGCACACGGTCGATCTCGGTGTCGCGGGCGGTGAGGAAGATGACGGGTATCGCGCTCGTCTGGCGCAGCCGCCGGCAGACCTCGAGCCCGTCGATGTCGGGCAGCCCTACGTCGAGCACGACGAGGCGTGGCCGGTGGGAGGTGACGGCGGACAGGACGTCTTCGCCTCGCGCCACCTTCACGACGCGGTAGCCGTCGCGCCGAAGGTAGAGCTCGACCAGGTCGGCGATGTTCGACTCGTCGTCTACGACGAGGATCGTCCCGCGCTCCATATCTCCTCAATCGTCTCACTCAATGGTCGTTGAAGAGTATGAAGAGCATGTGAGGCTCGAATCAGGAACCCGACATGCGGATCAACCCGGTCGCTCAGCTCAGCCGATTGGCCCGGGCGATGTCGCCGAGCCAGGTCGCCGACGGCTTCGGGGTCCGCACGAAGGTGTCCCGGGTGACCTCGACCAGCCCGAACCGCGGTGCGTAGCCGAGGGCCCACTCGAAGTTGTCGAGCAGCGACCAGTAGAAGTAGCCGCGCACGTCGATCCCGTCGGCGAGGCAGCGCCCGACGCCTTCGAGGGCCTCCCGCACGTACACGATCCGCTTGGTGTCGTCGTCGTGGCCGAGGCCGTTCTCGGTGACGTACAAGGGGGTCTGTGCGGTCTCGGCCGCGAACCGGAGCGCGACCTCGATCGCGTCGGGCCAGAACTCGTAGCCCATCGAGGGCACGACTTCGACACCGTCTTCGGGCCCGAGGATCCCGGTCGAGTCGATGCGCGTGCGCGAGTACGCCTGCACCCCGACGAAGTCGTCGCCGCGGGCGGCTTCGAGGAACTGCGCTTCGTGGGAGTGCCGGGCGCGTGCCAGGACGTCCTCTGCGCCTTCAGGGCTCCACCAGTCGCCCATCGCCACGCAGATTCCGAGTGGGAAGTCGCCGCGCCCACCCTTCACCACGTCGTACGCGGCGCGGTGCGCGGCGATCAGGTTGGCATTGACCGCAACGTACGCGCCGATGTCGTGGACCTTGCCGGGCGGGAACGCTCCGACGACGTACCCCATGAATGCGAGGACGTTCGGCTCGTTGATGGTGCACCCGATCGAGATGAGGTCGCCGAGGTGGGCAACGGCTCGATCGCAGTAGCGGGTGAACCGGTCGACGACTGCACTCGATTCCCACCCGCCCATCGCCGCCAGCCAGCGCGGGTTCGAGAAGTGGTGGAACGTCACCACCGGCTGCACGCCCTGCTCGTGACATTCGGCGAGCATGCGGCGGTAGTAGTCGAGCGCCGCGATCGAGAACTCGCCGTCCTCGGGTTCGATGCGTGACCACTCGATCGAGAACCGGTAGGCGCCGAAGCCGTGGTCGCGCACGAGCGCGATGTCTTCGCCGTACCGGTGGTAGCTGTCGGTGCAGTCGCCCGAGGGTGCGGCGCAACCCGAACCGGGACGGTGCTCGAACTCCCACCAGTCGTTGTTCCAGTTGCCCCCCTCGATCTGGTGCGAAGCCGCCGCAACGCCCCACAGGAAGTCGTCGGGGAAAATCACGCTCATAGCCCGGAGCGTAGACTGCGGGCCGCTTGACCATCCTCGATGACATCCTCGCCACCAAGCGCGACGAGGTCACTGTGCTGCGGTACCCGCAGACTCGCGACCTGCTCCGCAACACCGCGCTCGAGGCGCCGCCGACCCGTGATTTCGCGGCGGCGCTCCGGCGTGCCGACGGCCGGCTGGCGCTGATCGGGGAGTTGAAGCGACGGTCGCCGTCGAAGGGTGATCTCGCCCCCGACCTCGATCCGGGCCTCACCGCCAAGGCCTACGAAGCGGGCGGCGCGGCGGCGCTGTCGGTGTTGACCGACCTTCACTACTTCGGCGGCACCGTCGCCGACCTCCGAGCTGCGCGCGACGCGACGACCCTGCCTTGCCTGCGCAAGGACTTCACGATCGACGAAGTGCAGGTCTACGAGTCGCGCGCGAATCGGCGCCGACGCGATCCTGCTGATCGTCGCCGCTCTCCCCGACGACGCGGTCCTCGCCGATCTGCATGGCCTGGCCGTCGAGCTGGGCCTCGGCGTGCTGGTCGAAGCCCACGACGCCCACGAGCTCGACCGGGCCCGCGCCGTGGGCGCGCAGGTCGTCGGGATCAACAGTCGCGATCTTTCGACCTTTGCCGAAGATCTCGGAGTCGCCACCGATCTGTCGGCGCTGGTACCGCCCGCGGTCGTCGCCGTGGCCGAGTCCGCGATCCGCAGCGCCGACGACGTGCGCCGCGTCGCCGCGGCAGGCTTCGACGCCGTCCTCGTCGGTGAAGCCCTCGTGCGCGCCGATGATCCCGCCGCGCTCGCGCACGACATGACCCTGGCGACCGTGACCCCGAGGAGCTCCGTATGACCGACGCGCCCACCCGCTTCACACTCGCGCAGGACCGCATCCCGACGGCCTGGTACAACGCGCTGCCCGATCTGCCGGCGCCGCTGCAACCGCCGCTGCATCCCGGCACGAAGGAGCCCGCGGGTCCGGCCGATCTCGCGCCGCTGTTCCCGATGGCGCTGATCGAACAGGAGATGACCCAGGCGCCGACGGTCGAGATCCCGGGCGAGGTCATCGACATCCTGCGGCTGTGGCGGCCGACCCCGCTGGTGCGCGCCCGCCGGCTCGAGCAGGCACTCGGCACTCCCGCCCGCATCTACTACAAGGACGAGTCGCAGTCGCCGTCGGGTTCGCACAAGACGAACACCGCGGTGGCGCAGGCGTTCTACAACCACCAAGACGGCACCAAACGGATCGCGACGGAGACGGGCGCGGGGCAGTGGGGGAGTGCGCTGTCGTTCGTGTGCGCGCAGTTCGACATCGAATGCAAGGTCTACATGGTGCGGGCGTCGTACGAGCAAAAGCCGTACCGCCGGGTGCTGATGGAGACGTGGGGAGCAACGGTCGTTCCCTCGCCGGTCGACGATCCCGGCCAGCCCGGTTCGCTGGGCTCGGCCATCAGCGACGCCGTGCGCGACGCCGCGATGCGCGACGACTCGCACTACGCACTCGGATCGGTGCTGAACCACGTACTGCTGCACCAGACGGTCATCGGCCTCGAGGCGAAGGAACAGTTGCAACTCGCCGGGGAGGACGGTCCCGACGTCGTCATCGGATGCTGTGGCGGCGGTTCGAACCTCGGAGGGATCGCGTTGCCGTTCATGACCGACGACAAGGTGCGGTTGCTCGCCGTCGAGCCCACCTCGTGTCCGACGTTGACGGGCGGGAAGTTCGAGTACGACTTCGGTGACACCGCGGAGATGACGCCGCTGCTGCCGATGTACACCCTCGGTCACGGGTTCATCCCGCCGTCGATCCACGCGGGTGGCCTGCGCTACCACGGCGACTCGCCGGTGATCTCGCTGCTCGTGCAGCAAGGACGGATGGACGCGGTTGCGTACCCGCAGGGAAAGACCTTCGAGGCCGCGGTCCAGTTCGCGCGCACCGAAGGCAAGATTCCCGCGCCCGAGACGGGTCACGCGATCCGCGCCGCGATCGACGAGGCCCTCGCGTGCAAGGAGACCGGGGAGGAGCGGGTCATCCTGTTCAACTTCTCCGGTCATGGGCTGCTCGACCTGCAGGCGTACGACGACTTCCATC
Organism: uncultured Actinomycetes bacterium; assembly: GCA_963761055.1. Classification (GTDB taxonomy): domain Bacteria; phylum Actinomycetota; class Acidimicrobiia; order IMCC26256; family PALSA-610; genus PALSA-610. The sequence goes on along the minus strand of CAVXFO010000007.1, from coordinate 78,693 downwards.
ACGGCCGCCTGATCGAAACCTGAGATCGGATGGCGGGCGTGTTCGTCAAGATCTGCGGCATCACCAACGAGGACGACGCGCTGCTCGCGGTCGCGCTCGACGCCGACGCGATCGGGTTCGTCTTCGCGCCGAGCGTCCGCCAGGTCGACGCCGAGACGGTGCGCGACATCGTGCGCCGGATCCCACGCGAGGTGCACACCGTCGGCGTCTTCCGGGACGAGCGCCCGGAACGGATCATCGAGATCGTCGGCCGGACCGGATTGCGCGGTGTGCAACTCCACGGAAACGAACCGGCGTCGGAGGTCACCTGGATCCGCGAACGTGTGCAGTTCGTCATCCAGGGTTTCGCCGCCGGCGATCCCGCGCTCGCGCTCGCGGGCGACAGCGCGGCCGACATCATTCTCGTCGACTCGCCCGATCCCGGTTCGGGCAAGGTGTTCGACTGGCGCCTGGCCGAAGGCGCACCCCGAGGCAAGCGGATCCTGCTCGCGGGCGGACTCACGCCCGAGAACGTCGGTGACGCGATCCGCCTCGTGCGACCGTGGGGTGTCGATGTGGCGAGCGGGGTGGAGGCCGGCCCCGGGCGCAAGGACCCGGCCAAGCTCCGGCGCTTCGTCGAAGCCGCGCGCGCCGCCGCGCTCGAAGAGTCCGATCCGGTGGTCGGCAGCGACGGCGTCGTGGTCGTCGGGCAGAGCGCGGAACGGGGCGGAGCCGGCGCGATCGACCTCACCCGCGACGAGGTCGCGGGCGTCACGCGACCGTGGGACTGGCAGGTCGACCAGTAATCCGGTCGGCCGAACCGCATCGCCTATTCCGACTGGATCGTCCGATCCGCCCCGTACAATCCGCCGGATGCCTGCTCCGACCGAATTCCCGGGACGCGGAACGCCGGTCCGGCTCGACCCGCCCGGGCCCGAGCCCGTCGGTCTCGGCCGATTCGGTGAGTTCGGCGGCCGGTTCGCGCCCGAGCCGCTCGTGCCCGCGCTCGAACAACTGGAGCGCGACTTTCGCCAAGCCTGGACCGACACCGGATTCCGTGAGGAGTACGCCTCTCTGCTGTCGAGCTACGCAGGGCGGCCGACCCCGGTCACCGAGTGTCACCGGCTCTCGGAGCAGCTCGGCGTGCGCCTGCTGTTGAAGCGGGAGGACCTCACCCATACCGGCTCCCACAAGATCAACAACGTCCTCGGCCAGGCGCTGCTGGCCCGGCGCATGGGCAAGAAGAACCTGATCGCGGAGACGGGCGCCGGTCAACACGGAGTCGCCACCGCCACCGCGGCCGCGCTGTTCGGCCTCGGCTGTGTCGTCTACATGGGCGCGGTCGACGTCGAGCGCCAGGCGCTCAACGTCTGGCGCATGAAGCTGCTCGGCGCCGAAGTCGTACCGGTGGAGTCGGGGAGCGCGACGCTGAAGGACGCCGTCAACGAGGCGATGCGGGCGTGGGTCGCCAGCGTCGAGAGTACGCACTACTGCCTCGGTTCCGCGATGGGTCCCCACCCGTTCCCGTGGATGGTGCGCGAGTTCCAGCGCGTCGTCGGCGACGAAGCCCGCCGGCAGTGCCGCGCCATCCTCGGCGACACTGATCCCGACTTCGTCGTCGCGTGCGTCGGCGGCGGCTCGAACGCGATCGGCACGTTCGCCGGGTTCCTCGACACGAATGCGCGCCTCGTCGGCGTGGAGGCCGGCGGACTCGGGCTCGAATCCGGCCATCACGGCGCGGCGGTCGCCCGCGGCGTCCCCGGCGTGGTGCACGGCATGCGCTCGCTGTTCCTGCAGGACGAGTTCGGCCAGGTGCTCGAAGCGTCGTCGATCAGCGCCGGGCTCGACTATCCGGGGGTCGGTCCCGAGCACGCGATGCTCGCGGCGTCGGGCCGGGCGGAGTACTACGCGGCCACCGATGCGGAGGCGCTCGCGGCGTTCCAGCTCCTGTCGTCAACCGAGGGCATCGTCCCCGCGCTCGAACCTGCGCACGCGATCGCGTGGGTCACCAAGGAGGCCGGGCACGCGATCCCGACCGGCTCGACCGTGCTCCTGACTCTTTCGGGCCGGGGCGACAAGGACGCGGCCCAGGTCGCCGAGATGCTCGGTGAGCTCGAGTGAACCTCGAATCGCATCTCCGCGAGCGGCGCGCGCGCGGCGCCAAACTGCTCGTCCCGTACGTCACCGGCGGTCTCGGGCGCGAGTGGCACGAGGTCGTGCGGGCCGTGGTGGCGGCGGGCGCGGACGCGGTCGAGGTCGGCATCCCGTTCTCGGACCCGATCATGGACGGCCGCACCATCCAAGAAGCGAGCCAGCGGGCGCTCGACCTCGGCGCGACCCCGATCGGGGTGATGGACGCCATGGCAACCATCGACGTCGCCGCGCCTCTCGTCGTGATGACGTACTACAACCTCGTCGCGCACATGGGGCACGAGCGCTGCGCGCAGCATCTCCGCGAATGTGGCGTCGACGGCGCCATCGTCCCGGACCTCCCGTACGACGAGCTCGACGGTTGGGGTGACGCCGCCGACGCGGCGGGCGTCGAGACGGTGCTCCTCGCGGCACCGACCACACCCGACGACCGGCTTGCGCGGATCTGTGAACGTTCGCACGGTTTCGTCTACGGAGTGTCGCTGATGGGAGTCACCGGCGAGCGCGCCCGGCTCGCGGTCCACGCGGGCGAGATGGGCCGCCGCTGCAAAGCTGTGACCGACAAACCCGTCCTGCTCGGCGTCGGGATCTCGACGCCGGACCAGGCGGCAGCCGCGGCCGCGAGCGCGGACGGTGTGATCGTCGGCAGCGCGCTCGTCCGCCGGCTGCTCGACGGCGGCGGCCCCGACGAGGCCGCGGCTTTCGTCCGATCCCTGCGGGTCGCGCTGGATTCCTGACCTACGTCACCGGGCCGGGACACATGCCTGTGCATGTCCTGAGGTGTGACGAATGTCCTACAGCACGCTTCGCCACGCGTCGATATCTCGCTCCTGGGAAGGCCACGACTCCAGGAGGAACGATGGAAAAGGGCTCGATGATCGGGCTCGGGTTGTGCTTGGTCGGCGTGTTCGTGAGCGCGACCCTGCACGGCATCAACATCGCGTTCCTGTTCATGGAATTCGGGTCGATCATCATCGTGGTGTTCGGTCACCTCGGTGCGACGATCGCGCTCGTTCCCCTGGGAAGCCACGCAGAATGTCGGCAAGTACGTCGGCAAGGCGATGAAGGGCAAGGAAGAGCACTCCGCCAGCGACACGATTAACCAGATCGTCGTGCTGACGAACCGGGCCCGCGCCGAAGGCCTCCTCGCCCTCGAGGAGGAGGCCAAGGGCATCGAGGACCCGTTCTTCCGCAAGGGCATCGAGCTTGCCGTCGACGGCACCGATCCCGACGCGTTGAAGAAGACGCTCAACTCCGAGATCAGCGCGATGAAGGAACGGCACAAGGTCGGTCAGGGTTGGTTCACCTCGGCGGGCATCTTCGCTCCCACCTTCGGCATCATCGGCGCGGTGTTCGGTCTCATGGCGACGATGGCGCAGCTCAACCAGCCCGCGAAGGTCGGTGAGGGCATCGCCGGCGCGTTCGTCGCGACGTTCTGGGGCGTGTTCCTCGCGAACGGCGTCTGGCTCCCGTGGGCGAACAAGCTGAAGCAGCTCTCGCTCACCGAGGTCGCACACAAGCAGCTGATCGTCGAGGGGATCATGGCGATCCAGGCCGGTGTGTCGCCCCGGGTCGTCGAGGAGCTGCTCAAGTCGCACATCCCGCCGTCGGAGCGCGACAAGCCCGCGCCGGAGAAATCGGCATCCGACAGCGGTGGCGGTGGCCAGGCCGCGGCCGCCGCGTAGCGGGGGATCACGATGTCGCAGGGAGGCGACGACGAGATCCACGAGGAGCACGAAGAGCACGTGAACCACGAGGCGTGGGTCATCCCGTACGCCGACCTGCTCACGTTGTTGATGGCCATGTTCATCGCGCTGTTCGCGATGTCGACCGTCGACGTGACGAAGTTCAAGGCGTTCGCGATCGGCTTCAACGAGGCGCTCGGCGGCGGCAAACTCGATGCCGGGGTCGGGGGAACCGCGAACGCGACCTCGACCCAGGTCGGTTCGGGCAGTGGCAACGGCCCGCTCAGCGGCGGCTCGCTGATCCCGCAGAGCAACGTCACCAACGGCGCGCAGCTGCAGAAGCTCCTCGACGCGCTCGCGAGCTCCAAGACGCAGCAGAGCGTGCAGCGTCAGACCCTCGACGACGTGCAGAAGAAGATCACAGACGCCGCGGGCAAACTCGGGCTCGGCGCCGATGTCCGCACCAAGCAGTTGAACAACGGTCTGCAGGTGACGCTGCTCACCGACCAGGTGCTGTTCCAGAGCGGCAGGGCCGCACTCCAGCCGCAGGGACTCCAGCTGCTCGGTGTCATCGGCGAGGTCCTGCAGTCGATCGACAACACGATCCAGATCAACGGCTTCACCGACAACGTGCCCATCGGGCCCGGCGGCCAGTTCCCGTCCAACCTGTATCTGTCGTCGTTCCGGGCCGACGCGGTCGCCGACTACTTCGCGTCGATCGGCCTCAGTCGTTCCCGTCTCTTCCCGGCTGGGCGCGGTGATCAGGACTTCATCGCCTCGAACGAGACGGCCGCGGGCCGGGCCGAGAACCGCCGGGTCGAGATCGTCGTGCAGTCGAACCTGGTGAAGAAGACCCTCGAACAGGCCGGCCTGAACGACCAGCCGGTGACGCCCACGACCAACCCGATCAGCTCGGGTACCACCGGCGCGCTGCCGAATCTCAACCCAAATCTCGCGGGCCACTAACGTCGGGAGCATGCCCGAGAAGATCACGATGCAAGCCGACGGCACGCTGTCGGTGCCCGACGAGCCGATCATCCCCTACGTCGAAGGCGACGGGACCGGTGTCGACATCTGGCCGGCCGCGCAACTGGTGATGGACGCGGCTGCGGCCAAGCACGGCAAGAAGATCGCCTGGAAAGAGATCCTCGCCGGCGAGAAGGCGTTCAACGCAACCGGCTCCTGGTTGCCCGACGAGACGGTCGACACCTTCCGCGAGTACCTCATCGGGATCAAGGGCCCGCTGACCACGCCGATTGGCGGTGGCATCCGCTCGCTCAACGTCGCGCTGCGCCAGATGCTCGACCTCTACGTGTGCCTGCGCCCCGTGCGTTGGTTCGAGGGCGTCCCGTCGCCGGTGAAGAGGCCCGAAGCCGTCGACATGGTGATCTTCCGGGAGAACACCGAAGACATCTACGCCGGCCTCGAGGCCGAAGAAGGAACGCCCGAGGCCCACGAGCTGATCGCGCTGCTCAAGGAGAAGTTCGGCTGGAACATCCGCGAGGACTCCGGCATCGGGATCAAGCCGATCTCGGAGACGGGGTCGAAGCGATTGATCCGCGCTGCGATCAAGTACGCCGTCGAAAACGACCGCAAGAGCGTCACCCTCGTGCACAAGGGGAACATCCAGAAGTTCACCGAGGGCGCGTTCATGAAGTGGGGTTACGAGCTGGTGCAGGAGGAGTTCGCCGACGTGGCGGTCGGTTGGGACGACTGCGGCGGCAAGCCGGGCGACAAGGTGCTCGTCAAGGACAGCATCGCCGACATCACGCTGCAGCAGGTGCTCACGCGGCCCGAGGAGTTCGACGTCATCGCGACCACGAACCTGAACGGCGATTACCTCTCGGACGCGCTCGCCGCGCAGGTCGGCGGGATCGGCATCGCGCCCGGCGGCAACATCAACTACGTCACCGGCCACGGCATCTTCGAGGCGACGCACGGCACCGCGCCGAAGTACGCCGGACAGGACAAGGTCAACCCGAGCTCGGTGCTCTTGTCGGGTGTGATGATGTTCGACCACTTGGGTTGGAACAAGGCGGCGCGCGACGTCGAGCGTGCGATCGAGGCATGCATCGCCGACAAGGTCGTGACCTACGACTTCGCCCGGCTCATGGAAGGCGCCACCGAAGTCAAGACCAGCGCGTTCGCCCAGGCCATCGTCGACCGCCTCTGACCGAACACCCCGGCGCGCCCATCGCGTGCTTACGCGGTGAGCACCGCCTTGACGAGGTCGGGGAGTGATTCTCGGAAGTCGGGGAGCAACGGGCGTCCCGAGAGCCGCAGCGCGCGGTTGTCGAGCACCGAGTTCGCCGGGCGCGGCGCGGGTCGCGGCGGGTCGAGATCGGCCGTGGTGATCGGCGATACGCGGGCCGGGTCGTCGCCGTTCGTGCGCAGCACTTCCTGCGCGAACTCGAACCAGCTCACCGGGCCCTGATTGGTGACATGCCAAGTGCCGGGCAGTCGCTCGACCGCGAAGTTGCGCAGCATCGAAGCGAGGTCCTTGGCCACCGTTGGGCAACCACGCTGGTCGTCTACGAAGCGCATCGGCGCGTCGCCCCCGGCCAGGCGCAGGATCGTCTTCGCCATGTTGGCGCCGTAGCGACCGATGACCCACGAGGTCCGCACGACCGCACACTCGAGATCGACTTCGAACTCGCCCGCGAGCTTCGACTGCCCGTATACCGACGCGGGGTTGGGCGTGTCCCACTCGTGGTACGGCTCGGGGTTCGATCCGTCGAACACGTAGTCGGTCGAGACGGCGACCAGATACGCACCGGTGCGCCGAGCGCCCTCCATGACGAAGCGAGTACCGAGTGCGTTGACGAGAAAGGCCTTGTCGCGTTCGGTCTCGCACGCGTCGACCGCGGTCATCGCCGCGGAATGGATGATCGCTTCGGGTCGTGCCGATCCGATCGCGCCGAGCACGGAGTCGCGGTCGCCGACGTCGAGCGCGGCGTGATCGAGACCGACCACCTCGTGCCCCTCCATCGCTTCGACCACTTCCCGGCCCACCATGCCGCCGGCTCCGGTGACGAGGACGCGCAAGCTCAGCTCACTTCCAGGCCGCGGTCTCGTCGACCGGTGCCCGCTCGAGGAGCGGCTCCCACCAGTCGCGATTGTCGGCGTACCACTTCACGGTGTCGTCGAGACCGCCCTCGAAAGCGACCAACGGTTCCCAGCCCAGCTCGGCTCGGATCTTCGATGCGTCGAGCAGGTAGCGGCGATCGTGCCCGGGCCGGTCGGGGACGATCTTCTTGAGCGACGCGGGCTTGCCCAGCGCGGCGAGCACACCGTCGGCGATCTCCTCGATGCTGCGCTCCTCACCGGTACCGACGTGGTACGTCTCGCCGACGCGCCCGTCGTCGAGGATGCGCGCGATCGCGCGGCAGTGGTCGTCGGCGTGGATCCACTCGCGCCGGTTCTGGGTCGACGCGTAGAGCGGGATGTCCTGGTCGTTCAACGCCCGGGTCGTGAAGAGTGGGATGACCTTCTCGGGGAACTGGTACGGGCCGTAGTTGTTGGCGCAGTTCGTGATCGAGATCGGCAGGTTGAACGTCTCGTAGTAGGCGCGCACGGCGTGGTCGCCGCCGGCTTTCGATGCGTTGTAGGGCGTGCGGGGCGCGTACGGCGATGACTCGTTGAAGGGCTCCGTCGCGTCGAGTGCGAGATCGCCGTACACCTCGCACGTGGAGACGTGATGGAAGCGGTGGAACTTCTCGACACCGACCCGCCGTACGGCCTCACACAAGCGCTGGGTTCCGACCACATTCGTCTCGAAGAACACTCCCGGGTTCGCGATCGCGTACGAGTTGTGCGACTCCGCCGCGAAGTTGACGATCGTGTCGATCTCGTAGTCGCGCAACGTCTGCATCGCAACGTCGATGTCGCCGATGTCGCCCTGCACGAATTGGTGGGGGACACCCGCGATGCTCTCGCGGTTCCCGGCGTAGGTGAGCTTGTCGTACGCGACGACGGTGTCGCCGGGGCGCTCACGTGCCCACCAGCGCACGAAGTTGGATCCGATGAAGCCGGCTCCGCCGGTGACGAGAATGTTCATGTGCGCATCGGCCAGACGGGTCGGGCGCGCTCGGGGATCTCGGCGCGCTTGGGGTTGGCGGCATCGCGTTCGGAGAGGGCCGGATTCGTGAGGCCCCAGTCGGCCGCGATCTCGGGGTCGTCCCACGCCACGCCGAGCTCGTCGGCGGCGTTGTAGTAGCCGTCGACGAGGTACGTGATCGTCATGTCGGTGAGCGAGCCGAAACCGTGCGCGACGCCCGGCGGGATCAGCACACCGTCGTGGGTGTTCTCCCCGGACTCGGGCTCCCCGAGGTCGAAGACCTCGGTCGCGCCCTCGGTCGCGCTGCCGACCCGGAGATCGTGGAGCACGACACGCGCCCGGCCGAACGGGACGTACCAGAAGTCGGCCTGATGCAAGTGGTAGTGCAGGCCGACGATGCACCCCGCGGCGCGGTCGGCCCGGTTGGCTTGGATCATCTCGCGACCGCCGGGGATCCATTCTCGCCGGAACGTCTCGACGAAGAGCCCGCGCTTGTCGCGATGGACGCTCGGCACGACGTGGTGCACGCCGACGATGGTGGTGCTCTCGGTGACGGTTGCCATCTCTACTCCAGGTCGGCTCGGGAGTGGTCGCCGAGCAGCAGGCGGGTCGCCCGCGGTCGTTCGCCACTGCGTACGACTTCGACCTCGCGCCCGAGGAGTGAATCGTGAATGTGATGCACGCCGACGATCCGGCTGCGCTCCAACACCACGGAATGTTCTATCTCCGCGTCGTTCAGCTCGCAGTCGGCGCCGATCGCCGTGTACGGGCCGACGTACGTGTCGACCAGGCGTGTGCCGGCCCCGATGATGGCCGGGCCGCGCACGACCGACGACTCGAGTCGGGCACCGGCTTCGATCACGACGCGTCCCTCGACGCGCGAGTTGGTGTCGACGTGACCGTCGATGCGGGGCACGATCATGTCGAGGACGAGGCGGTTGCAGTGCAGGAGCGGGTCCTTCTTGCCGGTGTCGATCCACCAGCCCTCGAGCACCTCGTGCATCACCGGGTGGCCGTTGTCGATCAGCCACTGGATCGCGTCGGTGATCTCGAGCTCGCCGCGGGCCGAGGGTTGTATCGCGGCGACGGCTTCGTGGACGCGCTCGTCGAAGATGTAGACGCCGGCGAGCGCGAGGTCGGAGGGCGGATCGACCGGCTTTTCGACGAGTCGCACGACACCGCCGTGCGCGTTGACCTCGGCCACGCCGAACTGGCGGGGATCGTCGACGTGGGCGAGCAGGATCTGGGCCGCGGGCAACCGGGTCTGCGGCTCGTTCAGCTCGAGCTGGCGGGTGCGCTGGGCCACGAACCGGTCGACCAGAGGCTTCAGCTCCTGCTGGAGCATGTTGTCGCCGAGGTACATGACGAAGTCGTCGCGACCGAGGAAGTCGCGGGCGACCAGCACGCCGTGGGCGAGCCCGAGGGGTTGTTCCTGGCGGATGAACGTGAGCTCCACGCCGAACTGGGAGCCGTCACCGAGCGCGGCCTCGATCTCGGAGCCGCTCTCGGGGGAGACGACGACCGCGATGTCCTTGATGCCCGCCGCGGCCATGTCGTCGACCACATAGTGCAGGATCGGCTTGTTGGCGATCGGGACGAGCTGCTTTGCGCTCGTGTGCGTGATCGGTCGTAGCCGGGTTCCGGCCCCGCCGGCCAGGATCAAGCCCTTCATTCGGCCCCCGTCGCTGTTCGCCGGTCGACCGCCAAGCCGATCCGTTCGCCAATCCGTTGGAGGGGGCAGCATATTCGGTGGGCCCCGGCTCCCTCCAGACGGGCCGCCCGCCGTCCGGACCGTCGTCGCCGAGAATGGGACCGCTGCTCTATCGTGCCGCCATGCCCGACGAGCCCGCAACGGATGTCGCGTTCCCCGATCACGTCAACGTCGCCGGTTGTGACCTGTGCGAGGCGGCGCGCATCACGCCGTGGTTCCACGAGGACGACATCTGCTGGATCGCCGAGTGTGAGATCTGCGCGGTGCCGATGGTCGTGTGGCGCAGCCATGGAGTCGAGTCCGCCGGCCGAGCAACTCACCCATATGCACCACGAACTTGCCGGTCGTGGTCACCGAACATTTCACTTTCGACCATTATGTCGACGACAACATGCGCAACATCCCCGACCACTACCACGCCCACGCACGCCCTGAGGGCGGATTCTTCGGCCACGGCCTGAAGCGGCGCGGAGAGCAGTGACCGGGGTCGTGACCGACCACGTCCTGACCGTCGACCTCGGAACGTCGGGCCCCAAGGTCGCACTCTTCACGCTCGACGGGTCGTTCGTCGACGGTGATTTCACGCCGGTCGCCCTGAACATCTTGCCCGACGGCGGGGTCGAGCAGTCGCCGGCGGCCTGGTGGGACGGCATCACGGCTGCGAGCCGGCGGCTCATGGCCCGCGGCTCGGTGACGGCCGACACCGTCGTCGCGGTCGCGGTCACGTCGCAGTGGTCGGGGACGGTCGCGGTCGATCGTGACGGCACTCCGTTGCACGACGCGATCATCTGGATGGACTCGCGCGGTGCCGAGGAGACGTCGCGCGGGTCGTCGGCGGCGCCGTGCGACTGCAGGGATACGACCCGCGCAAGCTGCGGAAGTGGATCAGCCGCACCGGCGGCGCGCCCGCGCTTTCGGGCAAGGACTCGATCTCGCACATCCTCTGGTTGCAGCGCGAACGCACCCGATGATCGCACGCGCGACGTGGAAGTACCTCGAGCCCAAGGACTGGCTGAACTTCCGCGCTGACCGGCGGTGCGCGGCCACGTACGACTCGATCGTGCTGCACTGGGTCACCGACAACCGTGATCTCGGACCGCGATCGACTACGACCCCGAGCTGCTGCGGATCTTCGCGCAGCTCGACCGCGCCCAGCTGCCCGATCTCGTGCGCCGCGACCTCGGTGCGTCGGGTCCGCTCGCCGAACGCGGCGGCTGCCGAGCTCGGAGTTCCCGCCGGGCATCGCCGTGGTCGGCGGCACCCCCGACCTGCAGTCGGCGGCGATCGGCTCGGGCGCCGTGCGCGACTTCGAAGGCCACCTCTACGTCGGTACGTCGTCGTGGCTGACGTGTCACGTCCCGTTCAAGAAGACCGACCTCTTCCACGGCATCGCGTCGCTGCCGTCGCCGCTGCCCGGCAAGTACTACGTCGCCGACGAGCAGGAGGTCGCGGGCGGCTGTCTGGAATGGCTGCGCGACCACACGCCTCGAGACCGGCGACGATCTCCGACAGCTCGATGCCGGCTCGCGCGGCGCGGGTGCGCGCCCGGGAGCAACGGGGTGATCTTCACGCCGTGGCTCAACGGCGAGCGAACCCCGGTCGACGACCACACGCTGCGCGGCGGGATGGCACAACCTCTCGCTCGCCACGACCCGCGCGGAGCTGGTCCGCTCGGTGCTCGAAGGCGTCGCGTACAACAGCCGCTGGCTGCTCGCGACCGTCGAGAAGTTCGTCGGCCGACCGTTTCCGTGGCTGCACTTCATCGGCGGCGGAGCGCAGTCGGAGCTGTGGTGCCAGATCATGGCCGACGTGTTGCAGACCGCGAGATCCGCCAGGTCGAGCATCCGATCCGGGCGAACGCGCGGGCGCGGCGTTGGTCGCCGGCATCGCGCTCGGGCGCATCGGCGTCGACGACCTCGCGCGCAATGTACGGTATCGCGGCGACCTTCACGCCCGATCGCGAGAACGCGGCGACCTACGACGAGCGGTACGCCGAGTTCCGGGTGCTCCACAAACAGACCAGTCGAAGGACGAAGAAGCGTGGCCACCGACCAACCTGAATCCGGCACCCGCCTCCCCGACCTTCACGCCACCAGCACCGACGTGAAGTCGGCGACCTTGCCGAACACCGCGGCATCACCGAACGCGCCGACGGTGCCGTCGGCCGCTGCCATCCAGTAGCCGTTGCCGGCGGCGGTGCGGGCGAAACCGCACACGGGCGCGGTCGTGTGCACCTTGGCGCCGTGGAACTTCGCGTCGCCGTAGGCGAAGATCCCGCCGTCGCTGGCGCAGAGCCAGTAGCCCTTGCCCGACCTCGTCGCGGCCATGGCGACGATGGGTTTGTTCAGGCGGATGTTGCCGGTCGAGCCGAAGAACCGGGCGTCGCCGTAGGCGAAGATCCCGCCGTCGCTGGCGCAGAGCCAGTAGCCCCTGCCCGTCGGTGTCGCGGCCATGGCGACGATGGGTTTGTTCAGGCGGATGTTGCCGGTCGAGCCGAAGAACCGGGCGTCGCCGTAGGCGAAGATCCCGCCGTCGCTGGCGCAGAGCCAGTAGCCCTTACCGGCCGGTGTCGCGGCCATGGCGACGATGGGTTTGTTCAGGCGGATGTTGCCGGTCGAGCCGAAGAACCGGGCGTCGCCGAAGCTGAAGATCGCCGCCGTCGGAGCCCGCGAGCCACAGGCCCTTGCGGCTCGGGGTGTGCGCGCCCCCGACGAGCGGCTTGGCGACGTGCGCGATCGAGCCGAACTTCGTCGCCGCCCCGAACCCGTGCACGTGTCCGGTCGGTCCGGCCAGCCAGTAGCCCGGCGGTCGACGGCGCCGGCGGCTTGGCCGACGCGGGAACCCCGGGCCCCGACGTGAACAGCCCGAGCGGCGAGTACGTCCTGGCCGAGGATCGCGCGGTCGTCGACGCCGCAGCCACGTCTTGAGGATCGGTGCGTACACCTGGTGGAAGTCGACGCTCGGGATGAAGTTCCCGTCGTTGTCGAGGTGCGTCAGGCTCGGCTGGGTGCCGTGCAGGCCGCCCTTCACGTGGTCGCCGATGACGAAATGCGGAGACGCGGTGCCGTGGTCGGTGCCGCCGTCGCCGTTCTCCTCGGGCCGTCGGCCGAACTCCGAGAACGTCATCATCGCGACGTGCGGAGCCCAGCGCGCCGAAAGCGTCGAGAAGAACGCCGCGATCGCGTTGTCGAGCTGCGCCGAGCAGCGTGGCGTGCCAGTCGCGTTGGTCGGAGTGCGTGTCGAAGCCGTCGATCTCGGTGTCGATGACCCGGATCCCGAGGTTCGCGTTGATCAGGTGCGCGGCGAGCACGAGTTGCTGCTGCAGGTTGTTCGGCTGGTCCGCGAACCCGTACGCGGGCCGGATTCGCTGGCGTCAGCATCATGAGGTCGGACTCGGTCTGGTCGTAGAGGTCGCCGAGCCCGCCGAGCCCCGACGCCCCGTAGCCGAAGCTCGCGAGCGCGTCGAACATGCGCGCGTTCGAGGTGTCGGTACGGTCGATGCCGAATGCGCCGCCGATGTTGAGCGGCAGCGACGACGGGTGCGCGACGTCGCCTTGGAGGTGTTCGCTCACGTTGCCGTGCAGCGAAACGCCGTAGAGCGACTCGTGCGCGGCGTTCGGCAGGCGGTCGAGGAAGCGCCCGACCCATCCGGAGCGTCACCGCACTGCTGCCGCCCCACCCGTGCATCCAGATGTCGCCCGACGTGAAGTGGCTGAGGTCCGGCGGCTTGTAGCCGACGCCGCGCACGACCGCGACCTTGCCCTGGTCGTAGCGCGCCTTCAGCTTCGGCATCGCCGGGTGCAGCCCGAGCCCGCTGCCGAGCGTGCAGCGAGTTCGTGACCCGCAGCGACGAGCGCAAGTGCGGGTACTGCGGGTCGGCGTAGGGGATGACCATGTTGAGGCCGTCGTTGCCGCCCGCGAGGTTGATCGTCACGAGGATGCCCTCGTGGTCGGCGACGGGCGGCGCCGCGAACGCCTGCAGCTTCGAGAGGTAGGGGCTGACGGCCACGATTCCGGTCCCGACCGCGCCGTACTGCATGAAGCGGCGGCGGGAGAAGCGGTTGCGTTCGAACATGTTGGGTCCGGATGTCGTCACGACCGCGCTCCTAGGCGAGGTTGAATTCCGGGCTGAGCATGAGCAGCGTCAGCAGGTTGATGAACGTCCAGTTGACCCACGCGTGGTTGTCGGCCCGCTGCGCGGTGAGCCACGCCTCGAGCTTCGAGCGAGTATGCGCCGACGGGTTGTCGATGCCGAAGTAGTCGAAGCCGTACTGGATCGCATCGTGCACGCTCTTCGAGGTGATGGCGCTCAACGTGTTCTGCACGTCGGCGTCGTGGACGTTCTTGCGCCACATCAGATTGCTCGCCCACGTCGCTCGCGCCCAGAATCGCGAGGTCGTGAGCCAGTAGTCGTTCGGGTCGCCAGCCCGACACGTTCGGCGGCTCGAACAGCTGCTGACCCATGTCGTCCATGTACCACTGCGGGTTGACCTGGCTCGCGCGGTGTCTCGAGCACGCGCATCGTCGCCGCCACCCACTCGGCCGGGGTGCGCACGAGGCCCTGCTTCGCCTTGGTCGACAGGAAGTTCGGATGCAGGAAGATCGCCCGCACGAGGTCTGCGATCGACGAGGTCGTTGGCGAGGAACGCGGTCGCGAGGTCGGTCACCACCGTGGCTCGGGATCCGGGATAGGCGAAGAACGTCCACATCTTGGCGGCGATGAACCGGGCCGCGATCTGCTTGGCGCGTCGTGTCGGTCCCGAGGATGAAGTCGATGATGTCGGGGCCGTCCCAGTTCTTGGTGACGCCCATGAACGTCTTCATGTCGGTGTCGTGGCGACTCGGGTAGAACTGGTACTGCTCGCGGTCGGAGTCGAGCGTGTTGTGTCCCGTCCACGCCCGGGCCGAGGCGACGACGTCGTCCTGGGTGTACTGGTTCACGCCGAGCGTGAACAGCTCCATCAGCTCACGAGCGAAGTTCTCGTTCGGCCTGCCCTTCTCGTTGGGGTCGTTGTCGAGCCAGATGAGCATCGCCGGCTGCAACGACATCGACTGCACGAGGTCGCGGAAGTTCGCCGGTCGCGTTCGCGCGGAACAGCGCGTTCTGCCGGTACATGAGCAGCATGTCGGCGACCTTGTAGTTCGCCGTCGCGAAGTGCCCGTGCCAGAAGAGGGTGAGCTTCTCCTGCAAGGGTGCGGTCGACGTCGCCATGCGGTCGAGCCACCATTGCTGGAGCTGGTACTCCTTCTCCCAGTCGCCGGCGCTCGGGTCGGTGAGGTACGCGGGCTGCACGTCGGCGGGCGCGCTCGAGAAGTCGAGGAGCTGGTCGACGGTCGTGGCCCACGGTTGGGCCGCGAGCGTGGCGACCTCGGCGTTGGATGCGCCGAAGCCGGCGCGTCGAAGCAAATGCGCGACATCCGCGGGAAGCGGCATGTCGTTCCCCCTGATCCGTCGACTCCCCAACCCGCCGCTCCCTCATCGACGCGAAGCCGGTCGGAGCTTGAGTAGATCGGAGATCCTGTAGGAGAAATGGCCTCGCGGCCGCGGCCGGGTCAGGGAAGCCCGGCTCCGGGAACGTCGACGTGGACCGCTTCGATCCGACCGCCATGCGCAACACGTGCATCGTCGGGCACATGCGTAGGCGCAGTGCACACGTACAAGGTGCGCTGGTCGTCGCCGCCGAGCATGCACGCGAACGCGCCGGGATGCGTTCCCGTCACCTCGTCGACGACTTCGCCACCCTCACGGACGCGCAACACCCGCCCGGTGTACGGACACGCCGGACCAGATCGCTCCCTCGGCGTCGAGGCACATCCCGTCGACGGTCGCGTGCTGCAACTGGGCCCACACCCTCCGGTTCGAGAGGCCACCGTCGGCGTCGATATCCAACGCGGTGATCCGGCCGGCCATGCTCTCGCCGACGAGCAGGGTCATGCCGTCGGGGGTGATGACGGAGCCGTTCGGGAACGCCATGCCGTCGGCGGCCGAGCGCACGGTGCGGTCGGTGTCGACGAACACGATGTTCGTCTCGCGGGGCTTCTCGCCGGCGTACATGTCGAAGCCGAAGTTCCCGACGTAGGCCCGGCCGCGCGCGTCGACCACCATGTCGTTGCACGAACCGGGGGCGACGGCGGCGAGATCGGCGTGCACGACGAGCGTACCGTCGGCCTCGTGGCGCATCAGCTTCCGGTCGAGCATCGACACGACGAGCATGCGCCCGTCGGGGAGCCAGCCCAGGCCCGACGGCTGTTGCGGTACCACGACGATCGTCTGCGCGACTCCGTCGGTGGTCATCGCGACGACGCGCTGGTCGTGCTGGTCGGAGAACCAGAGCCGGCCGTCGTGCCACCGCGGGCCCTCCGGGAAGGCGAGGTCGTCGAGAACGACTTCCGTTGTGCGGGGAGGCGTGCGGGGTGTCATGGGGCGGGACCGTACCCGGCGTCGTCGATGCCGGCATCCGGATCCGCGGCCGGGTCGGGAGTGCTCTGCGTCGGGCTCACCTCGTCGAGAACGCGGGCGGCCGACTCGGGCAAGAGGGGGATCACGATCAGCGCGACGAGGAACGATCCGATACCCGTGAGGGCGACGGAACGGCCGAGCCCACCGACCCTGTCGGCGAGGCCGCCCGCGACGAGCAACCCGGTCGCCGATCCGAGCACGCCGATGACGTACAGAATCGCGTTCGACGTCGACCGTACCTCGGTCGGGAAGAGCTCGGCGTCGAGCGTTCCCAACGCGATACCGCCCGCGCCCGCCATGAAGATCGACACGGCCGAGGTCACCCACAGCGACACGCCGCCGGTCAAGAAGAAGATCATCTGCGTGCCGGTTGCGACCGCGAGCGCGATTCCTGCAACCGGACGCCGGCCCCGCAGTTCGGCGAGGCGACCGCCGATGAGGATGCCGAAAAGACCGGGAACAGCGGTGGTGACGGCCCGGAACAAGGCGATGTGGGTGTTCGTGAAGCCCCGCACGTCGGTGAGGTACTTATTCGTGAACGACGACGACGGGCCGTTGAAGAGGCTCGTCAGGAACGCGATCGTTGCGAGTAGCAGGAGCCGGCTGCGGTGACGGTCGAACACGTCGCGGGCCCGGCCGCGCACGATCTCGGTCCGGGCCGAGATGGCGGTGTACCGCGCGGTTTCCGCGAGGTTCCGGGCGACCATCGGCGCGAGCAGGAGCGTCGCGCCGCCGAGAGCGAAAGGGATGCGCCAACCCCACGACCGCGAGGTCGCCGAGAGGCAGCGTGATCACCGAGAACGCGAACCCGAACCCACCCGCGAGCGCCAGCATCGATGCCGCGTACGCGCGCGCCCCTTCGGGCGCCTCCTCCACGACCGCGATGAACGCCACCGTCGCCGTCGTGCCCACGAGCCCGCGCTGGAGCACCTGGGCGGTCGTGAACAGCGCGAGGTTGGGTGCCAGCGCCGAGAGTGCGCTCACGACCGCAGAGCCGACGACCCCGACGAGGATCGATCGGCGCCGGCCGCGGCGATCGGCGATGGCGATCGCGAACAGCGCGAAGAGTGCTCCGAGGCGGCGTGAGTGCGAACGCGACGCCGATGGTGGCGTCCGAGGCGCCGAAGGAATGACTGATCGGGGACGTGAGCTGGCCGAACAGCGCGGAGGTGAACGCGACGATCGCGGCGGCCGCGGACGCGGTCGCGATGAAAGTTGCCTGCTCCTCGGTGAACGCGACCGGGGGTAGGCCGACCACCGAGTTGGGCGGCGGTGGGGACGGCCGGTCCTCGAGCCCGGCGCGCAGCGCGGCGACCGCATGCGAACGGCTCCGGCGGTGTGCGATGGCGACCAGCGGACGGAAGAACCACCCGAAGAACGGGATCTCGATCTCGCCCGTCGACTCGACCCTGACCTCGCTGCCGCCCGCACGCGGCTCCACCACGATGCGGAGCGCCACGGATGGCTGGCGGTCCGCGGGTCCGGCGATCTCGAAGGTGCCAGGTGTTCCCGAAGGTCGGGCGTGGAGACGCTCGACCGCGGCGATTCCGACGAGATCGGCCCGAGCCGCGAACCGAACGAGCGAGGACCGGGCCACGCGCGGCATGCTACGGGCGCAGCCCCGCACAGCTTCGGAGGGTCACATGACGAAATTGGCCGTCGGCGACAAGGCCCCGGCGTTCACGCTCGAGGACCAGAACGGAAAGAAGGTGAAGCTCTCCGACGCGAAGGGGAAGCGTGTCGTCGTGTACTTCTACCCGAAAGCCGACACGCCCGGTTGCACGACCCAGTCGTGCAACCTGCGCGACGCCTTCCCGCAGCTGAAGAAGCTGAAGGCGGTGGTCTACGGCGTCAGCCCCGACCCGCCCGCCAAGCAGAAGAAGTTCGACGACAAGTACGGCCTCGGGTTCCCGCTCCTGGCCGACACCGAGCACAAGGTCGCCGAGGCCTTCGGGGTGTGGGGTGAGAAGTCGTTGTACGGCCGCAAGTTCATGGGCATCGTGCGCTCCGCTTTCGTGATCGACGAGAAGGGAAAGCTCGCCGGGGTCTTCTACAAGGTGAGCCCGAAGGACACGGTGCCGAAGGTGCAGAGCGCACTCTGATGCGCGTTGGTCACGACTGACCCGCTTCTTGCGCTTGTACTGGCGCCGTTCTGACCGCGGACATAGCGTTTCTTTCGTGGACGGCGTGGGAGCCAAGGAAAGGTCGACGGACGCCGTCGCACAAACTCCTGTTGGCGTCGGTCTTGGCTACCGGCCGCACCTCGACGGGCTGCGCGCGGTCGCCGTCTATCTCGTCCTCCTGTTTCACGCCGGCGCCGATCGGTTCACCGGAGGGTTCATCGGTGTCGACGTGTTCTTCGTCTTGTCCGGGTATCTCGTCACTCAGCTGTTGATGCGTGATCTCGCGGCCTCCGGATCGATTCGCTTCAGCCGTTTCTACGCACGACGGATGCGCCGTCTACTGCCGGCCTCGGCGGTCGCGCTCGTCGTGGTCGCGATCGTATACTCCGCGATCGCGACGCCGACCGAGATGAGTTCGGCCGTCAACGCGTTCAAGGCGGCGTTCCTCTACGTGGCCAACTGGTTCTTCATTCACCGGTCGAACAACTACTTCGCGACCGACGTCAACGCGAATCCGGTGGTCCACTTCTGGTCGCTCGCCGTCGAGGAGCAGTTCTATCTCGCCTGGCCGATTATTCTCGGTGGGTTGTACGCGCTGACACGCGCGGCCTCCACGGGCGAGCGCAGCGGGCGATGCAGCTCGCGGTAGCGAGCGGCGCGCTTCTCTCGGTGCTATGGGCGCTCAGACTCGCGAACCTTAGTGTCAATCGCGCGTATTACGGCACCGACGCGCGCGCGTACCAGTTGCTGGCTGGAGCTCTCCTCGCGCTCAGCCCCGGAATACTGCGCCGCGCAAGTCGCTACCGAGGAATGCAACTCGTCGCGCTGGCGGCGTTCGTCTCACTGCTGGTGTTCTCGACGTCGCTCATCGTTACGAGCCCGATTCGTCGCGGCATCGCGACGGCGATCATCACAGTGGTCCTCATCGCCGCCATAGAAAGTGTGCGAAGCGGGCCTGTGAGCCGAGTTCTATCGTGGGGCCCTGCGGTGTATCTCGGGCAGATCTCGTACGGAACGTACTTGTGGCACTGGCCCGTCATCCTGGTGGCTCGGCATGAGCTCACCGGAATCAGTCCCGTCTCGACGTTCGCAATCGCGGCGTTCGTCGCTACGAGTTTCGCATCGCTCAGCTACCGGCTGCTCGAGCAGCCCATCCGTCAAGGCCGCTTCCTCGACTCGCTGAGCCCCGCCGTTATCGCGACCGGGCTCTGTATCGGGCTCGTGTCGGCTCTGCTCGTCGTGCCACACGTCCTCGCGCCCAAACAATCGCAGATACGAGCCGTCGCGAACCTCGGAGCCGTCGGCACGCCAATTCCGCCTCTCGACTTCCTGCACGCCCAGACCGCGCTCGCGCCTGACCTTGCAGAGATGCACTTCTTCTGGAACTGCGAGGGGAAGCCGAGCAGCGTGTGCACCATCGTCAAGGGCGGCGGCCCGCACATACTCGTGATCGGTGACAGCCAGGCGCACATGTTCTTCCCGACGTTTGCCAGGCTCGCGCTGCAACAGAACCTCACCCTTTCGACGGCCGCGGCCGGTGGGTGTCCATGGGAGCGCGATCTCTATGACCCGCGGGCCATCCCCACCGATCCACACCTGCTCGAGCACTGCATGAGCATGAAGAAGGACCTCTACAATCGCGTGATTCCGCAGCTGAAGCCCGATCTGATCGTCGTTATCTCGCGCGACAACCTCAACAAGCCGTACCCCGGGAAGGTGTTCGACGCGGCCGGCCGACCGATTCCGACGACGAACACGGCCCAGTTGCTCAGGTTGGAGACGGCCGACACGGTGCGGTCATTGAAGGAGCTCGGACGTTGGACGAAGAGGGTGCTGATCGTCGAGCCGGTCCCGGCAGACACTCCTTCCGACGATCCGCTCGCCTGTCTCCAGAAGAGCAAGGTGATCGAGGCGTGCCGGTTCGTGGCCGACGCACAGCCCACCCAGCTCGAGCGCATGTTCCGCAGCGTCGCAGATGGCACTCGGGTGTTCGACGCGAACCTCGACGCGCTCGTATGCCCGTTCCTGCCGGTCTGTGACCCGATCCTTGGCGGGCAGATCGTTCGGTGGGACCCCGCTCACATCACACCCAGGTTCGCGGAGACGCTGTCCGGTTCGGTGCAAGCGATTCTCGCGCGCGACGGTCTCATACCCCCCTGAGGATCGGTGTTCGAGACGCGTCACGAGTGACGGATCACGATCTCGCCGCGCGCACCCAGTCGGCCGACTCGACCCAGTCAGGCGCCGACGGCCTGGACGCCACCGCCGACGTGGATGACCTCGCCGGTCGTCATCGGGAAGAGATCCGAGAGCAGCGCGACGCAGGCCGCCGCCACGGGTTCGGGTTTCTTCACGTTACAGCCGAAGGGGGCGCGCTGTGCCCAGACCTCCTCGAACTGGTCGAATCCGGGGATGCTCTTGGCCGCGATTGTGCGCACGGGTCCTGCTGCGACGCGGTTGACTCGAGTGCCCTCACCGCAGCGGTCGCGTGCGAGGCACCGGGCGGGCGACTCGAACGCGGTCTTCGCGAGGCCCATCCAGTCGCAGACCGGCCATGCCTGGCTCGCATCGAAGTGGAGACGCTCGACCGCGGCGATTCCGACGAGATCGGCCCGAGCCGCGAACCGAACGAGCGAGGACCGGGCCACGCGCGGCATGCTACGGGCGCAGCCCCGCACAGCTTCGGAGGGTCACATGACGAAATTGGCCGTCGGCGACAAGGCCCCGGCGTTCACGCTCGAGGACCAGAACGGAAAGAAGGTGAAGCTCTCCGACGCGAAGGGGAAGCGTGTCGTCGTGTACTTCTACCCGAAAGCCGACACGCCCGGTTGCACGACCCAGTCGTGCAACCTGCGCGACGCCTTCCCGCAGCTGAAGAAGCTGAAGGCGGTGGTCTACGGCGTCAGCCCCGACCCGCCCGCCAAGCAGAAGACGTTCGACGACAAGTACGGCCTCGGGTTCCCGCTCCTGGCCGACACCGAGCACAAGGTCGCCGAGGCCTTCGGGGTGTGGGGTGAGAAGTCGTTGTACGGCCGCAAGTTCATGGGCATCGTGCGCTCCGCTTTCGTGATCGACGAGAAGGGAAAGCTCGCCGGGGTCTTCTACAAGGTGAGCCCGAAGGACACGGTGCCGAAGGTGCAGGCGACGCTCGAAGCATTGGCGTAGCGCGCCTGCCGCGTCGCAACTCCGATGGAGAAGGACCGCCTCCAGGCATTCAGTGACGGTGTGATCGCGATCCTGATCACGATCATGGTGCTCGAGCTGAAGGTGCCGGTGGGGACGAAAGCAGTTCCCGGGTCGAGCGTGCACGCGCTCCGGGACGCGCACGTCTTCCCGGTCTTCCTCACCTACGTACTGAGCTTCGTGAACGTCGGCATCTACTGGAACAACCACCATCACCTGCTCGCGGCCACCCGGCGCATCAACGGCGCGGTCTTGTGGGCCAACCTGCACCTGTTGTTCTGGCTCTCGCTGTTCCCCTTCTTCACAGGGTGGATGGGGGAGAACCATTTCGACAAGCTGCCGACCGCCGCGTACGGAGGCGTGTTGCTCATGGCCGCGATCTCGTACTACATCCTGCAGACCAGGATCGTCGCCGCGCAGGGTCCCGGGTCGAAGCTGCAGGACGCGTTTGGTAGCGATCTCAAGGGCAAGATCTCACCCGTCGTCTACCTGGTCGCGATCCCGTTGGCGTTCGTCAACCAATGGGTCGCGCTGGCGTTGTACATCGTGGTGTCGGTCATGTGGTTCATCCCCGACCGCCGCATCGAGTCGCAGGTCCAACCGGGCTGACCGTCGAGCCCGCGGCGCGGAGCGGCCGCTTCGGTGTGCCCGCGGGGTCGATCGCGTCCGGGGACGGCCCGCTAAGGACGCGCAAAGAACTCGCAGTCCGCCGCAAAGAAGGCGTCAAGCCTCCGTTCCGGCGCCTCGTACGGGCGCATGATGCTGGCGTGACGGCAAACGACCGGCAATCGGCGAGGGCGCAAGAGGACCAAAGGTCCTTCGCCCGGACCGTTCGGCGCTACCCCGTGCCCGCGAGATCCCGTCGACTGTGGGTCGTGGCCGGCGCCCGTCTCGACAAAGGGGCTTTCAGATGCAAGACGTGATCTTCCTCGTCGTCCTCATGGCGTTCTTCGCGCTGACCGTCGTGTTCGTGAAGGCGTGCGAGCGCATCATCGGGCCCGATGTCGAGGCCGCCCGCAGCGAGTCGCCGACCGAGGCGACCTCCGACGACGGGACGGTGGCGGCATGACCGGCATCGAGAGTGTCGTCGGTCTCGCGCTGAGCGTGCTCGCCGCCGCGTACCTCGTCTACGCGCTCGTCTTCCCGGAGAAACTCTGATGTCCACGGCAGCTTGGGCCGAGCTCTTGGTGTTGATCGCGCTGTTGGCGGTCAGCACGCCCCTGCTCGGCAACTACATGGCGAAGGTCTACGGCGGGAAGAAAGCCCCCGGCGACCGGGTGTTCCTCCCCGTCGAGCGCGGCATCTACCGCGTTACGGGCGTCGACCCCGAAAGCGAGCAGCGCTGGCAGACGTACGCAATTTCGCTGCTGGCCTTCAGCTTCGTCTCGTTGATCGTCCTCTACGCGCTGATCCGGCTCCAGGGCCATCTGCCGTTCAACGCCGACAACCAGGTGGGCGTGAAGCCGACGCTGTCGTTCAACACCGCGGTCAGCTTCGTCACCAATACGAACTGGCAGAACTACTCGGGCGAGACGACGATGTCGCACCTCACCCAGATGGCCGGCCTCGCGGTGCACAACTTCGTGTCGGCCGCGGCCGGCGCCGCGGTCGCAGTCGCGCTGATCCGGGGGCTGACGCGCCGCCGCACCCACACCCTCGGCAACTTCTGGGTCGACCTCGTCCGCACCACCACGCGCATCCTCCTGCCATTGTCGTTCGTCTTCGCGCTCGTGCTCGTGAGCCAGGGCGTCGTGCAGAACTTCCACGCCGCCAAGCCCGTCACGACCGTTGCCGGTCAGACGCAGAACCTCCCCGGCGGTCCGATCGCCAGCCAGGAGGCGATCAAGGAGATCGGCGAGAACGGCGGCGGTCCGTACAACGCCAACTCGTCGCACCCGTTCGAGAACCCGAACCCCATCACGAACATCCTCGAGATCTGGATGCTGCTCGCGATCCCGTTCGCGTTCCCGTGGATGTTCGGGAAGATGGCGGGCTCGCTCAAGCAGGGCCTCGCCGTCCTGAGCGCGATGCTCGCGCTCTGGCTCGTGGTGTCCGTCGTTGCGATGGTCTTCGAGGCCAAGGGCAACACGAAGCTGAACAACGAGGGCGTGACGCAGGTCGCGACCTCGACCCAGGCCGGCGGCAACATGGAAGGCAAGGAGACGCGCTTCGGGCCCGCAACGTCCGGCTTGTTCGCGTCGTCGACGACGGGTACGTCGACCGGATCCGTCGATTCGATGCACGACAGCTTCACGCCCATCGGCGGCGCGGCGCCGCTCGTCAACATCATGCTCGGCGAGGTCGACCCCGGCGGTACGGGCTCGGGTCTCTACGGAATGCTGCTCTTCGCGCTGCTCTCGGTGTTCATCGCCGGGCTCATGGTCGGGCGCACCCCTGAGTATCTGGGCAAGAAGATCCAGGGCGCGGAGATGAAGCTCGTGGTGCTCTACATCCTGTTCGTGCCACTCGTGATCCTCGCGTTCACCGCGGCGTCGCTCGTGATGAAGCATCCGTTGGGGTCGCTCGCGAACCAGGGCCCGCACGGGCTGACCGAGATGACGTACGCGTTCACCTCGCAGGCCAACAACAACGGTTCGGCGTTCGCCGGGCTCACCGGCAACACCGATTGGTTCAACGTCACCGGCGGTCTGGCGATGCTCGTCGGGCGCTTCATGTTGATGGTGCCGGTGCTCGCGATCGCCGGCTCGCTCGGGCGCAAGCAGCCGACGCCGGCATCCGCGGGAACGTTCCCGACGGACACCGGGCTCTTCGCCACGCTCTTGACGGGTGTGGTCGTGATCGTGGTGGGTTTGACGTACTTCCCGGTCGTCGCGCTCGGCCCTGTGGTCGAGCACCTCGTGGGCAAGTTCTAGGGAGCGCGCAGAAATGACTATGACCTCCACCGAACCGATCGAACCCGGCGAGCCGGGCGGTCCGCGGCCGCCGAAGGTGCGCACGCGCGAGTCGGGATCGAAGTCGCTGTTCGATCCCGCGATCATGAAGCGGGCGACCGTCGACTCGTTCATCAAGCTGGACCCCCGCCAGATGATGCGCAACCCCGTGATGTTCATCGTCGAGGTGGGCAGTGTCCTCACGACGATCCTCTTCTTCCAGAAGCTGTCGTCGGCCTCGTCGTCGGACAGTGTGTTCACCGGCCTCGTCTCCGTGTGGCTGTGGTTCACGGTGTTGTTCGCGAACTTCGCCGAGGCGGTGGCCGAGGGGCGGGGCAAGGCGCAGGCCGACACGCTGCGCAAGACCCGCTCCGAAACCGTGGCGCGCATCCGTCAACCCGACGGGACGATCGCCGAGAAATCGTCGAACGACCTCGCAGTCGGCGACGAGTGCGTCGTGACCGCGGGCGAGCTGATCCCCGGTGACGGCGAGATCATCGAGGGCATCGCCTCGGTCGACGAGTCCGCGATCACCGGTGAGTCGGCGCCGGTCATCCGGGAGTCCGGCGGCGACCGGTCGGCCGTCACCGGCGGGACGCGTGTGCTCTCCGACGAGATCATCGTGCGGATCACGTCGAAGCCGGGGGAGACCTTCCTCGACCGCATGATCGCACTGGTCGAGGGCGCGTCACGCCAGAAGACCCCGAACGAGATCGCGCTCAACATCCTGCTCTCGGGTTTGACGATCATCTTCCTGCTCGCGGTGGTGACCCTGCAGCCGTTCGCCATATTCTCGAAGGCGAGCCAATCGCTCACGGTGCTCGTGGCGCTGCTGGTCTGCCTGATCCCGACGACGATCGGTGCGCTGCTGTCGGCCATCGGCATCGCAGGGATGGACCGGCTCGTGCAGCGCAACGTGCTCGCTATGAGCGGCCGGGCCGTCGAGGCGGCCGGCGACTGCTCGACGCTGCTGCTCGACAAGACCGGCACCATCACGTACGGCAACCGTCAGGCCGCACAGTTCCTCGAGGTTCCCGGTGTCGACGAGCACACGATGGCCGATGCGGCGATGTTGTCGAGCCTGGCCGACGAGACGCCCGAGGGCCGCTCGATCGTGACGTTCGCCGAGGAACGCTACGGGCTCGAGCCGCGCGAGATCCCGAACGCGGAGCTGGTCGCGTTCACCGCGCAGACCCGCATGAGCGGCGTCGACTTCGAAGGCAACTCCATCCGCAAGGGCGCGGCCGATTCCGTGCGGCGGTGGGTGCAGGACCAGGGCGGTGTCGTTCCCGACGAGCTCGAGACGATCGTCGACGGCATCGCGTCGCAGGGCGGCACGCCGCTCGTGGTTGCGAACGGCACCCGGATCCTCGGCGTGATCTACCTCAAAGACGTCGTGAAGCAAGGCATGCGCGAGCGCTTCGACCAGATGCGCGCGATGGGGATCCGTACGGTGATGATCACGGGCGACAACCCGCGCACCGCCGCCGCGATCGCAGCCGAAGCGGGCGTCGACGATTTCCTCGCCGAAGCCACGCCCGAAGACAAGATGGCCCTCATCAAGCGCGAGCAGCTCGGCGGCTCGATGGTGGCGATGACGGGCGACGGGACCAACGATGCTCCCGCGCTCGCCGTCGCCGACGTCGGCGTGGCCATGAACACGGGCACGCAGGCAGCCAAAGAGGCCGGCAACATGGTCGACCTCGATTCCAATCCGACGAAGCTCATCGAGATCGTCGAAATCGGCAAGCAGCTGTTGATCACGCGGGGTTCGCTCACGACGTTCTCGATCGCGAACGACATCGCGAAGTACTTCGCGATCATCCCCGCGATGTTCGTCGGCGTGTTCCCGCAGCTCGAGACGTTGAACGTCATGAAGCTCGACAACCCGCACTCGGCGATCCTGTCGGCGGTCATCTTCAACGCGCTCGTGATCGTGTTCCTGATCCCGCTCGCGCTCCGAGGCGTGAAGTTCCGGGCGATGGGAGCGGCCGCGATCCTGCGTCGCAACCTGCTC
This sequence comes from uncultured Actinomycetes bacterium, assembly GCA_963761055.1. GTDB lineage: Bacteria > Actinomycetota > Acidimicrobiia > IMCC26256 > PALSA-610 > PALSA-610. The sequence goes on along the minus strand of CAVXFO010000007.1, from coordinate 52,436 downwards.
ATCTACGGCCTCGGCGGGATCATCACCCCGTTCGTCGGGATCAAGCTCATCGACCTCGTCGTCACCGCGCTAGGAGTCAAGTGACCGTGCGGATGCACCGGAGCCGTTCAGTCCAATGTGCGCGTCGACTCGGTCGGCGTAGCGAAGGAGCGATGTGACCGTGCGGATGCAGCGGAGCCGTTCAGTCCAATGTGCGCGTCGACTCGGTCGGCGTAGCGAAGGAGCGATGTGACCGTGCGGATGCAGCGGAGCCGTTCAGTCCAATGTGCGCGTCGACTCGGTCGGCGTAGCGAAGGAGCTATGTGACCGTGCGGATGCAGCGGAGCCGTTCAGTCCAATGTGCGCGTCGACTCGGTCGGCGTAGCGAAGGAGCCATGTGATGTACAGGCGACAGCTGATCACAGGGTTGCTGATGACCGTCGTGCTGACGGTGCTGGTCGGGTTCGCGTACCCGCTGCTGGTCACCGGCATCTCGCAACTGACGATGTCGAAGCGCGCCAACGGCTCGCTCGTGAAGGTGAACGGGAAGGTCGTCGGGTCCTCGCTGATCGGCCAGAGCTTCGCCGACAAGGACGGGAACCCGCTGGCGAAGTACTTCCAGCCCCGGCCGTCGTCCGGCGGTTACGATGCGATGGCGAGTGGCGGAACGAACTACGGACCGTCGAACCCGAACCTGATCGGCAACGTCCCCGGTGTCGTGACCGGCGACGACGGCAAGCCGATCACGACCAACGTGTACGCGACCAAGGCCGACCCGTACTGCGTGCCGGTGCAGGCCACCGACAAGGACGGCAACGACGTCACGGACAGTGCCGGGAACGCCGTGTACGAGAAGAACAAGGACGGCTCGTACGTCTGCGACCCGGACACGGTGCCGGAGCGGGTGCTCGCCTACCGGGCGTTCAACGGCCTGGCGCCGACCGTGAAGGTCCCGGCCGACGCGGTCACTTCGTCGGCATCGGGTCTCGATCCGCAGATCTCCGTCGCCAACGCCCGGCTCCAGGCGGCCCGGGTCGCCAAGGCCCGCAGCCTCACTGTCGCGCAGGTGAACTCCGCGATCGCCGCGCACACACAGGGTCGCCCCTTGGGCGTGCTCGGCGAGCAGACTGTGAACGTGCTCGAGCTCAACCTTGCCCTCGACCAGATGAGCTAGAGCCATGGCCCGCGGCGCGCTTCGTGTCTATCTCGGTGCAGCTCCCGGCGTCGGCAAGACGTTCGCGATGCTGAACGAGGGCCGGCGCCGGTCCGATCGGGGGACCGATGTCGTGATCGGTTTCGTGGAGACGCACGGACGCGTGCTCACCGCCGAGCAGATCGGCGGTCTCGAGGTCGTCCCGCGCCGCAAGATCGCGTACCGCGGCACCGAGTTCGAGGAGCTGGACCTCGACGCCGTGCTCGCCCGGCGGCCGCAGCTCGCACTGGTCGACGAGCTCGCGCACACGAACATTCCCGGGTCGCTTCACGAGAAGCGCTGGCAGGATGTCGAGGAGCTGCTCGCCGCGGGGATCGACGTCGTGTCGACCGTCAACGTCCAACACCTCGAATCGGTGAACGACGTGGTCGAGCGCATCACCGGTGTACAGCAGCGCGAGACGCTGCCCGACGACGTCGTGCGCCGGGCGGATCAGGTCGAGCTCGTCGACAGCACACCCGAGGCGCTCCGCCGGCGCATGGCGCACGGCAACATCTACAAGCCCGAGAAGGTCGACGCCGCGCTCGCGAACTACTTCCGGCCCGGGAACTTGGCCGCGCTGCGCGAGCTCGCGCTGTTGTGGGTCGCCGACAAGGTCGACGAAAGCCTGCAGCGGTATATGGAGGACCACGGCATCACTGCGTCGTGGGAGACGCGCGAGCGCGTCGTCGTCGCCCTGACCGGCGCGACCGGAGGCGAGCGGCTCGTACGGCGCGCCTGTTGCATCGCGACGCGGTCGAAGGGTGATCTCCTCGGGGTGCACGTGCGGGCGGGAGAAGGCCTCGCGGGTCCGCCGCCCGGCCTCCTCGAACGCCATCGCACGCTGCTCGAGGATCTGGGCGGGAACTACCACGAGGTCGTAGGCGCCGACCCGTCGCTGGCACTGGTCGACTTCGCGCGTGCCGAGCGGGCGACCCAACTCGTGATGGGTTCGAGCCGCCGCTCGCGCTGGAGCCATCTGTTGCGGGGCTCGGTCATCAACCGGGTCGTGCGCGCCTCGGGCGACATCGACGTCCACATCATCTCGACGCGAGACGATGACGAGGTCGAGGGCCCCAAGCCGGCCACACGCAGGTTTTCGCTCGGCGTGTCGAGCCGCCGCCAAGTATCGGCGGCGGGGTTCGCGCTCGTCACCCTGCCGCTCCTCTTGCTGATCCTGTCGCACCAACGAGACCGGATCTCCGTGGGCAGCGACCTGTTGCTCTATCTCTTGTTGGTCGTGGTCATCGCCGCGATCGGGGGCGCGTGGGTCGCTGTGGCCGCCGCGGTCGCGGCGTTCTTGCTCGTCAACTGGTTCCTGACCCCTCCGATTCACACCTGGACGATCTCCGATGGGCAGAACGTCCTTGCGCTCATCGTGTTCCTGGTCGTCGCGGCAGTCGTCAGCGCGCTGGTCACGGCGGCGGCGCGCCGGGCGATCGAGTCGGCGCGTGCTCGCAGCGAGGCCGGGTCGCTGGTGCGGCTGGCGGGCGCGCTGCTGGCCGAAGACGATCCGTTGCCGGCCGTCATGGAGCAGCTGCTCGGCCGCTTCGGGCTGCGCTCGGTGGCGGTGCTCCGGCCGTCATCGCCGGCGGGCTGGCGCGTCGAAGCCCACGCCGGAGAGTCGGTGCTCGAACGGCCGGAGGATGCGATCGCGACCGTGGAGCTCCCGGGTGACGCGCTCTTCGTCTATGACGGCCCCGATCTCACCAGCGACGATCGGCGCGTGCTGAACGCATTCGTTTCCCAAATCGCGCTCGTGCTCGCGAGCCGCGAGTTGCGCGCCGAGGCGTCGGCTGCGGTTGCGGTTGCGGAGGCCGACTCGTTGCGTACCGCCCTGCTGCGCGCAGTGTCGCACGACCTGCGGACGCCCCTCGCGTCGATCAAGGCGTCGGTGTCGACCCTCCTCGCGGACGATCTCCATCTCGACGACAACACCGTGCACCAGCTCCACGAGACGATCGACGAGGAGGTCGACCGTTTGAACGAGATCGTGAGCAACCTGCTCGCGATGAGTCGGCTGCAGGTCGGCGCGTTGCAGCTCGCGTACACCGACGTCGGAATCGACGAGATCGTCGGGCGGGCGCTCGTGAGCCTCGGCGACCGGGCCGGGGGAGTCGTCGTCGACGTGCCCGACTCGCTCCCGCGTGTGCATGTCGACCCCGCGCTCGTCGAACGGGCGCTCGCGAACGTGGTCGACAATGCGCTTGCGTGGTCGCCGCCGGAGCAGCCGGTGCGGGTCGAGGGCGCGGTCCTCGGCGGTGACGTCGTGTTGCGGGTGATCGACCGCGGCCCCGGCATCCCGCCTGCCGATCGCGACCGCGTGTTCCAACCCTTCCAGCGTCTGGGTGACGCCCGGGGGCGCGGCGGCGCCGGAGTCGGCCTCGGCCTCGCGGTGGCCCGCGGCTTCACTGAGGCAACCGGGGGCGAGTTGCAGCTCGACGACACTCCGGGTGGGGGCACCACGATGACGTTCGCGTTCGCGGAGTCCGGAGCAGACGGGGCATGACGGTGAGCAAAGTCCTCGTCATCGAAGACGAAGCTCCGCTGCGGCGGGCGTTGCGCATCTTCCTGGAAGCGCACGACTACGCCGTCGTACTTGCGGCATCGGGCAAGGAAGGCCTCGACCTCGCCGCCCACGAGCACCCCGATGTCGTCATCCTCGACCTCGGCCTGCCCGACATGGACGGAGTGCAGGTCGCGGCCGCGCTGCGCGGGTGGAGCACCGTGCCCATCGTCGTGCTCTCCGCACGCGATGCGGAGCCGGTAAAGGTCGCCGCGCTCGACGCGGGCGCCGACGACTACGTCACCAAGCCGTTCGCGATGAACGAGTTCCTCGCCCGGCTGCGCGCGGCGTTGCGCCGCGCCGCGCCGACCGAACAGGAACGGATCATCGAGACGCCCGACTTCTGCATCGACCTCGGCGCCAAGCAGATCCACCGCGACGGGTCCGCGATTCACCTCACACCCACGGAGTGGCAGATCGTCGAAGTGCTCGCCCGCAACCGCGGGAAGCTCGTCGGTCAACAGATGCTCCTGCAACAAGTCTGGGGTCCGCAGTACGAGCGCGAGACCCACTACCTCCGCATCTACATGAGTCAGATCCGGCGCAAGCTCGAGCCCGATCCGTCTCGCCCCCGCTACTTCATCACCGAGCCCGGCATGGGCTACCGATTCGTCACGGAGGAGCTATGAACAGCACCACCGACCTCTTGCGCCGCCGGCCCAGCGATCCCGGCGACGGTCACGTCCCGTTCGGCGCCGCGGTCGGCGCTCTGACGGTGTTCGTGGTCGCGGCCGCGTTGGTGCCGTTCCGCGACCATCTGCCGAACGCTGATATGGCGCTCGCGCTCGTCGTACCCGTCCTGCTGTCGTCGATCGTCGGTGGACGGCTGTCGGGCACAATCACCGCGGTCGTCTCCGCGCTGACGTTCGACTTCGTCTTCACGTTGCCGTATCTGTCGCTGCGGATCTCGAGCAAGGACGACGTGGCCACGTTCGTGGCCTTCCTCATCGTCGGCCTCATCGCGGCCGAGGTCGGCATCCGGTCGCGGCGCGGGAGCACGGCGGCGCGAGAGTCGCGCTCCGAGCTCGACCGCCTGGTGCGGGTCGCCGAGCTCTCGGCCCGCGGTGCCGACGTCGACGACGTCGTGTCGTCGGCTTGCGCCGAGATAGTCGGCCTGTTCGGTCTGGAGGAGTGCGTGTACGAGGCCCGGCACTCCGGACCGGACCTCCCTCGCCTCGGGAACCGGGGCGCGCTCGAGGGGACGAAGCTCGTGGAGTGGGGTGAGTTCCTGTTGCCGACCGGTGGTGTCGAGGTTGCCGTACGCGGGCGCGGTCACGAGCTCGGCCGCCTGGTGCTCTATGCGGCCGACGCGACCCGTGCGTCGCTCGAGAAGCGCCTCGTCGCCATCGCCATCGCCGACGAGCTCGGCCTCACCCTCGCCTCGGATCAAGCGCCGATGGCGTGATACCCGCCGTCGACGTGGATCACCTCGCCGGTCGTCGCGGGGAACAGGTCGGAGAACAGCGCGACGCATGCGGCTCCGACGGGCGCGGGGTCCTTGACGTTCCAACCGAGCGGGGCGCGCAGGTCCCAGGCGTCCTCGAACTGCTCGAAGCCGGGAATGCTGCGGGCCGCGATCGTGCGGATCGGTCCGGCGGCGACGAGGTTCACCCGGATCCCCTCTGGCCCGAGGTCGCGGGCGAGGTAGCGCGCCGTCGACTCGAACGCGGCCTTGGCTACACCCATCCAGTCGTAGACCGGCCAGGCGACCCGGCTGTTGTCGAAATCGAGGCCGACGATGCTGCCCCCACGCGTCATCATGGGCCGGCACGCGACCGCGAGCGCCTTTAGGGAGTACGCGCTCACCTGCACCGCGACGGCGACGTCTTCCCACGGCGCGCTCAGGAAGCCGCCGCCCAGGCACGACTCGGGCGCGAACCCGATCGCGTGGAGGACGCCGTCGAGATGTCCGCCGACCCGATCCGCGAGCGCGTCCAGGTGGTTCGAGTCGGTGACGTCGAGCTCCACGATCGTGGGCTCCGCAGGCAGGCGACGGGCCGCTCGCCGTGTGAGGCTCATGGCGCGCCCGAACGACGTCAGGATCACCTCGGCACCTTCCTCCTGGGCCCGTCGCGCGATGGAGAACGCCATCGACGCATCGTTGAGCACGCCCGTGATCAGGACGCGTTTGTCGGCGAGCAGCATCGTTCCCGGTTCCCCCTCAAAGTGGCGTGTTCGAATGCCGGCGTGGCGGTTGCGTGTCGCGTTTGAGCACCAGAACGTCGAGCGCGTCCGCGAGCATGTACCGAGTGGCCGCCGGTTCGATCACCCCGTCGACGTACCCGCGCTCCGCCGCCCGGTACGGGTTCTCGAATGCCTCTTGATACTCGGCCACGAGCCCAGGATTGCTCCGACCCTTGTTGAGGATCGCGACTGCGCCGGCCGCGCCCATCACCGCGATCTCCACGCTCGGCCACGCAACGCAGAGATCGTTGCCGATGCCGCGCGAATCCATGACGATGTACGCGCCGCCATAAGCCTTGCGGAGCACCACGCAGATGCGCGGCACCGTCGCCGCGCAGTAGGCGTGGACGAGCTCGGCGCCGTGACGGATCATGCCGCGCCACTCGAGGTCGCGGCCGGGCTCGAAGCCGGGAGTGTCGACGAACGTGATGATCGGCAGGTTGAAGACGTCGCACGTCGCGACGAACCGCGCGGCTTTGCGCGACGCCTCGATGTCGAGCGTGCCCGCGCGCTGCTGCGGCTGGTTGGCGACGATGCCGACCGGACGCCCGGCGAGGTTGCCGTACGCGGTAATCAGGTTCGGTGCGTAGTGGGGCCGGACTTCGAGAAACGACGCGGCGTCGAGGACGTCGCGGACGACGACCCGTACGTCGTACGACGCTGTGGAACGCCCCGGCACGGCTCCGGCCGCGAGGTCGCACGTACGGTCGACCGGGTCGTCGGTCGTGAGCCGCTCGGGTTCGGCGAGGTGATTGTCGGGCAGGTACCAGAGCAGCGACGCCATCGCCTCGCGGGCCGCAAGATCGTCGGCGACGACGAGTGATGCGACTCCGGTACGTTGGCCGTGCACCGCAGCCCCGCCGAGCTCGAGCGCGTGACACACGCACGCCCGTGAAATCCTCGACGGAGTCGGGACCGGTCACGTACGCGAACGCCTCCTCGGTCATCACGACGTGGTCGAAGAGCCCGAGCGCGAGCGCAGGGCCGGACACACAGGCGCCCGTGACTGCGAGCAGGGTCGGGACGACACCGGAGACGTGCACGAGTTGGCGGGCGAGCCGGCCCCAGGCGTGGAGGGCGGCGACACCGTCTCGCAGCTCCGCGCCCGACGTGTCGAACTCGCCGACGAGCGGGATCTGCAATTCGCCCGCCAAACGCACGGCGCGCTCGACGGTCGCGCTGCCGTTGACGCCGATTGCTCCGTGATGCTTTCCGCCCGCGACCCGAAACGCGACAACGCGGCGCCCGTCGATCTCCGTGATCTCGGCCGACGCGGCGGCGTCGGCCCACGCGTGTAGCGGCGTGGAAGTCACGAAGGTGGTGCCAACACCAACGTCGCGTTGTGACCGCCGAACCCGAACGAGTTCGACAGGGCGGGAGCAGGCGCGAGCGGGCGCGGCGACCCCGAGATGACGTCGAGCGCGATCTCCTCGCCGATGCGTTCGAGGTTGGCGGTGGGGGGTGCCGCTCCGTTGGCGAAGGTGAGCAGGCACGCAATCGCCTCGGTCGCTCCCGCGGCGCCGATGAGATGGCCGGTGACGCCCTTGGTCGAGGTGACCGGCGGGAGGTTGTCGGCGAAGACCTTGTGGATGGCTTCCGCTTCCGCCGCGTCGTTGAGGGGAGTCGACGTGCCGTGCGCGTTCACGTGGCCGATGTCGGCCGCGGAGAGCCCGGCGTCGTCGAGCGCCAGCTGCATGCACGCAGCCGCGCCCTCACCGCCCGGTGACGGTGCGGTGATGTGGTACGCATCCGCGTTCCGGCCGTACCCGACCAGCTCGCCGTAGATGTGCGCGCCCCGGGCCACGGCCCGGTCCCACCGCTCGAGCACGAGCGCGGCGGCGCCTTCGCCCATCACGAACCCGTCGCGGTCGGCGTCGAACGGACGCGACGCGTGCTCCGGATCGTCGTTGCGCCCGCTGAGCGCCGTCATGCGCGGCGAACGCGGAGATCGCGGTCGGTGTCATGCACGATTCGCTGCCGCCCGTCATCACGATGTCGGCGCTCTCGTCGCGGATCAGGCGCGCGGCCTCCCCGATCGCGTTGGCGCTCGCCGCGCACGCGGTTGCGACACAGAAGTTCGGGCCCTTCCACCCGAACTGCATCGCAATGGTGCCCGCGGTCGCGTTCGCCATCATCATCGGCACCAGGAAGGGGCTGACCCTCGACGAGCCCTTGTCCTTGTAGATGCCGACCTGCTCCTCGAGCGTGATAAGGCCGCCCACACCCGTGCCGACGATCACCGCGCTCCGCGCCGGGTCGCAGCGGTGCTCACCGGCTGACCGCGAGCGCGTCGGCCGCGGCCGCGAATCCGAGTTGGGTGACGCGATCGACCCGCCGCGCCTCCTTGGGGCCGAGGTACTGCGTCGGGTCGAAGTCGCGGACTTCGCACCCGAAGCGTACGGGGAGGTCGGATGGGTCGTAGCGCTCGATCCCGGCTGCAGTCGACCGGCCCGACGCGAGCGTCGACCAGAACGAGTCGAGGTCGGTGCCGGCCGAGGTCTTCACGCCGAGGCCGGTGATGGCCACGCGTACGCGGCCGCGGTGGTCGAGGGTTCCTCCGCCGGCGGTGGTCGTCGCGTTCGTCGGCATCGGATCTACGCGTCGACCTTGGCGAGCACGAGGTCGACCGCCTGGCCGATCGTGGTCACGCCTTCGAGGTCGTCTTCGGGCACTTCGATGTCGAAGCGTTCCTCGAGGCCCATGACGAGCTCGACGAGGTCGAGGCTGTCGGCATCGAGGTCCTCCTTGAACCGCGCGGTCTCCGTGACCAGGTCGGGGTCGACGCTCAAGACCTCGGCGGCGACTTCCTTGATCGTGACGAGTGCTTCGGCGCGTTCCATGGAATGTGGTCCTCTCGTGTCTTCTCTGTCTGCGGACGGGGTTGGATCAGTGGCCCATGGCCAGGCCGCCGTCGACGGGCACGACTGCCCCGGTGACGTACGCGGCTGGTTCCGAGCACAGGAATGCGATGACCGCGGCACATTCTTCCGCGGTTCCGAACCGGCCCAGCGGCACTGCCGCCTCCACCTGGGTGCGCCAGTCGTCGGTCAGCTCCTCGGTCATGGAGGTCACGATAGGTCCCGGCGCAACCACATTCGCGGTGATGTTGCGGCGGGCCAGCTCGCGGGCGACGCTGCGCGTGAGCCCGACGAGCCCGGCCTTGGCTGCGGCGTAGTTCGCTTGACCGGCCTGGCCGATGTGGGCGCTGGCCGACGACACGTTGACGATGCGACCGAACCGAGCCTTCATCATTCCCGGGGTCGCTCGCCGGATCGTGTGGAACGCACCGGTCAGGTTCGTGTCGAGGACGTCGTTCCAGTTGTCGTCGCTCATCCGCACGACCAGGCCGTCGCGGGTGATCCCGGCGTTGTTCACCAACACGGTGACGGCGCCGAACGCGCTCTCGATCTCACCGAAGGCGCGGTCGACGGCCGCGGCGTCGGCGACGTTCGCGCGCACGGCGACGGCTTTGGCGCCCTCGCGCTCGACGGCTTCGGTGGTCTCGCGTGCGCCGTCGGCGTCGGACGAGTAGCAGAACCCCACTTGATGGCCCGCGCGCGCGAGCGCGACGACAGTTTCCCGCCCGATGCCGCGCGACCCACCGGTGACGAACGCGACGCGATCGGGGGAGCTCATCGCGCGCCCCAGCGCAACAGCGCGCTCGCCCACGTCAGGCCCGCGCCGAAGCCGGAGCACAGCACGAGGTCACCGTCGCGGACCCGACCTTCGTCGACGGCCTCGAACAATGCGAGCGGAATCGACGCCGACGACGTGTTGCCGTAGCGGTCGATGTTGACGAGCGTGCGATCTGGCTCGATGCCGAGCCGGTTCGCGGCGGCGTCGATGATCCGCGCGTTCGCCTGATGCGGTACGAACCAGTCGACTTCGGACGCGTCGACGCCGCCGCGAGCCAGGGTGACGCCCGCGGACTCGACGACGACGCGGACCGCGCGTCGGAAGACCTCTTGGCCGGCCATCTTCAGGTAGTGGCCGCGGTCGGCAACCGTTTGCGCGCTGGCGGGGAGGCGGCTGCCGCCGGCCGGCACTTCGAGCAGTGCGGCCGCGGACCCGTCGCAGCCGAGATCCCAGGCGAGCAGGCCGGGCGTCTCCTCGGTGGCGGCCAGCACCGCGGCGCCGGCGCCGTCGCCGAAGATCACGGTGGTGGTGCGGTCGTCGGGGTCGATGATGCGGCTCAATGTCTCCGCGCCGACGACGAGCACGTGCTCGTAGCCCATCTGGACCATCGACGAACCGACCACGATCTCGTACACGAAGCCTGCGCACGCCGCGTTCATGTCGAACGATCCGCAGTTGAGTCCGAGCGTCTCGCCGACGTAAGCGCCGGTGTGGGGAATCGGCTGTTCCGGGGTGACGGTCGCGACGATCAGCAGGTTGATGTCGGCGGGCACGAGTCCGGCGCGCTTGATCGCATGCGCCGCGGCTTCGACCGCCAGCGACGCCGTGGTCTCACCGGGGCCCGCGACCCGGCGCTCGTGGATGCCGGTTCGTTCGACGATCCAGTCGTTCGATGTGTCGAGCCGGGCTTCGAGGTCGGCGTTCGTGACGCGCCCGTCGGGAACGGCGGTTCCCCAGCCGACGATTCCGGCCGAAGCGCCGGTCACGCGACGCGCATCCAAGCGACGGCCTGGCCTTCGCGCAGACGTTCGCCGGAGTGTGCGAGGAAGCCCATCACGATGCCCTCGAACGCGCTGCGCACCGGTTCGCGGGTTCCCGGTCCTTCGACCAGGCCGACGATCTCGCCGACGCTCACGCTCGCGCCCACCTCGATGCCGAGCGGCCTGAAGACGCCGACGAGGGGTGCGACGATCATCCGTTCGATCATCGCAACCCGTTCGCCTTCGAGGTCGAGACGGGGGCTCATGAGTTCTCCTTGTTGAGCAGTTGCTCGCAGTCGGCGGGGGTGCGACACGCGAGGACGGGGATGTCGGGAACGGTGCGCTTGGCGACGCCGGCGATCATCGAGCCGTGACCGACCTCGACGAACGCGGCCGCGCCGAGACCCGCGAGCGTCTCCATCGACGTGCGCCAGCGGACGGGCACCGACACGTGCTCGGCGAGACGGGCGCGCCAACCGGCAGTGTCGGGATCGTCCGAGGGCGGCCCGCCGTACGCGGCTCCGTCGTGGTTCGAGACGATGGGCGCGCTCGGGGCCGAGAACGTCACGTTGCGCAAGATTTCGGCCAGACCGTCGCGCGCCGACGCCATCAGCGGCGTGTGGAACGCGCCGCCCACGTTGAGGATGGAGGCCCGGCGGACGCCGACCTCCTTCGATCGGGCGACCGCGGCTTCGACGCCGTCGGGAGTTCCTGCAATGACGATCTGGCCCGGAGCGTTGTCGTTGGCGACCCATGCCGCGTCAGGCGCCGCCGCGCACGCTTGTTCTGCTTGTTCGGGGGTCGCACCGAGTAGGGCGGCCATGCGACCCGGGTTGGCGTCGGCGGCGGCCTGGGTCAGCTCCGCGCGCCGGGCCGCGAAGCGCACACCGTCTTCGAGGTCGAGCGCGCCCGACGCGATGAGCGCGGTGACCTGGCCGAGCGAGTGGCCCGCGAACGCCACGACCTGATCGAGCATCGGTCGGGCGGCTTCCCACGCGACGAGCGACGTGCAGAGGACGGCGAGTTGCGCGTTGCGGGTGCGGGCGAGGTCCTCGGCGGTCGAGTCGAGCAGGAGCGGCGCGAGCGGTTCGCCGAGCGCGGCCTCGGCCTGCTCGATGACTTTCCACGCCGGATGCTCGACCCAGGCGGCGCCCATGCCGGGTTCTTGCGTTCCCTGGCCGGGGAACACCACGGCGACGCGCACGGGAGAACCTCCGGGGGGACGAGATGCGGGTTGGGCGGGCTGACGATCGAAAGATCGAAGTCTTTCGACCCCGATACACCTCGGAGGGTTACACGAGCTTGTGACCGGTCCGTACATGATGGGTGAACGAACCGTTTCGTACAGACCGGTAACCCTCGCTACCCGCAGGTAACCGCGATATCCGGCCGGATCCGGGACCGCGACCGGTATTGTCGCCCGCCATGAGCGGGCCCGACGAGCGTGGCGGCGACCGGAGCCCCCTCGTCGGGTTGCTGCCGCACCGGGCCCCGTTCCTCTTCGTCGACGACGTCGACGAGTGCGAACCCGCGGTCAGGGTTCGTGCCCGCTACCGTGTGACCGGCGACGAGCCCTTCCTCGCCGGCCACTTCCCCGGCAATCCTGTGTTCCCCGGTGTGCTCCAACTCGAAGCGCTCGCGCAGGCGGGCGCGATCGCCGTCCTGGCCGACAGCCGGTACGCGGGGAAGCTGCCGCTCTTCGGTGGGGTCGAAGACGTGCGGTTCCGGCGCTTGGTGAGGCCCGGCGACACACTCGAGCTCGTGGTCGAGATCGAGCGTCTCAGCGGGCGGGGCGGTTGGGGGCGCGGTATCGCGACGGTCGATGGCGCGCAGACGTGCCGGGCGCGGCTGCTGTTCGCGCTCGCCTGACGAGCCCGTCCGCGTTCAACGCTTGCGACGACGCGGCTGGCGACCCGGCTGTTGTTGTTCGTGTCCGAGCCGTTGCAGCGCCGCGAGCTCGTTCGCGGTGTACTGGCGCGGGCTTTCGACCCGCGGCGCCGGCGGGATCGTCGGCTGTTCCGGATCCTGACCCAGGAGCAGCTTGGTCTCCGCCTCGCGTGAAAGCGGCGGTTCCGCCCGGACCCGACGCGACGGCGCGATGAGAATCATCAGCAATGCCGCGGCCGAAGCGCCGACGACAATGCCGACAACGAACGCAACCACGCCTTCCATGGTACCGAAATGGCATGATGGCCAGACCCGTTTCGTACTCTGGGTGCGGCGCGGACGGGCCCGAGTGGTGGAATGGCAGACACGACGGACTCAAAATCCGTTGCCCGCAAGGGCGTGAGGGTTCAAGTCCCTCCTCGGGTACTCGCTGACCTGCACGAACGCGGAGTTGAGCGCTTGTCGGCGCGCCACCCCTCATTTCCGGATCACGAGCGCTTCACGGTCCCCTCACAATCGACGGCAAGGGTGCCCGAATCGAAGCCCGCGCTCTCGCGGCGGCCGGACGAGAAGGACCCGAACCATGCACCGCATCGTCCGCCTGGCACTCGTCCTCGGTCTGGTAGCAGGGCTCTGCTCGGCATGCATCGTCACTCCCGGCGACACGTCGCAGATCAACCTGGTCAGCACCACGACGCTCAACGGATGGCGGTACGACTACTACCGGAACCTCGCGTATCCCTGCAGCATCAGCGGATACCAGACGTTCGTGGTCGGCACGAAGCTCGGTTCGTCGGCCACCTCGAGCGCGCCGTTGTTCGTCTGGATGCACGGCGGCGGCATCGGCTGGTTCGACGCGAGCGGTGCACCTCTACCCAACACGAACCAGATGACCGAGCAGTCCGAGGCTTCACTCCAGGTGGCGCTGACGAACCCCGGACTACTCGCCGACATCCGCGGCGACGCTGCGGGCTTTCGCGTGCTCGCGGTGTCGTACTGCAACCGCGACATCTACAGCGGCGACGGGCAACCCGATCCGAACAATCCCAACGTGAACACCGACGGTTCGGCCAAGACGACGAACGGTTTGCTCGCCACCAAGGCCGCGGAGTCCTTCGTCCAGAACGCGTACACGACGTCGAAGTACTTCCTGGCCGGTGGTAGCGCAGGGTCTGTCGGCGCGTACGAAGTGGGCTGGGCCGAGCAAGTGTCGAACAATCCGCCGGCCGGTGTGATCGGTGACGCCAGCGTGTTGAATGCCGAAGCCGGCGAAGCCGCGTTCGACCAGCAAGTGTGCATCCGCCAGCAGTACGGCCCGGCGTCGGCGATCGTCGACAAGCGTTTCGCGCTGGAGATCGGATCGATCGACAACGAAGTCGACAAGCTGGTGGCTCGCGGCACCTACACCGTTCCGCTCCTGCACATCTGGAACCACGGTGACGTGAACACCTGCGGGGCCGCGACCGTCCAGTGCCCGCTGCGTGACGGGTCTGTTGTCTCGATGGGTGCCACCGACTGCAACCACCAGCCGCTCGCAGCCGCGATCGCCGCGCAGGGGCCGACGAGCAGGTCGAAGAATCTGCCGGTGTGTGTCGACGACGACGCCGTGCCCGATTGCTCCCTGCACGTGGTCACTACTCACGCAGGCTTGACGAACACCGACCCCGCGAGCCCGGCGGACTACGTCGGCGCGGTCGTTGCCTGGGTCGATACCCGTCTCACCGACAGCTGAGGGCCCGACGCGTTTGACGGCGGTAGTCATGAGACCGGCGGTCGTTCGCGCGACGACGGGGTCGCGCTCGGCTCGACCTCGTCGGCCAGCAACGCGACCGGTTCTGTGTACCGGGCGAGCGCCAAGGAAGCCCCTACCGCGAGCGTGAATCCGACGATGGCGACGATCCCGAAGTGTGGACGGGTGCCGTCACCGAGCGCGAGCAGGCCGACGAGCGACGGCACGACGGTCTCCACGCCGAGCATGACGGCCGACGTCGCGGTGACCGAGCCGCGCTGCCGAGCGCGCTCGCGAACATGAGCATCCCGCACGCGCCGTAGAGAACGAGCGCGATCGCGACCGGCTGCCCTGCGAGATGCAAGAGATGATGGGGAACATGCACTGCTCGTCCGGCGACAGCGGTGCCACTGAACCCGAGGCCGGCGAAGGCCGCGAGGCCGATGGCCCCCCTCGGGTCGGGGAGGCGCGCGGCGACCGCGCCGCCTGCGACGACCGCGCCGACACCCAGCAGGAGCAGCCAGCCACCCAAGTGGGAAAGGTGCGCGGCATGCTGGCCGTGAGCGGAGACGCCCAGCAGCGCGAGGCCCGCGATCAACACCGCGATCGCGGCGGTGTCGGCGGCGCGCAGGCGAAACCCGAATACGAACACCGCCGCCACCGCGGTCACCCCGATACTTCCGGCAATCGCGGCCTGGACGACGAAGAGCGGGAGCTCGCGGAGCGCGACGATCGCGGCGACGAAGCCGACCAGGTCGAGGGCAAGGCCCGCGACGTATGGCGCCTGGCGCCCGAGTCGGGCGAACAGCATGACGTCGAGATGACCCGCCGCCGTCGCGCGCCGAGCGCCTGTCGCCTGCAGGATCGTCCCGAACCCGTAGCTGACGTTGGCCGCGAGGGCGCAGACCAATGCGAGGACCATCAGCGTGCGAGCCTACGAGGGCGCCTACGAGTCCGGGGGTACGGGCTGCGAGGGGTGCATCGATGGAGAAGGTCCCCGCCGCGATCGACCGTGCCGAGGATCGTCACCTGCGTCGTGGTTGTCCGCATTCGGTCGGCCCGTAGCCGCCACGCAACGGCACGATGCCTTCTCGCGGGCCCGACCCTTGGATCATTCCGGCAGATCCGACAGGATCCGCTTGGCGATGACCTCGTTCATGATCTCGTCGGTGCCGCCGCCGATGCGCTGCAGGCGCGCGTCGCGAAAGGCGCGGGGTATACCGGTTTCCTCGAGATAACCGGCGCCTCCCCACACCTGCACGCACGTGTCGACGAGACGGTTCTGCATCTGCGCGCAGTACTTCTTGCACATCGAGATCTCGGTCACCGGATACTCGCCGTTCATCACTGCCCACGCGGTCGAGTAGAGCAGGGCCCGGGCCGCCGCGAGCTCGGTCGCGGCGTCGGCCAACTTGTGCGCGATCACCTGATGCTGCGCGATCGGACGCCCGAACGTCGTGCGCACGCGCGCGTACGCGATCGTCTCCTCCAGCGTGTGCGCGGCGTGGCCGACGCACGCGGCCGCGCCCGCGAGTCGTTCGTACTGCAGCTGCCACATCAGCTGCGCGAAGCCGTGACCGGGTTCGATGCCGATGAGATCGGTCGCGGCCACGCACACGTCGTCGAGCGCGATCTCCGCGGTGTCGGAGGAATGCATGCCGAGCTTCTCGAGCCGGCGCGAGACGCGTACGCCTGGCAGTGCCGTGTCGACGAGGAACAACGACACGCCGTGGTGACCGGCAGTTGGATCGGTCTTGGCGACGAGGGTGAGGAACTGGGCGCGCGTGCCGTTTGTGACGAACATCTTCCGGCCGTTGATGCGCCACGAGTCGCCGTCGCGGACGGCGTGGGTACGAATCGCGGCGACGTCCGAGCCGGCGTCGGGTTCGGTGATCGCGATCGCCCCGATCTTCGTCCCCGCGATCGCGGGCCGCAGCCACCGCTCGCGCTGGTCGTCGGTGCCGAACTCGCCGAGCGCGGGCGTGGCCATGTGCGTCTGCACCGAGATGGCCATCGGGATCGCGCCCGCTCCGCACCGGGCGAGCTCCTCGACGAAGAGCAGGCCCGCGGCGAGGTCGCCGCCGCTGCCGCCCCACCGCACGGGAAAGTGCAGGCCGAGGAAGCCGAGGTCGCCGCACCGCTGGAAGAGGTCGTCGGGGAAGTACCCGGCGGTTTCCCAGGCGTCGACGTGCGGCCGCACCTCGGCGTCGACGAAGCGGCGGACGGTTTTCCGAAGCTCGTCGTGCTCGGGTGTGAAGATCGGATGCCGCATCATTACCCCCCAAACGGTGACACCAACGCTGCCATACGCCGGCGCGGGCCGTAGACTGCCGTCCTCCATGGCCAAGTCCCTGCTGGAGCGCCGCCTCATCGATGTGAGTGACCGCCTCAAGCGGCTGCGCGCCGAATTGTCCCTCGCCGAGGAGCAGTGCGCGGCGCTCGTGGGTGAGGCGGAGGACGCGCGGCTGCGTTCGCTCGTCTCGGAGACGCCGCTGGCCCAGGCCGAGGCCCACGAGATGCGCCGCCACGCCGACGCCCAGTCGCGCCAGCGCGATGCGTTGCGCCGATCCATCGAAGAGCTCGAACGCGACCAAGACGCCCTGCTCGATCGCATGGCGAACGAGCTGAGCGTTCCGCACGCCCCGACCTCGACTTCGTAAGGCATAGGTGAGAGGTTCAGAACCGTTGAGCAAACCCGTGCGCGTCGTGATCGCGGAGGACGAAGCGATCATCCGTCTCGACTTGAAAGAGATCCTCGAGGAGGAGGGTTACGAAGTGGTCGGGGAGACCGGCCGGGGGGATCACGCGATCGACCTGGTGCGAGAGCTCGAACCCGATCTCGCCATCCTCGACATCAAGATGCCGGGAATGGACGGGCTCACCGCGGCTCGCACCATCGCCGGGGAACGCCTCGCGGCCGTGCTGATCCTGACCGCGTTCTCGCAGCACGATCTGGTCGAGCAGGCGCGCGACGCGGGCGCGCTCGCGTATCTCGTGAAGCCGTTCCAGACGAGCGACCTCCTTCCCGCGATCGTGACCGCGCTCGGGCGGTTCGAACAGATCGTCGCGCTCGAACGGGAGAACGCCGATCTCGCGGAACGGCTCGAGGCCCGCAAGGTGATCGACCGGGCCAAGGGCCGCCTGATGGACGAGCACGGGCTCTCGGAGTCCGACTCGTGGCGGTTCCTGCAGAAGAACGCGATGAACTCGCGCCGCAAGATCCACGAGGTTGCCGCCGACGTCGTGGCCGGCACGCTCACACCCTGAGGTCGTCGTCGGGTCGTCGTAGCATGACGGCGATGCCCAAGTTGCTCCTGCTCGACGGTCACTCGCTCGCGTATCGGGCCTTCTACGCCCTCCCCACCGACCTCGCGACGAAGGCGGGCACGGTGACGAACGCGGTCTACGGCTTCACGTCGATGCTCACGAAGGTCATGGCCGACGAGCAGCCCGACCACATCGCCGTCGCGTTCGACGCGCCCGGAGGCAGCACCTACCGCAACGAGCTCGATTCGGAGTACAAGGCCGGTCGCAAGGAGACGCCCGACCTCTTCCGTTCGCAGTTGCCCCTCATTCACGAGGTGCTCGAGACGCTCGAGATCCGCCAGCTCGAGATCAAGGGTGTCGAGGCCGACGATGTCATCGCCACGCTCGCGACCCAGGCCGCGGAGCTGGGCATGGACGTCGTGATCGTGACGGGCGACCGCGACTCGTACCAGCTCGTCCATGACCCGCACGTCAAGGTGCTCTACAACAAGCGCGGCGTCTCCGACTACGTGCTCTACGACGAGGCCGGGATCGCCGAGCGCTGCCTCGGCGTCACGCCCTTGCAGTACCTCGACTACGCAAGCCTGCGCGGCGACACCAGCGACAACCTGCCCGGAGTCCCGGGCATCGGCGAGAAGACCGCGGCCAAGCTGATCACTGCGTACGGCGGGCTCGAAGGCGTGTACGAGCACCTCGACGAGCTCCCGCCCAAGCAGCGTACGAACCTGGCCGAGGCCAAGGATCGTGTGTTCAAGAACCGCGAGATGTCCCGGCTCACCCTCGATGTCGACCTCGGCGGGGTCGTCCCCGCCGACCTGCAGCAGGGTGCGTTCGACCGCGAGAAGCTCCGGGTGCTGTTCAACCAGCTCGAGTTCCGGCTCCTGTTGCCGCGTATCCTCGACGCGGTCGGCGATGTCGCGGAGACGCCCGACGCCGACACCCTCGAGGTCGACGTCGTCATCGCGCGTGACGCGGCGGCCGCCGTGGATGCACTGCGCGCGGCGGCCAAGGGCGAGCGGGTCGCGATCGAGGCCCGTTGGGCCGGCGCGGCGGGCCGCTCCGACGTCGTCGGACTCGCGATCTCGACCGGCGCCGACGCGACCTTCATCGACGGCGACCTCCTCACCGATCGCAAGGTCCGCGACGCGCTCGACCTCGTCGACGGTCCCGACAGCCCGCCCCTGGTCGTGCACCGCGCCAAGGAGCTGATGCACGGTCTCGGGCGCGAGCTGCAGTCGCTCGACCGCGACACCGCGGTGATGGCGTACCTGCTCGATCCGGGCGAAGGCAAGTACCAACTCGAGGACCTCGCGTTGCGGTATCTCTCCCTCGAGCTGACCTCACCCGACCAGGTCGAGGGCACGCTCGACTTCGACGGTGAGGCGAACGGGCGCGAGACCGGGCGCCGGGTCGCCGTGCTCGCCCGTCTCGCCGATTCGTTGGGTGAGGCCCTGGAAGCGCGCGAGCTCGTCGCGCTGTACGAGAGCATCGAGCGCCCGCTCGTTGCCGTGCTCGCCAAGATGGAAGACGTCGGCGTCCGCATCGACGTCGGCTTCCTCGAAGACCTGGGCCGGGAGCTCGGCGACGAGTGCCGTCGCCTCGAAGCGGAGATCCACACGCATGCCGGCGAGCAGTTCAACGTCAACTCGACCCCGCAGCTCCGGCACATCCTGTTCGAGAAGCTCGGGCTGGTGCCGGTCAAGAAGACCAAGACGGGCGCGTCCACCGACGCCGACTCCCTGCAGAAGCTGGCCCAGGAGCACCCGATCGTGGAGACGCTCCTGCGTTACCGCGAGGTCGAGAAGCTGCGCGGCACCTACGCCGACGCGCTCCCGCCGCTCGTGCACGCCGACGGGCGCATCCACGCGACCTTCAACCAGATCGCGACCACTACGGGCCGCATCTCGAGCGAGTCGCCGAACCTGCAGAACGTGCCGGTGCGTACGTCGTCCGGGCGGGAGCTGCGCAAGGCCTTCATCGCCGACGAGGGGTGCGGGCTGCTCACCGCCGACTACTCGCAGATCGAGCTCCGGGTGCTGGCGCACCTGGCCGAGGACCCTGGCCTGATCGAGGCGTTCGAGCGGGGTGCCGACATTCACACGACCACGGCGGCCAAGGTGTTCGCCGTCGACGAGGCCAAGGTCGACGACTTCCAGCGCCGGTTCGCCAAGGTCGTCAACTACGGGCTCGCGTACGGCATGGAGGCGTACGGCCTCGGCACCCGTCTCGATATCCCGACCGACCAGGCCCGCGAGATCCTCGACGCGTACTTCGCCGCGTTCCCCAACATCGCCGCGTACATGACCGAGACCATCCGGGAGGCGAAGTCGACCGGGTACACGACCACGTTGTTCGGTCGCCGTCGGCAACTGCCCGAGTTGTCGTCGGACAATTTCCGCATCCGCCAGATGGGTGAGCGCATGGCGCAGAACGCGCCGGTGCAGGGGAGTGCCGCCGACATCTTCAAGATGGCGATGATCGATCTCGACCGCGCGCTCACGACCGGCGGCTTCACCAGCCGGATGACGATGACGGTGCACGACGAGCTCGTGCTCGAGGTGCCGCTCGACGAGCGGGAGAAGGTCACCGAGGTGGTGCGCGAGACGATGGAAGGGGTCACCGAGTTGCGGGTGCCACTCGTCGTCGACATCGGCTTCGGCTCGACCTGGGCCGACGCCAAGTAGCGCCGCGGCGGAGCGCTACTTGTCGAACGCGGCGAGCCCGATGATCGGCGCCGATGGCGTGCGGTTGCCGAGCGAGCCGAGGAACGGCGAGCTCGAGAAGTCGAACACCCCACCGTCCTCGGCTGCGAGCAGGTAGCCGTTGCCGAAACGCACCATGCCGACGATCGGCCGGTTGAGGTGCTTCGCGCCGAGCGACCCCCGGAACGACGCGTCGCCGAACGCGAACACACCACCGTCGGCCGCGACCAGCCAGTAGCCCTTGCCGGTCGAGGTCGGCACCAGCCCGATCACCGGCTGGTTGAGTTGCTTGTTGCCGAGCGAGCCGTGGAAGCGCGCGTCGCCGAACGCGAACACGCCACCGTCCGACGCGACCATGTAGTACCCGTGCCCGGACGGCGTGCGCACCGAGTCGATCACGCCGCCGTTGAGGCGGACCTTCGCCAGGTCGCCGTAGAACTTGGCGTCGCCGTGGGCGAACGACGCGGCCCGCGTTGCTGAACAGCCAGTAGCCCCTGCTCGTAGGCGTCGCGCTCATCGTCGTGATGCCCTCGCCGAAGCGCAGCGCGCCCGCGTCGCCGCAGCGCGTGCGCGTCGCCGTAGGCGTACACGTGGCCGCGACTGTTCACGATCCAGTAGCCGCGGGCCGTCGCGGTCGGAGTCAGGTGCGCGACCGTGGGGTCGACGGGGTTGCCGAGCTCGGGCGCGGCGCCGAACGGGTAGACGGCGCCGTCGGCGCCGAGCATCCAGTAGCCGTGCACCTCCGGCTTCGGGACGACGTGCGCGGTGAAGGTGACGTTTCGCACGCCGAGGCCGTCGTTCGGGTTGAGTGACCAGGCGTCGGTGAACGTCCCGAGCTTCGGTCGCGGTGAACCGGACGTTCTCGGTCAGTGTCCCGCCCGCCCGGAGCGTCGTCCCTTCGGACAGATTCGTGGTCGCGCGGAAACCGGCGTTCCGTCCGGGAGGCTTCGAACGCACGAACGACGCGGCCAGGCCGCCCGAGTTGTGCAGCACGAACTTCGAGTCGATCGTGGCGCCCAGTGGAACGTCGCCCAGGTTGAACGAACCGGGCGTGATGCTCACGTGCGCGGGCGCGGCGACCATCGCGGTCATCCCGACCGGTTGATCGCCGCCGTCCGAATGCATCGTGAATGCGGTCGGCGTAGCTGCCCTTGCCGGTGCCGCCGGGTGCGGTGAAGGTCGCGGTGAGTGTGACCGAGTCGCCGGGCGCCAGCGTCGCGCCGTCGGCGGGCACGCCGGAGACGTCGAACAACGAGCCCGCGGCGAGGGAGGTCGGTCGGGTCCGAACGTGAGTGTTCGCCCGCCCGCGTTCGTGACGGTCGACCGCGCCCGAGAGCTGCGGACCGCCGGCGGGGTGCCGCCCAGGCTCAGGAGCGTCGGCGACGACGTCGAGCTGGGCGCGTCGGCGACGCCCGTTGCCGAGACGCCGACGTCGATGTCTCCGGCCGAGCTGCTCACGTGCAACGTCGTCGACGCGCCCGGCCGACTCCTGTCGGCGTGAACGTGAGCGGGACCGAGAACGTGTCGCCGGCGGCGAGGCTCGTTCCGAACGGGGTGGTCGGGATGCCGGGGAGAAGGAGTCGACCGTCGACGTGATCCCGCTGACGGTCGTCGCCTGCCGTGCGCCGTGAAGTCGACCGATCTCGGTCGACGACTGTCCGACGATCGTCGGAGCGAACGTCGGGCGGCGTCGCCGCGAGCGGACGCGCCGACGGGCGACCAGAACGCGCGGACGTGACCGTCGCGGGTGCCGACGTACACGTGGGCGTTGTCGACCGCCGGCATCGAGAACTTCGACGCGGTTCCGATCGGGAAGCTGCGAATGCAACCGCAGCTGCCCGTTCACCGGAACCGGGTCGTACGCCTGGAGTTGCGCGTTCGGCTCCGTTGCCGTCCTGCTCCGACACGACCCACAGCAGCGCGGTTCCGGAGCCGGTGCCGCTCGACGTGACGGCAGGTGCGCCCGAACCGAAACCGAACGGGAGGGGGCTGTCGGCAACGTGGGCCAGCGTCGGTCTCCCGGCGCCGTCGACGCCGTACTTGTACCGCGCGGAGGAATCCCGACGAACCGAGTCCCTCGAGGCCCGAACCGTTGGCGGTGACGAAGTAGACGTAACCCCCGTCGCCGGGCCAGACCGCCGGGCGGCTCCACACGCCGCCGTACGGACCGATGCGGTCGACGACACCGTCGCCTCCGTGTCGGCCCCTGCAAGTACCCGCCGAGGTTGTCGCGGTCGAGGAGGTAGACGTAGCCCTGCTTGCCCTCCATCACGAGGAGGTGCGGAGTCGAGGTCCCCGTGACCGAATTGCGGCGGGCA
The DNA here is from genome assembly GCA_963761055.1 of uncultured Actinomycetes bacterium. Taxonomy (GTDB): domain Bacteria; phylum Actinomycetota; class Acidimicrobiia; order IMCC26256; family PALSA-610; genus PALSA-610. Next base: position 29,996 of record CAVXFO010000007.1, on the reverse strand, counting down.
GAGCGACCGGACCGCCGGAGCCGAAGTCGAGGTCGTTCTCCTCCAACGCGGCCGCGTCGTAGGGCGCGAAGAAGTCGACCGGCTTCAACGTGCCGTCCGGCTGCACCACCACCCGCACGACGGCCTCGGAGAGGTTGCCCGGAGGCTGGTTGCCCGGCTGCGGACCGGAGAGGTCGAAGCCGCCGTTGCCGGTCGAGAAGAGGATCTGGCCGGGCCCGTCGGACACGAGCCCGGATCCCGCCTGCCAGATGCCGGCACCCGACTCGTCGGCGACGACGGTGTTGAAGATCGTGGTGATCGAGTGGGTGGTCGTCGAGAGACCGAATATCCACCCGTTGAACGGAAGGTCGTCACAGCTCGAACCGAACGCGGCGTAGACGACGCCGTTCATCAACAGGAGACCCGGCCGCTGGAGCTGTTGGAACGCGTCGAACTTGTGCTGGGCGGTGCGAGGTGCGTTGTCGGCGAAGCCCTCGATCTTGATCGGCCATCCCGATCGCTCGGCCCCGGTCGCAACGCTCACCGCGTGCGCGACGTACTCGGAGGTGGTCGACGTCGGGGTCGTGTACTGCTTGTCGAGGAAATACGCCGTGTCGGTCGCGGGATCGACGACCGGCGTTCCGGTGACGCCGACGCGCGGGGAGAGATCGAGGCAACCGTTGCCCGTCGGGTACGGGGCAGACGGATTGAACGGGGTTCCGAGATTCCGCACCCACCGCTGATGACCGGTGTGGGGGTCGAGTCCGTAGACCTTGTTGTTCTCGGTCGCGACGAGCAGCGTGTTGTTCGACACGATCGGCTGCGCGTAGACGGAACCGTCGACGGTGGCGTCGAAGAGTTGTCCGAACTGGCTTCCGGCCACGGTCGCAGGCGAGAGCGCGCCTTCGTCGGGGTACCAGCCGTTCCGCAGCGTGTTGTTCGAGTTCGTGAGCACGTCCGCACGACCGGTCGCGCCGGGCGCGACGACGAGGGCGAACGACGCGGCGGCGAGCGAGGCGACCGCGACTGTCGTCGCGAGGACCAACCGCACCGGCCCAGGACGACGCGGCGCGCCCGATCCCGGTTGCGCGACATGTGCCTCCCCGAATGACTCGAACCGGACCCCGACGAACGCGCAGATGGTAGTTCCCGCCGTCGAATTCCGACGACTCAGAGTGACAATTGTCCTACACGTTGCGCGACGGCGACCGCAGCGATGTGCGGGCCGCGACGGTGCGAGACTCGGCCCGTGCGCGAGATCCCACCGGTACCGCCCGGCTACTGGTTCAACGAGATCGCCGCGCACCTCGGTCCGGCGTACTGGGCGCCCGACACCGGCCGCGTGATGGCGTTCACCACCGGGACCGTGCAGGAGATCGACTTCCTCGTTGGTGCACTGGGTCTCGAGCCGGGCATGCGGGTCCTGGACGCGGGGTGCGGCCCGGGCCGGCACTCCTTCGAGCTCGGGCGGCGGGGGATACGTGTGCTCGGTGTCGACGCGTCGCCCGACTTCGTGGCGCTCGCCCGCGGTGCTGCCGGCGATCTTCCGGTCGAGTTCCGCGAGGCCGACGTGCGGGAGCTGGCCTTCGCCGACGAGTTCGACGCCGTCATCTGCCTGTGTCAGGGCGGGTTCGGTCTCCTCGGCGGCGACGAACGCGAGCTCGACGTGGTCTCGAAGTTCGCCGCTGCGCTCGTGCCCGGCGGCCGCCTCGCCCTCAGCGCGTTCTCGTCGTACTTCGTCGTGCGCCACCTCGAACCGGACGAGACCTTCGACGCCGACGCGGGCGTGAACCACGAGCGGACCGTCGTGCGCGACCCGCAGGGTCACGAACAAGGCTTCGATCTCTGGACGACGTGTTACACGCCTCGGGAGCTGAGGCTCATTGCAGCCCGGGCCGGTCTCCTCGTCGACCACGTCTTCGGCGTGCAGCCCGGCCGGTACGCGCGTGCCGCGCCGTCGATCGACGTCCCGGAGCACCTCTTGCTCGCCCACCGTCCGAAATAGACCAGAGTTTCCCGAAAGCCCCGGGAGTTGTAGCCTTGGCAAGCCGCTCTACCGGAGCGGCGTTGGGCGCGCGCGCAGCCCGCGTACCCGTGTGCCTCGTTGCGCCGCTCATCTTCCCGAACAAAGCAGGAATCCCAGTGTTGGATCAGGAACCGGACGCGACTGCGCCGCCCACCGCCGCAGACGCCGAGACCACCGCCGCCGCACCCGAAGCGGGTACGGACGACACGGCGGCGGAAGACACGTCCCCCGAGGACGTGGACCAGATGGAGCAGAACATCGTCGTCGACGACCTGGGCGGCATGTCGCTCGAGGACGCGATCGACGCCACGATCGTGGCGTTCGACGACGGTGATCTCGTGCACGGCAAGGTCGTGAAGATCGACTCCGACGAGGTGTTGCTCGACATCGGATACAAGTCCGAGGGTGTCATCCCGAGCAAGGAACTGTCGATCCGCAACGACGTCGACCCGCACGAGGTCGTCTCCCTCGGTGAGGAGATCGAAGCCCTCGTCCTCCAGAAGGAGGACAAGGACGGTCGCCTGATCCTTTCGAAGAAGCGCGCGCAGTACGAACGCGCGTGGGGCACGATCGAGCAGAAGAAGGAGAACGAGGAAGTCGTCTCCGGTCCGGTCATCGAGGTCGTCAAGGGCGGCCTCATCATCGACATCGGGCTCCGCGGATTCCTCCCGGCGTCGCTGGTCGACCTCCGTCGTGTGCGCGACCTGCACCCGTACGTCGGCCGAGTGCTCGAATGCAAGATCATCGAGCTCGACAAGAACCGCAACAACGTCGTGTTGTCGCGGCGCGCGTATCTCGAGGAGACGCAGCGCGAACAGCGCGACGAGTTCCTCACGAACCTCAAGCCGGGCGAGATCCGCAAGGGTGTCGTCTCGTCGGTCGTCAACTTCGGTGCGTTCGTCGACCTCGGCGGCATGGACGGCCTCGTGCACGTCTCCGAGCTCTCGTGGAAGCACGTCGACCACCCGTCGTCGGTCGTCCAGGTCGGCGACGAGGTCACCGTGCAGGTGCTCGACGTCGACCTCTCCCGCGAGCGGATCTCGCTCTCGTTGAAGGCCACGCAGCAGGACCCGTGGCAGGAGTTCGCCACCGGTCACCAGGTCGGCGAGCTCGTCTACGGACGGGTGACCAAGCTGGTGCCCTTTGGCGCGTTCGTCCAGGTGGGCGAGGGCATCGAGGGCCTGGTGCACATCTCGGAGATGGCCGCGCACCACGTCGAGGCGCCCGAGCAGGTCGTCACCCCCGGCGAGGAGCTGTGGGTGAAGATCATCGACATCGACCTCGAGCGCCGGCGGATCTCGCTGTCGATCAAGCAGGCCGCCGAAGGTGGCGAGGTCGCGGCCGAGTACCGCGAGTTCTACGGCGAGCACGCGTACGACGCGCAGGGCAACTACATCGGTCCCGACTACAGCGAGACCGAGGGCGAAGCGGCCGGGGGCGAAGTGGTCGAGGGTGCCGAGGCTCCCGAGGCCGCGGCCGAGGTGGCGGCTCCGGAGGCGGCGGCTACGCCGGACCCCGAACCCGCGACCGAGGTCGACGAGCCCCTCGCCTGAGCCCGACCTCGAACCCGAACCTCGAACTGGCGTGAGTTGTCGGCGATATTTGCCGGCAACTCACGGTGGTCGGGGCCGTTCCTAGAATCCGCAAGGCATGTTGATGGTCGGATTGACGGGTGGGATCGGGTCGGGGAAGTCGACGGTCGCCCTGCTGCTCGCGCAGCGGGGCGCGGTCGTCGTCGACGCGGATGCCATCGCCCGTGAGGTCGTCGAGCCGGGAACTCCGGCGTTGGCGAAGCTCGTCGAGCAGTTCGGTCCGTCGATCTTGCAGGCCGACGGTTCGCTCGACCGTCCGGGGCTCGCGGCGGTCGCATTCGTCGACGACGAGCACCGCAGACAACTCGAGGCGATCACCCATCCCGCGATCGGCGAGCAGTTCCTCCGCCGCGTCGCCGCCGCGCCGTCCGACGCGGTCGTGATCCACGACGTTCCTCTGCTCGTCGAGTCCAAGCGCGCTTTCGAGTACGCCGCGGTGATCGTCGTCGAGGCGCCCCTCGAGACGCGTCTCGACCGGCTCGAGCGACGGGGTGTGCCGCGCGACGACGCCCGCCGGCGAATCGATCTGCAGGCGAGCGACGAGGAACGCCGGAAAGTGGCCACGTGGATCGTCGACAACGCGGGTGACCTCGCCGCGCTCGAGCGCCGGGTCTCCGATATCTGGACAGAGCTGGAGGAGCGCGCCGCCGTCGAAGCCTCGGACTCCGAGCCGGATTCGGGAACGTAGGCGTCGCACCCCGCCGGTACTCTCGCTCCGTGCCGTTGTTCGAGCTCGTCACCGACATGGAGCCGGCGGGGGACCAGCCCGAGGCGATCGCCGCACTCGGCCGCGGGCTCGAGCACGGCGACCGGTTCCAGACCCTGCTCGGGATCACCGGCTCGGGCAAGAGCTTCACGATCGCGAACGTGATCGCCGAAGCGCAGCGACCCACCCTCGTGCTGGCGCCGAACAAGTCGCTGGCCGCACAACTCGCCTCCGAGTTCCGGGAGATGTTCCCGAAGAACCGGGTCGAGTACTTCGTCAGCTACTACGACTACTACCAACCCGAGGCGTACCTGCCGACCACCGACACGTACATCGAAAAAGACAGCTCCATCAACGACGAGATCGATCGGTTGCGGCATTCGGCCACGAGCGCGCTGCTCACCCGTCGCGACGTGATCATCGTCGCGTCGGTCTCGGCGATCTACGGCCTGGGCTCGCCGGAGCAGTACGGCAAGCAACTGTTGATGTTGCAGCCCGGCGACGAGCGCGACCAGCGCGACATCCTGCGCCGGCTGGTCGAGCTGCAGTACGAGCGCAACGACTTCGGGTTCACCCGCAACAAGTTCCGGGTCCGGGGCGACACCATCGAGGTCTTCCCCGCCTACGAGGAGCACGCGATCCGCATCTCGCTCTTCGGCGACGAGGTCGAGCGGATCGTCAGCGTCGACCCGCTCACGGGTGAGATCATCGAGGAGCTGGAAGGTCTCGCGCTGTTCCCCGCTTCGCACTACGTCACCGACGAGGAACGCCTCGCGCAGGCGATCGAAGGGATCTCGGCCGAGCTCGCGGAACGGCTCGGGGAGCTCGAGAGCCAGGGCAAGTTGTTGGAGGCCCAGCGCCTGCGCATGCGCACCAGCTACGACCTCGAGATGTTGCGCGAGGTCGGGAGTTGCTCCGGGGTCGAGAACTACTCGATGCACCTCGACGGTCGGCAGCGTCATCAGCCGCCGTACACCTTGCTCGACTACTTCCCCGACGATTGGCTGTGCATCGTCGACGAGTCCCATGTCGCGATCCCGCAACTGCACGGCCAGTTCGAAGGCGACCGCTCCCGCAAGGACACGCTCGTCGGCCATGGCTTCCGGCTGCCGTCGGCGATGGACAACCGGCCACTCCGCTTCGAGGAGTTCGCGGAACGGGTCAATCAGGTGATCTTCATGTCGGCGACCCCGAGCACGTGGGAGCGGGAGCAGTCGACGCAGATCGTCGAGCAGGTGGTGCGCCCCACCGGCCTCATCGATCCCGAGATCATCGTGAAGCCGACCAAGGGCCAGATCGACGATCTCGTCGCCGAGATCCACGGTCGCACCGAAGCCGACGCCCGCATCCTCGTCACGACGCTCACGAAGAAGATGTCCGAGGATCTCACCGACTACCTCCTCGAGTTGGGCGTCCGGGTGCGGTATCTGCATTCGGAGATCGACACGTTGGAGCGGATCGAGATCTTGCGGTCGCTGCGGCTGGGCGAGTTCGACGTGCTGGTCGGCATCAACCTGCTGCGGGAGGGTCTCGACCTGCCCGAGGTGTCCCTCGTGTGCATCCTCGACGCCGACAAGGAAGGCTTCTTGCGGTCGTCGACCTCGCTCATCCAGACGATCGGCCGCGCGGCCCGCAACGTCGACGGTCAGGTGATCATGTATGCCGACCAGATGACCGACTCGATGCGCTACGCGATCTCGGAGACGATGCGCCGGCGCCAAAAGCAACTCGCGTACAACGAGGAGCACGGCATCGACCCGCAGACGGTGCGCAAGAAGGTCACCGACATCCTCGAGATGATCCGCCTGCGCGACGACGGCGAAGAGGGTTCGACATCGTCGGGTCGGGGTCGTGGTCGAGGCCGGGGCGGCACCCGGGCGCGGGCCTCGGTGAGCGACCGCCTCGACGTTCCCAAGGACGAGCTCGGCCGGCTCATCCAGAGCCTCACCGACGAGATGCAGGACGCGTCCCGCGATCTCCGATTCGAGGAGGCCGCCCGCCTGCGCGATGAGATCCACGAGCTCAAGCGCGAGCTCCGCGAGGTGAGTTGAGCCCGGTTTGAGCCCCCGCCCGAACTCACGAACAGGTGTTCGCCAACCAGCCCGATCTCCGGCTAAACTGGCGTCGATGCACGACACCATCGTCGTCAGAGGCGCGGCGCGCGAGCACAACCTCCGCAACGTCGACATCGAGCTGCCGCGCGACCAGCTCATCGTCTTCACAGGCCTTTCCGGGTCCGGCAAGTCGTCGCTGGCCTTCGACACGATCTATGCCGAGGGTCAACGGCGTTACGTCGAGTCGTTGTCGTCCTACGCGCGTCAGTTCCTCGGCCAGATGGACAAGCCCGACGTCGACTTCATCGAAGGTCTGTCCCCGGCGATCTCCATAGATCAGAAGTCGGCGTCCCGCAATCCGCGCTCGACCGTCGGCACGATCACCGAGGTCTACGACTATCTCCGGCTGCTCTACGCCCGCATCGGCATCCCGCACTGCCCGAACTGCGGCCGGCTGATCACCCGCCAGACCCCACAGCAGATCGTCGACCGGGTGCTACAGCTGAAAGAGGGCACGCGATTCCAGGTGCTGGCGCCGGTGGTGCGCGGCCGCAAGGGTGAGTACCACGCCCTGCTCGACGAGCTGGCCGGTCAAGGATTCACGCGCGCCCGCGTCGACGGGGAGCTCGTCGATCTACCCGCGAAGTTGCAGCTCGAGCGGTACGAACAGCACACGATCGAGGTTGTCGTCGACCGGCTCGTGCGCCGCTCGGGAATCGAGCGCCGCCTCACCGACTCGCTCGAGACCGCATTGAAGCTCGCCGAAGGTGTGGCCGAGGTCGAGATCGTCGGCCACGACGACGCTGCGGAGCCCGAGATCCTCACCTTCTCCGAGCATCTCGCGTGCACGCACTGCGGGCTGTCGTTCGAAGAGCTCGCGCCCCGCAACTTCTCGTTCAACTCGCCGTACGGCGCGTGCGAGGAGTGCGACGGTCTCGGCACGCGATTCCAGGTCGATCCCGAGCTCGTGATCTCCGACGACGACCTGTCGATCGACGAGGGCGCGATCAAGCCCTGGTCCGGATTCCGCGGCGAGTACTTCAAGCGGGTGCTGATCGCAGTGGGGGACGAGTACGGGTTCTCCACCGCCACGCCCTGGAAGAAGCTGAAGGCGTCCGCGAAGAAGGCCATCCTCTACGGCGCCGGTGCCAAGCAGGTCACGGTCAAGTACAAGAACCGCTACGGGCGCCAGCGCTCGTACTCGACGAAGTACGAGGGCGTGATCCCGTGGGTCGAGCGCCGGCACACCGAGTCGGAGTCCGACCGCGTGCGCGAGGTCATCGAGGGCTACATGCGCCTCGTGCCGTGCCCCAAGTGCAATGGCGCACGGCTGCGGCCCGCTTCGCTGGCCGTCACCGTCGGCGACAAGAACATCCACGAGGTCGGCGAACTGTCGATCCGCGACTGCACCGCGTTCTTCCGCACCATCACGTTGAACGAGCGCGACCGCATGATCGCCGAGCGCGTGTTCAAAGAGGTGATCGAACGACTGCAATTCCTCCTCGACGTCGGTCTCGACTATCTCTCGTTGAATCGGAACGCGGGCACGCTCGCAGGCGGCGAGGCTCAGCGCATCCGGCTCGCGTCCCAGATCGGCAGTGGGCTCGTCGGCGTGCTCTACGTGCTCGACGAGCCGTCGATCGGCCTGCACCAGCGCGACAACCAGCGCTTGATCGAGACGTTGGTCCGGCTCCGGAATCTCGGCAACACGGTGATCGTGGTCGAGCACGACGAGGAGACGATCCGGGTTGCCGACCACGTGGTCGACATCGGCCCCGGCGCGGGTGAGCACGGCGGCGAGATCATCGTGTCGGGCACCGTGAAGGACCTCCTCAGATCGAAGTCGTCGATCACCGGGCAGTACCTCTCGGGCAAGCGCAAGATCGAAGTGCCCAAGCTCCGGCGCGATCCCGGCGCCGACTGGCTCGTCGTGAAGGGGGCCCGCGAGCACAACCTGCAGAACATCGACGTCGAGATCCCGCTGGGATGCTTCGTCGCGGTGACGGGTGTGAGCGGCAGCGGCAAGAGCTCGCTGGTCGGCGACATCCTCCACCCGGCGTTGATGCAGAAGATCTACCGCTCGCGCGAGGTGCCCGGACGGCACAAGAAGATCGAAGGCGCCGAGAACATCGACAAGGTCATCAACATCGACCAGTCGCCGATCGGGCGCACGCCCCGTTCCAACCCGGCCACCTACACCGGGGTCTTCGACAAGATCCGCACCCTCTTCGCGACCACGCAGGAGGCGAAGATCCGGGGCTACCTGCCGGGCCGCTTCTCGTTCAACGTCAAGGGTGGTCGCTGCGAGGCGTGCCAGGGCGACGGCACGATCAAGATCGAGATGCACTTCCTCCCCGACGTCTACGTCCCCTGCGAAGTGTGCAAGGGCGCGCGCTACAACCGCGACACGCTCGACATCACGTGGAAGAACAAGAACATCGCCGAAGTGTTGAACATGCCGGCCGAAGAGGCGCTCGAGTTCTTCGCCAACCAGCCGTCGATCGCTCGCCAGATGCAAACGCTGGTCGACGTCGGGCTCGGCTACGTCCGGCTCGGGCAACCGGCGCCGACGTTGTCGGGTGGTGAGGCGCAACGGGTGAAGCTCTCGACCGAGCTGGGCAAGCGCTCGACCGGCCACACCATCTACATCCTCGACGAGCCCACCACCGGCTTGCACTTCGAGGACGTCCGCCGGCTGCTATACGTCCTGCAGCGGTTGGTCGATGCCGGCAACACGATGCTCGTTATCGAGCACAACCTCGACGTGATCAAGTCGGCCGACTGGATCGTCGACCTCGGGCCCGAAGGTGGTTCCGGGGGCGGGCTCGTGATCGCCGAGGGTTCGCCCGAGCACGTAGCCAAGGTGCCCGAGAGCCACACCGGGCGCTACCTCGCGCCGCTCCTCGGCATCGCCCGCTGACCGCGGATGCCCGGCCCCGAAGATCGCGACACCGACCTCTGGGAACGCAACGCGGGCTGGTGGCAGGAAGGCTTCACCGACGGTGCCGACGCCGAATACGAAGAGCAGATCCTGCCGTTGGCGCGCGGATGCCTCGCGGGCGCGCAGCGTGTGCTCGACGTCGGTACCGGCGAAGGCCAGATTGCGCGCCTCGTCGCCAGCGACGGCGGTGCGTTGGTCGTCGGCGTCGATCCCACGGCTGCACAGCTCCCGCCGCGCACGAGCGCGGCGGTCGGGTCTCGTACGCCCGTGCCGACGCCGACGCACTCCCGTTCGCCGACCACGCGTTCGACGCGGTCGTCGTCTGCCTCGTGTTCGAGCACATCGCTGCGCACGAGCCCGCGATCGCCGAGATCGCTCGGGTGCTCGAGCCGGGCGGTCGGTTCGCGTTCTTCTTGAACCATCCGCTGCTGCAAGCGCCGAACAGCGGCTGGATCATCGATCACATCCTCGACGAGCAGTACTGGCGCATCGGTCCCTATCTCGTCGAGGACGTCTCCATGGAGGAGCTGGCTCCGGGAGTGGTGCTGCCATTCGTGCACCGGCCGCTGTCGCAGTATGTCAACGCGATGGCGCGCAACGGGTTGCTCATCGAGCGCATGGAGGAGCCGATGCCGCCCGAAGGGTTCTTGGCCCGCGCGCCCGAGTACCGCGACGCGGCCACGATTCCGCGACTGTTGCTGTTGGTGGTCCGGAAGGTCGTGTGATCAGTCGCGGACGGCGACGAAGATCAGTTCCGGCGAATCAGCGCGCAATGGCTGCCGTCCCCAGTCGCCGAACAGGTGCTCGACCGCAAAGCCGGCAGCCGCGAGCGACGCGCGGAGTTCGTCCTCGGTGCGAAAGCGCAGCTGGGCCGGGGATACGAGGTGTTCGCCGGTGGCGAGGAAGCGGTAGTGGTTCGTGTAGCTGACGATGCCGTCGCGCACATCGTCGACTTCGGTCCACGTCTCGACCGGCCCCGAGGTGGGGTCGTCGACGGTCCGGCTCGTGGCCCGGGTCCAACGCTCCCACTCGCGCGGCTCGCGGACTGCGACTCTCGAATGCGAGTCGACCACCGGTCCGTAGCGCACCGTGCAACGCGCGGAGTGCCGCGCGCCAGCTCTCGTCGGTCACGAAGAACTGGGCGACGTGCCCGGCCATGAACGCCATATCGGCGGCGGGTCTGCCGAGCGCGGCTCGCCTCGCCGTTGATCCAGTCGGCCCGGTCGGCGCCGGGGCGGCGCCGAGCGATGGCGAGCATCGCAGGCGAGGGTTCGACCCCCGTCACGTGATGACCCGCTACCGCGAGCCGGCAGGCAACCATGCCGGTGCCGCATCCGAGCTCGATGATCGACACCGCGCTCATGTCGGCGGCGATCTGCGCGTAGAAGTCGGGCTGTTCGTCGGGGCCGTACGCGTTGACGGTGTCGTAGATCGCGACCAGTCGCGGGTCGTCGAACTCCGCGATCACGTGATCGCGAGCATCCGTTCGAGCGCGGTGCGGGCCCATTCGGTGGTGTCGGGGTCGACGACGATCTGGTTCACGACGGTCCCGGCCACGAGGTTCTCGAGCACCCAGGCCAGGTGCGGAGCGTCGATGCGGAACATTGTCGAGCAGGGGCACACGAGCGGGTCGAGCGAGACGATCGTCTTGTCGGCGTGTTCCCGGGCGAGTCGCTGCACCATGTGGATCTCGGTGCCGATCGCGATCGTGGATCCCGGCGCCGCGGCGCGGACCCAGTCGAGAATGCGCTCGGTCGAACCGACGTGGTCGGCGACCTCCACCACGTCGTGCGCACACTCGGGGTGGACGATGATGTCGACGCCGGGGTGCTCGGCCCGCGCGGCTTCGACGTGCGACGGCCGGAAGCGCTGGTGCACCGAGCAGTGGCCCTTCCAGAGGAGCAGCGTCGCGTCCTTGACGTCGCGGTCCTCGAGTCCGCCGCATGCTTGGTGCGGGTTCCAGACCCGCATGTCGGCGTCGCCGTAGCCCATCGTGAAACCGGTGTTGCGGCCGAGGTGCTGGTCGGGGAAGAAGAGCACCTTCTCGCCCTTGGCCAGCGCCCATTCGAGCACGGCCCGGGCGTTCGACGACGTGCAGACCGCGCCTCCGTGGCGGCCGACGAAGGCTTTCAGCGCGGCCGACGAGTTCATGTAGGTGATCGGGACGACGCGGTCGACGTCGGTGATGGCGGCCATCTCGTCCCAGGCGTCTTCGACCTGGTCGAGGTTCGCCATGTCGGCCATCGAGCAGCCCGCGTTGAGGTCGGGGAGGATCACCCGTTGATGCGCGGCGGTGAGCACGTCGGCCGACTCGGCCATGAAGTGCACTCCGCAGAACACGATGTCGGTGGCGACCTCGTTGTCGGCGGCGAACCGGGCGAGGAGGAAGGAGTCGCCGACCGCGTCGGCCCAGCGAATCACCTCGTCGCGCTGATAGTGGTGACCGAGAATCACCAGGCGCTCACCGAGCGTCCGTTTGGCGGTGGCGATCCGGCCGACGAGGTCGTCCTCCGTCGCGAGGGTGTACTCGTCCGGGAGCGGGGCCTGGAGTCGCAGCATGTGGGGCCTCCCCGTTGCGGGGTAACTCCTCGTCGGCCGGCGGGTGGCAGCCCGGTCGCCAGCACCGCGGGGTTGTCGGCCTCGGAGCTTCAGATTGGAGCGCCGGATACCGGGCCGGCGTGCCGTCACCATAACACTCATGTCGAGTGGAAGGCACCGCCCGCCCGTCCGCGTCTCGCCAGCGACCCATCGTTCGAATCACGGCGTCAGGAATTACCGATTCGTGCACCACGGATTGGTGGATGGGGAGGAGCGGCAGGCGTCGGATCGCGTGCTCGCGGCGGCCCGCGACAATGGTGGCGTGGTAGCTCGCCCCGAGACCGGATCGATCCCCGAAGCGCCGGGTTCCTACCAATTTCTCGACGGCGAGGGTCGGGTCATCTACGTCGGGAAGGCCAAGAACCTTCGTAGCCGGCTGGCGAACTACTTCCTCCAGCCCGAGCTCCTCGCCGAGCGCACTCGTCAGATGGTGACGACGGCGGAATCGGTCGAGTGGATCGTCGCCAAGAACGAGGTCGAGGCCTTCTTCTTGGAGTTCAACCTCATCAAGCGGCACAAGCCACGATTCAACATCCGCCTGAAGGACGACAAGAGCTACCCGTACCTCGCGGTCACGCTCGACGAGGACTGGCCCCGGGCCATGGTGTTGCGGGGGAGCAAGCGCAAGGGCGTGCGCTACTTCGGTCCGTACGCGCACGCGTACGCGATCCGCGAGACGCTCGACCTCTTGTTGCGCACCTTCCCGATCCGGACGTGCACCAAGGCGAAGTTCGACCGTCACCACCGACTCGGGCGCCCGTGCCTGTACGCCCACATCGAGAAGTGCGCGGCCCCGTGCGTCGGCGACATCGATCACGACGAGTACGACAAGCTCGTCCACGACCTCCTCGACTTCCTCGACGGCGAGCACGACGCGATCATCCGGAGGCTCGAACAGAAGATGGCCGACGCGGCCGACCAGCTCGAGTTCGAGCTCGCGGCGCGGGTGCGCGACCAACTCGCGAGTGTGCGCAAGGCCATCGAGCGCCAGCAGATGGTGGCGTCACGTGAGGAGGACTTCGACCTCATCGGCCTCGACGAGGATCTCCTCGAGGCGAGCGTGCAGGTGTTCTACGTACGCAAGGGGCGGGTCGTCGGGCGCAAGGGGCTCATCGTCGACAAGGTCGAAGACGTCGAGACGCCCGCGCTCGTCGCCCGCATACTCGAACAGCTCTACGCCGACGCGCCCAAAGAAGACGTTCCCCGCGAGATCCTGGTGCCGGTCGAGCCCGAGGATCACGAGCTCTACGAAGAGTTCCTGACGTTGAACCGGGGCGCGAAGGTGCGGGTCCGGGTGCCGCGGCGTGGCGGCAAACGGGAGTTGCTCCAGACCGCGATGTTGAACGCCCGCGAATCGTTCCGCGGCACAAGTTGCGGCGGGCCTCCGACCACAACGCCCGCGCCCGTACGCTCGTCGCGCTCCAAGAAGCGTTGGGCCTCCCCGAAGCCCCCCTGCGCATCGAGTGCTTCGACATCTCCAACCTGCAGGGCACCGCGATCGTCGCGTCGATGGTCGTCATGGAAGACGGTTTGCCCAAGCGTTCCGACTACCGCCGGTTCAAGGTGCGCGGCCTGACCGGCCAGGACGACTTCGCGTCGATGGAAGATGTCCTCACGCGCAGGTTTCGCAACTACCTGCGCGAGCGCGACGAAGGCGCGCACAGCGGCAAGCGGTTCTCGTACCCGCCGAACCTGTTGCTGATCGACGGCGGGAAGGGCCAACTCGGGGTCGCGGTCCGCGTGCTCGAGGAGCTGGGGCTCGAAGACATCAGCGTTGCCGGTCTGGCCAAGCGGTTCGAGGAGGTCTTCCTGCCCGGGCAGCCGGATCCGATCCGCATCCCGAGGGACTCGCCCGCGCTGTATCTGCTCCAGCAGGCCCGCGACGAGGCGCACCGGTTCGCGATCACCTTCCACCGCCAGCTGCGCGACAAGAAGATGATCGTCTCTGCGATCGACGGCATCCCCGGTCTCGGCCCGACCCGCAAGAAGCGGCTGCTCAAGGAGTTCGGGTCGGTCAAGAAGATGCGTGATCTCGGGGAGCACGACTTCCTCGATCTCCCGTGGCTCCCGGAAACCGTCGGGCACGCGGTCTATCGCGAAACTTCACGGCCTCGAGCGCGCGACCATGGACAAACCATGATCTCGCCCGCGCTCGACGTGACGATCATCTCGGGGATGTCCGGCGCGGGCCGGTCGGAGGCCGCGCACGTCCTCGAGGATCTCGGCTACTTCGTCATCGACAACTTGCCGCCCATGCTCATCGGCAAGGTGGCCGAGCTCGCGCGCAGTACCGAGAAGCCGATCCGCTACGCCCTTGTCGTCGATGTCCGCAGCGGCGATTTCCTGCAGGATCTCTCGGCTGCCATCGAAGAGCTCCGCCGCAACCGTGCCCATACGCGCGTGTTGTTCCTCGACGCGTCGAACGAAGTGCTCGTACGGCGCTACGAAGCGAGCCGGCGCCGCCATCCTCTGTCGGACACCGACCGCGTGAGCGACGGCATCGCTCGCGAGCGCACGCTGCTGCAGGCGCTCAAGGGCGAGTCGGATCTCATCGTCGACACGTCGGCCCTCAACGTGCACGAATTGCGCGACCGCCTGCGCGAGCTCTTCTCCGAGCACGCGGTCGAGGGGACGCTGCACGTGAACGTCGTGTCGTTCGGGTACAAGCACGGCCTGCCCATCGACCTCGACCTCGTCTTCGACTGCAGGTTCCTCCCGAATCCGCACTGGGTCGACGAGCTGCGCCCCCTCACCGGCCTCGACCCGTCGGTGCGGGAGTACGTGCTCGCCCGGCCCGAGACCCAGCCGTTCCTCGCCCAGCTCGACAGCCTTCTCGAGCTGACGCTCCCGGGCTACGAGCGCGAGGGCAAGGCGTACCTCTCGATCGGCGTCGGCTGCACCGGCGGTCGTCACCGCAGCGTCGTCGTCGCCGAGCAACTCGGCCAACAGCTGCGCGGCCACGGGTACCGCGTGGCCGTCCATCACCGCGACGTCGGACGCGAAGCCTGACGTGCAGCCGAGCGTCGTTGCCTTGGGCGGAGGTCACGGATTGTCGGTCGCGCTACGGGCGATCCGCGAGTACGCGGGCGAGATCACCGCGATCGTCAGCGTCGCCGACGACGGTGGCAGCTCGGGCCGGCTCCGCCGCGACCTCGACGTGCCCGCGCCCGGCGACCTCCGCCGCTGCCTCGTCGCCCTCGCGTGCGACGAAGGCCCGTGGCCGGGTGCGTTCGAGCACCGGTTCCGGTCGGGTGAGCTCGCCGACCACGCGCTCGGCAACCTGATGCTCGTCGGCCTGGCCGAGATGCTGGGCGATCTGACCGCCGCGCTCGACGAGGCGGGGCGCCTGCTCGGCGCGGTCGGCCGGGTGCTACCCGCGACCCTCGGGCCGGTGTCGCTCACCGCCCGGGTCGGCGACGAGGAGATCACGGGTCAGGTCGCGATCGCCCGGGCGGGCAAGCTCGCCCGCATCCGCGAAGTCCATCTCGAGCCGGCCGACCCACCCGCGAGCCCCGACGCGCTGCTTGCGATCGCCCGGGCCGACCAGATCGTCGTCGCCCCCGGCTCTCTCTATACGAGCATCGTCGCGGTCCTCGGGGTGCCCGCGCTCCGGGCCGCGCTCTCCACGGCCTCCGGACGGGTCGTGCAGGTCGCGAACCTGGAGACGGAGAACGAGACCACCGGTCACGACGGGACCGAGCACCTCGCCGCGGTGCGCGAGCACGGCGGTCGCGTCGACCAGTTCCTCTACGACCCCGAATACGGACTGGCCGTCGACCCCGACGCGATCCTTGCCCTGGGCAGCGAGCCGGTCGCAGCGCCGATCGCCGGCCCTGACGGAATCAGCCACGATGTACAACAACTGGCGAAGGCGCTTTCGGCTCTGCTGTAGTCGCGTGTTCGGGTCTCGAACTCAATAGGGTAGAGCTCATCCGCGGGCTCAGAGGAGAAACTCATGGCAGTACGTGTGGGCATCAACGGTTTCGGTCGCATCGGCCGCTCGTTCACCCGGGCAATTCTCGCTCGCGGAGAGCAGGCGAACGTGGAGCTGGTGGCGGTCAACGACCCCTTCGGCGACGCCGAGACGATGGCCTTTCTCCTGAAGCACGACTCCGTCGGGCGCACGCTGGCGAACGAGGTCAAGCACAGCGACAGCGGCTTCTCGGTCGACGGCCGCGAGATCAAGAAGCTCGAGGAGCGCGAGCCCGCCGAGATCCCCTGGGGCGACAACGGCGTCGACATCGTCATCGAGTCGACCGGTCTCTTCACCGCGCGCGAGAAGGCGGCGGCACACCTGAAGGGCGGGGCCAAGCGCGTCGTCATCTCCGCGCCTTCCGGCGATGCCGACGCGATGATTTGCATGGGCGTGAACGACGAGACCTACGACGCCAAGGCGCACACCGTCATCTCGAACGCGTCGTGCACCACGAACTGCCTCGCACCGCTCGCCAAGGTGTTGAACGACACGTTCGGCATCGAAGAGGGCCTGATCACCACGGTGCACGCCTACACGAGCGACCAGCAGCTGCAGGACCAGGCCACCGCCAGCCGCTCGGGGAAGGCCGACCTGCGCCGCATGCGCGCGGCTGCGCTGTCGATCATCCCGAGCACGACCGGCGCGGCGAAGGCGATCGGCCTCGTCCTGCCCGAGCTCAAGGGCAAGCTCGACGGCACGTCGATGCGCGTGCCTACGCCGACGGGTTCGATCACCGACCTCGTCGCGATGTTGAGCAAGGACGCGAGCGTCGATGCGATCAACGACGCGTTCCGGGCCGCATCGTCGACCGCCACCTACCGCGGCGTGCTCGAGTACTCCGACGAGCCGCTCGTTTCCGCCGACATCGTGCAGAACCCCGCGTCGTGCATCTTCTCGTCGGTCGACACGATGTCGATGGGCAAGATGGTCAAGGTTCTCGGCTGGTACGACAACGAGTGGGGCTACTCGAACCGTCTCGTCGACCTCGTCGAGTTCGTCGGCACCAAGTAACCCGCCGAGTAGCGATCCCACCGCAACCGAGCCGGAAGGCGCGCCCCGATGGTCGATCCGGTCCCGCAGCTCGAAGATCTGCGCCGTGGAACGAGGAACACGCGTGCTCCTGCGCGCCGACTTCAACGTGCCGTTGAGCAACGGGCGATCGAGGACGACCTGCGGATCACCGCGGCGCTGCCGACGATCGAGTATCTCCTTCGCCGGGCGCCGAGATCGTGTGCTGCTCGCACCTCGGCCGGCCGAAGGGCAAGGTCGATGCCGAAGTACTCGCTGGCGCCGGTCGCCGCAGCGGCTGAGCGAGCTGCTCGGCACCGACGGTGAACCTGTCGCCCGAGGTCGCCGGCTTCCAGTCGGTGCAGCAGTCGCAGTACCTCGAACCCGGCGACGTCATGCTGATCGAGAACCTGCGCTTCGATCCGGGCGAGGAGTCGAACGATCCTGCGTTCGCGTCGAACCTCGCCGAGCTCGGCGACGTCTACGTCGACGACGCATTCGGCGCCGCGCACCGCGCCCATGCCTCCATCGTCGGGCCGCCGCTCGTGTTGCCGTCGGCGGCCGGCCTGCTGCTCGCGCGCGAGGTCGAGGTTCTCGGTAGTCTGCTCGACGCCCCCGAGCACCCGTTCGTCGCCATCCTCGGTGGTGTGAAGGTCAGCGACAAGATCGGTGTCATCGATGCGCTGCTCGAGCGCTGTGACCGGCTGCTCATCGGCGGGGCGATGGCATTCACGTTCCTTGCTGCGCAGGGCGCGCACGTCGGCGACTCGCTCGTGCAGGACGACCAGGTCGAGCACTGCCGCGCCTTGCTGGCGACGGGTCAGCATCGAGATCCCGACCGACGTCGTCGCGGCCGAGCGAGATGACTGCCGACGCGCAGACGCGCCACGTCCGGGCCGACGTCGATCCCCGACGGGCTGAAGGGCCTCGACATCGGGCCCGAGACCGCCGGGCACTACGCCGACGTCATCGCCGGCGCGCGACCGTGCTCTGGAACGGCCCGATGGGCGTGTTCGAGATGGCGCCGTTCGCGGCCGGTACCCGTACTGTCGCCGAAGCGGTGGCCGAGTGCCGGGGCTTCACGGTCATCGGCGGCGGCGACAGCGCGTCGGCGGTGCGCCAGTTCGGCCTCGCCGACCGCATCGACCATGTGTCCACCGGTGGGGGGCCTCCCTCGAGCTCATCGAGCTGGGCGACCTCCCCGGACTGCAAGCCTTACGGAGGGGTCCCAGCGATGACCGACCGCAAGCCGATGATGGCCGGCAACTGGAAGATGCACCACACGCACCTGGAGGCGATCCAGGTGGTGCAGAAGCTCGGCTTCCGGCTCGAGCCGAAGGACTTCGACCGCGTCGAGGTCGTCGTGTGCCCGGCGTTCACCGCGCTGCGCTCGGTGCAGACGACGATCGACGGCGACCGGCTCGCAGATCGGCCTCGGCGCGCAGAACTGCCACTGGGAGATCACAGGGCGCGTACACCGGCGAGGTCAGCCCGCCGATGCTCGCCAAGCTCAACGTCCGTATGTGATCGTCGGCCACTCCGAGCGCCGCGAGCTGTTCGGCGAGACCGACGAGATCGTCGCGAAGAAGCTGCGGGCGGTGCTCGGCGCCGGCATGTCGCCGATCCTCTGCGTGCGGCGAGACGCTCGAGGAGCGCGAGCAGGGCGACGACCGACGCCAAGGTGCAGGGCCAGATCGAAGCGGCGTTCGCAGCGCCTGCCGCCGACGACGTCGCCCGCTGCGTCGTCGCCTACGAGCCGATCTGGGCGATCGGCACCGGCCGCACCGCCGACGCCCGACGACGCCAACACCACGATCGGCGTGATCCGCGAGCACATCCGGGTCGGCCTCGGCGACGTCCTCGCCGACGGGCTGCGCATCCTCTACGGCGGCAGCGTGAAGCCCGGCAACGTGGCCGAGCTGATGGCGATGCCCGAGATCGACGGCGGCCTCGTCGGCGGGGCCTGCTCGACCCCGACGACTTCGGCCGAATCGTCCAGTACGTGACCCACTGAGCCCCGCGTTCGGGTCCTGGGGCGGGGGCGTAGACTGTCCGAGTTCGGAGATCGGCCGACGAGGAGACGTTCTCGGTGCTGTTGAACACGGTGATCATCGGTCTGCACTTGCTGGCCTCGATCGTCCTGATCGTCTTCATCTTGTTGCACGCCGGGCGCGGCGGCGGTCTCTCCGACATGTTCGGCGGCGCCGGCGGCGGGGCGATGGCCGGTTCGACGGTCGTCGAGAAGAACCTCGACCGCCTCACCGTGGTGGTCGCGCTCGTGTTCACCTTCACGAGCGTCGTGCTGTCGATGCGCCTCTGAGCTCGCGCTCTCGCCCTGGTGCCGTTTCGTCCGGCACCAGGCCGCGGCTTCGGCCACGCGGCGTGATCTGGTCACCGGCGAACGACCGCGGTCAGCGGTCACCTGGTGTTCGCACGTCCAGAACACCCGAATAACGAGACAAATCTGGTCGTGGGGCGTACGTTCACGTGATCTCGGGGGTCGTTGACGTCCGTTCGCAAGCATCAGTCCACCGGAGTTCGGTGGAATAAGGGAGGTCTTCGTGCAGTTCAGGCGCAGCGGTTTGGTGCGCGTTACCGTGATCACCGCCGCTTTGGCGATGGTGCTCGCGGCTTGTGGATCCAGCAGCAAGTCTTCGAACCCAAGCGGCAATGGCAACACGGCCTCCGGGCCCACCGGTTCCGTCGTCCTCGGCGCCGAGCAGTGGCCCGACTGCCTCAACCCGATCAACCAGTGCGCCAACTCGTCGTGGCTGCAGTGGCTCGTCCCGATCCACACGCTGCCCCGCCTCGCCGAGCTCGACGAGAAGAACAACTTCGTGGCCTCGCCGCTCCTGAAGGAGATGCCGAGCGTCGACAACGGTGGTGTCACGGGTTCGGGCAAGACGTTCACGGTCACGTACCACCTGAACCCCGACGCCAAGTGGACACCCGACAAGACGCCGATCACCTCGGCCGACGTCGTGTTCACGTGGCACGCGTACCTCGACACGACCGGGAGCCTCAGCACCACCGGGTACGACCAGATCTCGAGCATCGAGACGCCCGACGCGCAGACCGCGGTCGTGCACTTCAAGGAGACCTACAACGACTGGCCCGACGTGTTCGGCGGGTTCTCCGGCGTCATCCTCGAGAAGGCGAAACTCCCGGTCACCGGCACGAAGGTCGACATCGGGAAGACGATGCAGACGTCGATGCCGTTCTCGGCGGGCCCGTGGGTCCTGACGTCGTTCTCGAAGGACAAGGAAGTCCTGACCGCCAACACCGACTACTTCGCGAAGGACCGCATCCCGAAGATCAAGACGGTCACGTTCGTCCCGGTCACCGAGACGACGAAGGAAGTCCAGGCGATCAAGACCGGTCAGGTTTCCGCGATCTACCCGCAACCCTCGACCGACAACGTCCCGCAGTTGAAGGACAGCGCGACGCTCAAGTCGCTGTTCGGCGTGACGACGCAGTACGAGAACATCTGGTTCAACAACAAGCCGGGTCACCCGTTCGCGGACAAGAACGTCCGGGCGGCGATGTCGTACGCGATCGACCGTCAGCAACTGCTCAACGACGTCGTCAAGCCGTTCGACCCCACCGTGGAGCTGCTCAACTGCGCGGCGTGGGTTCCGGGCGTCGGCAAGTGGTGTGAGAACACTGCCTTCGCGGGTTTGAAGCCCGACCCGAGCAAGGTCGACAGCTTCATGGCCGCGGCCGGCTACGCCAAGGACGGCAGTGGCGTCTGGGCCAAGGGCGGTAAGGAGCTCACGATCAAGTGGATGGAGAACACCGGCAACAAGCGCCGGGAGAACATGCAGGCAGAGTTCATCCCGCTACTCGCCAAGCAGGGCTTCAAGGTGACGCCCGACAACTCGGACGCCGACACGATGTTCCAGAAGCGTCTGCCTGCCGGCGACTTCGACATGGCCGTCTACATCCAGGTCACCAGCCCGGACCCGACTGTCACGTCGATCCTCTCCAGCGCTCAGATTCCCGGGCCGGCGAACAAGGGCCAGGGTCAGAACGACACCTGGTACTCCAACCCGGCGGCCGACAAGCTCATGCTGCAGGCCGACGGCGAGCTCGACCAGACGAAGCGGGCCGACGAGGTACACCAGCTCGACAAGATCCTCGCCGCCGATTACGTCAACGTCCCGCTGTACGCATTCCCGTCGATGCTGACCTACCGCACCGACGTGCTCAGCGGACCGGTCGACAAGTTCATCAACAGTCCGGAGAGCAACTTCTGGAACATGTGGGAGTGGACCACGAAGTAGCCGGGACCCAAGCGAGTACGTGAAACACCGACGTTGTGGCCGGGGCCCTGGTGCCCCGGCCATAACTCGACTCGGACGGATCAGATGCTCCGGTTCATAGTCAGACGCTTGCTGTGGGCGATCCCGGTCCTCATTGCCGGCAGCTTCATCTTGTTCGTGGCACTGCACCTCACGACCGACCCGGTCCGGGCCGCGGTGCACCACAACGTTTCGACCGAGGCGCTCATCAAGTTCAAGCACGACCTCGGGCTCGACAAGCCGTTGCTCGAGCAGTACTGGGTGTTCCTCAACCACTTCTTCCGCGGCGACTTCGGCACGTCGTACACCTCGCAAGGCGCGGTCTGGCCCCAGTTGCGCACCGCGCTCGCCAACTCACTCGTCCTGGGCGTGTTCGCGGCGGTCTTCTACATCATCGTCGGCGTCGGCGTCGGCGTGATCTCGGCCGTGAAGCAGTATTCCTGGTTCGACAACGTCTCGACCGGGCTGTCGTTCTTCGGGCTGGCGATGCCGCCGTTCTTCTTCGGTCTCGTCACCATCGTGCTCGTCGGCACGTTCTACGAGACGCACTTCCACTCGAGCACGCCACTACTGCCGTTCATCGGGGGCGTCTATTCACCGACGACGAACGGCTTCGACTTCGTCGATCGCATCAAACATCTGATCCTGCCCGCGCTCGACGTTCTCGGTGCAGGAGGTCGCGGTCTACAGCCGGTATATGCGTACCGGCATGCTCGAGACGCTGAACGCCGACTACATGCGTACCGCGCGTGCCAAGGGCATCTCCGAACGAAGGGTGATCTGGCACCATGCGTTCCGCAACGCGCTGATCCCGCTGGCCACGTTCTCCGCGATCGACATCGGTGCGGTCGCGGGCGGCCTCATCATCACCGAGCAGATCTTCGGGTATCCGGGGATGGGGCTCTATTTCCTCAACGCGTTCCACAACGCCGACTATCCATCGCTCTTACCGTGGATGATGGTCGTGATCGCGTTCGTCGTCAGCTTCAACCTGCTCGCGGACCTCTCGTACGCGTGGCTCGACCCGAGGATCCGCGTTGACTGACATGCGCCCAGAACCGCTTCGCGGGCGGTGCGGCCGACGCCACGACCGCCGAATCGACTACCACCGCCGCCCTCGGCATGGGGGAGAAGCCGCTGACACCGGCCCGGCTGGCGTGGCGTCGCTACCGGCGCCACAAGCTCGCAATGGCGAGCACGCTGGTGTTGTTCGTGATCGCGTTCATGTGCGTGTTCGCGCCGCTGTTCACGACGTATCACCCGTCCACCCAGATCCGGGTCGACGGCGTGCTACAGACGTTCCAGCACCCGCAGCACGGACACTGGTTCGGCACGAACGACAAGGCCCGCGACATGTGGGCGAACGTCTTGTACGGAGGGCGGATCTCACTCGAGGTCGGGGTGGTCGTCGCGTTGCTCTCGACGATCGTCGGCACCATCGTCGGCACGATCGCCGGCTACTACGGCGGTTGGCTCGACAACCTGCTCATGCGGTTCACCGACCTCTTCCTCGCGATCCCGTTCCTGGTCGGCGCGATCCTCTTGAGTCAGCTCCCGAACACGCAGTCGTGGGCCCGAACGATCATGGGTCCGGCGCAGAGTGTGCGGGCGGTCATCTTCGTCATCGGGATCTTCTTCTGGATGCCGGTCGCGCGGATCATCCGCGGCTTGGTGCTGTCGCTGAAGGAGAAGGAGTTCGTCGAGGCGGCACGCGCCGCGGGCGCCTCCGACTTTCGGATCATGTTCCGCCACCTCGTGCCGAACTGCACCGGTCAGATCATCATCAACACCACGCTCGCGGTCGCGGCCGCGATCCTCACCGAATCTGCGCTGTCGTTCCTCGGTTTCGGGGTGGAAGCCATCTTCACCCCCACGTGGGGCAACCTGCTGAGCAACTCGCAGGACTTGCTCGACTCGTACCCGTATCTCGTGTGGGCGCCCGGCCTCGCAATCGTGCTCACCGTGTTGTGCGTGAACTTCATCGGCGACGGCCTGCGCGACGCGCTCGACCCGAAGCAGCTGTCGGTGTGACGAGCGATCCCGTGAACGTGCAGATCGTCGGCGACGAGCCGACTCCCGACTCCGCCCGGTCGCGGGCGAGTCGGTGCTCGAGATCCGCGACCTGAGCGTGACGTTCAAGACCGAAGACGGTCCCGTCTACGCGGTCCGGGGGGTCGACCTCGACGTCGCCGCGGGCGAGGTGCTCGGCATCGTCGGCGAATCGGGCTCGGGCAAGTCGGTGACGATGCTCGCGACCCTCGGGCTGCTTGCCGCGCACCGCGAAGGTCGCCGGCTCGGCGAAGTTCCGGGGCGAGGAGCTCATCGGGCGCAAGCCGAAAGAGTTGCAGCACATCCGCGGTTCGCGCATCGCGATGATCTTCCAGGACCCGCTGACCGCGCTCAACCCCGTGCACAGGGTCGGCAAACAGATCACCGAGGCGATCCGCGCCCATCGGCACGACATGAACGAGCACGAGGCCGGGGAACGGGCGGTCGAATTGCTCGACCTGGTCGGCATCCCTCGTCCGGAAGTCCGCGTGAAGCAGTACCCGCACGAGTTCTCCGGGCGGTATGCGCCAACGGGCGATGATCGCGATGATGATCGCGAACGATCCCGACGTCTTGATCGCCGACGAACCCACCACCGCGCTCGACGTGACGATCCAGGCGCAGATTCTCGAGCTGTTGAAGTCGATCCAGGAACGGACGAACACCGCGGTCGTGTTCATTACCCACGATCTCGGCGTCATCGCCCGGGTCGCCGACCGGGTGCAGGTGATGTACGCAGGGCGGGTGGCCGAGGTCGCGTCGGTCGACGACATCTATCACCGGTCGCGCCACCCGTATACGGGCGGCCTGCTCGCGTCGTTGCCGTCGCTGGCCGGTGCGGGGGAGCGGTTGAAGCCGATCATCGGTTCGCCGCCGTCGATGCTGTTCCCACCGTCGGGATGCGCGTTTCACCCCCGGTGCCCGCTGGCCGAAGACATCTGCAAGGGCGAGCAGCCGCCGCTCCGGTCGATCGACACACCCGCGCATCTCAGCTGCGTGCTATTTCGCCGAGCACGTGAACCCTCGAGGAGAAGAGGCGTGAACGCGGTCGACGACGGCGCGCCTTCGCCGGACGGTGCGGCGACGCTGGAGGTGCGCGACCTCGTCAAGCACTTCCCGGTGCGGGGCGGTGGCGGGAAGATCGTCGTGCAGGCGGTATCGGGGGTCTCCTTCGACCTCCAGCGGGGCAAGACGCTCGGTTTGGTGGGGGAGTCGGGTTCGGGGAAGTCGACGGTCGGGCGCTGCGTGTTGCGGCTGCTCGAGCCGACGTCGGGGACGGTGAAGTTCGAGGGGACCGACCTGCTCGGTGTCTCCAACCGGGAGCTGCGCCGGTATCGCAAGCGGATGCAGATCGTGTTCCAGGACCCGTATGCGTCGCTCGACCCACGCATGAACGTGGCTGCGATCATCGGGGAGCCGTTGAAGATCCACGGCATCGAAGGCGACCGCAATCAGAAGGTGCGCGATCTGCTCGCGCTCGTAGGGCTCAACCCCGAGCACGGCAACCGGTACCCGCACGAGTTCTCGGGCGGTCAGCGCCAGCGCGTCGGCATCGCCCGCGCGATCGCGCTGGAGCCGACGATGCTCGTGCTCGACGAGCCGGTCTCCGCGCTCGACGTGTCGATCCAGGCCGGCATCGTGAACCTGCTCGAAGACCTCCAGGACCGTCTGAACCTGACGTACTTGATCATCGCCCACGATCTGTCGGTGATCCGCCACATCTCCGACGAGATCGCGGTGATGTACCTGGGCAAGATCGTCGAGCACGGGCCCGCGGAGACGGTGTACGAGCATCCGCAGCATCCGTACACGCAGGCGTTGCTCTCCGCGGTGCCGGTGCCGGAGCCGAGCTTGGAGCGGGCCCGGTCGCGGATCATGTTGCAGGGCGACGTGCCGAGCCCGGTGGCGCCGCCGAGCGGTTGCCGGTTCCGGACGCGGTGCTGGAAGGCGCAGGACAAGTGCGCGCAGGAGGAGCCACTGCTCGTCGACCGGGGCGCCGGTCATCCGGTTGCATGCCACTTCGCCGAAGAATCGCCCGTCGCGTTGGGGATCCTGCCGAGCGAGCGGTAGGTGTTTGCGTGGTCGACGTTGACACGCTGCCGTGACGGCAGGTTCTTACCGTCGTACCGGTGGAGACAGTCGACGCACTGACCGCGTTTCTCGGAGCAGCAACCCGGTTCGTGGCCGAGTATCCCGAGCGCGCCACGCCGGAACTCCGCACCGCGTATGCGGTGTTCAAACGGGCGGCGTCACCCGCGGAACGGGCGGCGTGCCGGTATTGCGGCAAGGAGATCTCGAGGTTCGGCGACACCTGGCTGCACGCAGCCGGCGGACGCGGGTGCCGGGCCGCAACGTTCGATCCCGAGCTCGGATGGGGCTACTCCCTCGACCGGAAATGGCGCGCCGCGCCGCGTGAGGCGATGGCCGGATAGACGGAGGGAGTTCCCGGCCGTCGGTGTTGCCGTTGCTACAATCTCCGCTCCACGTCGGAGTGGCGGAATTGGCAGACGCGCTAGGTTGAGGGCCTAGTGTCCGAAAGGACATGGGGGTTCAAGTCCCCTCTCCGACACCAGGTCTGACCAGGTAAAACGGCTCTGGAGAGGATCGAGCTCTGGTCGTCCCCGACCCCGATTACCTAAGTTCCCCCTAAGATCCCGCGCATGGCGGTCACGACGAGGGACAAGCACGGCACGCTGACGAAGCGACGGAAGGCTGAAGGCCCTCCGCTCGACCGTCGGAGCGCTCGTTACTTCGCGATCGTGGCCGGCACGTGGAGCCGCGGCTTCCCGACGCGCCGAGAAGCCGAGTCAGCCGAGCGTGAGATGCAGTCTCGATCAGAGTCGGGAGTGAATCTCGCGTCGGGCTCGATGACCGTTGCCGAGTTCCTGCGTTCCGTGTGGTTGGCCGCGCACGTCGCCAAGGTTCAACGGGGCCAGCTGAAGGCGGGGAGCGCAGCGCACTACAGGCTCATGGCCGAGAAGTACGTGATTCCTACGCTTGGTGACAAGCGGCTGCGTGACCTCCAGCCCGCGCATCTGCGGGAGCTGTACGCGAATCTCGGGACTCGGCTTGCGCCAAAGTCGGTTCGCAATGTCCACGTCGCGCTCTCGAACGCGCTCTCGCTCGCGGTGAGCGATGGCTATATCGCACGCAATGTCGCCAAAGCCCGCGAGGTCGCACCGACCGCTCGCTCGCGTGAGATGCAGGTGTGGACCCCCGAGCAGATTCGCGCGTTTCTCGCGTTCGTCGTCGATGACCGGCTCTACGCGCTCTGGCGACTCGCCGCGACGACGGGCATGCGCCGTGGCGAGATGATGGGACTGCATTGGGCAGCAGTTGATCTCGACGGAGCTCGACTGCGCGTCGACGGAGCACTCATCGTTACCCCGGCCCGCGAGTTGATATTCGAGACCCCGAAGACCGAAAAGTCCCGTCGAACCGTCGAACTCGATGCGGTGACGGTTGAGGCGCTTCGTGCACATCGGCGGCGTCAGGCCGCGGAGCGGCTCGCGTCGCTCGGTGCGTGGCCGGCGGACGGTCCGGAGGCCGGACTGGTGTTCACCGACGAGGTCGGACGCCCGATTCACCCGGCGTGGGTGACCCGACGGTTCATCGCGCTGTCGGAGATCGCCGGACTGCCCCGTATTCGGCTCCACGATCTGCGTCACAGCGTCGCTACGCTGTTGCTGCGCGCGGGCACTCCTGTGCACGTCGTCTCGCAACGTCTCGGGCACGCGAGCTCGAGCATCACGCTGGATGTCTACGCGCATGCGCTCGACGATCAGCGCAGTGGAGCGGCCGACGCGATTGCCGCCGCCATCGACGGCTAATGACGCGACCGACCGCGCTGTTTCGAGGAGACGTTGGAGGGCAGCGACGGGAACCACGAGCCGCCGGCGGGAGATCACGACGACCGGCAGACCCTCCGCGCCGTCCGTCTCGAGCCACCGGTGCGCCGCCCGGTAGGCGGACGCTCGCGAGATACCGAGGATCGCTCCCGCCTGCTCGACAGTCAGAACCCGCTCGATGATCTCGGACAACGGACCTGCATCGGTTGTCGCCGCAGCTGCGTCCGCGCGAGCTGTCGCCGTTCCTGAAGCTGAGATTGTGGCCACAAGTAGGAATGGCGCGCGCAACCCCGAGCGCGCGCGACAAAAGAACTCGAAGAATTCCGCTCACACCGATGCATCGGCGATGCCGGACACGGCATCGGTCGTCAGCCGTCAGCGTCGTGTGAGCCGCGACCCGACCCGACCCGCCGGACACGGTGGACACGGGCACGGACGCGGACACGTTGACCGTCACGCATCGTCAACCGTGCTGCTCGTACCTCGGCAACGGCGTCGTGCCGGAATAAAGCTCGAGGGGCGCGGCGGCCTGCCCCACCGGCGTACGGCCCTCAACGCGTGGTGCGCCGAAGGTCTGCACGGTAGGTCTGCACGGTAGGTCTGCACGGTAGGTCTGCACGGTAGGTCTGCACGGTAGGTCTGCACGGTAGGTCTGCACGGTCTGCACGGTAGGTCTGCAGCGTCCCGTTCGCACGACGTCTGCGCAGCGCTCCCAGACGGCGTCTGCGCCGACGCTCCGGCAAGTAGCGGGCAACACGAGTTCGCACGACGTCGCTCGCTGGGCGCACTGAGCCTCGACGGGACGATCCGCCCACGTTGACCCGACGACGGCTCGGCGCCGACGCCCTCAAGCCGGCGGCACGAGCCAATCACAACGCCTCGGGCCCCCACCGGTCGCCGGCGAGTTGTTCGCCCGCTACAAGGCGGCACAGGCGCTCGTACGGCGAAGCGCACTCATCGTCGCGTGACGCGCAGAAGCGAACGACGAGGCCGCAAACCGCGATCACCGCCAGCGCCCCCGACTGCGCAACGTGGACGCACACGACGACCACGATCGTCACCGCACCGAGCTCGCACACCGCACGCCCCGACCGGCACTACAGACTCCCGATCGCCGCCCGCTCCCGATCGAAAACACCCTCGCGAAATTCCTGCACGAACTTGCATTCGAAAATGCGCACGTCGCTCACGCGAATCGCCAGCACGCACGACGAGCGCGCGCTCGATCTGCACGGCGATCTCGAACGACCTTCCCGAGCCCGTCAACCGTCGCGCCGAAGCCTCGCGCCAAGAGCTCCCGAAACGGCCTCGACCAAAGCCACAGACTTGCCCATTCCGCTATGCAGCGGAACGGGCCGAGCTCTAATGCTCGCGGACGCGTCGTCCGGACGCCGGTGCGCACGATCGACGACGGACCGGGGCGGACGAGCGCCGAACGCTGCGCGTCGTTGTCGCCGCCGCCCCATGGGTCGCGCTGCGGAGCCGACCCCCGTGGCGCCAGCTTCACCAGCCAGGCACGGGCGACGGACCGACACTCGAAGCGCCGGCACAACCTGAAACGCCTGATCTCGCACCGTGTCAGCGCCTCGCGCCCGACCGCGCCGAGGCTCGCTGAAGACTCGACGGATGTCTGCACCGAACCTCTGCACCGAAGGCCTGCACCGCCGGACACGCCGGCGTCGAGACGTCGACACGCGTTCGGGCCCGAGCACCGAAACCAGGTCGGGGCCAGCGCGCGTTATGTGCGGCCCGCCGGGGTGGCAGAACGAGCCCCGACCGGGCAATATGCGCTTCGTGAGCGACCGTCCACAGTCGAAGTACGAGGCCGGCGATCTCCGGGCGGTGAGGCCGTATCTCATCGTGAGCGACGCAGCCTCGGCGATCGACTTCTATCGAAGAGCCTTCGCCGCGATCGAACTCGAACGGCACCCCACTCCTGCCGGCGGGATTGGTCACGCAAAGATCCGTATCGGTGAAACGGTGGTCGAGATCGGCGAGCACACAAGCGCGGCAGGCGCGAGAGGCGGTGCCGATACCGGCCGTCGGCCTTCGCCTCTACGTCGCGGATGTCGACAACACATATCGCGAAGCGATTGCAGCGGGCGCGACCGGAACCGAACCCGCCGAGCGACCACCGGGTACGCGCGCAGCAACGATCTACGACCCGTTCGGTCTGACGTGGTGGCTCGCAGCAAGGCTCGATTGAGGCACTGTCCCGATGTGCCGATCGGCGTTCGATCTAGCCTCACGGACGTGTCGCGCCTGAAGGACATTTGTGTCGACTGCGCAGATCCCTGGACGCTGAGCCACTGGTGGGCTGACGTGCTCGGGTATCGAGTTCGACCTCACTCGACCGACGACCTCGTCGAGCTGAGGAAGGCAGGAATCGACGGACCCGAAGGAGATCCGGCGATCGCTGTCGATCCGATCGACGACCCCGGCCCGACGTTCTGGTTCAACTGCGTTCCCGAGGTCAAGCTCGCGAAGAATCGAGTGCATGTCGACGTCTATGGAGACGTCGACGACCTACTCCGCCGCGGCGCGACGCTGCTCGCGGGAGGAACGCTGGACCGTGCTCGCAGACCCCGAAGGCAACGAGTTCTGCGTCTTCGTCCCGCCGTCGCCGTAGCGACAGAACTGCCGATCGGGAACTCGCACAACGGCCTCCGATCGAGCAACCTGTGCGACGTGATCAAGCGATGACTCCGCAGCGTCGAGGGCTATATGCAGTGGCGGCGGTTCTCGTCGGAACCGTCATCGCCGAGATCGGGCCGAGCTGGCTTACGTGGACTGTTTTCGCCGTCGCTCTCGTGGCCTTCGTCTCGTTTATTGCTCGGGCTCGCCTGCGTCGCTGATGCGATAACTGCCGATAGGAACGGAATGAGTGGACTGCATTGCGAGGGTTGCGGCGAGTGGGT
>CAVXFO010000006.1:0-609831 GCA_963761055.1 uncultured Actinomycetes bacterium | reverse complement strand
CAAAGACCGGCAGGCAATCGCACAAGATCGACTGGCCTGGGAAACGACGAGGTCGATGCTGCAAAGTACACCGGACCAAACCAACGTCCGTCAACCCACCGGTACGCAGCAGTCGGCTCTTGGGACATTGTGATGTCTCGGGTGTTCAGGTAGATCTCACCCGAATCGCTGATCGCCAAGAGTTCCGAAAACCCAGTCGGGACCGGAATCCGGTCCCAGTGAAGCCCGTCGTGCGAACGCAGTACCTCCGTGGGCGGATCCGGCATCACGAGCTGCCACGACCGGTCCGGGCTCGCCACCGGCGACGAGCCATTCGAGACAGCGAGAGCCGACGTCGTGATCAACGGATTCGCCGACGTGAACGTCGAGTGAGTTGGCAACGGCACAACCGTGCCACCGTAAAGAAACCAGATGTCATCCGCGCCGAAGGCGTGAGAATCGCGGACCATACAGAGATCACGTCCGGTACATTGCCGTCGGCTTGCTGCGTAGCCCAAAAGAAAGCGGCTCCAGTGACACGGGTTTCCGGCGCGTCCGTGTCCGTCACAAGACGTTGAACCGCGACGTGCGACCAATCTGGCAATGTTGTCGGGCCGCGACTGATCTCATAGACCGTAGTTCCTGTCGAATCCGATGTCGACACTTACGTGTCAGCCGACGGTCCGCGCCGATCGTCACGTTGCTCGAATAGGACAAGATGGTCTGCGATGACATCGGAAAGTCGGCCGGGTATGGATCGCCGCGCACAACCGACACCCACGTCGCTCCAAAATCGACCGAGCGGAAGAGCGACACTTGATTCGAGCTGGCGAAGCCGGTGGCGGCGGATCCACCAGGTCGTTCGGCTATCCAAATTTCACTGGTGGAGCCCGGGAGCGAAAACAGATCCGGGCTGGAGAGCGATCCGTCAAGGACAGGCGGAGTCGTCGGCTGGTCGAGTAGTCCCGTGACGATGTTCCAGCGGACGAAGATACTGGCGGAGGGGTCTGCGATCACGTCGTAGACGTCGTTGCCAATCGCGGAAATGCGCCCGACTGCCTGATTCATGGTCCCCAGCGGGGCCCACGCAGCTGCGATGGATCCCTGCACGGTCCACGTCGCGCCGCCATCGGTCGAGGTGTAGACCTCGCCGTAGTGCAGAACGGCGATGAGCTTGCCGGACGTCGATTCGGTCATCGCCCATGGCGGACGAACGCCAAAGTTGACCCGACCAAGCCATACGCCGGACACGTACCGGTAGGCGTCAGTGTTGCCGGTCGCTGACGTGACAAGGGCCACCACTGCGCCCGCATCGCTGACATCGAACGCCAACACGGCTGACGCCACCCGCAGGGACGGAATCGATATGGGGGATGATCCGTCCTGGGTCAACCTGAACGACGTTCCGCCGGCACCGCTGGTCGCTTGCACTGCGAGCATCTGCCACACACCAGTTGGACTTGTCACCGCGCCCTGCAAACTCAAGCTGGCCGACGCCGGCACTGTCAGAACGTTTGTCGTGGTGGCCGACGCGACCGCTGCGTGAATCACGCTCGGCACTACGGAGAGTCCGGTGCTCACGATGAACGCGCGAGAAACCCGCCCAAATGGTGGCGCCACCGCGACGCGCCGCTCCGAAGGGACTTCGTGGCCGCCGCGCTGAATCGCCAGAACCACGGGCCTCGAACCACGCCGATGCGAGATTCAAGTGCCCAGCAGTTGAGCGCAGGCGACCGATCCATCCTGATGCGTCCATGCAGATCCTCCGAGAGCGCGACGCGAGGAGCCACCTACCAACGGTTCGCTCACCCAGCAGGCGCGGCGCGCCCACCTGAGTCAGTCGTCAGCTCCGGCGCAATCCGAGTGCGAAATTTGCAAGGAAGCCGAAGACGCTCGGAACAT
This sequence comes from uncultured Actinomycetes bacterium, assembly GCA_963761055.1. Lineage (GTDB taxonomy): Bacteria > Actinomycetota > Acidimicrobiia > IMCC26256 > PALSA-610 > PALSA-610. The sequence goes on along the minus strand of CAVXFO010000006.1, from coordinate 607,950 downwards.
CCCCGCACGTCGCCAGTCGAGCTGGTCTCACGCCCGAAAGTCGCACCCGGTCAGGACGCCTGGACGACTGGCCATTTCGGCATTCGCGCCTTCTCTGGCCACCAACGTGAACGCTCATCAGACACGTCCTCGCCAGGAACACGATCGCCGAGTCGCCACCGGGGGCCGATCTATCGGGGGCGTCCGGTCTGCACGCGTGTCTGCACGGTACGTCTGCACGGTACGTCTGCACGAGTGCCGACCAAGGTCTTTACGGCTGTTTTCAGGGGGTTCGCCTCAGGAATTTTCTCGCGATGTGGCAAGGCTCGCGCCATTACCTATCGACAGGAACTTCAAGCGCGGACGCACAGGAACGCAGCAGACGAGCCCTGCCACGCGCCGCGATCGACGACACGGAAGGACAACGATCATGTACGAAGACGAAACAACGAATACGGCCCGGCCGTTGGTGGTGTCGGTGGGAGAGGCCGCGCGCCTTCTCGGCATCTCCCGTGCTCACGCCTACGAACTCGTAGCGCGCGCCGAGCTTGCGCACATTCGGTTGGGGAGGCGGGTCGTTGTCCCGACTCGAGCGATCGAACAGCTCATCGAGAACGCGACTCGATCGTGACCTTGCCTTCGCGCTGCCGATGGGCGCGGGCGCGTGCCGCGAACGCGGGGCGTGGGTCTCGGCGGCATTGCCAATGCAAGTTCGTGCAGCTTTTCGGGGAGGGGTCTTCGCCGGTTGGCGGACGGTCGAACGGTTCCGGGTGCGCTCGGGAACAGTCGGCGTGTTGAGCATCGGAAAACTGGGGGTTGGGCAGCAGAGCTACTACCTGGAGAATGTCTCGAACGGGGTCGAGGACTACTACAGCGGGCGGGGCGAAGCACCCGGACGATGGGTCGGTACGGCTGCACGGGTGCTCGGGCTTGACGGTCGCGTCAACGGCGACGACCTGCGGGCGGTACTCGAAGGCCGTGACCCGGGGACCGGTGTCCCGTTGGGCCGGGTCCGGTCGGACCACGTCCCGGGATTCGACCTCACGTTCCGGGCGCCGAAATCAGTGTCCGTGCTGTTCGGGCTCGGCGGCTTCGAGGTCTCGGCCGACGTCCACGGCGCGCACGAAGCGGCAGTCGACGCGGCGTTGGGATATCTGGAACGCGAGGCGTGCTGGTCACGGCGCGGTACCAACGGCACCGAAGGCATCGCCGGCGAAGGGTTCGTCGGCGCCGCGTTCAGGCATCGGTCAAGCCGGGCCGGTGATCCGCACCTCCATACGCACGTGCTGGTCGCGAACACGACCCTGGCCGCCGACGGCCGGTGGGCGACGCTCGACCGCGTCATATCTATCTGCATGCCAAGACCGCCGGCTACCTGTACGAAGCGCACCTTCGTGCCGAGCTCACCCTCCGCCTCGGGGTCGCGTGGCGGCCCGTCGTCAACGGGATCGCCGACCTCGAAGGCATCCCCGATGCGGTCTTGCGTGCGTTCTCGACGCGCCGAGCGGAGATCGAAGCGGAGATGGCGACGCGGGGGGTCAGCTCACCGCGGGCGGCGGAGATCGCCGCGCTCGATACCCGCCAAGCGAAGGACTACACGGTCGATCCCGCTCACGATGACCGAACGTTGGTGGCAACGGGCGAATGCCGTCGACGTCGACCGCGACACGATCGCGGCCACGATGCACCGCGCCGAACCAACACCGCTCACCGAGAACGAGAAGCGCCGCCTGCTCGGCGAGTTGTTGGGCCCGGCAGGTCTGACCGAACGGGCCAGCGGCTTCGATCGCCGTGCCGTGCTCCGAGCGTGGTGCGAACAACTGCAGGCTGGCAGTCACATCAACGACATCGAAGCGCTCGCGGATCGGACCCTCGCCGAGCCGGAGGTCGTTGCTCTGGCGGTGAACGCGCCGACCAGTCTCCGGACTCGATCTGGGGGGCGACGGATCGACGGACCCGACCTCGGCGCCCGCTACTCGACGGTCGAATTGCTCGCGCTGGAACAACGGCTCGTCGACCACGCGGTCGCCCGGCGCGAAGACGGCGCCGGGGTGGTCGCCGACGACATCGCGCTCGCCGCGCTCGCAGCCCGACCCGAGATCTCCGACGAACAAGCCGCGATGGTCGTCCAGCTGACCACCAGCGGCCGCGGTGTCGACGTGGTCATCGCGCCCGTGGGCACGGGCAAGACGTTCGCGCTCGACGCCGCACGGGACGCGTGGCAACACCAAGGCCACCACGTCGTCGGCGTCGCGCTCGCGGCCCGAGCCGCCGCCGAGCTTCAGGCGACCGCAGGTATCCGCTCCGACACGATCGCGTCGCTACTCGGTGAGCTGGACCGCGCACACGGCGGATTACCGGCCCGGACCGTCCTGGTGATCGACGAAGCCGGGATGGTCGGCACCCGTACCCTCGGCCGCCTCCTCGACCACGCCGAACGCGCGCACGCCAAAGTGGTGCTCGTCGGCGACCCCCGCCAACTCCCCGAGATCGACGCTGGCGGCCTGCTGCGCGGGCTCGGCGAACGTCTCGAACCCCTCCGACTCACCCACAACCGACGCCAACACGACCTCTGGGAACGAGCCGCGCTCACCGCCCTCCGGGCGGGTGACGTCGACCGTGCGCTCGCCGCGTACGGCGAACACGACCGGATCGTCACCCACCCGACCGCGTCACAAACACGTGACGCGATGGCGGCGGACTGGTGGGCGGGAAGCCTGCGTCACGACCGGGTGCTCATGGTCGCTGCCCGGTGGTCCGACGTCGACGATCTCAACGCCCGCGCCCGCCGAGCGCGTCGCGTCCTACGGAACGTTGTCCGGCCCGACGCTCGAGATCGACGGCCGCCCCTATCAAGCCGGTGATCGCGTCGTGACCTTGCGCAACCAACGCCGGCTCGGGGTTCGCAACGGAACGCTTGCCACGATCACCGACATCGACGTCGAGACGAGGGCCATGACGATCCACACCGATACCGCAACCAGCCACCAGCTCCCCGCCACCTACCTCGATGCCGGCCACGTCCGCCATGCGTACACGACGACGATCCACAAAGCCCAAGGCGCGACGGTTGATCAGGTCCTGGTTCTCGGTGACGACGCGCTGTACCAGGAGGCCGCATACGTCGCCCTGTCTCGCGGCCGCGCCAACAACCGCGTCTACCTGGTCAACAGCCCCGACAATGTCGAGCGACACGCTCCGACCCCGAGCCCCGAACCGCTCGACGCGTTCGCCGCGTCGCTGCGGGTCAGCCGCGCGCAACACCTCGCCATCGACCACGGCAGTCCGGCACCGAGTCCGCGACGGATCCTCGCCCGGCGGTACGACGAGCTCGAACGACTCCGCCACCTCGACCGAGCCGCACCGCGCAACCCCACCTTCGACATCGACGCGCTGCAACGCTCTCGCACCATCATCAAAAGCGGGCTCGACGAGCACCGCGCCCGCCTCGCCGAACTCTCGAAGAAACGACCGCTCCGCCATCGCCGCGAGCACGACGCCGAACAACTGGTAACAGCCGATCGCGTCCGACGCCTCGCCGGGAATCTCGAACACACCGACCGCGCGCTCGCCGACACGCAAGCCGCGCGTACCGACTACGACGCGTACCAGGCGTCCCACCATGCCGAACTCGAACAGCTCCCGCGCGTCGAGCGCGAAGTACGACACCTTCTCGGACAGCTCGTCTACGACTACCGCACCAACCCGCCCGCCTACCTCGCCACGCTCGGGCCATGGCCCAACGACGGAAGACGACGCGACCACTGGACCGACGCCGCAACAATCATCGAGGACTACCGCCACCGCGCGTACGTCAGCGACCCCAAGCGGCCGTTCGGCGCCGTCGACAAAACCAACGACGAGCAACAATTCGCCCAAGCGCGCGTCGATCAAGCACTACGACACATCACGCCCGAGCGCTACCCACAACGCGGCGCCGAAATCGAACTCTGAGCAACTACGTCGACAAACCCACCCAATGGCTATGGGGCCGTGTTCGCCTTGTCGCCGAAGAGCTCGGCGACGGCGGTCGCGGCGTGCGCGTCGAGCTCGGGCTGTACGTGGCTGTAGATGTCGAGCGTGATTCCGGTGGTCGCGTGCCCGAGGCGCTCGCTGACGACCTTCGGATGGATGCCAGCCTGGAGCGCGAGCGTCGCCCAGGTGTGGCGAAGGTCGTGCAGCCGAATAGGCCTGACTCCGGCCCGACGTTCGGCTGACGTGAACGCTCGTGTAAATCGGTCGGGATGCAGCGCCTTGCCGGTCTCGGTGCAGAACACGAGATCGTCGTCCTGCCAAAGGTCGCCCGCGTTCAATCTCTCCTCGAGCTGCCGACGCCGATGCTTTCGCAACACCGTCACCGTGTCGGCGTCCAACGAGAGCGACCGGCGCGACCGGGACGTCTTCGGGGCCGCCCACACCATCTCGTCGTTCACGACCGTCAACGAACGGTTCACGACGATCCGCGCCGCGTCGAGATCCACGTTGGCCCAGTGAAGTCCGAGCGCTTCGCCGCGGCGCATCCCGGTTGCCGCCAGCAACCGATACGCCGGCGCGAGCCGATCCCCTTCGACCGCGCCGAGAAATCTGCGCACCTCGGCGGCCGTCCACGTCGCGATCTCGTGGCGCACCGGGGCGGGCGGCTTCACCAGCGCGGCAACGTTGCGCGGTACGAGACCGAGTCGATGCGCGTCGGCCAGCGACCTGCGTAACGCGATGTGCAGATTGCGGACGGTCTTGGGAGCGAGACCTCCGCCGTAGCGATGACCCTCTTTCAGGAGCGCGGCGTACATCTCCTCGATGTCCAGTGGCCGCAAGGCTTGCAACGGCATCTGACCGAGACGGGCCGACACGCGGCCCAACCCGTTCGCGTAGTCGCGCAGCGTCGACGACCGGACCTTGGGCTCCATCGTCACCAGCCAGCGCGTGATCCACTCCTCCAGCGTCCGCGGATCGCGCGCGACGTAGGACCCCTCGCCGAGAGACCGGATCACCTCGGCCAGCGCCTGCTCGGCTTCACGCTTGGTGCGGAAGCCGCCCTTGGTGCGCTGACGCCGGCGGCCGGTCGCGGGGTCGCGCCCGACGTCAACCATGTAGGTCCACGTCGGACCTCGGCGGAGAACGTGACCTCGCACAGGGCGGGACGTTAGCAAGGCGTTAGCATTTGGCCAACCCGCTGGCGAGCGGAGAATCGCTCAGCGCAGCGTTTTACCTTGTCAGAGCGGTGCCCGGGGAGGGACTCGAACCCTCACGCCCCGAAGGGCCGGCGGGTTTAAGCCGCCTACGTCTGCCAGTTACGCCACCCGGGCGGGTGCCGCAACGGTAGGCCACGACCGGTCAGGCCGCGGCCGACTCGGGACCGGCCGCACCCCGATCGCCGATCCCGACCGCCGCCAGCAGCGACTCGCGTACGCGCCCGGCGGTATCCCCCGTCAGCCCGTTCGCCACCAGCACACCTTCCACCATGTCGAGCGCAACGTCGGCCGGAGGGCGTGCACGCATCCGAACCGCCACCACCGGGCCACCCGGGAGCCGGCGGATCGTCCGCGGGACTCCGGACCGGCGCGGCGGCGTGCGGAACGCCGGCACCACCAAACCGGCCGCCCGCGCGGCGGCGCCGATACGGCGGGCGAGCTCGGCGAACCGAACGGTGGGTGCGATGTCCATTAGCCGTATTGAATACGCACGGTGAGACAGCAACGCCCGTCGCCGGTACGACCGGGAACGGGCACGACCGCGAGATCCTGCGCCTCGCGATCCCTGCGTTCGGCGCGCTGGCGGCGGAGCCGCTGTACGTGTTGGCCGACACCGCCATCGTCGGGCACCTGGGACGCGCCCCCTCGGCGGGCTCGGCGTCGCCGGGGCGGTGCTCAGTGTGGCGTTCGGCATCTTCAACTTCCTCGCCTACGGCACCACCGCCACCGTCGCGCGCCGACTCGGAGCCGGCGACCGGAAGGGCGCGGCCGAGCACGGGGTCGCGGGCGTCTGGCTCGCGCTCGGACTCGGGATCGGGCTCGCGGGCCTCGGGCTCGCGCTGAGCGGGCCGATCGTCGGGGCGATGGGCGCGTCGGCCCGCGTGGCGCCATACGCGTGCACGTACTTGCGCATCTCGCTCCTCGGCGCACCCTTCCTGCTCGTGGCCCTGGCCGGAACCGGCTATCTCCGCGGTCTCCAGGACACGCGCACCCCGCTCGTGATCGCGCTCGTCGCCAACGCGCTCAACCTGGTCCTCGAGCTCGTCCTGGTCTACGGCGCCCACCTCGGGATCGCGGGTTCGGCCTGGGGGACCGTGATCGCGCAGGTCGGGGCCGCACTCGCGTACCTCGCGATCGTGCGGCGCAATGTGCGGGCGTCCAACGCGTCGGCTCGTCCCGACCGAGCCCAGCTGCGCACCGCGGGCGCGGTCGGCGCGTACCTGACCGTCCGCACCGGTTCCCTGCTCCTCGCGTTCACGGCGGCCACGTCGATCGCGTCGCGTATCGGCGACGCCCAGGTAGCCGCGCATCAGATCGCGTTCCAGCTGTGGCTCCTCCTCGCGCTCTGCCTCGACGCGATCGCGATCGCGGGTCAGGCCATCGTCGGTCGGGCACTGGGAGCGAACGACGCCACGCTCACGCGCGCGTCGTCCCGGCGCATGCTCGAGTGGGGGGTGATGGTCGGAGTGGTGCTCGGGATCCTCGTCGTCGCGCTCGATCCGCTCCTTGCGGTGGTGTTCACGCGTGATGCCGCCGTCCGGCACGAGTTGCGGCCCGTCCTCGTCGCGGTGGCACTCATGCAGCCTCTCGGCGGTGTCGTCTTCGTGCTCGACGGGATCCTCATCGGCGCGGGCGACGTCCGTTATCTCGCGCTCGCGATGACGGTGTCGACGCTCTGCTTCGTCCCGTGCGCAGCCGCGGTACTCGCCACCGGCTCGGGCCTGATCGCACTGTGGGGCGCGCTGTTCGTCTTCATGGTGGCCCGGCTCTACACGATGGGCCGCCGGTACCGGCGCAACGCCTGGCTCGTGACGGGGACCGGCTGACGGCAGAAGAGGTTCGGGGGATTGCACCCGATGGCCGGGCCGACGGACCGGAAGATATTCCGCGACAAGTGCTGGTGAGTCGAGCACTCGGTCCATAGGCTTCGACCATGGCCGACGGACCGGAGCGGGCAAGAGAGCGGGCGCTCGAGCTCGCGGCCGAACCGCAGCCCGACCTCGACCTCACCGGTATCGATACCAATCGCGAAGCGGTCGTCGGTCGTGATCTGGTGCCACTCCCCCGTCGGCCGAACGAGCCCGATACGGCTCCGGAAGTCCGGCGTTCCGACGTCGACCGGTGGGGCCGCAGCGAGCACTTCCGCGCGCTGACCCGGCGCGCGTTCGACCCGATCTACAAGCACTGGTTCCGGGTCGAGTGGGAAGGATTCGAGCACCTCCCGGAGTCCGGCGGCGCGCTCCTGGTCGCCAATCACGCGGCGCGATCCCGCCCGACGCGCCGTCGATCATGCACGGCGTCGAGAAGGATCTCGGTCGACCCGTGTACGGGCTCGCGGAGAACCTCTTCCGCACTATGCCCGTCATCGGCACGTTGTGGTCGCGCAGCGGAGGAGTCGCGGCCCATCCCGACAACGCGTACCGCCTGTTGCACGACGAGCAACATTTGGTCCTCGTCTTTCCCGAGGGCACGAAGGGAACCGGCAAGCTCTACAAGGACCGTTATCACCTCCGCCGCTTCGGTCGGGGCGGTTTCGTCGAGATCGCGATGCGCGCGGGCGTCCCGGTCATCCCCATCGCCGTGATGGGCGCGGAGGAGACGATGCCGATCGTCTACAAGAGCGCGCGCCTTGCGAAGATGTTGAACATCCCGTACTTCCCCGTGACCGCGAACATGCTCGCGTTCGGCCCGGTCGGCGTCGTCGGGTACCTCCCGGCCAAGTTCCGCATCCGCGTGCTGCCGCCGGTGTATTTCAACGTGCCGCCCGATCAGGAGCGCTACTCGCGCAGCCGCGTGATGGAGGAGTCGGAACGCATCCGGCGCATGGTGCAGGACGCGCTGTACGACCTGCTGCGCAAGCGTCGCAGCGTGTGGTTCGGCTAGGCGGCCGTGGGTATGCGCGTGCTCGTCACCGGTCTGTCGACCTACTGGGGTGGACGGGTCGCGCAGGCGCTCGAGCAACGCCCCGACGTCGAGGTCGTGGTCGGTGTCGACTCCAAGGATCCCCGTACGCCACTCGAACGGACGGAGTTCGTCCGCACCGACTCGTCGCATTCGATCCTGGCGCGCATCGTGCGGGCCACCCAGGTCGACACGATCGTGCACACACACCTCGTCGTCGACTCGACGCGAGCGTCCAGCCGGGCCCTGCACGAGATCAATGTGATCGGCACGCTGAACCTGCTCGCCGCCGCGGGCGCGCCGGGCAGCCCGGTGCGCAAGGTCGTGCTGAAGAGCTCCGGGCTCGTCTACGGAGCGAACAAGGCCGATCCCTACAGCTTCCGCGAAGACATGACGCGCACCGGCCCGGCGAAGACGCCCGTCGAACGATCGCTGCTCGAAGTCGAGGCGTTCGTACGCGATTTCGCCGACGACAACCCGCACGTCGACGTGAGTCTGCTGCGGTTCGCGAACGTCCTCGGCGTCGACATCGACACGCCGTTCACCGCCGCGCTCCGGCGCCGGGTGGTGCCGGAGATCTTCGGCTTCGATCCGCGCCTGCAGTTCATCCACGAAGACGACGTGGTCGACGCGCTGATGTATGCGATCAACAACGGCATCCCCGGCGTGTACAACGTCGGCTCCGATGGAGTGCTGCCGTGGAGCGAGGTGTGCGCGATCGTCGGCAAACGGCGGGCCGCCCTCCCCTTCGTGTTCACGAATCTCGCGTCCGAGCCCGCGCGTCTACTGCGGCTCTGGGACCTGCCACCCGAGGCGATGGCGCTGCTGCGGTTCGGGCGCTGCATCGACAACGAGCGTTACAAGCGGGCCGGGTTCCGGTTCGCGCACACGACGGCCACGACGGTCGAGGCCTTCGCCCAGTCCCTCCGGCTGGCCGGGGCGATCGGCAACAGCCGGCCCTTCTACCGCTACGAGCGCGAGGTCGAGGACTTCTTCCGCCACTCACCGGCTGTCGTCCGCCCCGACTGACCCGCCGCGTGATCGCGTAGGTTGGGCACGATGGAACACGTACGGGTCGAGACCGACGGCGGGGTGGCGGTGGTAACGCTCGTCGACGTCGAGCGCCGCAACGCGATGACCGCGCTCATGGTCGACGAGATCGTCGCCACCTTCGACACGCTCGAGGCCGACGGCGCGACCGCGGCCGTCGTCGTCACGGGGGAAGCGCCGGCGTTCTGCTCCGGGGCCGACGTGTCGAGTCTCGGCGCGCTGGCGAAGGCCGAGACCGATGCCGAACGGCGCTCGGTCACCTCGATCTACGAAGGGTTCCTCCGCGTCCTCCGGTCGCCGCTGCCCACGATCGCGGCGGTGAACGGTGCCGCCGTCGGAGCCGGCATGAACCTCGCGCTCGCCTGCGACGTGCGCCTGGCGGCGACGTCGGCCCGCTTCGACACCCGGTTCGTCAAGATCGGGCTGCATCCCGGTGGCGGTCACGTCTGGATGCTCGAGCGTGCAGTCGGCCCGCAGGCCGCGGCCGCGATGGTCCTGTTCGGCGTGGCCGTCGACGGTGCCCGCGCGGCCGAGATCGGTCTGGCGTGGTCATGTCACGCCGACCATGAACTGCTCGACGCAGCCCGCACCCTTGCGGCCCGGGCCACCCGCGCGCCGCAAGGCCTGCTCGACATGGTGAAGGCCACATTGCGCCAAGCGCCGTGGCAGCCGAACTTCGAAGAAGCCGTGAACACCGAGGTGTCACGTCAGGCCTGGTCGCTCGGTCAGGGCTGGTTCCCGCCCAAGTCGCCGCCCGGGTAACTGCTCTCAGCGGTTGACGAACTTGGCGACGAGCTCGTGACCGCGCTCGCGCCACTCTTCGACCGTCATCGAGTAGCGAATGTGGTCTTCGTAGACGCCCTGGATCTGCAGGAACCGCACCGCGGTACCTTCCTCGCGCAGCCCGAGCTTGTCGGCCACGCGCCGGCTCGACGAGTTCCGGGGGACGATCGCCGCCTCGAGCCGGTGCAGCTGCAGCACGTCGAAGGCGTACTGCATGATCAACACGACCCCTTCGGGAACGTACCCGGCCCCGGCGAGCCCCTCGTCGATCCAATACCCGACGTAGCCCATCTGGAACGGGCCCCGCTGCACGCTCCCGAGGCTGACCTCGCCGGCGAACCGCCCGTCGAGCAGAAACAACCCGAAGCCGTACGCGGCGTCGAAGTGGCGCTGGCGGTCCCAGGCGCCGCACCGCGACCGGAACGCTTCGCGGTCGACCGCCGGGTCGATGCTGCCCGCGTCGGGACGCGGCTCCCACCGCTCGAGCCACACGCGACAGCGCAGGCGCACCTCGCGCCACGCATCCCAGTCGTCCTGCCGCAGGGGCCGCAGCATCACCCGCGAACCGATGAGCTCCGTCACGACGTGCGCTCTCCTACCGCCAACGACTTCTGAATCGCATCGATCGCGGCCGGGTCCTCGAGTCCCGACAGGTCACCGGCATCCGTACCCGTGACCACCGCGCGGATCGCGCGCCGCACCACCTTCGCGCTGCGGGTTTTCGGCAGCGCGCCCGTGAAACATACTTCCGCCGGCTTGAACGAAGGACCGAGTGCGTCGACGACGCAGGCCACGACCTCCGCCCGCAGCGCGGCGTCGGCGACGACCCCCGGACCGGGCACCACGAAGACCCAGAGCGCTTCGCCCTTGAGCTCGTCGGGCACGCCGACTGCGGCGGCTTCGAGCACCGCAGGGTGCGCGACGACGACCGTCTCCACCTCGGCCGGGCCGAGGCGCTTGCCCGCGAGCTTGATCGTGTCGTCGGAGCGGCCGTGCAGGAACCACTGGCCGTCCTCGCTGATACTCGCGAAATCGCCGTGCCACCACACACCGGGATACCGCGACCAGTATGTCTCGAGGTAGCGATCGGGATCGCCGTAGAGCCCGCGCGTCATACCCGGCCACGGCTTCGTGCATACGAGCTCGCCGACCGCACCGCGTATCGAATGTCCGGCCTCGTCGAAGACGTCGACCGCCATGCCGAGTGCGGGTCCGCCGAGTGAGCACGGCGACAGAGGTTCGACGACATGCGGCGACAAGAAGCACGCCCCCACCTCGGTGCCGCCGGAGATGTTGACGACAGGGCAGTGTCCGCCGCCGACGACGTCGAAGTACCAGCGCCACGGACCCTCGTTCCACGGCTCGCCCGTCGACGCGAGCACGCGCAGCGACGAGAGGTCGTGCGCGCGTACTGGCTCGTCGCCATGCGCCATCAGCGCGCGGATCAAAGTGGGCGACACTCCGAGGATGTTCACCCGGTGCCTTTCCACGAACTCCCAGAGGCGATCGGGCTCTGGGAAATCGGGGGCGCCGTCGTACATGACGAGAGTTCCGCCTGCCGCGAGCGTGCCGATGATCTCCCACGGTCCCATGATCCAGCCGATGTCGGTCAGCCAGAACAGTCGCTCGCCGGCTCGCAGATCGGTCTGGAACGCAACCTCTTCGGCGACCTTCACCGTGAAGCCCGCGTGCACATGGACTGCGCCTTTCGGCCGCCCCGTGGTGCCACTCGTGTAGGCGACGAACAGGGGATGCTCGCTGTCGACGACGCGCGCGTCGAACGGCGCGTCGGGAAGATCGTCGAGCCGTATGTCGCGCGCCGCGTGCATCGGCGTATCAGTGCGTCCCGCGCCGCCGACGACCAGGACCGTATGAACGGTCGCCGCGTGCGCGACCGCGGCGTCGGCCGTCTCCTTCATCGCGACGAGCTTGCCCCGGCGCCGGAAGCCGTCGGACGTGACGAGCGCGACCGCGCCTGCGTCCTGCAGGCGCACCGCGACCGCGTCGGCGCCATAGCCGGAGAAGATCGGAAGGAAGAACGCGCCCAGCTTCGCGATCGCGAACAACGCCGCGACCGTCTCCGGAACCATCGGCATGAAGAGCCCGACTGCGTCTCCTTCACCGACGCCGCGGGCCGCGAGACCCGCCGCGATGCGGTCGGTCAGCCGGCGGAGATCGCCGGCGCTCACCGTGCGGGTCGCGCCGTCCTCACCTTCCCAGATCACCGCGACGTGGTCGTCGGACAGGTGGTCGAGGCACATCGATGCCGCATTCCCCCGACCGCCGACGAACCAGGTCGCCCACTCGATTCCGGCCGAGGTGTCGAGCACGCGCTCGTAGGGGGTGGCGAACGGCAGGTCGAGGAACCGGACGACGGCGTCCCAGAACCACTCCGGTTGTTCGATGGAACGTTGCCGGAGGGTCGGGAAGTCGGCAATGTGCTCCGCGCCCATGAAGCGAGCCACGTTGCTCTCGCGTAGCAGTGGCTCGTCGGGGCGCCAGACGACGCGGGGAGCATCCATCCGGCGCCGAATCTAACCGGTAGGCCCTCGTCCGCCGGCCGGATCCACTGCCGTGTCCGGCCGCGGCCCGGTAGCGTGCTCCACATGCCTGCCCGAGCGGACGACGACCAGTTGGTGTGGCTCGACCTCGAGATGACGGGGCTCGACATCGAGCGCCATACGATCGTCGAGATCGCGTGCATCGTCACCGACTCCGAGCTCAACGTCCTCGACGACGGCATCGACATCGTGATCCATCAAGACGCGGACGCGCTCGCACATATGGACGACTTCGTGCGCAAGATGCATACGAAGTCCGGACTGCTCCCACAGATCAGCGCGGCCGACATGAGCGTCGCCACCGCCGAGGCTCGCACGCTGGAGTACGTGAAGTCGCATGTCGCCGCGCCGGCGACCGCGCCACTGTGCGGCAACAGCATCGGCACCGACCGCCGGTTCCTCGACCGTTACATGCACGAGCTCGACACGTTCCTGCACTACCGCAGTGTCGACGTTTCCTCGCTGAAGGAACTGTGTCGGCGCTGGTACCCGGCCATCTACCAGAAGCGGCCCGGGAAGTCGGAGCAACACCGCGCCCTCGACGACATCCGTGAGTCGATCGAAGAGCTCCGCTTCTACAAAGAGCAGTTGTTCATCCCCGTCGTGGCGACAACCGCCGCACCTTCGGAGCCCGCACCGTGATGTCCGTCGCCACCGGGTCGGCTACGACCACGCCGTCCGCGCCTGCCGCCTTGGCGCGATAGAGCGCGACATCGGCCGCCCGGAGCAGCGACTCGGGGTCGGTCGCGGCGTCGGGGAAGACCGCGACGCCTATCGCGGCGGTGAGTCCCCAGTCGGCCGGCAACTTCGCGTTGCAGCGCCAGGCGACGTGTTCGCGCATGTCGTCCGCGAGTTGGCGGGCGTGCAGCACGTCGGGCACGGGCGCGACGACAACGAACTCGTCACCGCCGAGCCGCACCAGCTCGTCGTAACCGCGGGTGCGGTCGCGCAGCGCGTCGGCGCACGCGACGATCACCGCGTCGCCGGCGTCGTGGCCGAGCTCGTCGTTGACCGCCTTGAACCGGTCGAGATCGAGCAGGAGCAGGGCGACCCGCTCGCCGCAGCGCTCGGCCCGGCTCAGATGCTGGTCGAGGGCCCGCTGCAAGCGGCGGCGGTTGCCGAGCCCGGTGAGCGGCTCCGTCTCCGCCTGCTCGCGCAGCGCCCGGTTCGTACCGATGCGGTCGAGCGAGTGGGCGAGATCCTCCATCACACTCTCGACCGCATGTTCGTCGGGCGCCGACTCGTCGGCCGACCTGATGCGCGCGGTCAGCCGGCCCGACTCGGCCAGATCGAGGGTGACGCTGTCGACCGAATGCGAGTGGCCGTCGTGGTCCCAGTAGCCGGAACGCAGACGCAGCGGCGGCCCGACGGCGACGTGGTCGATGGAGAGCTCGGCCGCGATCGCGCCCGGGAACGACGCCAGCGCGAGCGCGAGCTCCTCGATCCCTTCGACGATGCGGTCGTCGACGAGCTGGGCCGCCACCCTCGATGCAGTCGCGGTCGCGGCCTCGCGCCGCAGCTGGTCGGCGTCTGCGACACTCACGAAACCACGCGCGATCTGCTGGGCGACCTCGCCGAAGAAGTCGTCGGGTGGGCCGAGATCGGCCTTGGGTTCGCCCGCGACGAGGACGCCCAGCGTCACGTCGGCGTACACGAGCGGGTACCGGTGATCTTCGGTCGTCATCTCCCCCGCGTGCACTTCGATCGGATCGCCGGCGCTCACCGCGACCGTCGCCGACACCCCGTACACCGGATACATCTGGGCGACGACGTCGACCGCGTGCTGCAAGTAGCTCGTCGGGTCGACGCGCGTCGTCTCGATCTTCGCGAGCTCGAGCAGGCAGGCGCCTTCGAGCAGCTCCACGAGCAGCGCGGGTCCGGGCCGGCCTCCTGCAAACGCTCCAGGCTACGGGCCTGAATCGAGTCGAGCCGCGAGTAGGTCTCGTCGCGGCGCGAGTAGGTCTCCTCGTGGTTCCTCACGCTTCGACCCCCAGTAGGTCGGCGATGCGCTCGAGCTGCTCGTCGACCTCTCGGGTCACCGTGTCGAAGTCGTCGGGGCGGAGCCGGATCGCGAGGAACAGCCGGTCGATGTCGGGCGTTGCCGGATAGCCGGGCATCGGCGAGTGCTCGAGCGCGACCGCCTCCGCCACCCGCAGCACACGACCCAGCGCGTGCCTCGGTTCCTCGACGCCGTGCTGGTGCAGCGCCACCGCTTCGACGAAGGTCTCGGGAAAACCCCACGCGTCGAGCGCGGTCGCGCCCTCGTCGGCATGGGTGACACCGAACGCGGCCAGCTCGGCGGCCACCTGATCGGAGACCGTCGGAGCGACGGTCGCAGCCTCGAACGCCTCCGCGTCGCGGCGGTGCAGCAGCACCGCGCCGAGGTCGTGCAAGAGACCGGCCGAGAACGCGTCGGCCGTCGACAGTCCTACCTTCCCGGCGATGACGGACGCGGCCGATGCGGTCGTGATCGCGTGGCGCCAGAAGCCGTCGGGTCCGAGCTCGGCCCGACCGTCCAGCAAGCTGCACGCCGCGCTCACGGCCAACGCGCGCACCGTGTCGAATCCGAGCATCACCGTCGCGTGGCGCGTGCTCGAGACCCGGCGCGGCGAGCCGTAGAAGGGGCTGTTCGCGAGGCGCATGACTCGGGCCGCGAGCGCAGGGTCGGTCTCGACGACGCGCGCGACGTCGGCCGCACCCGTCTTTGGGTTCGAGACGATGCGAAGCACCTGCTCCGCGGCTGCGGGCTGGGTCGAAAGCGCGAGAAGCTCTTGCGTGTAGCGGCTCACCGCCGTCATTGTCGGCGGGAGTACCCGGTGACAAGAGGGTCTCTACAAGAGTGTGCCCAAAGCCCCGAGAAGCGTGATGACCGAACGCTCGCGCGCCGAATGACCCATGAGCCCGATTCGCCAGCCCTTGCCCGCCAGCTCACCGAGGCCGCCACCGACCTCGATGCCGAAGCGAACCCGCAGCTCGGAACGCATCTTGGCGTCGTCGACCCCCTCCGGCAGCCACACCGACGTGAGCTGCGGCAGCGGCCGTTCGGTCGCGAACGGGCGGAAGCCCAAGTCGGGCAGCGCGTCCTGCAACAAGCGGCCCGCGTTCCGGTGCCGGGCCTGCGCCGCGTCGAGGCCCTCCTCGAGCACGACCCCGAGTCCGGCGTGGAGCGCGTAGAGCATCGAGATGGGCGCGGTGTGGTGGTAGCGGCGCGCGGTGCCGACGTAGTCGGCCAGCAGGCTGAGATCGAGGTACCACGACTGCGGGGGCCGGGCCCGACCCCGGACCCGCTCGACCGCGCGCGCCGAAAAGCTCAGCGGCGACAGACCCGGCGGCACACCGAGGCACTTCTGCGTGCCCGAATAGACCGCATCGATCCCCCAACCGTCGACGTCGACGGGGATACCGCCGAGCGAGGTGACGGCGTCGACCAACAACAACGTCTCGGTCTCCTGCAGCACCGCCAACGGGGCGATCTCGTTCTCGACGCCGGTCGACGTCTCCGCGTGCACGACGGCCAGCACTCGGGCGTGCGGGTCGGCCCGCTGCGCGTCGATCAGCTGCTGCGGGTCGATCGCCCGACCCCACGGCGCCTCGACCCGCACGATTTCGGCGCCGCACCGCCGCGCGACCTCGCACATGCGTTCGCCGAACACACCGTTGACACCGATGATCGCGGTGTCGCCCGGCTCGAGCAGGTTGACAAAGCTCGCCTCCATGCCCGCGGAACCGGTACCGCTGATCGGCAACGTCAGGGTGTTGTCGGTGCGGAACACCGCCCGGAGACGGTCGGCGATGTCGTCGAGCACACCGAGGAACTCGGGGTCGAGATGGCCGAGGACGGGGCGCTGGAACGCTTCCATGACCTCGGGATACGGGTTCGAAGGACCCGGCCCGAGCAGCAACTGATCGGAGTGAACCACGGCTCGGAGACTATTTCTCCCGGACCGACCCTACAGAATGGCGCCTCTCGGGACTTGAGGAGATGGTGACAGGCGTCGACTTCGAGACCTGGTACGAACGGGAGCACCCTCGTCTCCTCGCGTCCCTGCTCCTGGTCGTCGGCGACATCGACCTTGCGAGCGAAGCCGTCGACGAGGCGTGCTCGCGAGCGCTCGTCCGTTGGTCGCGCGTCGCGGAGATGGAGTCGCCGAACGGATACGTGTACCGGATCGCACTGCACGACGCATGGCGCCGCCGCCGTCGGGCCCAGATCGAACGACGGCTCCTGAGCCGCTTCCGGCCGCAAACCACCGTCCCGGCACCGGCGGGCGAGGCGTGGGACCTGGTGCGCAGCCTGGCGCCGCGGCAGCGGGCGACGGTCGTGCTGCGCTACGTCGCCGATCTCACCGAAGTCGAGATCGCGCGGGTGATGGGCGTGAGCCGCGGGACCGTCGCGTCGGCGCTGATCGACGCGCACCGCGCGATCGCACGCCGACTCGAAGCCGACTCTCTGGAGGATCGCCATGGATGAGCTCCGGCGCCGAGCCCAGATACTTCTCGACGATCCGCCGATCCGGCCGACAGCGGTCGCGGTCCTTCGTCGCCGTGCGTACCGCCGGCGGACGCGCCGGATGGCGGCCGCCGTGGTCGTCGTCGGCGCGTGCATCGCGGCCGTGGCGGTCGTGGTCATCGACGCGAACAGCACGTCGTCGCGCTCACCGCGCGGTCGAGGTCGCGTCGCCGACGACCACATCTGCGACCTCGGTTCCCGTGGGCCGCGTCGGTGCGCCGGGAACATTCGCGTCAGTCCGCGACCCCGAAGGTACGGGAGGCAGCGTGGTCGTCTACGACGCGCTCACCGGTCGCGTGCTGCGCACGCTGTTCTCGGCCCCGGCCGGCGCTTCGAACATTTCGGGGACGGCCATCGGTCCGTCCGGCGACGTCTGGATCACGGTGAACACCGGCCCGCGACTGATCGGTCATATCGACGGCGGCGGTCCGATCGCGCACACGTGCACGAGCACCGTGTACCGGGTCGACCCGCGCACCGGAACCAGGACGACGGTGCTGCGGGGCACCGACGACGAGCTCATCACCGACGCGCAACCGAGCCCGACCGGCGACCGCATCGCGTACCTCCACTCGGGTTGCGCGACCTCCTACTTCAACAATTCCTTGGTGGTCAAGGATCTCGCGAGTGGGCACGTGGTCGAGATCGGCGCCGGTCTTCCCCGTTGCCACCTGCTCTACGGGCCACGATGGACCGCCGACGGCGACCACCTCGCCGTGGTCTACGGCAAGGCCGGCACCACGAACTATTCGGGTCCGCAGGGAACCTGCAGCGAGTCGGGCCCGAACGCACTGGTCGTCGTGTCGGCACGCCTGTCGAGCCCGGGTATCGCGGGCGCCACCGCCGCCACCACGCCGGGTTGCGCGGTCAGCGCGGCCACCGTGACGAAGTCGGGATTCGCCGCGGTCGAGCACTGCGGCGCGCCGCTCTTCATCGGCGGCCCGGTCCGGCTCGTTCGGTACGACGCCGCGCTCCACGTCACGGCGACCACCGCGCTCGGACAATGCGAGAACGGGTCGTCGATCGGCGGCGATACCCGGACCGACACAGTCATCGTCAGCACGTATCAGTTCTGCCCGAGCGACACCCGGCTCGACCCCGTGACCAAGGTGTTCGTCGACACCGTGAGCAAGCCGCGACAACTGCTCGCGCTCCCCGGCGGCTACACCGCCGTCGACCGGATCGCGTTCTAGCGACGAGTTGCGAACGCGGCTACGCGGCCTGGAACTCGGCCAGACCCGGGACGCGATGCCAGCCGCGGCCGAGGATGACCAGCGCCTCGTCCACGCCGGGGTAGTCGCACACCACCATGCCGCGCGCGCGAGTTGCGCCGCGGCGCGGGCCACGCAGGTCACGTCGGGGTCGGGCAGGTCGACTTCGGCCCGCTCCGCGATTTCCTGCACCTTCGTCGCCGTCGTGAACGCCGCGACCGCGGCATCGTGAGTCCGGCGGGTGTGCCGCAGCGTCTGCTCGATGATCAGCATGGCCCGGGTACCGGCCACCTCGTCGGCGGTCGACGAGCGCGTCGCGTGCAGATCGGACGCGATCGAGCGGATGTCGTCGACCGAGAGCCCGGTCAGCGCCGATCCGAAATCTTCGACGTCCACATCTCATGTCTCGGCACTTTGGGCGACAAATGAAGCGCGGGTTCCCCTTCCGCCCGGCCGGCGTCTCAGACGGTGTCGCGCGCGAGGCCGTCGAGGATGTCGGCTTCCGACACGAGCAGCGACTCGAACCCCCAGTGGCGCATCACGCTCACGATGACGATCGCACCCCCGACGATGACGTCGACCCGCCCCGGCTCGAGGCCGGGATTGTGCCGTCGCTGCTCGATCGGCTCGGTCGCGAGGGTCCGGAACACTTCCTCGGCCGCGGCCCGCGTGAGACGAAAGTGGTCGATGAGGTCGCTGCGCTCGGCGTCGACCCCCAACTCGATCGCAGCCAGGGACCATACGGTGCCCGCGGTGCCGATCAGCGTAGGCGCGTCCCAGGACCCGGGCATGGCCCGGGCGACATCCGCGAGCTGGTCGCGCACGACCGACACGGCCTGGCTCAGCTCCTCGGGCGTGGGCGGGTCGGAGTGCAAGAACTGCTCGGTGAGACGCACGCAGCCGACGTCGATCGAGAGCAGACCGTCCGGTTCGTCGGCCCCGACGATGAATTCGGTCGAACCGCCGCCGATGTCGACGACGAGGTAGGGCGAGGGCTCGGTCAGGTTCGCGGTCGCGCCGATGAACTCGAGCCGGGCTTCGGCCTCCCCTTCGAGCAACTCCGGGCGCGCACCCGAGCGCGGCTTCGGCCGGATCGAAGAGGTCGTCGCGGTTGGCCGCGTCGCGGGCCGCACTCGTCGCGGTCGCGCGCACGCGTTCGACGCCGAGGTCGTCGATCACGCCGCGGTACTCGCGCAACGCCGCCAACGTCCGTTCGATCGCGTCCGGGTGCAGGGACCGGTCGCGGTCGACCCCCTGACCGAGGCGCGTAATCTTGGTGCGACGCTCGACCGTGACGAGCTTGGCATCGCGCGCGGGCCCGTCGACATCGGCAACGAGCAGACGCGTCGAGTTGGTGCCCATGTCGATGGCGGCGACACGCGTCATTGCAGGTTCTCCTCCACCCACCGGCCAACGGGATCGTCTCCGCCCGCGAGGTGGTACGCAAGGTGCGCGTGCAGGCACTTGACCCCGCGGGCGGTCCCGCCGACTCCGCCGCTCGGACGCGGGCCGTCGTGGTCGGGCGCGAGCGCGGCGTCCCGCTCGAGCGCGTACCGCGTGTGCGCCGAACCGAGCGCCTCGGGTTCGACCGCGGCCTCCGCGGCCCGGACACCTCCGGCCGATTCGAGCCGGGCGACGCGCAGGGACAGATCGGGGTCGACGAGCCAGTAGCGCGTGGGCATCGGAGTGCCGTCGTTCAGGAGAGGCGCGTTCTTGATCACGGCCGGATCGCCGTTGGCGCTGCGCACCACGACCTCGAACCCGGCTCGGGGCGGGCGCCCGAGCAGGCGCGTCAGCACCTCGATGTCGTGCACTCCCTGGGTGCTCCCGGCGGTCGGCACGGAGCCGATTCTAAGGAATCCCGGATCAGGGAACAGTCGTCGTGCTGGTACCCGACGGGGTCTCGCCGCCGGGGACGACGTCGTACACCTGCTCGCCCGGGAACACGAGGTGGAACTGTTCGCGGGCCATCTTCTCGATTGCGGCAGGAGTCTGGAGTTGCGAGGCCGTCGCCTGGAGCTTGTCGTTCTGGTCGCGCAGGACGTTCACGTCGTGTTGCGCGGTCGAGACCTGGCGACGTTGCGCGAGATACGAGCGCGTCGGGAACACGAACACGAACAGGATCGCCACGAGTGCGAGCGCGGCAAGGGCCAGGCGGGCGCGGGCGCCGCGACTCATCCAGTCGTCCTTCCGGTGGATCCCTTGAGCGCACGGCGGCCGAGGTACTCAGCCGCTCCGCCCAGCTCCTGTTCGATACGCAGCAGCTGGTTGTACTTGGCGACGCGGTCGCTCCGCGCGGGCGCGCCGGTCTTGATCTGACCGCAGTTCGTCGCGACCGCGAGATCGGCGATGGTCGCGTCCTCGGTCTCACCGCTGCGGTGCGACATCACGCAGGTGAAGGCGGCACGTCCCGCGAGTTGCATCGTGTCGAGGGTGGCCGTGAGCGAACCGATCTGGTTGACCTTGATCAGGATCGAGTTGGCGATGCCTTCGTCGATGCCTCGCCCGAGCCGCTCGGTGTTGGTGACGAAGATGTCGTCGCCCACGAGCTGCACCGCCGCGCCGAGCCGGCTGGTGAGCGTGGCCCAGCCGTCCCAGTCGTCCTCGGCCATGCCGTCTTCGACCGAGACGATCGGGTAGCGGCTGCAGAGGTCGGCGAGGTAGTCGGTGAGCTCCGCGCTCGTGAAGGTGCGCTGCTCCCCGGCGAACTCGTACTTGCCGTCGACGAACACTTCCGACGCAGCGACGTCGAGTCCGAGCGCGATCTCGGTACCCGGCTCGTAGCCCGCTTTCTCGATCGCGGCGAGGAGCAGCTTCAGGGCTTCTTCGTTCGACGGCAGGTCGGGGGCGAAGCCGCCCTCGTCGCCGAGACCGGTCGACAGGCCGCGGTCGCGGAGCAGGCCCCGGAGCGCGTGGTAGGTCTCCGCGCCCCACCGCAACCCCTCGGCGAAGCTCACCGCGCCGACCGGCAAGAGCATGAACTCCTGGATGTCGACGTTGCTGTCGGCGTGGGCGCCGCCGTTCAGGACGTTCATCTGCGGCACGGGCAGGACGTGCGCGTTCGACCCCCGACGTAGCGGTAGAGCGGCAGGCCGCATTCCTCGGCGACTGCCTTGGCCGCCGCGAGCGACACGCCGAGGATGGCGTTGGCGCCGAGGCGGCCCGAGTTGTCGGTGCCGTCGAGCGAGAAGAGGAGGGCATCGAGCGCCCGCTGGTCGGCGGCGTCGACGCCGATGATCGCGTCGTGGATCTCGCCGTTGACGTTCGCGACCGCGTCGAGGACACCCTTGCCCCCGAAGCGGTCGCCGCCGTCGCGGAGCTCGACCGCCTCGTGCGCGCCGGTGCTGGCGCCGCTCGGGACCGCCGCCCGCCCGCGGGCGCCGGAGATCAATTCGACCTCGACCTCGACGGTCGGGTTGCCGCGGGAATCGAGGATCTCTCGACCGGCGACGTCATCAATGGTGCTCACGAGAACTCCTGGGGCCTGTGTGACGAATGTAGACGGTTGCGCGCTCCCCGTGGCAGCGAACGCGCGTTCGGCCCGCTCGCCTCCTCGGGTCGGAAACCCGTATTGAGGATTCCTCGAAGGATTCCTCGCCCCGCGAGCACGATCCCCGCGGGGAATCCTCGTAGGAATCCCCGACAGGGATTCGTAGGCGGTTCAGCCCGCGGGCGGCGAATCGGGGGGCGATCCGCGCGGCGGCGCTCCGACCGCCGGGGCCGCGGCCACCGGCCGCTCCGGCGGGACGACCCCGGAGATCGCCCGGAACACGTCGAGCAGCTCGACCGGGATCGGGAAGATGATCGTCGAGTTCCGCTCCGCCGAGATCTCCGCCATCGTCTGCAGCGTCCGCAGCTGCATCGCACCGGGGCTCGCCGCCATCATCGTCGCGGCCTCCCCCAGCTTCTCCGACGCCTGCATCTCGCCCTCGGCCGCAATGATCTTCGCCCGCCGCTCCCGCTCCGCCTCGGCCTGGCGGGCCATGGCCCGCTGCATCTGCTCGGGGAGCCCGACGTCGCGTATCTCCACCAGCTCGACCTGCACGCCCCACGACTCGGTCTGCTGGTCGAGCGCGATCTTCAGCTCCTGGTTGATCCGGTCGCGCTCGCCGAGCAGCTGGTCGAGCTCGTGGCGGCCGATGATCGAACGCAGCGACGTCTGGGCCACCAGCTGGGCCGCGTTGAACCAGTTCTGGATCTTGATGACCGACGCGACGGGATCCTTCACCCGGAAGTACGCCACCGCGTCGACGGCAACCGTGACGTTGTCCTTGGTGATGACCTGCTGCGATGCGACCGGCACCGCCTGCGTCTGCAGGTTGACCAGGATGATCCGGCTGATGAACGGCGGCACGACGAAGATGCCCGGCCCCCGCTCGCCCCGGCAGCGCCCGAACACGAACAGCACCCCGCGCTCGTACTCCTGCACCACCCTGATGCCCGAGGCGACCAGCCACAACAAGACGACGATCAGGACGACCGCGACTATCCCGAGTACCACCACGCACACAGTCTCGTCCCCGAACGGGCGGATCGCGGGGACCTACCGGGCGCGCTCCCAGAGATCGCGGACCACCGCGGCGTCGGCCGCAACCAGGTCGACGTCCTCGGAGAGCGCCAGGCGTTCCATCGCCACGAAGCGATCACGGAACCGGCCCGCCCACGCACTCAGTGCCGACTCGCCGTCGAGGCCGCGGCTCGCGCCCGCCGACGCCAGCGCGGCGAGCGCGGCTCCGAGTGCTTCGTCGGCGTCCGACGAAGGAGTCCCGGCAACGACGTCGTCCGCCGCGACATCGTCCGGCGTGAGCCCGATCGAGCTCGCCTTGCGCAACAGCTTCTGCACGTAGATCAGCGAGGGCAGACCGGGCGTGATGCCCTCGACCAGCGACGCGTGGCCCTTCTCGTCCTTCTTGATCTGCTCCCAGTTGGTAACGACCGCGTCGGCCGTGTCGGCCTCGACCGCACCGAACACGTGGGGATGGCGGCGCACCAACTTGGCGTGGATGCCTCGAGCCACGTCCGCGATCGTGAACGCACCTGCTTCCGAGGCGAGCACCGAATGGATCATCACCTGGAAGAGCAGGTCGCCCAGCTCGTCCTCGAGCTCGTCGTACGCACCGACCGGTATCGCGCCTGCAGGGGCATCGGCCGGCAGCTGGTCGATCGCAGCCGCGACCTCGTACGCCTCCTCGATCACATGTCGGCGCAGCGAATGGTGCGTCTGGGCCGCGTCCCATGGGCAGCCGCCGGGACCTCGGAGCCGCTCGGTGAGCGCGAGGAGCCGCGCCAGCTCGCCTGCGACCGACACGTCGCCCGTGTCGACGAACACCGACGTGAGGTGATCGGGCTCCACCGCCTGGTCGAGCTCGGCGAGCGCGACCGGTACCAGCCGCTCGTCCGGAAGCCCGAGGCCTTGTAACACGATCACCTCGTGCTCGGGGGGCAGCACTTCGAGCAGCGCGAGCTTCACGTCGGAGAGCACGAAGCGGGTGTCGCACTGCGCAAGCAGCATCGGACCCGCGAACCCCGCGGAGTCGACCGCGAACGTGCGCGCGTCGATGACCCGCGCGCCCGTCATCGGGTCGATGCCCAGCCGGTTCCACGCGAGGTCGGCGAACGAGAGCCCGGGCACGATGTCGATGTCGATACCGACGCCGCGCAGCAGCGCCACGGTCCGTTCCGCAACCGACGGGCTGCCGGGGACCGCGTAGAGCACCTCCCCGTACTCGTGCGCAGCTTCGACCACGCGGGCCGCGATCGCGGCGTACACGGTGTCGAAATCGTCGCCACTGTCGTAGAGGAGGTCGAGCGGCTCGAGGTCGATGCCCTCTGCCGCGAGCTCGTCGACGGCGGGGTGTCGCGCGGTGCGTACGTAACGCACCGGAACGCGCTCGAGCGCCGCGCGCGCCGCGGGCAGCAAGAGATCGACGCCGGCGGGGCCGAGGCCGACGACGACGACTCGGGCCCGGCTCACCCGCCTGCGGGAACGGTCGTCGTGGTAGCAGTGGGCGCGCACGCCGCCGACTTCTCGCGACACGTCCGCACCGCCGGCGCCGCGGGCGGCGTCACACCGAACACGGTGTTGCCGTTCTGATCGGTCTGCTTCCCCCACGTCCCGAACCGGGGGCTGATCCACACGTCGAGGTTCTGCACGCGCGCGCTGATGACCGCGCCGGCCGCCTGCGCGAGGGCCTGCACGTACGACTTGTCGGCCACCGGGTCCCATGTGCGCACGAGAATCAGGTGGTACCCGAACTGCGTCTTCACCGGACCGGTGACCACGCCGATCGGCGCCGCCGTGGCCGCGTCCTGGAACTCGGCGACGAACTCGTGCGGGGTGAGGCAGCCGAGGCCGCCGCCCTGCGGCGCCGAGCCGGTGTCGGTCGAACGGAGCTTGGCGACGTCTGAGAACTTCTGACCGGCCTGGATCAGTTTCAGCGCGGCCTCGGCCTCGGCCTGTGTCTTCACGAGAACGTGCGACACGAACTTCCCGGACGGGCACGACTGGTAGTAGCGGTTGAGCGCGGCCTGCTGCGCGCCGCGCTCGACGAGCGTGTTGGCGAACGACTTCGAGAACGCGGCGAGAACCGGGGCACTGAACGTGGCTTCCTGGGCCGTTCGGCCCGCCACCGTGTCGGCCGCCGTCACCGTCACGTGCGCGCTCTGCATCTCCGCGTCGACGGCGACCTGGTCGATCAAGGTCGTGAGCCAGATGCTCGACACGCCGGTGTCGGTCGTGTCGGTGCCGTCGACGTTCGGGAAGCCGCCCTGCGTCTTCAACAACTGCGCGAACTGCTTGTTCGCGACCAGGTCGTGCAGCTCGCCTTCGAAATCGGAGCGCGAGATGTGCACGGTGTGGCTACCGCTCGCGTCCTCGTACGTGACGGACGCGGCGTCGGTCGTCGTGTTGGAGCAACCGCTGAGACCCAGGGCGACCGCGGCGACGAGGAACAGAGCACCGACCCGCCGAACCGAGACGCGGGCAATGCGGCGGGAATTCGATCCGGCTGGCGATCATCGAGCGGAGGTTACCTGCGCCGGTTCCGGCGGCACGGTCTGCGCCTCGTCGGCGGTGGGCGGGCTGATCGTGTCGAGCAACCTGAGCAACGCCTGGGCGATCGAGACGTCGCCCGAGGCGGTCACGGGCACGATGACCGCGTCGGGCAGGATCTGCGTGCCGGCGATCATGCGCTGCAGCCGGACCTCCTGCGACTTCAGCAGCCGCCAACCGTCGAGCCGAGCCCGGCCTTTCTGCACGGCGACCGCCCGTATCCCGAGACGCAGGCACGCGGCCCGCAGCCGCGCCACTTCGAGCAGCGCCAGCGCCGGGCGGGGCGGGGGTCCGTAACGGTCTTCCCACTCGGCCCGGACGTCGTCGACATCGGCCTGCGTGGTGACCGCCGCGAGCCGGCGGTAGGCCTCCATGCGCACGTCGTCGTGTGCGATGTAGTCGCCGGGAAGGTGTGCCGTGACGGGCAGGTCGATCTGGACCTCGTCGGGATGCTCGCGGACCTCGCCCGTCAACTCGCCGACGGCCTCGCTCACCATCTCCACGTAGAGGTCGAAGCCGACCGCGGCGATGTGGCCCGACTGCTCGGCGCCGAGCAGGTTGCCCGCGCCGCGGATCTCGAGGTCGCGCATCGCGATCTTGAAGCCGGAGCCGAGATCGGTGAACTCGCCGATCGTCTTCAGCCGCTCGTACGCCTGCTCGCTCAACGACCGGTCGCGCGGGTACAGCAAGTACGCGTACGCACGCTGCCCCCGGCGTCCGACCCGGCCCCGCAACTGGTAGAGCTGCGACAACCCGAGCATGTCGGCGCGGTCGACGACGAGCGTGTTCACGGTCGGCATGTCGAGACCGCTCTCGACGATCGTCGTGCACACGAGCACGTCGTACTCGTGGTCCCAGAACTCCTGCACGACGCGTTCGAGCCGGTTCTCGTCGAGCTGACCGTGTGCGATCGCGACGCGCGCTTCCGGAACGAGGCGCCGTACGTCGTCGGCGATATGCGCGATGTCGTGCACGCGGTTGTGCACGTACAGCACCTGGCCTTCCCGCAACAGCTCGCGCCGGATCGCCTCCGACACCGCGCGCTCGTCGAGCTCGCCGACATACGTGAGGATGGGTTGGCGATCCTCGGGCGGCGTGTTGACGAGAGACAGATCGCGGATGCCGGTGAGCGACATCTCGAGCGTGCGGGGAATCGGCGTCGCCGTGAGAGTGAGCACGTCGACGTTCGCGCGCCACTCCTTGATGCGCTCCTTGTGCTGCACGCCGAAGCGCTGTTCCTCGTCGACGACGAGCAGCCCGACGTCCTTGAACGCGATGTCGGCGCCGAGGAGGCGGTGCGTGCCGATGACGATGTCGACGGTGCCGTCGCGCAAACCCTTGACGACGTCGGTCTGTTCCTTGGTGGTGAGGAACCGTGACAGGACCTCGACCCGCACCGGGTAGTTCGCGAAGCGCTCGCGGAACGTCTGGCCGTGCTGGCTCGCGAGCAGTGTCGTCGGGACCAGGATCGCGACCTGTTTGCCGTCGAACACCGCCTTCGCCGCCGCGCGCAGCGCGACCTCGGTCTTGCCGTACCCGACGTCGCCGCACACGAGCCGGTCCATCGGCACCGCGCGTTCCATGTCGGCCTTGGTCTCGACGATCGCCTTCGCCTGGTCGGGCGTCTCCTCGTACGGGAACGCCTCTTCGATCTGGTGCTGGAACGGCGTATCGGGCCCGAAAACGTGCCCGACAGTCGCCAGCCGGCGGCGGTACAGCACGACCAGCTCGCCCGCGATGTCGCGCACGGCCTTGCGCACCTTGGCCCGGGCCTTGTCCCAGTCGGCGCCGCCCATCTTCGAGAGCTTCGGCTCCTCGCCGCCGGTGTACTTGCGGATGAGGCCGATGTCCTCCGAGTCGACGTACACGCGGTCGCCGCCCTTGAACTCGACGACGAGCCGGTCGCGGGTGACGCCGAACATCTCCTTGGTCTCCATGCCGTGGTAGCGGGCGACGCCGTGCACTCGGTGCACGACGTAGTCGCCGACGGTGAGGCCTTCATAGTGGTCGAGACCCTTGCGCGCACCGCGTGCGCGACGGTGGACGCGCCGCCGGCCGGTGAGATCGGCCTCGGCGACGAACGCGACGAGCTGCGTCGGGAGCACCGCGCCGCGGTCGAGCGGCGCGACGACGATGTGGACACCCGGCGCGCGTAACACCTCGCCCGCGTCGGCGATTTCGGTAATCCGATCGACCGCAACACCCTCGTCGGCCAGGATCTGCTCGATCCGGTCCGCGCTGCCGGTTCCCTCCGCGCGAGATGAACACCTTGAAGCCGTCGCGTTCGAGCGCGTCGAGCCGGTGCGCGAGCGCGTCGGCGTCGCCGACGACCGGATCGAACGCACTCGCGGCGAGGATCGGCGTGTCAGGCGAGTCGGGCACCGCGAGCACGGGCACCGGTTGCGCCTTCGTGTGCGCGAGCAGGCGGTCGAACGGGAGCGAAAGTCGAGGGGTGTCGGCCTCGTCGACCGGCTTGCCCCACGTCGTCGCCAGCGTCTGCGCGAGTGCAGCCTCCTCGTCGAGCAGCTCTTGGGCACGGTCGCGCAGCCGGCGCGGCTCGATGATCGCGACGAGCGCCGACGCGGGCAGGAGATCGGGAAGCAGTCGTTCGTCGGTGGTGAGCCACGGCAGCCACGACTCCATGCCGTCGAAGGTGTTGCCCTCCGCGAGACGCTCCCACTGCTCCCGGCCCCACGGATGGGTCTGGATGAGCTCCCGGGCCCGGGCCTTCACCTCGTCGGTCGGCAGCAGCTCACGCACCGGGAAGATCCACGACTCGTCGACTTCGCCAGTGGAGCGCTGGTCGGCGACCGAGAAATGCGACAACCGGTCGACCTCGTCGCCCCACAGGTCGATGCGGACCGGATGGTCGGCGGTGGCGGGATAGATGTCGACGATCGAGCCCCGCACCGCGAGCTCGCCGCGGGCCTCTACCTGGTACTCGCGCCGGTACCCGATCGTGACGAGCCGGGCGACGAGCTCGTCGCGGTCGACCTGCGCGCCCTTGCGCACGATGACCGGCTCGACATCCTCGACGTGCGGGCCCAACCGCTGCACGAGCGCACGCACGGGGGCGACGATCGCCCGGGGTAGGTGCTCACCGCCCGTGCGCAAGCGCCAGATGACGCGCAGGCGGCGACCCATCGTCTCGGTGGCGGGCGACACCCGCTCGAAGGGCAGCGTCTCCCACGCGGGAAAGAGCTCGACCTGGTCGTCACCGAGGAACTCGCGCAGGTCGGCCGCGATGCGCTCGGCCTCGACCCCGGTCGGCGCCGCGACGACCACGGGGCGGCGGGCCGTCGACCGGGCCAGCGTGGCGGCGAACAGCGCCCGGGCCGGCTCCGGCACCGCGACCGCGCGCGCGAGACCGCCGGTCGCGGCGGTGACCGCCGGATCGTCGGCGAACAGGGTGGTCAGCCCGGCAAGAGTGGGAGGCATGAGGCGCGCGTTCTACCCGGGAACGCGAACGCGCCCCGGGTACCGCCCAGAGTAGACCCGAGAACTCCACCAACAGTTGTCGGAGTTTTCTGCGCCTGGTGCGGATATCTCCGACAACTGTTGGTGGGGAAATCCGGGCTTACGCGGGGTCGGGGGTGCGGGCGTTGTAGCGGTTCATCGCGGACTGGACACCGTCGTTGACGATCATCTCGACGGCGTCGGCCGCTTCTTCGAGAGTGACGCCCATCGCCTCGCGTTCGCGCTTGGAGACGCGAGACAACACGTGGTCGGCGCCACGCTCCTTCGACGGCGGCTTGCCGACGCCGATCCGGACGCGCAGGAACTCGTCGGTGTGGAGGTGCTGTTTGATCGAGCGCAGGCCGTTGTGACCGGCGAGGCCGCCGCCGACCTTCACCCGCAACACCGCGGGCGGGAGATCGAGCTCGTCGTGCACGATCACGATCTGGTCGGGTTCGACCCCGAGCCTGCGCATCAGCCCGGCCACCGCTTCACCGGAGTCGTTCATGTAGGTGAGCGGAATCGCGAGCGCGACCCGCTTCGAGCCGATGCGCACCTCGTCGCTGCGGGCGCGCCCCTTCGATCCGTGAAGCTTGCCGCCGTGCCGGCGCGCCAAGATCTCGACCACTTCCGCGCCCGCATTGTGCCGGGTGCGGGCATAGTCGTCGCCCGGGTTGCCGAGCCCGACCACCAGCAGGTCGACGGGCACCGGAACGCGCTACTCCCCGGACGGCGCCTCGGCCGGAGCGGCGCCGCCTTCGGCAGTGTCGCCCTCGACCGCTTCGCCCTCGGCCGCTTCGTCGACCTCGGCAACCCGGGGCGCGGAGATCTGCGCGACGAGGTCGTCGGCCTCCTGGAGCACGGTGACGCCGTTGGGGACGGTGAGGTCGCGCACGTACACCTGACCGCCGATCTCGAGCGCGCTGACGTCGTGCTCGATCGAAGGCGGGAAGTCGGCGGGCTTGGCCTCGACGGTGAGAGTGTGGACGAGCTGTTCGAGGATGCCGCCGCGCACCGCGCCCTCGGCCTCGCCGACGAGGTGGACGGGGATCTCGGCTTGGATCGTCTGGTCGGCGCGCACGCGCACGAAGTCGACATGGATCACGGTGCCCTGCACCGGGTGGCGCTGGAGCTCACGGGCGATGGCGAGCTCGTCCTTGCCGTCGATGTTCAAGGTGATCAATGTGTTCATGCCGCTGCCGCCCGAGAGGATCTTGACCAGCTCGCGCTGGCTGACCGCGACCGACACGTTGTCGGCACCGAGGCCGTAGACGATCGCGGGGACGAGGCCCTGCGTCCGGATGCGACCGGCCGGACCCTTGCCCGAAGCGGGGCGGCGTTCTGCGATGAGCGTGGCATCAGCCATGGCGCGTGGTCCTCATGAGACGAAATGGTGAACGGGACAGTCTCGCGCAACCCGGGCAACCGGGGAGAATCCCCCGGATCGGGGGCGGGTCGAACGAGCTCGGGATCCGGACGAGCGGGGGCCCGACGTCGATCGCGAGCGCGCCGACGCGCACTACATATTGTCGCCGCCGAAGAGCTCGCTGACGGAGCCATCTTCGAACACCGCGTCGATGGCTTCGGCCAGCAGCGGTGCGATCGACAGCACGCGGAGGGTGTCGAAACGTTTGTCGTCGGGAATCGGGACCGTGTTGGTCACGACGACCTCACGGATCGGTCCGTTCTTCAAGCGGTCGACGGCGGGGCCGGAAAGCAGGCCGTGGGTTGCCGCGATGAACACTTCGGTCGCGCCCCGTTCGATGAGCAGGCTCGCCGCGCTCACCACAGTGCCGGCGGTGTCGATCATGTCGTCGACGATGATGCACGTGCGACCGTCGATGTCGCCGACGACCTCGGTCGCGACCGCGACGTTGTGTGTGCCCTTGGGGCGGCGCTTGTCGATGAACGCGATGTCGGCGCTCAGCCGGTCGGCGAACCGCCGGGCGAGCTTGCCGCCGCCGGCGTCGGGAGCGACGATCACCGCGTCGCCGGTGACGTTCTGCTTCAGGTACTCCGCGATCACCGGCACGGCCGTGAGGTGATCGACGGGGAAGTCGAAGAAGCCCTGGATCTGGCCGGTGTGCAGGTCGACGGTGACCACCCGGTCGGCACCCGCTGCAGTCAGCATGTCGGCGACGAGCCGGGCGGTGATCGGTTCCCGTCCCTCGGCCTTGCGATCCTGACGCGCGTATCCGTAGAAGGGGCACACGGCGGTGATGCGCTTCGCCGACGCGCGCTTGGCCGCGTCGATCATGATGAGCTGCTCCATGAGCAGGTCGTTGATCGAGCCGCCGTGCGTCTGGAAGACGAACACGTCCGCGCTGCGGATGTTCTCGCCGTAACGACAATAGATCTCGCCGTTCGCGAACGTCGAGAGCACGCATTCGCCGAGCGGCGTCCTCAGGTGCTCGGCAACCTCGTTCGACAATGCCTGGTGTCCGCGCCCGGCAACCAAGATGAGTCGCTTCTTGGTGAGAACCTCCATCAAGCGTCATCCTCGCGCGTCGGCCGTGTGTCGCGCGCAGGAACCCCTCGCACATGTCGTCCGGGACCGACGTCGTGGGTGACGACCGAGCCCGCGCCGGTGTCGGCATCCGCGCCCAGCTCGACCGGTGCGACGAGTGACGTGTGCACTCCGGTGTGACTCCCGTCGCCGATCCTCGTGCGGTGCTTGTGCTCACCGTCGTAGTTCGCCGTGATCGTGCTCGCGCCGAGATTCACACCCGAGCCGATGTCGGCGTCGCCGACGTACGAGAGGTGCGGGACCTTGGTGCCCTCGCCGATCTCGGAGTTCTTGATCTCGACGTACGTCCCGACCTTCACGCGGGCAGCCAATCGCGTTCCCGGTCGCACGAACGCGAACGGCCCGATCTCGCAGCCGTCGCCGACCTCGCACTCGCGCGCGACGGTGTTCGACATGCGTACGTCCTCCCCGACCACGACGTCGGTCAGACGGCAGTCAGGTCCGATCGTCGAACCCGCGCCGACGACGGTGCGACCCTCGAGGATCGTTCCGGGAGCAGGCGGACGTCGGCCTCGAGCTCGACCGCGGCGTCGACGTAGGTACGGCCGGGATCGACCATCGTGACCCCCGCACGCATCCACACCCGGTTGATCCTCCGACGCAGCTCGCCCTCGGCCTGCGCGAGCTCGGCCCGGTCGTTGACCATGATCGCCTCGCCGGGATCGTCGGCCTCGATCGCGACCACGTTGTGCCCGGCGTCGCGGAGCACCGCGACCGCGTCGGTCAGGTAGTACTCGCCCTGCGCGTTCTCGGGGCTGAGCCGCCGGAGCGCGGGCGCGAGCAGGCCGCGCCGGAAGCAGTAGACAGACGTGTTGATCTCGTGGTTCTCGCGTTGCTCCGGGGTCGCGTCGGCGTGCTCGACGACGCTCGCAACCCGCCCGTCCTTGCCCCGCACGACGCGGCCGAGCCCGGTCGGGTCGGCGACCGTGGCGGTCAGGATCGCGGCCGCCGCGTCCTGCACGCGGTGCTCTGTCGCGAGGCGCGCGATCGTCTCCGCTCGTACGAGCGGCGCGTCGCTGGGCAGGACGAGGATGTCGTCCTCGGCGTCGAGGTCGTCGAACACCGTCAACGCCACGCTCACCGCGTCGCCGGTGCCGCGCTGGACCCGTTGCTCGACGAACTCGACCGGGACCTCGGTGACGAGTTGATCCTGCAGGGTCTTGGTGACACGTTCGGCCGCGTGACCGACCACCACGACGATCCGTTCGAGCGGGAGCTCGGCGAGGGCGTCGATGACGTGCAGCACCATGGGCCGGCCGCACAGCGGATGCAGGACCTTGGGTGTCGCCGACCGCATCCGCGTACCTTCGCCCGCGGCGAGGACAACGGCGCTCAGGGGTCGGTACTGCCTCATCCGCGCTCCTACTTTCCTCGTGGCTCGGGGGGAAGGTTTCGAACCTTCGCTAAGGGCTTCAAAGGCCCCTGTGCTGCCGTTACACCACCCCCGAAACATCACCAATCTACCGACCCCTTGGGGGCATTCGGGCAGCGTCTGATACCGTCACGCCTCGTCATGGGCTCATTGATCAAGAAGCGCCGCAAGCGCATGCGCAAGAAGAAGCACAAGAAGCTGCTGAAGAAGACCCGCTGGCAGCGTCGTCAGCAGGGCAAGTAGGCAGCGGCCGCCCCATCGGGGCGGCCGTTTTCGCGTTCAGGCCGCCGAATTCACACCGAGTCGATCTGCACTCCGACCGCGACCGTGGACGCGAGCCACACCGACGCTTCGACCGCGCCCACGATGCGGTCGCGGGCCCGTTCGGCCTCACCTCTGCGCTCGAACACGAGCGCATACGACGATCCGCTGCCCGCGAGCACCGCCGGGGCACCGGCCGCCGCCTCGACCTCGCTCCGGAACGCGACCAGGCGGGGCTCGACGTGCTCGGCGGCCGGTCGCAGGTCGTTGATCTCGTCGTGCGGTCCCCCGAGCTCGTCCCACGCGCGGTACACGTCCGCCGTCGCGCACGAGAAGGGTGGCGTCGCCACGACGACCGCGAGCGGCAGGTACTCGGCGCGCGTCAACTCGTCGCCGATGCCCCGCACCGAGCGCGAAACCTCCGCGCAGGCAGAAGGGCACGTCGGCGCCGAGCGCCGCCGCGATCGTCGGGTCACCGCCCAGCGCGGCGAGCACCGCGGCCGCGTCGGCAGAGCCACCACCCAGGCCCGCGCCCGACGGGATCCCCTTGTAGAGGTCGATCTCCGCGGACCTCCCGCACGCGTCGGCGGCCCGCCACGCGAGGTTCGACGCGTCGACGGGTACCCCGGCGGCGAACGGTCCCGTGACGGTCAGCGCCGTGCGGGCCGCGGGTCGGATCACCAGCGAGTCGTGCGGCTCACTGATCGAGACCATCGTCGCGTCGAGCTCGTGATACCCGTCGGCACGCGTCCCGGTCACATGCAACGACAGGGTGAGCTTGGCGAACGCGTCGACGCGAACCTCAGGCATCTGCCAACCTCGCCCAATCCGCGAGCGACAACGTCTCCGCGCGCGCACCCGGATCGACGTGGGCGCGCTCGAACTGCTCCGCGTCGATACGGCCGGCCAGGGTATTGCGCAGGGTCTTGCGGCGAGTGGCGAAACCGGCGCGGACGAGGTCGAACATGCACGCGGCGTCGACATCGACCGGAGGCGTCGCGTGCCGCACCAGGCGCACGAGCGCGCTCTCGACGTTGGGCTTCGGTTCGAAGACGTTCGGCGACACCGTGCCGACCACTTTGGCGTCGGCGTAGTAGGCGACCTTCACCGACATGGCACCGTACGCGTCGTCGCCGGCACCGGCCGCCATGCGGTCGCCGACCTCGCGCTGCACCATGACGAGCATGCGTTCGATCATGGGCGCCTCTTCGAGCGCGCGCACGACGACCGTGGCCGCGACGTTGTAGGGCAGGTTCGCCACCATCACCCACGGTTCCGATCCGAGCCTCGCGTTCCAGTCGACTTTCGAGCGCGTCGTCGTGGACGACCTCGACGTCGTGACCCGCGACCACCTCTTCGAGAATCGGGAGCAGGTGACGATCGATCTCGATCGCGCACACGTGCACGCCCTCGGCGGCGAGGGAGACCGTCAGTGAGCCGACGCCCGGCCCGACTTCCACGACCCGCTCCCCCGGGCGCAACTCGGCGAGCCGCACGATGCGGCGCGCGGTGTTCTCGTCGACGAGGAAGTTCTGGCCCAGCGCCTTCGACGGACGCACGCCGTGACGAGCGAGGAGCTCGCGGACTTCGCTCGGTGTCACCGGGCGACGCCGAAGACGCGCTCGGCGTTGACGCGCGTCAGCGCTGCGATCTCCTCGGGTTCGACTGCGCGCGCCCGGGCCAGCGCGGCGCCGACCGCCACGACGAGCGCGGGCTCGTTGGGTCTGCCCCGGAACGGCTCGGGCGTCAGGAAGGGCGAGTCGGTCTCGACCAGGATGCGATCGTCGGGTGTGATGCGGGCCGCGTCGCGCAGGTCCTGCGCGTTCTTGAACGAGACGATGCCGCTGAACGAGAGGTAGCACCCGCGTTCCAACACGAGGCGCGCCTCGGCGGGACCACCCGTGAAGCAGTGGAAGATCGTGCGCTCGGGCACACCTTCGTCGTCGAGAACCCGGAACGTGTCGTCCCAGGCATCGCGCGCATGGATCACGAGCGGTTTGCCCGTGTCCTTCGAGAGCCGGACCTGGAAGCGGAATGCCGCCTCTTGCTCGTCGCGGGGCGAGTGCTCGTAGAAGAGATCGAATCCGCACTCGCCGATCGCGAGGCACGCGTCCGACACCGCGAGCGGTTCGAGCAGGTTCCACTCCACTGCGAGCTTCGACGCGTCGTGCGGATGCAGGCCGACCGTCGCGTACACGTCGGGGTGGCGGTCGGCGAGCACGAGCGCGGCCGCCGACGTCTCGAGGTCGGTACCCACACACACCATCCACTCCACGCCCGCGGCCCGCGCCCGGACGACGTGCTCGTCGCCACCATCGATCTGGAGATGGCAGTGCGAGTCGACCCAGCGGACCGAACCGGGCGCGTTCACGTGTCTTTGCGGGGGAAGAGGGGCTCGCCCTTTTCGAGCGGTGCACCCGCGGGCAGGCCTCCCCAGCCGGCCGCGTCGGGCAACCGTTGGTCTTCGGGCCGGCCGCTCAGCCCGAGGCGGCGCCAGAGCTCGGCCGCGGCGCTGGGTATGACCGGCGACGCGAGCAGCGCGACGATCCGCAGCGACTCCAGACAATCGCCGAGCACGCGTGCAACCGAGGCCCCGTCGCCCCGTTTGTTGAGCTCCCACGGCTTGGAGTCCTCGATGTACGCGTTCGTTGCGCGGATCAGCTCCCAGACGGCGCCGAAGCCGCTCGCGAAATCGAGACGGGTCGAGCGCGTCGGACATCGTCGCGAACGTGGTCGCCGCCGTTTCGCGCAACGGACCGTCGGCGCGCACGTCGGGCACCACACCTCCGCAGTAGTTCATCGCCATGTTGAGCACGCGGTTGGCGAGGTTGCCGAAGTTGTTGGCGAGATCGGCGTTGTAGCGCTGCACCATCTGCTCGTAGGAGAAGTCGCCGTCGGGCCCGAACCGTTGGTCGGCCATGAAGTGGTAGCGGAACCCGTCGACGCCGAAGTCGGCGACCAGGTCGGCGGGCGCGATCTGGTTGAGGGCCGTCTTGCTCATCTTCTCGCCGCCGACGAGCAGCCAGCCGTGCGCGAAGACGCAGCGGGGCGGGGCGAGACCGGCCGCCATCAACATCGCGGGCCAATACACCGCGTGGAAGCGAAGGATGTCCTTGCCGACGAGGTGGTAGTCGACGGGCCACCACTTGGCGAAGCGCGCGTCGTCGGTCGCGTAGCCGACCGCGGTGCAGTAGTTGAACAGGGCATCGGCCCACACGTACGCGACGTGGGCAGGGTCCCAGGGAAGCGGTACGCCCCAGTCGATCGACGTGCGACTCATCGAGAAATCCTGCAAGCCGCCTCGGATGAAACCGAGCACCTCGTTCATCCTCGACTCCGGCTGCACCGCGTCGGGATGCTCGGCGTAGTACGCGAGCAGGCGGTCGGTGTAGCGCGACAACCGGAAGAAGTAGTTCTGCTCGACGACGAGCTCGACGGGACGCAGATGGATCGGGCAGTTGCCGTCGACCAGCTCGTCCTCGGTGTAGTACGCCTCGCACGAGACGCAGTAGAGGCCTTCGTAGGTGCCGAGCTCGATGTCGCCTGCGT
This sequence comes from uncultured Actinomycetes bacterium, assembly GCA_963761055.1. GTDB lineage: Bacteria > Actinomycetota > Acidimicrobiia > IMCC26256 > PALSA-610 > PALSA-610. The sequence goes on along the minus strand of CAVXFO010000006.1, from coordinate 571,547 downwards.
CGTAGATCTTTTGCAGGAACGTCTGCACCGCCGCGTAGTGGCGCGGCTCGGTGGTGCGGATGAAGTCGTCGTAGGCGATGTCGAGGCTGTCCCACGTGTCGCGGAAGTGCGCCGCCGTCTCGTCGACGAGCTCCTTCGGGGTGACTCCACGGGCCTCGGCCGCGCGCTGCACCTTGAGACCGTGCTCGTCGGTGCCCGTCAAGTAGAAGACCTCGTCTCCGAAGAGCCGCCTCCAGCGAGTCAGGACGTCGCCGGCAACCGTCGTGTACGCGTGGCCGATGTGCGGCACGTCGTTGACGTAGTAGATGGGAGTCGTGACGTAGAAACGGGTCATGGGAGGAAGCGGGTCATGGGAGGAAGCGGGTCATGAAGACCTTCATTGTGCCCGACCGGGCGCACTCATCGGTCAGCCCTTCAGCTCCACCACGTCGCCGATCCGCAGCTTCCATCGTTCGAAGCTGCCCGTGCGCGCCTCGATCACGAACGCCGAGCGCCACACGACACGCGAGATCCGGCGCGGGGCCAGACAGCTCAGGTGCCGCACTGTTCCCACGCCGTCGCAGAACGCGACGTCGATCGGGAAGCGCATCCCGAACGTGTGCACCTGCCGGCACGGCCGGATCACGAGCGCGCCCTCGAACTCGTCGCGGCCCATGAGGCCTCGGGTTCGCTGACCCCTGGAGGCCGCCAGCTCCGCGACCGCGAGCACGTCGTCGTCGCGAACGAGCCAGGTCATGACCGCTTCCTAGACGTTGAACCGGATCTCGAGGACGTCACCGTCTCGGACCTCGTAATCCTTGCCCTCGACCCGGAGCAACTTCTGCTCGCGCGCCTTGGCCCACGTGCCGACCTCGAGCAGCTCCTTCCAGTCGATGACCTCGGCCCGGATGAACCCGCGCTGCAGGTCGCTGTGGATCACACCCGCGCACTCGGGCGCCTTGGCGCCGGCCCGGAACGTCCACGCACGCGACTCGTCCTCACCGGTGGTGAAGAACGTGCGCCGGCCGAGCATCTGGTACGCAGCCTGCGCGACCGAGTCGAGCGCGGACGGGCCGAGTCCGTACGACTCGCGCATCTCGTCGCGATCCTCCGGCGCGCACGCCGCGATCTCCGCCTCGATGTCGATCGGCACCGCGAGCACATCTTCGTCGGTCGGGAGCGCGGCGTCGGTGGTGAGCTCTTCGCCCGTGTTCGCCACGATGAGCAACGGCTTGGTGGTGAGCAGGAACACGGGCGCGAGATGGGCCAACTCGTCGTCGGTGAACGAACCCTGCCGGATCGGAGTGCCGTCGGAGAGGAGAGTGTTCGCCTTCTCCAACACCGCGACCTCGGCCAGCATCTCCTTGTCGCCGCTCTTGGCGGCCCGGCGCTGGCGCGCGATGCGTTGCTCGACGCTCGCGATGTCGGCGAGCACCAGCTCGAGCTCGAGCGCGGCGAGATCACCTTCGGGATCGGGGACGACACCCCCGTCGACGAACGCGCGGAGCACGATCAGGATGGCGTCGCAGTTGCGCAGGCTGCCGATGAACTTGGCGCCGAGACCCTCGCCCGGTTTCGCGCCGGGTGGCAGTGCGAGGTGGACCAGCTCGAAGCCCGCGGCGACCGTCTTCTTCGAGTGCGCGGCCTCGGTCAGGCGCCGCAGTCGTTCGTCGGGCAGGCTCGCCACCCCGACCGCCGCCTCGTACTCGCTGGGGACGGGCAGGCCGGTCAATGCGCTGAACAACCGGTTGGCACCCGCGCCGGTGAAACCGACCAGACCGAGGTTCTCCATCGGGGCGCAGGCTACCGATCAGGTAGCCTCCATCCCCCTATGAGCAAGAAGACGAAGAAGCGCCGTCTCAAGGCCCGCCGCAACAAGGCGAACCACGGCAAGCGCCCCCGCGCCGGGCGTTAGCACCTGCACCGCTCGGCTAGCGCGCGCTCTCGCTGATCCAGCGGGCGCCCTTTTCGAGCGCAGGCCGGGGAACATCGGCGAGCACGCCGAGGAACAGGTCGGCGATCGTCGACCGGGCGAGCTCGGCCCGCCACACCTCGTCGGCCCGGTCGAACGCGCGGTGGATGCCGCACGCCTTGGTGTATTCGCGGGCCGGCATCGCCATCGGTCCCCGGCGCCGGATCTCGCTGCACCGGAACGCGGGCTCGTCCCCGTCGATCGCCTCGACGACGTCGAGCACGGTGATCTCGTCGGCCGGCCGGGCCAGCCGGTAGCCGCCGCGCGCGCCCTTGACCGTACGCAGCACGCCCGCGCCGGCGAGTGCCTGCAGGTGTTTGGCAAGGTACGGACCCGGGACGCCGTGGTACTCGGCGAGTCTCGCCGCGGGCAACGCGGCGTCGTCGGGAAGGCTCGCGAGCAGCACGCAGACGTGCACGCCCCATTCGACCCCGTCCGACAGTCGCATAACCCGGATATTAGCTATCCGAGAACCGCGCCCGCACGGCTCGACCCGGCACCCGGCGAATCTCGCACAGCGGCGCCGAGCGACGTCACTACCATGCTCGGCGTCATGGCCACGATCGACGAAGCCGAGCTCCTGCCCGACGCCGACCAGCACAAGCTGCTGATCGCCACGCTGGAGCGCGTCAACCGGACGAGCAACGCGGCGCGAGCCGCGGCGCTGCAGAGCAACACGTTCGAAGGTCCGGGGTTGCGCGACATCGTGAAGGCCGAAGTCGAGAAGGCCAAGCTGCCGGAGCTGCTCGTGCGCCCGGTCGCCGACCGGGTCGAGGAGTCGCTGAAACGGCGGGCCGGCAAGCAGCACAAGTTCTCCCAGTACCAGGGCTTGGCGATGCCGCCCTCGGCGTTCAAGTGGGGCGGATCCGACCGGGTGACGATGCTCACCGCCTCCGGCCGGCGCACGATCTCCGTGCGCGTCGATCGCAGCCGGGGCGATCTGCGGCCCCCGCTCGCGGGCCGTCCCGCCGCACTCGTGTTCCGAAACGGCGAGTTCGAGCTCTGGGCGACCGACGTCGAGCGCAAGTCCGAGGACGACTAACCGCCCAGCCCCGAACCTTCTCGTCCCTCGCCCACGGGCGCGGGGCGGCGCACGTGCATGGGCAGCTTGCCCGCCGGCTCGACGAGCAGCGACTGCACGCCGCGGCCGATCGCACCGCGCTCGTCGTGCAAGCGGGTGTCGGCCATCCCGACGCCGTGTGGTTGCGCCCAGCCGCCCGACTCGAGGCATACCCAGTCGCCCACCGGATGTCGGTGGACGTGGACGGACAGCTCGGGATTGATCGCGTTCGCATTGGTGAGCCGGACCGGACTCGCCACACCGCTGCCGAAGTCGGCGGCCGCGGCGACGCGCGCGATCGGTGAGATCGGCTCGCCCGCGACGACCGGGCACTTCAACCGGAACCACGCGATTCCCGGCCCGGGCTCGAGCCAGGTGCCGGCGACGAGCCGCACGTCGTGCACGTTCCAGAAGCCGACCGAATTCTCGCCGAACGGGAACTTCTGGTTCTCCACCGCGTCGGGCGGCGGTGGGGCAGCGACGTCCGGGTGGACCGAGCCACTCGTGTCGACCTCTTCGGAACGTATGCGTAGCACGGTCGCGCGCGCGACCTCGTGCTCACCCTTGGCGAGGAGCATCGCCTCGATCCACTGCACCTTGCGCCCGGGACGGATCGTGCGCACGCGCAGTTCGAGCGGTTCGAGCGGCACCGGACGCATGAGCTCCACCGTCAGGCGCGCGACGAACGCGGCAGGCCCGGGATCGTGCATCTCGCAGACGGTCGCGAACAACGCGCTGGGCGCGCCGCCGTGCAACGCGTCGGGGCTCCACGGACCGCGTGCCAACACCGTCGGCACGTAGCGGTCGCCGTCGCGTTCGAACATCGCGCCGAACCGCGCAACAGGATCTTCCGGAGTCTCCGCAGGCACCCGGGAAAGCTAGCGATTGCTCAGGCGACCGAAGCCCTCGCCGTCGCCACCCTCTCCCCGGCGGGAAAACGGCCACCACTTGCGGGGCGGCCAGAACCCCCAGGCGGCAGACGCAAGCCCGGCAAACACATTGCAACGATCGCAACGGACGTCCGCTTCGATTCTTGCAATGTGTTTGCCGGGATTCGACGCGTTCAGTGCCAGGGGGGGAGGCGGCGGAGGTAGGCGAGCATGGCGTCCGAGGTTTCGCGGGGGCGCTCCTGCTGGGTCCAGTGGCCGCAGGCTTCGATGACCACCCGCTCGAGGTCGGGGACGCGTTCCTCCATGCCGGCCGTCATCATCGGCGTGAGCACCGGATCGTCGGCAGCGGAGATCATCAGGCACGGCACGTCGATGGTGCGGTCCGCTACGGAAGCCGTGAGCTCCCAGTTGCGGTCCAGGTTCCGGTAGTACTCGATGGGAGGGGTGAGGGCGCCGACGGGACGGAACGCGTCCTTGTAGACGTCGAGGACGTGCGGAGGGAACGCGTCGTGGTTCTGCGCAGTCGCGCCGAAGATCATCTCGACGAAGTCGTCGGTGCCGCGGCCCCATGAGCCGAGCACCCATTCGGCCACGCCGGGCTCCTGGAACTGGATGATGTAGATCGGCGTGTCGACGAAGATCTGGCGCAGCAATTGCACCGGCGGCATGACCGGGCGGGGGAGATCGGGGGTATTGACTCCGATGACCCCCGCGATCCGTTCGGGATACTGGCGCGCCATGGTCCACACGAGGATCCCGCCCCAGTCGTGCCCCGCGATCACCGCGCGCTCGCACCCCAGCGCGTCGAGCACGCCGACGAAACACGCGTCGATCCAGTCGCAGTCGTAGACCACGTCGGGCTTGTCGCTGCGGCCGTACCCGGGCAGGTCGGGCGCGATCACGTGGAAACCCGCTTCGCCGAGGGCCGCGACCTGGTGGCGCCACGAGTACGCGAGCTCGGGGAAGCCGTGCAGGAGCATCACCACCGGGCCGTCGAGGGGCCCCGCCTCCAGGCAGAACAATCGGATGCCATTCGTGGTCACGTACCGGCTGCGCACGAACGGACCCTAACGGGAGTTTCTCGGACATTCCCGGGAACCGGTGGACGGCGCGCCGTCGTCGGATGTGCAAGACCAACCGACGAAGGGAAGCGACGATGCGCGGGCTCCGCGAGATCAGGACGAACATCCGGACGAGGAACGTCCTCGTCGCCGGCGCGGTGGCGATCGCCGTCGTCGGCTCGAGCGGGTGCGGTGGCGGGAGCTCGAAGCCGGCGGCCTCGGCCGCGCTCGCGGCCACGGCCACACCGGCGACGAACGCGTCGGACCCGACCATCAACGTCGCCGGGCACGGTCAGGTCGAGGGGACGCCGGACGTGATGACGGTCACCATGGGGGTACAGACCACCGACCCGTCGGCCCAGGCCGCGCTCCAGCGCAACAACGAACGGGCGGCCGCGCTGATCGCGGCGTTGAAGAAGCAAGGCGTCGCGACCAAGGACATCCAGACCGTCGACCTCAACGTGTCGCCGAACTTCGACAAGAGCTTTCACGTCACCGGCTACTCCGCGTCGAACACGGTGTCGGCGAAGCTGCGTGACCTCTCCAAGGCCGGTGAGGTCATCGACGCCGCCGCGCTCGACCGCGGGCGAGGACGTCCGGTTGCAAGGTGTGTCGTTCTCGATCGACAACACGAGCGCGCTCGTCGCCAAGGCCCGCGCCGACGCGATCAAGGACGCGCTCGCGCAGGGCAAGCAGCTCGCGGGTGCAGCCGGTGTGAAGCTCGGCTCGATCCGCACCATCGACGACACCGGGACCCAAGTCCCGTTCCCGCAGTCACTGAAACACACGACATTCCAGAACGCCGCCGCGAGCGTGCCGGTCGAGGCCGGTTCGCAGGAGCTCAGCGTCGACGTGGTCGTCGTGTTCGACATCGCGAGCTGACCGTCCCTCCGCCCCCGAGACGGGCGGCCGATCCGGGAGTACCGTCGGTTGTATCCGGCGCCGTCTCGGAGGGAGATCGCATGGGGGAAGGGGCGCGTTTCGCCAACCACATGAGCGACGAGGACGCGCTCATGTGGAACATCGAGAAGGACCCGGTGCTGCGATCCACGATCCTCGCGGTTGCGCTGCTCGACTCCGTCCCCGACTGGGACCGCCTCCGGCGCCGGATCGAGCGCTCGACGCATTTCATCCCCCGCCTCCGCCAGCGCGTCGTCTCGTCGCCGTTCCGCATCGCGCCGCCCCGATGGATGGCGGAACCCGCGTTCGACCTCGACTTCCATCTCCGGCGCGTCCGGCTCGCGGGCGCGCCAACCACCCGCTCTCTCTTCGACGCATTGCAGCCCGCGGCGACGTCGAGCTTCGACCGCGCCCGACCGCTCTGGGAGTTCACGCTCTTCGAAGGGCTCGCGGACGGGCGGGCCGCGTTCGCGCTCGAAGGTGCACCACTCGGTCACCGACGGCGTCGGCGGCATGGAACTGCTCGCGCACTTCGTCGACCTCGCACCCGATGCCGCCGAGCGCACCGACCACGATGTTCCCGCCGCGCTCGCACCCGACCGACGGCGCATGTTCGACGTCATGCGCTACTCGCTCGCGCACAGGCGCCGGCGCACGCTCGGCATCGCGCAACGAATACCGATGAGCCTGGTGCGCGCAACCGGGCACGCGGTGTCGGACCCGATCGGGACCGCTTCCCAGGCCCTGCGGACGACCCGGTCGATCGCGCGCGACCCTCGCGCCCGCGACCAGTCCGATGTCGCACGTGATGCTCGGCCGCGGGATGGGCCGCCGGCTCGAGGTGTTCGACGTACCGCTCGACGACATGAAGCGCGTCGCCAAAACCACCGACAGCAGTATCAACGAGCGTGTTCGTCGCCGCGGTCGTCGGAGGTCTCCGGCGTTATCACGAGCGCCACGGATCCGCGCCGGACGAGTTGCGGATGACCCTGCCGATCAACCTGCGCCAAGGCGGCGACGACGCGGGCGGCAACCGGTTCGCACCGCGCGCTTCGCGGTACCGACGTCGATCGAGGATCCCCGGGCCCGGATCGCCGCGCTCGGCGCACTCGTGGGCGAATGGCGGTCGAGCCCGCGCTGCAGATGACGAGCACGCTGGCCGGCATCCTCAACCGACTGCCGACGGCGGCGACCACCGCGCTGTTCGGCGGGATGCTGAAGTGCTGCGACTTCGTCACGACGAACGTGCCGGGCGCGCCGGTGCCGGTCTACGTGGCCGGCGCGCGGGTCGATCGCTTCTACGCGTTCGCGCCGCCCGCGGGCGCCGCCTTCAACGTGGCGCTGATCTCCCATTGCGACACCTGTTGCATCGGCCTGGTCATCGACACCGTGGCCGTTCCCGATCCCGATGTGCTGGTCGCCTGCCTGCACGACGGATTTCATGAAGTCCTGGCGTTGGGTTGACTCTGGGGCGCTGACCCTAGAGTTGGGGCATGACCTCCCCCGACGACCTGAGACTCCCACCCGAATTGTTGCCGAGCGACGGGCGGTTCGGTTCGGGGCCGTCGAAGGTGCGCGACGAGGCCGTCGCCGCCCTCGCCGGGGTGGCGCACGACTACCTCGGTACGAGCCACCGCCGCGACGGGGTGCGGTCGGTCGTCGGCGACGTGCGCCGCGGTCTCGCCGACCTGTTCTCGCTGCCCGACGGCTACGAGGTGCTGCTCGGACTCGGCGGTTCGACGCTCTTCTGGGACGCGGCGTCGTTCGGTCTCGTCGAGCAGCGCAGCACCCACGTCGTGATCGGCGAGTTCTCGTCGAAGTTCGCCGCAGTCACCCGCGTCTGCACCGCACCTCGACGACCCGCAAGTGTGCGAGACCGCACCCGGCGAGACTCCGGCCCTGCCCGATCCGGTGCTCGGCGACACGTACGCGTACCCGCACAACGAGACCTCGACCGGTGTCTCCGTCGACCCGCACCGACCCGCCGGCGGCGCCCTCGTCGTCGTCGACGGCACTTCGGCCGCGGGTGGCATCCGCCTCGACCCGCACACGTTCGACGTGTACTACTTCGCGCCGCAAAAGTGCTTCGCGAGCGACGCCGGACTCTGGCTCGCGCTCTGCTCCCCGGCGGCGATCGCGCGCATCGAGAAGACCGCGGCCACACGCTGGACTCCCGCCGCGCTCGACCTCTCGATCGCGATCACGAACTCCCGTCTCGACCAGACGTACAACACGCCCGCGCTCGCCACGCTGTATCTGCTCGACCGCCAGGTTCGGTGGATGCTCGACAACGGCGGCCTCGAGTTCGCGGCCGGACGCTGCGACCGATCGGCCGGCATCGTCTACGACTGGGCCGACGATCACCAGCACGCCACGCCGTTCGTGAAGGACCCCGCGCACCGCAGTCCGGTCACCGCGACCATCGACTTCGACGAACGGGTCGACGCGTCGAAGATCAGCGCCGGGCTGCGCGGCGAACGGCATCGTCGACGTCGAGCCCTATCGCAAGCTCGGCCGCAATCAGCTCCGCATCGCGCTCTTCCCCGCCATCGAGCCCGACGACGTCCGCACGCTGACCCGTGCGATCGACTTTCTCGTGGAGCGAGTGGCAGTCTGACCGAATGCTGCTGCTGCACGAGGTCCACACCGTTGCCGGACGCCACGAAGACGGCTTCGAGGAGGCGTTCCGCAAAGGGTGGATGGGCGCCCTCGGCGACGACGCCGACGCGCGCCTCCTCTACTACCTGAAGCTCGCGCACGGTACCGGCCGCGCGTACCATCACACGTCGATCACCGCGTTCGCGAACGGCGACGCGTACGAGCGCGTGGCCGAAGGGTGCAGTCCGGCGATCTCCGGAGTTGGGCCGCCGGCGTCGACGGCATGCGCCACGAGGTGAAGGGCAAGTTGCTGTTGCCCGTCGAATGGTCGCCAATGGGCGACCTCGACCTGGCGACGGTGCCGACCGACGGAGTCGAACACGACCCCGCCTTGTACATGGAGGACAGTGCCTGGCCGTACGAGGCCAAGCTCGACACGTATCTGGAAAACGCGCGCGACACACTACGCGCCCAGCCTCGAACACCGTTCGGAGCGGTCACTGTTGACCTTGCTCGCAGTGTTCCAGGCCGCGCTCGGCGCGCCCCGTCGGCGCGAGGTGATCCTCTGGCAGCGCGTCGACTTCCCCGAGCGTCTGCCCGCCCTGTTCACCCGCGAGCTCCCCGGACACGTGAAGGGCCCGGGCACGTGGATGCACGACGCGCTCGAGGTGCGTGACGACTGGGAAAGCCGGCTGCTCCGCAGCACTTCCTGGTCGCCCCTCGGGTAGGGCCCGGCGCGCTTCAGGGGGCTCGGTCGACCACGACCTCGTCGCCCACCTGCACCCCGCCGGGCGTCGTGACGGTCGCGTACGCGCCGACGCACGACCAGGTGCCGAGCCCGGAGATCTCCACTCGGTTGTGGCGCGCGACGGTGCGCAAGACCTCGTTGTCACGAGGGAGTTCGCCCTGGGCGAGGGTCGTCATGATGCAGCGCATCGTCGGCATCAGCACGGACGCCGTCAGCGCGTCGCCGAAGCGCATACCGGCCCCGCTCCAGCTGTTCTCCGCGAACGGTTCGACGGCGGCATCGACGACGATGTTGGGCCGGTAGCGCTCGACCGCGAAACGACTGGCCGGCTGCAGTTCACCGAGCCGCCGGAGCGTCGCCGTGGTGACCACGTGCAGCGCGGCGACGTCGAAAAAGGTGCCCGGGGGCGACGCGATTGCGAGGGAGAGACCGGTGAGGGTGCCATCGGGCTCGGCGCCGTCGACCGCGATCTGCTCCCGGACCTCGCTCGGGAGCACGCCGTCGATGTCGGGCCACACCGCGAGGTAGCCGCTCCCCTCCGGCGCGACCGTGGTCAAGCGCACCGGCCGGCCGAACACCGCGGAGAGCCGAGCGTCGACGTCGGGATCTGCACTGCCGGTCTCGTCGCCGTCGGGCAGCCGGATCGCGACCTGCGGCAGTTGCGCGCCCGCGCGTGGCGCAACGACATAGCGGGCCTCGCACTGCAGGAGCGCGCCCCACAGCCGGGGATGCTTCGCGCTCCCGACCTTGCCCGTCGCCGGGTCGATGACGGCATACGCCCGATCACCCATGAAGCCCGCGTCGCCGACGTCGGAGCGGTCGATCCGCTCGCCCCGCATGGACTTCACCGGATAGCGCCACATCTCCGCGACGGCGGCGGCCTGACCGTCGATCACGCGTGACGGCCCTTGCGCCGACACCGCTAGGAGAACTTGGTCGGGTACGGCGCGTCGTACGCGGTGCCGCCGAGCTTTCCGCCCAGGTTGTCGCACTCGCCGCTGAACACGCCCCAGTTGCACTTGAGGATGGGCGCGACCCAGGCGTGCATCATCCACACATCCGTGAGGAGGGTCTTCGTCCCGCCCTGGGCGGCGCACTCCTGTCGCGTCGACTCCTCGCCGGCGATGACGACCCCGCCCTTCAGGCACAGACCGCCATTGGCGTTGTGCTGGTGCCAGCGGTCGTTGGGACCGGCGAATCCCGGCGGCGCACCGCCGTGGTGCCATACGAGATAGCTCAGCCCGACGATCTTGGAGTCGAGGCTCGTGCCCGCGAAGAGCAACTCGGACGGTTTCGCGGGATCGAAGTGATCGGCGTAAGCGATGTTCGTGTAGTGCGCACCGATGCACGGCACGTACACCGTCGACATCATGTAGCCCGCAGCGAGCGCCTGCTTCACGGTGGGGAATTTCGCCACGGCCGACTTCGCCGCTGCGAGCTGCACCGCCAGTAGCGCCTTCTCGCCCGCGGTCAACGGGAGCTGCTTGACCGGGCCTCGCCCGCCGTGCTCCTCGGCCTCGACCGCGGCGGCGCTCTTCACCGCGGCGTTGCCACCTCCGCCGGCACCGACCTCACCGGGAGACAGCGCTACGGGCGCCGCTTGTTCACACGGCGTCTTCGACGCGGCGGTCTGGACCTTGGCGGTCGTCGGGGTCGACTTCGCGGTGGTCGTCGGGGTGCCGGTCGACGACTTGGAGCTGGAGCCGCAGCCGCCGAGCGCCAGTGCGATCGTCAGCAGACCGGTGCCGATGGTGATCTTCGAGATACCGATTCCAGACCGCATGAATCCCCCCGGAGCGCGACTCGCGCCATCGTAGGACCTTTTTGCCACCTCGATGCAAGAAGATGGCATGACCCGACCGGCCCTCGGGGCGAAAACCCCGTCAGTCGCGTCGGGCGAGGCCGGTGTCGGCGAGAAGCACCCGCCTCGGCCCGGCAGGGAAGAGCTCCGACTCCCCCGGTCGGGGCCACGACCGCAGTCGGCGCCAGCGGACCCGGGCCGCGACGGCGATGCGGACGAGCAGGAGTCCGGCGACGGCCGTGGCGACGGCGATCGCGGTGTGCGTGGTCCGACCGTCGACGACATGGGCCGCGGCACCCGCGATCGAGGCCCAGAACACCATGAGGTACAACGTCCGTCGTCGCATCGAGTCCTCCGCAGTCGGTCCGTGTCAGATCGGACCGACGGGAGTCGACCTGAGTCGGGCTAGCCGGGTTGTCCCGTGAGGTCGGTCGTCACGCAGTTCGCGGCGCGGCTGGCGATCGCGGTCGTGCGCCGACCCTCCCGCAACACGTTCTGCTCGAGACCGTTCGTGAGGTAACAGAACGACAGCCCGGTATCGGGATCGGCCCACGCGATCTGCCCACCCGCGCCGTTGTGCCCGAACGCACGCGGCGAGACGGTGCGACCCATGCCGCGGAGTGCCGTGCGGCCGTCGTCACCTGCAACGACGAGACCGAGCGAACGGTTCGCGGGCGTGCCCATGTAGTCCGGCAGACGGTTGCGCACGTTCGTGGTGACGTCGGTCAGGACCTCGGGCTTCCAGATTCCCGAGGGGTCGTGAAGCAGCGCCTGGTAGTAGAGCGCGAGGTCGGCCGCGTTCGTCACGCCGCCACCGCCCGGTACCCCGACCGCGCGCACCTCGGGCCGGTTGAACGTCATCAACGCGTCGGCAGTGACCTCCGACAGCGGCAACTCCCGGATCCCGATCGCCGCCTCCAGCTCGTCGGGCGAGGCCGCTTCACCGGTGAGAACGAGGTCGATGATGTCGCCCTGTTGATCGATTGGGACACCCACCTGCAGCCCCGTGAGGCCGAGCGGATCGAGGATCTCTCGCCGGATGAACGAGCGAAAGTCGGTACCCGTGCAGCGCTCGATGATCTCGGCGAGCACCCAGTGCGCGGTCGTCGGGTGGTACTCGTAGCGTGTGCCCGGCTCCCAGTTGGTGCGCCAACTCGAGAAGCGCGGCGAGCCGACGCTCACGGTCGTCCCAGTCGAGCGCGCCGAACGGTGCCCGCGGAAACCCCGACGTGTGGAGCATCACCTGCGCGACCGTGATCGCGTCCTTGCCGTTCGGAGCGAACTCGGGGACGATGGCCGCGACCGGGCGGGTGATGTCGAGCAGACCGTCGCCCATCAGGATCCACACCGCGCCCGCGACGACCGCCTTGGTCGCCGAGAACATCACGTACCGCGACTCCAACGGCGCGCCGAACGATCGCGTCACCGCGACCTTGCCGTCGCGGCGAGCGCGAGCTGACACGACGGCAAGAGCCCGGTGTCGACGTCGTTCCGAACGCGTTGGAGCAATGCGTCGAGGGCGGTGGGATCGATGCCCAGCTCCCCCGGATCGGCAACAGGACTGCGGTCGAACGGCACGCTGGTCATGGCCGCGGAGGATGCTACGGCCGGGGCGCCGGTGCAAGAACGGGTGCCTGACTGCTCGTCCCGCCGGAGCTTGCGGCCGGGCCGTACCGGGGCGGAGACTGCCCGGCATGGACTTCAACGACACCCCCGAGGAAGCCGCGTGGCGTCAGGAATTCCGCGCCTGGCTCGAAGCGAACGCGCCCAAGGTGACCGGCGAGGTCCCTGAGCACGAGCAGGAGCTCGAGATCGCCGGCGGCGACTACATGGAGCGCGCGCAGCGCTGGCAGGCCTTGAAGTTCGACGCCGGGCTCGCCCGCATCACCTGGGAGCCGGAGTTCGGCGGGCGCAACGGAACGTCGGTGGAGTCGATCGTCTTCAGTCAGGAAGAGGGTAAGTACGCCGTCCCCAACGTGCCGTTCATCATCGGCCTGGGCATGATCGCCCCGACCCTGCGCGCGGTCGGCACCGACGCTCAGAAGCAGCGCTACCTCACCAAACTCCTCCGGGGCGAGGAGATCTGGTCGCAGCTGTTCAGCGAACCGGGCGCCGGTTCCGATGTCGCGTCGTTGTCGACCACGGCGACGCGGCGACGGCGACGAGTGGGTCATCAACGGTCAGAAGGTTTGGACGTCCGGCGCCCAATACTCCGACTACGGCGAAATCGTGTGTCGCACCAACCCGGATGCCGAGAAGCACAAGGGCATCACCGCGTTCATCGTCGACATGCGCGCGCCGGGGGTCACGATCAAGCCGCTGAAGCAGATGAACGGCGGTTCCGGGTTCAACGAGGTGTTCTTCGACGACGTGCGCGTGCCCCACGAGAACGTCCTCGGTGACGTCAACGAGGGTTGGACCGTCGCCATCACCACGTTGATGAACGAGCGGGTCGCGATCGGTTCGGGTGGCGGCGGAGGCGGAGCCGGCGGGGTGCACAGCATCATCGCCCTCGCGCAAGAACGCGGCGTCAACGGCGATCCGCGGGTGCGCCAACAATTGGCCGGCATCTACACGAAGAGCCGCATCCAGAAATTCCTGTCGATGCGCACGCTCACCGCCGCGACCAAGGGCAAGGTGCCCGGCCCCGAAGGCTCGATCGGCAAGCTGCTCGGCGGCCGCATGATGACCGAGATGGGCGAGATCACGATGGCGATAGCCGGACCGAGCGCGATCGCCGGAGAGCTCCACTACTCACAGGGGACGCTCGGTGCGCCGGCCGCACACATCGCGGGCGGCTCCGACGAGGTGATGAAGAACATCATCGGCGAACGGGTGCTCGGGCTTCCCGGCGAACCCCGCCCCGACAAGGGCGTCGCCTGGCGCGAGGTTCCGCGCTAGGTAGTGGCCGCGCGAGGATCAGAACGGGCAATCGCTCAAGATTCACAGCCCATCTTGCCGTTACCCGAACTGTCAGTTACGAGCACACGCTGAGGGACCTACCGAGACCCGCACCAACCGCTGGTGCGTGCGACTGCCATCGCCGCGTTCGCGATGGCCGGAAGGACCTTTCGACATGCGTGCATCACTGAGAAGCGGGATCCGGCGCCGGATCATGGCCCTGGGCGTGGTCGCGCTGACGGGTGCCGGCGTCGTCACTGTGGGCCTCGGCACCGCGGCGGTCGCGGGTGCCGCCGACTCGCACCACACCGACTCGCAGCACAACGACTCGCAGCACAACGACTCGCACCATGTCGTCGCCGTGCACAACCCCGTCGCACCGAAGCCGGCATGCGTCGTCACGCCGAGGCGCCGCCACAACCGCTTCCGGCACCACGACCGCGCCATGCCCGTCTGCAGGCCGACCACGACCACCGTCAAGCCGACCACCACGACCACAGTGAAGCCGGCGACGTCGACGACCGTCGAGCCGACCACGACGACGACGGCTGCACCGGTGACGACGACGGTTGCGCCCGTGACGACGACGATCCCGGTCACGACGACCACCGCCCCCGTCACGACGACCACGGGCCCACCCGCGCAGCAGCCGTGCCTCGGCGTCATCATCAACGGCTCGTGCATCGTCTTGCTCTAGCTCGCTGATCTCGCGGCCCGAGATCCGTTCCACCGCTCGTCAGTCGGGGGCGCGGACCTCGGTCTCGGGCATGTCGGAGACCGAGCCATCGACCTCGCGCCCGACCGGGTCCGCCGCCTTGTTGTCGCCCGTGCGGAGACGGCCCATGCCATTGCCGTTCCCCCCGGTGCCCAGCGTGCGCATGAGGGTGGCGGCCAGGCCCTCGATGGCACCGCCCCCTCCGGCGACGAGCACCTCGGGAACGACGGTGATGTGCCCGTCGGCGACCGCGTTCGCGACCGCCACGAGCGCGGTCGCACTCTGACCGAGCGCTTCGGTCTGTGCCTGGAAACCCGCAGCCCGGGCGAGTCCCAACGCCTCGGTCGCCTTGGCTTCGGCGAGACCAACGGCCTGCGTCTTCGACGCCTCGGCTTCACCCGTCAACCGCACGAACGCGGCTTCACCGCGGGCTTGGGCCTCGCGCGCCTGCGCCTCGTTGTTCTTGATCTCGATACCGACCGCCGACTGCGCGAGCGACGCCTGCATGTCGGCCGTCCCCTTCGCCTTCTCGCGCTCGACCCGCGCGATCTCGGCGCGTTCTTCTTCCGCGTACGTCGTCTTCTCCTGGTTCGCGATCTCGCGCTTGGTCAACACCTCGACCAGCTCGTCGGGGAAGTCGACGTCTTGGATGTAGACGCCGCGCGTCTCGACGTCGTACGCCGACAGGTAGGTGCGGATCGCGTCGAGCGCGCTGGCCTGTACCTGCGGTCGGGTCTCGATGAAGCGAACGGCCTCGAGGTTCTGGATCGTGTTGCGGAAGTGGTTGCCCACCGCCGCCTGCAGCACCTCGTTGACCAGGTTCTGCATCGTGCCGACCATCGAGATGACCTTCGGGGCGCGCGTGTCGGGCACGTGGATCTGAACCTGGAGGTCGATCTTGAACACGAACCCTTCCCGGCTCTTGGCTTCGATCGGCGAGAGGTGCGCGTCGAGGTTGTGTGCGGTCGACACCGCTTCGGCCCAGTTCAGCGTCAGGATCGAGGTCGGGACGATCTCCGCCGCGTAGACGCGCGGGTTGATCGGATACTTCCCGGTGCGCAGCGGCTCGCTCCAGATGCCGCGATGGCCGGGATGCACGATCGATCCGAATTTGAACTCCTCACCCGAAGTGTCGAGCGTCGGGAGCCCGACGTACGCCTTGACGACCGCGACCTCGCCCTGATTGACGATCAGCATCGGGACCATCTCTACGCGAGTGAGGAACGGGTTCAGAAGGTACGCGCCGTACAGCAGCGGGTCGTGCTGAAGACCGATGTGGCCGCCGGCCTCCAGGAACAGCTGGAAGTCCTGATAGTTGTTGTGGAGATCGTTCTTCGATCCCATCAGGACCTCGATGACCTCGGAGTCCTGCAGCGCCTGCGCACCTCCTTCCATGCGCGCAATGTCGTCGTAGCCACCGAGGCGGCTCGCGATGTCGCCCGACGGCAACGGTGGGCCCTCGAGCGTCGTGACGATGCCGATCATGTCCTGGGGACCGCGCGGCGCGATCACGACGACCTGCAACTGCTCGGCGGTCAGCCCGAACGACTCCGGACGCAGCTGGCCGCCGGTCGCCTTCGCCCGCTCGGACACTTCCGGCGACACAGGAAGGCCGTAGACCTTGCGCGAGGTCACGACGAGGAACGCGACGGGATGGATCGGCAGCAACGTTCCCGGTGTCAACACCGGCCGTTGCACACCCTTTTGACCACCGCCCGCGATGAACTTCTCGAGGGACGAGAAGTTCTCGAACTCCGGCTTGTAGTTGGCGCTCTTGGCGCCGATCGGCAGCGGGGCGCCGACCTGCGCGATCACCACGCCGATCTCGCCCGCGGGCACCTGCACCCACGGGAACTTCTTGACCCCGAACACCGGCCACAACTTGAACCGCAGGCCAGGTGCGAGCAGCTCGGCCTGGAACCCCGCCTCGCCGTGCAACGCGATCGGGTCGTCGTTCCGCAGTTTCTTGAACGAGAACCGCTTCTGGACGAGGCCGACCTCGGTGGGCCCGATCGTGTGAAACGACTGCAGCGCGATCAGCAACACGATCACGACGATCAGGACGACCAGAACGGCAATGGCGACGGACATTCGTTGCCTCCTCCGACCACCTACGTCGCCTCGGCCGGTTGGCCGTGGGGGCAGGAGTCCGACCACGTGCGGTCGGGATCATTATGCGTCGAGCGCAGTGGTGGTGGAGTCCTTCCCGCGACACTTCGAGGTCACGGGCGAGCGCCGGGAGTCAGGCGCCCGTCCAACACGACATGATCGTCTCGGCGACGTTGATCGCGACGTCGCCGCGCGACGCCGCGGGAACCCCGAACTGAGGGGGCAGCTTCGTGATGTCGACGAGCAGCACCTTGAAGTCCTTGCGGACGACGACCGAGCCGTCCTGCACCTCGAAGGCTCCCTGGCTGATCTGGAGGTCCTTGGTCTTGTGCAGCTTGGCCGCGAGCAAGTTGAAGTACGCGGTCGTCTCGTCGGCGTTCGAGACTTCCTTCACCGACAAGGTCATGACCGCGCCGGCCGGATAGACGTACTTGCACGAGTAGACGTGGTCGATCCAGGTCGGCGCGAACGGGGCGATCGTCTTCACACCCGTCGCGCTCTCGTAGATGTCGGTCTGCGCCGCCTTCTCGCAGATCATCTTCGCGGAGTCCGAAGGCACATTCGTCGCCACCTGCGCGATGTGCTCGGTAGACGAAGTGGCGGGGTTCGCCGCGGGCTTGGAGCTGCCGCCGCACGAGGCGAGTACCAGGGCGAGCGAAGCGGCGAAGAGGACGATCACACGAATACGCACGACGGCAGCGTACCGATTTCGCCGGTCCCGGGGCAGTCGGACGGGGTTGGGGCCGGGCGCGGCGATAGCGTGCGCGGCGTGCGCCGGTCCGTGGTTCTCGCGCTCGCGACGGCCGTTGCGACCGCCTCCGTGCTGACGGCGGGGATCACGCCCGCCTTCGCCCACATCTGCCCGACGCCGGACGAGATCCCCGTCGGATCGCCCGCGACCATCAGTGTCGGTGTCACAGTCGAGAACACGACCGTGCCCGACGTCGAGATCACCGTCCCCGCCGGACTGCGGCTCGACCGGGTCGACGCCAAAGCCGGCTGGACCTCCACCAGATCGGGATCGACGGTGCGATTCCGGGGCGGCCCGATCACAAGGTTCTCGTGCTCGTTCTTCTCGCTCGGAGTCACCGCCCCTGCCGTCGGCGCCTTCGGCATCAGGGTGATACAGCGTGACGCGTCCGGTGCCGTCGTCTCCCGCTCCGCCCCGGACCCTGCGATCGCCCAGGACCGGATCCTCGACCAGTTCGTCTACGCCGGCGTGAGGCCGCCGGCGCCGCCGAGCACGTCGAGCGGACCATCGCCGGTGATCGTCGGCGGCGCGGTGCTCGTCGGGCTCGGCCTCGTCCTGGCCGTCGTGGTGTGGATCCGTTCCCGCCGCGGCGACGAAGACGTGGACGGCGCCGACGGGAGCGGCGAGGACGACGACTCCACGGTGCTCGACCCCGAACTGCAGGCGCGCCTCGACCGGTTCAAGAAGCGGACGTCGGATCCTCCGCCGTCGGGCTGACGACGCCGTTTCCGGGAGGTTCGTTCTCGGGCAGATCGGGCGCGACGCTTGCGAGCAGCGCCGCGTCCCCGGACGTGGAAACCAGTTCCCGCGCCACCGCGTGGTCGAGGGCCAGCGTGCCCGCGAGCAGCCGCAGCATCGTGGCGAACGGGGCGCGAATGGCCGCCGCTTCGGGCGGCACCCCGCCCCGAGCCGCGGTCAGCGCGCCGGCACCGAGCCCGTCGGCGCGGACGACCGACCACGTCACCGGATCACGCTCGTCGGTGGTCACGAACGCGAGCGAGCCCGATGCGAACGCATCGGCCGCGGGCGCGGCGCGCACCGCCAACTCGCGCGACGCGACCCCGAGCACCTCGTCGGCGTCGAGCTCGGGCACGAGGCGCGCCAACTCGGCGTCGGACAGGCCGGCCACCAGCATCGTGAGCCACTGCCCGCCACCACCGGCGCCACCGCTATCGGGCGCGGCCGCCGCCCGGCTGCGCACGATCCGTACGAGTGCGCCGACGACGAGGCCGGCACCCAGCCCGAGCGCGACTACCACCTCGAGCCGCGTCAGCCAGTGCGGACCGGCATCCGGCAACTGGGACTTCCACAGCGTGGCCAGATCGGTGACACCGCCGATCAGCCCGATGAGCAGACCGACGAACACAACGCCGTACAGCGCCTCGGCCCGGCGGCGGAGCACGGCCACGATCGTCGGCACAGCCGCGATCCACACCGCGATCGACACAATGCTCGCACCGAAGAACTGGAGGGTCTTGGTGAGGTGCCCGCCGGGTCGTGGGATCTCGAACGCGATCGCGTGCGCAATATCGGAGATCACGACCACCCCGACCAACACGGCAAGCACGCGCCACCACCGCGGCAGAAGCGCGGCCACGACGCCCAGCGCGAACAGCACCACGATCACCGGTATCCACGGCACTCCACTCGGCCCGGGCACCCAGTCGAGCGCGACTGCCACCCGCGCCGACTGCCGATCGCCGTACTGGAACACGATGTTCTGCTGCGAGAGGTGATAGAAGCGTCCCGGCGACTGGGCTACAGGGGGCGGCGGTTGCGGGCTCATCCAATGGATGCGGTGGTCGTGCCAGCGCGCGGTCCGACCGGACGAGATCTTCTTCCACTCGGGCACCGCGGTCGGAGACGTGTCGACGCCGACCGGGACCGTCCCGCCCTGGCGCGACGTGTTGATGTACGTCGCCTGCGAGTGCAGGTTCTCGAAGACGCCGCTCGGCCCGATGCGGAGATACGGCTCACCCTCGTAGCCGAGCACCGTGATCTCCGACGACGACCGGTTCGTCAGCTCGAACTTGGCGCCGAGATCGACGACCCGGGCGCTGACCCCGGGCACTTCGGGCGCGAACGCGACGATGCGACTCCGGTAGTTCGTCGGGCGCGGACCGCTGATGGTGTGCGCGGAGGCCGGGGTGGCCATCGCCCCCAGCCCGGTGGCCACAGCCGCCGCCAGGAGGGCGATCCGGAGCAGGACCCGTCGACGCACGCCGACACGCTACGACTCGTATCGGGCCCAGGAGGGACCGGGCTGCCCGGAGCCGCACTCGTTGCGGCCCGTAGTGTGACGCCCGCATGAGTGCACGGCGCCTGGCTCGGCTCTGCGTCGTCCCGACGCTCGCCGCGATCTTCGTGATCGCGGCGGCGAGCCCGGCGTGGGCCCACGCCATCCTGAAGAGCTCGAACCCCCCCAAGGACCAGGTGACGGCTACGTCGCCGTCGCAGCTGTCGCTCACGTTCAACGAGAACGTCGAAGTCTCCTTCGGCGCGATACGGGTCTACACCTGCTCCGGGAGCCGCATCACGACCGGCGCGCCCGGTCACGCCCCGAACACGGGGCACACCGTGGTGCTCTCGGTACCGAAGCTGGTGCCGGGCGTCTATCTGGTGGCCTGGCGGGTGATCTCGGCCGACTCCCACCCCGTGAGCGGCACCTATTCGTTCCGGATCGGTCAGGGAGCGCCGCCCGACGTCAATGGCTGCGCGAGCGAGACGAACGCCAAGAGCAGTAAAGCGGTCGGGATCTTGTTCGGCATCGCGCGCGGCGGCGTGTTCGCCGGCCTCGCGCTCTTGATCGGCGGTGGCATCTTCCTCCTGCTCATCGCGGGCGAAACGAGCGCGCGGCGCCCTTCCCGACGTGCGATGTGGATCGGCTGGATCCTGCTCGCCGTGTCGACCGTCGCCGGGTTGATGCTGCAAGGTCCGTACGCCGCAGGTTCGGGCATCGGCGACGCGATCAAGTGGACCGTCGTAGACGACGTCCTGAAAACCCGGTTCGGGCACGTCGCCGAGGTCCGGCTCCTCCTCCTCGTCGCGGCACTCCCGCTCATCGCAGTCGTCGGGACCGTGCTCCGAGGTCGTCGGGCGCCGGCGTGGTGGGTCGTGCTGGCGAGCCTGGTTGCGATCGGGCTGGCGGCGACTCCCGGCTACGCCGGTCACGCCGCGACCGGCGATTTCACCGACTTCGCGGTTCCGATCGACACAGTTCACGTCCTCGCAATGAGTGCGTGGCTGGGCGGATTGGTCGTGCTGCTCCTCTCTGCGCTCGGCGGCGGCTTCAGCGGCGGTCTACGGCGCGCGCTGACCGCGTTCTCGCGCGTCGCGTTCTGGTCGGTCGTGGCGCTGATCGGCAGCGGACTCTTCGCGTCGTGGCGCCAGGTCGGCTTCCGCGTGCGCGGATACACAGGGACCTCGTATGGCCACATTCTCCTCGTCAAACTTGCAATCGTCGTGGGTCTGCTCGGTCTCGCCGCGGTCAGCCGTTCGATCGTGCGCCGGCGCCGGGCCGCGCCACTCGACGCGCCCGACAGCGCGATCGCGGCGATCGACGAGCGGACGATCTCCGGGCTGCGGCGTTCGGTGGCGGGCGAGGTGGCGCTCGGTCTTGCGGTGCTGGCAGTCACCGCGTTGCTCGTCAACGCGCAGCCCGCTCGGAGCGCGCTCACACCGCAACTGTTCTCGGGTTCAGTGGCCGCCGGATCCGGTTCGAATGCCATGATCATCGAGGCCGTCGTCGACCCCGCGCACGTGGGCATCAACCAGATTCACGTATACATCCTCACACCGAAGGGCGCCGACCTGGCGGTCCGCCAGATCTCGGCCAAGCTCGTCGACGGGAACACGACCGTGTCCGCCGGGCTCGTGAAAGCCGGCGCGAACCACTGGCTGACAGAGGGCGCCACGATCACGAGCCCCGGCAAGTATCAGATGCTCGTCGAGGTGACCCGGATCGTCGACGAAAGGATCGTCGTCACCGCCGGGGTCTTGGATGTCCCGATCGGTTAGACGAGTTACTTCTCGTCGCGGAGGGCCCGGATGAGCTGTTCGGTCTGCTCGCGCTGTTCGTAGACGAGGCGGATGATCCAGTAACGCAGATAGCGCGTGAGTGAATTGCGCGCCCAGATCACGACGCCGACGACCGCTATGCCGACACCGATCAACGCGAAGATCTCGGCCCGGAGCGCGCTCACCGCGGCGCCGTCACCCTTCGCGTCGAGCGCACTCCACCACGAGATGACGACGACGACGAAGCCGAGGATCGTCAGGCCGATGCCCCACTGCGCACCGAGGCGCTCGGGATTCGCACCGCCGCCGGTCACCTTGAGCTTGCCGACCTCCGCCTCGAACTGAGACAAGCGCGACGACGACATCGTGCCGCCCGCATCGGTGTTCTCATCGTTCATGACTGGGGACTCCTCATTGAGATGTGTCGGCTGTCGGGGCCGTGTGATCGGCGCCAAGATACGCGTCGGAGAGCTCGCCCGCGATGCTTGCCGGCGGGCCCGTGTGCAGGAGCCGGCCGTGCAACATGATCCCGGCGCGGTCCGCGAGACCAAGGATCTCGTGCGCGAACTGCTCGACGATCAGGATCGACAGGCCCGAGGCGGCGATCCGGCGGACGTGTGCGTACAGCTCGTCGACGATGATCGGCGCCAAGCCCATCGACAGCTCGTCGATGAGCAGTACCGCGGGCTCCGTGGCCAGCGCTCGGGCCATCGAGAGCATCTGCTGCTCGCCACCCGACATCGTCCCGGCCGTCTGTTTGCGCCGCTCACCCAATCGGGGGAACTGCGCGAACGCGCGATCGAGCACATCGTGGTACGAGTGACCGGTGTAGGTCGCCATACGCAGGTTCTCGGAGACCGTCAGGTTCGGGAAGATGCCGCGGCCCTCCGGGATCAGGCAGACGCCCGCGCGTGCCAGCGCGTCGGGCGGCACCCCGGTGATGTCGCGGCCGCACAGGATGACCCCGCCCGAGCTGGGGACGATCTGACCGGACGCGACTGCAAGCGTCGTCGACTTGCCCGCGCCGTTCGGTCCGAGCAGCGCAAACACCTCGCCGGGCATCAAGTCGAGGTCGATGCCGTGCAACACGTCGATGCGGCCGTAGCCGGCGCGGACGGCCGCGAGCTGGAGGATGGGGACGACGGTCGTCGCGTCGCCCTCGGGCACGCTCACGAGCGATGTCACGCTGCACATTTCATTGGGCACACTTCATTGGGCACATTTCATTGGGCACACTTCACTGGGCCGACTTCGCAGTTCCGAGGTAGGCGCGCTGCACCGAGGGGTCGGCCTGGATCTCGACCGGGGATCCCGCCGCGATGATGCGGCCGAAATCGAGCACGCTGATATGCGTACAGGCCTCCATCACGAGGGGCATGTCGTGCTCGACGAGCAATACGCCGAGCCCGTCGGCGGTGAGCTCGTGCAATAGCAGGCCGAGTGCATCGGTCTCCTGCTCGTCGAGCCCAGACGACGGCTCGTCGAGCAGCAGGATCTTCGGCTCCGTCGCGAGAGCTCGCGCGAGCTCGACGAGGCGTGCACTTCCGGTCGGAAGCGCTTCGACGCGCACGTCGGCCATCGAGCGGATCCCGACGCGCTCGAGGAGCTCGTCGGCAACCGCGCCGCAGTCGTAGCGCGACGACGACCACCGCCTGCGCATCTCGAGCGCGACGAGCACGTTCTCGCGCGCGGAGAGACTGCCGAAGGCTTCGAGGCGCTGAAAAGTGCGGGCGATGCCGAGCCGGGCCCGGCGAAACGGACGCCGGCGAGTCACGTCGGTGTCGGCGAGGAGCACACGCCCGCGCGCCGGCGTCTGCAGACCGGTGATGACGTTGAACAGCGTGGTCTTGCCCGCGCCGTTCGGACCGATGAGGCCGGTCACGCAGCCTGCCGGCACCGAGAACGAGGCGTCGTCGACCGCGAGCAGACCGCCGAACTGCACCGAGATCCCCTCTACCTCGAGCAAGGCCACGTCATCTGCTCCTTCCGGTAGCAGCAGTGCCGGCGGTCCCGATTCCGGTCGCGTTGCCGTTCCCGCGCGGAAGGTCGCTACTGATCCCGAGGCCGCGGTCGACCAAGAGCACGTCGGCTTCCTTGAACGGCCGCTCGAGCCCGAGCTCGCCGATTTCGGGTTCGGCCGCGGCCGCGACGGTCTCCGCGTATTCCTCGCGCGCGTCGTGTCGCCACGGCAGCAGGCGGGCGAACCCCTCGCCGATGGGCACGACCGCGCCCGACGGGTTCTGGATGATGCCGAGCACGGCGAGGCCGGGCGCCAGATACGTGATCCCGATCCACAGCGAGAGGTGCCAGTCGCTCTGGACGAGTACGAGGATCAGTCCGAAGATGCCTGCGAACAACGCGCCCGCGACGAAGCCGACGCCCCCGATGACGAGCGCGAGCACTATCGGGAGTCCCGACAACGCCTCGAAGCCCGTCGCACCACTCAGCTTCCCGAACAACATGCCCATGAACGCTCCGGCGAAGCCGGCAATACCAGCCGACAGAGCGAACACGATGAGCTTGGTCTCGAGCACGTTGACGCCGACGGTCACCGACGCGGCTTCGCTGTCGCGCAGGGCCACGAGCCGGCGCCCGAAAGCACTGCGCCGGAGCGCGACGACGCCGATGCCGCACAAGCCGAACACAACGGTGACGAGGATCAGGAACGACTTGGGCGCCGAGAAGTCGACGCCAAAGATGTGGACCGGTGCGACGGAGATCACGCCCGCACCGACCGCGAACGGCTGCGCGAAGAACACCTCCTCGACCATCGCCGCGAACGCCAGTGTCGCCAGCGCGAGATAGAGGCCCTGCAGCCGCATGGCGGGGAACGCCAGCAATGCCCCGACCGGGATAGTGACGAGTGCGGCGAGGAACACCGCCCAGATGCTGCCGTGCGCGCCCCCTAGGCGCGCGTAGGCGACGGCACCGATGCCGGCGAACGCGAGTGGTGCCAACGACACCTGCCCGGCCCAACCGGTAAGGGGCACGAGCGACAGCGCGACGAGTGCGGTGCACATGCCGAGGCTGATCCGATTGACGTTCGTGGGATCGCTGCTGGAGAGGAACATCGTCAGGACGCCGATGAACACGAGGAGCGCAGCCATCCCGATCGCGGTGTCGCTCACCGACGACACCCGCTCGACTCGCCGCACCGCGTTGATACGCGCGAATTGGATCTCCGCACTCGGCAACAGCAACAACACGATGAACAGCATGATCGTCGGAAGTGCGTCGGGGACGTTCGTCCAGCGATCCGAGAACTTCAGGAACGATCCCATCCACTGCGTCGACAACGCCAGGATCAGCGCACCGAGGTACGTGAGCGGAAGGCTCCGCAAACGGCCGACGACCGCGGCTGCAAACGCCGTGATGATGAGCAATGTCAGCGTCGAGGTGTTCATGTCGGCCGTCTCGGGCGCGAGGAGGATGCCGGCGAGCGCGGCCAACGAGCAGCCGAGCGCCCACGCGAAACCGGAGAGCACGGTCGAGCGCGCACCCCCGAGCGCGGCCAGCTCACGGTTGTCGACGACCGCGCGCATCGCGACACCGATACGTGTCCGGAACAAGAGGATCCGTAGGCCGATCGCGAGCCCGACTGCGACCATGATCGTGATGAACCGGTGCCAGGTGAGCAGCACCTGGCCGATATGGAACCCGTGCCCGGCGAACAGCGCCGGCATCGTGTGCGCGGCCTGCTGGTTCCAGATCATGTTCGCGAGACCGATCAACGCGAACATGAGCCCGACCGTCACCATCAGCTGGACCACGAGCGGCTTGCCCTGCAGCCGGCGCATGACGGCGCGATCGAGCAGGACCCCGAACAGCGGTGCGAGCACCAGCACGACGAGGGGCAGCACGATCAGCTGCGAATAGTGGCGGTCGACGGTCAGCTCCCAGTCGACGTACGCGAAGAACATCCCGATCGCACCCTGGGCGAAGTTGAACACGCCCGTCGTCGTGTACACGACGACGAGCCCGCTCGCCGCCATCGCGATGATGCCGGCGACGGGCAACGCCACCACGACCAGATTGGTCAGGCTCGTCCCGTTGACCGGGTTACCGGCCCACGCCTCCTTGCTGACGAACACGACGAACGCGATCGTCCCCGCCCAAACCAGCAGGTTCGACCACCGTTGTGACAAACCAGCTCTCCCTCGACCAAATCCGTCAGTGCGTTCTACGGCGAGCTCCCGCTAGCCGTGGTACTCCGCCGCCGGATCGATGCTGAGCTGCAGCGGCGGTTTGTTGTTGTCGCAGTCGAACTTGCCCTTCTCGGCCGGGGCGATCTGCACGAACTTCCCGTTCTGCACCTGCAGCCCGACGAGGCACTGCCGCCCGGTCCTGCCCCCGACGTCGATCGTCGGCGCCATGCCGTTCGCGTCGAAGTCGTGCATGTTCCTGATCGCGGTGAGCAGGTTCGCACGCGTGATCGAGTTGGGATTGCCGTTGTTCGCCTTCATCGTGTCGGTGACCGCGCGGGCGAATATCTCACCGGCGATGAACGCCTGGGCGCCGAAGCCGTCGGGCGACTTGTCGTACTTGAGGAAGGCGTCGAGGTCGGCGTTCGTGCCTTTGTCCTCGAACGGGAGGAAGTTGACCCACACGTACTGACCCTCGACGGCAGAGCCACCCTCTTGGATGAGCCGCTTGTCGTAGCACTGCACCGAGCAGTCCCAGACCTTCACCGTGTTGACGCCCTGCACCTGCGCTTCCTTGCGCATCAACACGGTCCCCTTGTAGTCGAGGCCGTTGCGACCGTATGTCGACTTGTTCGCCTTCAACGCCTGCGCGACATCGGTGTAAGCGGTCTGGATGTCGACGCCGCTCTTGCCGAACTCCGCGTCGCTCTTGATGCCCATCCGGTTCTCGGCCCGGAAGATCGGCATCGACGACGAGATCGTCGACTTCGTGTCCTTGGGGATCACGAACACGCCGTGCAGCGGCACGCCCGGGTACTTGTTGAAGTAGTAGTCGTACTGCGCGTACCCGACGTGGTACGTGCGCTTGCCCGTGCCGCTGTACGGACAGCTCGAGCCGGTCGGCAACGTCGCGAACGAGACGGGCGAGCACTGCTGCGCGACCTCGGTCTGGAGCTCGGCGAGGTCGGGGAGCCCGATCGCCTTGCCCGCCTTGTCCTTGCAGTTGTTCATGGCGCTGACGTTCTGGAAGAAGAGCGCAGTCGTTCCGACGAGCGCCACCGAGTTGGCGCAGGCCGCCGCGACGGCGTTGTTCGCGTCGGTCGGACTCAACTTCGAGTCGGCCTGCTTGACGATCACCTTGCGGCAGGCGAGGCCGCCCTTGGAGTTCATGTAGTCGCCCCAGGCCTTCACGCCGTCCCACGAACCCTTGAACAGCCCGGGGCGGAAGCCGTTGTCGACGTCGGCAACGACGGTCACCGTGATCGTCTTGGCCGTGACGCCGATCTCGGGGCTGGTCAGGGTCGCGGTCTTGCATGCGTCCGTGACGGCCGTCGAAGGCGTGGTGGGGCCGCCGAGCCCGCCGCCGCCGCCACCGCCGCTCGAGCCGTTGCTGCTGCCACCCCCACACGCGGTGATACCGAGCACAAGAGCCGTCGCGAGGACGCACCAACGCAGCCGCATTCTGTCTCCCCCGAGAAGTCGCCGGACGGGCCGAAGAGTACGGACATTGTGCACGCCTGTCGATCCGGAATTGGGGAAGGCGTTCGCGAACGTTCAGCAAACCGGCATTTGCGCGGCCCACAGGTCGCGCGGCGGGTTTGCCGGGCGCGCTCCGGCGACGCGACGATGCCGGGGCCGGGCCCCGCCCGCTCGGACCACCCGCTCGGACCACCCGATCAGACCACCCGATCAGACCACCCGATCAGACCACCCGATCAGACCACATGATCGACCCACCTGATGGGACGAGGAGGTTGCGAGTGGCTGTCACGATCCCCGCATCGCGGTACACGTCGGCCGACTTCGCCGCGCTCGAGCACGAGCGGCTCTGGCCCCACGTCTGGCAGCTGGCGTGCGCGCTCGACCATGTCGCGAACCCCGGAGACTTCCACGAGGTTCGGATCGGTCCGCTCTCGGTGCTCCTCGCCCGCGGCGACGACGGCGTGCTCCGC
Source organism: uncultured Actinomycetes bacterium (assembly GCA_963761055.1). Taxonomy (GTDB): domain Bacteria; phylum Actinomycetota; class Acidimicrobiia; order IMCC26256; family PALSA-610; genus PALSA-610. The sequence goes on along the minus strand of CAVXFO010000006.1, from coordinate 543,951 downwards.
GCCTTCCAGAACGCCTGCCGGCATCGCGGGAGCGCGCTGTGCGAGGGCTCGGGCGCCGGGCTCGCCGAGATCCGCTGCCCGTTCCACCGGTGGACCTACGACCTGGAAGGCCGGCTCCGCGAAGTTCCGTCGCGGCGCGAGTTCGGCGTGCTGGGCCGCGAAACCGGGCCGATCGGTCTCTTTCCCGTGCGCGTCGACACTTGGGGACCGCTCGTATTCGTCAATCTCGACGCCGCGGCCGAGTCACTCGCCGAGTTCCTCGGGGCGGTGCCTGACGACACGGCATGGGCGCGCGTCGAGGAGTACCGCTGCACCGCGTCGGTGTCGATCGCGGCTCCGTGCAACTGGAAGACGCTCATCGACGGCTTCAGCGAGACGTACCACGTGCAGGGCATCCACCGAGAGATGTTGCCGATGTGCGACGACGTGAACGGTCCGCAGGAGGTGTGGGAACGGCACGGCCGGCTCCGCCAGTCGTACGGCCTGTCGTCACCCCGACTGCCGACGCGCCCCGACGACCAGAAGGTGTGGGAGGCGTTCGTCGAGGTGATGGGCGTCCGGGTCGGCAACGCCCAACAACGCGACGCCGGTCCTGCGCCCGCCGTCGCGCCCGGCGGCACCGTGCGCGGCGCGATCGCGGAGCTCGTTCGCGCCCGCGGTATCGATGCCGGGCATGCGTGGTTCGACGCGCTCGACGACGGGCAACTCCTCGACATGTCGCAGTACAACCTCTTCCCGAACGTGACGGTGTTGGTGTTCGCCGACATGCTGCAAGTGGTTCGGGCCCGCCCGGGCGCCACGCCCGACGACGCGTACATGGACGCTTTCCAGTTCGATCGGGTCGCGCCCGACGACCAGCGACCGCGGTCGAAACCCTTCGACATCGAGCTCGCGCCCGACCAGGAGCTCCCGATCGGCCTGATCCTCAACCAGGACTTCGCCAACTTCGGACGCAGCCAGCGCGGCCTCCACCAGCCCGGGTTGACCGAACTGCTGGTGTCGGCGAGCGAGGAGTGCCGCATCGTCAATATGCACGAGAACCTCGAGCGCTATCTCGGGATCTCGCCGACGGAGATCCGGACGCTCGATCCCGCGCCGTCGTAGACGCGCGCCTGGGTGTCTAGATCGAGGCCTCGTCGCTCGGGACGAGCACGCAGCGTGTGCCGGTGTAGATGGTCGGCATGCACTTGTTGCAGTGGATGCAAAGGGATTCACGCGCCCTGTCCTTTTGCATCTCCAGCAACAGGTCGGGCTCGCGTAGCAGCGCGCGCCCCATCTGGACGAATGCGAACCCGTCGTCGAGAGCCTGCGCAATCGTGTCGAGCCGGTTGATGCCGCCGAGCATGACGAGCGGCATCGAGAGTGCGTCGCGGAACTGGCGCGGTACGGCCGGAAGTACGCCTCCTCGAACGGGTACTCCTTGAAGAACCGCCCGCCGACCATCTTGATCCCGGCCTTCATCACGCCGGGGAACATCGCGGCCATCTCCGCAACCGGTGCCTCGCCCCGGAAGAGGTACATCGGGTTCTCGAACGAGCTGCCGCCGGTGAGCGTCAACGCGTCGAGCGCGCCCTGGGCCTCGAGCATGCGGGCGAACTCGATGCTCTCGGTGAGCCAGAAGCCGTCGCGCACTCCGTCGGTCATGTTGATCTTGGCGGTGACCGCGATGTCGGGCCCGGCCGCCTCGCGCACCGTACGTACGACGTCGAGCGCGAACCGGGCGCGGTTCTCGAGGCTGCCGCCGAAGTCGTCGCGGCGCCGGTTGAGCCGGGGCGAGAGGAACGCGCTCAGGAGGTAGCCGTGACCGATATGGACCTCGATCGCGTCGAAGCCCGCATCGCGGAAGACGCCGTGCGCCGTGCGCGTACTGGTCGACGATCTTGGCTATCTCGCGCTCGGTCACTGCCTGCGTGCGACGCATGCCGAGCGGGCTGAAGACGCGCGACGGAGCCAGCGCGGGCGACTTCGTCCCCATCGGGTTCGCGACCGGGCCGGCGTGCCCGATCTGGGCGGCAATGGCGGCACCCTCGGCGTGCACTGCGTCGGTGAGCGCGCGCAGCCCGGCGCCGACGTCGGGACCGTCGAGGACGATCTGATGGCCGTCGGTCGAACCCGCGCGCTCACCGCGCAGTACGCGACCGTGGTCATCCCGACCCCTCCCGCCGCGAACCGGCGGTGAAACTCGATGAGCTCCGGAGTGACGACGCGCTTGGGCGTCCGACCCTCGAAGGTGGCGGCCTTGACGATCCGGTTGCGCACCGCTATCGGTCCGAGTCGGGCGGGGGCGAACGGATCCGGGTCGATCCGGTCGGGTTCGGGCTCTCGCATGCACGGACGGTAGCGCCGACGCGCCACAATGGCGCCGTGGATCTCAACGACTTCTATGACGCCGACCCGCGCCGCCGTGCCTCCGAAGAGCTCGAGTTCGGCTCCGACTGGAGCGACGGCGGTGCTCGCACGCAGGTGTCGTGGGTCGAAGCGACCGGCGAGATCTATGCGATGAGCGACCCTCTCGGGGCGCTCGTGACCGACGCCATCGGCGACACCCGGGCGAGTCCCGTCGCCGACGCGGACTTGACCGTCGAGCCGCTCGGGACGGTGCCCGGCCGCGCTGCGGTCGAGGCGGTCATGAGCGGGTGGGAGACCGCGATGGGCTCGGGCCCCGACAGCCTGGCATGGGTCCGCGAGCGCGTCGCGAACGCGACGTCGGAACTGAACGACCCGCCCGCGACACCGTCGCGCGACCTTCCGGCGGAATAGCGCGGAATAGCCCCTACACGGGAGGGGTGAGCTCCCGCCGCAACAATTTCCCTACCTCGCTGCGCGGCAGTGCGCCGACCGGATGGAATGCCACCGGGAGTTTGTAGGGCGCGAGGTGCTCTCGGCAGGTCGCAATCATTCGCGCGACCAGGTCGTCGTCGAGCGCGACGCCTCCGGTGACGACGTAGGCGACCGGCACTTCGCCGAGGCGATCGTCGGGCGCGCCCGCGACCGCGGCGTCGATCACGCCCGGGACCAGCCGCAGGACCTCCTCGACGTGCTCGGGGAAGACCTTGTTGCCACCGCGGTTGATGACATCGCCCGCCCGCCCTTCGATCCACACGAACCCGTCGGCGTCGATGCGGGCGAGGTCGCCGGTGTCGACGAAGCCGCCGGCTTCGACCCGTTCGGTCGCGATACCGACGGCGGTCGACGGCGGCCGCACCAGCAGCCGGCCGACCGAATCGGTCTCCCCCTCACCTGCGCGGGTTCCGTCCGTCTCGATCGGCGCGATCTTGATCGACACACCCGGATGGGGCCGACCGACGGCGCCGATCTTCTCCGGGTGCTCCTTTGCGTCGGCGGCGGTCCAGCCGATGACCTCACCGATCTCGGCCTGTCCGTACCCGTTCAGGACGATGACGCCGAACTTCTCGGAGAAGCGGCGCGCCTGCAACGGGGAGAGCGGCGCCGTGATGCTGCGGACGTAGCGCAGCGGGGCGAGGCTGACGACCTGAGCGGAGTCGGACAGCATGGCCATGGCCGCGGGCGGCAGCACGGTGGAACGGATCTCGAAGCGGGCGACGAGGGCCGCGAAGTCGGCCGGGTCGAAACCGTCCATCACGACGATCTCCGCGCCCGCACGCAGGCCGAACAACGCGTTGTAGATCCCCGCGTTCAGCGCGAGCGAGACGGGGACGAGGTTGGGGCTCGGCCGGCGGGGTGCGCGCTCGCCCGCGGCCGCGCGCAGCGGACCCAGGACCCGATCGAGGAGCTCGAGATAGTTCGTGTGGGTGTGCAGGACCGGTTTGGGCGCACCGGTCGTCCCCGACGTCCAGGTCACGAACGCGACATCATCCGGGTACGAACGAGGCTCCGAACCGGTCGCTTCGACACCGGTTGCGGTGATGAGGACCGCGGGACCCGTGACATCGAGCGAGTGCGGCGTTCCCGCTCGGGGGACCGCACGTTGATCGGGACGAGCACCGCGCCCGCCAGCCAGACCCCGAACATCGCCGTGATCGCGCCCGGCCCGTTCGGGAGCTGGACCGCGACTCCCTGTCCCGGTTGGACGCCGGCGGCCCGCAGCGAGTCGGCGACCGCCCTCGACTCGGCCCGGGCCGCGCCGGCGGTCAGCGACTCGTGCACGCCGTGCAGGAGCGGCTCGACGTCGGAGAATGGGTGATCGACCAGCAGCGCTGCGAGATTCACGACTCTGACCTGGCCTTTCGCGTCCTCACCGCCGCTCCACGCGACCGTCCGACCCGACTGGGCGGATCGCCCTGTCCGGGAGATCGTGTGCCGAGCGCCTAGGCTGTGGAGGCAGCTGGGTGGTCGATCTCGGCGTCGGACCACCATTCTTCCACCACTGGCTGACGACACTTTCAATCATCTTGCGAGCGTGCGCCGGCAGGCCCTGCGCTCTCGCCGCCGGATGAGGAGACAATCATGGCAACACGGCGTACGACTTCGAACAAGCGAGAACGCGAGCGTTCCAAGCAGGCCAAGGCCGCGGCGAAGCGCGAACGCAGGCTCGACAAGTCACCCGACGAAGAGACCGACGTGATCGAGTTCGACGAGAACTCCGCGACCACCGAGCAGCTGATCGAGCGCATCGCCGCGATGCACGAGCAGTACGACGCGGGCCAGCTCTCGTTCGAGGCGTTCGACGAGGAGAAGTCGGAACTCATGGAGCTCCTCACCGTGCGCCTGTCCGAGTAACGCGTGTTGCGAATAGGCTCGCTCGACGACATCTGAGACAGCATCCCTCGCGTCAAGGAGCGGCGTGGAGCCACTGGTTGCCGATACCGGGGTGCAGACGTTCGCTCCCGATGCTGCCGCGCGCCGCGCGGCGACCCTGCGCCGCGGCCCCGACGACAAGCTGAACGTCGTTTCGTCGTCGACGTTCTTCTTGTTGCACCTGCTGCCGTTCCTCGCGATCTTCACCGGGGTGACACGCACCGCGGTGATCCTCGCGTTCGTGACCTTCACGGTGCGGATGTTCTGCATCACGGCCGGGTACCACCGTTACTTCTCGCACAAGACCTACCGGCTCAACCGGTTCTGGCAGTTCGTGCTCGCGTTCGGCGGCACGATGGCGTCGCAGAAGGGGCCGCTCTGGTGGGCTGCCCATCACCGCAACCACCACCGGTTCTCCGATACGGAACGCGATGTGCACTCGCCCAAGCGTGGCTTTTGGTGGAGTCACATGGGTTGGATTCTGTGCGACAAGTACAACGAAGCCGACATGTCGCAGATCCGCGACTTCGCCAAGTATCCCGAGTTGCGCTTCATCAACAAGCACGACTGGATCGGGCCGTGGACGCTCGGCGCGCTGTGTTTCGTGATCGGCGGCTGGAGCGGCCTGCTGATCGGGTTCTTCGCCTCGACGGTGCTGCTGTGGCACGTGACCTTCACGGTGAACTCGGTCGCGCACGTCATGGGCCGGCGCGGTACCAGACCACCGACACCAGCCGGAACACGCTGCTGGTCGCGCTCGCGACCGGCGGGGAGGGCTGGCACAACAACCATCACCGTTACCCGTGGGCGGCGCGGCAGGGGTTCCGCTGGTGGCAGATCGACACCACGTACTACGGCCTGCGGTTCCTGAGCTGGATCGGCATCGTCCACGATCTGAAGCCGGTCCCGCCGGCGATCATCGACGAAGCGCGCGCCGCCAAGGCTCGACGTCGAGCTTCGGATACTTCTCCTTCGTAGCGTCGACCAGTTCCGGCGTCCACACCGGGTGGCCGGGTGGCGGGAACCCGAGCAGCTCGAGCTCGCGTGGCGTCGACAGCTCCACGAACTGCACCCACGCCGGGTGCGTCGCGTTCGACTGGGCCGTGTGGTAACCGATCCAGTCGGTACCGGCGACCTTGTAGCTGACGTTCAAGCAAGAAGCGGTGGCTGCCCGGACGCTTCAGGTCGGTGCCGCGGTGGAAGACGTCGGGCCGGTACACGAGCAGCGAGCCGCGCACGCCGGTCGCCGAGCGCTCGGCTGCGTACAACTCGCGGGTCACCGTCGGGCATGAAGATCTCGTTCGTCGAGCGACCGACAGAGTCGCCGCGCCGGACGAGCGCGGTCGGCGTGTTTCCTTCGTCGACGTCGGTCAGGTAGAGAAACGACTCGACATGCCACCAGGGCGGCTCCATGCGCGGAGGCAGCCACGAGTGGTTGCGGTCGGTGTGCATCGGTTGCTCGAAGTTCGCGTCGCCTGCGTATTTCGCGCTCGACCTGATTCTGGTACACGCGCAGGTCGGTGCTCTCCAGCGCGTGTTCCATGAAGTCGACGATTGACGGGATGCACGCACAGTCGGCTCAGGGCGCCACTGCCGTAGTAGGGGAATTCGCTCGCGGAAGCGGTGCTGTTCGGGCCGGAACGCCGGTCCGATCGGCAGGCATCTCGGGATAGCCGCGCCGGAGCTCCGTCGTGCTCCGGCCCGGAGGCCAGTTCGCCTCTGGGTCGGCGTGGAACTTCTCCGGGTCCGGGAAGCAGTAGCGCAGGTCGGCGGCCGCGGCGTCGATCTCGTCGGTCGGCGACGAGTCCGTCGAGGCACCACCCATCCGTCGTCGTTTCCACGCCGCGACCTCGTCGTCGTGGGCGAATCGCCCTGCCATCGTCGCCCTCCAGCGCGTCACGTACCCCGAGTGGTTCCCGGTGCGTACCTTGCCATGGCGCATTACCCTGCGTCGCTATGGCCGACAAGTCACCCAAGAAGTCGAACAGTAAGAAACCGGGAAAGACGTTGAAGGAAAAGCGCGCCGACAAGCACGCCAAGCGTGATGACAAGCGCCCCGGTATCGGGAGCTGACCTCCGGCCCGATTGATCCCGGCGACTGTTCTCAGTCGAGGAGTCGGCGCGGATGACGCCCGTCGACGTAGCCGAGGAAGGGCGGGTAGAGGTTGTAGCCGAGCAGTTCCTGTAGCCGCTCGGGCAGTTCCCGCACGACGTCTCTCGGCACGGCGAGCACATGGTTCTCGACCGGACGGATCCACGAGACGGCGTAGTGCAGGACGACGCCGACCCGAGGGTGCTGTGTGGTGTTCGCGCCGCCGCCGTGCCACAAACTCCCGACGTACAGCATGGCGGAGCCGGCCGGCATCTCGACCGCGATCGTCCCCGTCGACGCATCGGGCCGATCGTCGACCCACCGGTGACTACCCGGCACGACGCGCGGTCGCGCCGTTGGCCTCGGTGAAGTCGTCGAAGGGCCACATCACGTTCACGACCAACTCCGCGTGTGGGCGTGGGATCGGGTAGATCGCGTCGTCGGGGTGCAGCGGCTGCGCGCGCTCCCCCGGTCCGATCTCGATCGCGGTCGGCGCGCTCAGCTGCGCGGGCCCGAGCAATAGGTCGAGCGCTTCGAGCACCATGGGATGAGTCGCCATCGCATCGAGCGCGCGCGTCTTCGCGAACAGTCCGTACACGCGGCGGGTGCTGCGGCCCTCGAAGTCGTCGCGACCGTAGGGCGTGGCCGCGAACAGGCGCTGCAACTCGGCGCGAGTCGACGCGACAGTTGCGGGGTCCAGCACGTTCTCGACGACGCAGTAGCCGTCGTCGGCCAACGCCGGCCGGACGAGTGACACACCGACCACCTTCCCTTGTGGAGTGTTACGATCCCGAGCGTAATCATCCCCAACGGAATGTCAACAGGAGCGGGCGGTGGCGGAGTCTGAGCTCAACGCGACCCAGGGATCGCTCCTGGGCTTCCTCCACGAGGGGCCGGCGACGGGCTGGGATCTGATCGAAGAGGTCCGGCTCGGACTGACCCGGTTCTGGAACGTGACGTCGAGCCACGTGTATCGCGAGTTGAAATCGCTGGAAGCCCGCGGTTTCGTGCGCCGGGGCAAGCCCGGAGCGCGCGAGAAGCAGCCGTTCGCGATCACCGCGTCGGGCCGCCACGCGTTCGCGGCGTGGATTCGACAGGAGCCGGCCCCGGAGCAGATCCGAGTTCCGTTGCTGGTCACACTGTGGTTCGCCAAGCACCTCGACGACGAGACCCTTGCGAAGTTCCTCCACGCGCATCGACTCGAGCACGAACGACGCCTGTCGGAATACCGCCGCATCGTCGACACGATCTCGGGCGCGCCCGCCGACGATCCGCACATGCGCGCGGTCGTCGAGTTCGGGATCGCGTACGAGCAGGCGTTCGTGGACTGGCTCGACCACCTGCCGGCCGTGTCGACAGACGTGTGACTTGCCGCGATCACGCGCGCCGGACGCGTGTACCGTCGAGCGGGTGCTGGCCGGGAAACTACGTAGCCGGCGCACGGTGATTTCCGCGGTCACGCTCGTCACCATCGTGATCGTCGCTCCGTTCGCCACCTGGTCGGCCGGGTCCGCGCTCGGCCTGAAGTCGCAGACCATCTCCTTTGCACCGATCGCCGACCGGACGATGCTCGATCCCGCGCTCGTCGTCAGTGCGACCGCGTCGTCGGGTCTCGGAGTGACGTTCGCGACGCTCACGCCTGACGTCTGCACGATCAACGGGCACAGTGTGTCGCCCGAGATGCCAGGGGTGTGCACCATCGAGGCCGACCAGGCCGGCGACGACACGTGGGCTCCGGCGCACCTGCAACGGAGCTTCAACGTGACCAAGGCGCCGCAGACGATCGTGTTCAACGCGCTCCCCGACGTGGTACTCAGCGCCGGTGTGGTCAACGTCACCGCCGACGCGTCGAGCCGACGTCCGGTCACGTTCACCACGAGCACACCGGCCGTGTGCACCCAGGGAGGCTCCGACGGCTCGGTTATCGCGCTCGTCACCGCCGGGACGTGCACGGTCCGGGCCGACCAGGCCGGGACCGACCTCATCGCCGCGGCGCCGACCGTCACGCAGAGCTTCGGTGTCGGCAAGGCTGCGCAAGCCATCACGTTCTTGACGATTCCCGACCACTCGGTGGTCGACGCGCAGTTCACCGTGTCCGCCTCGGCGACGTCGTTGCTGCCCGTGACCTTCACGACGACGACAACGCTGGTGTGTACGGCGACCGGCCTCGGGGGTGCGACCATCAACCTCGTCGCCGCCGGGACGTGCAGCATCGTGGCCGACCAATCCGGGAACGGCAGCTACGACGCGGCGCCGCCGATCACGCGCAGCTTCACCGTCACCCGCGCGCCGCAGACCATCACCTTCGCCGCGTTGGCCGATCTGACGATGGCGGAGTCACCGGCAACCGTCACCGCAACCGCGTCGTCGGGACTCCCGGTCGATTTCACGACGACGACGCCGGCGATCTGCGGGGCGGGCGGCGCCAACGGTGCGACGATCACACTCGTCGGCGCGGGAACGTGCAGGGTCGCCGCCAACCAGGGCGGGAGCCCCACGTTCGAGCCCGCCGACGCCGTGTTCCACGACTTCAACGTCTCCAAGGTCGATCAGACGATCACCTTTCCCACTCTCCTCGATGTCGCAGTCGGGGCGTCGATCACCGCGTCCGCGACCGCCTCGTCGGGACTCGCGGTGACGTTCTCTACGCCGACCACGCCGACCGCCTGCACCGCGACCGGAACGCACGGCGCGACGATCACCCGGCTGACCGCCGACGCCTGCACCGTGCAGGCCGACCAGCTCGGCGACGCGACATACACCGCGGCCGCGCCCGTCAGCCAGACGCTCGGCGTGGGGAAGACACATCAGACGATCACGTTTGCGAACCTGGCGAACGTCCCGGTGGGCAGCGCGCCGATCACGGTCGCCGGGACTGCGTCGTCGGGGCTGGCGGTGACCTTCACGACGACCACGACGTCAGTGTGTCTCGCGGGCGGCACGAGCGGCACGACGATCACGATCCTGGGGGGAGGAACATGCACCGTGCTCGCCACCCAAGCGGGGAACGACCTCTTCGACGCGGCCGCGCCGGTGGCGCGCAGCTTCACCGTCGTGAAGACGCCGCAGACCATCACCTTCCCGACCCCGGCGCACACAACCGTTTCTCACTCCCCCGTCACGGTCACCGCGACCGCGTCGTCGACGCTGCCCGTGACCTTCACGACCACGTCGCCGTCCGTCTGCAAGCCGAGCGGCGCCCACGGTGCCAAGCTCACGCTGCTCGGTGGCGGGACCTGCATTGTTCGGGCCATGCAACCCGGCGACGCGACGTTCGCGCCCGCGCCCGCCGTCGTCCGCCAGTTCGTCGTCGACGGTCCGGTCGTGTCGACATCGCAATCGGGATACTGGATGCTGGGTGCCGGCGGTCACGTGTACGCGTTCGGGAGCGCCACCGACTTCGGCAGCGCCTCCGACCCCGCGGTCGCGCTCGCCGCGCGCCACGACGGCTCTGGCTACTGGATCGTCGACCGCTTCGGCAACGTGCACGCGTTCGGCCGCGCGACCTACCACGGTGGGCATCCGGCGCTGCTCGCGGGAGAGATCGTGTCGACGATCTCGGCGACACCGACCGGAGACGGTTATTGGCTGTTCACCACGCTCGGCCGCGCGTTCGCGTTCGGCGACGCGCACTCCTTCGGTGATATGCGCGCCGTGCACCTGAACGGGCCCATTGTCGCGTCGGTCGCGACGCCTACCGGACGCGGCTACTACATGGTCGGCTCCGACGGCGGCGTGTTCAACTTCGGCGACGCGCACTTCCACGGCTCGATGGGGGCGGCGCGTCTGAACCGGCCGATCGTCGGGCTGTCGCCGTCCCCCGACAATCGCGGCTACTGGCTCGTCGCGTCCGACGGTGGAGTGTTCGCGTTCGGTGCGCCGTTCCGGGGGTCGCTCGGTCGGGCCGCGTTGAACAAACCGGTGAACGGGCTGGTCGCGTTCGGCCACGGCTACCTGATGGTCGCTTCCGACGGCGGCGTGTTCAACTTCTCGGACAAGCGCTTCGTCGGCAGCCTCGGCGGCCGGCCGATCCCGGCGCCCATCGTCGGGATCGCCACCAACGGCTCCACGTAGTGGGCATGGGTAGCGTGGGTCCGTCGCGGACCGCCGCATCGGTGACGGCAGAATCGGGGACAACATGAGCGGGGAAGGCAGAGTGGCGCTCGTCACCGGCGCGAGCCGGGGCATCGGCAAAGCCATCTCGGTGCATCTCGCCCGCGCCGGGTTCGACGTCGCGATATCCGCGCGCACCGTGCACGAAGGCGAAGCGCGCGAGCACTCGTCGACCGTCACGAAGTCCGACACCACGCCCCTGCCCGGTTCGCTCGAGGTCACCGCGGAGCTCATCGAGAAGGAAGGTCGCAAGGCGTTCCCCGTGGTGATGGACCTGACCGACCGTTCGACGCTCGCACCGGGGGTCGACGCGGTGCTCGAGGAGTTCGGCCGGATCGACGTGCTCGTGAACAACGGCCGTTACATCGGCCCCGGGCATATGGACCAGTTGCTCGACACGCCGGTGGAGCTGCTCGACCTGCACCTGGAAGCGAACGTGATGGCACCTGTCATCCTCACCAAGCTCGTGCTGGCGCAGATGCTCGAACGCGGCGACGGTTACATCGTCGTGCTCACGTCGGGTGCGGGCGCGTCCGATCCACCCGCGCCGGCCGGGAGCGGCGGTTGGGGCCTCGGATACGCGATGTCGAAGGGCGCGGTGCATCGCCTCGCCGGGATAGTCGCGGTGGAGCTCGGCGACCGCGGCATCGTCGGCTTCAACCTGCATCCGGGATTCGTCACGACGGAACGAATCCTGATCGACATGGCGCCGTTCGGCTTCGACGGCAGTGCCGGCGCGCCACCCGACGTCATCGGCGCGGCCGCGGCCTGGCTCGTCACCGACCCGGAGGCACGCGCGCTCAACGGTCAGTGGATCGAGGGTCAGGAGCTCTGCGCGGAACGCAACCTCCTGCCGGGTTGGCCGGCATGAACGCGACCGATGTCGTCCGCAGGAATCTCCTCGACACCGTGCAGCTCGACGCGCTCCGCCGCTGGACCGACGAGGTCGAGGCTTGGCCGACGGGGTCGCACGTGTGGGGCCACTACGCCGAACACACCGCGCACGGTCCGCGCACCTGCCGCACCGAGAACGTCTCCGCGTGCCATCCCGGGATCGCATCGCTCGTCGCCGGTCGTCTCGCCGACTGCGCGGCCGCCGCGCTGGGTCAGCCCGCAACCGCCTTCAAGGACAAGATCAACTACAAACAGCCGGGCGGCGCCGGATTCAGCCCGCACCAGGACAAGGTCGCGTATCCGGGAGCAGGCCGGGTGATGTCGATCCTCGTCGCGATCGACGATTGCAGTCTCGAGTCGGGGTGTCTCTGGATCGCAAGTGGGGTGCGCGAGGTGTTGCCGGTCGACGCCCGGGGCGTGGTGACGGCCGCCGCGACCAACGGACTCGACTGGCGGTCGGCCGAGCTCGTGGCCGGCGACGCCGTCTGTATCGACGGCCTCGCGCCGCACTACAGCGAAGCGAACGGTGGTGACTCACCCGGCCGCGTCCTCGTCGCGAGCTACGCGCCGGCGAGCGAGGGCTACACCCGAGCGCACTACTACGCAGAGCGCCGCGACCTCATGCAGTCCGAGACCGAGCGCGACGGGCGTTTCCGAATCAGCACACTCGCCGACTTCGAAGGAACCGAGGTCACAACCGACGTTGCCATCGACACTGCGGCCGACCACTGCACCCATCCATAGCCAAGCTCGACAATTCGCCGGCGATCCGGGATTTCGTGACCTACCGCCGTGGCGGAACCCGTGGAAGAATCCGATCATGACGATTCGATACGGCGCCCGTCCACCCGAACTCCAACGCAACCGTGAGGTCGAAGCAACGTCCGCCAAGATCTGGTCGACCGCGGTCACGGTCGTCTGGGAGACGGACCCGGACGCGATCCGCGCCGTGCTGCCGCCGCCGCTCGAGCCTTCGGAGCCGCTGGCGCGCATCCGGTTCGCAACCGTGAACATGGGCACCGGCATCCCGGTCTTCGGCGCCGGATGGTTCGGCGTCCGGGCGCGCCATGGCAAAGTCGAAGGCGAGTACGCGCTGTTCATGCCGATGACGACCGAGCAGGCGACGGTCGGCGGGCGCGAGACCTTCGGCGAGCCGAAGAAGATCGGCGGGGTGACGATCGACGTCGACGGCAACCACATCCACGCCCGCTTCGACCGCATGGGCTTCCCGCTCGCCGTCGTCGACGGCACGCTCGGCGAGTCGATCGAGATCCCCGCCAAGGACAAGGTCGACTTCTACTTCAAGATCAGCCCTTCACCCGATGGCAAAGGCTTCGACACCGAGCCCGCGCTCGTGCATGTGCGCCGCCACGAAGAGGCACGCGAAGGCCGCGCGCTCGACGCGACGATGACGCTGCACAACTCACCGATCGACCCGATCGCCGACGTACCCGTCGGCCGCATCGTCTCGATGGAGTACGCACAGGTGACGACGACTCAGGAAGGGGAGGTCGTCGAGCGGGTACCGGCCGACTGGCTCCTCCCGTACGTGCACCAGCGTTACGACGACCTCTCGGTGCTCGGCTCGAAGGACGGCAAGTGAGCGACGACGCAACGCGGAGCAACCGCTACACGATCATCTCCGCCGATGCCCACGCCGGGCTCCCGTGTGAGGAGTACCGCCCGTACCTCGACAGTCGGTATCTGCCCCAGTTCGACGAGTTCCTCGCCGAGCGGCAGGCGAACCGCGACGAGCAGATGGTGCTGAACTACGACTACATCACCAACTGGGAGACCGACCACGAAGAAGGCCTGCGCGGCGCCTACGAGCCCGCGCAGCGCGACAAGGAGATGGACGCCGACGGTGTCGCGGCCGAGGTCATCTTCCCCGACGCCGACGCGATCACGGGTATGGAGTCGCCGCCGTTCGGCGCGGGACTCTCTGCGGGCATGATCGAGGATCCCGAGCTCGCCTTCGCCGGCGCTCGGGCGCACAACCGGTTCCTCGTCGAGCTCTGCGCGGAGAGTCCGGAACGCCGGGCCGGTATCGGTCTGGTGCCGATCTGCCACGACGTCGACCGCGCGGTCGCCGAGATCGAGTGGCTCGCGGACAAGCCGGGAATCGGCGGGATCATGGTGCCGACGATGTGGCGCGACCACACGCCGTACAACCATCCCTCGTACGACCCGGTCTGGGCCGCGTGTCAGGCCGCGGAGCTCCCGGTACACACCCATTCCGGCGAGGCGCCGCGTGAGGAGATGAACGAGTTCATCGGGATCTATCTCGCCGAGGTCGTGTTCTGGACCCACCGCCCGATCGCGCACCTCCTGTTCAGCGGCGCGTTCGAGCGTTTCCCCGGTTTGAAGTTCGTCGTGACCGAAGGTGCGTGCTACTGGGTCGCCGACATGAAGTGGAAGTGGGACCAGTACCTTGGCGGCGGGCACACGACCAAGAAGATGGTCGCGCTGATGAAGGGCATCTTGTCGAAGCTCCCGTCGGAGTACTTCGGTACGAATATCTTCGTCGGTGCGTCGACGATGTCGAAGGAGGAGATCCGGCGCCGGCACGTGATCGGTTGCGACGTGGCGATGTGGGGCACGGACTATCCCCATCCGGAAGGAACGTGGCCGAACACGATCGCCCGCCTACGCAGCGATTTCGGCGACGTACCGGTCGGTGACACCCGCCAGTTGCTCGGCGAGACGGCAGCAAAGTGCTACGGCTTCGATCTCGAAGCTCTGCGTCCGATCGCGGAACGGGTCGGACCGACGCCGAAGGATCTCGGCCAGAACCCCGACGTCGTCACCACGGCCGAGGAACGCCGCGCGGCCGAATGGTGGAAGGACGAGTACCACGTGGCGTGGAACGGCTGAAGCGACGCGACGAATTCGGCGCTACCAAGCCTTGATGATCTGCTCCGCGTCGAACGCGTTGCACGTGGAGTCGGCCGGGTAGTCGGCAGGATCGAGGGGCACGCACACCTCGGCAACCGTCGGCCCGACCTCGGTGCCGATCACGCGGAGCGCGTCGAGATCGAACCCGTAGACACCGGCCGCGGTCGTTTCCAGCATCTGGCGCGTCTCGGCGGGCGGGCACGGCGCGAACGCGGCACGAAGCGCCTCGGTCGTGTAGGGATAGGTGCCCTCGGAGTGCGGGTAGTCGGCTCCCCACATGATCCGCTCCACGCCGACCTCGTACCGCAGTTCACTCTCGGACGGGCGCAGGAAGCTCGCGCCGACCCAGAAGTTGCGGCGGAAGTACTCGCTGGGCGTCATCGTCATGCTCTTGGCGACGGCTCCGAAGAACACCGCCTCGGCCGCGCCGCCGTGGGTCATACGCCGGTGGAACCAGTCGAGCGTGTCGATGCCGCGGGATCCACGCACGTGCCCTGTTCCGTCAACACGACCTTCAGGTTCGGGTGGCGTTCGAGCACACCGCCGAAGATGAGGTGCCAGACCGCGCGGTGCGAGAACCATGACAGCTCGATCAGCATGATCGCCCGCGCCGCTTCGTGCTCCCCGAAGTCGGGGAGGCCGCTTCCGCTGTGCACGTTGAGCACGACGTTGTTTGCTTCGCAGAAGTCCCAGAGCGGTTCGTACCGAGGCTCCCACAACGGCGGGATCTCGGAGTTGGGCGGAACGTTCGGCAACAAGATGCCGCCGAACACGTCCATGTTCTCCTTCGCCCACGCGACCTCGCCGAGCGCGTCGTCGACGTCGTTCAGGAACACCTGCGCGAGACCCGCCCGGCGACCGGGCGCGGCCGCGCAGAAGTCGGCCATCCACCGGTTGTGTGCCTGGAGACCCGCCCAGCGCCGCTCGTAGTCGGCTGTCGTCGGTTCGAGCGCGGTGAGATTGCCCTGCGCGAAGAAGGGCGGGACGGTGTTCGGGAAAAGCACTTCGGCGACGACGCCCTGCGACTCCGTCTCTTTCAACCGGCGTTCGCTGTCCCAGTTGCGGTACGCGGTCGGCGCGAGCAGATCGGCGTAGGGATTGACGTAGGCGTCGGCCCAGGCGTCGAACTCGTCGTGCCAGCGCGACGCGAGGTACGGCTTGTACTCACGGAGCTCGGCGCCGGCGTGCCCGTCGACCGAGATGATCGTGTACCTGCTCGCCGGGTCGAACGGTTCCCCGCTCGTCGGGTCCAACCTCGAGTCGTCCACGCCATCCCTCCGTGCCGGGTCCGGGTGAACGTTACCCCGCGAGCAGGTTCTCGGCCCCGGGTGCAACCGGGGCGGGATCCGTCCGTTGGGCCTCGAGTCCGGCGCGCAGATCACTCGCCGGCAGCGCCTTCGCCCACAACCATCCCTGCGCGCGCGGGCATCCGAGCTCGACGAGGAGACGCGCCTGCTCCGGCGTCTCGACCCCTTCGGCGACGACGTCGAGACCGAGGTCGTGCGCGAGCCCGATGACCCGGCTGACGATCGCGACGTCGCGGGGCTCAGTGGTGAAGTCCTTGATGAACGTACGGTCGATCTTCACGCGGTCGATCGTCAGGGAGCGCAAGAGCGTCAGCGAGGAATGCCCGGTTCCGAAGTCGTCGAGCGCGACCTTGATTCCGAGCGCACGTGCAGCCGCGATCTCCCGTGCCGCAGCGGGCACGTCGGGGAGCACCGCCGTCTCGGTGATCTCGAGGCCGATCAGGCTCGGGTCACAGCCCGTGCGTTCGAGGAGTTCGGCGAGTTGTCGTGCGGGCATGCCCCGGGTGAGATGCGTCGCCGACACGTTGCACCAGATCCGGAAGTCGTCGTCGAGACCGGTCGCGGCGAGCGCGGCGCGAGTGGTGACCGCGCTGGCGACGATGCCGTCGTCGAGCGCGAACACGAGGCCGGTCTCCTCCGCGAGGGGCACGAACTTCCAGGCATCGAGGACGCCGCGCTCGGGATGGTTCCACCGGGCGAGCGCCTCCGCGCCGACGAAAAGACCAGTGCGCAGGTCCACCTCCGGTTGGAACCAGGCGACGATGTGCCCCCGCGCCATGGCCTCGCGCAACGCGTGCTCATCGTCGAGCCGGTTCTCCATCGCGGTGCGAAGACGGACGTCGAAGACGTCGATGCGGTTCCGCCCGGTCTGCTTGGCGCGATACTGCGCCGCGTCCGCGAACGAGAGCAGCGCTTCGGGAACGTCGGTCTGGTCGACGTTGGTCGCGACGCCAATGCTCGCGGACACGACTATCGAACGCCCCCCGACCTGGAACGGTTCGACGAACGATTGCGCCACGCGCTCCGCGATGACCAACGCCTCGCCATGGCTCCGGAGCTTGTCGAGCAGCATCGTGAACTCGTCGCCACCAAGGCGGGCGAGGAGGTCGGTGCTGCGCAGCATCGCATGGACCCGGCGCGCGATCTCGACCAGCAGCATGTCGCCGGTCGCGTGACCGAGCGAGTCGTTGACGACCTTGAGCCGATCGATGTCGAAATACAGCACGCCGACGATCGAACCTTGCCCCCGAGCCTCGGCGACGGCAGCTTGCAGGGCGTCCACGAACGCAGCCCGGTTCGCGAGTCCGGTCAGCTCGTCCCGCAATGCCCGCTGTACGAGCTGCGCGTTCGCGAGCACGAGCACGCGCGTTCGTCTCGTCGTTGTGCTCGCGCAGCTGCAACTCGCTGACCACCAGGTCGTGTACATCGTGGTGGAGCGAGGCCATCACGACGAAGTAGATCGGTACCGCCAAGCCGAGCAGGCGGGTCACGTGATCGGACGACGCGGTGAACACGATCGTGACCGGGACGAGCATCGGCAGCTGCGAGGCGTAGAAGTAGAGTCGGCGCCCCGCGGTCCCGACGACACAGGTCGCGGAGGTGCCGCACACGAACAGGAGGTAGACGGCCCGCAGTTCGACCTTGCCGGAACTCGGGAGCGCGAAGAGCGCGGGCGACCCCCACGCAGCCGCGGTGAGCAGTGTGCAGACCAGGCCCGATACGGAGCGCTCGATCACCTCGCCCCGCCGCCTTCGGCGCAGGTAGCGCACCGCAACGAGGAGGGTCATGATGTCGGCGACCGATACGAATCCCACGAACGCCAGCCGGCGCGAGAGCGGCACCGAGCTGCCGAAGATGAGGGCGAGCAGCGTCGACGCCGGGATCCCGAGAAGCGAGCTGCGCCGGAGCGCGCGCATCACTTGATCGAGACACGCCGTCCGGGTGCTGCTACTCAGGGAGTCGCTGCTCACGCGCGCGATATCGGGCGTCCGGGGCCGCGCCTTGACGAAAGGTGTCACACGTTGGGCCGCAGGCACTCGCACCGGCCCGCTGACGACCGGAATGCGGCTTCGCGCCGCATACTGAAGCGGACTGCGTCACCGATCGCCGAGGGGCGGCTCGACCCGAGCGAAGCGCTCGAACCAGTCGTCGTCGAGCATCGCGAGATGAAGCTCGAGCGCATCTACCTCCCCGAGCGGGCCGCCGGGGTGGCGCCGGCTCGGGACGGGAAGTGTCCAGGTCTCGATGGCCACGCCCGCGGCCAGCGCCGCCAACGCGAGGGATTCAGGGGTGACGCCGAGAAAGGTCGCGCTCGCACTGCGAGCAATGCGCCCGGTACGACCACGATTGGTCGTCGACGCAGTTGCGTACGACGACGGAATCCGTCCTCACCCGGACGACACCGCACACCGGGCACGTCACCCGAACCCAATGCACGGATGGCCGGCAGGGCGGCCGCCCGGGATCCGGGAGATCGACTACGGCCCGCTCACCGTCGTCCGGGCCGCCGACACGCCGGCGAAAGCCAGGCCGGGGCCGTGATCGTTTGGGTTCGTGAGAAGGCCGGGCGCCCATATCTGTGTCTCCTGGTCAGGCTCCATCGGATCGAGGGTGCCGTCGTCAAGCATCCTCCACGGCCGTGACGTCGACGTGACCTCCCTGTGATTTTCGTTCAGCTCGCGAGAACCGACGCGGAATCCCTCTCGCGGCGGTCGAGCTCCTTGGGCCGCAAAGCCTGCGCGACCGCGTCGTCGTAGGCGACCACTCCCGACATCACCAGGTGTTTCAGCTGCGTTTCCAGTGTGGTCATTCCCTCGTCCGCGCCGCTGCTGATCACGTTGCGGATCTGGTGGGTCCGTCCTTCCCGGATCAGGTTCCGCACCGCGTCGTTCGCGACGAGCAGCTCGAACGCGGCGACCAGGCCGCCACCGGTACGCGGCAGGAGCCGCTGAGACACGACTGCGGCGAGCGATGCCGCGAGTTGGATCCGGATCTGCGGCTGCTGATCGGGAGGAAAGACGTCGGAGATCCGGTCGAGCGACTGCGCGGCGTCGTTCGTGTGCAGAGTCGCGAACACGAGGTGGCCCGTCTCGGCCAGCGTCAACGCGAACTGGATGGTCTCGGGGTCGCGCATCTCGCCGACGAGGATGACGTCGGGGTCTTCCCGCAATGCGGCGCGCAGGGCACGAGCGAACGACTGCGCGTCGACCCCGACCTCGCGCTGGTCGATGGCGGCGACCCCGTGCCGGAAGGTGTATTCGATCGGGTCCTCGATCGTGATGACGTGCACCGGACGCCGCTGGTTGATGTACTCGATGAGCGATGCGAGCGTCGTCGACTTTCCCGATCCCGTAGGGCCGGTCACCAGTACGAATCCCTGCTTGGCCTGGCACGCGTTCGCAAGCACGAGAGGTATGCCGATCTCGGCCGGCGACGGCACCAGCAAGGGGATGGAGCGCAGCGACATCGCGAGCTGCCCCGTCCGGAAATAGCAGTTGGCACGAAATCGGTGCGTGTCCCCGTACGCGAACGCGAGGTCGACGTCGCGCTCGATGCGCAGCCGCTGCCGAACGTCCTCCGAGAGGACTGCGTCGATCATGGCCGCGCACTCGGTGGCTTGGAGTATCGGCGCCCCGTCGATCGGCGCGAGCCGCCCGTCGACACGGACGCGGACCGCCGATCCCGGTGTGAACAACAGATCGGTTCCCTTGAGGCGGATCACCTCGCGGAGGTAGATCTCGATCGCGTCGATGTTCAAGCCGGTCACTGTCATGTTGATGCAGTTGTCTCCGAGTTCGCGCAGGCACGCACCGTCCGCTCCGGGAGGACATGTCCTCCCGGAGCATTTCGGCGTGGCCGACTACGGACAGCTCGCGGCGTAGACCCCAGTGGTCGCGTCGTACGTCGGCGTATACGGCGACGACGCCGACAGCGTGGTGCTCCCGGAGAGGAGTTTGGCCGTGACCAGCTGGCCGACGAGGCTCGCAACCGGGCCCGCCGGGTATGCCACGCTGCCGCCGTTGGCGTAGAACGCCTGGGTGGCGGTGTTGATCGTCCGGACTTCGATCTTGCACGAACTCGTCTTGCTGGAATTCGTGATGCCGCCGACGGCAAACACCACGACTGCGGCGAGTATGCCGAGGATCACGATCACGACGAGCAACTCGACGAGGGTGAAGCCTTTCTGCACGAGATTCTTGTCTTCGTAGTCGCTGCGACTTCGCAATTGCTGTAGCACTTGTTCCTCCTATAGAGCAGAACTGATGACTTCGTCGGCAAACGGAATGGACGGTGCGGTGACTCAGGGTTCGGTGGCGTCGTGCACCACCTCCTTGCACGGCGCTCGCGCGCGGGATCTCCTACGGCCGCGCATCACTTGATGCCGCCCATGTTCGGGCCCGAATAGATGCCGTACATGGCCTGCACGAGCGCGATCGCCACGAATCCCACGACGAGGCCCATGAGCAGGATGACCGCGGGCTCGAAGAGCGTCGTGAGCTTCTTGAGCTTGTAGGACAGCTCCTTCGCGTAATAGTCGGACGCGTTCTCGAGCTGCGTGTCGAGCGTGCCCGTGTTCTCCCCGACGCGCATCATCTGGATCGCAGCTTCGGGAAACAGGCCGGTGTCTCCGATGGGACCCGCGAGGCCTTCGCCCTCGAGCATTCGCACCTGCGCGTCCTGCAACCCGTCTTCGAACACGCTGTTGTTCGCACCACGGATCGCGGCGGCCATCGCGTCGGGCAGCGGCACGCCCGCACGCGACATCGCGCCGAGGATGCGGGTCACGCGTTCGACGACCGAATACAGGATGACGACCTTGATCATCGGGATCTTGAGCGTGAGCCGGTTGCGGATCCGACGCCCCTTCTCCGTCCTCCACACCGCCATCAGCAGCCCCGCCGACCCGGCGAAGGCGAGGAGGATCATCCACCAGTAGCTCTTGGTGAAGTTGGCCGCGCCGATCAGCAGCCGCGTCGACAGCGGCAGCTTGGCCCCGAGCCCACTGAAGAAGGTCGCGAACTTCGGCAGCACCCAGACCGCCAGAACCGACACCGTGACTCCGGCCATGCCCAGCACCACCATCGGATACGCCAACGCCTGGTTGATGCTGCTGCGAGTCTCGATGTCGCGCTCCATGTAGTCCGAGACCTGGACGAGGGCGAGGTCGAGGCGCCCGGTCATCTCCGCGGCTTTGAGGATCCCGAGGTAGTACGGCGGGAAGAGGTCGGCGTGGCGAGCCAACGCGTCGGAGAACTGGGCACCCTGGGTGATCGCCTCGCCGGTCTCGTTGAGCACCTCCCGCCAGTGCCCATTGGTCGTCGACTGGGCGATCACGTGCAGCCCGTCCGTGAGCGAGATGCCGGCCGCCACGAACGCAGCCATCTGCCGGGAGAAGTTCATGATCTCGGCGCGCTTGACCCGTTGCTTGGTGAGCTCGACCGACAGGAGACTCTTACGGGCGCGCTTGATCTTCTGAACTTCCAGGTTGCGGCCGAGCAATTCGTCGCGCGCGAGCGTCTCACTGACCGCCTCGACCTCGTCCCTTACTTTGGTGCCGTCATCGGCGACGGCGGTGTAGCGGAAACGCGACATGTGGATCCCTCGACCTAGAGCACGTACACGGTGCGGAGCACTTCGGAGATCGTCGTGATATCGGCCTCGATCAGGTCGATCGCCTGATCGCGCAGCGTGCGCATGCCGTGTGCGGCGGCGGCCGTCCGGAGCTCGGCGAGCGACGCGCGCTCGACGATCAGTTCCTTCAGCTGGTCCGTGACGGGCAGGACCTCGTAGATGCCGACGCGGTCGAAGTACCCCGTCTGCCCGCAGAAGTTGCAACCGCGTCCGCGCTTGAACTCGGTCTTGTCGGCGCGCCCCTCCGACAAGTCGTAGAAGGCACGCTCGTCTGCCGAGGGAACATACGTCGCGACGCAATGCGTACATATCTTGCGGATGAGCCGTTGACCGACGATGCCGAGCAAGGAAGACGCGACCAGGAACGGCTCGATCCCCATGTCCATGAACCGGTGGAGCGCACTCGTCGCGTCGGTGGCGTGGAGTGACGACATGACGAAGTGCCCGGTCATAGCGGCCTGCACCGCGATGCGAGCGGTGTCGACGTCACGGATCTCGCCGACGAGGATCGCGTCCGGGTCCTGGCGCAAGATGGAGCGCAAGCCTGTGGCGAACGTGACGCCCGCGAGCGCGTTGATCTGGATCTGATTGATCGACGGGAAGACGTACTCGACCGGGTCCTCGATCGTCATGATGTTGATCTCTTCGCGGTCGATCTCACCGAGGGTCGCGTAGAGGGTCGTCGTCTTGCCCGATCCCGTGGGTCCGGCACAGATGACCATGCCGTACGGCGAACGGATCAGGCGGTCGTAATCGGCGTAGCTCTCGTCCGACATTCCGAGCTCGGCCAGTGTGAACAGCGCCCGCGTCCGATCGAGGAGCCGCATGACACAGGTCTCGCCGAACACGGTCGCCGTCGTCGACACCCTGACGTCGAGGTCGTGGCCGTCGATCGTGATCTCGATTTGCCCGTCCTGGGGCCGGCGGCGCTCGACGATGTTCATGTCGGCCATGACCTTGATCCGGCTCACCAGCGGGGTCGCCATCGACACCGGCAGCGACAACACCTCGTGCAACGCGCCGTCGGTGCGGACACGCACCCGTACCCGGTCCGCCTGCGGCTCGATGTGCACGTCCGACGCCCGGTCGCGCACGCCCTGTTCGAAGATGAGGTTGACCACCTTGACGATCGGCGCGTTGGCGTCGACCTCGACATCGGGCGCGACTGCGGCCGAGAGGCGGCCACGCGCTTCCGTTCGCTCCGCGAACTCCTTCAGGGCGCCGCTGATCTCGGCCTGGTTCAGGTACGCGCGGTCGATCGCGTACGCCACGTCGCCGGGCGGCGCGACCAGAAGGCGAACCGGCGCGTGCAGCAGGGCGATGAGCTTCGCCTGCAATTCGTGATCCAACGGATCCGCGATCGCGACCTCGATCCGTCCACCGAGCTTGCGCAGCGGGAGCACCCGCAGTTCGCGCGCCTGCTCGGGCGTCAGGAGGCCGACGATGGCGATGTCGGGCCGCGCCCGCGAGATGTCAACCGAGTCGAGACCGGCCTGCTCGGCGAGCGCGGAGCTCAGCCCGCGCTCCGAGATGACACCCAACTCGACCAGGATCTCGCCCAGTCGTTTGCCACCCGATGTCTGTGCGCCCAAGGCATCACGGAGTTGCTGCCCCGACAGGTCGCCGCGCTCGACGAGCAGTGCGCCGAGCGGCGTCGTGGGCACGTCGTCGATTGCCGGCGCGAGGGTCGTGTCCGCGCCATCTACCTGCGCGTCGTCTCCCGTATCGCCGTGGGAGCCATCGCCCACCGGCGCGCGCGTCGCGTCGAGGTTCGACTCGTCCGCAACCACGCGCAGCTCGCGACTCATGACCTACCAGGCCGGGAAAGGGGCTCGGGGATCGAAAGATCGACCCCGAGGAAGGGGGCCCGGCTGCATCCAGTGTTCGCTCCGGCCGTGACGACGCCGTGACCACACCGCGACGGGGGCGCGACCGGCTCGGCCCGGCTCGGCCCGGCTCGGCCCGTCTCGGCCCGGATCAGCGCAGCATGAAGTCGATCGAGCCGTGGGGCACGGCGGATCCGAAGAACCGGGCCGTGCCGAACGACGAGATGGAACCATCGAGGCCGAGCAGGTAGTAGCCGTCGTTCGACACGATCGCGCGCATGCGCATCGTCGGCGCGTACGACCCGCCGCGAATGGCACGGGTACTCGGCAGGCTTCCCTCGAAGGGCACGCCGAAGGCGAAAATGCCGCCGTCCGATGCGACCAGCCAGTAGCCGTGTCCGTCGGTCGCGCTCGCCATCGACATGACCGGGGCCGACAGCTTCATCGACCCGGTGGATCCGTGGAAACGCGCATCACCGAACGAGAAGACACCACCGTCGGCCGCGACGAACCAGTAGCCGCGCCCGGTTGAGGTCACGGCGAGATCGAGCACCCGTGCATTGAGGCGGAGCCCGCCCGTCGATCCGTAGAAGCGCGCGTCACCGAAGGTGAAGATGCCGCCGTCGGCCGCGAGCAAGATGTATCCGTGCCCGAACCGGGACGACGCCATGCCGACGATCGCCGCGTTCAGGTGGACGCCACTCATGCCGCCGTACCAGTGCGCGTCACCGAACGCCGACACGGCTCCGTTCGCGGCCACCAACCAGTACCCGAGGCCGGTTGCGGTACGCGCAGACGCAACGGTGGGTGACCAGCTCGGCGCCGCGCTGCCGTACATCCGAGCCGCGCCGTAGTTGCGGACCGAGCCACCGGAGCCGACGATCCAGTACCCGTTCCCCTTCGCCCCGTAGCCCACGACCCTGGGCTTCGCGACAATTACAGCCGCAGCGGGGTCGATGAGCCCGTGCCCGTACTGCGAATCGACGCCGGCGAGGCCGGCGGGACGGGCGGTCGACTCGAGGATCGACGTCACCGCGGCCGGGGTCGACGCGGGGTTCGCTCCGAGGATGAGCGCGGCCTCGGCCGACGCGTACGGCGTCGCCATGGAGGTCCCGCTCAGCAGTGCGTAGCTCGAAGGTGGCGTGGGCCAGGTCGACAGGATCGTGTCACCGGGCGCACTCACATCCACGTAGGCGCCGGTGTTGGAGAACGAGGCCCGCGCGAGGTTCCGGTCGAAGGCCCCGACCGCGATGGCCTCGGGGTACGCGCCCGGATACACGGGAGCATTGCCGCTCGCGCCGTTGTTCCCGGCCGCGGCCAGCACGACCGAGCCTTTGCTCAACGCGTACCGCATCGCGATCTGCAGGCCCGGCGAGACGTCGCCGCCGAGGCTCAGATTGATCACCCGCGCGCCGTGGTCGGCTGCCCAGATGATCCCGGCCGCGACGCTCGACGACACACCGCTTCCCGACCCGTCGAGCACGCGGACGGGCAGTATGCGAACGCTCGGCGCCGCCCCCGCGATGCCCACGGCGTTGTTCACCTGCGCCGCGATGACCCCGGCGACGTGCGTACCGTGGCCGTTACCGTCGTAGCGGCCGTCGTGAGCGGAGCTGACGTAGTCGATCCCCGGGAGCACGACGGAACCGAGATCCCGGTGGCTGGAGTCGACCCCGGTGTCCACGACCGCAACGGTCACTCCCGCACCCCGCGTCACCGACCAGGCTCCCTCGAACGACGTCCGGTCGAGCGCCCATTGCTGCGACCGCAGCGGGTCGTTCTCGCCGGCGGTGGCCTCAGTGGTAACCAGCGCGTGCTCTGGGACCTCGGTCTCGACACTGAGAACCGTGGCGCCCAAGGCATCCACGGAGTTCGGTCGCAGCCGCGCCGCCGCACTCCCGCGCACGACCCGCAGTCTTCCGTCGGGCGAACGGACGAGCGACCACCGGTTGAGCGCCGGCGGAGCGACCCTCGCCGTCGGAGTCCGCGCCGTCGGCGAAACGCCGGTCGACGCCGTGTTCTCGAACGATCTCGCGTTCGGGTGACCGGTCACCCGGCCCGCGACGAAGCCGGCGATTGCGATGGCCAGGCCGGCAACGACTGCGACCAGCGCCACGGACTTCTTGCGGAGCGCGGCTTCGTGACGGCGCATTCGGTTCGTACTCCGATGGGGTTCCCGACCGTGGAAACCGGCCGCGGGGTGCCATCTACACTCGTCGCGGAACGTGACGACACCGTCACCGCAACGCAAACAGTGGTCGCGGGCGCGCTACGGGCATGTACGCGACATTTGCGGTGAGCCGCGGATGCTTTTGACATCCATCTCGTCGTACTTTGCGTCTAGCGCCTCGTCGAGACCCCGCGAGCCGTTCGCTTCCGATCACAAGTCAAGGAGCAACGACACGTGGGGCAATCCATGCGCCGCGGTCGGGCGCAACAAGCAACGGAATCACCCAAGACCGCCCGGCGGCTACGCGCATTGCTGTCGAGCGTCCGCGAGGTCGTCCTCGTTCGCGATCGCATGGGCGTCTTGACGTACTGCAGCCCATCTGTGTTCGAGGCGCTCGGGTACCAGCCCGACGAGCTCGTGGGCACGCCCGAACGCGATCTCATCGATCCGACCGACCTCCAGGTGCGCGACGGCCTGCAGACAGACGCGAGCGCCCCGCTCCGACTCCCCGGCTGCGCGTCGGCACCCGTGGAGTTGCGACTACGCCACCGGTCCGGCGCGTGGCGCTGGTTCGAAGCCATCGAGTCCGATCGGCTCGACGATCCCGACGTCGAGGGCATCGTCACCACCGTGCGCGATGTGACCAGGCATCGAGCCGAGCGGGCGGAGCTCCGCGAATGCAGTTTCCGCGATCCCCTCACGACGATCCCGAACCGGAGCGCGCTCCTGGAACGACTCGAGATGGTGCTGGCGCGCTCGATGCGATCCCACAACATCGTCGCCGTGCTCTTCTGCGACCTCGACGATTTCAAGCTCGTCAACGACGGCTACGGCCACGAGTACGGCGACAAGGTCCTGATCGAGGTCGCCCGTCGGATGGTGGATCTGCAACGCAAGTCGGACACGGTGGCGCGCATCGGTGGCGACGAGTTCGCCATCGTCTGCGACGGGCTCCACCAGGTCGACGAAGCGACGCTCATCGCCTCGCGTGTTCACCGCGCGATCGAAGCGCCGATAATCATCGACGGACGCGAGTGCCTGATCTCGATCAGCATCGGGATCGCAACGCTCAACGGCGCGTCGGGCCAGAATCTCGACCCGAGGACACTGCTGCGCAATGCGGACGCCGCGATGTACCGCGCCAAAGCGCGAGGGCAAGCACAGTGGCACCACTTCGACGACACGCTCTTCGAAGAGGCCACCCGACGATTCGAGATGGAGTCCGAGCTCGAACCGGGACTGCGTCGGGGTGAGTTCGTCCTCCACTATCAGCCCATCCACGAGTTGGCCAACCGCGTCACCGTCGGCGTCGAGGCGTTCCTGCGGTGGGAACATCCGTCCCGGGGCTTCCTCCACCCGCGCGAGTTCCTCACGATCGCGGAGCAGACCGGAATGATCGTCCCCATCGGCGCGTGGGCGATGCGGGCGGCGTGCACCCAGGCTCGACTCTGGAGTGACGCCGGCTGGCCCGGTTGGATGTCGGTCAACGTATCCGGCCGCGAGCTCGCCCAACTCGACCTTGCCGAAACCGTCGCCAGCATGCTGCAAGAGAGCGGCCTCCAGCCCGACCGGCTCTGGTTGGAGTTCACCGAGAGCGTGCTCCTGCGTGCGAACCGCGCCGCGACGCGAGAGCTCGACATGCTCCGCGAGCATGGCGTGCACATAGGCATCGACAACTTCGGCAGCGCGAGCACGCCGCTGCCGAAGCTGCAGCAGCTCCCAGTCGACTTCCTCAAGATCGACGACGCGTTCGTCTCGAACCTCACGGTCGCCGGCGAGGTCCATCCGGCAGGCTGCAACATGGTCGCCGCCCTCGTCCAGGTCGGAACGACGCTCGGCTTGTCGGTGATCGCGGCCGGCGTTGCATCGGAGATCGAAACCGAGCTCCTCGCCCAATGCGGTTGCAGATACGGACAAGGCGAGTTGCTCGCACTGCCAACCCCGCCGGACACGCGGACACATTTCCGGCTATGAGCGCGCACGAAGCCCAGGCGTCGCGCGGGCGACGGCACGGTCTCTTCACAGCCGCACGGCAGATAAGTCTGCAACTCGACCGCAACTGCCGGGTCGTGCGCTCGCAGCCCGGCGCGCTCCAGCTCGTCGGCCGGCGGGTATCCGATGTCGAGGGTCAGAACGTGTGTGAGCTCTTCGTCGGCGACGACGCGTTGTCGGCACTGGCACTCATACATCGGGCGAACCGCGATGGGCTCGTCGCCGCGGCAGAGCTCCGCATGCAGGCGGACGACGATCACGAGACCGTCGTCCGGGTGTCGGCCCGCCGCAACCACGACGGCGTGAGCCTCCTCATCCGTGAGTGCGCAGACCGCGAGCAGCGAGCGTTCCACCAGAGCGCGGGCGCGCGCACACGATTCGACCCCCTGACCGGCCTGCCGAACCGGCTGCTGCTCGCGCAGCTCGCTGGTCGCGCCCTCGAGTCGACGACACACGCGTTGGTTCTCGTCGACCTCGATCGGTTCCGGCACCTCGTGACCGTGCTCGGAGCCGGTGCCGGTGACCGGATCCTGGTGGAGCTCGCCGACCGCCTGGTGGCGGCGAGCGGTACCGATGGAATCGTCGGGCGGTCCGGCGGTCAGTTCGCCCTGCTCACTCCGGGCGATCGCAATCAGCGGGAACTCGAGACCCTGCTCGCACGGGTGCAGGACGCGATTCGCGCCCCGCTCGCCGCGAACGGCGAGGGCATCGAGCTGAGCGCGTGCCTCGGTCTCGCCACCGCGTCGCCGACCAGACACGTGGATGAATGGTTTGCCGACGCCGAGGTTGCGCTGGCACATGCCAAGACGCTCGGACCGGGGCGGCACGCGATCTTCCATCCCGGTTTCGGACGCCGAGCCGAGCACCAGCTCGAGC
Source organism: uncultured Actinomycetes bacterium (assembly GCA_963761055.1). Taxonomy (GTDB): domain Bacteria; phylum Actinomycetota; class Acidimicrobiia; order IMCC26256; family PALSA-610; genus PALSA-610. The sequence continues at coordinate 515,436 of CAVXFO010000006.1, read as the reverse complement.
TCGAGAGCGATCTCTGCAGCGCCGTCGCCGACAACGAGCTCCGCCTCGACTTCCAGCCGATCGTCGAGCTCGTTTCCGCCTCCGTCGTCGGCTACGAGGCCCTCGTGCGCTGGCACCACCCGAGCCTGGGCCTGCTCGCCCCGAAGGACTTCCTCGGCATCGCGCAGCGCACCGGCGCCGGAGCCGCCATCGACGACTGGGTCTTGATCGAGGCGTGCCGACGCGGAGCACAGGACGCGGAATCGACGACGAGCACCATCTCCGTGAACGTCACGCCCGAGCGGTTCGCGATGGGAGGTCTGGTCGAACGAGTGGAACGGGCGCTCGCAATGACGGGACTCGACGCGAAACGTCTCGTCCTCGAGATCACCGAGTGGAGTCTCTTCGACGCCGCCTCGGCGACGGACACGCTCGCCCGGCTCAACCGGATCGGCGTGCGGGTCGCGCTCGACGACTACGGCACGGGCTACTCGTCTCTCGCCGACATCGCCGAGCTCGCGGTCGACGAGATCAAGATCGACATGAGCTTCGTCGCCGGTCTCGGATCCGATCGGACCCGGACGGCAATCGTCCACGCCGTCATCGGGCTCGGCCACGCGCTCGGTGTCGCGATCGTCGCCGAAGGCGTCGAGACCGAAGCGCAGGCGTCATACCTGCGCTCGCTCGGTTGCGACTTCGCCCAAGGCTTCCACTTCGGCTGCCCGGCCCCGTATCCGGCCATGCCAGTGGCGACGCGCTCCGGCCGCCGCACGACGACGTCTGGGGGGACTCGGTGACCAGCCGACTCGACATCGCCTTCGTTCGAGGCGCCGGCCCGTCGCTGACGCTGTCGGTGCTCGGCAGTTTCCAATTCCGCTCCGACGACATCACACCGCCGCTCGCGAGCGGCTCGCAACGACTGCTCGCTCTGCTCGCGCTGCGGGATCGATCGGTGACCCGGCTGATGCTCGCGGGGACGTTATGGCCCGACTCGACCGAGCAACACGCGTCGGCGAGCCTGCGTTCGGCCCTCACCCGCCTGCACGGCGATGCGCGCTCCGCGGTCGACGTGGCCGACCTCGACGTCAGCCTCGCGGCGGGTGTCGTTGTCGATATCCGCGAATCGAAGCGGCTCGCGCACCGGTTGCTGGAACCCGGCGGGGCGCATCTCACGCCGGGCGAGACTGCAGTCGCGGTGGAATCCCTCTCCGCCGACATCCTCCCCGATTGGTACGAGGATTGGGTCTTGATCGAGACCGCCGAGTGGCGCCAACTCCGGCTCCACGCGCTCGAGGCGATGGCCGACAACCTCACCGCAGAGGGTCGGTGGGCAGAAGCGATCGGGGCCGCGCAGGCTGCGATACGCGGAGAGCCACTGCGAGAGACTTCGCACGCGGCCTTGATCCGCGTGTTCCTCGCCGAGGGCAACCAGACGGAGGCGCTCGACCAGTTCGAGCGCTACCGCACGCTGCTCAACGACGAGCTGAGCCTCGACCCGACGCCGAACATCTCCGATCTCGTCACGCCGATCGGTCGCCGCAGTACCGACCGCTGACGGCGGCCTCGATCACTGGCCGACCAGTAGCCGTTCCAGCTCGGGGCGGATCTCGAAGAGGATCTGGCTGACCCTCGACTCCGAGATCCCGAGTGTCGTGCCGATCTCGTCCATCTTCACGCCGGCCATCCGCTGCGAGATGATCCACCGAGTGCGCTCGGGCATGCGTCGCGTCGCGTACTCGAACGCGTCGGCCGCCTCGAACTCTGCAAACGCGGGATCTCCGGAGCCGATCGCTTCGAGGCGCAGATCGAGGACGTCGGCGTCGTTGATGTTCGAGCGCCGCTCGAAGTTCTTGCCGCTCGGTCGTCCCGACCGGCGCCGCATCGCGTCGATGAGACGGAACTTCAGGTTCCGGTTGACGTACTTGAGCCAGGGCGACGCGGGCCGGTAGGTGTCGGCGAGATTCAGGAGGCCCGCGAGTGCCTCCGCCTCGATTTCCTCCCGCAAGCCGAAAATCCCGTGGTCCCGGCAGTACGTGCTGACGATCAACTTGGCGAGCGGGATCGCTTCTACGACAAGAGCGTTGCGCCGGGCGAGATCCGTCGGCGCCAAGGCCCTCGTCGTCGTGTTATGTGGTTCGAGCGGGTCGGAAGTGGCCGCATCGTCTACGACGGTCATCACAACGGAAGCCTTCGGCGAGGTCGGGGATCTCGCCGGCTGCGAGCCCGTTGCGACCACCATCACCGATGGCGCGTGACCGCCGCGTGACCCGCGTGTCACAGGCGAGCCGAAAACTCACCGCCCCGCGCCGCCACGCCCGTCGTGGGGCCGGGGCGGCTCAGACGTACTTACTGCAGTCGTAGCGCGTCTGTGCCACGACCTTGCCGTTCTCCAGATACCTGACCACGACGTACTTCGCGGGCCGCACGACCGGTTTGAGCAGGGTCGGAGGCTCACACGCGGACTTGATCCGGCTGTCCGGGAGCTTGCCGATCCCGATCGCCGCCGCCGCCGTCACCGCAGGCGTCGCGCCCGAGGCAACCGCCCCGACGACGTCGACATTCACGGTCGCATCGGGCTTGCGCAGGGGGGAACCGGTGTACTGCGGGCGGAACCAGATCGGGAGCAGCGCCCACAGGTAGAGCAGCCCCGGGATCAAGATCGCGAATCGCAACACCCGCTTCACGGCGCCAGTGTCGCATCCGGCGCCGCAGATTTGGTGGCAAACGCGTGATGAAGGGCCCGCTTCTCTAGAGTTCACCTGATGAGAGGCGATGCGCGTCACCGCCCCGGCCGTCGCGGCGGCACCAGCGTCGGAGCACTCACCCGGCGCGACCGGTACCGCGAGGCGACCCTCAACCGCAAGATCGACGACGCCTACGGGAGCTTGAACTTCACGTCGTCGCGCCGGCGGCGGCGCCGGGCGATCCGCGTCGCGCGGCGACACGAACGCGCCCTGGCCGCGCACCGGCGCCGGCCTCAGAGTGTGTTGTTCGGCCTCGGCCTCGTGCTCGCCGCGCTCCTCGTCGTGCTCGTCGTCGGCAGCGCGCCGTCGACGCCGACGATCATCACCGGCGCGCTGCTGTTCGCCGACTGGTCCGTGATCCGCCGACGACGGCGGTTGTTGCGCGGTTCCTGAACGCTCCGGTCAACAACTTGGGAGGCGATGACGGTCGCGGCGCAGCGTCCGGCGCTCGCGTTCGCTCAACCCGCCCCACACCCCGTGCCGCGACCTTCAATCGCAGCGCGAAGTCGAGGCACTCACTCCTGACCGCGCACCGCGCACACACTTGTTTGGCGTCGCGCACCGACTCGCCCCGGGCCGGGAAGAAGTCGACCTCGCCGGCCTGTTTGGCACACTCCGCCCGGTCCTGCCAGTCGGTGGAGAGCCCGGTGACGGCCGAGACGTCACGATCCAGATCGGGCAGGTCGAGGTCGAGTTCCGAGCGCGATCGCATGTCCGCGAGTGTCCCTCGTACTGCCTGTGTGGAAGAAGAGGACAAGGTTGTGTGTTACCTGTTGACAACTGCCCTCGTCATCCACAATTCCACCGACCAGGGACGATGGAAGATTCGACGCGAAGGTGGCCGGCCGGTTCGCCGCAGTCGAGGCGTCCCGAGATGCGTACCTGCACATTTTCCTCACCTCGTTCACAGGTCCCTTTCATGCGGGATGTGAATACTGCCCTCCAGGTCTCGGATCTCGGTCGGTTCTTCGCACCCGCCCCGCAGGGAACCGGCCGGGGCCGAGCACCTTCGATCGAGCCAACAGCCATCCGATCAGCCGACCGAACAGATTGCGTGCAGTGCCTGAGACTCGCGACGACCAACAAATTCCCGACGACTACGCGTGGATGCTGCACGGACTCTGCCGGGGCGCCGACACGCGCGAGTTCTTCCCGTCGAACGGACTCGGCGTCGAGGCGGCCCAGCAGATCTGTCGCGAGTGCCCGGTCAAGGAGCCGTGCCTCGAGTACGCGCTGCGGAACCACATCGAACAGGGCGTGTGGGGCGGGGCGTCGGAACGAGAGCGGCGACGCATCCTACGCAGTCGACGTCGGGCCGGCGCACTCCAGAGCTGAACGACGATCACGCTCGACGCGTCGGCTTGCCGACCGGGCGGTCGACGGCCTCGGCTTGGCGGAGTACCCGGCCGTAGCCACGCTCGTTGGCGATCGCCCGTGCGTCGCGAATGAGTCGCGCGATCTCACCTGCGTCGCCGGACCGGCCGCGTGCGTCGAGCACCCGTGCGCTCAGCACCATCGACTCGGCGACCCAGAACGGTGCGTTCATTCGCTCCGAGACCAACGCTGCCTGCGCAAAGTGCTCGAGCGCGCAACCGGCGCGCCCGTGCCCGCCGTCAATGCACCCGAGCCAGTAATGCGCAGGGCCGAGCACCGCTCCCCCGGCACCGAAGACGACGACATGGTCCGCGCACGGGGTCAGCAGATCGTCGATGAGCTCCAGCAACTCGATGTCGCCGGCGGCCGCGGCCACGCCTCCGAACAGCGCCACCGCCGCGAGCCAGAACACGTCCCGCGGGAGTGCCGACCCGTCCGAGCCGAGTGTGTCGCGCGCGATGAGCGCGGCGCGATCGGTCTGGCCCATCTCGGAATACGCCACCGCGAACAGCGCTGCTCCGGCTCTGAACACCGACCCCGTGGACCCGCCGCCGACGCGACGCAGGTTCGCGAATTCCTCGGCGACGCGCGCCTGCTGGAACCGGACAACGAACCGTTGGAGTATGTACGCACCCGCCGCGGTCTGTTCGAGCTCGCCGCCCCGTAGCGCGGCCCCGCGTGCGAGTTGTTCTCCGGCGACGATGTCACCGTGCAGGGTGGCCTGCGTGGATCGCAGCGCCGCCGCCCAGTAGGCATCGCGGGGACTGCCGAACTCGACCGCCGTACGTTCGTACTGCTCGAGACTCGCGTCGAACTCCGCGATCATCGCGTTCTCGATCAGGTCGGAGAGCAGCGATCGTTGGATCAGGAGCTGGAGGTCACGCGGTCCGCCGGCCGCGCTCAGGTCTCGGAGCGCGTCGGAGCCGATGCGGAGTCGCTCACGACGCGCTTTCGGTTGATGGGTGTACCAACGGTGCAGTGCGAGCTGCGCCGTCGCGTTGGCGACCGGATCGTGCAGTTGCCCGGCCAGCTCGACCGCTTGCCGCGCGAGCTCACCCTCACGATCGGGATCGACGTAGTAGAGATCCGACGCGATCCCGTTGAGTATCTCGACCCGACGGACCGCGTCGTCGCCAATCCCGACGAGCGCCTCCTCGAGAAGCGGCAGCGCAGCCGGCGAGAACTCCCCGCCTTTGCTCCACGGACCGTCGGCCGCGACCGCGACATCGGCGAGGAGCGCCGCGTCGTTGCCGCGCCGCGCGTACTCGGCCGCCGCGAGGAACGTCGCGCGCGCCGGCGCGATGCGGCCGTCGTTCGCGTAGGCGCGACCGAGCCCGAGTAGCACGGGCCCCGTCTCCGGACGGATCATCTCATCGTCGGCGCGCAGACGGAGAGCCTGCTCGTACCAGCGGGCCGCTTCCGCGAATGCGAAGCGGCTCGCGGCATCGTCGCCGGCCTGCTCGGCGCACAGGGCCGCTTTGTCAGCGAGACCGAGACGCGACGCTTCCCCGTAGTGGCGCGCGAGGTCGACGCAACGCCGCGAGCTCGCGACGCCGGCCTGCTCGATCGCCTCTCCGGCTCGCCGATGCAGCAGCACTCGTCGTTCCGGATCGATCGCCGCGTACACGGCGTTCCGCGTCAACATGTGCGGAAAGAGATACAGGTCGACGTCATCGAAGTCCTCCACCAGGAGGCGCGCGGCGAGACTCTGCTCGAGCGCATCGAAGATCATCTCGCTCGAGGCCTCGCACATGCTCGAGAGCAGGTCGATCGAAACGTCGCGACCGAGCACCGCCGCCGCCTCGAGCACTTCGCGTCCACGGTCGCTCAGACGGCCGAGGCGGCGATCGACGAGCGCGCGGACACCCGCCGGAGCGATCGTCGCGAGCGTCCGGGCCAGGTCGCGTTCACGACCGTCGAATTTCTCGGGCTCCTCGTCGAGCTCGCGCAGCAACTCACGGAGGAAGTACGGATTGCCGCCCGTGATCTCCTGCAGCGCAAGGGACGCGTCGATGATCTCCGCCAACGTCTCCGGCGGGGCCGCGGATCGGATCAGGGCGCGCACTTCGTGGTCGCCGAATCCGTCGAGCAGCAGTGTCGTCGTGCGCGAGCGCGACGCGAGTCGTTCGATCGATTCGGCCCGTTCGCCGATGAACTCGTCGTCACGCAGCGTCATGACGACCAGCAGGTGATCGAGCCGGGGATGGTGGAGCAGGTAGCGGAGTAGCGCCAGCGTCGGTCGGTCAGCCCAGTGGAGGTCTTCGATCACGAGCACGATCGGAGACACGGCGAGACGTTCGAGGGTGGTGGCAACGGCATCGAACAACCGCAGGTGAGCGCCGGGTGCGTTGGCGTCCGAGACCTCGCCGCCGAGCTGGTGGCCGGCGAAATCCGGGAGCAGGAGCCGGAGCACCGCGGGCAGCTCCGAGCGCGCCGAGTCGTCGAGCCCCGACACGAGGGCGCCGAGAATCTCGGCGACTGGTTGATAGTCGCCCGCGGGGTCGGGGTCGCAGAAGCCGACCAACGGTGCAGCTCCGTCGCGGCGGAGTCGCACGCAGTACTCCTGCACCAACGTCGATTTGCCGATCCCGGGTGGACCCACGACGAGCGCAGCGCGCCGTTGCCCGGACGACGTCTCGTGGTGCAACTCGAGGAGCCGGCCGAGCTCGGCCCGACGACCGATGAATCTGACGCTCGACCAACGTCGGTCCGGCATCGCCGGCGCGATCCGTGGCGCGACGAAGTCGAGCGCCGGTCGCTGCAGCAAGACGTCTTCCTCGAGCCGGCGGAGCCGGGCCGACGGCGCCAGACCGAGCTCGTCGTCGAGCCGCCTCGCAAGTTCGGCGTACACGCGCAGCGCTGTCCGCTTGACGGTCGCTGCGGTAGAGCGCTCGCATGAGGCACTCTGTCAACCGCTCCCGCAGAGGATGGTCTTTGATCGCGGCGGTGAGAGCGTCGATCACCAGTGCGTGCTCACCAAGCGCGAGTCGCACCTCGGCGAGCTCCTCGATCGCGACGATCCTCAGTTCTCCGAGGCGCGCGATCTCCGAGCGCGCGGCACTGAGATCACGCGCGTCCGTCAGTGCGGGACCCCGCCACAGATCGAGCGCGGAAGTCAGCAGGCGAACCGAGGCCCCGGGATCGCCGCCGCCGTCGATCTCCCGGGCAAGGACGACCAATCGCTCGAAGCGCTGCACGTCGAGCTCGTCGGGTTCCACCCGCAAGAGGTATCCGTGCGGGCCCGCGGGCAGCCGGCCACTGGGCGCGCTCGGATCGCGGTCCAACTCGAGGACCTGACGTAGGCGGGCGATGTGCACACGCAACGCGGTCGCCGCGCTGGGCGGAGGTTCGCCCTCCCAGAGCTCGTCGATGAGCTGCTCGGCCGGCACGGGGCGGTTCGGCCGCATCGCGAGCAGCACGAGAAGCTGGCGCGGCTTCGCGCCAGGCAACGATACCGACGATCCGTCGTGACGGACGTCGGTTGGACCGAGGATTCGAAGCTCCATTGGCGGCCCCCGCGCAGTGCTGCTGGGCGCCGACCGTACACCGTGCGGCGAATCGAGCCGCCGTAGGCCCTTTACGGATCTTTTACGGCTCTACCGTAAGACGGCTGCAGTCGCGAAAGCGTCTCAGTCCGCACCGGTCAGATCGGATCTCAATGGTTCCCAGCAATGCCCTCGTACGGGCGGCGAACACTGCGCTCGCGAACAAGGACTTCCGTGACAGCGTCCGTCAGATGCACGCCGCCGCATACCCCCTGGTCGACATGGTCGAAGCCCTCGGCCTCGAGGACGACATGACCGACCGCATCCGTCAGATCCTTCTCGATCTGCCGCCCGACGTCGTCGACCGCGTCCGTCAGGCGACACTCGCGATGCTCGACTCGGGCAACTTCGTCATGCCGCTCGAGTGTGGCGTGACCGACACCGAGCTCGACGCGGGCGTCCCGGTCGCAGTCGAAGTCGCGTCGCAAAAAGGTATCGAGACGATCCACATCCGTCCGGGGCCGAGCGCGGCGTGAGTCTCCCCGCTGCAACCTCCGCCACGATGGAAACCCGCGAGACACCAGAGACGCTCCAGCCTGCGCCATCGCGCGCGGCCGGCACGTCCGTGCACGCGGCGACGAATCCGATTCGCCTGCTGCTGGTCGACGACAAGGTGGTCATGCGCGAGGGCATGCGCGCGCTTCTCGACCGTGAACCGGGACTCGATGTGGTCGCGCAGGCATCATCCGTGGCCGAAGCGGTCGCACTCGACGTGCGGCCGGACGTCGTGATCACCGACGCGTTGCTCCCCGACGCGCACGGTAGCGAGATCGTCGTGCGCCTCCGCCGACGGTACGCGCAAGCGGGCATCTTCGTCCTGATCGACGGCGACCAACTCCGGCCCGACGAGATCGTCGTCGCCGGCGCACCTCTGGGCGGCGGGGTCCGCGGCTACGCGTTGAAGACCGCAACGGCCGCGGAGTTCGTGTCGGGAGTGCGCGTGGTCGCCCAAGGCGTCCACTACGTGCAGCCGGTGCTCCGCGAAGGAACCGCAAGGTCGGCGCCGAACACGACGGCGACCCGTTCGAACCCGCCCGCCACGACATCCGGCCCGAGCGGTCCGTGCGACGCGCCCGGCGCCCGGGCCGCCGTCGAGACGCTGACCGAAAAGGAACGCGAGGTCCTCGACCTGCTCGTGCTCGGTCACACGAATGCCGAGATCGCCGTGCTCTCCAAGGTCAGCCTCCGCACCGTCGAAGCTCGCCGGGCCCGGGTCCTGCACAAGCTCGGCGCGCGCACTCGCGCCGAGCTCGTGCGCGTCGCGCACCACCGCCTCTAGCCCAAGACCGCTTCTCGCCCACGACGTCCTCCGGCCCGCCCGCGCGGGCCTCGGGTCGGGCGCGGCACTGGCCGCCACCGTGTTCGCAAAATACGTTTACGCCCGTGCGAATCGCGGGCCGCCCGGCTCCGATCGGGAACGAAGGGGCGACGGGGTGGAACCGATCAGGATCGGGTGGCTCGGCTCGGCATTGGATGGACCCGACGGCGGGTACGACCGGATCCACCGCATGGCCTTCGACGAGGCCAGCGAGCAAGGGCTCCTCGACCGGCCCGTCGAGTTCGTCCTGCACGCCGAGAACGGGCTGCCCCAGGGCTCGGCCAAGAACGCGACCGACGGCTTTCGCTACCTCGTCGACGAGGGGTGTATCGGCGTGGCCGGCGCGTACAGCTCCGACAACGCGATCACCGTCGGACCGCTCGCCAACGAACTGCAGGTACCGCTGATCAGTTGGTGCGGCACCGAACGGCTCCAGGGCGAGTACTGCTTCCGGTTGGGCAATGGCGATTGCGGAGGCGACGCCGCGCTCGTCGTGGCTTGGCTGCAACGCAACGGTCACCGACGGGTCGCGGTGCTGAGCGAGATCTCGCCGAACGGCGAGGAGTACTTCCGCTTCTTCCGCCAGGAGTGCCGACGCCGCGGTGTGAGCATCGCCGCCGTCGAGACAGTCGGCCAGAGACCCGATCACCTCGCGACGAACCTGGCGAACTTACGCCGGGTCGAGCCCGACGCGCTCGTGTACATGGGCTACGGCATGCTCGCGGCCAAAGGTCTCCTGCGCGCCGCGCTCGACGAGATCGCCTGGGACCCGCCGCGCATCATGGGCACCGCGTTCATGTTCTACCTGATGGGTTTCGACAAGTTCGAAGGTTGGGTCGGCGTCGACCAGTTCGATCCGCGCAACCCGCTCGTCGATGGCTTCCACGAGCGCTTCGTCGCGCGCTACGGCCAGGAGCCGCCGCTGTGGCCCAACGCCATCCCGGTCCTGGCCTACGACACGGCGCGCGTCCTCGTGGAAGGACTCTTCCGCGCTCCCATCCTCTCCGGGCCCGGGCTCAAGGCCGGGCTCGAGACGATCCGCTTCATGTCGAGCACCACGGGCGGTGCCCGCACACACATCGCATGCTCGCCGTACGAGCACGGCATGTTCCGCGGCGACTGGTTGCTCTACGGACGCGTGCGCGGCGGGGCGCTCGAGTTCGAGGGCCTGTTCGAGCCGTGACCCGAGATCAGATGACCCAGATCAGGTGACCCGGCGCGGTTTGGCCGACATCGACTCGCTGCTGCGAGCGATCGCACGCCGGACGACCGGGTCTTCGCGGCTGAACCGGCTCGCGTCGCGAACTGCCCGCAGCTCCCGGAGCGCGCCGAAGGCCTCGTCGAGCTCGCGCTCGACGACCTTCAGCCGGTTCTGGTCGGCCGGCGTGAGCCCGAAGCTCTGACCCGACCGCGTGAAGAGCGTGGCGCGCTCGCTCGCGAGCCGGCTGAGGTTGCGTTCGACAGTGCCGCGGTCGGTGTTCATCTTGGAGCTCCTTGGCCCGTCACTTGCTCGGAGCGCAGCAGAAGACGTGCGACTCGAGCACCGCTGCGCGGAGAGCCGAGAAGAGGTCGAAGGTCGAAGGTCGGAGGTCGGCTACGAGGCTCGGACGGCACGAGGCCCGCCGCGGTGCGACCGGGTTCCCGGCTTCCCGATCGCGTCGGCGGTTGCCGTCGCGTCGGTTTCCGTCGAGGCCGGCTCGGTCGAGACTCTGTAGAGGCGCTCACCGTCGACCGCGCCGTAGTACACGTCGCCGGTCCGGTGGGCGAGCGTCTGACCGGACTGCGCCGCGATGAGGTAGCCGTGCGACTCGTGCGCCCAGACCTGATCGTCGCCCTCTTTGAAGAAGTCCCGGCGTCCCGGAGCATGGGCGAAGAGTCGATCGTCGGCCGTCGTGTACAGATAGCGCATACGACCTGGATGATAGCACCAAAATACCGGAATCAGATTGCTACCATTACTGCCCGTGGCCCAGTGGAGCTTCCTGACCAACCACGCGTGGGCCTTGCTCTTCGTCGCGCACGACCCCGATCTGCGTCTCCGCGACCTCGCGACGGCGCTCGGTGTGACCGAACGCAGCGCCTACGCGATCGTCGCCGACCTGACCGACGCGGGATACGTCTTGAAGGAGCGCGACGGCCGGCGCAACCGCTACTCGGTTCAGGAACACATGCCGCTCCCGGATTCCACGGAGCGACAGCGCACAGTCGGCGAGGTGCTGCATCTGCTCGCGGGAACGCCCCGGAGGAAACGCCGCTCAGGAAAGCCCGATCCGAGGTCGTAGACTGTAGGGAGCTTCTTCTTCGCCGGGCAGATGGTTCGCCGACCGGGGCTCAGATCGGTCGCACCGTCAATGGATGGCATGCTCGGCTCGCCCCGCGACGTCGAAGTTGTCGAAGTTCGTGACCGCGGACCGCGCGACGAGCAACTTCGCAACGGCGAACTCCCGATGCTGATCGCCGCACCCGAAGGCGAACGAGTCGCCGGTTGCGCGCTGTCGAAGCTGCGGGTGCTCGAAGCCGTCGGTCGCCGGTCGCTCCCGTCCCTCATCGAGGCCACCGTGGTTCCCGCGGTCCTGTTCTACGTCTTCTTCACCACCCTCGGACCCATCTCCGCGATGCTCTCCGTGCTGGTCTGGTCGTACGGCGCAGTCATCCGCCGTCTCCTCACGGGCAACGGCATCCCGGGCATCCTCCAACTCGCGGTCATCGCGCTCACGGTCCGTACCGTCGTCGGCATCTTGAGCGGCACGTTCATGTACTTCCTACAGCCGGTCGCGACCACGCTCGCGCTCGCGCTCGTCTTCTTCGGTTCCTTGATGTTCGGGCGGCCGATGATCGCCCGCATGGCCTCCGACTTCTGCCCGCTCGCACCCGAGATCGCAACCCGTCCCGGCGTCGTGCGCCTCTTCAGCGGGCTCACGCTGCTGTGGGCCGGCGTTCACCTGCTCAGCGCGGCCACCACGTTCACGTTGCTCGTCAGCCTGCCGACGCCCACGTTCGTCGCGGTGAAGAGCGTCGTCAGCCTCGCGATCACCATCAGCGCCATCGTCGCGACGGTGTCGTGGTCGATCCGGACGGCGCGGGCCGAAGACCTCGTGTTCGCGCACGTTGCCGTCTCGTCACGGTCGCTCTAGCTTCCCGCTTCCATGGGAAGCCTCCAGGTGCAGTTCACGATCGACGACCTCGCGCGCGGTGAGAGCATCGCCGCCGATCTCTTGTACGACCGGCTCGTCGCGTGCGCGCAGACGATCGGGCCGATAACGAGCCGCTACTGGTGGAGAGGCTCCGTCGAACAGGCCGCGGAATGGTTGTTCGTGTGCAAGACGACGACCGGGCGCGTCGACGAGGTGATCGAACGCGTCCGCGCCCTGCATCCGTACGAGATTCCCGAGATCGTCGCGACTGAGATCACCGCCGCGTTCGCGCCGTACGCCGATTGGATCGAGGCCGAGGCTCAGGCCCGACCGGACACCGAGCGTTCGTAGACGCCGACGTGCCCGGCCACGTCCGCGACCCGGATCCCGAGCGGCACGCAATCGATGCGGCAACTGCGGCAGGACCGCAGTCAGCCGACGCGCGTCGCGAACACGGCGAACCGGTGGTCGTGAGTACCGATCGACGTGTCGAAGGTCCCCGAGCACGTGATCAACGTGAGATGGGCACGACCGTCCTTGGCCCGCTGCGGCGTCGTACCCGCGACCGGACCGACGCCATAGATCTCGGTGAGGACCTCGAGTTGTCTTGTCTCGGCGAGCGTGAACGAGGCCGAGCGGGTGACGGCGAACCGCACGTCGAGCCCGGTCCGGGTGTCGTGCACGACGATCACGTCGCCCCGGCGCAATCGATCGATGTTCCCGAACACCCCCCGGGTGCCCCGCGGACCGTTGATGTGCCCGGCGATGACGGCCGTGCTCACGACCCCGGGGATCGCGCTCCCCCGGTACCAGAACGCCGTTTGCCACACCGGGTCGTTCTTCGGGCCTTCGGGCGCATCCATCACGTCGTCGGGCGTGGCGCCGACGCCCAGCACCTGGGCGTCGAGGCCGATGGACGCGATCTGCAACTGCAGGGGTACCGGCACCGGACCCGACCGGAGGCTCAGGCTCTTCGCGAACAACGCCGCGGGCGCGGGCGGATCGGGCGCGGGCCCGACGTGGGCCGCCTTCGGCTTGGTGGTGGTCGGGGCCGGTGCAGTCACCGGTACGACGGTCGTCACAGCCGTGCTTTCGCGGGACGTGTCACCACACCCCACGAAGCACACTGCCATGGTCATCGCCGAGATCGAGACGATCAGCCCGGTCGAGGCGGGCCGCTCCCGATGCCGGCGACGAATCACAATCCGGAGTGCCGCGTTCCCCGCCGGCGCACGACGATTCCGGTGGCGGCAGCCCCGGCGACGGTCACCCCGACGACGAGCGCCCACGGGAAGGGATGCGAGGGCAACGGCGCCACGCCCGTGACAGGCGGGCCGACGAGACCGATCGTGAGGCCGAGGGACGTCGTGGTCGAGCCCGTTCCGTTGCCGCCCGCGCCGGGAAGGGTCGGGAAGGCGCCGCTCCCGGGCACGCTGGTCGACGTGGCCGACCCCCCGCCGGGAGCAGTCGTAGTCGGGGGCGTGAGCGACGTCGCGCAGGTGGGGTTGGTGAAGTGGTCGTTGATCAGCGTCACGTCACCGCTGCGCGCGAGCGCCCGGCCGTGCACGGAGACACCGTTGTCCATGGTGATCGACGTGTTGGCGAGGATGTTGCCGACGAAGGTCGACGTGCTTCCGAGCGTCGCCGAGGTCAGCACCTGCCAGTAGACGTTGCACTCCTGGGCGCCGTTGATCAGGCTGACGACGCTGCCCGAACCGGTGATCAGCGTGGAATCGGTCTGGAAGATCCAGACCGTGTTCGGGTCGCCTTGCGCGTTCAGGGTGACCGTGCCGGTCAGGCTCAACGGGCCCTTGGCCGTCGCCGCGTACACGCCGCCGACAAGGGTGCGCCCCGACAGATCGGCGGTCGTGGTCGCGGTGAGCGAACGGTTGTGGGCGTCGTTGTAGGCCGTGGTGAGCGCGAGCTGCCCGGCCGCCGCGCCCGCGTTGTCGGTCACGCCGGGAGCGATGACGTTGCCGGGCGGGAAACCCGTGATCGCGGGAGTCGGGGAGGATCCGAGGTCCATGTGCATCGTGGTGTTGCCGGTGTTGGTGACACCCGCGCCGGCGAGCACGGAGAAGTTGCCGGCGGCGCCGAGCCCGACCTTCGGGACGACGGCGGCGCCTGCAGCGTTCGCGAACATGAGGAGGAGCGCGGCGCCCAGGCCGAGCGCGACCAGCGGCGCTCTGCTCCGGCGCGGGAAGGGGACATGAAGTTCCATGAGGACTCGTTTCGTGGGTCACCGAGCGTCGACGACCGACGCCTGGAGTCCGTTCGGCAAGTCCTGCGGCCGAGATTTGCAACAATTTCCGGGAAGAACCCAAACCGTCCGGGAGCCGCCGCTAGTGGGGCGGCACGAATCCCGCTGCGGCCAGCGCCTGCCGGCCGGACCCGGTCACGATCTCGTCGACGAACGCCTCCGCGGAGGCCAGGTTCCTCGAGCCCTTGACCGCGGCGATCGGGTAGGTGGCCAACACGTTCTGGTCGTCGGGGATCGCGATTCCCAGCACCTTGTCGCCGGCAGCCTTCACGTCACTGACGTACACGACGACGGCGTCGGCCTCACCGAGGGTGAGCTTCGACAGGGTCGACTTGACGTCGAGCTCGTTGGACGCCGGCGTCGGGTTGGGCAGCTTGGCCTTGGTGAACGCGAGGCGGGCGTACTTTCCGGCCGGCACGGACGCGTCGGCCAGTACGAGCGCGATACCGGGCTTTTCGAGGTCGGCGAGCGACGCGACGTGTTGGGGGTTTCCCGGGGCGACCGCGATCTCCAAGCGGTTGTGGGCGAACGCCCTCGGCGTCTCGACCAGGCCGGCGTCGACCAGCCGCTGCATGGTGGACTCGTCGGCCGAAGCGAAGACGTCGGCCGGGGCACCCTGCTGGATCTGGGTCGCCAACGCCTGGGATCCGGCGAAGTTGTAGGTCACCGACAGGCCCGGGTCGGCCTTCTCCAGATTCGTCTTCTCGATGTTGAACGGCTTGGTCAGCGACGCAGCCGCGAATATGTTCAAGGTGCCCGTCAGCTTCGAGGCCGTGGTGGCCGGCGACGGGGAGCTGGTGTCGCTCCCGGATGAGTTGCCGCTGCTGCCGCACGCGGCGACGGCGAGCATGAAGAACACGGCCGCAAGGGCCGCGACCCGACGAGGTGCGAATGCCATGACACGCCCTTGTGTAGTCACGATATGACTAGTGGCAAACTAGCCTCTGACGAGGAGAGGAATCCGGAGGTATGACCGTGAATATGAACGTGAAGTCGTCCGACAAGCTGTTCATCGGTGGGGAGTGGGTCGATCCCGCGACCAAGGACCTCATCGAAGTGATCTCGCCCGTGACCGAAGAGGTCATCGCCACCGTCCCCGAGGCGTCGACCGACGACGTCGACCGCGCGGTCGCAACGGCTCGGGCCGCGTTCGACGACGGCGAGTGGCCGCGGATGGTGCCCGAGGAGCGCATCGCCGCAGTCCAGCGCTTCGCCGACGCCTACATGGGTCGCCTCGGCGACATGGCCGAGATCATCACCGCCGAGATGGGTTCGCCGATCACGTTCTCGAACCTCGGCCAGGCGCCGGCCGCGTGGATGATGCTCAACACGTTCATCGGCATCGCCTCGCAGTGGCCGTGGGAGGAAGCGCGCACCGGCATGCTCGGCACCGACGTCATCGTGCGCAGCGAGCCGGTCGGTGTGGTCGCGGGCATCGTGCCGTGGAACGTGCCCCAGTTCGTGACGATGGCCAAGCTCGGCCCGGCGTTGTTGACAGGCTGCACGATCATCATCAAGCCCGCGCCCGAGACCCCGCTCGACTCGTACCTCATGGCCGAGCTGCTCGAGGAGGCCGGCATCCCCAAGGGGGTCGTATCGATCCTGCCCGCGGGGCGCGAGGTCGGTGAGCACCTCGTGCGCCACGCCGGCATCGACAAGGTCGCGTTCACGGGTTCGACCGCGGCCGGCCGCCGCATCGCGTCGATCTGCGGCGAGCAGCTGAAACGCGTCAGCCTCGAGCTGGGCGGCAAGTCGGCAGCCATCATCCTCGACGACGCCGACCTCGCGGCCACGGTCGAGGGCCTCAAGATGGCGTCGCTCATGAACAACGGCCAGGCGTGCGTGGCGCAGACCCGCATCCTCGCGAGCAAGAAGCGCTACGACGAGGTCGTCGACGCGGTGAGCGCGATGGTCGGCGGGCTCACGGTGGGCGACCCGGCCGAGGCCACCACCGAGATCGGTCCGCTCGTGGCCAAGCGCCAGCAGGAGCGGGTCGAGAAGTACATCGCGCTCGGTCAGGAGGAGGGCGCCAAGCTGACGGTCGGCGGCAACGGCCTCCCCGCCGGGGTCGACCGCGGTTGGTTCGTGCAGCCGACCGTGTTCGCGAACGCGACGAACGACATGCGCATCGCGCGGGAGGAGATCTTCGGGCCCGTGCTCGCGGTCATCCCCTACGACGACGTGAAGGACGCGGTTCGCATCGCCAACGACAGCGAGTACGGGCTCGCGGGATCGGTCTGGACGAACGACATCGACCAGGGCATGGACATCGCCCGACGCGTCCGGACCGGCACGTACGCGGTCAACCAGTACACGATGGACTTCGTCGCACCCTTCGGCGGATACAAGGCGTCGGGTGTGGGTCGCGAGTTCGGCAAGGAAGGCATCGAGCACTACATCGAGCTCAAGTCGATCATCCCGCCCGGCGGTGGTATCGGCGCTGCGAGCTGAGCCTGTGCGCTACCCCGCGGCCGTCGTACGCGACGGTCGCGGGGATCAGGCGCTACTCGGGACCGATGAGCCCGATGTCGTAGAGCACACGGTCGAGGAGCGCACCCGACTCGATCGTGCCGTAGCGCAGCGGGTGCTCGTCGTCGACGCATGTCGACAGTGGCGCGAGCGCGAACCACGGTGCCGGGTGACAGAACTGCACGACCGAGTAGCGGTCGCCGGAGGAGCCCGCGTCGGCAACGACCCGGTGGCGGCCGGCAGGGATGAGCCCGTTGCTCAAGCGCTCGAGCATGATGCCGGAGTTCACGACCACGTGGCCTTCCGGCGGCACGACGTCGGCCCAGCCCTCGGGTGTCAGTAGTTGCAGACCTCTGCTCGTCGCGCGGGGCAGGGCGGTGACGAGGTTGATGTCGGTGTGCGCGTCCGACCAGACGTACTCCCCCGACGGCGCGTGTTGCATCGCCGGGTAGTGGATCGCCCGGGTGAGGTGGGAACCGTCGGCAAGGATGTCGTCGAAATAGCCGTCGGCGAGGCGGAGCCCGGCCGCGACGATGCGCAGGAAGCGGGTCTGGAGATCGACCAGCCGTGCGTGGAACGCCGACAGCACGGTGGTGATGCCCGGAACCGCGGTCTCGGGGAAGGTCTGGTCGAGATACCGGTGCGGGTACCGCGTGCGCAACGGGTGGTGACGCGGCACCTCGGCGCCCCAGTTGAGCATCTCCTTCCAGTCGGCCAGATCGCTGCTCGCGGCGGTCTCGACGAGGAGACCCGTGTAACCCCGCTGCCCGTGACTCTCGGGCACGCGCCAGCGTTCCTTTTCGGGCCGGGAAAGCACGAAGAACTGTTCGAGCATCGCGTAGGCGTCGTCCATGAGATCGGGCGGTATGTCGTGGCTCGTGAACACGAAGCCGGTGCCGAGGCTCCGCATCACGCCGTCGACGACCGCGGCCCGTTGCGCGCGCGTACCCTGCTCGAACGCGAGCAGGTCGACGTCGAGTACCTCGGTCATCCCGGTGCTTCCGTCATGATCTTTCGGGAGCAGTGATGCGCGCGTACATCTCGGGCCGGCGGTAGCGGACGAAATCGAACACCGTCCGCTTGTACGCGTTGCACAGATCGAGATCGCAGACCGCGACGACGACCTCGTCGCCGTTCGTGGCCGCTCGCGCTACCACCTCGCCCGACGGCGCGATGACCTGGCTGTCGGCCAGGCCGTCGACGCCTTCTTCGAGCCCACCCTTGGCGACGCCCACGACCCAGGTGGCGTTCTGGTACGCGCCCGCGGCCATCACGAGGTTGTTGTGGAACGCCGCGAGGCGATCCTGGTCGGGATCGGGCGCGTAGTGGATCGGCGTGTTGTAACCGATCAGGATCAGCTCGACCCCTTGCAGTCCGAGCACCCGGTACGTCTCCGGCCAGCGCCGGTCGTTGCAGATGGCCACGCCCACTCCGCCACCGAACGCCTCGTGGACGGAGAACGATTCCGGGCCCGGCTCGAAGTACCGGCGTTCCAGATGCTGGAACGGTCGCCAGGCTTCGGGCTCTTCGTGACCCGGGAGGTGCACCTTGCGGTACTTGGTGACGACGCTGCCGTCGCGCTCCACCAGGATCGCGGTGTTGTACCGGTGCCCGGACGCGGTGAGCTCGGCGTAGCCGAGATGGAACCCCACGCCGAGCCGCTTTGCCTCGTCGAACAACGGCTGCGTGTCCGGACCCGGCATCTCGCGCTCGAAGAACGAGAGGAGCTCGTCGTCGCCGAGATCCCAGCGCGGGAAGAAGGTCGTCAACGCGAGCTCGGGAAACACCACGAGCTCGGCACCGTGCCCGGCCGCGTCCCGCAGCATCACGAGGAGCCGCTCGACCACGTGCGCACGCGTCTCCGCGCGCGCAACCGGCCCCATCTGGGCGGCGGCGACCGTGACCGGCCTGCTCACGATCCGTCTCCTTCGGTCACTCCGGCGGTCGCCAGGCGTACCAGCACATCCAACAGTACGTTCGCGCCGGCTTCGAGATCGGCGTCGGCGGTGAGCTCGGCCGGGTTGTGGCTGATGCCCCGGATGCTCGGGACGAACACCATCCCGGCCGGACAGACCCG
This sequence comes from uncultured Actinomycetes bacterium, assembly GCA_963761055.1. GTDB lineage: Bacteria > Actinomycetota > Acidimicrobiia > IMCC26256 > PALSA-610 > PALSA-610. The sequence goes on along the minus strand of CAVXFO010000006.1, from coordinate 496,536 downwards.
GGCCAACATCTGTGCGTCGTGTCCTGCGCCCGACGGCATCCGCATCGTCGAGTAGCCGCGCGCGCGGGCCGCCCCGTCGACGAGCGCGACGACTCGATCGTCGAAGTCGACCGGCGCGAAGCGCGCGAGAACGCGGTGATCGAACGCGACCCCCTCATTCGCGGCCAGCTCGTCGCAGAACTCGAACAGCCGGCGCTCGGACTCGCCGACGAGCGCATCGTCGGTGTTGCGCAGGTCGACGGTCATACTCGCCCGGGCCGCGACGACGTTGACGAGATTCGGGTGCAGTGCGACGCGCCCGACCGTTGCGACCTGTGGCGGGCCCATGTCGATCGCGAGCCGCCGCACGAAGGTGGCCACCGCGGCCGCGGCGTAGCCCGCGTCGCGCCGCATCGACATGGGAGTGGTACCCGCGTGGTTCGACTCCCCCGTGATCGTCAGCTCGATCCACGAGATGCCCTGCACGCCCGTGACCGCGCCGATGGTGACACCTTCGGCCTCGAGCACCGGGCCTTGTTCGATGTGCAGCTCGACGTAGGCGTACGGCGGGCGCGCCGGGCACGGCTGCGGTCCGGCGTAGCCGATGCGCAGCAGCTCCTCGCCGAGGACGGCTCCGTCGGTCGCCCGGATCGCGAGCGCGTCCTCGAGCGGCATGCCCCCCGCGTAGACCAGGCTGCCGAGCATGTCGGGCGCGAAGCGGCTGCCCTCCTCGTCGGTGAAGAATGCAACCGCGAGCGGGCGGCCGGGTTCGACGCCCGCGGTAATGACGGTCTCGATCACCTCGATGCCGGCGAGCACGCCGAGAGTGCCGTCGAAGCGGCCGCCGGTCGCCACGGTGTCGATGTGGCTGCCGGTCATCACCGGCGGTTCGGTGCTCTCGGGCGGCCACGTGCCCACGACGTTGCCGATCTCGTCGATGTCGATACGCAGACCGAGGTCGCGCATCCAGCTGACAACGAGATCACGACCGCGGCGGTCGTCGTCGGTGAGCGCGAGCCGGGCCGAGCCGCCGTCGTCGACCGCACCGATCTCGGCGAGCGCGTCGATGCGGGAACGCAGTCGAGGCAGGGAGATCGAGAGCCCCTCGGCGGTCGCACTCATTCTGCGAGCCCACCCGCACCCAAGTCACCCGTCACGATGTCGCGCGGGCGCACCGGGACGCGATCGCAGGGCGCACCGGTCGCGGCGCGGATCGCGGCAACGATGGCCGGGGTCGACGAGATCGTCGGCGGCTCACCCACTCCCTTGGCGCCGAACGGCGCGCCCGGTTCGGGTTCCTCGATCAGCACCGCATCGACGGTCGGCGCGTCGAGCGCGGTCGGGATGAGGTAGTCGGTGAAGCTCGCGTTGCGGACCCGACCGCCGTCGACGATGAGCTCTTCCATCACTGCCAATCCCACACCCTGGGCGATGCCGCCCTCGATCTGCCCGGTCACCTGCAGCGGGTTGAGCACTTTGCCGACGTCCTGGGCGGTGGAGAGATGCACGACCCGCACGAGCCCGAGCTCGGGATCGACATCGACGACCGCCCGGTGCGCGGCGCACGCGAACGACACATGGGCATCGCCCCGGCCGTCGACGTCGAGCGGGTGGGTGAGCCGGTGGTCGTACTCCGCGGTGACGTCGACAGGAAGGTCGGCCGTGAGTGCGGCGACGTCGACAACTGCACCGGGCCCGACCCGCGCGCGCTTCCAGCTCCGCGCGCGCCGAGCGGCAGGCCTTTTCGACCGCACCGCCCGACATCATCGTCTGGCGGCTCGCCGACGTGGAACCGGCCGAACCGATCGCGGTGTCGGCGGGCGCGACGATGACGTCGTCGACGCCGAGCACGGTGCGGGCGATCTGTTGCACGAGGGTCACGAACCCCTGCCCCACCTCTGCGGCCGCGCAGGTGATCGTGACGATGCCGGCTTCGATCCGACAGCGCGCGATCGAGCCGTCCATATAGCCCTCGGCGTACATGAGGTTCTTGAACCCCACCGCGAAGCCGACACCCCGGCGTATGTCGGCGCCGTCGGCGGTGCGACCCGAGCCACCGGGCCGGGCAAGGGTGTCGTCGGCGGCCGAAGCGGGGAGGGGAAGGGACGCGCACGCGCGGATGACCTCGGCAACGGGCAGCGTGCCTTCGATGCGCTGGCCGGTGATCAGCTCGTCGCCGGGTGCGAGCGCGTTGCGCAGCCGCAAGTCGACGGGATCGATGGCGCACGCGCACCGCGAGGCGGTCCATCTGGGCCTCGTGCGCGAAGCACGACTGGACGACCCCGAAACCCCTCATCGCACCGCACGGCGGATTGTTCGTGCGCACCGCGGTCGCGTGCACCAGCGCGTTGGCGACCCGGTAGGGGCCCGCGGCGAAGCACGCCGCGTTCGCGGTCACGTGGTAACTCGACGAGCGGTAGGCGCCGCCGTCGAGCAGGATCCGCGCCTCGAAGCTGACGATCTCGCCGTCGGGCCGCGCGGTGTGACGCATCCACACGCGTGCCGGGTGCCGGTGCACGTGGCCGAGGAACGACTCCGCACGCGAGTACACGATCTTGACGGGGCGCCCGGTGCGCACTGCGAGGAGGCAGGCGTGGACGTGCAGGCTCACGTCCTCGCGGGCGCCGAATGCGCCACCGACACCGCCCAGGCTCAGCCGTACGCGATCGGGCGCCAGCCCGAGGCACTCGGCGACCTGGTCGCGGTCGTTGTGCAGCCATTGCGTCGAGACGACGAGGTCGACGCCGCCGTCGCTCGTCGGAGTCGCGAGGCCGGCTTCGGGCCCCATGAACGCCTGGTCCTGCATCCCGATCTCGTACGTCCCCTCCACCACGATCGGCCCGCCGCGGCGACGTCGCCGCGGCGGATCACCAGATCACGAAAGACGTTGCCGTCGGGGTGGATCTCGGGCGCGTCGGTCGCCCGACCGGGATCGACGAGCGGCTCGAGTACCTCGTAGTCGACCACGATCGCGGCACACGCCCGGCGCGCGACGTCGGGATGATCGGCGGCGACGACGGCAACGGGCTCGCCCGCGTAGCGCACGACGTCGCCGGCCAGGACGGGCTGGTCGCGATGCTCGAGGCCGTAGCGGTTGACGGGAACGTCGTCGGCGGTCAGAACCGCCTGCACGCCTGTGATCGAGAGGGCCGCGGTGGTGTCGATCGCGCGGATGCGCGCCGAGGGATGCGGCGAGCGCAGTGCTTGCCCCCACAGCATGCCGTCGGCCCAGAGGTCGCCCGAGAACGAGAACTCGCCGCGCACCTTGGCGATGCCGTCCGGCCGGATCGCCCGCTGCCCGATCCCGCCCTGTAGGCGGGTCCCGGTCTCGAGGCTCACCGGGCACCCGCTTGCCGGGCGGCGATCGCGACCGCGACGGCTTCGAGGATGCGCCCGTACCCGGTGCAGCGACAGAGATTGCCGGAGATCGCCTCCCGCACCGCGAGGTCGCCCGGCGCGGGATCGCGCTCGAGCAGCGCGTGCACCGCCATGACGAGACCGGGCGTGCAGAAGCCGCACTGCACCGCGCCGCTCTCGACGAACGCGCGCTGCACGTCGTTCATGACACCCCGCGCGTCGGGTTGCAGACCCTCGACCGTCACGACCTCGGCTCCGACCGCGGCGGCTCCGAGCACGAGGCACGCGCAGACGAGCACTCCGTCGAGGAGCACCGAGCACGAACCGCACTCGCCCTGTTCGCAGCCCGCTTTCGCGCCGGGGAATCCGAGTCGTTCGCGCAACACGTACAGCAGGCTCTCGCCGAGCCACGCGTCGGTGACGGCGTGCTCGTTCCCGTTCACGCGCAGGACGTATTGCTCGGGAGATACCGGCATCTCGCTTGCCTCGCGGAGCCCGCTCACGCTGTACACCTTCGGAGCGCGCGACGTGCCATCACGTTCACGGCGTGGCGACGGTATTCGGCGGTGCCGCGATGGTCGTCGATGGGGCGGGCCGCGGCCGCGACCCGCTCGCCGAAGCCCACGGCATCATCGGGCCCGACGGTGAATCCGGCACCGCGCCAGCTCGCCCTCTTCGCGATCCACGCACACGCGTCGGGCGCGGCGAGGGGCGTGGGGCCGACCGAGCCGAGTCCGATGCCAACCGACCGGTCGTCGAGATCGACCACGATCGCGAGCGACGCGACCGCGATCACCATTGCGTTGCGCACTCCGACCTTCAGGTAGTCCTGCGGCCCGCGGTGCACGGGCACGCGCACTGCGACGACGAGCTCGCCGGCGGCGAGCACCGAGCGCTTCGGGCCGGTGAAGAACTCGGAGACCGCGACCGTGCGCCGGCCGGCGACCGACGCGATCTCGAGCGTAGCGCCGAGCGCGAGCAACACGGGCAGCGCGTCGCCCGCGGGCGACGCGGTACCGAGGTTGCCGCCGACCGTCGCCGCGTTGCGGATCTGGGGCGAGCCGACAGTACGCGCCGCGTACGCGAGCGCGGGCGCGAGCCGGGCGACCGGGTCGGGTTCCAGTCGCGCGAACGGCGTGGCCGCGCCGATGACGAGCTCGGCGCCCTCGACCTCGACCCCCGCCAGTCCGGGCACCCGCCCGATTGCGACGACCCGGGTGAGCGGCCTGCGACCGTCGTTCACCTCCACCATGAGATCGGTTCCGCCCGCGAGCACGATTGCGTCGGGATGGTCGGCCAGCGCGGTGAGGGCGGCTTCGAGGGAGTCAGGGACGATGACGGGCATACCGTGCACAGGTTCGGCTGCAATTCAACAAACTGTCAATGCAGGTCCGTGAAGACATGATGAAACGTGCAGGCCGACCTGAGTCACCTGGGCCGGGAGATCTGCATCGACACCCGGTTGGCCCCGGCGCCGATCGCGGCGCGGGTGACAGCGTCGGCGGCCGAGAGCACCTGCGCGTCGTCGCCTTCCACCGAGCTGCCGAAGGGCCCGAAATCGACCGCGAGCCCCGCGGCCCGGGCCGCTTCGACCGCGGCCTGCACGTGGGGTCCGGGCGCGCCGTCGTGGAACGGCTCCACGGTGAATTCGATACGCAACGGCATCGCGGTGCACCCTAACGCCGTGCTGCTACGCGGCGGAACCGTCCTCGATGTCGACGGCGAGCGCCGCGCCGACCTGCGCATCGGTCCCGACGGCCGCATCGTCGAGGTGGCGACCGCGCTCACCCCCGCGGTCGGGGAAGCGGTCACGGAGTGTGCGGGCCGCTACGTCGTCCCCGGCGGCATCGACGTGCACACGCACCTGCACCTGCCGGTCGGCCAGGTGCGCGTCAGTGACGACTTCCTCACCGGCACGATCGCGGCCGCGATCGGCGGCACGACGACGATCATCGACTACGTCACCGCGTACCGCGGCGAAGACCCCATGGAGGCGCTCGCGACCTGGCGCCGGTGGGCGGAGCCCGCGTGCGTCGACTACGGCCTGCACATGACGTTCACGGAACGGGTGCCCGAGCGCGCGATCGCCGCGTGTGTGGAAGCCGGCATCACGTCGTTCAAGCTCTACATGGCGTACCCGGATCTGCTGCAGGTCGACGACGACGTCATCGCCGAGATCATGCAACTGACGCACAAACACGGCGCCTTCGTCACGCTGCATTGCGAAAACGGGGGCGCGATCGAAGTGTTACGGCGCAAAGCCCTTGCCGAAGGCCGTACCGGGGTGCTCGAACACGCGCGGACGCGTCCGGCCGAGCTCGAAGCCGAAGCAGTGACGAGAGCGGCCGCGATCGCGGAGCGGGCGGAGACGAGCGTGTACGTCGTGCACCTGTCGTCGGCGCCGGCGCTCGCGGCGGTACGCGCGGCACGCGAGCGCGGCGTCGACGTGATCGCGGAGACCTGCCCGCAGTACCTGTACCTCGACACCGCGCGGCTGACCGGACCCGACGGCGAGTCGTACGTGTGCACGCCGCCGCTACGTGATCCCTGGCATGTCGAGGAGCTGTGGCACGGCATCACGACCGGCGCGGTGCAGACCGTCGCCACCGACCACTGCCCGTTCACCGTCGCCGACCGCCGGGCCGGTACCCACGACCGCGCCGGCGGCTACGCCGACTTCACCGAGATCCCCGGCGGGCTCCCCGGCATCGAGACCCGGATGGGGTTGGTCTGGGAGGGCGTCGCCGCCGGGCGCATCACCCGCGCCGACTGGGTCAGGCTGTGCGCCGAGGCGCCCGCGCGCACCTTCGGATTGTGGCCGGCCAAGGGGAACCTGCGCGTGGGCGCCGATGCCGACGTGGTGGTGTGGGACCCGGCGCGCGACCAGTCGCTCGACGCCGACGCGCTCGACATGGCCGTCGATCATTCGCCGTATCACGGCATGACGGTCACCGGCTGGCCCGAGATCGTGTTCGCGCGCGGCGATCTCGTCGCGCGCGACGGTCGCTACGTCGGCGAACCGGCGCGGGGCCACTATGTCAGCCGCGCGCCCCGCTCGTGACGTCCGTGCCGAAGCCGATCGCACGCACGGCGCGGCGATACGCGATCGCGAGGCGGTCGAACGGGAGGTGCAGCTCCTCGAGCAGGTCGACGGGGAGTCGTTCGGGCCGCTGGCCCTCTACGATCGCGCGATCCGGCAGCCAGATCCGGGCTTCCAACGCCTCGTACGCGTCACCGTCGATCTCGACGCCGACCGGAAACGCGCACAGCCAGAACAGCCGGAGCGTCGTCGCCGACGTCGGCGACGCCGCCACACACATCACCGTTCCGGGACCGCTCGCGCCTCCCAACGCCACGGTGAAGGGGAGCTCCAGGCGGTACTCGAAGCGGGTGCCGACTACCGGGGCCTTCTCCCCGTTCGCCACCGTTGCAGTGGGGTCGCGCGACGGGTACTCGTAGTCGAACGCGAGCCGGTAGCCGTCATCGCTCGTTTCGACCTGGATCGCGTCGACGGTCAGCTGCTCGTCGTTGCCGAACGTGTCGACGTGCAGGACCGAGAAGTGCGCGACGTCGCAGAAGTTCTCGATCTGGCGGAAGGCCTGCGCGTTCCAGTCGTACACGGTTCCGACGTGCAGCCAGTGTGTCCCCGCGTCGGCGACCGGCCACGTCGGGCGGGGCCGCCGCACGCAGCCGCCGTCGACTTCGCCGACGCTCAGGCGCGCGCCCCGGTGCGCGCACAGGTCGTCGACGACCGCCACGCTTCCGTCGGCCGCGCGGAACACGGCGAGGTCGCGACCCAACAACCGCGCGGCCGACACCACTCCGGTCGGTACGTCGACCGACCGGGCAACCGGGTGCCAAAAGCGCGCCGCGAGGTCGCCGAAGGCCCGATCCGCGGCAGCCGTCCCGGAATCCACGTACATTCCATCACCCCGCGTTCAGGTAGTTGTAGATCGTGAACCGGCTCACGCCCATCGCGTCGGCCACGCTCTCGACCGAACGCCGGAGCGCGAACGCGCCCCGGTCGTCGAGGAGCCGCACTGCGAGCTGCTTCTGTTCACGGGCCATCTCGCCGAGCGCGGTCCCGAGCTCGTGCTCGACCGCCGCCATCATCCGTTCGAGCGTCCCCTGCATCCCCGGCAGCCGTAGACCGCCGACCAGTTCGCCTTCCCACTGCAGCGGGATGTCACCCGCGCGCATCTGCCGAACACTCACGAGCTCGGCACCCAGCGCGTCGGCCACCGGCTCGAGTGCGCGCAACAGCGGGTGCCGCGTCGTGACCATGCGGGGAGCGTAATGGGGCGGTGCGTGACAGCTGCGTGAACACGCACCGTACGAGTTGACATGCTTGTCGCACACCGGAACGCTGGCGTCGTGCCCACACTCGTTCGCAACGGAATCGTCTTCCCGATGGGCGAAGTCGCCCGTACGGCGCTCGACCCAGGGTCGGTGCTCCTCGACGGCGACCGGATCGTCGCGGTCGGATCCGTGGAGGAGCTCGACGCCGATCCGCGCGTCGCCGGCGCCGAGATCGTCGACGCGACCGATCACGCGGTCCTGCCCGGCCTGCACAACTGCCACCTGCATTCGGGACTGCTGCGCGGCACGGCCGAGTCGATGTCGTTGTGGGATTGGCTGAAGGCGTACGTGGATCCCGCGCACAAGGCCCTGACGCCCGAGATCGCAGCGCGCCGCGTCGATGCAGTGCTACGCGGAAGGGTTGCTCGCGGGCACGACGTCGGTAATGGACATGTGGCGGTTCATGGAAGGGTCCGCCGACGTGGCCGCCGAGCTCGGGCTCCGCGCCACCCTGGTCCCGTACGTCGCCGACGAGGACGGATTCGACTTCTTCGAGAGCATCGAGTCGAACCGCCGGCTCTTGGAAACGCACGCGACCGCGGCCGAGGGCAGAGTGCGCACCTGGGTGGGGCTCGAGCACCTCATGTACTGCACGAAGGAGTGCTTCGCGCAGGCGGTTTCACTCATGGACGAGTTCGGGACCGGTCTGCACACCCACTCGTCCGAGTCGATCTGGGAGGTCGAGGAATCGCTGAAGCGGTGGGGGCGCCGCCCGATCGAGGTGTTCTACGAGCGCGGCATCCTCGGCCCGCGCACCGTCGTGGCGCACTGCGTGTGGCTGTCGGATCGCGAGATCGAGTTACTGGCCCAGACCGACACCGCGGTCGCGCACTGCCCCACGTCCAACATGAAGCTCGCATCCGGTCCCGCGCGCATCGGCGACCTGCGCCGGGCCGGGGTCCGGGTCGGGATCGGCAGCGACGGCGAGAAGGAGAACAACAACCTCGACCTCATCGAGGAGATGAAGGTCGCCTCCTTGCTCCAGAAGGTGACCACGCTCGACCCCACGACCGGCGATCCCTGGGACGTGCTCGAGCTCGCGACCTCGGGCGGCGCGGCCGCGCTCGGGCTCGGCGACATCACCGGGACGCTCCAAGCGGGCAAGCGCGCCGACGTCGTCACCGTCTCGCTGCGGGGCCTGCACACGACGCCGATCATGCACGGCGCGCTCTTCAACGTGGCCGCGCACCTCGTGTTCTCCTCCAGCGGACACGACGTCCGTGACGTCTGGGTCGACGGACGGGCGCTCGTCCGCGGCGGCCGGCCGACCACCTTCGACGTCGACCGCGTGCGTGCCGACGCGCAGGCCGCTGCCGAGGAGCTCTTCGAGCGGCGCGCCAAGGTCCTCGAGTCGAGTTGACCTCGCGTGAGCCCCGGTTGTTGAGTCGTTGGCTGCTCAGGGGTTGCGAGCTCGTCGCGACCTTTGACGACGATGGTCGCGAGCTCGCGGGCGCCGACGTGCTCGTCGGCGACGGGGTGATCGAAGCGGTCGGTGTCGGCCTGTCCGACGCCGGGTGCGAGCGTGTCGTCGACGGCAACGGCCTCGTGGTGCTACCCGGCCTCGTGAACGCGCATCAACACCTGTACCAGGGCGCAACGCGGGCGATCCCGGCACTCGAACGCGTGCTGATCGGACCCTGGCTCGGCGGGCTCGGCGCGATCTTCAAGCACTGGTGGCAGTCGGGACAGTTCGAGCCCGCGCACGTCGAGGCGATCGCAGCCGCAGTGCTGTGTGAGTCGTTGCTCGGGGGCGTGACCACCGTTGCCGACCAGCACTACTTCCACCCCGCGGGCCCGACCCGTCCGTACGTGGAGTCGACCATCGAGGCGGCCACCCACATCGGCGTGCGACTCCACGCGTGCCGGGGCACGCTGACCCTCGGGCCCGACGCCGACGTGGTGCAGTCGGTCGACGAGGTGGTGCGGCACTGCGCGGAATTGATCGCCGCGCACCACGATCCAACGCCCTCCGCGCGGGTGAGGGTCGCGCTCGCGCCGTGCGGGGTGCACGTCGACGAGCTCGCGCTGTTCGACGAGCTGGCCGCGCTCGCCGCCGATCACGACGAGGTGCGGTTGCACACGCACCTCTACGAGAAGGTCGACACCGATGTCGCGCGCGAACGGTACGGACGTACTCCGTGGGAGCTCGTCGCCGAACACGGGTGGGCGCAGCCGCGCACCTGGCTCGCGCACGTGGTGGATCCGCCCGCGGCCGAGATCGAGGAGATGGCCGCCGCGGGCGTGGCGGTCGCACACCTGATCGCGCCCGACCTGCGCATGGGCTGGGGCTGCGCGCCAGTACGCCGCGTATCTCGACGCGGGCGTCACCCTCGGCTTCGGCACCACGGGCAGCGCGTCGAACGACGGGGCGAACCTGCTCGGCGACCTCCGTATCGCCGCGCTCGCGCACCGGGGCACCGAACCCGACGATCCGACGCGCTGGCCGTCGGCGCGCGAGCTGCTGCACATGACGACGCGTGGCTCCGCGCTCTGCCTCGGCCGGCCCGAGCTCGGGGCGATCGCACCGGGGATGCAGGCCGACCTCGCGGCCTGGGACATGCACGCCGTCGATCGTGTCGGTGTGCACGACCCGCTCGCCGGTCTCGTCCTCACCGGTCTGTCGACCCGTGCCGCGTTCGTGTGTGTCGCGGGCGAGATTCTCGTGGAAGGCGGCGAGCCGGTGCACCTCGACGTCGACGCGATCGCAGCACACGCCCGCGCTGCGATCCCCGCGCTCCCTACCTAACCCGGTCGCGCGCCGCGAACGCGGCCGCGTCGGGTTCGTAGCCCGCGGCCCGGATCGCCACGCGCAGCACGTGCGGGTGCAGGCGCGTCGAGGTGATGTCGATGCCGAGGGGGGCGAGGGCGTCGGCGACCGCACCCGCCACGACCGCGGGCGTCACGATGATCGTGGCCTCCCCCACGCCCCGGAACCCACCCGCCACCTCCGACGGCGTTTCCCGGTGCACGACCCGCAGGCGGGGCACGTCGGAGGCTTCGGGGATCGTGTAGTCGACGAGTGTCGACGAGAGCGGTTGCCCCTCGTCGTCGTAGCGCACCTCTTCGAGCACCACCGCGCCGAGGCCCTGCGCGAACCCGCCCTGGTGTTGCCCCTCGACCACCATGGGATTGATGACGACGCCACAGTCGGAGACGAGTACCGCGTCGAGCACGGTGACGTGCCCGGTTTCGGGATCGACCTCCACCGCCACCGCGGTCATGTGCGAGGCGAAGGTCTCGTCGAAGTTCATGTGGCCGTGCTCGTCGGGGACCGGGATCGTGTTGCCGGGCGTGTACACGACGGTCGCCTGCAGCCCGGGCTCCTCACCCGCCGGGAGCCGGTGGACCTGCCACCACGCCTCCTCCGAGATCTCGGCGAACGTGGGCGCCCGGCCGTTCGTCTCGTGCATCACTGCCGCGATGCGGTCCATCTTCTCGCGGACACGCGTCGCCGCCTTCAGCACCGCGCCGCCCGCCATCACCGCGGTCCGGCTCCCCCACGTCCCCATGCCGTACGGAAGTCGGTCGGTGTCGCCGTCGGTGACGGCGACCGCGTCGAGGCCGACACCGAGGGTTGTGGCCGCGACCTGCGCGAGCGTCGTCTCGTGGGCCTGGCCCTGCGACTTGGTGCCGACCGCGACGGTGACGCGCCCGTCGGGCAGCACTGCCACGGCCGCGCATTCGTAGGAGCCGAAGCGACCCGCGACGCCGTACTGCGTGGGCGCCGTGCCCTGGACGAGCGTCGAGATCCCGATCCCGACGAACCTGCCCTCCGCCCGCGCCACACGCTGCCGGGCGCGCCACTGGTCGTACCCGAACTCGTCGACGAGCGCGTCGACGTGCGGACCGAGCGCACCGACGTCGATGCGGGCCCCGCCACCGGTGATCCACGGCCGGGGCACGTCGGGCAGGAGGTTACGGCGGCGCACGGCGAGCGGGTCGAGACCGAGGCCGGCGGCAATCGCGTCGAGCGTACGCTCCGACGCGAAGTGCGCCTGCGGTTGACCGAAGCCGCGATACGCGCCGATCGGGCATGTGTTCGTCGCGACGCACCGGAGATCGAATCCGACGACACCGAAGTCGTACCCGCCTTCGAGCGTGCCGACCGTGACGATCGCCGGCCCGATACCGGAGAAGTACAACACCGGGTTGCCGACGTTGGCGGTGACATCGACGCGGTACGCGAGCACCTTGCCGGTGTCGTCGTACGCGACCGTCACGTCGTGCACCTGTTCGCGGGAGTGGATCGACGCCGTCAGGCCTTCGGTCCGGTCCTGGCTCCAGCGCACGGGCCGGCGCGTGATGATCGCCAGCAACGCGACGAGACATTCCTCGCGCGTAAAGTGCTGCTTGTTGCCGAAGCCGCCGCCCATGTCGGGTGCGATCACTCGCACCGACTGCTCGTCGAGCCCGCACGTCTCCGCGATGACCGTGCGCAGCTGGTGCGGTTGCTGGTTCGACGCGTACACCTGCAGCACACCGGTCGCGGGATCGAGCGCCGCCTGGGCACCGTGGCCCTCGAGCGGCAACGCGGCGATGCGGTGATTCGTGAACCGGAGCGCCTTGGTGTGCGGCGCGGTTGCGAACGCGTCGGCCAGCGGCGGCGGCAGCACGGTGAGCCGGAAGAACTGGTTGGTCCCCCACTCGGGGTACAGGAGTGGAGCGCCCGGCGCGAGCGCGGCGAACGGGTCGACCACGACCGGCAGCGGATCGTCGTCGACGACGATCAACTCCAACGCGTCCTCGGCGATCGCGCGACTCGTGGCGACGACTGCGGCGATCGGCTCCCCGACGAACCGCACCTGCTCGCGGGCGAGCACGCCCCACTCGAGCGGGAGCACGCCGAGCAGCGGCAGCCGGTGCGTCATCGGGCGGGCGCCGGCGGCGTCGAGGTCGGCTTGGGTGACGACCGCGACGACGCCCGGCAGCGCCACGGCCGCGCTCACGTCGATTCCGGCGATCCGCGCGTGGGCGCTCGTGCTCCGCAGGATCGCGATGTGGCACAGTCCCGCGACGGGATGATCGGCGAGATACCGGCCCCGGCCACTCGTCAGCCAGCGCGTCCTCGACGCGTTCCGAGCGCGCACCGATCACGGTGTGTGGCCCGGGGTCGGATCGCCGGCGGCGCCGAGCACCGCGTCGACGATGCCGGCGTACCCGGTGCAGCGGCAGAGGTTGCCGGCCAGCGCAGTCCGGATCTCGGTCTCGGTCGGGGAGGGCGAGTCCTCGAGCAACGCGATCGCGGTCAGCACCATGGCCGGGGTGCAGAACCCGCACTGCAGTCCGTGATGACGCCGGAACGACTCCATCATCGGGTGCAACGCTTCCGGGCTCCCGAAGTGCTCGATCGTCGTCACCTCCTTGCCCTCGCACTGCACTGCGAACACGAGGCACGAACGGACCGGCTCGCCGTCGAGCAGCACCGTGCATGCACCGCACGCGCCCTGTTCGCAACCTGCGTGCGCGCCCGTGAGCCGCAGATGCTCACGCAGCACGTCGAGCAACGTCTCGCGCGGCTCGACCTCGACCTCGGCCACGTCGTCGTTCACGCCGAGCTTGACGGTGTGCTTCACGCCGCGACTGCACCGCTCGAGCCCGAGCGACCGAACGCGCGCGCCACCGCGCGCGCCGCGAGCAGCCCGAGCAGGCCCGACCGGTCGTCGTCGCCCGCGGCGCCGAAGCGAACGGCACGGGCGATCTCGCGCAGCAGATCGGCGCCCGCCGCGGCCTCGCCCAGCATCGGCGCGAGGAACTCCGAACAGTCGAGCGGCACTGACCCGACACCGCACGCCGCCGCGCCGAGCGCCGAGCAGCGGCCGTCGTCGCCGCGCTCGAGTGTCACGCCGATCCCGGCAACCGCGAAGTCGCCTGCGCGCGGCGCCCATTCGCAGAACGCCGCGCCGGTCCGGGGGCCGACCGCGGGTAGGCGGACCTCGATGACGATCTCGTCGGGCGCGAGCGTGGTGCCGAGGAAGCCGGTGAACAGATCGGCGGCCGCGACCTCACGCGTCCCCGCCTGACTGCGCGCGAGCACCGAGCCGCGCGCGGCGACGAGCACCGCGGGGAGCTCGGCAACGGGATCGGCGTGGGCGAGACTCCCACCGATCGTGCCCCGCGCCCGGATCGCCGGATAGCCGATGAGGCCCGCGGCCTCGTGGAGCAGCGGCGCCGCCGCCGCGACGACAGGGTCCCGCTCGAGGCGCCGGTGCCGGGCGCACGCGCCGATACGTACGCCGTCGGGCCCGGCCGCGATGTCGTCGAGCCCGAGGTCGTTCACGTCGACGAGCAGGGTCGGGCGGGCCAGCCGCAAGGCCATGAGCGGTACGAGGCTCTGTCCGCCGGCGATCAGCTTGGCGCCGTCGTCGCCCGCGAGCGCGGCGAGCACTTCGGGAACGGTCGCAGGGCGGACGTAGTCGAAGGGCGCAGGCTTCACGCGGCTTCGATCCACGTGCCGGCGCGCAGGCAACCCACGGGGGCGAGCCGCTGCGTCGCCGCGATGGTCTCGAAGCCGTCGGAGAGCTCGAAGTCGCCTTCGTCGACTCGCAGCACACTCACGTTCGCAATCCGCCCGGGCACGATCGTTCCGAGCTCCCCTTCGCGGTGGATGACCCGGGCCGGGTTGCACGTCGTCATCGCGACGACGTCGGGCAACGAGATGCCGAGCGCGAGCATCTTGCTCATCGTCTGCGCGAGTGAGACCACGGGATGCTCGACGTTGAACACGTTGAGATCGGTCGAGACCGTTGTGGGCAGGTAGCCCTGCTCGAACAGCGTCCGCGCGGTGGCGAACCGGAAATCGGTGCCGGAATGACCGACGTCGAGCTGCACGCCCCGATCGATCGCGTCCCGCAACTCCGGCGTCGCGTTGCCGTCGGCGTCGAGCATGCCCGATGCACCGCGGAACGCGTGCGTGATCACGTCGCCCGGACGGAGCGCTTGCAGCAGCTCGCGCGTCGGGATCGTCGGCGTGAACGGGAAGCGACCCAGGTGCACCATGATGGGGCGCTCACCGGCAACCTTCTTGGCCGCCTCGAGGAACGGTGACACGTTCGGGTCGTCGACGTAACAGGCGCGAACCTTCATCCCGACGATCACGTCGGCGTTGGCTTCGAGGATCGACTCGGTCAGGTCGATGTCGAGGTTGCGCAGGTCGTTCGCGATCTCGAGCTTGTGGCAGATGAAGTCCTTGGTCGCGAAGTAGATCTGGCACGGATCCATGAGCGCGAGCACCTGGGTGCGCACGGCGGGGTCGTCGATCCACTTGCGTGCGAGCCCGAACGTCGCCGCGCCGCTCGTGCCCGCGTCGATGACGGTGGGGACGCCACTGTTCACGCCGACCTGATCGGGCGGGAGGCAGAAGTCGCCGAGACCCGGGTACACGTGCACGTGCAGATCGATCAACCCGGGCGTGACGACCAGCCGCTGCACGTCGACCACCTGCGCGCCCGGCGGCGCGTGCACGTGCGGCGCGACCGCGACGATGACACCGTCCTCGATCAAGATGTCGCCGATCTCGTCACGATTGGAAGCCGGGTCGACGATCCGCCCGCCCCGCAGCAGGACCGCGTCGTTGACGTCGCGGGTCGGCATGTCGCTCACACTCCTTGGATCCGGGCGCTGATCGTGCGGTGCCGGCGCAGCATGTCGTCTTCGCCGGCGGCGACGATCGCGCCGTCTTCCACCACGAGCTTTCCGTGCACGACAGTGTGCCGGGCCGCCACCGGTCCGCAGCGCAGCCACGCCTCGACCGGATCGGTCAACGCGCCGGCGAAGGGGATGCCGACGAGGGGCCAGCACACGAGGTCGCCGACCGCGCCCACGGAAAGCTGGCCGATCTCACGCTCGCGACCCAGGCAGCCGGCAGACCCCCGGGTTGCGATCTCGAGCGCGTCGCGGGCGCCCATCGAGGTCGGGCCCTTGCGGAGGCGGCCGAGCAGCAGCGCGTTGCGCGCCTCCATCCACAGCGACGCGGAGTCCGTCGACGCCGAGCCGTCACAGCCGAGGCCGACGGGCACGCCCGCGGCCCGGAATTCGGGAACGGGTGCGATCCCACCGCCACCGATGAGCATGTTGGAGCTCGGGCAATGCGCCACCCCGGTCCCCCACTTGCCGAGCCGGACGATCTCGTCGTCGTTCGGGTAGATGCAGTGCGCGACCCACGAGCGGTCGCTGCCCCAGCCGACTTCTTCGAACTGCTCGATCGTCCGGCGGCCGAAGGTCTGCTCGGCGAAGGTGTCCTCGTCGGGGTCCTCGGCGAGGTGGGTGTGGAGCCGGACGTCGAGGCGCTCGGCCAGCTCCGCGGTCGCCCGCATGAGCTCGGGCGTCACCGAGAACGGCGAGCACGGCGCGAGGGCGATGCGCACCATCGCTCCCCACTCGGGATCGTGGTGGAGCCCGACGAGTCGCTCGCTGTCGGCGAGGATCTCGTCATCGTCCTGTACCACCGAATCGGGCGGGAGCCCGCCGTCCTTCTTCGACAGGCTCATCGACCCGCGCGTCGGATGGAAGCGCACGCCCACTTCCTCGCGCGGCCCGGATCTCGGCCGAGATGAGATCGCCCCCGCCGCGCGGATGCACGTAGAGGTGATCGGTACTGGTCGTGCAGCCGCCGAGCGCGAGCTCGGCGAGGCCGATCCACGCGGAGACGTACGCGGCCTCCTCGTCGAGCAGGGCCCAGCGCGGGTACAAGGTCGTGAGCCACTGGAACAGTGTCCCGTTCACCGCGGGCCGGTAGCTGCGGGTGAGGTTCTGGTAGATGTGGTGATGAGTGTTGATCAACCCGGGCGTCACGAGACAGCCGGTGGCGTCGATCGTGCGGTTCGCCTCTGGCGTCGGGCTCGGTCGAGGCGCCCGACCCCACTCACCAGACCGTCGGCGACCGCCACCCAGCCGCCGTCGAGCTCGCGGCGTTCGTCGTCGACGGTGGCGACGAGCAGCGCGTCGCGCACCAGCAGATCGCAGGGTTCTGTCACGATGTTGACGGTCGCCCATCGGCGTCCGGACGGTCAAGTCGCAGCGGCATCGTTCACACTCCTGTGATACGACAGCAACAGCATTCTTCAACAGATTGTTGACGATGACCGAGGTGCGCGCCACGCTCCCAGTCCACCCTGTCGATCTCGAGCCCTTCCGGCTCGGCGATCCCGACGATCGGCTTGCCGTCGCGGCCGCGCTCGACGCCGCCTTGCGCGACTCGGGCTTCCTCGTCGTGTCGGGTCACGGCGTACCGACCCGGCTGTGCGGCGACGTGCTCGATGCGTTCGCCGCGTTCTTCGACCGCCCGCTCGAGGAGAAGCGTCGATTCGTCGTCGCCGACCAGATGGCGAACCGCGGCTACAGCGAACTGGGCAAGGAGGGCCTCGCCTACAGCCGGGGCGAGGAAACCCCGCCCGACCTGTTCGAGGCGTTCAACGTCGGGCGAGAAGACGCGACCGGACCGGAGTACGAGCACAGCCGGGAGTTCTACGCACCGAACCTGTGGCCCGACCGGCCCGTCGGGCTAAGCGAGACGTGGGCCGAGTACGAGACGGCCGTACGCGGGGTCTCCGACACGCTGTTGCGGGCGATGGCGCTCGCGTTGGCGTTGCCGGAGGAGTGGTTCGTCTCGCGGCTCGAGCGCGCGATCCTGACGACGCGTGCCATCAACTACGAACGGGCCCCGGGCGCCCCTGATCCGCGGCCCGGCCAGACCCGCATGGGCGCGCACACCGACTACGGCGTGCTCACGATCTTGCTTGCCGACGACGTTCCAGGCCTGCAGGTCTTCCGGTCCGGGCAGTGGCACGATGTGGAGGTGCTCCCGGGATCCTTCGTGTGCAACATCGGCGACATGCTCGAACACTGGACGAACGACCGCTGGACGTCGACGTTGCATCGAGTGCTCCCGCCACCTGCCTCGGTCGCGGGGCCGGTGCGCCGGCGTTCCGTCGCCCGTTTTCTCGACTGCCCGCCCGATCTCGTCGTGTCGTGCATCCCGACCTGCGCCGGTGCCGACCATCCCGCGCGCTACGAGCCGGTCGAGGCAGGCGTGTGGTTGCGGGAGAAGGTGCTGAGTGGGCGGGGCCGGCGTACGCCCGATCTCGGCGAGGCGCGGCGATGAGCGCCGTCGAGGAGACGCGCGCCGCGTTCTCCCGGGACGGGTTCGCGGTGTTGTCGGGCCTCTACCCAGAAGCGGTGCTCGACGAGTTGCAGACGGAGCTGGTCGCGTTGCAGCGGCGGCTCGTCGCGGGGAAGCTGCCCGAGGGGTGCGGCACCGTGATCCTCGACGACCCGGACGCGGTGATCGACGGCGAACCGTTCGCGCACTACGTCTGCGAGATCACACCCGTCTCGTCGTTGGCGCGCGCCGCCGTGATGCACCCGACCATCGTGGAGACCGTGCGCGCGCTGATCGGAGACGACGCGTGGCTGTTGGAGGCAGACCGCTTCGGCGTCGTCTACCAGGACGCGCGCCCGGGCGAGGGGTCGGGATACTCGCGCATCGGCTGGCACTCCGACGCGCAGTCCGGCCCGAACCTCGACTGGTGGCCGTCGGTCGCGTTCACGATCCATCTCGACGCGACGTCACCGCAGAACGGCTTCTTGCGTGTCGTCCCCGGCTCGCACCTCGGCGGTACCGACGCCATGCCGCTCGGCTTCGAGAAGGTGCCCGGTGAGGTGGCCGTGTACTGCGAGCGCGGCGACGTCTTGTTGCACCACTCCGACCTGTGGCACAGCGCGGCGCGGGCCACCGACGACGGCGAAGGCGGCGTCCGCCGCCACGTGCGCGGCGGTTGGTACGGCGGCACCCGTCCCGCCGAGAAGCACGGTCTCGACGATTTCGTCAAGAACGCCCGCCGCTAAGGTCGAGCTCTCTTTCCCCCTGCCGACCGGGCATCGATTCGCCCGTGAGTTCCCTCAGGGGGCATTCAATGGACAATGGATTCGCGCTCGGACTGATTTCCGAGCTGTGCCGCTCGTCGCTCGGGGTATTTCGGGGACGCGCCGCGGTGCACCTGGGTGTGAACCGCAAGCAGCTCGGTGCCATGCAAGGGTCCGGCATCGTCGAGCGGGTGCTTCCGGACACGTACCGGATGACGGCGGTCGCGCCGTCGAACGAGCAATCGCTCAGAGCCGCCCTGCTCTGGGCAGGTCCCGGCGCGGTCGCGGCCGGGCTGTCGGCGGGGGAGCTCTACGGACTCGGGCGCGTCCGCGCGATGACACCGGAGATCGCCGTGACGAGTCCTCGCCGCGTGCGCTCCGAGTCTGTCGTCGTGCACGAAGTGCAGCACCGAGGCTCGATTGCGCGTGCGGACGTGGCGCGGAGTCCAAGCGACGGGGGTGGAGCCGACACTGGTTGCGTTGGCTGCTGCACTCGACGGTGAAGCGTTCGAGATCGCGTGCGAGGACGCGCGGCGGCGGCAGCTCACGTCCATGTCCGGACTGCGTGCGTATCTCGACGCTTTTCCCGGTCGGCCGGGCGCGACGACACTTCGTCACCTGCTCGCCGATCTCGACCCGGTGCACGCGGCGCGCTCCACGTTGGAGGTGAAGACCCGTCGACTGCTCGTCGCGCACGGGCTCACCGACTTCGTCCGCGAGTTCCCGCTCGCCTGGAACGGCCGGCGCTACCTCTTCGACTTCGCGTTCGAGCAGCGGCGCACGATCCTCGAGACCAACGGCCGCCGTTGGCACGACGACGCCACCGACTACGAGCACGACCACGAGAAGTGGAGCGTGCCCGGTCGTCACGGGTACCGCATCGTGTTCGCGACCTGGGACAAGGTGACGGCCCGGCCGGCCGACCTGCTGGCCGAGCTGACGACGACGCTGGCCGCCTGACTACCTACCGGGCGACGATGATCACCGATTCGCCGGCATCGCGGTGGCCGGGGACCGCGCAGTACATGACGTAGACGCGACCCGCTTCGAGCGTCACGTCCCTGGTGATGGTCTCCCCGAGGTCGTTCACGTCGGTTTCGAAGCCGGGAATCCCGTCGATGCGGAGCACGTGACCGACGCCGGTGGCGTGGATCACGAAGCGCACGTCGCCGCTCGGCAGCGTGATCGACGCCGGATTCCCGAGGTCGTGCCCGGGAAAGTCGATGCGGAGCGTGCCGCCGGGAGCGTCATTCACTTGCACGACGGTGGGCGCCGGTGGCGCGGTCGTATCGGTCGTGCCCGTTGTGTCGGTCGTCGCGACCTGGACCCGGCGGCGGCCGGGGTGCAGTTCGGCGACGCCGACGACCGTGGCGGCGGTCAACGCGGCGATCGCTCCGGCCGACGCCGCCCGACGCCGGTGAACGGCGATGCCGAACCCGCGCCGCGACCCGGCTCCGAACGCCGGTGGCGCTCCCGAGGCCGTCGGCAGCTGTCGTCAGTCCGTATCGCCACCTGCGGTCGAGGTCGTCGTCGTTGGTCATGTTCGTTCCTCCACGTTTTCGACGGTTTCCGTTCCGAGAATCTCGGCGAGTGCGGCGCGGGCCCGGTGCAAGACCGACTTCACGGTCCCAGCGGGGATGGCGAGCTCGGCGGCAATGGCTTCGACGCTCTCGCCGAGGTAGTAATGGAGCACCACGACCTCGCGCTGGCGGCGCGACAGCCTCTGCAACGGGGCTCGTACGTCGAGCGCGGCCGCGGCATCGCCGGGCGGTTCGGCCGCGTCGGCACGGGCGGTCGCGTCGAGCTTGCGCCGAGCCCGCCGCTCCGACTTCAGGCGGCGGAGGCGGCCGACGGCGACGTTGCGGGCGACGACCCGGACCCAGGCCTCGAGGACGTCGATCTCGCGGCCCTTCCCGAGTCGCTCGATTGCCCGGGCACAGGCTTCGTCGACGGCGTCGGTCGCGAGGTCGGCGTCGCCGGTGACGAAGGTGAGGGCGGCAACCAGCCTGGGATAGCCGAAGACGTAGAAGTCGTCGAACCGCTCGTCGGTCACGCCCCGGGATGCTCGCACGGGACACTGACGCGCCGGCACCCCA
This sequence comes from uncultured Actinomycetes bacterium, assembly GCA_963761055.1. GTDB lineage: Bacteria > Actinomycetota > Acidimicrobiia > IMCC26256 > PALSA-610 > PALSA-610. Next base: position 475,885 of record CAVXFO010000006.1, on the reverse strand, counting down.
CCCGGTTGCACCGTATTGAGGATTCCTCGAAGGATTCCTCGGAATTCGGCCCGGCGGGTTCGAGGCGGCGCGGCGTTGCAGCGATTCGTCGAACGAATCGCCGCGAGGCGGGTCCGCGCGGGTCGGGCGGGTGGTGGACTCGACGGGACTCGGATCAGGCGGGAGTGTCGCCGAAGCGGTTGAGGACCCGCTTCTCGACGGCGCTGATCGACGCGTAGAGGATCATGGAGTATGCGGTGACGAGCGCCGCCGTCGACCAGAGCATGTTGTAGTTCGACAGCGACGACGACTGCAGCATCAGGTATCCGAGCCCGTGGCCCGTCGCGAGCCACTCCGCGAGCAACGCGCCGATCAACGCGAGCGGGGCGGCGATGCGCAGCGACGCGAAGATCGCCGGCAACGCGTTTGGCAGTTGCACCTTCCGCAAGGTCTTCAGCGGGCCCGCGCCGTACGCCCGGAAGAGGTCGATCGAAGCTTGCGGGGTCGCCCGCAGCGCGAGCGTCACGTTCACCAGCGTCGGGAAGAACGTGACGATCCCGGCGATCACGGTCACGCCCATCAGCCCACGCCCGAACACCAGCGTGATCAGCGGAGTCATCGCGACGAGCGGCACCGAGCGCAACACCATCGCCATGGGCATGACGGTCTGCTCGACCGACCGGCGCAAGTTGAACACGATCGAGAACCCGAGCGCGGCGACCGTCCCCGCCGCGAGACCGACGAACGCGTCCTTCAGCGTCGTGAGCGACGCGGGGTACAAGTGCCCACGCGTCGGCAGGCTCTGCGGCGCGGCCGATGTCGAGCTTGCGGTGAGGAAGCGCCACACGTCGAGCGGGGTCTTGCCGACGAAGTGGTCGATGTGGAAGACGATGAGGAACAGCTGCCAGAACCCGAGGACGACGACGAGGGAAACGGCGAGCGCGAGCACGCTGCGGCCGTAGCGGAGCGCACGGCTCTGGTCGTGCCGGACGGGCGCGACCGCCGGGATGGCGACCGTCGCCTCGATCAGCTCGGCCGTGGTCACGATCCTGCACCGCGTGGCGCCCAGGGCGTGAGGAGCCGGCCGACCAGGGCGGTGATGCCGTACGCAACGCCCGCGAGCGCCGACGCCACGATCGCCAGGCCCCACGTGCGCGGGATCTCGAGGCCCGTCTGCGCGGCCACCATCGCGACGCCGAGCCCGCGCTCGGCACCGAAGTAGTCACCGATGATCGCCCCGAGGACCGCCGCCGGCGCCGCGATGCGAAGCGCGGCGAACAGACTCGGTAGCGCGGCCCGCAGGCGCACTTTGGTCAGCTTCTTGATCGCGCCGCCACCGTATGCGTGCACCATGTCGAGCGCGGTCGTGTCGGCGCTGCGCAGCCCGACCAGCGTTCCCACCAGCGTCGTGAAGAACACCGACAGCGCCGCGAGGATCATGTTCGGGGCCTGACCGTGGAACTTGAGCGTGAGGATCGGCGCAATGGCAATGATCGGCAAGCAGTACGACACGACGCCGAGTCGGGTCAGCGGCCGCTCGAGGATCGGCGCGACCAGGAACGAGAACGCGAGCAGGATCGCGAGCAGGTTGCCCCAGAACCAGCCGACGAACGCTTCGTAGAGGGTGTCGCGCGCGTTGTGCCAGTAGAACATCAGGCCGTCGTCGATCATGTGCGACGCGATGCGGGTCGGCGGGGGAATGAGACCATTGCGCCCGGAGAAGAAGACGAGCCCGGCGACCTCCCACACGACGAGCAGGCCGACGACGCCGATCACTCCACCCCGCCACGCCGCCGTATCGCCCGTCTTGGTCACCTGCGACCCGGCGACCGCGGTGGTCGCCATCAGTGGTCCGCCGACCCCTGCCCGAACAGCAGTTCACTGAAGTGGTCGCACAACTCGTGGAAATGCGGGTCGCGCAACATCGCCGGCGTCCGCGGCCGGGGCAGGTCGATACCGACAACTGCGGTGATCCGGCCGGGACGCGGGCTCATCACCGCGACCGTGTCGGCCAGGAACACAGCCTCCGAAATCGAGTGGGTGACGAGCAGCGTCGTGCACTGGCGCTCGGTCCAGATGCGCTGCAACTCGAGGTTCAACCGTTGCCGGGTCATCTCGTCGAGGGCGCCAAACGGCTCGTCGAGCAACAGGATCTTGGGCTCGACGACGAGCGCCCGCGCGATCGCGACGCGTTGGCGCATGCCGCCCGAGAGTTGCGCGGGCCGCGCCTCCTCGAAGCCTTCGAGCCCGACCAGATTGACCAGACCCTCGATCACCCCCGGGGCCGCCTTGATGCCGGCGAGTTCGAGGGGCAGCTTGATGTTCGTGATCACCGATCGCCACGGGAGCAACGCCGCCTCTTGGAACGCGATGCCCAGGTGATGGTTGCGGCGAGCAGCAGCCGGATCTTCTCCGTGTACGAGTGCTTCGCCACTTGTCGGTGCTTCGAGGTCGGCGAGGATCCGAAGAATGGTCGACTTCCCACACCCCGACGGGCCGAGCAGCGTCGTGAAGGACCCCGCAGGTGCCGAAAGGTCGACGCGCTCGAGCGCGACGACCTCCGTTCGACGCGTGCGGAACACTTTCCCGAGCTTGCGCAGCGATATTCCGTCGTCGGTGATCACACTGAGATCGTTCGTCGCGGATCCGGTCCCGGTCAAGGTGTGGGTCGTCGCCATTGAATCAGGCAGTCGTGTACGTCTTCAGCTCGGGATGGTCCGCGTAGACCTCTTCGAGGACCGACATGTCGAACAGCTTGTCCTTGGTGATCGTGATGCCGGCCAAGGCCAGCGTGCTGATGTTCTCGTCGATCAAGGTGGGAGTGATCGTGAAGAGACCGTTCGCCTTGGTGTCGTCGGTCGAGATGAGCGAGTTCTCCGACGTCGATTCGAGCGTCTGCTCTTCCACCGTGAGCTTTTGGTCCTTGCCGTAGACGTTCGCGGCGAGTCTGGCGCCGATGGTCGGGTCCTTCAGGTTCTGCTGCCAGCCCTTGATATCGGCAACCAGCATCGCCTTGATCTCGTCGCGCTTCGACGTGAGGCTTTCCTTCTTGACGACGTACGTCTCCGAGACGAGCGGGTACTTGTAGTCGGCGAGCAGGAACGTCTTCGTCTCGACACCTTGCGTCTTCAGCAGGTTGGGCTCGTTGGTGACGAACGAGAACCAACCGTCGACGGTGCCCGCAACGAGAGGCGACGGGTCGAACTGCACCGGCACCTTGGTGATGCTGCTCGGGTTGATCGCGTTCGCCTTCAAGAACGCGTTCCAGACGGCTTCGTTCGTCGCCTGCACGCCGATCTTCTTGCCCTTCATGTCGTCGGGGGTGAGGATCGGCTTGGTCGCGAGGCTCATCACCGCGAACGGGTTCTTCTGGTACTGCGCGCCGATCGTGACCAACGACGCGCCCTGGTTGATGGCCGCGCTCGTGATGTCGGGCGCGGAGATGCACACGAGTGCCTTGCCGCCCTGGACGACGGAGTCCTGCTGCACCGTCGGACCGCCGGAGAGGAGCGTGACCTTCGAGAAGCCCGCGTCCTTGTAGTAGCCGTTCGTGTCGGCGATGTACTCGCCCGCGAACTCGACGTTCTTGATCCACGAGAGCTGGAACGTCAGCTCGCCGAGATCCTTCGTTCCCGCAGCTGTCGTTCCCGTCGTTCCCGACGAGGACGGCTTCGACGAGCTCCCGCACGCGGCGAGGAACGCCGACATCCCGCCCGCCCCCAGCAACGCGAGCCCGGCTCCCCCCATCGCTCCGCGCCGGAGGAACGACCGCCTGTCCAACGACAGATCCCGCAGATGGAATTCTTCCGACACGATTGCCTCCCGATCGTGGTCCCCGCGTTGTCCGGAGTCCCCCTCAACGATTTGTTGAATGACAATAGAAGGCGCGGAGTTTCGGCGCTGTACGTCGTTTATGAACGCAGCGTTTCCATCCCGTACGCCACCCCGACCGGTTCGGCACCGGCGTGCCATCATCTCGTGGATGCGTGACCTGCGTGGCCTCCCGAAAGCGCACCTTCACGTCCATCTCGAGGGCGCGATGCGGCCGTCGACGCTGCACGAGATGGCCGCCGACGCGGGCATCGAGGTCCCGCCGACCAGGGGCTTCGGGACCTTCTCCGCGTTTGCGGGCATGTACGTGGCTGCCTGTGCGACCCTGACCTCGGCCGATGCGCTCGAACGTCTGACGCGGGAGGTGGTCGAGGACGCCGCCAGCCACGGTGCCACCTGGGTGGAGCCGGCGGTCTACCTGCCCCATCACCGAGAGCGGATCGGACCGCCCGAGGAGACGATCGAGATCATTCTCGGTGCTGCCGGCGACGCCGCGAGCGCGAACGGCGTCGGCGTGGGCCTCGTCGTCGCCGCCGACCGGACCGTCGACCCGGCCGACGCCGTCGAGCAGGCGATGCTTGCGGTGAAGTACGCGGACCGCGGTGTCGTCGCCTTCGGCTTGGCCAACGACGAGGTCGGCTTCTCGCCCGAGCCCTTCGCCGACGCGTTCGCGATCGCCCGCGAGGGCGGGCTGCTCCTGGTTCCGCACGCGGGCGAGTTGGAGGGGGCCGCGTCGGTCCGGGGCGCGCTCGACGCGCTGGGGGCCGACCGGATCCAGCACGGCGTGCGGTCGATCGAGGATCCGGAGCTGGTCAGGCGGCTGGCCGACTCGCCGGTGTGTCTCGACGTGTGCCCGACGTCGAACCTGATGCTCGGCGTCGTCGCCGACATGGCGTCGCATCCGGTGCCGGCCCTCCTCGACGCGGGCGTGCGGTGCAGCCTCAACTCCGACGACCCGCTCCTCTTCGGGCCCAACCTCTTGGAGGAGTACGAGTTGGTCCGTAGTGCATTCGCGTTCGACGACGCGACCCTCGCCCACGTCGCGACCTGCTCGATCGACGCCTCGGGCGCACCCGCCGAAGTCAAGCAGCGCACCCGCGCCGGCATCGCGTCGTGGCTCGCCGCCGCCGACGCCTGAGGTTGTCGGAGAGAACCGCGCCCCGTGCGGATATCTCCACCAACAGTTGTCGGAGTTTTCCGCGCCAGGCGCGGATATCTCCGACAACTGTTGGTAGTGAAATCAGGAGATCAGCGCCGTGGCGACGACTTCGCCGGTCGTGCCGTCGATGAGGCCGACGTCGGTGACGTGCGGACCGGGCAGGCACGCGAGCGACGAGAGCATCACCTGGAACAGCGGCTGGGTCAGCGTCGGTGCGAAGAGACCGATCTCGATCGCGGCGTCCTGCACCGTCTTCTGGGCCGCCGCGAGCTCGGCCGGCGGCAGCGGCGACAGGATGCCCGCGATCGGGAGCGCGACCTGGGCGAGCACCTCACCCGACCGGACGACCGCGAGACCGCCGCCGGTGGCGATCACCGTGTTCGCGGCGAGCGCCATGTCGTGCGGATCGCGCCCGAACACGACGAGGTTGTGCGTGTCGTGCGCGACCGTGGTGGCAACCGCGCCGGTCCAGCTGCCCCAGCCCGACAGCAGCGCCGAGTGCGGGACCGGTGCGATGCGGCCGTGCCGGTGCACGGTCACCTGCACGATGTCGTTGTCGGGCACCTCGACCACTCCGTCGCGCACGACGACATCGGTCTCGTCCCAACGGGTCATCACCGCGTCGGCGATGACGCGCATGCGGTGCGGTCCGTCGGGCGCGTCGAGCCGCAAGACCATGTCGGCCGGGTCGAGAGGCGCGAGCTTCATCGTGTCGAGCGGCGGATCGCTCGGGCCTTCGACTACGGCGGCGAGCATCTTTCCGTGCGACGCGACGAGGTTGCCGTCGGTGATCACGTGTGCGGCTGTGAACGACTCGAGGTCGGTGAGCACCACGATGTCGGCGCGACGACCGGCCGACACCAGGCCGAGGTCCGCGCGCTGCAGCCGGTACGCGGCGTTGTACGTCGCGATGCGCAGCGCGAGGACGGCGTCGAGGCCGTACGCGACGAGCCGTCGCAGCAAGTGGTCGATCCCGCCGTTGGTGAGCAGCGTCAGCGCGAACAGGTCGTCGGTCGCGGCGACGAGATGCGTCGGCGTGAGCGGAAGGCTCTTCACCTCGGCCACGATGGCGGGAAGGATCTCGTCGATCATCCCGCGCAGCTCCACGGTCATCCCGGCCCGCAGCTTCTCGAGGCAGTCGGGCTCGGTGAAGATCTCGTGGTCGGAGGTCATACCCGCGGCGAGGTAGGCCTGGAGCACCGGCCCGGCCAGCCCTGCGGCGTGACCCGACACGAGCTTGCCGCTCTCGATGCCGGCCGCGACGACGTCGACCATCCGATCGGCGGCGCCGAGCACTCCGATCATGTCCATCACCTCGGCGAGCCCGCCGACCTCGTCCCAGGCGAGCATCTCGGTGATCTCGGGACCGTAGAGATCGGCGCCCGAGAGCTCGAGACCGGGCTGCGGCGGAACGCACGAAGGCGCCTGCACGATGAACCGCACCGGCAGACCGCGGCTCGCCTCGACCGCGTACCGGACACCGGCAACGCCGGCGACGTTCGCGAGCTCGTGGGGATCGACGAACACGGTGGTGGTGCCGCGCGGGCATATCGCTTCCGCGTAGCCGCCGGGTGTGAGCATCGACGACTCGAAGTGCACGTGCATGTCGATGAAGCCGGGCGCGACGAAGCGGCCGGTGCAATCGAGCGCGTCGAGCGCGTCGGTGCGGGAGCCGCGCTCGTGGACGCTCGCGACCAACGGGCCGACGATGCCGACGTCGGCGGCTCGCAACTCCCCGCAACCCACGTCGACGACGGTTCCACCGGTCAGGAGCAGATCGAACGGTTCCCGTCCCTGCGCGGCTGCGACCGCGCGCGCCCTCATTGCCGGCTCGACCGCGTCGTTACGCATGCTGTACTCCCTGGTTGGCATCGGCCGCGGCGCACAGCTCGGCGAGGATCCGGCGCATCTCGATCGTCATGCGATCGGCCTTCACGTGCACTTCGGCGGTGAGGTCGAGGGGCAGCCGGCGGTCGCGGTAGCGCTCCTGCAGACCGAGGTCTTCGTCGAGGACCTTGCGCTCGAACGCGACCGACTCCGCGAGCCGCGTCTCGTCGCCGCCAAGGTCGTTGCGGTGCACGGTGGTGTAGATCCGGCAGCGGTCGTCGGCTTCGGGCTGCACGTAGAAGTCGAGCACGTTGGTGCCGCCCGCCTCGACGTAGTCGATACGCAGACAGACCGAGAACGGCGCGCGGTAGCGGTACTCGAGCACGCGCTCTTGGAGCAGCGGACGGATGCCGGTCGCGACGCCGGGGTCTTCCCGGTTGGGGAAGGGATGGCGGCTGTGCACGTCCATGCCGAAACCGTGGCGTTCGACCGTGAAGTCGAACGTCGTCGACTCCGGCGTGCCGATCGTCGCCGCGTGGAGGAACGGGAAGTGGGCGATGTCGAGAAAGTTGTCGATCATGAGGCCGGCACCCACGTCGGCCGTGACCGGCTCGAGCGCACCGTGCACGAACGAGGGATCGTCGGCCTCGGGTACGTCGAGGAGGTTCGTCAGCGGCGGCTCGGGCGCGATGAACACCATGCCGTGCCGTTCCGCGATGCCCGCCGGGACCGTCGCGACCGCGCGGGGTGGGACGTGCTCGGAGGCGCCGAGCGCGGGGATCTCCCGACACGCGCCCGAGACGTCGAAGCACCAGCCGTGGTACCCGCAGCGCAGGAACGAACCGTCGACGCTGCCCGCCGACAACGGCGCGAGCCGGTGCGGGCACCGGTCGGCGAACACCGCGAGGGTTTCGGCTCCGGTCGCGTTCCCGCCCGGCAGGCGCACCAGGACCCAGTCGTCACCGAGCAGACGCGCGGTGATCGGCGTCGCGGTGACCTCGTGGCTGCGGGCCACCGCGTGCCACGCGCGTCGCAGCGCCGGGTCGGTGTTCGCAAGCATGCGGGTCACCGCTCGGGTCACTTCGCCAGCTCCTTGTCGAGCGCGGCGATCTCGTCGTCGAAGACCCGGTGCAGCGCGGCCTTCTCGCCCGCGTCGAGCCACGTGGCGTCGACGCCGTTGCGCACGAGCTGTTTCGCGGTCTCGGGCGGGTACTCGTTCTGGCCGACGAAGTCGACGTACTCCTTGCCGATGTCGGTGCGGAACATCGTGGGGTCGTCGGAGTTGAGGTGGACGAGCAGACCCGCGTTCATCATCCCGTTGATCGGGTGCGTCGTGAGGTCGGGCCAGTTGTAGACGACCGCAGTCGACGTCGGGCAGCACGTGAAGTGGATGCCGTCTTCGCGGCAACGCTCGACCACCGCGTCGTCTTCGAGGATGTGGTAGCCGTGGTCGATCCGTTCGCAGCCGAGCAGGTCGAGACACGTCGAGATGTTCTTGGGCGGACCGTCTTCGGCCGCGTGGCTCGTGAGGTGCAGCCCGGCCTCGCCCGCGGTGCGGAACGCCTCGAAGAACCGCTCGGGCGGGTCGGGCGCCTCGGCCGCGTCCATGCCGAGCCCGATCACCTCGTCGCGCCGGTTCGCGAGCACTTCGTTGACCATCTGGTTCGCGACCGCGGGCGAATCCTGGCGGTACACGTCGGCGATGAGCCGGCAGCGCACCCCGAGGTCGGCCTCCGCCGCCCGGCAACCCTCGATGAGGCCGTCGATGATCGTCGACATCGCCACGCCGCGGGTGGTGTGCAGCGTCGGGTTGAAGAACATCTCGCGGTACTTCAGGTTGCCGAGGATCACGCCGTCCTCGAGTGACTCGTACGCGATCCTGGCGAAATCGGCCTGCTCGACGACCGTGGAGTTGACCAGGCGGAAGATCTCGAGGAACTCGTAGATCGTCTCGTAGTCGTAGATGCCGTCGACGTCGGTGGTGGGCAGGCTGATGTCGTGCTTGCGGGCGAGGTCGACGACGGTCTGCGGGCGCAACGTGCCCTCGACGTGGCAGTGCAGCTCGACCTTGGGCAATCGGCGCAGGTACTCGGCGTATTCCATCAGGAGCTCCTCACGAGGGGGACGCGATCAGACTGGCGACGACAACGACGATTCGGACAGGACGCGGCGCACCGCGTCGGGTCCTTGCCCGGACGCGTCGACCAGGTTCCGCAGCCAGCGCCGGTACTCGATCGACACGCGATCGGTACGCACCGACAGCTCGAACCCTGGTTCGAGCACCAACTCCGGGGGATCCTGATTGCACACGACCGGCTCGTCTTCGTCGAGGATGATCTGTTGGAAGGCAAGATAGGGCGCGTCGTCCCCGTCGAGGTCGTCATCTCGCGAGACGAACCAGAACGCGCGACAGGATTTCTCGTCGTGCGGTGACGCCGCCATCCACAATCGCCGGCGCGCGCCCGACGCCGCGTGGAACTCGATGTCGACGGTGCAGGGCATCGGCATCCGGTATCGCGAATGGCCGAACAGCGCTTCGCGCTCGGGCTGCATCTCGGGCGGGTCGTAGTGGAAGCGCAGTTCCCCCTCGACCCGGCGCATGACCGGAATCGGTGGTACCGGGGTATCACGGCGACCCAGGCTGCCGTCGTGCACCCACGCGAAGTCGCGCGAGGTCGACGAAGTTCTCCACGCGCCGCAGCGCCGAGGTCGGCCATGTGTAGGGCTCCCCTGCGAGGACGCGCATCGACGTGTCGTCCCACGCCGGGTTGGCGGGGATGATCGTTGCGGCCGACGCGTCGATCCGCACCCAGACGAGGTCGTAGGCCACGGCCACTTCGAACGTCTCGAGGCATTGCCCGACCGGCAGGGGACCGTCGGGGGTGGCCGGGATCTCGAGGCACTCCCCCGCGGTCGAGTAGCGCCAGCCGTGGTACGCGCACCGGATCGAACCGGGCTCGACGAGTCCCACCGACAGCCGGGTCGAACGATGTGGGCACCGGTCGACTGCGGCCATGACCGCGCCGCCGACGTCGGCAACGGCGAGATCGCGCGCCGAGGAGCCGCACTGCGAGCGGATGGGGAGCGGCCCGTTCCATCTCCGCACGGGTGCAGACCGGGTGCCAGAACAGTTCGAGGAGTTTCGCGAGGGCCGGGTCGGAACTCACGCGTCCCAGTCCCGGAACGCGTCGATCATCTTCTCCACGTCGGCACCGAGCGGGTACAGGACGGGGCACGTACAGCCCGGCGTCGACATACTCGCGGACCTTGGCCCGGCACTCGTCGGGGGTGCCCGACGCGGTGATCAGCTGCACGACGTCGTCGGGAACGAGCTTCGACGCGGCGACGACCTGGTCGTGCGTGGCGGGCCACGTCAGCACCTGCCCGATCTCGTCGAGCAGCGCGCTCGACACGCCGGACGCCTTCATGATGTGCGGCTGCTGGCCGAGGTACTGCGTCACGAGCAGGCGGGCGGCGTCGAGGGCGGCGGCGCGGTCGTCGTCCATCGAGCACACGACGAGCTGCGGGCGGTCGATGTCGTCGACGTCGACGGCCGGCCTTGGCCGCACCGTCCGCCAGCGCGTCGACCGCAGTCGTCGTTGTACGCGGGCGACACGAGGTAGTTGAGCAGCGCCCCGTCGCCGATCTCGCCGGCCAACCGCATCATCTGCATGCCGGTCGCACCGATCACGATCGGCACGTCCTTGGGCCGGCGTTCCTGGTGCACGTAGTCGAGCTCGACCCCGTCGAGGTGGACGAACTCGCCGTCGAAGGTGACCGTCTCCCCCGCGAGCAGGGCACGCACGCCGGTGACGATCTCGCGCATCGCCCGCAAGCGGCCGGTCGCGGGACACGCCGACCTTGGCCGCGAGGGGGTCCCACCACGCGCCGATGCCGAGGATCACCCGGCCCGGCGCGAGGTCGTCGAGCGTGGAGAAGGTCGCCGCGAGGAACGCGGGATTGCGGACCCACATGCTGACGACGCCCGAGCCGAGCTTGATCCGTTCGGTGGCCGCGCCGAACGCGGCGAGCGGGATGGTCGCCTCCCGCACGAGCCGGCTCTCGGCCTGCCACACGGCTTCGAAGCCGGCGTCCTCCGCGGCCCGTGCGAACCGCATGCCGTCGCGGATCGGGTGCGCGTCCTGCAGGTAGAGCGCGACCCGGCCTTTGCCCGCGGTGCATGCCTCACATCTCGGCCGAGACAGCGCGTGCAGACCGCCGGCCTGCTCGGCCGCACGGGCCCGGATCTCGGCCGGCATCGACGCGGGTCGGGCCGTGCTCGTCGAGCACCGTCTCGCCCACCGACCTCGACGCGGATCGGCCGCACGCCGGGCGTGTAGGCGAGATACCACGGGTCCATCGGCTCGTACGACCACGACGACCCGGTCGGCGAGCGCCTCGGGGACGAGGTCGGAGCCGGTCGCGAGCCACGACCACGGCAGCTCGGGCGACGTCGTTCACGTCGTCGGCGCGCGCGAGCGCGAACGCGAGCGCGGAACTCCTCGAGCATGTCGGCGCCGATGCCGTCGGTGCCGAGCGCGACTCGGTCGAAGCGCGCCGGGCGGCCGTAGCCGACGGCGTTGTTGAGGTTCGAGCGCGGGTTGTGCACGACCGTGCCCGGCAGCGCCCGATCGAGGTGGACCGCGTGGGCGAGGATCCAGCGATCGTCGGCGCGGCCCTCGAGCCGGGCGCCCGCGGCCGCGTCGACCGGTCCTCGGCGACGTGGACGTGCACGCCGACGCCGAGGTCGGCCGCGAGGCCGCACACCGCGTCGAGCGTCTCGTCGGAGAGGGTGAACGACGCGTGCGCGCCGACGAGCCCGCGGCCGCCTGCCCGCAGGAACCGCTCGTTCTCGGCGAGCCCGGCCTTGGCGCCGTCGGCGCCGTTGCGGTCGGTGACCTCGTAGCAGCACACGACGCGCACGCCCACCTCGGCGCACGCCTGGGCGATGACGTCGAGGCTGCCTTCGGGCGCGCTCGGGCTGGAGTGGTGGTCGACGATCGCGGTCGTGCCCGCCTCGAGTGCCTCCAGCGCGCCGAGCATCGCACCCCACCGGAGCATCTCGAGGTCGAGGGCGCGGTCGAGGCGCCACCACACCTGCTCGAGGATCTCGGGAAACGCGCGCGGGCGTCTTCGGCGGCGCGGGCATGCCGCGCGCCAGCGCGGAGTAGAGGTGGGTGTGCGCGCGAGACGAGCCCCGGGGTCGTGGCGCTCATCGGGTCGCGGCGCATCGGCAGCACCGCGCGCCACTCGCCGTCGAGATCATGGAGCGCGGCTGCGACCGCGCCCGCGGTGGGCACGAGGCCGATCTCCCCGACGCCCTTGATGCCGTACGGCGCTCGCGGCTGCGGCTCCTCGACGAGGATCACCTCGATCGGCGGCACGTCCTTGGCCCGGATGATGCCGAGCCCGCGCAGGGTCATGTGGGTCGGCCGGGCTCGTCGTCGCAGGGGAAGTCCTCGGTGCAGCGCGTAGCCGAGGCCCATGTGCACCGCGCCCTCGATCTGGCCGACGCACTGCAGCGGGTTGACCGCCCGGCCGACGTCGTGCGCGGCGACGACACGTTCGATCGCACCCGTCTCGCGATCCATGACGACGAGCTGGGCCGCGTACCCGAACGCGGAGTGGATGACGGGGTTCTCGACACCGGAGTCGATCGAGCTCGTCCAGTCGACGCGGTACTCGCCGGGATAGTCGATGCCGACGCGGCAGCCGTCGTCGCGGGCGGCGCGGCAGGCGTCGGCGACCGCGCCGGCACCCATGAGCGTTCCCCGGGAGCCGGTGGTCTGGCCCGCGCCCAGCTCGCGGGTGGTGTCGACGATGACGCGCACGGCGCTCGGGTCGACGCCGAGCTCCTCGATCGCGACCTGCGCGGCGACCGTGTGCACGCCCTGGCCCATCTCGGTCCAGCAGTGGCGCACCTCGACCGTGCCGTCGGGCTGGAAGCGCACGACCGCACGGACGATCTCCAAGAAGCCGTTGCCGAGCCCCGAGTTCTTCAGCCCGAGCCCGAGGCCGACGGCCGTCCCGACGCGGTCGCGGCCTCGTACGCGGGCTTGATCGCGTCGAGGCAGCGCTGCGCGCCCCGGCACCCGTCGTCCATGATCTGGCCGGGTCCCCAGACCTCGCCCGGCTGGATCACGTTGCGGAAGCGCATCTCCCACCCGCTGATGCCGGCCATCGCTGCGAGCCGGTCGAGCGCGCCCTCCATCGCGAACTGGGCCTGGTTGGCGCCGAAGCCGCGGAACGCGCCGCACACCGAGTTGTTCGTGCGCGCCGCGATCGCCTCCACATCGATCGCCGGCAAATCGGTACGGGCCGCTCGCGTGGCCCGCGGCCCGCTCGAGCACCTTCATGCCGACCGACGCGTACGGCCCCGAGTCGCCGACCATGCGGGCCCGGAGCGCGGTGAGCTTGCCGTCGGCGTCGCAGCCGACGGTGAGGTCGATGCGGATCGGGTGGCGCTTGGCGTGGATCAGGAACGATTCCTCGCGCGAGAACGTGCACTTGACCGGGGCGTCGAGCAGGAACGCGGCGAGCGCGGTCTGCGCCTGGTTCGCCATGTCCTCCTTGCCGCCGAAGGCGCCGCCGTTCGACACGAGCTCGACGGTGATCCGTTCCGCGTCGATACCGAGCACCGACGCGATCTGGTCGCGGTCGTCCCACACGCCCTGGCCGCCGGAGTACATCGTGAAGGCGCCGGCGTCGGTCCGGATCAGGCACGACGAGGGTCGACTCGGGCTCGAGGAACGCCTGCTCGATGCGCTGGGTCTGGAACACCTCGTGCACGACGTGCGCGCTCGCGGCGAGCGCGGCGTCGACGTCGCCGCGCTCGTAGGCGGAGCGCGACAGCACGTTGCCGTCGAGCTCCCACACGGCGTCGTCGGCGTCGGCGAGCGCGGCGACGGCGTCGGTGATCGGTGCGCAGCACGCCGTACTCGATCTCGACGAGCTCGGCGGCCCGGCGCGCGGTGGCGCGGTCGTCCGCCACGACGAACGCGAGCACGTCGCCGAGGTACGACGTGCGGCCGCCCTCGGGGATGAAGACCGGCCAGTCCTTGTGGATGATGCCGACCCGCAGCACGCCGGGCACGTCGGCCGCGGTGAGCACGCGCACGACGCCGGGCACGGCCGGCGGCGGCGCTCGTGTCGATGCGGACCACGTCGGCACGGGCGTGGTCGGCGAGGCGCATCGCCCCGTGCAGCATGCCGGGCGGGCGCAGGTCGTCGATGTAGGCCTTGTCGCCGAGCGCGAGGTCGAAGCCCTGATAGCGGCTTCCGCTCGTGCCGATGCCGCCGAGCGGTTCGAGCGGGATCGTCTCGCCCTTGGCGAGCAGTTCGACCGCGTCGAGGATCTTCACGTAGCCCGTGCAACGGCACAGGTGCGCGCCGAGGTGGCGGGCCGCGGTGTCGCGGTCGAGGTCGGCGCCCTTCTTCTCGAGCAGCGCCGCGACCCGCACGAGGATCCCCGGGGTGCAGAAGCCGCACTGCAGCGCGCCGGTCGCCGCGAACGCGGAGGCCAGCGCGGTCGCGCTCGTCGTCGGGGAAACCCTCGAGTGTCGTGATCGTCGCGCCCGCGACCTTGTCCAGCGAAAGGTTGCAGCTGACGACAGCCTTGCCGTCGACGAGCACGGTGCAACACCCGCACTGGCCCGACGGCGAGCAGCCGTCCTTGGGCGAGCACACCGCCAGCTCCTCGCGCAGCGCGGCGAGCAGGTGGGGGTGGTCGCCGCGCGACCGAGACCTCGGAACCGTTGAGGGTGAAACGAAACCATTGCGACTAGCGTCCTCTCCACTTCAACAAACTGTCAACGCGAGATGCGTTGCATTCGCGTGAAATCGGCTCCAGGCTCGGCATCGATGCGACCCGCTGCACCAACGCTCCTCGTCAATCCCGGCCGGAAGCACGACGAGGGCGTCGACGACCCTGACCTTCGCCGCCCGGAGGCCTCGCCGCGTTCCACCGCCGCCTCCCCGGCTACGCGCCGACCCGGCTGGTCGACGCGCCCGCGCTCGCGGCCGAGCTCGGGCTCGCGACACTGTCCGTGAAGGACGAATCGAGCCGGCTCGGTCTCCCGTCGTTCAAGATCCTCGGCGCGTCGTGGGCGGTGTACCGGCTGCTCGTCGGGCGGCTCGGCCATGAGCCCGAATGGGACCGACCTCGCCGTCGCTGCGCGCCGCGCTCGCGCCACTCGGCCCGCTCACGTTCGTCGCCGCGACCGACGGCAACCACGGTCGCGCGGTCGCGCACATGGCCCGGCTGCTCGGCTACGCGCGCCCGGATCTTCGTGCCCGCGGGAACCGCCGCGGCGCGCATCGACGCGATCGAGAGCGAGGGCGCGCCGGTCACGGTGATCGACGGCACCTACGACGACGCGGTGCGCGCGTCGGCGGCCGAGCTCGCCGGCGACGACGTGCTGGTCGTGTCGGACACGTCGTGGGACGGCTACACCGAGGTCCCGCGCACCGTCATCGAGGGCTACGCGACGATCTTCGCCGAGGCCGACGACCAGCTCGGTGGGTTCGCCGCCCGAGGTCGTCGTGGTGCCGATGGGCGTGGGCGCGCTGGCCGCCGCGGTGGTCGCGGCACTACGCGGCCGCGGCGACGATCGTCGTGGTCGAGCCGCAGTCGGCCGCGTGCGGGCTGCGAGTCGGCGCGAGGCGGGCGAGCCGGTGCTCGTGCCCGGGACCGCACGACTCGATCATGGCCGGGCTGAACTGCGGGATGGTGTCGATCCTCGCGTGGCCGATGGTCTCGGCCGGTGCCGACGTGTTCGTGGCGATCGACGACGCCGCGGCCGAGGATCGGCGATGCGGTCGCTCGCGGAGATCGGGATCGTCGCGGGCGAGACGCGGCGCGGCCGCGCTCGGGGGCTTGCGGGCGGTCGTCGCCGACGGCACGTCGACCTCGCCGGGCGAGCGGGTGCTCGTGCTGTGCACCGAGGGGGCGACCGACCCGGTCGCGTACCGGCGCATCACCGGCCGCGAACCCTGACCGACCGGCCCGGCACCACCTTGCCCATATCCGTATTGAGGATTCCTCGAAGGATTCCCCGGATTGGGCGGCCACGCGTGCGCCTGCCTCCGTTGCGAGGATTCCTCGAAGGATTCCTCGACAGGGGGAATCAGGCGGGGTGGTCGGCGAGCCGAAGAGGGTGCGGACGCAGCTGCGGAAGCGGTCGACATCCACGTCGAGCGCGATGCGCCAGGGCGCGAACCCCTCGGCCGACGACTGGGTCGATCCCTCGAGCGCGGCGAAGTACGGAGCCCGGAAGTCGACCACGGTCGCGCCCCACGCCGCGCCGCCGGCGCAGTCGACGGCCAGCGGCAACTCGGGCGCGTCCGTGATGATCTCCGGCTGCGGGATGGCGAGCACGGCGAGCAGATCGTGGCACGGCGTGTCGGGCTGCGTGAAGGTCGAGCCGAACTCGCGGTAGAAGCGCAGCGGCGCGTCGAGGAATGCGGCCGCGGCCGCGCTGCGGTGCTCGGCCAGCAGGTCGAACTCGGCCGGCCGCATAGGTCGCCGCGAGCGTCACGTCGAGACCGACGAGCAGCGGCGGCCCGACCCACGGCGCCATCACCGTTCGCTGCGCCGCGATCGGGTCGTGTGCGATGTTCGCCTCGCCGTCGGGCAACGCGTTCCCGCCCCGCCGGGCCGACCCGCCCATCACGACCAGCTCCGCGATGCCGCGGGCGAACTCGGGATGGCTCGTGCAGGACGAGGCCGATGTTGGTGAGCGGCCCGAGAGTCACGATCGTCAACTCCCCCGGACGCTCGCGCACGAGCCGGGGAGCAGAGAGAGCGCGGGTTCGGCGACGACCGAGAGCGGGGCCTCGGGGCCGGCGGCGTTGCCGAGCCCGTCGTCGCCGTGGATGAACGTGGCCGGGCGCAGGTCGGGTGCGGGCGGAGCGGCGCCCGCGCGCCCAGCGCCACGGGAACGTCGCCGCGCCCCGCCGCGTGCAGTACCCGCAACACGCTCGCCGCCGCGATCACCACGTCGACGTTGCCCCACACGATCGTGATCGCGACGACATCGAGATCAGGGTCGGTCAGCGCCCACCACAGCGCGACCGCGTCGTCGACACCACCGTCGGTGTCGATGATTACCGGCCGGGGCCGCGCCATGTTCGCGAGGCCCGCTCAGGCGTCGCGGTTTTCGGCGGCTACGACGGGTCCGTCACACGACCACGGGAAGTTGATCCACTTGTCGGTGTGGGACCACACGTACTCGGGCACGATGATCGACCAGGGCTTGTGGTACAGCACCGCGGTGCGCGCCTCGGCCACGTGTTCGGCGATCTCCTTGCGCACGAGCTCGAGCGTCTTGCCGGTGTCGGCGACGTCGTCGGCGATGAGCACGCGCAACCCGCGGATGTCGACCACATCGAGCGTGGGTGGAAGCACCGCCGGCATGTCGAGACGCTCGTCGACGCTCGTGTAGAACTCCACGTTCATCGCAAAGCAGTTCTTGACCGCCAGCGCGTACGCCAGCGCACCGGCGACGGTGAGGCCGCCGCGCGCGATCGCGAGCACGACGTCGGGCTGGAAACCGTCCTCGGCGATCTCCGTGGCGAGCTCGCGGGTCGCCCGCCCGAAGAGCTCCCACGTGAGGATCTCCCGGTCGGAGGGGGCGGTTTCGACGCTGATCCCGTCCGCGGTCGCTCTGGTCGATACGGTCGGTGATATCGATCTCCGCCACAACCGACACGCTAGCGAGGTGTAGATGATCGAGCGCGCCATCGACGGCAAGGGACTCGAACCCGGTCTGATCCCGGCCGCGGTCACCGAGTTGTGCGACGCGCTCGAGGCCATCGACGCCGACGGTTGGTATCCCGTCATCGAGGTGGTGCCGGCCGTGGTCGCGCCACAACCCGCAGATCACCGGCGAGTTCGCCCGGCCCCGCACGATCCGCTGGTACCTCGAGCGGGAGTTGGGCGCGCTGCTCGCCCTCGGCGCGGCGGTGACGGTCCGGTCGTCGCGGCCGGCCACATCCCTCGGCGACCCGGCCCTGTTACGCGCGCTCGACGAGATCTCGTGGGAGATGCGGGCCAAGAAGCTGTTCTTGTTCGCGCCGGAACGCATGGCCCTTTCGATGGAACGCCTCGCGCACTACTGCGGCACACCCGCCGAGTCGTTCCAACGCTACGTGCTGTTCACGAACTACGCGATGCATGTCGAGGAGTTCCGCTTGCGGTTCCCCGACGCCGAAGGGCCGGACCGCCCGGGCGTGCAGATGCCTGCCTGGCACCACCGCACCGCGAACCAGGACGGCGTGACCATCGTCGACATCGGCGTCGGCCCGTCGAACGCGAAGACGGTCACCGACCACATCGCGGTGCTCCGGCCCGACGCGATGCTGATGATCGGGCACTGCGCGGGCCTGCGCAACCACCAGGACATCGGCGACTACGTGCTCGCCACCTCCTACCTCCGCGACGACCACATCCTCGACCACGCGCTGCCCACGACGATCCCGGTGATCCCGAACCACCGCCTCAACTCGTATCTCCTCGACGCGCTCGACTCGCACGCGGCGCCGTTCCGGATCGGGACCGTGCTCACCACCGCGAACCGCAACTGGGAGCTCGAGATCAAGGCGATGGAGCAGATCTTCGAGCAGTCGCGCGCCGGTCGCGGTCGACATGGAGTCGGCCACGATCGCCGCCAACGGGTTCCGCTACCGCATCCCGAGCGCGACCCTCCTCGCGATCTCCGACAAGCCGCTGCACGGATCGCCCAAGCTGGCCGAGCAAGCCAAAGCCTTCTACGACGCGAGCCGCCGCGCCCACCTCGAGATCGCGCTCGAATGCGTCGACCGGGTCCGGCACGAGCATCCGGCCGGCATCCCGAACGCCGACATCCGCAGCCCCGGCGAACCGTTGTTCGGCGCGCCGACCGTCGACAAGGAAGACCCCGAATGAACCACGAACCCGCATGAGTCACAAACACACGGG
The DNA here is from genome assembly GCA_963761055.1 of uncultured Actinomycetes bacterium. GTDB lineage: Bacteria > Actinomycetota > Acidimicrobiia > IMCC26256 > PALSA-610 > PALSA-610. The sequence goes on along the minus strand of CAVXFO010000006.1, from coordinate 457,133 downwards.
CGCCAAGGCATCGGACGAGATCGCCGTCAACCCGCTCTTCGCGCGCCGTGGCGAGCACGCGATCCCCCGGTGGCGCCTTTCCGACGAGGAGATGCTGCCCGAGACCGCGTACCAGGTCATCCACGACGAGTTGCTCCTCGACGGCAACGCGCGTCAGAACCTCGCGACTTTCGTCACGACGTGGATGGAGCCCGAGGCGCGGGCGCTGTACCTCGAGTCGTTCGACAAGAACATGATCGACAAGGACGAGTACCCGCAGACGGCCGCCATCGAAGAGCGTTGCGTGCACATCCTCGCCGATCTGTGGAACGCACCCGATCCGCACGAGGCCATGGGCACCTCGGCGATCGGATCGTCGGAGGCGTGCATGCTGGCCGGCCTCGCGTTCAAGCGGCGTTGGCAACTTGCGCGCCGAGCCGCGAAGAAGTCGACCGACGCGCCGAACATCGTGTTCAGCTCGGCCGTGCAGGTCGTGTGGGAGAAGTTCGCCAACTACTTCGAAGTCGAGCAGCGCTACGTCCCGATCACGAAGGAACAGCCGTACCTCACGGTCGACGGCATGCTCGCGGCGGTCGACGAGAACACGATCGGCGTCGTCCCCATCCTCGGCGTCACCTACAACGGCGTGTACGAACCGGTGAAGGAGCTCGCCGACGCGCTCGACGATCTGCATCAGCGCACCGGGCTCGACATCCCACTGCACATCGACGGCGCGTCGGGCGGTTTCATCGCGCCTTTCCTCGACCCGAGCCTGGAGTGGGACTTTCGCGTGCCGCGCGTGCACTCGATCAGCGCGTCCGGCCACAAGTTCGGTCTCGTGTACCCGGGGCTCGGATGGGTCGTGTGGGCGAAGAAGGAATACGTCCCCGAAGAGCTCGTCTTCCACGTGAGCTATCTCGGCGGCGACATGCCGACGCTCGCGCTGAATTTCTCGCGGCCGGGCGCGCAGGTGTTGCTGCAGTACTACAACTTCCTCCGGCTCGGCCGCGAGGGCTACCGGCGCGTGATGCAGGCGGCCAAGGACGCGGCGCGCTACCTCGCCGCGGAGCTGGCCAAGCTGGACGCATTCGAGGTGCTCACCGACGGCTCGGACATGCCGCTGATCACGTGGACCACTGCTCCGGGCGACCGCAACTGGAACCTGCACGAGCTCTCGGCCAAGCTGCGCGAGCGTGGTTGGCAGGTTCCGGCCTATCCGATGCCGGCCGACATCCAGGACATGACGGTAATGCGGGTCGTGTTCCGCAACGGCGTCTCCATCGACCTGACCCGCATGCTGCTCGACGACATCACCGCGTCGGTGCAGTTCCTCGACTCCATCCCGGCCCGGCTGCCGAAGGTCGAGACGGAGACCGACGTGACGCCGTTCCACCACTGATGCTCGGCCACCTCGCGCTCAACGTCCCCGACCTGACCGCGGCCAAGGCGTACTACGACGCGTTGATGCCGCTCGTCGACTTCGAGTCGTTCATCGACTCCGCCGACGAGTTCGCGTACATGCCCGCGCACGGCAAGCGCGGGACGTACCTGTTCTTCTACCCGTCCGAGCACAACGGCGCGTATTCGAGGCGGGCGACCGGGCTGCAACACCTCGCGTTCATGGTGCCGACCCGGGCTGCGGTGCACGCCGTGCACGATCACGTGACGCGGGCCGGGAACGAGGTGCTCTACGCGCCGCAGGAGTTCCCGCAGTATGCGCCGCCGTACTTCGCGACGTTCTGGCACGACCCGTTCGGCTTCATGCTCGAAGCCGTCTGCCACTACGACCGCGAGTGAGGCTCCACCCGCAGCAACCGCGTCAGGGTCGCTCGAAGACCCGCGGTCCCTGATCACTACACCGCACTGCCCGTCACGTCACGTGTCGAGGACGACGGCCGCCTCCGGCGTGGCCACCCGGAACGTGAAGCTCTCTTCGATATAGAGGTACACGCTCTCGGCGTCGTGGTGCTGGTATCCGACCGAGAGATCCTCGCCCGACACGAAGAGGAAGTCGCCTCCCCGCAGGCTCACCACCACGGCGCCCTGCACGCCCGGCGCCCAGACGATCGGGCCGTCGAGTATCTCGCGCAGGTGGTCGAACACGACGAGCCCGCCGCTCTCGGTGGTCTCCACGACTCCCGTGTAGCCGTCGGGACCGAGCGCGATGCCGTACGGCCCGCTCACTCCCGCCGACTTCAACGTCTCCACCGCTTTGGCGACCTGCTTCGGGAAGTCGGCGTACGACGTCCCCGCCGAGATCGCCGGGGTGCCGGCACCCTCGGTAATGCCGCCGATGCCGGCGGCATCCCACCCGTGGAAGACCGCGACGTTCTCGGCTTCGCCTATGCGCCGGGCCGCGGCGTCGAGCGACGAGAGGTCGAGGTCGACGGCGCCGCGGTCGAGATCGCGCGGAGCTCGGAACGGGAGACGGTGAACCCGGCTCGCAGCTCTGCGAGCGGGAGCACGCGGCGCTGACCGGCTTCGAGGCCCTGGGCCGGCGCGCCGATCTCGGCGACGCGGCCCAGGTCGACCGACGAGTGCTCCCAACCGTGCGGGCCGTCGAAGTCGACGAGCCGGCGGGCGGCGAGACCGGGCAGCAGGGCGCGCGTTCACCTCCCGGTCGAGCTCGGCCCAGCCTTCGTCGCTGATCGGCGCGTACGAGCGCAGCAGGTGATTCATCGGGTGGATCCCTTCAGGCTGCCGATTCCGAGGGAACCCGAATCGGAGGAGGTGGTGGTGCCGTCGTCGTCGCCCGATTCCGCCTCGACTTCGCGCTCGAGGATGGAACCGGAGCTGAAGAGGTACGTACGGAGGTGCTTGTCGAGCATCGGATCGCGACGGCGCAGCCACTCGAGCGTCATCGCCGCGTGCTCCTTCTCCTCGTCGCGGTTGTGCGCGAGCACCGCCCCCAGTTCCGCATCGTCGGTGGCGTCGACCCGCTGGGCGTACCAGTCGACGGCTTCGAGCTCTTCTTGGATCGAAGCGAGCGCACGGTGGCGGTCGATCGTGTCGGTCGTGAGCCGGTTCTCGGGCTCGTGCAGTCCGGCGCTCTGGGCCATGGGACGTCCTTCGGGTCGTGCCCGTCGTATCGGGGGCTGGGCTCGTGATTGGAGAATCTACCCAGACGGCCCGTCGCCTATTGCTCGAGATCCCGAGCCGCGGCGTGGCGGTAGATTCCGAAACACCCGAAGGATCCGAAGGGACGACGACGTTGGGACCTCGAGCTTTGCTGCAACGGCGGGGACGGTCGCGACGCGGCGCGGCCACACTCGTCGTTGCCGCCGTCACGGCCCTTTCGATGCTCGCGGCGTGTTCGTCGTCGAGTTCGTCGTCGTCGAGCCCGCCGTCGTCGGCGCCGACAGTTCCGTCGCAGTCGTCGGTTGCGCCTACGACGGTGCCGACGCCCTGCGTCCCGCCCGCAGCCGGTACGAAGCCCACCGCGACCCGTGTCGCCGGGGTTGCGAGCGACTGGACGCTCAGCTCCTTCGACACGACCGCGATCCGCATGCACTGGTTCCCGGCGCCGGGCGCCGGCGCCGCCCATCCCGCACCGACCGTGCTCATGGGCCCGGGCTGGGGCGAGGCCGGCGACACCAACGTCTCGGGCGGCGACCTCTTCGGCGGGGTCGGGATCGGATCGCTCCACGCGGCGGGATACAACGTGCTCACGTGGGATCCGCGCGGCTTCGGCAAGTCGACCGGGACCGTCGAGATCGACAGCGCCGACTACGAGGGCCGCGATGTGGAGGCGATGCTCGACTGGGTCTCGACCCGACCGGGCGTGGAGCTCGACGGCCCGCGCGACCCGCGGGTAGGGATGGCCGGCGCCTCGTACGGCGGTGGCATCCAGTTGATCGCAGCCGCGATCGACTGCCGGATCGACGCCATCACCCCGACGATTGCGTGGCACTCACTGACCACGAGCCTGTTCAAGGCCGACACCCCGAAGAACGGGTGGTCGGGCCTGCTGAACGCCGCGACCCGCGGGGCGGTCCGTCGACGCGCACATCCGTCACGCGTACGCGGCCAGCACGTCGACCGCCCGCATCGACGCGGGCGACCGCGCGTTCTTCGCGAGCCGCGGTCCCGGCGATCTCGTACAGAAGGTCAATGTTCCGACGCTCATCGTGCAGGGCACGGTCGACAACCTCTTCACCCTCGACGAGGGCATCGAGAACTACCGGATCCTGCGCGACCGCAACGTCCCGACCGCAATGGTCTGGTTCTGCGGCGGCCACGGCGTGTGCCTCACGAACCCGGGCGTCGAGACCAGCGACAACGCGGTGCTGTCGTGGTTGAACCGCTACGTGAAGAAGGACACTTCGGTGAAGACGGGCCCCCGCTTCACCTACATCGATCAGACCGGCAACCGGCACACCGCCGCCGACTATCCGGTGCCGACGGGTGCGCCCGTCACCGCCACCGGTTCGGGGACCCTGCGCGAAGTCGCCACGGGGGGATCCGGCCCGGCCCATCCGGCCACCGGGAACCGCGACCCGCTCGCCGGGATCGCGAGTTCGATCACTCCGGCGAAGGCCACGAACGCGGTCGATGTGAAGGTCGACTTCGCGCACGCGGCAACCGTGCTCGGCGCGCCGCAACTGAAACTGTCGTACACCGGGACCGAGCCGGCCGGCACCAAACCGACCCGAGTGTTCGCGCAGCTGGTCGACGACGCGACCGGCATCGTGCTCGGCAACCAGGTGACACCCGTCCAGGTAACGCTCGACGGCAAACCCCATCAACTCTCGGTGCCACTCGAAACGGTCGTCTACGCGGCGCCCGCCGGCGCACACGTCACGCTGCAACTCGTCGCGACCACGGTCGCGTACGCGCAGCCCCGCCTCGGCGGCAGTATCGCGTTCGACTCGATCGACCTGAGCCTGCCCGTCGTCCGCACGGGATCCGTCTCCCCGACCGACACGTAGACACCGGCGTCACGTAGACACCGGCGTCGTGGCGGCGCGAGCGCGTCAGCGGCGGGCCATGGCGTCGAACCAGTCGACTGCCGCGCGCGCCGTGTTCGTGCGCGCGTCCGCGCCGAGCCGGCGCGCCTGCGCATCACTGCGGATCCGGAGACCGCCGAGCAACACGGGAGCATCCGTCGCCGACTTCACCGCCGCGACCGTCTCCGCGAGCACCGGATCGGCGACCGGCGACGACACCACGATCCCGGTCGCGACCAGTCGGACAGCCAATGCCGCGGCTTCCGCGAACGATGCCGCGGGGGTGTTCGCGCCGAGATCGGCGACCGCGATCCTGCGGCCCCGGAGGACGTCGGCGACGAGCGCGGTCGCCAGACCGTGATAGTCGCCCGCGGGCGCGCCGATGACGACCTGACCGCGGGTGCGCCCCCGGTGCACGAACAACGGCCCGAGCCGGCCCACGAGCCGGTACATCACCGCGCTCGCGCGATGCTCCTCGGCGACCGTGATCGTTCCCGCGGCCCAGTGGTCGCCGATGCGGCGCAGCGCGGGCCCGAGCACGTCGAGATAGAGGTGCTCGGGCGTGCACGACGACGCGAGCAGTTGCTGCGCGATTCGCCACGCCTCGGTCTCGTCGCCGAGCACCAGCCGGTCGCTCAGCCGACCGACATCGCGGGCACGGTCGGGCACGGAACCTGCGCGCACCCGCCCCGGCGCCCGCGGGGGCTCGAGCCGGTCGAGGTCGGCTCGTCGCACCCGCCAGCGATCGTCGACCAACTGCGCGGGAAGGCGACCGGTGCGGACGTAGCGGTACGCGGTCATGTAGTGCACGCCGAGGATGTCGGCGGCATCCTGCAACGACACGTCGCCGGACCGACTCCGACGCGCCGCGCTCATGGGCGACGGTATTGCGATGGGCGACGACGCGTCATACCGGCGAGAGGCACCGCGTACGTGGCGGCGCGAGCGGCCGCGGTCGGGATGGCCGGCCCGGTGCCGCGTAGGCGACCTGGCCCACACTGATGTAGCGCTCGTCGAATCCCGCCTCGCAGTAGGCGAAGTAGAACTCCCAGAGGCGCGTGAACCGGCGGTCGAACCCCAGGGCCAGCAGCTCCGCCCGCCGTTCCACGAGATTCGCGCGCCAGCGGCGAAGGGTTTCCGCGTAGTGCAGGCCGAAGTCGTCGAATCCGGCGAGCGCGAATCCGCCGCCGATGTTCGCAGCGGCGGTGAGCGCCGCCACCGACGGCAGCCCACCTCCGGGGAAGATCGCGGCCTTGATGAAGTCGGTGTGATGTTTGGTCCGGTCGAAGCTCGCCTCGGGCACGACGATCGCCTGCATCACGCACAGGCCCGACTCCGACAACAGGCTGCGCACCTTGGCGAAGAACGCGTCGTAGTCCCGCCAGTCGACAGCTTCGATCATCTCGATCGCGACCACCTTGTCGAAGGTACCGCGCAGGTCGCGGTAGTCGTCGTTGCGGACCGTGACCAGATGGTCGAGGCCCGCCTCGTGTACCCGGGCGCGCGCGTACTCGTACTGACGGTCGGAGATGGTGGTCGTCGTCACCCGGCAGCCGTAACGAGCGGCCACGTGCACGGCGAACCCACCCCAACCCGTCCCGATCTCGAGGAGGTGATCGCCCGGAGTCAGCTGCAGCATCGCGGCCAGTCGATCGACCTTGCGCAGCGACGCGACTTCGAGCGGCTCGTCCGGCGTTTCGAAGATCGCGCTGGAGTACATCATCGTGTCGTCGAGCACGCGCCGGAAGAGGTCGTTCCCGACGTCGTAGTGGGCGTGGATGTTCTCGCGGTCGCGCCGGCGGTCGGTGCGGCGGAACCGCGCGATCGGGTCGACGAACGGCCGGGCGAGACGATGGACGCGGTCGCGTCGCGGATGGGTCCGTGCCAGGTTCCGGTGCGCGAGCCGCAGGAACGCGGCGAGGTCGTCGGTGTCCCACCACTGGTCCGCGTACGACTCCCCCAGACCGACGCTGCCCTCGCGCAACAGCCGGGGGTACAGCGCCGGATCGTGCACGACGACACCCGCATCGATCGGCCGGACTCCCGCCGGTGCCCGACCGGCGCCGTAGCGCGTCGATCCGTGCGCGTCGACGATCTCGAGAGTTCCGCCGGTGAGCCGGCCGAGCACCGAAGTCACGATGCGCCGGGCGCCGGAATCAAACATGTTCGCCGTTCCTCACGTGTGCTCGTTCGGCTCGGCGCGCCCGCGGGGCGGGGTGACGGTACCGGGGTACCCGGGCCAAGAAGAGCCGAACTGCCTGCAGATAGATGCCGAGCGAGACCCGGTGGGTCGGTAGCGGGTCGCGCAGCAAGCGCTCGAGCGTGTGCCGCCGGTCGAGCGGCTCGCGGCGCAGATCGAGGCGCGCTTCGAACAAGGTGTTGCGGCCGCGCACGACTTCGATGATCAGCACGAGGTCGGTGCCGGGGTCGGTCCAGCTGATCCGGTACTCGACGTCCATCGGCAGGAACGGTGAGACGTGCATCGCCTTGGCCGAGCAAGCGTGCCCGATCCCGCCCGCCGCGTCGCAGACGTACCACTGCCGTTCACCCCACGGCGTGTTCGTCACCTCGAGCACGATCGAGTCGAGCTCGTCGCACTCGTCGCGGCAGTAGTACACGGCCAGCGGATTGTGCAGCCACCCGAAGGTGCGCAGGTGCGCGAGGAGATGCACCCGACCCGACGGACGCCGGCCCAGTCGTTCGGCGACGAGATCACGTACCGCCTCGCCGAGCGCGCCGACGCCACCGTCGAAGAAGTCGCGTCGGCGGAACCACACCGGGGCGGGGCGACGCGCCGACCACAGCGGGACCCGGTCGAGGGAGGCCGGCAGCGCGTCGACGTCGACGAACGCCAGCGAGAGCTTCGGCTCGAACTCGCGAGTGGGCGACTCGTTCCGACGGTGACTCACGGTGCCCCGGTAGAGCGCCACCTCGGGCCCACTCGCGGCGATGTTCATCGCTCACCGCGGATGGCGCGGACGACCTCGTGTCCACTCTGGACGCCGTCCTCGTGGAACCCGTACCCCCAGTACGCACCCGCGAAGAAGATGCCGCGCCGACCTTGGATCTCGTGGCGCCGGCGCTGGGCCGACAGCGCGGCCCGGTCGAACACCGGATGGAAGTACTCGATGTCGGCGAGCACCTCGGCATCGGCGATCGCGTCGCGACGGTTGAGCGTGACGAGCAGGGGCCGGCGGCTCTCGATCGCCTGCAGCCGGTTCATCCAGTACGTGATCGTCGCGCCGCGACCACCCGGCTCGACGGAGTAGTTCCAGCTCGCGGCGGGCGCGCCGGTTGCGGGGCAACATCCGAGCGTCGGTGTGCAGCGTGGCCTCGTTGCGACGATAAGAGATCGCACCGAGGATCGAACGCTCCGCGGCAGTGGGCGCGCCGAGCATCCGCAGCGCCTGATCGCTGTGGGTTGCGACGACAACGCGGTCGAACGATTCGGGTCCGCGGTCGGAGAGCACCTCGACATCCCCTTCTCCGGCACGACTGCCGTCGCTCACGACGATCTTGTGCACGGGCGACTCGAGCCGGATCCGGTCGGCGAAGGGGCGCACCAGCGCGTCGACGTACCGGCGCGAGCCCCCTGCGATCGTGCGCCACTGGGGTCGTCTGCCCAGGGCGAGCAGGCCGTGGTTGTCCATGAACCGCGCGTAGGAACGCATCGGGAACTGCGTGAACGTCTCGGGATCGGCCGACCAGATGGACGCGCCGAACGGGACGAGGAAGCGGCGGACGAATGCGTCGGAGAATCGGCCTCGGCGCAGGAATTCGCCGACCGACTCGCCTCCGTCGGCGCCGTCGGGGTCGCGGCCCGGGAGGCGATCGGCACCCGACCAACGGGGCTCGGCGCGCACGAGCCTGCGCGGCGGCACGATTGAAGCGGACGATATCGACGAGCAGGCGCAGCACGTGCGGATCGAGCGCGTTACGGCGCTGCGCGAAGATCGAATTGAGGTTGCTGGCCCGGAACTCGAACCCGGTCTCGGGATCGGCGACGCCGAAGCTCATCTCGCTCGGTTGGGTCGCCACGCCCAACTCGCGGAGCAGGGCCACGAAGCCCGGATAATTGCGGTCGTTGTAGACGATGAAGCCGGTGTCGACATCGTGCGCGACGCCGTCGGCCTCGACGTGCACGGTGTTGGCGTGGCCACCGACACGCGTGTCGGCCTCGAACACCGTGATGTCGTGGTCGGCGTGCAGCAGGTGCGCCGACACGAGACCCGCGATCCCCGTTCCGACGATGGCGATCCTCACGTGCGGACCCTCATGGTGAGATCCGCTCGACGCTGCCCGAGCGTTCCTCGCACCAGTCCCACAACGCGTCGGCGTCGGTCGCCGAGGTGTGCGTCCACGGCAACGGGCTGGTGCGGCGCGTTCGCCGGTCGAGCCAGAACTCGCCGTTGCTCGCCAACGGCGAATCCGCACTCGCGAGCCACACGATCGTGTCGGCGCCCTCGTCCGGCGTCCGCAGCAGCGGACCCATGATCGTGTGGAATCGGGGCAACGAAGCCTCGACTCCCGGCGTGTCGGCCCAGCCCGGGTGCATGGCGTGGAAGACGACGCCTTCGGAGGCCGGGAGTCGCGCCCACAGCCCGTTCAGCACGACCTGGGCTCGCTTGGCGTTGGCGTAGGCGCGCGAGCCGTTGAACGGTTCGGACGGATGCTCGAGCGCGGCGAGATCGAGGGCCCGCGTGTACATCCCGCCGGACGAAACGGTCACGACGCGCCCGCCGCGGGTGGCGCGCACAACCGGGAGCAGGAGGTGCGTGAGGAGGAAGGGCGCAACCACGTGGACCTGCGCGGTGACCTCGATGCCGTCGGTCGTGACATGCAGGTCGTGCACGAGCGCGCCCGCGTTGTGCACGAGCACGTCGAGGTGATCGGTGGCGTCGGTCAGGCGGGCGGCCAGGGCGCGCACGTCGTCGAGTCGGGCCAGGTCGGCCAACGCGGTGGTCAATCGTGCCCCTGGCGTCGCGGACGCGATGCGGGCGCGGGCGGCGTCGGTCCGAGCCGCGTCGCGACCGACGATCCACACGTCGGCGCCGCGTGCGGCCAACGCCTGCGCGGTCGCGAAGCCGAGACCACCGGTCGCGCCCGTGACGAGCGCGGTGCGTCCCGACAGGTCGGGCACCGGCTCGCTGTCCCAGTGGAACAAGCGCCGGCGCGCGGCGTAGCCGATGCGGCTGAATCCACCGACGACTGTCGCCTCGAGCGCGGAGTCGGCGGCGCGCCGGGCGAGATCAGCCCCGCTCACGGTGTCGCCACCGTCTGGAGCCACGAGCGGAGGCCGGCCGCGGCCCGGTCGCCGATGCGACGGAACGCCAGCGCGATCAACGGATCGGCGATGCGCAGGACGCCCTTGGCGTCGAGGCGGGCGTCGTACTCGACCCGCGTGCCCTGACCATCGCCGGTCATGGCGTCATCGCGACTGAGCGTGATCGTGTCGACGGAACGCAGCATCGCCGTCTCCGCGCGCAACACGATGCGGGTCGGCGCATCGAACTCCACGACCGCGTACTCGAGCGGCATCGAGCGACCGGCGAATCGGGTGACGACGCGAAAGCGCGACCCGACGCCCACCGGCCCGGTGGTGAGCATCTCGCCGCTCGCGACACCCGGGTCCCACTCCGCGGCCCGATCGAACCGACTGAGATGGGCGAACGCGGAATCAGGCTCCGCGGGACTGTGCACGCTTGTTCGGTATCGGGCCACGACACTTCCTTCCCCAACTCGCTCGATTTTAGCACTAAAGTTGTGGAAATGCGTATCGACCGCCGTAGGGTCGGGCGATGAGCGCCGCGGTCGTGCTCTTCTCCCGGGATATTCGGATCCGTGACCACCCGGCTATGACCGCAGCCGGTCGCGCCGGATTCACAGTCCCCCTCTTCATCGTCAGTGAGTCGCTGGTGCGCCACCTGCGCCCGAGTGCGAACCGCCTCCAGTACCTCGCGGACGCGCTCGCCGACCTCGACGGCGCCCTCCGCCGGCGGGGCGGCACCCTGGTCGTGCGCTAGCCGGGTGAGTCGCTCAGGCGAACAGCGCGGGGAGCAACGCGCGCTTGCCCAGTACCGCTTCGAGGTCGGCCGCAGGATCGAGCCAATGCAACAGCGAGGCGTCGTAGTCGCGGAAGTCGACGGTCATCACGAGGTTGTCGTCGCGATCGAGCTTCGTCAGCGACGGCGGCTCGCCGTGACGGCCTCCGCGTACGGGAACGCCGAGGACGAAATGTGCGGCGGCCGCACCATGGTCCGTCCCCGATCCGTTCTCGGGCGCCCGGCGCCCGAACTCCGAACTGGTCGCGAGCACGACCCCGTCGGACGCGTGCAGATCCTCGAGCGTCTGCAGGAACCGCTTGACCGCGGCGTCGAGCTGCGTCATCAACGCCGGGTGCCGCGCCGCTTCGTCGGCGTGGGTATCGAAGTCGCCGTCGACGTGCACATGGATAACGCGTGGATGATCCTTCGCCGCCGCGAGCCGCGCCGCGAGGTCGAGCGCGTCGGCCAGCGGATTCTCGGGATCGTCTCCCGGGGCCGACGCACCCGTAGGTACCGTCGCCGATCCGAGGTCGCGGGAGATGCGATCACGGGCACCGAGGCTCTGCTTGATCGCGAGCTGCATCTGCCCGAGCAACCCGGGCGAAGGTCGGGACGGAACGAGATCGGCCCACGACGCCAGCAGCGCGTCACGCACGTCGGCGTCGATGTGCGCGGGCTGTAGCCCGGCCGCGTCGCTGATCGCGGTCGAGAACGACACTGCGCCCCGCAGCACGGGTGACGGCCCCGGCCCGATCGCGACACCGGCGATCGGGTCGTCGGTGCCGACCGCCCGGTCGAGATACCGGCCGACCCAACCGGTCTGGCTGTGCAGGTCGGGGTCGGCGGTCCACCACCGTTGCAGGGAGGCGAAGTGCGACAGGTTCGGCATCGGGACGCCGATGCCCTCCACGATCGCGAGCCGGCCCGCCCGGTACTCCTGCGCGAGCGTTACCAGCTTCGGCGAGAGCCCGATGCCGGCGTCGAGGGCGATCGGATCCGTGACTCCCAGCGTGGGTCGGAGAGAGTGGTACGCGGGGTCGTTCGGCAAGACCATGTTGAGCGCGTCGTTCCCACCCGTGAGCTCGAGGAGCACCAGGGTGCGCGGCGGGTGTGGCTCCGCCCGCGCCCCCGTCGTGCTCGGGCCGCCGGTCGAGCGCACGGCCGGGAACGACTTGGCATCGTTCCCGGCCCACGTGGTGATCCCGTAGCCACCCGCGGCCGCGACGACGCCGGTCGCGCCGATGGCGGCGAGGAACTCGCGGCGAGAGATGCGGCGCGGGCTCATCGGATACAGAACTCGGGGGCTCCGAGCGCGACGAGCGTCCGCTGCCTGGGATCCGACGTGCGCGCGATCACGGCCCGGGTCGTGTCGGACGCGTCGAACACACCGAAGCGGGCGAGGACGTCGGTGGCGGGACCGGCGACGACGGGATCGACCGCGGCCGCGAGGTCGAACGTGTGCAGCAACTGCTGCGGACCGAACAGCGCGACGCCGGCGGGATAGCCGGCCGGGTTCGGCGCGAAGAACGGGACGTATCCGAGCGTGTGCAGTGCGACCAGCGCAGGCCTCACCTTGATGCTCTTGGTGCCCGTCGCCTGGGCCAGGCCGACCAGCTTCTCGAGCGGCGAGCGCACGATGGTCCGCACCGCCGCATCGGAGACGAACGCCGCGGTCTCGACGATCGCGTGTACCAGCGTCATGATCGACCAACCGGCGCGAAAGCCCGCCGCGAGTCGATCGACGGTCGCCGTGTCGGCGGGAAGCCCGACGAGCGCGGCGTACAACTTCGAGGCGATGAACCGCGCGGTCGCGGGACGGCCGAGGATCACGTCGAGGGCGCCGTCGAGATCGAAGCGGCCACGCGTTCCGAGCAACGTCTTGAACTCGGCATCGTGGCGGGGGGCGAAGAGATACGAACCGAACTCGGGCGTCGCGGCCGGCGCCGCCCGCTCGGTTCTCGCAAGGTACGGAAGCTTGACCAACCAACCGCTGAACGAGCGGGACGCGGCGACAACGTCGTCCTGGGTGTACTGATCGCGGCCGAGCGTGTGCAGTTCCATCACTTCGCGGGCGAAGTTCTCGTTGCTCTGCTTGGCGGAGTTCTTGATGCCGTCGAGGTAGACGAGCATCGCCCCGCTCTTGGCGACCGCTCGCAGCAGATCGGAGAAGGACCCCGTGGCGTGCTCGCGGATCGCAGTGTGGTACTGCCAGACGAGATCGGCCGAGCGCACCTTCCGCATGCTGATCGCGAAGTGGTCGGTCCAGAACCAGACGAGTCGCTCGGTGATCATCTGATCGGGCGACGCCATCCGGGCGAACCACCACGTGATCGCGTCGCTGAGCCGGACCACCTCGGCGCGCGTCTTCGGCATCTCGCCGGACGCGGAATTCGGTAGCGCGGGAGCGACGGCGGCCGCTCCGGAGAGGTCGAGGGCCCGTGAGATCGCGGCGCCGGCCGACCCGATCGACGAGGCCAACTCCGGCTGCACCCCCATCGAGAGGCGGCGCAAGACGTGCGCAACTCGTTCGCGTTCGGAAATCGGCGCCACGGACACTGACATCGACTCCAGTGTCGCCGTGGATTGTTAGGTCTCCGCGAAGTCTCTACCAGTTGCGCGCAAGGACTCCGGTCGGAAGCTTGACGGACGACCGGTGCCACCGTACAAACGCAGACAGTAATCACGATGATTCGAGGGACGGACGATGCGGTTCACGCAGCGCTGGCGGACAATCTCGGTCGTGGCACTGGTGCCGGGCCTGCTCGCGCTGGCGGGATGTACCCGCTTCGGCGCGTCGCTCGCACGTCCCGAGGACCCGATCGTGCTCGTCGGGTCGTCGCTCCCCAAGCTCCTGGGCGCGACCGTCCCGAGCATCGTCGCGTACTCCTGGGACGGCAGCGCCTGGCAGCAGATCCCGGTCCAGGTCGACGAGCGCGACATGGTGAGCCCCGGCCGGATCGAGCACCTCCCCACCGCGAACTGGCCCCAGGTGAACGACAACGACTATCTCGTGCTCGCATACACCACGCCGAGTACCCCGGCGGTGGGTTACACCTCCTGGGCCACCTACACCGGGGCCGACTCGAATCCGCGCTTCGACGCGAACGACGAGGTGAGTTTCCTCTCGAGCGACACCGGCCAGCAGGTCCCCGCCGCGACCACCGCGCCGGCCGACACGGTCGGTGGGATCCGCGAGGAGGTCGAAGCGACCGACCCCTTGAACACCGCCAACGTCGGTTACGTCTACCTCTTCGAGAGCAACAACCCTGCCCTCAGCGGCGGCAGTGCCGGTACCACGGGCGTTCACTACAACTTCGCGCTCGACTCGGGCGACTACGAGGCGACCTACAAGATGGGGAACGGTTCTGTAACGCCGAACAACAGTTGGGGCTTCAACCCCGAGCACTCGACCATCACGACCGGCTCGTACACGGTGAACTACGGCGACCGTTGGTTGAACAACGGCGCGACGGTGACGGGCGCGACACCGGCGAACCCGAGCATGCTCGAACGCAGCCGCGCGCAGTTCGCGCCCGGCGTGTGCGGGCGCAGCGAGGACACCTTCGACGGCGCCGACTCGGGCGAAGGCGCGTTCATCGTGAACATCAGCGGCCCGGTGCGCGCGATCCGCTCGTACATGGGCGCGAACAGCGGGAAGTGGACGGCCGAGACCGACATCTTCTATCCGCAGCGCGAGGACTCGATCACCGACCTGCGCGTCCACACCATTGGTTCGATCATGAGCTTCGACGACATGAACACCGCAGTTGCCGGCATGAAGTACTCCGACGACCAGAACACCAACGTGCCGGTCGACGGCGTTCCCGACGCGATCGTCGCCGGCCACGCCGCGCCGTGGCAGATGATCTCGGGTCCGGTCGGTTCGATCGTGACGGCGCGCAACCTCACGACCGACATCACCGGGCTCAGCGCATCGACGTACTACCTCGACCAGAAACCGGCGTCACCTGTTCCCTGTACCGGCGACACCGCCGCATGGGGGCAGAACGGCAGCCAGATCACCGGCCCGGCCGGGATCCCGTGCACCGACCCGACGTCGAGCACTTGTCCGGGCGGAGTGGCCAAGACCTTCGTGTCGGCCCGCTACCGCTACTTCAAGGAACCGAACCTCCCCACGGGTCTCGCCGCGGTCTTCGCCTCACGCGCGCTGCAGCCGTTCACCATCGCGGTGACCGGATAGCGGCGACGGCCGAACCCTCCCGTCCGTCCGACCCCATGCCACGATGGGGGCGTGTCGGTTCCCGTGACGAACTCCGACGGTGTGTGGGCGCCGGGTCGGCGCGCGCTCACGACCGGGCTGGTCTTCACGGTGACGCTCGTCGGGTTCGAAGCCCTCGCGGATCGCGACGATCCTCAATGTCGTCAACGACGACCTGCACGGCATCGGGCTGATCGGCTGGGTGTTCAGCGCGTTCTTCCTCGGCAGCCTCTTCGGAGTCGTGTCGGCGGGCTACGACACCGATCGGGTCGGGCCGGCCCGCCCGTTCGTCGGCGGCCTCGTGCTGTTCGCGGGCGGACTGCTCGCCGGTGGCCTCGCGCCGAACATGCTCACGTTGGTCATCGCCGCGGCTTCCAAGGGATCGGCGCGGGCGCGATCCCCGCCGTCGCCTATGTCGCGATCGGCCGCGCGTACCCGAGCGAGATCCAGCCGAGGATGTTCGCCGTGTTGTCGACTGCCTGGGTCCTGCCCGGTGTCGTCGGTCCGGCCCTGAGCGGCGCGATCGCGTCGGCGTTCGGATGGCGGTGGGTCTTTCTCGGCTTGTTGCCGCTGGTCGGGTTGGCCGCGGTGATGACGACGCGCGCGCGTTGCAGGCGCTCGGGCCGCCGGGCGGCGACGAACCGACCGATCGCCGGCTGGGCTCGCTCGCGCTCGTCGTGGGCGCCGGACTCGTTCTCGCCGCGGGGTCGTCTCGGTCGGTGATCGCGGCGCCCGTGCTCGTCGTGACGGGCCTTGTCATCGGCGTGCGCTCGTTCGTGCGCCTGGTCCCGAGCGGCACGTTGCGCCTCGCTTCGGGCCTGCCCGCCGCGGTGGCGCTGCGCGGGCTTTCGACCTTCGCGTTCTTCGGCGTCGACGCCTACGTCTCGTTCACGGTCACGGACGCACGCCACGGAAGCCTCCTACTGGGCGGGATCGCGCTTACTGCCGCGACCCTCACGTGGACGACCGGGTCGTGGATCCAGCAACACCGCGTGCGCGAACTCGGTCCACAACCGTTCGTACGCGTCGGGCTCTTGATGATCGTGTGCGGAACCGGCCTGATGATCGCGGTGGCGGAGAGCGTCGTGCCCACCTTGACCGCGGTGCTCGCGTGGGGCATCGCCGGGCTCGGCATGGGCATGTCGTATTCGCCGATCGCGCTCGCCGTCCTGGCCGAGGCGCCGGCGGGCGGCGAGGGCGCCGCGACCGCCGCGATGCAACTCTCCGACACGCTCGGCGTCGCGCTGGGGACTGGCATCGCGGGCGCAATCGTCGGCGCGGGCGACGCGCTCGACTGGCAGCGCGGGCGCGCGCTGACGATCGCGTTCGTCATCTGCGCGTCCGTCGCCGTCGCGACAGCACTGGGCGCGCGGCGCCTACCCGCGACGATCGTGCGCGAGCACGAGTAGGCAGCTACTTCGCGCTCGGCGAGCGCCGGTAGCGCAGGAAGACGAACCCGTCGTCGTCGACGAGCACGTGCACCAGTTCCCAGGGCGTCGTGTCCGCGTCGGGACCGTGCACGACGCGTGCGGAGCCGCCGCTGATGACTCGGGGCGCGACGCTCAGGAAGAACTCGTCGACGAGACCACGCGCCGCCATCGCACCTGCGAGCGACGGGCCGCCCTCGAACATCACGACCTGGCCGGTCAGCTGCGCGACCAGTCGCGCCAGATCGACCCGTCCGCCCGTACCCACCCGCAGGGTGGTGACGCCTTCCGGTGCCGGCCCCGCGTCTTCGGGCAGCACCAAGGTGGCCCGGCCCGACGCGAAGAGCCCGGGGTCGCCGGAGACGTCCGGCTCCTTCGCAACGACGTAGATCTGCGCCTCACTTCCCCTGGGTGCGTGGTACTGCTCGGTCGTCGCGGTTGCGATCCCGACCACCACCGCGTCGGCCGTCGCCCGCAGCGCGCCGAATACGAGACTGTCGTCGTGATTGCCGAGGGCGCCGGACCGGCCGGAGACCTCCGAGGCTCCGTCGGCCGAGGCGATCATGTTGAGACGCACGAGCGCCCGATCGTGCGGCCGATCGGCCGCGACCGCCACGTGCGCGGCAATCGCCTCGGCCGCCGGGAGCCGGTCGTCGGTGAGAATCCGCATCACCTCACCGTAACGCCGGTTCGGAGAGACGGGGTGGGGTGCGGTTTGACGCGCGGGGTGAACGTGTGCTCCCATGGCCGGGCTCGAAGCGGGGGAAGTCCGGTCGAATTCCGGCGCTGACCCGCAACCGTAGGCAGAGCGACTTCCCTCGGAGCCACCGACGGACGCCGTCCCTCTGCAAGCCGGGATACCCGACCAGAGCAGCTCAGTAGACACCGTCGTGGTTTGCGGGTGTGAGCGCTCGATCCCGGTCGGGCTTTCCATTCCTGTTGCTACGGCACGAGTGGAAGGACACCCGATGAAAAGGGTCGCCACGTTCCTGCTCGCTGCCGGTCTCGTGTTCGCCCTCGCGGCTCCCGCGTCGGCAGCACCGCCCAGTAGCGATCCCATTACCGATGCGAAGGCCGCCGCCGCGTGGCTCGCGAATCAAGTGAACGCCTCCGGTTTCATCCCGACCAAAGCCGGCGCGGCAACCGCCGACCTCTCCGCCTCCGCGCAGGCCGTCACCGCGCTCGTCGCGGCCGGAGTGGGCAAGACGAAGGTGACCGCTCTCGTCGCCTACCTCGGCGCGCACGTCGACGCCTTCGTCACCGCACAGGGCTTCGATGATCCCGGCGCGATCGCGTACCTGATCCTCGCCGCCGTTGCCGGCGGCGCCGATCCGACATCGTTCGGGTCGGCCCACGCCAACCTGGTGACGCGACTGCTCGCCACTCAACAATCCGACGGACTGTTTGGTCTTCCCATCAACGCGACGTTCAACGGCGTATTCGACGAAGGACTCGCCCTTCTCGCGTTGCACGCGGTGGGAGTCGCGAACCCGGCCGGCGTCATATTTCTCGAGGGCCAACAGTGCGCCGACGGCGCGTTCCTCGCATTCCGCGACTTCTCGAATCCGATCGTTCCGTGTCCGGCGGTGGATCCGGCGAGTTTCGTCGGCGCCGACACGAACTCGACCGCGCTCGCGGTCGACGGCCTCGCCGCTCAAGGCGAGACCACTGCGGTAGCCAAGGCGGTAACGGAGATGAAGTCGATCCGTACCGCCGCGGGCGGATGGGGATTCCTCTCGTCGAGCACGCCGGCGATGGACTCGCAGTCGACGGGCCTCGTCGTCGAAGCACTGCACGCCGCAGGCGGCCCGATCGACACGCAGGGGGTCTCAGCGTTGCTGACCTTCCAGATCGGTTGCTCCGGCACGCCGACCGACCAAGGCGCCTTTGGATATCAGCCCGTCAAAGGCGTCCTCACAGCAAACATGATGGCGACGGTGCAGGTCGTTCCCGCGCTGGCCGGGGTTTCCCTGCCGATCACGCCCGGGACGATCACGGACGGTGTGCCGAACGTGTGCCCGACCGCCGCGACGTCGACCACGTCGACCACGTCGACCACCGTTGCGGCAAGCGGTTCGACGGTGACGACGGTGGCGAGCAGCTCGACGACGTCGGCAACAGTCGCCGCAGCGGCCGAGCTGCCCCGTACGGGGTCCTCGTCGTCGGGTCCGATCGCGATCGGGGCCGCGTGCCTGCTCGGAATCGGCGCGCTCCTCGTCGGCGGCGCGCGCCGGCGACGTGCGTGACGCGCATCGGACGGGCGGTCGCGCTGACCGCACTGATCGCGTCGGCGCTCGTGTCGCCGCTCGGCGGGCGCGCCTTCGGGCGCGCCTGCGCCGCGGGCACGACGCACGTCGCGATCATCGTCGACCTGGGCACCGGGAGCACGGTCAGCGCGCTGTGCATCCCGGCGGGATCGACCAGCAACGGCGCGACGATCCTCGCGGCGCGCGCTTCGATGCTGGGGACACCCCAACCTCGCTACGCGGCGTCCGGACTGTTGTGCGCCATTGACGGCGTACCGGCCACCGGCTGCGGAGTCGTGCAGAACGGCCATTACACGTACTGGTCGTACTGGCACGGGAGTGGAGGGAGCTGGTCGTACTCGAACATCGGTCCCGCGTCGACGCGCGCCGACACGAAGGTCGTCGAAGGTTGGCGCTGGCAACCCGAAGGTTCCGGACGGCCGACTGATCCTGCGCCACGCGGCCCCACCACCGCCACCGCGATCTGTGTTCCCCCGCCGCCACCGACCACCGCGCACCCGCCCGCGACAACGCCCCCGAACACGGTCACGACCGCGCACGCGTCGACGCCCGTCACTGCCGCGGACACCGGCACGAAACCAGGCGCGGTAACCCATCCGACCGGCGTGACCACCCTCGCGTCGAGCGCGCGCCCGTCCCCGTCGACCACGCCGCCGTCGACGGCAACGGGCTCGACGAAGACCACCGCCAAGACCGCGACGACCAGTCACGCACGATCGCCGACCGCCGTCGCCAACCCGACGGCGACGAGTGTCGAGCTCGTCCCGCGCGGCATCGCCGCCCCGCCCGGCCCGCATTCGTCGGGAGGCTTGCCGGTCGGCGCGATCGTCGGAGTGATCATCGTGCTCGGACTCGGCGGCGCGGGCGCGGTCGCGGCGAAGCGTCGGAGCCGGGCACCTTCGTGAGACCGCGCGCACTGCACCCGCTCGCGTGGTGGATCTGGGCGCTCGCGCTCGCGACCGCCGCGCTGCGCACCACCGACCCGCTCCTCCTCGCGCTGCTCGTCGCGGTGGCCTGGCTCGTCGTCGCCGCGCGCCGTCCCGCGGCGCCGTGGGGCCGCACCTTCGGATCGTTCGTGCGCTTCGGGATCGCCATCATCATCGTCCGCCTCTTGCTGCAGATCCTCTTCGGCGAACGGCTCCCGGGCCACGTGTTGTTCACGCTTCCCCACGTGGCGCTGCCGTCGTGGGCGGCGGGCGTCACCCTGGGCGGGGCGGTCAGTACCGAGGCGCTCGCGACCGCGTTCGACCAGGGTCTCCAACTCGCGACCCTGATCGCGTGCGTGGGCGCGGCCAACAGCCTCGCGAGCCCGTACCGGCTACTGCGCGCGCTCCCGTCGGTGCTCTACGAGCTCGGCGTCGTCGTGACGGTCGCGCTGACCTTCGCGCCCCAGACCGTGGTGGCCGCGGCCGGCATCCGCGACGCGCGCCGCCTACGCGGCCGCCCGCACCGCGGGATCCGCGGCCTGCGCGGACTGGCGGTCCCGGTGCTCGAGGGCGCGCTCGAGCGTTCGCTCGACCTGGCCGCGTCGATGGACAGCCGCGGTTACGGCCGCCACGGCGATGTCTCCCCTCGCCACCTGCGGGCCGGGCAGACTGCGACGATGCTCGGCGCCCTCGCGATCGTCGTCGGAGTCTTCGGTGTGCTCGACAGCGGATCGCCGTTCGTCCTCGGGATCCCGATGCTCGGCATCGGCGCGGTGCTCCTCGTCGCGAGCCTCCGCATGTCGAAGTCGGGCGCCGTTCGTTCGTGCTATCGCCCCGACCTCTGGCGGACACCCGAATGGCTGACGGTCGCGGCCGGCGTGGCGGCGGTCGTCGCGCTGGTCATCGCCGGCCACCTCGGCGTCAACGGCCTGCACCCCGCGTACAGTCCGTTGGAGGCGCCGACGTTGCCGCTCCTTCCCGCCGTCGGCATCCTCGCGGCCGCGCTCCCGGCCTTCGCGTCACCGCCTCTCCCCGTCGAAACCGTCGCGGTCGCGATCACATGATCTCCTTCGAACACGTCACGTTCACGTATCCGGGAGCGACCGCGCCCGCACTTGTCGACGTCGACTTCTCCGTCGACGAAGGCGAGTTCTTCCTCGTCGTCGGCGAGACGGGCGCGGGCAAGTCGACACTGCTCCGGGCGGTCAACGGCCTCGTCCCCCACTTCACGGGGGGGACGCTCCTCGGGCAGGTGAGCGTCGACGGCCGCTCCACCGTGGCACCTCCGCGCGAGCTCGCCGATCGCGTCGGGGTCGTCGGGCAGAACCCGGCCGCCAGCTTCGTCACCGACAGCGTGGAGGACGAGCTCGCGTACGCGATGGAGAACCTCGGCATCGCACCCGACGTCATGCGCCGGCGCGTCGAGGACGTCCTCGACCTGCTCGGCATCGCGCCGCTGCGGCGCCGGGCGCTGGGCACGCTCTCCTCGGGCGAGGCGCAACGGGTCGCGATCGGCTCCGTGCTGACCGCGTCGCCCGCGTCCTGGTGCTCGACGAGCCCACCTCCGCGCTCGATCCGGGCGCGGCCGAGGACGTGCTCGCCATCCTCACGCGTCTCGTCGACGACCTCGGCCTCACGGTGCTCCTCGCCGAGCACCGCCTCGAGCGCGTCGTGCAGTACGCAACCCGCATTGGCGTCGTCGGCGTCGACCGGCGGGTCCGGGTCGGAGCCCCCGTCGATGTGATGGCCGACGCCCCGGTGGCGCCGCCGGTCGTGACGCTCGCCCGGTTCGCGGGCTGGTCGCCCCTCCCGCTCTCGGTTCGCGACGCGCGCCGCGCCGCCCAACCGTTGCGCGAGCGTCTGGATTCGACGATCCCACCCGCCCGAGTCGCGCCCTCGCTCGGTGAACGGGTCGCGCGACTCACCGGAGTCGCCGCGCGCTACCGGACGTCGGATGTGTTGCACGACGTCGACCTTTCCGTCGCGCGGGGCGAGATCGTTGCGATCATGGGTCGCAACGGCGCGGGCAAGTCGACGCTCCTGCGGCTCCTCTCGGGCCTGATGCGCCCGACTTCGGGCGACGTCAGGGTCGACGGCGACGCGCCGCACGCGCTCGGCGCCTCTGCCCTCGTGCGCAAGGTCGGCCTCGTCCCGCCCGACCCCGGCGCGCTCCTGTACGAGCGCACCATCGCCGCGGAATGCAGCGTCGCCGACCGCGAGCACCGTCTCCGCCCGGGCACGACCCGCACCACGCTCGACCGCATCGAGCCCGGGCTCGATCCCACTCGCCATCCGCGCGACTGCTCGGAGGGACAACGCCTCGCGCTCGCGCTGGCCGTCGTGCTCGCGCCCGCGCCTCCGTTGATCCTGCTCGACGAACCGACGCGCGGCCTCGACTACGCGGCCAAGGCGCGCCTGTCGGCGATCCTCCGCGAGCTCGCGGCCGGCGGACACGCGGTCGTCCTCGCCACCCACGACGTCGAGCTCGTCGCCGAGACTGCCGGCCGCGCCATCGTCATCGCCGACGGCGAGATCGTGTCGGACGGTCCGGCACGCGAGGTCGTGTGCCACTCGCCGGTCTTCGCACCCCAGGTCGCCAAGATCCTCGCCCCCGCCGAATGGCTGACGGTCGCCGAGGTCACGGCCGCGCTCGCGTCGTGACCCGAACTTCACCATGACCGCCCTCGCCGACACCGCCGTCACCACGTCGCAGGTTCGCTTCCACTGGCGGTCGAGCTCGTTGCTCGCGGCGACGTCGGCGGCCGGCATCGCGGCGTTCACGTGGCCGTTGTTCGCGCAGCCGCACGGCACCGAGAACGGCGCCCATGTGGGCGACGCGCCGTGGATCTTCCTCGCGCTCGTCCCGTTGCTCGTCGGCATCCTCTTGTCCGAGCTCGCCGACGGCGCGCTCGACGCCAAAGCCGTCGCCATGCTCGGCGTGCTCGTCGCGTGCGGCGCCGCACTACGCCGCGCCGAGCACCGGTGTCACCGGCTTCACCGGCGTCTTCTTCTTGTTGATCCCCGGCGGGCGTGTGTTCGGTCGGGGCTTCGGGTTCGTCCAGGGCGCATTGACGATGTTCGCGTCCGCGCTGTTCACCGGCGGCGTCGGTCCGTGGCTCCCGTTCGAGATGCTGTGCACGGCGTGGGTGGGCTTCTTCGCCGGTTGCCTGCCGCGGGCCGAGGGCCGCTCGGAGCTCGCGCTGCTCGCGACCTACGGCGGGGTCGCCGGACTCGTGTACGGCCTCGTCATGGACATGTGGTTCTGGCCGTACGGGACGTCGGGCACCCAGCTCCATTTCGTCGCAGGCGCGGCATTGACCGAGAACCTACGCAGGTTCTGGGCGTTCCATCTCGCCAGCGCGCTCGGCTTCGACATCCCCCGTGCCGCCGGCAACGTGCTCCTCGTGCTCATCGCGGGCACGCCCGTCCTGGCCGCGCTCCGCCGAGCCACGCGTCGCGCCGCGTTCGGCGCTCCCATCCGGTTCGACCCGACCCACACCTCCGAACCGGCGTGAGTTCGGAGCGCTACTTCGAGCGCGCTTTGGTCCGGGATCCGTTCGATCCGGTCGCCGACGCGGTGAGCGCCTCACACAACTCGCCGACGGTGTCGCACAACGCGTCGACCTTGCTCTCGAGCGACGCCAGGCGATCGTCGGAGACGCCCGGCACACGAGCGCCCGCCGTTGCCTGCAGTTGCTCGTAGCACTGCCGGAGGACCGCGCGGTGTCGCGCTCCTCCGCGATGTAGCGACCGAGTAGCCCGCCCGTCGCGATGTCGATCGAATGGTCCGCGAAGAAATCGTCGAAGACGTCGGGTTGGTCGCCGTTGTCGAGCCGGTGGAGCCCGAGCGCCTCGAACTTCTCGAGGTCGGAGCAGTCGGAGGTGACGATCTCGCGCCGTGAGCGCGCCGGCCGCCATCGTCCTTGATGCGCAGCTGGTAACCGAGCTCGTCGATCCGACGGGCGAAGCTCGACGCGTGTTCACCCTCGCGGGCGGCGACCTTGCGGAGCACGGCGCGGACGTCGTCGCTGGGCGTCACGTCGATCCAGGCACAGAGGTACTCGTGGGCTTCCGCCTCCGCGAGCGCTACTGCGTTGAGTAGTCCGAGGTAGCTCGGCTTGTCGCTCATGGTGCCTCCCGGTCGTTGATCTCCGGACACGCTCGCGCCCGGACCCGCCGACCGCAAGTAGCCGAGCGCTCGGCGAGCGTCCCGCGGCCGGGCCCGCTCCGAACGGTGTGGCCGTCGGTCTCCGGTCTACGCGAAGCTCGCCCGATGGGGAGACGGAACCGGCACGGATCGCTCGGGCATCGGCCAAGTCGTCGCCGGCCGACGCGGGTTTTCGCGGCGGGCGTCGTGGGGGCGATCGCCACCGCCGCGCTGCTGGCGTCCTCGCCGCCGGGTGGCGCGGCGCCGCGGGCTCGCCGCCCCGGTGCCGTCGACCGGATCTCCGACCTCGATCTCACCCGGCCCCGGATCTTGTTGCGTGGCGGCGACGCCGCGGTGGTCGACGGGCGGCTCGCGCGCGCGCCGTACTCGATGCTGCTGCAACGCATGGACGGCCAGATCGCCGCGGCGCCACCGCCGTCGGCGGCGGATCAGGCCGACTGCAAGCTCAGCGTGAACATCGCGCGAGAAGAAGCCAAGGCCCGGGCCGCCAAGGACCTGGCGTTCATGTACGCGGTGAACCGCATCTGGGATAGCACGACAGCCCAATCCGTCGTACCCACGGCCGCGCAGCGCAACGCCACCGGGGATCTCGCCCGTGACTACCTCGTCGACACGTGCATGACGAGCCGGATCTTCGTCGCTGTCGATCGCGACATCAACACGTCCAACGAGCTCATCCAGATGGCGACCGCATACGACACGCTCGCCGGCGCCGACTATCCCTTCGGTGCCGACGAGTCGGTCATCGTCCACAATCTCGTGGCCTGGACCGCGCAGTTCTACATGCAGTACCAGCCGTTCCTGGCGTTCCTCACGAACAACCACCTGGCCAAGGGCGCGGCATCGATCGGCACGGCCGCGATCGCGCTCGCAGGGGCACCCGGGACCGACGAAACTCAGCTGAACACGTGGCTCGACTTCGCGATGACCAACGTGCAACAGGTGGTCCGGTACACCGAAGGTTCCGGCGACGGCACCTACGGCGAAGGACCGTTCTATTGGCGCTACGCGTCGGAGAACGTCGTGCCCTTCACGCGTGCCTTCGACGCGGTCGGCCACGGCCGGAGCTGGCTCACTGGCAGCGGCGACCTCGTCCACGACATCTGGACCGCGAAGTGGTTCACCGACATCGGGCGCTGGGAGCTCGATATGACCCGCCCCGACGGGACGGTCGCGCCCTTCGACGACTCGAACGTCGACGACGCGTACTTCTTCGGCGCGTTGCCGCCGACGTCGCGGGACGCAGGCGCGTACTCCTGGCGCTGGTCGAGCGCCGCGACGACGAGCGCGTCGGTGCCGTACGAGAGCTCGGGCAACGTCGACCTCGCGGCCGACGAGATCGTCACCTTCGACGACCGAGTACGCGCCGCGCCGCCCCGGGGGTCACCGAACCGGCTCGCGGGTCAGGGCGGCGACCTCGTGTTCCGCAGTACGTGGAGCCCGGACGCGGTCGTCGCGTTCGTGCAGGCCGAGCACGGTGGATCACGCGGCTTCGGCCGCGCTCCGGGCACACCCGGTACGCAGTTCGCGGCGGTGCACGATCACGCCGACCCGGGTTCGTACCTGCTCGACGCCTACGGCGAACGACTGCTGCTCGATCCCGGCTATGTGAACTACACGTGGACGCTGCACGGCGTGCTGGCCAACCCGAGCGCGCACAACATGGTGCTGGTCGGGCCGGCCACCGACCCGGAGTCGCCGGGCGACCCGAACAGCGCTTCGACGCTGACGTCGCCTCAGCTCAGCGCCTTCACCAGTTCGGGCACCGCACCGGTGCCCGTCGACGGCGAGGCATACGTGACCAACCGGATCAACCGGCGCGACATCGCCGCCGTGACGGTGACGTCGCGCTACGGACGGTCACCTTCGTACACGCCTCCGGCGACGCTCACCGGAACCGACTTCCAGGAGCTCGCCACGGCCGATTCGGCAACCGTGCAACGGCGGTTCTTGTTCGTCGACCGGCGCTTCCTGGTCGTCGCCGACACCGTGAGCTCGGCGGCGCCCCGGACCTACACGTGGCCAATTCACGGGAACGGCGGGGGCACCGCGGGTACGACCGGTCCGCTCCCCGCGCTCCCGGTCAGCGGCCGCCAGTTCGAGCCCGCGCCCGCGATCCCGGCGACGCCGTACGCCGCCAGCGGCGGCACGTTCACGCAGACGGAATCGGGGGGCGAGTGGTCGCGCCCACGGGCGCGGGTCGACTCCGCGATGGCCTTCGACGCTCCGGTGACCACTTCGATGTCGGTCAGCCAGGGGCTGTACGAACAGACGCACGGCCGGCTCGGTTCGGACGCAGTGCTGTCGACGAGCGCGACCGCGAAGGCAGTCCGGGCCGCGACAGTCCTGTACCCCACGCCGACGAGTGGCGTCGCTCCGAAGATCACCCGCCTCGAGATCTCAGGCGCGGCGGTGCTGCGGATCGACGACCCCGCGCGCGATCATCACGTGCTCGTCGTCGTTCGAGCGCCGGGACGACCCGAGCTCGTCCTCCCGGGCACGGTCACGGGCATGCCGGTCTCGGTCGCAACCAACGCCGCGATCGCGATCGTCGACGTGCATGCGAACGGCACGGTAGCGACGCGCTATCGCGAACAGGGGAACAACCTGATCGTTTTCCCGCGGCCGACACGCGGGAACGTTGCGGGGAGCCGGCGGTGAACGAGCCGAACACCGACTCGGTATTCAGATCTCGAGCGGTTCCGACACGAGCTGATCGATGAGCGACGCGAGATCGCCCGCCGCCACGCCCTGACGCAGCCGGCGCACGAAGAAGATCGCCATGACGATCAGGCTTCCCAGCGCGCCCGCAATCGATCCCAGCTCGACCCGCAGGAACAGCTCGTGCGTCGAGACCGCGGTGGTGAGGATGAACGTGACGAGTCCGGCCAACCACGCATACATCGTGAAGGCATGGCCCGAGAGCGCGATCAGCGCCTGCGCCATCGTCAGCGAGAGGATGAAGAGGCCGCTACCCGTCGCGAGCAGGGCGACGTCGGAGCGACCGAGGTTGAACTTGGCCCCGAACAGCAGGCCCCCGGCCCACGGGCCGACGAGCCACCCGGCCGCGACGCCCAGCACGCCGATACCGACGACCACGATCACCAGCCTGCGCACGCCGACCCGGAACTCGTCGTCACGCCCCGCGCTCACCATCGACGTCAGCCCCGGAAGGAGTGCCGCCTGAACCGCCTGGAACAACACGATCGGGATGCGCGACAAGAACAGACCCACGATGAAGTCGGCGACCGCCGACCTCTGGTTCGGCTTGGCGAGCGCCTGCGCACCGATGAAGGGCGCGTACCCGAGCACCTGCGCGAACAGCGAGCCGCCCAGCAGGTAGCCGAGATTGGCCGAGATCTCGCCGTAGGGTGCGGGTGGTCCCGGCTGCATCAGTCCGGTGCGGCCCCGCAACGCGATCGCCGTCGCGAAGAGCGGTGGGATCGCGAGGCACAGCCCGAACCACACCGGGTTCTTGGCGCCGACCAGCGCGAGTGGGATGCACGGCGCGAGCCGAAGCAGCGCCTCGGCCGCCATGCTCACGCCGTACGCGCCGAAGTTCCCCGTCCCGCGAAGGCGCCGCCGCGAGGTATTCGATGCCGAACGTGAACAGCGCGACGACAAGACACAGCACGAGCCCGGGATGGTCGGCGAAGAGGCGCGACACGAGCGATGTCGTGAACGCGACGACGACCACCGCGACCGTTATGACGCCGGCGAACGCGCCGCCGAGGGTGGCGGCACGGCGGACGATCGGGGCGCCGCCGATGCCGTGTACTCGCCGGGCGGCCATGGCCCGGCCGACCTCTTGCTCGAGCGGCAGGAAGATCCCGGGCGCCAGCACGAACACGACGACCCACAGCGTGTTCAGCGCGCCGTAGTCGAGCTTGTCCAGGTTGCGAAACGCGAGGATCTGGAACGCGTACGTTGCCAGCCCGGCCACGACCAGTCCGGCGCCGACAGCGAACGTGCCCTCGGGTACGGGAGCCCGGGCCGCGAAGCGGCGACCCCGCTCGATCCGGGACAGCAGAGGCGAGCTCACCCCTTCTCCACGGGGATCGCTCGGGGGATTGCCGGTTCTGTGCGGATCATCGGTCTCCATCGCAGGCGTGATTCTGGCGCGCGACCACCCGGCGCAGGTGTCGTGGCCGGACCCCAGCCCGTGACGCTACGCGATCCAAACCGCCCGCGGTCCCTCGGGTCCACGCGAGGGACCCGCCACTTTGGGCGGCAGGACTTCCCGTTCGTGCAGCTGAATCCAGGCGCCGCTGGGTACGAACGTCGCCCCACCGGGTACGACCGGCGAGATGTCAGCAGCATTCGACACGATCGTTTCCGGGATCGAGTACCCGATGGTCGTCGTGACGGTCGCGGCGGGAGGCGAGCGCGCGGGTTGCCTCGTCGGATTCTCGACCCAGTGCAGCATCGATCCGTTGCGGTACTCGGTATTCGTCTCCAAACGCAACCACACCGCCCCCGTCGCGGCTCGAGCCCACACGATGGTCGTCCACTTCCTGCGGGCACGCGACATAGCGCTCGCGCATCTTTTCGGCGAGGAGACCGGCGACGAGGTGTCGAAGTTCGAACGGTGCGCGTGGCGTTCCGGCCCCGACGGCACACCTGTGCTCGACGGGTGCGACTGGTTCGCGGGCACCGTACGCGAGCGCGTCGACGTCGGCGACCACGTCTTGTACCTCCTCGACGTCACCCCCGACGGGGAAGCGGCGTCCGCGCCCGGGCCACAGCTCGGGTTCCAGTCGGTCCGCGACTTCGAGGCCGGCAACCGTCCCTGACCGACGAACCGGCTCAGAAGCGGCGCGCAGGGGAGCTTGCCACTTAGCCTGGAACGCCTGTGGCGACGGCGACAAGCGAGACTCGACCGAGATCGTTCGCCCTGCGGGGGCCGCGGGTGCTCATCATCGGCTACTTCGCCGTCCTGCTGATCGTCTCGCTGGTCGCAATTCCCGCGCTGGTCACGACTGTGAAGGCGCTCAACCGTCAACAGCAGCGCTCCGATCCCATCGCCGCCGCGACGAACAGGGTGCTGACCGGAGCGCTCGATGAGGAGACCGGCGCCCGCGGTTTCATGATCACCGCAGACGAGTCGTTCCTCGCTCCGTTCTCGACCGGAACCGATCAGGTCGCAGCCGCGTTGGCAACGTTGCACGGCCCCGACGTCAATCCGGGGCTCCGGCCGGCGATCACCGGAATGGAGGCCGCCTTTCAACAGTGGCACACGACCTTCGCCGAGGTCGTCGTCGCCGACGTGCGCGGTGGCGACGCCGAGTCCGCACGCTCGTTGTTCCAGTCCGGCACGGGCAAGGCGCTCTTCGACGAGTTCCGCAACCAGCACGACGTACTGCAAGCGCAGGTAACACAGGACGTCGCCTCGAGCCGCAAGCAGCTGCGCCACGACGTCGAGCTCGCGCTCGTCGGCCTGAGCGCAGCGCTCGCCGTCGGGTTCGCGATCGCGATCGGGTTGTTGCTCTGGTGGCGCGTGTGGGGCAAGCGGGGCGCCGAGCGCGACGAGGCGCTCGCCGACCTCGGGATCCTGCTGCGGTCCGTGTTGGACGCGACGACCGAGCCGATCTTCGCCAAGGCCGCCGACGGCCGCCACATCCTCGCGAACCGGGCCCGAGCCGCCTCGCTCAGCGAAGGAGACGCGGATGCAGTGATCCTCGGCCGACCCGTCGACGACTTCGTCGGCGCCGACATGGCGTCGACAATCCGCGACGAGGACCGTCGGGTCCTGGAGACGGGCGAGCCCTCCCGCAGCGAAGAGATCCTGCGCCAGCCCGACGGGCCCCACATCTTCCTCACGAGCAAGAGCGCGCTCGAATCGGCCGACGGGCGCCGGGTCGGCATCGTCGGCGTCGCGCGCGACGTGACGCTCGAACGCCTGCTACAGGCCGACCGCGAGCGGCTCTATCAGGTCGAGCACCGGCTCGCGGAGACGTTGCAGGAGGCGATGCTCGGCAACGCCGAGCTCGACGACGACCGGATGGAGGTGTGCGCGCGCTACCAGCCCGCCTTCGAAGAGCTCACCGTGGGCGGCGACTGGTACGACATCGTCGCCCTCGCGAACAACATGATCGGCCTTATCGTCGGCGACGCGGTCGGCCGGGGCCTCGACGCCGCGACCGCGATGGGGCAACTCCGCAGCGCGCTCACGGCACTGGCGCTCGCGGGGCTCGATCCCGCGGGTGCACTCGAAGCCGTCGGCGCCTTCGCCCACACGATCCCGGGCGCGCATTCGGCAACGTGCCTCTACGTCATCGTCGATCCCGCGAACGCGCAGCTCGTGTACTCGGTCGCCGGCCACATGCCTCCGCTCGTGATCGCGCCCGACGGCCGGACGCGGTACCTCGACGACATCCAGGACCCCCCACTCGCCGCGGCGCGGCTGGACCGGCCCCGGCGTTCCGGCCGCGCCGAGTTCCCGGCCGGGTCCACACTGGTGTTGTTCACCGACGGCCTCGTCGAGCGGCGTCGCGAGCCGATCGACGCCGGCCTCGACCGGCTCGCCGCGGCCGCCGCGAGCACGGTGGCGCTGCCGATCCGGCCGATGTGCGATCAGCTCATCGCAGAGCTCCTGAACGATCAGCTCCAACACGACGACGTCGCCATCGTCGCGGCCCGGCTGGTGAAGACGCACAGCGACAGCTTCCGGCGCCGGTTCAACGCGAACGCGACGAACGCGCGGCTCGTGCGCCACGACTTCCAGGACTGGGTCGCGCATTACGAGCTCGGGACCGAGGCCCAAGGCGACCTCACGCTCGCCATGGGCGAGGCGCTGGCCAACAGTGTCGAACACGCCTACGCCGGAGGGGCGACGGGGGTCGTCGAGGTCGAAGCGGTGCTGACGGACGGTCTCGTTCACCTCGCCGTGCGCGACCACGGGCTCTGGCGAGCCCCACACGACGATCCCGACCGCGGCCGGGGCCTGATGTTGATGCGCCGGCTCGTCGACGACGTGCGGGTCGACACCGACGGCCGCGGCACGGTCGTCACCCTCGAGTACCGCTTGCGCAGCCGGAGCTCGCTCTCGTGACGAACGACGCCCACCCCGCCTTCACGATCCGGACCGACCTCCGCCACGCGGATCACGCGGTCGTCGCGGTCGCGGGTGAGGTCGATCTCGAGACGGCGCCGGAACTCGAACGGCGCCTCGTCGAAGTCCTCGAGCGCGGAACGCCCGTCATCGTCGACCTCGACGAGTGCACCTACATGGACTCGAGCGGCTTTCGGACCTTGCACCGCGCGGCCGGACTCGGACGCATCGTCCTTGTCCTCTCACCCGGGGCCTCCCTCGCGCGCGTCGTCCGCCTCGCGGGGCTGGGTGAGCTGATACCCATCTGTGACAACGCCGCCGAGGCATCGAAACACGTCGGGGGCACGCGGTCTCAATAGCTGCTCTCACAGGAGTGAAGCGACGGTACGACCGCAGGCCGTCTTTCGGCCACAGATCTGTATTGCAATTCGATGGACCGGCGTATAAGAAGCGATGAATACACCGACGCCGGGGGTTTCAGCGATGGCTCGCTTCTTGATATTGCGCGGCGCGTGCTGTCGTGACGGCGATCGCCGTCCTCGGCGTCGTCGTCGTCGGAGTTCCGGCGCCGGCGAGTGCATCCGCGCTGACGTGGTCGGAGGCGCCGAGCGCGCTCGAGCAATTTCGCGTTCGGATTTCCGCCTCGCACGCTCAGTTTTCCTCAAGCAGGCAATAGTGCGTTCGCATCCGTCTCGTGTGTGAGCTCGCATTTTTGTGTCGCGGTCGGCGCGTACTCGACGAGCCCGCCGCTCGACACGCTGATCGAGAAGTGGGACGGCAAAGCCTGGTCGGTGATGCCGCGCTCCGCAGTCCAGGGAGGCACGGTCACCGGCGTGTCGTGCACCAGCCCGAGGTTCTGCGCGGTCGTGGGCTACGGACCGGCCGGGAACGGAACCGCCGCGCTGCTCGAGCGCTGGGACGGCGCCACCTGGACTCTCGACCAGGCGCCCGCGGTGAGCGCCGCCGGCAGCCGGCTCAGCAGTGTGTCGTGCGTGAGCAGGGTCTCGTGTGTCGCGGTCGGCTCGGCCAGCGACGCGACGGCGTCACGAACGCTTGTCGAGCGGTGGAACGGCATCACCTGGTCGGTCTTGTCCAGCCCGAATCCGGCGACGGGTTCCAGTGATCTCAACCGCGTGTCGTGCCGGAGCAGGACCTCGTGCATGGCGGTCGGCTCGCACGCGGCCGACTCGAGCACCACCGAGGAGTTGGCGGAGCACTGGAACGGCACGGCGTGGACCGTCCTCGCGACACCGGCGATCGCGCCTCCGGCATTCCTGACCGGCGTCGCGTGCACCAACCCCAGCTGGTGTGTCGCGGTCGGCGTGCAGGGCAACTCGACGCTCGCGCAGACGTGGAACGGGCACGTGTGGTCGGTGATCGCGAGCCCCGCAGGATCTTCGGCCTCGCCTGCGAACTTCACGAGCGTGGCGTGCCCGCGCGCGGCCGATTGCGTCGCGACGGAACACCTCACCGGCCCGACCCCGTCGGCGACGCGTTCCGTGGTCGAGACGTGGAACGGGAACGCGTGGACGGTCGGGTCGGGACAGGCGGGCGAACCGGGCAGCCTCGGCGGAGTCTCGTGCGCGAGCACGAGGTTCTGTGTCGCCGTAGGCGGCTACAGCTTCCCGACCGCGCACGGAACCACCGCGCTCATGGGGCGCGCTTAGCAGCCAGACCTCGACACGAGCGCTTCACTGCGTGACTTGCAACCGCGCGCTTCCATGTCGATGTCGCGACGGGTCAGGCGCGCCGTCGGAGTCGAACGTCGAGCTCCTCACGGGCACGCCCCGCTCCGGGTCGTCGCGGGTCCGGATCAACCAACCGCGGTTGAAGATCCTGGAATGGGGCGTCACCGAGTTCGTGCCCCATGAGGTCTTCACGTGGACGTGCTCCACGATGGGGATGCGTCCGGAACGGGCAGCCGCTACCGTGGATGTGACACGCGTGTCAGCTTGGCGCGCATCCCGGGGTTCGGTGTCGGCCCCGTCGAACGAGTGTGAAGGATCCACGTTGACTGTCGCCGCGCCGAGTGCTCCCACCGACCACTACACGATCATCTCGGCCGACTGCCACGGCGGCGGATCGACGGCCGAGTACCGCGAGTACCTCGACCCCAAGTATCACGACGCGTACGACGCGTGGCGTGGGGGCTACAAGAACCCCTACCGCGACCTCCAGGGCGACTCCCGCACCCGGAACTGGGACAACGCACGCCGCTGGCAGGATCTCGAGGCCGACGGTCAGGTCGCCGAGGTCCTGTTCCCCAACACGATCCCGCCGTTCTTCCCTACGGGAGTGGTGATCGCCCGCCCGCCGACCAACGCCGAGTACGAGCTTCGTTGGGCCGGCATCCAGGCGCACAACCGCTGGCTCGCCGACTTCTGCGCGCTCGCACCCGACCGGCGCGCCGGTATCGCGCAGATCTGCCTGAACAACGTCGACGACGCCGTGCGCGAGATCCACTGGGCACGCGAGCACGGCCTCCGCGGCGGGGTCCTCGTCCCCAATCTTCCGCCCGACCAGTTCGACGTCCCGCCGGTGTACGACCCGTGCTACGACCCGATCTGGCAGGCGTGCCAGGAGCTCGGCATGCCGGTGAACAGCCACTCCGGTACGGGCCTGCCCGACCACGGCGACTACCCGTTCACGCAGGTGCTCTGGGTGATCGAGACCCCGTACTTCGCGCACCGGCCGCTGTTCTTCATGATCATGGGCGGCGTGTTCGAGCGGTTCCCCGGTCTCAAGTTCGTGATGACGGAATCGGGCGCGGCTTGGGTGCCGGAGACGATCCGCCAGCTCGACGGCTTGCATATGGCGATGTCGATGGGCCGCACCGGTGAGGTCGGATTCGACCCCGCATCGGCGTTGCCGCTGAAGCCGAGCGAGTACTTCGCGCGCAACTGCTGGATCGGCGCGAGCTTCCCGAGCCCGAACGACGGCAAAGCCCGCAGCAGGATCGGCCTGAACAAGTACATGTGGGGCAGCGACTATCCGCACCACGAAGGCGCGACCCCGTTCTCGCGCGAGAGCATCCGGCGCGCGTTCCACGATGTCGACCCGGCCGAGTTGCACCAGATCTTCGCGGTCAACGCGGCCGAGGTGTACGACTTCGACCTCGACAAGCTCGCGCCGCTCGCCGCACTGCACGGCCCGACCGTCGCCGAGATGCACGAGCCCTACGAAGGTGTCCCCAAGGGCGCGACGAGCCCCTGCTTCTACCAGAAATAACCACCAACAGTTGTCGGAGTTTTCGGCGCCTGGCGCTGATATCTCCGACAACTGTTGGTGGAGTTTTTCGCGCTATTCGGCGTGCAGGGCGCGGGCCGGGGAGATTCTCGTCGCGGCGTGGGCGGGGCCGGCGGCGAGGAGGTTCGCGATGACCAAAGCCAACGGCACCGCGATGACGACCGCGACGACGGCGAACGGTGACGCGTAGACGAGCGGGAAACTCGTCGCGAGCGCGCGCCAGGAACGTTGACCGAACAGGACGCCGAGCGGCACGCCCACCACCGCACCGCCGAACGCGAGCAGCGTCGCCTGCCACGCGATCGCGAGCCGGGATTGGCGGCGAGTGAACCCGAGCGACCGCAGCACCGCGAGATCGCGCCGGCGGCGGCGGACGGTCGTGACCAACGCATGCGCGACGGTTGCCGCCGCGAGCAGCCCGAAGAAAATCGCGAGCGCGAGCGGTAGCGACCGCATCTTGCCGAGATCGATGACGGAGGTCGGCTGGACCGCGGGCCCCGGGTAGTACGTCGTTCCGCCGCCGCCGACCTCGCTCATTCGTTGTTCCGCGGCGGGGATGTTCGCGCCGGGACGCCAGCGGATGAGGACGTAGTCCTCGGAGTCGTCGACACTCCGTTGCGAAGCCGGGGGCATCGCCTCGGTCAAGCCGACCGAGGTCATCCAACCGCTCTGGTCGTATTCGGTGTGCGAGGTGGCCGGCAGCAACGCCGTTCCGACGACCCGCACGCCCGAACGAGCGCCGACGTTCACCGTGTCGCCGATGTGGAGACGAAGCGACTTCATCGTGGTCGGCGCGAACGCGATCTCGTCGGGCGCCATGGGTGCATGACCCGACAGGACCACGAAGCTGATGTCGGATTTCCGCGCCACGGTGCCGAACGTCGGCGTCGCGACTCCGCTGACGGGAAGAGCCCTCGCCCACGTCGCCTCGACGACGGCGGCGGTGTCGGCATCGCGCGTGATCGTGGCCACGTCCTTCGGTGCTATCGGCCCCTCGCCCGAGGCGACGAAGAAATCCCACACGACGCCGGAACGCGCCGGGCTCGCCACCGCGGCGTCGAGACCCGATCGGAACGTCAGACATCCGACCACCCCGAGCACACCGACGATCGCGCCGACGAGCGCGGATCGGACGGGAACGGCTGTGCGCCCGCGTCCCGATTCGACCGCGAGCCGGAATCCA
Organism: uncultured Actinomycetes bacterium; assembly: GCA_963761055.1. Lineage (GTDB taxonomy): Bacteria > Actinomycetota > Acidimicrobiia > IMCC26256 > PALSA-610 > PALSA-610. Next base: position 421,677 of record CAVXFO010000006.1, on the reverse strand, counting down.
ACGTCGAGCGCGGGCGGAACGCCGATCCGAGTCGACCAACGACCACTCGCGCCCGCCCGCTCCCGGACCGATGCGCCCCGCGTCGTTCGCCACAGCGCCGCCAAGGCCGCGGTGACGACGACACCGAAGGCGACTGCGAGCGCTCCGCCCGCGAGCGCGAGCCAGTCGGCGTGCACGTCGGCGTCGAGGTCGTAGGTGCGCGCGAGCCCGAGTGGGAACCGCGACGACAGCACAATCGCGGTCGCAACCGACGTCGCCGCCGCGACCCCGGCCGTGACGAACGCGGGCAGGACGAGTGCGGGAACGACCGTCGAGGTCTCCGCGCCCATCGCCTGCCACGTCGGCAGGTCGGCCGCGCCCGCCGTCACCGCACGCACCAACGCCTGACCGACGAGCACCCCGCCGCCGATCACGACTGCGAGCGCGAACAAGAGCAGTCCCTCGCGCTCGACGCCGGTGACGTCCTTCGCCTTGCGCAGCCCGAACAGATCCTGCGTGCTCTCGACGTTGACGGGATGACCCGCGATGCGACTCACGTCGGCGGTGAGCCGGGCCAGATCGGCTTGCCCACCGCGCATCCTGACGAACTCGTTCACGACCCCGGGCATGCGAGCGCCGTACCGCGCATAGAACGCGCTCGACGGGACCCAACCGGGGCTGCTGGTCACCGACTTCGCAATTCCGACCACTCGGAGCTGCTGACGGAAGTTCGGATCGACACCCTTCACGAACAGCCCGGGCGGCGCCTCGGCGATCTCCTGCGGCGACACCGATTGCCCGACCACCATCGTCGACCCGATCCCGAGACCGAAGCGCCGCCGCGCGTTCTGGTCGACGACGACCTCGTCGACCCGTGCGGGATCCGGGAACCGTCCCGCGACGAGAACGCCTACGAAATTGCGCACGGCGGCGTCGGTCGTCGGCACGAGGGTGACGTCGCCGAGAGCGGGCGCGCTCGGGACCCCGAGCGCGAAGGCAACCTCGAAGGGATACGTCGCGCTCACGTACGGAAGCGCGGCGATGGCGGCCCGCTCACGTTCGCCGAAGGCCGGGCTGTTCGCGAGCACCCCTGCGTCGGTGATCTGTGCCGCCCGTTCGTATCTCGGGACCGCCGACGCGGTGCGCCGCGCCCCGGCCACGCCCGCGGCTGCGAGGCCGAACGTCACGCCGCCGAGGAGCCCGAGGACGGCCCACGAACGCCAACGCCGGCGCAGGTCGGCCCGCGTCCAGATCCAGACCGCCGCCCAGGTCGGAGCTCTCATCGCGACCATCCGATCACACCGGTTCCGGCCGGAACAGGGTGACCACCCACAGTCCGGAGGGGATGCTGCCCACCCCCGGCGCAGCCCCGGCCTCACCGGATGAGCCCAGCGGCACCCGGGTGCGGGACCTTCGGCCCTCGCCCGGTCGGGTCGGTATCGCCGATCATCGAAGTACACCGCCTGCGTGGGAGCCGTCATGGACACGAAGCAGTTCCTCGACTACCTGGACGAGCACGCCGCGGGCTGCGATCTCGCGGCCGAGGTCGCCGACCTGTTGGCGTCGCGACGGGAGCGGAGCCGCACCACGTCGCCGGTCGCGCCAGTCGATCCCGCGGCAGATGCTCGCGTCGCCGCACGTGTCGCGAGCTGAACGATCGGCGCGGTGACCGAACGAGAGCGTTTGGAGCACGCGCCCGGACTCGGCGAGACTGCACCCGATGACGACACCGGAGCCGGCTCGGCTCCGACACTGGGTCGACGGCAAGCCCTACGACGGCGGGTCGAGTCGCGTCGGCGAGGTCTTCGATCCGGCGACAGGCCGGACGACCAAGCATGTTCCGCTGGCAACGCCGGCCGATGTCGACGCCGCGGTCGTCGCGGCCACTACCGCATTCGCGTCGTGGCGCGCGTCGTTGCTCGCGAAGCGGTCGAAGGTCCTGTTCCGTTTCCGCGAGCTGCTCGATCGGCGAACGGACGAACTCGCGGAGATCATCACCACGGAACACGGCAAGGTCGTGAGCGACGCGCGCGGAGAGGTCGCGCGTGGACTCGAAGTCGTCGAGTTCGCCTGCGGCATCCCGCACCTCTTGAAGGGCGGCTTCTCCGAAGGTGTGTCTGATCGCGTCGACGTGTCGTCGATGCGACAGCCGCTCGGCGCCGTAGCGATCATCAGCCCGTTCAACTTTCCCGCGATGGTGCCCTGCTGGTTCTTCCCGATCGCGATCGCGGCGGGCAACACGGTGATCCTGAAGCCGAGCGAAAAGGATCCCTCTGCCGCGAATTGGTTGGCGGCGCTCTGGTCGGAAGCCGGACTCCCCGACGGCGTGTTCAACGTCGTGCACGGCGACAAGGTCGCGGTCGACCGTCTCCTCGAACATCCCGACGTGAAGTCGGTCTCGTTCGTCGGATCGACGCCCATCGCGCGCTACGTCTACGAGAACGCGACGCGGGCGGGCAAGCGCGTGCAGGCCCTCGGTGGCGCCAAGAACCACATGGTCGTTCTCCCCGACGCCGACCTCGAGCTCGCGGCCGACTCCGCCGTGAACGCGGGGTTCGGTTCGGCCGGCGAGCGGTGCATGGCGATCTCCGCAGTCGTCGCGGTCGGCGCGACCGCCGACGACCTCGTCGCCAAGATCGCCGACCGTATCGGCGGTCTGACGGTCGGCGACGGCCGGTCCGGCGCCGACATGGGTCCACTCGTCACCCGGGCCCATCTCGACAAGGTGACGTCGTACCTCGATGCGGGAGTCGAGGCCGGCGCGTCGCTGGTCGTCGACGGCCGATCCCATTCCGTCAAGGGTGACGCAGCCGGGTTCTGGCTGGTCCGACACTCTTCGACCACGTCACCGCGGACATGACGCTCTACACCGACGAGATCTTCGGGCCGGTGCTGTCGGTACTCCGGGTCGAGTCGTACGACGACGCGCTCGCACTGGTCAACGCGAACCCGTACGGCAACGGCGCCGCGATCTTCACCAACGACGGCGGTGCGGCTCGCCGCTTCCAGAACGAGGTGGAGGTCGGGATGGTGGGCATCAACGTGCCGATCCCGGTACCGGTCGCCTACTACAGCTTCGGCGGCTGGAAGAGCTCGCTCTTCGGGGACACGCACGCATACGGACTCGACGGGGTGCACTTCTTCACCCGCGCCAAAGTCGTCACCAGTCGATGGCTCGACCCGAGCCACGGGGGACTCAATCTCGGGTTTCCCCAGAACACGTAATCGCGAGCGCGCAATCGCGAACCCGCAATGCGCAAGCGCGCTTCCCGGTGGCGCCGACTCCTACTGCCCGGCGGGTTTGAAGACCAGGACTTTGCCTTCGTGGTCGTCGCCCGCGTAGCCGTGGTCGTACCGGGCGACGACGTCGGTGGGCATGGGCTCGAGATCGTGGGCCCGGCGGAAGTCGCGCAGCGACGTGCCCCGGCTCTGCGTGTCGCGGTTCACCGGGCCTCGACCGGCGCGCAGGTCGGCGAGGTTGACGACGCGCCAGTCGAGCGAGAACCGCGCGACACCGGTGTCGTTGCCGGCGGCGCCGTGGTACTGGCAGCCGGCGAAAACCTGCGCGCCGCCGACGGGGACGACGAGACGGAGCTTCTCGCCGAGCTCGATCGGGACCGTTGCCATCGGTTGCTTGCGGGTGTCGGCGCCGATCATCGTCGCAGCCGCGGCGCGACCGTTGGCGTTCCAGTCGTAGTAGTCGAACTCGTCCGACGAGTTCGGTACCTCCTTGGCCCACCAGTCGGGATAGAACTCCATCCCGCTCGAGCCCTCGTAGTCGTAGATCGGCATCCAGAGATTGATCTGCTGCATCGGCGCCGACCACCACGTGTCGCGGTGCGGGTGATGGGCGTAACCCACACCAGTGGTGAGATAGCCGTGGCTCGTCACGCCCCGGAAGCGGGGCACGTCGACGTACCACTCGTCGGGGTCCCATCCGAGGTCGTCGAGGACGCCCGAGAGCAGCCGCAACGTCGTCGGGTCGTGCATGAAGCGCGGCTTCAGAGCCGCGAAGATCTCGACCCAACGCTCGACCGGCATCTCGTACTGCGCCGTGAGCGGTTGCCGCGGCGCGAACGCGTCGTCGAGCATCGCGCGCGCGTGGTCGACGATCGCCGCGACGCTGGACCGCGCCGAGTACACGACGAGATCGCCGTCGTAGAGCCGCTCACGGCTCCAGGCGTCGTCATGCGTGGGATCCAAGTACACGGTCGTAGGCATCAGACCTCCATGTCGCGTTCGGTCCAGTCATCGTCAGCCAGTGCTCAGGGGCGGCTGAAGGCCGGGCTCTGGTTGTCGGGCATCTCGTGCAGCGGCTCGGCCACCTCCTCGACCGTCGGCCCGAACTCGGCGCCGAGCGCCGACAAGCGCGCGAGATCGAACTTGTACACGCGTGCCGCGTTCACCGAGAGCACCGTGCGCAGCTCGTCGGGCGTCCAGCCGGCAAAGGTGCGGCGGAGTGATTCCTTCGAGTGCGGAGAACACGCCTCCATGTGCGGATAGTCGCTCCCCCACATGATGCGATCGATCCCGACCTTGCGCATCGCCTCCGCGTCGCTCGGCGCGGGAACGCGGCGCCGATCATGACGTTGCGCCGGAAGTAGTCGCTCGGGCGGTGCGGCAGCACGACCGACGGGTCGATGCCGAGCTCACCGATGCGCCCGTTGCGTTGCATCTCCGCGTTCAGCCGATCCATCTGGTCGAGCGCCTGCGGGACCCATGCCGTTCCCTGCTCGGTGAACACGACCGTGATGCCGGGGAAGCGTTCGAACACGCCCGACATCGTCAGATGCCACAGCGCCCGGTTCGACCAGAACGCAGCTTCCATCACGAACATCACGACCGACGACGCGACCTTGGGGAACTTGGGCACGCCGGTGCCGCCGGCATGATGCGAGATCGGGATGTCGCGCTCCTGGCAGACGGCCCAGATCGGGTCGTACTTGGGCGAGAACAACGGCTCGATCCACGGCGTGTCGGGCGAGACACCCGGTAGCAGCACGCCGCGCAGGCCGTGCTCGTCACCCCAGACGATGTCGTTGACCGCTTCGTCGACGTCGTTGAGAAAGATCTGGGTCTGCCCGGCCCGGCGCCCGGGCGCCTCCGCACAGAAGTCGGCGAGCCAACGGTTGTGCGCACGGATGCCTGCGAGGCGGGCCGGGAAATCCTCGGGCGGCGGCGCCGGGGCGATGACCGAGCCGGTCGGGAAGAACGGCGGGACCGTGTTCGGGAACACGACCTCGGCGACCACGCCTTCGGCCGCCTGGTCGGCGATACGCAGGTCGCTGTCCCAGTTGCGGGTGCGCCCGTCGGTCTGGAGGTCGCGGAAGGGGTTCGCGTACCTGGCGCGCCATGCGTCGAACTCGTCGCGCCAGGCCGGATCGAGGTACTCGCGGTATTGCGCGTGCGAACCGCCGGCGTGGCAGTCGGCCGAGATGATCGTGTACCGGTCGTGTGCGCGCATGACTCTCCTCGGACCGCGATATGCCTCCGTCCACCTCAGCGTGTCGGCGTCGCCTCGGGTAGGGGAATCGGTCCCGATCGGGTCGAGGCGAAGCTGTGACTTCCGACCCCGATCCCACGCGCCCGACGTCGTATCGTGCGACCTCGTGCTTCCTGTCACATCGACCGCGATTCGCCTGTTCCTCCACATCCTCGCGGCGACGGTGTGGGTCGGCGGGCAGTTCGCGCTCGCGAGCGTGGTACCGGTCCTGCGCCGGGTCGGCGGCGTAGAAACGGCGCGCGCGGTCGCTCGCCGCTTCCAACTCGTCGCCTGGCCGGCTTTCGGCGTCCTGCTCGCCACCGGCGTGTGGAATCTTTTCGCGGTCAAGGTCGGCGACCAGTCGGGCTCGTATCTGTCGACACTTCTGGTGAAACTGCTCCTCGTGGGCGTGTCGGGGGTAGGAGCGCTCGGCCACATCTTCTACGCACGGCGCCGCCCGGCGATCGGCGGGATGCTCGCCGGCGTCGGACTACTGGCCGCGGTCGCCGCGACCTTCGCCGGCGTGTTGCTCGCGGCCGGTTGACAAGGGACGTTCGACTCTGCCCCCGCCAGGGTCGCAGCCCGCAGGATGGATCGGACGAATGACGCGTCGACTCGGTGCAGGAGGTCGGATCATGGGCCACAGGCTTCGATACGCCGTGCTGACGATGCTGGTGGGGGTCGGCTCCGCGCTCGTCGTCTACGTGCTGACGGGCCGCGTCGTGTGGGCGGTCGTCGGCTTGTTGATGTCGGGCTTCGTGCTCAATCTCATCGCGGAGGGCCGCGCCAACGGGCGCATGCGGTTCACCGACCGGCGCGCCCACGGCGCAAAGAAGGAGCATGCGTCGTGACCGCCCGCGCCGGTTCCGCGACCGGTCAGCCGATCACGATCAGGAGGATCCCGGCGAGCGCGAAGGCGAGACCGACGCGCTGGACTGTGTGCAGTCGTTCGCCGAGCACGACCCGCGCCAGCACGATGGTCGCCGCGGGCGCCAGCGCCACGAGTGGTGACACGACGACCAGCAGCCCCTGCCGCACGGCGAGCAACAGCAGCGCGCTCGCCGTCACGTCGAGCGCGCCCGTGCCCAAGGCCAGCTTCCGGTCGGGCCCGGTCGGGAACGCGATCGGGACCTCTCGCGCCGCGACGATCACCAACACGATCGAGACCAGAGCGAACGCGGCGACACGGGCCGAGAGCACCGGCCACAGTCCGGAGTCGGTGGAGGTCTGGAGGTAGAGGATCAGGCCGGTACCCAGACACGCGCCCGCACCGACCGACAACGCGACGCCGGGCGCGTTGGGCATCCCGGCCTGGGCTTCGTCCTGGCGGCGCGAGATCAGGACACCCGCGACCAGGGCGAGCACGACGCCGGTCACCACCACGTTCGAGGGACGCTCGCCGTTCGCCACTCCCCACACGACGGGAAGAGACGAAGCGACCAGCGCGGTCAGCGGCGCGACCACTCCCATGCGCCCGACGGAAAGTCCCTGGTAGAGCAAGCCGATGCCGACGATGCTGACCGAACCCGCCAGAGCCCCGAAGACGATGTCGCGGGCGCCGACGTGCGCACTGACGAAGACGCAGACGACGAGAGCACCGAGCACCGCCGCCGCCTGGGCCGTCATCAACACCGTCAAGGTCGGCGCCCGCCGCGTGGCCCGGCCGCCGAGGAAGTCGCCCGAGCCGAAGCTCGCCGCGACCAACACTCCCAACAGCACCGCCATCGCCGCACACTAGAAGCCGACCGCTTCGCCGCCGGGCGCGATGCGCCCGGCTGAAGGATTCGTCACCGTCAGCGCCCGATGAGATGCTCGCGCCCGCGCTCGACGAACCGGGCTCGGAGCGCGACGGCATCGTCTTCGGTGAGCGGGCGGAAGTCGGGATCACGGTCGACGCGCCACCACACCTCGTCGTCGCACTCCCAATGGTCGTGGCGCAGTACCCGTTTCAACACCTTCTGCGTTGCCGTCGACGGGAGTCCGTCGGTGATGCGCACGAAGCGCGGTGTCCACTTCGGCGACACGTCGGGCTGGGCGGCGAGGAACTCGCGGAATGACACCGGGTCGAACGCGGCGCCCGGCCGCAGATGGAGTGCGACCATGACCTCGTCGCCGACCTCGACCGAGGGAACCGCGTACACCGCCGCGAGTACGACGTCGGGATGGCGAGCCAGGACGAGCTCGACCGGCGTGGCCGCGAAGTTCTCGCCGTCGACGCGCAGCCAGTCGCCGGACCGTCCCGCGAAGTAGAAGAACCCCTGCTCGTCGCGGTACCCGAGGTCGCCCGTCCAGTACACGCCGTCGCGCACGTGCTCGGCGTCGGCTTCGGGATTGTTGTAGTAGCCCTCGAAGCCCCCGCCGCCGTCGGGGTTCACGATCTCGCCGATCGCCACCTCCGCGTTGAGCAGCCGTCCCGTCGCATCGAAGCGTGCGGGCGGGCATTCGGCGCCGGTGTCGGGATCGAGGATCAGCGCGCGGATCGGAGCCACCGGCAGACCGAGTGATCCCTTGGGTGTCTCCGGAGTGCGGCCCATGTTCAAGCCACCCTCGGTCGAGCCGTAGCCGTCGGCGACGATGCAGCCGAACCGCGATGCGAACCGTTCGATGTCGAGGGGCGCGGCCTCGTTGCCGAACGCGACCCGCAACGAGTTGTCGGCGTCGTCGCTCGCTTCCGGTGTCGCAAGGATGTAGCTGAGCGGCTTGCCGACGTAGTTGAAGAACGTCACGCCGTAACGGCGGATGTCGGGAAGGAAGTTCGTGGCCGAGAAGCGCCGACGGAGGGCGACAGTGGCGCCCGACGCGAGCGTGTTCGCGAAACCGGCGACGGCCGCGTTCGAATGGAAGAGCGGCATGACCGAGTAACAGACATCGTCGGGGGTGAGGCCGAACATCTCGGCGAGCTTGCCCCCGTACGCCGCGAGCCGCGCGTGCCCCATGCGTACCGCCTTGGGCGCACCCGTCGTTCCCGACGTGAAGATCAACATGAAGGTGTCGGCCGGCCCGGGGCGGTGTTCGGGAAGGCCCGCACCTGCGAACGGGGCCAGTTCCCCGGCCCAGCCGGGCTCGTCGACGACGAAGAGTGCCCCGGGATCGACCGCCTCGCCGGTCGCGAAGAACAGCTCGAGATGCACGGACTCGGTGAGCACGAACGCGCAGTCGGTATGGGCGATGTCGCGTGCGAGCTCGGCGCCGCGCCGGGTCGGGTTGATCCCGACGACCGTGGCACCCGCCAACGCGGCGCCGCAGAGCGTGAAGAAGAACTCGGGGACGTTGTCGAGCAGGACCCCGACGTGGAACGGCGCGTCGGCCGGCCGGCGAGTGAGGAAGAACGCCGCTCGCTGCGCAGCCGCCTCGACCACCTCGGCCCATGTCCATGCCGAATCCTCGAACCGCAACCCCACGTTCCGATCGCCGGCGCGGGCGCGTACCAGGTCTCCGATCGTCTCCATCGCCCCATCCTTCCAGCCCCGATATCTCCACCAACAGTTGTCGGACTTATCCGCGCCTGGCGCGGATATCTCCGACAACTGTTGGTGGAGTTTTCCGGGGTCTTTTGCGCTACCGGATCGGTTTGCGGGCGGTGGCGGTGACGGAGATCGGCGAGAGGATGGCAAAGGAGGGATCGCGGGCCTGGGCAATCGCGGCGCGCGGATCGAAGCCGGGCGGGAACGCCTCGGACGGCACGACGCCGATCGCCCGGTCGAGCGCGGCGACGTACCACTCGGCCGAGTCGGTGCCGCCGTGCATGGTCCAGACTTCGCCCCGGGCGTTCACGTCGGTGAGGCCGCGGCTCGTGAACGCGTCGACGAGCATCCGGCCCCAGCTGCCGTCGTAGCCGTGTTGACTGCTGCTGAGCTCACGCAGCACACGCGACAGCGTCGCGAAGGGTTCGGGCACGTGTTGGGCGTCGTACTGGATCCAGTCGACATCGCTGACGACGATCCAGCCACCGGGTTTGGCGGCGGCGATCATCGCGTCGAGCACGGCTTCGCGTGCGGCGAGATGTTGCAGCACCGCGCGCGCGTGCACGAGGTCGAACTCCTCCGCACCGATCGGCTCGCACGTCACGTCGCGCGGGCACACCTCGATGACACCGGCACTCGGCGGCTGGAAGCGGGTGTCGACGTCGAGTGAGAGCACCCGGCCGGTCGGCCCGACCTGCTCGGCCATCCAGGCCGCGACCACTCCCGCGCCCGAGCCGATATCGCAACAATGCCAACCGGGAGCGATGCCCACTTCGGTCAGGGCCCGGCGCGTGCGGCCGTCGGCGACCCGCGAGAGCATGCGCAACCGGTCCTGCTCGCGTGCGATCTGGTCGGGATCCTCGTTGATGCGGTACGAAGTGCTTTCCTCAGCCATGGCGGGCCGCGAACTCCCCGGTCGTCGATTCCCGGTACGACGCGTCGCGGTCGATACGCGGCTCCGGTGGGAGCCCGAGCACCCGTTCTCCGATCATCGTGCGATGCACCTCGTTCGTCCCTCCGCCGATCGTGCTCGAGAACTGCTCCAGGAGTTGGGTGGGCCACTCGTCGTCGAGCGCGCCGCCCGCGCCGAGCAGCGCGACACCCAGCTCGGCCCGGGCCCGGCGCGCCTCCGACCACAACACCTTCATCACCGAGCCGTCGATCTCGGGCCGTCCACCCGGGCGTGTGGACGCCTTCAGGCGCTGCTTGAGGTACCCGAGGATCTGCTCGCTCGTGAACGCGGCCGCCAGCCGCTGACGCACCACCGCGTCGCCGGAACGACCCAAGGCACGCGCGAGCGCGGCCAGGTCGGCGTATCCCCGGGCGGCGGCGTTGCCTCCACCGATCACCGAGGCCTCGTGGGCGAGCACCGCCCGCGCGACCGCCCAGCCGTTGTCGATCCCGCCGACGACGTTCGCGACCGGCACCCGTACGTCGGTCAGGAACACCTCGTTGAAGTGGCAGGCACCCGTGATCTGACGGAGCGGTCGGATCTCGACGCCCGCGGTGCGCAGGTCGAGTAGCAGGAAGGAGATGCCCCGGTGTTTCGGCGCGTCGGGATTCGTCCGGGCCAAGAGGATCGCGAAGTCGCACAGGTGCGCGCCCGACGTCCAGACCTTCTGCCCGTTGACGACCACCTCGTCGTCCTCGCGAACCGCGCGGGTCGAGAGGTTCGCGAGGTCGCTCCCGGCGGACGGTTCGCTGAACAGCTGGCACCATGCTTCGTCGCCGCGCAGCAACGGGCGCACATACCGATCCCGTTGCGCATCGCTTCCGTTGCGGAGCAACACGGGTCCGACCATGCCGATCGTCGACGCGACGAACCCGGAGCTCACTGCGAACCGAGCCTGTTCTTCCGCGAAGATCGCGGCCTGCGCCGGGGTTGCGCCACGACCGCCGTATTCCACCGGCCACGAGATCCCGGCCCAACCGCCGTCGAAGAGCTCGCGCTGCCAGGCCCGATTGGCTTCGAAGTGCTCGCGCTCGTCGCCTGCCCGCGCGAGCCGGTGCCGCATTGCGGGCGCGTGGTCGGCGAGCCAGGCCGCCGCGTCGGCGCGAAGGAGTCGTCCGGCTGCACCGAGGCATCCGAACATAATTCTGGACACATGTAAAGTGGCGTGTCAGGATCGCAGCGTGTTCCATGATCCGTCGACGTTCGCGCACGGCTTCCCCCACGACACGTTCCGAGCCCTGCGCGACGACGATCCGGTGTCGCACCATGATCACCCCACCTGGAAACGGGGCTATTGGGTCGTCGCCCGCCACGCCGACGTGCAGCGTGTGTCGTGCGACTCCACGACCTTCAGCAACGCGCCGAACCCGTTCCTCGACCCCGAGATGACCGAGGACGGCGACGACGCGATGGCCGAGTTGCTCATCAGTCAGGACCCGCCGATCCACACCAAGCTGCGGAAGCTGATCAACAAGGGCTTCACACCTCGGCGCGTCGCGCAACTCGAGGGCCGCGTCCGCGACCGGGTCGACAGCATCGTCGGCGCGCTCGAACGCCGGAACGAGTGCGACCTCGTCAACGACATCGCGCTGTGGTTACCGCTTCACGTCATCGCAGATCTCGTCGGCGTGCCCGAGGACGATCGCGAACAGGTCTTCCGCTGGACCGAGCTGACGTTCGGATTCGACGAGACGGTCACGGCTCAGCAGCGCTCCGACGCGGGAGCCGCGATGTTCGTCTACGCCGACGGGCTCTGCGAACAACGGCGGGCCGAGCCCCGCGACGACCTCCTGAGCGTGCTCATCAACGCCGAGGTCGAAGGCGAGTCGCTCACGCAGTTGCAGATCGACCTCTTCTTCATGCTCCTGCAGAACGCGGGCAGCGAAACAACCCGGAACCTGATCACCACCGGCATGATCGTCTTGCTGCAGCACCCCGAGCAGCTGGAGCGGCTGCGAGCGGACGCGTCGCTGATGCCGCCCGCGATCGAGGAGTTGTTGCGCTGGGTCAGCCCGGTCATGCAGTTCACGCGGCGGGCGACGGCCGACACCGAGATCGACGGCCGCACGATCACCGCGGGTGAGCGGGTGGTGCTCGTCTACCCCTCCGCGAACCGAGACGAGCGCGCGTTCGCCGCCCCCGATCGGCTCGACATCACCCGGCAGCCGAACGATCATGTGGCGTTCGGCGCGGGCGGGCCGCACTTCTGCCTCGGCGCGAACCTCGCCCGGTTCGAGGCGCGCATCATGTTCGAAGCGCTCCTCGGCCGGTTCGCGGGCCTCGAGGTCGCGGCCCCGCTGGCCACGCTCCCGCGCGTCCACTCCAACCTGATCGACGGCTACGCCCACGTGCCGATCCGTTGGGACTCCTTGGCGGCCGCGGGATCTGTCGGGTGACGCCCGCGGCCGAGGTCGTCGTCCGGCCGTTGTCCCCGACCCAGGCCGCGACGCGTCGCCGGTTGCTCGACGCCGCCCGCGGGCTCGCGACCGAGGGCGGTTACGACGCCGTCGGCATGCGCGTGGTCGCGGCGCGCGCCGGCGTGTCCGCGCCGACTGCATACCTCTACTTCTCGTCGAAGGACCATCTCCTCGTCGACGTGCTCGTCGGTCTCGTCGGCGAGACCACCGAGACGTTGTCGAACCGGCCCCGGCGGGGCCGGTCCCCTGCCGATCGCGCGGTCGCCACCCTGCGGCGCGCGGTCCAGAATGTCGAGCACGCGCCAAACCTCTACATCGCGATGACGCGCGCCTACATCTCGGGCTCACCCGAAGTCGCGCACGCACGGGTCGCGCTGGAGTCGTCAACGCGCAGCTGGGTCGACCTCGCGCTGGGCGACACCGATGTCGGCGACCGCGAGGCGATCGTGCGCATTCTCGAAGACGTCCTGTTCGCGAACATGGTCGGCCTCGTCACCGGCGGGCGGACCCCGAACGAGATTGCCGACGAGCTCGAGCTCGCGGCCCGCACCGTGCTGCGGGCGGCCGTGTGAGCGATTGAGGCCCGGCGCGGCTCACCACCATCGCGCGTGCGACACGGCCGACCTCGCGCTCGCCGAGGGCGACGGACCGATCATCGTGTTCCGGAAGTGGCCGCGCAGTTCTGGGCGTATCGTGGGCGCGGTGATCTCGGGTCAGTCCGTGCGCGACTGATACGCCACCGAGAGCGCCAGTCGCGTCTTCACATCGAGCTTGCGGTAGACGCTGCGCAGGTGCGCCTCGACGGTGCGGCGGCTGACGCCGAGGCGCACCGCGACCTCGGTGTTCGACCGGCCCGAGCACACCTCCTCGACGACCTCGAGCTCCGTGGGCGTCAACGCGGGCCAGCCGAGGGCAGGGCGACGCGGCGACGGGCGGCGCGCCCGCCCCACTTGCGCGAGCAGCGCGGGGCGCGTTCCGACTCGGCGCGGGTCGCGAGATCGTCGAACACGACCAGCGCCTCCTCGGCCAGTACGCCGGCGCGTTCGCGCTCCGCCTCGGCGCAGAGGGTCGCGGCTTCGAGCCTGACGACGGCCGCCTCGAAGCGATGGTGCAGCGTGTCGAACGCCTCGACCGCTTCGAGGAGGGCGGCGGCGTCGCGCCGGAACAGTCCGGTTGCGCGCCGGCTCCGACCGCGGGTGACGAGGTCGAGCGGATGCCGGTCGGCCAGCTCCTGCAACCTTGCCACGACGTCGCCGGCCCGGCCGCGATCGGTATCGATCGCGAGGCGCACCAGATCGGGACCGAAGGTGGTGAGTCCCGCCTCGGCCTGGAGCCCGACCGCGGTCTCCCAACCCAGCGCGAGCAACCCGCACGCCTCCGCCGCGTCACCGGTCGCTTCGAGGAGCAGTGCGCGGCTCAGGACGAACCAGTCGATCCCGTATTGCAGGCCGCCCGCGGCCAGCACCGCATCGCCGCGGTCGAGCGCGGCGGACGCGGCGTCACGGTCGCCGCGGTGGAGGTGCACGCGCGCCGCGACGGCGTACGCCCATACCTGGGCGATCGTCGAACCCTTGTCGGCGCCGTACGCGATGCCCGCGTCGACCTCGGCGAGGAGGTCGTCCCACGCGCCGGCGTCCCACTGCGCGAGCGCGGTGGCGAAGTGGTAGATGGGCAACGCCCATGCCGCGCCGAGCGCCTCGCCGAGCTCCCGGCCGCGCCGGAACGCGGCGGCGGCCTCCGCGTGCCGGCCGAAGGTCTGGAGCGCAACGCCGTAGAACAGCTGCGGGTGCAGACGATGACCCTCGAGCGCAGGCGTGCCGTCGGCCAGCGTGACCGCGACCCGACCGGACTCGACCGCGGCGTCGGTGTTCCCCACCGTGTTGAGCGCGAACGTCTCGACGCAGAGCGCGAGCACGTGTGCCATCGTCTCCCGACCGCCGGCCGCGAGCCCCACGGCCGCGCGCGCGTCATGGAGCGCGCCGTCGAGATCGACGCTGAAGAGCCGGCACATCGCGCATTCGGCCCGCGCCCACGCGGTCGAGCGGCCCGTCGCGGCCTGGAGCTCCACCACCCGTAGCTCGTGCTCGACCGACTCCTGCGGCCGGCCGAGCAACAGCAGCGCCCGACCGAGCGCGGAGTGCAGGCGCGCTTCGACCTCGGGCGCGAGCGGCCGCATGAGCATCTCGGCCGCGAGCTCCTGAGCCTCGGCAGTCCGCGCGTTCCACGTCGAGCGCGTCGACCAGATCGGCGCTGAGCTCGTCGCGTTCGGGCGCATTCGGCGCGCACCGCGCGCGACCGCGCTCCGGAGCAGGCGCGTCGCCGTCGCCGGGTCGCGGGAGACGACGTCGCGGGCGGCGCGCTGCAACACGTCGATCGCGGCGGGTGAACCTGCGGGCGTGGCCAGTGCCACGTGTTCGGCGATCCGGGCGAGTGGCGCGCCGGCCGACTGCAGCCCGTCGGCGATCGTCTGGTGCAGCTCGGCCCGCATGCTGGGCGGCAACGCCTCGACGACCGTCTCGCGCAGCAGATCGTGCCGGAACGCGAGCGCGTCACCGTCGTCGCGCATGAGGTGCGCCGAGATGAGATCCTCGATCAGCGGCAACAATTCGAGGCTCGAGCGCCCGGTCACGGCCGCGAGATCGCCGAGCGTGAACCGCGAACCCATCAGCGCCGCGATCGCGGCGACCGCGCGGATCTCCCCCTCCAGCGGCGCCATGCGCCGGCGCACGGTGTCGGGCAGCGACACGCTCTCGGCGCCGCCGGTCCGGCGGCGCGCGAGGCCCTCCGCGACGGTGAGATCACCGTGCTCGCGCAAACTTGTCAACGTCTCGACGAGCAGCAACGGGTTGCCGCCGCAACGATCGAGCAGCTGCGCGAGGTCTGCCGCCGGCGCCGCGCCGATCGTCGATCGGCAGAGATCGGCGACGCTTTCTCCCGACAGCGGCGCGAGCGCGAGCACGTCGGGTGCGAGCGAGTCGAGCAGGTGCGTCAGCTCGGGCCGGCGCAGGTGCGGACGCTCGGTGACCACGATCGCGAGCGGGAGGTCGGCGCAGCGCCGCAGCGCCGTCGTCACTGCGAGCACCGACGCGATGTCGATCCACTGCAGGTCGTCGAGCGCGACGAGGACTGGCGCCGTGCCCGCGAGCAGTTCGAGCGCGTCGACCGCGCGATCGACGAGTAGCGAACGCAATTCGGGCTCGGCTTCGAGGGGCGACACGCGCGTCACGTCGTCGGCCGCGGGGATCGACGCGCGATCGAGGGTCTCGGCGAGCGGGCGCGACAGGCCCGCGTCGACGAGCGCGCCGAACGGCCGGCCCTCCCCCAACGCCTCGCCGCGCCCGACGAACGTGGTGAAGCCACACTCGCGCGCCGCCCACGCGACGAGCTCGGCGAGGAACTCCGACTTGCCGATGCCCGGTTCGCCCTCGATGCGCAGCAACGCGGCCCGGCCGGTGCGCACGCCGTCGAGCCACCCGTGGGCGAACCCGACTTCGGCACCGCGCCCGACGAGCACGGCGAGAACCTAGGTGAATTCACCGATGACGCGCAGCGGGCGCGTCCGTACATTCAACTGGTGTCACGAGTCCCCGCGTCGAACGAGGCTGCCGACGACGTGCTACGGCGGGTGGCCGCACGGGTGAGCGACGTCCTCGTCCCACCGTGCGGCCCGGTCGAGACCGCAGGGTCGGAGACCGCAGGGTCGGAGACCGCAGACGCCGAGCCCCGGGAACCCGAGGCCGCGAACACCGAGACCGATGCCGGCGACGACAAGGGCGGCGCGCAATGACACGGACCACGCGGGACGCAAGTGCCCCGACGCGATCACATCGACCCGGAGGACAGGCCGTGCAACCCAGGTTCCGGACCCACCGCGCCCGAGCGCTGACCCTCGTGACCGTCTTCACGGTCATGGCAGTTGTCTCGGCGTCCTGCAGCTCCTCGGGTCACGCCGGCGATCGGGCATCGCTCGTCTCGGCCACGCCGACCGCGCCGAAAGGGACGTGGATCGGCTCCGTCGACGGGAGCGACGCGCTCGTCGGCATCACGAGCGACGGACTCGAGGTCGCGGCGTACACGTGCGACAGCGTGAAGACCTCGGCGTGGTTCCGCGGGCTCGCCGGGGGCGGCCGCGCGCGGCTCCTCGACCCCCACGGCGCAACGCTCGACTTCTCGCTCGGTGCATCGAGCGCGACCGGCACGTTCACCGGCGCCGACGGCGTTCGCCACACCTTCACGGCCGCCCGGAGCACGCGGCCGGTCCTCTTCCGGGCCGAAGCCACCATCGACGGCAAGCAGGTGGTTGCCGGATGGGTCGTCGGAGCGAACGGCACACAGCGCGGGGCGATCAACGCCGGCCCGTCGGTACTCCCCGCGCCGAAGATCACCGTCCCGAGCGCCCCGACCGTGCCGCCGACGATCCCCGTCGTGATCGACGTCGGAGCCCGGAGCGCGCAAGTGGCGGCGTCGGCGATCGTCGACACGAGCACCGCGGTGGTGACGACGAACACGACGGGCTTCTCCGACTTCGTGATCGTCGGGCTCGGCGACTCGTACGCGGCCGGCGAAGGCAACCCCTTCAAACCCGCCGGTCTCCCGGTCGGCTCGACCCTGACGGCGTGGGACAAGCTCGCGGCGGGCGCGGCGATCTCCGCGGCCGCCGCGCTCGAGACCCCGATCGGCCTCCTCGCCGCGCTCGGCGGTCCCGCGCTCGTCGCGCTCGCCGTGGCCGCGCACGCGGGCGGCGAGAACCTCATGCCGGAGGTTCCGGGCCTCGGCGAGACCAAGGTGGAGCAGTGGGGCGGGACCGCGGCCCAGCCGTCGGCCCCCGCCGACGAGCACTACCGCAAGCTCTGCCACCGCGGCATCTCGCCCGAAGAGAAGGTGTTCCAACGACTCAGCGCCGACCCGAAGTACCGCGGCGTGGTCAACCTCGTCTTTTACAACCTCGCGTGCGCCGGCTCGCAGACCCGCCATCTGTACAGCACGGCGTACGACGGCAATCCCGACAACAGCAACGGCGTCTACCGCGAGAACAGCAACGCGGTCCCGCCGCAGCTCGACCAGGTCCGGGCCGTGCTGGGCGACACGTCCGGCGCGACGTCGACGGCGAGGACGTTCCTCGCGAATGAGCACGTCACTCCGCTAGCCGATCTGAACCTGCCCGTCCCCGACAATCCGGTGCCGCACATCGACGCGCTCTACGTCTCGTCCGGCGGCAACGATCTCGGCTTCGGGGCGATCATCAACAAGTGCGCGGTCTTCCCGCTCCCCGATTGCGGGAACGGTTCGGGCGGCACCCAGGACATGAACGGCGTCCTGCGCGCGGGCGGCGACGTGAAGATCCAAGATGTCGTCCCCGACCGCAGCCTCGCGCACGACAACGTGTTCCCCGGCCTCGACTCGCTCCCCGACTCGTACCAGACGTTCGACTCGAGGCTGCGCGACCTGAACGTGACGGCTGCCGGCGGGAACTTCTCCGTGACGCCGAGCCAGGTGTACGCAGCCGAAGGCCCGAACCCGCTCGAGAAGACGGCGACCTCGCTGTGCGCCGGCAGCGAGGGCGCGCTCCACGACGACCTGCTCGGCCTGTTGTCAGTGACCGACACGAACTTCGCGAGCTCGGTCGCGACCCGGCTCGACGACGCGATCGACGCAGGTGTCACCGCGGCCGACTCGAGCCCTCGCAGTGACGGGCGCGACCACTGGACCGTCGTCAACAACCGGCACGCGTTCGTCGGTCACGCGCTGTGCACGTCCGATCGCTTCGTTCAGACGGGCGCGGACGCGCTCGGCGTCAGCGGCAACGACCTGGGCGTCGACGGTGTGCTCGAGGCGTCCGACGGCACGATGCACCCGAACGACCGTGGCTACTCGGCCCTCGCCGACAACCTCGAAGGGCTCGTGCGCCCCCAGCTCGACGCGATGATCGCCGCGACGCCGGCGAAGGCGACGCGGCTGCGGCAGGTGAGCGCCGTACTCGACGGCGCGATCGGGCTCCGGTGGGACGACCGGGCGAACAACGACGCGTCCGCCCAACTGCTCGCGCGTAGTCCCGGCTCAACCGGACCGTTCCACCCCGTGCGCACCTTCGGGCCCGACGCGAACTCCTTCACGGTTCAGCCGCGGCAGGCGTTCACGCAGGAGTACGAGGTCAAGGTGTGCTCGCGGTTCCAGCGGTGCAGCGTGTCCGATCCGATCGTCGCGACGAACGAGGCACCATCGGTCCCGAGCGGTGTCACCGCGTCGCTGCGGCTCTCACCGCTCACGAAGCTGGCGAACGGGATCGTGGTGCGCTGGAACCCCGAGTTCAAGGACCTCTCGGCGTCGGTCGTCATCCGCGCCCAGACGAACACCGATCGTGTCGCAACGTTCGCCGTCGACAGTGTCGGGGAGCCGCCGCCGTCGTCGTTCACGCTCACCAAGCCCGTCGACCCCGCGTCGTCGAGCAGCGCGCCACCCTCCGGCACGTACACGGTGCGGGTCCGCGGCTGCAATCTGCTCGGTTGCAGCGCGACCAGTGGGCCACAGTCGGTCGGCATCATCGGGATCGCGGTCACGACGCTCGTGCCGCCCCGGACCGGTTCCACCCTCAGCGGAAACCCGATCAAACCGACGACGAAGATCCCCCCGCGCCCGTGAGCTTCAGGTCACGACGACGAAGTCGGTGCGCTCACGGGCGGATCTCGTAGAACGCGTTGACGGGATGATCGATGTCGAGCCGACGGAACCGCGTGAACCCCGCGGCGCGGGCCATCTCCTCGGCTCGCGACTCCGACAGTCCGAGTGTGCCGAGCCCGGCGCCGTCCGGCGCCGACATCGCGGACGACATACACGACAGGACGCTGATGCCGTACATCAGCGAAGCCATCGGGTTCTTCTCGGCGTTGCGCGCGAACCCGTCGTGCGCCTTGATGTCGACGAGCAGCCACGTTCCGTCGCTCGCGACCGCGCCACGCAGCGCCTGCATCATCTCGAACGGGTGGGTCATGTCGTGGATGCAGTCGAAGGTCGTGACGAGCTGGTACGACCCGTCGTCGGGCAGCGGGTCGTGGCGCGGATCGTGGAACGACACGTTGACCGCGCCGGCCTCGCGGCGTTTCTCCTCGGCCCGACGGAGCGCGTACTGGCTGATGTCGTACCCGACGAAGCGGCTCGCGGGATACGCAGCGGCCATCAGGAGCAGGGCACCGCCGGCGCCGCAACCGACATCGGCGGCCGCGATCCCGACCGAGAGCTTCTCGGTCACTCCGTCGAGCGCCGGGAGCACGAGCGGGAGCAGGTTCGTGCGGTTCCACGGTTCGAACGAGCGCTCGATACCGACGGCTGCCTCCGGTCCGTGGCTGTCGTAGTCGTGTCCGATCCCCGTCCGAAAGCTCTCCGGCATCTCTCGTAACGATTCCATCGTGTTCGGGAACCGGTGGAACATCCCCATCCCGTAGGCCGGGTGGTCGGGTGTGGCGAGCACCATCGCGGCTTCGTCGGACAAGCTGAACCGTTCGTCGTCGTCGCACTCGATGATGCGCGCCGCCGCCTGGTTGTACGCCCACTCGCGCACCCACCGTTCGTGCAGCCCGGTGCGCTCGGCGAGCTCACCGGAGTGCAGCGGGGTCCCGGCCTCGCGCAGCGCGCGGTAGAGGCCGAGCCGGTCCCCGAGGTGGATCATCCCCGACGTCACCGCGCCTTCGAGCTTGCTGAAGACGAGGAACGAGAACATCCGGATCCGGTCGTTATCCACGTTGGCACTTCCTTCCCGCCCGGCCATGGCCCGGATCGTATTGCTCCGCCCTGAAGAGGACTCTCGGACACCGATTCCCGGCGCACGGCCCTATCGGAATATACCCCCAGGGGTATACGGTTGTGTCGTCCATGACGAGGGAGACGCCCGTGCAGACCTATCGCGACATCGATGCGGCCGAGCTCGCGGGCCGGATGGGGACCACCACCGCACCGGTGGTACTCGACGTCCGTGATCCCGACGAGGTCGAGGAATGGTCGATCCCGGGCTCGGTCAACGTGCCGGTCGGCGAGCTGGAGCGCCGCGTCGACGAGCTCCCGAGAGATCGCGAGGTCGTCACCGTCTGCGCCTCCGGGAGCCGATCGGCCGTCGCCGCCGAGCTCCTCACCCGCCGCGGGCTGCACGTATCGAACCTGCGCGGCGGTATGGCCGCGTGGGCCCGGGTCTACGACTGGGTCTCGATCGATGTCGACGGCGCGCGGGTCGTCCAGGTGCGAAGGCGCGGCAAAGGTTGCCTGTCGTACGTGATCGGTGGCGATGCCGAGGCGTTCGTCATCGACCCGTCGGTCGAGACGGACGTGTATCTCGAGATCGCCGCGGAGCACGGCTGGCGGATCGCGCACGTGTTCGACACACACCTGCACGCCGACCACCTCTCGGGCGCCCGTGCCCTGGCCGACCGGGCGGGCGCCGTCCTGCACCTCAACCCGGCCGACACGTTCGACTTCGCGTTCGCGCCCCTGCACGACGGCGAGCGCTTCTCGCTCGGCGGCGGCCTCCATCTCGCCGTCGCCGCGTTGCGCACGCCGGGTCACACCGAGGGCTCGACGATCTACTTCGTCGGCGACCGCGTCGTGTTGACCGGTGACACCCTTTTCGTCGACGGCGTCGGGCGACCCGACCTCGCGGAACGGGCCGAGGAATTCGCGCACAATCTCTACCGTTCGCTGCACGAACGGGTCCTCACGTTGCCCGACGACGCGCTGGTGCTTCCCGGTCACTACGGCGAATCCGTCCGGGTCGAGCCCGACACCCCCGTCGGGGCCACGCTCGGTGCGCTCCGGGCGTCGGTCGACGCGCTCGCATTCGACGAGGACGCGTTCGTCGAGTGGGCGACCGCCCGCGCGACGCCACGACCGCCCAACTACGTCGAGATCATCAAAGCGAACATGGGTCGTCCCAACCTGCCGACTGCGGATCTCCAGAGGCTCGAGATCGGCCCGAATCGCTGTTCGGCATGAACGCCACGAGGAGCATGTGATGCAAATCCCCGAGAACGTCGTCGACGATGTCCGCAAGCGCCTACGCCGCGCCGCGGGCCAGGTGCAGGCGGTGGAGCGGATGCTCGCCGAAGGCCGGGAGTGCAAGGAGGTCGTGACGCAGATCTCCGCCGCGAACAAGGCGCTGGAACAGGCCGCGTTCAAGCTCGTCGCGGCCGGCTTGTCGTACTGCGTCGAACGACCGCAGGAAGCCGCCGACGACGGCTACGCGCTCGAGGACGTCGAGCGCATGTTCTTGAAGCTGGCCTGACGATGCGCTCCATCGAGGTCACCCTTCCCATGCGCCTTCCCGACGCTGAGCAGGCGATCCGCGACGCGCTGCAACACCAGGGCTTCGGCGTGCTCACCGAGATCGACGTCGCCGCGACGCTCAACGCGAAGCTCGGCACCGATCGCGCCCCGTTGAAGATCCTGGGCGCGTGCAATCCGGCGCTCGCCAACCGGGCGCTCGACATCGATCCGTCGGTCGCGCTCCTCCTGCCCTGCAACGTCGTCCTCGACGAAGCCGCGTCCGGCACGAGAGTTCGGGTCGCCGACCCCCTCGAACTGATCGACGATCCTCGTTTCCACGACCTCGCCGACGAGGTGGCGAGCAAGTTGCAGGCCGCCGTCGACGAGCTCAGCGCGAGCGCGGGTAGCTGAGGTCACGTCGTGCATACCGTTGCGATCGCGCTCGCGGGCCTCGTCGTCGGAGGCCTCTTCGGCCTCTTCGGCGTCGGTGGTTCCTCGTTCGCGACTCCTCTGATGTCCCTCGCCGGGCTCTCGGGTTTCGCCGCGATCGCGTCGCCACTCCCCGCGACGATCCCCGCCGCACTCGCGGGCGCGCGTCAGTACGGACGCTCGGGCGCGATCGATCGCGACGTCGCGCGCTGGTCGCTCGTCGGCGGCGTGCCTGCGACGATCGTCGGCGCGCTGCTGTCGCGGGTGATCGGCGGCGCCGCGCTGCTCGTCGCGTCGGGCGTCGTGCTCGGCATCGTCGGCGTGCGCGTGCTGCGGCCGATCTCGGCCGCGAGCGTCTCGGCCGGTGCTTCTCGCCGCGCCCGACCCGGAGTGGTCGTCTCCATCGCGGCGGCCGTCGGCATCTTCACCGGCCTGCTCGCCAACGGTGGTGGCTTCCTCCTCGTGCCGGCGTATCTCCTCGTGCTCGGGCTCTCGATGCGTACGGCGTCGGGCACGAGCCTGCTCGTCGTCGCGGCGCTCACGATTCCGACGCTGCTCACCCACTGGGCGCTCGGCCACATCGACTGGGGCGCGGCGCTCGTGTTCGCGCTCGGATCGGTCCCGGCGTCGTGGCTCGTCAGCCGCCGCGCCCAGCAGCTCCGCACCGAGCACCTTCAACGCGCCTTCGGGCTGCTGCTCGTCGTCTTCTCCATCTGGTTCGTCGTCTACCGCCTCTACTTCAAGTAGGAGACTCACAGTGACCGTCACCCATGATCCTGCGTCCGTGGAGCACGAGCCGTCGGCTCCGCCCGATCCGAAAGCGTTGTTCTCGCGCCTCGCCGCCTTCTCGGCCCGGCATCGCCGCGGCGTCATCGTCACGTGGCTGCTGGTCGCGTTCGCGGCGGCACCACTCGCGCTGACGTTGACGGGCGCGCTCGTCGGGCGCGGGCTGGGAGGCGCAGGGATCGACGGCGCAGAAGGTCCGCGACGAGATCCGGCGCGACTTCCCCCAACTCGGAGCGGAAGATCCCGTCGTCGTCTACCACCAGTCGAGCACGATCGCGGCCGACCCGGCGCCCCTCGCCGCGCTCGTGACCCAGTTGCAACACTCGCCCAAGGCGCGCGCGGTGGCGAATCCGCTCGTGCTGCCCGCCGCCGCCGGGCTCATCTCGCCCGACGGCCACACCGCGCTCGGTGCCCGTCGACCAGGTCGTGAACAACGACGCCGCCCGTCCGGCGGCGGCCGGCGCACTCGGGCGCTACGTCAACACATTGACGCTCACACCCGGTGCCCGGGCCGAAGTGACGGGCGAATGGCCCGTATGGAGCGACTTCAACAAGATCAACGCGGAGGCGCTCCACAAGGCCGAGCTCGTCAGCGGGCTCCCCACCCTCATCTTGCTGTTCGTCGCGTTCGGCATGCTCATCGTGGCCGGGCTGCCGTTGATACTCGCGCTCGCGGGTATCGCGGTGGGCTTCGCGGTGTTGCACGTGCTCGGCTGGTTCATACCGATGTCGGTGTGGTCGATGAACTTCTCGATGATGATCGGCCTCGCGGTCGGCATCGACTACAGCCTCTTCATCGTGAGCCGCTACCGCGAGGAACGCGCCGAGGGCAAGGACGCGCTCGCGGCCATCGAGAACACCATGTCGACCGCGGGTAAGGCTGTCTTCCTGTCGGCGTTGACGGTGGTGATGGCCCTCGCCGCAGTGTTCCTGGTGCCGGTGATGGTCTTCCGGTCGATGGCGCTCGGAATGATCCTGGCGGTCGTCGCGGTCGCGGTCGCGTCGCTCACCCTCCTCCCGGCGCTGCTCGTCGCGCTCGGCGACCGCGTGCTCGTCCGCAAGAACGACGAAGACCCCGACATCACCGCCGAATCGCGCTGGCAACGGATCACCGGGGTCGCGCTGCGCCGCCCGGGCACGGTGCTCGCGCTCGGCCTCGTGTTGCTCGGCACGCTCATCGTCCCCGCGTTCGGCATGCATCTCGGGATGCCCGGTGCACACGTCGTCGACAAGGGCAACACCAGTCGCGACGGCTACGACATGCTCGTCGGCGCTTTCGGTCCGGGAGCGGCGGCGCCGGCCTTCGTCACGACGCCGGCCGGCGATGCCGCGCAGGTCGTGCAGGTCAGCTCGGCGGTGAACGGGGTCGTCGACGCCCGCGTCGTCACCGCGGCCGCGCCCGACGGCCGAGTGGTCGTGCGGGTAACCGGATCGACGCCGGTCGACAGCTCGAAGACGGCGACCCTCGTGAACACGTTGCGCGCCCATCTCGGTCAGGCAGTTCCCGATGCCCGGGTGGGAGGCCCTGCGGCCCAGAACCGCGACCTCACGGCGGTCCTCACCGGACGGGCCCCGTACGCGATCGGCGTCATCTTGATCGTCGCCTTCCTGCTGCTGCTCATCGTGTTCCGGAGTTTGGTCGTGGCGGTCACGTCGATCCTGATGAACCTGTTGACGGTCGGGGCCGCGTTCGGATTCGCGACGCTCGTGTTCCAACACGGCTTCGGCACCGGTCTCCTCGGCATCGAGCACCAGCCATTCGTCGACGCGTGGGCGCCGCTGTTCTTCTTCGCGCTGCTGTTCGGCCTGTCGATGGACTACCAGCTCTTCCTGCTCGCTGCGATCCGAGAACGCTACGAAGCGACGGGCGACACCAAGCGTGCGATCGGCGAAGGCATCGCGCGGACCGGCCGGCCCATCACCAACGCGGCGCTGATCATGATCGTCGTGTTCATCGCGTTCGGCATCACCGGCCCGATCCCGCCAACCGAGCTCGGGCTCACGCTCGCGATGGCTGTGCTCCTCGACGCGACCATCGTCCGGGTGATGCTCGTCCCCGCGACGATGGCGCTCATCGGTGATCACAACTGGTACCTCCCGCGCTGGCTCGAGCGGGTACTTCCCCACGTGCACTTCAGCCACTGAGCACGAACCCACAAGGAGAAAACCCCATGCAGACCGACACCGAACCCATCGCCCGCCCCGGCGCTTCCAACTCGCAGCCACTCGAGCGTGTGCTCTTCGCGCTCGCCGGGACCATGACGCTGCTCAGCGCGCTGCTCGCCGCGGTTGTGAGCCCGTGGTTCCTGCTCCTGACGGCATTCGTCGGGATCAACCAGTGGCTCTACGTGCTGTTCGGAAAGTGCCCCGCGTCGCTCGTCCTCGGTCGCTTCGGCATCGAGCGCACGTGCCGCTGGTCGTGAGTCACGAGAAGGAGATCACCATGAGACACTCCCACGAGGTCATCGCCGAGCTGCGCCAGCCCTCGCGCGAGCTCCGCGACGCGATCCCCGATGCGTGGGCGGCGTTCGGCGCGCTCGGCGCGAGCGCCCTCGCACCCGGCGCATTGCCGGCCCACGTCAAAGAGCTCATTGCCCTCGCCATCGCCGTGACCAAGGAGTGCGACGGGTGCATCGCGTACCACGCACGCGGCGCGGCGATGAAGGGTGCGAACCGCCAGGAAGTCGCGGAGGTGCTCGGCGTCGCGCTCATGATGGACGGCGGGCCCGCAAGCGTGTACGGACCGCGTGCGCTGGCCGCGTTCGACGAGTTCACACCGTCGGCGGCCGGCGTAGCCGACCAGGCTCCCTGATGGACCACCACGCGTGGGACGAGCGCTACGCGGTCGACGAGCTGGTCTGGACGGCGGAGCCGAACCGGTTCCTCGTCGCGGAGACTGCCGGCCTGGTCCCGGGCCGGGTGCTCGACCTCGCCTGCGGGGAAGGGCGCAACGCGATCTGGCTCGCCGAGCAGGGATGGCGCGCGACCGGCGTCGACTTCTCCCGGGTGGGTCTCGACAAGGCCCGCAGCCTCGCGACCGCTCGCGGCACCTCGGTGGAGTGGGTGCTTGCCGACGTCACCGCGTACGAACCCGAGCCCGGCGCCTTCGATCTCGTCATCGTGATGTACCTGCACCTTCCCGAAGCGTCGCGGCGTGCCGTTTTCCGGCGGGCGTCCGGAGCGGTAGCCGCGGGCGGAACCGTGCTCGTGGTCGGGCACGACAACACCAATCCGTCCGAAGGATGGGGCGGGCCGCGTGACGCATCCGTGCTGTACGGCCCCGACGATGTGGTCGCCGACCTGGGCCCGCTCGAGATCGTGAAGGCAGAACGCGTCCGACGTCCGGTGCACAGCGACGACGGCGACAGGGTCGCCATCGACGTGCTGGTGCGGGCGGTCAGGCCCACGCCGATCGACTGACGAGTTCGCGCGGCGCAGGGTCGTTCGTACCGACGGCCCGGTCCCCGAGGCCATTCGGCCCTTTCCGGCGTCGCACGAGGCGACGACGCTGAGAGGGAACGAGGAGATCGTCATGACGAGATGGCACATGGGGCTCGCGGCCTGGATCGCGATGACGCTTGCCTTCGTCGTGTTCTGGGCGCTGATCGTCACCGTGATCATCGCCGTCGTGCGCTCGGACCGCCCGCACGACACCCCGGCGCCGCCCGCCGGGCGCGGCGAACGAGGCGGAGAACATCCTCGACGAACGCTTCGCCCGCGGCGAGATCGACGCCGAGGAGTACCGGCACCGCCGCGACCTGTTGCGGGCGAGGTGACGACGTGAGGACCCGGACCGTCGTGCCGATCGCGGCGCTGTCCGTGCTGGTGCTCAGCGCGGTCTCCGTCGGCGCCATCGCGGCCCTGCGCAACGGCCACGCCCACGACGACACCATGAGGTCGCGCGCCGCGCAGTCGGTGTCGTGCACCGTTCCGAACCTGCCCGGCACCACGGTGCACGTGGCGCTGCTCAACGGCGGGATGGCCGGGAGCGGCGGCGGGATGATGGGAGGCAGCGCCGGGATGATGCGGCTGACCGCCGACACCGCGTCGGTGCCGCACGGGACCGTGTCGTTCGTCGCAACGAACCGCGGGTCGGTCAACCACGAGCTCGTCATCCTCCCGCTCCCGGGCGCAGACATCGCCGGCACGCGTGCTCTCGGCGACGACAGCACCGTCGACGAGACC
Organism: uncultured Actinomycetes bacterium; assembly: GCA_963761055.1. GTDB lineage: Bacteria > Actinomycetota > Acidimicrobiia > IMCC26256 > PALSA-610 > PALSA-610. Next base: position 394,737 of record CAVXFO010000006.1, on the reverse strand, counting down.
GGAAGCCGGGCCGAGGCGTCGAACACGTGCGGTGAAGGCACCGGCGAGGGCATCGCCCCCGGAAGCTCGTCGTGGACGACAGTCACGCTCGCTCCCGGTCGCTACGAGCTCGTCTGCAATCTCCCCGGCCACTACGCGTCCGGCATGTACACACAACTCACGGTCAGCTGAATGCACGCTCAGGAGCGCGGCAAGGAGTGAGGGGATGACCGAGCAGATCGTGGTGCTGGGATGCGGAACGGGCGGGACGCTCGTGGCGAACCGGCTCCGGAAGATGTTCGCACCGACCGAAGTGCACATCACCGTCGTCGACCAGGACGACGTACACGTGTACCAGCCGGGCCTGTTGTTCGTACCCTTCGGGCTCGCGGAGATCGACGACATCGTGCGACCCCGCCGCCGGCAGCTTCACGACGACATCGACCTCGCCGTCTGTGAGATCGAGCACGTCGACATCGACGGCCGTCTCGTGTACCTCGCCGACGGCACGACGCTCGCCTACGACGTGCTGATGGTCGCGACCGGCGCGGTGCTGGTACCGGAAGAGACCGAAGGCTTGCTCGGTCCGGCGTGGACGAAGGACGTTTTCACGTTCTACGACTGCGCCGGCGCGGCCGGGCTGGCCGAACGACTCGCGCGGTTCGACGGTGGGCGTCTCGTGGTCAACGTCGTCGACATGCCGATCAAGTGCCCGGTCGCGCCGCTCGAGTTCTGCTTCCTCGCCGACTGGTACTTCCGCGAGCGCGCGATCCGCGAGCGGGTCGAGATCGTCTACGCGACCCCACTCGACGGCGCGTTCACGAAACCCACCTCATCGGCCGCACTCGCCGACCTCCTCGCGGAGAAAGGCGTCGAGCTCGTCACCGAATTCAACACGGGCGAGGTCGATGGCGACGCCCGCAAGCTCGTGTCGTACGACGGGCGCGAAGTCGCGTTCGACGTCGCAGTCGTCGTCCCGCTGCACGGTGGTGCGCCGTACGTCTCGCGTTCGCCCGGGCTCGGCGACGCGCTCGGCTTCGTCCCGACCGACGAGCGGACCCTGCAGTCGAAGGCCCGGCCCGAGATCTTCGTGATCGGCGATGCCGCGAACGTTCCCGCGTCGAAGGCCGGGTCGGTCACCCACTTCGAGGGCGAGGTCGTCGCCGAGAACGTCCGGCGTTTCCTCGCGGGCGAGGAGCTCGACGCGGGCTACGACGGCCACACGAACTGCTTCATCGAGACCGGGTTCCACAAGGCACTGATGATCGACTTCAACTACGACACCGAACCGGTGGGCGGACATTTTCCCGGACCGGTCGGTCTCCCGCTCCTGCGCGAGTCGCGCATCAACCACCTCGGCAAGCTCATGTTCCAGTGGCTGTACTGGCACGTGTTGCTGCCCGGCCGCGACATCCCCGGTCTGGGCCCCGCGATGCCGCTCGCCGGAAAGAAGCTCCCGCAGACGACCGATGCGAATCAGGAAGGAGTCGCGTCATGACGATCACGACGATTGCCGGCCACCCGGTCGAGGTGAACGACGAAGGGTTCTTCGTCGACCCGCAGCAATGGACCGAGGAAATGGTTCCCGAGCTCGCGCGCGCGGCCGGCATCGACCCGGTGACCGATCGGCACTGGCGGGTCATCCGCTTCATGCGCTCGGAGTTCCACGACAAAGGAACCGGGCCGACCGTCCGCATGCTCGGCAAGACCTCGGGAGTCTCGGTCAAGGAGCTCTACCAGCTGTTCCCGAAAGGCCCCGCCAAGGTTGCCGCCAAGATCGCGGGGATACCCAAGCCCCGCGGTTGCATCTGACGAAAGGCCCACTCCATGCCCGAACCCATCTCCAAGGTGTCGATCATCATCAGTAAGGGTTCGCTCGAGGGCGTGTACCCGGGCTTGATCATGGCCAACGGGGCACGGGCCGAAGGCATCGACGCCGACCTTTTCTTCACGTTCTTCGGTCTCGACGTGATCCATAAGAAGCGCCACGAGCACATCAAGCTCGCGACCGTCGGTAACCCCGGGCTCCACCTCGCCACTTGGCTCGGCGGCGTTCCCGGGATGGCCACCGTCATGACGCACTACATGGAGAATCAGATCGAGAAGCTCGACATCCCGTCGATACCGGAGTTCGTCGAGATGATCGCCGACACCGGCGCGGGCATGTACGGCTGCAAGGCGTCCGTCGATCTCTTCGGTCTCGACCGGGACGACTTCATCGACCAGGTCGAAGACATCATCACTGTCGGCGAGTTCTACGAGCGCGCCGCCGGAGGCCAGATCATCTTCACCTGAGCGAGCGCGAATCGGGTGTTGGTGAAGTCGTCGGCCAGTTCGCGCGTGGATCGGGATCGGCCTTCCGCGGGATCCGGAACCGCCGGTCAGGCCCCGCGCCGGCGTCTTCGCTTGTCGAACGCATCGGCGGTGAGCACGACGACGGGGGTGAGCAGCGCGACGGTCCACCCGGCTTTCGACGGCGGCAACTGGTCGAGCAGGTGCGCGATCGGCAGGATCCAGAGGAACGCGGCGAGGAGCGCGACCTCGGCGATGACGGCGGCGACGACCAACGGGTTCGTCCTCACGGGGATGCGCCAGGCCGGTTGCGTGCGGCTGCGACACGCGAACGTGTTCGCGATCTGACCGAGCACGACGGCCGCGAACGCCGCGCCGGACGCCGTGTGCAACGTTGCGCCCGTCGGGAAGGAGTCCCCAGGTCGCCAGCCGGAAGCGACGAACGTCGTCAGGAACGCGGCCATGGCGAGCGTCGCTTCGGCCGGCCCGAGCACCCCGAACGCGCGCCGCGCGACCGTCCGGTCGAGCAGGCGACCGCTCGCGGGCGGACGCTCGAGCGTGTGCGCGCCCGCGGGATCGGCGCCGAGCGCGACCGCGGGGAGCGTGTCGGTGCCGATGTCGAGCGCGAGGATCTGGAGGACACCGAGCGCGAGCGGGAAACGCCCACCGGACAGGGCCCAGACCACGAACGGCGTGAGCTCCGCGACGTTGTCGGTGAGGTGGTACGTGAGGAAACGCCGGATGTTCGCGAACGTCGCGCGACCTTGCTCGATCGCGGCGACGATCGTGGCGAAGTCGTCGTCGAGCAGAACGAGATCTGCGGCCTCGCGCGCGACGTCGGTGCCGACGCCTCCCATCGCGATACCGATGTCGGCTTCGTGTAACGCGGGACCGTCGTTCACGCCGTCGCCCGTCATCGCCACGACGTGCCCACGCGCACGGAGGGCGCGTGCGATCTGCAGCTTCTGCTCGGGTTCGATACGGGCCAGGACGATGCCGTCACGGTCGACGAGCGCGCCGAGGAGCTGCATGTCGACGGGAAGGTCCTTGCCCTCGATGACGGTCTCCGGTTCGCCGAGCAGACCGACCTCGTCCGCGATCGCGCGAGCCGTCAGTGGATGGTCGCCCGTGATCATGGCGATCTTCATCCCTGCCCGACGGCAGGCCGCGATCGCGGCACCCGCGTGGGGGCGAGGCGGGTCCTGGAGACCCACGATGCCGACGAGGGTTAGCTCGCGCTCCGCATCGTCGGCACTGTCGGGCTGCGAGCCGTGGAGCTCACGACACGCGACCGCGAGCACCCGGAGTCCCTTCGCCGTCATGTCGACGATCACGTCGTGCGAATCGCCCGCACCTGTGCACACGGGGAGCACGGCATCGGGCGCGCCCTTGACGAACAGGTGATCGCGGGTGGCGACCGACATCCGACGCCGGCGCGTGTCGAACGGAAAGCGGCGGACCTCGGGCTCACGGGCAGTGTCGGCGTCGAGGTCGGCCCCGCACCGCAGGACAAGGGCATGCAACGCCGCTTCCATTGGATCGCCGATCGCGACCCAGGTGTCGCCCGACTGCACGACGCGGCCGTTGGAACAGCGAGCCGCGATGATCGCACACGTCCGGACCGCGTCGCCGACGGCTGGATCGGCATCGATCGTGGCGGTCGGCTCGTACCCTTGCCCGACGATGCGAGCGCGACCGGCCGGGGTCCACGCGTCGACGACCGCCATTCGATTCTCGGTGAGGGTCCCGGTCTTGTCGGTGCAGACGAAGGTCGTGGATCCGAGCGTCTCGACCGATTCGAGCCGCCGCACGAGGGCGTGCCGGCGCGCCATGCGCTGCGCGCCGATCGCGAGCGACAGGGTCACCGTCGGCAGCAGGCCTTCGGGCACCAGCGCGACTGTGACGCCGATCGCGAACAGGAAGCCGTCGCGCGCCGACGTCCCGATGAGGAGCGCCAGGACGAAGAACCCGACGCCGACGCCGACCGCGATGAACGCGATCGTCCGGACGACGCGCGCGAGCTCGCGCGCGAGTGGCGTCGGCGGTCGATCGCCGGTCTGCGTCATCGACGCGATACCGGCGAGGCGGGTCGCCGCGCCCGTTGCCACGACCGTCGCACGCGCCTCGCCTTCGACGACGAACGTCCCCGCGAAGAGAGTGGCATCGGCAACGGCTCGTACGCTCTCGCTCTCTCCCGTCAGCATCGACGTGTCGACGAGGAGGGCGTGGGCCTCGACGACGCGAAGGTCGGCACTCACGCGATCGCCGGCCCGACACAGGACTACATCGTCGACGACCAGTTCCGCGGCTTCGATCTCCCTCGGCTCGCCGTCGCGCAGCACAGTGACCTGCCGGGGCAGGAGATCTCGCAGTCGCTCGGCCGCACGTTCGGCGCGATGCTCCTGGACGAAGGCGAAGACACCGTTGAGCACGACCACCGCGAAGACGGCGATCCCGAGCTGCACCAACCCGGCCACGATCGCGAGCGCACCCGCGACCCACAGCATCAGCGCGAAGAAGTGCAGGAGCTGATGGGCCAGCTGCCGCCACGCCGGGACGCGCGCGGGCGCCGGCAGAACGTTGGGGCCGTCGCGCGCGAGCCGAACAGCCGCGTCGGCGGAGGACAGGCCGGATGCAGCCGGGCTGATCGTCATCTCGGCAACGGTACGCCGCGGTGATCGGCCGCACGGCGCATCGATGCGGGGCCGGTGCGAACGGATCGACCCCGCCCTGTTCAGAGCTCGGACGGCACCCCGTAACACGACTGGTACGCGGCGAAACGGGCCCGGGTCTCGGCAACATCGAGACCCGTGTCGGCGAAGGCGTACTCGTGGCGACCATGACGTTCACGTGGTCGCGCGTCGAGATAGCCACGCATACGCTGCTCGACGCCGTCGGTGAGCACCGAACCGATGCGTTCGTACAGCGAGCGCATCGTTCGCCACGGGTCGCCGACCAGGTCGTCGAAGCGCACGTCGACGATCCGGTCGTCGGGCAGCGTGCCGTCGGCGCGCCACTGCATCACGAGGTCCATCGCGATCGCGGTACCACCCACCGCGCTCTTCACCACCGCGTCGACATCGACCGTGTCGCTGTGCATCCAGCGCAGCGTCGCCATGATGCTGACGAGCGACGGCAGAACCTTCAGCGGATCACGGTGCGTCAGCACCACATACGCATCCGGATATTCCGCGAAGAACTGGGGCAGCTTGGCGAGATACGACGGCGACTTCAGCACCCAACGACCGCCGGGCCCGCGCCATTGGAGGAGTTGCAGGAACTTCCGGTGCGCGCGGAACCCGGGCCGGGAGTCGGCCCTCGCCAACCACCGGCTGTAACTCGGCACCGGGTACGAGCCCATCAGGTGGTCGGATGCGAATTGGAGCATGTCGATCAGCGGGTCCTCGTTGGGGACGTCGCCGCCGTTCTCGTGCATCGTTTCGTACTCGGGCGCGATCAGGTGCCAGAACCGGTACTCCTGATCGGCCGCACCGATGCGTGCGTCGATCGCATACGTCGACCGTTCGGGGGGCGGGCACGGGTGTAGCAGCTCCCACGTTCGAGCGACACGGTGCGCGGGATCCTGGGCTAGGAGCTCGTGCAGGATCGACGTGCCCGATCGGCCCGTGCCGACGACCAAGACCGGGGCGGCAACCGGTTCGCGTCGGATCTCGGGGTTGCGCGCGAGCACGTCGCCGACCTGAAGCCGGTTGACGAGCGTGCGCACGATGTCGTTGCGGGCCTGGATCCGCCCGAGCAGATGCAGGTCGGCTTCGTCCTCGAGCGCGCGCAGGAGGACGCCGAACGGCTCCCGCCAGGCGTCGTCGCCGAAGTCGTCGAGCCCGGTCGCCACGATCGCGGCGTCGAGCAACGACTGCTCGTCGAGCGCGACGAGAGCCGAGGGCGGTCCGAGTTGACGGCCGAACGAATTGAGTTCCGTGACCCATTGCGGGCGCGGCGTGGGCGACCACACGATGATCAGAGGTACCGCGCGAGCACACCCGCGCGCCGGTGCTGCGAGCCGCGCGCGCCGTTGCTCGCCGTCGATGACGGGATGCGAATCGGGAAGATGCTCGCGCAGTTCGGCGATCGGCACGACGCGCGCCTCGGGTACCGGGCGAGAACGGGTGCCGATCGAGCGGTACACGAGCATGCCTTCGGGCTGGTCCTCGGTGTCGATCCAGTTGGGCACGCCGGGATCGACCGCTGCGACCACCAGGCGCATGCGCGCGTCGGCGTCGGCGAACACCTGCGCCATGTTCACACTCGTCGACCGCGCCCGAAGTCGCCGGAGTCGAGCCGGTAGCGATGATGCAGCGTCCAGCCCCAGTAGTCGGCGTCGGGAACGTCGGTGGTGATCAGCAGCGCCTCGCCCGGCGCGAGGCGCCACCAGCCTGCGCCGTACGCGATCGTCGGCGCGCCACCACGAGGGGTCGACGGCGGAGCCACGGCGTTCAACGGCAGGGTGTCGCGTGCACGCTCGACGTACGCGGCCCAGAACTCGACGGAGCGCTCGACCCACGTAGCCGCCCGGCCGAGCGCGGCCTCGAACTCCTGCGGCAGCAACGGGACGGGCGGTAGGCCGACCGTGTCGACCCGTTCGATCGTGAGCGTCGCGGCGCGGTCGTGCTCCCAGTCGCAGAGGTATTGCCGCACCAGGAACAGGCGCGCGTCGGCGTGTGACGGCATCCAGTTGCCCTCGTGCCGGTCGGGCGAGAGCCACAGCTCGAATGAACGGTCCGGCTCGACGTGGAGATCGGAGAGGGTGCATTCGGAGAACACGCCGTAGCGGTCGAGGTGCATGTCGCCGTCGACGAGAGAGAACAGTGCCGCGCGCACCCCGGCGACATTGCCGGTCACCCGGTAGGTCGACGACGGGTCTATCGCCGCTCGCGTGTACACGTTGTCGGGATTCGGACCGCCCCACTGCACCCAGGGCTCCTCGTAGCGGTGGAACAACGGGTTCGCGGCGTCGGCGAACTCGAGCTCGGCCTGCACGGCCATGACCACCTGCCGGGCCAGGTGCCGAGCGCACAACACGCGGTCGGCCTCCGCCGCCGGGAACGGCTCCCGCTCGAGCCGGCGCCCGAGGTCGCCGAGTCGCGCGCAGAACGCACTCCACGCGCCGGCCACGTCGATGTCGTCGCCCGCCATCTTCCCATCCTCGCAGCGATGACCGAGCGGGTCACACCGCCGGGCCAAGTTCAGGACAGGCGCCGACGATGCGCCGCCCGCACCGGCGTTATTCGCCGAACCGGAGCACGCCGTCGATGACGTCGAGCGCGGTGTGCTCGAGGCACTGACCGAGCGCCGACGCGCGGGCCTGGAGCCGGTCGAAGGCCTCGATCGGGCCACAATCGCAGTCACAGGCGATCATGTCGGTCGCGTAGGCCACAACGACACTCACGCGCACGTCCGGCGGTACATCGATCACGATCTGACGGTACGCGTTCCACCGGAGCGGTGGTGACGTCTGTATAAAGAACGTAAACGCCGTGTCTGGGAGCCCACTGAGGAACCCACGATCCGGACCATCGCGACCACAACGAGGAGTCCCCGTGAAAGAGTCCCGTCGCTTCGAGCGGAAGGTCGCGCTCATCACGGGCGCGGCGTCGGGTATCGGCCGCGCGGTCGCGCTCCGTCTGGCGTCGGAGGGTGCAAGCGTCTTCGGTCACGACCTCAACGCCGACGCGCTCAGCGAGACCGCCGCCCTCGCGGCCGAGGCGGGAGGAACGATGACGACGCGCACGGGCGACATCTCCCGAGCCTCGGAATGCCGCGACGCGGTCGCGGCCTGCGTAGAGACGTTCGGCCGCCTCGACGTGCTGGGGAACAACGCCGGTATCGCCCGGGCCGATCACGTCACCGACGTCACCGAGGAGCAGTACCGGCGCATGATGGGCGTCAACGTCGACGGATACTTCTTCGCGGCGCAGGCCGCGATCCCGCACCTCCTCGAGACCGGGGGGAACATCGTCAACGTCGCGTCGAACGCGGGTCTCATGGGGCAGGCCTACACAGTCGTGTACTGCATGACGAAGGGCGCGGTGGTGCAACTGACGCGCGCGCTCGCGATGGAGTACGTCAAGACCGACATCCGGGTCAATGCAATCGCGCCGAGCGGGATCCAGACCACGCTCTCGGAGAACTTCCACATACCGGCCGATGTCGACGGCAGCCTGATGCGGCCGTACATGGGCTTTCGCCCGATGGGCTCACCCGACGACATCGCGGCGATGTTCGCCTTCGTCGCGTCCGACGAAGCCGTCAGCGTGCACGGCGCGATCCTCGCCGTCGACCGGGGTGTCACCGCGGGCTGAGCGCGAGGATTTGCCAAAGCTTGAGGCAACCCAACTGTGCCGGCACAGGAGGTGTCCTTAGGGTTGATCCATGCCGAATCCGAGGGCCGGCGCGTTACGGCGCCCACCCGCGCGGCGCCCCGCCCGTCGTCCCAGCGCGCGCACGCTGCGTCGGCGCCGGACGTTCGCAATCGTGACGTTGGCGGTCGCCGCGATCGTGGCGTACACGCTCTGGCCGAAGCCGTCGGGACACGGGAAGGTCGCCGCCGTCAAGCAGCCGGCCGGAGCGCGCCCGCGGCTCCGGGACCCGTCGTCACCCATCTCACCGCCACCGAGGCGGGCTGGACACTCGGAACTCCGTTGTCGCGTGCCGTCGCGTTCTCCGACAACCGCGGCATCGTCGTCGCCGGCGGACTCGACCCGGGACAGAACACCGTGTCGAGCGTCGTCCGGATCGATCCGACCACCGGCGCGACGACGTCCGCGGGATCGCTGGCGGTACCGGCGCACGATGCCGCGGGGGCGACGATCGGCGGGAAGCAGTTCGTGTTCGGGGGTGGTGCACAACACGTCAGCGACGTCGTGCAGGCGCTGCAGCCCAACGGACCGTCGGCCGTCGTCGGGCACCTGCCCCAACCCCGCGCCGATCTCGCGGCAGCCACGATCGGATCGACGGCGTATCTCGTCGGCGGTTACGACGGAACCAACGCCACGCGCGACGTACTCGCAACCTCCGACGGCGTCGGCTTCCGCACCGTCGCGCAGCTTCCGTTCGGTGTCCGGTATCCGGCCGTCGCCGCGATCGGCAACAGCGTGTACGTCTTCGGCGGTGAGCTCGGCGGAGCAGAGTCCGCAGCGGTGCAACAGATCGATGTGCGCACGGGAACGGTGCGCGTCGTCGCGCAGCTCCCCAGCACCCGTACCGAAGCCGCGGCCGTGGCGGTGGGCGGTCGGATCTACGTCGTGGGCGGGCTCGCCGGCGGCCACGCATCGAGCGACGTGATCGCGTTCGATCCGAAGACCGCGGATTTCTCGTTCGACGGTCAGCTGCCGACACCGAAAGCCGACAGCGCGATCGCGACCGTCGGTGGAACGTCGTTCCTGCTCGGCGGCGAGTCGGCTGCGGTCTCGTCGGACGTCACTGCCCTACGCGAGACCACCACGCGCTGTCTCCGCGGCGACGACGACGGCAAGCGTGCGACCCTTTGCCGGTCAGCTCCTGATCGCGGATCGCGGTAACGATCGGCTGATCGTCGTCGATGCGAACAAGCACCGCTCGTGGATCTACCCGTCGGCGTCGAGACCCGCGCCACCCGGCGGCTTCTACTTTCCCGACGATGCCTTCTTCGCCGATCAGGGCCGGTCCATCGTGACCAACCAGGAGGAGAACCACACGATCGTGCGCATCGCGTTTCCGTCCGGCGCGCTGCAGTGGACCTACGGGCGCCCGAAGGTCGCCGGTTCGAGCGCGGGGCTCCTCGATCAGCCCGACGACGCGTTCGTGCTCCGGGACGGGACCTACGTCGTCGCCGACGCGCTGAACTGCCGCATCCTGCACATCAGCGCGAGCAAGCAACCGCTGGCGCAGATCGGGACGACGGGGAACTGCCTGCACGACCCGCCGCGTAGCCTCGGCTATCCGAACGGTGACACCCCGCTCGCCGACGGCAACCTCCTCGTCTCCGAGATCCACGGCTCCTGGGTCAGCGAGTACACGCTGAGCGGCACGCTCGTCTGGACGGTGCACCTCCCGATCACCTATCCGTCCGACCCGCAGCAGCTCGGACCCGACTTGTATCTCGTTTCCGACTACGCGAAGCCCGGAGGCATTCTCGAGTTCACGCGCGAGGGACGCATCGTGTGGACGTACCGGCCGACGAGCGGTGACCGGATGCTCGACCATCCGAGCCTGGCCGAACGCCTGCCGAACGGGTTGATCGCGGTGAACGACGACTATCGCCACCGCGTCGCGTTCATCGACCCGACCACCGAAACGATCGTGTGGCAGTACGGGCAGACCGACAGGCCCGGAACCGGGCTCGATCAGCTCAACACGCCCGACGGCTTCGATCTGCTGTTCCCGGACGCGTCGACCCCGCTCCATACGCACACCGGCTGAACCGATCCCACCGAGACTCCACGATTCGAGGATCAGCGACGGGCGTCGACCTCGACGAAGTCGCGCGTGCCGTCGCTCAGATAGCGGGCGGGAGATCGGACCATCGACGACAGCAGATTGGCCGCCTGGGGTGTTCCGGACCGACCCGCGATACCCGGCGTGAAGGTCGTGAACGACGTCCACCAGGTGTTGATGTCGAGTTCCATCGCGCGCACGCTCCCTGCGCGTCGCAACAGCTCCGCGAGAGTTTCGACGTTGAGTCCCGGGCCGGCCGCGTAAACGAGGTCGCCGTGCGTGTCGACGCCGACTCCCGAGCGCCACACGTACACCTTGTTCCCGACGGTTCCGCCCCACAGCCCGTTGTTCGCATCGGCAAGTCCGGGGACGAGCGCGCCGTGATCGACGATGAGGTCGAGATTCTGGCGTACGGCGGTCACGGTCGATCCCATTGTGTCGTCACGGCCCCACACGCCGACGTCGACGTGGCCGTCGGATCGCAGGACGAGCGACGCGTGGCCGGCGACGAGAGGCTTCACCGTGTGGCCCTCGGCGAAGTAACCGCCGCGACTGTTGTCGAGGCGGAACCCGCTGTTGAACGCCGCTATCGCCCGCGCGTAATCCGTCGGTGCGACGCGCGGGCCGTGTACCCACGGACCGCCACCGGGAACATCGGTGCCGGCATGCAACGTCGCGGTCAGGCGCGTCATATCGAAATAGGCGACGCCGGCCAGGAGGCTCGTGTGCACCGCGTCAGGCCGGACGTACGTGATCCAGAGTGCCGGGCGGCCCGCGACCGATCGTCCGGTCGGCTGCCAGACACCTTCACCGGGGAGGGGGTGCGACACCAGTGGAACGAAATTCTTCGGACCGACCGGCGCGATGTGCTCGTGCGCAACCGCGATACCGACCGGAGGCGTGGCGCGCGATTTCGGCACCGACGGTATGCCGCCCTTCGGCGTTCCACCCTTCGGCGGCTGGTGGTGGGTGTACCACGTGCGTTCGAAGTAGCTGACCACGCCGCCGAGCCGATGGTCACGCGCCCACTCGACCACTCGCAGACTCAGCGGGTCGGTCGTCTGCGCGAGGAGCGTCCGGCCCAACGACCAGCCGGGAACGGCGAGAAGCCCGATGACGACGACGAGCACCGCACATCGTCGGCGCCGTTTGTGCCGACGCGCATGGAGGGTCGCGCGGCGGCGCGCGGCCGGCTCGGAGGGGCCGGGCGACTCCGACGGGCCCGGCGGCTCGCTCAGCGACGCGTGCGACGCGACCGCCGGTTCACGAAGCACCCGAGACCAGCGGCAGATTGGCGCCCGGAAACGCCGGCGTCACGGTCGGCGAATTCTGGCTCACCGGGTTCTGGCTCACCGGGTTCTGGCTCACGGGGCTCTGGCTCACGGGGCTCTGGCTCACGGGGTTCCCGTCGTCGCCACCGCCGTCGTCGCCCCTCGACCTCGTGCGCGCAGCCGGAACATCCGAAGGCGCGGCGGTGACGGGTGCCTTGGTGCCGGCGACTTTCACCGGCGACGCCGACTTCGCCGCCAGGCCCGCGAACAGACCGGTTCCGGCGAGCGCACCGGCGAGCGTCCAGCGCGTGATCGATTGCACCCTCCGGAGGCCGGCATCGCGGGCCCGTCGGGTGACTGGATTCGTCCTCATGGAACGCATCATCCGCGTGGACGTTGTGAAGACCCTTGCAACAAGGTACGGGGAGGTTGAGCACCAGGTTAGGAACGGGCAAGGCATCGGCGACGGCCGGCGGCCGCCCGTCGCCGCAGGGCTCAGGCCGCGTCGACGGTCCGCAGGTCGGCAACGATGTCGGCGAACAGCTCGGGGTCGGGGTTCCGGTTGTTGACGAGGCTCACGTGTTCGGTGATATCACGCGTCCGCGCCCGGATCGTGCGGGCGATGTCGGCCCGCGGTCCGACCACCGCGAGCTGATCGGCCAGGTCGTCCGGGATCAATCGAGCCATCTCCTCCCAACGTCCCGCCTTCGAGCACGAAGCGGCCCGCGGTGATCTCTTGGAGGCCGTACCCGACGTTCGCGAGCACCATTGGGTTGCGGGCGAAAGGGGTCGTGCTTGGCCTCGAACGAGAAGGCGGTGTCGTAGCCGATGCGCTCGCGCCGCTCGAAGACTTCGCCCGAACGTGCGGGATCGTCGGTGGGAAGCGTCGTGGCGATGTGCATGGACCTGCAGGCTCCCAAAGACCACCGAACCGGGTTGAGTTGCCACGCAGATAGTGCCCCCGAACTCACACCGGTTCGAGTTGGTCGCGTAGTTTCGGCGCATGGCGCGGTGGCTGCTCAAATCCGAACCCGACGTCTTCTCCTACGACGACCTCGTGCAGGCGACGCGCGAAGGCTGGGACGGGATCCGCAGCTACCAGTCGCGGAACTACATGCGCGAGATGAAGCGCGGCGAGCAGGCGATCTTCTACCACTCCAACGCGAAGCCGCCCGGTGTGGCCGGTATCTGCAAGATCGTCAAGACCGCCGAGCCCGACCCGACGCAGTTCGATCCCGACAGCACGTACTACGACCCCGCGAGCAAACCGGGAGATCCGCGCTGGGACTGGGTGACAGTCGCGCCCGTCCGCCCGCTCCCGTTCGTGTCGCTCGACGAGCTGCGCGCGCTGCCCGAGCTCGCAGAGTGTCGCCTGCTGGCGAAGGGGAACCGCCTCTCGGTGCTGCCATTACGCGACGCCGAGTTCGACGCCATCGTCGCGTTCGCCCAGCGTCGCAGCCGTTGACCGACGACGTGCCCGTTCAGTACCGCCCGAGGAGGAAGTTGACGGCCGGGGTCGCGTCCGGGAACGTCTCGGTCACGCCCGCACTGAAGTAGCCGGAGTCGGTGATCACGGTCACACCGGTGATCGCGACCGCGGCGGCGCTGCACAAGAACACGAGGGGGTACGCCTGCTCGAGCGGAGTTGCCGCCTCGACCCCCACCTCGGCCCGGTAGTCGGAGCCGAAGCCGAGCCACATGTCCTTGTTCGCCTGCGCGAGCGGCGTGTCGGTCGGGCCCGGACAGATGCCGTTGATACGGATGCCTTGCTTCAGCAGTCCCATCGCCTCGCGGGCCACGTACGCGCAGATCGCCTGTTTGCTCCACATGTAGTCGGCGTGGTTGTGCTCCAGCGCCCATTTCGACGCGGCGTCGAAGTCGGCGATGTCGAGGTACTCCTTCAGCTCGGCGAGGTTCGCTTCCCACCCCAGGCCGGCGGCCGAGGAGATGAAGCCGATCGCGGAGCCGCGGGGGAGGAGGCCCTTCGCCAGGAGTAGGTCGAGCAGGTAGCGGTGCCCGATGAAGTTGATCTTCTCGATACCGGGCGTGCCGTCGGCGACACCGGCGCACGAGAACACCGCGTGCACCGGGCCACCGCATTCGTCGACGGCAGCGTCGATCGACGCCTTGTCGGCCAGGTTGACGTGGATCGCCTTGGCGCCGGGCAACGTGACCTCGGCGAAGTCCATCGCCACGACCTCGGCGCCGGCGTCCTGCACGAGCTGCGCGACCGCGGCGCCCATCCCGCTGGCGGCCCCGACCACGAGCACGCGCTTGCCGTCGTAGCGAAAGGCACTGAACACAGACATGTCGTTTCTCCTCGTTCGCGCCGGGGCGCCTGACTTCTGGATCCTGGATTCTGCGGGCTGTACGACAGCTTCGTGGAGGAAGCCGAAACCGTGCAAAGACGGGAACGTTCTCGCTTACGTCGGTGGCGGACCGGCCGGGGTCACGGGGGGAAGATCCGAGGTCATGAGAATGCCGGGTGGTGCCGCGCACACGTACGGGACCGCGTTGACCGGCCGGTTCGCGGTGTACGCGGGCGTGAACGACCCGAGGTCGTCGACGGGAACGGGGAACACCAGGTCGACGTCGAGCGGAGCGTCACCGCGGACGCGGACCCGCCACCCGGTCGGCCGGAGATCCCAGGCGGGTTCGACGTCGGTGGTGCAGTACCAGTTCGCGGTGAACCGCACGAAGTCGAGGCCGTTGCTCCGACCCGTGATGATCGTGCGCTGCGCCGCGATCGACCCGGCGGCGATGTCGCCCGCGCGGAACGACGTCGCCGTGCGCGCGGTCGCGACCTCGCCCGCGGACGTCCATTCGTCGATCGATCGGCCCGCGGCGTCGGCGATCAGCTCCAGCGACGGGCGGAACTCGCCCATGAGGTACGACGCCCGCTTCTCGTTGAAGGACTCGATCGGACGCCCGAAACCCATCTGCTCGAAGAGCATGTGCGGGGAGTCGCGTCGCGAGAGATCGGCGAACTCTTCGATCTCCATCGACTCGACGTGGCGCTGCATCGAGAGCAGCGCGAACGGCACGACCTCGGTGATGAACCCCGGGCTGCTGCCCGTCGCGTAGATCGAGGAACCGCCACGAGCGCACGCTTCGAGCACCCGCGTCCGCGCCTCGACCCCGAGGCGGTGTCCCCCGCCGAACAGCTCGCCGCGCGTCGTGACGACGTTCGTGCCGGATTCGAGCAGCGTCACGACATCGTCGAGGTCGAAGAGGCGAGGCATGTACAGCACGCAGTCGGCGTCGAGGTCGCGCACCGCGGCGCGGTCGGTCGTCGCGAGCACGCCGACCGGCTCCTGACCGCAGAGAACTCCGGCATCGACGCCGTCCTTCTCCGGGTCGTAGACGACGACTCCCGCGAGGTCGAGTGTCGGGTGCCGGATGATCTCGCGCAGCGCCCGACCGCCGATGTTGCCGGTCGCCCACTGGACGACGCGGTAACGCGGCGCGTCAACTTGCGGGCTCGGCCATCGTCTTGAGCTCGAGGAACTCGTTGAGCCCGGCCGCCCCCATCTCGCGCCCGATCCCCGACTGCTTGTAGCCGCCGAAGGGTGCGTCCGGTCCGTAGTAGACACCGCCGTTGACGCTCATCGTCCCGGCCCGGATCCGGCGCGCGACCCCGAGTGCCCGCTCACGATCGCCGCTCATCACCGCCCCGGAGAGCCCGAAGATCGAGTTGTTCGCGATCCGGACCGCGTCGTCGTCGCCGTCGTGGGCCAGCACCACGAGCACGGGCCCGAAGAGCTCGTCCTGGGCCACCGCGGAGTTCTCGTCGGCACCGACGAGCAGCGTGGGCTCGTAGAAGAACCCGCGCGGGAGGTGCTCGGGAATGTGGCCGCCGACCACGGCCTTGGCGCCGTCGGCGATCGCACGGTCGACGTACCCCGCGACCTTCTCCCGCTGCCGGGCGTTGATGAGCGGGCCCATCATGTTCGCGGGATCGGTGGGATCGCCGTACGCCATGCCGGCCAGCGTCGAGCGGGCCACGTCGACGGCGTCGTCGTAACGCGCGCCGTGGCACGACGAGCCGCGACGTGATCGCGCAACCCTGGCCGGAGTGCGAGATCGCGGCGTACGAGCAGAACATCGCGGCCAGCGCGGCGTCGCCGTCGTCGAGGAGCACGAACGCCGACTTGCCGCCGAGCTCGAGGAACACGCGCTTCACGGTCGTGCTCGCCGCGGCCATGATCGAGCGACCCACGGGCGTCGAACCCGTGAACGACACGACGTCGACGTAGGGATGGGTCGTCAACTCCACCCCGACCGCGACGTCCGACGAGCTGATGACGTTCACGACCCCCGGCGGGAAGTCGGTGGCCTCGGCGATGAGCTTGCCGAGCGCGAGCGTGGCCCACGGGGTGTCGGGCGCACCCTTGAGCACCACGGTGCAGCCGGCCGCGAGCGCGGGCGAGAGCTTCGCGAGTGAGAGCTGGATCGGGTAGTTGTACGCCGTGATGGCGGCGACGACCCCGGCCCCCTCCTTCTCGATCCACCGGTGATGCCGGCCGGCGAAGGTGTCTCGCTCGCCGAGATCTTCCACGAACTCGAAGCCCGAAACGAGGTCGGCGTACCAGCCCACGACGTCGATGGGCGCTTCGAGCTGCGGCCCGCTCGTGCTGGAGACGGGCGCACCCACCTCGTGTACGAGGATCTCGCGCAACGGCTCGAGGTTCGCACGGAGCGCCTGCTCGAGCTGGCGCAGGCACCGCACCCGCAGGGCGTGGTCGCGTGACCATTCCGTCGTGTCGAACGCGCTGCCGGGCGGCGGCGATCGCGCGCCGGGCGTCGTCGACGGTCGCGTCGGCGGCCACACCGAGGATGTCCTCGGTCGAGGGTGAGACGGTCTCGTAGGTGGCCCCGCCGGCGGCCGTCACCAGCTCGCCGTCGATCAGCATCCGTTCTTCGTGCCAGCGGTCTTCGTTCCAGGCGGTCACTGCGTCATGCTCCCCGGGCCCGGCGATGCCCGGCCCCTTCGCGACAGTTCGTACGAGGATTACGCTAGGCGAGAATCACTCTCTCGCCAACAGCATGCGGGATTCTCGGAGCCAGGGGGACCAGGAGATGGAGACGGCACGCGACTGGGCGATCGCCGACTTCCGATCCGAGCTCCACGCGCTGGCTCGACGCGGACCGCGACGATGTCGCGCCGCGCTACTCCGCGCCGGGAACGCTCGACGAGCAGATCGCGCAGATGCAACGGGTGAAGTCGATCCTGTTCGACGCGGGCTGGATGCGGTACGGGTGGCCCGAGGCGGTCGGCGGGCTGGGCGGATCGCCACTGCTGCGCACGGAGCTCGGGGCCGGCCCTCGCGGCGCGCGACCTCGCCGACCCCGGGCTGTTCTCCCTCATCGAGGTGCTGGCGCCCACGCTCATCGACTTCGCGCCGCCCGACCTGGCAGCCGAGGTCGTTCCCTCGCTGCTCTCGGGCACGGAGATGTGGTGCCAGGGCTTCTCGGAGCCCGGGACCGGGAGCGACCTCGCCGCGCTGAGCTGCCGCGCCGTTCCGCGGGGTGACGCCGAGACTGCTTCGGAGTGGGTGATCAACGGCCAGAAGGTGTGGACGAGCCTGGCCCAGTACTCCGATCGCTGCGTGCTGTTGACGCGCACCGGGACCCCCGAGTCGCGCCATCGCGGCATCACCGCGTTCTTCGTCGACATGGACACGCCCGGCATCACCGTCACGCCCATCGAGATGATCAACGGCGTGCGTGAGTTCGCGGAGGTGTTCTTCGACGACGTGGTCGTGCCCGCCGATCGCATCCTCGGCGAGGTCGACGGTGGCTGGGCCGTCGCGATGAGCATCCTGCCGTTCGAGCGATCGTCGTGCTTCTGGCAGCGCATCGCGTATCTGTACCGACGCCTCGAACAAGCGGTCGAGATCGCGCCGCACGACGATCGGAACGCCGAGATCGTGGGCAACGCGTTCTTGCACCTCCACTCGCTGCGGACCCGCTCCCGCGCCACCCAGCACCGGCTCGCGGCCGGCGCGACGCTCGGCGCCGAGACCTCGATCGACAAGGTCCTCGTCGCGACCGCGGAGCACACCACCTACGACGCGATTCGCCGGCTGCTGCCCGGGGTCGTGGAGATCGACGACGATGCGGCCGGGGTCATGTGGCGGGCCGAGTACCTCTACTCGCGCGCGGCGACCATCTACGGCGGTACCGCCGAGGTGCAGCGCAACATCATCGCCCGGCGCCTGCTCGACCTCGGAGACCAAGAGTGATGGACCCGGTCACATGATGGACGCAGGCGACCGGACGCTGCTCGAAGAGACGGTGCGCGCTGCGCTCGCGGGCGGGGGCGCGCGCGCCGACGCGATCCTCGCGGGCATCGGCTGGCTCGAGATGCTGGAGGCGGAACCGGCCGACGCGATCGGGATCGTGTTCGAGGGGCTGGGTCGCACGAACTCGACAGCCACCGCGCTCGACGATGTGCTCGTCGACGCCCTCGGTCTCGCGCCGCGAGCAGATCTCGCGGCGCTGCTCCCACGGTTCGGTACGTGGGGCATCCCGGGTCGCGCCGACGACACGTCTCGCGGTCGGTCTCGCCACCGAGCGCGTCGCCGACCGCGGCGAACTGCTCGTCGTGCACGGCACGGGAGTGCACATGCACGCGGCGCTCGTCGCGGCGTCGACCGCGGAACTGCGGGCCGTGCAGGGCATCGACCCCGACTTCGGGCTCCGACGCGTCCACGTCGCCGTGCCCGCCACCGAGGGCGTCGCGATCGACGCCGCGACATGGGATGCGGCGGTCGCCGCGGGCCGGCCGCGGTTGCCCACCAGATCGCGGGCGCGAGCCGGACGATGCTCGCGCTGGCCTGCGCCCACGCGGTGGAGCGGGTCCAGTTCGGGCGGCGGATCGCCTCGTTCCAAGCGGTGCGCCACCGCCTCGCGGAGGCGCTCGTCGCAGTAGAAGCCCTCGACGCGACGCTGAGTGCGGCCGCCGACGAGCAGACCGCTCTCACCGCCGCGCTGGCGAAGGCGACCGCGGGGCAGACCGCGCGGACGGTCGCCGCGCATTGCCAGCAGGTCCTCGCCGGGATCGGCTTCACGACCGACCATCCGTTCCACCGGTACCTCAAGCGGACGATGGTGCTCGACGGGATCTTCGGTTCCGCCGACGACCTCGCGCTCGACATCGGTCGCCAACTGCTCGCGACCCGCCGCGTACCGACGCTCATCGAACTCTGAAAGGAACTCGACGTGACCTCCGATGACGCGAGAATCGACGAAGCGAACTTCGACGAGCACGACTTCTTCCGTGACAACACGTTCGTCGCCGATCCGTACCCCTACTTCGAGCACCTCCGCCGCCAATGTCCGGTGCAGCGGGAGCCGCACCACGACGTCGTGATGGTCACCGGCTACGAAGAAGCGATCGCGGTGCTCCACGACACCGCGACCTTCTCGTCGTGCAACTCGGTGACCGGCCCGTTTCCCGGATTCCCCGTGCCGCTCGTCGGCGACATCGGCGCGCTGATCGAGCAGCATCGCGACGAGTTGCCGTTCAGCGACCAGCTGCCGACGCTCGACCCGCCGATGCATACCGATCATCGAGCGCTGCTCATGCGCCTGATCACACCGAAGCGGCTGAGCGAGAACGAAGCGTTCATGTGGCGCCTCGCGGATCGGCAGCTCGACGAGTTCGTCGCAAACGGCGCCTGCGAGTTCGTCAGCGAATTCGCGAGCCCGTTCGCATTGCTGGTGATCGCCGACCTGCTCGGTGTCCCCGAAGCCGATCACGAGATGTTCCGCGCCGAGCTCGGCGCGAACCGTCCGGGGAACTCCGTCGGCAGCACCAAGCAGTCGATGGGGCACAGCCCGTTGGAGTTCCTCAACGCGCGGTTCACCGAATACGTCGAGGACCGGCGCCGGAACCCGACCGACGACGTCATGACCGGGTTGGCGACCGCGACGTTCCCCGACGGTTCGCTCCCCCAGATCATCGACGTCGTCCGCATCGCCGTGAACCTCTTCGCGGCCGGCCAGGAAACCACCGTTCGCCTGCTCGCGGCGGCGCTGCAGGCCCTCGCCGAACGCCCCGAGCTCCAGCAGCTGCTGCGCGGCGACCGGGATCGCATCCCGAACTTCAACGAAGAGATGCTGCGGTACGAGAGCCCGATCAAGGGCGACTTCCGACTGTCACGCGTGGCGACCACAGTTGGTGGCGTCGACATCCCCGCCGGCACGACCGTGATGGTGCTCGCCGGCGCCGCCAACCGTGACCCGCGGCGGTTCGAACACCCCGACGGGCTCGAACCCCGCCGAACCAACGCGCGCCAGCACATCGCGTTCGGTCACGGCGTGCACACCTGCCCGGGTGCGCCCCTCGCCCGGGCCGAGGCGCGCATCAGCATCGAACGCATCCTCGACCGCATGCACGACATCACGATCTCGGAGACCGAGCACGGGCCCGCCGGCGCCCGCCGGTTCGACTACATGGCGACCTACATCCTGCGCGGCCTCACGCGGCTACACCTGCAGTTCACTCCGGTCGACTAACCGACTCACCGCGACCGAGGAAGCGGTCGACGTTGGCCCGCAAGTCGGGCGTGTCGAACGACTCGCTCTCCGCCGCCATCGCGAAGTCGATCGTGGCGAGAACGGCCCGCTCGACGTGCAGGTTGAGCACACGCTTGGTCGCCTCCACCGCTTGGCGCGGCAGCGCGGCGATCTTGTGCGCGGCCGCGAGCGCGGCCGCGAGCACGTCGCCGTCGGGTACGACGTGATTCGCGAGACCGATCTCGGCCGCGCGCTTCGCACTGATCCGATCGCCGGTGAAGGCGAACTCCTTCGCCAGGAGGAGGCTCGTGTGCAGGGGCCAGATGATCGGGCCGCCGTCGGCGGCGACGAGCCCCACCGTGACGTGCGGGTCCGAGAGGTACGCGGACTCGGCCATGTACACCACGTCGGACAGTGCGATGACACTGCACCCGAGACCGACGGCGGGGCCGTTGACCGCGGCCACGACGGGGACGCGGCAGCGGATCATGTTGAGCACGAGCTCGCGGCCTTCGGCGATCACGTCGTGGCGGAGCGCGCGGTCGTTCGCCATCCGGTCGAGGAGATCGAAGTCGCCGCCCGCCGAGAACGCCCGCCCCTCACCGGTGACGACCGCGGCGCGGGCGTCGGGATCGGCGCTCAGTTGCGGGAACAGCCGGGTGAGCCCGAGATGGAGCTCCTCGTTGATCGCGTTGAGCTGATCGGGACGCGAGAGCCGCACGATCCGCACCGGGCCGTCGGACTCGACGCGGATGACGTCGGGAAGGTCGTAGTCCACGGGTCGGCTCCTCGGTGCGGTCGGGTATCGGCTCAGGTCGTCGGCAGGCCGAGGATCCGAGTCGCGACGATGTTCTTCTGGATCTGCGACGTGCCGCCCATGACGCTCTGGGCGCGGCTGTAGAGGTACACCTTGAGCGCCACGTCGTCGACATCGGTCGCGGCCTGCGCGCCCGAGACCGCGAGCGCGGCGGTCCCGACGCTCTGCTCCACCCACGTCATCAACAGCTTGTCGATGGACCCGCCGGGGCCGTGTTCGACGCCGTCGAGCCGCTCGGAGAGGCGGCGGCACACGTGCAAACGCAGCATCTCCGTCTCGACGTGCGCCCAGGCGACCGCGGCGCGCTGGTCGCCGCGGAACGCACCGGGGTCGGCGCGCACCGTCTTTTCGAGTTGCTTGACCGTCTTCGCGTAGCGCGCGACGTAGCCGAGCTCACCGGGTTCGCGTTCGTGGCTCACGATGGTCATCGCCAGCCGCCAACCCTCCCCGGGTTCGCCGATCATGTTCTCGGCAGGGACGCGCGCGCCGTCGAACAGCACTTGTCCGAACTCGTTGGTGATGCCGTTGATCATCCGCAGCGGCCGTTGCTCGACGCCTGGTTGGTGCATCGGCACCGCGAACGCCGACAGTCCTTTGTGCTTGGGTACGTCGGGGTCGGTGCGGGCGAGGAGGATGCACCAGTCGGCGACGTCGGAGTAGCTCGTCCAGATCTTGTGACCGTCGATCACGTACTCGTCGCCGTCGAGGGTCGCGGTCGTACGGAGCGCCGCGAGATCGGAACCCGCGTCGGGCTCGCTGAAACCCTGGCACCACCGCTCGCGCCCGCTGATCAGACCGGGGAGGAAGCGGTCCTTGATCGCCTCACTGCCGTGGGTGGAGATGCCCTGCACGAGGTAGCCGAGACTCGGCCGCGGCGGCGCGCCCGCGTCGGCGAGCTCGCCGTCGAGGATGACGTCGAACACCGTCGGGAGATCGTGACCGCCGAACCGCGACGGCCAGCTGAGCCCGAAGAAGCCCGCGTCGTAGAGCGCGGTGTGCCATTCGGCCTGGCGGGCCCAGTACTCGTCGTCGGTGGAGGACGACGGCAGGCCGGGATTGTTCTCGGCGAGCCAGGCGCGCAGGCGGGCACGGAACGCGGCTTCGCGCGTCCGAGTCACGGTAATCCATCGACCGCCCCCAGCCGTTCGTGCTGCAACTCGAGTAGTTGCACGGCGTCGTCGCCGAACCACTGCGAGGAGAGCAACGCGCGCCGCAGGTAGATGTGCGCGATGCATTCCCACGTGTTGCCGATGCCGCCGTGCACCTGTATGGCCGTCTCGCACACCGTGCGCGCGGAACGGGCGCAGTAGGCCTTGGCGACGCGACCGGCCGCACGCGCCTCGGAGGCCGGGAGGTCGTCGACTGCCCACGACGCGTGCAACGTCACGCTGAGCGAACCCTCCATGAGACAGCGGGCTTCGGCGAGGAGGTGCTGCACGGCCTGGAACGAACCGATCGGGACGCCGTACTGACGGCGCTCGGCCGCGTAGGCGACGGTGACGTCGAGCACGCCGCGCATCACACCGACGAGGTCGGCGCTCGTCAATGCGAGGCCGAGCGCGCTCCACTCGGTGAGGTCGGCGGCGGTGAGCAACCGGCGTTGGTCGCCAACCGGTCGCACCCCCGTGCCGGCCGGGATCGTGCGCACCGCCCGGGTGAGATCGGTGCCGCCGGGCGTGCGGTCGACCGGCACCTCCGCAAGGCGATAGCCCGCGCCGTCGGGAACGAGCACGTACGCCCCACCGATGCCGGTGCCGATGCCCGTGTCGACGCCGTCGACGCCGTCGCCGCTGTCGACGGCATGGATCGGCCGGTCGGTCGTGTCGCCCGTCACGATCGCGGCGCCCGTGAGGGTCGGCACGAACGCGACGACGGTCGTGTCGCTTGCGGTCACCCCCGCCCGGCGGGCGAGATCGCGTGCGAGCAGCGGACCCGCGAATGCGACGTCGGCCACCGCGCGTGCCGAGCGCGTCGGCGACGATCGCGACCTCGACCCCGCTCGCGAGCGGATCACCGGCTCCCGAGCCGGTGTCTCCCGAGGTGTTTCCGGCGGCGTCGCGGAGTTCGAGCCAGCCTGCGTCGCGCACCGCGGTCGCGAGACGTTGGGCTCTGGTCAGGTCGTCGAGGTCGGCGACGGTGACCGGCCCGAGTTGGCGCGCGAGCTGCCCGGCCGAGCGCCGCAGCTCCGCCTGCTCGGCCGTGTCCCGGGTGTCCACTGCCGAGAACCTAGTTATTCTGAATTGAGAATGCAATGCTCATGCGCTCGCCGGGGCTTCGCCGCGACCCCGATCTTCGCCAACCGCCGACGTTCGCCGGGGTTGAGCCGGTCGATCACATAGGTCGCGCGGTCCACCCGTCGGGCACGCCCCTTCACGACTTCGTACGCCAGCACGTTGCCCAGTCGCTTGACCGGTTCGCGAGACGCGATGACGTAGCCGCCGAGGTGCAGTTCGCGATGGATGTCGACGAGCGTCATCGGCAGATCGTGGCGCAGGAGGGTCGCCAGCACCGCCGACCGCAGGTGCTTGCCGTGCAGCGGCAGGCTGTTGCTCGCCGCGGGCGGAATCGGAGGAGGGCCGCCGAGACGCGTCCTGCGGAAGCCGTGGACGATGTCCTTCGGATCGATCCGCGGCCACAACACCACGCGCAGCTCGGCGAGGCGGGTGCGGATGTCGGCGAGCTCTCGCGCCAGGACACGTTGCGCGGCGTCGAGCTCCGTGGCCCGGTCGAGCAGCGCCCAGGACTCCCTGTGGAAGACGGCGAAGGCTTCCGGACCGTGCGGCAGGCGGCGGTAGCGCTTCGGATATTCAGCAGCGGGCATGTGTGCCTCCCCGAGCAGTGATGTTCGTGGTCGGGGAAGGACGGTGAGCTCGCCGAACCTACCGAGCCGGTGCGACACCAACGCCGGCGCATCCCTGTTGGGGAATCCTTCGAGGAATCCCCACGACGGCACGCGGCAACCGGCGCAACTCGTCCCGGGGAATCCTTCGAGGAATCCCCACAGGGGTGCAGGGGTGCACGGGTGCACGGGTGCAGGGGTGCACGGGTGCAGGCGCAGGCGCAGGCGCACGGGCACGGGAACGGGTGCACGCGGGAGAGATTCGGGCCGGTGAGCGGTCAGATCGACAGGATCGACACGCCCGCGGTCCCGGGCGCGCCGTACAGCTGCGTGTACCCGACCTTCGGGTTCCCCGGCACCTGGCGGTCGCCCGCCCGCCCGCGGAGCTGGAGCACCACTTCGTGGACCTGGCGCAACCCCGACGCACCGATGGGCTCACCGTTCGCGAGGAGACCGCCGTCGGTGTTGACCGGGAGGGTGCCGCCGATCTCGAGTGCGCCGTCGGCTACCAGTCGCTCCTGATCACCGTCGGCGCAGAATCCGTTCTCGGCGAGATGGATCACCTCGGCCCCTGCGTCGGTGTCCTGTAGTTGAATCACGTCGACGTCCTCGGGCCCGATGCCGGCGGACTCGTACGCGGCGCGTGACGCGTCGACGGTCGGCCCGACCGTCTCCTCGATCGGGAGCCACGGGCTGTGCACCTCGAACGCGCCCAGGCGACGGGTCCGCACCGTGGACGCGCGCAGGTAGATCGGCGCGTCGGTGTACTCGTGCGCGCGGTCCGCCCGGCACAGCACCACTGCTGCCGCGCCCTCGTCCGGGCTACAGAACATGTACTGCGTCAGCGGGTAGTTCAACATCGGCGATGCAAGGATGTCCTCCTCCGACATCGCCTTGCGCCGGAACGCGTTCGGATTCAGCACGCCGTTGCGGAGGTTCTTCGCCGCGACCCGGGCCAGCGTCTCGTGCGAGATCCCGTGGTCGTGCATGTACTTGTTGATCTTCATGCCGAAGAACTTCGTGGTGATGAACTGGCCGACCTCGCCGTACCACGACGGGCACGCGTACAGGCGCGGATCCGCCGTGAACGCGCCGGGGATGTGTTTGTCCATACCGACCGCGATACCGAGGTCGCAGTCGCCGAGCCGGATCGTGTTCGCGGCCATGGTGAGCGCGCTCGCCGCCGTCGCACACCCGTTGTAGACGTCGGTGAACGGGATCCCGGTGAGTCCGAGCAGGGCGACGACTGCATCGGGGTTGTCGACTTCGTAGCTCCCGCCGAACGCGAACTGGATGTCGCTCCACTGGCATCCCGCGTCGTCCAGCGCGCGTCGGATCGCGATCGCACCCATCTCGATACCCGACACGCCTGCGAAACGTCCGAACGGATGCAGACCGACTCCGACGATGGCGACGTCCATCATGCGTTTGCTCCTGAAGTGACGGGACGGCCTGAATCGACCGGGCGGAAGGCGAAGGTCACGACCTCGTTGCCATCGTCGTCGGTGCGGAAGGGAACGAGTACGAGCTCCATATCCATGCCGATCGCCAGCGCGTCGGGATCGGCCACGGTGAGCCGGGTCTCGACCTTCACCTCGTCGGGCAACTCGACGAAACCGACGCCGAACGGAACGAAGTCCCGCCCGGTCGGCCCGGTGTACGGCGGCGACGGCGGCGGGAAGTCCTGCGTGGTCCATGCCCACAACCGACCTCGCCGGGGCAGCAGGTGCTCGGCCATCGCGGTCGACGCGCACCGTGGGCACGAGTCCTGGGCGGGGAACGTCACGATCCCGCACTCGGTGCAGCGGCTCCCGATCAGCTGCGGGTCGCCGTCGAGTCCGTTGAAGATGCCCTCGGCCACCGGGACTCGCGCCATCAGCTACTCCATTCCTCGGGTCCCCACCACGGATAGGCGGCGGGCAGGTCGTCGGGCACGCGCATCGGGAACTCGGGCGCCGGCTTCGCAGTCACCGGGGCAGTCATCGGGGCCGCGCCCGCAGCTCGTCCTTCACGACTTTGCCGGTCGCGTTCACGGGCAGCGCATCGAGGAACTCGACCGCACGCGGCACCTTGAAGTTCGCCATCTCCGCGCGTGCCCACCTGATGATCTCCGCGGCCTCGAGCGGCGGACCCGGCTCGAGCACCACGAAGGCCTTCCCCACCTCGCCGAGACGCTCGTCGGGTATCCCGATCACCGCCGCCTGCGAAACGCGGGGATGACGCAGGAGGAGGTTCTCGATCTCGGCCGGGTACGCGTTGAACCCACCGACGATGAACATGTCCTTGATGCGCCCGACGATGCGTAGATAGCCGTCGGCATCGAACGTGCCGAGATCGCCCGTGTGGAGCCAGCCGTCGGTGTCGATCGCGATCGCCGTTGCTTCGGCATCGTCGAGATATCCGCGCGTCACCGTCTCGCCGCGCACCAGCACTTCGCCCGGCTCCCCTTCCGCCGCTTCGGTGCCCGCGTCCGCGAGCAGGCGCACCTCGAAACCGGGCCACGGCACGCCGACCGTCGTGGCGATGTGTTCGAAGTCGTCGTCGGGCCGGCATCCCGTCACGGTGCCGGCCTCGGTGAGGCCGTAACCAGTGAGGATGCGCTCGAAGGGGAGCTCCTCGCGCACCCGCTTGATGAGCTCGACCGGGATGTCGGCCGCGCCCGTCACGCCGACCCGCAGACTCGAGATGTCGCGGCCCGCGCGCCGGGCGCGTCGAGCAGCGACTGGTAGATCGTCGGCGGACCCGGCAACACCGAGATCCGCTCCCGCTCGACGAGGTCGAGGACGACCCCCGCGTCGAACACCGCGAGCGGGAAGATCGTGGCGCCGCGGATGAGGCACGCCAGGCACCCCGCCTTGTACCCGAAGATGTGGAAGAACGGGTTGGCGATGAGGTAGCGGTCACCGGGACGCAGGTCGGCCCAGTCGCACCAGTCGAGATACGCGCGCAACGTCTGCCCGTGCGTCATGACGACGCCCTTCGGGTTACCGGTCGTGCCCGACGTGAAGACGACGTCGCTGGGATCGTCGGGTCCGATCGCCTCGACCCGCGTGTCGAGGTCCGCGTCGGAGACGCCGGCGCCGCGCGCGACGAACGCTTCCCAACTCGACGATGAGTCGCCATCGACGAGATCACCGGAAAGAAGAATCGTGTGTTCGAGGGCGGGAAGATCGACGCCGGACGCCGCGAGCAGCGCCGGGTAGTCGGTGTCGAGGAACCCGCGCACCGTGAAGAGCACCCGCGCGCCGCTGCGCGCGAGCACGAACGACGCTTCCGCGCCCCGAAAGCGTGTGTTGATCGGAACGAGCACCGCACCCGCCGTGGTCACCCCGAGCGCGGCGACGATCCATTCGAGCGAGTTCGGCGCCCATACCGCGACCCGGTCACCGACGCCGATGCCCGACGCGAGCAGTGCTTTGGCCGCGCGGTCGACCATCGCGCGCAGCGCGGCGAAGTCGATGCGCCGGTCACCGTCGACGACTGCCTCCGCTTCGCCTCGCCGGTGCGCCGCGTCGCGGAGCATCGCGGGAATCGTCGGCCACGTGACCTCGCTGCGCACACTGCCTCCCGTCACGACGGAACGTCTCCCGCGAGCGTGATGCGGTGCATCGTCCGGGTGTGGCCGTGGTAGTCGTTCACCGGGTTGTGCATCGCGCACCGGTTGTCCCACAGCGCGACCGAGCCGACCCGCCACTGGAACCGGCATGTGAGCTCGGGGCGCACCGCGTGCTCGAACAGGAACCGGAGCAACGGCCGGCTCTCGTCCTCGGTCATGTCGACGAACCGCAGCGTGTGGGCGACGTTGACGTACAGCGCCTTGCGGCGGGTCTCGGGATGGGTGCGCACGACCGGATGCTCCGACAGGTACTCGCGCTCGGCGCCGTTGCCGCGGTCGCGGATCCGGTCCTCGCGCGTCTTGGAGACGTCGGCGAGGGCCGAGCTGTTCACCGCGCGGAGGCCCTCGAGGAGCTGCTGCATCCCGGGCGAGAGCGCTTCGTACGCGGCGTACATGTTCGCCCACATCGTGTCGCCGCCGTACGGCGGAACTTCGCGCGCCACCAGCATCGTGGCCATCGGCGGGCGGTCGAGGTACACGGTGTCGCTATGCCAGATACCGCCGAAGTTCACGGTCTCGTGCGGCAGTTTCGAGACGGAGATGATCTCGGGGAACCCGTCGATGCCGGTGACGAACGGGTACTCCACCGGCTCGCCGATCCGGCGCGCGAACGCGAGAAACGCCTCGGGCGCGAGGACCTGGTCGCGGAAGAACACGACGAGGTGCTCGAGCCACGCCCGGCGGATCTCCGCAACCGTCTCGCCCGACAGGTCGCTCGCGAGGTCGACGCCGGCGATCTCGGCCCCGAGCGCACCGGCGATCGGCTGCACGTCGATGAAGCGGTACTGGTCGGCGTTCATCGGCGATCAGCGTTGCGTCGGGGGTCGCCGGCGCGCAACTGCCGGCGGAGATCCACCTTGCGGATCTTGCCGGCCGGTGTGCGCGGGAAGTCGTCGACGATGCGCAGCTCTTCGGGCCACTTCTGGCGGGCCAGACCGATCCGATCGAGCTCGGCGGTGACGTCGGCGAGTTCCGGTGCCACCACTCCGGACGCGAGCCGGACGATCGCGGCACGCGTGCTCGCCGAAGCGCTCGTCGGGGGCGGCGACCACGGCGACTTCGGCGACCTGCGGGAGCCCGGCGACGGCCTCCTCGATCTCCGCGGCCGAGAGGTTCTCACCGCCGCGGATGATGACGTCGTTCACGCGGTCGGTGATCGTGAGGAAGCCTTCCGCATCGACCACGCCCATGTCGCCGCTGCGGTACCAACCGTCGGCATCGAAGGCTTCGTCGGTGAGCGCGGCGTCGGTGTAGCCGAGGCAGAGATCCGGCCAGCGCGACCAGATCTCGCCGGGCTCGCCGGGCGCGACCGGAGAACCTCCGTCGCCGAGCAACCTGATCTCGACGCCCGCCATCGGCGAACCGTCGGTGCCGTGCCGTTTCCCGGCCGGGTCGTCGAAGCCGCAGCCGGTGACCGACGGGTGCTCGGTCGAGCCGTACGCGCGCACGAGCGCGATGCCGTGCGCGGCGGCCCGCTCGGCCAGCGCAACCGGAACCGGGGCACCACCGAGGCCGACTCGGCGTATCCGGCGGGCGTGCTCCGGCGTGAACCCCGGATCGTCGAGAATGCTCGCGAGGAACACCGACGCGCCGGTGCCGGCACCGACATCTGCGTCGAGCATGACCTGCAAAACGCGCCCGGGATCCCAGCGGTCGATCAGGTGGATGTCCTGACCCATCTCCATGGGAGCGAGCACCGCGCCGAGCATGCCCGTCGCGTGGGTCACCGGAGATCCCATGAGGTTCGGGTGTCCCGGCGTGATCCACGCCCGCATGTGCACGAGCTCGGCCAGCAAGGTGCGGTGACTGTGCATCACACCTTTCGGCTCGCTCGTCGTGCCCGACGTGTACGCGAGCACGCAGACGTCGTCGCAGTCGGCGCAACCGATATCGATCGTCGGCGCCGCGGCATCGACGATCTCCCAACCCACGCGACGTACGTGCGCGCGCGTCGAAGGAGCGTGTGCCCCGACCACGACGTGCAGCTCGAGGTCGGGGATCTCGTCGGCGCCCGTACCATCGACGATCTCGAGGTAGTCGACGTGGCCGTAGCGATCCGCGGAGATGTACGCGCGGGCGTGACTCTCGCCGAGGATGAACCGCACCTCCTTGCGCCCATAGATGTGCACGATCGGCACGAGGACGTAACCGCCCAACGCCAGCCCGTAGAAGGCGACGACCGCCTCCCGCCAGTTCGGCAGTTGGAACGCCACGACGTCACCCGGCTCGAGTCCGGCATCGGCCAGCGCGGCGACGAGGCGCCGAGCGTCGGCGAGGACCTCGGCGTAGGTCCCGTGCCACGGCCGCGACTCCGACCAGACGTTGACCGTCGCCGTCGGCGCCGCGCCCAGGCACCGATCGACGAGACCGCCGAGCGTCTCGTCGGTCCACCAGCCCCGCGCTTCGTAGCGTTCCCGCAGGTCCGCGGGCACGGTGCGCACCGGCCACCTGCCTGCGCGCTCGGTCTCGCCCACCTGCATCCCCCGTCGACGAACGGTGAGAACCACACTAGCGAACGAGGAGAGCGTAGTTATCATGGCCGAGACGCCGACCCGGGAACACCGCCGATGCCGCCCGACCACGAGTACCACCGCCTCGCCGTGGCCGCAGTCGTCGACGAGACCGCCGACACCCGGTCGTTCGTCCTCGACATCCCAGGCGAGCTCGCGCCGACGTTCGCGTACTCCGCCGGCCAGTTCTGCACGTTCCGCGCGACGATCGACGGCGAGCCGGTCGTGCGTTCGTACTCCATGTCGAGTTCCCCCGACACCGGCGACCGCTTCACCACCACGGTCAAGCGCGTTCCGGCCGGCCGAATGTCGAACTGGATGAACGACGCGCTCGCGCCGGGCGACACGATCGAGGTGATGCGCCCGACGGGCCTGTTCGTGCTGCGGGCGTCGGACGCACCGATCGTCGCATTCGCGGGTGGCAGCGGTATCACCCCGGTGATCTCCGTCGTCAAGAGCACGCTCGCGACGACGAGTCGAACCGTCACGCTCGTGTACGCGAATCGCGGTCGGGACTCGGTGATCTTCGCCGGCGAGCTCGAGCGGCTCGCGGCGGCGCACGGCGACCGGTTGTCGGTGCATCATCACCTCGATTCGGAGCGCGGCTTCCTCGACGCGGAGCAATGCGCGGCGCTGACCGGCGACCAGGCCCACGCCGACTTCTATGTCTGCGGTCCCGGTCCGTACATGGACACGGTCGAGGCCGGCCTGGCGCGGATCGGCGTCGAGCCGGGCCAGGTGTTCATCGAACGCTTCGTCGTACCCGAGGATGTAGCCGTCGAGGCAAGCGGCACGACGCCGGACGAACTCGTGATCCGGCTCGAGCGACGCAAACACACCATCCGCTATCAACCCGGCGACACCGTGCTCGAAGCCGCGCGCCGCGGCGGTCTCCGCCCGCCGTTCTCGTGCGAGGCGGGGAACTGCGCCACGTGCATGGCGCATCTCGACAAAGGATCAGTCGCTATGCGCGTGAACAACGCGTCTGTCGGCCGAGGAGCTCGACGAGGGCTGGGTCCTGACCTGCCAGTCGCGGCCGACGAGTGCCGAACTGGTGGTCGACTACGACGCCTGATCACGCGTCGCCAGTGGTCGGTTACGGCATGTCGGCGAGATCGTCGAGTTGCAAGTGGATTGGTGCGGGACGCTCTCACGCCAGGACCGCAAGCAGGTACGCCGGTCCTGTCCGAAATCAGACTTACGGCTCTAACCCGACCCGCGACCTTCTGCCAGACTTCTCGGAAAAGGGAGTCTCATGCGCCAGACCGACCGGTACTTCTTCGCACGGTGCGTCCCGTGATGCCGCCCGTCGACCTCCGCCACGTCGAGATCCACGGTCATCGGGTGGCCTATCGCATGGCCGGGTCGGGACCCGTGATCGTCCTCATTCACGGCATGGCGGGAAGCTCTGCGACTTGGCAATCAGTGATCCCAATGCTGGCCGAGCGGTTCACGGTCATCGCCCCTGACATCGTCGGCCACGGCGTCTCCGAGAAGCCGCGCACCGACTACTCACTCGGAGCGTTCGCGAGCGGCGTGCGCGATCTCCTCTTGGCGCTCGGACACGAGAGCGCGACCTTGGTCGGCCAATCCCTCGGTGGCGGCGTCGCGATGCAGTTCGCGTATCAATTCCCGGAGCGCTGCGAACGGCTCGTGCTCGTATCCAGCGGTGGGTTGGGCAAAGAAGTCAACGTGTTGTTGCGCGCCCTCGCGCTACCGGGCGCGGACCTCGTACTCCGATTCGGTTGCAACCGCGTGATCCATGATGCCGGCGTGAACGTCGCGGGCTGGCTCGCGGCGTGTCGGGCTCCACGCGTCGCCGAACATCGCCGAGATCTGGGACAGCTACGGATCGTTGGCCGACGCCGAGGCGCGGACTGCGTTTCTGCATACGTTGCGATCCGTCATCGACGTGGGGGGCCAGCGCGTGAGCGCCGCGGATCGGTTCTACCTCGTCGCCGGAGTACCGACGCTGATCATCTGGGGCGACCACGACAACATCATCCCGATCGATCAGGGTCGCGCGACACACGAGCAGGTTCCGGGAAGCAAACTCGTGATCTTCGAAGGTACCGGGCACTTCCCGCACCGCGAACATCCGCATCGCTTCTGCGCAGTCCTCACGGAGTTCATGGACACGACCCTCCCCTCGACGACATCGGCGTCGGAGTGGCGGAGTCGCATGTTGGGCAACGCCACTTGACTCGCCACTACCACCGAAGCATCCGCGTGCCCCGAGGATCTCGGCCACTACTGCGCTCGTCTCGTCGACCTCGATCGGCCTGACCACCGACATCCTCTCGGCGCTGACCGAGCGGTCGCAGTAGAGCCGGTCGGCGGTCACGGCGTCTGTTGATGGAGGGCCAATCGCCACACGCCGCCCTCGAGCACATACGTGCTGTTGACGACGGCGCGGTACTCGCTGTCCGCCCGACGCGCCGACGCGCGGTACACGACCACCGCGCAGCCGGGTCCGAGCCGATCCACGCGTTCGTCGGAGAGCTCGAAGTGATCCCAAGGCGCACCCTTCATCGAGTCGATGATCTCGTCGCGGTCGTCGAGCACGATGCCGCCGGGGAACACCATCACGACATCCTGGGCGAGCACGTCGTCGTAGAAAGTCGCGGCCGCGTCTCCACCGGTCGAGAGGGCATCCCAACCGGCGCGCTCGAGCTGCAGGAGGTCGTCCTCAGCGTCGTCCGGGATGACTTCGTCCGATGGCACGACTCCCTCGATCCGACGGTGAGACCACTCCGGTCCGGTCGAACCAAGTGTCCCCACGAGCGCCGTGGGCGTAACAACTCCCGACTTCGCCTTCCCGGCCACGCCCGCCGCATCACCGGCCCGAAAGAAGCAACTCGTTCGGATCTGGAACACTTCCGCCATGACGAGCTTCGAGGACTCCGATCTCCGCGGCGCGCAGTTCCGCGGGGTGAACCTGAGCGACGCGCGGTTTCATGGCGCCAACCTGACGAACGTGCGGATGTCCGAAGTGTGGTTGGTGAACGTCGAGATCGACGGCATGTTCAATGCCGTGAAGATCAACGGCGTCGACGTCACCGCGTACGTGAGCCGCGAGCTCGCTCGGATCGATCCCGAACGGGCGCGCATGGAGCCGACCGATCCCGAAGGGATGCGCGCGGCGTGGGACTACGTCTCGTCTATTTGGGACGCGACCATCGCCCGCGCCAGCCGACTCCCCGAGGAGACGCTGCACCGGTCGGTCAACGGTGAGTTCTCGTTCGTGCAAACGCTGCGCCACCTCGTCTTCGCGATCGACAAATGGTTCACGGTTCCGATCCTCGGCGGCGGGTTCGACCCGATGGGCCTGCCGAACACCGGCAGCATCGACTTCCCCTGGCCCGCGATCGATCGTGACGCCGACCCCTCGTTCGCCGACGTTCTGGCGGCGCGTCGCGATCGGGCCGTGCACTTCACCGAATACCTCACCGGGCTCGAGCCGGCCGACCTCGTGGAGAGCCGCGAGGTGCTGGAGAACGGCGCCGCACCCGTCCAAGCGTGCCTGCACGTCGTCTTCGAAGAGGAGATGGCCCACCACGGCTACGCGACGCGCGACCTCGACCGGCTGGATCGCTCGTAACGCGCTGCCCGCGCACGGGCGCAGCTCTCCCCACAGCGTGCGGGGACCCCGCAACTCAGACCAACCAAGGGTGACCTCAGTCATCGACGTCAAGGGTTGCCTGTGCAGGTCGATAGCCCGCGAGACAACGTACAGATGCGTCGAGGTACGTCACGATGGAGCCCAGTTCGAACCCGGTCACGCGCCCGGCCCCGCGGCTCGCGCGCGATCGGCTGCTCGACCCGGTCAACCTCGTGGTCTTTCCCAGCCTGCTCGCGCTCGTCGTCGCGCGGCACGCCGGCGTCGTCGCCGACGAGCCGCTCTGGAAGCTGTGCGGAACCCTCGTAATCGCGCACCTCGTCTCGACGTGTGTCGCCTCGTGCTTCACTCCGGGAACCGACCGGGCAAAGCCCAACCTCTTTCTCGCGCTGAGCATCGGGCTCGGAGGCGCGTTCCTGTATGTCACCGGGTGGGGCGCGATCCTCGCGGTCGCGTTCGTCGCGCACGCCGTCGTCGTCATCCAGGCCGACGGTTCTCGCTACGGGTTCGCAGCAACGGTGATCACGCTGCTGACGATCCTCGTCGGAGAGATCGCCGTCGGACTCGGACTCGTGCAGTCGATGATCAGCGAGCCGACGGGCCACGGCCTCGCCGCGCTCGAGGCGGCGGTGACTGCAATCGTGATCGCGCTCGTCACCCGTGGGCAACGCGACAAGGAATTCGCCGAGGCCCGCGAACGCGAGAGCGAGGAACGATTCCGAGCATTGGTGCAGTACGCGTCCGACGCCATCCTCGTGATCGACGACACCGGTGGAGTCAAGTACGCGAGCCCGGCCGCCGGTCACCTGTTCGGCTGCGAGGCCGAAGACCTGACGAGCTTCGACCTCACGTGGGTCGATCCCGATCACACCGACGCGATCATCGACCTCTTCCACCAGCTGCGCGCCCGCCCGGGAACGGTCGTGGGCGCAGATCTCCCGATTCGCCGCACCGACGGGACGTCACGGTGGGTCGAGGTGCGGTTCTCGAACCTGCTCGACAACCCCGCCATCGGCGGGCACGTGTGCAACATGCGCGACATCGGCGAGCGGCGCGTGGAACACCAGCAGCTGCTGCACGACTCGCGGCACGACCCCGTCACCCACCTCGCGAACCGGCGTCACTTCCTCGAACGGCTCGACGACGTGTTGCGCGACGCTCAGCCCGACGACGTCGTCGCCCTCCTCTTCGTCGACGTCGACCACTTCAAGCAGATCAACGACCGGCTCGGCCACGACGCCGGTGACCACGTGCTGCGTGCGGTCGCCGACATACTCTCGAGCATTGTCCGCCCGAACGACCTGGTCGCCCGGTTCGGCGGCGACGAGTTCACGGTGTTGCTCCCGAACCTCGTACACGCCGAGCGAGCGGTCGACGTGGCCGGCCGCGTGACCAAGGAGCTGTCGCGTGCGTGGCCGATCGACGGCCACGACGTCGCGCTCTCTGTGAGCGTCGGTCTGTCGGTATGCGTGGGCAGGGCGATCGCCGCCGATCTCGTCCGCCAGGCCGATCAGGCGATGTACCGGGCGAAGCGCAACGGACGCGCCCGCTGGGAGTCGTTCGAGGCCGAGCCCGCGCCCATCTCCTGAGGTGCTACTCGTTCAGAGCTCCGGACCGAGCGACGACAACAGCGAGAGGGTCCGGTTCCGCGACTCGATGCGCGCCTCGCGGTTCTTGCCGAGCGGCAACACGCGCACCGACAGATCGGTCGCGCCCGCGTCGCGGAAGCTGCGCAACCGATCGGCGACCGCCGTCTCGTCGCCCGCTGCGCAGAGATCGCCGACATCGGTGGCATCGCCGTGCTCGAGGAGGCGCTGGTAGTTGGGCGAGAACTCCGCGTGCCCGAGCGCCTGGTTCGCCCACGAACGCGCCTCGTCGACCTCGTCGTTGCGGCACAACGCGACGGGCACGCCGGCCACGACACGCGGCGCGGGTCGCCCGGCCGCGTCTGCGGCCTGCGTGATACGGGGCACGACGTGCCCGCCGATCGCGCGCTCGTCCGCCATCCACAGGATCGTTCCCGACGCGTGCTCGCCCGCGATTCGCAACATCACCGGCGCGAGCGCGGCGAGGAGGATCGGTGTGGGCGGGAGATCGGTGACGTCGAGCGGATTGTGTACGCGGAAGTCGTCGTTCTCGACGTCGACCGGGCCCGGCCCCGCGAACGCGGCGTTCAGGACCTCGAGGTAGTTCCGTACGAGGTGCGCGGGCCGCTCGTACGGGAGCCCGAGCATGTCGGAGACGATCCAGTGGTGCGACGGGCCGAGGCCGAGGGTGAAACGCCCCTCGCACACCGCCTGGTTCGAGAGCGCCTGCTGCGCCATCGCGACCGGGTGCCGGGTCTGCACGGGCATCACCGCCGTCGCCAACTCGACCCGTGACGTGGCGCGACCCATGAGCGCGACGGCGGTCAGCGCGTCGAAGTCGTTCGGGACCTGGGGCACCCAGATCGAGCTGAACCCGGCCTTCTCGGCCGCCACCGCGTCCGCGACCAGCCGCGCGACCTTGTCGCGGTATCGGCCCTTCTCCGCGCCGATCATGAGGCCGATCCGCACCGGGGCCCCTTTCCGTCCGACAGCTGCGTCCCGGCGACCCTAATCAGGATCCGCCCCTGTGACAATCACGTTCTCTTTTTTCGAGAGCGAGCTTGCGCACTATTCGCGGATACTCCATACTCGTGGCGAAGCGCGCACGTGCGAGGGAGACGCGAATGAGCCGGGTCGCCGTAGTGACGGGCGCCGCAGCAGGTATGGGACTCGCGGTGGCGCAGCGCCTCGCGAGCGCCGGGCACCGGGTCGCGCTCGCTCGACCTCGACGCGGAGGCCGTGACCCAGGCCGCGGCCGACCTCCGGGCGACGGGGGCGAGCGCGCTCGGCATCAGGGCCGACGTCGCCGACCGCGTGGCCGTCGAGGCGGCGATCGCGAAGGTGCGGACCGAGCTCGGTCCGGTGGAGATCATGGTCACGAGCGCGGGGCTCGACGAGTTCCAGTCGTTCACCGACATCACGATCGAGGCCTGGGACCGCATGCTCGCGGTGAACCTCACCGGCACGTTCCACTGCCTGCAGGCCGCGATCCCCGACATGCTCGCGGGCGGCTTCGGGCGCATCGTCACGATCTCGTCGTCGAGCGCGCAGTCGGGCGCGAACCGCATGGCGCACTACGTCGCGTCGAAAGGCGGCGTCGTCGGTCTGACGAAGGCATTGGCCGTCGAGTACGCGCCGCACGGCATCACCGTGAACACGATCCCGCCCGGGTTCATCGACACCCCGATGGCCCGCCGGGCCGAAGCGCGAGGCGACCTCCCGTCGATCGACGCGGTCGCGGCCCGCACTCCTGTGCGTCGGGCCGGCACGCCCGACGACATCGCGGCGGCCTGCGCGTTTCTCTGTTCCGAAGAGGCCGGCTACATCACGGGGCAGCTGCTCGGCGTCAACGGCGGCTGGTACGTATGAACGGCTCGGCGCCGCGCCTCGCGCCGATTCCGCGCGAGGACTGGAGCGACGAAGCCCGCGCCGTGCTCGCGGCGACATTCGGCGAGCCGGCCGCGGCGCGCTTGCTCGCCACCGGGCCCGACGCCGTAGCAATGCCCAACGTCCTTGCCACGTTGATGCATCATCCCGCGCTCGCAGGACCGTTCCTCGCGTACAACAACGTGTTGCTGAACACCCCGACCCTCGCTCCCCGCCTGCGCGAGCTCATGATCCTGCGCGTCGCGTGGCGCACCCGCGCTCGCTACGAGTGGGCCCAGCACGTCCGCCTCGCCGGTCGGCTCGGCATCACCCCCGACGAGATCGACGCGGTCCGGTACGACACCGACGCCGAGGCCCCGACCGACACGTGGACACCGCTGGAAGCCGACGTGCTCGCCGCGACCGACCAACTCGTCGACGGCTACGGCGTCGAGGACCAGACCTGGGTCCGCCTGGCGGAGCAGCTCGACGAACGTCAGCTCGTGGAGCTCGTGTTCGTCGTCGGCACCTACACGGGCCTGGCCATGGCGTTCAACAGCTTCCGATTGCAGCTCGACGCGGACGCGCAGCAGAGCGCGGCCGCGACACTTTCCGACTTCGAGGAGTAGCCGATGATTGGTTTCGAGAAGCCCGCCGAGGGCAGCTGGACCGCGCATTATCCCGAGCTCGGGACCGAGCCGATGTCGTACGAGGACTCGATCTCGCCCGAGTTCTACGAGCTCGAACGGGAAGCGATCTTCAAGCGTTCGTGGCTCAACGTCGGCCGGGTCGAGCAGCTCCCGCGCAAGGGCAGCTACTTCACCAAGGAGCTCGCGTTCGCCAATACGTCGGTCGTGATCGTGCGCGACATGGACGGTGCGCTGCGCGCCTTCCAGAACATCTGCCGGCACCGCGGCAACAAGCTGGTCTGGACCGACTTCCCCCGGGAGGAGTCGAGCGGAAACTGCCGGCAGTTCGTCTGCAAGTACCACGGCTGGAAGTACGACCTCGACGGCGCGTGCTCGTACGTGCAACAGGAAAGCGAGTTCTTCGACCTCGACCGGGCCGACTACGGACTCGTCGACGTGCACTGCGACGAGTGGTCCGGCTTCATCTTCATCAACCTCGACGCGGAGCCGAAGCAGACGCTGACCGAGTTCCTCGGGCCGATGATCACCTCGATGGAGGGTTACCCCTTCGACAAGATGACGGAGCGCTTCTCGTACCGCGCGACCGTCGGCAGCAACTGGAAGCTGTTCATGGACGCCTTCCAGGAGTTCTACCACGCACCCATCCTGCACGCGAAGCAGTCGCCGGTCGCGTCCCGGCCCGAAGTACAGGCCGCCGGTTTCGAAGGACTGCACTACGAGATCGAAGGTCCGCACCGCATGGTGACGACCTACGGCGGTCAGGGGTGGAAGATGCCGCCCGAGATGCTCAAGCCCATGGAGACCGTCACGCGCAGCGGACTGTTCGGTCCGTGGGACGCACCCGACGTCGGCCTCGACGAGTTGCCCGCAGGGGTCAATCCCGCACGGAAGAAGCCGTGGGGTCTCGACTCGTTCCAGGTCTGGCCGAACTTCGTGATCCTGATCTGGGAACGCAGCTGGTACTTGACGTACCACTATTGGCCGACGTCGCACAACACGCACGTGTTCGAGAGCAATCTCTATTTCGTCCCCGCGACGAACGCGCGCGAACGCATCGCGCACGAGATGGCCGCGGTCACGTTCAAGGAGTACGGGTTGCAGGACGCGAACACCCTCGAGGCGACGCAGATCATGCTCGAGTCGCGGGTCGTCACGTCGTTCCCGCTCAACGACCAGGAGATCCTGTGCCGGCACCTGCACAAGGTGGCGGCCGACTGGGTCGACGATTACACGCGCGAAACGCGCCGAGGTGAAGTCATGACCGACGAGCTGCTTCCCGCACAGTTCTCCGATCTCGAGCCGTTCGCGCCCGCGTGGTGCCTGCGGACCGAGACGGAGCGGTTCGCCAAACGTATGTCGAGCTCGATGGACGAGATCCAGGCGTTCTACGACGCATGCTTCCCGCGAGCCGAAGCCGCGATCGCGTACTGCGAGAAGTTCCCGCTCGACGACATGCCCGACAACGCGCAGAACCTGATGCATCTCCTGTACTCGCTGATCATGGCGTCGTTCCCGGTGGAAGCGTGGCGGCAGCCACACATTCCCGATTCCGGCGCCGCGTACCTCGACCTCCTGATCGAGCCCGGCCCGTGACCTCACCCTCACCCCTCATCCTGCGGGCGGATCGGTGGGTCGACATCGACGCGGGGGTAGTGCGAACGCCGGCGGTGATCGTCGTCGAGGGTGAACGCATCGCGGCGGTGAATCCGGCCGAGCTGCCGAGCGACGCGACCGAGATCGATCTCGGCGACGTCACGCTGTTGCCGGGTCTCATGGACATGGAGCTGAACATGCTCCTGGGCGGGCCCAGTGGTGGGAACCCGCGCAGCGACGTGCAGGACGATCCCGCGTTCCGCACACTGCGGGGGACGCTCGCCTGCCGGACCACGCTGCTCGCGGGCTTCACGACCGCGCGCAACCTCGGCCTCTTCGTCAAGACCGGCGGCTACCTCCTCGACGTCGCGCTCGCGCGCGCGATCGACAATGGTTGGATCGACGGTCCACGCCTCGTGCCCGCCGGGCATGCGATCACGCCCACCGGCGGCCACCTCGACCCGACCATGTTCCAGCGGCTCGGGCCCGGCATCATGCCGCTCAGTGTCGAAGAGGGGATCGCGAACGGCGTGTCCGAGGTGCGCAAGGCGGTGCGCTACCAGATCAAGTACGGCGCGCGCGTCATCAAGATCTCGGCGTCGGGTGGCGTGATGTCGCACAGCGGGCTCGCGGGCGCGCAGCAGTACTCCGACGAGGAGCTCGCGGCCATCGCCGACGAGGCGCATCGTGCGGGTCTGAAAGTCGCGGCCCACGCCCACGGCGACGCCGGTATCCGGGCGTGCATCCGCGCGGGCGTCGACTGCATCGAGCACGGCTCGCTCGCGAGCGACGACACCATCCAGATGATGGTCGACCACGGCACGTTCCTCGTGCCGACGAGCTACCTGTCGGAAGGGCTCGACGTCTCACGCGCCGCCCCCGAGCTCCAGGCGAAGGCAGCCGAGGTGTTCCCGCGCGGCGCGCGCCATGCTCGGCAAGGCCATCGCCGCGGGCGTGAAGATCGCGTGCGGCACCGACGCGCCCGCGATCCCGCACGGCACCAACGCCAAGGAGCTCTGGGCGATGGTCGACCGGGGCATGACACCGATGCAGGCGTTGCGCGCCGCGACCGTCACCAGCGCCGAACTCATCGACGTCGACGACCGCGGCCGCCTGGTCGCCGGGCTGCTCGCCGACATCATCGCGGTGCCCGGCGATCCGTCCGACGACATCACGATGACCGAGGACGTGCGATTCGTGATGAAGGGTGGCCGCATCTACAAAGGCATCGTCTGACCTCTTTTCGCGAATGCCGTTCTCCTGGCGGTGCGCTGGTACCGTGGGAAAAAGAGGAAGCGGGTTCCCGTACATGACAGAAGTCGATACCTCCGGTAAGGCGAACGAGCCCGCGTGGCGACAGCGAGCGGTGTCGCGAAGCCTCAACGCCGCCCGCTCCCGGGCCGAGCAGCGGGTCCAGCGATTCCTCGACGCCGCCTTCTCGCTGATCGACGAGAAGGGCACGACCGAGT
This sequence comes from uncultured Actinomycetes bacterium, assembly GCA_963761055.1. GTDB lineage: Bacteria > Actinomycetota > Acidimicrobiia > IMCC26256 > PALSA-610 > PALSA-610. The sequence continues at coordinate 353,674 of CAVXFO010000006.1, read as the reverse complement.
TCACGATCCAAGAGGTCATCGACCGTTCGAAGCAGTCGTTGCGCGGCTTCTACCAGTACTTCGACGGCAAGGACGAGCTACTCCTCGCGCTCTTCGAAGAGACGGTGCGGGAAGCCACCGACGACCTCCAGGCGGTCATCGGGTCGACGACAGATCCGATCGAACGCTTGCGTACGTTCACGATCCGGTTGCACGAATGGTGTGATCCGTCGGAGAAGCCGAGCAAACGCTCGACGCACAACCGCCGGCCCATCATGGAGTTCTCGGTCCAGCTCACGGTCGACCACGCGGAACGGGTCAAGGCCGCGATGGCACCGATCTCGCGCATGATGCGCGAGCTCGTCGAGGAAGCGAGCGCGAGCGGCGCCATCACCGTCGACGACACGCGCCGCGCCGCGGCGCTGATGCAACAGACGGTGATGTACAGCTGGTTCGGCAACCGGCTCGTCGACAACGCGCGGATGCGCCTCACTGCCGAGGCGACCTGGGACTTCTGTCTCCACGGCCTCGGCGCCTGACGCCCGACCGGCGCGCGTCCGGCTTCAGATGCGGTCGAGGTCGAGCATACGGATGGCGTTGCCGCGCAGCACCTTGTAGCGCTGCTCGTCGGTGAGGTCGGCGGTCATGCGTTCGGCCTCCTCGCGCGCGAACGGCCACGTCGTGTCGGTGTGCGGGTAGTCGGTCTCGAAGCAGATGTTGTCCTCGCCGACCTCGTCGATCGACTTGATGCCGTGCAGATCGGTGGTGAAACAGCCGAACACGCGGCCGCGGTAGTACGACGACGGCCGCTCCGGGATCGTGTCGTGCACACCCGTCCAGGCCGCGTGGTACTCCCAGACGTTGTCGGCCCGCTCCAGCGCGTACGGGATCCAGCCGATCTGGCCTTCGGAGTACGCGAGCTTCAGCGTCGGGAAGCGGACGAGGACGCCCGAGAAGAGGAAGTCGCCGAGCGACGCCATCGAGTTGTAGAAGCCGAGCATGGTCTCGGTCGTGCCCGGCGCGTCGGGCGACGCGGCCGGCATCTTCGACGACGACCCGATGTGCATGCACAACGTCGTGCGCGTCTCCTCGCACACCGCGAACAGCGGGTCCCAATAGCCGGTATGGATGCTGGGCAGCCCGAGATGCGGCGGGATCTCACTGAAGCAGACCGCACGCACGCCCCGTGCCGCGTTGCGCTCGACCTCGGCGACCGCGAGGTCGATGTCCCACAACGGCATCAGGCACAACGGGATCAAGTGGTCGTCGGAGTCGGCGCACCACTCCTCGATCATCCAGTCGTTGTACGCCCGCACGCATGCGAGCCCGAGCTCGAGGTCGTTGCCTTCCTTGAAGGTCTGACCGCAGAAACGCGGGAACGTCGGGAACGCGAGCGAGCCGTCGACTCCCGCCAGCGCGAGGTCGTCGACCCGTGCCTTCGGGTCGTAACAACCGGGGCGCATGTCGTCGTAGGTCAACGCCGCGAGATACATCTGGCTGCGATCGAACCGCTGCACGTCGCCGTCGGGGGTCGCGTCCAGCGGGATCGCGACGTGGCGCTTGTGCACGTAGATGAGCCGGTCCTCGTAAACCCAGTAGTCGCCCCAGCGACCGTCGTCGGTCATCTCTTGGTTGTACGACGCACCCGCCCCGAGCGAGAACTCACCCCACCGCGCCCGCTCGACCCGCGGCCCGCGCGCCCGCATCCGGGCGGGCAGCCGGTCCTGCCACAGGTGCGCAGGTTCGACCACGTGATCGTCGACACTGATGATCTTCGGGAACTCGCCCACGCTTCGCCTAGTCCCGACCCGAGAGCGGGTCGTGCTGGTGGCCGGAGTCGAACGCTCCGCTCTTGCGCATGAAGGTCGTGGCCCGCCGGTGGATGCGCCATCCGTCGGCCGTGCGCACGTACTCGTCGCGGTACCAACCCAGGCGCATGGCATGGGTCTGTTGATCGATGAAGACGAAGTGCTGCACACCCGAGGCGGAGTCGCCGTCGACCTCGACTACGGGCATGTTCCCGATGAACTGGCCCCTCGGGGCCGCCTCGAGCAGGGCCGGGAACCGTTCGAGGGTGTACGGCGTGCCGAAGGCGTTGTACTCGGCATCCGGAGTGAACACGTCGAGCCACCGGTCCTGGAGGAACTGACTCGTGTACGACATGTAGCGGGCGCACAGCGCGTGCAGCTCGACCAGGTCGGACGTGCGTTGCTCGTCGGTCATTCCGGCCCCCCGTCGTGCGGAAGTGACGCACTCATTTTTCGAGAACCAGATTATCATCCGTTTCGCCGACCGGCATCGGCCGCAGCCGTGACGCGCCGCAGCCCCTTGTGCGAGAATGAGATGTGTCGTCACCGGAGCATCCCTTACGGAGGATGCCTCTCTCTGTCGAGAATCGAATTTCCGCATGAGCGGCCCGATCGAGACGTTTCGTATCCACGTCGACGACGCGGTGCTCGACGACCTGCGCCGCCGGCTCGCGTGCACGCGCTTGCCGGACCAGATCGCAGGCACGGGATGGGACTACGGCATCCCGGTCGACTACCTCCGCGAACTCGTCGACTACTGGCGAGACAGCTACGACTGGCGGGCGCACGAAGCCCGGCTCAACGGCCTCCCGCACTTCCGCACCGGCATCGACGGCCAGTCGATCCACTTCGTCCACGCGCGGTCGCCGCACGCCGACGCGTTCCCACTGTTGCTGACCCACGGCTGGCCGGGTTCGTTCGTGGAGTTCCTCGAGGTCATTCCCCGGCTCACCGAACCCGAGCGGTACGGCGGCGACGCCGCGGACGCGTTCCACGTGATCGTCCCGTCACTTCCGGGCTACGGCTTCTCGGAGCCGACACGCACGCGCGGCTGGGACGTCGTGCGCATCGCCCGGGCCTTCGGCGAGCTGATGCACCGGCTCGGCTACAGCCGATACGGAGCGCAGGGCGGCGACTGGGGCGCGCAGGTCGCGACCCGGATCGGTGTGCTCGACGCGGAGCACTGCGCAGCTATCCATCTGAACATGCCAATCGCAGATCGGCCGGCCGAAGCGGTCGCCCTGAACGATGACGAGAAGGCAGACCTCGCGGCCACGGCCAACTTCGCGCGCGAGGAATCCGGGTACGCGATCGAACAGGCAACGAAGCCGCAGACGCTCGGAGCCGCGCTCAACGACTCCCCCGCGGGCCTCCTCGCGTGGATCGTCGAGAAGTTCCGCACCTGGAGCGACTGCGACGGCCACCCGGAGAAGTGCTTCACCCGCGACCAGCTCCTCACGAACGTCATGCTGTATTGGGCGACGGAGACGATCACGTCGTCGGCCCGGCTCTACTTCGAGTCGCGGACGAGTACGGCGCCGCCAGAGCCGGTCCGCGTTCCCACCGGCGTCGCGCGCTACCCGAAAGAAGTGCTGCGCTACCCGCGCGCCTGGGTCGAGCTGCGTTACAACGTGACGCGCTGGACCGACATGCCGCGCGGAGGGCATTTCGCGGCGATGGAGCAACCCGCGCTCTTCGTGGACGAGCTCCGGACATTCTTCCGAACAGTGAAGTAGGGGGTCGCAGATGGGACTGTTGGACGGCAAGGTCGCGGTCATCACCGGCGCCGGGTCGGGGATGGCCCGGGCCGCGGTGAAGGTCTTCGTGCGCGAGGGCGCCACCGTCGTCGCGGCCGACATCAGCGGTGCCGAGAAGGCGACCGCGGCCGCGGTCGGCGAGCGGGTGCTCCCTGTGCACTGTGACGTCACCGACGAGGCGGACGTCGAAGCGCTGCTGCGAACCGCCACGGCCGAGTTCGGTCACGTCGACGCGTTCCTCAACGTCGCGGGCATCGCCGACGCGATGATGATCGCCGACGTCACGATGGAGCACTACGACAAGGTGATGGACGTCGACCTGCGAGGCGTGCTGCTCGGCACCAAGCACGCGGTCAAGACAATGCTCGAGTCGGGGAACGGAGGTTCGATCGTCAACTGGGCATCCGTGGGCGGGATCAACGGCTCTCTCTTCACCGGCGTCTACTCGGCCGCCAAAGCCGGCGTCATCGCCGTCACCAAGGCGGCCGCGATCGAGTACGGCGGCAAGGGGATCCGCGTCAACTGCATCTGCCCGGGCTTCATCTTCACCGAGATGAGCGCGGGCGGCGAGAAGATACCCGGCATGTTGGAGAAGGCCGCGCTCGGTCGCGGTGGTCAGCCCGAAGAGGTGGCCGAGGTCGCCGCGTTCCTCGCATCCGACCGTGCATCGTTCGTCTCGGGCGCGATCATCCCCGTCGACGGCGGCTGGGCCGCGAAGCTCGCGTGAGCGCAATGACCGCACCAGGCGTTTCCGGCGCGACCCGCTACACCGGGGCGCGCGGTGCACCGCGTCGAGGACGCACGCCTGCTCACCGGCCACGGCACCTACGTCGACGACGTCGTGCTGGCCGGGATGCTGCACGCGTGCTTCGTGCGCAGCGACTTCGCCCGCGCCCGGATCCGCGGCATCGACACCGCGGCCGCGCTCGCCGCACTCGGAGTGCACGCCGTGTTCACCGCCGCCGACCTGAACCCCGGCGTCAAGGAGCAGTGGCACACCTCGATCGGCCCGGCCGGTCCCGAGACGCCGCGCCCGCCGCTCGCCGACGACGAGGTCCGCTTCGTCGGCGATCCGGTCGCGCTCGTCGTGGCCGAGACCCGCGCGCTCGCGGAGGACGCGGCCGAGCTCGTCGACGTCGACTACGACCCGTTGCCGGCCGTCGTCGACTACACGACCGCCGAGGGCAGCGATGCGCTGGTGCACGAAGCCCACGGTTCCAACGTCATCGGCACGCTCGACGGTCTCCCCGCCGCCGCGCTCGACGACGTCTTCTCGAACGCGGCGCACGTGGTGCGCGCGACGATCCACCAGCAGGCCTACACCGCCGTGCCGATGGAAGGCCGCGGTCTCGTGGTCGACTACACGCGCGCATCGGGCGAACTGACGATCTACGCCGCGACCCAGTCTCCGCACGAGGTCCGGCTCTTCTGCTCTCGCCTGCTCGGGATCCCCGAGCACCGGGTACGGGTCGTGATGCGCGACACCGGTGGCGGCTTCGGCCAGAAGGTCATGGTCCTGCGCGAGGACATGTGCCTGATGCTCGCGGCACGCGAGGTCGGCGCGCCGGTGAAGTGGATCGAGGACCGGCGCGAGAACCTCATCGCGGCCGGTCAATCCCGGCACGAACATGCTGCGGTCGCGATGGCCTTCGACGCGAACGGCGCGATCGAAGGCGCGCACATCGACTTCGTCGCCGACTGTGGGGCGTACCCGACGCCGTGGCCGGCGGGTCCGGCCGCCGCGGTCGGGTTGTTGTTCCCCGGCCCGTACCGGGTGCCGCGCGCGGGCTTTGCGACCAAGACGATCTATACGAACACCGTCGGCCGCACGGCGTACCGCGGCCCCTGGCAGTTCGAGACGCTCGCCCGTGAAGTGTTGCTCGACATCGCGGCGCGCCAGATCGGGACCGATCCCACCGAGCTCCGTCGGCGCAACCTGCTCGATCGCGACGAGCTGCCGTACACGAACGCCAACGGCATGCCCTACGACAACATCTCACCGCGGGAGACGTTCGAGCAGGCGTTGGCGATGCTCGGCTACGAGGAGTTCCGCGAGCACCAGGCCGAGGCGCGCGCCGACGGCCGGTATCTCGGCGTCGGCGTGTCGAACTACGTCGAGCCCTCGACCCCGGGCTTCGGCTCCTACGCGACCGAGGCGGCGACGATCCGCATCGAACCGTCGGGCGCGGTCAACGTGTACATCGCCGGCGGTTCGACGGGGAACAGCCTGGAGACGACGGTCGTCCAGCTCGCCGCCGACGCGCTGGGCGCCGACATCGCCGACGTCAACACGATCCAGGGCGACACCGCGCTCACCGGTTTCGGGGCCGGCGCGGCCGGGAGCCGCAGCGGCTCGATGACGGCGGGCGCGATCCGGGAGACCGCGACCATCCTGCGCGACCGCCTGGTCGCGATCGCCGCACACCGGCTCGAGGCCGCTCCCGACGACATCGAGATCGCAGGCAGTCGGGCGACCGTACGCGGGACGCCGTCGATCGGCCTCTCGCTCCGTGAGCTCGCCGACATCGCCTACTTCCAACCCGCGGCGCTGCCGGCCGGCGTACCCGCGGGCCTCGAGGCGACCGCGCGGTACACCGCGGCCAACGGCTCGATCTGGGTGAACGCGACGCACGTGTGCACGTGCGAAGTCGACGTGAACACCGGACGCGTCGAGTTGCTGCGCTACATCGTGAGCGAAGACTGCGGCCCGATGATCAACCCGAACGTCGTCGAGGGTCAGATCGCAGGCGGTGTCGCGCAGGGCATCGGCGGGGTTCTCTACGAGCATCTCGAATACGACGTCGACGGCAACCCGCTCGCGACGACGCTCATGGACTACCTGCTGCCGACCGCGACCGACGTGCCCACGATCGAGTACGGGCACATCGAGACACCGAGCCCCGGACCCGGCGGATACAAGGGGGTCGGCGAGGGTGGCGCGATCGGCGCGCCGCCGGCCGTCGTCAACGCGGTCAACGATGCGCTCGCCCCGTTCGGGGTGACGCTGACGCGGCTGCCGTTGACCCCGTCCCGGATCGCGGACCTCATCGCAACCACCCGAGGAGAGCGTCGATGACGACCACCCGTACGAGCGACGCCTACTACGACCCCTACGACGTCGCGATCAACGCCGATCCGTATCCCGCGTTCCGGCGGCTGCGCGAGGAACAGCCCCTCTACTACAACGAGCAGTACGACTTCTTCGCGGTCAGCCGCTACGACGACGTCGAGCGCGGGCTCAAGGACCGGGAGACGTACATCTCCGGGCGGGGCGCGATCCTCGAACTGATCCGGGCCGAGATCGAGATGCCCCCCGGCGTCATCATCTTCGAGGACCCGCCGATCCACACGATGCACCGGGGTCTGTTGTCGCGCGTGTTCACGCCCAAGAAGATGAACGCGCTCGAGCCGAAGATCCGCGAGTTCTGCGCCGCGAGCCTCGACCCGTTGATCGGCGCGGGCGGGTTCGACTTCGTGGCCGACCTCGGCGCGCAGATGCCGATGCGCGTGATCAGCATGCTCCTCGGGATCCCGGAACAGGATCAACAGGCGATACGCGACCACGCCAATGCGGCGCTGCGCACCGAGGCGGGCGAGCCCATGAAGACGTCGATCGAAGACGTGCTGAGCGGCGCGATCTTCGCCGACTACATCGATTGGCGAGCGCGGCACCCTTCCGACGACCTGATGACGGAGTTGCTCGTCGCCGAGTTCGTCGACGAGACCGGCACGACCCGCCGCCTCACCCGCGAGGAGGTCCTCACCTACGTGACCGTGATCGCCGGCGCGGGCAACGAGACCACCACCCGCCTGATCGGCTGGTCCGGCAAGGTGCTGGCCGAGCACCCCGATCAACGGCGCCAACTCGTCGCCGACCGGAGCCTCGTGCCCAACGCGATCGAGGAGCTGCTGCGGTTCGAGCCGCCGGCGCCGCACGTGGCGAGGTACGTCGCCCGCGCCGCCGAGCACTACGGCGAGAAGGTCGCGGAAGGCAGCGTCATGTTGTTCCTCGTCGGGTCGGCGAATCGCGACGATCGGCGCTTCGGCAACGGCGACGAGTTCGACATCCACCGCAACGCCGGAGGTCACCTCACCTTCGGCTTCGGCACCCACTTCTGCCTCGGCGCCGCGCTCGCGCGCCTCGAGGGCAGGGTCGCCCTCGAGGAGATCCTCGCCCGGTTCCCGGAGTGGGAGGTCGACTGGCCGGGCGCGCAGCTGTCGCCGACCTCGACTGTCCGCGGGTGGGAGACCTTGCCGGTGGTAACGCCGTGAACCCACATTCCTTTCGATTGGAGCACCGATGAGCGTCACGAACTTCGACGACGCGAACTTCGATGAAGTCGACTACTTCCGCACGCCGTCGATCTACCAGGACCCGTACCCGTACTACGAGTACGTGCGTGCGCACGGACCGGTGTGGCGCGAGCCGCACTGGGGTGTCGTGTTGATCACCGGCTTCGACGAAGTGATGCAGGTGTACAACGACACGTCGACGTTCTCGTCGTGCAACACGGTCGCGGGGCCGTTCGTGAAGTTCCCGGTGGAGCTCGAGGGCGACGACATCAGTGCGATCATCGAGCTGCACCGCGACTCGCTTCCGTTCAGCGACCAGTTGCCGTCGTTCGACCCGCCCAAGCACACCGCGCACCGCGGGCTCCTGTTGCGGCTGATCACGCCGAAGCGCCTCAAGGAGAACGAGGAGTTCATGTGGCAGCTCGCCGATCGGCAGATCGACGAGTTCGTCGCCCGGGGTGAATGCGAGTTCGTTTCGGACTACGCCAACCCCTTCACCCTCTTGGTGATCGCCGATCTGCTCGGCGTTCCCGAAGCCGACCACGACGCGTTCCGCGCCGAGTTGCAGGGCGACAGCCGGCCGGCCAAGCCGAGCGGCGGCGGTGCCATGGTGCACAAGCCGCTGGAGTTCCTCTACGACCGGTTCACCGCCTACATCGAGGAGCTGCGGCGCAGCCCGCGCGCCGACGTGATGTCGGGGCTGACCACCGCGACGTTTCCCGACGGGTCGTTGCCACCCGTCCACGACGTCGCCCTCATCGCCGCGAACCTGTTCTCGGCGGGCGGCGAGACGACGGCACGGCTCCTCGGCTCGGCGCTCCAACGGCTCGGCGAGGATCCCGAGCTGCAGGCGTTGCTCAGGCGCGAACGGCACCGCATCCCCGACTTCATCGAGGAGATGCTGCGGCTCGAAAGCCCGATCCAAGGCGAGTTCCGGCTCGCACGCGTTTCGACGAAGGTAGGCGGAGTCGAACTGCCCGCGGGCACGACCGTGATGGTGCACAACGGTGGCGCGAACCGCGATCCGCGCCACTTCGCGGCCCCCGACGAGCTCCGCCTCGACCGCACCGACGGCCGCCACCACCTCGGGTTCGGGTTCGGCATCCACACGTGCGTCGGCGCGCCACTTGCCCGGGCCGAGGCGCGCGTGAGTCTCGAACGTATCCTCGACCGCATGGCCGACATCAGGATCTCGGAGCGCGAGCACGGCCCCGCCGGCGCCCGGCGCTACTCGTACTCACCGATCTACATGCTGCGGGGTCACGAGAACCTGCACCTCGAGTTCACGCCGGTGGCGGCGAAGTGACCAACGCCCACGTGCTCGATCCGGCGGTCGCGGCGGTCGCCTCGTTGGTGCCGTTCGACGCGCTGAACACGGAGATCCTGGCCGCGCTGCGCACGGCTGTCACGCCCGCGTCGGCGCCGTCCGCCACCGTCGATCGGAGCGAACACGTCGTCCCCGGCGAGCCCGAGGTACCGCTCCGGGTGCACCGGGCGAAGGGAACGAGCGACACGCGGCCGGGCATCTACTCGATCCACGGCGGCGGCTACGTCATCGGTTCCAACACGATGGACGATCCGCTCTTCGAGGCGTGGTGCCCGGCGCTCGGTGTCGTCGGGGTGTCGGTCGACTACCGGCTCGCGCCCGAGACGCCGTATCCGGGACCGCTCCACGACTGCTACCGCGGCCTCGTGTGGACGTACGAGCACGCCGACGAGCTCGGCATCGATCCGAACTGCATCGGCGTGATGGGGGTCAGCGCGGGCGGTGGTCTCGCGGCCGCGCTCACGCTGCTGGCCCGCGAACGGGGCGAGGTTCCCGTCGCGTTCCAGCTCCTCGACCAGCCCATGCTCGACGACCGCCAGACCACACCGTCGAGCCGGCAGGACGACCTCGCGGTGTGGAGCCGAGCCTCGAACACGTTCGGGTGGAAGTCGTACCTCGGCGATCTCTACGGACGCACCGACGTTCCCGCCACCGCGGCGCCGGCCCGCGCCACCGACCTCTCCGGCCTGCCGCCGGCGTTCGTATCGGTCGGTGCGATCGACGGCTTCCGCGACGAGGACATCGACTACGCGTTGCGGCTGAACCAGGCGGGCGTGCCCACCGAGCTGCACGTGTACCCGGGCGGCTGCCACGGCTTCAACGTGCTCGCGCCCGGCGGCCGCGATCGCGCAGCAGTGCACGCGCAACATGGAGGACTGGTTGCGGAGCCGCATCACCCGCCCCATTTCCGAACCGGCGTGAGTTGCCAGCGGCACCGCGCGCCGGTAACTGCACGCGGGTTCGATCATGCGATCTCGGGATGGGTACCGGGACGCAGACCGCTCGCGATCGATCTGGCAACCGTCGACCCGGATCGGCGTGCCGTTGACGAGCACGTGCCGGATCCCCGTGGGTTCCTCCGCGGTCAACCGCTCCGCGTCGGCGGGGAAGTCGCGTACGCGTCGCGTCGGCCCGGGGCCAACGGTTGCGGGATCGAACACGCACACATCGGCTGCGTAGCCTTCGCGCAGGTACCCGCGGCCCACGAAGCCGAACATGTCTGCGGGCTCGCCGGTCAGCTTCCGCACCGCATGTTCGAGCGAGAGCACACCGCGGTCTCGGACCCACGTACCGAGCAGGTCGGTCGGGAGCGGCGCGTCGCACAGTTGGTCGATGTGCGCGCCCGCGTCGGAGAGGCCGAGCGCAACATGATCGTGCGCGAGGAGACGGCCTACCGCGTCGACGTCGTCGTTGGCGATGTACGCACGAAAGCGGGTGGTGAGATCCTCCTCGATCGCGATCTCGCACATGACGTCGAGCGGGCTGCACCCGCGCTCACGGGCGAGGTCGCTCACGCGGCGGCCCTGCAGCTCCGGGAACCGCTCCGACTCGGACACCTCGAAGGTCTCCCACCGCGGCCGCATCGGCGATTCCTCGAGATCGGCGGACGCCACGGCCCGCCACTCGGGATCGCGGTACGCGGCGAGCGCACGGCCCGCCCCACCTTCATCAGCTCGCCGAAGACCTTGCCCGTGTTCAGGCTGTACGCGTCGGCCATCGTGAACTGCATGGTGAGCGGTCGGGGCGTCACCTGTGGCCACACGTCGGCGCCGCGCGCGACCCTCCTCGTGCAACCCGAGAGGAAGCAGATGCTTGCCGGCCGGCGCCGCGAAGAGCGGGTACGTGAACGGGCGGGCGACGCGAGGTTGCCATTCGTACACGTCGGCGTACGTGCACTGCTCACCGGGGGTGATGAGCACGACACCCTTGCCCGCGTCGCCCGCCGCGAAGAAGAGCGCCTCGACCTCGTCGGCCTCGCGAAGCGGCTCGGCACCGGCTTGCCGTCGACGCCGCGGTGCGCGAACGAGAAGCTGGTGGAGAAACCCGCCGCGCCCGCCGCCGAGCGCCTCCCGCACGAGCGTGGCCATCTCCTCGATCTCGTCGGGTGTCGCCGCCCGTTCGTACGCCGCGTCACCCATCACGTAGAGCCGCAACGCGGAGTGCCCGACGTACGCAGTGAAATTGAGGAGCGTTCCCCGGCGACGCACCAGATCGAGATACTCCGTGAACGTCGCGAACTCCCAGACGATCCCGGCGTTCAGCGTCGCGGGATCCATGTCCTCGACGTTCTCGAGCGTCCCGACGATGAGGTCGTGGTGCTCGGCGCGGGTCGGTGCGATCGAGAACCCGCAGTTGCCGGCCACGACCGTGGTGACGCCGTGGAAGCACGACGGGCGTAGCGCCGGATCCCAGAAGACCTGCGCGTCGTAGTGCGTGTGGATGTCGATGAAGCCGGGCGCGACTGCGCAGCCTGCCGCGTCGAGCACGCGCTCCCCCTGCAAGTCGGGCCCGATGCCGACGATCACACCGTCGGTGATCGCGACGTCGGCGGCGCGTCCCGGGCGCGCCCGTCCCGTCGACGACCGTTCCCCGCGTACGACGATCTCGGCGTTCATCTCGGCCCTCCATCTCGCGACCCGGCCATCAGATCCTTGATCGACCGGGGCGGCGAACCGGCGGTCGTGCCGCCGTCGACGGGCAGGACGATCCCGGTGATCTGGGCCGCCCGGTCGCTCGCGAGGAAGAGTGCCGCCTCGGCCACGTCACGCGGCGAGCCCAGCCGTTGCAACGGTTGCATCGCGCGCACGATCAACGACTGGTCCATCGCCGCGTTGATCGGTGTGGGGATGTGCGCAGGCGCGATGCAGTTCACGCGAATGGACTGGGCCGCGAGCTCGACCGCGATGCACCGCGTGAAGTGGATGACCGCCGCCTTGGTGGCGCGGTAGGTCATCACTCCCGACCCGGCGTTGATCCCGCCGATCGATGTGGTGTTGACGATGACGCCGCCGCCGTTCACCGCCATGTGCCGGGCGGCGCGTTGGCTCCCCACCATCACGCCGAAGACATTCACGGCCATGACCCGGTCGAAGTCGGCGAAGTCATCGTCGAGGAAACGCTGGAACGAGCCGCCGATCCCGGCGTTGTTGCACATGACGTGGAGGCCGCCGAACCGCTCGACCGCGATATCCACCGCGCCTTGCATCTGGTCCGCGTCGCGGACGTCGGTCGGCGCGAACGCGGCCGTCGGGCCGAGCTGCTCGGCGAGCGCGGCGCCATTCTCGGCATCGACGTCGGCGATGACGACGCTCGCGCCCTCTTCGACGAACAGCTCGACCATCCCGCGCCCGAGCCCGCTCGCTCCACCCGTGACGATCACGACCTTTCCTGCGAGCTCGGGACGGGTGGTCACGCCTCTTCGATCCAGAAGTCGGGAGTGGTGTCGACACCGTGACGTTCGAAGATGGCGTCGATCTCGGCGAGATCCGCCGCGCTGATCTCCCAACCGACGGCGCCGACGTTGTCCTCGACCTCGGCGACGTTGCGACAGCCGACGAGCGCGGTGCTGACCGCCGGGTGCGAGATCGCCCAGCGCAGCGCGAGCTGCGGGAGGCTCTTGTCGTAGTGGGCTGCGAGGCCCTTCAGCTCCTCCACCGCGCGGACGTTGTCCTTGAACTTCTCCGGACCGAACAGCGCGGCGAACATCTTGATCGCACCCATGTTTCCCTGACGGGCCCGCCAGTCGGCCGCGCCGAAGTCGTGGTTTTCGGTGAACGTGCCCGTCAACAGCCCGAACGCGAGCGATCCGTACGCCATGAACCCGATGCCCTGCTCCTGGCAGTACGGCAGGATGTCGCGTTGCATCCGGCGATCGAACATGTTCCAGCCGTACTGGACGACATCGACGCGGCGCACGGCCATGCACGCCTTGATCTCCTCGGGCTTGAAGTTCGAGAGACCGACGAAGCGCACCTTGCCGTCGCGGACGATGTCGTCGAGCGCGAGCATCGTCTCCTCGAAGGGCGTCTCCCGATCGGGCCAGTGCACGAGGTACACGTCGACGTAGTCGGTACCGAGGTTTTCGAGGCTCTTGTCGATCGATGCGACGACGCGCTCGCGACTGCTGTCGCGCAGGTTCGGCTTGTCGCGGTAATTCATGCCGAACTTCGTCACGACGACGGCTTCGTCCCGCCGACCTCCGAGCGCCTTTCCGAGCGCGCGTTCGGAGGCTCCCATGCCGTAGCCCTCGGCGGTGTCGAAGCAGTTGACACCGAGGTCGAGCGAGCGGGCGACCGCGCGCTCGAAGTCGTCGACCTCGACGTCGCCGTAGCCACCGCCGACCTCCCAGCAGCCGTAACCGACGGCCGAGACGTCGAGTCCCGTTGTTCCGAACGGCCGATGTTCCATGGTGTCCCCTCTCGAGATCCTGCGCTACGCCAACCGGTAGCGCAGGGGTAGACGCTTGATGCTGCCGTTGACCGCGGAGCTCAGCCGCTCCACCGACCCCGACAGCTCGAACGCGTCCAGGCGCACGACCAGATGCCGGAACACGGTCTCGATCTCGGCGCGGGCGAGATGGGCACCCAGACAGAAATGCTCACCGAACCCGAACGCCATGTGCGGGTTCGGGCGGCGATCGACGCGGAAGCGGAACGGATCCTCGAACACGTCCTCGTCGCGATTGGCCGACCCGAAGTACAACGCGAGCTGGTCACCGGCGCGGATGGGAACGCCGCGCGACCTCACAGTCGACGGTCGCGACCCGCGTGAAGTGCGAGATCGGGCTCGCCCAGCGGAGTATCTCCTCGACCGCGTCGGGCATCAGGTCCGGGTGGGCGCGCAACTTCTCCCACTCGGCGCGCTGCTCGCAGAACGCGAGCAGCCCTCCGCTGATCGCGTTCCGCGTGGTCTCGTTCCCCGCCTCGACGAACAGCTCGCAGTAGTCGAGGAGCTGTTCGTCCGAGAGCGGCACGCCGTTCACGGTGCCCTCGATCAACTCGCTCATGAGGTCGTCCTGCGGGTCGCGCCGACGCTCCTCGATGAGCCCCGCGAGGTAACCGCGCAGCTCGCCCCGCGCCCGCTTGATCGTCTGACCCGGCGACTCGCCCGGACGCCGGTATTCCGGATCGTCCTTGCCGATCACCTCGTTGGTCCAGTTGAACAACAACCCCCAATCGGCCTTCGGCACACCGATGATCCAGGCGATGACCGCGAGCGGGAACGGCGCCGCGATCCGCTCGACGAAGTCGAACTCCGCGGACCCGCCCGCGGGGGCGGCGCCGTCGAGGACGTCAAGCGCTATGCGTTCGACGTCGGCGCGGCGCGCCCGTACGGCCTTCGGCGTGAAGCGCGGGCTCGCGACGCGGCGCATCGGGGCATGCTTCGGCGGATCGAGCAACACGAGGATCTCCGACGGCGGCATCGGGCCCGCACCGGCGCGCGCGAGCGTGATCCCCTTCGCACTCGAGAATCGCAACGGCTGCGCCGAGATCTGGAGAATGTCGGCGTGCTTCGTCACCGCCCAGAACGGCTCGTAGCCGGGCGGTTCGAAGCGGGCTACAGGGGCCGCCGCCCGCAGTTGCGTCCACACGTCGTGCGGGTACCCGCGGCGGGCGTACCGATCGGGGTCGACGAGGTCGAGCGGATCGATGTCCATGCTCGCTACCTCGGCTCCCGGGGCAAACCAAGGATCCGCTCCCCGATGATGTTGCGCTGGATCTCGCTCGTGCCGCCCATGATGGAGTTGGCGCGCGTCGACAGCAGCCCGCGCTCCCACCTCCCACCATCGGGCGCGGCGTCGTCGGCGGAGGTGAGCAGCGTGCCCGGTCCGAGCACGACGGTTGCAGTCTCCGCGAACCGCTGACTCATCTCCGCCCAGAAGAGCTTCACGATGCTCGAATCCGCGCCGATCTCCTCACCGCGTGCGAGGCGGGCGAGCGTGCGCGCATTGTGCAGGCGGAAGATCTCGACGTCGGTCCACGACCGCGCGAGTCGTTGCCGCACGAGCGGGTCCGTCGCGCACCCCCGTTGCGAACACGCCTTGACCAAGGTGTCGATCGCGGATTTGTGGAGGACCTGTTCCTTCCAGATGAACGACGCGCCCCGCTCGTTGGCGAGCGTCGTGTTCGCGACCGACCAGCCCTCGTTCTCGGGACCGACGAGGTTCTCGACCGGCACCTCGACCTCGTCGAGGAACACCTCGTTGAACTCGCACTCACCGGTCATCTGCCGGAGTGGCCGTACCTGGACGCCGGGCGCGTCCATCGGGATCGCCAGCATCGAGATCCCCTTGTGCGGGGCCACGTTCGGGTCGGTTCGTACCAGCGCGATGCCCATGTCGGCGAACGTCGCGTACGACGACCACACCTTCTGTCCCGTCACCCGGTAGAAGCCGCCGCGCCTCTCGGCTCGGGTCGAGAGCCGGGCGAGGTCGCTCCCCGCGCCCGGTTCGCTGAACAACTGGCACCACACGTCGTCGGCGCCCAGGATCCGTGGCATCCATTCGACGCGCTGTCGTTCGGTACCGTGCGCCATCAACGTCGGCCCCACGAGGGTCACGCCCGCCCGGCCGAGGAGCGGCGGCGCGCCCGCGCGAGCCAGCTCTTCGTTGTAGAGAGCGACCTGCGTCATCGACGCGCCCCGACCGCCGTACTCGACCGGCCAGTGGATGCCGACCCAGTGTCCCGCGTGCAACGTCTGCTGCCACTCGCGCAACGTCTGCGCGTCCGCGGACGTCGACGCGATCTCGACGGCCGGCGGTGGATGCGCCGACAACCACGCGCGGAGCTCGGCGCGAACTTCCTCATCACGCGACACGAGGTCGACCGTTCACGACTCGACGTCACTCATACTGGTCGGCACACCCCCGATGATCCGCGTCGCGGTCGCGATCAGCGGAGTCGAGAACAGACCTCTCGACGGGACGTATTCTTAACGGAAACGGCGTATGCTCGCAACCGCTCCCTAGTATGAGAGTGGGATTCTCAGAACGTTCCCCGCACCGCCGCCAGGGCGCCTCCGCGCCGCGGGTCGGGTACCGTCCCTCCAGCGTGAAAGCAGGATCCGACATGGCAGGAGCCGAGGCGGCCGCCGAGGCCAACCAACCCGCCGCATGGCGGGAGCGGGCCGTGTCCCGCAGCGTCGACGCCGCCCGCTCGCGGGCCGAACAACGGGTCCAACGTTTTCTCGACGCCGCGTTCGAGCTGATCGACGAGAAGGGCACCACCGACTTCACGATTCAGGAAGTCATCGACCGATCGAAGCAATCGCTGCGCGGCTTCTACGAATACTTCGCGGGCAAGGACGAGCTCGTCCTCGCGCTGTTCGAAGAGACCGTCCAAGAGGCGGACGACGACATCCGCGCCGCGGTCGACGCCCAGACCGATCCGCTCGCCCGCCTGCGCGCCTGTTCGATCTCGCTCCACCAGTGGTGCGATCCCACGGAGGAACCCCGCCAGCGCGGGTCGCACCACCGGCGGGCCATCTCCGAATTCTCGATGCACCTGGCGGTCAACCATGCCCCGCGCGTGCGCGCGGCCCTCGGGCCCGTCACACACCTCCTGCGCGAGCTCGTCGACGCCGCCAACGAAGCGAACGTGATCCACGTCACCGACACCCGGCGCGCGGCCACGCTCGTCCAGCAGACTGTGATGTACAGCTGGTTCGGCAACCGGCTCGTGGAGAACCCGAAGGCGCGGCTCACCGCCGAGGAGACATGGGAATTCTGCCTCCGAGGCCTCGGCGGCTGACATCCGAACATCACGACACGTCAAGGGGGAACGTTGCGTACCGTCGTCGTAGGCGCTTCGAGTGGGCTCGGGCGCTGTATCGGAATCGGCCTCGCTCAACGAGGTGCGCACGTCGCGTTGCTCGCCCGTCGGCGCGACCTCCTGGAAGACGCAGCCAAAGAAGCGGGCGGCACGACGGTCGCGATCGAGTGCGACGTCACCGACGAAGCATCGGTCCGGTCGGCGATCGCGGAGGCGGCGCGAGTGCTCGGGGGTATCGACGCCCTCGTCTATGCGCCCGGGATCGGCCCGTTGGCCCGACTCGTCGACACCGACGCCGACACCTGGCGCCGTGCGTTCGACACCAACGTCACCGGCGCCGCGCTGGTCACGAGCGCCGCGATCGGCGAGCTCACCGAGTCGGCCGGGACGGTTGCGTACCTGTCGTCGGTGAGCGCTTCGCTCACCCCGCCGTGGCCCGGACTCGGCGCGTACGCGGTCACCAAAGCCGCCCTCGACAAGCTCGTCGAAGCCTGGCGCGCCGAACACCCGCAGATCGGTTTCACACGTGTCGTCGTGGGCGACTGCGCGGGCGGGGAAGGCGCCTCCATGACCCAGTTCAATGCGGGCTGGGACATGGACCTCGCGATGGAGCTCTTTCCGGTGTGGTCGGCCCGCAACTACCTGAGCGGCTCGCTCATGGAGGTCGAACATCTCGTCGCGATGGTCGACACGGTCCTCCGGGGCGGCGCGAGCCTTTCTATCCCGTCGATCACCGTCGCCCCTCGTCCGCCCGCCCCCATATCGTGAACCCGGGTCCGCGGCCTGCGCCTCCGGTTCCGCAGCTTTCGACCGCGCTCGGTCACCTTCGCGGCGGAGGCGCCCGAAGGCTGGCGCACGATGCTCGAAACCGCGCGCCTCTACGACCGGGTCGGGATCGACCGGCTCGTCGTCTCCGATCACGTCGTGTTCGGCGAGCAGCTCGACGCCTACGGGCGCCCCGAGACCGGGGGGACCAGCGGTGGGCGCCAACCCACCGGACCCGACGGGCACTGGCTCGAACCGCTGACGACCCTGAGTGTGGTCGCGGGGAGCACCGAGCGGATACGGCTCGGGACCGGCATCCTCCTCGCCGCGCTGCGCCGGCCGGTCGTCCTCGCCAAGACGGCCGCGACGCTCGACGTCTTGTCGGGCGGCCGTCTCGATCTCGGCGTCGGCGTCGGGTGGCAGCGCGAGGAGTACGACGCCGCGGGCCTCGACTTCTCGGGACGCGGGCGCCTCCTCGACCACACGCTCGAGGTCTGCACCGAGCTGTGGACGAAAACGGTCGGTCGCTACGAGGCGCCCGAGCTCGCGTTCGATCGCATCCACATGATGCCGAAGCCGTTGCAAGCAGGCGGCGTCCCGATCTGGGTGAGCGGGCGGATCAACGCTCGCGTCGTCGACCGGCTCTGCCGTTTCGGCCTGCGCTGGATCCCGTGGGGCGACGACGCGACCGGGCTCGAACAGTCGATCGCGACGATGCGCGAGAGGATCGCGGCCGCCGGCCTCGCGCCCGACGGCCTACAGGTCGTCGCGAACCTGCGCGCGTTCCGAACCGACGCGGGCGGCTTCGATCTCGATCGGACGTTCGAGCCGGTTCCCCGGCTCGTCGCCGCGGGTGCGACCGACTTCCTCACACGGTTCCCGCCGCGCCCGCCGAACGAGGAGACCGAGGCGAGCCTGCGCGAGTTCGTCTCCGCCTTCCACGCCCGTACCGGGAGGACGTGAACGAGCAACACCCACCAAGAGTTGGTGGAGATGTCGGCCCGGGGGATCGCAACTACTTCGTGAGGAGGAAGCAACCGCCCGGCGTACCGCCGCCGGTCGAGACGACCGCGACCTCGGCCCCGTCGACCTGGCGCTCGCCCGCGTCACCGCGCAACTGGGTGACGGCCTCGTGGAGGAAGCCGAACCCGTGGAGCCGGCCCGCGGAGAGCTGACCCCCGTGCGGGTTCAACGGCAACTCGCCGCCGAGCGCGATGCGGGAACCGTCGCCGATCCAGTCGGCCGCTTCGCCGATGCCGCAAAAGCCGAGCGCCTCGAGCCAGCTCACACAGTTGAACGTGAAGCCGTCGTACAGCAGCGCGACGTCGACGTCGGAGCGCTCCAGCGATGATCGACTCCAGAGATGTGCCGCGGGCCCGAACACCTGGGGCTCGTGGGTCAGCGTGCCCTGGTCCCAGGAGATCCGCTCGGTGATCTGGGTACCCACCGCGTCGACCCGGACACCACCGTGGCGGGTATCGCCTGCAGTGTCGACTGCGGAGACCACGATCGCGACCGCGCCGTCGCACGGGACGTCGCAGTCGTAGAGACCGAACGGCGTGCTCACCATGCCGCGCGGCGAAGTAGTCGTCCATCGACATCGGGTCGCGGTAGACCGCGCCGGGATTGCGCGCGGCGCCGGCACGCGCGTTGACGGCGATCCGCCCGAGCACTTCGCGGTCGGCGCCGAAGCGGGCGAGGTACTGCTCCGCGATCATGCCGATGAACGTCGCCGCCGACACCGCTCCGAACGGGATCCGCCATTGCTGGTCGCCCGACGCGCGCCCACCGCCCATGGGTTGGGCCTGACCGGTCTTCAACAGCGCGGCGAACGTCGCTTCCCACACGGTGCGGACGCACAGCACGTGCCGGCACAGGCCGGCGGACACGGCCAGCATCGCCGCGGTCACGGCGCCGCCCTGACCGGGGATCTCCATGCCGCCGTTGAACCACGTCGGGCGGATCCGCAACGACTCCTCGAGCGTCGGGATCCCGCCCTCCGACATGCCCATCCCGAGCATGCCCGGATAGGTCGAGAGCCCGTCGATGTCGGAGAGCTCGAGCCCGGCGTCTGCGACGGCGGCCAGGGCGGCCTCGACCGCGAGCGCCGCCGCGGGTCGCATCAACCGGCGACCGACCTGCGACATGCCGATACCGGTGAGGGCCGACCGGTGCTCGAAGCGGTCGGTCGCCGCGGGGGCCCGGACCGCGACCGCGGGTAGCTCGACGTGCCCGGGCTTGTCGGGGGCGCCGGACGGCTCGAACATCGGCAACCACACGTCGTCGTGGTGCTCGAAGATCGCGCGTACAGCCAGACCGATGCGCGCATCGGAGACATCGAGGTTGACGAGGTTGGACGTGAGGCGCACGCCGGGTGCGTCGTCGAGCTCGATGATCGCCACGACGTACGGGAGCTCGAGCCCGTTCCCCCACGGCTGGTGGTTCACGCTGAGGCCGACGACGACACCGTCCTTCCCCACCGCGGTGTATTCGAGATTCGAGTTGCGACACGCGGGGCAGACCGTCTGCGACGGGTGCAGGAACTCACCGCAATCGACGCAACGGGGGATGAGCAACTCGTCGTGCTCACCCGCGGTCCAGAACTCCCGGGTCTCGGGGGTGAGCGCGGGAAGGGTGCGCATCCGTCAGTCGGCCTGCGGGTACGCGGCGGGGCGCCCTTCGAGGATCACGGTCTTCGTCTCGAGGAAGGGCAGCAGACCTTCCTTGCCGCCCTCCCGACCGATGCCGGATTGCTTGAACCCGCCGAACGCCATGCCGAAGTCGGTGCGGAACGCGTTGTGGCCGACCGTTCCCGACCGGATCTCGCCCGCGACGGCGCGGGCGCGATCAACGTCGTTGGTGAACACCGACGCGTTGAGCCCGTAGATCGTGTCGTTCGCGATGCGGACCGCATCGGTTTCGTCGTCGGCCTTGATCACGGCCAGCACCGGTCCGAAGATCTCCTCCCGACCGATCGTCGACGCGTTGTCGACGTTCCCGAAGACGGTCGGCTCGACGAAGTAGCCGCGGTCGAGATCCCCCGGACGCCCACCGCCGGTCGCGAGGGTCGCGCCCTCCTCCACACCCTTGGCGATGAAGCCGAGCACCCGGTCGCGCTGACGTTCCGAGACGAGCGGCCCGAGCTGCGACTCCTCGTCGAACGGGTCACCGACGCGCGTCGCGCCGAATCTCGACGCGAGTGCCTCGACGAGCTCGTCGTGGCGGCTCTTCGTCACGATGACCCGGGTGAGCGACGAGCACACCTGGCCGTTGAGACCGCACTCGGCTTTCGCGAGCGTCTTCGCCGCGGTGTCGAGATCCATGTCGTCGAGGACGACCGCCGCCGACTTCCCGCCGAGCTCCAGCGTGCAGCGGGCGATCCGCTCGCCGCACAGCGATGCGATCCGACGGCCGGCCGCGGTCGATCCGGTGAACGTGATCTTGTCGACTGCTGGGTTGGTCACGAGCAGCTCGGAAACCGCACGGTCGGCGGTGACGACGTTGAGCACGCCCGGCGGCAGCCCGATCTGCTCGGCTGCCTCGGCGAACACGTAACCCTCGCCCGGCGCCTCCGGCGCCGACTTGAGCACCACGGTGCATCCCGCGAGCAGCGCGGGACCGATCTTGTGACAGATCAGCGCCACCGGCGCGTTCCACGGGATGATCGCGCCGACCACGCCGACGGGCTCACGCACCAGCAGGCCGAACTGGCCGCCGCCCGTGGGCGGGCACTCCTCCTCGAACGGGAACGTGTCGGCCAGCGCGGCGTAGCCCGCGAGCGCACCGGAGCCGATCCGCCCCGCGTACTGCGACGTGCTGTACAGCACACCCGACTCGCGCGGCCACAGCTGCGCGAGCACGTCGTTGCGTTCCTGGAGCGCGGCGCCGAGCGCACGGAGACAATCGGCTCGCGCCGCGTGGCTCATGCGCGCCCACGGACCGTCGTCGAATGCCTGCCGCGCCGCGGAGACGGCACGCGTCATATCGTCGGGCGCGGCTGCGGCGATCGTGTAGTACAGGTCCTCGGTGCCGGAGTCGATCACGTCGACGGTCGCATCCGACGAGGGTGCGACCCACTCACCACCGACGAAGAACCGATCCGCGTGCCGCACCGGTGCCGTCATTGCCCTGGCCGCGCTCATGTGCCCCCTCCGTTGCGAACCGTCACACCGAGATACCTCGACCCGACTGCGATCCTTCCATGTCGCGGTCGGACGAACCCACTCGAATGCCCGAGGTACGCGTCACCGCAACAACGCACGAGCCGTTTGCAACCCACCGGCGGGCTGAGCACACTGCAGTGCGAGACACCTGCGGACTGCCCTCGCCGGTTGACACGTTGTCCGTAAAACCTATAGACATATCGTCCCAGACGCGCGCGAACCCAACGAGACGCAGAGCTCGGAGACAAAGGACCGTGACGGCAGCCGGAGAACCCCAGTCGCATCATCCGAGCATCCGGGTCGAGCGGCAGGGCGACATCGCGACGATCACGCTCGACCGGCCCCGGGCGAAGAACGCTTGTACCGGCCGCATGTGGGTGGCGCTGGGCGCTTCGTTTCACGACGTCAGCTACTCCGGAGCGCGCGCGGTGGTGATCACAGGGGCCGGCGGCGACTTCTGCACCGGCGCGGATCTGGGTGGGTCGGGAGACCCCGACCCCGACCCCGACGCCGGGAGCCAACGCGGTGCCGCGCCGGCCCGCATGGCCACCATGTCGGACTCGATGCGTGTGCTCGCCGAAGTCGTACTCGCCATTCACGATTGCCCGGTTCCCGTCGTCGCCAAGGTCGACGGCCTGTGCGTCGGCGCCGGGCTCGGCGTCGCGCTCGCCGCCGATCTCACGTGGTGTTCCGATCGTGCCCGCTTCTCGGCGATCTTCGCCAAGCGGGGGCTCAGCCTCGACTTCGGCACGTCGTGGTTGCTCCGCCAGCGCATCGGTGTACACAAGGCGAAGGAGCTCGCGTTCACCGCGAAGATGGTGAGCGCGTCCGAAGCACTCGAGCTCGGGCTCGTCAACGCGGTGGTGCCCGCGCACGAGCTCGACGACGCGGTACGCGACGTCGTCGCGACGATCGCGGCCGGCCCCCCGATCGCGATCGCGTCGACGAAGCGCGAGCTCGACAACGCGTCGACGGTCTCGCTCGCGCAGGCGCTGGAGTTCGAGACGCTCGCGCAGAGTGTCAACGTGCAGACCGACGACCTGCGGGAGGCGCTCACCGCCTACATGGAACGCCGGCCGCCGAAGTTCACGGGTCGGTAGACGCGACCATGACCGAACGTGACGACTCCGACGGGCACAGTTCCGAAGCGCCCGCCGCCGATTCGCCGGGCTCCGATGGGTGGGACGACGTCCTCGCAGACCTGGAGCGGCGGCGCGAGGCGTCGCGCGCCATGGGCGGCGACGAACGCCTGCGCAAGCACCGCGCCGCGGGCAAGCTCGACGCCCGCGCGCGCGTAGCCCACCTCCTCGACCCCGGGTCGTTCCAGGAGCTCGGCACGCTCGTCGGCGGCGAGGAAGCACCCGCAGATGCCGTCGTCATGGGTTCGGGCCGGATCGACGGCCGCCCGGTGATGGTCGCGGCCGAAGACTTCACGGTGAAGGCGGGCACGATCAATGCCGCGGCGAACGCGAAGCGCCACCGGGTCGCGGAGATTGCAGCCACCGACCGCGTCCCGTTGATCATGATGTTGGAGGGCGCCGGTTACCGCGCCGACGGGCGCGGGTCACCGGCGCCCACGCCGACCGACATGCTCGCCCAGGCCCGTTGTTCCGGGCGGGTGCCGATGGTCACCGCGGTGCTCGGCGCGTCGGCCGGGCACGGTGCCCTCGTCGCACCGATCTCCGACTTCGCGGTGATGAGCAACCACGCATCGATCTTCACCGCGGGACCGCCCGTCGTCCTCGAGTCGATGGGCGAGTCGATCACGAAGGAGGACCTCGGCGGTCCGGGCGTCGCGCTCACCAGTGGATTGATCCACAACGGCGCCGACGACGACGCCGGCGCGCTCGACCTCGTGCGCACCTACCTGCGCTACTTCCCGAGCTCGGCGTGGTCGTACCCGCCGGTCACGCCGGGCGGCGACGACGGCGCCCGCCTCGTCCCCGAGATCATCGACATCGTCCCTCGCAACGGCCGGCGCATCTACGACATGCGCAAGGTCATCGACGTCGTGTTCGACGCCGGTTCTTGTTTCGAGGTGCAACCCGGATTCGGCAAGCCCATCATCTGCGCGCTGGGCCGGCTCGGCGGGCACCCGGTTGCCGTCGTCGCGAACCAGCCCCTCGCCGCCGCGGGCTCGATCGACGCCGACGGCGCCGACAAGGCCGCGCACTTCATCACCGTCGCCGACTCGTTCCATCTGCCGCTCGTGTTCCTCTCCGACAATCCCGGGGTGCTCCCCGGCAGCCGGTCCGAGCAGCAGGCGATCCTCCGGAAGGGCGCGCGGATGTACGCAGCCCAGACGCGCGCGACGTCGCCGAAATTCGAGGTGACCCTCCGCAAGGCCTACGGCTTCGGTTCGATGGTGATGAGCATGATCCCGTTCGACGGGCAATCGGCCGTGTTCGCGTTCCCGGGCGTGACGATGGGCGCGATGGGGGCGGCCGCGATGAGCAAGTCGCGCGGCTCCGACGACGAGGAGGCCGACATGCTGCGGATGCAGGAAGTCCAGGCGTCGTACCGGACCGCGAAGTCGTTCGGCATCGACGAGCTCATCGATCCGCGTGAGATCCGTAACGTGCTCTTGCACTCGCTCGCACGCGCGCTCTCCCGCAGACAGGCTCCGGCCGAACCCGTCGCGCGCATCGGCATCGCCCCGTAACCGCGGTTCACGAGAAGAGGGAACATGGAGATCACAGGAAAGAAAGCCGTCGTCGTCGGTGGAGCTTCGGGGATGGCGCGGGCTTCGGCCGAGATGCTCCACGCCAAGGGCGCAGCAGTGGCGATCCTCGACCTGCCGGGCTCGGCGGGCGCCGAAGTCGCGAAGGGTCTCGACGGTACGTTTCATCCCGTCGACGTCACCGACGAGGAGAACGTCGAGCACGCTCTGGCCGACGCGGCCGACGCGCTCGGCGGTGTGCACATCGCGGTGAACACGGCGGGCGGTGGCACCGCGGCCCGGACACTCGGGAAGGACGGTCCGCACCCGTTGGCGGAATTCCGCCGCGTGGTCGAGCTCAACCTGATCGCGACGTTCAACCTCAACCGGCTGCAGGCGATGTACATGGCGCGCAACGAGCCGGAGGACGGCGAACGGGGCGTCATCATCGACACCGCGTCGATCGCGGCGTTCGAAGGTCAGATCGGACAGGTCGCGTACACGGCCGCCAAGGCGGGCATCGCCGGGATGATGCTCACGATGGCACGCGACCTCGGAACCCTCGGGATCCGTTCCGTCGCGATCGCACCCAGCCTGTTCAGCACCGGCATCACCAAGGGGATCCCCGACGAGTTCGCGGAGATGCTCACGAAGGACGCCGCGTTCCCGAAGCGGATGGGGCGACCGGAGGAGTACGGCCGGCTCGTCGTCGCAATCGTCGAGACGCCGATGCTCAACGGCTCGACGATCCGCCTCGACGCCGGGCAGCGGTTCGCGCCGAAGTAAACCTGCGGACGCCGCGAGCCCACGGGCGAAGCAAGGGAGCGATGTGACCCTGCGGACGCCGCGAGCGACCGAACGACCGACCGGGCCGGACGACGAGACCGTCGACGACATGATCCGCCGTCGCCTCGGCGACGAAAACCCCGCGTTGGTATTCGGCGACCAACTGTGGACCTGGCACGAGCACGCGCGCGGCGGCGGCGCGTGCCGCGCTCGACGGCCGCCGACATCCGCCACACCGACTGCCAGCTCGTGGTGACCGAGCGCACACTCCTCCCGCTGCTCGAACATCTCGACCTCGGCGCGGCACACGATCGCGTCCTCGTCGTCGACACCGACGAGTACGCGCACGAGTGCGACCGCTGCCGCGGCGCACGCCCATCCCCGACGCGGGGGTCGCGCCCGACACACCGGCGGTGCTCGTCTTCACGTCGGGCACGTCGGGCGCGCCCAAGGCGGCCATCGTGTCGCAGCGGCGACTCGCGGCGCTACGGACGCACGTTGTCGGCGAGCCGGCAACTGACCGCCGACTCCGTCTGCTACAGCGCCATGCCGATGTTCCATTCGAACGCGCTCTACGCGGGATGGTCGCCCGCCGTGTACGTCGGTGCGACGATCGCGCTGCGCCGGCGCTTCTCCGCGTCGCAGTTCCTCCCCGACGTGCGTCGATACCGCGCCACGTACTTCAACTACGTCGGCAAGCCTCTCAGCTACATCCTCGCGACACCGCCGCGGGCCGACGACCGCGACCACACGCTCGTCCGGGCGATCGAGAACGAGGCGAGCCGACACGACATCGTGCGGTTCCGTGAACGTTTCGGCGTAGACGTCTTCGACAACTACGGGTCGACCGAGGGCGGCGTCACCGTCATGCGCACCGCCGACCAGCCCGGCGGCGCGCTCGGTCGACTCCCGGCGGGCGTGCTCGTCGTCGACCCCCTCACCGGCGCTCCAGCGCGACCGCCCGGTTCGACACGAGCGGCCGGCTCGTCAACTCCGACGAGTGCATCGGCGAGATCGTGAACACGACGCCGGGCTCGTTCGAGGGCTACTACAAGAACCCGGAAGCGGTGCAGGAGCGCATCCGCAACGGTTGGTACTGGTCGGGCGACCTCGGCTACGTCGACGTCGACGGCTGGCTGTGGTTCGCGGGCCGCGACTACGACTGGCTCCGCGTCGACGGCGAGAACTTCGCGGCGGCACCCGTCGAGCGCATCGCCGGCCGGTTCCCCGGGGTCGTGCTCACCGCGGTGTTCGCGGTGCCGGCCGCGGATGTGGGTGACGAGGTCATGACCACGCTCCAGCTCGGGGCCGGGGCCGGGGTCGAGTTCGACGCCGCCGCGTTCGACGTCTTCCTCGCCGAGCAACCGGATCTCGGCGTGAAGTGGAGCCCGCGCTATGTGCGCGTCGCCGCCGACGTGCCGGTCACTGCGACGAGCAAGATCCTGAAGCGGCAGTTGCGCGCCGAACGGTGGGAGTGCTCGGACCCGATCTGGTGGCGGCCCGACCGCGCAGGACCGCTCCGCCGCCTGACCGAGAACGACGTGCGCTCGATCCGCCGGGAGTTCGAGGCGCGCGGCCGGCAGGGTGAGCTCGACGAGCGCTGACGATCAGGCCGGACGGTCGGCCAACGGCGCGGGCGCGTCCGGCAGGTAGTCGAGGCCGAACAGGCGAATCGCGTTCGCCGCGCGCACACACAGCCCCGCGAGCTCACGGTCGGTCGCCTCGAGGAACGTCTGGCCGCAGAACCGCGGGAAGTTGGGGAACGACAGCGACGCCTGGGTCCAGTTCGTGTCCATGTCGCGCAGCCGCGCCACCGGGTCGTAGCAACCGGCCCGCACGTCCTCGTAGGTCGTGGCCGTCATCGTCATCTCGTCGCGGGGTCGGCCGGCGGCCGTGACCGCACGCTTGAGCGACTGGTACAGGTCGCCGTTGACCCAGTAGTCGACGAGCGGGCCGTCGGTTCCGGGACGCTCGACGTAGCGGGCGCCCGACAACGCGAGCTCGCCGGCCGGCAGACGTTCGACGTGCGGGCCGGCCTCGCGGTAGCGCGCCGCCAGCCGCGACACCCACAGCGACGGCGGCTCGATCACGTGGTCGTCGACGCTCACGATCCACGGCACATCGGCGGGCGCAGCGCTCGCGATCTTGGGTGTCATTGCGGGCTCCATCTCTCGGGCTCCATCTCTCGGGCTCCATCTCGCCGATCCCCGCTCTGGGCAGGATCAGTCGTGCCAGTCGACGCGGTCGGAACGCGCGGGTTGCCGGCCGAGCCGCAACGGGCCGAGCGGCGCGTCCACCATCACCACCCGGTGCCAGGTCGTGGCATCGAGACCTCGCCGCCACTGCATGAGGTCGCGGTCGCCCTCGCCGTCGGCCCATTGCTGCCAGGTGGGGATCGCCCAGAGCAGCAACGCCTCGTCGTCGTTGACCATCGCGGTCGTGAACGCGCCGAACAGCTCCCAGCCGTGGCGCCCGTGCAGTGCAGACGCGTCGCGCGCCCGCTCGAGCAGGTCGCGCGCCGCGCCGGGCGCGACCGTGAGGAGCTCGTGCGCGTAGACATCGCCGCGCACGCCGTCGGCGACGAGCTCGTCGATAGTGCGGGTCCACGGCGCGGGGAGCACGATGCGATCGAAGCCGCCGCTGCGGAACTCGGCCGCCTTGGCCCACCAGCGTTCGAGTGAAGGATCCTGCGCACCGCGCCCTGACGTTCTCGGTCGCGAACGACGCGGCCAGGCCCGACCAGTCCTCGTGCTCCCACATGTTCACGGTCTTCGGCCAGGCGCCGGTCGAGCCGACCAGGGCCCACACGCCGTAGCAGAGCTGGTTGCGCTCCTCCTGGCCGACCGGGCTCCAGTTCGCGGTCATGTGCTGCATGTAGTCGCGCGCGGTGGTGGCCGATGATGTCGATGAGCTCGTGGATGTACACGCGGTCGTTCATGGCGTCAGTCTCTTCGATCGAAGGGTTCGGCGAGCAACTCCCACGCGTTGCCTTCGGGATCGGCGATCAGGGCCAGCCGTCCCGTCCCGAGGTGTTGCGTCGGCGGGATCAGCACGCGACCACGCGCGGCTTCGACGGCGGCCGCGAGCGCGTCGACGTCGGCGGGCAGCTCGACTGCGAGTGCCGCGTAGCGCCAGCCGCCCGGTCGAAACCACGGCTCGACCGGCTCGACGGCATCGACCACGTCACGCGGGAAGAAGAGCTTCAACCGGGCCGCGCCCCGCCGGAGCTTGCACACCGTGCCGACGGCGAACTCGAGCCGCTCGACGAGCGTGAAGCCCATGACCGCCGTGTAGAAGTCGCACAGCAACGGTTCGTCGCGCCCGACGAGCCCGGCTTCGAGGGAGACGGTCATTCAGGGCGCGGCCCCGGCGCGCCGCCCCTGCCGGTCGCAACCTTCCCGTCGAGCAGCCCATGGTGCTCAGAATACATCTAGATCTTTCCGGACGGCAATCCTGAGCCGGACCGAAATGTTGATACGTTTTCGCGTTTCGCGCGGGTCGGGGGGACCAGTGACCGACGCACAACAGGTCAACACGACACCGTGGCGACGCGACCCGGCGCAACTCGCCGCGGGCCTCACCGCGTGGGCCCGCTCCGTACACGGTGGCGACGCCGAGGCGGTCGACGTCCGCACTCCGCAGAGCGGGATGGCGAACGACACGGTGCTGTTCCGGCTCGGCGGCGAACACCTCGTCGCCCGGGTCGCACCCGCGCCCGGCTCGCCCTACCCGACGTTCCCCACCTTCGACCTCGCGTTCCAGCGGGACGTCATCGATCTCGTGCGCGCCCGTACGTCGGTGCCGGTTCCCGAGGTCGTGCATCTCGAACCGTCCGACGCACGTGATGCGCAGCATCTGCGGCCGCACTCGCGACGCCACGTTCGACGCCGACGGCTTCTACGCGACCGGGGATCTCGGCGCGCTCGATGCCGGCGGGTACCTCTGGTATCACGGACGTCGCGACGACATGTTCAAGGTGAAGGGTGCGACCGTCTACCCGAGCGAGGTCGAAGCCGCGCTCCGCGCCATCGACGGCGTACGACAGGCCCACGTCACCGACGTTCCCGGCGCGGCACCCGTGGTCGGCGCGCTCGTCGTGTCGACACGGCCGCTCGACGAGCTGGCCGCGGCGGCGCGCGAACGCTTGAGCGCGTTCAAGGTCCGACGCGGTGGGTCGTCACCGATTCGGCCGACACGGTGCCGATGACCCCGACCGCCAAGGTCGACAAGACTGCACTCCAGCAACTGCTGCAGCGCACCGGACGAGAGGAAACCTGCCGATGACCCGCGCCATCGACTGCCTGGTGAACGTCGACATGGGGGATCAGCCGCAGCCCGGCTGGATGGTGCGGGTCAAAGAGGATTACTTCAAGGGCGACGACTCCTTCTTCACGAGCCCGATTCTCGCAGTTGCTCGACAACATGGACGCCAACGGCGTCGAGCGCGCGATCTTGATGACGAACGTCGGAGCCAAGGAGAGCCGGGCGCTGTCATTCGTGGAGTCGCGACCGGATCGTTTCGCGCTGGCGGTCGGCGGCTTCAACCTGCTCCGACCGATGCCGACGGTGCGCGCGCTGGAGTCGTTCACACGCGCCCACCCGGTCGCGTACACCGTCGTCGGACCGAGCTTCTGGGGCGACGGTATGTACCCGCCCACCGACGCCGTCTACTTCCCGCTGTACACCAAGTGTTGCGAGCTCGATCTCCCCCTCTGCATGAACGCGGGCATCCCCGGACCGCCGCTCCCGGCGGAACCGCAGAACCCGATTCATCTCGACCGGGTCTGTTACCGCTTCCCCGAGCTCAAGCTGTGCATGATCCACGGCGCCGACCCGTGGTGGGACACCGCGATCCGCTTGATGATCAAGTACCGCAACCTGCGGCTCATGACGTCGGCGTGGTCGCCCAAGCGGCTGCCCACGTCCTTGCTGCACTACATGTCGACGCGCGGGAAAGACCGCATCCTGTTCGCATCCGACTTTCCCGTGCTCTCGATGCAACGGTGCCTGGGCGAGGCCGCCGCGCTCGACCTCCCCGACGACGTCCGCCAGGGATGGCTGTACGACAACGCGCACGCGTTCTTCTTCGGCGAGCGTGACTAGCCTCCGACCCGGGCGAACCTGCCCGCCTGACTGACGGAGAGTCCGTGCCTGCCGCCAAGCGCAACGAGCGACCTCGGGAAAAGCCTCAGCAGATCGCCGACGAGCTGCGCGCGCTCATCGTCTCGGGCGAGCTGTCGGAGGGCGACTCGCTCGGCCACGAACCCGACCTGGTCGAGCGGTTCGGCGTGTCGCGCCCGTCGCTGCGCGAGGCGTTGCGAATCCTCGAAGCCGAAGGCCTCATCACGGTCGTGCGGGGCGTGCGGGGTGGAGTCGTCGTCCACTCCCCCGACGAACGGCTGACCGCGCGCACCGCCGCGCTGTTGCTCCAAGCGCGCAACGTCCCGCTCGCCGACGTCTTCGAGGCCCGAAACTTCCTCGAACCGATCGCGGCGCGCTCGATCGCGACCGCGACGGCGCGCGCGCGTCGGGCCGCGGTCAAGGAACTCCGGGCCCTCGTTCGCGCCGAAGAAGAAGCCATCGAGGACCCGGAGAAGTTCGGTATCGCGAACGCCGCGTTCCACCAACGCCTGGTCTCGTTGGCCGGGAACCAGACGCTGAGCATCGTGGCCGAGATGCTCAACGAGATCGTCGTGCGCGCGGTCACGGCAGTGAGTCGCGGTGACGACGGACTCGGGTCACTGTCGGTACGCCGGCGGGGCATGCGCTCCCAGGACCGACTGCTCGACCTGTTCGAGGCGGGCAAGGGCGCCGCGGCCGAGGAGCACTGGCACTCGCACATGCAGGTCGTCGGACGCGTCATGCTCGGGCAGAGCGCGTCGACCGTCGTCGACCTCCTCGATCACTACTGACCGGCATTCTCTACGGGCAGGCGCGCGATCCCGTTGACGAAGTTCGACCCCACTCGGGTCGGGTCCCCAATCGTCATCTCCGGTGCGCGGCGGAGCAGGTGACGCAACATCTCGGCGGTCTCCAGCCGCGCGAGGTGCGCACCGAGGCAGAAATGCGGCCCGACGCCGAACGCGCGAGCTACACCTCTAGAGGTTTGAGAGGGCGCCGGGCCCGCGGGCACCGGGGCGCGGCGGCTGGGGCCGTAGCCTGAGACGTGATCCTGATCGATGCCGAGGGACTGGGCGCGTCCCGCCCGAATCGGCCCCTGTTCACCGATCTTTCGTTGACGCTCAGCGACGGCGACCGGATCGGTGTCGTCGGGCTGAACGGGAGCGGGAAGAGCACGCTGCTCGCGATGATGAGCGGCGACCGCGAGCCCGACGCCGGCATCGTGCGCCGTGGCCGCAACGCCCGGGTCGGCGCGCTGCCCCAGCTTCCGGTATTGCCCGACGGCACGGTTCGCGCCGCAGTATGCGCCGGTCTCGATCGTCAGGAGTGGCAGGGCGAGGCGATGCTCTCCCGCCTGGGCATGGGCGACGTGCTCGAAGCCGCGACGGATCAGCTCTCGGGCGGGCAGCGCAAACGCGTCGCGCTCGCGGCGTTGCTCGCGCGCGAGTGGGATGCGTTGATCCTCGACGAGCCGACCAACCACCTCGACCTCGACGCGATCGCCTTCCTCGAAGAATGGCTGGCCATGTTTCCGGGTGGTCTGTTGCTCGTGACCCACGACCGGCACGTCCTCGACCGGGTCACGACCAAAGTGCTCGAGATCGACCGCGGCGCCACGTACCTCCACGTTCCCGACGAACGGTCGAAGGGATCGGGGTACGCGGCGTACCTCGCGGCACGCATCGAGCGCGAAGCACAGGCCGCGACCGCCGAGCAGACGCGCAAGAACCTCGCGCGGCACGAGCTGGCGTGGTTGCGCCGCGGTGCGCCCGCGCGCACGTCAAAGCCCAAGGCACGCATCGATGCCGCCAACGCGCTGCTCGCGCGCGGTCCCGCGGCGGCCGCGCGCGAGGGCGAGCTCGGGCTGGCGCTGGGCAGCACCCGCCTGGGATCGAAGGGAGTCGAGCTCCACGGCGTCGGCTTCTCGTGGCCCCGAGCACGCGACAGTCGCGACGCGCGGCCCACTCCTGGTGCTGCAGCCGTTCGACCACATGCTCGAGCCGGGCGATCGCGTCGGCATCGTCGGGCCCAACGGCGCCGGCAAGAGCACGTTGTTGGATCTCATCGCCGGCCGCCTGCACCCCACGCTGGGCTCGATCGATATCGGGCGCACGGTCAAGATCGGCTACTACGACCAGCTCGGTCGCGACCTCGACCTGGACCAGCGGGTGCGCGACGCCGTCGCCGGCGGGAAGGGAGAGCCCACACTCGACGACGTCAAGCTGATGCGACGGTTCTGGTTCGACGGCGACGCGCAGTTCGCGCCGATCAGCACGCTTTCCGGCGGCGAGCGGCGGCGGCTGCAGCTCCTACTCACATTGCTCGAGCAGCCCAACGTCCTGCTGCTCGACGAGCCGACGAACGATCTCGACCTCGACACCCTCCGCGCGCTCGAGGATTTCCTCGACGACTGGCCGGGCATCGTCGTCGTCGTCAGCCACGACCGCGTCTTCCTCGATCGCACGGTCACCGAGGTATTGGCCCTCGACGGCAACGGTCGAGCCGTCGTGGTGCGGGGCGGCGTCGCGGGGTGGCTCGCGCTACACGCGGCGCGACCCACGGTCGCGCCCGGAACTGCCGGCTCGACGTCCGCCGGCCACGCGCCGCGACGCGTCACGGCACCGCCGGCCGCGCCGCCCGTCTCTACGAAGAGCCCCAGCACGCTGCGCCATCAGCTCGGCCGCGCCGATCGCGAGCTCGCCGACGCGATCGCCGATCGCGACGACGTGCAAGCCGAGCTCGTCGCCGTCGTCGCCGACCATGAGGAGCTCGCGCGGCTGGGCGCGCAGCTCGCCACGACCCAGAAGCGCGTCGACGCGGCCGAGGAGCGATGGCTCTCGCTGGCCGACGAGGCCGAATCCCTCCGCATGGAGTTTTGAGCCCACCCGCTCGGTGGTCGACGGGCCCAAATCGGCCCGCAAGGACGCCTTCGAGCGGTGTGCGCGAAGATCTCGTCGTGGCAGCGTCCAGCCGACCGATCTCGGGTATCCGGCTGCTCGGCGGCGTGAACGCCATCGGGGCTGATGGCTCGGTCGTCGACCTCTCCAGTCGCAGTCAGCGACGTCTGATCGCCGTGTTGGCCCTCGCCGCGCCCCGGCACTTACGAGGCGAATGGCTGGCGGAGACGATGGCCGTCTCGCCCGGCGCGCTGCGCACAACTGTCGCGCGCGTACGCGCCGCGATCGGTGTCGACGTGCTCCTCACGAGCGGCAACGGCTACGCGCTCGACTGTTGGGTCGACGTCGCGCGCTTCGGCCGAGCCGTCGCCGATGCGGTCGCCGCGCCGGATCGCTGCGGTGCGCTCCAAGCTGCACTCGGCCACTGGACGGGTCCACCACTCGAAGAGTTCAGCGGAGAGCCGTGGGCGGAGACGGAGATCGCCCGACTCGGCGAGATCCACGCGGCAGCCGTCGACGACCTCGTCCAGGAATGGATCGAAGCCCACCGACCGAGCGAAGCAATCGCGCAGCTCGAGTCGCAGCTGGCCGACAACCCGTATCGTGACCGCTCGTACGGGCTGCTGATCCGCGCCTACGCGTGTGGAGGACGCCAGGCCGACGCGTTGCGTACGTTCCAGCGATACCGAGCGATGCTCGGCGACAATTTCGGGACCGAACCGTCGCCGGACGTCGTCCGGATCGAACGCCGCGTCGCGAGCGGCTGGAACGGCGTCGAAACCGCCGAGACCAGCGAGGCACGCAGCTCCGAGCTCGGCGGGAGCCGACCTGCAGCCATCCCGTTTCCGAACACGCTGGCCCGACCCGCGACGTTCGTCGGTCGTGTGCACGATCTGCAAGTGCTCGACGACGCGCTCGCCCGCGTCGATTCCGATGGCCTGCAATGCGTGACGGTGCTGGGTGAGGCCGGCACCGGAAAGACGACGCTCCTGGGCGCATTCGCGAGCCGCGCCCACGACGCCGGAGCCGCGACGATCGGCTACGGGCGGGCCGACGAGATGGGCGTCTCGCTGCAACCGTTCCGAACCATCTTCAATGCGTTCGTCGAACACCTCCCGACGGCATTGCTCCAACAGCACGTCACGCGGTGCGGAGGCGAGATCGCACGAATTTCGCCATCGATCGTGTCCCGGGTCCATACCGCGCCGCCGCCCACATCTTCGGACGACGCAACCGAACGGTTCCTCGCGTTCGAAGCAGCCGCAGACCTCGTGCGGCGCGCCGCGGAACACGGTCCGTGCGTGCTCATCCTCGACGACCTGCAATGGGCCGAGGCGAGCGCGCTCACGCTGGTCCGCCACCTCGTCGACGTCCTGATCGACGCCCCGGTCCTGGTGGTCGCGGCGAGTCGCGACCCGGGCGACACCGCCTCGACCGAGTTCCGCGGCGCGCGGGCAGCCCTCGATCGGCGTGGTTCGAAACGCATACACCTCGGCGGCCTCGAGCCCGACGGATCTCATGGCGCTCGTGACCGCTCGCGTGCCGCAGAGCACCCCGACGAGTACGGAAACCGTGGCGAGTCTGTTGCACCAACGCACGGCCGGCAACGCGCTCTACGCACTCCAGCTCCTCAGCCACTGGACCGAGCGCGGCTTCGATGCCGACGCAGTTCCCGCGAGCCTTCGAGATGTCGTGCGGAGCCGGGTCGAAGGCATCGGTGAGCACGCACTCGACGTATTGACCAATGCCTCGGTACTCGGAGCCGATTTCTCGCTCGCCACCCTCGTCGAGATGTGCGAATCCGCCGAGACTGTCGTGATCGACGTCATCGACCGCTCGACCCGCAACGGGCTCTTGGTCAATGGCGACCCGTCGCCGCAGACCTGGCGCTTCGCGCATGCGCTCGTCGCCGACGCCCTGTACGACGCGATCGGCCCGGCCCGGCGGACGTATTTGCACCAGAACGCGGCCCGCGCCATCCTGCGCGCAGTCGCGACCTTGCAACCCGAGGACGTCGTGCAGCTCGCCGCGCCACACCACCCGCGCCGGCCAGGACGCCGAGGCACTGGAATGGACACTGCGGGCCGGCGACGATGCGCTCGCGAATCTCGCACCGGCGGCCGCGGTACAGCATTTCGAGGCGGCGCTCGAACTCGCGAGCAGACTCGTAAGCCCGGACACCGAACGCGCCGAACTCCTCGTGCGCCTCGGAACCGCGGAATACCGCGCCGGCGACACCGACGCGTTGACAACGCTCAACGAGAGCATCGTCGTGGCCCAGCGGAGCGATAGGAGCGACGTCGTCGTCCGTGCGGCGTTGGCGATGGATAGCGGCTTCATGCGGCTCCACGATTGGCCCGACCAACTCGCCGCGACCGAGACCGCGCTGAAGGTGGTCGATCCCGCCGACCGCGAAGCCGTAAGCCGTTTGCAAGGTCTCCTGGCCCGGAGTCTCCTGTCGATGCCCGACGCCGAGCGACGTTTGGCCGCGGCCCACGAAGCGCTGGATATCGCCCATGAGGTCGGTGACCCGACGTTGCTGGCGCAGGTGTCGTCCGCGGTCAGCGTCGCGTTGTGGAGCCCGGGTCGATCCGCCACTCGCGCCCACGTTGCCGCGGAGGCGGTTCGGGCCGCCGACACCGCGGGTGACCCACGTTTGCAGTTCGGTGCCGCGACATCGGCGTTCTACGTCGCTATCGAGACCGCCGACCACACCGTCGCGATGCTCGCGGCCGCCAACTTGCGCGCCGCCGCCACTCAGGTACGCGAGCCGCACCTGATCTGGGCCGTCAACACGATCGAGGTGTTCGAACTGACGATGGCGGGCCGGCTCGCCGAGGCCGAGGCCCTCGCGACGACGAATTTGGAGCTCGGTACACAGATCGGGTTGCGGGACGCGTTCACCGTCTTCGCCGGGCAGGCCTTCGCGATCGGAACGTTTGCGGGACGCCACCGCGAACTGTTCCCGCTGGTCGAGCAAGCCATGGCCGACAGTCCGGACGTCGTCCCGTTCCGCTTGGCGTACGGGCTCATCTGCCTGGCCGTCGACCGCGACGATGACGCTCGGGCGATCCTGGCGGAGGGCGTCGAGGCCGGATTCGACGCGATTCCGATGGACAACATGTGGGCGACGACCGTGATCGGCTACGCGATCATCTCGATCGAACTCGCCGATGTCGCGCCTGCACGAACACTGCTCCCGATCGTCGAGAGCTTCGCGAACGAGGTGACGTTCAACGGCGCCACGAGCCAAGGTCCCGTCGCGGCGTACGCGGGCAAGCTCGCATCGTTGGTCGGCGACTACGAGCGAGCGGAGAAACACCTACGCGCCGCGCTCGCGGTCGCGGTCACATTCGGCTGGCAATACCACCGCGCGACGACCCTGTATGCGCTCGCCGAGAACCGACACCGCCAAACGGGCGTGCTCGACCCCGAGTCAAGAGCGTGGATCACCACTGCTTCGGAGCTGTGCCGGACGAGCGGGTTCACGACTTGGATCCCCCGCATCGACCGGCTGTTGTGTGAGGTCTGACCGCGAACCGCTGCTCCACCAGGAACGCGTCAGATGCGCCTCGCCCCACCCTCACAGGTGACGCGTAGCCGACGCGCGGCGACCCGCACACTTGGTGGCAACGGACAAGCCACTCCGAGGAGCACAGGCCGATGAGCACGACTGACACCGAATCGGGACCCGACACCCCTCCCGGCGGGCCTCCGCCGTGGATCGACGAGTCGCTCCAACAGCGGGTCGCCTGGCGGGACGGCGACATCGTGATCTCGGTGCCGCCGAAGAGCGGCACGACCTGGATGATGAACATCGTCCACCAACTCCGATCCGGCGGCGATCCGAACTTCGCCGACGTCTATCGCGAAGTTCCGTGGCTCGAGCTCGTCGCGTCGCCGACTACCGACCGCGACGCGATCGTGGCGGGATTCGACAACATGCCGGTCACACGACGGCGGGCATTCAAGACGCACGCCGGTCCGCCGACGTTGCCCTTCCGGGCGAAGGGCTCGGGCGCCGACGTGCGCTACGTCGTCGTCGCTCGGAACCCGGACGAGGCGATCGCGTCTTCGCGGCCCTTCCTCGCATCCCACTCCGACGAGTGGTGCGACGTCTGGAACGTCGACAAGCAGGCGATCATCGGTCCCGACTTGGACGCATTCATCGCGGGATTCGCAACGCATGCATTCGTGCCGATGATCTTCAGTCTGGTTGCGGCGTGGTGGCCATTGCGTCACGAACCAAACGTCATGCTCGTGCACTACAGCGATCTCAAACGTGAGCCGCAAGCAACGTTGCCGCGCATCGCCGAGTTCCTCGACTTCGCGGTACGAGACGCGGACTGGCCGGCCATCTACGAGTACACGTCGTTCCAATGGATGAAGGAGAACGAGGACCGTTTCGAGCTGCGGACCGTCACGGACCCGCCGGCCCTGGACCCCGGAGCGATGATGCGCAAGGGGCGGTTGGGAGCAAGCGCCGAGGACGGCATCACCCCCGCGATCTCGCAGATGATCGCGGAGGTGGGCAACTCGATCCTGACGGACGAGCACGCACACAACTGGCTCTACAACGGTGGTCCGCACTGACGACGAAGGAACCGGCAGCGACATCCACGACGTGATCCAGGCGATGCAAGTGGCAAGGGGATGGCCGGTCAACGCCAGGCTGCCGTTCTGCGCTCGCCCGAGGCGTCGCCACCGGGCATCATGAGGTCGTACGCGGGCATCTTCCGGGTGCACACCGCACAGCGTTGAGGGGAGAATCGTATGACTGGTGATCTGGAAGTTCCGGTGTCCCAGGCGCTCAATACCGAACAAGCGGACGGACAGTCGTCTGCCGAGCAGGCCATGCGGGCGACCATCATCAAGTCGGTGGCGGTGTCCGTGCCGCTCGCCGTTGCAATCTTCGTCGGGATGGTCGCACTTGCACTGCGCAATCAGCAGCCTGATTGGAATGCGTACCTCGCCATGGCAGCCGGGATCGGCGTGATCGCAGGCGCGTTTTTCGGACTATTGATGGGCTTCACCCTGACGAGCCACAACTTTGAATGAACGATCGGGCACGTTCGTTTGCCGCGGCGGCATCGAGAACGCGCCAGCGGGCAGACGCCACCTAGTGCCCTGACCGGGAACGTTGGTGGTGTCGCGTCCACCACTTGGCGGGCGCGGTCGCGCAGACTCGGTGCGTGGCTGAACGTGTGCGTGTGCGGGAGATCACGGGTGTCGAGGGCAACAAGCTTCTCGGGATCGTGAGGCGGGGTTCGGGGTCGGTGGTGCGGTGGCGGCGGGCGCAGATCGTGTTGTGGTCCGCGCAAGCGATGGATGTTCCGGCGATCGCGAAGATCGCGTTCACGTCCGAGGATCGGGTCCGGGAAGTGATCCACAACTTCAACGCGGACGGGTTCGATTCGCTGGCCCCGAAGTAAGCGGGGGGTCGACCACCGAAGTTCACGTTGCCCGAGCGGCAACAGATCAAAAAGATCGCGTTGGCGCGGCCGGTCGATCATGGTCTGCCGTTCTCGACATGGTCGCTCAGCAAGCTGGCGGAGTTCGTGGTGGCTGAGGGGGTGGTCGACGACATCAGCCATGAGGGTCTGCGGGTCTTGCTCCGCGAGGAAAGCGCCTCGTTTCAAGTGATCAAGACGTGAAAGCAGTCCAACGATCCCGACTTCGAACCCAAGAAGAACCGGATCCTGGAGCTGTACGCGATCGCGGACGGCACCGCAGAACCGAAGCGGGGTGATCCGGCCGTGATCAGGTGCATGGACGAGTTCGGGCCCCTCAACTTGCAACCCCATCCGGGGAAGCAGTGGGCCCCGGTCGCGTCCGGCAATGGCGATATCGAGACCCCGCGGCGGCGTCGCCGACGGGCGACCTACACCCGGCCGCACGGTGTGCGGCATCTGATGGCCGGCTACGACCTGTGCACCGATCGACTCTACGGGCACATCGTGAAGAAGAAAGGCCGCACCGCGTTCTTGGCATTCGGCCGTTACCTGCGGTCGCTGTATCCGTCGGACGTTCGGATCGCGATCGTGCTCGACAACTTCGGTCCCCACCTGTCAACGGCGCAGCGCTACCAGTGCGCCGTTGCTCGACTCCAGTTTCACGCCGCGATCTTCCCATCAGGTCGAGCGCGGTGAGGTCGTCAATCCGCCGCTCAGTGGCACGTGTGTGGCACGACGCGAAGATGCCGGCCTCGGTGAGGAGACCGGCACGGCAGCTGACCTGGGGCTTCGAGAGTGGAGGTGAACGGACTCGAACCGTCGACTTCTACGTTGCGAAGGCCATCGAGTTCGTCCGGAGCGCACGACCGCGTTCATCAGGGCTGCTCAGGACCGTCGCGGCCGTCCGCTGAGCCCACCGGGTCCACGATGTCGGCTGCACTCCGTTGCCAAATTGTTGCCAGGCACCATAAGCCTTCCCATAAGTGTTCCTTGCCCTTTGGCGAGAAGGCTTATACCATGAGCGAATGGCGTTTTCGGCCGCAACGGGTCACACCGCTCGCAAATGGGGGCCCGGAACGGCGGCGATCGTTCGGCTCCTCATCGCAGCTGAATCGCCGTTGACCCAGGTCGCGATCGCGCGAGTGGTCGGCGTGACGCAGCCACGAGCGTCTCAGGTCCTCAAGCGGCTCGGGAACGCGAACGCCGTGGCGGTGACACGCGCCGGCTACCGCGGCAAACCGGCGCGCCTGCTCGACTTGTATGCACAACGAGCCCAGCCACACCTCGTCGCACCCGAGACGTTCTGGTACAGCACCCGGCCGCTCATCGACCAAGCGCACCGCATCGCGAAGGCTGCGCACCGAGCCCGCGTCAAGATCGCGTTCTCCGCTGATCTTGCTCCGGATCTGCTGGTGCCGTGGCGGCACCCGACGCTGACCGTCGTCTACGCGGCTCATGATCTTCAACTGGAGACCGCGGGCATGGTCCCCGCCGAGGGCCGCGCCGATGCAAGCATCCTGTTGCGCCACACGACCGACCCGACCCTTCTCACGGTCAGCGCGTCCTGGCCGGCGATGGTCGATGCGGTGCCGCTCGCAGATCCAGTCCAACAGTGGTGGGACCTGCGCGATCTCGGCGGTGAAGATCGGAAGGAAGCCGCCGACCGGTTGCGACGCGCGATCGTCACCAAGACGATCGCGTCCGCGGCGTGAGGCCCCAAGGTCCCGTCACACTCGCGAGTCTCTCGGCGGCGATGGACGGCGCGTTCATCGCCATCGCCGATGTCAGCGGCGCGATGGCGAACATCGGCGCCACCGACAACTACCGCTTGATCGGGGGCGTCGCCGTGCTGCTACACATCCAGCGACTCGGCCTCGACCTTCCGCTACGAGCAACCGGGGATGCCGACTTCGGCGTGCCGCCGCACCTCCTCACCGAGACGGCCCTCGTTCCCGCGATCGAAGCACTCGGCTACCACAAGGTCGCCGGCAATCGGTGGGAGCGACGTATCGACGATCGCCGGGTCGCCGTTGTCGACCTCCTGATCCCCGCATACACCTCGCGCCCGCGACACACGAAACGAGTCGGCACGATCGTGACCACTGAGGTCCCTGGTCTTGCGGTCGCCTTTCAACGGCCGGCCATCACAATCGACGTGGAACTGCGTCTGACCACCGGCCAAGAACGCGCGACCACGATCACGCTCCCAGACGCTCTCGCGACCCTCTCGCTCAAAGCGTTCGCCCGGACCGTCCGCGACGAGGAACGCGACGCGCAGGATCTCTGGCGCTGCCTCGAGATTGCCAACGCGGACGGCGTGACATCGGCACTCGTCAGCAACGAAGGCGGCGCTGATCTACGCGATCTCCTTCACCGAGAGCTCGGACCAGGCGGTGCGTCACTCACCGCGGTAACGCGCGGACTCCAAGACGATGCCGCCGCGCGGCTCCGCACTCGGACCCGCGCGCTGCTCGCTGAGGTCGTGGGCACACCCTGAACACGACATGCGTAGGCGCGATCGTGCGACACTCGACGCGTGCTCGTTGTCCGAGGCACCAAGAAGTTGCGCGATCGGCTGAGAGGCGCGCCGATTGCCGACCGAGACGTATCGACGACGTCCCTGGGCGACTGGTTCGCGACGGCGCTGTTCTGGCGGCCGCAGGTCGCGCTCCTCGTCAACCAGCGCACGCTGCTGCCACTGTTCGTCGAGCTAGCGCCGGCGGCAA
The DNA here is from genome assembly GCA_963761055.1 of uncultured Actinomycetes bacterium. GTDB lineage: Bacteria > Actinomycetota > Acidimicrobiia > IMCC26256 > PALSA-610 > PALSA-610. The sequence goes on along the minus strand of CAVXFO010000006.1, from coordinate 312,171 downwards.
CACTGCCCGACCGAATGCCAGGTGCGATCGAAGCGATCCTTTCCCGGCACGGCGTCGACGACGTATTCCTCGTCACGGAACGAAACGCCATGCGCGACGTGCGGATCGCGCCGACGAACGACCGCAGCGTCGTCGGCGTGATGAACGAGTTCACGCTCCACGGCGAGTACCTCTGGAAGGACGGCCTGCAGGATCTCGAAGCGCTGTCGCTGCGCCTGTCGAGCCTCATTCTCGGGCCGCTGCAGCACCGCTCCGGTTCCCCCGATCGCGAACTTGCCGCCGCCGTCGGCCGGTCCAATCCGCTCGCAACCGTGATCCCTTTCCCGGGCCAACCTGCCCCCGCAACCGCGCGGCCGAATCGAAACGCCAGCAGCGGCCACGTGTACCAACTCAAGGTCTCGCTGCTCGACGCCGAGCCGCCGATTTGGCGCCGCGTACTCGTCGACGGTGGCAGCACACTCGATCACATCCACGACGTGATCCAGGCAGCCTTCGGTTGGTGGAACTACCACCTGCACGAGTTCGAGGTCGAAGGCACGCGCTACGGCATCCCGGACCCCGACGACAGCTGGGGCGATCCCTCCCACGATGAACGGCGCACCACCCTTGATGCGATCGCAGGGGAAGGATCTTCGTTCACGTACACGTACGACTTCGGCGACGGCTGGGATCACCGCGTCGTCGTCGAGAAGGTGCTGCCGACCGCCGGCACTCCAACGCCGGCCTGCATCGACGGCCGGCGCGCCTGCCCACCGGAGGACTGCGGCGGCACGTGGGGCTACCGCGAACTGCTCGAGATTCTCGCCGACCCGGCCCACCCCGAACACGACGAGCGCCGAGAATGGTTGGGCCGACCCTTCGACTCGGAAGCGTTCGATCCCACTGAGTTCGAAGACAACCTCCGCGAAGCGCGACTGGCATCCGACGACGCGTAAGCGCACGACCCAGGCTTCGAAACAGGCGTCCTGCAGCTCGAACGTCAACAGATGACGAGTGGAGGTGAACGGACTCGAACCGTCGACTTCTACGTTGCGAACGTTCCGCGGCCCTCGCGCGTGATCAGCGGCGAATCGCGAAGACGCAGGTCAACGACCATCCGCGTTGACCGCGACGAACCGCTGCCGACCGCAATTCGCCGCTGCTTGTGGCACGACAGTGGCACGGGCGCCGCCCACGGACCGCCATCCACGCCCGGGCGCAGTCGCGGCGCAAAGATCGGCGCGTGGACGAGTCGCTTCCCCGCCCGAAGGTGTGGCAGCACCCGCGCCTGCTGAGCGAGCACGCGTTCGACAAGCTTCGCCTGCTCGACTGCACCTTCGCCGAGTTCGACGCCGCGCTCGCCGATGCCGACGTGATCGAGGAGCACCAGCTCAATCCGGCGGAGCTCAAGGAGCTCGTCCTCGTCGTCGAGTGGGTGCGGCCGCTGCACGTGGTCGTCGTCGTCGACGACGAGCACCAGGAGGAGCGGGTCGTGACCATCTATGAGCCGGACCCGGATCTCTGGTCGAACGACTACCGTAGGAGGCGCTGATGCGGTGCCAACGCTGCGACCAGGCTGCCCGAGTCTCCGTGCGACGGGCCAAGACCGCCGAGCGCGACGGGCGGGTTGCAGTCGTCCTCGACGTCCCGATGGAAGAGTGCCCCGCGTGTGGCGAGCACTGGCTCGCGTGGGATGTCGCCGCGCGCCTCGACGAACTCCTGACCTCGATGCTCACGAGCGACGTCGAAGTCGCAACTCGGCACTACGACCGACCGGACGACCGCACCGCTGCCTGACCGGGCGTGCGTTGCCCGTGGCCACCGATTCCCGCGCTCGCGACTATTGCGGCGCGCATTCCGCATAAATGCAATACCTCGCGCGGTCGATTGCGGCGCGTTATGGAGCGCGCGTTCTGCCTGGGTCAGTCGTCGGCGATGTCCGCGAGATCGGCAGATCTGTACGGGTCCCACGGTAAGGGACATTCAAGCCTGATTCGCCTGCGACGGTCCGACGGTCGGCAACAATCGTCGCATGCCGTCACTCGTCATCGTCACTGGACCGCCGGGCGCTGGGAAGTCGACCGTGGCGCGGATCCTTGCGGATAGCTTCGAGCCGAGTGTCCTCATCGAGGGCGATGCCTTCTTCGGCTTCCTCGCTCGTGGTGCGATCCAACCGTGGCTTCCTGCCTCGAAGGCGCAGAACGAAGTCGTCACCCAAGCGGCCGCAGCCGCCGCCGGTCGCTACGTCGGCGGAGGATACAAGACGATCTACGACGGCGTGATCGGTCCGTGGTTTCTTCCAGCGTTCGCTGAGGCAACTGGCCTCGACTGCGTTGACTACGTCGTTCTGTTGCCATCGGTCGATCGATGTTTGGAACGCGTGGCCACGCGGCAGGGTCACGGATTCAGCAATGAGGCGGCAACCCGCAAGATGCACCAAGAGTTCGCCGAGGCCGACGTGGACAAACGACATGTGCTCATCGATCCGCCGGATCAGCCGGAAGGCGTCGCACATCTCGTCGCGGCGGCCCTGGAAAGCGAGGCGCTGCTCTACCGACGCCCGCAATCGTGAAGCGCACACACAACATGATTCTGATCCGCGCGGTGAGAACCGATCGATGCTCCTATGTTTGTCAAGGGGCTTCCCGGCGTTGCTGGCAGACCAGTGATGGGCCACTCGGATGTGAGGGCGGGCTCTTATTAGGCCATGCGGTGTCGGGTCATGGATGGGTGGGCTGGCGGCCGACGTATCGATCGAAGGACAACCGTCTCGCGGTGTCGGGCAGTTATTGGGTCAGGCCGCCAACCCAGAGCTTGTTCAGCTGCGCGGGAGCAGCTGGTAGGTCTCGCGTGCGACGTAGCGTTTCAGGACGCGCATGATCTCGCGTTTGGAGAGTCCTTCTTCAGTGCGACGTTCGACGTAGACGCGGGTGCGGGGGTCGTGGCCCATGCGGGTGAACACGATCCGCCACAGCGCATGGTTCGCTTGGCGGTTCCCGGCCCGACTCAACCGGTGCCGGACGTGTTTGCCCGACGACATGGGCAGTGGTGCGACGCCACACATGTGCGCCCACGCGGCTTCGTTACGGACCCGTTCGGGATTGTCGCCCGCGGCGACCAACAAGATCGCGGCGGTGTCGACACCAACACCATGACAGGACAACAACGCGGGCGCGGTCTCGGTGACGAGCTTGGCGAGGACGTGTTCGAGTTCGTGCATGTCGTCATCGATCGCGAGTGCGCGCCGGCCCAGAGTCCGCATCGCGAGTTTCGTCGCATGCAACACCGGGTCACCGTTCGCTCGAGGACGTAGCGCGGCCGCGCGTCGAGCGAGATGGGCTCTGGGGACGTCACGGAACTGCTCACGCAGCGCATCCGGGGCGGTAAAGCCGAGGTGACGGATCTGATTCAAGCACCGAGCGCGAGCGTGACGGCCGGAACGTTGCGCGACCAGCAGTGCGCGGATCGCTTCCACGTTCCCGTCCGCGGTCTTCGCGATCCCCGACGCCCGACCTGACAACGCGGCGCGGGCCGCTTCGATCGCGTCGACCGGATCCGACTTGCCCTGCATGCGCCGCAGCTGACGGTTGGTGCGATCAACTTCGATCACCACCAGCCCACACGATTGGAGATAGCGCGACAGGCCCGCCCCATACGCGCCAGTGCCTTCAACGCCGACGCGAGCGATCGGACCGAACGCGTGCAGCCATCCGTGCAGCTGAGCGAACCCGACGGTCGTTGCCGGGAACGACTCGACACCGAGGACACCGCCGTTCGCGTCGAGCGTGGCGGCGACGTGATTGTCGAGGTGGGTGTCGACTCCGCCAACGTTCGGGCGCGACGAATCTACGATGGGCATTGCCATCCCTTTCTCTCTTCAACGGTTGAGGGGTGGCACGCACGTCCCGGGAAGGAGACCGTGTCGAGACGGCTGTTGGTGCAGCCGGCTCGGTCACCCTCCGGAACGGGGCGTGCCCAATTCCAGCACCGTCCGATCGACAAGCGCTCCCATCAAACGAGCACTTCGACAGGTCAGATCAGACAATGCTCACCGTCGACCGCGAAACCGCGAACAACGACGAACCCAGTCTCACTGGCAGTTATGGCGTTGCTCGTTCCAGCTCTCTCTGCCGCACCTTGATCTCATCGAGAGTGTCCGCTTCGGCGACGCGATCGAAGGCTGCATCTGGGCCGTTGAAGCGCAGTGCGACCACGTACCACTTGCCTCGGGCGACAGTGACGCGAACGAGGGGCCACAGCAACAGATCGACACCGGCTAGGAACGGAATCGTGATCAGGCGAACAACGAGCCCTACGACGCCGACAAACGCGTCGGGCTGCTCCAACGCGATCGAGCGACCAGCGCGGACGCGGACCCAGCGGTACCGACGCCGCGACCCCGGGCTGAGAGTCCTGCCCTTCTGCAACAGCAGCACGTCGGTCTGCTCCCAGGCGCTCACCTGCGAATCCACGACAGCATTGTCGGCGGCAATCTCTGGTCGCCTGAGCGCGCACCGATTGCCCGGTCGGGGCTCGTTCTGCCACCCCGGCGGGCCGCACATAACGCGCGCTCGCCCCGATCTGATTTCGTGACTCGGATCCGAACGCGTGTCGAGGTGTCGACGCCGGCATGCCCGGCGGTACAGGCTTTCGGTACAGGCTTTCGGTACAGGCTTTCGGTACAGGCCTTCGGTACAGGCCTTCGGTACAGACATCCGTCAAGTCTTCAGCAAGCCTCGGCGCGGTCGCGCGCTAGGCGCTGACGCGCTGCGAGATCATGCGTGGTGCCGGCGCTCCGAGTGTCGGTCGGTCGTCCGGCCCGGCGGGCGAAGCGGGCGCCACGGGGCCGACTCCGCAGCCCGACCCGAAGGGCGGCGACGACAACGACGAGTAGCTCTCGGCGCTCGTCCGTCTGCGTCCGTCGTCGATCGCGCGCACCGGCGTGACGATGACGCGTCCGCGAGCATCAGAGCGCGGCCCATTCCGCTGCATAGCGGAATGGGCAAGTCTGTGCAGCCACTTCGCGAGGGCGTTTTCGACGGCGACGGCATCAGGATGCAACGTGTGTGAGGTCGAGCCCGAAGGTCGCAACTGGGGCGGACGAAACGCGAGAACGAGATTTCTTGTCGCGTTTCGACAGCTGCTCGCGCTTATCAGTGATGGAGGAGATTTTCGTTCGAGGAGCTGATGGGTTGTCGCAGGAGAGGTTGCCGAGGTTGCTCGACATCGAGGGTGTGGCCGAGCACTTGGGCGTCTCGGAACGACACGTCAGGAGGCTCGTCGCCGAGCGGCGTATCCCGTTCGTCAAGTGGGGACACCTCCTTCGCTTCGATCCCGCCGAGATCGCGTCGTGGCTCGACAGCGTCCGGGTCCCGCCCGCCGGCGGTGTCGCACGGTCCCGGTAACCTCGGTGCACCAGCAGCTGACCCTGCCGTGGATCGGAGACCCCAGCGCGACCCGGCCGAATGGCCGACCCGCTGAGAGCGACTCCCTGCGCCGTGAACACCGCGCGGAACCACCTGCCGCGCGGCCTCGTGTGAAGAGGACGTTGCAGATGAAAAGCCGCCGTCAGTTCGGCACCATCCGAAAGTTGCCCTCGGGTCGATGGCAGGCGCGTCACCGCGACACCGTGACCAACCGGCTGCTCAACGCTCCGGCAACCTTCGCGACGAAGGCCGCCGCGAACCGCTACCTCGCCACCGTCGAGACCGACATCGCACGCGGAGTGTGGCACGACCCACGGCAAGGTGACCTCACATTCGCCGAGTGGGTGCAGCGATATCTCAGCGTCGCCGGCCACAAGGCGGCTACCACTCGTAGCCGCGACGAAACTGTCTTACGCGTGCACCTCGTCCCCGCGTTCGGGCCGCAACGCCTCGCCGCCATCGCTCCCCTCGACGTTCAGCACATCGTCAACGAGATGGCCGCTCGCCTGGCGCCGGCGACCGTCCGCACCAACTACGGCGTACTGCGCGCGGTCATGAACGCTGCCGTCGACGACGGCCGGATCGCCCGAAGCCCATGCCGACGAATCACACTGCCGCGGAGCGGCGATACACCGCGCCACGCGCTGGAACCCGCGGAGCTACACCGCCTCGCGGCCGCGATGCCGCGCGAATATCACGCGATCGTCTACGTGGGCGGGGTGCTCGGCTTGCGATGGTCGGAGATCGCCGGTCTTCGGGTTGGGCGCGTGCACGTCCTCGGGCGCTCCCTCGAGGTCGCCGAGGCGATCAAGTACGTGAGCGGGAAGCTCGTCGTGGACGGATTGGTGAAGTCCAAGGCATCGCGGCGCGTGCTCGGTCTTCCAGACGAGCTCGCCACGATCCTCGCCGAGCACCTCGCGCAACAGCGCCTCACCGGAGCCGACGCCGACGCGTTGGTCTTCTCGTCACCGCGCGGCGGCCCCCTCAACTACCAGAACTTCATGCTCCGGATTTGGAAGCCCGCAGTAACCACCGCGGGCCTCGAAGGCGTGACCGCACACGATCTCCGGCATAGCGCCGCCACCTATCTCGACGCGGTCGGCGCGCCCGAACAGCTCATGCGCCGACGCCTCGGCCACGGGTCGAGCGACATCACCCGGCGTGTGTACGTGCACGTCCTCGACGAGACCGACAAACGAGTCACGCGCGCCCTCGGCGAGCTCGTCTGGAAACCGCCGGCCGAGCAACAAGCGCGCAACGAGCGCGCCGGTTTGTAGTGGCACGTTTGTGGCACGCGGCCTGCAAGACGCAGCGGCGTCGGACCGACGAAGGAAGTCGCATCGGGCCTGACCTGCGGCTTCGGAAAGTGGAGGTGAGCGGACTCGAACCGCCGACTTCTACGTTGCGAACGTAGCGCTCTACCAGCTGAGCTACACCCCCGTAGGGAAGTGTCAGCGTACCAAAGCGTCAGCTACCGGACGCCTGCCGGGCTGCCTCGATCGACGCCTGGAGTCGGGCCGCGACGATGGCGGTCGTGAGGTCGCCGCGGGTGCGCTCGAGCACGGCTCGGAGCTGGTCCGTCGTGCGCCGCAGACCGCCCGTGACGCCGTCGGGATAGTCGATGGTCACGAGCAACGAGTAGATCTCGTCCATCGCGCGCATCAAGGTTTCCGCGCGTTCCATCTTGCCCGCGCGCAGCTGGTCGAGCAGCTGCCGGCGCAGCTCGCTCGCGGCCTCCGCGAGTCCGTTGCAGTACGGCGCGATCTCGAGGCCCAGCTCTGAGGGCCTCGGCAGCGGAAGGTCACGCACCAACGCGAGCGTCAGCCACGCTTCGGCCAACTCTTTCTTCGCGTCGTTCAGAGGTCCGCCGCTGCGCACGTCGGGTTGCGACGCGATCGCGTCGTCGGCCGCGGCGAGATGGTCACGTGCTTCGCCGCGCCAAGGCCTCCGCGGCCTCGTACTCGCCGCGATGCGTGGATCGGATCGATGCCGCGCACGCCTGGATGGCGCGCCGGGACGCAGTGATCGTGACCTCACGCGCGCGGTGCTTCTCCTCGAACGCGGCGCGAGCCGACTCTCCGAGCGCTGCAATCTCCGGGCCACGATCCACGGCCCGATGCTACGACCGACTGCTACGAAGACGCGGCCCGGTGCAGAACCCAGTCGGGAGCAGGCTGGCGGTGCATCGAGCGCACCTTCATCGACCGCTCCATCTGGATCGAACGTGCCCACGCCCACAGCGCGCAGAATGCGCCGAACGCAATGGCCGACAGCACGAACAACGCCCACACGACCGCGGCGTGCGTTGCGATCGCGAGCAGACCGAACCCGCCGACGACGGTCAACAGCGTGCGCAACACGTCTCGGCGACGCTTGGCCGCGCGATGCCCGCGCGACACACGAGGTTGCGCGCCCGCGGTACGCAACACACCGTTCGTTCGACCAAGGACATCGAGCCGGTAATTGAAGTCACCGATCGAGTCGTTCGCCCGCTCCGCACGGGATCGCAGCAGCGGTGGCAGGAGAACGACTGCCCAGAGCGCCGCGAGAATGACCAAGACCACGAGTGTCAAGACCTCTCGACCGCCTTTGTTGTCGACAACGGTAACAACGGACGACGAAACATTGGTGGATCGCCGCCCAATGCAGTCTCGCGAGTTCCGGCGCGCAACTACAACTTGTGCGAGTCATCCCCGCCATGCCTGCCCGCGACGACCGACGCTCAGTCGGACGACGAACCGTCAGAAAACCCCGAGTGGGTCGTCAGAGTCCGAATTGATCGGTGTCGTCCGACTGGCGCCGCCACGTGCCGGAGCGACCACCCGTCTTCTCCCACAACGCAAGGTCACCGATGGTCATCGAACGATCGATGGACTTGCACATGTCGTAAATAGTGAGCGCAGCAACACCCGCCGCGGTCAACGCTTCCATCTCGACACCAGTGCGATCCACGGTGTCGACGTTCGCCTCGACCTCGACGTAGGAGTCTTCGAGGCGGAAGTTCACGAGTACGGAGCCGACGAGCAGGGGATGACACAGCGGTAACAGGTGCGGTGTCTGCTTCGCAGCCTGGATGCCGGCGACCCGGGCTACGGCGAGCACGTCACCCTTCGAGATCGCCCCCGATGCGATCGCCGAGGCGGTCTCGGCCTGCATGTGCACACGGCAACGGGCAACCGCCCGCCGGTGACTCGGTTCCTTGGCCGTAACGTCGACCATGCGAGCCCGGCCGAGCGGATCGAGATGTGTGAACTCCGGAGGCATGGGCCGGAAGTGTAGGGGACCAGGCGAAACGCACGACTTGACGACCCCCGGATGGAGCGGACGGCGACCGGCGCGAAGCGGTCAGCCGCCGATCTGGCTCATCGAGTGATCGGGGCGCACGAAGTCGACCTGTCCGATGCGGTGCCCGGCCCATTTGGTGGCGACCGCGCCCTCGATCGCGGCGGCAAGGCGGTTGTCGAGATCGGGTTCGTCGAGACCGCGCCCGGCGCGAAGCACGGCCCGCAGATCCGTGTGATCGAGCGCGAACAGGCAGGTCCGGAACTGACCCTCGGCCGTGACGCGCACCCGGTCGCAGTTGTCGCAGAACGGTTCGCTCACGCTCGAGATCACGCCCACATCGCCGATGCCGTCGCGGAACACGAATCGCTCCGCCGGCTCGACATGATCGGGATCGCCGGCCTCGAGCGGGAACACGGCGCCGATGCGGTCGAGAATCTCCTGCGCCGGCACCACCTTGTCGTGGCTCCACTCCCCCTGCGCGTCGAGCGGCATGAACTCGATGAAGCGCACGCCGACGTTCTTCTCACGCCCGAAACGCGCGAGATCGACGACCTCGTCGTCGTTGATGCCGCGCATCACCACCGCGTTCACCTTCACCGGCGACAAGCCGGCGAGCAGCGCGGCATCGATCCCGGCCAGGACCCGTTCGAGCTCGTCGCGCTTGGTCAGCGCCAGGAATCGCTCCCGCTGCAGCGAGTCGAGCGACACGTTGATACGTCGCAGGCCCGCGGCCGCAAGATCGTGCGCGAGCTCGGGGAGGCGCACGCCGTTGGTGGTCATCGCGATGTCGACGCCGAGCGGTGCCAGCATCTCGACGAGCCTGGTCACGTGGGCGCGCACGAGGGGCTCACCCCCGGTCACCCTGATCGCCTCGAAGCCGTAATGCTCGACACACACCCGCGCGATCCGCGCGATCTCTTCGTACGTGAGCAGTTGTTCGCGGCCCAGCCACTCCATCCCCTCCTCGGGCATGCAGTACGCGCAGCGGAAATTGCAGCGATCGGTGATCGAGACCCGGAGGTCCTTCACGCGACGCGCGAACGGATCGATGAGCGGCACCGGCCACGCGCGGGAACTCACCCGATCAGGATACGGGCGAGTCTCGACCGCCCGGTCGTAGGCCGGTCCTGCGTGGCGCCCCGGGGGTGGGTTCGCTCTCGTTCCCCGCTCGGCGCAGCGACCAACTTCAGCCGACGGATCAAAACTTCCCCGGAGGTACAGCGCCACGCCAGCCCTGCGTGCGTTGCACTTGCCACACGGTTGCCGCCTCCCGGCATTGCATTCGCCCGCCCGGGCGACCCCGTTGTGTAGACGTTGTACCACGTAGCGTGAGCTATGGCAAGACGCCTGGAGCACACGCCTCGCGAAGGTGACGGCTGTCACTTCGGCGATCAGAGCAGCAGGACCCTCACCTCGTCACCGGCATCGACGCCGTCGCCGTCGTCGAGGAGCGCGAGGCCGTTGGCGCTCGCCATTCCCGACAGCACGTTGCTGGCCTGGTCGCCGGACCGGGCGCAGACGTAGCGACCGTCGTCGATCCAGACGCGGACCCGGTCGAGGTGCAGCTTGCCGTCGGCGCGCCGACGCATGGCGGTCGCCGCGGTCGCGCGCACGGGCTCGGCGGCGACATCGGCACGTCCCGCGAGCTTGCGGAGCGCCGGACACGCGAACAACTCGAAGCTCACACGCGACGACACGGGATTGCCGGGGAGCCCGAACGCGGGCACCGCGCCGAGCATCGCAAACGCGAGGGGCTTGGCCGGTTTGATCGCGACCTGCGCCCACAGTGACACGCCGCCGCGCTCGCCCGCGACCCGCTCCAACACGAGCTTGACGAAGTCGTAGTCGCCCACCGACACCGCGCCACTCGTCAGCAACGCGTCGCACTCGTCCGCGGTGTGCTCGATCGCCTCGGTGATCGCCCGCTCGTCGTCGCGAACGGTACCGCCGTCGACGGCGACACAACCGAGCTCCTCGACCAAGGCGAGCAGCATCGGTCGGTTGGAATCGCGGATGAGCCCCGGCGCGAGCGGACCCTGCTCGACCAACTCGTCGCCGGTGGAGATCACACCGACACGGGGTCGGGGATGGCACGACACCTCGTGTACGTCGAGGCTCGCGAGTACACCGAGGTGTGCGGGCGTGAGCAGCGTGCCACGCTCGAAGACGAGATCGCCGGCATCGACGTCGCCTCCGGCGCGCCGCACGTGCTCGCCGAGCTTCGCGACTTCGACCTCGACCTGATCGCCCGCGGTGTGCGTGCGCTCAACCATCACGACCGAATCGGCACCGGGCGGCATCGGCGCGCCCGTCATGATCCGGATCGCCTCACCCGGCCCGACCGCGATGGTCGGCGCGGCGCCCGCGGGCAGCTCACCCACGACGCGCAACGTCCCCGGCGTGTCGGCGGCGCGCACCGCGTAACCGTCCATACCGGTGTTGGCGAATGGCGGCACCGCCTCCGTCGCGGACACGTCGGCGGCGAGGACGAGGCCACGGCCGGCGCGGAGCACGACGGCGCGCGGCGAGAGCACCGAGACCGTGTCGAGGATCTGTTGCTGCGCGTCGACGAGCGAAATCACACCGCCACGCGTATCACAGCCCCGCTCAGCGCCGCCTCTACGGAGTGCCGAGCGAGCGTCAGGGCCGGCGCCGAGCGGTGACGAAGCGGAAGCTGGAAGCTCGTGAGTGAGCCGCGGGATCTTGACGGACTACGACGGCCAGCGTTCGGCGACGTACGCGCGCAACCACGAGCCGAACGCGGGGCCCAGGTCGGCGCGGTCGAGCGCGATCTCGACGTTCGCGCGCAGGAAATCGATCTTCTGACCGACGTCGTAGCGGCCCTCGCGGCAGTGGACACCGAACACGCTCTGCTGCTCGATCAGCATCGCGATCGCATCGGTGAGTTGCAGCTCGCCACCGCGGCCCGGCTCGATGAGGTCGAGCATGGTGAAGATCTCCGGAGTGAAGACGTAGCGCCCGGAGATCGCGAAGTTCGACGGTGCTTCACCGGGCGGGGGCTTCTCGACGACGCGCCCGATCTCGAGCACGCCTTCTGCCAAGCTCCCACCCACAGATTCGGCGGAACCTGGGTTGCTCGGCCGCGGCTCGATGCACCCGTACGACGAGATCTCTTCCGGCGTCACCTCGGTGAACGCGACGCACGACCGGCCGTAGCGTTCGTGCACGTCGAGCATCGACCGCAGGAGCGCACCGTCGTCGACCATGAGGTCGTCGGCGAGCAGCACCGCGAACGGCTCGTCGCCGACGTGGTGACGCGCGACCGACACCGCGTGCCCGAGCCCGAGCGGGTCGCGCTGGCGCACGTAGTGGATGTCGGCGAGGTCCGACGCGAACTGCACTTCCTTCAAGAGGTCGTGCTTCCCGCTGTGCTCGAGGAAGTGCTCGAGTTCGAAGTTGCGGTCGAAGTGGTCCTCGATCGCGCGCTTGTTGCGACCGGTGATGATGAGGATGTCCTCGATGCCGGCCTTCACCGCTTCTTCGACGACGTACTGGATCGCGGGCTTGTCCACGACCGGCAGCATCTCCTTCGGCGAGCTCTTCGTGGCCGGCAGGAATCGCGTGCCGAGCCCGGCGGCAGGGATGACCGCCTTGCGAACCCGTGTCATTGGTACCTCCTCGAAGCGGCCGCCTCAGGCCGTGCGCCGGGCGCTCAGGTCGTTCTCTTCCCGCCGGAGCAACCGGCGGATGTTGGCCGCGTGGCGGACAACGACCAGCAGTGCGAGTCCACCGACGACGCCTACCTCCCATCGGTCGAAACCGAACACGAGAACAGCGACGGGGAACAGAATCGTGATGAGGAGCGAGGCGATCGACGCCTTGTGGAGTACCCGGGCGACGAAGGCCCATACGACGAAGAGGCCGACGACGATCAGCGGGTAGAGCACGACGAGGGCGCCACCGGCGGCCGCGACCCCCTTGCCACCCTTGCGGTAGATCGGGAACGTGTGGCCGATGACGGCGGTGAAGCCGAGGACGCAGGCCCCGACCCGGCCGCCGACGACCATGCCGCCCCCGGCCGCCAGCGCACCCTTGGCGAAGTCGGAGAACAGGACGAGGGCGCCGGCCTTCCAGCCCAGGAGCCGGCCGACGTTGGACGCTCCGGGGTTGCCGGAACCCTCCTTGAGGATGTCTCGCCCGTGAGCCTTGGCGACGAGCAGGGCGCTCGGGAACGTCCCGAGCAGCCAGGCCACGGGTACGAGGAGCGCGACGTCGATCATGCCTGCTCATTCTGGCGCATGCCGCCACAGGAGAGACGTGTGGACGAACCAACGGTCGGAAGCACTACGATTGGCACTCGTAGGCGTCGAGTGCCAATCCCCGGCGACCGTCACAACGGAGTGTCCATGCCGACGTACGTGTACCGCTGCGCCAAGTGCGGCGAGCAGATCGAGGCGTTCCAGTCGTTCGCCGACAAGCCCCTCACCAAGCACGACGACTGTGGCGGGAAACTGACGAAGGTGCTCTCCGCCGCGGGCATCGTCTTGAAGGGCTCGGGCTTCTACAAGACCGACAACCGCAGCTCGTCACGGGGCGGCTCCAAGGAACGGTCGAAGGAATCGGCGGGATCGACGGGTTCGAGCTCGGGCTCGTCGGGATCCGGATCCTCCGGCTCGTCCGATTCCGGCTCGTCCAGCTCGTCGGGATCCGGCTCCTCCGGCTCGTCCGATTCCGGCTCCTCGGGCTCGTCGGGATCGTCGGACTCCGGATCGTCGGGCTCGAAGACCGGCTCCGAAGCCAAGAGCGCGTAGCGCGCTGCGGTCGGTCGTCACATGGAGGCGGATGTCGGCGTCTTCGGCGGGTCCGGCTTCTACTCGTTCGGAGAGAACGTCGAAGAGGTCGTGCTCGACACGCCCTTCGGTCCGCCGAGCGCGCCGGTGACGATCGCGGAGATCGGCGGCCGGCGTGTCGCGTTCATCCCGCGTCACGGCCTCGACCACGAATTCGCACCGGCCCAGGTTCCCGCCCGAGCCAACCTCTGGGCGCTGCGGATGCTCGGCGTCCGCCAAGTGATCGGACCGTGCGCGGTGGGATCCCTGTCACCCGACATCCATCCGGGCGAGTTCGTGGTCCTCGACCAACTCGTCGACCGCACCTGGGGCCGCCCCGACACCTACTACGACGCGGGCGACACCCATCACGTCTCGTTCGCCGACCCGTACTGCCCCGTCGTCGCGCGCCACGTGCTCGAGTCGGGCGAGCGCGTCGGCGTCCGCATGCACGACGGGGGGACGGTCGTCGTCATCCCCGGCCCGCGCTTCTCGACGCGCGCGGAATCGAAGTGGTTCCGGTCCGAGGGCTGGCATGTCGTGAACATGACCCAGTTCCCCGAGTCGTATCTCGCGCGGGAGCTCGGCATGCACTACGCCGGGATCGCTCTCGTCACCGACTACGACACCGGCGTCGAGCACGACGACGGCGTCGCTCCCGTGTCGCAGGAGGAGGTGTTCAGGTTCTTCGAAGCGAACCTCCACCACGTGCGCACCCTGCTTTCCGACTTGATCCCCCGACTCCCGGACGAACCCAGCGGCTGCACGTGCGCCGAGGCACTCGGCCCGCTCACCGCGTTCGAGCGCTGACAGCTCTCTCGAGCCAACCGGGCGCGACAGTGGCGAGTGCCCCCGACCCACCGGTCCGGGCGGGCGATGACCGGCAGGCCAGGGGACTCGCACGGCGCCACTGGGGCGCCGGGGCCGGGGGACCGAACAATTGAACCCCCCGAGAGCGTCGAGCATTCCCATCCTTCCCCTGTTCAAGCGACTTGGAACCCCGATCGCTAATGTTCGCCGGAACTTCCGCGAAGCCACCACACGCATCTTCCCCTCGCCCTTCCCCGCTCGCGTCCCCGGCCCCCGCCCGCGCCTTCCGCGGCGGGCGCAGCCTGGGTTTCGGAAGGGGAATCGGATGCGCCGTTCGCCGCCGCGTGCTGCTCGCATGGGCCGCCGCCGTCATCGTCATGCTCGTCACAGCACGCGTCGTCGCCGGCGATCTCGGGGCGTTGCACCGCCGCGCCCACGACCTCGGGCCGGAGATCACGGTCGTGCTCGCCGCCCGCGATCTCCCGCTCGGCGCGACCGTCGTGGCCGCGGATCTGCGGGCGGTGCGGCAGCCCGAGCGCACAGTCGCCGCCGACGCCGTGCACGACCCAGTGGCGGCGGTCGGGCGGATCGTCGCGGTGGCGCTGCTGCGCGACGACGTCGTCAGCGCTCGCCACCTCGTCGCGGGCATCAACGGGATCGTGCCGGCCGGTCGACGCGCGGTGCACGTCGACGTCAAGGACGGTTTCCAACCACCGGTCGATGCGGTCGTCGACGTGCTCGCCACGTTCGACCCGTCGCTCGCAGCCGGTGCGGGAACGGCGGGCCGGGCTTCCGTTGTCGCGAGCGGTGCGCAGGTCGTTGCCCTCGCGGGCGTGACCGCCTCCGGCACGTCCGATGCCGGCGGGTCGACCGGCACGGGTTCGAGTGGCGCGGGCGTCACCCTCTTGGTCACCGAAGCCGAGGCAAGCGCGGTTGCGTACGCCGCCGCCATCGGCGAGGTGTCGCTCGCGCTGGCACCCGTACAGAGCACGTGCTGCTCCGCCCCGGCGCCGTGACCGGGCGCGGAGAGACCGGCTGGGTAGCTTGCCCCGGTGACGATCAGCACGGTCATCTTCGATTTCGGCGGCGTGATCTCGAGTCCCCTCTTCGTCGGGATCGGAGCCTTCGAGGAAGCCGAGGGCTACCCGAAGGGTTCGCTCCTGCGACTGCTCTTCGGCGATGCGTCGTACATCGGGGTCGAGGGTCGCGCCCTCGCCGCCGTCGGTCGCCGCCGATCCCGACGCAGCCGAAGTCGAGGGCGAAGTCGAAGATGAGCCCGACTGGCATCTCCTCGAAAAAGGTCGGCTCGACATCGCGACCTATTTCGAGCGCATGGTCGAAAAGGCGCCCGCGATCATCGGTAAGCCGATCGACATGGACGCGTACGGCCGATTCTGGCAGCAGACGTCGCCGGGCGTGCACTGGACGGTCGTGCACAAGATCCGCGAGCTCAAGGCACGCGGACTCCGCATCGGCCTGCTGACGAACAACGTGAAGGAGTTCGGCGACAGCTGGCGCGCCATGTTCCCGATCGACGAGTTGTGCGAGGAGGTCGTCGACTCGTCGCACGTCGGGATGCGCAAGCCCGACGTCGAGATCTACGCGCTCGACGTGCGCGCGCATGAACATCACGCCCGGCGAGGCCGTCTTCCTCGACGACAATGCCGACAACGTCGCCGCCGCCCGCGCGTTCGGAATGGAAGCTGTGCACGTGATCGAGCCCGAACCGGCGCTCGCCGAGCTCGAGTCGATCCTGGATCGACGCGGCACGCCGTAAGGCCGCCTACCGCCACTCATCGTCATCTCGCCAACGAGCACCGTCATGCCCGCGACCGCGCCGGGCAGGAACACGAGGTCGCGGCCGACCTCGGTGATCTCGAGCAGCATCCGTTGCAACGTCGACGCGATCGTGACCTCACGCACCGGTTCGGCGAATGCGCCGCCGCGCACCATCAGCCCTTCGGCACCCACCGAGAAGTCGCCGCTGATCGGGTTCGTACCCGAATGCAGACCGCTGACCGACTGCACGTAGAACGCCTCACCCGCGATCTTCATGATCTCCTCCACCGACCTCGGGCCGGGCTCGAGCCGCAGCGCCCGCACCCCGACACCGGGCGTCGAGCCGATGCTGCGCGTCGCGCTCGCCGTCGTTCCCGAACCGGAACGCCGGCCCGTGTACACGTTGTGCAAGAAGCCCTGCATCACGCCGTCGACGACGAGCGTGTTGCGGCGTGTCGGGATGCCGTCGCCGTCGAACTGCGATGCGCCGAGCGCCCGCGCGTCGGTGGGGTCGTCGATGAGTTGGACGAACGGTGCACCGATCTTCTCGCCGACACGATTGGCGAACAGCGACCGGCCCTTCAACATCGACTCCCCGTTGAACGCGCTCGACAGGACTCCGAGAACGGAGCGGGTGACGAGTGGGTCGAGGATCACGGGTATGCGCCGTCCCGCCGCGGGCTTGGCGCCGAGAAGCCGGCACGCGCGGGTCGCGGCATCGCGCGGGATCGAGTCGAGGTCGAGATCCGACAACGTGCGGCCCGCGACGAAGCCGTAGCCCGACTGCGTGCCCGAGCCGTCGTCGGCAAGCGCCACGGCCGACGCCGAACACGTCGTGCGCCGGGTCTGCGCGGTCACGCCGAGCGAGTTCGCCAGCGCGATCTCGGCAAATGCATCGCCGTACCCGGCCGACTCGACATTGCGGATGCGCGGATCGGCCGCCTTGGTCGCCCGTTCGAGGTCGAGAGCAATCCGCACCTTCTCGTGGATTGGCACCGCCGCCAGCTCGTCGCGCCACAAGTCGAGGTCGGGCGGAGTGATCCCGTCGAGGTCGGCCGGCGTCGCGAAGCCGTACCACTCGTCGGGTTCTCCGAAGGTCGCGTTGTCGCGCGCTTCTTTCAGCGTCTCCTCGATGACATCGGGATCGAGCGAGCCTGCCCACGCGAGGCCCTGGCGGTGGTCGGCCACGACGCGGATGCCGACACCCTCGACGCTCGCGGTCGTCAGCGACTCGACCTGACCGCCGAACACTGCGACGTCGGTATCGCGCGTACGCACCACGTACGCCTCGACCTGCTCGCCCGCGTGGGCGGTGCCGGCCACCTTCTCGGCGATTTCGAGAAGATCGGCGCTCACGCCGCGGTCCCCCCGACGGTCATCTCCCGTACCAGCACCGTGGGTTGGCCCGAGGAGACCGGCACACTCTGACCCTGTTTTCCGCACATGCCCGTCCACGTGTCGAAGTCGTTGCCGACCGCGTCGACCATGCGCAACACCTCCGGCCCGTTGCCGATGAGCTGTGCGGCGCGGATCGGGCGGGTGATCTCGCCCTTCTCGATGAGGTACGCCTCGGTGATCCCGAACACGAAGTCGCCGGTGGCGGGATCGACCTGACCGCCGCCGAGCTGGACCGCGTAGATCCCGAA
This sequence comes from uncultured Actinomycetes bacterium, assembly GCA_963761055.1. Classification (GTDB taxonomy): domain Bacteria; phylum Actinomycetota; class Acidimicrobiia; order IMCC26256; family PALSA-610; genus PALSA-610. The sequence goes on along the minus strand of CAVXFO010000006.1, from coordinate 294,456 downwards.
ATCGACGCCGCGCACGATCTCGTCAGGATCCGTCTCGCCCTCGAGCAGGAAGGTGTTCGTCATGCGTGGCATCGGGAGGTGTCGGTAGGTCTCGCGTCGCCCGTTTCCACTCGGGGCCCGCCCCTCTTTGCGGGCCCGCACGACGTCCCACATGTAGTCGGTGAGCACTCCGTTCTCGATGAGCACGTTGCGTTGCGCGGGATGTCCTTCGTCGTCGATCGCGAGCGTCCCCCACTCGTGCGCGTAGCTGCCGTCGTCCACGATGGTGACAAGCGGCGACGCGACCGACTCACCCATCTGGCCCTTGAACACCGACGCGTCCTTGAGGATGTGATCGGCCTCGAGCCCGTGCCCACACGCTTCGTGGAACAGCACGCCGCCCGCGCCCCGCTTCAACACGACCGGCAGCCGGCCGGACGGCGCCGGCACGGCTTCGAGCAATGTGAGCGCACGACGTCGCGGCGCTGCGGCCGACGGCTTCGGGCGCGACCGTGTCGAAGAACTCGAAGCCCATGGTGCGGCCCGGCGCCTCGTGCCCGGTCTGCATGCCCGTGTCGCCGGTCGCGACGCACTGCACCGACATGCGCGTGCGGACCCGATCGTCGTCGGCGAGCAGCCCGTCGGAGTTGGCGACCATGATCCGCCGCCGCGCGTCGGCGTACCCCGCCGTCACCGACGTGATCGCGGTGCCGCTCGCGGTGGCCGCGGCATCGGCTCGAGCGAGCAAGTCGACCTTGCGACGCTTCTCGACGGTCTCGGGCAGGACGATCCCACGCTCGATCGGGTGCGACGACGCGGTGCCGAGCGCGACCGTGTTCGTGCCGACGCCACCTCCGCGGGCGGCGCCGGCCGCCGCCTCGGCCGCCTGGAGCAGACCTTCCGGCGAGAGATCGGCAGTGTGCGCGAACCCCGTGGTGTCGCCACGCACGACCCGCAGCCCGGCGCCTCGGTCGTGTCCCGAGACCAGTTGTTCCATGCGGCCGTCGTCGAAGCGGGCATTCGACGAGCGCCGGTCCTCGACGAAGACCTCCGCGAAGTCGCCACCGCCGCGCAAAGCGTGGTCGAGCGTGGCCTGGAGCACACCGTGATCGATCAAGGGAGCAGTCATGTGAGCCTCGTGTCCAACATGCCGAGCCGGCACCGGGCTGCCTATGGTAAGCGGATGGCGGTTGCATCCGGTCTCTCCGCGTCGATCACTCTGAAGGTCGAAGACGCCGACACCGCGCTCGCGATAGGAAGCGGTGATGTGCCCGTCCTGGCGACGCCCCGGTTGATCGCGCTGGTCGAACAAGCAAGCATCCGGGCGCTCGGTACGACGCTCGGGGCCGACAAGACCTCGGTCGGCTACGAGGTGCAACTCGCCCATCTCTCGCCCACTCCGGTGGGTTCCGAGGTCACCGCCGACGCCACCCTCGAAAGCGTCGAAGGCCGCAGGCTCACCTTTCGGGTCTCCGTCACCGACGCCCGGGGCCTCGTCGCCGCGGGCCGGATCACCCGGGTCGTGGTGATCCGCGACCGCTTCATCGAACGCGCACAATCGGAAATCTGAATCGGCGGAGACATCGCCGGCCTGGATGTGAACGGGGAAGTCATGACCGACCTCGTCGTCGAGCGGCTCGAGGCCCACACGGTCCTGATCCTGAACCGTCCCGAGAAGCGCAACGCGCTCTCGGTCGCCCTGCGCGACGCGATCAGCGACGCCCTCGACGCGATCGCGCAGGACGAGACCATGAAGTGCGTCGTCATCGCGGCCGAGGGGTCGGTGTTCTCGGCGGGGTTCGACCTGTCCGAGTTCACCCGGGCGGCCGCCGACGCCGACTTCGAGCGGGAGCTCTGGGCGTCGAGCGACCGCTATCACAACGCCATGCTGCGGTTCCCGCTCCCGACGATCGCGTCGGTCAACGGGCCCGCGCTCGCGGGTGGCTTCGACCTCGCCGTGCTCTGCGACCTACGCATCGCGGCGACGACGGCCCGCTTCGCTCACCCGGAACGGACTTTCGGCGACGTCGTGTACGGGCCGTTGCACGATCTGGTCGGTGGGGCGGTGGCGCGCGAGCTGACCATCGGCGGCCGCGAGGTCGACGCCGCCGAGGCGCTGCAGGTTCGTCTCGTCGGCGAGGTCGTCGAACCCGATGCTCTCCGGGACGCGACCGAGGCGCTTGCAGCCCGGGTATGCGCGGCACCCCGCGACGTGCTGATGCGCACCAAGGCCAAGGCCCTCCGCCGAGCCGGTTTCGGTGCCGAGTCCCCCACCCTCGACCTCTAACCAACTTCAGGCGAGGTTGGACGACCTCGGGTACGCGTCGGCGGGATCGGTCAGGACGTTGACGAGCGACACACCCGGTGTCGCGAACGCACGATCGAGCGCGGGACCGATTCCGGACGGCTCGGCGACCAGTTCGCCCTGCCCGCCGAGCGCCTCGACGACCTTGTCGTAGCGGATGCCCGGCGCGAGGTCGGCCACGACGTCGTACCCGAACAGCGCCTGCATGGGGTGCTTCTCGAGCCCCCAGATGCCGTTGTTGCCCACGATCGCAGTGACGTTCACACCGTGCCGCACGAGCGACTCGAAATCGCCGAGCGCGAAGCCGATCGCACCGTCGCCGAGCAGGAGCACGACCTGGCGATCGGGGTGCGCGACGCCCGCCGCGAGCGCGTAGCCGGGACCCATCCCGAGACACCCGTACGGACCGGGGTCGAGGAACGTGCCGGGCTCGAAGCTCTCCACGAGCTTTCCCGCGTACGACACGAAGTCGCCACCGTCGCCGATGACGATCGCGTCGCGGTCGAGCCGCTTGCGCAACTCTCCGTAGATGCGAGTCGGCTTGATCGGGCTGTCGTCGGCTTCGAGCGCGGCGGCTTGCGCGGCGTGACGGCTCCCCTCGTCATCTCGTAGCCGGGTTATCCAGTCGTCGTGCGCGCCCGGCGGCGCCCCCGCCTCGGCCAACTGCGTGAACGTCGCCGCGAGATCACCAGCGGTCGAGGCCGCGAGCGCCGCGTGGTGCGCGACCTCACCGGCCTCGTCGCAGAGATGCACCACCTTGGCGTCGCCGAAGCGCCCGAAGCCCAGTCGGAAATCGAGCGGCGTACCCGCGACGATCACGAGATCGGCTTCCTTCAGGGCGCAGCGAACGGGCCCGCGAGAACGCGAGCTCGTGGTCGGCGGGCATCGTGCCCCGTCCCATCCCGTTCACGAAGACCGGTACCCGTGCGGCTTCGGCGAAGGCACGCATCGCTGCTTCGGCCCGGGCCCAATACACGTCGCCGCCCGCGACGAGCACGGGTCGGGTCGCCCCCGCGACGAGGCCCGCGACGCGCGGCGACGGCCTCGGCATCGGGTGCCCCGCCCCGGAACCCGTCGTCACCCGCGACGACGGGGATCTCGACCGATCCCGGGCCGAACGCGTCGAGCGGGATATCGACGAAGGTCGGGCCGCGGTGAGGCGTGCGCGCGGCGCGGCAGGCGGCGTCCACCTCCGCCACGACGGACGCCGCCGAGGTCGCGGTGGCCGCGCTCTTCGTCACCGACTGCACGATCGGGATGTGATCGAGCTCCTGCAGCGAACCCGAACCCCAGCGCGCCCGCGGTGCGCGCCCGGCCAGCACGACCATCGGCGAACCGTTCATGCGTGCCGCAGTGAGCGCGCTCACACCGTTGGTCACCCCCGGACCCGCGGTCAGCGCCGCGCACCCGAGCCGGCGCGTGACCTTGGCGAATCCCTCCGCGGCGAACGTGGCGCTCTGCTCGTGGCGTACGTCGACGAGCCGGAGCCCGGTCTGCACCGCGCCGTCGTACAGCACGAACAGATGACCGCCCGAGAGCGTGAACATGGTGTCGACGCCGTGCGCGCTCAACACCTCGACCGCGAGTCGACCGCCGTGCGCCTCCACCGCGTGCGACTTGGCCGGCGCGGGGACCGACGCCAAGAACCGCGTCAGTGCGTCGATCCAGAACGCGGGGTTCTCGAACTGCGGTGAATGACCCGCGTCGGGCACTACAACGAGCTCCGCCCGCTCGATCGCATCGGCCATCGCGCGCGACGATCCGACGAACGGCTTGTCCTCGGCCCCCACGATCACGAGCACCGGAACGTGCAGAGCCGCGGCCATCGCCGCGAGGTCGTCGCTCTGGCGGGCGAGCGCCATCGCCATCGCGCCCCACATGATCTCGGACAGGTCGTCCCACTTGCGTTCCATGAACTCGCGGTAGCCGGCGCGATGGGCCAGCGTGCGCTGGTACGCCGGCGTCTCCAACACCGAGGCCATGTCGAGGAGCTCCTTCAGCGCGGCCTTGCCGTTCGCGAACGCGACCTCGGCGGCTGTATCCATCAGCGCGGGATCGAAGCCCGGGATCGGACCGGGCGACGTGTCCATCATCACGAGCGCGTCGAGCCGCTCCGGTGCGAACAGCGGTATTCGGCGCGACACCATCCCACCCATCGAGTGCCCGAGCAGGCGGAACCGGTCGAGGTCACACCTGTCGGCGACGTCCAGGATGTCGTGCGCGAGCCGGTCGATCGAGTACGCGGCGCGATCGGTCGGCTTGTCGCTCGCACCGTGCCCACGATGATCGAAGACGACGACCGTGTGGTCGCGCGCGAGCACGGGGACGTGATCGGCGAAGTCCTCCTTGGCACCGCCGAACCCGTGCACCAGCACCAGGCCCGGGCCCGCGCCCGTCACCTCGACCGCCAGTCCGACTCCGTCACTCGCCGTGATCCGCATGGCCCCATGAGTACCCGATCCGGTCCCATCGCACCAGCCCACGGGCCGTCGGTACCCACCCGCTCGTCTTATGCTCACAACGATGACCGCGCCTGTCCCGGAGCCAGTGCCGGCTGCGGCCCGGCCCGGATCGAGGTGGAAGCTCCTTCTCCGGATCGTCGTCAGCGGCGCGCTCCTCGCGCTGGTGGTGTCGAAGGCGTCGGGCGTCGACGACGCGATCCCCGACCAGCATCCCGGCCTCACGATCGCCCTGCTCGCGGCCACGGTGCTCACCGCGCTCGTCGGTGTCGCCCTCTCGGCCGTGCGCTGGCAACGCGTGCTGGTCCTGTTCGACATCCGGGTGAGGGTCGCGGTGCTGTTCTCCCACTATCTCGTCGGACTGCTCGTGGGCAACGTCCTCCCATCGACGATCGGCGGCGACGTCGTGCGCGTTGCCCGCGCCTCGAATACCGTCGGCTCGGCGGAGGTCTCGTTCGGCTCGGTCGTGCTCGAGCGATTGACCGGCTTCGTCGGGCTTCCGCTGCTCGTGGTCGCGGGCTTCGCGATGCGGCCGTCGTTGATCCATCACGCGCACGCGTGGATCGCGCTGTTCGTCGCCGCCCTTGCAGTCGCAATGCTCGCCCTCATCTTGGTCCTCGCCGGACACCCCCGGCTCGCGGGCCGCTACCTGGAGAAGGCGAGCTGGTCACGCTTCATCGGAGCGGTGCATCTCGGTGTCCAGCGACTCGCGCGCGAGCCCCGCCACATCGGCCCGATCCTCTTGTCGACGGTCCTCTTCCAGGTGTCCCAGGTCGCAATGTTCGGACTGATCTTCCGCGCCCTCGACCTTCCCGTACCGATCGCGGCGGTGATCGCGTTCGCGCCGGCCGTCTTGATGCTGCAGGTCCTGCCGATCTCGTTCAGTGGTCTCGGAGTACGCGAAGGCGCGTTGGTACTGTTCTTGGACTCGTTTCACGTCAGCAATGCGCAGGCGGGTGCGGCCGGGTTGTTGTGGTGGGGAAGCATGCTCGTCGTGAGCATGCTGGGTGCGCCCGCGTACGCCGTCGGCCACCGATCCCATGCCGCGACCACCGCGAAAGAAGCCGTGTGAGCACCGAAGTCGAAGCCCGGCACCGAATGCGCGGCGGCCGGGTGCTCTCGGACGGCCGCGTCATCTACTGGTGGATGGAGCTCCTCGCGATCCTCGCGTTCTACGTGCTCTACTCGGCGATCCGGAACATTCACGGTGGCAACCTGCATCCGCCGCCGCACGCGTTCGATCACGCACGCCAGATCATGTCGCTCGAGCACCACCTCGGGATGTTCCACGAAGAGACGTTCCAGCGGTGGGCGCTGCACTTCCGCCCACTGATCCTCCTCTCGAACTACTACTACGGGTCGTTCCACTTCATCGTCACGATCTTCGCCGGGATCCTGCTCTACCGCTCCTTCTCCGACGACTACCCGCGCTTTCGCAACACGATCGCGATCGCCACGCTCCTCGCGCTGATCGGCTTCACCTTCTACCCGCTCGCGCCGCCGCGCATGTTCCCGCAACTCGGTTTCGTCGACACCTTGCTCAAGGATCCCGCGTTCTGGTCGTTCAACTCGGGTGGCGCAGAGAAAGTGTCGAACCAGTACGCCGCCATGCCCAGCGTGCATATCGCGTGGTCCACGTGGTGCGCGCTCGCGCTCGGGCCGCGGCTCAAGCACACAACGTCGCGCGTGCTCGCTTGGCTCTATCCCGTCGTCACGTTCATCGTGATCGTGATCACCGCGAACCACTACATTCTCGACGCGGTCGGCGGCCTTTTGGTTCTCGCCGCGGCGTGGTTCCTCGCGAACACGTTCACGCGGGCCGGGCGGGTCGACGTCCGCCGCGTCGGTCCGGTGCCCGCCGTCGAGGCGCCCGGCTTCGGCGACAGCGCGTAGTCTGCGGCGCTCGTGACCGACCGCTACGACCTCGACCACATCGCGCTCGCCGCGCCCGACACGGCGCCCGCACTCGAATTCCTCACCGGGGACTTGGGCGGGACGATCCTCTTCGGTGGCCAGACCATCGGCTTCCGGCCGATGCAGGTGTGGCTCGGGTCGGCCGTCGGCGACGGCATGCCCGTCGAGCTGCTCGAACCGTGGGCGGTCACCGAGAACGACTTCCTCGCTCGCTTCGTCGCCCGGCACGGCGCCGGACCGCATCACCTGACCTTCAAGGTCCCCGACCTCGCGGCCGCGCTTTTCCGGGTGCGCGGAGCAGGTTTCCATCCGGTCAACATCAACACGTCCGACCCGCAGTGGAAAGAAGCCTTCCTCATGCCGCGCGAAGCGCACGGCACGGTCGTCCAGATCGCGGAGTCGCATGGGCATCCCGAGACCCGTAAAGAGCTCCTCGACCTCGTCGCGAAGCACGGTCCCGACGGCAAGCCGCGCTGGTGGTCGGAACCGGCCGCGCCGACCGGGCACGGCACCTTGCGCCGCGTCGTGTTGCGGACACCGTCGCTGCCCTCCGCGTTGAGCTTCTTCGCCGGAGTCCTGCAGGGCGACGTCGAACACGAGACCACCACGTCGGCCGACCTCGTCTGGCCGCGCGGCGCGCGCATCCGCCTGGAGACGAGCCCCGACGCGCGGCCCGGAGTCGACCGGCTCGAAGTCATTGGGCTGCACGCCGAACGAGTCGTGGCGGGAACGCGGTTCGTCCCGGTAGAGCACTAACTCAACTCACCGGCGACGGCGACGGTTCCTCCGGTGCGGTCCCGGGGAGCAGCATCGGCTCGTCGCGCACGATCCGGCGGACCGCGTCGTGCACAGCCTGGTCGGCCAGCGACAGCTGCACACCCCGCCCTGTCACCAGCGCGAGGCGCCGCGGCGGCATCCGCGCGATCCGCATCTGGCGCACGCCCGTGTGATCGGACGCGACGGCGGTCTCGGGCAGGATCGACACGCCCACGCCCGCGCCGACGAGATCAGCGATGAGCCGGATGCCCTCGACCTCGATCTGCACGCGCAGGTCGACGCGCTCGGCCCGAGCCGCGGTCTCGACCTCGTCGCGCAACGGGTTCCCCGCGGGCGGAAGGATGAGCGTCTCCCGGGCGAGATCGGCGAGCGCGATCGGTTCGTGTGCGTCCGGACGAGCCGTCGAGGGCACGAGCGCGACGAGTGCCTCGACGCGGAGATGCTCGACGTGCAGGCGCGGGTCGATCACGGGTTCGGTCACGACCGCGCTGGCAAGCAGCCTTTCGGCGACCTCGACCGCGAGACGCTCGGACGCCCCCTCGGTGAGGCGTAGGGAGAGGCCCGGCGCGGTGAGCCGCATCTCGGCCACGAGCGTGGGCACCAAGAGCCGGCTGACGGTCCCGACGACGCCGAGGGTCGCATGACCCGTCTCGAGCCCCTGCAACATCGACAGATCCTTGTGCAGCGCCTCCAACTCGCTGCGGACGGCGCGGGCTCGCTCGATCACCCGGACGCCGAACTCGGTCGGCACGGTTCCCCGCCGGCCGCGCACGAGAAGCTGGACGCCAAGCTCGGTCTCGAGCTGACGTATGTGCTCGGAGACGTTCGACTGGACCGTGTGGAGATGATCGGCGGCACTGGTGAAGCTGCCCATTTCGGCAACGGCGAGCAACGCCTCGAGCTGGCGGACGTCCATGCCGGCCTCCAAGTTTTCTCGCTTCGAATTGCCGGATTCGGGGAAAACCACCGATAAGACGGGCGGACGCCCGCCCCAGCACGCCCGGACGGGTGCTATCGGTTCTACCGATAGATAGTATCGCTTCCACCTCTTTGACAGATGGTCTTGTGATCGTGTTCACTAGGCGTTGTTCGACAGGGGCTCGAGGAGCCGGCGTCCCCCCGCCCGGCTCCCGAGCTCCGTCAATCTCCTGTATGCCCTCGGTCGTGAAGGGGAGCTCGTGACCGCCGAAATGATTTCGAGTTTCATTTTCACCGGTCCCCTGACGTGGACCACAGAAGCCGCCTGCCAAGGCCAGACGCGTCTGTTCTTCGCGCCCGCCGGCGAGCGTCCGGAAGCAAGGGTCGTGCGCGAGTCGCAAGCCCGCACCGTGTGCCACGCGTGCCCTGCGTTGCGGGAGTGCCGTGATTGGGCACGCCGGCATCGGGAGTACGGCTTTTGGGGCGCCGAGTCCGAAGAGGAGCGCGCCGCGGCGGGATTCCGCGTCGACATGCCGGTCGGCCGCGTCGCCCGGTACCCGCGAGGCAACGGCCAGCCCGTCGCTCCGCGCAGTCCCGCATCGCGTAACTCGGCGGTCCCGGTCGCAAGAGACTGCAACGACCTGGGATATGTAACCTCCCGGCCGTGACAGACACGCCGCCCGGTGTCGACCTCGAACGACTGCGACCCTGGTTCGCCGAGCACGTCGCGGGTGCGGCGGGCGGTGAGCTCGCGGCGGCGCTCATCTCGGGCGGCCGTTCGAACCTCACCTACGCGATCGACGACACCTCTCGGTCCGGCCTCGCGCCCCGGTGGGTGTTACGCCGCCCTCCGCTCGGTCACGTACTACCGACCGCGCACGACATGACCCGCGAATACAAGGTGCTGACCGCGCTCGCACTCACCGGCGTGCCGGTCCCGTCGACGCTCGCCTTTTGCGACGACGTGACCGTCAACGACGCACCGTTCTACGTGATGGAGCTCGTCGAGGGAAAGATCCTGCGGACCGCCTCCGACATCGCGGAACTCAGCCACGACGACGCTCGCCGCTGTTCGGAGGAGCTCGTCGACGTGCTCGTCGCCATCCATGCGGTCGACTACGAGTCCGTAGGCCTCGGCGATTTCGGTCATCCCGATGGCTACGTCGAGCGCCAGGTTCGGCGCTGGGGCGAGCAGTGGGAGCGGTCGAAGACCCGCGAGCTCGCCGTCGTCGACGAGCTCGCGCGCCGGCTCCGCGCCGCGATCCCGGTCTCGCCGCCTCCAACGATCGTGCACGGCGACTACCGACTCGACAACACGATGCTCGCGCTCGACGATCCCGGGAAGATCGTCGCAGTGCTCGATTGGGAGATGGCGACGCTCGGCGATCCGCTCGCCGACCTCGGCCTCTACTTGCTCTACTACGTACGTGACGAAGCGCAGACGGGCAACGTCGGCGCGACGATCTCGTCCGAGGCGGGGTTCCTCTCCCGCGACGACGTCGTCGAGCGCTACGCGATGAAATCGGGGCGCGACGTGAGTCAGCTCGACTTCTACGAGGCGCTCGCCGCGTACAAGCTCGCGATCATCCTCGAAGGCATTCACGCGCGATTCTTGATGGGCAAGACGGTCGGCGAAGGCTTCGACCACATCGGATCGATGGTCGAGGTCATGGTCCAGGGCGCGCTGCAACAGTGCTCGCGGTCCTCGATCCCGGCTCTCCGGGGCTGAGAGCTCGGCGTTTGATCACCACGCCGCTCACGACAGTCGAAGGCCGTAGGAACCGGAGGAGTGCGTCATGGGCGTGATGGACGGCGTGAAGGTTCTCGAAGTCGCCGAACACGGCTTCGTGCCGTCGGCGGCCGCGATCCTCGCCGAATGGGGCGCCGACGTGGTCAAGGTCGAACGACCGACCGGCGACCCGCTGCGCCAGATCATGGCGATGGGATTCGTCACCGACACCGGCGAGTTCAACTTCCTCTTCGAGCAGTTCAACCGGAACAAGCGCGGCGTCGCGATCGACCTCCGCAACGACGAAGGACGCACCGCGCTCGACAAGTTGATCGAGTGGGCCGACGTGTTCATCACGAACTTCCTGCCGTCGGCTCGCACGAAGTTGAGGCTCGACCCCGACGACATCTGGAAGGTCAACCCCAAATGCGTGTACGCGATCGGGTCGGGTCAGGGTCTCGTCGGTCCCGACGCAGACCAGGGCGGGTTCGACGCGGTGTCGTACTGGGCTCGCGGCGGTCTCGCGCACATGCTCACGCCCGCAGGCGGCCAACTCGTGCAGCCGCGCGGCGCGCTCGGCGACGCCCCGAGCGGTGCGTATCTCGCCGGTGGTGTCGCGGCCGCGCTCTTCAAGCGGGAACGGACCGGAGAGCCGACCGTGGTCGACGTATCGCTGCTCGGGGCGGCGGTGTGGACTCTGTCGAACGACCTCGTCCCGACGGCGATCCTCGGGATGGAACCACCGCGGCACGTCGCGGGCAAGAGTCTCAGCAGTGTGCTCGTGGGCTCGTTCCGGACAGCCGACGAACGATGGATCAGCCTGAACATGCTCGATCCCGACCGGCACTGGGCGCCGACGATGCGCGCGCTCGGGTTGGAGGAACTGCTCGACAAGCCCGAGTACGCGACCGCCGCGCAACGGCAGGAGCGTGCGCCCGAACTGCACCCGATCCTCGTCGAGCGCATCGGCTCCCTCCCGCTCGCCGAGTTGAAGGAACGGCTCTCGGCCGAGGACACGATCTTCTCGTCGATCGCGTCGCCGCTCGAAGTGATCGACGACCCTCAGGTGATCGCCAACGGCTACATGCCGCACTACCCGGGTCACCCGACCGCGCGCTTGTCGTCTTCGCCCATGCAATTCGACGGCAAGGGCCTCGAGATCCGGCGAGGCGCACCGGGTATCGGCGAGCACACGGACGAGGTCTTCCGCGAGATCGGGGTCGACGACGCCGAGATCGTGCGGCTGCACGACGCGGGGGCGTTGGCGTGAGAACACCGGTCCGCCGCGCCGCGCATGATCTGGGGGGTCGGGCTCAACTATCGAGATCACGCCGAGGAGACCGGACGACCACTTCCCACCGTGCCGACGTTGTTCGTGAAGTCGCCCAGCTCGGTGATCGCTCCCGGCGAACCGATCGTCGTACCCCCGCATGTCACCCAGCCCGACTACGAAGGCGAGCTCGCCGTCGTGATCGGCAGGCGGGCGCGCGATGTACGCGAGGAGGACGCGCTCGACGTCGTCGCCGGCGTCACCATCGGACACGACGTCTCCGCGCGCGACCACCAATACACGACCGGCCAGTGGAGTTGGTCGAAGTCGTTCGATTCGTTCTGCCCACTCGGGCCGGAGGTCGTGTCACTCGACGAGATCGACCTCGCCCGGGGGCTCGCGATCGAGACCCGCGTCAGCGGCGAGGTGCTGCAGTCGTCGAGTACGTCTCAGCTCGTCTTCTCGATCCCGTACCTGATCGCCTGGATCAGCCAGGGCTGCACCCTCGAGCCCGGCGACGTCGTCCTCACCGGCACTCCGGCCGGCGTCGGCGCGGCCCGCACACCGCCCCGCTGGCTCGTCGACGGCGACGTCGTCGAGATCACGATCGAAGGCATCGGAACGCTCACCAACCCGGTTGTCCGACGAGCGAGCGCGTCCGGCAGCGCGACCTGAAAGTGAGCGCGTGACCGTCCGTTGGAGTGTCGAGCCGTCGTTGCGCCGGCCCGCGATGATCGCCGCGTTCTCCGGATGGAACGACGCAGCCGATGCCGCGTCCGACGCGGTGCGCTGGCTGGCACGTGCGTGCAACGCACGGCCGTTCGCCGCGCTCGACATCGAGGAGTACCTCGACTTCCAAGCTGCGCGCCCGACCGTCGAGCTCGTCGACGGTGTCGTGCGCACCGTGAACTGGCCGTCGCTCGCGCTGTCGGCCGGACCCCTTCCCGCGGGCGGGCGTGATCTCGTGCTGTTGTCGGGCGTCGAGCCCAACCTGAAGTGGCGGTCGTTCTGCGACGACATCATCAGCGTCGCCCGCACGACGAACTGCGAGATGATCGTCACCCTCGGATCGCTGCTCGGTGATACTCCGCACACCCGTCCGATCAAGTGCACCGGCTCCGCCACCGACGAAGTGCTCGCGGCCCGGCTCGGGATGCAGCGCTCGCGTTACGAAGGTCCGACGGGCATCGTCGGCGTGCTGCACGACGCGGTGCGCAAAGCCGGATTCGCATCGGCGTCGATCTGGGCGCCGGTCCCGCACTATGTGGCCACCCCGCCCAACCCGAAGGCGACCCGGGCGCTGCTCGACCGCCTCGGCGACCTCCTCGACCTCGGACTCGACCTCACCGATCTCGACATCGCGTCGAGTGCCTGGGAGCGGTCGGTCTCCGAGGTCGTCGCCGGCGACCCCGACGTCAGCGCCTACGTCGAGCGCCTGGAGACCCGGTACGACACCGCTGACGACGGGCCGGGCTGGCTCGAAACCGACGAAGAGATTGCCGTGGTCGACGAGGACGACGAGGACGACGAGGACGAGTGGTTCGACGAGGACGAGTTGCCGTCGGGCGAATCCCTCGCCGAGGACTTCGAGCGCTACCTGCGCGACCAACCCGACGAGTAGCCCCGCGCCCGGCTTCAGCCGACGAGGAGATCGTGGGAGAGACCTTCCCAGAGGCGGGTCGAGAGCACGAGCGACTCGATGTCGACGCGCTCGTCGTTGCCGTGGAACATCGACGCGTAGTCGTCGAACGAGAGTTTCCGGCTGAAGAGGCCGAAGCCGTACGCGACCGAGCCGCGCCGCCGGAAGAACCGCGCGTCGGTGGCGCCGACGGTCAGGAACGGCACCAGGCCCGAGCCTTCGACGAGCGCCGACGACACCCGGCCCATGGAGTCCCAAAGCGGCGTGTCGGTGGCGGACGTCGTCGACTCGTTCTCGTCGAACGGCGTGATCTCCGTGCACGCGAGGAGGTCGCCCAGCGCGTCCTCGAGCAGGGCGCGCACGTCGGCGCCGCGCTGGCCGGGCAGTGTACGGATGTCGACCTCGAGCTCGACCGTGTCGGGGATGACGTTGGTCTTGGTGCCGCCGTGCATGACGGTGGGCGCGAACGTCGTGTGCGTGCACGCGTGCGCCTGGCGGGCGAGCCCGATCGGCAGCTCCTCGCAGAAGTCGGCGAGCGTCGCTTCGTCGAGCAGGTGTTCGTTCCACTCCGGACCGAAGTCGATGCCCTCGATGAAACGCCGCCACGTCTCGTGAATCTGCGTGGGCGGCCGGTACTCGGCGAGCCGCTTGACGATCTCCGACGCGGTCACCAACGCGTTGTCGGTGCGGAACGGCTGTGACGCGTGGCCGGGAGTGCCTCGTACGGTGATGCGACACCAGTACGAACCCTTCTCCCCCACGATCACGGGCAGGCGCGGACCCCGAGCCGTCGGCATTTGGAATCCACCGGCTTCGGTGACGACGTAGTCGGCGCGTACTGCGTCGTTCTCGCGGTCGAGGAGATGCTCCGCACCCCACGTGCCGAGGTTCTCCTCGTCGGCAACCGCCAGGTACACGAGAGTGCCACGCGGGCGGAAGCCGGAACGGGCAAGCTGACGGAACGCCACGGCCATCGTCGCGGTGAGGTTCAACATGTCGACCGCGCCCCGGCCCCACACGTCGCCGTCGACGACCTCGCCCCCGAACGGGTCGCGGGTCCAGCCGTCGGGATTCGCGGGCACGACGTCGGTGTGACCCATCAGCAACAGCGTCGGCGCGGTCGGGTCGCTGCCCTCGATGCGCGCGACGAGGTTCTCGCGTCCGGGCCGGGCCGCGTACCGCTCGAGATCGAGACCCGTGTCGCCGAGATACTGCGCGAGCAGGTCGGCACTGCGCGACTCGAACCCGGATTCGGGCGTGCCGTCGTTCACGCACTCGTTGCGAATCAGTTGCGAGAGGAGGTCGGCCGATTCGTTGGCGATCTGCGTGTCGGTCGCGGTCATGCGCTCCCCCTCGAGCCCTTGGGCATCATGCCGTTTCTGATGCCGGTTCCATCCGGTAGACGAGCATGCCCTTTTCTTCCCAACGTTCGGCGTCGCCGGCATGGGCGAGATGCTCGAGGTGTGCGAAGGTCTCGCTCTCGGCCATCGTGCCCCAGTGCCGCTTCGGGAACAGCTCGTGCGACAGCGCGACGACCGTGGCCGGCCCGAGTGCGAGGCCGACCTCGCGCAACTGCTCCATGCGCTCGGCGTGGTGTTCCTTGATCGCTTCCACGCGGCCGGCGACGTCGGGAAAGGGATGGCCGTGCGCGGGCAGCCCGATCTTCACGCCCTGGAGCTGACCGACGAGGTCGAGGGTCGCGAGGTACGACTTCAACGAGTCGGCCTTGCGCACGCCCGAAACGTGCGGAGTGATCGACGGGAGCACGTGGTCGCCGGTGAGCAGCGTCCCCGACTCGGGATCCCACAGGCACAAGTGATCGACCGTGTGACCCGGCGTGTGCACGACGAACCACTCGCGGTCGCCGAGGCGGATGCGTTCGCCGTGATGTACGCGATCGGTCGGCTCCGGCGGAGTGAACAACAACCGCATCGCCTTGATCATCAGGCGACGCTTGAGCGGCGGGCCTTCGTTCGTCGTGCCCCACGGCGTGACCGCGCCCCACGGGCTCGACGTTGCTTCGGTCTCCTGCGTATCGTCGCGCACGACGTCGGGCTCGTTGATCGTCGGCAACTCGTCGGGCGGTACGTCGACGCTCTGCGCGTAGGCGGCCGCTTCGATCTCGACCCGGCGCGCTTCGCCTTCGGAGAGCGCGCGCTGCGGGGTGGGGCCTTTCACGGTCCACGTGGAGAACGCGTGGTGCGTGATCAGCTTTGCGCCCGCCTCGCGTGCGATGCGACCGGCGCCGCCGAAGTGATCGGGGTGGGAGTGGGTCACGACGACCGTGTGCACGTCCTTGACGCGGTATCCGGCCGTCTTCAGTCGCTGCTTCAACGCCTTCCACGACTGCGGCCCGGGAAGGCCGGGATCGACGACGGCGATGCCGTGTTCGTCGACCAGTCCGTACATGTTGACGTGCCCCAGACCCGGCATCCAGATCGGCAGCTGCATGCGCAGCACACCCGGCGCGACCTCGGTGACCTCCTCCGACGCGGGCTCCTGCTCCTGCCTCGGGGGACGCGCGCGCGGCCGGGTATCGGTCATGGCGGGCAGGGTATCGCCCACCCGGCGAGCCGTGACCTCCGAGTCGCTAGCGATACGCGAGCGGTGCGAACTTGGTCCACGGCCTCTTGGCTTCCGCTACCGCACCGCATCCCAGCACCAGCTCCTCGGCATCACGCCGACCGACGGCCTGCAGCCCGACGGGCAGACCATCGGAACAGAGGCCCGCGGGAATGCTCACGGCGGGCATGCCCGAGATGTTGAACGGCGCGGTGTACGGCACCGAGCCCATACCGCCGACCTTCTGCCCGCCAATCTCGAACGGCGGCGGGCCTTCCGCGACGAACGCGGTCGTCGCGGTGGTCGGGGTGAGGAGCAGGTCGACCTGGTCGAACACGGCACCGATCGCGGCGAGGAGCTCGAAGCGGCGGCGCAGCGATCGCATCAGCTGCTCGGAGTTGACCGCATCGACCGCTTGCAGGCCCGCGCGTGAGACCGGCGTGACGTCGTCCCAGTGGCCGCGCGCGGCATCGAGATGGTTCGCCGCGGTGTCGAGCGACGAGATGAGTCCCCACGCTCCGCCCGGACGAGGGAACTTCACATCGACGTCGACGAGCTCGATGCCGGCGTCGGCGCACAGCGCGAGCGCGGCCTCGTATGTGAGCTTTTCGACCTCGGGATCACAGACCGCAAACCCGAGCGTCGCCGACCACGCCGCCCGCTTGCCGCGCAGCTGCGCCGCCGCGTCGCCCGAGACGACCGCGTCCTCGTAGGAACGGTCGGGACGCGGGAGCGAGGTCGGATCGTTGTTCGTGGGTCCCGCGATCGCGTCGACGTACCGGGCCGCGTCGCGCACGGTTCGGCACATCGGTCCGGGAACCGACGTGAGCGCGCTGTCGAAATTGCCGGCGTACCCGACGCGGCCGAAGCTGGTCTTGAAACCGAAGAGGCCGCTGTACGAAGACGGGATCCGGATCGATCCACCACCGTCACTGCCGGTGCAGATCGGCATCATCCCCGCCGAGACTGCCGCCGCCGACCCGCCCGACGATCCGCCGGGCGTGCGCTCCGGGTTCCACGGATTGCGGGTGGTGCCGTGCAGGTAGGTGCGGGTCCAGTTCGTCGACCCGAATTCAGGGGATGTCGTGAGACCGACGAGCACTGCGCCGGCCGCCCTCAGGCGCTCCGGCTCGGTTTCGTCGCGCGTGCCGACCGCATCGCGATAGAGCAGCGAGCCGTGCGTGTCGGGCCAACCCTTCACCTGCACGAGCTCCTTCACTCCCATCGGCACGCCGGCCCACACACCGGGATCGTCGCCGCGCCCGACCGCTTCGTCGATCGCCGCCGCCCGCGTCCGCGCGTTCTCGAGATCGAGATAGCAGAAGGCGTTGAGCTCGGGATTGAACTTCTCGATCCGTTCCACGAAGACGTCGAGCAGCTCGACCGAACCCAGCCGGCCGGCGCGGACGTCGTCGGCGAGCTCCCACGCATCGCGTTCCCAGACCCTGCGCTCCGAGATCGGGCTCACGATCCCCCCTGTTCCTGAGCGAGCTTCAGCAGCTCGGTAAAGGCGTCTTCGATCCCGCTCCCCAGCACCTCGATGTCGGCCGCGGCGTCGCGGTCTCCCCACAAGCCGAAGTGCAGCATCCCGTCGTACGACAAGATCCCCACGACCACCGACAGGTTGCGCGTCAGCGGCACGATCGGGAACGCCTCCAGGAGCCGCGCGCCCATCAGATAGAGGGGCTGCTGCGGGCCGGGAACGTTGGTGACGATCAGGTTGAAGAACGGCTGGCGGTGCACGACACGCGCCGCGAGGCTCATGAGCGTCGGGGCGACGTACTCGGTCATGCCCAGCAGCATCTCCGCGCCGACCGCCTGACGCCGCTCCTTGAGGTCGGCGGTTTGGACCGAGATCGCCTGGAGCCGTTCGACTGCGGGCCGATTGTCGACCGGCAAGTTCACGAACATCGCCGAGACCTTGTTGCCGAGCGACCCGCGCTGGTCGTCGGAACGCACCGACACCGGGCACAACACACGGAGCTGGAGGTCTTCGGTGTCGTCGGCGCGGTGGAGGAGCAGGCGGCGGAGCCCGCCCGACACCCCGCCGAGCACGACATCGTTCACGGTGCCGCCCAGGCCGCGCCGGATCTCCTTCACGTCGCTCAGAGGGATGCGGACGACCGCGAGCCGGCGGTGTCGACCGGTAAGAACATTGAGGGACGTACGCGGCGCGATCGCGTCGCGCGTGACCATTGTGCTCATCGATTGCGCCGTCTCGCGTGCCTTGTCCAACGCGCGGCGCGGGCCACGGAAGATCGAGCGGATCGATCGCACGATCTCGGCCGGTTCGGTGACGCGCTCGTGCAGCGTGTCGAGCAGCAGCTGCGACGCACTCGGTGCGCGGCTCGGGAGTCCACTCGGGAACCAACGGCGGCACGTAGTTGGGCTGGAGGTCGAGCAACAACGTGGCGACGTCGACGCCCGACACGCCGTCGATCAGCGCGTGGTGCGTCTTCTGCAACAGTGCCACATTGCCGTTTGCGACGCCTTCGACCAACCAGATCTCCCACAACGGCCGCTCTCGGTCGAGGAGCCCTTCTTGGATCCGTGTGGTCAGCGCGACGAGTTGCTCCCACGAACCCGGCCGGGGCAGGGCGGTGTGGCGCACGTGGTACGTGATGTCGAAACGATCGTCGTCGACCCAGATCGGCCGGCCCTGCTCGTACGGCACCGACATCAGCCGGCGCCGAAACCTCGGCATGAGCGGCAGGCGCGAGAACACGAGCTCGCGTACCTCGGAGATCCGGAACCGCCCGTCGGCATCGAAGAACGGTGCGCCTTCGAGCACGCTGACCGCTCCGACGTGCATTGGATACTCGGGGCGTTCAAGGTGCAGGAAGCTCGTATCGAGGGACGAGAGACGGTCGTAATGAGTCATCTCGGGCCGATCGTAGAGCGCACGGTCGCTACGGTCTACGGGGTGGATCTCGTCCCGACCGCGGTATGGAACCTTTCACCCGAGTTGGTGCTCGCCCTCGACGAGCACCTCGGACCGCCCGTCGACAGCTATGTGAACGGCTCGCAGACCTGGCTCGTGGGCGACGAACCCGAGGACGGCGTCGCCGACACCGACGCGCTCGTGCTCGAGTTCCGGATGCATCCCGTCGCCGGCTACCGGCTCCCGGCGGGCTTTTCGCACTACGACGTCTGGGAGACCGTTGTCGGTCAGCTCTCGCAGGGCGTCGATCCGCAGGCGTTGCGCCTGGGCACGGAAGTGCGCCCGCTCTCCGCACTCTGGGACGGGCTGGAGGTCTTCCCCGCCTACGGCGACGAGGTCGAGCCGGCCCGGCTCGTGGGCATCGTGACCGCGGCCATCGCGCTCGCGCCCGCCCGGTCGGGCCTCGTCGACCACCAGGCGATCGGCGACGCGTGGGAGCGGGCGAACGGCACGGTGTCGATCGTCGCGCTGCTCGTCGACCAGCTCACGTCGTGACGAGCGTCAGGCCTCGCCCCGCCAGATCGGGTTGCGGGGCGGGTCATACCACGTCTCGACCGTTTCGCCGTCGATCGCCCGGAACGCGAGATCGAGCCAACGGTGTGCACCCGCGAGCGGTTGCGGCATCGCGTCGCGCGGCGAAGAAACCGACCGCGCTCGGTCTCGAGCGGATGTCCCTTCAACTCGCCGCCGGTCAACCGGCAGTGGAAGACGATCGAGTACATCGGCACGCGCGCGAAACCGAGGCGCAGACCGTCGAGCACCGCGATCAATCGACACGGGCTCGCACTCGATCCCGGTCTCTTCCAAGCACCTCCTTCATCGCGATCTCCGACGGGGAATAGCCGACGTCGGCCCAGCCGACCGGGTAGAGCCACCAGCCGGAGTCGGCCCGTTGCGTCAGCAGGATCTCGCCCGCGTCGTTGCCGACCACCGCCGCGACCGCGACCTTGGGCGTGACGTAGCCCGCGACTCCTTCGCCGACGGTGCTCAACCACTCATCGAACAAGACCTCGGACTCGGCTTCGTCGATCGCGGCGGCGCGGATGTCGGAGGCCGACCTTGAGCACTTCCTCGAACCGCTCGCGCTCGTAGAGGCTCTGCGTAAAGCCGAGCCCGGTGCGCGCGATACCGGAAAACGTCTCGGCCCACCGCAGCATGTCGGTCGCAGGGTCGGCAAAATCGTCGGCGTTCATCGCCGTGACCCTAGCCAGTAATGCGGTCGACGAGCAGCGTGCGCAAGCGTGCAATGGTCGCAGTGTCGTCGATCTTGCGCGCGTCGGCATCCCGTACGTAGAACACGTCGACGACGCGCTTGCCCAGCGTCGCGACCTTCGCGATACGGACGTCGAGTGACATCTCGGTGAACACTGACGCCAGGCGATACAGCAACCCGATGTCGTCGTCGGCGTGCACCTCGACCACGGTGTCGGTCTCGGACTCGTCGGCGCGCACGTCGACGCGCACCTCGGGCGGCGCCTGCTTCACGATCGGCGCGTACGCACGACGCCGTTCCTCGACGCGTGCCGACAGGTCGAGCTCACCCGCGAGCGCACTCTCGATCGTGCGCGCGACCCGCTCACCGTCGTCGTCCGCCACGCGGCCGAACGGGTCGGCACCGCGGAACACGTCGAGCGCGAGGCCGTCGGTCGTGCCGAACAGGCTGGCCTCGAGCACGTCGAGCCCCGACACCGTGAGCGCGCCGGCCAGCATCTCGAGCAGCCCGGGCCGGTCGCCCGCGACAGCCGTGACCGCGACGTGCCCGCCCGCGAGAACCTTGCAGCGGACGGTCGGCGAGTCGGCGAGCAGCTCCTCGTGCATGCACATGGTGTCGACGTCGAACGCGAGTACGTATTGTTCGGGTAGCCGGTCGAGGAACGTTTCGGACCGGTCGTCGCCGAGGCGTTCGCGCAGGGCCGCGCGCCGGTCGGTAGCAACGACTTTCGCCGCGCCGCGCTCGATCGCGACCGCGGCCTTCACGAAGAGGTCGCGCACGAGTGCCGCCTTCGACGGGTTCCACGCCGCGGGTCCGGTCGCCTTGGAGTCGCCGACGGTGAGCAGGTACAGCAGGCGCAGGCGCTCCGCGTCGCCCGCGCACTCGGCCGCGACGTTGTCGGCCACCGACGCGTCCGAGAGATCGCGCCGGGTCGCGACCTCGGCCATGAGGAGGTGGTTGCGCACGAGCCACGGCAAGATCTCGCGCGCCTCGCTGTCGAAGCCCATCCGCCGCACGATCCGCTCGGCGCTCTGTTCTCCGAGCTCCGAATGATCACCGGGCCCACCCTTGGCGATGTCGTGCAGCAGGGCGCCGAGCAGCAGCAGCTCCGGGCGCCGGCACGCGCGGGCCACAACCGCATCGACCTCCGGCTGACGGCCGGGAGGGAGACGCGCCTCGCCCGCGTCGAGCAGCCGCGCGCACTGCGCGACCGCCTCGAGTAGGTGCCGATCGACGGTGAAGCGGTGGTACGCGTTCCGCTGCGGCAGCGAACGAACGTGCTCCCATTCGGGGAGCAAGCGCGCGAGCACGCCTTCGTGGTCGAGCGCCTCGAACACGGGCACCGCGTCGGCACCCGAACGCAGCAGCCGCACGAATCCGGCACGCTGCCACACGTCCCACGTCGGCGCGCCCGTCGCCTGCAGGCGCGTCAACGACGTCCGGTCGAACGGGACAGCGTGCTCGGCGGCCGCGCACGACGCCTCGAGCATGCGCAAAGGGGTTACCGAACCATCAGGCTCGGTGTCGATGTGCACGCGGCCGCGACGCAGCCACACGCCGCGCGCCAGGGCTTCCTCCGTGGCCGCGCCCTTCACACGCGACGAGTCGAGGCTGTCGCGGATCCGCGACCATACGTCGGCCGTGATCCACGCGATCTCCCTGGCCGCGCGCGCGAGGTCGTGCACCAACGCGTCGGCGGAGGCGAAGCCGAGGTCGGCCGCGACCGCGTCATGCTCCTGTAGCGCGAGCCGGTCGGAGTGTGAACCCGTAACGCGTTGCAGCGCGACCCGGATGTCGAGGAGGAGCTCACGGCCCGACTCGACCCTGCTCAGGTCGGCAGGAGCGAGGAAGTCGCGCTCGACCAGCGCGGCGGTCCCGCCCGGCGCACCGAGCGCCCATCCGCCCCACCTCAACGACTGGACGTCGCGCAGGCCGCCGCCGCCCTCCTTCAGGTCGGGTTCGAGCATCTCCGCGACCGCTCCCGGCCGCTGCCGACGGAGCTCTACGGCCGCGGCGAGTACGGGCAGGACGCGCCCGGCGCGCCGCACCGCGAGCTCGCGTGCGCGGCGTTCCAGCTGCGCCGCAAGGTCGCCCGGGCCCGCGACCGGCCGGATCTCGAGCAGCGCTGTGAGCGCGTCGAGATCCTTGTCCGCGAGCGCGATCGACTCCTTCACGGTGCGCGCACCGTGGCCCGTGACGAACCCCGCGTCCCACAGCGGGTACCACAGTTGCTCGGTCAGCTTGCGTACCGTGTCGGCGGCGCGCCGGCCCTTGAGATCGTGCACGAGCAACACGTCGATGTCGGAGCCGGGGCACAGCTCCCGGCGGGCGTACGAACCCAACGCGACGAGCGCGACGTCGCCGCACGCGCCGAGCCCACCGAACGCCTCGACGAGCGCGTCGTCGACCGCGTCGCTCAACGCCGATCCGAACGCACGCCCGCGCAGAGACGGCTCCACGAGCAGTACGGACCGCCGGTCGCGGAGCCGGGCGGAGATCGACTCGGGTTCCGGGTCAGAGCGCGTCAGTGCCTGCTTCTCCCGTTCGGATGCGAACCGCGCCGTCGACGGGGAGTATCCAGACCTTGCCATCACCGATCTTGCCGGTCCGCGCGCGCGCGTGATCGTCTCCACGACGACGGAGGCGTCTTCGTCGTCGACGAGGATCTCGATCTTCACCTTGGGAACGAAGTCGATGACATACTCCGCGCCCCGGTAGACCTCGGTGTGCCCGCGCTGGCGGCCGAAACCCTGCACCTCGGTCATCGTGAGGCCCTGCACGCCGAACTCCTGGACGGCCAACTTCACATCGTCGACCTTGAACGGCTTGACGATCGCAACGACAAGCTTCACGCATCGCTCCTTGCTCGTGCCGTCAACGTTCCGCGAACGAATAGGCAACCTCGGAATGCTCCCGCAGATCGAGTCCGACGTCCTCCGACTCCTCGTCGACCCTCATGCCGAGCGGAAGCACCTTGTCGATGACCCACGCAATGGCGAAGGTCATCACGAAGGAGTACACCAGCGTCACCGCGACCGCGACGAACTGATCTCCGAGAAGGCCGAATCCTCCTCCGTGCACGAACGCGCCGTTGCGGCCCGCCGAGTTGACCGCCTTGTCGGCGAACAGCCCGAGGAGGAGCGATCCGAGGATGCCGCCGACGAGATGCACACCGACTACGTCCAGCGCGTCGTCGAAGAGCAGCTTGAACTTGAGGTTCACGGCCCCGTAGCAGACCACGCCCGTGATCGCACCGATGGCGACCGGCGACATTCCTCCGACGTATCCCGCACACGGAGTGATCGCGACGAGACCCGCCACGGCACCTGATGCCGCGCCGAGGATCGTGGGACGGCCGGCGTGGATCCGTTCCGCGATCAGCCAACCGAGCATGGCCGCCGCCGCGGCCATGTGCGTGTTGACCAGCGCCTGCACCGCCAACCCATCGGCGCGCAGCGCCGACCCCGCATTGAAGCCGAACCATCCGAACCAGAGGATGCCGGTTCCGATCAGTGTGAGGGGCAGCGAATGCGGCGGCATCGGTGTGCGCGGCCAACCGCGCCTGCGCCCGACCACGAGCAGGACGGCCAGGGCCGCGATACCTGCGTTGACATGGACAACGGTCCCGCCCGCGAAGTCGAGGGCACCGCGTCGCGCAAGCCAGCCCGCGGGCGCGAACACCCAGTCCGCGACGGGTGCATAGACGACGACGACCCAGACACCGACGAAGCAGGCCCATGCGCCGAACCGCACCCGATCGGCGATCGCTCCGGTGATCAGTGCGGGCGTGATCACGGCAAACATCAACTGGTACGACATGTACAAACCCGGCGGGATCGTCAGCGCGAGCCCATGCGGTGCGGTGTCGAAGTGTCCCAGCCATGCGAAGTCGAGATTCCCGATCCATCTGTTCGTCCCACCGAAGGCGATCGAATACACGACCATCGCCCAGAGCACGCTGACGAGACCGAGGCAGAAGAAGTTCTGCATGAGCATCGTCAACACGTTCCGGGCCCGCACCATCCCGGCGTAGAAGAACGCGAGACCGGGCGTCATGAACATGACGAGCACGGCCGCAACGAGCACCCACGCGGTGTCGCCCGAATTGATAGTCAATTCTCCGCCACTCCCGTGACTAGGCCTCAGCCTGACAGGGACTGGTTTCCCCGCCGATGCCCGATTGTTACAGCTCTGTTTCACCCCGTGCGGCACCGGGACACGGGTTCAGCGCCGAGCGCGGGCCCGCAGCACCTTCGCCTTGCCCATACCCCACCCGAGGAGCGCGCCGCCGAGCTCGTCGTCACCGAGCTCGACCGGCGACCTCAACACGATCCCGTAGACGTCGTCCGGGAACGCGCGGGTCTCGAACGGGTCGCGCACGACCTCCGGGATGCCGGCCGCGGCCAGCACCTCGGCTGCCTCGCGGCGCAGCGAGCGGATGATCTCGAGCGGCGTCGCCCTCTGGGCCGCGGGGTCGAGAGCGAACAGCCCGCGTAGCTCCTGTTCCACCCGGGCGGTCGCCGTGCCGCCCGCCCGAGTCGCCGCGGCGACGGCCCCGGCGCGGGCGGGGGCGTCGAGGCCTCCCCACGCGTCGACGAGGTTCGTCACGATCCGCACCACCCAGGCCGGGCCCAGCCGGACGACGCCGTCGAGGAGCCGCGTTGCACCGTCGGCCATGAGCGCCAGCCCTTCGGCCTCGGCGCGCTCGTCATCGGTGGTCGGCATCGGCCAACATCGTCGCGTGCGGCTGCGGGCAGTGTCGGTCTTCGAGCGGGTCGTCTACCACTGCGTCTGCGTCGACCCCGCGGACCCGGCCCATCCGGTCTTGGAGGTCGACGCCCTCTTCCGCGAGGGCGACGCCGACGGACCGCTCCTCGTATCGGTCGCCGACTTCAAGCGCATCCTCGGCTTCGCCGCCGCGAACGCGTGCGTCGGGAAGTTCCGGCTCGCGGGACGGACGGAGACGCGTGACGGCGTCGAGTACGTGTCGTTCCCGATGTGGGAGATGGTCCCGCCCTGACCCGCGTCGGTGACGGCGGGACGATCTCAACCGGCGACGACGTCGCCTTCCATCCGGTTGACCGTGCACCCGATGCCAGCGAGCCACTCGATTGCCTGATCCCGCGCGTCGATCGGCCCGGAGAGCTCGAGGATGACCCACGCCGTGTGGGCCTCGACGTTGGCCCGCCGGATACTCGGGATCACGTCGAACTGCTTGATCATCTCGTAGATCATCGGGCGCTCGACGAGATCCTCGGGGATCGACACGAACAGCCTGACCGGAGGCGACGTCGTCGACTGCGTCATGTGCGGTCGCCCTCCCCGAGGCCGACCCGCGCGCACGCCTCGGCCGGGTCGAGCACGAGGCCGGTGAAGAACGGGCCGAACTCGGCGTAGCGCGCCGACACCGGATCGAAACGCATCTCGTAGACGATCTCCTTGAGCGCCGCCGGGTCGTCGGCGAGCAGGGTGACGCCCCACTCCCAGTCGTCGATGCCGGTAGAGCCGGTGATCAGCTGGAGCACGCGGCCCGCGTACGTGCGGCCGACGCGCGCGTGGCCCGCCATGAGGTCCTTGCGCGCCTCGAACGGCAACTCATACCAGTTCGCACCCTCGGCGCGACGTTTCGAC
This sequence comes from uncultured Actinomycetes bacterium, assembly GCA_963761055.1. Lineage (GTDB taxonomy): Bacteria > Actinomycetota > Acidimicrobiia > IMCC26256 > PALSA-610 > PALSA-610. Next base: position 269,119 of record CAVXFO010000006.1, on the reverse strand, counting down.
ATCGGATAGAAGCAACAGCTCTGCTTCAGAGGCAGGCGCGGGTGCACCCGATTCTCGCGATAGTGCGCGATGCGATCGCGCCACACCTCGAGACGCGCTTCGAGCTCGTCGCCGACGAAGCCTTCCTCGCGCGCCAGGCGTTCACGCTCCTCCTCCTCGGTGGCGCCGTACTCCGACTGCTCGGTGAGCGACACGTAGGAGTACACGGGCACGAGTGGTGCCGCGAGCAGTTCGGTCTGGAATCGCTGCAGCCGCGCGAGATCGGGACCGAGCGCGATGACACCGAGGTCGGCCTTGTGCCCGAGAACGGCGACGGCCAGCGCCTGATGACCGTCGGCTTCGAGCGCCGCGAACGCATCGCGGATGTGCTTCCCGGCGCCCGGATCGCGCTCCGCTCGTTCGCGGTCGACTCGATAGAACAGGTGCAGAACACCCCAACCGACCGACGGAATCACGCTTTCCACGACGCCGAGCGTACCCGCAGGTCACCTCGCCGACGGATCGACGGGGCCGCACTCGCGCGGGCGCAGGCGTTCCGGCTACCAGTGCTTCGAGAGCGACGCAACGATCGCCTCGCCCACGGCGCGGGGCAGACCCCCGGCGAGACACACGGTGTGGTTGCGGCCGGCCCTCGAGTTGCCAACCCGGACGGGTGTCAGCCCGCGACGGCGGGGAGATGCAACGCCGCGTACGGGCGCACCTGCGCCGCGGGCGGAACCGTCACCGCGACCGGCGTGCCGAACGCGTAGAGGTCGGTCTGCACCCGCATCACCGCAGACTTTCCCGCCGGTCCGCCGATGCCCACCGTCGCGTTCGACAGCGGAATCGAGACGACGACCCGCCGAGCCCGGCCCGCGCCGTCGATCCAGACGTCGACGGCGACACGGGCCGATCCGATCACGTCCTCGATCGACGCGAGACGCGCGCCGATGCCGGTCGCGGACCGCGAGAGCTGCGCGGGAACGTCGATGGTCGCGACGTAGTGCTTCGTCGGCACTCCTCGCACGGCTTCGACCCCGACGGCACGCACGTCGTCGGAGATCGCGCCGAGGAACGCGAGCTGCCCGGCCGGGTCTACCTGGGCCTGGGCCAGCGCGGACGCGTCCGCACCGAGTGGCGCACGCGGGTCGAGCCGTAACCATCGCACCGACGCCGACAAGCCCCCGGCGAGCATAATCTCGGGCGGCGATTCGATGTACGAGACGCCGTGGACGATGCGTTGCGCGACGGTGTGGCCGCCGGTGATCCGGTCGAAGCGGGGGACGCTGAGCACGAGCTTGGCGTCACCGGATCGGAGGTCGACGACGCCCGTTCCCGCGACGTCGAACGTGCCGGTGCCGAACGTGCGGTCCCCGATGCCCGTCACCGTCACCGAGATCGAGCTCCGGGCCGTACGCCCGGTGGCGGTCCGGGCGACCGCGCCGCGGACGATCGACCGCAACACGGGGTCCTTCCTCGGCGCAACGGTGGTCGTGCCGACCGTCGGCAAGGTCTCGGTTCGGTCCGGTGCGCCGACCGTTCCGGATCGGGCGAAGTCCTTGCCCCCGCCGCACCCCGCGAGCCCACCGAGCACGAGCGCGAATGCGAGCGCGGCGGTCGCGCGCGAACGCGTCGCTCTGCACCCGGACATCCTTGCCCCTTCCGTGGCCCCCGAATCCTGAGCCCCGAAGGGCCGACGCAGATCGTATCGGCGGGGAAGCCGCAATCCACCACTGAGCGTGACCGGACACCGCCGTGACCAGGGGAAACCTGGCCGAAGCTCCTTGAAAACGCGAACGGGGCGCCCCGAAGGGCGCCCCGCGAATCGCGTGAACCGAAGGTGAGAGGACTTAGAAGTCCATGTCTCCCATGCCGCCGCCGGGCATCCCGCCGGGCATGCCGCCGGCGCCCTTCTCTTCGGGCTTGTCGGCCACGACGGCTTCGGTGGTGAGGAACAGCGCCGCGATCGAGGCTGCGTTCTGCAGCGCCGAGCGGGTCACCTTGGCGGCGTCGATGACGCCGGCCTTCACGAGGTCCTCGTACTCACCGGTCGCCGCGTTGAGGCCGTTGGCGCCTTTCAGGTTCTTCACCTTCTCGACGATCACACCGCCCTCCATGCCGGCGTTGACCGCAATCTGCTTCAACGGCTCTTCGAGGGCACGAGCGACCAACTTGGCTCCGGTCGCAACGTCGCCTTCGAGGGTGGCCGCGAGCTCGAGCACCTTGGCCTGGGCCCGAACGAGCGCCACACCGCCACCGGGCACGACGCCCTCTTCGACGGCTGCCTTGGTGGTCTGCACCGCGTCTTCGATGCGGTGCTTCTTCTCTTTGAGCTCGACCTCGGTGGCCGCTCCGACCTTGATGATCGCCACACCGCCGGACAACTTGGCGAGACGCTCCTGGAGCTTCTCCCGGTCGTAGTCGGAATCGGTGTTGTCGATCTCGTTGCGGATCTGCTGGATGCGCCCCTGGACGTCACCCTTGGCACCCGAACCCTCGACGATCGTGGTCTCGTCCTTGGTGACGACGATCTTGCGCGCCTTACCGAGCAGCTCGAGGCCGATGCTCTCGAGCTTCAGGCCGATCTCCTCGGAGACCACCTGGCCGCCGGTGAGGATCGCCATGTCCTGGAGCATCGCCTTGCGGCGCTCGCCGAAGCCGGGGGCCTTGATGGCGACCGACTTGAACGTGCCCCGGATCTTGTTGACGACGAGCGTGGCGAGCGCCTCGCCCTCGACGTCCTCGCAGATGATCGCAAGCGGCTTGCCCGACTGCATGACCTTCTCGAGCACGGGCAGGAGGTCCTTGACCGCACTGATCTTCGACGACACGAACAGCAGGAGCGCGTCGTCGAGGACGGCTTCCATGCGGTCGGGGTCGGTGACGAAGTAGGGCGAGATGTAGCCCTTGTCGAAGCGCATGCCCTCGACGAGGTCGAGCTCCATCCCGAAGGTCTGGCTCTCCTCGACGGTGATGACGCCGTCCTTGCCGACCTTCTCGAGCGCCTCGGCGATCATCGAGCCGATCTCCTTGTCGGCAGCCGAGATGGCAGCGACATTGGCGATGGCGGCGGGGTCGGTGTCGACCTTCTTCGACTGAGCCTTGATCGACTCGACGGCGGCGGCGACGGCCTGCTGGATGCCGCCCTTCAACACCATCGGGTTCGCACCGGCGGCCACGTTGCGCAGGCCCTCACGGACCATTGCCCACGCGAGCACGGTGGCGGTGGTGGTGCCGTCACCGGCGACGTCGTCGGTCTTCTTGGCGACTTCCTTGACGAGCTCGGCGCCGATCTTCTCGAAGGGGTCTTCGAGGTCGATCTCCTTGGCGATCGAGACGCCGTCGTTCGTGATCGTGGGAGCGCCCCACTTCTTTTCGAGGACCACGTTGCGGCCACGCGGGCCGAGGGTGACGCGGACTGCGTCGGCGAGCTTGTTCATGCCCGCCTCGAGCGCCCGGCGGGCTTGCTCGTCGTAGGCGATCTGCTTGGCCATTAAAGAACCCCCTGGGGCAGCCGGCATTCGGCTGCGTGGAACGGGCGGATGATTGGCACTCAGGATAGCCGAGTGCCAACCCATGTTGGCACTCGACGCCCGCGAGTGCAAGCCGGGAATCGGGCCCGGCAGCGCCCACGGCGGCTCGCGGTGCCCGTAACCTGCGCTCGTGGCCGAGCTGCACGACACGACCGAGGAGTACCTCGAGACCATCCTCTCACTCGAGGAGGAGGGCGTGGTCCCGATGCGGGCCCGGCTCGTGGAACGCCTGGGCCTGTCGGCCGCCGCGGTGTCCGAAACGGTGGCACGCCTCGTCGACGGCGGCTGGGTCGAGCTCGAAGGCGACCGCCGGTTGCGCCTCACCACCAAGGGCCGGGGCCTCGCCACCACGATCGTCCGGCGTCATCGCCTCGCCGAACGCCTCCTCGTCGACGTCATCGGGCTCGAATGGGAGAAGGTGCACGCCGAAGCGGCACGCTGGGAGCACGCGATCTCGGCCGACGTCGAAGAGAAGCTCGTGCAACTGCTCGGCGATCCCGCCACCTGCCCGCACGGCAACCCGATCCCCGGCACGAACCGTTCGCAGTCGGCGACGCCCACCGTCGCGCTGGCCGACGCGGCAGTCGGTCCGATCACCGTCGAGCGCGTCAGCGAGCGACTCGAGATGTCCGACGAAGCACTCGTGCTCATCGCCGGCGCGCACCTCATTCCCGGATCCGACGCGACCGTTACGCGCTCCGACGACGACGGCGTGGTCGTCACCACCGACACCGGAGAGCACCGCGTCCCCTCCCGCGTCGCCGAATCGCTCTACGTCTCCTCCCGCTGAGACTCCACCAACCGTTACGCGTCGGCGCGGCGGAGGCGCCAGATGACGTGGGGCATCGACGGGAAGTGGGAGAGCACGCGTTCTTCCCACGGGGTGAAGCCGAGCCGGCGCGCCACAGCCTGCGATGCGACATTCTCGTGGAGTATCACGCTGTAGATCGCGTCGACGGCGTGATGCGCGAATGCGTAGTCGACCGACGCGGCTCCGGCTTCGGTCGCGTAGCCCTTGCCCCAGTGGTCGGGGTGCAACGCCCACCCGATCTCGATGCCCGGCCATCCCGGACGTTCCGGGAGGTGCATTCCCGCCCGCCCGACGAAGTCGCCCGTCGATCGTTCCTCGAGCACCCACTGGCCGGTGCCGCGCAGCTCCCACTGCCCGAGCCACTGCGCCATGCCGATCCACGCTTGTTCGGCACCGACGTCGTCGGCGAGATGCAGCGACGCGCGCACTTCGGCCGTCCGTAGCACCGCGGTATACGCGGCGAGATCCGTCTCGCGGAACGGGCGCAGAACCAGCCGCGCCGTCTCGATCGTGGGACACGCGCCCACGTCTCCCGCCTCTCAGCCGCCGGCGACGGCGGGAACGATACTGAGCGTCTGACCGTCGGTCACCGGCGAGTCGATGCCCTGGAGGAAGCGAATGTCCTCGTCGGCGAGGAACACGTTCACGAACCGGCGCAGTCCGCCGGTCTCGTCGAACAGGCGCTCGGCGAAGCCCGGGTACGCGCTCTCCAAGGCCTTCAACGCCTCAGCCACCGTCGCCGCGTCGACCTGAACCTCGGCCGCGTTCGCGGAGAGGCTGCGCAGCTGCGTGGGGATACGAACCGTGACGCTCATGGTGCTACGACTCCTCGATGTCGAACGCCTCGTGGAAGGCGTCGAGTGTTGCCGCGATCGTCGCGGTCGGACCACATTCGCCCGCAACCGCTTCGAGTGTCTTCAGTCCGTGGCCCGTGATGTAGACGACGACGCGCTCGTCGGGACGGATGACGCCGTCGGCCGCAAGGTTCTTCAGCGTCGCGACGGTGACACCGCCCGCGGTCTCCGCGAAGATCCCCTCGGTGCGCGCGAGCAGGCGCATCCCATCGACGATCTCCTCGTCGGTCACCGAGCCGAAACCACCGCCGGTGGAGCGAACGACGTCGAGCGCGAAATAGCCGTCGGCCGGATTGCCGATCGCCAGCGACTTGGCAATCGTCTCGGGCTTGACGGGACGGATCGTGTCGGCCTTTTCGATGAACGCCTCCGCGACCGGTGAGCACCCGCGCGCCTGCGCGCCGGAGACGCGCACGTTCGGCTCCTCGTCGAGCAGCCCGACTTTGAAGAGCTCGTCGAAACCCTTGCGGATCTTGGTGAGCAGTGATCCGCTCGCGACCGGCACCACGACATGGTCGGGCACGGTCCAACCGAGTTGCTCCGCCGTCTCGAACGCGAGCGTCTTCGAGCCCTCGGCGTAGTAGGGCCGCATGTTGACGTTGACGAACGCCCAGTCGTAGATGCCGGCGAGTTCGGCGCAGAGCCGGTTCACGTCGTCGTAGTTTCCCTTGATCGCAACGAGGTTGCCGCCGTAGACCGCGGTCGTGACGATCTTGCCCTGCTCGAGGTCGGACGGGACGAACACATAGCTGCGGACGCCCGCACGCGCGGCATGGGCGGCGACGGAGTTCGCGAGATTGCCCGTCGACGCGGACGCGAACACTTTGAAACCGAACTCGAGTGCCTTGCTGAGCGCGACCCAGACGACGCGATCCTTGAACGAGTTCGTCGGGTTGCGGGTGTCGTTCTTGACCCACACCTCACCGAGACCCAGCTCGGCCGCGAGCCGGTCGGCGCGCACGAGTGGCGTGAAACCCGTACCGAGGTCGACGGCGCTGTCGGCCGCGACCGGCAGGAGATCGGAGTACCGCCACAGGCTCGGCGGACCGGCTGCGATCTTCTCGCGTGTGACGGACCGGGCAATTGCGTCGTAGTCGTACGCGACTTCGAGCGGACCGAAGCACCACTCGCACGTGAAGATCGGTGCGGCGTCGTACTCGCGACCGCATTCCCGGCAGCGGAGGCCTTGCACATGGACCATCGGAGCGTTCCCCATTCTCTCGACGCGCTCCGAGCGCCTCGAGCGACCTCGAACGGGAGGGCGCTCTTTGGCTGCTCATCGGTCAGGCATTGGCACCTGGCCCAGACCCTCGGGCTTGTGGCCGTCCGGTCGGAGCTGGTTGCCGCGGCGTCAAAGGGCCTGTCCCTCGGCCGCTCTCGATGAGCGCGTTGACTTCGAGAATATCACCTTCCCGTAGCCTGCCTCCATGGGAGCAGGCGACCCCGGCGACGCGGGCACCGAGCCGACGGGTGTGCCATCGGGTGCACCGGATGGCGTTTCCGTGTGCCTGCCCGCACGGAACGAAGCCGCGACGATCGGCGCCATCGTGACCGAGGCGGTGGCCCTCGACATCGTGGCCGAGGTCGTCGTGCTCGACGACGGCTCCACGGACGCGACCGCGGCCATCGCCCGCGATTGCGGCGCCCGGGTCGTCGCCGAAACGTCGGTCCTCCCCGAGACCGGACCGGGTTCGGGCAAGGGCAACGCGATGTGGAAGTCGCTGTACGCGTGCGCCGGCGACATCGTCTGCTGGGTCGATGCCGATCTGCACAACTTCCGCGGCGCGTACATCGAACGTTTGTGCGCGCCCCTGCTCGCACAGCCCGACACGATGTTCGTGAAGGCGTACTACACGCGCTCGTTCGAGGGCGCGCCCACCGGAGGCGGCCGGGTCACCGAACTGGTCGCCCGTCCGCTGCTTTCGCTGCTCTTCCCCAAGCTCGCCGACGTAGTGCAACCGCTCGGTGGCGAGTACGCGGCGAGGCGCAGCGCGCTCGAGGTACTGCCGTTCGTCGAAGGCTGGGGCGTCGAGCTGGGTCTGCTCGTCGACGTGGTCGAGCGCTTCGGTCGCGACGCGCTGGCGCAGGTCGACCTCGACGTGCGCGAGCACCGCAACCGGCCGCTCGTCGACCTCGGTCCGCAGGCGCTGGCCGTGATGACCACCGCGCTGCGCCGCAGCGGGCTGCTCACAGACGCGCTGACGCCGTTCGTCGACCTCCTGCGTCCGGCGCCGGACGGGTCGCTCACCGCCGACAGCGTCGAAGTGCGCGAGCGCCCGCCGATCATCACGGTCCCGGCATACCGAGCACGTTTCTCGCCGCCTCGATAGCCGCCTCCTCGACGAGCAACGCGGCGCGGCTGTAAGTCTCGCTCGACTGCCACACGCGGTCGGTGAGCGCGAACACCTCGACGCCGGCCCGTTCCGCCAGCGCGGCGCGCACGGCGTCGGTGGCCTGCCCCGCGACGATCGCTACGCGCCCCACGTCGAGATCGTCCGCCCACGCGAGGACCCCACCGACGACCTTGCCCGCGAGGCTCGACGCGTCGAGCTTCCCTTCGCCGGTGATCGCAAGGTCGGCGCCTTCCATCGCGGCTTCGAGCCCGACGGCTTCCGCGACGACCTCGAAACCGGGCATCAGCTCCGCGCCGATCGCAGCCAGACCTCCCGCGAGACCGCCGGCCGCGCCCGCGCCCGCGAGTTGCGTCACGTCGACACCTGTTCGCGAACGGTAACGGTCCGCGAGCATCTCGAGCCGGCGGGTGAGCAACGACACCTGCGCGGCACTCGCGCCCTTCTGCGGCCCGAACACGCTCGCGGCGTCGACGAACGACGTCTCGACATCACAAGCGACAGTGACCTTCATGCCGGAGAGGTTCCAACCGAGCGCTTCGAGTGCGGCGAGACCGCCGTCAGTCGTCGCGCTCCCGCCGACCGCGATGACGACTCGACGGAATCCCTGCGCGCGCACAGCCGCGATCAACTCGCCGGTCCCGCGCGTGCTTGCCCGCAACGGATCGTTGTGACCGGAGGCGAGCGCGAGTCCGCTCGCCCGGGCCATCTCCACGATCGCGGTCCCCCCGGTGAGCACACCCCACTGCGCGTCGACCGGTTCGCCGAGCGGACCCGTCACGCGAGTTGTACGCCGCGAGCCGCCGCGCGCGGCCAGCAACGCGTCGAGTGTGCCCTCGCCGCCGTCGGCCAATGGCACTTCGACTACCTCGTCGAAGCCCGCGCGTCGCGCGCCCGCGGCCATCGCGGTCGCGACCTCGTCGGCCCGAAGCGTTCCCCGGAACTTGTCGGGGCAGACGACTGCTCGCGTCATGAGCCGGGCGTCACAATGCGCACTTCGTCGGGCTGCCGGTCACAGGAGGGACGGGTCACAGCGAATAGATTGGCCCCTGTCCGCCGTCCGCGTCGCCCCCGGAGCCCAAGTTGCTCGAACGCGTCCCGCTTCTCGATAAGTGTCTCGACGACTATGCCGACATCGTCGAGCCCGGCACGATCGAGCGCATCCGGGCCTTGGCCGAACCACTCCGCGGGGCCCGGGTCTTGCATCTGAACGCGACAGCGTACGGCGGTGGCGTCGCCGAGCTCCTCGCCACTCATGTTGCTTTGCTGCGCGACGTGGGAATAGATGCGGAATGGCATGTGATCCGGGGCAGCGACGATTTCTTTGCCGTGACCAAGGCGGTCCACAACGCGCTACAGGGCGCCGATGTCGAGTGGACGACCCAGATGGAGCACATCTATCTCGAACGGGTGCTCGACAACGCGCTGCAGCTCGAAGGCGAATGGGACTTCGTGGTCATCCACGACCCGCAGCCCGCCGCGATCCGCGACTACGCCCGCGGGCACGGGGTCGCGCCCGACAGCACGAAGTGGATCTGGCGTTGTCATATCGACCTCACCGACGCGAACCCGCAGGTGTTCGAATTCTTTCGGCCGTTCGTCGAGCAGTACGACGCCTCGGTCTGGACGATGCCGCAGTTCGTGCCCGATTCGCTGTATATGGATCGCGTCGTTATCGCTCCGCCGTGCATCGATCCGCTGTCGGTGAAAAACCTCGATCTCCCCGACCCGTTCGTGCACGAGATCGTCAAGCAGTACGGCGTCCGTCCGAACGACCCGCTCATCGTCCAGGTGAGCCGGTTCGACCCCTGGAAGGATCCGATCGGCGTCATCGAGGCGTACCGCATCGTCAAAAAGGAGTTCCCGACCGCGCAGTTGGTCCTCGCGGGCTCGATGGCCACCGACGACCCCGAAGGCTTCCACTACTGGGAGCTGGCCGACGAAGCTCGGGGCGGCGACACAGACGTCCACCTGCTCTCGAACATCCAGCAGGTCGGCAATGTACAGATCAACGCGTTCCAGCGCCTCGCCAACGTCGTCGTGCAGAAGTCGCTGCGCGAAGGCTTCGGGCTGACGGTGAGCGAGGGGCTCTGGAAGGGTCGTCCGGTCATCGGCGGTCGCTGTGGCGGGATCACGCTGCAGATCGAGGATGGCGAGAACGGCTACCTCGTCGACGACATCGAGACCGCGGCGGCACGGACCGCCGACCTCCTGCGCGATCCCGAGCGCGCGACCGCGATGGGCGCCGCGGGACGAGAGACGGTGCGCAAGCAGTTCCTCTCGACCCGCGAGCTCGAGGACTGGCTCCGTCTCTATTCCGAGTTGCGGTAACGGAGAGCAACCTGTGATCGTCGTCTCTCATCGCGGGCCGTACTCGTTCGGTCGGGACGACGACGGCCACCTCACCGCCCAACGCGGCGCGGGCGGACTCGTCAGCGCGCTCTCGCCGCTGCTCGCCGACAGGACCGACGTGACGTGGATCGCGGCCGCGATGTCGGGAGACGACGAAGCGGCCGAAGCCACCGGCCTCACTCGCGACCTCGACGTCGGTGTGCAACTGATCGGCCTCGACCGCGAGCAGCATCGCATGCACTACGACGTCGTTGCGAACGGCGTGCTGTGGTTCTTGCACCACGGGATGTTCGACCATACCCGCCGTCCCCGCTTCGACCTGCACTTCCGCGACGCGTGGGAGGCATTCGTCGCGGTCAACCAGCGCTTCACCGACGCGGTCGTCGAGACCGCGGCCGAGGGCGACATCGTGCTCGTCCAGGACTACCAGCTGACGATGACCGCCGGGCAGCTGCGCGTGCAAAGGCCCGACCTCCGGGTCGTGCACTTCACGCACACGCCGTTCGCCCCTCCCGACGACTACTCCGTCCTGCCCACCGACATCGGTGAGGCACTCGCCGGCGCGCTCGCGTCGGGGCCGGCCGGCTTCCACACGAAACGTTGGGCGGAGGTTTACCGTCAGTCGGCGCGGGCCACTCTGGGCACGCGCGCGAACGTCGTGACTCCCTTCGCTGCGAGCCTCGGGCCCGACATCGCCGCCCTGGAAGCGGTTGCGGTCTCCGCGGCGGCACGCTCAGCGGCGAGCACGCTCGCCGACGCGGTCGGCGACCGCCTGGTGATAGCCCGCACCGACCGCATCGAACCGTCCAAGAACATCGTGCGCGGCTTCTTGGCCTTCGATCGTCTGCTCGAAGCGCGTCCGGGCCTGCGCGGCCGCGTGGTGTTTGTTGCAATGGTGTACCCGTCCCGCCGGGGTCTCGCCGAGTACCTGGCGTACGAGAACGAGGTCGAACAGGTCGTGGCCAAGGTCAACGACCGCTGGGCGACCGCAGACTGGCAGCCGATCCTGCTCGACGACCGCGACGACTTCGCCCGGTCGGTCGCAGGTATGCAGCGGTACGACGTGCTTCTCGTCAACTCGATTCGCGACGGGCTCAACCTCGTCGCCAAGGAGGGACCGGTACTCAACCGGCGCGACGGAGTGTTGTGCCTGTCGCCGGAGACGGGCTCGTGGGCCGAGATGCAAACGGCTTCGATCCGGGTGCATCCGTACGACCTCGAGCAGTGCGCGGGCGCGCTCGACGATGCACTGTCGATGCCCCTCGACGAGCGTGCGGCCCGCGCGACCAGGCTGCGCCAACTCGCCGCGGCCCGCACGCCGGCCGACTGGCTCGCCGACCTCGTCCGCGCCGCCGGCTAGCCGAGCGCGTCGGCGACGCGGACCAACAGCGCGAGCAGGCCGTCCGGGCCGTCGACGACGATGTCAACCGAGTCCGCCAGCTCCGTTGGCGCCTCACTCGACGTCACCCCGATGCGCACGGCTCGTTGCAGTCGGCCCTCGCTGACGGCATCCGCGAGTACCGCGAAGGCCGGCAGGTCGCCGTAGTCGTCACCCGCGAACGCGGCGGTGTCGAAGCCGTCGACGAGACCGCGCACCGGCACTCCCTTGTCGACGTCGATCGGCGGTCGCAGCTCGATCGCCATCCGGGTGTCGAGGTGCCCGAGCCCATGCCGGCGCGCGATCTCGCGTGCGATCGCGGTGAACTCGTCGCACCGTTCGGGCACCGGACGCCAATGCACGGTCACACTGATCCCCGACTTCTCTTCGACCAGCTCGGGGGGTAGCCGGGCATGGAGCTCCGCGGTCGCCGCTGCGACCGCAGCCAGATACGGCTCGACCCTCTGATCGACGGAGTACTCACCGTCGCGTGACTGCTCCATTCCGTAGAGGCCCACGTAGGTGAGGCCGTCGACGGGAAGCTGCGCGGCGAGGAAGCCGACGGGACGACCGCTGACGACCGCGACCCGCCCGAGCTTGGCCGCCAGCCGGCTGAGGAGACCGGGCGCATTGGGCAACGGTCGAGCGTCCTCCGGACGCTCGACGATCGGCGCCAACGATCCGTCGAAGTCGAGCAGCAGCGCGGTTCGTTCGGAACACGCTGTTAACGCGGCAACCGTTGCGTCGGCGTCGATCACGGTGCGACGCTACTCGCATGGACTCTCAAGCCTCGGTTCAGAAGTCTGTTGCTCAGACCACGATCGACGAGGCACGCGGACGTCTCGTCGCGCTCAGCCACCGCATCCACGCCCATCCGGAGTTGAAGTTCGAAGAGGTGCGGTCGAGCGCGTGGACCGCAGGTGCGCTCTCCGACGCCGGATTCCCCATCGAGTCGGGCATCTGCGATCTGCCGACCGCGTTCAGCACGCGACTCGGCGACGGTCCGTTGCACATCGCGATCTGCGCCGAGTACGACGCGCTGCCGATCATCGGGCACGCGTGCGGCCACAACATCATCGCATCGAGCGCGGTCGGCGCGGCGCTTGCGCTCGCGCCTCTCATCGACGATCTCGGGATCACGCTGTCGGTGATCGGGACCCCGGCCGAAGAGGGCGGCGGCGGCAAGATCCTGATGCTCGAAAGAGGCGCGTTCGACGGAGTCCACGCCGCGCTCATGGTGCACCCGACCCCGACCGAAGACCTCTACCCGCGCGTGAGCGCGGTCGCGCACATGCGAGTGCACTACGAGGGCCGCGAGTCACACGCGGCGATCGCGCCCGAGCTCGGAGTGAACGCGGCCGACGCGCTCACGGTCGCGCAGGTCGCGATCGGTCTCCTGCGCCAGCATCTCCGCCCGTTCGACCAGGTGCACGGCATCGTCACACACGGCGGCGACGCGACCAACGTCGTCCCTGCGCACACGGAGGGCACATGGATGGCCCGGTCCCGGACACTGGCCGAGCTCGAGCAGCTCACTCCACGCGTGACGCGCTGCTTCGAGGCCGGTGCCCTCGCCACCGGCGCCACCCTCTCACTGAGCGACGTATGCCCGCCGTACGCGCACATGGAGCACGATCACGACTTCGCCGAGCTCTTCCGTGCGAACGCGGGCACGATCGGCCGGCCCGACTCCGAGGACGGCGCGGCCACGTTCTCGACCGACATGGGCAACGTGTCGCTGGCGCTCCCCTCGATCCATCCGTGCCTCGCGATCGAAACCGGCGGCGCGGTCAACCATCAGCCCGAGTTCACCGCGGCCGCGATCAACCCGTCAGCGGATCGGGCCGTCGCCGAGGGGGCACTCGCGATGGCGTGGACCGTGATCGACGCGTCCACCGGACCGTTCGCGCGACCGACTGCTTCGCGGCGAACGTCCGGCCTGAATTCCTCGCGCGCGACCGCGGGTCAGGCGCCGACGACGACGACGCAGTCGACACCGTCACTCGATGGCGGCGCCGGAGTGGGGAAGGGCTGCACCTTCGCACCTTGCAGGATCGTCTGCTGCGCGAGGGCGACGGCTTCGCGACTCAAGCCCGATCGACACAGGATCGTCTTGCCGGTCTGCTTCCGCCCCGACCACGTGCTGGCCTGCGGCTGGTTCGTGTAGCCGACCTGTTGCAATGCCGTGCGCACGTGGGCGGCGGAACCGGTTGGGGCCCCGCCGTTCAACACCAGCACCTTCAGCTGATCGGGGGTCTTCACCGGGGTCGAGGGCTGAGTCGTCGCAGTGGTCGACGGTGACGACGTCGAGGACTTCCGCGTCGTGGTCGTCGTGCGGGCCGCGTTCACCGGCGTAGTGGAAGGCGACGAGCCGGCGTTGCTCGTATCGACACGCTGGAGCAGGAACACGCCGACGATCACGGCCAAGCCGATCAGGGCCGCGCCCTTCGCTGCGGCCGCGCTCGCGCCTCGCGCAAGGTCGCCGTTGCCCCCCGATGGACGATTCATCCCACCATTGTGCCTGTCCGGCGTGTCGTTCGCGCTCACCGGGTGCTGGGATCGGCGCGGCGGCCCTCGATACGGCCGCGTCGCGCCTGCTCGCGGCGCTTGCGCAAGCGCAAGATCGTCATGGAGTCGTACTCCATCGCGGCCGGACGATCGATCAGTCCCTGCAGGGCGCGGCGGTAGCTGCTCGCGGACACGTCGAAGCGAGCGCGGATGCCGACATCCTTGCGCGAACCGATCTTCCACCACTCGCGTTCGAAGTCGATCAACGCGCGTTCACGTGCGGAGAGCTCGTTTGCGTTCATCGGCCCACAAGCCTGCTCGCTTCGCGCCGCGAATACAAGCATCCCCGCTCGGCGCGCGGTTCGCTTCGTCGGATCGGCGCTGCGGTTCGCGCGAGATGCGCACGATCACGTGCGCGCGCGAACTCACCGCCGCAACTTCGATTTCGATGCCGCGCAGCACGAGCTTGGGATTCAGGCGCCGGGAGCCGTCATCTCACCGATACGGGCAACGAGCGGCGCCTTGGTCGCCGGGGGCAGGAACGACGCCTCGATACTGTTCGTGGCCAGCGAGGCCAGGACGTCTCGCCCGAGGCCGAAGGCCTGGTCACATTGCAGGTAGTTGTCGCCGACGTACCCGTCGAAATAGGCGGGATCGTCGGAGTTGATCGTGACGTTCAGTCCCACGTCCAGCATGGCCGGGAGCGGGTGAGACCGTAAGGTTCGCACGCGACGTTGAGCTTCACGTTGGACAGCGGGCAGACCGTGAACGGGAGCCGCCTCTCGGCCAGCTCCCTTACCAGCGTGGGGTCGTCGAGCACTGCGAGTCCGTGGTCGACCCGATCGACGTGCAGCACATCGACCGCCTCGCGGACGTAGTCGGCGGGGCCTTCCTCACCGGCGTGGGCCGCGGTCGGGAAGCCGAGCCGGCGCAGCTCCTCGAAGTACCGGGCGAACTTCGACGGCGGGTTCCCCAGTTCGGCTCCGCCCAGGCCGAAGCCGGCGATGCGGTCGCCGAACGGAAGCACCTCGTCGAGCTGCCGGAAGGCGTCGGCTTCGTCGCGATGACGGTGAGCGCTGACGAGGAGCGCACCGCTGATGCCGTCGGCGGCCTCCGCGTCGGCCATTGCGCGCAGCGTCCCGCCGAGGATGTCAGTCATCGCGATCCCGCGCTCGGTGAAGCTTTGCGGTCCGAGGAAGATCTCCGCCGCGCACGACGCCGTCGACGTGCGCGCGCGCAAGGTACCGCGCGCGTTACGTCGTAGAAGTCCTGTTCGTGCACCATCACCCGACAGCCCTCGAAGTAGAGGCGGAGAAACGAGGCCAGGTCGGAGAACGTGTACGCATCACGCAGTGCATCCGCCGACGCCCACGGGATCGCCACGTCGTTGCGAACGGCTAGCCCGAACAGCATCTCGGCTTCGAGGCAGCCTTCGAGGTGTACGTGCAGCTCTGCCTTCGGCAGAGACCGGATGAAGTCGGATCGATCGCTCGGCACGAGAGCCGGGTGTCGGGATCGAACTGACGACCTGCTGATTACGAAGGCTTTCCTGCGCATGACCACGGATTAGCACGGACGCGAACCCGCAGGTCGAGCGCGCCGCCTCGATAGCGGCGAACGGATGCGAATGGCAACAGACACGCCGCGCCTGTGCCATGGACGCGCCATCGAGGAGCTCTCCCCGTCAGCTCATGACAGTGGCTTGACGGAGATGAGGCAGGGGTTGTCGGCCCCCCAGATGTCCGTGCGCTCTTCGAGCGGGAGGAAGCCAATCGAGTCGTAGAACGCCCGAGTGCGCTCGTACTCATCCGACATCCCGGACGGGCCGAAGGTCTTCACCTGGAGCAACAGGACGCCGCTCTCGCGCAGCCCGGATTCGACGGTCTGAACCAAGCGTCGACCAATGCCCTGCCGATGCAGCGTTCGCTTCACCGCAAGAAGCTCGATCTCGGCGGCGACCGAGGTGTGATGCCGCACGACGCATACGCCGACGACTTCATCATCTCGAAGCGCGAAGGTGCTCGGGAGCGTGCAAGCGGCCTCGACGTAGTTCAAGATCGACTGCTCGATTCCGAACCACTCGGGAAGATCGCGCAGCAAACGGTCAACTTCGTTCGGTCGATGGCTCCCCGGGACGATTGTCACTTCCATCGGAACCAGCTTGCCTCGACCTCACCACGTCGACCGGCGCATGAGCGGCAGATCGGTGCGCTAATAGGTCGGCGTCAATCTGTTCGGTCTGGTCGAAGAGCCGTTTCACTTCGTCTTCGATGGGTTGACCGGTGCGATACGGCGGAGAATAAGAGCCTTCCCTTCCCTGGCGAGGGCACGCCTACGGAAGGTCAGCTCGGCGATCGCCTTCCTGTCTGCCACGCACGCGTGATGCCCGATCACGCGCCCGTCGGCGAGCGCATAGCGGCAGTCATGGCGTTCCCTCAGACGGTCCACCGCTATCGGGTCGCGGCGGCGCAGCGACCCGGACGTACACGAGAACAGGTACGACCGCTGTGAGCGCCGCGTACACCAGCGATAACGCCCATTCGTGTCGCGCCCAGGTGGCCACGAGGGCGACGACGTTGTAGACGAACCGGGCGAGGCATAAGCCCGCGATCAGTCGCTCCGGGTCGCGTAACTGCGCCTCGGCAGAACCGTCCCAGAGCGCGCTCTTGCTCATCGTATGACGATCTGTCATACTGGCGGCGATGAGCAAAGCGATCTCGGTCCGACTCGACGACGATGCCGAACGGGCGTTGCGGCTGCTCGAAGCATCCGGACTCAGCCCGTCCGAGGCGATCCGCTCGTCCCTGCTCGCGTCGGCCACTCGACTGCGCCGCTCCAAGGAACTTGCTGCGGAAGTCGAGGCCCTCGAGGCCGACGAGGCTGACCGTCAGGAGATGTTGTCGATCGCGGCGCTGATGGAGTCGGTGCGTGCACCGCGGTGACGTGTACCGGTTTCGAGTTCCCAAAGGCACAGGACACGAACAGCGCGGTGAACGCTACGGCGTGATTGTGCAGGCCGACGAGTTTCTGCCGCGATCCGTCGTGCTCGTCGCGCCCACATCGCGCAGCGCGCGGCAGGCGTCGTTCCGGCCCGAGGTCGTGGTCGTCGGCGTGCGCACGCGGGTGTTGGCCGAACAGGTCGGGGCCGTGGACGCTCAACGTCTGGGACGGCGAGTCGGGCATCTTGCGGTCGAAGAAATGTGGGCCGTCGACGAGGCACTTGCGACCGTCCTCGGCCTGGACTGAACCACACCGATCGGGGCTCTCGGACCGCGTGACCTGCGTATTCACGAGAGCCGGGTGTCGGGATCGAACCGACGACCTGCTGATTACAAAGGCTGGCCGCCGCACGACGACGGATGAGCACGGACGCGAGTCGGCAGGTCAGCGCGCTACGACGACAGTGGCGAACGGGCGCGAAGGGCGACGGACCCGCGCGCATGTGCCATGGACGCGCCATGGCGCACGCGGCCGATCACCCGATCAGGTCGAGACTCCGACCCGTGAGAACCAAAGCCTCGTGAAGATGGCGGCGTGGCGCTCGAGCTTCGTCGACCTACGCCGCCGTACTGCAGCGAAGTGTCGGGCATCGAGCTGCGCTCCGATCGTTGAGACCGCCGCCGCCGGCATTCCCGACGAGTGCGTGTCGGCCTTCTGCGCCATCGGCTGAACGGCCCCGCTCTCGACTCTGCAGGTGGTGGTCGCGGGAGTTCGGAGCTCCGAGAGGAATCCGTCCGCTTCGGGCTTTACTGGTTGTGGTGGACGATGGCCTGCCCGATGTGGCCCACCTTGACGAGTTCGAAGCGTTCGCGATCAAGCGTGGGCCCGGAATCCGACGAGCGCTGGTAGGTCGGTATGGCCTCGAAGTGGGTGTCGAGGCGTATCAGGACGCGCTCGAGTACGCGTGGTCTCATTGGAATCGGATCCGGGTGATGGCCAATCCCGCCGGCTACCTGTTTCGGGTCGGGCAGAGCCGCTCTCGGCGCCATCGCGTGCGGCGCGCACCGGCCCTCGTGGAGCGAGAGAGTGAGCCACGAGACCTGGAAAGACCCGGACTGCACGATGCACTTTGGAAACTGCCGCCGACGCAACGAACTGCGGTTCTCCTCGTCCACGGCTTCGACTACTCGTACCGGGATGCAGCCGATCTCATGGCAGTAAGCGAGGCCGCGCTGCGAAATTACGTGCACCGAGGAATGACCCGGCTGCGCGCACTCCTGCCGTCCATGGAGGCTCTCGATGAACCGTGTTGAACAGAGCATCCGCGAGTACGCCGCGGACCTCGACCGGGCGTCCATTGCGATGGTGTCGAACGCGCCGACTCGAGACCCGGTACCGGCGCTTCGTCGTCGCCGCCGATCGCGCACCCTCGCCGCGGTTGCCGTGGCAATGATCGGACTCGCCGGTCTCATCCTCGCAGTCACCGTGGCGCCATGGCACAACTCTCAACCTCCGCAGGTCGCGGTTGCTGACCCGACGACCTCGACAACGCCGGCGTCATCGATCGGCGATTGCCCTCGCGCGACGTTCGATCCGTCGGGATCGCCAGACGCCCTTCCCTACGCCAACCTGGTCACCAAGACCGCGGTCGATTCCGTGATCACGCAGAGCGGCTTTCGTATCGTCGCTCAGTACCACGCAACGGATCTGTCGGCCAGCAGCATCGTCAGCAATGCGATCGCGACGCACCCGAGCGGGGGATCGACGGTCACGCGCCACGCCATCTACATCATCAACGTCACCCTCGCGTCCGCCGCCGCATGTCCTGCTGCACCGGCCTTATATGACGGCGTCCCCCTGATCTTTCATCTGCGTCCACGTCCCGACAGCGCCCACCCAACGACGACGGGTGCCGATGCCTGCGACGCCGGCGCCGGCAACTCGCCGACCTTCACGGCATGGGATCACGCGACGAGTAGACCAGTCCTGATCAATCGCGCGTACTACTGCCGACGGGTCGCGGAGCTGACACCGCCCCGCGAGAGTCACCTGTCCGGCGACATCTGGATCGCAAACGGCAGAGTCGTCGTCGAATACCACCGGGTGACGGACGTGACGACCGTCGATGCGCAAGGGCGTTCCATCGGAACCGCCACAGAAAGCAAGGACACGGTCCCAATCGACGAGCTCCCGGTCGCTATCCAGCAAGCCCTACACAAGTGAACCCGCGGACACCTGGCGCGTAAGCATCTCTGCCGAGCGCGGCGCTCGCCCCGCCGCGGGTCGGACACTCGGTACGCGTTGGTTTGGTCAGCGGAGGCCCGTGCAGAGGTTGCGTGCAGACTCCCGGATATGTCGGATGTCACTCGAGGCGGCTGCTCTTGGGTGATGCTCAAGGATCCGATTCCGTCGTCGGCGCAAGCCTGATCGCCCGAGCGTGCGCAGTTTCCGGTTAGCGGGCGGCGTCGATCGAGCCCTGAGTCCGGCGTGGCGCGGCCCACGACGTCTCAGCCTCTTCGCACGCTGCGCGCGGTCGTACCACGGCAACGGACCGGCCTGTTCGCGTCGCCGTCCGGAGTCGCTCGGGTCAACAACCCACGACCTCGAAAGTGGCGATCGGCCCGAGCGAGCGTGCCACGCCGGCGAGCGTCTGCACGGACCTCTGCTGCTTCCGTTTAGCGGAAGCGGCATATCTGTGCCGATCTTGGACTGGGTCTCGGGCCTCGAACTTGACGCGGCAACGAGACTCTCGCCGAGCTCGCGGAAGGAGTTCGTGGCGGCTGTGCAGACGGGCTGAGCGTCACCCGTTCGACGAAGCGGATTCGCCGAGAGCTGGGTCGCGATTCTTCGAATGCAAGTTCGTGCAGCCATTTCGCGAGGGCCTTTTCGGCGGCGACCGCATCAGGATGCAACGTGTGTGATTCTCGCTCTGGTCGCGATTTCCTTGTCGCGTTTGACGCAGTCACGCGCGCTTATCCGCAGTGATGAACGAAACCACGAACGAAGCGAACAAGCGAGAAGACGGGGTGCTGCTGCTGACGATCGTCGACGCGGCGCGCGTGCTGTCAATCGGGCGCACCACGATGTACGAACTCGTCGGGGCGGGAGAGATCGACGTCGTGCACATCGGGCGCAGCGCCCGGGTGCCGGTCGGAGCGCTCCAGGAGTACGTCGACCGACAGCGGCGCGAGGCGACTACCGTTCGCTCGAGAAAAAGTGCGGCCCGGGCCAAGCGCGAACTTGACCCGGGCCAGCCGACCACCTGAGCAAACAGGAAGGCCGACACCATGAGCGTCCACCGACGCGCTACGTCACGTGGCACCCGCTACGACGTACGCCTCCGAGACCCCGACGGCCGCGCGTACAAGCGCACGTTCCGCAATCGACGCGACGCCCAAGCATTCGAAGCACGAGAGCTGGCCGATCGCAGCCGCGGCGCGTGGATCGACCCGAGGCGGTCGGCGTTGACGTTCGAGGAGTGGGTCAGGCAGTGGTCGGCATCGACGGTCGGGAGAAGACCGAAGACCGTCGCCTGGTACGCGAGGACCGTCGACCTGCATCTGCTCCCCGCATTCGGGTCGCGGGCGACTCGGATCGTTGACACCGCTCGACGTGCAGGCGTTCGTCGACGCGCTCGCATCCCGTTTCGCGCCCGCCACGACACGCGGGTACTACGCGGTCTTGCGTCTCATCCTCAACGCTGCTGTGAACGCCGACCTCATCGGCCGATCGCCGTGTAGAGGCATCCGGCTGCCGCCGTCGGCGCCGAGGACCCGTCGGCTCCCCGATCCGGGGGAAATCCACCGACTCGCGGAGGCGATCGAGCCTGAGTACCGAGCGATGGTGCTCGTCGCCGCCGAGCTCGGTCTCCGTTGGGGCGAATGTGCGGGCCTGCAGATTCGTGACCTCGACGTGTTCCGCCGTTCGGTAACCGTGAGGCTCAACATCGGGGAGGTAAACGGCGTCCTCGACATCGGTGACCCGAAGACCAACGCCGGCCGTCGCACCATTGCTGCGTCGGCCCCGCTTATGGCAGAACTCGCGGCGCACCTGCGTCGTCGCGGACTGACCGCCGAAAACGCAGAGGCGTGGGTATTCGCGGCTCCCGAGGGTGGCCCGTTGCGGTACTCGCTCTTCCGATCGCGTGTCTGGGTGCCCGCAGTCCGCCGCGCCAAACTCGACGGGCTGACATTCCACAGCCTGCGTCATGCCGCGGCAACCGCGTGGGTAGCCGCTGGAGTCGACCCGCGCACCGCACAGCATCGGCTCGGGCACGCGACACCGAGATTGGTGCTCGAGCTCTACGCACACGCGACGACCGAGGCTGACCGAGCCGCGGCCGACCTCATGGGTACGCGATTGTTCGGCTCCTCCGAGACGACCGAGGCGCGTGCCATAGACGCGCCATGAGATCTCGTCCCGCACGTGCTCATCACTACTCTCGGACCGCGTGACCTGCGTATTCACGAGAGCCGGGTGTCGGGATCGAACCGACGACCTGCTGATTACAAATCAGCTGCTCTACCGACTGAGCTAACCCGGCGGGGCGAACCACGATGTTAGGTCGCCGTCGGCCCCGCTATTTGGTGCGGCGGCGGGCGACCTCGTGGCAGGCGAGAGTCGCGGCGGCGGACACGTTCAGCGAGTCGAGGTGACCCTGCATCGGGATCTTGACGAGCACGTCGCAACGATCGCGGGTCAGCCGCGCGAGACCTTTGCCCTCCGAACCGAGCACCAAGACGATCGGCTGGTCGGCGAGATCGAGATCGAACAGGCTGCGATCTCCGCGCTCGTCGAGCCCAACCGACCAACAGCCCGCGCGCGCGGCCCGGTCGATGGCGGCGGGGATACCGCCGACGAGAGCGATCGGCAGGTACTCGATCGCCCCCGCGGCCGCTTTGGCCACGACGGGCGTGACATTGGCGGACCGGTGGCGTGGCATCACGAGCCCGGTCGCGCCCGCAGTCTCCGCCGAGCGCATGATCGCACCGAGGTTGCGGGGATCGGTGACTCCGTCGACCGCGACGAGGAACGCGCGGTCGACACTCAGCAAGTCGTCGAGATCGGTCGGGCGCAACGGCGGCGCCATCGCGATGACGCCCTGGTGCACGTCGGTGCGGGCCATCTGCTCGATGCGTTCGGGTGCCACCGACTTCAGCAGACCGCCCGCCCGCTCGGCGATCTCCTTGACGATCTCGTCGGGGTTCGCCGTGCGCGAGAGGTAGATCGCTCGCGGCCGGCGCTTGCCCGCCCGCAACAGCTCGAGCACCGCCCGCCGGCCCTCGACCTGCTCGCCGCCGAGATCCGATCCGCCGCCGCCCTTGCTCACCCGCGGCGCCACTCGGGCCCTCTCGGTGTGTCCTCCACGACGATGCCCCGCTCCGACATCACGCCGCGGATCCGGTCGGCCTCGGCCCAGTCCTTCGCCTGGCGGGCCGCTTCACGCGCGGCGACCAGCTGCTCGATCTCGGTGTCGGCCTGCGGTGCGTCGGCGCGCAGCTCGAACCCGAGCGCACCGGCGAGCTCCCGCACCGTTGCGAAGTGCATGGCCGCGGTCTCGATGAGGTCCTCGTCGAGGGCCACGTTCGCGTCACGCACCAGCTCGAAGATGTACGCGAGCGCGGCGGGGGCGTCGAAGTCGTCGTCCATCGCGTCGCGGAACGGCGTGGTGTCGCCGACGGCGACGTTGGGGAGCCCACCGGCCCGCGCCCGGCGCGGCGAGTGCGTCGAGCCGGCCGACGGCCTTCTCCGCGTCGGAGAGCTCTTTGTCGCCGACCTCCATCTGCTTGCGATAGTGCGTCTGCAGCACGAGTAACCGGAACGCGCGCGGGTCGTACTTCTCCAAGACGTCGACGAGAGTGGTGAAGTTGCCGAGCGACTTCGACATCTTCTTGCCGTCGACGTTGAGCATGCCGTTGTGCAGCCAGTAATGCGCGAATTCGTGCCCGGCGCCGAGGGCCTGCGCGATCTCGTTCTCGTGATGCGGGAACACGAGATCGCTGCCGCCGCCGTGGATGTCGAAACCGTCGCCGAGGATCTTCAACGACATCGCCGAGCACTCGATGTGCCAACCGGGCCGCCCGAGACCCCATGGCGACTCCCACGCGGGTTCGCCCGGCTTCGCAGACTTCCACAGCGCGAAATCGACCGGTGACCGTTTGCGCTCGTCGACGTCGACAGCGCGCGCCCGCGCTCTCGAGCAGCTCCTCGAGCGTGCGGTGCGACAGCGACCCGTACTCGGCCAGCGAGTCGACCTGGAAGTACACGCCTTGGCCCTCGACCACGTACGCGTGGCCGTCGGAGACCAACTGTGCGATCAACGCAACCATCTCGTCGATCCACTCGGTGGCGCGCGGTTCGTCGTCGGGGCGGAGGATGTTGAGGCGGTCGAAGGCACTGCGAAAGGAGCCCTCGAACTTGGCGACCAACGCGGCCTCGGTGGTGCCGTCATCGCGGGCGCGAGCGATGATCTTGTCCTCGATGTCGGTGACGTTGCTGACGTAGTGCACGGCGAAGCCGCGCCATGCGAGGTAGCGCCGGATCGTGTCGAACGCGACCTCCTTGCGGCCGTGGCCCAGGTGCGGCACCTCGTAGGGAGTCGGGCCGCAGACGTACATCGACACGCGTCCTTCGACGCTCGGCACGAAGTCGACCTTCGCTCGTCTCGCAGTGTCGTAGAGCCGCAACATCCGTTCGAGGCTAATCGGCCCGCGTTCCGGGTCCGACGGGATTCAGCCGCCTGAGAGGAGAGCGACGGCCCAGACCGCGATCCCTTCCGAACGCCCGATCGCGCCCAGGCCTTCACCACGCTTGGGCCGCACCGACACCGCGATGCCTCTGCCCATCGGCTCCCGCAGCGGCGCGAGCCGGGCGACGAGGTTCGCCGCCATCGCCTCCATGTGCGGCGCGAGGCGCGGCGTCTCGGCCGCGATCGTCACGTCGACGTTCTCCACCCACCAATTCTCGCGGGCGACCTGGGCAGCGACCTCGGCGAGGAGCTCCATGGAGTCGGCGCCCCGGTACTTCTCGTCAGTGGCGGAAAACAGGGTGCCGAGATCCGGAAGACCCACCGGGCCCAGCAACGCGTCGGCAACTGCATGCGCGACCGCGTCGCCGTCGGAGTGGCCGACGAGACGGGGGGCGTCGGGAATCGTCACCCCGCCGAGCACGAGCGGCGGTGCATCCCCGAACGGGTGCACGTCGAACCCGAGGCCAACCCTGCTCCTGCTCATGCGACGGCCCCTTCGATCAACGCGCGCGCGAGCTCGATGTCGCCCGCGACCGTGACCTTCAGATTGCGCGGTTCGCCTTCCACCACAACTACGGCTCCGCCCGTCGCCTCGACGAGCGCCGCGTCGTCGGTACCGACCGGCGCGCCGGCGTGGGCCTGTTCCAGCGCCGTCGCGCCGGAACGCCTGCGGCGTCTGGACGACGACCAGATCGTCGCGTGGCACCGTCTCGACCACCCGATCGGCACGGACCCGTTTCACCGTGTCGGTGACCGGCAGTCCGGGCACCGCGGCGTCGGCGCCGGCCCGCACCGCAGCGACGACCCGCGCGTACAAGGCTGGCGTCGCCAGCGGGCGCGCGGCGTCGTGCACGACCACGACGTCGCATTCGCCGGGGACACATCGGAGACCCGACCGTACCGACGCCGAACGGGTCGGGCCGCCGGTTGCGACGCGCACGCCGGTCGGCGCGTTCCAGTCGCTTCCGGTCGGCAACACGACCACGACACCGTCGCAGGCGGACACGGCGACACCCACGGCGCGATCGAGCACGCTGACGCCGCCGAGCCGCGTGAACTGCTTGGCCGCGCCGAAGCGCGCCCCGCTCCCGGCCGCGACCACGATCGCCCACGTCTGCATCCCGAACAGTCTGGCGCAGCGGGCCGCAAGGCGACGCTAGGGAGCCGTATCCTCGTCGGGGCGAGCGAAGAGCAGGCGTCCCGCTGCCGTCGGCACGACAGACGTGACCTGGAGCACGACCTCGGGGCCGCCGACCAGGTCGTGGCCGCCGTTCACCACCACCATCGAGCCGTCATCGAGATGACCGACACCTTGACCCGACTCTTTGCCCTCGCGCGTGAGCGAGACGCGAACGTAGTCGCCGGGGCCGATCGACGGCGTCAGCTCCTGCGCAAGCTTGCGCAGGTTCGTGGTCGGTACGCCCTGTAGCTGGGCGTTACGAGCGAGCGGACCGTCGTTCGTGAGCAGCCGCAGCTGCAAGCGGCGCGCGAGCGCGATCAGCTTGGCATCGACCTCAGAGATCTCGGGCACCTCGTCGTCGAGAATGTAGAGGCGGACGTTCGATTCGGAGCGAAGCGTGTCGAGGACCTCGAGCCCCCGGCGCGCCCGGCGCCGCTTGACGTCGTCGGTCGCGTCGGCGAAGCCCTGCACCTCGTCGAGCACGAACCGGGCGACCATGAGCTCACCGCTCAACACGCCGGCGCGGGTCAACGGCAACAGTTGACCGTCCATGACCACCGAGGAGTCGACCAGCAGGCCGTCGCGGGCATCGAAGGCTTGGGCACGGACGAGCGGGCGCGTCGACAGTCCGAGCAGCTCCAGGACCGCCTCGCTCTGACGGGCGACGAGCCGGAAACCGACGTAGCCGAGGATCCACGAGGCGAGACCGACCAGCGACGCCGCGAACGGCACGGGCACGAGGAGCGCGGCCGGGAGTACCAGCACGAGGGCCAGCGCCGAGCCGGCGATGGCGCCGAGGGTGCCGGCGACGAACCGGGCCGGCGAGCGGGGGTTCACCCGGCGTTCCACGACGCCGAGGGCGTGGTCGAGTACGCGCCCGAGGATGCCGCCGCTGACGTAGCCCAGCAGGCAACCGAGCATTCCGCCGAGTCCCTGCGCTTCGGTGCCAAAGGTGCGGGCGGCCCAAAAGCCCGCGGCCGTGCCCAGCACGACCATGAACAGACGGATCCCTTCGACGAACATCCCGGTCTCATCGGCGCGTCGGCGGACTGGTTGACGCCCGCGCCCGGGAAGGTCTCAGGGCGCGAGGGATTTCCGCCGATGTGCAATGTGACCTAGAACACATGGGCGGCCCCGAGCCGGCTCGGATAGCCTCCCGCGAAGACAGGACGCAGAGACATGGCGGCACGCACGCCGGTGCTCGACAAAACCGATCTCTTCGGCAATTTGCCTCCCGAGCTGCTCGAACAGCTGCGCGGTCGGACTGCGCTCGCGCGCTATCGCCGAGGCGACACGATCTTCGTCAAGGACGAGCCGGCGACGCACCTCTATGTCGTCTTCTCGGGGCGGATCGCAATCGTGGCCCACGCGTCCGACGACCGCGAATCGGTGCTGACCGTTCTCGGACCGGGCGCACTGTTCGGTGAGATGTCAATGTTCGACGCCGGGGTGCGCTCGGCGACCGCCCGGGCCCTCACGACCGTGCACCTCATCGCCGTCGAGTTCGACGACGTGCGCGACGTGCTGATTCGCCGGCCCGAGGTGCTCTGGGCCGTCGTGCGCATCCTCGCCCGTCGGCTGCGCGCCACCGACGAAGCCCTCGCCGACGCGATGTTCCTCGACGTCACCGGTCGTACCGCCAAGCGACTGCTCGAGCTCGCCGACGGCGAGGACGACTTCCGGATGCCGTTGACCCAAGAGGAACTTGCGGGCATGGTCGGCGCGTCCCGTGAACGCGTGAACAAGGCGATCGCGTTGTTCGTGAAGCTGGGCTGGCTCGAGATCTCGGGCCGCAGCCGCTACCTGATCGTCAACCGCGAAGAGCTCGAGATCCGCGCGACCGTCTAGGGAGCGGCTCGCCGCGAGGCCGACTCAGCTCGCGCCGACCCAGGCGAGCGCGCGCTCCCACGCGAGCTTGGCGTCGTCGGCCCGGTGGACGTCGCGTTCGGGGTCGTGCACGAAGCCGTGCTCGGCACCCTCCACGACGACGATCTCGCAGTCGTCGCGTCCGCTCCACGCCGCCCGCAACGCGTCGATGTCAGCCGCCGGGGTCCAGCGATCAGCCGATCCGAAGTACGCCAGGGTCGGCGCCATGAGGGACGCGACGGCCAGCGGCTCGATGCGATGCCCCGGGCCGTTCCACGACTCGGGCGCTCGGATCATCCCGTAGAACGAGACCGCGGCGTCGAAGCGATCGATCGACGCCGCCTTCAACGTGTAATGGCCACCCATACAGAAGCCGAGCACCGAGACCTGAGCCACGTCGTCTTCGACGACCAGGAGGTCGGCGGCCGCGCTGAGCATGTCCATCTGTTGGGAGTCGTCGAGATCCTTCACGTGCGCGAGCCGGTCCTCGACCGACGTCCATCGCGCCGATTCGGGAAGGGCTGCCCACGGCTCGATCACGCACACGGCGAGACCGTGGGTGGCGAGCCGGCGGGCCATGTCCTCGAACAGTGGCCGAAGGCCACCGATGTCGGGGTGCAGCACCAGACCCGCGGTCGGCATGCCGTCGGGCCGGGCGTGGAAGCCCGGAACCTCGAGCCCATCGACGAGGAGTTGACGCGGCTCGAGCGAGACGTCGTGAATCGTTCCTTCGCGCAGCGCTGACATACGCCGAACCTACTGCGCACCCGCCGTACCGCGTGGACGAAGGGCAGCGCCGCCCAGCCCGAAGAGCCCTTTCACGCGTAGCGATCGAGGATCGACGTCTCCGCGACACGCGACAGGCCGTCCTTGATGGCGCGGGCGCGCGCTTCGCCCACACCTTCGACTTCGACGAGATCGGCGAGGCTGGCGCGCATCACCTTGGGCAGCGTGCCGAAACGTTCGATGACGTGACCTGCGATCGCCTCGGGTAGCCGTGGGATCTTGCTGAGCAGCCGGTAGCCGCGCGGCTGGAGCGACGAGTCGAGATCGAGCTCGGTCGGAAGGTGCAGCACCGAAGATACGACGCGCAGTTCGAGCAGCTCGTCATCGGAGATGTGGGCGAGGCGGGCGGTGACCTGCGCCAGCATCCACTCGGGCGACTCGACGAAATAATCCTTGCCCACCAGGCGGAGATCGGCCTTGACGCCCCCGGTGAGCTCCTCGAGTTGGAGCTCGACGAGACGACCGTCGCGGCCGAGCTCGACGACGTAGCCCTCGATTTCCTCCGCGATCCGGCGCACCATCTCCGCGCGTTGCAACACGGTGACCACGTCGCGGACGGTCACGAGGTCTTCGACTTCGAGCGCGGAGAGTGCCCCGGTGACGCCGTCGAGCCGAGCCTTGTACCGACCGAGGATCTGCAACGCCTGATCGGCCCGCGCCAGCACACGGGGAGTGCGGTCGAGGGTCTGTTTGTTGCCCTGGTAGTGCACCGACACGACGCCCATCTCCTCGGAGACGGTGATGACCGGGACCGAGATCTGGCGCGCGACCCGCTCGGCGGTGCGGTGGCGGGTACCGGTCTCGTTGGTGGGGATGTCGGGATCGGGCACGAGGTGCACATTGGCGCGCGCGACCCGTGTTCCGTCGGAGGCGAGGATGATCGCGCCGTCCATCTTCGCCAACTCCGAGAGGCGTTGCGGCGTGAACTCCGCGTCGAGCAGGAACCCGCCGGAGCAGATGTTGAGCACGGCCGGACCGTCGCCGACGACGATGAGCGCGCCCATCTTCGCCTGCAAGATGCGGTCGATGCCCTCACGCAACGGAGTGCCGGGAGCCACCAGCCGCAGCGCGGCGTAGAGAGCTTCCGATCGGCCCTGCGCCAACAGATCCTCCCGGTCGGAACCGGGTCTGAGGCTACCCCGCGCCGGACGCCGCCGCGACCAGTGCTTCGCCGAGGTCGCCGACCCGGCGTAGGGACATGCCTCGCAGGTCGGGAGTGGAGGTGGGAACGATCGCCGTGTGGAACCCGAGCCGCAACGCCTCGGTCAATCTTCGCGGGGCCTGCGGTACCTGGCGGATCTCGCCGCCGAGCCCGATCTCACCGATGACCATCGTGTTGGCGTCGACCGCGTAGCCGTTGCGGGCACCCGCGATCGCGATCGCGACGGCGAGGTCGGCCGCGGGCTCGTTGACGCGTACACCGCCGGCCACGCTCGCGTAGACGTCGTGGCCGGCGAGACCGATGCCGGCACGCTGCTGCAGCACCGCGACGAGCATCGAAAGGCGGTTGCCCTCGAAGGCCTGGGCGATCCGGCGCGGGATCGGCGCGCCCGTCGGTGCGACCAGCGACTGCACCTCGACGCACAACGGCCGGGTCCCTTCCATCACCGCGGTGACGACCGAACCGGTGGCGCCGAGGCGGCGATCGGCCAGGAAGAGCGCGCTCGGGTCGTTGACCGGGACCAGTCCGGTGATCGTCATCTCCATGAGACCCAGTTCGTCGGTGGCGCCGAACCGGTGCTTCAGGGCACGCAGCATCCGCAGCGCGTGATGTCGATCGCCCTCGAACGACAACACGGTGTCGACGACGTGTTCGAGCGCCCGCGGCCCGGCGAGGCCACCGTCTTTGGTGACGTGACCGACGAGCAGGGTCGCGATGTCGTTCTCCTTCGCGAGCTGCACGAGTTGCTGCGCGCAGTCGCGCACCTGCGAGACGGAACCGGCCGCACCGGGCGAGTCGGGGTCGTGCAGCGCCTGGATCGAGTCGATCGCGAGCACGACCGGCTCGAGGGTGGCGACGGCGGCGGCGACCGCCGGCAGCGACGGCTCCGACACGACGAACAGCTCGGGCGCGAGCATGCCGAGCCGGTCGGCACGCATCCGTACCTGCGCCGTCGACTCCTCCGCGCACACGAGCAGGCAGCGTTTCCCGCCCGCGGCGATTCGGCCGAGCGCCTGCATGAGCAAGGTGCTCTTGCCCATGCCCGGTTCGCCGGCAACGAGGGTCACCGACCCCGCGACCAGCCCGCCGCCCAGCACCCGGTCGAGCTCGGTGACCTGGGTGCTGATGTGCGAGCCTCCCGCGGTCGCCACCTCACCGATGGGCATCGGCACGCTGCGCAGCACCCCGGCCGTTGCCGCATTCCGCCCCACGGTCCGGGCGAGCGGCGCCGACTCGGCCACGGAGCCCCAGGTCCCGCACTCGGTGCAGCGACCCAGCCACTTCGGCGACTGAGCGCCGCACGTGGTGCATTCGAACAAGGTCGGTCGAACAGATGTTCGGGTCATGGCCCGACCGTAGTCGCGGGCTGCGCCACCGGCGCGAATCCTCGCCTCGCCCGACCCGAGCGCCGGGGCGAGGCGTCACATCAGGGGCGTCCGCTCGGACCGGACACCGCGGTCGACCCGCTCCGCGGCCCGGCGCCGGTTCCGGCGCATCCCGATCCCCGCGGCCGACAGGAACAAGACCGCGAGCAATGCCAGCGCGACCCCGATCCCGAACTTCACGACGTGGTCCCAAGAGAGGCCGCCATGGGAGACGGCAAACGTCTGCACGGTCCCGGTGGCGGCGTCGTAGGTCTTGGCGCTCTGCCCGGGGACCTGGAGAACGACGGTGACGTGCAGCGCCGTCTTCAGCTGGACCGCGAGCGAGTCCTCGAGCTTGGCCGGATCGGTTCCCGCGAAGCGGAGCCGGTCCGAGAGCGCCTTGTCGGAGACGATGTCGACCGAAGGCGAACGAACGTCGACCACGAGAGAGAGGCCGTCGTGCGAGCTGAACCAGCCCCGGTCGTGGGTGAGCTTCGGATTCTGCAGGATGCCGTGTGATCCCGTGAGATCGACGATGCGTTGCGCGAGCTCGCGCTCGTCGACGAAGGAATGCGTGAACGAGATGGTCTCGGTGCCGCCGTCCCCGCGCGTCCAGGGCGAGATCTTCCAGCCGGCCGTACGCAGATCGTCGAGCGGTACCGCCTGCGCAAGGGTGTTGGCGCCACCCATCTTGGCCACCGCGTCCGCGTCGAACACGACGACCGTGCGGATCGTGCCGGTCCCGTCGTCGCGCAGGGTCACCTCGACCTTGGTGTTGACGTTGCACGCGCCGAGCGCGATCGCGAACGCGAGGACGGCCAGGCCTTTCGCAATCCGGCCCGTCGCTCTCCGGCCCCTCACAACCCGGACCCGCGCCATGACCAACGACAATCGCCGGTCGTGACGCGAATCCGAATCGCTACTACTCGGACGGTCCTGAGCCCGCCAGCTCCACGGGCGGCGGGGGCTCAGCCGGAGCCGCGACACCTTCGACGGTCCGGAAGACGATTTCGTCGCCTTCCGCGTCGACCACGATGGTGTCGCCCGCGTGGAACTCCTTCCAGAGGATCTTCTCCGACAGCGGGTCCTCGACCATTCGCTGGATGGCCCGGCGCAACGGCCGAGCACCCAACGCCGCGTCGTAACCCTTGGCCGCCAACAACAGCTTGGCCGCCTGCTTGAGCTCGAAGCTCAGGCCCTGCGACTCCAGCTGGCCGACCACCCGCTTGATGAGCAGATCGACGATCTCGGTGATCTCGTCGGTCGAGAGTTGGTGGAAGACGATGACATCGTCGATGCGGTTGAGGAACTCGGGCCGGAAGTGGCGCTTGAGCTCCTCGTGCACCTTGTCTTTCATCTTGTCGTAGGTCGTGTGCTCGTCGGCGCGTCCGAATCCGAGCGCCGCCTTCTTGAGGTCGGCGGTACCCAGGTTGGACGTCATGATGATCACGGTGTTCTTGAAGTCGACCGTACGACCCTGCGCGTCGGTGAGACGCCCGTCTTCCAGGATCTGCAACAAGGCGTTGAAGACGTCGGGGTGAGCTTTTTCGATCTCGTCGAACAATACGACCGAGAAGGGCTTGCGCCGCACGGCCTCGGTCAGCTGTCCGCCTTCGTCGTAGCCGACGTATCCGGGAGGCGAGCCGACGAGCCGCGAGACCGTGTGCTTTTCCATGTACTCGGACATGTCGAGCTGGATCATCGAGGACTCGTCACCGAACAAGAACTCGGCGAGCGCCTTCGCGGTCTCGGTCTTGCCGACGCCGGACGGGCCCAGGAAGATGAACGATCCACTCGGGCGTTTCGGGTCCTTCAAGCCGGCACGCGTGCGCCGGATCGCCTGCGACACTGCCTTGATCGCGTCGTTCTGACCGATGATGCGCTTGTGGAGCTCTTCCTCCATACGCAGGAGCTTCGCGGTCTCTTCCTCGGTCAGCTTGTAGACGGGGATACCGGTCCACAGCGCGAGTACCTCGGCGATCGACTCCTCGTTCACCTCGTTGAAGAGATCGACGCCCTCGGCCCGCCACTCACGTTCCTTGCCGGCCCGCTGCTCGAGCAACGACTTCTCGCGGTCACGCAGTGATGCGGCCCGCTCGAACTGCTGCGCCTCGATCGCGGCTTCCTTCTCCTTGCGGACCTTCGAGATCTCGTCTTCGAGCTCGCGGTAGTCGGGCGGCGCCTGCATCCGACGGATACGCAGGCGCGAGCCGGCTTCGTCGATGAGGTCGATCGCCTTGTCGGGAAGGTGGCGGTCGGAGATGTAACGGTCGGCGAGGTTCGCAGCCGCGACGATCGCCTGGTCGGTGATCGAGACGCGGTGGTGCGACTCGTAACGCTCGCGCAAGCCCTTCAGGATCTCGATGGTCTCCACGACCGAAGGCTCTTCGACCTTGATCGGCTGGAAACGACGCTCGAGCGCAGCATCCTTCTCCAGGTGCTTGCGGTACTCGTCGAGCGTGGTGGCGCCGATGGTCTGGAGCTCACCGCGGGCGAGCATCGGCTTCAGGATCGAAGCCGCGTCGATCGCGCCCTCGGCCGCACCGGCGCCGACGAGCGTGTGCAGCTCGTCGATGAACAAGATGATGTCGCCGCGGGTGCGGATCTCCTTCAGCACCTTCTTCAGACGCTCTTCGAAGTCACCGCGGTAGCGGGAGCCGGCGACCAATGCACCCAGATCGAGGGTGTAGAGCTGCTTGGCGTGCAAGGTCTCGGGGACCGTGCCTTCGACGATGCTCTGCGCGAGCCCTTCGACGATCGCGGTCTTGCCGACACCTGGCTCACCGATGAGCACTGGGTTGTTCTTCGTGCGCCGGCTCAGCACCTGCATCACGCGCTCGATCTCGCGCGCCCGGCCGATGACCGGGTCGAGCTTCTTCTCGCGTGCGAGCTGGGTGAGGTTGCGCCCGAACTGGTCGAGCACCAGCGAGCCGGACGGCGCACTCTCGGTGCCGCCGACCGCTCCTGCACCGGACCCGGCGGACTCCTTGGTGCCCGCGTAACCCGACAACAGCTGGATGACTTGCTGGCGGACACGGCTCAAGTCGGCGCCGAGCTTCACGAGCACCTGCGCGGCGACACCTTCGCCTTCGCGGATCAGGCCGAGCAGGATGTGCTCGGTCCCGATGTAGTTGTGGCCCAGTTGCAGCGCCTCGCGCAGCGAGAGCTCGAGAACCTTCTTCGCGCGCGGCGTGAAGGGGATGTGGCCTGACGGAGCTTGCCCGCCGTGACCGATGATCTCCTCCACCTGGGCGCGCACTGCTTCGAGAGAGATGCCGAGCGACTCGAGCGCTTTGGCGGCGACTCCCTCACCCTCGTGGATCAGGCCGAGCAGAATGTGTTCGGTCCCGATGTAGTTGTGGTTGAGCAGGCGCGCTTCCTCTTGGGCGAGGACAACGACCCGTCGCGCTCGGTCGGTGAAGCGCTCGAACAAAATGAACCGCCTCTCAAGGTGAGCCTGGTCGCTCATTCTATCGGCCGGTCGGCCCGCTTCTTTGGCGGGCGCCGGCGCTGGAAGTGATGTTTCGGGACGTTCGCGGATTGCTTTCGGTTGCTGACCGGACCTTCGATCTCGGTGCAGCTCTATGACTACGCCTGCGGGGCTGGGATCATTCCCGCTTGCCGGCCCGGTTCTCCGCTGCAACCGCCCGAATCGTCCCCACCTCGGCCGTCTGCCGTAGCCTCGCCTCACCACCACGGAGTCGGTGCCGCGGTGCCGACGGGATCACGGGCCGCCCGGGCGGCGCCCGGTTAGGAGCGGAGCCGGTGTCGCTGATCGACGACGTGGGCCTCGCGCCCTCTCCCCGCCGACCTCGTCCGAGTCGAGGACCGGCTGGACCTCGCAGTGCGCGCCGACGACCGGTTCCTCGGCGACGTCGCCGGGCATCTCCTCGCGGCCGGCGGCAAACGCCTACGCCCGACGCTCTCGTTGTGCGCGGGCTACGCGGCGGCCGGCAGCGACGGACCGGCCCACCGCCGACGTCGTCACCGGCGGTGCTGCGGTCGAGTTGGTGCACTTGGGATCGCTCTACCACGACGACGTGATCGACGAGGCCGAGACCCGGCGCGGTGTGCCGTCGGTGAACGCGCGCTGGTCGAACATCGTTGCGATCCTCGCTGGCGACTACCTGCTCGCGCAGGCGTCGGTGCTCGCGGCGTCGTTGGGCGCCGATGTGGCCGGCCTGCTCGCCTCGACCATCGGCGAGCTGTGTCGCGGCCAGGTGCTCGAACTGCAACATCTCTTCGACGTCACCCGCACCGAGGAGTCGTACCTCTCGTCGATCGAAGGCAAGACCGCGTCGCTCATGGCTACTGCGTCGCGGATCGGCGCGATGGTCAGCAACGTGTCGGCCGCCAGCCTCGACGTGCTGCACGCAGTTCGGTCATCACCTCGGCATGTGTTTCCAGGTCGTCGACGACGTCCTCGACGTCACCCGGACCGAAATGGAGCTCGGCAAACCCGCCGGCAACGACGTGCACGAAGGCGTCTATACGCTGCCCGTGATCTACGCGGTCGGCGGGTCGCAAGAGCTGCGGGATCTGCTCGGGCGCAAGCTCGAGTGGGAGCAGGTCACACGCGCGGTCGAGCTGATCGCCACACCCGACGTGATCGACGCGTCGATGACGGTTGCCCGCACTCACGCGACGAAGGCATCGGAAGCGCTGGCCGGCGCGACCGAGCTCGATGCGGCCGTCTGCGAGAGGCTACGCACGCTCGTCGATGGACTCGTGCAACGGTCGAGTTGAACGACGCTCTCGCCGAACGGTCGTCGTCCCCGTCGAGGGACGTGTTCCTGCGTCGCGTCGACGTGTGGCTCGCCTCCGACCTCGAGGCGTACCTCGATTGCTGGGCCGACGACATGGTGATCGAGATGCCGTCGGGTCGGGTCGCGGGCAAGGATCGTTACCGCAAGATCGTGCGGGCGGGATTCGTGTGGGCGGAGCCGGTTGCGTTCGACGTGCACCACCTCGCGTTCGAGAGCGGTGGCGCCGTCGCGCTCGCCGACTGGACCATCCGCGCCCGTCGGCGCGAACGACCGTGTGGTGATCGGCTGGCGTGGCCTGTCGGTGTGCGCGTTCCACGGCCACCGGATCACGTGGTGGCGCGAGCATCATCTGGCGCCGCCCGGCCCCCTCGACTGATCCGCCGGTTCGAACCGCGTCAGGCGGTTTCTTGGGTCGGTACCGGTTCGCCCGGTCGATCTCGTCGATGAACTTCAAGACGACGTCGTTGAAGGCGTTCGGTGCCTCGGCCATGAGCCCGTGCGCCGCGCCGCGCAGCACATAGAGCCGGGACGGGCTGATCAGCTCGGCCAGCTCCTCGGCGTCGCCGAACGGCGTGAGCGTGTCCTGGGAACCGGTGACGACGAGGGTCGGCGCCGTCACTTGCGGAAGCGCAAACCGCAGTTCGTCACTGGTGTCGAGGATCGCCCCGACTTGGGCGACGAACGTGTGGGGCTCCGTCTGCACGAGCACGCGGGCGAGCACGTTGACGAACACACCGAACCGGCGGTGCAGTCGCGGGCCGATCAGCCAGCGCATCGCATCGTCCATCAGGCCTGACATGCCGTTCGCCTCGACCACCTCGGCCCACTCCGCGAGCAGTTCACGTCGCCACTCGTGGTGCTGGCACGCGGTACACGCGAGGGTCAGCGAAGTCACGCGGTCGGGGTGCATGACCCCGAGGACCTGGGCGATGATCCCGCCCATCGATGCGCCGACGATATGGGCGCGATCGATGTCTTCGGCGTCCATGACCGCGAGGACGTCGGTGGCCATGTGCATGAGGTCGTACGGTCCCGGCGGCGCGTCGGATTGGCCGGTGCCCCGGTTGTCGGGCGCGATGCAGTGATGTCGCCGACCGAACGCACCCCGCTGGAGCGCCCAGCCCCGATGGTCGAGTCCGAGGCCCTGGATCATCACGATCGGCGTTCTGTCGCGCCGGCCCCACGCGCTGTACGCGATGCTGGTGCCGTCGCCGGTGACCGTGGCCGACATGATCCGAGGATACCTGCGAACTTCGGACCGACGATCTGGCCGGGTTCGGGCCGACCGGTGGCTAGAGCTCTTCGAGCAGCGCGGCCACCGCGCGGCGCATGGCATCGGTGAAGCGGGCAGCGGCAAGGGGGTCGTCGGCGTCGTACGGGTCGTCGAGGGTCACGAGCGGGCCGAAACGGACCGCCCACGACCCTATGAGCGCACCGAAGCGGCCGTCGGCGTGTACCGCAGCGGGGACGATCGGCGCGAGGGTCAGCGCGCCGCGCGACGCCGTCGGGCACGGAGCCGGCGCCGGTGCGCAGTCCGGTGGGCGACAGCGGGATGCCGACGAGATGACCCGCCCGCAACGCGGCGGAGACATCGGCCTCGCTGCGCGAGATCGCGCCGAGGCGGCGCACCGCCGCGCCGAGGAACGGAACGTCGGGCGCCCCGACCGCGCGGAGGCCGGCGATGGCTCGACCGCTCGACCGCAACGCCCAGCGCCGCCAGCTCCGCCGCTCCGAAACCCCGGTTCGAGACGATGACCGCCGCGCCGGTGGCCGGCACGTGCTCTCCGCCGGTGACACGGACGCGAACCGCCCGTTCGAAGATGGGGACGCACAGATCGGAGAGCTGGGGGTCGAGCCCGAACGGATCGATCGGGTAACGCCCGGAGACGCGCCTGCGCAGCGCGGTCCAGATCGGTTCGGGCCGGGCGACCCGATCGCTGTCGAGCAGGTGCGAGGTCATGCGGCCTGCTCTCCCGCACGCGCGATCGCAACGACGTCGGCCCACTCGAAGAGTTCGCGCAGCACGTCCTGGGTGCCGACGAGATCGGTGAGCCCGAGCTCGTCACGGGCCCGGCTCCCGTCGCCGGTGCAACCATGGCGCACGAGGTTCACCACGTGGGCCGCGAGTGCCGCGCCCGCAACCTCGGACGCGCGCCCGACCGCCCCCCACAGCCCGGGGAGCACCGGGAGAGGCAGCCGCCCACCGAGCCGGGCTGCCTGCCAGGGGGTCGCAGCGCCCCCGCCGACGATGTTGCACGGCCCTTCGAGCCGCCGCTCGATCGCGACGACCATCGCCCGGGCCGCGTCGTCGGGATGCAGCACCGAGAACGGCGGATCGGACACCGCGCTCACCGGCACGACCGGGAGCCGCAACATACGCCCGAGTGGGCTGGGGACGTGGGAGCCGAGGACAGGCGCGTACCGCAGCGCACCGACCGGGACACCGCATCTCAGCGACACACCCCGAGCCATCGCCTCGACCGACAGGAGCGAGCGTCCGTACGCGGTCAAGGGTCTCGGAATGGTGTCTTCGTCGGGAACCGAGATTCGCGCGGTCGGGCGGCCGTAGACCTCGAGACCGCTGCGGTGCACGACGTATTCGAGCGCGCCCGCGCTCACAGCACCGGTCAATGTCGCGGCGTGTGGACGTGTAGGTCCGCTCGCGCGCCGACTCGGGTGTCATCCGCGACGCCGGCTCGTAGACGCCGAAGTGGGCAACGATCTGCGGCGCATACTCCTCGACGAACGTCGCGAGCCGGTCGGCGTGGCGCGGATCGATGCGATGGAATTGCGCGCGGCGCAAGCGGCGGCGGGGAGGCACGAAGTCGACGCCGACGACCTCGGTCGCCCAGTCGCGCGCCTCGATGAGCTGCGCGACGCGGGTGCCGAGCTCGCCGCCCATTCCGGTGATGAGGACGCGCGTGGTCTTCATGATCGTCTGCTCATGAGCGCTCGGCCTCCGGGCGGAGGTGCGGGAACAAGATCACCTCTCGGATCGACGACACGCCGGCGAGCAGCATGATCAGCCGGTCGACCCCGAGGCCCATACCGCCCGTGGGCGGCAGCCCGTACTCCAGCGCACGCACGTAATCGGCGTCGATGTCCTGGGCTTCGTCGTCGCCCAACTGCTTGAGCGACGCCTGCGCTTCGAACCGGCGCATCTGGTCGACGGGATCGTTCAACTCGCTGAAGGCGTTGGCGAGCTCGCGGCCGTGGACGATCAACTCGAAGCGCTCGGTCATCGTAGGGTCGTCACGGTGCGTACGGGCGAGCGGGGAGACGTCGCGCGGGTAGTCGCAGACGAAGGTGGGGTCGGTGATGTTCGCTTCCGTCGTCTTCTCGTAGATCTCGAGGACGAGCTTGCCCGCGCGCCACGACTTCTCGTACGGCACTCCCAGCGTGTCACAGATTGCCTGCAGCTCATCGATCGATTGTGAGGGATGTACGTCGACGCCGGCATGTTCCTTGACGAGATCGACGAGCGTGCGTCGCGCAAACGGAGGCGTGAGGTCGACTTCGGCGCCGTCCCACTCCACCACCGTGCTCCCCGTTGCGCTGAGGGCCGCGTCGGCGATGAGCTCTTCGGTCAGCCGCATCATGTCGTGGTAGTCGGCGAACGACTCGTAGAGCTCCAACATCGTGAACTCGGGATTGTGACGAGTGTCGAGACCCTCGTTGCGGAACACCCGCGCGAGCTCGAAGACCTTGTCGTAGCCGCCGACGATCAGCCGCTTCAGATAGAGCTCGGGCGCGATGCGCAGGTAGAGCTCGACATCGAGCGCGTTGTGATGAGTGGAGAACGGTCGCGCGGTCGCACCACCGGCGATCGGGTGCAGGACCGGCGTCTCGACCTCGACGAAGCCGCGCTCGGCGAGAAAGCGGCGCATCGCGGCGATCGCGGCGAACCGCACGTCGAACACACGGCGCGCGTCGTCGTTCGCGATCAGGTCGACGTAGCGCTGGCGGTACCGCGTGTCGGTGTCGGAGAGACCGTGCCACTTCTCCGGCAGAGGCCGCAACGCCTTCGCGAGCACTTGGAACGACGAGACGCTCACGGAGAGCTCGCCGAGCTTGGTCTTCATGACCTTGCCCTCGACGCCGACCCAGTCGCCCCGGTCGACCTCTTCGCCGAATCGGGCGAAGGACTCCTTGCCGAGCTCGCCCTGGCTCACGAAGAGCTGCAGCTCGCCGGAGCCGTCGCGCATCTTGGCGAAGATCAACCGGCCCTGCGTCCGCTTCAACAGGACACGGCCGGCGATGCGCACGACGTCGTCGGTCGACGACCCCGCCTCGATCGAGTCGTCCCACTGCTCACGCACCGCCTTCAGCGTGTGCGTGCGATCGAAGCGAACCGGATACGGGTCGTCCCCGCGGGCGCGGATCTCGTCGATCTTGGCGAGCCGTGCCGCGAATTCGTCCTCCATCAGCGGTTCCGTTCGAAGATGATCCTCAGGCCGAACAGCGTGAGCCACGGCTCGTAGTGCTGCACCGTACGTGAATGCGGGATGATCGGCTCGGCCAATCCGCCCGTGGCGATGACCTCGCACGGCCCGAGCTCGGCGATGAAGCGGTCGACCAGGCCGTCGACCTGGGCGCTGAAACCGTAGATCATCCCCGACTGGATCGACTCCGCCGACGACTTGCCGATCACGTGCTTGGGCTTGGCGAGGTCGACCCGGCGCAGCCCCGCGGCCCGGCCGAAGAGCGCGTCCATCGAGATCTCGACGCCCGGGAAGATCGCGCCTCCGAGGTATTCGCCGTTCGCGCTGATCGCCTCGATCGTGGTGGCGGTACCGAAGTCGGCGACGATCGACGGACCGCCGTAGAGGTCGTACGCGCCGACGGCGTTCGCGATCCGGTCGGCACCGACCTCCTTCGGGTTGTCGTAGAGGATCGGCATACCGGTGCGGACCCCGGGTTCGAGGACGAGCGTGGGGAACCCGAAGTATCGCTCGGTCATCTGGCGCAGCTCGGCGGTAACCCGCGGGACGCCGGACGAGATCGCGACACCGGTGATCGCGTCCTCGAACGAGAAGCCGTGGAAGCCCAGGAACTGTTGCACCATCAACGCGAGCTCGTCGGAGGTGCGCTCGACGAGGGTCGCGATCCGCCAATGGTCGACGAGCTCGGCCTGGTTGAACAGGCCGACGACGGTTTGGGTGTTGCCCGCGTCGATCGTCAACAACATGGCCGGCGCTTCATTTCATGTCCAGACCGATGTCGAACACGGGGACGGAATGGGTCAGGGCGCCGATCGACACGAAATCGGCGCCCGTGCTCGCGTACCCGGCGATCGTCTCGAGCGTCACGCCCCCGGAGATCTCGATCTCGGCCACGCCTTCCACGAGCGACACGGCCTCGCGCACCTGCTCGGGCGTCATGTTGTCGACCAGGATCCTCGTAGCACCGGCCTCGCGCGCCTCGTCGACCTGGTCGATCGTGTCGCACTCGACTTCGATAATCCGGCCGGGCCACATCCGGCGCGCCTGCTCGATCGACTTGGCGATGCCGGACGCGGCTACGTGGTTGTCCTTGATCAGCACCGCGTCGCTGAGCGAGTCGCGATGGTTGTAGCCGCCGCCGGCCCGCACCGCCGCCCGCTGCACGGCTCGGAGTCCGGGAATGGTCTTGCGGGTGTCGAGCACGCGCATCTCGGAATGCACGGCCACCACGTAGCGGCGCGTCGTCGTGGCGATTCCGCTGCAGTGACACAGGAAGTTGAGCGCGACCCGTTCGCCGGCGAGGATCGTGCGCAGCGCCCCGCGCACCCGGCCGAGATCGGTGCCGTCGGCCACCTGGTCGCCGTCGCGGAGATTCCATTGCACGATCACCGATTCGTCGAGCTGGCGGAACGTCTCCGTCGCGAGCGCGGTACCGGCGAGAACGCCGTCGGCGCGGGCTACGAACGCGGCGACGGCGTGGCGGTCTTCGTCGACGCAGGCAATCGACGTGATGTCGCCGAGGATCCCGAGATCCTCGGCGAGCGCGTCCTCGACGACGCGGCGGACGACGGGGCGCGGCGGGTCGAACGGCGCCATCACCGACCCCGAGCGACGACGCCGGAGAGCGCCACGAAGACCGGCACGTCGTCGCCACGAGAGACGAAGCGGCCGAGCAACGCGTCGGACCGGGCGGGATATTCACGACGCGTGTGCGCGCCCCGCGACTCCGTGCGCGCGACCGCGGAGGCAACGATCGCCCGGGCCACACGGAGCAGGTTGACGACCTCATAGCTCTCGATGGCCCGCGCGGGCAGGTCGTCGGCAAGTCGGGCGAGGTCACCGAGGGTGTCTCGAGC
Organism: uncultured Actinomycetes bacterium; assembly: GCA_963761055.1. Taxonomy (GTDB): domain Bacteria; phylum Actinomycetota; class Acidimicrobiia; order IMCC26256; family PALSA-610; genus PALSA-610. The sequence continues at coordinate 228,243 of CAVXFO010000006.1, read as the reverse complement.
GAGGCGCAGGCCCTCGGAGTCGCGCACGACACCGCAGTCGGACGACATCACCCTCTGCAGCGCGCCGCGTACCGCGCCCGGCTCCGTGACGCGCTCCTTCGGGAGGACGACGGGATCGCCTCCGGCGACGCCCGTGGGGAGATCGAGGACACCCGTCATCGCGCCGGTCGATTCCGCGCTCACCTTCCCCGCGAGGATCGCCTCGACGACGCGCCGTCCGAAGACCAACCCGTCGAGCAGCGAGTTCGACGCCAGGCGATTTGCGCCGTGCACACCGCTACACGCGACCTCCCCGCACGCCCAGAGGTGCTCGAGGGTCGTCGCCCCGTCGAGATCGGTGACGACGCCGCCGGAGAGGTAGTGCGCGGCAGGTGCAACCGGCAGCCACTCGCGCGTCGGATCGAGGTCGGCACGCAGGCACGAGAACCAGATCGTCGGGAAATGGCTCTGGAAGTCGTCGATCATCGTGGCGTCGAGCCAGACATGCTCTTCGCCGGTGGCTTGCATGCGCTCGTACACCGCCCGGCTGACGATGTCGCGCGGGGCGAGATCGGCGAGCGGGTGCAGCCCCGACATGAACGCGACGCCGTTCACGTCGCGCAACACCGCGCCCTCACCGCGCAGCGCCTCCGACAGCAGCGGGCGCGGCATCAGTGGTGCGTGCAGCGCGGTCGGGTGGAACTGGACGAACTCGAGGTCGGCGCAGGCGACGCCCGCCTTCAGCGCGAGCGCGATGCCGTCTCCGGTCGAGAGCGTGGGATTCGTCGTGACCGCGAAGCACTGTCCCGCGCCTCCGGTCGAGAGCACGACGTCGGTCGCCCGGACGAACTCGACCTGCCCCTCGTCGCCCAGCGCCAGGACTCCGGCGCACCGGTCGCGCTCGACGAGCAACTCGATCGCGAACCAGCCCTCGCGCACCTGGATCGCGTCGCTGATGTTGACGGCCTCGACCAGCGCGCGCTCGATCTCCGCGCCGGTGGCATCGCCGCCTGCGTGCACCACCCGGGCGAGGGAATGCCCGCCCTCGCGGGCAAGCAGAAGCTCCGGGCCATCGGGCGACGGCTCGGTGTCGAAGCGAGCGCCGAGCATCGCGAGCTCGCGGACACGGTCGGGCCCTTCGTTGACGAGGATGCGGACGGCTTCGGCGTCGCAAAGACCGGCACCCGCGGTGAGCGTGTCGACCAGGTGCAGATCGGGGCTGTCCGGCGCGGCGAGCGCGGCCGCGACGCCGCCCTGGGCGTACCGCGTCGCGGAGTGCGACAGCTCGCCCTTGGTCAGGACGACCACGGACAATCCCCGCCGCGCGGCGTGGAGCGCGGTCGTCAGGCCCGCGACGCCACTCCCCAACACGAGGACGTCGTACACGAAGTCAGCCTAGGTGGCGGCTGGGATGGTCGCGCATCCAGACCAGGTTCGAGCCGACGCGCCGCACCGCCTCGTCCGCGTCGATGGGCCGGTTCGCCTCGTCGACGTGCACGATCCGCGGTGCGTACTCCGCGAGCTCGGCTTCGTCGTAGACGCCGTAGGTGATGACGATCACGCGGTCGCCAGGCTGGACGAGCCGGGCCGCGGCGCCGTTCAGGATCACGTCGCCCGGGCCGCCTTCCATCGCGTAGGTCTCGAAGCGGGCGCCGTTGTCGATGTCGAGCACCGCGACCTGTTCGAACTCGCGGATGTCGGCCAGCTCCATCAGCTCGCGGTCGAGCGTGATCGATCCGACGTACTCCAGATTGGCGCCCGTGATCGTCGCCCGGTGCACCTTCGACTTCATCATGGTGCGGTTCATAGCGCTCCCCCTCGTTCCGCCAGCGCCCGATGCTCCCGCCCGGCACACGTTCGTTCGCCGAGATCGGCGTGCACTTCGCCGCCGCACACCGAGAGCACGATGTTGTCGATCAGCCGGGTCTCGCCGACCCGGGCCGCGAGCGCGACGAGCACCTCGCCGTCGAGGGATTCGACGGTCGCGAGGTCGCGGGCGCCGCGTACCTCGACGTATTCGAGCGCCACCTCGGGCTCGTTCGCGACGAGGCCCCGGATGATGTCGACGAGGACTCGGGCGTCGCGTTCGCCGGCCACCGCGGCGCGCGCCGCAGTCGTGAGCGCTCGGGACAGCACGAGCGCGGACCGGCGTTGCCCGGGCGAGAGATATGCATTGCGGCTCGACAGCGCGAGGCCGTCGGGTTCGCGGACGATCGGGCAGGCGATCACTTCCACCGGAAGGTTCAGCTCCTCGACGAGACGGGCGATCACCGCGAGCTGCTGGGCATCCTTGCGACCGAAGAACGCCGTGCTCGGTCCGGTGATCGCGAAGAGCTTGGTCACGACGGTCGCGACCCCGTCGAAATGGGTCGGGCGGGCGGCGCCGCAAAGATCAGCTGTGAGACCGTCGACATGGACGCTCGTGAGGGGGCGCCCACTGGGGTACATCTCGGCGACCGACGGTGTGAACACGATGTCGACGTGTTCGCGGTCACAGGTGGCGAGGTCGCCGGAGAGGTCACGCGGATAGCGGTCGAGATCTTCGCCGGCGCCGAACTGCAACGGGTTGACGAAGATCGTGACCACGACGAGATCGCAGTCGGCGCGCGCCGCGCGCATGAGCGATCTGTGGCCCTCGTGGAAATAACCCATGGTGGGCACCAGACCGACCCGGAGCCCTTGGGACCGCGCGCGCTCGCAAGCGGCACGGAGGTCGGCGATCGTCTCGAAATGCAGCATCGTGCGGCCTCGCTCGGTTCCGGCCCCGTAAGGTCCGGACTGGCGGGTCTGACGTGTTGATCGTAGCGGCAACCCGCCCGCCTCGGCCACGCCGGGTGGCCGGTCACTCCGCCTCGGCGGCGGGCTGCGCTAATCGTCGGGCGGAGAGCCGGGCTGGTTGCGCAGATCGCCGAGCAGCCGGTCGAGACCCGAGTCTCGGCGACCGGTGAGCCGGGCCGCCTCCCGCGCCAACGTTCGGTAGGCGTCGCGCTCGGCGGGATCGAGATCGCGGAGGTGCTGTTCCACCGTCGCGAGGTCGCCACGGGCGACCGGCCCGGTGAGCGCGGCCGCGGGCCCGATCGAAAAGGCGTTCTGCACCGAACCGAAAACGAGCGGCGCGAACGCCTCGAAGGGCACACCACACCCCGCGCCCAACCGCTCGACCTGGCCGAGCAGTGCGACGAGATGGTTCGACGCCACGACCGCGGCGGCGTGGTACCGACCACGGTCGCGGTCTTCGAGCTCGAACGGTCGCAGACCGAGCGACCGGGCGAGGTCGGCGACGGCTGGGTCGCCCGCCACCGCCGCCCACGCCCCGGCCAGACGCTCGAGGCCGACCGTGGTCGAAGGGAACGTCTGGAGCGGGTGCATCGCGCCGACGTGCACGCCTGTACGCCGGGCGAGCAGGGGTTCGAACACGCCGAGCCCGATCGAACCGGCGAGGTGGATCACGAGCGCGCCCGGTTCGATCGCCGGTTCCGCCGCGAGCAGCACCTGCGGGATGGCCCGATCGGGGGTAGCGATGATCACGAGCGCGGCACCCCGCGCCGCGTCGGACACGAGCGCAGTGCGCGACGTCAGACATGCGGCTGCGGACGTCGTCGACGGAGCGTCGGGAGCGCGGCCGGCCACGCCGACCACGGTCCAACCGTGCTCCACGAGACCGAGCGCGAGCGTCGTTCCGGCGCGCCCGGGCCCGATCAGGGCGACGGTGCGCTCTCGTTCCGCCATGGCGGACGCAATGCTACCGGTGCTTCGCGCACACCTTCCCAGACATCTCCCGCATCGACGAGAGCCGGCGCGACGTCCCGCAGCGGTGCGAGGACGAACCCGCGCTCCGACATGCGCGGGTGGGGAATGGTGAGCTCGGGATCGTCGAGACGCAGGTCGTCGTAGAGCAGGATGTCGACGTCGAGCGTGCGCGGCCCCCACCGCTCGATCCGGACCCGCTGCGCGTCTCGTTCGATCCGCTGCGCGAGCGCGAGCAGCGCGTACGGATCGAGTTCGGTGTCGACAGCCGCGACGCCGTTGAGGAACGGATCCTGGGGCGGTCCCCCGACGGGGGCGGTGTCGTAGAGGCGAGACACCGCGATCACCTCGACGCCTGCCGCCGCCGCCAACTCGTCGACCGCGAACTGGAGATTCGCGAGCCGGTTCCCCAGGTTCGAACCAATCGCCAGGTACGAGCGATTCACCGCTACCGCTCGACCAACATCGCTCGCTACCGCTCGACCAACATCGCTCGCTACCGCTCGACTCGGATCGCCACGTAGTCGAGCAGCGCGGCGAACGGGCGGGTGCAGCTTGCGGACCTCCACGATCGCGCCGACGACGCGCGGATCGGCCCGACACACCTCGGCGATACGCGACGCGAGCCGCTCCAGCAGTTGGTACTGCTCCGAGGAGACGATCCGGCTCACCGCCTCGCACACGGCGCCGTAGTCGACGGTGTCGGCCAGGTCGTCACTCTCAGCCGCGGCCGACATGTCGACGAGGAGCTCGAGATCGATCTCGAACGGCTGCGGGCGGACATGCTCTTCGGGAAGAACGCCGTGCACGCCCAGCTCGCGCAAGCCGGAGATGAGGATGTGATCCATAGCGGGAAGCTAGCCATCACCGGCGCCGCGTGATAGTCCGGGGGAATGCGGCGCACGAAGATCGTAGCGACCGTCGGCCCCGCGACGTCGCGGCCGGAGTCGATGCGCGCGCTGCTCGAGGCCGGCGCCGACGTCGTTCGTCTGAATGCTGCGCACGCCGACGCCGGCGTTCACACCCAACACGCGCGCTCCGCTCGCGAAATCGCAGCCGAGCTCGGGCGAGCGGTCGGAGTGCTGGTCGACCTGCCCGGACCGAAGATGCGGACCGGTCCCGTCACCGACGACGAAGTGCAGCTCGATGCGGGCAATACTCTCGTCCTCACGTCGGCCACCGTCGTCGGTGACACGCACCGCGTCTCGACCACGCTGCCGGAGCTCGCGCGCTGGGTCGGGCCGGGCGACGATGTCTTCCTCGCCGACGGCGCGATCGTGTTGCGGGTCGACAGCGTCGACGACGGCGACGTCGTGTGCGACGTCGTGCGCGGCGGAGTGCTGCGCTCGCGCAAGGGGATGCACGTGCCGCGCGCGGAATCACACGTCGAGTCGTTCACGGAAACCGACGCGGTCGCGCTGCGGATGGCGATCGCGCTGAAGGCCGACTTCGTCGGGTTGTCGTTCGTACGGCGGCCCGAGGACGTCGAGAGTGTCCGTGCCCGGCTCCCCAAGCGCGGTCACCGGCCGCAGCTCGTCGCGAAGATCGAGACCGCGGTCGCCCTCGACCATCTTCCCGGCATCGTCGGCGCGGCCGACGCGGTCATGGTCGCCCGGGGCGATCTCGGCATCCAAGTGGCAGCCCGGCGCGTCCCGCTCATCCAAAAGGAGATCATCCGGTTTTGCAATATGGCCGGGAAACCGGTCATCACCGCCACCCAGATGCTCGAGTCGATGACCCGATCGCCGATGCCGACGCGGGCCGAGGTGAACGACGTCGCCAACGCCGTGCTCGACGGGACCGACGCGCTCGATGCTCTCGGAGGAGACCGCGATCGGCGAGTACCCGTCCGACACCGTGCGGACGATGAGCGAGGTGGCCGGGGCGGCCGAGTCGTGGTCACGGGCGCGCACGACCCCGCAGGGCGCGGCCGCCGCCCTCGACGACGACCGGGTGGCGTGGGCGGTCGCGCACGCGTCGGTGCAGGCCGCCGAGGATCTCGGCGTCGCCGCGATCGTCTGCCCGACCCAGAGCGGCACGACGGCGCGCCGGGTCGCGGCCTTTCGACCGACCGTTCCCGTCCTCGGCATCTCCGAGCAGGCCGAGGTGCTCGGCCGGCTGACCCTCGTCTGGGGTGTGCAACCGGTCGCAGCGTCGGTCGAGGGCGACCAAGGACCTCGGCACGCGGCGAAGGTGGCGCGCGATTGCGGCGTCGCCCAGAAGGGCGATCTCATCGCGGTCGTATCGGCGTCGCCCGGCAAGCGTGCGGGCGCGACCGACACCGTCCGCATCGTGCGGGTCTGACCCTCCTCGGCCGCGAGTCGGACTACAGCAGATCGCTGATCGTGATCGCGACGATCTCGCGACCCGACGCGCCCATGCTCCGCGACGTGAGTTTCTCGACCACCGAGATCGCATGCGGACCGTGCTCGACCAGGCCGCACGACACCAGATACCCGGCGAGCACGCCGAGGACGCGGTCACCGAACTCCTCGTTGTGCACGTAGATGCGTTCGGCCGGATCGTCGAGCAGCTTCGTGAGCGCGCCGTAGATCGACGACAGCCGCGCCACCAGCTCGTCGCCGGGTCCGAGCGGTACGTGCACGTAAGCCACGCCCGCCTCGTCGTAGGCGTGCAGGTTGTGCGGGGAGTCGAGCAACGAGACCACGTGGGTGAACCCGTTGACGTTCAGCCAGATCAGCTCTTCTTGGCGGCGCACCTTGCGATGGTTGCGCGCGAAGCCGCCGGGGCGCTCGCCCGCGCCGAGCCGATCCTTGATCACCCACGTGAAGTAGCGAGGCTGAAGGCCTTGCGCCCACCGACCACGCATGCCGGTCGTACTCACGCCGCAATCCCTTCGGGAGTCGCACGATCCATCGTCTCGAGCAGCGCGACCGCACGTCGCGACCCGGCGACGTCGTGGACGCGCACGAGCGCGGCACCCTGTTCGAAGCACCACACCGTGGTGGCGAGAGTGGCATCGTCGCGCGCGATTGTCGAAGTGTCGTCGTCGACCGTTGAAGCGTCGCGCGCGACCGTCGAAGCGTCGGTATCGGCAACGATGCGCGCCAGGAACGACTTACGAGAGGTCCCGACCATCAACGGCATCCCGACGCGTGCTGCGATCTCCGGCAGCGAGCGCAGGAGCGCGACGTTGTGCGCGGCCGTCTTGGCGAACCCGATGCCGGGATCGACCAGGAGCGCGCGGGCATCGATGCCCCACCCGAGCGCGTGCGCCACGCGGGCATCGCAGCTCGTTGCACACCTCGCCGACGACGTCGTCGTAGCGCGGCGCGCTGCTGCATCGTGCGAGGTGTGCCGCGCATGTGCATCGCGACGTACGCGGCGCCGGCCTCGGCGACGACACGGACGAGATCGGGGTCGGCGCTGCCGCCCGAGACGTCGTTCACCATCCGCGCGCCCGCGTCGAGGGCGGCGCGGGCGACCTCGGCCTTGGTGGTGTCGATGCTGACCGGAACATCGAGCTGACCTGCGAGCCCCTGCACGACGGGGAGCACCCGGCGCAGTTCCTCGCCGACGTCCACCGGTTCGGCACCCGGGCGGGTCGACTCACCGCCGATGTCGATCACCGCCGCGCCGGCCCCGGCCAACTCCAGTCCGTGGGCGATGCGCGGCGCCCGGATCGAGGTAGGCACCGCCGTCGGAAAAGGAGTCCGGCGTCACGTTGACGACCCCCATCAGTCCTCGCCGCGGCAGGTCAGCGACGAGGAGAAGGGGGGTAACGGCCACGGGCCGGAGGTTAGCCAACCATTCAGGAGCGGCCGACGGACGGACCGATGAGCGACATGACCTCGGCCCGGGTCGCGGCATTGTCCTTGAACAGCCCGCGGACAGCCGACGTGAGGGTGAGCGTGCCCGGCTTGCGCACTCCGCGCATCGACATGCACAGGTGCTCGGCTTCGATCATCACGAAGGCCCCGCGGGGCCGCAGCACCTCGACGATCGCGTCGGCGATCTGGGTGGTGAGCCGTTCCTGCACCTGGGGCCGTTTGGCGAACCCGTCGACCAGCCGCGCGAGCTTCGAGAGTCCGGTGATGCGACCGTCGGCACCGGGGATGTACGCGACGTGCGCGCGGCCGTGGAACGGTGCCAGGTGATGCTCACACATCGAATACAGCGCGATGTCGCGCACCAGGACCATCTCGTCGTGATTCGCCTCGAACGTGACGATCAGGTGCCGCGACGGATCTTCGTGCAGACCACTGCAGATCTCGGCGTACATCTCGGCGACACGGTGCGGGGTGCGCAGCAAACCGTCGCGGTCGGGATCCTCCCCGATCGCGAACAGGATCTCGCGCACAGCGCGCTCGACCCGGTCGATGTCGACGCCGGTCGTGGGCGCGCCGCCCTTTCCGTCGAGAACGGGCGCGTCGCTCACGTGAACCGCTGCTCCATCGCGCCTGTGTACTCGGCGACGTACGGGAGGTTGCGGTAGCGCTCGTCGACGTCGAGCCCGTACCCGATGACGAAATCGGGCGGGATACGAAACCCCACGTACTTCAGGTCGGTCTCGACCTTCTGCAGCCCTTGCTTCACGAGCAGCGCGCAGACCTCCAACGAGGCGGCGCCGCGCGCTTTCAGGTTCTTGCTGAGATAGGCGAGCGTCAGTCCCGAGTCGACGATGTCCTCGACGATCAGGACGTGACGGTCGGTGAGATCGAGATCGAGATCCTTCATGATCCGAACGACGCCGCTCGTCCGGGTCGCCGACCCGTACGACGACACGGCCATGAAGTCGAACTCGACGGGAAGATCAATGGCTCGAGCGAGGTCGGCCATGAACATGAACGCGCCCTTGAGGATCCCGACGAGGAGTGGCGGGTGGTCGTCGTAATCGGCGGCGACCTCCTTGCCGAGCTCGCGGATGCGCTGTTGCAGATCGTCTTCCGCGACCACGATGCGGCCGATGTTCGGGTCGTTCATGCTGCGGGCTCCGCGCTCATCCAGAGGAAGCGTCGCGTACCGGCGGTGACCCGGACGCGGTGGTCGATACGGTAACCGACGACCCAGACCGCTCCGTCCTCCGGGCCCGGGCCGTCGCTCCCTCGCGGACGCGGTCGCGACGACGGGCGCGGCGCGGCGCAGGCTTGCCGCGACGCCGGCCTCGGCCAGCGCGTCGTGGAGGAGCTTCGATCCACCGCTCCCGAGGGGTCGGAACCGCTCGCCCGTGCCCGGTGGGCGCACGACCAGAGACGCCGGCATCCGTTCGGCGTCACACACGACTCGCTCGACGCCGTCGGGCCATGCCACGGGCGGTCCGTGCTCGATCCAGGCCTCGATGTCCACGTCGCCGAAACGCGCGCGCCCGGGCAGGTCGAGCCGAACCGGCGCGTGGACAGGGCTCGTGGCGAGCACTGCGGCCCGGCGGGGGACGCGCACGAGCCGGCCTCGCACCCGCTCCACCCGGTCGCCGCCGGGGATCTCCGCGGCACGCACCAGACCGCGAGCGACGGCGAGCACGCGCTCGACTGTCGCCGACGACGGAAGGGTCGGTGTTGCGAGCCAGCGCCGCACGACCCGGCGGGCCAGCGCGGGCGGGAGCGCGGTCAAAGACCGGGTGTCGTCGACGGTGTGCGCGCCCGCGAGCGACTCGAGCAGATCATCGTCGTCGCGCATCAACTCCGCCTGACGGGCGATCACCTCCACGAGATCGCGATCGCCGCCGCGCTCGAGTAGGGGAATCACCTCGCGCCGCAGCCAGACGCGCCGGTGGTGCAGGTCGACGTTCATGGGATCGTGCACCGGTGCGAGCCCGAGACGCGCGCAGAGCTCGTGCGTGTCGCGCCGGCGAAACTCGAGGAGCGGCCGCCGTACCCACCCTCGCGTCGTCGCCATCCCGGCCCGGCCCGTCGACGCCGCGCCTCGCAGCATCTGCAACAGGACGGTCTCGGCCTGGTCGTCGCGGGTGTGGGCTACGAGGATCGCATCGGCACCCACGTCGGCGCGGACCCGCTCGAGCGCCTCGTACCGGGCCGAGCGCGCTCGCGCCTCGAGGTTCGCACCGTGAACGACATCGACCGCCATCACGTGTGCGTACGCTCCGAACCGCGTGGCCGCATCGCGCACGGTGCGCGCGTCGTGCGCCGTTCCCGCCCGCAAGCCGTGATCGACGTAGACCGCGTGCACGTCGAGTCCGCGCCCGCACGCGAGCGCCAGCAACGCGAGCGAGTCCGCGCCGCCGCTGCACGCAACGATCACACGGGAGCCGCTCGTAAGGTCACCGAGCGCGCCGGAGAGGTTCACACCCGGGCGGTAGCGACGCGGGCCAGCCAGGCGGCGGGCTCGGTCAGCTCGGCGACCGTCGGCAAGTTCTCCGGTGACTGCCAGACCGCGTCGAACGCGCGCCGGCCGCCGATGTCGTAGACGCCGCGCACGAAGCGTTCTCCGACCTCGTACTGCTTCATCTTCTGCTCGATACCGAGCAGCTTCTGCAGCGCACCGGTCAGCCCGCCCATCTTGCGGCGCTGCGACAACACCCGCGACATGCGCTCCTGGCCCGCGACGTACTCACGGCCGAGATCGTCCATCACGACATTGCCGTGGCCTTCGAGCACCGACATCAGCGCCTGCACCTGGCCGAGCACCCCGCGTTGCGCGGGCGACGCGAACAGCCCGACGATGCCACCCTCGTCGAGCGGGTTGCGGCCGGCGCGCACTTCGTCGACGGCGCTCGAGAGCGCGCGCAGCATCGTCTTCGGGTCGGGGTCGACGAGGTCGAGCGTCTGGCCCACGAGCCCGAGGAAGTACTCCCGCATCCAGGGAACCCCGGTGAACTGGGCCCGGTGGGTGACCTCGTGGATCGCGATCCACAACCGGAAGTCGTTCGGCCGGAACGCGAACCGCTTCTCGAGCGACAAGATGTTGGCGCCGACGTAATAGACCGCGTCGCTCGGGATGGCGCCCGGCGTGGACTCGTCCGGCACGAGCAGGTCGTACTGGCCGAGGACGCGCTGGGCCAGGTAGCCGAGCAACCCGCCCATCTCGGTGGCGGCGATCCGCCGGCTGACCGGCGCGAGCGGATTGTGGGCGAGGCGATCGCCGAAGCGCTGCATGAGCGGGTCGAGGAGCGCCCGCATCGACGAGATGTTCGACTCGACCCAGTCGCGGCGATCGAGCACCCGCGCGGTGGCGTGGCCGGGCGCGCGCAGTCCGGTGTAGCCCTCGACGAGGTCTTCTGCCCGCGTAGTCAGAACCGCGAAGTCGGATTGCAGCGAAGCCGCGAGATACGAATCGGCGAGCGGATCTCGACCGGCGACGAGGCGAGCAACGCGCCGGGCCGTGGCCCAGTCGACGGGATCGGGCGCCCGCCCCACACCGCCGACGGCGTCGCTCACTTGCGGGGGCGACCCTTGGTCTCGAGCCGGCCGACCTTCATCCAGTACCCAACGGCGAGCTGGATCATGACGCCGAAGAAGCCCACCGCGAGCAGAGGAGCGATCCAAAAGAACCAGAGCTTGCCGCCGCTGCGCGCCACCCAGGCATGCACACCGAACACGATGCCGACCAGGCCGAGCACGATGCCGAAGATGACTGCACTGATGGTGGACGCTCTCACCGTTCCTCCTCGACCCGGGAAGCCTTCATCGTAGAAGGCTGCGAGTGCATCGTACGAGGCGGTCGGGTCCGGGGGTGATTCGGGGGGAGTTCGCCCCGGCCCGTGCCCCGTCTCGAGTCAGTCGAGTCAGTCGAGTCAGTCGGAGGAGGCTTCGGACTGCTCGGTGATGTCGAGGGCCATGGCGATCCGCGCGCGGAGCTCGGACGGAACCTGCTCGTGGCACTTCGACACGACGACGCGGCGGAGCTCGACCTCGAACTCGAACGCCTCACCGCAGGGCGGGCACTCGATCAGGTGACGGGTGATCGCCCGCCGCTTCCAAACGGTGAGCTCGCCGTCGAGATACTCGTACACACGCTGATGCGTCTCCTGGCAATTCATCGCGCCCGTCAACCCCCGGTCGCCGACTCGACGCGCGGCCGCAGGTTGTTCCGCTCCGCGTAGTCCCATAGCTTCTTCTGCAACGCCCGCCGCCCGCGGTGGATCCGGCTCATGACCGTGCCGATCGGGACGTCGAGGATGTCGGCGATCTCCTTGTAGGAGAAGCCTTCGACGTCGGCGAGGATCACGGCCATCCGGAACTGCTCCGGGAATCGACTCGAGCGCGTCCTTCACCTCGGAGTCGGGAATTCCTTCCAGCACTTCGGCCTCGGGCGTGCGGGTCGCGTCGGCCGTCTCCAAGCCGCCGAGGCGGCGGAAGATGTAGAAGTCTTCGACGTCGTCGAGGTCGACCTGCTCCGGGCGGCGCTTCTTGGCGCGGTACTGGTTGATGAACGTGTTGGTGAGGATCTTGTAGAGCCACGCCTTCAGGTTCGTGCCCTCGTGGAAGCCCTCGAAGCCGCGATACGCGCGCAGGAACGTCTCCTGCACGAGATCCTCGGCGTCGCTCGGGTTGCGCGTCATGCGCAGCGCGGCCGCGTAGAGGGCCGACATGTACGGCATCGCCTGATCTGCGAAACCTGCCGGGTCGGCCATGTCAGCAGGGTACCCGCCCCCTGCGCCGATCCGGCCCCCGCCCTCGCGCCATCGACCGTCGTCGGGGAACACCGTTCCGGGATCGAGAACTCCGACCGCGGTCACTTGGAGACTCCGGCGCTCAGGTCGTAGATGGTGGTGCTCCCGACGGTCTTCGCGGTGAAGTTCGGACTCGACCCACGCAGTGATCGCGCTCGACGTGCTCGCGCTCCTGCCGCCCCGGGGCCGCCGCCGGCACCCGAGGCGATGAAGTAGTGGATGTCGCCGGCCTTACGTACTGCTCGAACTGGGCGAGGGTGGGCGTGGGGTCGGTGCCGTTGAATCCGCCGATCGCCATGATCGCCTTGCCCGATGCGAGTTGGTATCCGGCGGCGTTGTTGGCCCCGATGGCGGCCGCCGTCCAGCGGTACCCGGTGCTCTGCTCGAACAGCGTCGTGATCGCCGCGCTCGGCGTCGACCCGTTGAGCAGGCCGCCGACGCCACCGCCACCGCGGGCGCCGCCGGTGCGCCGCCCGGCGCTCCGCCGAACGTCGGTCGCCCGTTGCCCGTGCCGAACCCGGGCGGAGGACCACCGATCGCGGCCCCGGGGGCACCGCCGCCCGGGGAAGGCCCGGTTCGCGCCGCGCCCACCGAAGCCTCCGGGACCGCCCGCCGCATTGGCGGGTCCCGCCGTGGGGATGCGAGCCCGTGTGCGGGTGCGTGACCGTCGTCAGCGTGTACGCCGCGGGCGCGGCCAGACCCACAACGATCGCCGACGATCGCGAGCACGGCCGCCGACCCGGCCCCGCGAAGGCCGGCACGATCGCGATGACCGTCGCGAGACCCGAGCCCGGAGACCAGCACGACGCTGCGCAGCATCGGGAACCATGTGGGCGTGCGGTTCAAGAGAACGTACGACCAGACCGCGGTCGACCGCGACGACGAACCCGAGCAACACACGGACGAGCGGGTTGTCGCGGCGCGCCCAGAACATCGTGGCGCCGATGCCGACGACCGCGCCGATCGCCGGGGCGAGGGCGACCGAGTAGTACTCGTGGATGATCCCCTGACCGAGGGAGATCGCGAGGCCGGTCACGACCAGCCACCCGCCCCAGAGCCCGAGCGCGGCGCGCGTGCGATCGGTGCGGGCGCGGGTGAGCGTGAAGGCCAAGCCGGCGACGAGGAACAGGAGCGCGGCCGGCAGCAGCCACGAGATCTGACCGCCGAAGGCCGAGTTGAACATGCGCGTGATCCCGGTCGGCCCCCAGTTGCCGGTCCCGCCCTGCCCGCCGCCACCGACGCTCCCCGACTCGTTGCCGGTGAGGCGGCCGAAGCCGTTGTACCCGAACAGCACGTTCCAGAAGCTGTTGTTCTGCGACCCGCCGATGTAGGGACGACTCGACGCGGGCCACAGCTGCACGACGGCGACCCACCACCCGCCGGCGACCAGGGTCGTCAGCCCGAGCAACACGACATGACCGATGCGTCGCGCCGAGTCGCGGCGGTCCCGGCAAGGAGGTAGACGAGACCGAACGCGGGCAGCACGAGAAACGCCTGCATCTCCTTGGCGAGGAAGCCGAACCCGACGAAGGCGCCTGTGCGCGAGGATCCAGCGCAATCGTCCGTCCTCGAGCGCGCGGGTCATCGTGTACGCGCCCGCGACGAGCAGCAGCACGAGCAGCGAGTCGGGGTTGTTGAAGCGGAACATCAACGCGGCGACCGGAGTGAGCGCGAACACCGCGCCCGCGAGCAACGCGGCGCCGGAGAGAACCAACGCTTCACCGCCGCGAAGAGCAGTCCGACGGCGGCAACACCTTCGAGCGCCTGGGGGACGAGCACGCTCCACGCGTTCACGCCGAAGACCCGTCCCGAGATCTCCATGACCCACAGCGATGCCGGTGTCTTGTCGACGGTGACGAAGTTCGACGCGTCGGTCGATCCGAAGAAGAACGCCTTCCAGCTCTTCGTCCCGGCCTGCACCGCGGCGGAGTAATAGGAGTTCGCCCAACCGGAGGCGCCGAGGTCCCAGAGATACGAGCGCGGCCGTGACCGCGAGCAGCACGAGCAGCGCGGGCCGGACCCATGCGGGGTCTGCGTCCGGCCCGCGCCACAGGCGCTCGACGCGCGACCGCCGGCGCTCGGGAGGTGGCGACGATGGTTGCGGGGCGTCGAGGGGGAACGATGCGTCCACGCGCGGGGGGCTGATCGTGCTCATGCGGAGTACTCCTTGGCGGGAAGATCGTCGGGGGAGGTGGAGGCGCTCGAACCGTTGGGCACGACCCGGAACAGGACCTGGTCGAGCAGCGCGAACTGGACGAGCCAGAGCGCGGCGAAGGTCGAGAGGTTGGCGACCGGAAACGCGATCGCGCGCGCCGTCGTCGACCAGTTCGCCGCAGCCGATCCGACCGTCGACACGGCGACGGTCGACACCACCAGCCGGCCACCGGACAACGCCCAGAAGGGCAGGACCTCCGACACGATGTTCCCGCGCCCGCTCCGGCCCCAGACCCAGTTGCGGTTGGCGAAGTACGACGGCCCGACGCCGCAGAGCACCGCAACCACGTTGGCCGACCCGGCCGGCACGCCCAGGCCGAGCGCCAACACCACCAGGACGGCGGCGCTCAACAGGGTCGTGCCGACCGAGACGAGAAGGCAGCGCGACATCCGCTGCACGATGGTTCGACGGGCACCGAGGCGACGGGCGCCGAGCAGACGGATCGGGATCGTCGTCACCGGGCGTTCCCGATCACGACGAAGCGCGCTGCGGCCGCGAGCAACCACGTCACGACGAGCACGGCGATCTGTGCCGACGCGCTCGAGGTGATCGCGCCGACGAGTGCGAGAGCTGCACTGGTCGCGACTATCGATCCCGCGTAGACGGCGAACGTCGGCGCCCACAACGGTCGCGGCCGCCGCTCCGTGTAGCGCGGCATTCGCCCACGCGTTGGCGACGAACGTCGCGGTGACCGCTACGAGGTTCGCGGCGATCGGGCCGATCGTGGCGCGGGTCGACAGGAACAGCGCCAGCGACACGGCCGTGCTCGCAGTGCCGATCGACGCGAACGAGACGAACCGCCGACCGAAGTCGTCGGTGAGCGGCACCCGTCCGGCAGAGCCGAGGTCGATCCGGCCACGGCCTGTCGCGAAGCGAAGGGCCATGCGGGCAGCGCCCTTCAAGTCGCCGACCGCCGTAGACACGACGTGGACGCGACTGTCGGTGTCGTCGATCCAGTCGACCGGCACTTCGTGGATGCGCAGCCCGTTGCGCTCCGCCAGCAACAAGAGCTCGGTGTCGAAGAACCAGCC
This sequence comes from uncultured Actinomycetes bacterium, assembly GCA_963761055.1. Classification (GTDB taxonomy): domain Bacteria; phylum Actinomycetota; class Acidimicrobiia; order IMCC26256; family PALSA-610; genus PALSA-610. Next base: position 212,681 of record CAVXFO010000006.1, on the reverse strand, counting down.
GTCGTCCTCGACGGCCGGCAGAATTCGGCGCGCCACCGTGGCACGCACCGCCTTGAATCCGCACTGCGCGTCGCGGACACGCGTCGCGAGCAGCGTGCGCAGGATCAAGTTGTACGCACGGGAGATCACTTCGCGCTTCGGGTGGCGCGCCACGTGCGATCCGGGCGCGAGCCGCGATCCGATCGCGAGGTCGGAATGACCCGAGACGAGCGGCGCCACGAGCGGGAGCAGCGCGTCGAGATCGGTGGAGAGGTCGACGTCCATGTACGCGACGACCTCGGCGTCGCTCTCGCTCCAGGCCCGGCGGAGGGCGAGGCCTCGGCCCTTGCGGTCGAGATGCACCGCCCGCACCCCGACGAGATCCCGAGCGAGCGCGCTCGCCTCGGCCCAAGTGGCGTCGGTGGACGCGTTGTCGACGATCGTGATCCGCCACGAGAATGGAAATGAATCCGTCAGGAACGTATGGAGCCGACGGACGCCGGGCCCGAGAGCACGCTCCTCGTCGAACACCGGAACGACCACGTCAACGACGGGCGCGGGGGCGACGCAACCTTCCGGGACCAGGTGCGGCGCACCCCGCGGGCTGTCCGTCGGTGCAGTTGGCAGGTTTTGCATGCCACGACGATCGTCGGCCCGGCTCAGGCGGGTCTTGGAGCAAGACAAGAATCGTTTGAGAAGCCAACCGCGCCCCCATCGCCCAAAAGGCGGCGACGGCTGGGTACGTTGCACGTGCAATCCGATGCTGGTGCGGGCACTTCACCGGACTTCGTTCACCGCCTGGGGAGGGCACCCTTGAGAACTCTCGAGAGCAAGCGAGCGCGGCGGTTCACTCCGCCGTCGCGGAACCACCGCGGCCGGTATCGCGGCATTCGCCGGTCTGTTCGTCGTCGCGACCGCACTCCCGGCCGCCGCCCACGACCAAGTGCTCTCGGGCCAGGTCGCGTGCTCCAACGGCGACCACGTGATCACGTGGTCGATCGGGAACCGGAACACGCCGCTGGCATCGACCATCATCACCGCGACCGCGACGCTCAACGGCGGCCAGGTGTTCGACGTCGTCGGCGCGGTCGGGTCCAGCGTGCCGTCCGGAGGCAATATCTCGGCGACGACGACCGTGCCGGGTGGCCTCACCGGCGACGTCGTGCTCGACGTCTTGGGCAGTTGGTCGGACGGCCACCAGGTCGAGGAGCCGACGTTCTCGCTTTCGCTCGGCGGCACCTGCACGGGTGGCGGGACCACCACGACGACGAGCACGACGAGCACGACGAGCACGACCGAGTCGACGACGAGCACTACGGAAGCCACGACGAGCACGACCGTCGAGACGGCCACGACCACCACGGTGCCGACGACGAGCACGACCGTCGAGTCCGCCACGACCGTTCCTTCGTCGACGACGACTCCGAGCACGCCGATCACGGGTGAGGGATCGACCGCGACGACCACGACCGTCGTCACGGGAGGCCTCGGCTCGACGACCACGGCGCCCGCTTCGGGCGTGACGGCCGCGGGCAACCCGACCGGGAGCGGCAACCTTCCGTTCACGGGAAGCACCGACTCCGGTCCGATCGTCGGTCTGACGTCGCTGGTCGGCGGTGCGTTCGCACTCGTCCTGGCCCGGCGCCGGCGCTCGAACCCGTAAGCGCGGTTGCCACGCCCACGGTGCGATGACTCGCCCGTGACGTGACGGTGACGCCTCGCTCGGGAGGATGTGCACCGTCACGTCCGGACCGAGGATTCACCGTGGGCGCACCCTTTCGCGATCACGCCGGCCAGGCGGCGGGCCCGCCGCGGGCGCGGCGCCGGATATGGACGTTCGGCGCCGCGGTGATCGCGGCCATCGCCGTGTTCGCGTTCGTCGGCTTGTACCCGCTGAGGTCGATGCTCGGCGAGAACCGGCGCGTCCGCAGCGACCAGTTGGTCCTCGCTCACCTCACGAACCTGCGCACTGCGCTGGCCGACTGGCAGGTGTACCTCGAACCGCGCCTCCTCAAGTTCTCGTCGACGCCGTCGACGATCGACCCCGCCGACCTGGCGAAGGGATCACAGCTCGACCAGCTCATCACCTCGAACGGGAACGACACCGTCACTGCACTCGAGGCGCTCGGCGTCGTCACGAACGTCCGCGAGGTGAAGGCCGCGAACACGGCGATCCTCGCCGCGATCGCGGCACTGGCGCCGCTCGCGGAAGGGCGACCCGCCGCCGTCATCACCTCCGCGATCGCAACCGAGCGCACGGCGTACGCGCGTGCGAGGAACGCCAGCGGAGTCGCGACGACACAAGTCGCGCGCCGCGAGCGCGCGTGACGTACAGCGCAGTGCCGATCATCTCGAGGTCGGCCGCGGCACCGCGCTGGCCGCCGACGCGCTCGGCCGTCGCGGTCACGGTCGTCGCGGCGATGGTCCTCGGTCGCAACGCCCGCAGGCGCGAATCGTCGGAGCGATCCTCCAATCGCCAACGCACGTTCGAGTCGACGATGCAACACGCATTGGAGATGGCGAAGGCCGAGCCCGACGTGTATCGCGTCCTCGGCGAGGCCCTGGGAACGTCGGTGCCGCACCTCGAGGTGGAGATGCTCGTGGCCGATTCCAGTCGCGCCCACTTCCACCAGGCGCTCACGACTGCACCCGCACCCGGCCCGGCGACGGAACCGCGCAGTGGCTGCGGGGTGGTGTCACCGCTCGACTGCCCGGCGACGCTCCGCGGCCACACCTTGCTGTTCCCGACGAGCTCGGTGCTCGATGCCTGTCCCCACTTGAAGGACCGGCCGTCGGGAGCGTGCTCGGCGGTCTGCGTCGCGGTGAGCCTCGCCGGGAAAACGGTCGGGGTCCTGCATGCCACCGGACCCGACGGCGTCGCGGCCCCGGACGGCGACGTCCGCTATCTCGAGATCGCCTCCCGCCGCGCGGCCGAGCGCATCGCGATGCTGCGCGCGTTCGAACGCTCGGAGGCGCAGGCCCGCAGCGACCCACTCACCGGGTTGTGGAACCGGCGCAGCCTCGAGAATCGCGTCCACGAGCTTCACCACGAGGGAATTCCGTATGCGCTCGCGTACGGCGACCTCGACCACTTCAAGACACTGAACGACGAGCAGGGTCACGAGGCCGGCGACCAGGCGCTGCGATTGTTCTCACGGGTGCTGCGCGACTCGATCCGTCCGAACGATCTCGCGGGGCGTTACGGCGGCGAGGAGTTCGTCATCGTGATGCCCGACTGCAGCGTGCAGGCGGCAACCGCCGTTCTCGACCGACTTCGCGAACGCCTCGCACTCACACTTGCAACTGGCAGGATCGGCGCCTTCACCGTCAGCTTCGGCCTCGCGTCGTCGGCCGACAACGACACGTTCGACGAGGTAATCGCGGCCGCGGACCGCGCGCTGTTCTCCGCGAAGACCGAAGGACGCGATCGCATCGTCAGCAGCGTCCCCGTCCACGATCTCATATGGCCCGAGCCCGGATCGGTCGCTGCTGCAGACGTGAACGCCCGGTCTCGTTCACCGGGATCACGGTGTCGCTCACCGGCGAGCACGCGCGGACTCGGCCCGCATGAGATCGTGGATTGGAGCGCGTGGCGCCCGGCGCGGCGGCCCGTGCGTCCCGCACACGAGCAGGCGCCACACACGGGCGCGGTGAGGTCGGAAAGGCTCCAGCAGGTCGAGCATGCGGGCATCGTCGGCCCGAGCCTCACCGGCCAGCGCGTACCCGACGTGGCGCGGGAGGTGCCAGTCGCCGACCGGGACCGCGTCGGAGTCGGCAACCGCGAAGTGCATGACGTGCGCGGCCGTCCACACTCCGACACCGGGTGTCGCGAGCAACCGGCGTTGCAGCGCATCAGCTCCGGCTCCGGCCGCTCGGTGCAGCCCGGACGCGTCCTGAGCGATCGCCTTCAATGTCGCCGATCGGCGACCCTCCACGCCGAGGCGGCGCCAGTCCCAGTCGGCCAGGGCGATCAGCGCGTCCGCAGCCGGAGGCAGGACAAGGCCGAAATCGCCCGGCGCCGTCGTGCCGAACCGTCGGACCAGTCCGTGCCACGACCGGCGGGCCTCGAGAGTGGTAACCCGCTGTTCGACTGTGGTCGCCAACGCGAGGTCGTAGACCGCGCCCAGGCTCACCATCCGTAGGCCTCGGAACCTCCGGTGCAGCGAGGCGAGGAGCGCGTGATCCGGCGCGAAGTCGGCGGGGTGGTCGTCGAGCCCGGCGATACCGGCCGCGTGGTCGACGGCCCACTCCCGGCCCGGGCCCCACGCCCGCACGTGCACCGCAGCCGCGCACCGATCGGCGTGCACAGACACCGTCACCGGTCCGGTCGGCGCGTGCATCGCGTGCACCCAATCGCCCCCGGTGACACGGGTCGACGGATCGTGGCGACCCCGACTCATCGGACCGAACGTCAGCCCGACGTCGAGCGGCTCCGGGCAGGGCAACGTCCGGTTCGCGACGCGCACCGTCCGATGATACGAGCGCGGATCTCGCGTTGGTCGGAACTCGGCGGAGAGAGCCCGAGGGGGGTGCGCTGCGCATGGTGGCTTGACGGGTCCCACCGAAGTAAGGGTAACCTTACCTAAGCTCCGAGAGGGAAGGCCCCGTGGACAAGGTGACCGCATGAGCCTGGAAAAGACATTGCTGCTCGGCTTCATCGCCGGCGTGACGATCCTGCTCGGACTGCCCGTTGGCAGAATGCGACGACCCGCGCCGTCGATCCGCGTGATGCTCAACGCGATCGCGGTCGGCATCCTGGTGTTCCTCGTCTGGGACGTGCTCTCGGCAGCTTGGGAGCCGATCGACGGCGCGCTCTCCGATTTCCACGCCGGTGACGGTGGCCTCGGGAGCGCGTTTGGCTACGGCGTGCTCTTCGTCGGCGGGCTCGCCGTCGGGCTCCTCTCGCTCGTCGCGTACGAACGCTGGATGCAGCGAGTCGCCCACACACCCGAGAGCCCGATCGAACCGATGGTCGGCGCCGGACCCGACGGGCCCGTCGGGGGATCCAGCGCCATCGCGGTCGCGACCGTTCCGCAGCGCACGGGACTGGCGGCCTGGTCACCCGCCCGCCAGCTCGCGCTGCTCATCGCGGTCGGCATCGGACTGCACAACTTCGCCGAAGGCCTCGCGATCGGACAAGCGGCCGCGTCGAGCGAGATCGCGCTGGCAACGCTGTTGGTGATCGGATTTGCATTGCACAACGCGACCGAGGGGTTCGGCATCGTCGCACCGCTGACGAGCGAGACCGACGAGGACGGGAGCGCGCTGATCCCGAGTTGGGGCACGCTCTTGCTCCTCGGCGCGATCGGTGGTGGCCCGACGTTCATCGGTACCGCGGTCGGTCACGCGTTCAGTTCGGAGTGGGTGTCGGTCCTCTTCCTGACGCTCGCGGCCGGGTCGATCCTCTTCGTCGTGATCCAACTCATCGGTATCGCGGCCAAGAGCAAACGCATGGACCTGCTCGCGTACGGCGTGCTCATCGGGCTCATCGCGGGATTCGCGACCGACGCGATCGTCACGGCCGCCGGCATATAGCGAGCGGGCGGCTCAGCCCGCCACGACCACGACCTGCGTCGATGCGTTCGACGTCGGATCACGAGGAATGGTCATGCCGAACGTGTGGCGCAGGGTCCCGGCGGTGTGCTTCGAGCAGATGGTCGACGGTGATGTCGTCGCCCCGGCCCACGGCGCCCAGCGCCCACATAGGGCGTGCCGACGCGAACCTCCTCGTAACGTCGGTCGATGATGCGGTAGCCCGGGATGCTCGGGACCGGGAAGGCCGTCGCGACTAGATCGGATCGCAGCTTTCCGATCGAATTGGCGTAGTCGAACTTGTCGTGTCCGGGAGGGAAGAATCCACGCGGCGATTCGTGCGCAATGTGGGAGTAACTCAACCCCAGAAGGTCGATCGAGCGCCGGTCTGCGAAGTACGACGCTGCACCCGCAGCGCCGAACGAGATTACAGCTCTCTCCGTCGTTGACTCTCGAAACCGAACACCATCGCGAACGTTCGCTTTATCGAACGCGGCGACGTCGTGCCGAGTCCAACCGCGAATGTTGACCTCGTTGACCCGCTATGGCGACGAAGAGCACCACGATGAGAACGATCGAGACTGCGAGCCTGCCATCGAAGGTCCGCCTACTCATGCTCCGCCGCGAAGAATCGCCGCGGCTGCGCATGGCGTGATCGGTGCTGCGAGCCCGGTGTTCACGACTTCGATACGGCGGTGAAATCCGTTCCGCGATCGACATGATCAATTCGCCGCCGTCGCACCCGGCGGCGCTGCTGCCGCAGAAACGCAAGCGCCAACCAAGCGAGACTGTCACCAGACCAACAAGCGGCGCACGCGAAATCTCATTTCGACCTCCTTCATCCACGAACGAGTGGAGCCGGCGCTCTCGCTCGTCAAGCGACGGGTAGTGGTCCAGCCAAGAACCGGCGCGGGCGGTCGAGTTCCCTGTTCCGAGGTTCCGGGAGGCGGCCCGAACACGCGAACACCTATCGGAACGGCGGTTTGCCTGCGGCATTCCGGGCAGCACACCGCATTGTTCTGCGTTCCGCCCGCACGTCTGACCAGGCCGCTAATACGGCCGGTATGGGTTGACGAACTTCGACGCGTACCCCGATGTCGGGGTTCGGCGGAGGAGACGCTCATGAAGATTCGACACCAGGGTCGCGCAGCCGCGGTCACACTCGCGCTGCTTGCGCTCGGCTCCACGATCGTCGCGGCCCAGACCGACATGGTGCCGGCCGCGAGCGCGTTGTCGGCTCGACTCTCGTCGGCGTCGAGAGTCGCGCAAGTCGCCGGAGGCGACGGATATTGGCTCGTCGCCTCGGACGGGAGCGTCTACACGTTCGGCAACGCACACTTCTACGGATCAATGGGCGGCCAGCATCTGAAGTCGCCGATCACGGGCATCGTCGCGACCGCTGACGCCCACGGGTATTGGTTGGTCGCGCAGGACGGCGGCGTGTTCAGCTTCGGCAATGCCGCGTTTGAAGGATCGCTCGGGAGCAGAACGCTCAGGGCGCCGGTCGTCGGCATGGCTTCGAACGCGGTGGCGGGCTCGACCGCAGGACCGGCGGGACCCGCAGGTCCGAGAGGCCTGACCGGCCTTACCGGCGGCACCGGGCTGACGGGACCGACCGGAGCGACTGGCCCTGCCGGCGGCATCGGACTCACCGGGCCCCAAGGTCCGGCGCGGGTCATCAACTACGGGTACATCTACAACCTCCCCGCGCAGACCGTCGCGATCGAGGCTCCCGTCGTCTTCAGCTCGAACGGCCCCCTCTCCGGGTTCACCCACCTTCTCGGCACCTCGGAGATCACGGTGACGACGGCAGGGGTTTACCTGGTCGACTTCTCCGCTTCGGGAACCGAGGTCAACCAGTTTGCGCTCTCCGTGAACAACGTCGCCGTCCCCCAGACGACGTACGGATCCGGCGCAGGAACCCAACAGAACAACGGTCAGGCGATCCTGAACCTCGCGGCCGGAGACGTCATCACGCTCCTGAACCACTCCTCCGCGGCGGCCATCGGCCTGCCCTCGGTTGTCGGCGGCACCCAGGCGAACGTCAACGCGTCGATCATCGTCGAGCAGCTTGGCTAGCCGCTCGGAATTGTTGATCGTGTCAAAGGACTTTTCGGAACGGGCACCACACGAGCGCGGCGCCGTGGCGCTCGCTTCGGTCAATGAGTCGCTCCGGTTTGGCGCATGCGATTGCGCAACCAGGTTGGTGTCGATGACGCCCGGCGATACGCTCGATTTCGTCCGGCGATGGCAGCGCCGATGAAAGGAGACGGCCTCATGGACGCCGATTCAGAACCTCGGGTCAACTCGCAGGCGCCTTTCGTGGCGTTCAGCATGCTCGGCGTGGCCGACGTCGGACGGGGTGATCTCGAAATCGCGTTCGCGGATCGGCTGGGCAAGGTCGACGAGTGGCCTGGCTTTCGCCGGCTCGAGGTGTGGTCGGATCTCGGCGACCCCGGTGGGTACGTCATGGTGTCATGGTGGGACTCAGCCGCGGCGTTCGAGTCGTACATGCGATCGGATGAACATCGCGAGTCGCACGCTCGCATTCCGAAAGGCGACGCGCGGCCGCGTCCTCGCCATTTTCGGCGATACGCAGTGATCGCGAACTGACGACGCGCGATCGCCCCACCCGCCCAGCCCGTTACGGGAACGTCTGATTGTGCGGGTCGGCACCGCGAAGGACGTTCAGTCCGAGCGCGAGGATGCCGGCGGTGAGTATCGACATCTCATCGAGTTGGACCACGAGTGCTTCCAGACCGGCGATGATCGCCGCGGCCGGGACACCACGCGCGGCCAAGAGACTACGGAGCCAAGCGAGGAAGTCGGTGAACACCGAGGGATCATCGACGAGCTGAGTCGCCGCCACGAACCGCACGATGAACTCGAGATCCTCGCGCGTCCGGGTGAGCTGGCGCGCGTCGTAGGCGGCCAGGGCGGGGAACCGTTCTGTGAGTACAACGAATGCGGTTCCGGCGAGTTCGGCCGCGCGGGCGTCGAGGTCGAGTGCGACACGATCAACGGTCACCGAGTTGAACGGCGGCGGCCCGTTGTCATGCCAACCGCTCAACACCGATGTAGCGGAGACAAGATCGTTCGCCCACGCGTCGGCCCCGAGCCGCATCGCCCGGGTCGGAGTGTCACCGAGCGCGCAACCGCCGGCAATGACCGGAACGCCTTCGCCGTGAGCCACTTCGGTGAGCCGCACGACTCCGTTGAACGTGAGCGGAATCGTGCACGACACCGCCAAGGCCTCGGGCCGGTGGCGGGCGAGGAAGCGGCCCACGTGCTCGGCGGGCGTCGACGAGCCCAGGAAGGAGACCGCAAACCCTTCGTCGCGGAGCAGGTTCGCGAACATGTGCGAGGGAAGCGAGTGCCAGTCGCCCTCCGAACACGCTACGACCACGAAACCGCGCTCAGCCTCATGGGTGACGCTCGTGTCGAGCGTCTCGAGCGCATGCACAGCCGACTCGACGACGCCGCTGACGAGGTGCTCGTCGACAACGGTCCAGTCGTTTCGGAGCCAACGCTCGCCGACCTCGCGCTGCGCCGCGGCAAGGAGGTCGACGAGGATCACTCGTTCCGGGACCCCAGCGTCGAGTAAACCCGTTACCACCCGCACCGCGGCCTTGGTGTCACCTTCCCGGGCCAGGTCGAGGAAAGGAGCCACCAACTCGGCCGGCGTCGCGCTCACACTGGCCCGGAATCGTCAGTACCGGCACGACACCATTGGTTTCGTCCGGCGTTCTTGGCCTGGTACATCGCGCGATCGGCTGCCGCGAGGGTCGACGCGGAATCGCCAACCGCTTCGACCACCGCGATACCGGCCGAGAACGAGATCTTGATGGGTCGGTCGAGTTCCCATTGCGAACGGAGCCGCGTGAGGAACGCCGCGGCGTCCGCGTCACGCGCGAGCACGACGACAAACTCTTCACCGCCCCAGCGACCGGCCCGATCTCGCCCTCGAACCTGGGCGGAGAGTGTCCTACCAAATGCGCGCAGAACTCGGTCGCCGGCGTCATGGCCCTCGGTGTCGTTGACCTGTTTGAAGAAATCGAGATCCAGCATTATCAGGACCTCGCCGGGGACGAGCCGGCCGAGGAAGCGCCCGAGACTGCGGCGATTGGGAAGACCCGTCAAGACGTCGATCGCGGCATCCTCGGCGAATCGTTCGGTCTCCCGCGCCAGCGCCACCGCCCGGTGCGCGTCCTCGACGAACGCGGCGATGTGGCGCTCGAGCAACATCATCGCGACACTCGACCGCGGCGCGCGCGGCAACTCCGGCTCGCCGGCACCGAACGACACGTCGATCGGAAGCGCGTCAGCCCCACCTTCCTTCGCCAATACCGTCGAACCTCCGAGTGCCGCGACGAGATCGCGTGCCAGGGATCGTGCGTCAGCGGGCGACTTGATCCAGAGCAGCCCTCTTGTTGCTTCGAGCAGGACCTCCCCGACGGCCCATGGCGCCATCACCGAATCGGCGGGAGCCGGGGAGCCGGCCGGCACCTCGCGTCGTTCTTCGGGCACGCGCTCACTGCTCACGCCCTGCAGACTACGGACGCCGTGGCGACCTATTCGACGGGTTGAAGCGTCGAATATGACGACTGCGGTTATCACACCGATGATCGCGGGAGACCACGCGCGCAGCCGGGATGCCCGCAGACGAGCACTCTGCTCCGGCTACAGCACAACCAGCGCGAGCCGAGCACCGCACGCGGATCGCGCCGCGGCCGTGGCGATCGAGGACCACTTCCTCGTCGGCGCGCGCGATGAACGCGCGATGGACGGCAACGGTGTGTTGCTGACAGGAGCGACGCGACGACTCCCAGCTGCGAAAGCAGTGGAGCCGGAGAGGGGATTCGAACCCCTGACCTGCTCATTACGAGTGAGCTGCTCTACCGACTGAGCTACCCCGGCGAAGCTGAGGAGTGTAACCGACCCCTCAGGCCGAGCCGGCGGCCGGAAGCGCCATCAGCAGCGCGACGAGACGCATCAGGCCTTTCTCATTGATCACGAACGCCTCCCGGGCCTCGCGGCACGCGTCGAGTGCGGCGGCCGCCGCGCGCGGCGTCACGTGGAGCGCGGGCCGGTCGGCATTCAACGCGGGTGCGGGCGCCGCGAGCGTGTCGCGGTACACCGACTCGATCGCGGTCACGCCTTCGGTCAGGAGATCGATACGCGTGCGGCGGGTCGCGCGCTTGTGCCGTTCGTCGATCCGCCTTCGCAGACGCGCGGCTTCGCGCTCGCTGTACCCGAGTCGTTCCATCTCCGCGTCGAACGCGGTCAGCTCTTCGGTCTGCTGACGGTCGACCGCGGCGGCAGCCTCTTCGATGGCCGCGTCGAGTTCTTGCGCGACCGCGAACGCGGTCGCGCCGTAGCCGTCGACACGGGCGGGCGCCGACGCGAACGTGGCGCGCAAAGGTCCGAGTCGTCCGGCGAGCGCGTGCGCTCGGGCCATCTGACCGCCCGCGAGCGCGGCGACAGTCGCCGCTTCCGACGCGGGAACACCGTCGTGTTCGAGCGCGGTCCGCACGTCGTCGTCGGCGATGGGGTCGAAGTCGATGCGTTGGCACCGGGAGCGGATGGTCGGGAGGAGATCGTCGGGCGCGCCGGTGACGAGCACGACGACCGTTCGGTCGGGCGGCTCCTCCAGCGTCTTCAACATCGCGTTCGCCGACTCATTCTGGTTGCCGCGCAGGCGCTCGGCCTCGAGTAGGACGAGCACCTTGCGGTCGCCCTCGATCGGAGCGCGCGCCGCCTCGGGCAATATCCGCTCGCGCACGTCGCCCCCGACGAGGTAGTACGCGCCGCTCGGCTCGAACTCCACGACGTCGGGATGCACGCCGCGCAGCACCAGTCGCCGCCCCCGATCGTCGTCGCCGACACCGATCAACATCGCCGCGAACTCGCGGGCCGCGTCCTCCACCCCGGAACCGCGCGGACCGACGAGCAGGTAGGCGTGTCCCGGGCGCTCAGCCGCGCGCCGCAGGGCGTCGAGTGCGCGCTCCTGACCGACGCCGACCGCATCCACGAAGCGCGAGCCTACGGAACGTGGGGCGTGACCACGGCCAGGACGCGCGCAGCCACCTCGTCGGGCGTCCCGGCTGCATCGACGGGCGTCCAGCCTCGGTCGGGCGCGAGCTCGCGATACGCGGCCCGGACGCGGGCGTGAAACTCGGCGCCGGCGCGCTCGAACCGGTCTCGGTCGGCCGACACGCGTGACTCCGCGGTCTCGTCGGCGAGCTCGAGCACGATCACCACATCGGGTTCGAGGCCGTCATCGGCCCACGCGCTCAGCCGCTCGACCTCGTCGACCCCGAGTTTGCGCGCGACACCCTGGTACGCGAGGGACGACGGCGTGTACCGATCGCAGACCACGACCGCGCCGCGGGCTAGCGCGGGCCGGATGACCTCGGCGACGTGCTGCGCCCGGTCGGCGAGGAGCAGCAGGAGCTCGGCCCGCGGATCGAGCGGGACGTCGGCGTGCAACAGCGCCGCGCGCAGTCCGGCGCCGGCGGCCGTGTCTCCGGGCTCGAACGTCACGACGACCTCGCGGCCCGCGGCGCGCAACGAGGCCGCGAGCCGTTCGACCTGCGTCGATTTACCGACGCCTTCCCCGCCCTCGATGACGACGAAGCTCATGCCGACCGCACCTGATCCTGCGGCTTGCGCATGCGCCGGCGGGCCGCCACCCCGGAAAGGATCGTCATGACGCCGCCCATCCAGAGCGCGAGCCGCACACCCGGCAGCCCGAGGTGGGCGGCACCCACCTTCAGCTCGCCGTCGGTCAGGCCGTTCGAGAGTGCGCCCAGGCCGCTCGCGATGAACGGGCTGACCGTGAGCGAGAGCAAGAGACATAACCGCACGACCGTGTAGAGCGTCGCGAAGGTACGGCCGCGCATCTCGTCCGACACAGACTCCTGCAACAGCGTGAACCCCGTGACGTACGCGCAGCCTGCGCACGCGCCGACGAACGCGACGACGAGGATCGCGAGCGCCAGGGTCGAGACGCAGGCGACGAGGATGATCGCGACGCCGGTTGCGGTGACGGCCGCCGTGAACAGGGCCGCGCGCGGGAGCCGCCGTTGTAGCCAGAGCAACGTGACGACACCGATGCCGCAGCCGATGCCCAGGGCGGCGGTGAGGAAGGCGAACGCCGACTCGGTGCCGTGCAACACGTCTTTCGAGAAGATCGCCCCGAGGGGAACGATCGAGCCACCGCCGAGGAGCCCGCCCGCGAGACCGATCATCACGCCGCGCACCAACGAGTTCGCGCGGATGAACTGCAGACCTTCGACGATGTCGCGCCATGTCTGCGCGAGGCTCCGACGCTCGAGCGGCTTGTCGTGCTGCCCGCCGTTCGTCAGCGACAGTCGCGAGATCGAGGAGCGCGGAGCCCACGAAGGTGAGCGCGTCGACCCAGATCGCGAGCGACGACTGCTTCGGCTGCAACCAGGCCAGCTGGTGAAAGTTCCCGAGGAAGCTCGATACCGCGGCGAGGACACCGAAGAGGATCGCGCCCACCGGCATCATCCCGTACGCGGCGACGAGCCCGAGCGAGTTGGCCGATGGCAGCTGGTCGGGGTCGCGCACGACGTTCGGGACGCTCGCGTCCTTCGCCGGACCCCACATCAAGGTGAGCATCTCGATCGCGAAGGACAGGACGACGAGGCCCCATACGTTCGCCCAAAACGGCAAGACCGCGAGCAGGGCGGCCCGACCGAGGTCGCACGACACCATCACGACCTTGCGGTTCCAGCGGTCGACGAGCGCGCCCCCGAGCGGCGCGAGCAGCAGCCCGGGCAACATGCGCGCGACCATCACGAAGCCGACCGCGTTGGTGGAGACGTGGCTTGCGATCGCCAGGATCGCCACCAGCCCGGTCCAGTCGCCGAGGCTGGAGACAACCTGCGCGCCGAACAACTGTGGGAAGCCGGGCACACGAAAGACCTGCCACGGCTTGGGCGGGATCGGTTCGTGGTCCGGAGATGGTGGGATGAACGGCGCCTGGTCGCTCATGCGCGGGCCAGCCTACGGTCCCGCCTCGTCACTCCTGCGCAGGGTCGGCGCCCTCCGCGGCCTTCTTCGGCGTCGTGGTGGCCGCTTTCGCCGCCTTCTTGGCGGGCTTCTTCGCCGCCTTCTTGGCGGGCTTCTTCGCGACCTTCTTGGCGGGCTTCTTCGCTGCCTTCTTGGCCTTCTTCTTTCCGCCACCGGCTTCGGCGCGCGCCCGAAGCAGGCCGACGGCCTCGTCGAGGGTCAGCGCGGCAGGGTCGTTGCCGCGCGGGACGGTCGCGTTGATCTCGCCGTCGGTCACGTACACGCCGTAACGACCCTCGAGCACCCGGACCGGCTGACCGTTGTCGGGGTTCTCGCCCAGCTCCGCCAACGGGGGTTTCTGCTGGCGGCCCCGGCGCATCTTCGGCTGCGCGTACAGCGCTTCGGCCTCGGCAAGGGTCATCGTGAGCAGCTGGTCCTCGGACGTGAGACTCCTGGTGTCGTTGTCAGAGCGCTTCAGGTAGGGCCCGAAGCGGCCCGGCGACGCCAGGATCTCGCGGCCCTCGCTGTCGGTCCCGACGAGCCGAGGCAGGCTCAGCAGCTGCAGCGCGTCTTCGAGGGTCACCGTCTCCGGCGTCATCGCCGAGAACAGGGACGCGCGCTTGGGCTTCTTCTTCGTGCCCTCCTGCTGCTCGCCGAGCTGCACGTACGGACCGAACCGACCGGTCAGCACGAAGATCGGGAGCTCGGTCTCCGGGTCGGTACCGAGCGCCCGCGGACCTTCGGACTGCTTGGCGATGAGATCGAGCGCGATCGCAACCGTCAGCTCGTCGGGCGCGATGTCGGGCGGGAGCGACGCGGTCTCGTTGTCTTCGCGCTGCACGTAGGGCCCGTAGCGGCCGACGCGCACGATGATCTCGTGCCCGGTCTCGTCGACCCCGATCGGGATCGTGCTGACACCACGCGGGTTGATGAGCGCGAGGTGCTCGTCGGAGACCAGCTCGTGCAAGCCGGGCTGGCCGTTGCCGTAATAGAAGGAGTGCAGCCATTTCTCGGCTTCACCTTCGCCGCGCGCGATGACGTCGAGCGCCTCCTCCATCGTCGCGGTGAACGAGTAGTCGACGAGGTGGCCGAAGTGCCGTTCGAGCAGGTTCGTCACCGCGAACGCGGTCCACGCGGGGACGAGCGCGGTGCCCTTGCGCCAGACGTACGAACGGGCCTGGATCGTCTCGATCACGGCCGCGTACGTCGAGGGACGACCGATCCCCCGCTCCTCGAGCTCCTTGACCAGGCTGGCCTCGGTGTAGCGCGCCGGAGGCTTCGTCTCGTGGCCGACCGACGCGAGCTCACGACACGCGACGGACGCGCCTTCGACCACCGACGGCAGGACGGCCTCGGCCTCGACCTCGTCACCCTCGTCGACGTCTTCGACGTACGCCCGACGCCAGCCGAGGAAGTCGTAGGCCTTACCCGACGCGCGGAACGTCGCCTGCTCACCCTGCGGTGACGTCGCGCCCAGCCGGATGGTCAGCTTGCGGCCACGCGCATCCGCCATCTGGCACGCGACCGTGCGGATCCAGATCAGTTCGTAGAGGCGACGCTCGTCGCCGTCGAGCTCGGCGTTCACCGCGTCCGGAGTGCGGATGCGATCGCCGGCGGGACGGATCGCCTCGTGCGCCTCCTGCGCGTTCTTGACCTTGCTCTTGTACGCGCGTGGCTGCTCGGGCAGGTAGTCGGCGCCGTACTGCTCGCGGATCGTGGTGCGGGCCGCATTGATCGCCTGCTCCGAAAGGTTCGTGCTGTCGGTGCGCATGTAGGTGATGAAGCCGCGCTCGTAGAGGCGTTGCGCGACGGCCATCGTCCGGGCCGCGGTGTAGCGGAGCTTGCGGCCCGACTCTTGCTGCAGCGTCGAGGTGGTGAAGGGTGCACGGGGGCGCTCGGTGAACGGATCGGATTCGGTACTCGTGACGCGGTAGGGCACGTCGCGCAGGCGGTCGGCCAGACCGCTCGCCTTCTCCGCGTCGAGCAACACCACGTCGTTCGCTCGCGCGACGGCAATAGAACCCGTCGCCGCGTCGAAGTCGCGGCCTTCGGCCACGCGCTTGCCGTCGAGGTCGACGAGAGAGGCCCGGAACGGCTGCTCTTCGGCGAGAAACGTCCCTTCGAGGTCGTGCCACTGCCCGGAACGGAAGCGCATGCGCGCCCGTTCGCGCTCGACGACCATGCGGACCGCAACGCTCTGGACGCGCCCGGCCGACGCGGCTTGGCCCCGCCCGAACACGCGCCACAACACCGGCGACGTCTCCCACCCGACGATGCGGTCGAGCTTGCGTCGGCCCTCCTGCGCCTCGACGAGCTTCATGTCGAGATCGCGCGGATTGGCGAGCGCTTCTCGGATCGTGTGGGGCGTGATCTCGTGGAACACCATGCGCTTCACGGGGACGCGGGGCCCGAGGGCTTCGAGCACGTGCCAACCGATCGCCTCGCCCTCACGATCCTCGTCGGTGGCGAGAATGAGCTCGTCCGCGCCCTTCAGGGCCGCCTTCAGCTCGGCGACGACCTTCTTCTTGTTGGCCGGGACGACGTAGACGGCATCGAAGTGGTCCTCGGGGTCGATACCGGCGAGCCGACCGTGGGTCACCTTCTTGGCGTCCGGAACCTCCTCCTTGCTCCGCGGCAGGTCCCGGATGTGCCCGACGCTCGCTTTGACCGTGTAGTCGCTCCCGAGGAACCCCGCGATGGTCTTGGCCTTGGCCGGGGACTCCACGATTACGAGCGGTTTCGCCACTGATGCTCCCTCTTGCGCCGGGCGCACGAATGCGTCCTAGTCGGCACTCGGGTCGCGGACCGTAGCCCGTCACCTCTGCCACCGGAACCCGTACCCAGAGTCTGTCGCACTACGCGTCCACGTGCTTACTCTTCGTGACCCGTCTATCGTGCGCCGCCGTGACGACCCCGCAACCCGGTACCGATCCAGCCGCGACCGACCTCACGACCGATGAAGGGCCGCCTGCCACGATGACCGCCGTGCTGCCACGATGACCGCCGTGCTCTACGCCGTGAACCTGCTGGACCCGAAGTCGCTCATCGAGACCTTTGGGACCATCGGCCTCATCCTCGTCATTTTCATCGAGTCCGGACTCGTCCCGGCGCCGTTGCCGGGCGACTCGATCCTGTTCTTGGCCGGGGCCTTCTCGGCCACGACCAAGGCCGGCGACCCGCACCTCAATCTCGCCATCGTCCTCATCGGGTCGTTCGCGGCGGCGGTGCTCGGTACGCAACTCGGCTACCTGATCGGCACTCGCTACGGAACCCGCGTGTTCAAGCCCCACGCGCGGCTGTTCAAGACGGAGTACCTCGAGCAAGCCCAGGAGTTCTTCGACAACCACGGACCGCGTGCGGTCGTGCTGGCACGCTTCATCCCGTTCGTGCGCACGATCGTTCCGATGCTCGCGGGCACCGGAAGGATGGCGCCGCGCAAGTTCGTGATCGCCAATGTCATCGGCGCGACGATCTGGTCGGTCGGTATCAGCCTGCTCGGCTTCTGGCTGGGCAAATCGATCAACATCGACAAGTGGATCTACCCGATCGTTGCGGTGATCATCGTGCTCTCGCTGATCCCGCCGTTCCTCGAATACCGCAAGCACAGGCGCGCGCGGGTGTCGAACGACTGACGCCCGACCTTCCACGCGTGACGGCCGAGCGCGAGCCGCCAACGAAGAAGGGCCGCCCCGAAGGGCGGCCCTTTCCGAGATCCGCGAACGCGATCAGTCGCCGACCGCGACCCGCGAGCGGTCTCTTCGGTCGGACCGTCCGCTTGGAGGGTCGCGCCGCCCCGCTTCGAGAACAGGATCGCGATGATCAGCACGACCAGCGATGCGCCCGCGATGCTGAACCGGGCCGCGGAGTTGTCCCGCAGCGAGATGATCGCCGGCAGGATCAGCAGCGAGATCAGGTTCATCACCTTGATCAACGGGTTCAACGCCGGGCCCGCGGTGTCCTTGAACGGGTCACCGATGGTGTCGCCTATGACGGCGGCACGGTAAGCATCGCTGTTCTTACCGCCGTAGTTGCCGTCTTCGATGAACTTCTTGGCGTTGTCCCACGCACCACCGGCGTTCGACAGGAAGTTCGCCATCAGCTGCCCGGTCAAGATGACCGCAGCGAGGAACGCGCCGAGCGCGAAGTAGTTGATGCCGAAGCCGATGATCACCGGCGACAGCACTGCGAGCAACGCGGGGGTGGCGAGCTCCCGCAACGACGCCGTGGTGCAGATGTCGATAACCGGGCCGTAGTCGGGGCGCTTCTCGCCCTTCATGATCAGCCCGTCGGCGAACTGGCGCCGAACCTCCTGCACGACGACGTTCGCAGTGCGGCCGACCGCACGGATCGCGAACGACGAGAACAAGAACGCGATCGACCCGCCGATGAGCAGACCGATGAACGTCTTCGGGTTCGCGACGTTGATCGCCGTCGCCGGGTTCGTGAAGAGACCGTTGCCCTTCAGGTTCTCCAATCCGGGCAGCTGGTTCTTGATCGTCTCGATGTACGAGGAGAACAGCGCGACCGCGGCGATGACCGCCGAACCGATGGCGAATCCCTTCGTCACCGCCTTCGTGGTGTTGCCGACCGCGTCGAGGCTCACCATGATGCGAGCGGGCTCGCCTTCGAACTCACCCGACATCTCGGCGATACCGGCCGCGTTGTCCGCAACCGGACCGAACGTGTCCTCGGACACGACCACGCCCGTCGTCGCGAGCATGCCCATACCGGTGAGCGCCACGAGGTACAGAGAGAACTCGATGTCGCCACCGCCCAGCGCGATCGCGACCGCCGATCGCACCGGCGATCGCGACGATCGCCCACACCGACGACTCGAGCCCGCTGCGATGCCGGCGAGCACGGCCGTGGCCGGACCACCGGTCGACGCCGACTCGGCGATCTCCCGCACCGGCTTCGTCTCGGTGGAAGTGAAGTATTCGGTGATGCGCGACGCGATCTGCGCGAGCACGAGCCCGCCGACGACCGCTCCGAAGATGCGCCAACCGACGTTGCCGATCGTGCCCCCCGATTTGTTGCCGACGTAGACCAACGCGAGCGCCAGCGTTCCGACGATCGTCAGGATGCCCGCGGTGAGGAAGCCGCGGTTGATCGGCGCCATCGCCGACTTGTCCTTCTCGGTGGCCTTCACTGCGAACACGCCGACGATCGACGCGAGCACGCCGATGGCCCGGGCCGCGAGCGGGAAGAGCGCGCCGCTCGCCCACAGTGCGGGGTCGTGCGGGAAGATCGCCTGGAACGCGGGTACGCCGAGGATGATCGACGCGACGAGCGTCACCTCGTACGACTCGAACAGGTCGGCCGCCATACCCGCGCAGTCACCGACGTTGTCACCGACGTTGTCGGCGATCGTGGCCGGGTTCCGGGGGTCGTCCTCGGGAATACCCGCTTCGACCTTCCCGACGAGGTCGGCGCCGACGTCGGCCGCCTTGGTGAAGATGCCACCGCCGACTCGCAGGAACAGGGCGAGCAGCGATCCACCGAACCCGAAGCCGACGAGGATCGCCGAGCTCGTGTTCTGGAACGCGATCATGATCAACGACGCGCCGAGAAGACCGAGGCCAACGGTGAACATGCCGGCCACTCCGCCGGTCCGGAATGCGACCTGCAACGCCGCGGGCATCGAGCCCCGCTTCGCCGCCGCCGCGGTGCGGACGTTGCCGCGCACGGCCAGGCTCATCCCGATGAAGCCGGTGAGGCCCGACATGAAGCAACCGAGGATGAACGCGCCGGTGCGGAACAGGCCCGACTGCGCGTAGCTGAGCGCGACGTGACCCGGCACGTGCGCGAGCGCGTCCGTCTTCACCTTTGTGGAGGTGACGAAGACGATGACCGCGAGCGGGATCAAGATGACGCCGATCGTCTTGAACTGACGTTTCAAGTACGCCATCGCGCCTTCTTGGATCGCCTGGGCGATCTCCTTCATCTTCTCGGTGCCCTCGTCGGCGGCAAGGACTCCGCGCATCAGGACGAACCCGACGCCGAGGGAGAGCAGCGCAGTTGCGACCGAGGCCAGCAAGATGAGCCACTCACCTCCGTGGAGGTAGAAGGTCTGATAGCCGCCCTCGGCGGCCAGTACGTGCGTCATTTCTTTCCCCAGGTGACTAGGCGGACTTCTGGACGTAGACCTGATTGGCGACGGTGGCACCCGAGCGTGCGGTCCTTGCCGTCGACCCGTAGGCACGAGCGGCCCGTCGAAAGGATGCTTCTCTTTCACCTCCACCCGGACGCCGGGCCGGAGGCCGAGCGTGTCGAGGAAGGCGACGATTTCGGGATCGGTGGAGCCTGGCACCGCGACGACCGCGGTGTCACCTGGCTCCAGCGCGTAGAGCGGAGGCATGATCGGGAAGCTCCGCGGTTTCCTTCTCCGGGATCGGAAATCCGTGCGGGCACGTCTCCGGCCGGTGGAGGGCGACGAAGATCCGGTCCTCGACCTCTTGCGGTATCTCGTGCTCGAAGCTCGTGGCGAGACGATCGGCTTCGTTCCAGGCGTAGCCGAGCATGTCGGCGAGGAACCGTTCGACGATCCGGTGCCGGCGCATCGACGCCAGCGCGGCCCGGCTGCCGGCCGCGGTCAGCTCGACACCCTTGTAGGGCTTGTGATCGACCAGCCCGCGGTCGGCCAGACGCTTGACCGTGGCCGTGACCGTGCCCGCGGACAGGCCCAGGCGCTCGGCAAGCACCCCAGTGTGCGCATCACCGTCGCGCGCAAGGCGGTAGATCGCCTTCAGCGCCTCGCGATCCGTTTTGGACAGGGAGTCCATCTCAGCTTCGATAGCTGACAATCTAAATTTCGTCTGCCCAAAAGTCAATCCGGACTCTGACGGATCCGGGCTATTTCAAGTGATACGGCACCGAGGTGACGACCGTCCCCTTGCGGAAGAGCAACTTGCCCTTCAAGAGCAGCGCGCTCTGGTTGTGCAGCAGCTGGCCCCACCACGATCCCACGACGAACTCGGGGACCACGACCGTGATGAGGTCGTTCTCGTAGCGGGCGTCGAGCTCGTCGATGAAGCGCAGGACCGGACGCGAGAGCTCTCGGTACGGCGAGTGCACGATCTCGAGCGGGATGTCGATCTTGCGATCACTCCACTGCTTCTCGATGCGCTCCTGCTCCTCCTCGTCGGAGACGACGGTCACCGCGAGCAGCCGGTTGGGGTGCAACGAGTTCGCGTAGGCCAACGCTTCGAGCGCGCCACGATGCAGCGTGCCGACGAGCACGACGACGGTGTGGTTCATCCGCCTCGGCTTGAAGTCGGTGTCGGCCTTCAGACCTTTCGCCACCGTCGAGTAGTGCGCGTGGATCGCCCGGAACAATGTGATGACGAGGAGGACGACGACAATCGAGACCCACGCGCCCTCCGTGAACTTCGAGGTCGCGATGATGAGGGCCACGATCGCGGTCGAGATGGCACCGACCCAGTTGACGACAATGTTCCGGCGCCATCCCGGCTCGTGTTCCTTTTGGTGATGGCGAACCATGCCGGTCTGCGACAACGTGAACGACGTGAACACGCCCACCGCGTACAGCGGTATGAGCTTCGACTCGTTCCCGCCGAAGATGACGACGAGCACACTCGCCGCGACCGCGAGCACGAGCACGCCGTTGCTGAACACGAGCCGGTCGCCCCGGTTGGCGAGTTGGCGGGGCAGGTAGCCGTCGCGGGCGATGATCGAGGAGAGCCGGGGAAAGTCCGCGTACGCAGTGTTGGCGGCGAGCGTCAAGATCGCCGCAGTCGCGCCCTGCAGGACGTAGATAGAGGATGCCTTGCCCGAACACCGTGCGCCCCATCTGCGAGAACACCGACTCGCCGACATCGAGCGGGATCGGTCGCAAGTGGTGTGCCAGGATGGAGACACCGAGGAACAGCCCGCCGAGGATGACTCCCATCCACACGAGGGTGATGGCGGCGTTGCTTCGACTCGTCTCGTTCGAACGCGGGCACTCCGTTCGAGATCGCCTCGACTCCGGTGAGCGCGACGGCGCCCGACGAGAATCCCCGCAACAACCGGAACAGACCCAGGGTGCCGACCGTCTCCGCTCCGATCCGCAGGTTCTCCTTCGTGTCGGCGATCTGCTTCGGTGTCAGGTTCTTCGTGACGTCGGCGAACGAGATCGTGTGGAACGAATGCAAACCGAGCAGATTGAACTCGTGCGCGAGGCCCCACCCGACGAGGCCCGTCAGCACGAAGATGTACACGTACGTCGGGAGCGCGAAGATGCGGCCCGACTCCTTGATGCCGCGCAGGTTCGCGACGGTGATCAACGCGATTGCGGCGAGACACAACAGCACCCGGTCGTTCGTCAGGCCGTGCAACGCGGGAATCGAAGTGATCGCGCGCACGCCGGCGCAGATCGAGACCGCGACCGTGAGGATGTAGTCGACGAGCAACGACGCGCCCGCGACCATCGCCGCGCTCGCGCCGAGGTTCTCGCGGCTGACGACGTACGAACCGCCGCCACTCGGGTACGCGAAGATCGTCTGGCGGTACGACGTGACGACGATCGCCAGAAGTACCGCGACGACGATCGAGATCGGTACGAGCTTCGACAACCCGAGCGTGAGGCTCGACCCGCCGACGGCGACGACGAGCAGGATCTCCTGCGTCGCGTACGCGGTCGACGAGATGGCGTCGGACGAGAAGACCGCAAGCGCGATCGTCTTGATGATCCGCTGATGTTCCTGTTCCGAAGTCGCCAGCGGGCGACCAACGAGCACGCGTTTGAAGCTGTCGAGCACCGTCGTCCCGTCCACACCTGCCGTTGTCCGGCCGCCAGCATGCCATCGCCGGTACCGCGAACCCCGTACCCGGTTTCACCCGGATCGCCGTCCACGTCGTAGCATCCGCCCGCACGCATGGGACGGGGAGGTCGATCATGCACGTCGTGGTCATCGGATGCGGGCGGGTCGGCAGCGAGCTCGCGGGCGCGCTCGAACTGGGCGGGCACTCCGTCGCCGTCGTCGACAAGAGCCCCCGCGCCTTTCGCCGGCTCGGCGCCGGGTTCGGCGGCAAGACCGTGGTCGGCTTCGGGTTCGACCGCGACCATCTCGCGCAGGCCGGTATCGAGCAGGCGGGGGCTTTCGCCTCTGTGACCAACGGCGACAACTCGAACATCCTCTGCGCCCGGATCGCTCGTGAGACCTACGACATCGAGCACGTCGTGGCCCGGATCTACGACCCCCGCCGGGCGCTCATCTACCAGCGTCTCGGTATCCCCACCGTGGCGACCGTCGCCTGGACCACCGATCAGGTGCTGCGGCGGCTGCTCCCCGGGGAGACCAGCCACGACTGGGTCGACCCGACCGGACGCATCGGGCTCGTCGAGCGGGCGATCCCGCCCAAGGCAATCGGTCAGAAGCTCGCCAAGCTCAACCGCCCCGGCCGGTTCTGGCTCACGGCGGTCACCCGATTCGGCCAGGCCCAGGTCGTCACCGCCGATCTCATCGGCCAAGAGGGCGACGTGCTCGTGTTCGTCTCCGAGATGGACGGCCTCGACGAGCTGCAAGAGCACATCGAATCGGGAGGCGGCGACTGATGCGGGTCGCGATCGCGGGTGCAGGCAACGTCGGCGTGTTCATCGCGAACGAGTTGGCGACCACGGGTCACGAGGTCATGCTGCTCGAGCAGAGCCCCGACGTCGTGAAACGCGTCCAACCCCATGCGGCCGACACGGTCGAATGGATCGTTGCCGATGCATGCGAGGTCGCGTCGCTGCGCAGCGCCGGGCTGGAGACCTGCGACGTGATCGTCGCGGCCACTGGCGACGACGAGGACAACCTCGTCATCTCGCTCCTCGCCAAGCAGGAGTTCGGCGTGCCCCGGGTCGTCGCCCGGGTGAATCACCCCAAGAACGAGTGGCTGTTCAACGAGAATTGGGGCGTCGATCTTTCGGTTTCGACCCCGCACCTGATCACTGCGCTCGTCGAAGAAGCAGTCTCCGTCGGGCGCCTGGTACGCATCCTCCAGTTCGAGGGCGGCAACGTCCGTCTGGTCGAGGTGACGCTCGCCGACAATGCTCCTGTCGTCGACCACGCGATCCGAGATCTCGACATCCCACGCGACGCGACCATCGTCGCCGTCGTACGG
Organism: uncultured Actinomycetes bacterium; assembly: GCA_963761055.1. Taxonomy (GTDB): domain Bacteria; phylum Actinomycetota; class Acidimicrobiia; order IMCC26256; family PALSA-610; genus PALSA-610. The sequence goes on along the minus strand of CAVXFO010000006.1, from coordinate 189,026 downwards.
GGCGAACACGTCGTGATGCCCCGCGGCGACACCGTCTTCGAGTCGGGCGACGAGGTGCTCGCGATGGTCACGAGCGACAGCGAGGACGACGTCCGCCAGATCCTCACCGGCGGCTGATATCGCTGCCGCTCGGAATCTCCGAGCAATCCAGCTCAGAGCAGCTGGTAGACGGGGTTGTACATGAGGCTGTCGCCGCCGTGTTGGCTCTTGGCCGTCACGACTCCTTCGAGCAGGACACGGCGTCCGGGCGAGAGACCCGCGATCTTGCGCCGGCCGAGGAACACCGCGGTGATCGTGCCCCGGCCGTCGTTCACCGAGGCTTCCAGCGAGGCGGCCCCGGCGCGCGGCACGATGCGCATCGACCGGATCTCGCCCGCGATCTGCACCGGGCGACGGAGGGTCAGCTGGTCGAGCGGGGTCACATCGTGCGCCGAGCACCACGTGACGAGACTCTCCCGATCCTGCTCGTCGACCGGCTTGGTGAACTTCTCGACGAATTTCCGCATCGGCACGAGGTGACCTCCGGGTCGGTGACCGAGGGTACCGCCGCGCGAATGCGACAATGACATCCGTGCCGTACTCCTCTCCCTTTCTCCGAACGCGCCCGCTCGCCGCGATGCTCGCCCTCGTACTCGTGCTGGCAGCCTGCGGCGGCGGGAAGAAGCACAGCTCGGTGACGACGTCCACGACGTCCCAGAAGGTGCTGTCGGTCAAGACCTCGGTGTTGAAGGTCGCGACCGTGAATATCCAGACCGCCGGACCGAGCACGCCGATCGACACACCGACCGGCCGGGCCGTACTCGGCGTCGCCCAGGCCTACATCGACGACGCCGTCTTCGCGCCGCTGAAGAACGGCAAGCTCGCGGCGGCGTACCCGACGCTCTTCGACACGGGCCTGAAGACCGCCGCGACCGGCGCCGATCAGGCCGCACTGACCGACCTCGCCGTCGGCAAGCTCACCGGCCTGTCGACGGTGGCGACGCCGGTCCACCTCTCGGCGCTCGAAGGCACGCTCGGCGAATTGATCTACGTCGCCACGATCTTCGATCTCACGATCAGGGGCAGCGACGCCACCGGCCTAGTGAACATCAAGCGCCACGTCGAGTTGACGTTCGCCAAGACGGCCAGCAAGTGGCACATCACCGCGTACCGCGTATCCGCGGTCCGTCGGTCGGCGGCAGGAACCACGACCACGACCGCCACCGGAGGTACGACACCGTGAGGAATCTCCGCGCGAAGGATCAAGGGGCCGACACCGGAACCGTCGACGGCTCGGGGCCGGCAGCCAACACGAAGCGACGCCTCGGACGACGGACGAAGCGGCTGTTGTTGGCGTTCGCGGGTACGACGACGGCACTCGTGCTGGGTTCCGTCGGCATCTTCAGCGCGTGGATGGCCGGCGTGCACATCCCGATCGCGTCGGGCGCCACGTACCTCACTGTCGAGAAGCTCGCCCCGCTGTCGGCCGCCGACCGCGTCAACCGCGCGCCGTCGTCGACGTTCTTCATCCTGTTGGTCGGCAACGACTCGCGGCCGGGTGTGGGCGGCACGCGCGGCGACGCACTTCACGTGCTCGGCGTGAACCCGGCCAAGCACCAGGCGTCGATGATCGACATTCCTCGCGACACGTGCTGGAACGGCGACAAGATCAACGTCGGGAACACCCACAGTCCGCGGGCGCAAGCCAACGACATCGGCGGTCTCCTCGGGATACAGATCTCGTACGTCGTCGACGTCGACTTCGCCGCGTTCATCGGTCTCGTCGACGGCATCGGCGGCGTCGACGTGAACGTCCCGACCCAGATGCACGACTCGTTCTCCGGCGCGTATTTCAGCGCAGGCAAGCAGCACATGACGGGCACGCAGGCCCTCGCGTTCTCGCGCGACCGCCACGACTTCCCGACGAGCGACATCGTGCGCACACACAATCAGGGGATCTTGATCCTGAACGCGATGAGCCAGCTGCGGGCGAAGATGCAGAGCGCACCAAGCGAGTTCAAGCTGCTCGCGCTGCTCGGCCGGCACGCGCAGCTCGACGGGATCGGCCTGAAGGACCTGTACCACCTCGGTCGGGTCGCCTTCTCGCTCAACCCGGACCAGATCCAGAACATCACGATGCCGTACAGCGGCGGCAGCTGCCTCGGTCTCGGTGCCGGCGCCCAGGGGTTGTTCGCCGACTTCCGCGACGACGGCATCGTCGAAGCCCCCCACTAGATCGAACCGGCGGCTGTCGCGGCGCACGGGGTCGGTACCCTCGAAGACATGCCAGCCGGACCGGAGGCCGACGCGCGCGCAACGCTCGACGAGCTCGCGGCCGATCCCGAGCTGATAGGCCGCTGCGTCCACCGCGAGGTGCTCCCGGAGCGGCCCGCGCGCTACCAACAGACCTCGGCGCCGCTGCATCGCGAGGTGAGGGACCGGCTCGCGGCCCGCGGCATCCTCGACCTCTACGCGCACCAGGCCGCGGCGATCGACGCGCTGCGCGAGCGGCGCTCGGTGGTCGTGGCGACGGGAACCGCGTCGGGGAAGTCTCTCTGCTACCAGGCGCCGATCGTCGCAGGCGTCGTCGAGGACCGCCGCGACACCGCGCTCCTCCTCTTCCCCACCAAAGCGCTCGCCCAGGACCAGCTTCGCTCCCTGCGCTCGTGGCTCGTACCGGGTCTACGCGCGGTTACCTACGACGGCGACACGGCCGGCGACGACCGGGCCTGGGCGCGCAAGAACGCCAACGTCGTGCTGACCAACCCCGAGATGCTGCACATGGGGATCTTGCCGTCGCACAAGGCGTGGGCCACGTTCCTCATGCGTCTGCAGTACGTCGTCGTCGACGAGCTGCACACGCTGCGCGGCATCTTCGGGTCGCACGTCGCGCACGTCCTGCGCCGCCTCCGCCGGCTCTGTGAGCACTATGGCTCGGATCCGACGTTCTTCTTCGCGAGCGCGACCATCGGGAATCCCGGCGAGCTGGCGACCGCGCTCTGCGGCCGCGAGGTCGACGAGATCCTCGACGACGCGTCGCCGCGCGCCGAACGGGTGCTCGCGTGCTGGCAGCGACCACTCATCGACGCGCATTCGGGTGCACGAGGTTCGGCGAACATCGAAACCGCCGAGCTCGTGACCCGATTCGTGCGAAACAACCACCAGACCCTCGCGTTCACGCGGAGTCGCCGCGGCGCCGAGGTGGTCGCGCAGTACGCGCGCCGTCGTCTCGAGCGCGCCGCGCCCGAGTTCGCGGGTCGCGTCGCCGCGTACCGCGCCGGGTACCTCCCCGAGGAACGGCGACGCGCTCGAGCTCGACCTGTCGAGCGGGCGCCTGCTCGGCATCGCGGCGACCAACGCGCTCGAGCTGGGCATCGACATCGGCGGTCTCGACGCGGTGGTACTGAACGGGTTCCCGGGCACGCTCGCGTCGATGTGGCAACAAGCGGGCCGGGCCGGACGCACCGGTCGGCGCTCCGCGGCCGTACTCGTCGCCGGCGACGACCAGCTCGACCAGTGGTATGCCGCGCATCCCACGGAGCTCACGCGCCGGGCACCGGAACGCGCGGTCGTGAATCCGCAGAACCCGTTCATCGTGCGCGCGCAGGTCGCGTGCGCGGCGCACGAGATGCCGTTGACCCCCGACGACGAACGTTGGTTCGGCACAGGCCTCGACGACGCTGTCGCGCGACCTCGTCCACGACGACTTGCTCACGCCTCGCGGCGGGCGCATGTACTGGTCGGGCGAGCACGGACCGGCACGAGGCGTCGGGCTGCGCAGCGGTTCGTCGGTCGAGTACCGGCTCGTCGACATGGAGAGCGACCGCACGATCGGCACCGTTGACGACGCCCGCGTCTTCTCGATCGCGCATCCCGGAGCGGTGTACCTCCACCAGGGCCGCCAGTACCGCGTCGACCACCTCGACCGAGACCTTCACCTCGCCGCGACTCGAACCGTACGACGACGCCGACGAGTACACGCAGGCCCGGTCTACTACCGACATCACGATCGTGAACGAGGACGCGTTCGCCGCGCTCGGCGACGCGATCGTCCATCTCGGTTCGGTCGAGGTGCGCAATCAGGTAGTCGCATACCAGCGCAAGCAGATATCCACGAACGGCGTCATCGAAGTATGCGAGCTCGACCTCCCCGAACGCGCACTGGTGACCCGTGCGTGTTGGTACACGATCCCGCCCGCGATCGTGGATGCCGCCGGCATCGACACGGCGGAGATCGTCGGCGCGGTGCACGCAGCCGAGCACGGGCTGATCGGCATGCTGCCGCTGTTCACGATCTGCGACCGCTGGGACGTCGGCGGGGTGTCGATGGCTATCCATCCGCAGACCGGGCAACCCACGATCTTCGTCTACGACGGGTATCCCGGTGGCGCCGGCATCGCCGAGCTCGCATTCGAGGCCGCGGCGCGTCACGCGCGCGCGACGCTCGACCTCATCGCCGCCTGCTCGTGCGACGACGGGTGCCCGTCGTGCGTCCAGTCACCGAAGTGCGGAAACTGGAACGAATACCTCGACAAGCAGGCCGCGATCGCTCTACTCGCCGTGATGGCGCGCGAGCACCGAGGTCTGGCGCCAGGCGTATCGCCCGCGCGGTAGCTAGCGCTCACCGTCGACGCCGGGCCCGATCGTCCCGACCGGCGGATCGACGCCGTGCCCGGAGTCCTCCGAGTCCATCCAAACTCGCAGCCGGCGTCGCTCGCGGTCGAGCTCCATGAGCCGTTCCATCACGGCCACGCGCGGATCGACCGCCGCGTGGTCGGGCACGAGGTCGGGTACAGGAACGGGGGCGGGCCCCACATCGGGCGCCGCCGCCGGTTCGGGCTCGTCGACGAGGAGTGCATCGACCGGCGTATCCGGTGACGTCGTCTCGGCCGGCGGGGCCTTGGGGGGCTCGTCGGGGACCGGACGCGACGAGGCGCCCGGCGTCGGAGACGCCGAGCGAGGGGGTTCGGGAGGGGTGGCAACCGGTCTGGGCTCGTTTTCGGTCACGTCGGGCACCGGTGCACCCGGCGGCTCCGGACCCGCGCGCGTTTTGCGGGACTCATCGGAGTCGAAGCGCCCGGACGGCGTCACGAGCCGCGGCACGATGTCGGTTTCGGAACCGGGGCTCCGGGCGCGGGCGCGCTCGGCCGCGACATCCTGTTCGGCGCGATGCGACTCGACGAGCTGGACGACGACGTCGGTCAAGCGGACGAGCTGGCGGGCAAGATCGAGCGACTCCTCGCTCGCGGTCGACGCCCATCCCGGCGAGCTCCATCCGGGTGAACTCCGTCCACTTGGTGCGCCGTTCCTCGCCGGCTGCGGCGCCCATATCCGGCGCCGGCGCGACGTCCGTATCTCGAACCCGAACCACGCTGCGGCCCCGACGAGCGCGAGAATCGCCAGCAGCGCCACGATCGATCGTTTCCACCACGGCTCGGCCGCCGGCACCGCCGGTGTGGACGAAGCCGGCGCCGCGACCGTCGTCGGGCTCGCGGTCGACGTCGGCGGCGAGAGATCCGTCCCCGAGCCGCCGAGCCGCGACGACCACGACGCCGTGTTCCCACCGGGATACTCGAGATCGACCGATATGTCGCTCGCAGTTCCGGCGGGAGGGGTTTTCCAGTCGAGCTCGATCGTGGTGTCGCGGCTCGCGGCCAGGTCGGCCGCGAACGGCAACGTCTGGGGCGAGCCGCCGACGACCCGCACGTGACCGGCGACGTGCGCGCCCTGGGCACCGAAGTTTCGCAGCACGAGCGCGAGCTGATGGCGTGAGCCTTGATCGTCGCGGTGCACGTCGGCGATCGCGATCTGCGCGGTCGGCGTTCCCGACACGACGATCGACACGGGGAAGCTGTCGGACGCGCTACCACTGACCGGCGTTCCGTCGACCGCCATCACCGCGCTCTCGACGGTCGCGGTGATATGCGCGAGCGCGCTACCCGGTTGCGTGTCGTGCGGGACCGCGACCGTCATCGGCACAGTGGTCGCGACGTGGGGATCGAGTTGGACCGTGTCGTCGCCGAAGGCGAGCCACGACGCGGCCGCCGCGGCCGGAGCACCCGTGGCATCGGTCGCCGCGAGGTGGACGGTCAGTCGGAGATTCGCGGTGTGGTTCGAGACGACGAGGTCGTGTTCCTGCGACGCGCCCGCGTCGAGGGTGACCGCGAGTCCCGAACCCGCTACCTGCGCGGGCGACAGGCCGACGGCGTCCCGAGGGATCGCGTTGGACGGGACGGTGGTCGCGGGCGCGCCCGGTTCCGCGGCGACAGGTACCGCCGCCACGGCGAACGCAACAGTGACGCCCGCGAGGAGCGCGATCAATCGCCTCATGCCCGATGTCCCGACCGGCGGCGCCCGGAGCGCCGACGACCGTGCTCTCATCGGTCAAAGGGCCTGATAGTTGACAGGGGGTCCACCCCGGTTCCGGCGCCGGAGGGCGATCGCGGCGCCCACCAAGAGGAGAGCCACGGCGCCGGCGAGGGCGATGAGGAACCCCGACCGCGATGCGTGCTGGTGGACCGTCACGTTCCGTAGTGCGTTCTCGAGCCGGCTCTGGGCGTCTCCGGCGATGACGACGGTGCCGCTCCAACTCGCGCGCCGACCGTCCTCGTAGGTCAGGTCCACCTCGACGTGATGGGTGCCCGGCACCACCGTCTTCGTCCACCGCATCGGGTAGACGATCGAGGTGCCTCCCACGAACGTGTCGATCTTGAACGACGTATCCGTGTTCGTGTCGGCGACGCGGACGACACCGCTGCCGTGCGCGAAGGCGTTCCCGACATTGGCGATGTGGACGCCCAGATTCACGCCGCCGGGCGTCGCCTGGGGATCGACGCCGCTGACCTTCAGGCGGGCGGCCCGGGTTCCGGGTACGTCGACCTCGACCGCGATCGCGCGCTGGAAGCGGACCGCCATCGAGAACCCGGCCTGACCGGCGGGAGCTGCTGCGGCGGCGGCGTCGGCGGACGAGAGCGGCACGGATGCGCTCACACCGGTGAGGTACTGGCCGGGAGTCGCGTTGGCGGGGACGTGGACCGTGAACGGAATGTCGCGGTAAGTCGCGGGCGCGAGGGTGACCTGGGGTGTCGACACCACGACCCAACGCGCCGTGAGCGCCTTGGCGCTGCCCGGCTTACCCAGCTGCACACCCGTGAGCTCACCCGTGACCGCGTCGACCGCTTCGATCGTCACCGAGACCGGGTGGTCGTTGGGGTTGTTGACGCGGAAGCTCTGGGTGATCGTAGAACCCGGGCCCGCGTCGAGCAGGTAGAAGTGCCCCTGCGGCGAGATCTGCGAACCGGGTGCGGTCGTCGCGCCGACCACGTCGCCGAACTTGCCCGCCGCGGCCGGTGCAACCGCACCCGCCGACGCGATGAAGGCGGCCGCCACGAAGACGACCGCACGTCGAGCCCGCCGCATCGCGATGCCTCCCGGGGTATTGCCGTTTCGGATAGGCGGAGGCGCCGGCTCGGGCCACAGCCCGAACCGGCGCTTCCTAGCCAGTCCTCAATCGGCAATCACGGGGTGTTCGTGATGGCAAGCGTCGCAGTCGCCGAGTAAGCGCCGGCAGTGGCGTTCGCCGGGACGACCAGCTTCAGGATCTGGGGCGACACCAGGTAGGTGCCCATGCCCGCCACGTTGGTGACCCCGTCGCTTGCCAACGGGGCGCCGCCGTTGTGGGTCGTGTCGGCCGGGTCGGCCTCGACGATCTTCTTGGCGCTGGTGAAGTCGCCGACGTCGTTCGAGAAGACACCGCCCAGGGGCGAGTCTGCGGTACCCGAGGCCACCACAGGCGCGTTCATCTGTGCGCCCGCCGCCGCGACCACGTCGCCACCGACATCGGTGAAGTCCGGGACGAGGAGCGTGACGCTCCAGCCGGTACCCGTGCCCGAGTCGTCGATCACCGTGAAGGGCGCGATCGAGGCGCTCGTGAGCTGCGGGGTTCCGTTCATCGTGATGTCGTTGAAGTTCCCGACTGTCGGGAACGACGTGCCACCGGCCACGGCCGTGTCGAACCGGGGCCCGGTCCCGCCCGTGATGGTGAACCCGGGCGTGCTGTCGTTGCTGAAGCCGTCCGCGAAGGCAGTGCCCGCGCTGACCGCAGTGATGAGAGCGGCCGCCGCAGCGGCTGCGAAGAGCTTCTTCTTCATGGACATGGTCGAAATCCCTTGGTTGTCGCCGCTCGGCCTCCGTACCGGGCAATGCGCTGAGATCGACTCTCTGTCCGGACCGCTTGAGAGGATTTGTGTGAGCGATCAACACGACGTGGCGAAAATCACGACTGTGATCCTTGTGGTTACTGAGCTCGCGTGCTTCCAGTGAGCATGGAAATCCTGCGCCGGCGTGCCGACCGGTTGCACTCGTTTCGACCGAAGCGCGATGTTCAGGTGCATTCCGATTCGAGCGCGAACTCGGATCAGTTACGCCGCGACCGCGGCTTCGTGCCCGCCGAGGAATGGTTCGTAATCGCGCCAGGACGCTTCGGTCGCAACCGGATACGCGCTCACGGCTCCAGGGTTCCGACCTCGGCGCGGGCTCGAGCCTGGGCGTCGTCGAGTTGGAGCACGACCTCGGCCGCGAGCACGCCGGCCGGCGACGACGTGCTCCGACAGGTCACGACCCGAGCGCCGTTATCGGAGGCGGTGCTCCGAGCGGCTGCGCACGCATCGGACGGCGACCACCCGAGCGCGAGACCGTCCGCCGCGGCCAGCGCGGACGCATCTGCGGCGGTATTCGCGCGCGACTTCTCCACCACGGCACCTCCGAACGTCGCAAGCGCGCTGCCGAGCAGCATTGCGAAGACGACGAACACGGCCACGAAGATGGTCACGTTCCCGCGTGTGTCGTCCCGATGCGACCACTGGCTGCTCATGGACGTTCGACGCGCATCACGGCGCGTCCGTGGAGCGTGACGTCGGGGAGCAGCGCGCCGACGATCGGCAGATCCGTGCGCGCAACGAACGAGACCGCGACCTCGACCGGCGCCGCGACACCACCCCGCCGCGTGATCGTCACGGCCGCGCCGGGGAGCGTCCGGTGCGCGGCGGCCGCGACGAGCGCCTGGTTACCGGTGACCGTTGCCTCCCGGGCGGCGTCGCGCGCCGCGTGGACCACGAGGATGTCGTCGCGGGCCACGACCGCGATCTGGAACAGGAATATCAACATTCCGAACACCAGCGGCAGGACGAGCGCGAGCTCCACGGTTGCCTGCCCGTGGTCGGAGCGCACGCGTGAACGCGCGCCCCGACCACCCGTGACGGGACCGAACATCAGATATGCAGCAAGCCGTGAACGACCGTGTCGAACAGGCCGCTGATGCTCAGCGTGTGCTTGGCCCACGTGAGGGCGAGCCCGGCGACCGTTGCAGCCGCGATCATCACGAGCGCGTATTCGGCCGTGCTCTGACCCGCCTCGGAACGCTCCGTGCGGTGCAGCATCGAGAACAGCACGTTGGACAGCAATTGCAACACGTTCGACCTCCTGGGTCGATTGACACGCCGATGGCGTGTGGCATCTGGTTCGGGGAAGGCGGGCGGGTCAGCGGATACCGGCGACGACCGCCGGGACAACCGTGAGCAGCGCGAAGGCGGGCAGGATGCAACCCACGAGCGGAAAGCAAAGACGCACCGGCACCGTGCGAGCGCGGGCTTCGGCGCGACGACGCAGGTCGGCACGGAGCTCGGAGGCGAGACGCGCGAGCGCAGGCGTGGCCGGCGAACCAAGGCGGGCAGTTGTACGTAGCGTCTCCGCGAGCGCACGGACGCCGGGAGCGCGGCGTCCCAACTCGCGCAACGCGTCGTCGAACGAACGGCCCATCGCGCAGGCCTGGATCGTGGCTTCGAGCTCTCGGCCGACAAGTGGTGGGGCCCACCGGGCTCCGAGCTCGACGGCGAGATACGGCGTGTGCCCGGCCCCGACCCCGACCGCAACGAGATCTACCGCCACCGCGACCTGGCGCGCGATCTCGTCATCGAGGCGGCGGGCGCGCCGCGACCGCAAGGGCGCCTTGACGACGCGCCCGAGCGTGCGAATCGGCGGGAACGCCACGGCCCGCGCCGAGAGTCCGCGCCACAGGGACGACGTCCTCGACGGTGCGTCCCGCCCGCGGTCGAGCGCGCGCAGGCGATCGGCGGTCGTCGCCCGCCGGGCGACGACGACGAAGGGCACCCCGACGGTTACGGCCCACGCGGTGGCGAGCAGGGCGATCACGCACCGCTCCCGCTCCGCACGATGCTGCGCATCCACCAGGCGCCGAGCCCTTCCAGACCGAGCCCGAGCACGAGACAGACGCGGCCGAACGCGGTTCCGGCGAGCACGTGCAACGCGTGCGGATCGACCAACGCCGACCAGCCGATGTATGCGACCGGTGCACCGCCGACGACGACAGCCGACATCCGCGCCTGCGACGAGACCGCGCGCGCTTCGGCCGCGACGCCGATGCGGTCGCGCAGGGACGTGGCCAAACCGTCGAGGGCATCCGCCGACCGACCGCCCACCGACGAGCACATCGCCAGCGCGCCGGCGGAAGCGTCGACACCCGCGACCGCGCGCTCCTTCGCCCACGCGCCCAGGGCCTGGACGAGCGACGCACCCAGCCGAATCCGAGTTTCGACGCGCGTCATATCGGGCGCGAGCGGTCCGCCGGCGCCCGCCACTGCACTGACCGCGGTTGCGACGGTGCCGCCCGACCGCAGCTCGGACGCGACCCGCTCCAGTGTCTCGGGCACGACGGCCGCGATCTGGCGCGACCGCCGTTCGTGCATCGACAGCAGGGCGACGGGCGCACCGAGACCGGCGAGTAGCGCGAAACCGACCGCGATCTGCAGGCCACCGAACCCGAGACCGAGGACCGAGGCGACGGTGATCGACCACATCCACGTCGACAGCGCGCGTTGCACGGTGACGTCGAGTGCGGCGGCATCGAGCGCGGCCGCGACGCGAGTCTGCAACCACGAAGGCACGCGCCCGGGGGAGCCCGGCGCGGCTGGGCGCAATCGATCGGCGACGGAGTATCGCCGCGCCCGCCGCACGAACCACCCGGCCGTCGCGCTGCCGGCGAGTCCGACGATCACGACCCGCACGCCGACCACTCCCGTCCGAGATCGACTTCGGGGCGGCGGGCCGGCCGCGTAGGCTGCAGGCAGACGATCAGCCGGTCGTCGACGCGCGTGAGCAGCCGCTGGGTCCGGGCTCCGCGCCCGTCGCTCAGCTCGGCAACTGCGACGATCGCGCGCCGCCCGTCGCGGCCCCGCCGGACCTGCACGACCGCGTCGATTGCGGATACGAGCTGGCGCCGAACCGCGGGCAACGGCAACGGCACGTCGGTGGAGAGCGCCAAGGTCTCGATGCGCGAGAGCGCGTCGTCGGGGCTGTTCGCGTGCACGGTCGAGAGGGCACCGTCGTGGCCCGTGTTGCAGGCCTGGAGCATGTCGAGGGCTTCGCCCCCGCGCACTTCACCGACCACGATGCGATCCGGCCGCATACGCAGCGCGCTGCGGACGAGGTCGCGAACACTGACCGCGCCGGTCCCCTCTGCGTTGGCGGGTCGGGCTTCGAGCCGCACCACGTGGGGCTGCTCGAGCCGCAACTCAGCCGTCTCCTCGATCGTCACGATCCGCTCGGTCGGATCGATCGCGCACGCGAGTGCATTGCAGCACGTCGTCTTGCCCGAGCTCGTCGCGCCCGAGACGACGATGTTCCAACCGGCCCGCACCATCGTGTCGAAGTACGCCTCGAACTCCGGATCGACACCGAACGCAGCCAACGGAACCGCCCGGGCACCGAAACGGCGGATCGAGACGCACGGCCCGTCGGGCGCGAGGGGAGGGAGCACCGCATGGAGCCGCGAGCCGTCGGCCAAGCGGGCGTCGACCATCGGTGACGCCCGATCGAGTCGCAAACCGAGCGGCGCGATGACCCGTTCGACGACCCGCACGATCGTCGCCGCGTCGATCCGGCACTCCACCGCGACGATGCGGCCTGCGCGCTCGACGAACACGCGATCGGGGCCGTTCACCATGACCTCGCTGATCGTCGGGTCGGCGAGGAGTGGCTCGAGGGGCCCCAAGCCGCCGACATCATCCACCAACTCGTCGAGCACGTCGTCGGCCGAGGACGACGAGAGCAGCGGCGCTTCCTCCCGCAGCATGCGGGCGAGGCGGGCGCGCAACTCCGGACGCTCGAGCGCCGACGGATCGAACGGTGCGTCGAGCAGGCGCCGGTGCAGCGTTTCTCGTAGTCCGGCCGCACGTGCGTCGTCGCGCGCCGCGGCTTCGGAGCCGTTGCGGCTCATGCCGCGGCCTCGTCACCGAAGCAGCCGGCGCGGAGCAGCGCGTGGTGGAGCGGGCGGCCGAGACTGTCGGGGAGACGGGTCGGCAGCACGCCGGCATCGACCGCGCGGGCGATCGAGGTTCGGGCGGGAATGCTCGCCAGCACGGGGATTCCCAACACGTCTTCGACGTCGGGGGCGCCGAGGGACCGGCCGTGCTCGTCGATCAGGATCGCTCCGATCGCGTCGACGATGCAGGGATGGCGAACGGCACGCCGGAGCCCGAGGTAACAACCGCGCACGACCACGATGCCGGCGCCGGCCACCTCCGCGAACGCGCGGGCGGCGTCATCGTCGAGACGACCGAGGTCGCACACTCCGGGCCGGGGATCGCAGTCGAGGGCCAGGGCGAGCGCGGCGCCGGACTCGGGCAACGCAGGCGGCCCGTGCACCGCGCCGGCAGGGAGCAACGCCAGCCGCGGCGCGACTTCGAGCGTGAGATGTTCGAGGGCATCGGCCGGCGCGCCCGGTCCGGCCCGCATCCAGTCGTTCAGGCCGGGTGCAGGATCGTGGGCCAGGCCGAGGACCGCGGGTTGGTCGCCCGCGAGATCGATGATGCGCGCATCGGTGTCGCGCGCGAGTACGAGTGCGGCCGCGGCCGCGACGACTGACGTGCCGGAGCCACCCTTTGGCGACCAGAAGCACACGAGCATGAACAACTCCCGACGTCGGGCGCACCGGTAACTGCACGGAGCGCGAGAACGACGGGGAAGTCGTGGGGGAGTCGTTGCGCACGTTACGGGTGCGGCGTCCCGGCGTCAAGGGGCGGCGCGCCACGAGAACATAGGCTTCGTCTTCGTGGAAGCCGCCTTCTTCGATCTCGACAAGACGGTGATCGCGACCAGTTCCGTGATGGCGCTGGGCGGAACCTTTTATCGCGATGGATTGATCTCGAAGCGGACGATCGTGCGCGGGCTGTACGCGCAGGTCGTCTTTCTCCTCGTCGGGGCCGACGACAAGAAGATGGAACGCATGCGCGAGGCGATGCTCGCGCTCACGAAGGGTTGGGATCAGCAGCACGTGCAAGAGCTCGTGCGCGAGACGCTCGACGACGTGCTGACACCGATCATCTACGCCGAAGCGCTCGAGCTGATCGACGAACACCGCAAGGCCGGCCGCAAGACAGTCATCGTGTCGTCGTCACCGGCGGAAACCGTCGGGCCGATCGGCGACTACCTCGGCGTCGACGACGTCATCGCCACTCGCGCGCGGCTCGACGAGCAGGGTCGCTACACGGGCGAGCTCGAGTTCTACGCCTACGCCGCACGCAAGGCCGACGCGATCCGCGAGATGGCGGTGACCGAGAAACTCGACCTCGCGTCGTCGTACGCGTACTCCGACTCGATCACCGATCTTCCGATGCTCGAGCTCGTCGGCCACCCCGTCGCGGTCGATCCGGATCGCGAGCTCGCGCGGGTGGCACGTGAGCGCGAGTGGGAGGTCCGGTACTTCCAGCGGCCGGTGCGCCTGCGCGACCGCGTGCCCGTTCCGCCCAAGGGCCCGACCCTTGCTGCCGGCGGCGTCGCGGTTGCCGCCGGCGCTGCCGTCGGCGTCTACGTGTGGCTGCGCAAACGCTCACGCTGACTCACGCCCATGCGGACGCGGGAAGGTGCCCGAACGCGTGAAGGGCGTGTGTGGAGTGTCGACGACACCTCACACACGCCCGAGTACTCAAGCCCGAGTGCTCAGGCTCCGCGCACCTTCTTGGCGACGACCGCACCGAGCGCCACGAGCACGAGGAGCAACAGAATCTTCTTCATGACCTACCTCCTGCTGACGACGACGGCCTGACCTTACCTTGCCCATCTCGCCGTCGCTCTCACACTTCGGTCGCGAGGTCGATGGTCCGGGCTTCAACCACGCAGCGGGAGGGGCGGCACGGGGGTGAGGGTGCCGGGACCCCACCTGCGCACGAAGACCAGCTTCCCGGCGACGATCCTGTACAGACCCGTGGCGCCGACGACGCGCGTCCCCGCCTTCGACTCGGTGACCGGCGCCGCGACGACGTAGATGCCACTCGACGCGGGCACCACCTGCGACACCTTCCAGCGCATACCGCCCTCGAACAGGAGGGTCGGCGATTGCGACACCGCGCTCGGATCGATCCTGTCGACGCGCACTCCGGCCGGAGCCGGATGCGACTGGTTCGGATACGGCGACGTGCTCTCGACCGCGTACACCCCGTCCGGGCCCGTGGCGAGGCTCGCTGTGTGCACCAACTGCGCGGGATAGATACTCACCGAGCCGGGCTTGGTGACGAGCGGCGCATCCGGCGGGTCGGGCCGGTCGAAGATGTCGATCCCACCGCACACGCTCGCCGAGCAGCTGATACTCGCGAGATACGAACTGTCGGCGGACCAGCGCATGCTCGTGATGCTGCCGACGGTCGTCGAGGATGCCATCCCGCTCGCGAGATCCACGACCACGATCCGTCCCCGTTCGGTCGGCGTCACGGGCAAGCACTTCCCGTGCGCGAGATCGCCACCGCCGTAGAGCGCGAGCTGCGAACCGTCGGGGCTCACGTCGAACGCAACTGCGTGAGTGATGATGGCCGACGAGTTACCGCGGTCGATGTCGGCGCGCACGACATCGCCACACGCGGCCTTCCCCTTCTTCAACGACAGGTACCAGATCTGGCGGTGATCATCGGTGGCGCGCGCGTACGTGATGTCGCCAAGCTTCACCGCCACCATCGTCGCGTTCCGCACTCCGGCGCTGTCGATGGAGGTCACGAAGTGACCGCCGGCCGACAGCATCACGGTGCCCGGCTGCAACGAGTCCGAACGCGCCGTGCTCGAGGCACCCGTCGTCGACGACGACTCGACCTCGATCGATCCGCGCCCCGACGCGCCGTGCACGACCGCGACACTCGTCGCGGCGACGACGACGATCGCGGCGGCGACCGACAGACCGGCCCACCGTCGAGCCGTTCTCGTCCGGCGCCGGCGGCGCGACACCTGCAACTCGAGATCGACGGGCGGCGGCAATTCGTTCTCGACCGTCGCGCCCGAACGCGCCGAACCGCGAGGCCAGCCGCTCCTCCAAGCGCGTCACGCATCGCGCATCCCCTCGCGTAGCTTGGCGAGACCGCGCGACAGCAGCGACTTCACGGTGCCGAGCGGGACGTCGAGGATGCGGGCGATTTCGCCGTGCGACGCGTCGTTGTAGTAACGCAGGACGATCGCGGCGCGCTGCCGCATCGGGAGTCGCCGCAACGCGATCAAGAGCGTGTCGCTCGCCACGACGTCGACAGGATGCACGACGAGCGTGGCGAGATCGATCGTGCGCTCGTGGCGCGCCACCACCTGCTGGTGGCGGAAGTGAGACTTGGCGAGATTCGCGACCGCCCGGGTGAGGTACGCCGCGAACGCGTCCGGTTCGCGCAGGGTGTCGAGCTTGGCGGCCACGCGCACGAACGCCTCTTGCACGAGGTCCTCGGACAGCTCGCGCTCGCCGGTCAACATCAGCGCGAAGCGCAGGGCTACGGGCGCGTGCGTCCGGTACAGCCGATCGAGCAGCACCTCGTTGCGGACTGCCAAGGGTGCGACCGTCTGCACGTTGTCCAGACGCTCGACCGGCCGCGCGAGTTTCACTTTTCTCTGGCTCCCTCGGGCTCCGCGGCGCTGCGCTTCGTCCGCACGGTTCCATGGTGCGCGCCGAAACGATCGCTCCGCCAGCGGCGGGCTACGGGAACCCCGACGATGAGAGCGCCGGTGAACTAGACCGCGAGCAGGTCGCGGGCGCCCGTATCGGCGCTCGGGTGACGCAGCTTCGACATCGCCCGGGCCTCGATCTGGCGGATCCGTTCCCGGGTGAGGTTGAAGTACTCGCCGACCTCTTCGAGGGTGCGGGGCTCGCCCCGGTCGAGTCCGAAGCGCAACGCCAGGATCTGGCGCTCCCGCTCGTCGAGCGGTGCGAGCAGCTTCTCGATCTCGGCGGGCAACAGGGCCGTGGCCGCGACCTCGAAGGGCGATTCGACCGAGCGGTCTTCGACGATGTCGCCGAGCTCGGCATCGCCGTCCTCGCGCAGTGGTTCCGACAGCGAGAGCGGTTCGGCCGCGAAGCGCAGCGCCTCGGTGACCTTGTCCTCGGGCATCTCGACCTCGGCCGCGAGCTCGCAGAGCGTCGCGGGGCGGCCGAGCTTGAGCTCGAGGCGCGAACGGGCCTTCTGCAGACGGGCGAGCGTGTCGCCGGCATGCACCGGAAGGCGGATGGTACGACCCGTGTTGGCGATGCCGCGGGTGATCGCCTGGCGGATCCACCACGTGGCGTACGTCGAGAATTTGAAGCCCTTGCGCCAGTCGAACTTCTCGACGGCGTGCATCAGGCCGAGGTTGCCCTCTTGGATCAAGTCGAGCAGCGGCAGTCCGGACGCCTGGTATTTCTTGGCGATCGAGACGACGAGGCGCAGGTTCGACTGCACGAAAGTCTGCTGGGCGTCGTCGCCGTGGCGGGCGCCCCGTCGCAGCTCCCGCTTCTTCGCCGGGGTCAGGCCCTTGGCCTCGTTCAGCAGCTCGCGAGCTTCGTTACCCTTTTCGATCTGCTGGGCCAGGCGAACTTCGTCGTCCTTGGTGAGCAGCGGATACTGCCCTATGTCGGTGAGGTAGAGCCGAACCAGATCCTCTTCGTCTCGCTCAATCCGCTCCTTCGCCACCGATCAATCCTTCGTTCGGACAGCCGACACGAGAACTTCTCCGGAACGTCACCCAAGAGCCCCGCCAGCTCCATGTGCTCCCCCGTGCTCTGTACGATAACCACCTCGTCAAGCTGTCCGAATCCGGACAGAAACAGCTAGCAGCTGGGCAAACCGTGACCGATTCCGGTGTCGGAAGTGATACAGAGATCGCCCTCCTGACTGCATCCTTCGACGCCCGGCCGGGGGCCGAGGAGACGCTTCTCGCCGCGCTCTCCCGCTATGTGGTGATGACCCGGCACGAGCCGGAGTGCCGCAACGTCGACCTCGTCGCGTCGGTCACGCGACCCCAACGGTTCCTCGTCGTGGAGAAGTGGGCGTCGGCCGCGGCGGTCCGGGCGCACCTCGACTCGGCGCTCATGACCGAGATGGCAAAGACCGCGCTCCCGACGTTGGCGGCCAAACCCGATATCGATCTCTACGACCCGATCTCGGCCTACGACCTCGACTGATCGCCGGAACCGCCGCGCTACTTCTGGCGCAGGAGGTCGATCGGGACCTTGGACGGCCCGCGGTCGGTGGCGCCGGTCTCCTTGCAGATCTCTCGGATTCCTTCCCAGGTGAGGCGCTCCGCCTGCCAGCAGCGCTCGAACGCGGCGTCGGCGTCGTCGGTGAAGCCGTGCTGGAGGCGGAAGTCGTAGAGCTGGCGAGGCCGCCGGACGGCGAGCCCGAGACGGAGCGCACGCCCGACCGCGTACGTGTCCCACGCGGCCCGCTCACCCCGAGACAGTTCGGCGTCCGCGGGCGCATCGGCGAAGTCGCCCGACAGCCGGTCGTTCGCGCGCAGGGCCATGACGACCAGGTCGAATCGAGCCTGATCGGCCGAGAAGTGACAGGGCCGTTTGTTGTCCTCGAAGTTGGCGCCCGAGATCCACAACACGACCCGCCCCTCGGCCACGTCGGACATATGCCCGGTAAGTGGGGCGAAGAGCTCCTCGTCGACCGTCAGCGCGATATCGGCCGTCGGTGGGACGCCCGCGAGCGCGACCGCTTCTTCGAGCAGCGACCGGATCTCGGCGGTGTCGTAGGGAACGAGCGTGAACGGGTCGGGCGTGACCGTGATACTGCTCACGAGTCGACCCTCACGCGTGGCCGGTCACGAACCCTGGCCCGAGGCGTCGAGCGCGGCCGTCGCCGCCTCCGCCATCTCGCGGGCTTGGGTGGTGGACTCGCGTGCGAGCTTCGCGAGCGAGTCGTTCTCGTCGTCGCTGAAGCCGGCGAGCCGCCGGAAGTCGCGGGCGAGTTGGATCGGGTTCTCGTCGTCCTCGCCGCGAAAGCCGCCGAGGTTGAAGATCGCGTCGACGGTGCGCTGGAACTCGAGCGCACGCTCCCGCCGGTCGGGATCGGTCTCGGTGAGCCGCCGCAACCAGTCGGAGCCCATCTTCACGTGGGTGACCTCGTCGGCGAGCATCCAGTCCTCGCAGAACTCGAGGATCGGATCACCCGACTCCGTGCCGAACGCCTTCATCGAGCTGAACACGTCGATGGCGAGCCCTTCGAGCGCGCGGTTCACGCCGCAGAGGCGGAACACGGGGTCGGGGTTGCACGCCGCCGCGAACAGGAACGTCGACTCGGTGTACTCCCCGATCTCGGTGCCCATGTGGTCGCCGAGCTTGATCGAGATCTCACAGTGACGCGACTCGTCCCAGCATTGCCGCGCCATGTCGAGCTTCAACTGGAACGGCGCGGTCTCGTCGTCGAAGTCGTAGCAGGTGCGACCGGCGCCTTCGAGGGCCTGGATCTCGCCGACGAAGATGCCGTGCATCAACGAGCGGGAGCGTTCGCCCGCCGCCGGCCGGTCGATGC
Organism: uncultured Actinomycetes bacterium; assembly: GCA_963761055.1. Lineage (GTDB taxonomy): Bacteria > Actinomycetota > Acidimicrobiia > IMCC26256 > PALSA-610 > PALSA-610. Next base: position 170,220 of record CAVXFO010000006.1, on the reverse strand, counting down.
CCATCTTGGCCGGACCCGTGTTGCGCTGGGCGACCTTCGGACCCCGCGGGTCGAAGATGCGGTCCGTGATGTTCGTGCGCACGAAGCGCTCGTCGCGGGCCAGTTCGGATTCCGGGAGCATCTTCTTCATGAGACGCCGACCTCCTCGACCGTTTCTCCCAGGCTACCGGGGCCTGTGAGGCCGCCCGACGCCAGATAGAGCGTGTCCAGCTCCATCTGCCGGCGGCAGGCGCGTTCCACTTTCTCGGGTGTGTCGATCAGCGACTGGAGCAACATCTCACCGTCGCGCCAGTCCTCGAACTCGTCCTGGAGTGCGAACTTGAGCGACCGGATCGTCGGCGCATCGGTGATGGTGCTGGTGCTGTTCAAGTGGTACGTGTACACCGCAATGAACCGGGGGATGAGCACGCGATACACGCCGGTGAGCTTCTCGATCGTCTGGTCGGGAGCCTCGGGCTCGCGCACCGCGTCCATGAAGGTGACGAACTCGTCGTTCGGCGGCACGGTCAGCCGGTCGGTGTTCATCTCCCGCAGCTCGGGCAGCCGCTTGTGCCAGAGCTCGGCATGCCAGGCGTGGTGGTAGGTGTGGCGACCCAGTACGAGCTTCACGTCGAGCTCGGGCACGGTGGCGACCCAGCCGCCGAGCACCTCGAACAGGCGCATCTCGGCCCACTTGTAGTTGCCGACGCGACGCGCCGTCTCCTGCACCGTGAAAAGTCCCGGGAGCTCGCGGCGGTCCCACGGTGCGAAGGGTGCGCGCGGCTTGGTGGGTTCGGTCATCGCGCCGATTCTCACCGCTCTTGACCGAGCGGTCAAGGCGCCCGGCCGGCCCGCCACGAGCGTGATTCGGCGATCACGATCCCGATCAGGATGACGGCGGCGCCGGCGTAACCGGCGACCCCGAGCCGCTCCCCCACCCAGTACCCGATGAGCCCGGCGACGACGGGTTCGAACTCGAGGATCACCGCGGCTCGGGCCGGTTCGACGAAGCGCTGGCCCCACAGCTGGAGCGTGAACGCGAGTGCGCTGCAGCACACACCGGTGACGGCGGCCGCGACGAGGACGCGTCCGGTGACGTGCCCGAGGCCACCGACGGCGACGACCGGCACCGCGAGCACCGCGAACACGACGAGTTGCCCGGCGGTGAGCGCGACGGGGTCGAAGTGCTGCGTGAAATAGGAGCCGAGCAGGATCCACACGCCGAACATCACCGCGCACGCGAGCGTCAGCCCGTCGCCCGAATGCAATCGCAGTGTCGAGCCCTCGAGGAGGAAGAGCCCGAACACCGCGCAACCCACCGCGAGCACGACGTTGAACGACGGCCGCCGCCGCGTGACGGCCACTTCGAGCAACGGGGTGAAGACAACGAACAGGCCCGTGATGAACGCCGAGTTCGAAGTGGTCGTGCGCTCGAGCCCCGCGTTCTGGAGCCAATAGCCGGCGAAGCCGACCACGCCGAACGCGAGGACCGCGAGCAGGAAATCCTTGCGGCGCAACGACACACGCGTGGTCGACGGACCGCGCCAACCGCCGCGGATGGCGAACGGGAGCAACACTGCGGCGCCGATCGAAAACCGCAGGAGGATGAAGCCCACTGGAGTGACGTCTTCAAGCGCGGTCTGCACGAGCTTGAAGGTCGCGCCGTACACGATGGTCGCCGCGATCAGAGCGACCTCGGGCACGAGCGGCCGCGTGGTCTCCCACGTGAGCGGGATCGTCCCGCTCACGGACTCCGGTTCCACCGTCAACCGGGCCAGTGATTTGTGATCGGAAGCCGGCGGTCCTTCCCGAACGCCTTGGGCGAGACGCGCACGCCGGGGGCCGCCTGGCGCCGCTTGTACTCGTTGCGGTCGACCATGCGCGCGACCCGACGCGTCAGCTCCGCGTCGTGACCGCGCTCGATGAGTTCGGATACCGACAGGTCGTCCTCGACGTAGCCCTCGACGATCGGGTCGAGCACGTCGTAGGGAGGAAGCGAGTCGGAATCGAACTGGTCGGGGGCGAGCTCGGCCGAAGGCGGTTTCTCGATGACCGTCACCGGGATGACCTCTCGCCCTCTGCGCTCGTTGAGGTCGTTGCACAGCGCGTACACGAGCGTCTTGGGCACGTCCTTGATCACCGCGAACCCGCCCGCCATGTCGCCGTACAAGGTGGCGTAACCGGTGGCCATCTCGCTCTTGTTGCCGGTGGTCAGCACCAACCAGGCGAACTTGTTCGAGATGGTCATCATCACGTTGCCCCGGATGCGAGCCTGCACGTTCTCTTCGGCCAGGCCGGGATCGGTCTTCTCGAACATCGAATCCAACATCGACTCGAATGCGGCGTGCGCGGGCTCGATCGGCACGGTGAACGTGTGGATACCGAGGTTCGCGGCCAGGGCCTCGGCGTCGGAGATGCTGTGGGCGCTCGAGTAGCGCGACGGCATGAGCACGCCCGCCACGTTCTCCGGGCCGAGCGCGTCGACCGCGATCGCGGCGACGAGCGTGGAGTCGATGCCGCCCGATAGCGCGATCACAACCTTCGCGAAGCCGTTCTTGCGCACGTAGTCGCGTGTGCCGAGCACGAGCGCCTCGTAGACCTCGTGCACGGGCGCCAGCATCGGCTCGATCCGTGCCGCGACACGCGCGTGTCGGGCAGTCGAGGCTCCGAGACCGGGATCTCCGGGAGTCGCACCGAGTCGACCCGGCCGCGCGGATCGAGCTGGCGCTTGTGGAAGGCCGGGCGCACGTCGAGGTCGACGATCAGGAGGTCGGGTGCGAACTGCTTCGCGCGTGCGAGCAGGATCCCGTGCTCGTCGAAGACGAGCGACGCGCCGTCGAACACCAGCTCGTCCTGCCCGCCGACGAGGTTCGCGTAGACGATCGGCACCGACGCGTCGGCCGCGCGCGTCGCGAGCATCGTCTCCCGCTCGGCCAAGCGCTGCGCGTAGTACGGCGACGCGTTGAGGTTCACGATGATCCCCGCGCCGCCCGCCGCCTCGGTGAGGATGGGGCCGGACGGACTCCACGCGTCCTCGCAGATCGTGATCCCGACGCGCACACCGGCCACGTCGAACAGCGGCAATGGCTCACGAGGCGCGACGAAGTAGCGCTGCTCGTCGAAGACCGCGTAGTTCGGGAGAAGCTGCTTGTGGTACACGCCATACACCTGGCCGTTCGCGCAGACCGCCGCGGCGTTGTAGAGGTCACGGCCGGGCTCGGGAAACCCGATCACGGCCGCGGCGCGCGCGGTGCGCGCCGCGATCTTGTCGAGCATCTCCGCGGCCTGGGCCACGAACGCCGGGCGCAACAGGAGATCCTCGGGCGGGTAGCCGGTGATCGTGAGCTCGGGGAAGACGACGAGATCGCAGCCGCGCGGCCTCGGCCCGTTCGTAGGCGTCGAGGATGCGCTCGGCGTTGCCTGCCAGATCGCCGACGACGACGTTCAGCTGGGCGGCAGCGACCCGGAAACGCGGCATACGAACAGGATACGAGAGCCCGGGAGTGTCACACTCGCCCGATGACCCGCTGGGACGGTGACGAATACCAGCAACGCTTCGACGCCCTCGCGGCGCGCGGCGTCGACGTGCACGGCGAGGCCGCGTTCGTGATGCGCCGGTCGCCGCGATCCGTCCTCGATGCAGGGTGCGGTACGGGACGGGTCGCGATCGAGCTGGCGCGTCGGGGCGTCGAGGTCGTCGGCGTCGACATCGATGCGTCGATGCTGGCAACCGCCCGGGCCGGCGGGCCCGATGTCGAATGGCACGAGCGCGACCTCTCGTCCCTCGACCTCGGCCGGACCTTTGACGTCGTCGTCCTCGCCGGCAACGTCCTGCTCTTCACCGCACCGGGCACGCAACCCGCGGTCGTGGGGTGCTGCGCCCGCCACGTCGGCCCCCAGGGTGTCCTGGTCGCCGGCTTCCAGCTCGGCCGGGGATACGAGATCGCCGAGTACGACACGGACTGCCAAGCCGCGGGACTGGTGCTCGCGGAGCGGTTCTCGACGTGGGCCGCGGACCCGCATCGAACCGGCGGCGACTACGCCGTCTCCGTTCATCGCTTCGAGGACCGTTGATCCCGGAGTACCGTGCAGAGTGACGAGTCGACTCCGTTGGGGAGGCCTTGTGGGCGACGAGCCATACGCAGCATTGTTGCCATGGGCAGCGTTCACGATCGTCGACCGCGCCGGCGGCGACCCGTTCTGGGCCGGGATCGGTGCCTTCGTCACGGCGGTCGCGCTGCTCGCGATGAGCACCCGAGGCGAGCGCAGGTCGCGCAACACCCTCCTCCTCGGCGCGCTCGTGTGGTTTGCGGGGTTGGCGCTCGCCGGCGCGCTGGATCGCACCGACGCGGGAGCCCTCGCGCACTACGGCCGCGCCGTTTCGGCGGCGGGCTTCGCGGTCATCGCGTTCGGCTCGTTGTTGTTCACGCCCGCGGTCGAGTACTACACGCGCCCGCACATCCGCGCGGGCCGTCGCGAAGACCCCGCCTTCCGGCGCGTCAACGTGCTGCTCACATCGATCTGGGCGGTGACCTTCACGGGAATCGCGCTCTCCCACGTCGTCGCCGCGTCGATGAACACGCCCGAGGCGTTCACCGTGTTCAACTGGATCGTGCCGCTCGCACTGGCCACCGTCGCCGCGCACCGGACGCGTATCAGCTGGGACGACTTCAACGACGACGACACGTTCGAGGCCGATCCGATGCACGATCTCGCGCTCGACTGGAAGCCTCCGCTCCACCCGACCGATCGCTGACGACGGGGCGGTCGCGAACACCGCCGCAGGGCGGTGACCAGGGAAAACGATGTCGGGCAGCCTCTTTCGCTAGGGTCGAATCCCAATCGAGGAACGAGTCGACACGTCGAGACTTCGCTGATCGGAACGGGCGCCGACGTGAACGTCGCCGGCCGACGCTCACCTCGACTGCGCCCGCCAGACCGATGACCAAAGCCAACTTCGACGCGATCTACACCTCGCCCGACCCGCGTCAGTACTACCGAACGCTGGGCAGCTACGACTACCAGATTCCCGCGCACGGCTCGAATGTCTTCGGTCAGCTCGCGCGCGCGTTCAGCGACGACCGGTCGCCTCGGATCGTCGATCTCTGTTGCTCGTACGGCGTGAACGCCACGGTGCTGAACCACGACCTGGAATTCGAAGAGATCATCTCGCACTACTGCGACATTTCGATCGAGGATCTCGATCGCTCCGAGCTCCTCGCGCTGGACCAGGACTGGTACCCGTCGCACCGGACGGAGGATCCGCTGACGATCTGCGGCGTCGACAGCGCGCAACCGGCGATCTCGTACGCGTTGGAAGCCGGTCTCATCGACACCGGCTACGCGGAGGATCTCGAGACGAACGATCCGTCGCCCGCGCTCGCCGAAGAGCTCCGCGACGCCGACCTGATCACCGTGTCGGGCGGGATCGGCTACATCACCGAGCGGACGATCGACCGTGTCCTGACGATGGCACATCCGCCTCGCCTCGCCGCGCTGTGTCTGCGTTGGGTCGACTTCGCTCCGATCGTCGACATCGCCGCGGCGCACGGGCTCGTCACCGAGCGGCTCGACGAGGCGACCTTCCCGCAACGACGCTTCGCCAACGACCAGGAACGACGCCACGTCCGAGCCGAGCTGGATCGCCTCGGCATCGACCCGCAGGGGCGAGAGGCCGACGGCTACCACCACACCGACCTCTACATACTCCGGCCGAAGGACGAGGTGCTCGAGCGGCCGCTCGAAACCGTGCTCACCCCCTCGGGCGCGATCAACGAGACGGGAACGGAGATCTCCGATCCCGACACCCTGGATGTCTCGGTGTTCACCGGGGGCGACAGCTTGACCTAGCCGTCGCCCCCTTCCGGGCGCCCGCAGCGGCGACTAACTCAGTGCGCTGCAGCAGGTGTCGACGATGAGCCGGGTCACGACGTAGGGATCCATGTTGGCGTTCGGCCGACGGTCTTCGATGTAGCCCTTCTTGTCGACCTCGACCTGCCACGGGATACGGACCGAAGCCCCCCGGTTCGACACGCCGTAGCTGAACTCGTTCCACGGCGCCGTCTCGTGGGAGCCGGTGAGCCGCAGCTCGATCCCGTCGCCGTAGTTGGCGACGTGCTCGGCCGCGTTCTTCCCGAGGGCCTCGCACGCGGCGATGATCGGGTCGTAGCTCTCGCGCATCGCCTTCGTCGAGAAGTTGGTGTGCGCACCGGCGCCGTTCCAGTCGCCGCTGACGGGCTTCGGGTCGAGCGTCGCCGCGACGCCGAAGTCTTCGGCGATTCGGTAGAGCAACCAGCGCGCCACCCACAGTTGGTCGGAGACGTCGAGCGGACCGAGCGGTCCCACCTGGAACTCCCACTGGCCCGGCATGACCTCGGCGTTGATGCCGGAGATACCGAGGCCGGCAGTCAGGCAGGCGTCGAGGTGCGCCTCGACGACGTCACGGCCGAACACCTCGTCGGCGCCGATACCGCAGTAGTAGAAGCCCTGCGGCGCCGGGAAGCCCCGCACCGGGAAACCGTGCGGGCGCCCTTCCTTGAAGAACGTGTACTCCTGCTCGATCCCGAACAGCGGCTCTTGGGCCTTGAACTTCTCGGCGACGGGCGTGAGCAGCGCACGGGTGTTGGTGACGTGCGGAGTCATGTCGGTGTAGAGGACCTCCGACATCACGAGGATGTTGTCGCCGCCCCGGATCGGGTCCGGGCACGAGAACACCGGCTTGAGAACGCAGTCCGACGCCTTGCCCGGAGCCTGGTTCGTGCTCGACCCGTCGAAGCCCCAGATGGGCAGGTTCTTCGCGTCGCTCAAGATCTTCGTCTTGGAACGTAGACGCGGGGTCGGTTCGGTTCCGTCGGTCCAGATGTACTCCGCCTTGATGGCCACTCTCGCTCCGATCTCCAGGGCGTGCTTCCGCCCACTGTGACATGACACCTTGGAACACGGCGATTTCGACGCCGTTGCCCTATTGTGAATGCTCTGTTACCGCCCCCACCTGCCCTCGGGGACCCTAGGCGAGCCCCCGTAAACTTCCCCCATGGAACGCCAAAACGAGTACGTACTGCGCACCGTCGAGGAACGGGGCGTGCGCTTCGTACGACTGTGGTTCACCGACGTTCTCGGCTTCTTGAAGTCGGTCGAGATCACTCCGGCCGAGCTGCAGACCGCGCTCGAAGAGGGCATGACGTTCGACGGCTCGACCATCGAGGGCTACAGCCGGATCCAGGAATCCGACATGCTCGCCCGGCCCGACGCCAGCACCTTCGAGCTACTCCCCACCGTCGAGGGCGACACCGCGATGGCGCGGATGTTCTGCGACATCTCGACGTTCTCGGGCGAGCCCTTCGACGGCGATCCTCGCGGCGTCCTCAAGCGGAACCTGGAGCGCGCCCGGGAGAAGGGCTTCACGTTCTTTGTCGGTCCGGAGATGGAGTTCTTCTATTTCCGTTCGGGTGCCAATGTGGAGCCGCTCGACGCAGCCGGCTACTTCGACCTGACCGCCCACGACCTCGGCTCCCGATTGCGCAAGCAGACGGTGTTGCGGCTCGAGGCGATGGGCATCCCCGTCGAGTACTCGTTCCACGAGAACGGCCCCAGCCAGCACGAGATCGACCTGCGCTACACCGACGCCCTCGAGATGGCCGACAACGTCATGACGTTCCGCCTGATCGCGAAGGAGGTCGCGGCCGACAACGGCGTGTACGCCACGTTCATGCCGAAGCCGATCGGCGGAGCCTTCGGTTCCGGAATGCACACGCACGTGTCGCTCTTCGAGGGCGACGTGAACGCCTTCCACGACCCCGGCGACGAGTACGGCATGTCGAAGGTCGCCAAGCACTTCATCGCCGGGCTCCTCGTGCACGCGAGCGAGATCTGCGCGATCACGAATCAGTGGGTCAACTCTTACAAGCGGCTGATTCCCGGCTACGAGGCTCCGGTCTACAAGTGCTGGGCCCGCAACAACCGTTCCGCGCTCGTGCGCGTGCCGCTCTCCAAGAACGGCAACAACGAGTCGTCCCGCATCGAGTTCCGTGCGCCCGACCCGGCGTGCAATCCCTACCTCGCATTCTCCTTGATCCTGGCCGCCGGCCTCAAGGGCATCGACGAGGGCTACGAGCTGCCCGCAGAGGCGACCGACAACATCTACGCGCTCTCCGACGAGGAGCGGCGCAACGAGGGGATCGACTCCCTGCCCGGCTCTTTGCGTGACGCATTGGATGCGATGGAGAGCTCGGCACTCGTCAAGGAGGCGCTCGGCGACCACGTGTTCGAGAACTTCCTGGTGAACAAGCGGCGAGAGTGGGCCGACTACAAGGCCGACGTCACACCGTTCGAGATCGCGCGCTATCTCGGAACACTGTAGGGACGGGACAGGGATGAGAGGGCGGAGAAGAGACGGCGCGAGGATGAGGACGTTGTGAACGAACTCATGCTCGTGTTCCCCGATCCGGCGCCGCCGCTGCTGGCACAGACGCTCGACTTGTCGGGGGTCCGGTGGAAGTCGGTCGGCAACGCCGCCGTCGCTATGCAGTACGAACCCGTCGACGGATGGACCGGCGCGGTCGTATGTGCCGACGACGATCCCGAAGGTGCTTTCACTCTCTGCCGCACGCTGCGCAAGGGCGACTCACGCGTCGAGTCGATCCTGCTCCTGATCACCGGCGCCCAGCTCCACGACCTCGAGCACCGCGAGGATCTCTTCGACGACTTCTGCCTCACACCGTTCCACCCGAAGGAGTTCGAGGCGCGCTTGCGGCACCTGATGTTCCGCGCGGGACGCGCCGGTTCACCCGAAGTGGCGTCGTACGGCGAGCTCGTCCTCAACTTCGAGACCTACCAGGCCGCGGTCAACAGCAAGCCGCTCGACCTCACCTACATGGAATACGAGCTCCTCAAGTTCTTCGTGACCCACCCCGGCAAGGTGTTCACGCGCGAGCAGCTGTTGTCGAGGGTGTGGGGCTACGAGTACTACGGCGGGGCGCGCACGGTCGACGTGCACGTGCGGCGTCTCCGAGCCAAGCTCGGCGAGGAGAACGCAAACCTCATCCAGACGGTGCGCTCTGTCGGGTACCGGTTCGGCCAGTCCCGCTGGCCCGGCGCCACCGCGCCGCGCGTCTGACACCGCCGAAGAGGCGCGGCCTAGCTCGGTTTGTCGGCCGCGCGGGCGTTTGCATCGGCCGACAACAGCCAGCCGGTGAGCGCCGACCAGATGCCGCCCACTGCGAACAGCCCGATCGGGCCGACGACGAAGATCACGAGCAGGATGAGCACGACGCCGACCACGCCGTGAATCTAGCGGGCGAGCCGATCTACGGCGGAAGAAACGCCCAGACCTCGATCTCGACCTCGGCACCGGCGGGGAGAGCCGCGACCTGGACGGTCGAGCGGGCGGGGCGGTGCTCGCCGAACGCATCCGCGTAGATCGCGTTGACGGCCGCGAACTGCCCGATGTCGGTGACGAAGACGGTCGTCTTGGCCACGTCGGTGAGCGCGGCACCGCAGTCGCGCAGGACCGCGGTGATATTCGCCAGCACCTGGCGGGCCTGGGGCTCCACGCCACCGGGCACGATGCCGCCGCCGGCGGGATCGAGGCCGACCTGGCCGGCAAGGACGAGCCAGTCGCCGGCGCGCACTGCCGGTGAATACGGTCCCGCGGCGGACGGGGCATTCGGGGTGGGGACGCTCTCGACCGGCATGGTCACCTCCTGCGCACGGCGGGCGCGGGCAACGTAGCGGGTCGACCGAGCGCGTTCCACGCTGCGGCCGCGACCGCGGCGAAGACCGCGTCCGTCGCGTGGGCACGCGGCGGATGTGGGTCGTCGACGATCGTGATGTTGATCGGCGGCGTGTCCGCGGGCCGGACGACCCCGAACGAACGGATCGTGAGGTCGTGGATCTCGCCGGCGTCGTCGACGGCGAGGCCCTCACTCGTGATCCAGCCCAGCGCCATGTGCGCGGCGCCGATCGCGTACGAGCGCAAGACGGTCTCGTCGAGGGGATCCCCGGCCGCGAGCATGACATCGACCTTGGCGACCGTCCCCAGTGTGATCTCGACCTGCGCGTTGGCGCGCGCGCCGCTCGGCGTGACGACGTCGACGTCGCGACCGAGCGCGCCCGCGACCAGCACGGCCTGTTCTGCGAGACCGACTGCTCGCAGATCCGAGCTCACGCACGGCCCGGGAAGATCGACCTCAGTCCACTTCGCCCGCACGTGGATGCCGGCCGGGGTCGGCCAGACCCGAGGTTCTCCCGCGCCCCGCGCGACCACTCCGATGATGTCAACCTCGTCGTGGTGGGCGGTTGCCACGGCCGCGATCGGAGGACGCTTGGGCCCGAGACGCACGACGTCTTCGCGCGCGTAGACGACGCGCACGGTGCGTTGTAGGCGGTCGGCGAGCTCGCGAGCCGCGGCCGGTGCGGCGGAGTGCAACTTCCCGCCGAACGCGCCTCCGTTCGCGAGAGGCGCCACGGGTTCGCCACCGGGTACGCACCACGACGCGTCGGGTTCGAGGTACGCGGGCTCGACCCACTGCGTCGCCAGTTGCACACCGCCCGGCGGACATAGGGGCATTCGATCGAGTAGTGGCGCGCCCGCGTCGACGGTGGTGCGCCGACCCTGCACCTTCCCGGCCCGGTCGCGCGCCTCCAGGAGCGTGTCGGCGACGACCCAGTGCATGCCCGCCGCTTCCAACGAGTCGGCGGTCGATCCGGGCGGGAGAGGCACCGCGACGAGCGCGTCCCGGGGTGCGGTGTCGTCGGCGAACCCACCTCCGCCGAGAGGAACGTCGGCATCGACCCGTTGCGGTCCACCGGTCTCGAGCTCGGCACGACGCGCGGCGGCGTCGAGATCCCGGCCCAGCTCCGGCGCCACGCCCGCGACTGCATCGCGCACGGTGAGCCAACCGGTGCAGCGGCACAGGTGCGCTGCGAGCGCGCGATCGACCTCGCGGGCGCGCGTGCCGGCGAAGCGCATCACGATGCCCGGCGTGCAGAACCCGCACTGTGAGCCACCCGCCGCGAGGAACGAACGGGCCACTTCGCCGCGTGACGCGGGATCGAGCCCTTCGATCGTTGTCACCGCGCGGCCTTCGACGCGGGCCGCGGGTGTAACGCACGCGACGCGCGGTTCGCCGTCGACGAGCACCGTGCAGCAGCCGCATTGACCCTGGGGCGCACATCCGTCCTTGGCCGACATGACGCCCAGCCGTTCCCGAAGGACGTTCAACAACGGCTCACCGAGATCGGGCTCGGTGTCGACCGTCACGGGTTCGCCGTTCAACACGAACGAGATCGGCGTCGACATCGGGGCGACCGTACTCGCGAGGATCTTTCTGCGGCTGCGACCTTCGGGTCTACGCCGGACGCGCAGCGGCCCCGCCGGAGCGGGGCCGCCAGGGAGACGAGCTGCTCGGTCAGGAGAACGACTGGCCGCAGCCGCAGGTGCGCTGCGCGTTCGGGTTGTTGATCGCGAACCCCGCGCCCTGGAGGCCGTCCTTGTAGTCGAGCGACGCGCCCACGAGGTGCTGGGCACTCGCGGGGTCGACGACGACCTGTACGTCGCCGTAGGACTCGACGATGTCGTCGGCGGCCTTCTCGGTGTCGAAGAACATCTCGTAGGAGAGGCCGGAGCATCCACCCGGGCGCACTGCGACGCGCAGGTACAACTCGGCTTCACCCTCGGCCGCGATCAGTTCCTTGACCTTGGTGGTGGCGGTCTCGGTCAGGGCAATCATGTGGACCTCCGTGAACACACTCGGTTCGAACTGGGCGCGGGAACTGTTCTCAGGGTACTTCGACGGAAACCGTGACGCGGCACGGGTCGCGGTCGTACAACGTCGAGAAGTCGCTGATACTTCCCCCGCCGACCGACGAGACCACGCCTTCGCAGATGCCGCGGTGGAGGTTGCACACCAGCTCCGGATACGCCTCGGCCAACTCGCGGAACGGGCAGTGCAGGAACGCAATGTCGGTCGACCCTCCGGGCACGACCTCGGGCTCCGGATCGAACCCGAGCCGATCCATCTCGCCGAACAGCGCCTTCACGCACGATTTCGAATGGGTCCGTTTGCCCGCCTCGACCCCCCACGATCGGCCTGCGGCCGTGGCGTCGTCGCCCTCGGCGCCGACGCGTTCGGCCAACATCGCGAGCATCCCCGCGAGCAGCGTGTAACTCGGCGGGTCGAGACCGAGACCCGGGGCTCCGGCCGCCAGCGAGTAGACGTGCTGGGGCCGGCCGACCGTGCCCCGGTGCACCGGTTCGACCTCGACGAGTCCGGCCTCGCGGAGGCGTTCGAGGTGCAGTCGTACGGTGTTGGCGTGCAGACCCAGGCGCTCCGCGAGCTCGGTCGCGGTGAGCGCGGTCGTGGAGCCCGCGAGCTCCTGGTACATGGAGAATCGCGTTTCGTCGCCGAGGGCCTTCAAGACGGCCAACAGGTCCATTTCCTTGACGGTACTTTGCAATCGGGCATATTTTCAAGGGCTGGACTGGTTTTATTCGGAACATGAGCACAATGAGCGATCCGACCCCCACCCCGGCGCCCCCGGGCCCGGCACCCACTCCCAACGACGTCCGCGGCGTCCTCGCGGGCGTGCTCGATCCAGAGCTGCGAGCCTCGATCGTCGAGCTCGGGATGGTCCACGACGTGCGGGTCCAGCCCAACGGTGACGTGATGGTGAGAGTCGCGCTGACGACAGCTGCTTGCCCGCTCCGGGGCCAGATCGGCACCGACGTGCGCTCCAAGGTCGCGGGGCTGGCGGGCGTCGGCGAAGTCACCGTCGAGTACGACGAGATGACCCAGGAAGAGCGTTCGGCACTGATGCAGAAGGCACGCCTGCGCGCCTCCCGGTCCGCACCCGTCACCGAGGTCCCCGCCACCACCCGGGTCATCGCGGTCGGAAGCGGCAAGGGTGGCGTCGGCAAGTCGTCGATCACCGCGAACCTCGCAGCCGCGCTCGCGGCGCGAGGTTTCACCGTCGGCGTGCTCGACGCCGACATCTGGGGCTTTTCCATCCCTCGCATGCTCGGTGTGCAGGGACGGCTCGCCGGGTCCAAGGCGGCCGACGGCAAGGGCAAGATCGCGCCGAACGAGGTGCCGGTCGGCGCCGGGCTCCTACGGGTCGTGTCGATGGGGCTGCTCGTCGACGACGAGGACACCGCACTCATGTGGCGCGGCCTCATCCTCGCCAAGGCCCTCGAGCAATTCCTCGTCGACGTCAGCTGGGGCGACCTCGACTACCTCTTGATCGACATGCCCCCGGGCACCGGCGATATCCAGATGGCGTTGTCGCGCCTGCTCCCGCAGACGGAGATGCTCGTCGTGACGACTCCCGCGGTCGGCGCCCAGAAGGTCGCGGCGCGCGTCGCCGACATGGCCCGGCGCTCGTACCTGAAGGTTCTCGGGGTCGTCGAGAACATGACCGAGTTCGTCGCCCCCGACGGCACCCGCCACGCGATCTTCGGATCCGGTGGCGGCAAGCGTCTCGCCGCCCTCACGGGTGCACCGCTCGTCGGCTCCGTCCCGATCGAGCCCGCGGTGTCGAGCGACGGCGACGCAGGAACACCGGTCGTGCTCGCACACCCGGACGCGCCCGCGGCCGTCGCGTTGCACGACATCGCCGAGCAGATCGTCACCGCGCTGTTGCCGCCGGTCGAGATGTCCGGGTGCACCGCCCGTATGTTCGATCTCGTCCAAAAGCTCGCGTGAGCCCGAAGGATCCCCCGGCGAAGCCGACCAGGGATCCGTTTTCGCGGCTCGTCGAGACCGTTCTCGGGGGTGGTGGTCACCGCGTCGTGTGGGGGCAGCACCAGCGCGCGATTGTGCGCGGGTTCGACGAGCGCCGCTTCCGCAAGGCTCTGCGCGGTACTGGGGGCCCGATGCCGACGCGATGCGCGTATCGCTCGCGGTGCAAGACGCGGTCTTCGTCGCGGGCGTGGTACGTACCGTGACCGAACAGCTCCGCCTCGACGCAGGGGATCAGCACCGCGTCGCGGCCGCGGTCGTGCGCCGGAGGCTGCTCGGCGAGCGCGACGCGAGCCTGGACGACGTCGACGACGCTTGGCGTGCGTGGTGGCCGCCGCCTCCCGGCGACAAGGGCCGCGACCTCTTCGCCGGCTTCCTCGACGCGTGGCGGGCCTGGCTCGCGTCGTCAGTGGGCTGAGCGCGAGAACAACCGCACGCCGGCGATCCAGGTCGGCACGCGGGCTCGCGATCCAGGAGACTCTGCCGTGATGACACGAGCCCACGCCCAGCCGACGCCCGCGGCGCCCAAACCCGACCCCGGCACCGAGCGGCTGCCGCGCAACGTCGTCGTGCTCTCGTGGGTCTCCTTCTTCCAGGACGCGGCCTCGGAGATGCTGTATCCGGTCATGCCGTTGTTCCTCACCGGCGTGCTCGGCGCGCCGGTCGCGGTGGTCGGCCTGGTGGAAGGGCTCGGCGAAGCGGTCGCGTCAGTGATGAAGATCGTGTCCGGACGGCTGGCCGATCTGCGGGCGCGCCGCCCCCTCGTCGCGCTGGGCTACGGGATGTCGTCGTGCGCGAAGCCACTGATCGGGCTCGCGCAAGTGTGGCCGATCGTCCTGTTCGCGCGCCTCGTCGATCGGACCGGCAAGGGCATCCGTACCTCGCCGCGCGACGTGCTGATCGCCGACGAGACACCGACGCACCTCCGCGGTCGCGCCTTCGGCTTTCACCGCGTGGCCGACACCGTGGGCGCGGTATGCGGTCCGCTCATCGGGCTCGGCGTCTATGAGCTCCTCGGCGGACACCAGAGCGACATCCGTCCGTTGTTCTTCGTCGCGTTCATCCCCGCCGTCATCAGCGTCGGGCTCGTCGTGTTCGTGCGCGAAGCACGGGCGCGCCCGGCCGACGCGCCCGCGGGAGCTGCAACCGTCGCCTTCCGCGAGGCCTACCCGCGGCACTTCTGGCGCGTCCTCGCGTTCCTCACGCTCTTCGGCGTCGTCAACTTCAGCGACGCGTTCCTCATCTTGCGGGCGAAAGCGCTCGGGCTCGGTTTCGTTGCGATCATCTGCGCATACGTCATCTACAACGTCACGTATGCGGGGCTGTCGTATCCCGCGGGCAGACTCTCTGATCGCGTTCCGCGTCGCTTCGTCTTCGCTACCGGGCTCGGCGTGTTCGCGGTGGCATATCTCGGGCTCGGGATCGTCACCACGTCGGCGTGGGTCTGGCCGCTGCTGGCCGTCTACGGCGCGTTCACCGCGCTGACCGACGGGGTCGGCAAGGCCTGGATCTCGGACCTCCTCCCCGGCGACCTGCACGGGAGCGGTCTCGGCCTCTACCAGGGCGTCGCCGGCGCCGGCTCGCTCGTCGCCGGGATCTGGGCGGGTCTCGCATGGCACGGGAACGGGCGCCTCCCGCTCGTGGTGTCGGGCGCCGTGGTGACCGTGCTCGCGGTAACGCTCTTCGTCGGGGGAGGCCGACTCGAACGCGGGCGCGGAGTGGAGCGGTAATCCGCGGCACCCGGCGCGCCCGTGGTGGCAGGCTCCAGGGAATGACTGGTCGCGAACGCGAGCAACGCCTGGTCTGCGGTGAGATCGCGGCGGAGTATGACGCGTTCCGACCGTCGTACCCCGACGCGCTCTTCGATGCGGTCATCGAGTTCGGCGACCTGCAGGCAGGAGACCGAGCGCTCGAGATCGGCGCGGGGACCGGCAAGGCAACCGTCGGTTTCCTGGCGCGCGGCTTCGCGGTGCAGGCATTGGAACCGAGCCCGGAGATGGCGGCCGTCCTGCGCACCAAGTGCGTCGAGGTCGAACCGACGTTGTTCGAGGCATGGACACCACCGGCCGAGGGCTTCAACCTCGTCTACGCGGCGCAGGCGTGGCACTGGGGTACACGGCGACGACCGCTACGAACGGGTGGCGGCTGCGCTCGCCCCGGGTGGCACGGCCGCGTTCTTCTGGAACGAGGGCCGCCCGTGGACCGGCGCGCTCGCCGTCGAGAACGCCGAGGTCGTCTACGACGTCGAGTGCTACCTCGCGTGGAAGGCCGACTCGTCAGCTAGTCGGAGAGCCTGAGCGCGACCGCGGGCCTGATCCTCGACGCCGACCGCGCGGGCGCAGCCGTCGCCAGCAACGCGGCAGAGGAACGTTCCCACCACGAGCAGCCCGATCGCGCCGAAGGGGATCCGGAACGCGAGCGAGTCGCCGAACGCGTCGCTCAACGTGATCGACCACGCGCATACGAGCGCGAGAACTGTGCCGATCGCCACGCCTTCGATCGCCACGAACGCCGACTCGACGACGAATGCGCTCCGCACCGCGGACGCTTGGAACCCGAGCGCGCGGAGCACGCCGACCTGACGCCGGCGTTCTCGTACGGCCCGAACCATGATCACCCCGATCCCGGCGACGCCGACAACCAGACCGAGTGCCAGGTAGCTGCGCATCAGCAGGAAGAACTGTTGCTGCTGGGACATGTCGTCCTGCACGACGCGCCGCAGAGTCTGCGCCTTGCCGCCGTTGGCGAGGAAGCGTCCCGCGAACGCGTCGGCGAACGGCGCCGGATCGGTCACGTCGAGGTAGGCGCGGTTCGCGACGGACCGGGCGCCGAAGAGTCGTGACGCGGCCGGCATGCCGAGGAGCACGCCGTTCCCGGCGACGTCGGCAGTACTGATCGCGGCGATCGTGAACACGAGCGATCGGCCAGTCGCCTCGTCCTGGGCGGTGAAGTGATCGCCGATGTGGACAATGGCGCTCGGCGGCCCGCCACCCGACTCGAGGAACGACGACTCCACGATCGCGAGCCCGGGGGTCGCGAGCACCGCGTGGTACGCGGCCCCATCGTTCGGATAGCTGCCGTTGTCGTCGAGCTTCGGCGTGCCGTGGTCGACGAAGCGATTGTCGAAACCGGTCGCTGTCCACTCACGTGCCTTGGTCAGCCCCGGCGCGGCGACGATCTGCACGGCCTCCGTCGCGATCGGCGCGATCGCGTGCACGTCGGGCTCACGAGCCAGCGCGTCGAACGCGACCGGGTTGCTCGGGTTCGACTGCACGACGACGTTGAAACCGCCCGACGCGTCGCGAGTGAACTGTCCGATCTGGCCCGCGAACATCGACGCGAACACCGACACCAACACGAGGATGAACACCACGAGTGCGAACATCCCGAGTGTCATCGACGTGCGGAACCGCCTCGCCAACGGGTACGCAAGCCCGAGCCGGACGGCCAGCGACCGTTTGGCGACGCGTCCGATGAGATGACCGATGTCCTGCTGGTGCTGGGCGGTGAGCACGACCGCGGCGCCGACGAGCACGAGGCCCTGGACCACGAACACCAACACGTCGAGCGACATGCCGAGCGCGATCGCGGCCGGGACCGCGAGCACGGCCCAGGCGATGACGGCCGCGCCGATCGCCGTGTTGACGGTTCGGCGCGGGACATTGCGGGCAAGCATCGGGCCGATCCCCACGAAGACCGCGACGGGACCGAGCAGCAGCGCGATGAACGAGGAACCGGCTACGCCGGCACCAGTCAACAACAGCCCGAGCGCCGCCCCGACTATGCCGAGCACGCTCGACCGCAGGTGTGGCTTGTGCCGTACGGGCTCCGTGATGTCACG
Source organism: uncultured Actinomycetes bacterium (assembly GCA_963761055.1). GTDB lineage: Bacteria > Actinomycetota > Acidimicrobiia > IMCC26256 > PALSA-610 > PALSA-610. The sequence goes on along the minus strand of CAVXFO010000006.1, from coordinate 152,664 downwards.
GATCGCCTGGATGATGTTGAACCGGCTCAGCCAGATGCTCGCGACCACCACCGTCGTGATCGCGATGACGAAACCGATGACGAGCCCGCGTTCGACGCTCGCCCACTTGAACGCGAAGTGCAGGGCCACGCCGGTGTTGTCGCCGCGTTTGGCGAAGAGCTTCGCGGCCGCGGCCATCAGGGCGCGCCCGAGCCCGAGTCCGGCAAAGGTCCCGGCGATCGCAGAGAGCACCGCGTAACACCAGCCCTCGGTCGCGAACGCGCCGACGAGCGACCGCCGGGAGAGTCCGACCGCGCGCAGCATGCCGAGTTCCGATTTCCGTTCGTCGGCGAGCATGAAGAAGATGTTCACCAGGAGCAGGATCCCGGCGAGCACCGCGAACATCCCGAGCGACGTGTACAGACGAGACAGCGACTTGCCGCTGGCTTCGGCGCGATCGAGCACCGCCAGCTTGCGCGCGTTGATGCTGGCCGCCACTCCCCTGAGGCGCGCCGCGAGCACGCGGCTCACGGCCTCGGTGTGCGCCGCACCCGCCTCGACGCCGCCGGCGTTCGAGACGAGGACGACCGACTGCGGCGGCGCCGCGTTCGTCACGGTGCTGCGCGCGATCATCCCGCCGATCGTTCCCGGCGCGACGAAGATGTTGTCGGACTCGGTCTCGTCGCCCGACCAGTAACCCGCGACGCCGAGCTTGGGCAGGACGCGCTGTACCTGCAATTGCACGCGCACGCCGTAGGCGAACGCCTGGAGGGTGTCGCCCGTCCGCAATTTCAGCGTGCGCGCGAGATCACTACCGATCGCGGCGGAGCCTGGTCCCGGGGTCGGACCGCTGATACCGGTAGCGCGCGGGTCGCCTCCGAACCGGCGGGCCGCGGTGAAGTCTGTCTCGAGGAGCTGGGTTTTGGGGGCCGCCCGTACAGGGCTCGTAGTGGTCGCTGCCGACGCCGACGTGACCGCGAGCGCGAGCGTTCCGTCGACGTTCGGATCGTGCAGGTTCGCGAGGCGCGACTGCAGCGTTGGCGCGGCCCCGAGCCCGTTGGCGGAGACGATCTCGTCGACGGGCCCGAGTTGCTCGTACGCCATGCGCCGGATCGAGGAGTTGAACGTGTCGCCGACGACGAACGATCCCGTCATGATCGCGGTGCCGAGTAGCGAACCGAGGATGACGAGGGCGGTTTCACGCGGGCGGCGGGTCGCGTTGCGCAGCGCCAGCCGCCGCAGCACCGGTTTGCGGGCGAGCACGACAAGAAACGGCAACGACAGCAACGCGACGATGATCACGCGGCAGATCCGGAACACGAACGCCTCAGGGAACCGGTGTCGGCACGACCGTGCGGTCGATCGGTACTGCGCCCGCGGCCAACTCGTCGCTCACGATGCGGCCGTCGCGGATCTTGATCGCGCGATTGGCCATACCGCCGACGCCTTCGTCGTGCGTGACGACGATCAGCGTCAGCCCGTCCGCGTTGAGCTCGCGCAGGAGTTGCATGACCTGCTCGGCCGTTTCCGAGTCGAGCGCACCGGTGGGCTCGTCGGCCCAGACGACGCGGGGCCGGCCGGCGAGCGCGCGGGCGACGGTGACCCGTTGCTGTTCGCCACCCGACAGCTCGGCCGGACGGTGCTTCAGGCGGGCGCCGAGACCGACCCGTTCGAGCGTCTCCGAGGCGCGCCGGCGCGCTTCTCTCGCGTCGACTCCCGCGAGCAGCAGCGGCAGTTCGGCGTTCTCGACCGCGCTGAACACGGGAATGAGGTTGTACGCCTGGAAGATGAAGCCCATCGACGACGCGTGGTTCGCGGTACGCCGAGCATCGGAAAGCGCATGCAGGTCGACACCGTCGAGCAGCACACGGCCGCCGTCGATGTCGTCGAGACCCGAACAGCAATTCAACAAGGTGGTCTTGCCGGATCCGGACGGCCCCATGATCGAGACGAACTCACCCTCGTGCACGATCAGCTCGACGTCGCGCAGGGCCTCGACCTCTTCGGCGCCGGTGTGGTACGTCTTGCGCACACGGTCGGCCACCAAGAGGGCCTCGGTCGGGTCGATCACGTGTCCTCCATCGGCAACTCAGCCCCGTGCCGGTAACGGTACGACCAAACCTCTTTGCCTCTCACATCGCCCTAGCGCATCCGGGCCCGGCGGAGAGCCTCGGGGAGCTCTTGGCGACCACGCGCCCGGAGCGCCGACACGGCCTCAGGCACGGCACAGGCGACCGACTCCTGCCGCTCGATCGGGATGCCGTGCGGGTCGCGCAGGACGAAGCGGCAGCCGTACTCCGTCTCGATCGACATCGACTCGGCCATCGAGCCTTCCTCGATGTCGACCGTCACCCCTTCGTCGCCCGGATAGAGCGCGCGCAGGTAGCCGGGCGCATACACCGGGACGCCGACGACCTCGCCCACCTGCTCACTGTCCGGTCCTGGCCAGAAGTCCTCGTAGAGGAACGGCGCGGTCGACTCGCAGCAGCCGGTGCCGATCGTGAACACCAGCGCGCCGCGACGATCCCGCATCGCCCGTTCGACGATGCGCGCCGCCGCCGCCGTACCGGTGACTCTCAAATGTTGCCGCTGAGTGCGGCGAAATGCAGATAGCCGTTGCGGTCGGTCGCGGTGTTCTGCCACACGTGTTTGATCTGGCGGTACTCGTTGTAGCCATAGTCGCCGAGCTCGCGCCCGATGCCCGACTGCTTGTACCCGCCGAACGGCTGCGTGGGCGTGATCATGTGGTAGTCGTTGACCCACACGGTGCCGGTCCGCATGCTCGCCGCGACCGAGTGCGCGCGCTCGAGGTTCTTCGACCACACGCCACCGCCGAGACCGTAGATCGAGTCGTTCGCGATCTTGATCGCCTCGTCGTCGGAGTCGAACGGGATCACGCACAACACCGGGCCGAAGATCTCCTCCTGGGCGATCTTCATCGAGTTGTCGGCCTCGAAGATCGTCGGCAGGTAGTAGGCGCTCTGGTCGAGGCCGGCCGCGAGGTTCGTGGGCTTCGAACCGCCGCAGAGGAGCTTGGCGCCCTCGTCGAGACCGAGCTTCACGTAACGCTCGGTGGTGTCGACCTGACTCGGAGCGACGAGCGGGCCGAGGTCGGTGGCCATGTCCATGTTGTCGCCGATCACGATCTTGCCGGCGCGCTCCACGAGCATGCCGACGAACTCGTCGTAGATCTTGCGCGACACCAAGGCGCGCGTGCCCGACTCGCACACCTGTCCGTTGTGGAAGAACGTGCCCCACAAGACACCGGCCGCAGCAAGATCGAGATCGGCATCGTCGAGGACGATGTTCGCCGACTTGCCACCCAGCTCGAGCGTCACCTTCTTCACGGTGCCCGACGCGAGCTGCATGATGCGCCGGCCAACCTCGGTCGATCCGGTGAACGCGACCTTGTCGACACTCGGATGCTGCGCGAGCTCCTCGCCCGCGCTTCCGCCCGGACCAGTGATGAGGTTGACGACGCCGGCCGGGATACCGGCTTCCTCGACGGCCTTCACCATCTCGATCGCGCTCAGCGACGTAAAGCTGGCCGGCTTGAGCACGACGCAGTTGCCGGCCGCGATGGCAGGACCGATCTTCCAGCCGGCCATGAGGAAAGGGAAGTTCCACGGGACGATGCCGCTGCATACGCCGAACGGCTCGCGGCGCACGATGCTCTTCGCGGGCGGGAACGGGCTCTCCCCGCGATCGATGACGTCGGGCTCGTTCTCGGCGCAGTCGGCGAACGCCTGGAACGTCGACACCGCGCCGGGAACGTCGGCAAACATCGCCTTTTTAATCGTGCCACCACCGTCGCGCGCCTCGACCTCGGCGATCTCGGCGCTGCGACCGTTGATGATGTCGGCGACTGCGCGGAGCTTCTCCGCGCGTTCCTTGCCCGACATCTTCGGCCACGGACCTTCGTCGAATGCGCGGCGGGCGGAGGAGATGGCACGCTGCGCGTCTTCCCGTGAGGCCTTGGCGACGTCGGCGATCTTCTCGCCGGTGGAAGGTGCGTGGGTGGGGAAGGTCTCTCCCGATTGCGCCTCGACCCAGGCACCATCGATGAACAGTTGCGTGTCGCCCATGGCGACTCCTCTCAGCGGGATCCGTTGCCGGTGAGGCTACGTGCGTGCTAGCAGAGCGTCCAGGTCGCCTTGAATCCCGAACCGGACACCTTGCCCTCCGCTTTCAGCTTCACGAGGTGGGCATGCACCTGGCGGCGCGCCATCTCGACCAGACCATCGGGCAGGCCCTCGGGCGTGTCGGTGTAGAGGGTGCTCACGATCCGCGCGATGGTCGCCGGTTTCGCCTTCAACTGCTTGAGGATCTGGCGCTCGCGCATCTTCCGGTGCGCGAGGTATTCGTCGAGCACCACGGTGGGATCTTCGATGACGTCGCCGTGGCCGGGGCAGATCTTGGCTACCCGGCGAAGCTTGCGCAGGCGCTCCAACGACGCGAGGTACTGGATCATGTCGCCACCGCGCTGCGGATTGACAACGGTGGTCGTGCCGTTCAGGACATGGTCGCCGGTAAAGAGCACGCGCTCCTCGTCGAGCCAGAAGCACAGATGATTCGGTGCGTGGCCCGGCGTGTGCAACGCCTCGAGCCGGAACTCGGTGCCGTCGATGGTGTCGCCGTCGTGTAGCACGATGTCGGGATCGATCGTGACCTCGTCGGCTTTCGGAAACGGTGAGAACGCGGCGATGCGCGCTCCTGTCAGCTCCCTGATCTTCCCGGCCGCGGGCCAGTGATCGGGATGACTGTGCGTGAGCAACACCCAACGGACGCGCTCGACCATCGACGCGCCCACGATCGCGTCGATGTGTGGGGCAAGGTCGGGACCCGGGTCGATGACGGCGACCTCGTCGATTCCGACGAGATACGTGTTGGTACCCGGTCCCGTCATCAGACCGGGATTGTCGGCGACCACTCTCCGGATGAGCGGCGACAACGCGCTCGGAGACTCGGGCGTCAGGTTCGGCACGACGTCTCACGCATCTCGGCGAGCAGCGCGTCGACGCGATCGAAGCGCGTCAGGATCTCGATACTTCGCTGCGTCGGCAGGATCAGGTCGATCTCGCCACGCGCGAACGCGTCGAGAGCGTCCGCGGGACGCACCCACCCCGACGCGACGAGCTCGCTCCCGTCGTGCTCCCCTTCATGGCCGTCCGGCGCACGCGCGACGAAGAAGCGCGTGTCGTATCGACGCGGTGCCCCGACCGGCGTGATCCAGCGCGCGAACTCGACCAGCTCACGCGGGTCGATCGGAATCCCGCACTCTTCCATGCACTCGCGCGCGGCCGCAGCCCGGAACTCGTCGACACCCAACTCGGCCGCGACGACCCGGTCTTCGGGGTCGACCGCGCCTCCGGGGAACACCGTCGCGCCGGGCACGAACACCAGGGTCGTATTCCTCCGCAGCACGAACACCTCGACGCCGCCGCCCTGAAGTTCGTCGCAAGGTTCGTCGAGGTCGCGGACCAGGATGACGGTGGCGGCGTCGCGGACCCTCTCCATGGAGGAAGTCTACGTGGCCTCGAATCCGCGACCGTCGGGCCGCCGGAGTACCGAACCGGCTCCGGGCTCAGGCCTCGGGAAGCAGCCGCCGACGCTCGGCCTCGGTCAGGCCGCCCCAGATCCCGTGTGGTTCGTGGACGCGCATTGCGAACTCGAGGCACTCCTGTTGCACGATGCACTGCCGGCAGATGCCCTTGGCCTTGACCTCGCGGGCCTTCGCGCTCGTCCCGGCGTTCGGTCACCGAGGGCGGGAAGAACAAGGCCGACTCCGGACCACGGCACGAGGCCCGCAGATGCCAGGTTTCATGAACGATTCCGAGTGCCACGCCCTACTCCATCCCCGCCACCCGTGAGACGCGGTGGAACGTATCCCCGGCCCGCAAGAGAGACAAACGGGCAGGTCAGGACCGCCGCCGACGCTCCCGGTGATCCCTCGCGCCGCCCTCTTCCGGTTCGACCTCCAACACGACGCCTTCGATCGAGACCACCCGAACCGGGTCGCCCGCGTGGATCGGTGTCGCCCGGTTGGTGCGTGCCCGCCACAGCGCGTCGCGAATGCGTACGACACCGTCGGGGGCGACGTCGGCTTCGGCGAGCCCCATCTCGCCGACGAGATCTTCGCGGCCGATGGTCGGCGTCGAGAATCGCGACCTGACCATCGCCGTCATACCCGAGAGCATGAAGAGCACCGTGGCGCCGATCACGACGACGAGTACCCACCACGTGGGATCGAGGCGCGCGGAACCGCCGTAGAGCCAGATCGAACCGGCGACGAGCGATACCGCGCCGATGTACGTCCACGGCCCGAGGTTCCCGGCCTGCACGTCGATAGACATACCGAACATCCCGAGCAACAACAGGCCGACGGCCCACCACGCGATCGGGAGATGCGAGAACCCGAACGCGCCGCCGAGCAAGGCGACCGCACCGACGAATCCGGCGACGCCGACTCCGACCGAGAAGAACTCGAAGACGATCAGCGCGAGGCCGGCGACGAACAGGAAATAGGCAACCCACGGCGAGTCGAGCGTGTGCGCGAGTTGCGCGACGAGGCCGAGCTTGCGGAAGTGAACCTCACCCTTGGGCTCGTGCTTCGGCCTGCCGTCCAGACTGACCACCTTCATCGTGGACAGCTTGACCGGACCCGAGTGGGTCTGGATCGTGCGCCCGTCGAGCAGACCGATGAACTCGATGAGTGTCGATGCCTTCTCGGTGACATTCTTGAGCGGCGCGTCGATCTTGAACGACGGATCGTCGTAGCGGATCGGATCGACAGAGCCCAGATGCGCGCCGGATGCAACCGCGGCGAAGTCGGCCGAGCGCGCGAGGACCGCGGCCGCGCCCCGGGCGCCACCGCCGGAAGGCCCGACCCAAACCGTGACGGGAACGGTCGCGTGGGTCAGGTCGTGCAGGAGTGCGTTGACGTCGACATCCACCGCGCCGGACGCATCGAGTTGGAAGACGACGGTCGAGTGCACACGTTCCGCGTCCCGAAGCGACGAGCGGATGAGTGCCGCGTTGGCGGGATCGATCAGACCATTGACCTGCACGACGTCGATGCGCCCGTCGTCGGCGGTCTGCGCCGCCGCCACCGACCCCGATGATGTCGCGCCGAACGACACGGCGATCAGCGCGCCGCCGGTCAGGACCATCAGTAGCCGACGCCACCGCATCAGCCAGTCGTAGCACGCGACGAGCCCGGAAGCCCGACCGGATCGGGCCGTACGGACCATCCTCGTTCGATGGGCTCGTACGATGGCGAGATGGAGGTGGCCGATTTCTGCTCGACCTCCCGCGTCGTCATCGTCGCCGGCAAGGGTGGCGTCGGGAAGACCACCGTTACCGCGGCCCTCGCGGTCGCGGCCGCGCGCGCCGGTCGCTCCGTCCTGATCGTCGAGGTCGAGGGAAAATCGGGCCTCCCGGCGATGTTCGACGCACCCGCGCTCGGATACGACGAGATCGATCTCGACCCGAAGGTGCGGGCCCGCTTCCTCACCCCGGATGCCGCACTCGTCGACTACCTCGTGACCCACGGCATGAAGCGGATCTCCAAGCGACTGGCCTCGTCGGGCGCGCTCGACGTCGTCGCCAGCGCGGTGCCCGGCATGAAGGACATCCTCGTGCTCGGCAAGGTCAAGTCGATCGAGGAATCGCGAACCGCCGATCTCGTGATCGTCGATGCCCCCGCGGCCGGACACGCCGTCACGTTCCTGCTCTCGGCCCGCGGCCTGCTCGACGCGGTCCGGGTGGGGCCAATTCGCAAGCAGGCCCAGGACGTCGTGAGCCTTATCTCCGACCCGGCGCGTTGCCAGGTGATGCTCGTGACGCTTGCGGAGGAGACGCCGGTCAGCGAAGTGGTCGACACCGCGTTCGCGATCGAGGACCGGGCCGGGGTCGCGCTCGGTCCGGTCATCGTCAACGGGTGCTTCACGCCGCTCCCCCTCTCCGTGAGCTCCGACGCCACCGCGATCCTCGACGACGCGTGGTTGTGCGACCGGTTCGTCTCGCCGCGCGAAGCCGACGACCTCGCGCACGCGGCCGCGTTCCTCGAAGAACGTCACGCCCTACAACAGCAACAGATCGAACGGCTCCGCGAACGGCTCCCGCTGCCGCAGATCCAGTTGCCCTTCGTCTTCGATCCCGACATCACGCGCCGCCAACTCGACGTGCTCGCCGACGCGTTCCGGCGCGGGATCGAGCAGCTGTGAGCGCCGACATGACGGCGCGCATGAACGAGTTGGTCGACAACCGCCGCGTCGTCATCTGCTGCGGTACCGGTGGAGTCGGCAAGACCACGACGGCAGCCGTCATCGCACTCGAAGGGGCGCGGCGGGGACGCAACGCATGTGTCGTCACGATCGACCCCGCCCGACGCCTCGCCGACGCGCTCGGTATCGCTCACCTCGGAAACGACCCTACCGACATCGACCGCGACCTCTGGGCCGAGGCCGACGACTCCTCTCGGCGGCCGACTCTCGGCGCTGATGCTCGATACGAAGTCGACGTTCGACCTGCTCGTCTCACGCAACGCGTCGTCGCCCGAGCAGGCGCAGCGAATCCTCGACAACACCTTCTACCGCAACGTCTCCGGCGCCCTCGGCGGCACCCAGGAATACATGGCGATGGAGAAGTTGCACGAGCTCCACGAGGAGGGTGGGTTCGACCTCATCGTCGTCGACACCCCCCCGACCCGGCACGCGCTCGACTTCCTCGACGCGCCGCAGCGACTCACCCGGCTCCTCGACAACCGCGTCTTCCGCCTGTTGATGATGCCGACACGCGCGGTACCTGCGCGTCGCGAGCGTCGCGGTGCAGACGTTCCTGCGCACCGTCGCACGTGTCGTCGGGTCGGAGGTCATCGAAGACGTCGTCGCGTTCTTCCGCGCGTTCGAAGGGATGGAAGAGGGCTTCCGCGAGCGAGCACAGGTGGTCGGCAATCTGCTCACCGATCCCTCGACGGCGTTCGTGCTCGTGAGCTCGCCCCGGCGCGACGCCATGCAGGAAGCGACGTTCTTCGCCGAGCGGCTCGCGGTCGCGGGGCAGTCGGTGCAGGCTCTCGTGGTGAACCGGGTCCATCCGTCGTTCGGGGACGAAGCCCCCTCCGGGCTGCGCGCCGCCGCCGCGGCGCTTCACGCCGCAGACGGGTCCGGTGCGACCGGCGAAGGCGCAGCCCGGCTCGCCGCGCTCTACGGCAACCTCGCCGACTTCCGCGACATCGCGACGCTGGAGCAGGCCCACATCGAGGATCTCCGGACCCGGATCGGTACCGAGACCGCCCTGGCGTATGTTCCCTATCTCGCCCACGACGTGCACGACTTCGCCACGCTGAGCGAGGTCGCCGAGCTGCTGTTCGATACAGTCCCCACCCGATGAACAAGAGCCCGCGCCGATGACCACGATCCTTGTCGCCGCCGACGCCAAGTGGGTCCGCGACCAGGTGCGCGCGGCGTTCACGGGCCGCGACCAGAACGTGGTCGAGGTCACCCGCGGCCAGGACGTGCGCGACGTGTTCGCCGATATCGATGCGGATCTGGTCGTCCTCGACATGCAGATCGGCAACATGGGCGGGGTTGCAGTGGCGCTCGATCTCCGGCTCGAAGAGTCGGGCGGCCGGATCGACCGGGCGAACATCCTCTTGCTGCTCGACCGCGAAGCCGATGAGTTCATCGCCCGGCGGGCCGACGTCGACCTGATGCTCGTGAAGCCCGTCGACGCCGGAATCCTGCGCCGCGCCGCGAAGCAACTGCTTCCCGCCGCGAGCTGAGTCGTCTCTGTGAACGACCACGAGCTCGCCGCGCACATCGCTCGCGAAGCCGGGCAGCTGCTGGTGCGCCGGCGCGCCGAAGGCGCGAGCAAGGACGACGGTGACCGGGAGAGCAACGACCTGATCCTCGCCCGCCTCGCCGACGCCCGCCCCGACGACGCGGTCCTGTCGGAGGAGTCGAAGGACGATCCGATCCGGCTCGAGCGCGAGCGTGTCTGGATCGTCGACCCGCTCGACGGGACCCGCGAGTTCGGTGAGCCGGGCAGGCGCGACTGGGCGGTCCACGTCGCGCTGGTCGTGAACGGCACCCCGCAGGCGTGCGCCGTCGCGCTGCCGGCCCAGGACGATCTCGTGCTGGCGACCGATCCCGCGCCGGCCCTCGCGCCCGGGAGCGGCGCCAAGATGCGTCTGCTCGTCTCGCGGACGCGGCCGCCGAGGTTGGCGGAGTATCTCGCCGGCGTCCTCGACGCGGAGTTGGTGCCGCTCGGTTCGGCCGGCGCCAAGACGATGGCCGTGGTGCAGGGTCTGGCCGACGTCTACGCGCACTCCGGCGGACAGTACGAGTGGGACTCCGCCGCGCCGGTCGGGGTCGCGGCCGCCGCCGGATGCCATTGCTCACGCCTCGACGGATCGCCATTGGTCTACAACCGCCCCGATCCGTACCTTCCCGATCTGCTCGTGTGCCGACCCGAGCTGGCAGCCGCGGTTTTGGCTGCGATCCGAGAAGCGCCCGACGACTAGGCTCGCGCCTTCGTTACGGCACTACGGGGTGTAGCGCAGCTTGGTTAGCGCGCAGCGTTCGGGACGCTGAGGTCCCGGGTTCGAATCCCGGCACCCCGACTCTTGTTTCACCAGATCAGCGTGACGACGCGCCTCGTTGATCGACGAAGCGCACAGGCCTCATGGCGCGTTCATGGCGCGCGCGTCGAGAAACCTGCGCCCGAGCGCGTCGGCCGCGGCGCGATCAGCCTCACTCGTCGCCTGCGCGTAGACGGCGAGGGTCGAGCCGCGGATCCGAATGGCCGAGGCGGGTCTGCGCGGTCTTCAGATCGACGCCGTCGAGCACCAGCGCGGTGGCGTTCGCCCGGCGCAGGTCGTGGAACGTGAGTCCCTCGAGACCCGCTCCACGAACCGCAGGAAGCCACACCCGGCGGCGCCAACGCTCGTAGCGCAACGGTCCGCCCTGCTCGCTGACGAAGACGAGAGCGTCGGCGTCAGCACCCGTGAGGCGGCGCCGCGCAAGATGATCGGTGAGCATCGCGGCCAGCGCGGCCGGCATGGCGAGCGTCCGCCGGCCGGCCTGCGACTTCGGCGGCCCCGAGACGTGTCGACCACCCTGCCCGCGCGTGATCTGCTCCGCGACGATGAGCGTCGACCGCAGGAAGTCGATGCGACCGACGCGCAATCCCGCGCACTCGCCCCAGCGCAGACCGAGCACCGCACCGAGATACGCCATCGGCGCGTGGTTGGGCCCGAGCTCGACCGCCAGCCGTTCGAGGTCGGCGCCGGTGACAACGCGGGCGGCTCGCCTGCTCGACCTCGGGAAGCTTGATGCCGCGACACGGCGTTCGTCCGATGTAGTCGCGCTCGACGGCGAAGCGAAACACTGCGCGCACCACGCCGAACTGGCGGCGGACGGTGCGCGGCTTCTGGCGCTTGCTCCAGCGGTTGACGAGCGTCTGCACATCGCCCGGAGTGATCGTGCCGAGCGGCCGCGGGCCGATCACCGGCTCCAGGTGCAGGCGGACGATGCCTTCGTCGTGGGCGAGCGTTCCCGGCCGCTTCGCCGGGTTGTTCGCGAGCCACTCGCGCGCGACGATCTTCGAAGGTCGCTTCGGCCCGGCGCGGATCGAGCCACGTGCCGCGGCTGCGGTCGGCGCGCTCGACGAGCTTCGAAGACCTCGGCCTCCCGGCGAGTGCGGAAGCTGCGCTTGTACGAACTGCCGTCGACGGTGCGAAGACGCACGTCGTACACGGCACCGCGATTCGTGACGCGTCGATTGACGCTCATGGTGTCGGCCTTCCTGTTGTCGCAGGTGGTCGGCTGGCCCGGGTCAAGTTCACGCTTGGCCCGGGCCGCTCTTTCTTGCCGGCCGCACGGTAGCGCGCTCGGCGCGACGCTGGTCGACGTACTCGGCCAGCGCGGCGACCGGCACCCGGGCGCTGCGCCCGATGTGCACGACGTCGATCTCTCCGGCGGCGACGAGCTCGTACATCGTCGTGCGTCCGATCGACAGCACGCGTGCCGCCTCGACGATCGTCAACAGCAGCACCCCGTCCGATCCCTCGGTCCTCTCCTGCGCGTTATCGCTCATGCTCTGGATAAGCGCGTGCGACTGGTCAAACGCGACAAGAAATCGCGACCAGAACGAGAATCACACACGTTGCATCCTGATGCCGTCGCCGTCGAAAACACCCTCGCGAAATGGCTGCACGAACTTGCATTCGAAGAATCGCGACGCAGCTCTCGGCGAATCGGCATCGTCGAACCGCCGACGCTCAGATCGTCTGCACGGTCGCCGACGACCCCCTGCTCGAGCTCAGCAAGCGTCTCGTTGAAGCCTCAATTTTCGAGGCCCGAGACCCCGGTCAAGATCGGCACAGATATGCCGCTTCCGCTATACGGAAGCAGCAGAGGCGGGTGCAGACGCTCGCTGGAGTGGCACGCTCGCCCGAGCCGACGCCAGTTTCGCGGTCGTAGGTGGTCGACCCGAACGACAGCGAACACCCGGTCACGAACACGATCCTCCCGGCGTGCGAGAGCAGCTCAGGCGTCGTGGACCCACCACGCTGCACGTAGGTGCGATCAACGCCACGCCGCCAACCGTGCTCTCGTGCGATCAGCCTCGTGCAGGCGGCGGAGGCGGATCCGTGAGGATGGCGCGCCGAGAGCAGCCGCCACGAGTGACATCTCCCATATCCGGGAGTCTGCACACAACCTCTGCACCGGCCTGCGCTGACCGCAACAACACGTACCGAATGTCCGGCCAAGCGGCGGTGCGGCGAGCGCCCCGATCACCGGAATATCTACAGTTCTGGGTGCGGTGTCAGCGGCCTCTGCGCGCCTTACGGCGGCTTCCGAAGGAGCGCAACACGTCGTCCCGAACCGCGAGCAGCACTCGGTACGGGAAACCAAGAGCCCCGACCGAGATGCTGAGCGCACCGACGAGCACGAGGACAGCGATGCCGATGCTTTCTCCCGCGAGTAACGCCGCGATCCCGCCAACCACGAACGCGAAGCAGATCAAGGGTCGCGAATCAGCTTTGGGTCATCCAAAGGCCTTTTCCGCTCCGGGGACACGCATGAAGTGTGCCCGATCGTGCGCCAGCGCGCGTAGGCCAGAACGGCAGTTATAGGGCTCTCCGGTTGTTCCCGTGGGTCATTGTCGGCCGGGGAGGCGGGGTGGGTGTGTGCCGAGGGCGAGCATGGCGAGCGCGATGAGTGGTTGGTGTCCGTGGAAGCCGAACGCGACGCGGGTGAGTAATCGGACTTTCGTGTTGGTCGATTCGATGAGGCCTTGCGAGAGGCCGGTGTCGAGCGCGACGTCGATCGCTTCGCGGTGGGTGCGATACGGCGTTGGAGTTGCACGAACGCGGGGATACGCGAGCGGCGCGCCCATTGGATCCAGCGGTCGAGTGCGTGTTTGCCGGCTTCGCCTTTGACCGCGAACGCGTAGCGGAGTCCTTCTTTGAGGAGATAGGCGCGCCACAGCCGCGGGTCGGTCTTGGCGATCCAGTCGAGCTGGTGGCGTTGATGACCGGTGAGCCCGGCGGGGTTCTTCCATAACGCGTAGCGGGCGTGGGCGATGAGTTTGGCGTCGCCGGTCGAGCGGGGATGGCGATGGAACTCGCGGCCGTGACGGCGGCCCTTGGCGGCGTTCCACGCGCGGCGGCGTTCGATATCGAGCGCTTCGATCGCCCACGCCACGATGTGGAACGGATCGGCGCTGCGCACCGCGTTGGGGGCCCGGTCGGCGACGACGCGGGCGATCCAGTCGGCCATATCGGCGGAAACGTGGGTCAGCAGGGCGGCGCGTTCGGCGCCGAGCGTGTCGAAGAACTCCTCGAGGGCGGTGTCGTTGCGGCCCGGGCCGGCCCACACCAGGCGGCCGGTGTCGTGATCGACCACGACGATCAGATAGCGGTGTCCGCGCTTGTAGGAGATCTCGTCGATCCCGATCCGCCGCAACCCGTCGAGACGATCAACCGTCTGGTCGATGTCCGCGTTCACGCGGGTGACGATCGCGCCGACCGTGCGCCACGCCACCCGTAACAGGTCCATCACCGCGCTTTTCGACGTGCGGACCGCGAGCCAGGCTGCGAGGTCGTCGAAGTCGCGGGTGTGGCCCGCACCGTGACGCGCCCACGGCACCGCCGCGACCGTCACCCCATGCGCACGACACCGAACCCGTGGCGCGTTCGCCTCGACGAACACTTTCGTCGTGCCCAGATCCAACGCCCGCCACCGACGACGACCCTCACCCAGGTCGTAACGCGGGCAGCGGCGACGGCAACGGCCGCACCGACCTCGCGCCTTCGCGGCCGGCCGGACCGACACCACGATCGCGTCCCCGCCCTCGTCGAACGCGACACCCTCGACGACCGTGCGCGTGAGCCCGCACGCGCGTTCCCATACGCTCTTGTTCCGCACCCCGCTTGCCTCCTCGATTCGAGTCGTTAGACAACTCCGAACCTAGGAATCGAGCGGGGTGCGCTCGCGGACCCACCAAAACCCGCCCACGGAAACAGCAGGAGAACCAGTTATAGCGTTGCTCGTTCCAGCTCCCTCTGCCGCACCTTGATTTCATCGAGAGTGTCTGCTTCGGCGACGCGATCGAAGGCTGCATCGGGGCCGTTGAAGCGCAATGCGACCACGTACCACTTGCCTCGGGCGACGGTCACGCGAGCGATAGGCCACAGCAACAGATCGACACCGGCTAGGAACGGAATCGTGACCAGGCGAACAACGAGCCCCACGACGCCGACAAACGCGTCGGGCTGCTCCAACGCGATCGAGTGACCAGCGCGGACGCGGACCCAGCGGTACCGACGCCGCGACGCCGGGTTGAGAGTCCTGCCCTTCTGCAACAGCAGCACGTCGGTCTGCTCCCAAGCGCTCACCTGCGAATCCACGACAGGATTGTCGGCGGCAATCTCGGGTCGCCTGAGCGCGCACCGATTGCCCGCTCTGGGACGCTTCTGGCGAGCGCGTTCGACGGCTTCACACCCGGAGGCCGCGGCCGGCTGCGATTGCGGCGCACACCGAAGCGACGGGTTGGCTTGTGCGTTCGGCCGCGGCGCGGACCAAGGTCACGCAGGCTTGGAAGGCCCAGGCATCGAAGTCAGCTATCTGCCACCAACCCGCGATCTCGTCGTAGTCGGGCACGATGCCGGCGTGCAGCGCGACAGCTGCCAGCAGTGCAGCGCGGCTCTTCTGATGTGCGGCATTTCCGCTGATGGGTCGCTCCGGCAGATGGCGCTCGTACGCGTCGGCCAAGGACACGGGATTCGCTCGAGTCGCGCCGGCGACGGCTAATGCGTCCGCGGCGAGTTCGACGAACACATCGCCGGGGAACGGGAACTCGCAGTCCGAGAGGGGTTGCAGCCAGCGCGAGGTTTCGTCGAACGGCTCGCCGCTGGTGATCCGCGTCAACGCAACGGTCGCGACCTCGGCGCGTTCCGCGGCGGTCGGCACTCGCGGTTTTGCCACGCCGTCACGCTAGATCCTGGCCGTCGCGACATGTCACTCTGACACCGCGCGTCGGCACTCGGCCGGCTGGCAGAAGCGTCCCAGAGCGAAGCTCCTATGTTTGTCAAGGGGTGTTGTCGGCGTTGCTGGCAGACCAGTGATGGGCCACTCGGTGGAGGGCGAGCTCTTATGAAGCCATGCGTGCCGAACGTGGGTTTGGGGCGACGGGCCGGCGGTTCGTTCGAAGGACAACCGTTCGGTGTCGGGGCATTCGGGGGCCAGGCCCGTCTCCCCAGAGCTTCTACGCGTGCACGAGATGCGGGTAGTTCTCGCGGGCGACGTAGCGTTTCAGAACGCGCATGACCTCTTTGGTGGTGCGGCCTTCGGCGAGGCGACGCGCGACGTATTTGCGGGTGCGTTCATCGCTGCTCATGCGGGTGAACACGATCCGCCACAACGCGTGGTTCGCTTGACGGTTCCCGCCCGGGTTCAGCCGGTAACGCACGACCTTGCCCGACGATGCGGGCACGGGCGCGACACCGCACAGGTGCGCGAACGCAGCTTCGTTGTTCAGGCGGTGCGGGTTGTCACCGGCGGCGACCAACAAGATCGCGGCAGTGTGCGTTCCGACGCCGTAGACGTCGAGCAGGCTCGGCGCGGTCCGCGCACGCGCTCATCGATCAGTTGGTCGAGGTCGCGGGCGTCGCTTCCAGATCAAGGACTCGGTGGCCCAGCGTGCGGATCGCGACCTTCGTCGCATACATGACCGACTCGTTCGCCGATCCGGGTCGCAAGCCGGCCGCAGTGCGGGCCAGATGCTCACGGGGCACGCCCCGCAACCGTTCTCGAAGGTCGTCTGGGGCAGTAAACCCGAGATGGCGGATCTGGTTCAGATACTTGATGCGAACATCACGGCCAGACCGGCGCGCGACCACAAACCGCGGATCGCTTCGACATCACCATCCGCGGTCTTTGCGATCCCCGACGCTCGACCCGACAACGCGGCCCGGGCCGCTTCGATCGCGTCGATCTCATCTGACTTACCGGTGGCGGCGACGCTGCCGGTTCGGACGATCGACCTCGATCACCACGAGCTCCCCGCCCGCAAGAACCGGGCCAAGCCCGCCCCATACGCGCCGGTGCCTTCCACCCCAACCCGGGCGACCGCACCGAAACCGATGAGCCAACCATGCAACTCGGCGAACCCGGTCGGTGTCGTCGCGAACGACCGCACACCCAACAGGCCGCCATTCGCGTCCACCGCCGCCGCGACATGAACATCGGCGTGCGTGTCCACTCCACCCGTCACCGGGCGCGTGCTCTCTACGATGGTCATCGCCATCCCTTCTCTCTCAAACGGTCAAGGGGTGGCACGCACGTCCCGGGAAGGAGACCGTGACGATCGACCTGTTCGAGCAGGAAGATCGATCACCCTCCGGAACGGGGCGTGCCCAATTCCAGATCCGAACGTACCGGCGACCACCAACACAACGGTGGACCCCGAACCAACTAGCGCTCACCCATACTCACTGGGCATTATGCGCTAGTGGGATCCGGGCGATGGTGCTCGTCGTCACACGGACGATGAGATTTCTCGTGGTCGCAATCGCGTTGCTCGCGGCGGGCGGCGTGCTCCAACGGCAAGAGCGCGATGACGGACCCTGGTCCCGGGCGCGCAGCCGATCTCCACGGTCTCGTCGTCGTGAAGGGAGTTTCGACAATCGAGGTCGACGGTCGAGAGATCACGCTCGCTACTCCTGGGTACCTGGCGAACTGCGAGTCGCGAAGCCAGCCGTGCTATGGCTTCGTGAGACTGGCGGATACAGGCGGCAAGGCTCGAGCGCGTTTCATGGTGGTCGCCGAACCCACGGGGCGATGGGACATTCGAACACAGCACGTGGTCCGTGAGATTCGAAGGATCGAGCATCGTCATCGACGGCGGGTTCGCGATTCCGTTGTCGGCTCGGTTCGCCGTCGATGACTGCAGCGGCGACGCGACGCAGAGACGCTCTCCTCAGGTCTCGGTACGGAGTCACGTTGGTTCTCAGCCGAGCGACCGCCGAAGTGGTCTCGGCAGGTTGCAACGGCAGCGCGTGAACCGCACACCTAACTGCCGATCCGCGCTCGCAGCGCCGACGCCACATGCTCAAACACCTCGGCGCTCGTCGAGGTCTTGACGAACGTCTGCACGCAACCTCTGCACCGAGCGCGTAAACGGCCGGGTGGGCCGGTGGGGTGCGGCGACACGCCGCGCCGGGGCCTGTGGCAGCCCAGATCAGCACGGGCCTTCTCGTGGCGGTCGCACGGACCGCCGGTACTCTGGGCCCCGTGGCCATCGAGCGAATCACCGTCGACCCGAACAAGATGGGTGGGGTGCCGATCATCCGGGACCTGCGAATGCCGGTGGGCACTGTCGTCGCGATGGTCGCCGACGGCATGACCGTCGAGGAGATCCTCTCGGACTTCCCCGACCTCGAGCCCGAGGACATCCGCGCCGCGCTGCATTTCGCGGCTGAGGCGGTGCTCGAGCAGACCATTCCGCTCACCCCGAGTTCGTGAGGTTTCTGCTCGACCAGAACTTGTCGAGTCGGCTCGCGCAGCTGCTCGAAGCGGCAGGACACGATGCGCTTCACATCGCGTCACTCGGGTTGAGTACCGCTACCGACGAAGTCGTGCTCGCGCGTGCCGTTGAAGATTCGCGAGTGCTCGTATCGGGAGATACCGATTTCGGCACGCTGCTCGCAGCCGGCCACAGACGCAAGCCGTCCGTGATCCTGTTGCGGCGTGAACGGCCACGCCGTCCGGAGGCGCAAGCCACGCTGATTCTCAGCCATCTTGATCGGCTCGCGGACGCGCTCGACGCAGGCGCCATCGTCGTGATCGAGGAATCCCGCATCCGGATACGTCCGCTCCCCGTCATCCCCGATTGACGTACTTGTGCGGGAGACGAACCCTGACACGCGTGTCATGGCGCGTTCATGGCGCGCGCGCCCCGATTCGCCCTCGTTCGCCGAGATACCGAAAACGCTCTGACCAGCCACGATCGTTCGCGGGCGTTCGCCCGAATACGGCTCTTACGCTTTCGGGACGCTGAGGTCCCGGGTTCGAATCCCGGCACCCCGACTCATGAAGGCGCAGGTCAACGCGGGTTCGCGCGTCGATGATCGAGTTGGTGCCTTCCGCTCATGTCGGCTGGACCCAGGTCGAGGACGATCCGATCCAAGAGTTCGCCGCGGGTGACATTCTGGTGTGTCCCCGGGACCTTCCGCACTGGCACGGGGCGATGGAGGATGTCCCGACCGTTGTTGAAGTTCGGTGACGGTCCGGGTTCATGTCATGCGACTTGTTCAGTATCGCATGATGGTGTGACAGCGTCGATGTGGCGCGCGAGCGCGGCGACGAGCGCGGGCATCTGCTTGTAGCCCTTGAGGCGCCGGAAGCTGCGCTCGGCGTTGAGCATCCCGGCGGCGCACCACCGTTTGATCATCGTGCCGTCACGCCAACGCTTCACGTTGTGAGTCGTGTCACGCGCGATCGAGATCATGCTCTCGATGCAGTTCGTGTTCGTGAGCGTCGCGGCGAGCCGTCCATTGATCCCGAGCCGCCGGACGGTGAACATCTCCTCGAGGCCTTCACGCAGGCTCGCGGCCGCGTCGGGCCACCGCTGCTCCAGTTGCTTGGCGAGGTCTCGCGCGGCGCGCTCACCGTTGGTTGTGTTCTCGTTCGCGAACGCGGCGGCGAGTTTGCGGTCGACCCAGGCCTGCTGGTCTTTGGGGAGATGGTCCCGCACGTTGCGGCGCTTGTGGAGCGTGCACCGTTGGATCAGCGCGGTCGTGCCGAACACTTTACGGACCGCGGCAGCGAGCGCCTTGGCGCCGTCGATCACGACCAACAGGCCGCCGTCGACCGACAGGCCCCGGTCGACCAGATCGGCAAGGAGGTTCGTGACGATGGTCTTGTTCTCGGTGTCACCGAGCCACAATCCGACCGGCACTTTCGTCCCGTCAGCGCATATCGCGAGCGCCACGACGCAGCACACTCCGGCGAAGTGCACGCCGTCGAGCATCAACGCGGCAAGCTTGAGCTCGGACAGGTCGCGGCTCATCAACTCGTCCACCCCGGCCTGGGTCGCCGTCTTGAACCGGCGACTGACCGACGACCGCGACGTCGACCGGGCGACAGCTTCGAGCGCGTCGCCGACCGGTTCGTTCACCCGAACATGGCGGCGGGTCGCGACCCCGGCCAGCATCCGTTCCATCACCAACTCCGACAACAGATCATCGTTGGTGAACGTCGCGTAGGTATCGAGCTCGATCTCACACTTGTCGGTCGTGCGGCCCCGCGGTCGCTCCACCGGCACCCGCCGGCCGCCCAACACGACCGACCCCGGCGCGTCGCCATGCCAGTTCGCCTGACGGTCGGCCAGCTTGGCGTGCTTCGCAGCGCCGACCTTCGCGGTCATCTCCGCGTTCATCATCTCGTGCATCACCAACAGGCCGACCGAGGCGCTCATCGCCAACAAGCCCTCACGAGCCACACCTGCGATCGACGCGAGCGACACGCGCAGTTCCTCCGGCAGCTCTCCAACATCGGCGGCCTCGTCGCGCTCAACGAGACGGACAGCAGCTACGTTCTTCTTCGACATGGTGGTGGTCCCCTTCGCTTGAATCGGATGTCTTGGCGGACGCCCGACACCTACCAGCAGGCAGGCATCAGGCGGGGGACCGCCACCTCACTTCAACAAAACCCGGGACAACCTCGGGCGATGCCCGAGTCCTCGATGTCGCACGTCGCGATTCAGGAGACCCTCAACGGCACGAACGTCACCTGGATGGAGAAAGTTACCGACGACGAGTATCTGGCAGGCCGGACGCGATAGATGCGCCTCATGTCTCGCTGTAGACGGGGAACATGCTGGCTTCGCCGTAGTCCTCGATCTTCTCCACGTTCTTCAAGACGTCCATGTCCTCCTCGGTGATCTCGAACTCCACGTCGGCGTTCGTCCGCATGTGGTCCGGGTTCGCGGTCTTCGGCAAGGGCAGGAGACCGAGCTGGAGGGTGTACCGAATCGATAGCTGCGGCAGCGAGACGCCGTACTTCCCGGCCATATCCGTGGCGCGGCGGTTCTTGAACAGCTCCCCGTGCGCCATCGGTGAGTAAGCCTCCACCAGCATCCCCTTCTGCTGTGAGTACGCGATCAGCTCCGCGGGCGTGTTGCTGATGTGGGCGAGAACCTGATTCACCATGGGCGCGACCGTACAAGCAGCAAGGATGTTGTCGATGTCCGCCGCCTGGAAGTTCGAAAGCCCGATGGCGCGAAGTTTCTCGCGTCGTAAGCCTCTTCGAGCGCTCTCCATGCTTCGCGGTTGCCTTCGAAGTACCGATCGTTACCGCCGAACTCCTCCCACGGCTGCGGGCTGTGGATGATCATCATGTCGAGGTAGTCGAGCCCCGTCGTCGCCAGCGAATGGTCGATGGCCGTAACCGCCTCCCCGAAGGACTTCACCTCTGCGGCGAGCTTCGTCGTCACGAACAACTGCTCCCTGGGCACACCGCAAGATTGGATCCCCTCGCCGACACCTCCTTCGTTGCCGTAAGCCTGTGCCGTGTCGATGTGGCGGTACCCGATCGTCGTCGCGTCCCTCACCGCCTGTGTGGCGTCGTCGTTCTCGATGAACCACGTTCCGAGACCGAGCTTTGGGATGTCGACACCGTTCGACAGGGCGTAGGTCTCTTCGAGAATCACAGCAGTGTCCTCCCTGGGCGCGTTGCCGGATGTAGTCGGCTCGCCAGGTCGAATACCCGCAACTACGGTCTCTCAGACCACTCGACGCCTGCGGTGTCGCAGCGCGCCCTCACTGCCGATCGGCACTCTCCTGATCACGCCGGATGGGGCAATCCGTGTGGGTGTCGGGACTTCGACCGGCAAAGATAGATCCGGATGCTGATTCGAGTCGCCGAAGCTGGTGACATCGAGGTCGTCGAGGCCTTACGCTACGCCGCGTTGTCAACCAGCGCGCCGAGCGTGTACTCACCGCGAGAAGTTGTCGAGCTTCTCGACAGCCTCGATGTCGACGAACTCCGCGCCATGGTCAAGGATCGGCGGCTCTTCGTCGCCGAAACCGATGGACTCATCGTCGGATGCGCCGGTTGGCGACGCGGCACGGACCCGACTTTGCGCCGGTGCTCGACTGCCCGGCCGGAGACGGAGATCGTCTCTGGCAGGCGTGGCTCGACTCGCATCCCTCAAGCGTGATCGATTTGGCGAGAGACGTGATCGTCGATGTCTCCCGGACAGCGGACGGGGATCGACGGAAGTACTGGGTGCGCTCGTCTCGCATCGTGTACGAGTGAGCGCGCGTGTTCTGGTCGACGTGATGCCCGGACGGCTTTCGTCACCGCCTCGGCATCAGGTCGTCTGGTTTCGCCCGAGTGGCCGCGTCCGGGTCTGAAGCTCGCGTTCTGACGTTTGCGAACACGCCGAGCAGCCCGAGAGCAGCGACGGTCGCCGCGGCCAGGAGCACGAGCAGCCCTGCATCGCGCACGATAGTTGCGACCGTTCCCGCTTGATCCATCCGGTGCAGCGCGTCGAAAACGAACGCCCAGTCGTGTTCGCCGCCGATCAGTGCGAGCCTCTCGTAGGGCGCGTCGGCGATGTACACGCTCGCGTCCTGCAAGCTCGTCGCTCCCCACGCGAGGCACACGACGGATGCGACCGGGTCGCGGCGCAGGAACCAGAAGTAGACGGCGAGACCGAGCGGGACCGCGCACTGCATGATCGAGCCCATCGCGGCGGTCAGGATCTCGTTCACCGGCAGGATGTACATGACGAGGTGGCCGAGCTCGTGGAAGCCGAGGTCGACGCACCACAGCAGCGGGACCCGGCCGCCCCTGACGAATGCGAACCAGCCGCAGATCGCGCACCAGGCGAGCGCGAGGGCCCATGCGACCGGAGGCCGCGTCTGCCGCGGTGAGCGGGCCCGCGCGCGGACGTCGTCGATCACTTGCACACCTCGGTATCGGCCGGTTCGCGCCCGACCCTGACTCCGAGTTTCCCCCGCACCGACGCGGCGCGGAGCCTGGGGTTCTGTACTTCGTCTTCGTCGTGCCGCACTGATTCGACACACCAGCCACGATCGTTCGCGGGCGTTCGCCCGTATTCGGCGCGTACGCTTTCGGGACCCTGAGGTCCCGGGTTCGGATCCCGGCGCCCCGACGCATGAAGGCGCAGGTCGACGCGGGTTCGCGGGTCGGTCATCGAGTTCGATGACGACACCACCACAACGATCCCGGCCGCACATCTCGACGCCCGCGGCGTCGACGACGCCTACGCGATGACCGTGCACAAAGCCCAGGGTCGAACGTGCGACTACGTGTACGTCCTTCGCGGCTTTCCCAGATCACGCCATCGCCGAGATCAGGCAGGTGATTCCTCGGTGCGAACACGACCGCGCCGTTGGCCTCGTCGAAGACCGCCCAGTCGTGTGAAGCCGCCATCACAGTTCCCGGGAACTCGCGCATGACTCGGTTGAGTCGGATTATGCGATCTTGTAGACGATGTGGGTCGCCAGCGGCGATGTGGCTGCCTCGACGGCCTCTGCGTCGATCTCGGGCACATCGTCGAATATTCGTTCGCCTTCTCGCAGTACCACCGGGACGATGTCGAGAACGAGTTCATTCAGGCAGCCGGCTTGCAACGCTTGGCGGACGGCGCTTGCCCCACCTGCGATGTCGATCGGACGGTCGTCGGCGTGCTGGGCCGCTTCGGTAAGGGCGGTCTCGAAGCCGTCGACGAAGTAGAAGGTCGTCCCGCCTTGCATGTTGATCGGATCGTGGGGGTGATGGGTCAGCACGAACACGGGAGCGTGGTACGGCGGCTCAGGACCCCACCAGCCGCGCCAATCGGAGTCGTCCCACCCGCCACGAACAGGGCCGAACATATTGCGGCCCATGATGTACGCGCCACGGGGCCCGAGTAGCCGTTGAGTGAAAGCTTCGTCGACCGGGTGCTTCGGATCGTTGAGGTGCCAATCGTGAAGCTTTCGTCCGTCGATGCCGAGTGGGTTGTCCTCGCTTTGGTCTGGCCCCGCGACGAACCCGTCGAGAGAGATCGACATGTGACAGGTGATGAAGGACATTCCTTCGACGACCTCCTCGCTCGCGAGCCCACATAGTGCCCGCTGTCTCGAGCGGTTATGGCGATCACCGAACGATGGCAGATGTGCGCTATTACCTGCGGTTGTGCGATGAGTTTCGCGGCGACCGATCGTCCAAGGTGGTGGGTGTCCGCAAGGGGCGTCGGGGCTACAGCAGGAGGATCAGGCCATGAACTCGATGGCACGCCGGATGTTCGAGCTGGTCGAGCCGATCGGTGTGATCCCGTACTCAGCCGACGAACCGAACGACGCGATGTTCGCCCTGGGGTTCACCAACTACTGGGATACCTATTTCGCCGGACGGGCGGCGCCCCTCGGCCTCGTCTCGGCGGAGGTGGTGGACGCGCTCTTCTACAACTTCGCTCCCGGCGAGGTGGCCCGCCACATCCCGAAGGTGTGGCAGACGACCACGCCCGCAGCGGCGATCGCCGCTCGCCAGAAGGGCTGTGTGCAGGCGTTGCGGCGGATCCTCGGCGATCAGGTCGACTCTCCCGCATTCGCGCGCGCCACCGAACTGCTGCTCGGGGCTGCGACCAGCGCACCGTTCGAGGGCCGCCCGATGTACGCCGCGCTGCGCGCGATCCCGATCCCCGACGACGTGGTGGCCCGCTTCTTCCATGCAGCTTCCCTGCTGCGCGAACACCGCGGCGACGGCCACATCGCCGCTCTGATGACCGAGGGTGTCGGCGGCCTCGAGGCGCACGTCCTCTTGGCCCTCGACGCGGGCATGCCCGCGGAGAAGTTCGGACGCATCCACCACCTCCCCGCCGCGCAGCTCGACGCCGTGATCGACGGGATGCGCGATCGCAACCTGATCGGAGACGACGGTTGGCTCAGCGAAACAGGCCGCGCCGTCAAACAGCGGGCCGAGGCGCTCACCGACGACCTCGCCGCGAAGCCGTACGAGAGCCTCGAGCCTGACGAGCTCGACGAGCTGGTGGCCACGCTCGAACCGCTCGCCACCCTGCTCCTCGCCGCCCAGGACTCGTAGACAGCAACGACGGTCCCGTTCGCGACAAACCCGTGCTCGACCCCCACACGGCGCCGAGGGTTCGAGGCCGTATTCGGCCATCGTGCGTCGCAACATGTCGACCGTTGCTTCGCCGTCGTCGTGCATCGACGTACTCGGAATCTGCCAGAAGCGGTGCCCACCGAAGAACGCAGCCGCCTTCTCTTGTGACGCTTCGAGCACGAGGTAGCGAGGACCATCGGCGATCCGCGAGAAGACCCACAGTTCGGCAACGTTCGTGAGGATCTGCATCCTGCCGGCCTCGCCGCGTTACACGGTGCCGCGCGACGCATCCGGCATTGCGCGTGCGCCGGGAGTGCCGATAGTTCAGTCGGGGCGGGTGTGCGCACCGCGGCTCACCTCTGCTGACACACCCGGGTCCCGACCGGTCGAGGGTTCCGTCGTACCGGCGGGGCTTATGCTTGTGAAGTGACCGGTCGGATCCTGCTCCTGTTGTGCGCAGGATTGTTGGCGTTCCTGTTCGTGACCGGTTCGCGTACGGCGGATGCCACTTCGGTTTCTTGTGGGCATCCATGCGAAGGCGGGTCGCGGACGACGGCCCCCACGCGGCACTCGGCACCGGATCCGTGTATCCGTGACGTCGGGTGTGGTGGTGGCGCGGCCCTCGGCTTGGGTGTCGGCCTCGCCGCAGTAGTTCTGATCGCAGTGGGCTTGCCCGCCCTCGGGCTCGGAGCGTGGAACCGCCGGCCAATGGCATCCGTGCCGCGGGTCGGGCGCGTCCGCGGCGCCGGCTTGTTCCGACCGCCGCAGGTTCGGCTCGGCGTCTGATCGCTGCGTAGCCGCGCGGTGACAGTGGGCCAGGCGTTGTGCCCGGCTCTGGTGTCGAGGAGAGCCATCCCTTGAGTACCGCAGATTTCTCGGTGTTCTTCGCGTTGCTGTCGCTGGCGTGTTGGGCCGCGACGCTGATCGTCGTCGGCCTGGCCGCCGCGACGCGGTTTGGTCGCTACCGCGCCGCGGCCCTGTGGTTCGACGACGTCTGTCGCGTCGGCTTGTGGTTGGCTGGTCTCGTTGCCCTGGTCACAACGCTCGGTAGCCTCTACTTCTCCGAGATCGCCCACTACACACCCTGCAAGTTGTGCTGGTACCAGCGGATCGCGATGTATCCACTGTCGATCGTTCTTCTGATCGCGGCGAAGCGCCGGGACCGCGCGATCTTCTGGTACGTCGTGCCGATCGCGACCATCGGTGCGTTGATCGCCGCGTATCACACGCAGTTGCAGGCATTTCCACGTCAGCACTCGTCGTTTTGCACAGTGACCGAACCTTGCACAGTTCGCTACGTGTGGGAGTTCGGCTTCGCGTCCCTGCCCTTCATGGCGCTCTCCGCGTTCGTGTTCATCATCACGATGACCGTGGTCGCGCGCCGACAGACGATCCCATCTCAGGAGCAACCATGAGTAAGCAGCAACAGCAACGTTCGCGAGTTCAGCGACCGCGCCAGCGACGAACGAGTCGAGCGCCGTGGATCATCGCGGCCGTTGTCGTCGTGATCGGAGTTGCTGCGGTCGCGGCCATTGCATCGGGACGACACGGGGCCGCGAACGATCAACTCGCACCGGCCGCGCTCGTCACAAAGGTGACGTCGCTGCCGGCAACGGTGTTCGACACCGTCGGTACCGGCGACGCCAAGCCTGCACCGACACCGATCACCGCCCCGGCCCTGACGAGCGGCGGCAAGCCGCAGATCCTGTATGTCGGTGCCGAGTACTGCCCGTACTGCGCGACCGAACGCTGGCCCATGGTCATCGCGCTGTCCCGGTTCGGCACCTTCTCAGGATTGCGGACGACCCATTCGTCGAGCACCGACGTGTTCCCGAACACGCAGACCTTCTCCTTCCACGGAGCGTCCTACGAGAGCAACTGGATCGCCTTCACCGGTGTCGAGATGCAAAGCAACCAACGACAAGGCGACGGCTACGCCTCCCTCGACACCCTCACGCCGGCACAGCAGCAGGTATTCGACACCTACGATCGGGCGCCTTACGTCGGCACCGACCCCGCGTCGAGCGGTGCCATCCCCTTCATCGACTTCGGCGGCAAGTTCGTGTCCGCCGGCGCGACGTACGACCCCGCAGTGCTCCAGGGCAAGAGCGCGACCGAGATCGCCGACGCCCTCAGCAACCCGGCCGGAGACATCGCCCGCGGTGCCGTCGGCGCGGCGAACAGCTTCACCGCAACGATCTGCAAGCTCACGAAGAACCAACCCGCCGTCGTCTGCAGTGACCCGGCGATCACGAAGATCGAAGCATCGCCGTGAGGACGGTCTCGAGCGGGGCGTCACAGTGGGCGCACAGTTAGGTTCTCCACTCTCGAGTGGTCCTTTCACCTACCGCCCCGGAAGTCCTGCATGAAGAAGTGGATCATCGGTGTCGTCGTCGTGGCGCTCCTCGTGGTGGTGGCCGGCCCGTTCGTCTACTTCCATTTCATCGAAAGCAAGGCGCCGCCGAAGCTCGCACTCGATCCGACAGCGGTGCCGACGACCGTCGCCGGCACCGAGCGCGCACCGATCGCAGGAACGTGGAGCATCAGGAGTGGATCGGTCGTTCGGTACCGGGTCAAAGAGACGTTGTTCGGGCAGAGCGCAACCGCGGTCGGGTCGACGAACAGCGTCACAGGTTCGCTGACGATCGTGGGCACGAAGCTGACGAACGCGGATTTCACCGTCGACATGACGACGGTCAAGAGCGACCGCGACCAGCGCGACGGACAATTCCAGGGCCGCATCATGAACACGTCCCAGTTTCCGACCGGGACGTTCACGCTCGCGAGCCCGGTCGACATCGCGCCGGTACCGAAGGACGGCGTCGAAGCCGACTACACCGTCAAGGGCAAGCTGATGCTGCACGGCTCGACGAACGACGTGACGTTGACATTGCAGACGACCCGCACCGCCAACACCATCCAGGTGGTCGGCAGCCCACGCATCACCTTCTCCGACTACGGCATCGGGAACCCGAGTGGCGGTCCCGCCAGCGTCGGGAACTCCGGCACGCTCGAGTTCAAGCTGCTGTTCCAACCGGGGGTGTAGGCCGTTCCCTGACTGCAAACTTCACTTGACAATGAGTCCGGGTTGGGGTGTATCGTCCCGAGTGAGAGCGTTGCTCCGGACCTTGGTGGCGCGATGGTGAGAATCCGCTGCAGGGGAGTCTGGGCATGGTTACTGCCTTTTCCGGAACCGACGTCGCGAGCCCGCCGGGAGTCGACGTCTGGGCACCGGGCACCCTCGATCGCGAATGCACGATCGTCGCGTTGCGCGGCGAGCTCGACTCCGCGGCGCTGAACATCCTGGTCGAGTCGTTCGACGACGCGATCGGCCACGACGAGTCCGACGTCGTCATCGACCTCGCCCACGTCGAGTTCATCGGCGCCGGATGGATCGGCACCTTCGTTCGCAGCCGGGCGCGGCTGGAAGCCCAGGACCGCGAGCTCACGTTGCGCTCCGCTCCGCTGGTGGTGCATCGGCTGCTCGAGCTGTGCGGTCTCGCCTACCTGATCGAGCCGTCGCTGAGCTAAGCGCCGGCTATCGGCGCGCACTCGGCCAGACGGCGCTCGAGGTAGCGGCGTTCGGAGTCGGTCGACGCGAGCGCGAGCGCGTCGCGGTACGCAATCGCAGCCTCGTCGGCGCGGTGGAGCCGGCGAAGGAGATCGGCGCGGGTCGCATGCAGGAGGTGATAGCCGGCTAGCGCGCCCGACGCGTCGAGCGCGTCGACGAGGCGCAACCCCGCGTCGGGACCGTCGGCCATGCCGATCGCGACCGCGCGGTTCAGCTCGACGACCGGTGACGGCACCATGCGCGCCAACTCGCGATACAGCGCCGCGATCTCGACCCAGTCGGTCGCGGTCGCGTCGCGCGCTTCCGCATGGCACGCGGCGATCGCGGCCTGCACCTGGTACGGACCGGGTTGCTTGCGCCGCAGCGCGCCGTCGAGGACCGCGAGCCCCTCCGTGATCGAGTCCGTGTCCCAGCGGGCGCGGTCCTGTTCCTCGAGGGGGATGAGGTCGCCGATGGCGTCGACCCGAGCGGGTCGGCGGGCGTCGGTCAAGAGCATGAGCGCGAGCAGGCCTGTGGCTTCGGGTTCGTCGGGCATCAGCTCGGCGAGTGTGCGGGCCAGGCGGATCGCCTCGGCGCACAGACCGATCCGCACCAACTCGGCGCCGGTGGTCGCCGAGTAGCCCTCGTTGAAGAGCAGGTAGAGCACCGCGAGCACCGCACCGAGGCGATCCGGGAGCATGTGCGCGGGCGGCACGCGGTACGGGATACCGGCGTGGCGGATCTTGCGTTTGGCCCGCACGATCCGTTGCGCCATCGTCGCCTCGGGGACGAGGAACGCGCGCGCGATCTCGGGCGTCGTCAAGCCGGCCAGTGTGCGAAGCGTCAGTGCGACCTGCGCTTCGCGCGACAGCGCGGGATGACAGCACGTGAAGATGAGGCGGAGTCGGTCGTCGTCGACGCCGCTGTTGCGAAGTTCTTCGTCCTGCGGTTCGTCGTCACCATCGGCGAGCGCGTCGTTCCGCGAGGCCACGGCCACCTCCTGGAGCTTGGCCACGCCCGTCGCCGCGCGCCGGAGGCGGTCGACGGCACGATGACGTGCGGTCGTCGTCAGCCAGGCGCCGGGATTGTCGGGGATGCCGTCGCGCGGCCACCGCTCGAGCGCCGCGGTGCGAACGCATCCTGCGCGCATTCCTCGGCGAGGTCCCAGTCGCCGCTCTGCCGGATCAGGGTCGCGACCACGCGACCCCAATCCGAACGGAACGCGGCAGCAACCGCCGCTTCGACGCGTGCAGTCGTCGGACGGCTCACATCTCCCAGATCGGCCTCACTTCGATCGTGCCCTTGCTCGCCCCGGGGATCTTCGCGGCGATCTCGATCGCCTCGTCGAGGTCTTTGGCGTCGACCAGGTAGAAGCCCCCGATCTGTTCCTTCGTCTCGGCGAAGGGACCGTCGGAGGTGAGGACCTCGCCGTCACGGACCTGCACGGCGGTAGCGTCGCTCGTCGGGTGCAGGCGCTCGCCGCCCAGGAGGACGCCCCGCTTGGTCATGTCCTCCCCGAACTTCATGTAGGCGTTCGTCTGCACCTCTCCCTCGGCCGGGCTCATTGCCTGGTCGCTGGCCTCTTCGGTGCAGATCAACAGGATGTAGCGCATGGGTCCTCCTCGTTGGAGCTCGGAGCGGGTTTCGCCATCCGATCACACGCACGACGAACGGGAAGCAGCGCGTTCGACACCCTCCGACGAATTCTCCGTTGCAACGATTCGTTCGACGAATCGCTGCGAGGCGGCGCGGGGTGCCGGGGTCGGTCAGGCCGAGGTGTCGAGCGCGTGACCCTTGGAGTCGACGTCCCACGAGGCCCGGTCGAACGGGTTGAACGTGAACGGCGACTTCGGGGCCGTGGGCGGCGCCGAGGGCGTCGTGGGTGCCGGCGCCGCCGTGCGCCGGGAGCCCGGCGTCATGCTCCCGTCCCACTGGGTCAAGCCGGTGAGCAGCCCGGGCCGGGTGAACAGGGTCGACGACACCGCGGTCGAGGTGAACGAGGTGAGATCGCTCGGCTTCCCCGACGAGGGGAAGAAGATGTCCGTCAGCGCCGAGCCCTGCAGCTGGGCCATCCGCACCGCAGGCGAGGAGAGGTAGCTCGACCCCGACGCACTGCCGGACACTCCGCTGATGCTCATCAAACAGCGCTTACGACCGGAACCGGACAAAGGTTGAATCGCGGTGACCCGGGTCACCGGTCGAGCAGGAGCTCCGCCATCTGCACGCCGTTCAGGGCCGCGCCCTTGCGCAGATTGTCGCCCGTGACCCACAGGTCGATCGATCCCGACTCGGACGGGTCCTCCCGGACCCGGCCGACCAGCACCGGGTCGATACCGGCGGCCTCCTGGGGCGTCGGGTAACCGTCGCCGTCGTCGACGAGCAGCACCCCGGGCGCCGAGCGCAGCAACGAGACCGCCTCCGCCTTGTCCATCGGCCGGTGGAACCGGATGTTCGCGCTGACCGCGTGACCGACATACACGGGCACCCGCACACAGGTGACGGTACAGCGGATCTCGTCGTCGTGGAGGATCTTGCGCGACTCGCGCACCATCTTCCATTCCTCCGACGTGTAGCCCTGTTCCTTCACCGAACCTGCGAGCGGGATCACGTTGCCGGCGATCGGCTTGTCCCAGACCTCGCCCTGCACGAGGAAGCTCGAGTTGCGGCCGGAGTGTCGCAACTCCTCCGACCGGCCGTCGAGCTTCGTCCACTGCGCGTCCAATTCGTCGAGCCCGACCTGACCCGCGCCCGACACCGACTGGTACGTCGAAACGACCATGCGGTCGATGCGCGCCGCGCGGTGCAACGGTGCGAGCGCGGTGACCGGGATCATCGTCGTGCAGTTCGGGCACGAGGCGATCCCCTTCGGCATGTTCTGCATGTCTTCCGGATTGACCTCGGCGACAACGAGCGGGACGTCGGGCTCCATCCGGAACGCCGACGACTTGTCGATGACCTTGGCGCCCGCCGCGGCGGCCTGCGGTGCCCACTCGAGCGAGATCGGCTCGTCGACGTCGACGATGACGAGGTCGAGACCGTCGAAGCAGCCCGCCTTCAGCACCTCGCACGTGACCTCGCCGCCCGCGAACGCGAGCTTTCGGCCTTCCGACCGGGGAGATGCGTAGGCCCGCAGCTCGCTGACCGGGAACGCCCGTTCGTCGAGGATCCGCAGCATCTCGGTGCCGACCATCCCCGTGGCGCCCATCAAACCGACTCGCACGACCTACTCCTTGTCCAAACCGAAGGCCGCGTGCAACGACCGGACCGCGCGTTCCACTTCCGCTTCGGCGACCACGCACGAGATCCGGATCGTCGACGTGCTGATCATCTCGATGTTCACGCCCTCGGCGGCCAACGTCTCGAACATCTTGGCGGCGATACCGGGATGGGTCTTCATACCCGCGCCGATCAGCGACACCCGCCCGATCTTCTCGTCGGTCCCGTAGCCGCTCGCCTCGGTGTCGACGACGATCTTCTCCATGCATCGTGAGGTGCGTTCGACATCGGGACGGGGCACGGTGAACGAGATGTCGGTGTGGCCCGCGCTCGACACGTTCTGCACGATCATGTCGACGTTGATGCCGGCCTCGGCCAGATCGCGGAAGATCGTCGCCGCGACACCGGGACGGTCGGGCACGTGCTCGATCGTCACCTTGGCTTCGCCGGTGTCGTGCGTGACCCCGGAGATGATCGCCTGTTCCATCGCCTCGACCGCGTCCATCGCCTCGTCCTCCTCGGTGATCCAGGTCCCCGGCGCCCACGTGAAGCTCGAACGCACGTGCACCTTGACGTGGTGGTTGCGCGCGAACTCGACCGACCTCAGCGCGAGGACGCGCCCGCCGGTTGCCGCCATCTCGAGCATCTCGTCGAACGAGACCCGGGCCAGCTTGCGGGCCGTCGGCACGACGCGGGGGTCGGCCGTGTACACACCTTCGACGTCGGTGTAGATCTCACACGCGTCGGCGCCGAGCGCGGCCGCGAGCGCAACCGCCGTGGTGTCGGAACCACCGCGACCCAGTGTGGTGATGTCGCGCGCCGTCGACACGCCCTGGAAGCCGGCGACGATCGCGACCTTGCCTTCGGTGATCGCCTCGCGGATGCGATCGCCCCGCACCTCGATGATCTTCGCCTTGCCGTGCTCGGTGTCGGTGAGGATCCCGGCCTGACTGCCGGTGAAGCTGACCGCGGGCTGGCCCAGGTCCTCGACCGCCATCGAGAGCAACGCCATCGAGATGCGCTCCCCCGATGTCAGCAACATGTCCATCTCGCGCCCGCCCGGGGAGCGGCTGACATCGCCTGCGAGCCGGACGAGGTCGTCGGTGGTCTTGCCCATGGCAGACACGACCGCGACGACGTCGCTGCCGTCGCGGCGGGTTCGCACGAGATGATCGGCCACGGCCCGGATCCGATCCGGGTCGGCGACCGACGTCCCTCCGAACTTCTGCACCAGGAGACCCACGGCCATCCAGGCTACCGGCGACCCCGGTGAATCTCGGACGGGATTACCCGCGCAGTACATTCAGCGGCCGTGCCGTCCGCAGACAAACGCCAGCGTAAGAAGGAGAATGCCCGAGCGGCGCGCGAGGCGCGTGAGGCGGAGATCAAGAAGCGCAAGCGCAACCGCACGATCCGCAACGCCGGCGTAGCCGTCGGCGTGTTCGTGATCCTGGTCGTGCTCATCAACGTGTTCAGCGGCGGCAGCAGCAAGAAGTCGTCGTCCGACACCACCACGACTTCGATCCCGACCTCGACGACCGTGACACCCGTCGCTTACCCCGCGGGTTGTGTCGGTACCGTTCCCAAGGCGGCGACCAAGCCGACGAATCTCAAAGCGCCGGCGATGACGATCGACCCCGCCAAGACCTACACCGCAACCATCGCGACGTCCTGCGGAAACGTCACGATCGCGCTCGACGCGAAGAACGCACCCAAGAGCGTGAACAACTTCGTGTCACTCGCCCGCATGGGCTTCTACGACGGACTCAAGTGGCACCGCGTCGCGACCGACCCGCCCGTTGTGCAGGGTGGAGATCCGAAAGGCGACGGCAGTAGCGGACCCGGCTACACGACGGCAGTCGAATTGCCGCCCGACGGGAAGTACCCGACCGGCGCGGTCGCGTGGGCGAAGGGCGGCAACGATCCTGACGGCAGCGCGGGATCGCAGTTCTTCATCGACAGCGCAGACGCGAGCGGCATCGGCAGCCACTACGGGTACATCGGCAAGGTGACCGCAGGCCTCGCCAACGTCCAGAAGATGGGCACGCTCGCGGTTCCGGGCGGCACGACCGGCGCGCCGAGCAAGCCGCTCTACATCTTCAAGGTGACGATCACCGAGAAGTAGGAGCGGTGGCGGCGACGTCGATCTGGCCGCCGCTCTTCGTCGTCTTCGGTTTCGCGCTCTTGCGGTAGACGGTCGCACTGCCCGCGCCGAGGACTTCCCACGGTCCGTCGGCGGTGCGCACGAGTGCGGTCTGCTCGTCTACGCCCACGAGCACGCCGTCTTTCGCGAGAAGGTCGACCGAGCGCTCGCGCAGATGTTCGGCGGCCCGGCCGTGGTACGGAAAGATCGCGATGCCGGGAACGAGCCCGAGGCCGACCGTGTACGCGCCGCCGCGCGGATCGACCATCGGATCGCCGAGCACGGTCGCGCCCGCGCCCGAGGCCGCGATCACCGCTCCCCGCCCGTAGGCGTAGACGATCGCTTCGTAGAACGGGCTTCCCTTCAGGACCGACCGCAGGTGCAGGGGCGAGCCGTCGGCGATGTAGATGAACCGCGCGACCCGCACCGCGCTCACGTTGTGGTCGGATTCGGCGTCGCGCCGATTGAGGATGGGTAGCTCGGCCGTCCACGCGCCCAATCCCTCGAAGTACGCGGCGGCACGCTCGACCGCCCGTTCCGGATGCTCGAACGCTGCCGCGGTAGGCAGCACGAAGACCTCGTCGGTACCGGCCAGCTCGAGGAGCCGCCGGTCGAACCCGGCGCAGGGCTCGGTCCACTCGTCGCCGCCGACGAGGGCGACCGTTCCTGTGTTCTTGCTCACGCAGGGATCCCGAACTTGCTCACGCAGGGATCCTACGAGCGGCCACCGCGAGGCGAGCGCACTCGCCGCCGCGGCCTACCCACCGGTAGCCTTGCGGCCTTCACTCTGGGTTCGTGGCACTCAGGGGTGGGTGACACTCAGGAGGACGGATTCATGTCGGTCAAGCGGGTCGGGATCGTCGGTTCGGGAATCATGGGCTCAGGCATTGCGGAGGTCGCAGCCAAGTCCGGCTTCGAAGTCGTGCTGCGCAGTCGCTCGCAGAGCACCGCCGACGCAATGGTCGCCGGGCTCGAGAAGTCGCTCGCGAAGCAAGTCGACCGGGGCAAGCTCGAGGCCACCGACCGCGACGCGGTGCTCGGCCGGGTCCGTGCCGTCGCAGATCTGGGCGAGCTGAAGGAATGCGACCTCGTCATCGAGTCGATCGTCGAGGACCTCGCCGCCAAGAAGCACCTCTTCACCGAGCTCGACCGCATCTGCCCCGAGCACACGATCCTCGCGACCAACACGTCGACGCTGCCGGTCGTCGAGATGGCGATGAACACCGGCCGGCCCGACAAGGTGTGCGGTGTCCACTTCTTCAACCCCGCACCGATGATGGCGTTGGTCGAGGTTGTGCGGGCGATCACGTCGAGCGACGACACGATCGACCAGGCCACGGCATTCGCGACGTCGTGCGGCAAGAACGCGGTGCTGGTGAAGGACCAGGCCGGCTTCATCGTGAACGCGCTTCTGTTCCCGTACCTCAACAACGCAGCCAAGCTTTTCGACGCCGGTGTGGCCACCCGTGACGACATCGACGCCGCCATGAAGGGCGGCTGCAACTTCCCGATGGGTCCCTTGGAGCTGCTCGACCTCGTCGGGCTCGACACCAGCCTCGCGATCCTCGAGGCGCTCTACGAAGAGTTCAAGGACCCGAACTACGCGGCGGCGCCGATCCTGCGGCGGATGGTCAGCGCCGAGCGGCTCGGCCGCAAGACGGGCGTGGGCTTCTACGAATACAAGCGGTAGCGGCCCGAGCCGGGCGGCGTGCACCGGTTGACTTCCGAAAGTGCCGGGTAATCCGGGAGAATGATGACGATGGCCGAGCGGGACCGCCCCTGGTTGATCCGGACCTACTCCGGGCATTCGTCGGCACGCGCGTCGAATGACCTGTACCGCACCAATCTCACGAAGGGACAGACCGGGCTCTCGGTCGCGTTCGACCTCCCGACCCAGACCGGCTACGACCCCGACAGCCCGTTCGCACGGGGCGAGGTCGGGAAGGTCGGGGTGCCCGTGCCGCACCTCGGCGAGATGCGCACGTTGTTCGACAACATCCCGCTCGGCGAGATGAACACCTCGATGACGATCAACGCCACTGCGATGTGGCTGCTCGGCATGTACCTCGCGCTCGCCGACGAGCAGGGCGTGCCGCATGCGCAGCTCGCGGGCACGACGCAGAACGACATCTTGAAGGAGTACCTCTCGCGGGGGACCTACATCTTCCCGCCGGAAGCTTCGAAGCGTCTCACCGTCGACCTGGTCACCTACACGGTGAAGCACGCGCCGCAATGGAACCCGATCAACGTCTGCCCTTACCACTTGCAAGAAGCGGGCGCGACGCCCGTGCAGGAGCTCGCGTACGGGCTCGCGAACGCGATCGCCGTGCTCGACGCGGTGCGCGAGTCGGGTCAGGTCCCGGAGGCAGAGTTCCCCCAAGTGGTCGGACGGATCTCGTTCTTCATCGACGCCGGCGTGCGGTTCGTCGAAGAGATGTGCAAGATGCGCGCCTTTACCCGCATGTGGGACCAGATCTGTCTCGATCGCTACGGCGTGCAGGACGCGAAGCTGCGCCGCTTCCGCTACGGCATGCAGGTCAACTCGCTGGGTCTCACCGAGGAGCAGCCCGAGAACAACGTGCAGCGCATCGTCCTCGAGATGTTGGGAGTGACGTTGTCGAAGGACGCACGCGCCCGGGCGATCCAGCTGCCGTGTTGGAACGAGGCTCTGGGTTTGCCGACGCCATGGGATCAGCAGTGGTCGTTGCGAATCCAGCAGGTGCTGGCGTATGAATCCGACTTGCTCGAGTACGGCGACCTGTTCGAGGGTTCGATCGTGGTCGAACGCAAGGTCGCGTCGCTGTGCGAGGAAGCCGCGGTCGAGCTCCAGTGGGTGCTCGACGGCGGCGGTTCGTTCGCGATGATCGACGAGATGAAAGGCCGGATCGTGCAGTCCGGCGCCGAGCGCGTCCGCAACATCGAGTCGGGCGACCTGAAGGTCGTGGGCGTGAACGCGTTCACGGAGACCGCGCCGTCGCCCTTGGCCGACATCGCCAAACGCGGCGGCATCGTCACCATCGATCCCGCGCTGGAAGCCGAGCACGTCCACGAGATCGCGGGGTGGCGCACGACCCGCGACGACACTGCGTTCTCGGCCGCGCTCGAGACCCTGCAGGCGACGGCCCGGACGGCGGAGAATCTCGTGCCCGCGACGATCGCGCTGGCGAAGGCCGGCGGGACCGTCGGCGAGTGGGCGGGAGCGTTGCGCGAGGTCTTCGGCGAATACCGAGCCCCGACCGGAGTCGGCGGGGTGACGGTACCGCCCGGGCCCGAACTGGAATCGGTCCGGGAGCTGGTCCGGACGATTTCGGCCGAGGCGGGCCGGCCCATTCGGCTCCTCGTCGGCAAGCCCGGGCTCGACGGTCATTCGAACGGGGCCGAACAGATCGCGGTGGCGGCCCGTGACGCCGGCTTCGAAGTCGTCTACCAGGGCATTCGGCTGACCCCGGCCGAGATCGCGGCGGCCGCCCGGGACGAAGACGTCGACGTCGTAGGACTCTCGATCCTCTCGGGATCGCATCTCGGGCTGGTGCCGGACACGCTGCGGCTCCTGCGCGAAGCAGGGGTCGACGCCCCGGTTGTGGTCGGAGGGATCATCCCGGACGCCGACCGGGCCCAGCTCGAGGCGATGGGCGTGGCCCGGGTGTATACGCCGAAGGACTATCAACTGTCTCGCATGATGCGCGATCTGGCCGAGCTGGCCCGGGTCCACCGATCCAAGCCTCAGGCCGGGGCGGCGGTAAGCCGATGAGGGTACGCATGCACGACCCGCGAGTAATCGTGGCCGCCACCGGCGGCGTCGCCGCGCTCGCGGCGGGAGCCATCGGCGTCGCGCTCGAATTCGCCGACATTCGCGGTGGTGGCCGGCAGCGCCGGGGTCGTCGCGGCGATCGCGGGTGTAGCGCTCGGTGGACAGGCCCGACAGAGCGAGGACCGGCTCGAGCAGGCCGAAGACGAGATCCGCGCCGTGCGGCGGGAGCTTGCTTCGATCAACGCCGTGCTCCAGGAGGAGGCGAGTCGCAAAGTGGCCGAAGAAGAGCTCGGTACGAGCATCGAGGAGACCCGGGCCCGGGGCGAGCAGGCATTCGACGCCGCGACCGGCCTCTACGACGAGAAGTATTTCGCAGTGCTCGCCCAGCAGCAGGTCGCTGCGGCCCGGCGGTCGCTGCGGCCGATCTCGGTGATCATCTTCGAGATCGATGCGATGGGTGACGTCGATCGGGCGACGCGTCTGCAGGCGCTCGGTGTTGTCGGTGACGTCGTGCGCCGGACGCTGCGCGAGAGCGACGCCGCGTGCCGGCTCGGTGATCTGATGGTCGGCGCGATCCTCGAAGACACTCCCGAGGCGGGCGCGGTCTGGGCTGCGGAGCGGGTGCGGGGCACGTTGCTCGCGTCACCCGTGGGCGATGCGCTGACCTTGTCGGCCGGGGTCGCGTGCTATCCCACCCATGCTCTGGGTGCGGCGGAGCTGGTGCACCAGGCGAGCCGTGCGCTCGACGAAGCCCGGTCACGTGGGCGCGACCGAGTCGAGCTCGCACCCGAACCCTCGAACTGAGGCTTCGTCAAAAGACGCGAGCGGGTTTGATCCCCCTTCCGGTGCTCGCACCCGAGACAGTCCGCGAGTCGCTGCACCGGATGGCGCGAAGCGATCACGTACCCGGGCAGATACAGCTCCCGATGCACCTCGACCAATGTCATCGGCGTCGTGTTCTTGGCCAACAACGCCAACACGCCGAACGGAGCTGGGAATCACGCACCGGACCCGCACTGGGCGCAACCGGTGGATCGGCGCCGGACCACCCCGCACCGAGATCGGGCCCCCTCGCGCACATCGACCGAAACCGACCCTAACCACCCCCTGCGCCACCTACCCTCCGACCGCCTCGCAACGATTCGTTCGACGAATCGCCCCGAGGTGATGCGCGGGGAGGGTGCCGGGGCGCGGCGCGAGGGCGGCGGGATCAGCTCGGGGTGAGGCCGCCGGACTCGTCGAGCTCGGCCAGCTCGTCCTGCACGGCTTCGGTGTCGGCGCCGAGCGTCCGTCCGGCCCACCGCATCTCGGCCGGGGTGCGGGCCAGGCGCGCGACCGGGCCTTGCATGACGATCCCGTCGACCTCGACGAACACGGCCCGCGCTCGAACGTGCGGATCGGTCAGCACCTCGGTCATCGTGTACACGGGCGCGATCGCGGCTTCAGCCTCCTCGAACGCGGCGAGCACTTCGGCGGACGCACGTCGACCGACCCACGTCGTCACCGCGGCGTCGAGCTCCTCGCGGTGCGCGGCCCTGCTCTCGAACGTGGCGAAGCGCGGGTCGTCGCCGAGGCCGAGCAGCACGAGCACTCGGTGCGCGACGGTCTCCGCCGACGTCGAGATCGCGACCCACCGGTCGTCGGCGCAGCGGTACGTGCCGCGGGGTACCGAATACGGGATGCCCGACCCCAAACGGGGCTGCTCGTAGCCGAGATGGGCGGCCGCCGACGGCAACGCCGACATCATCTGCAGCATCGACTCGAGGAGACTGACGTCGATCGCCTGACCGAGACCGGTTCGATCACGATCGCGTAGCGCGACCATCACCGCGAACGCTCCGGCAATCGCTGCGACCTCGTCGGTGAGTGCAATCGGCGGCAACAGCGGCGGCCCTTCCGGTTCGCCGTTGATCGCGGCGAACCCGCTCATCGCCTCCGCCATAGTCGCGAAGCCCGGACGCGATGCGTAGGGGCCGTCCTGACCGAACCCCGTCACCCGCAGCACGACCAACCGCGGATTACGCGCCGCGAGTACATCGGGTCCGAAGCCGAGCCGCTCCAACGTCCCGGGCCGGAAGTTCTCGATCAGCACGTCGGCCCGATCGACAAGACCCGTGAACAGCGCCCGCCCCGCGTCGCGCTTGAGGTCGGCGACCACAGCGCGCTTGTTCCGACCGAGCAACTTCCAGGTGTATGAGTCGCCACCCTCGGGCGGGAACCACCCCATCCGGCGGACGCCGTCGCCCCCCGGTGCTTCGACCTTCACCACGTCGGCACCGAAGTCGGCGAGGTGACGCGCCGCACCCGGGCCCGCGAACACAGTTGCGAGATCGATGACGCGAAGACCCTCGAGCGCCGGCATCCCCGCAGGCTAAGAGGTCGCGGGGAACATCGACGACTGCCGGCCGGCGCGCCCGTCCCGCAAGAACGTCACAACAGTTGCGTGAAGCATCGATCCGCGAGCTCGCCGAGCGCGTAGTCGCGGTACAGGCCCGCGAACATATGACGCGTCCGTTCGGTCCAGTCCATCGCGGACGGCGCGTCGATGCGCCGCGTGAGCTGCACGTAGCCGCCGTCGTACACGCGGTATTCGGCCCAGGCGCCGGGATAGTCCTTCACGCACGCGATCTCCACGATCGGCACGCCACGCGCCGACGCGAACCGACGCGTGCGCGTCCGGTGCGTATGGCCGGCGAAGTACCCCGCGATCGACTCGCGCCGGTCGATCAGCGCGCACAACGCCTCGCTGTCGTCGGGATTCACACCGAAGTAGGTGTCGTTGCGTTCCTCGGACTCGGGGTTCCACAGGTGATGGTGTCCGAACACGAGCACGGCATCGGTCGCGGCCGCGGCGATGTCGTCGAGCCAGTCGAGCTGCGCGCGCGGCACGCGTCCGCGATCGGTACCCGGTCGCACGGTGTCGAGGACGGCGAGGGTCACGCCCGGCAGCTCGACCGTAAAGGGCCCCGTCGCCGCGATCGACTCCGTGAGCATCGCATCGTGATTGCCCCGCACATGGTGCATGCGGGTGCCCAGCCGCGAGTACGCGGCCAGAAACGCCGCGTACTCCTGCTCGGTGCCGCGATCGGTGAGGTCGCCTTTCACGACCACCGCGTCGGGATCAATGCGTTCGATCGCGTCGATGGCACCCCGGTTCATGACCTCGGGATACGGATCGGCACCGGTTTCTACCGAGAACACCGGACCGAGCTCCTCGGGCAGTCCCAGCAGCCCGCACTCCGTCTCGCCGAAGTGCACGTCGTTGACGGTCGCGATCGTCGCCCGCAACGCGCCGGCAGGTCGCGCGAGCGTCGTCACCTCGGACGGCAGTAGCGCCGAAGGCGGCGCCCCGTCGACGACGAGCGGGTACACCGTCGTCGGCGAAAGCCCCGTCACCCTGGCCGAGTGGTACGGGCCGGTCGTCACGACACTCACGTCGCCGACCCGGGTCGAAACCTCCCGGGCGTCGTCGGTCCGGAACGTCACGACCACCTCGTCGGGCCCGACCGTGAACAGCTCCGGGTCGTGGAGCACGTCGGTCAGGTTCTCGAGCGCCGGCCGAGACGGCTCGACAGCCGCCACGGGCCCCGCTGCATCAGCGCCCGCTGCGCCGAGCGCCGCGACGCGTCCACCCACGCGCTCAGCGGCGGTTCCGCGGCGCCGCGTCCGGCCCGCCCGCGTCGCGTTGCTGCAGCGCGACGGTGACCGCCATGACCGCCGCGACCTCCTCGGGAGTCATAGCGGTGTGTTCCCGTGCTTTCGCGACGGCAACTTCTCGCGCTTCGTCCGCAACATCTCCAACGAGCGCGCCAACATACGCCGGGTGTCACGCGGGTCGATCACGTCGTCGACGTAGCCGCGCTCCGCGGCCTGATACGGGTTGAGGAAGCGATCTTCGTACTCGACCAACAGTTCGCGGCGCCGATTCTCCGCGTTCGGGGCGGCCTCGATCTCCTTGCGGAAGATGATGTTCACCGCACCTTCGGCGCCCATCACCGCGATCTCGGCCGACGGCCACGCGAAGGCGATGTCGGCGCCGATCGACTTGGAGTTCATGACCACATACGCACCGCCATAGCCCTTGCGCGTGATGATCTGTACTCGCGGCGTCGTTGCCTCGCAGTACGCGTAGAGCAGCTTGGCGCCGTGGCGGATAATCCCGCCGTATTCCTGATCCGTTCCGGGCAGAAAGCCGGGAACGTCGACGAACGTGACGAGCGGGACGTTGAACGCGTCGCATGTCCGCACGAAGCGCGCGGCCTTCTCCGATGCGTCGATGTCGAGGCAGCCCGCGAGTACCTGGGGCTGGTTGCCGACGATTCCGATGGCGTAGCCGTCGATACGCGTGAAACCGCAGACGATGTTCATCGCCCAGAGCGGGAACACCTCGAAGAACTCGCCGTCGTCGACAATGTCGGCGATGACCTTCTTCATGTCGTAGGCGCGGTTCGCCGTCTCGGGGATGAGATCGATGAGCTCGTCACACGAACGCTCGGGATCGTCAGTCGACTCGAAGTGCGGCGGGTCCTCGAGGTTGTTCGAAGGCAGGAACGACAGTAGGTAGCGCACCTGCTCGATGCACGACCGCTCGTCGTCGGCGACGAATGTCGCGACCCCAGACTTGGTTGCGTGGGTCAGCGCGCCGCCCAACTCTTCGTGCGTCACCTCTTCGCCCGTCACCGTCTTCACGACGTCGGGACCGGTGATGTACATGTTCGATACGCCCTTCACCATGAAGATGAAGTCGGTCATCGCAGGCGAGTAGACGGCGCCGCCCGCGCACGGCCCGAGCACGACCGAGATCTGGGGGATGACACCCGAAGCCTTCACGTTGCGGTGGAAGATGCCGCCGTAGCTCGCGAGCGAGACGACGCCTTCTTGGATGCGGGCGCCGCCACCGTCGTTGAGGCCGACGAGCGGAGCGCCGGTCGATTCCGCGAGATCCATGACCTTGTGGATCTTCTCCGCGTACACCTCGCCGAGGGCGCCACCGAAGATGGTGAAATCCTGGCTGAACACGAAGATCTTGCGGCCGTCGACGGTTCCCCAACCCGTGACGACGCCGTCGGTGAGCGGCCGGTTGTTCTCGATCCCGAACCCGTGCGCCCGGTGCCGGGCCAGCATGTCGAGCTCGTTGAAAGACCCCGGGTCACACAAGAGCTCGATGCGCTCGCGCGCCGTGAGCTTGCCCCGCTCGTGCTGACGCCGGACCGAGGCCTCGTTCCCGGGCGTGCGCGCCTCTTCCTTCAGCTTGGCGAGCTGCTCGAGGCGCTCCGTGATCGGATGCGGTGTGTCGGACATGAGGTGCAGGCTAGTTCGCGGCCGGCGCGAAGCTCCCCGCCGAGCCGGCGGTCGAGGTGGCGCGCAACGAGGTCGTGACGCGGTCGTTCATGCAGGCCGGGCGCCGTACGACTCGTACGCGATCCCGGCGGCTTCGGCCGCGCGCTGCCCGCAGTCGTACTGGTACGGCGAGATCCCCCCGGGTTCCCAGGGAGTGACCGATCCGGAGGTGACCGCGAGCTCCGACCTCGAGACGATGCCGAGCTCGGCGCGCACATCGTCGACGGACCGGGCCGCGTCGGCGAACCAGTCGCGGTGAGCAGATCGGGACCGCCCGCGTGCGCGGCGCAGAGCGCACCCCGCCGCATCGCGTCGGCAAGCCGCACCGCCATGCCTTGGTGCGACAGGTGTCCCCGGTCGTACTGGAACAGCCCCATGCCCGCGGCGGCGTACCCCGTCTCGAAGAGGCCCACGATCATCGCCAACAGCGAAAAGGCGCGCGGATCGTCGTTGGCGCGTGCGATGAAGCCGAACACCTCGATCTCGCATTCGACCGTCGACCCATAGTCGGTGAGCACGTGCACCCAGTCGTGCTGCGCCAGGAACGGCGGCGCGCTCCCGATCGTCCCGGGGAACGAGAAACCGCGTGCGTCGTAGAACTTGACAACCTCTCGGCCGAGCGAGCCGTCGGGCAACGACCGCAACGCTTCCCAGTTCCGAGCGAGCTCCGCGTCCTGCACACACGCTTCCCACGCGTCGGCGAGTGGCCTCGACGTGTGCAGTTCCGAGGCTTTCCCGCTGTCCCAGGTTTCCATGTAGCCGCTGCGCTGGAAATCGATCAACGCGAGACCGAGGCTGCCGTGCGCATAACGCTCGGCGACTCGCAGCATCGGATCGCCGACACCCAGCTCCGAGGCATACTCCTCGACCCGCCCGACGACCTCGTCCGGCAGTGGCACGAGCACGAGCGAGCCCAACAGCATGAACTGCACCATGCGCTCGCGAAAGAGCCGACTGCGGTTCGTCAGCGCCCGCGCGAACGGCTGGGCCCCGACCCGTTGCACCCGCGCGACC
Source organism: uncultured Actinomycetes bacterium (assembly GCA_963761055.1). GTDB lineage: Bacteria > Actinomycetota > Acidimicrobiia > IMCC26256 > PALSA-610 > PALSA-610. Next base: position 109,033 of record CAVXFO010000006.1, on the reverse strand, counting down.
GGGACGACGAAGCCGGTCATCGACTCGACCAGAGCCTCGATCAGGACGCGCTGCAGGCTCGTCAGCCCACCGGGTGGGGCGATCGCGGCGGCGACCGCTCCCGCGATGAGGCGCGCTTCGGCGGCGTCGGGCGGCTGCTGGAGCGTCTCTGCGTCGGAAGGAATCGGGACCGGCATCGCGGCCCGCAAGTTACTCCTGGACGAGCTCGATCAGAGTCCCGAAAGCCGTCTTCGGGTGGACGAACGCGACGGTGGTCCCGCGGCTCCCGGGGCGGGGCGCTTCGTCGATCACCCGGTGGCCTTGCGCTTTGACCGACGCCAGCGCCTGCGCGGAGTCGGCCACCCGGTAGCCGATGTGATGCAGGCCCTCACCCTTGGCCGCCAGGTACTTGGCGACGGTCGAGTCGTCGCGCGACGGCGTGAGCAACTGCACGTAGGAGTCGGCAACCTTCAGCAGCGCCTCTTCGACCCCGTCGCTCTCGACCACTTCGCGGTGCTCGACCCGGCAGCCGAACGTATCGCGGTAGTAAGCGATCGCAGCCTCGAGATCGTTGACGGCGATCGCGACGTGGTCGATCTCGGTCAGCAGCATGTCCATGAGGGTCCTTACATCCGTTTCGGAGGGGCTTCAGACCGCCATGCGGCGGAACAATGTGATCTGGTCGAGGTGCTCCTCGCGCGTGGCTTCGTCGGTGACGCCGAGGCCCTCCTCGGGCGCGAGGCACAACACCGACACCTTTCCCTCGACGAGGTTGTGGTGCACCTGCAGCGCGGCTTCGCCCGTCTGGTCGAGCGGGTACACCTTCGACATCGTCGGGTGGATGCGCGCCTCGCACACGAGGCGATTCGCCTCCCACGCCTCGCGGTAGTTCGCGAAGTGACAACCCTTGAGCGTCTTGAGGTTCATCCAGAGGTAACGGTTGTCGTACTCGATCGTGAAGCCGGAGGTGGCCGCGCACGTGATGATCATGCCGCCGCGTTTGGCCACGAACACCGACGCGCCCATCGTGGACCGGCCCGGGTGCTCGAACACGATGTCGACGTCGCGGCCGACGAGGCTGCGGATCTTCTTGCCGAGCCGCAGCCATTCGGCCGGGTCCTGCTCGGTGTCGTCGTCGTTCCAGAACTTGTAGCCCTCGGCGCGCCGGTCGATCACCGCTTCGCAACCCATCGCGCGCAGCACCTCGGCGCGCTTCTCCGACGACACGACACCCACCGGCGTACCGCCGCCGTTCAGCACGTACTGCGTCGCGTACGCGCCGATGCCACCGGTCGCGCCCCAGATGAGCACCGCCTGGCCCTGGGTCATGTGCGAGCCGTTCTTGCTGACGATCATCCGGTAGCTCGTCGAGTTGCAGAGCGCGTTGCACGCGGCTTCTTCCCACGTGAGGTGCGCGGGCTTCGGCATCAGCTGGTTCGCCTTGACGAGCGCGACCTCGGCGAGGCCGCCGAAGTTGGTCTCGAAGCCCCAGATGCGCTGGTTCGTAGCCATCATCGAGTCGTCGTGCGACGACGGGTCCTGGTCGTCGACGTGCAAGCAGTGCGCGGTGACGACGTCGCCCGGTTTCCAATTACGCACCGCGGACCCCACCCGCAACACGACACCACACGCATCGGATCCGATCACGTGGTACGGCTGGTCGTGGCGCTTGCCCCACACGCTCTCGCGGCCGAGCCGCTTGAGGAACCCGAAGGTCGGGAGGGGCTCGAAGATCGACGTCCACACCGTGTTGAAGTTGATCGCCGACGCCATGACGCCGACGAACGCCTCGTCCGGCGCGAGCTCGGGCAACGGGAACTGCTCCACGTGGATCGACTTGCGCGGATCCTTCTCCGCCGACTCGAGTCCGGTGAACATCTCCTGTTCGTCCGCTTTGACCAGGGCGCCCCGCACCGTCGTCGGCAGCGGCAGCGCCCCGATGTCCTCACCGGGCGCGCCGGCAAGGATGGCGGCGCGGATGGCATCGATCTCTCTTGTCATGACTCTGACTCCCTCGCCCAACATGCGCCTCGGCGCTGCTCGGCCTCGTCCGCACGCAAGCGCGAACCTACCGGTCGGTAGCGGAACGGAACCACCCGTCCCTACACTGGCGACACTTCATCAGAAATTGGTTCCGTCGGGAGCAATTGGCTCCGTCGGGCCAACAGTGCTCTTCCAAGGAGGCACCTCATGACCGGTTCGGTGATCGTCGGTTCGGCCCGTACTCCCATCGGCAAACTCTCCGGCGCGTTCGCCGGCATGACCGCGGTGGAGCTCGGCGGGATCGCGATCAAAGCCGCGCTCGAACGAGCCGGTATCGGCGCCGAGCAGGTCGACTACGTGCTCATGGGTCAGGTGCTGCAGGCGGGCGCGGGCCAGATCACCGCGCGCCAGGCGGGCGCGAACGCCGGTATCCCGATGACGGTTCCCGCGACGACCTTGAACAAGGTCTGCCTCTCCGGCATCAACGCGCTGTACCTCGCCGACCAGATGATCAACAACGGCGACGCCGAGGTCGTGGTCGCGGGCGGCATGGAGTCGATGACAAACGCGCCGTACCTCTTGCCGGGCGCGCGGCCGGCTATCGCATGGGCAACAACGAGGTCGTCGACTCGATGATCGGCGACGGGCTCTGGTGCGCGTTCGACGCGATCCACATGGGCGCGGGCACCGAGAACTACGTCGGCGAGGTCGGCAACATCTCGCGCGAAGCACAGGACGAGCTCGCCGCGAAGTCGCACGAACGCGCGGCCGCCGCCCAGAAGGAAGGCCGCTTCGCCGACGAGATCACGCCCGTGTCGATCAAGCAGCGCAAGGGCGACCCGGTCGTCGTCGACACCGACGAGGGTGTGCGCCCCGGCACGACCACCGAGTCGCTCGCCGGCCTGCGTCCCGCGTTCTCCAAGGACGGCACGATCACAGCAGGCAACGCGTCGCAGATCTCCGACGGTGGCGCCGCGCTGGTCGTCACGAGCAAGGCCAAGGCCGAAGAGCTCGGGGTCGCTCCCCTCGCGGAGTTGGTCGGCTACGGCATGGTCGCCGGTCCCGACACTTCGCTGCTGCACCAGCCCTCACGGGCGATCAAGCGCGCACTCGAGGCCAACGACATGACCGCGAAGGACGTCGACCTGTTCGAGCTGAACGAGGCGTTCGCCGCGGTGGGGATCGCGTCGATGGCCGACCTCGGGATCAGCGACGATGTCGTGAACGTCAACGGCGGCGCCATCGCGCTCGGGCACCCGATCGGGATGTCGGGCGCCCGGCTCGTGTTGACGATCATCAACGAGTTGCGCCGCCGCGGCGGTGGTGTCGGCGCCGCGGCGCTCTGTGGCGGCGGCGGCCAGGGCGACGCCGCGATCATCCGCACGCTCTGACATTCTCCGGCTCGGCGCGCGCAAGCCGCCGCGCCGAGCACCCGGACTGCCTAGCGTGGGCTCGTGGTCTCGGAGCTTCGTCCGCGCGGAATCGGCGAGATACTCGACTCCGCGGTCGCGCGTCTATCGCTCCCGCTTCACCCGCCTCGTCAGGGTGGCGGTCATCGTCGTCGTGCCCGTGCAGGCGCTGAGCGCGATCGTCCTGCTGTCGGCTCAACCCGATCACTACTCGCTCAGCGTCACCGGTACGGTGAGCCCGCAGTACGACTCGAATTCCGTCGCCCTGCAGCTGGCCGCATTCGTCGTGGTCGCAATCGTCGGCGTGCTGTCGACGGCACTCGTGATCGCGGTCTGCACACGGATCCTCGCCGACGCGTACATCGACAACGACTCCGGTGCGGTCGACGCGTTCCGCGCGGTCAGGCCGCGCTGTTCGCCGTCGTCGGGACGAGCCTGATCGTGCTCGTGAGTGAGGCCCTCGGCGTGGCCGCCTGCTTCGTGGGCGTGTTGGTCCCGCTCACGCTGTTCGCGGTCGCGGTGCCGGCGTTGATCCTCGAACGCGCCGGCGTCGGGACCGCCCTCGGCCGATCGGTGACGCTCACGAAGGCCCACGCCATGCACGTCCTCGGCCTCGTCCTCACGGCGCAGTTGCTCAGCGTGGTCCTCAACACCGCGCTCGCGGAGGGAATCCACCTTCTGCTCCGCAGCGACAACGGCACCGTTTCGGTGGTCATCGGCCAAAGCATCGCGAGCACGATCGCCGGCGTGCTCACGACGCCCTTCGTCGCCGCCGCGGTCGTGGCCCTGTACTTCGACCTCCGCATCCGCGACGAGGCGTACGACATCCAACTCCTCATGCAGCGCAACGACGCACGCGCGAGCCCAGTGTGAGTACAGCGATGGGTGAACGACTCGCGGGCCCGGTCGATCCCGGCGATGCCCGGCGTCAGGCGCAGCACATCCTGTCCGACCGGCGGTTCCGGTCGAACCCCACTCCACGACCTCTGCGGGGTCCGCTGCAGTGGCTCGGCGACCGCATCTCGAGCCTGTTCGGTCATATCGCCGACCTCGTCGGCGCGTCGCCCCTCGTCGCGATCGGCCTGCTCGTGGCCGCGATCGCGTTGCTCGGGTGGTTCGTGGCACGTCAACTGCGACGACGACCGGCGCGGTCCGCAGCCGCCGGCGTGGCGCGGGCGCTTGCCGTCGACGACGATGAGAGCGCGGACGCGCTCGAGCGCGAGGCCGATGCCGCCGAACGCGACGGCGACCTCGCCCGCGCGCTGCGACTGCGATTCCGGGCCGGGTTGCTGCGGCTCGGAGACCGCGGCGCGATCACCTACCGGCCGTCGGTCACCACGGGCGAGGTGCGCCGGGCCCTCGATTCCCGGCGCTTCGACGATCTCGCAGGCACCTTCGAGGCCGTGACCTACGGCGGACGCGCGGCCGACCCGCCCGCGGTCGACACCGCCCGGCGCGAATGGCCCCACGTCCTGGAAGAGACCGGACACCGGTGACCGAACCGAGCGCGACCGCGCCCGTGAACCTCACATCCGCGAAGCGGCGCATCTGGATCGCCATCGCGGTCGTCGTAGCCGGCCTCGTGGCCGCGAACCTGTTCGCCCAGGGCCTCGACCGCGCCGTGGGAGGCAGCGAACCGGGCGGCGCGACCGGTTCTTCGTACGGCACCGCCGCCGACGGGCTCGCGGCGTTCGCCTCGCTGCTCTCGCACTACGGCCACGACGTTGGGCAGCAGCGAGGTTCACTCGTGGACGATCCGCCGCCCCAGGACGCGACCGCGTTCGTGCTGGAGCCGAAGGTCCTCACGTCCAACGACGGCGAGGCGTTGCGGCAGTTCGTGACCGCGGGCGGCCGACTCGTCATCGGCGGCTTCGCGCCGTTCTACCTGCACGATCTGGCCGATGCACCGCCCGCCTGGTCGCCCGACGGCAACAGCACGTGGACCGTCGCCGACGGATCGCTCGGGCAGGCACGCGACATCGAGGCCGCGGGCACCGGCTCGTGGTCGGCGCCGAACGGGACCACTCCGCTCGTCGGCACCACCGGCCGGTCGCTCGTCGCGCACGCCACCGTCGGGCGGGGCGAGATCTTCTACCTGGCCGACGCTTCGCCGCTCGAGAACGCGTATCTCGGTTCCGGCGACAACGCCGCGTTCGCGCTCGCGCTCGCGGGCACGGCCGGGCGCTCCGTCGTCTTCCCCGAGGGCGTGCACGGCTACGGGACGAGCCGCGGCCTCGGCGCCATCCCCGAGCGGTGGAAGTTCGCGCTGGCGCTGCTCGGTGTCGCCGCGCTCGCGTTCGTCTGGTCGCGTGCGCGTGCCGCTTCGGCCCTCCCGATCGAAGCGCGCGCGATCTCCCGCCGGCCCGGGCGACGTATGTCGACGCGTTGTCGGTGAGTCTCGAACGCACCCGCGACCACGCGGCGTCGCTTGCGCCCGCGCAGGCGTGGGCGCGGACGCGCGTCGCCGCGCGCGCGGGACTCGGAGGGACGGTGAACGACGACGACCTCGGCCGTGCGGCCCGGTCGTTCGGATGCACCGAAGACGAGGTCGCGGCGCTGCTCGCGCCGGTCACCGACACGGCGAGCATTCTGGCTCTGGGCCGCGCCGTCGCCCGGGTCGCTGGTCGCAACGGAAGGACGCAATGAAAGATCTACGGGATCGGATCGTGCACGAGGTCCGCAAGGTCGTCGTCGGCCAGGACCACGTCGTGGAGGTGCTGCTTGCCGGAACTGCGACCGGCGGACATGTGTTGCTCGAGGGTGTACCCGGCGTGGCCAAGACGTTGCTGGCCAACGCGTTCGCCCGTGCGATCGGAGTCGACTTCCGGCGGGTGCAGTTCACCCCCGACATGTTGCCCTCCGACCTGACGGGCACCATGACCCTGCGCGCGGGGAGCTCGCGTTCCGGCCCGGTCCGATCTTCACGAACCTCGTGCTCGCCGACGAGATCAACCGCACGCCCCCGAAGACGCAGGCGGCGTTACTCGAAGCGATGCAGGAACGCCAGGTGAGCATCGACGGAGTCGCGCGGCCGCTGCCGGAACCGTTCCTCGTCGTCGCCACGCAGAACCCGATCGAATACGAAGGCACCTACCCGTTGCCGGAGGCTCAGCTCGACCGGTTCCTCGCCAAGCTCGATGTGGGGTATCCGACTGCGAACGACGAAGCCGTGATGCTCCGACTCGCACACCGAGGGGTCGCGCCCGCGACGCTCGCCGACGTAAACACCGTGACCACACTCGACGAGCTGCTCGGGCTGCGCGATGTAGTCGACGCGACCGTCGTCGCCGAGCCCGTCATCGGATTCGTGGTCGCGATCGTGCGCCGGACGCGAGAGCTCCCCAGCGTCGCCCTCGGCGCGAGCCCGCGCGCCGCGGTGCATCTCCTCGCCGCGTCCAAGGCCGCGGCCCGCCTCGCGGGTCGCGACTACGTCATCCCCGACGACATCGTCGCGGTCGCGCCCGCGGTGTTGCGGCACCGGATCACCCTGCGGCCCGAGGCCGAGCTCGAGCGCTACCGCGCCGACGACGCGGTCGCCGCGGCCATCGCTTCGGTGCCCGTACCCCGGTGACGCCGACGCCGCGCGCCGCGTACGCGGTGCTGGCCATCGCGATCGTGGCGCTCGCGGTACCCGCGTACGTTTCGTTCAGCCTGGCCGCGCTCGTCGCGGTCGCGATCGTCGTCGACCTCGCAATGGCCCACCAGCGGCTCCGGGTCCGGCGGACGGTCCCCCGCACGCTCTCGCGTGGCGTCGCAACGAAGCTACGAGTCGAGACCGATGCCGCCGTCGCCGGGCGCATCGAGATCCGCCAGGCCCGGCCCGCCGACGTGGAGATCGAGCCATCGGTCGGCATCGGCACGCTCGACGCGCGTGTCACCGCGCACCGGCGGGGAGAGGCGGTGCTCCCCCCCGTGACCGCCCGCGGCGTCGGGCCCCTCGGCTTCGGCCGGTGGACGTTCTCGGGTGAGGCTGAGGCACCGCTGCTCGTGTATCCCGACGTCGTCGCAGCGCATCGCATCGTCGTCGCGATCCGGCGGGGTCAGTTCCGCGATCCGGGTCTACGGGCGCGCGGACCACTCGGGCTCGGCACCGAGTTCGAATCGGTGCGCGAGTACCTCCCCGACGACGACGTCCGCCAGATCAACTGGACCGCGAGCCAGCGCACCGGCCGGCCGATGAGCAACGTGTACCGGATCGAACAGGACCGCGACGTCGTCTGTCTCCTCGACGCGGGACGCCTCATGGCCGCGCCGCTCGACGCGCGCGCACGACCCGGCTCGATGCCGCGGTCGACGCGGTGACGATGGTCGCGCTGGTCGCCGACGAGCTCGGCGACCGCTGTGGGGTGACCGTCTTCGACGGCGCGCTTCGGTCGCAACTGCGGCCGCGCCGGAGCGGCGGACGAGCGGTCGTGCGCGCCATCCTCGACGCCGAGCCCACCTTGGTCGACACCGACTACGACCTCGCGTTCCGCACCGTGAGCGGGGGCAAGCGGTCGCTGATCCTCGTCTTCACCGATCTGGTCGACACCGCGGCGGCACGAGCCTTGATCGAGTCGGTGCCGGTGCTGACACGGCGGCACGCGGTCATCATCGCATCGGTGCGCGATCCCGATCTCGAGGCCGCGCTCCGGCGGCAGCCCACGACCACGCGCGACGTGTACGCGGCCGCGGTCGCGATCGATGTCATCGAGGAACGCCAGCGCGTTGCTCTCCGCCTCGAACACGCAGGCGCCCGGGTGGTCGACGCGCCCGCCCCCGCACTCGGTGAAGCCTGTGTGCGGGCCTACTTGCGGCTCAAGGCGAGAGCGCGTCTCTGAGCCGCGATCGCTCTGCGGGGCGCCGCTCGGGCGCGCCCCGCCAGATCACGAGCCCCCAGTAGAGCGAGCCCAGGCCGAGGCCGACGACGAGCACGACGTTCAGGCCTTTCCCCGCGGGCGTGAGGAAGCCCTCGACCAGGCCGGCGACGACGAGCCAGGCCGCGGTGCCGAGCACGATCTCGACGGCGGCCCGTGCTTCTTCTCGCAGCGCGTCGCGGCGCGAACGTGTGCCCGGGTCGACGATCGCCGACGCTATGCGCAGGCCGGCGACACCTGCGACCGCGATGCAGCTCAGTTCGAGCACACCGTGCGCGACGACGAGTTCGAAGAACGGCCGTCCGTTCCCCGCGCCGATCGCGAGCCCCGCGACCGCGCCAAGGAGCAAACCGTTCTGCACCAACACGTACAGCGTGCCGAGCCCGAGCAGGACGCCGCCCGCGAACGCGAGAAAGGTCACCTGGATGTTGTTCGTGAAGATGCTCGCGGCGACGTCGGACTGGTCGCCGACGGAGATGCCCTGATCCTGGCCCGGCGTACGGGGCTCGGTGACCGACTGGTACGCGTTCGGCACGAGGCCGCTCGCCGGACCGGGATCGCGCCAGGCCCAGTACCCCGCGAGCACCGTCGGTAACGCGAGGCACGCGATCGCGATGACGAGCAGAGCCGGACGCTCACGCACGCGGCGCCAGTACCCGTGCGACGCGAACGTGCGCATCGTGTTGCGCGACGGCTGCACGTCGTAGACGGCGTGCCGGCCCCGTTGCGTCAGCTGTTCGAGCCGGCCGACGATCGGATCGGACGGGAATCGTCGGCGAGCGAATGCGAGGTCGGCGGCAACCGCCCGGTAGCACGCGCCCAGGCGCAAGACGCCGTGGGGACCCAGCCGCGCCGCCGACGTACCGGGCGCGACGAGCTGTTCGAGCTCGGTCCACGTCGGGGTCCGGTCGCGTACGAACTCGTCTAGGTTGGTCACGTGATCCTCGACGACCGCGTGACGATCGCGACGCCGGAGGGCGTCTCGCTCGATTTCGTGCTCGCCGGTGTCGGTTCCCGGTTCGTCGCCCGCCTCCTCGACACGCTGATCCAGGGCGCGATCATCATCGCACTCGCGCTCGGTATCGCGTTCACAACCGCGCCGGGCATCGTGCGGGCGCTGGCGCGCGTCCTCATCTTCCTCGTGCTCTTCGGCTACGACGTGCCGTTCGAGGTGCTGAACCGCGGGCGCACCATCGGCAAGGTCGCGGCCGGCATCCGCGTCGTCGGCGACCTCGGTGAACCCGTCCACTTCTTCGCGAGCGCGATCCGGACGATCCTGCGCGTCGTCGACTTCCTGCCGATCTTCTATATCGCAGGCGTGGTCACGATGGTGGCGACCGGACGCGATCAACGACTCGGCGATCTCGCCGCAGGCACGCTGGTCGTGCGCGAGCGGTTCCCCGGGATCGCGACGGGCTTCGGCGCGCCGGCAACCGTTCCGGTCGAGGCCGTGGCAACCTGGGACGTGTCCGCGATCCACCAAGCCGACCTGGCGACGATCCATCAGTTCCTCGACCGCCGGCTCGCGCTGCCCCTCCCCGTCCGCAACCACTTCGCCGCCCAGCTCGCGGCCCGGGTGGCACCCAAGGTGGCGGGCGCTCCCTACGGCACCCATCCGGAGTTCCTGCTCGAGGGCGTCGTCGTGGCCAAGCAGGCCCGAACATGACCTCTGTGCCGCTCCCGGCGTCGGGTCCGTTGCCCACTACCGGCGCGCGTCGCCACGCGCACGAGGTGCAGGCGGCGGCCGGTGGAATGCTGGCGATCGCGGCCGCCTGGCCCTCGCTCCCGCTCCACCCCCCGCTCGTGTGCCCGCTGCTGTCGCTCACCGGCGTTCCGTGCCCGTTGTGCGGCATGACCCGGGCCGTCGTCGCCGCCGCGCACGGACACCTCGCCTCGTCGCTGTCGTTCAACCCCGGCGGCATCTTCGTGCTGCTGCTGGCGGTCGCGGCGGTGGTGCGCCCCTCGTGGTTGACGACTGCGCGGCTACCGATCTGGTCGATCGTCGCGGTGCTCGGCGCGCTGTGGGCCTGGAACGTCGGCTTCAACCCGACGTTTCATCAACTGTTGCTGCGCTGAGATCTCACCAACACACGCTCTAACCGACTTCGCGTCGACCTTCGAAGGCGCGGCCGAGCGTCACCTCATCGGCGTACTCGAGATCGCCACCGACGGGAAGACCGCTCGCGATACGTGTGACGGTGAGCCCGGCCGGCTTCAACAGGCGGGCGAGGTACATCGCGGTTGCCTCACCCTCGATGTTGGGGTTCGTCGCGAGGATGACTTCGGTCACGTCTTCGGCTTGGATCCGGGCGAGCAACTCCTTCACGCGTAATTGCTCGGGGCCGACTCCCTCGATGGGTGAGATCGCGCCCTGCAGCACGTGGTACCGCCCGCGGAACTCGCCCGTACGCTCGACCGCGACAATGTCGCGCGGTTCCTCGACGACGCACAGCACACGGGAGTCCCGGCGCTCGTCGAGACAGAACGCGCAGAGCTCCCCCTCGGAGATGTTGAAGCAGCGCTTGCACCACGTCACGCGGTCCTTGGCGTCCTCGATCGCATGGGCCAACCGCTTGGCGTCGATCGCGTCGAGCTTCAGGAGATAGAACGCGATGCGCTGCGCCGACTTCGGACCAATTCCCGGCAGCCGCCCGAGCTCGTCGATGAGCGTCTGCATGACGCCTTCGTAGGGGTTCAAGAAACGCTCACGACCGAGACCCTCATGGGTTGAGTGATCCTCCGAGCCCACCGAGCATCGAGCCGAGGTCGATCCCACCCGTGACCGCGCCGAGCTTCTGCGACTGAAGCTCCTTGGCCAGGCGGTTCGCTTCGACAACGGCTGCGACGACGAGGTCCTGAAGCGTCTCGATGTCGTCGCGATCCACGACGCTGGGATCGATCGTGATCTCGCGGAGGTCACCGTCGCCGGTGACGGTGGCCTTGACCACGCCGCCGCCCACGGTCGCGGAGACGACCGAGTCCGCGAGCTCCTGCCGCGCCGCCTCCATGTTGGCCTGCATCTCCTGCACCTGCTTGAGCATGTCCATCGGATTCGTCATGAGATCTCCATACTCAGCCGCGCCATGTTCAGGTTCGCCGGCGCTCGTCGATGACCTCCGCGCCGAGACCGGCCACGAGTCGGGTGACCGAATCGGGCGGTGCGTCGGGCGCGTCCTCGAGGTCGTCGAGATCGACGATCTCGTCGTCGTCGGGCCGCGGCTCGGGTTCGTTCGCCACCGGACGGCCCGGGGCCGCCGCGCCTGCACCGTCAGGCGGGCGGAGCGCGCCGGGCGCGTCGAAATCGTGGGGGCGGAGCATGAAGCGGGGCGCGGCGCCGAGACGGGTCGCGAACGCCTCTTTGATCGCGGCGGCCTCCTTGCGGAACCGTTCGTTGATCGCGTCGAAGCGGATCTTGGGCACGCCGAACACGATGATCCCGTTCTCGAGCGCGATCGGCTGCGCATCCTGGATCCCGGCTTTGGTCGGCGCCTTCAACAGCGCGAGGGTCTCCGGCCACGCCTCGATGACGTCGTCGAGCGCGAACTGCGCGCTCTCGGTCGAGTCGCTTGCCGGGGACGGTCCTTCGGGCGCGGTGGACGCGGTGGGCGCGGCCGCTTCCGCGGCCGGCTTGCGCGCGTGCCGGGCGAGCATCGGACCGCCGGGAACCGGGGCGGTTCGTGCGGGCGCGGCGACCGCGGTGATCGCCGCCGGCGCCGGTGCGGTCGCACCGGTTGCGAGCCGTTGTTCCAGCTGCTCGACCCGTTCGAGGAGGGTCTCTTCGCGTGTGCGCGCTTCGCGCCGGGCGATGCGCACGACCGCGACCTCGAGGACGAGCCGGGGGTCGGCGATCGCCTGGCCCCGGATGTCGACGATCGCGTCGCCCATGATCTCGATCGCACGAACGACCGCGGTGTTGCCCATCTCCTTGGCCAGGGCCGACAGCCGTTCGCAGTCTTCCGGGGCGCCGTCGTAAGGGACCCGCCCCGACGCGTTCGCCTGCAGGAACGCGTCGCGCAGCGTGCGCAGCAGGTCGTCGGCGACCCGACGGACGTCGTGGCCGGCCGCGACGAGATCGTGCACCCCCACCAGAGCGGTCGCAACGTCTTCGGCCGCGGCGGCTTCGAGCAGCGCCAGGCGCTGTTCGAACGGGGCGCCACCGAACGCGGACTGGACCTGGACGGCGTCGAGCTGGCCGCTCCCCACCGCGAGCGCCTGGTCGAGCAGCGAGAGTGCGTCGCGCGCGGAGCCGCTCGCACGGCCGGCGATGAGATCGACCGCCTCGGGATCCGTCTCGATCCCCTCGCGGCCGAGGATGTCGGTCAGATGGTTCGCGAGCTGCTGGTGCGAGAGCAGCGTGAAGTCGAAGTGCTGGGTGCGGGACCGAACCGTCGGGAGCATCTTGTGGGGGTCGGTCGTGGCGAGCACGAACACGACGTGGGCGGGCGGCTCCTCGAGCGTCTTCAGCAGCGTGTTCGACGCCTCCGGCGTCAGCATGTGGACCTCGTCGATGACGTACACCTTGCGCCGGCTCGTCGCGCCCAGACCTATGTGCACGCTCTGGATGAGCGCCCGCATCGCATCAATCCCGCGGTTCGATGCGGCGTCGAGCTCGACGAGGTCGATGAAGGTGCCCGCCGCGACGGCTTCACAGTTCTCGCACACCCCGCACGGCTCGCCGTCGGCCCCCAGGTCGAGACAGTTGAGCGCCCGGGCCAACAGGCGGGCCGTCGTGGTCTTGCCCGTGCCACGCGGGCCGGAGAACAAGTAGGCGTGGCCGACGCGGTCCTCGACGACCGCGTGGCGAAGCGCGGTGGTGACGTGGTCTTGACCGACGAGCTCCGCGAACTTCTGGGGCCGGTACTTGCGGTACAGGCTGTGCGACACCACGGGAGCAACCTTACCGATGCCCACTAGTCTCCACGGTGGCCCGCTCGCGCCGTATCGGGTCCGGCGCGACGTGCGCCCGTGAACCGAGTCAGGTCCGGAAGGAAGCAGCTCTCAGCGGAAGCGCTCGAGTGCCGCCGGGTCGCCTGATACGTGCTGCGAGCGGGCCACTAGCATCTCCCCTTCCGGGAGGGATGCGAGAGCGGCCGAATCGGCACGCTTGGAAAGCGTGTGAGGGGCAACCCTCCGTGGGTTCGAATCCCACTCCCTCCGCCAGCCAACCAACCATCTCGGTCGAGGACTCGAGCGACTTGCCGCGACGAGTGACGCGTTACGGGGCGACCGTGCAGACGATGCGGTGTTGAAGGTGAAGGTTCGGCGGTCGCACGGACTCGACCTCCCAGCCGGAGCCATCGTCAACGGAAGCCTCTTGTCGCCGCTGGGCTCCTCGGAGGAGCTCCGGCGGAACCACCAATCGTCGACCAATCGTCACGCTGACTCCTATCGTCGGTCGATCGAAGGGTAGGCGACCGTCCTCCGGACTGTCCGAGGCGTCGTTCTGTGCCGACGTGAGAACCGTCGGCGGACACTCAGACGGCTACGGCGTCGGTACAGGTGTCTGGGCCGGCTTGCCCGGCCACTCGCGGAAGGTGCCGCGATGCCGACCCACTTCCGCGAGGATCGCGTCGATGTAGACCAGCTTGCGGATCATGTACGACCGTGACTCCTTCGGATCGAGGTACAGGTTGTACAGCCGGCCGTAGCCGTAGTGCTGCACCTTGCCCGTGAAGCCGCCGGGATTGAGCACGTCGGTGTCGTCGTCGCTGATCGACGTGAGCATGTACTTGTACTCGCCGACCCGTACCGCCGAGTAGTTCGCGGTGAGCCAGTAGTGCTGGAATTTCCGGTTCGACACCACCTCACCCTCGGCCGCGGGCGCGATCAGGAACGAAGTCTGGTCGACGGTGTCGAGGTAGCGATCGTCGGGCAGCTGATCGCCCGCGCCCGCCAGTGTCGTGCACGTGGCGAAGAGGTCGAGGAGATGCACGATCCCGTCGCTCGTTCGACCGGGCTCGATCATCCCCGGCCACGAGAACACCGTCGGAACGCGCACGCCACCTTCCCAGGTCGAGCCTTTGGCGCACCGGAACGGCGTGAACGCAGAGTCGGGCCAGGTCTCCATCTCGGGTCCGTTGTCGGAGGAGACGACGACCATCGTCGAATCGAGCTGCCCGGTGCGTTCGAGCGTCTCGATCAGCCGGCCACAGATGTCGTCGAGCTCGATCAAGGCGTCCTTGTACGGATGCTTGGCGGGCGAGCGACCGAGGAAATCGGGATGCGGGTAGTTGTCGAAGTGCGCGCCGCGGGTGCAGTGGTACAAGAACCACGGCTGCTCGGCGCCGGCCATGCGCTCGATGAACGCCTCCGAGTAGCTGCACCATTTGTCGTCGAGCAACGACAACACGGGAATCGTCACCTCTTCGACGTCTTCGACCTCACCCCCGCGCTCGGCGTGCACAAAACACTTGTTGAAGGGGATGTTCTTGACCCAGTCGGTGCGCGCGTCGCTGTAGACGACCTCGGGGAAGAAGTACGGGTCGCGCCACTCGGTGTACATGTCGGAGACGGAGAGGAACCCGTAAAAGTCGTCGAACCCGACGTTCTGCGGTTGGCTCTCGCGATTTTCGCCCATGTGCCACTTGCCGACGGCCTGCGTGACGTACCCCGCGTCCGAGAGCAGCTGCGGCAGCGTGACCTCGCCCTGCAGTCCGCCTGGCATGCCGTACATCGGCGGGATCAGCAGGCCGTGGCGCATCGGCAGGCGACCGGTCATGATCGACGCCCGGGTCGGGGTGCACGACGGTTCGCTGTAACACGACGTGAGCAGGAGACCCTCACGTGCGAGCCGGTCGATGTTGGGCGTGGGCGCGCCGACGGCGATGCCGCCGCCGTAACACCCGAAGTCGCCCCAGCCGACGTCGTCGAGCAGGATCATCAACACGTTCGGGCGCTTGCCGTTGCGCGCGACGAACTCGTCGAGCTTCGCCCGCGCAGCTCGCTCGCGTTCCGGTAGCACGAAGCGAGGCTCCCGGTTCGGCGCCGGCGCCTCCGAGGTACCGGTGATGGGATCGACGGTCGGTTCGGGGATGCGCCGCGCGCGCGACGACGTGGTTTTCGGGGGTTCGCTCATCGGGCCGATCGTACGCGGGCCCTTCGCCTCGGCGCACTGTGTTGTCGGACTTCTCCGCGCCTCGTGCGGATATCTCCACCAACAGTTGTCGGACTTATCCGCGCTGGGCGCGGATATCTCCGACAACGCGAGTCAGGCGGTGACGGTCGTGAGGTCTTCGCCGAAGACGATCTCGCCGGTGAAGTGCTCGCGGGCGATGCCGATCCACTCGTCGGCGGCGCCCGGCGGAGGCGTCGGCACCTGGTGGGTGAGCACGAGGGTCCCTACCCCGCCGCGCGCCGCGGTCTGCGCGGCCTGCACGACCGTCGAGTGGTAATCGATCGTGTCCTTGAAGCGTTGCATCGGCACCAGGTTCACGAGATCGTCCCGCAACACCGTCTGCACATAGACGTCGGCGCCGCGACACAGTTCGTCGAGTCCCGCGCAGGGCACGGTGTCGCCCGCCAGCACCACGGATTTGCCGCTGTGCTCGATCCGGTATCCGAGCGTCGGTTCGACCGGCCGGTGGTCGGTGCGCGCCCGGTCACCCGGAGCCCATCCTCGTCGAGGACGATCCCCGGCTCGACCTCGGTCACGTCGAGCTGCGGTTCCCAGTTCAGGTCGTCGTGGTGCGCGAGCCGGTACTCGATGTCGGGCTGCAACATCGCGCGCATCCCTGCAACCACCTCTTGCGTGCGCGGTGGGCCGAAAAGCCGGAACGCCTTCGGCACGGGACTCATCACCCATTGCGTCGTCACGACGTCGTTGAGATCGCAGATGTGGTCGCTGTGCAGATGCGTGAGCAAGACACTGTCGAGCATGGGCGGCAGGACTCCCGCCGCGACGAGACGCATGCACACCCCCCGGCCCGCGTCGACGAGGATCGACCGGCCGTCGACGCGGACGAGCGTGGCCGCGCCGGCCCGGACGCTGTCGGGAAGCGGATTGCCCGTCCCCAGGAGCACGACTTCGATCGCCATCGGTACCTCTCCACATTCCAGCCGTCAGGTCGGGTCAGGGTGCGCGATGGAGATGGTTCCACATGAACGGGACGATCTTGTTCCGCCCGGGTCGGAGCGGGTTCAGCTGCGAGTCGTGGCCCGAACCCGAGATCTGCGTCTCGTCACACGTGCTACCCGCGGCCCGCACCGCATCACAGGTCTCGAACGCGCACGCGCCCGGCTCATTGGTCGCTCGACTCCCGCGAACATTCGAGTGGCTCCTCGTCGAGGCGTGTCCGAGCGCCGAGCCGCGCCGGGCCGAGACGAACCCGGCTCAGGGCACGATCGACGTGCAGGTCGCGACCGCTTGGAAGCCGGGCGCCGTGGCGCCGCCGCACATCCAAAGGCGGCCGCCGTACACCGCGAACGCGGTGCCGTGACGGGGGACGAGCATCGGTACGTCGGTCCACGTCGCGCCGGCGCAAGATCTGGACGACCCCGACGATACGGGTCTCGCCGGCCGGTTCGCCGCCCGCGACGATCGTCGCGCCACCGATGACAGCCGCCGCCGCGCCCGACGTGCCGACCGGCAGAGTCGCGCGACGAGCCCAGGTCGCCGTGACCGGGTCGAAGCAGTCGACGGCCGCGCTCGTATCCGGGGTACGCCCGCCCGCGACGCACACGACACCACCGTCGACGTAGCCGGCGACGTGGTTCCTCGGCGCCGGCATCGCCGCGATGTCGACCCACTGCGAAGTGACCGGGTCGTAGACCTCGGGTACGGCCACCTGCACCGAACGATCGCGACCGCCGATCGCGTACAACTTGCCCGCGAGCGGGACGAGTGCCGGCGCGCCGCGCGCCCGGTGCAGCGACGCGAGCTCCGTCCAGCCCGTGCTCGAGGCGCGCCGGACGAACACTCGGTTCGTCGCGCCGGCCGGAGTGAAGCCGCCGGCCACGTAGACGTCGCCGCCGAGCGCGGCCACGCCCGGATGGTTCACCGCGATCGGCAACGACGGCGCCCGGCTCCACGTCGACCCGTCGAACACGAACACCCCGTCGGTGCTGTTGCGCGCGTTGTCGTAGCCACCGACGACATAGAGGTGCCCGCCGGTGACCGCGGCACCTGCCTCCTGCACGGCGACGGGCAGCGAAGGTTCGTTGCGCTGTTGCCGGGCCACTCCGCCCGACGTGGGGGTCGTCACCACCGTCGCGGGAGACGAGCGGGTAGCGGTCGTCACCGGCGCCGTCGTCGCGCGTGGCCCGGAAGTCGCTGGTGCAGACGTCGTCGCCGGCGACGCAGCGGAACCGCCGCTCCCGCACGAAGCCGTTGCGAACGCGGCGAACACGACGACCGCGGTCGACGCCGCGAACCGAGACGGCACGCCGCTACCGGAAGATGCCGGTGTGCCCGAGCGAGTAACGCCCGGGTTGCGGGAACACGCTCAGTCCGTGCGGACCTGATCCGACGCGGATCTTCTGCAGCAGCGCGCCCGTCGTCGTGTCGATCGCGTAGACCACGCCGTTGTAACGACCGCTGACCCAGAGCACCTTGCCGTCGGCCGAGACGCCGCCCATGTCGGGGGATCCGCCGCCGGGGATCGACCACGTCGTCGTCACCTTCGCCGTCGCGAAGTCGACGAGCGAGACTGATCCCGCGTTGCGATTCGTCACGTACAGGACCTTGGAATCCCGGCTCACGTACAAACCGTGCGCGCCGGCACCGGTGGGGATGAATCCCGTCACGGTGAACGACGCGCCGTCGACCGTGTAGACGCCGCCCGCGATCATGTCGGCGACGTAGAAGGTGTGGCCGGTCGGGTCGAGCTTCACGTCCTGCGGCTTCGAGTGACCACCGTTCAACGCCATCGTCGCGACGACTTCTTCGCGGCGGACATCGACCTTCACGAGCTGCCCGGAGAACTCGCAGCTCGCGATCAGGTACCGCCCGTCGGCGGAGAAATCGATGTGATCGATGCCGACGCAGTCGACGTGCACCGACTTGATCAGCGCGAACGAATGGGGGTCCCGGAAGTCGAGCCGGGCGAGCCGCTCGGCGACGACGATCGCACGCGTCCCGTCGGGTGTGAAGTACATGTTGTACGGGTCTTCCACCGGGATGTTCGGGCCCGGGGCACCGGTGCGGGGATCGATCGGCGTGAGGGAATTGCTGCGATCGTTCGTGACGTAGAGGGTCTTCAGGTCCCAGGACGGTACGACGTGCTGCGGCAGGACGCCGACCGCGAAGTGGTTGATGATCGTTCCGGTCGCGGGATCGATGACGTCGACGGTGTTGCTGAGCGAGTTCGGCACGTACACGCGGGGCGGATCGTTCTTGACCACCGGCGACATGGCGTTCGGACGGTCGGCGGCGTAGATGTCGACGGGTCCCGTCGCAGTCGTCCCTATCGGCGTCGTGGTCGGCGTCGGCTTCGTGGGTGCGCTCGCCGAAACCGACGTGGGCGGGCCCGGGGCCGGCGGTGTCGCCGTCGAATCGCCGCCGGCGGCGCCGCACGCCGCCAGCGCGACCGCCGCGGCGAGGAACGCGCTCGACATCGCCCCTCTGCGTATCACGGCGCGATAGTACGGAGACGGAGGTCAGGAGTTGGTAATCACCCGATGCGAGGCTCCTGTGCGCGCGGCAACGACGGTGAGACGTTGGTAAAACCTCACGGTGCGAAGCTTGCGAAACGCGCCAGGCGTTGCACGATGTTGGCCATGTCCGAGTCTTCAGTCCACGCCGGCTCCGAGGTCGAAGGCACCTCCGTCGAAGGAAACGCGCGGCTCACCGGGACGTTCGGTGCGGTGATCTTCGTACTGCTGTTCGTCGAGGGCGTGACGATTCTGCGAATCGACCGGCTGATCTCCGTCCACGTGTTCGTGGGGGTGCTGCTCGTACCGTTCGTCCTGGTCAAGCTGGCGACCACCGGGTACCGGTTCGCGCGCTACTACACGGGGCGGGGCGAGTACGTGCAGAAGGGCCCGCCGCCGATCATCCTGCGACTCCTCGGACCGATCGTCAGCGTGCTGACCGTCGCAGTCGTGGCGACCGGCGTCGGCGCCGTGCTGCGACAGAACGTCCACTGGATCGTGCTCGCGGACAAGGCGAGCTTCATCTTGTGGTTCGGAGCCATGGCCATCCACGTCCTCGGGCACGCGTTGGAGACACCGGCACTCGCGCTGGGGGACCTGCGCAGCCGGTTCCGGCGCGCTCGGCCCGTTTCCGGGACCGGTTGGCGGGCCGCGGTTCTCGTACTAGCCCTCGCCCTCGGCATGCCGCTGGCGGTCGCCTCGTTGGGCTGGGCCCACCACTGGCAGCATCTCCGCGGGCTCTGAGCGCCGATACCGGCGGACCCGCGGAGATCCCGCCACTGGGATCAGCGAGAGACGGGCTCGCCGAACCGGTTGAGCGACCGGCCGACCACGATGGCGGCGATCGCATCGGTCGAGCTCACGCCGAAGCTCGAGCGGAGCTCGGCGATGACGCTCTCCATCGGCCGTTGCGCCAGGAGCAGCTCTTGTGCACGGTGAACGGTTGCCAGTTGTCGTCCCATGTGGAACTCATCGACACCTGTGCCCGGGTCGCCAGCATTACGACCATTTGCGTGCAACCGGCGTCCCGATTTCGGTGCACTTGCGCTCCCGTCAACGACCCGTTACGATATATCGTAATACCTCAGGACATACCGGCGAAGATCAGCGAGCGCCACCCGGGCGCCACCGCCGGACCGAGGGGATCGAAGGAGAATTTCGAATGAGAGACTTTCGAGAACAAGGACGAGGCCACCGCGGTGGTCACCGCCACGCTCAAGACGGTCGTCAAGAAGGCTGGGAGGGCCGCCGGCGCGGCGGTCGCATGCGCAGGGGCGACATCCGCACCGCCGTACTGGCGATCCTCGCCGAAGAACCCGGCCACGGGTACGACGTGATCCAGCGCCTCGAGGAGAAGACGTCGGGGGCGTGGCGACCGAGCCCCGGCTCCGTCTATCCGACCCTTCAGCTGCTCGAGGACGAGGGCCTGTCCCGGTCCGTCGAGCGAGAGGGCAAGCGGGTCTACGAGCTCACCGATGCGGGTCGCGACGAAGCGACCCGCAGGGTCGAGGAGGCCGGAGGAACTCCCTGGGAGATCGCCGGCCGCAACGACACGGGCGTGGGCGAGTTCCGCGACTCGGTGCGCCAACTCCTCGTCGCGTCGAAGCAGGTGATCGCGGCCGGCAACCGGCAACAGTCGGAGCGCATGGTCGAGATCCTGAAGCAGGCGCGCAAGGACATCTACACGATGTTGGCCGAGGACTGAACCTCGCGATGGAGCGCACGCCGAGAGGCACCGATGCCGAGCGCGGCTGGATGGAGGAAGCACTCCACGAGGCCGCGCTCGCGCTCGCGCACGACGACGTGCCGGTCGGCGCGGTCGTCGTCAGGCTCTCGACCGGTGCGATCGTCTCCCGTTCGCACAACACCCGCGAACGGGATCACGACCCGACGGCCCACGCCGAGGTCACCGCATTGCGGGAGGCGGCGCGGCGGGCCGGTACGTGGCGTCTCACCGACCATGCGCTGGTCGTGACCCTCGAACCGTGCCCGATGTGCGCGGGCGCGGCGTGGGCCGCGCGCCTCGACCGCGTGGTCTTCGGCGCGGCCGACCCCAAGGCCGGCGCGACCGGCAGCCTGTACAACTTCTCGGCCGATCCCCGCCTCAACCACGACATGGACGTCATAGCAGGAGTACGTGCGGAAGCGTGCGGTGACCTCCTCACCGCCTTCTTCCGATCGAAACGCTCTTCCTGATCCCGTACTATCTCGCCCGGAGGGATGCGAGAGCGGCCGAATCGGATGGTCTCGAAAACCATTGTGGCGCAAGTCACCCTGGGTTCAAATCCCAGTCCCTCCGCCATATAAGCGCAGATCAGGGCCAGGATCATTGATCCTTGCCCTGATCGCGCGACCTAGGCTCTAGTTCGCCGTGGCAGGGTATTTGGCACGGAATGGCACTCACGGTCTCGGAGCTCGCGAACCAATGGTGGGAGGCCGGTGCCCGTGACCTCTCGCCGTCAACCCGCATCGGCTACCACCACTGGCTCGAGAGTCGCGTGCTTCCCGAGTTCGGGAAGAAGCGCATCTCTACGGTCACCACCGCCGACGTGGAGCGCTGGTACGGAGGACTGCGCGACGGCGACCGACCGCTCGGCATCCGATCGATCCGAGGATGCCGGCCGGTTCTCTCGGCGATGTTCTCCGCCGCGGTGCGCTGGGTTTACCTATCCTCGTCGCCAGTCGAGCGAGCGCGGTTGCCGAAGGCTCCGAAGTGGACGCCGCGTGCGTGGTCTCGCGGTCATGGACGCGCTCGAGTCGGCCCGCGAAGCGCGGAACGCGCGGCACAACGCAACGCGTCGCAGTGCTGCGCGTCGTCATCGACCCGAACGTCTTCGTCGCCGCGGCCATCAACCCCGACGGTGCGCCGGCACAGGTCGTGCGCGCGGCGCTGGCAAGGGAGTTCGATCTCGTCGTGGAGCGCCGCGCTCATCGGCGAGATCGTCGACGTGCTGGCGAGGCCAAAGCTACGTCACTACATCGACCCTGGCAGGCCCAGACGCTGGTCGACGGCATCCTCCAGCGTCGTGCCGAGGCCACACTCAACCGACACTGCCGAGGGCGTCAACCCCAGCCGTTCCACCTCGACGCTACGACTCGGCCCGCGTCAATGCCGGAGCTGTGCAATCTGTGCGTTCCTGGACTTTGAGGTACCACCGGCTTAGCGTCTCGCCGAAGCGCGGCCGTGACGGCGCTCTCGATCGAGTCCGTTGCCCGGAACATTCGGCGATTGGATCGTGGCTTTGCGGCGACTAGGCGTAGTTGGCGGTGTGCTGATGCTGACCGCGGCTCTTGCCTTGGCCGCGTGTGGCGGGAGTAGCGATTCGTCCTTGAAGGCGAATGCGACAGCGACTACAGCTATCAACCAGCAAGGTGGCGGTGGTGGTACCGGCAGCGGGACAACCGGCGCGAGGACCCCGCACGGTGCAGCGACCTCGACATCGGAGTCCGCGTCGAATCCGCACGGCACGGCGGCCTCGACGCAAGCGGCGACGACCACGACGAGACTCAACACGATCAAACCGCTCCCGGGTCGACCTGCTGCGCCGTACTTCGGCTCCCCCGACTACACCTACGCCGCGCCCAACCACCCCAAGACAGACGCTTACGGGCGGAAGTCAGGTGTGTGCGGCGGTACGCCCCCGACGACGGAAGCGACCCTGGCGTGGTCGGCATACAACACGGACTTCGTGGAGATCAACCGAGGTTCCACGAACTATGGGCCGGAGGGCGTCGACTACAACTTCGTGGTTCAGTGTCCGGATCCTCACGTCACGTCTCTCTTTGTCGTGTTCGTCGACCTCACCGCATTCGGGCCAGGTGGGGAAGTCACGCGCGAGGTCAGCTTCCCGGTGGACCAGAACTATCTCCCCTGACGACGCGCGCCGGCAGGTCATGGACCGAGATGTTTGCGTCGGCAACGGGTACGACGACGGCCCGCGATGAGCGGACGCGTTCATCGAACTCGGCCGAACAGTCTGGCCGGAGCCCTGCACGCGTCGCAGAGACGCGCCATTTCCCTGTGGCTAACCCATGGCTAACCCTGATCTTTCAGTAGCGATGGGTTGATCTCGGGTCGCGTCCGCGAAAACGCCCTCCCGTCAAGAGATACTGCGGTTGCGAAGCCAGCAGGTCCCGAGGCAGGAGGGCACTTCCGAGATGCAGCGTCATCCGACGCGTCCGCGTCTGGTGGTGACCGGTGACGGCAAGTACGTGGTCGGCCACGCCGGTGCTCGCGTCTTGGGTGATCTGGCTGACGCGCTCGATTTGACGGCAGGTCTTTCTTCGGCGATGGCGCCGACGAAGCGACGCTGCCGTGGTCACGGTGCCGAACAGCTGGTGGGTGCCGGCGATCACCGCGAACGGTGTCGATGAACGCGACGACGCCAAAGTCGCCAAGATCACCGACCTGATCGACTTCTCCCGCTGGCCCGCCGGGACTCGCGCGATCGTCCGGCGCGAGGAACCGCATCCTGGCGCGCAGTTGACGTTCACTGATTACGAGGGTCGCCGCTACCAAGTGTTCGTCACCGATCTCGACGATCCCGACATCGCGTATCTCGAAGCGTTGCATCGCGGTCGCGGCCGCCTGGCCGCGTGAAGGAGGCAGTAGCGGTGCCCAGCACACCGTGGGGACGGTCCGGGAGACGCGTATCACGGACCCGTGAAAACGGAGTGATACTGCCGGCGATACCGCAGGTGATACCACCCGTGATACCACCGGTAGTAGCACACGAATTGCACGCGCCGCCGCTTTCTCGTCGCTAGCACCCGCGCTCGCGCGGGCGATAGCGCCCGTGCTAGCGCCCGTGCTAGCAGTGCTGTTTCGAGCACACACTCCGCGCTGGTGAAGCCGTCTGTGATCTGAAGGAGTGCACGCGAGTCACTTCGCGGCCCACCGCCGCGACCCAACCGCCGCGCCACCTGCGCCTACTGAAAGATCAGGGCTAACGCGACGGTGCCCCGCTAGGTCGTCGTGGTCGGGTTCGACGTCGGGGTCGTGGTCGGGGTCGGGGTCTGAACGTTCCGGGGCTGCAGCGTGATGGTCTTCGTGACGGTCCGGCCGTCTTGTCCATAGGCCGTCAGCAGGAAGCTGTGCGACGAGGAGCAGTTGAACGGCGGGCTGTCGGACCCGTTGGGGCCATACGTCTTGTAGATGCCTGGACCGTCGATCGAGATCGTGGTCTTCGTCGCGTTCGTCGTCGTCCAACTCGCGCTGAAGGTCTGCGAGTTGCCGTTGTGACAGTCGATGTTGTCGGGGGTCACGAAGCTGGTGATCGCCGGAGCGGGACCCGAAGGCGGCGATGTTGCGCCCGACGAACTCTGCCCGCTGCCTTGTCCACTCCCGGCGGAAGCACCGCCGTTGGACGGGACGGTCGTCGAGACAGCGCTGGCGTTCGTAGTCGTGGTCGTCTTGACGGCCTTGCCGCTGCTCGATGAACACCCAAACACGAAGACCGTGATAGCTAGCGCCATGCTGACCATCGCAACGCGGCCTGTCGATTTGCGTCGCCGGTGAGCGGGACACGACCTGGACACTGTGGCAGCGATCGACTTCGCGAACATGGTGGTGCCCCCCCTCTGAGGAGCTGCAGTCTCGTCGGTGTACCGGAATCGCGCAATCGACGCACCGAACTGCCTGATGGATGCTCGGCGCAGCCCGACGATAACACCGTCAGGCGTGAACATCACCGTGACGACCGACGCGTCCGGCAACGACAAGATGCGGTTGAATGCAGTGCTGACGCGCACGTGTTCGGCTCCCCAGGCTCGGTTGCTGTCGCAAGCCCGAACCTAGGGACTGACGCGTCCGCGTCGCGCTCAGCCACCAACCATCAAGAAACACCCATCAACACAGGCCCAAACCCCTTACCCGGCCCGAACCACGCCCACACCAACCCGAGGAGTCCCTCCTTTTGGGGAAGCCGTGCCAAGTCGATTTGCACATCGTGCGCTCGTTGCGCAGCGCGTTCCGATCGGCAGTCATGGCGCAGCGACAGTCAGTCCATCGCGACGCGCCGGTTGCGCCGACTGGCGATAAGGAGCGCCGTTGTCGGCACGATGATTATGAACGCCAGACCGAGCCAGATGTTGACCCAGAGGGCGAGAACGGAAAGGGATATCGCGAGAACCGACACGAGAATAGACAGGACCAGGAACCTGATCCCTTCAGGCTTTCCACGGACAATCCCGACCGTCGTCAGAACGGCGAGATACGACATCAGGATCACCGTCCGGTGATCGCGCAACAACGGTACAAAGATGAACAGCGCAAGGACCCCGACCGCAATGGTCCACTCGACGGCTCGGCGCTGGGTCAGCACGCCGCGAGTATCGCAGACCGTCGTACTGGCCGATAGGAGCCCACGAGTCGCAAGTCTTCGTGCCAGCGCCGATCAGGAGTTCTGGCGTTTGGTCAGACCTGCAGCCACACGTCGCCGGACGCGTTGTTGCGCGCGAGGTGAATGTGCCAACAACCGTTCGTTGCGAATCGAAACCCGGTTCCCCATTCGTCGCCGGGGCGGTGGTAGCTGCTCGCCAAATGCGACTCCGGGCCGAAGACCAAGGGCTGTCGTCGACCGTCGGGCGCTGTGAAGGCAATGCGCAACGGGCCGCTGCCGGTCATTCGCCAGACGATCTTCAGTTCGTCGCCCGCGCGCGGCGGAATGTGTCCCGGCCCGAGCCCAAGTCCCCACACCTGAGCGTCGCGACTCACGCCACGCACCTCGTTCGCTGCGCCGCCCACGCCGAATCGGGTCGGCGTTGCGCAGGTTGAATCTGGGCGTGATGTAGTTGCCACGCTCGTCGTTGTCGTTGACGTCGCTGACCTGTGAGTCGACGCGCCGCATCCGGCGCCGATCAACAGCAGCGCAGCAACCCACGCGTGTTGCTTCACGCGACTTGTACACCGCCACGGTGGGAGAAGTTCCACCCGCTTAGCTTGCCGGCCGCACGCCTGGCAACGAGTGCCTATCACTGGCAGTTATGGACGGCGTCGACTTGTGTCCTGGTGCGTAACTCTCCCGGTATCGCTGCAGCAATTCCTCTTGACCTGCGCTGGAGTCGGCCCGTCGGACCCCGTGCGTTCAGCGACCGTGCAACGCGTCGGCCATAACGTCAGGTGGCGTCCGTTGCGGGTGGCGACCTCTACAACCTCGACCGCGGACCAAGCTCCGAAGATCCACCACGGCGGAACCTGTTCGACGACCTGCACATCGTCGACCTCGTCCCACCGAAGTCGCCGCACACCAAACCATCGTCTTGCGATCCCGTCGGGCGTCGCAACGACACTTCCGACGAGAAGTAGGAACGTGGCGACGAGGATCGCAGAGACTCCGAGGACAACGAATGCGATCCTGCTGTCGGTCGTGAAGAAGAAGATGGTGGTCGTTGGTGCTGTCGTGACGAACACGCCGGTAGCGGTAAACGCGCACAGAGCGACTACGAGGAGGACGCCCGCTGCTTGTCGCGCTCCGGTCGTACGCAGACGCAGCACGTTGTCGGAGTAGTGCACGCCCTACAGCATTCGCTCGTTCGTGCTCATCTGGAACGATGGCGAACCAGGTTCAGCGGACTCCGGCTCCATGCCTCCCCTATCGGCAACCAGCGAGAGCACCAGTAGCGACGACTCGCAACCGCCGTGAGCACTCAAATTGCCCGACAGCGCGCACTCGCGGCGAGTGCCGATCAGCGAGGTTGTCGAGGAGCTGGCGGTACGTATTCGGCGATTCGGGTGTCACTGGGTGCGGCGCGTCCGCGGGCTGTTACGACGCGGGGGTGGTGCGTCGACGGAACGGCCAACGCTCGCGAAGCCTCCGACGCACATGAGCCGGTGCGCGCCGCGCCCGGTTCACTCCGGCGAGCCCGATCCCGATCCACTGCGCCATGCCAGCTCCTGCTCGATGAAGTCAATGTTGCCCGATGGTGTGCTACCGGTCGAGCGCCGATCGGCTTGGCGCGATTTTCGGTCTCCGTTTGAGCGGAGGACGCGTACCATCCGAACGTGAAGGCGGAACGGGCGCTCGTACAGCAGTTTGGAGTCCGAGGACTGGAACTCGACGCTATTCGTGGGTTGGCCGGCGGGGTCACCGCTACCCAACTTCGGGGCGTTGCGTTGACGGATGCGGCGCTTGCTGCGGTCATCGAGGGCCTGGGCGATTCGAACGCCAGGGTCCGTTGGTGGAGCATTCAGGTGCTCGACCACACGCCCGACCCGAGAGCGATCAGCGCGTATTGCAGCCATGCTCGACGATCCAGTTCCGCGTGTGCGTCGCAATGCTGCTCACGCGCTGGGCTGCGTTGCCTGCAAACCCGATCGGGCAGCCGGTCTCCCCGTACAAGTGACGGAGGCGCTCGCACGTCTTGCGGAGCACGACACGAACGCAAAGGTCCGGAACGAGGCAGCCATGGCCCTCGCCTATCGGTCGTAGCTGTCTAATAGTTCAGCGATGGGTGAGCGACCACGGTGCCGATCCGCAGTTCGGGCGTGGCGCACGCCGTAGTTCCGATGCACTCGCCCCGCCCCCCGACGTAGTGTCTACAGATGGGGCGTCGAGATCGAGAACGAGCGCTCGCTGAGAACGAGCGGCGTTTGGCCCAGGTGGAGCGGGTCTTGGTCGAGGACCGCGATCGAGATGAGCTAACGCACTTTCGCGCGATGCACACGCACGAGCGCGCGGCTGAGATTCACGACGCCATGGCGGACTTCTTCCCTGACGCCGACGACTAATCCGAACAACGCCGATCGGCACTCGCAAGTGGTGTCGGATCGGGCAACCTGGCGTCTCCGACGACAGAGGTGGACACACTATGAGCAATGACGACGTAGTGCCGGAGACGCGAGGCGTGACGGCGGAGCTAATCGCAACCGTTGACCTCGGCGCTGAGATCGAGGGCATGGAGGGACGGCAGCTTCGCATGCGCATGTTCACCTTCGAGCCCGGGGCCGTCTTCGGCCCGCTTCACGACCACAAGGACAGACCGGGCATCGTCTACATCTTGCAAGGAACGATCACGGACCACCGAGACGGCAATGCCACGGACTATGGACCCGGGGCGGGCTGGCCCGAGGATCGGAACACCACCCATTGGCTGGAGAACAGAGGAATGCTTCCGGCGATGGAGGTCTCGGTCGACATCGTTCGGTCCGAGTAACACTGCATATCTGCCGCGCTGTGCTCGCCCGAGAGCGCGCGATCGGGCATTCCGGCGCGATGGCGTCGCTGGAACAGCAATGCCTCGACGGGCTGCTCACAGTTGCCAAGGAAGGCATCGCGTTGGTGTTGGCGGATCTTCACTGGACCACGTCCAAGCGCCCCGAGGTGGTCGTCGGCCCCTCCGCAGGTCGGACCGGTCGCCGAGGCCCGGCTCAGGTGAGGAACGCGCGGACGCGCTTCCAGAAGAGTTCGGTATTTGCCTCGTCGTAATCCGGCAGCGTCGAATCGGTGAAGAGGTGCCCGTCGCCGGGGTACTCGGTGTACACCTCCAGAGGCGCGCCCGAGCTGCGCACGCTGTCGATCACCGATTCGAGCCATTCGTCGTTGCGGAACGGATCATCAGCCGCGTAGTGGATCTGCGCTGCGGTCTGCGTCGGCCAGGCGTCGGCGCCCATCATCGCCAACGGGAGCGTCCCGGAGCCGAGGACGGCCTTGGTGACCGAGCGGCGGGTCACGACGTACTCGGCCATACCGGACCCATTCGAGAAGCCGAGGACGGCGAACCCGTCGGGCAGATCAGCGACGCCGTCGACGGCGGCTTGCATCAGTGCCGGGAACCCGACCTTGTTGACGTAGTCGGCGGCGCTGGGGTGGTCGTCGAAGCTGCGGTAGTCGCCGTAGTAGTCGACGATATAGGGATCGTGGCCCGCGTCGCTCAGCCGGCGCGTGGCGTCGCGCACCCCTTCCCGGACCCCGAGAGCGGAATGGAAAATTGCGATCGTCGCCATCGGTGGCCTCCCTCCCGTCGCCGCGCAAGAAAAGATAGTGCCGTGGGTGTACCCGTTCGGAACGTCCGGGCGCACACAGAGCGGGCGCGGGCACCGGGCGTGTGGTGTGTCGCCACCGCATGTGCCGGGCTGCGCCATAACAGGTTCTCCTGCTGCATCCGTGGGTGCTGTTCGACGGGATAGCCACTCGCTCTTCGCATGGTTCTTCGGTTTGGTGCACGTCAACGCCTCGAATCGGCGTGGCAAGCGCGTGCGCGGAACCCGGCCCGCTGGAAACGCGCTCGGGCCTGACCACTTGTCGTCACTCTCCGCGGACTGATGCGAGTGCGCCGCGCTCGCCGTCGCTCGCGACAAGGCTGCAGGACCCGTGCAGTCGGCGTCGTCGAGGTACTCGCCGGGGCTGGCGTGAAGGCGGTCGCCATCCAGCCGCGCATCCAACCATTCTTCTCCGCGGCCACCGACCCACGGAAGTGACAGGAGAGGCACAAATCTGCGGCCTGCTCGGAGCGCAGCTTCGGCGTCCTCGCCCCGGCCCGCCATCACATCGTTCAGCATTCCGTGCACGCCGATCGCCAGTTTCGGGCGCGTCGCTCACCGAGGTGTCTCTCCGGACGACACCTGGGATCGGATCGCATTCAAAGCGGCAATGTGTCGACGGGCCAACGCGACGGTGTGTTCGCGGAAGCCGCGGCTCGGCCCGATCCCCGAACTGCTTGACTGACCTAGTGAAAGACGTTCGGATTCGCCCGGCCGTGGCGGCGGACTTCACCTTTCTCGCGAGCATGCTCGGCGCGGCCGCCGTCTGGCGTCCCGACAAGCCGACACCGACCGCTGACCAGGTGCTCGCCGATCGGCGCTACGCGCTGTACCTCTCCGGATGGCCGAGGCAAGGCGACTACGGACTGGTTGCCGAACAAGACGGACCGGTGGGCGCGGCGTGGTATCGGACGTTCACCGAGGCGAGCCATGGCCATGGCTTTATCGCTGAAGAGGTCCCCGAGCTGGCGATCGCAGTGATCGCGCCCCGTCGACACGAGGGGATCGGACGACGGCTTCTCGTTGACCTCATCGAGGCCAGCACTGCGCAGGGATACCCAGCCGTGAGTCTTAGCGTCGCCGAGCACAATCCAGCGCGCGCCCTGTACGAGTCGAGCGGCTTCGTTCCGGTCGAGAAACACGGATCGACCTGGACGATGATCCGGCACGCCGCTCAACCCAACTGAGCCACTACCCGCGACGCGCTCACTCGCGCGACCGATCGAAGCTCCTATGTTTGTCAAGGGGTGTTTCGGCGTTGCTGGCAGACCAGTGATGGGCCACTCGGGTGAGGGCGAGCTCTTATGAAGCCATGCGTGCCGAACGTGGTTGGAGTGACGGGCCGGCGGTTCGTTCGAAGGACAACCGGTTGGTGTCAGGCAGTTCGTGGGCCAGGCCCGTCACTCCAGATCTTCTAGGCGTGCACGAGGTGCGGGTAGATCTCGCGCGCGACGTAGCGTTTCAGTACGCGCATGACCTCGCGGGTCGTGAGACCTTCGCTCGTGCGGCGAGCGACGTATTTGCGGGTGCGTTCGTCGCTGCTCATGCGCGTGAACACGATCCGCCACAGCGCATGGTTTGCTTGACGGTTCCCGCCGGGGTTGAGCCGGTGACGGATGATCTTGCCGGACGATGCGGGCAATGGTGCGACGCCACAGAGGTGCGCGAACGCAGCTTCGCTTTTCAGTCGGTGCGGGTTGTCGCCGGCGGCGACCAACAAGAGCGCGGCGGTGTGGGTCCCAACGCCATGCACGTCGAGGAGGCTGGGGGCGGTTCGCTGGACCAGTTCATGGATCAGTCGGTCGATCTGTTGTGCGTCGGCTTCGAGATCGAGCACTCGTCGACCGAGGGTGCGGATCGTGAGTTTCGTCGCGTGCATCACGGTCCCCGTCGCCGGCGCGGGCCGTAACGACGCGGCCGTGCGCGCGAGCTGCTCGGCAGGCACGTCTCGCAGGCGTTCTCGCAGCTCGTCGGGGGCGGTGAACCCGAGATGGCGGATCTGATTCAGATACTTGATCCGCACATCACGTGCCGAACGGCGAGCGACCATCAACACGCGGATCGCTTCGACGGCACCATCGGCGGTCTTCGCGATCCCCGACGCTCGACCCGACAACGCGGCGCGGGCTGCTTCGATCGCGTCGATCGTGTCCGACTTCCCCGCCCGGCGCCGCAGCTGACGATTCGGACGATCAACCTCGATCACCTCGAGGTCCCGCGCCCGCAAAAAGCGGGCCAGGCCCGCCCCATACGCGCCGGTGCCTTCCACGCCCACCCGAGCGACCGCACCGAAACCGGTCAGCCAACCATGCAACTGTGCGAACCCGGCCGGCGTCGTCGCGAACGACTCCACGCCCAACACGCCACCGTTCGCGTCGACCGCGGCCGCGACATGGACATCGGCGTGCGTGTCGACTCCACCCGTCACCGGGCGCGTGCTCTCTACGATGGTCATCGCCATCCCTTCTCTCTCAAACGGTCAAGGGGTGGCACGCACGTCCCGGGAAGGAGACCGTGACGATCAACCTGTTCGTGCAGGAAGATCGATCACCCTCCGGAACGGGGCGTGCCCAATTCCAGACCCGCGCGACACACGCCACGAAAGTCCGACGGGAACGTACCGGCCACCACCAACACGATGGTGGACCCCCGAAACAACGACTTCCCCATACTCACTGGCAGATCTGGCGCGGCGGCTTCGCGCCAGAGGCATCAAGTATCTGTCTTGACGCTGAGGTACGCGCGCACCCGCGCGAGGTTGCGATGAAGGTCATCCACGGCGTCGATCACCAACTTGGGTTCCCGAAGCGGTTCGTAGTTCCTGCGACCGCGTTCCGACCCGCGACCATGTCAGCTCGTACCAGCCGGGTATGTCGCGGGATCGCCCCTCGACGCGCGACCGATGCACTTCGATGTCGGAACAGACGCACTCGACGACACTGAAGCGGACACCGTAGCGATCCGCCAACACACTCCACTCCTGCCGCGGCGACTCCCGGGCTACGAGATCAAGCACGAGATCGCGACCGCGGCGAAGTTCTTGTTCCGCCAGCCGACTCAACAGGGACCAGCCGACGGCTCGTTGCCGTTCAACCGGCAGTTCGACGACTCTCCACACCTCGTCGATCGGTCGCAGCGCGGACATCAGCCAATCAAAGCTCCCAACTGCGCACTCCAGGTCGGTTGCGATCGCGTTGGCGACTGTGGACTTCCCCGCGCCGGTCCATCCGCTGACCAAGACGAGCCGCTGCACGGCCAACATCATGCCCCGCCGCTAGCGCCAGATCGGCTCAGATATGGCGATTAGATCTGTCAGCGCGCCTGGTATTCAGGGACGTGGAGGGGCGTTCACACGCAGCGCCACAGAGGTCCTAACCATCGTCTTGGCTGTCAGGGCTTCGGTTTGCAGGTGGTCGACGCGGTCTGGTTGTCGAGGCGTGTGGTGATCCAGGTGCCGACGAGGCTGAGGGAGCCGGCGACGAGGTTGTTGTGGTCGAGGCCAGGGAAGAGCCGGTATTCGACACGGTCGCCGAGTGTGCACAACCGTGACGCGAGCCCGTCGGTTGCGCCTCGCGGCACGTCGTTGTCGGCGGTGCCCTGTGCGATCAGGATCGGCGTGTCGGCCCGTTTTTGGTCGGGGTCGTCGTAGTGGCCGAGCTCGATGTTGAGACGAGCTCTCGTCGCCGCGTTCACGTCGAGGAGGTGGTCGAGGCGCCGGCGCGTGAGGTCGTTGGTGATTTCGTCGATGCAGCCGTTCGTCGTGTCGGCGAGGACGGGACGGGCTTGTGGTGTGAGGAGTTGTTCGACGTGAAGGCGAGTATCGACCGCGCTCAGGCCCTCCAGCGCGTAGATGAGGTATGCCTGTTCGACGGGATCGTGGGTGGCCTCGGCGAGCGGGATGAGCGCCTCGAGCGTCGACGCGGGAGCGAGCGCGACCGTACCGAGGAAGTTCCATTGGGGTGCGCGTTGTTCGGCGGTTTGCGCGACGAACAGGGCCGTTTGACCGCCCTCTGAGTGCCCGACGGTGATCCATGAAGCCGAGACGCGTTGGCCGAGCAACAGATGAGCGGCGGTGACGCTGTCGATGACCGCCCTCGCGTCGGCCTGTCCGATGAGATAGGTGTGGACGCCGGGCGTGCCAAGCCCGGGATAGTCACTCGCTACCACCGCCCAACTTCGTGCCAGCAACGCGCGCACTTCACGGACCGCGCTTGCATCGCCGCCGAGCTCAGGGGCGATCGACGGTGCGCACCGATCGGCGAGGCCGGTCGTGCCGTGCGCCCACGCGACGACCGGCCATCCGTGCGCGGGCTGGGGTCCGGGCGGAACGAGAACAAGCCCGCTCACCGCGCTGTCGTGACCGGATAGATCGGTCGAGTGATACAGCATCTGCCACGCACTGGCCGCACCGAGTCGTTGCGCCTGCGACTTCGCGTCGCGTGCGGCGATCAATGCGCCACCCGGGGCGGCGCTAAGTAGCGTAGGAACCTCGTAGCCCGCGCTGGTGCCCTGCAACGTGGCAACTCGACCCGCTACGCCGGCCCCGCGGGCACCGCTCGCGTCGCTCGAACCGTGTGCTCCGCTACATGCGATCAGGACAACCGCCGACACAAGGCTGCCCACCGCGCGAAGTCGCGGACGTCGACGGAGCCGCATGATCGACAGTCTGCCCGAGGGGATCTCGCGGATCGAAGTCGCGGCCGCGGGCTCGCGCCTCGCACGCCGGCGAGACCGCCCCCGAAGCCCGGGGCATCACCGAAAGACCAGGTCAACTAAGCGCTCGAACTCCTCTGGAGGGTTTGAAAGCTCTCGCAGGCGCTCCGCCATCGAACGAGCGCGTCCGAGGCGGATCTTGTCGATCGGTCTCCGACCGCTCGGTTCGTTCCGATGCGGGGATTCCGAGTCGGCGCCGATGCCTTCGTTAGCCTCCCCGCGATGCGCGTCCGGGCCGTCCTCAGCCTCGTTGTCGCCCTGCTCTTCGTCCCGGCTTGTGGCTCGAGCTCAGGCAAGAGCGCGTCCACGCCGGGCTCGACTGTCGACCCCGCGAGCTACACCGACAAGACGGCGGCGCGCACCGTCACCATCGACGCGCGCGACGACCTGTTCACGCCCCAATACACGAAGATCAGCGCCGGAACCACGGTGGTCTTCGAGAATGCCGGCCGGAACCAGCACAACGTGATCTCCGTCGGCGGGTCGTTTCACGACATCGGTACCGACGCGTTCGCGCCCGGCGCAAAGGTGCCGGTCACGTTCGACAAGGTCGGCACCTACGACTTCTATTGCTCACTGCACGGCAGCGCGACAGCCGGTATGCGTGGCTCGCTGCTCGTCGTTCCGTGACCGTTACTGGGTGAAGAAGGGCGGGACCTGCTCCCGGTCGGATGCGACATCGCACATCACGTCGTTGCGCAAGCAGTGATCGATCTCGCGTTGGAGTGCGGCCGGGTTCCACGCGTTCAGGAAATCCCCGTGCACGGAGTAGATCGACCCCGACGCCAGCCGTAGATCGTGGCCGGCGCCCCAGGTGGGGAACGTCACGGTCAGGGTGAGCTGCGGGATGTGCACCGGGTGCGTGGCCGGGCAGCGCCCGTGTTCGGAGTACGTGGCCTGGGCCCGGTGATCGGGCGTGTCGGTGTTCACACCGTCCCAGCAGTCGGGAAACGTCAGCACGAGATGGAGCAGTGCCGTGGAGTCGCACGCGGGAGGGGTCTCGTCCAACGCGGTTCGCACGCCACATGTCCATCCCGCGGCCTCGCCGGCCGGGGGCCGGGTCGCAGTGGGGTCGCCCGCGATGAGCGCGAGGCCGAACGGGAACGGCCTCACGTCAGCCGGGTTCACACCCGGCGAGGCGCGGTAGTAGGCGTGCGCCTCCAAGGGCACGACCGCGACGCCGTGGTCGTACAGCGCCGGCTGCCAGTACGCCGCGTCGTCGCCGGGCTTGTCGCAGGTGCTGCCCGACCCGGCCAGCGTCCGCCGCGGTCGAGCCCGCGTTCGTCCCGGTCGCGCCGTAGAAGTCGTGCAAGTGTGAACGACCGGG
Organism: uncultured Actinomycetes bacterium; assembly: GCA_963761055.1. Taxonomy (GTDB): domain Bacteria; phylum Actinomycetota; class Acidimicrobiia; order IMCC26256; family PALSA-610; genus PALSA-610. Next base: position 74,200 of record CAVXFO010000006.1, on the reverse strand, counting down.
TCGCCCCGGCCACACGATCGGGTCGTCGGGTGCGGAGTGCGAGTACAGGCACTTGGCGACGAACTGGCCGACGATGCCCTGCGGTCCGGTGTAGCGAGTGGGCACCGCGACCCGGCCGTCGGCCCACCGCGGCGGCGCCCCGACGCTCACCGGCGCGGGCGCCGGCGCGACACCCGCGCCACCGTTCGCGGCACCGCGCGTCGCGACTATGCCGCCGCCGAGCGCGACCACGGTCGCCAAGGCGAACGCGAACGCGACGACAGGCTGCATGCCGCCGAGGCGTTCGTGCTCCGTCGTGCTCACGCGTGCTTGGTCGGCGTCGTGATGCTCGAGAGGTCGACCGTCATGGGCTTCGCGAAGATCGGCGCGGCGGCGGTCGCGTCGGGCATGTTCTGCTGAGGTCCCGGCACCGGCGTCTTGCGGTACGCGGTCTTCGGCGGCGCCGACGGCGTGTCGCCCATCAGCTTGAGGAGATCAAGAGTGTTCTTCGTCCAGTCGGTCGCGGTCGGCTGGCCGCTGCACGGCGCGAGCGCCTCGACGTTCGCCGGCGACGTCGTGGTCACCTTGTTACCCGAGAAACAGTTGCCGAGCTTCTCCGTCGTGATGCCGCTGTTCGTCAGGTCGATCGTGGCCTCTCCGATGTCGACGAGACCGGAGTTCGAGACCGTGTTGTCCTCGACCTTGTTGTCCCGTGCGTCCCAGAGGATGACGCAGCCGGGGCCGATGACCGAGACCTTCTGGCACTGCTTCGCGGGAACGCCGGTGCCCGGCTCGTGATGCGCCGAGCAGGGATCTCCCCACGCCGAAGGCGCGGGCGGGACATCGTTCGCGTCGGCTTCGGGGAACGGTACGAGACCGATGCCGGTGCGCGACTGGTTGTAGACGAGGTTGTGCTGCACGAGCGCCTTGACCGCGCCCGGCAGGAGGATGCCGTTGCCCTGCGCGAGCAGCGACGCGGAGATGCCACCGCCGGCCGTGTAGTCGTTGTCGTGCACCAGGTTTCCGGCGACGACCGTCTCGCGGCTCGGATAGCACAGCTCGTACGAGCCCGAGTTCGGCACCACACCCGCACGGTTGTGCGCGAACTCGGAGTTCACGATGTAGAGGCCGCCACCCGAGTTCGTACCGGAGTACCCGAGCCCGTTGTACTCTGAGACGACGTTGGAGATCACCGCGTCGCAGCGGAAGCACGCACCGATGTAGAAGCCGGCGTCCGGGCTCCCCGACGCGTAGTCGTGGTCGAACTGGCCGGTGTAACTGTCGACGCTGTAGATGCCGTAGTCGCCGTTGCGGTACGCGGTCAGATACGAGCCGCGGTAGCGCGTCGCGCCCGTCCAGAAGAAACCGTTGCTCAAGTAGTTACGCGCCGTCATGTTCTCCACGACGATGCCGGCCGCACCGAGCACACGGATGCCGTTCTCGAGCTTGAACTGTCCATCGAGGACCACGTCGTTGCGGTCGACCCCGCGGATCGTGATGTCGTGCGGGTTCGTCTGCTTCTTCGCGTCGGCGCTGACGTCGACGGCCTCGTGGTAGACGCCCTTGGCGACGAGGACGAGGTCACCCGGCTTCGAGGCGTCGACTGCCGCCTGGATGGTCGGGTAGTCGCCCGGGACGGCGAGCGTCCGGCCGCTGCTCGCGGGGCCTCCCGACTTGTTCGAAGAGCTACTCGACCCGCAACCCGCCGCCACCACCGTGACCGCCAACGCGACCGCGATCAGCCATCGCCTGGACCTGTGCATTCCAACCCCCCGGTTACTCGAGGGCCCATCATGCCGCATCCGCCCCGGTCGGTCCCCGGACCGTGGCCCAAGCGGCGGATCAGGCGAAGCCGAGGTTCGAGTAGATCTCGCGGGTCGCCGACGATCGATTCAGCGTGTAGAAGTGGAAGGAGTCGACGCCGCCGGCCATGAGGTCACGGCACAGCTGCGTCGTGGCCTCGATGCCAACCTTGCGCATCGCGTCCTCGTCGTCCTCGACCGCGCGCAGCCGCTGTTCGAGCCATGCCGGGAACGCGGCACCCGACATCTCGGCCATGCGCTTCACCGACTTCACGTTGAGCACCGGCATGATGCCCGGGATTACGCGCGTGGTGACTCCCTGCTCGCGCAGATCGTCGAGGAACTCGAACCAGACACCGGCCTCGAAGAAGAACTGGGAGACGCCGAAATCGGCTGCTGCGAGCTTCTCGGCCTGTCGGCGCCGGTCGGTCGTGCGATCGGTCGAAGCCGGGTGACCCTCGGGATGCACGGCGACGCCGACGGAGAAGTCGCCGACGCCGCGCACCAGGTCGATGAGGTCGGTGGCGTGCGCGAGATCGCCGGGCGGCAGGTTCAGGTCCTTGGGCGGGTCACCGCGCAGAGCGAGGATGTTGGCGATCCCCGCGTCGCGGTAGCGCGAGACGATGTCGGTCAACTCTCCGCGTGTGTGCGCCGCGCAGGTGAGGTGCGCCATCGCGGTGAGCGACGTATCCCGGTTGATGCGGGTGACGATGTCGTGCGTCATCTCCCGGGTCGATCCGCCGGCGCCGTAGGTGACCGACACGAACGTGGGTTGCAAAGGCTCCAGCTCGCGGATCGTCTCCTCCAGCTGGAGTTCGGCCGCGGGTGTCTTCGGAGGGAAGAACTCGAACGAGTGGCTCGGCCCGGCCGCGAGGATGTCGACGATCTTGCTCATCGCACGTCAAGGCTACCGAGCCTGGAGCCCCCCGATTTCGTGCGTCTCCACGAATCGGTCTCGGCACCCGTCGCCGCAGAACCAGATCTCGGCGCCGCCGTGGACGAGATGAGCCGGCGCGCTCGCCTTCTCCACCTGCATCCCGCACGTGGGGTCGATCGCGAAACGGCCGGTACCGGCCGCGTCGCGTCGAGTTCGGGCGAGCCAGAACAACACACCGAGCACCGCCAGGAACGCGAGATTCAAGAACGTCGTGTAGTTCCACGCGAATCGATCCGGCACGACCGCCTCGGGCCGATTCGTCGGGATCATCCCGGTCAGCTGGAACAGCCCCTCGACCGCGAGACCCGCCACCACCATGACCGCGTAGAACGTCGCGAAGATCCGCAGGGTGAGCCGGTTGCCGTAGTACTTCCGGTAGATGAGCAGTAACGGGATCGTGATGAGGTCGCCGAAGATGAAGCTGACGACTCCGCCGAACCCGATGCCGCCGTGCCAGAGCGCGGCCGCCATCGGGACGTTGCCGATCGAGCACACGAAGCTGATGACCGCGATGAACGGACCCAGCACCGCGTTCTCGAGCGTGGTCCAAACGCCGTGGCCGTGCAGGAACAGGTCGTTCCACCACTCGACCGGGACGAGCATCGTGAGGAACCCCGCCACGAGGTAACCGATGACGAGCTCGCGCCGCAGCATGTTGATGTCGGATATCGCAAAGCCGGCGGCGTCGCTCCAGCCGGCGCGTGTCCTGATCGACGACACGTCGTCGTCGCTGTCGTCGGTATCGTCCGCGTGCTCGCAGACGTCGGCCGTGGACGAGGCGAGGCGAGCGCGCGCGGTCCGGACGAGACGCGGCGAGAAGACGAAGCCGCCCACCAACGCCAGCGCCACGATCATGATCGGACCGCCGACGAACTCCGCGACCGCGAACTGCCAGCCCATCAACACCAAGAGCACGACGCCGAGCTCGATGACGAGGTTCGTCGACGCGAACATGAAGATCATCGCCGAGGTGAAGTCGGCGCCCTTTTGGAAGAGCGACTTCGACATCGCCGTCGCCGCGTACGAGCAACTCGACGAGACCATCCCGAAACCTGACGCCCGCGCCACTGCTGCGGGTGAGTGGTCGCCCATGACCCGCTGCATCCGGCGCTTCGACACGAAGGCCTGCACCGCGCCCGACAGAGTGAACCCCAGGATGAGCCCCCAGAGCGTCTCCCAGAACATGAAGAACGCCTCGCGCAACGAGTCCCAGACATCGCGGGCCGATACGACCGCGATCAGCGCGTTCACGACCGGACCACCGTCACGACCGGACCAGTCGAGCGATCGCGGCCGATGCTTCTGCGATCTTCTCCTCGGCGGCAGCGCCGCCCTCTCCTATCGCGTCGGCGACGCAGTGGGAGAGGTGCTGGTCGAGCAGTTCGAGCGCGACGGCCTGCAGCGCTTTGGTGGCCGCCGCGATCTGGGTCAGGACGTCGACGCAGTACGCGTCGTCGCCGACCATGCGCTGCACGCCGCGCACTTGGCCCTCGACCCGGCGCAGTCGCTGCTGCACCGCTGCCTTCTTGTCGGTGTATCCGGGCATGCCGGTACAATACCCCCCAGGGGTATCGACGTGCAAGGGGCCGGCCTCCTCGCTTACGCTCCCCGGCACTATGGGGAAAACACGGAAGTTCACTCCGGTCGCGCTCGCAGGGCTGGTCGCTGCGCTGGCACTCGGTCCGGCGCCGCAGGCGGCCCACGCCACGACGCTTGCTTCGTTTCAATCGCACGGGAGCGTGAACCAGGTCTACGTCACGCACGCGCCCACCGGTGACGTCCTGACCCTGCGCGATGCCGCGCACAGCACCGTCGCCACGGGCACGGTCGACGATCTCGGAAGCCTGTTGTTCCGGACCGTCCCGGCCGGCAACGGGTACACGGTCACCGACGGCGGCCAGGAGTCGGCACCCCTCCAGGTGACGACGCCGGCCGTCGTACCCCCGGCGACGTTGTACAGCTCCCAACATCTCGTCAACGGCTTCCAATACATCACGACCCGCGACGGCACGAAGCTGAGCGCGGAGGTCACCCTGCCCGGCCCCGAGAGCGCCGGGCCGTACCCGACCGTCATCGAGTACTCCGGCTACGACCCGTCGCATCCGGGCTCACCGCAGCCGAGCACGCAGATCGCGCAGCTGCTCGGCTACGCGACCGTCGGCGTCAACATCCGCGGCACCGGCTGCTCCGGAGGCGCGTTCGACTTCTTCGAAACGCTCCAGGGCCTCGACGGCTACGACGTCGTCGAGGCGGTCGCCGCCCAGCCGTGGGTGCTGAACCACAAACCGGGCATGGTCGGCATCTCCTACCCGGGCATCGCGCAGACGTTCGTCGCGCCGACGCGGCCGCCGCACCTCGCCGCGATCGCGGCGCTGTCGGTCGTGGCCGACACGTACCGCAGCCTGGCCGATCCGGGTGGTGTCCCGAACGTCGGGTTCCCGCGCGAATGGGCCCAGGAACGCGACGACAACGCCAAGCCCTACGGACAGGGCTGGGAGCAGGGCGTCGTGAACGGCGGCGGTGCGAACGGGCAGCAGTGCGCGGAGAACCAGCTGCTGCGCCACCAGAACAACAGCCTGGTCGCCGTGTTCGACGCACACCTCTACCGTGAGCCGGTCGGCCCGGCCGACGCGATCTCGCCCGCGCTCCTCGCACCGAAGATCGACGTCCCCGTGTTCATGGGCGGCGCCTGGCAGGACGAGCAGACCGGCGGACAGTCGTCGTTGATCTGGCCGAACCTCACCGGCGTCCCGAAGGGCTCGCTGAAGTTGTTCGCCACCAACGGCACCCACGTCGACTCTCTCGTCGCCGAGCTCGACCGCTGGTACGAGTTCCTCGAGTTCTACGTCGCGGGGCGTGTCCCGCACGTGTCGCCGACGGTCCGCCTCCTCGCGCCCGTCGTCTTCCAGACCGCGACCGGCATCACGGGTGTGCAGCTGCCACCCGATCGCTTCGACAACTCCCAGAGCTACGCGTCGCAGCTCGCGAAGTACCAGGCGGAACCGCCGGTGCGCGTGCTGTTCGACAACGGCGTGGGCGACCCCACCAATCTCGGCGCACCGTTCGGCGACTACTCGATGAGCTTCCCGTCGTGGCCGCCGCCGAACGCGAAGCCGACGGCCTGGTACTTCCAGCCCGACCAGAAGCTCGCGTCGAGGCCCGCCTTCATCCCCGACAGCGCCGGCAACGGGTACACGTCGTACGTCTACGACCCGGCCGCCAAGCCCGCAACCGACTTCCACGGCAGCACGTCGGCAATCTGGGCCGCGCACCCCGACTTCGACTGGCGCGTCCTGCCGCTCGGCAAAGCGCTCGCGTTCGACAGCGCCCCGCTGAGCAAGACCACCGTGATGGCCGGGCCCGGCAGCGTCAACCTCTGGCTGCGCTCCACCGCCCCGGACACCGACGTCGAGGTGACCCTGACCGAGCTACGCCCGGACGGCCAGGAGGTGTACGTGCAGAACGGCTGGCTGCGGGCGTCGCACCGCGCACTCGATCCGTCGTCGACGGCATTGCAGCCCGTGCACCCCGACACCTCCGCGAGCGCCAAGCCGCTGCCGAAGGGTCAGTTCGTGTCGGCCCGGGTGGCCCTCTTCCCGTTCGCGCACATCTTCCGCGCCGGGTCGCGCATCCGGATCTCCGTCGAGGCACCCGGCGGAAACCGCCCGTTCTGGGCCTTCGCCGACCTCCCGGCGAACGGCACGGTCGTCAACGACGTCGCACATTCCTTCGACCACCGGTCCGCGGTCGTGTTGCCGGTGATCCCGAACCCGCCCGCCGGCATCCCGGCTGCCTACCCCGCGTGCGGCTCGCTACGCGGTGAGCCGTGCCGCCCGATCGCCTCCGACGGCGCCGCGACGAACGTGCACGCCTTCGCCCTCGGGCAGTACGCGCTGGTGTGGTGGGAGCGCGCGGTGCCGCGCCCCGGTGACTCCGTCGCCTCGTACCGCGTGACCGACTCGGCCGGCGGTCCCGCCGTGACGGTGGCGGGAACGGCGCGCGCGGCACTCTTCTCCGGCCTGTCGAGCGGTACACACCACTTCGCGGTGACGGCGCAATACACCACGTCCGACGCTTCGGTCGCGTCGACCGGCTCGAACAACGTCTGGGTTTGCCACTCGCGGTCCCGGAGCCTGTTCTCGTTGTTCTTCCCGTGCTTCGGATGACGGCCGGGAGACGGCGCGATCGGCTCCCCTAGACTCCGCGCGATGGTCGAGACGGAACCGCAGGCCGAGAAGAAGGAACGCTGGACCTTCTCGTGGAAGCACCTCTATTCGGAGGTCGTCACGTCGGGACTGTGCACCGGTTGCGCGGGCTGCGTGATCGCGTGCCCGCACGATGTGCTCGGCTACGACGACAAAGAAGGCGTCTACAAGCCGCTCCAGATCGAGGAGTTCGGCGGACCCGGCGACTGCAGCCACGGCGACAAGGCCTGCACCTCGTGCACGCGCGCCTGCCCCCGTTTTCGGGCGTGGGAGCCCGACATCGACAACTTCATGTTCGGTCGGCCCCGGGAGACCGAGGAGCTGAGCGGCATCTTCAAGGACATCTGCCTGGCGCGTGCCGCCGACCCCGAGCTGCACGAGGTCGGCCAGGACGGCGGACTGGTCTCGGCGATGCTCGTCTACGCGCTCGAGCACGACATCATCGATGCCGCTCTCGTCTCGTATCTCGAGGGCGACGGCTCCACCTGGAAGGCAATCCCGGGGGTTGCGCGCACCCGCGACGACATCGTCGTCTCGGCCGGGAGCCGCTACACGTACTCGGCCAACACGCTCGCGTACATGGACCTCGAAAAGGAAGACGAACGGATCGCGCTCGTCGGAATGTCGTGCCAGTCGTCGATCCCTCCCGTCATGAAGCAGCGCAAGGCCGGCAAGGTCGCACGCAAGCTCGCGTTGAGTATCGGCCTGCTGTGCTCGAAGACGTTCGACGACGCGATCTTCGAAGAGCTGTTCGAAGCGAAGTACGGCCTCGAGAAGGCCAACATCAAGAAGATGAACATCAAGGGCGTGTTCCAGATCTGGATGCACAACGGCGACTACCACGAGGTGCCGCTGAAGGAGTGTCACCAATGGACGCGTGAGGGCTGCAAGATGTGCCCCGATTTCGCGGCCGAGCACGCCGACATCTCCACCGGCGGCATCGGCAAGTACAACGACTGGACGCTCACGATCGTGCGTACCGACGCGGGCCGCGACCTCATGGAGCGGATGCTCGCCGACGGCGTCATCGAGACCCGGCCCGGCGACGACGACCCCGACGCGATCGCACTGATGCACAAGCTGTCGCGGCGGTCGCGCAAGCGCTGGCCCGAGTTCGCGTTGGCCGCGCCCGGGATGGTGCCGCCGCTCCCGCCGAAGCCGGCACCGGCGTAGACGGTGCGCGTCTGCGCACTCGTGACCGACCTGATGGATCGGTCGCGCATCAGCGCCGCCATCCCCGGCGTCACGTTCATGCTCGACGGCAGGGCCGACGTCGTGATCGTCGACATCTCCCGCCGCGCGCAGATGGTCGCGGAGATCCGGGCCGAGACACCGGGCATCCGTATCGTCTGCTACGGACCGCACGTCGAAGACGACGCGGCTGACGCGGCGCGCGCGGCCGGCGCCGACGTCGTCCTGTCTCGTTCCAGCTTCTTCCGCGACCCCGTCGCGGCGATCACCGCGCCATCGTGATGGCATCGTGCGCGCGCTTCTCACCGCCCTGAACTGCGCCACACACGCTCTTCGCGCCGCCGGTACGAGAAGGGGCCGGAGCCTCAGATCATCGGCCAGGGGTAACAGTGGTAGTCGTTGTCGGCCTCGGGATACGCGCCGCTCGCGAGGATGTGGTCCATGCGGGCGTACAGCGCGTCGAGCTCGAAGCGGTCGAGCGTGTCGATGAGATGCTCGCCGACGGCGCCGGCGCGCAAATGCGCTGCGAACCGGTGGAGGTCGGCACACACGTCGGCCGGGATCGGCTCACCACCGAAGTCCCAGATGACCGTCCGGAGCTTCCATTGCGTATGGAACGACACGCCGTGGTCGATACCGAAGATCCGCCCGCTCGCGAGCGCGCGCAGGCAGTGGCCGCCCTTGCGATCGGTGTTGTTGATCACAACGTCGAACGCGGCCATGCGCCGGAACGCGTGCCCGTGCTCCTCGAGCAACGTGAAATAGTGCTCTTCGGGATCGTGCTCGACGAAGCGCTGCATCATCCCTATCCCGGCCGGTCCGTCGCGGAGCGCGGTGTCGGGGACGATGTCCCAACCGAGCGCGTCCGACACCTCGAACGCCGCGACCTCGCGGTGACACAACGTGCCGCGCGGGAAATCCCAGAGCGGCCGCTCGCCCCGCTGAGGCTTGTAGATCGCCAGCATCTCGTCGTCGCCGTCGGAGAGATTCACGAGGAAGGTCGCGTTCGACGACCACGGCATCCGCCCGAGCACGTCGACGTCACCGCCGCGCAGGATCTCGTGTTGCCGATCCTCGGACAGGTCCATCGGTTCGGCTCGTCAGTTCCAGCGCGGACAGATATGGCCATCCGGGTCCATCGGGAAGTCGCACAGCTGGCACTTGGGCCGGCCTCCCTCGACCGCGGTTACACCGTTGCGCATCATCACCCGGATCTGCGCGCGCGTCGCGTAGAGCCGGGCGATACGGCCCTCGGCCTCGTCGGGCGGCGGCGGCGGATCCTCGTCGTCCTCGTCGGCGGCTTGTTCACGCAACTCGATGAGCACCAGCTTGCGTTCGGGGTCGTACCCGATCCCGATCAACCGGGCCCGGAAGAGCGGGTCGATCTCGGCCACGGCGCCGCCACCGATCTCGAGCGCACCCGGAAGCTCCTCGGGCTCGTCGGCCGCGATGCCGTCGAGGAACTGCGCGGCCTCGAGCGCGAGCAGGCGCACCTGCTCCTTCTCGACCAGCACCGAGAGCACGGCTGAACCCTTCCGGGCCTGGATGACGAAGGTGCGTGCGCCCGGGCGACCGAATGCGCCGGCGGCGATGTCGTCGACGGGATCGAACTCGATGAAATCGTTCATGTTGCACCTCCGTCCGTCGGAGCGACTTCAGGTTCGGGTTCGGGCAGCAGATCGTCGAGGCCGCCGGTGTCGTTGCACTTCACCATCATCACGCCGTACGAGTGGAACTCGAACACGGTCACCGACGCGGGCGACACGTGCACGCGTTGAAACAAGTCGAGGTGCGTGCCGCTGTAGTGCGCGATCGCCGACTTGATCGGGTCGGCGTGACTCACGACGACGACCGTCTGGTGCGGGTGCTGCGCGACGATCGCGTCGAGGGCGGCAACGGTGCGGGCCTGCATCTCGGTGATCGACTCGCCGTTCGGAAACCGCGCGCGACGGGGCGACCTGTACGACCTTCCACTCCTCGGTCTTGGCGAGGTCGGCGATCTTCCCGCCGGTCCAGTCGCCGTAATCGGCTTCGATGACGCCCGGCAGCGGCCGCACCTCGAGTGGGTGGGGCGCGGCAATCTGCTGCGCGGTCTGGGTGGTGCGCTCGATCGGGCTCGCGTACACCGCGGCGATCGGCAGCTTCGCCAGGCGCTGCGCGGTCGCCTCGGCCTGGCCGATGCCCTTCTCCGACAGGTTGATCCCCGGCATGCGTCCCGACAGGAGCGGGCCGGTCTGCGCGGTCACTGCGTGGCGGACGAGCACCAGGCGCGTCGGCGGCTTCGGCTTCTCGGATTTCGTGGTTGCAGTCGTGTCCTGGGCTGCCGCCTCGGTGTCGGCCATACCCGTCAAGATACCGGCCACCCATCCCGTACGATCCCTCGCGATGACCGACGTACACCTCTCGCCGTCCGGACCACCCGACACAGTTCTGGATCCGGAGCCCGACGACTCGCTCGAAGCGCTCCGCGCCGCCCTCGCGCAGGTGGACGGCCGGCGCGACGCCGTAGCCGACGTCTGCGCGCGCTGGCCGCGTTTCCTCGACGCGTGGGCACAACTCGGCCGGTTGGGCCGCGACGACGTCGAGGCCTACGCGTACTTCCGGGTCGGGTATCACCGCGGGCTCGACCGTCTCCGCCAGTCCGGTTGGCGCGGCTCGGGCTACGTCCGCTGGCGCAACGAGACGAATCGAGGCTTCCTGCGGGCGCTCGACGGACTGCGCAGCGCCGCAGAAGCGATCGGCGAACGCGAGGAAGCCGACCGCTGCCGCGAATTTCTACGCCAGTTGGACCCTGAGTATTCGCCCGGGCGCGACTAGCGTCCTCGCGGTGAAATTCGTTGCCGTGACAATCGATGTCGTGACCATCAACCCTCCGAACACGGGCGGCGCCGCCGCCGAGGAGTTGCACCCATGAAGCGCGCGCTGATCACCGGCATCACCGGTCAAGACGGTCGCCACCTTTCGCAATTCCTGCAGACCAAGGGTTACCAAGTCTTCGGCCTGGTGCACGGACAGGCGAACCCCAAGATCGAGATGGTCCAGAGCGAGAACCCTGCGCTCGAGTTCGTCGAAGGCGACCTCCGCGACCTCTCGTCGCTCATCGGCGTCATGGAGCAGGTACAGCCGGACGAGGTCTACAACCTCGGCGCCATCAGCTTCGTGCAGCTCTCGTTCAAGCAGGCCGAGCTCACCGCGGAGATCACCGGGATCGGCGTGCTGCGCATGCTCGAAGCGGTGCGCATCGTCGGCGGGACCGAGAACAATCCGATCCGGTTCTACCAGGCGTCGTCGTCGGAGATGTTCGGCAAGGTGCAGCAGACTCCGCAGACTGAGGTGACGCCGTTCCACCCGCGCTCGCCGTACGGCGTCGCAAAGGTCTTCGGTCACTACACGACGCTCAACTACCGCGAGGCCTACGGCATCCACGCGAGCAGCGGCATCCTCTTCAACCACGAGGGACCCAAGCGCGGTCTCGAGTTCGTGACGCGCAAGGTGACGAACTCTGTCGCGCGCATCAAGCTCGGTCTGCAGGATGGGATCACCATGGGCAACATCGACTCGTCGCGCGACTGGGGTTACGCGGGCGACTACGTCGAAGCGATGTGGATGATGCTCCAACAGGACGAGCCCGACGACTACGTGATCGCGACGGGCGAGACCCACACGATCCGTGAGCTCCTCGACGTCTCGTTCAAGCACGCGGGCATCGACGACTGGTCGTCGTACGTCAAACAGGACCAGCGCTTCTACCGTCCGGCCGAGGTCGACCTGCTGATCGGCGACGCGTCGAAGGCCCACAAGAAGCTCGGCTGGAAACCCCGCGTCAGCTTCACCGAGCTCGTCCAGATGATGTACGAGCACGACCTCGCCGAAGAAAGTGCCAAAGCAGGGTTGTAGGGGGAAGCTCCAGACTTTCCCCAGTCGCACGTCGCCGTGAGCGAAAGCGATGGGCGAAGCACGAGCGCCCGCGAACTCGCCGCACTTGGCGCAGCCTCACATCGCGAGCGCCGGCGAGCCTCTCAGCAAGCCAGGTGCTAAAGCACAACCGTGCGGGCCGCTCGGGCCAGGGCGTGCTCGGCTTGGTCGACGATCCGGCGAACCAGATCTCCCGCGGGGACGAGCGCATCGATGGCGCCGACGCCCTGACCCGACGGGTAGCACTCCTTCTCGCGATCAACCGAGGTGTTCTCGTCACCACCGAGGTGGAGCGCGTTGGCGGCGACCGCTTTGCCCATCTGCTCGGGGAACTTGCTCAGCTCCTCCGGGTGCTGCTCGATGTGCTGCGTCCACTGGTTGCGCAGCGCCCGCAGCGTCTTGCCGGTGAAGCCGCGACTGATCACCGTGTCGTCTTCGTGGGCCCGCAACAGCGCGTCCTTGTATCCCGAGACCGTCCGCGCCTCCGGTGTTGCGATGAACCGGGTGCCGAGCCAGACGCCATCGGCGCCGAGCGTGATCGCGGCCGCGAGCCCACGCCCGTCGAAGATGCCGCCCGCGGCGACCACGGGCACGCGCTCCCCGACCGCGTCGACGATCTGCGGGACGAGCGGCATCGTCGCGACCGTTCCCGTATGACCGCCCGCTTCTGTGCCTTGCGCGATGACGAAGTCGCAGCCGGCCTCGACCGCAGCGAGCGTGTGCCGCACCTTGCCGCACATGCTGGCAACGAGCACGTTGCCGTCGTGCAGCACCTTGATCACGTCACGCGGAACGCCGAGCCCGGCGACGAACAACGAGGCTCCGCCTTCCACCACCTTGTGCGCGTCGTCGACCATCCGCTCCGGCAACGCCGCGAGCAGGTCGACGCCGAAGGGCTTGGTGGTGAGCTTGCGCACGCCGCTCATCTCGTCGTCGAGTTGCTCGGACGACATCGTCGCCGCGCCGAGCGTCCCGAAGCCGCCCGCCTCCGACACCGCGGCGACGACGCGCTGGTACGAGACGCCGCCCATCCCTGCGAGCATTACGGGGTGCTCGATGCCCAGCATCTCGGTCAGTCGTGTACGCATGGGGCAAGTGTCCATTAGGGTCGACGGTGTGGGCAACCCGCGCGTTGGGGTGATCATGGGCAGCGATTCGGATCTGCCGGTGATGCAGGGCGCGATCGACGTTCTCGACGAGTTCGGCGTGGCCTACGAGGCCCGCATCGTGTCGGCGCACCGCACGCCCGAAGACATGGTCACCTACGCCCGGAGCGCGGTCGACCGTGGGCTCGAGGTGATCATCGCCGGGGCCGGGGGCGCCGCCCATCTCCCGGGCATGACCGCGTCGATGACGCCGGTGCCGGTCATCGGGGTCCCCGTCCCGCTGAAACAGCTCGAAGGGCTCGACTCGCTGCTGTCGATCGTGCAGATGCCGGCGGGCATCCCGGTCGCCACGGTGGCGATCGGCAACTCCCGCAATGCGGGTCTCCTGGCCGTCCGCATCCTCGGGAACGGCGACGAGAAGCTCCGCGCCGCGATGGTCCGATTCCAGTCCGATCTGACCCAGCAGGTGCGCGACAAGGACGCCAAGCTGCGCGAGCAAGCGTCGTTACCGGCTACTCCTGGCTGACCGCCTTGAGGACGTCGAGCTTGGCGGCTCGTCGGGCCGGGAGGCTCGCCCAGCCCAACGTCGCCACGCCCGTGATCACGACGATGATGACCAGTGACGTCGGGGCAGCCGAGAACTTGGTGAAGCCCTGGTCGTGGAGTGCTTCGACGACCGCCCACCCGAAGAACAGTGCGAGCGCGATGCCGAGCACCGTTCCGAACAGGGCGATGATCACCGCTTCCCACCGGACCATCGAGCGCACCTGACTGCGACTACCGCCGACTGCGCGCAAGAGGCCGATCTCCCGCGTCCGCTCGTAGATGGAGAGCGTCATCGTGTTCACGATTCCGATGAACGCGATGATCACGGCAAGGAACAAGAGCACGTAGACCAGCACCAATACCTGGTTGACCTGCTTCTTCTGATCGGCCTTGTACTGCGCGTTGTCCTTCAGGTCGGCGTTCGGATACGGCTTGACGAGCGGCTCGATCGCGGCACGGCCCTGCGCGGCACTCACACCGGGCTTGAGCTTGGCGAAGATCTGCACGTCGAGCTGGAACTGCGGTGCGAAGTTCTTCTCGAACGTCGTCAAGGAGATGATGTAGTCGCCCGCGAGCGTGTTGTTCTTGTAGATGAACGCGACCTTCAAGTTCTGCTTGCCCGTCTGCACGAACCGCGCGGGCACGATGCTTCCGACCTTCAGGTGCTTGCTGTCGGCCTTGCGGGACGACACTGCGATCGTGTTCGGGGCGCTCAGAGCCGCGATCGTGCCCGACTTCACGCCAAAGTCGTACAGCTCACCGACGGCCGCGGGATCGACCGCGGCGAGGAACGTGTTGCCTCCCGTGATCGCCGCCGAACCGAGCCGGATCGGGGTGGAAGCCTGAATCTGCGGCAGCGCGGCGATCTTGTGCGCCAGCGCCGGGCTCAGCCCACCTCCACCCGGTCCGCCGCCGCCCTTCAGCGTGACGATGTAGTCGGTCTTCAGCTGCTGATCGATCGCGGAGCCGATCGACGCATTGGCCGACGCCGCGAAGATCGTGATGAAGCCGACCAGCGAGACCGCGATCATCACGGCCGCGCCCGTCGTCGCGGTGCGGCGCGGGTTCCGCGCCGCGTTCTCCCGCGACATGCTGCCGACGATGCCCCGCAGCTTCGTGAGCGGAACGCCGATCGTCCGTGCCAGCTGCCGAGCGAACAGCGGCGACACGACGAAGACGCCGATGAGCATCAACAGCGCACCGATGCCAACGAGCGAGATCCCACTGTTGCCGAACAGGCCTGCGAAGAGCGCCAGAATTCCGAGCGTGAGTATCAGGCCACCGATGCCCAGGCGCCGGAAGCGGTTGATCGGGCGCTCGAGTGCGACGGCCCGCATCGCCGCGATCGGAGGCACGCGCGCGGCCTGCCGGGCCGGGACCACCGCCGAGATGATCGTGACGATCGTGCCGACGAGCAGCCCGATGACGACCGCGCTCGGGTGCAGCACGACACCGCTTCCGGGAATCTGGAATCCGACCGCGTTCATGACGGCCTTCAACCCGATCGATAACCCGATGCCGGCGACTACGCCCACCGCGCTCGCGAGGATCCCGACGACCACCGACTCACCGATGACCGACGCGAGGACCTGGCGCTTCGACGCGCCGATCGCGCGGAGCAACGCCATCTCCCGCATGCGTTGCGCGACGACGATCGAGAACGTGTTGTAGATGATGAACATCCCGACGATCAGCGCGACGAACGCGAACACCAGCAGCGCGGTGCTGATGAAGCCGAGCGCCTTGTGGACGGCGTCCTGGTTCTCCTTGGTGAGCGCCTTCCCGGTGATCACCTGGTAACCGGTCTGGTTGTCCTGGGCCAACGTGGTTTGGATGTCCTGCTTCACCTGGTTCTGCGACACGCCCGGCCTGGCGACGACAGAGATCTGGGAGAACTTGTCGTGCACACCCGCGACGCGCTGGACCTCGGCCGGGGTGAACAAGACGATCGACGCACCGGCCAGACTGTCGACCGTGCCGAACTTGGCGATGCCGGTGAGTACGTACTGCTTCGGCGCCTTCGTGGTCAGGATCGTGACCTTCTGCCCGACCTGGAAGTGACCCTTGTCGGCGGTGCCTTTGTCGACGACGACCTCGTCGGCCTGCTGCGGCTCATGGCCGGCGACGATGTGGAACTGATTCAGCTTGGGATTCGGGTCCCAGCCAACGCCGAAGGTCGGCGGGCCATTGCCGCCGATGGCCTTGTCGTTGTTGTCGACGGCTTGCGCGTAGGGCTGGATGTTGCCGACCGCGTCCTCGACCGTGGGCGTTTGTTTGACCACGTCGACGAGTGACGCCGGGACGTTGGCGCGCTGGTCGTTGCCGAAGTCGCCCTTGATCACGTTCGCCGAGCGCACCGCCGCGTCGGTGCCACGGTTGATGTTGGCGAAGAGGTCGTCGAACGTCTGTTGGATCGTCGCGGTGAGCACGAGGGTTCCGGCGATGAACGAGACCCCGAGGACGACCGCGAGCGCGGTCAGCAAGAAGCGAAGCTTGTGGCCCGCGAGCCCTTTACGAGTGACCTTCCACATCGACTACTCGTCTCCGAGGTGACGCATCTTGCCCAGCACCGCGTCGGCGGTCGGGTCGCGTAGCTCGTCGACGATGTGACCGTCGGCGAGGAACACGACGCGATTCGAGTACGACGCGGAGATGGGATCGTGCGTGACCATCACGATGGTCTGGCCGAACTCCTGCACCGCTCGTTGCATGAAACCGAGGATCTCGGCACTGGAATGCGAGTCGAGGTTTCCGGTCGGTTCGTCGGCGAAGATGATCTCGGGCTGGGTGACGAGCGCGCGCGCGACCGCGACGCGCTGCTGTTGGCCACCGGACAACTCCGACGGCCGGTGCTCGAGCCGATCCCGCAAGCGGACCGTGTCGACGATCCGGTCGAGCCACGCCTGGTCGGGCTTGTGACCGGCCAGCGACGAGGGCAGCGTGATGTTCTCGAGCGCGGTGAGAGTCGGGATGAGGTTGAACGTCTGGAAGACGAACCCGACGCGATCGCGACGCACACGCGTGAGCTCCTTGTCGGAGAGCGTGCTCAGGTCGATGTCACCGAGATACACGTGCCCGTTCGTCAACGAGTCGAGGCCTGCGAGGCAGTGCAGC
The DNA here is from genome assembly GCA_963761055.1 of uncultured Actinomycetes bacterium. Lineage (GTDB taxonomy): Bacteria > Actinomycetota > Acidimicrobiia > IMCC26256 > PALSA-610 > PALSA-610. The sequence continues at coordinate 57,405 of CAVXFO010000006.1, read as the reverse complement.
AGGGTCGACTTGCCAGAACCGGACGGGCCCATGATCGCGGTGTACTCGGCGCTCGGGAACTCGACGTCGATCGAGTCGAGCGCACGCACCGCCGTGTCGCCCGAGCCATAGATCTTCGAGGCCGCGACGGCGCGCGCCGCGACTGCAGTTTGGGGGGGAGTAGTCGTCGTCACGGGGGCCACCTTAGGGGCCAAAGGTACGGACGGCTATCGGGGTTTTCCCGGAGACGACTTCAGGCGTCGGTCTCGTCGGACACCGCGACGGTTGGCTCCGCGACCGCGAGCGCGGCGGGTGTCTCGGCCTGCGGTCGGCGTCCGAGCCAGACGAACCAGCACGCGCCGAACACACTCAGTGCGGCGGAAACCAGCAGGTTGAATCGGACGCCGAAGATGCGCGATGCGGCGTCGATGCGGAGCGCTTCGAACCAGATGCGGCCGAACGTGTACATCGCCACGTACAGAGCGAAGACCTGGCCTCGCCGCAGAGGGTTTCCCTTCGACCGGGCGCGCCTTTCGACGAACACGATGGTTGCGAACACGAGCAGGCACCACAACGACTCGTAGAGGAAGGTGGGATGGAAGGTCGCGTATTGCTCGAAGCCTGGCGGACGGTGTGCAAGATCGATCTTCAATCCCCACGGCAGGGTCGTCGGCCTTCCGAACAACTCCTGGTTGAAGTAGTTGCCGAAGCGACCGATTGCTTGCGCAAGCACAATTCCGGGTGCGCAGCTGTCCATGAGCACGAGCGCCGGGAGGTGACGCCGCCGCGCGAGCACGAGCACTGCGATGAGGCCGCCGCCGACAGCACCCCAGATCGACAGCCCGCCCTTCCAGATCTCGAACGCCCCGATCACACCGCCTTCACTCCACTTGTATCCGGTGAAGAGGTGGTACACGCGCGCGCCGATCACACCGGCGATCACGACGGGGACCACGATCGCGCTGAACTCCTTCGGGTCGCGTCCGGTACGTATCCAACGCGTCTCGGCGACCTTTGCCGCGACGAGCACGCCGATCGCGAGCATCAGACCGTACGCGTGCAGCGGCACGGGACCGATGTGCAGGATCCCGTTCTTCGGGCTGGGAATGAACGCCACCGTCACGGCTCGATGGTACGGCGGTTCAAGTCGGCGACGGCACGAGGCCGATGCAGTTGTCCATGAGGGGACGCATCTTGGCACTTGGCGTGGCCGCCGGTCTGGTCGCGGTCCTGGCGACCGCGTGCGAAGTTCCCCCGATCGACCCTCCGCCCGGCCCCACTGTCGGCGGCTGCCGGATGCTCCCGGCCGACAACCCGTGGAACCAAGAGGTCACCGGGCTGGCGGTCCGGCCCGACTCGGCCCAGTTCATCTCGAGCATCAGCGCGTCGGGCAAGACCAAGCTCCATCCCGACTTCGGGGGCGGCGGCGCGTACGGCATCCCGTATGCGGTCGTTCCCGCGGGCCAGACCAAGGTGCCGATCACCTACACGGCCTACGGCGACGAGAGTGATCCGGGCCCGTTCCCGATCCCGGGCAACGCCCCGGTCGAGGGCGGAACCGGGAGCGACGGCGACCGGCACGTACTCGTGGTGCAGCAGCAGTCGTGTCATCTGTACGAGCTCGGTCGTGCTTTCTGGCAGGGCAACCACTGGAATGCCGACGTCGGCGTCGACTGGAACCTCGGCTCGAACGCGCTGCGGCCCGCGGGCTGGACATCGGCCGATGCCGCCGGGTTGCCGATCCTGCCGGGCCTCGTGCGGTACGACGAGGTGGCGGCCGGTCACATCGACCATGCCGTGCGGTTCACGGTGTCGCGATCGCAGCGGGGCTACATCCTCCCGGCCACCCATTACGCCTCGTCGTCGACGAACGCGGCGCTCCCCCCGATGGGGTTGCGGCTGCGGTTGAAGGCTTCGTTCTCGCTCGCGGGCTACCACGGCGAGTCGCTGGTGATCCTGCAGGCGCTGAAGACGTACGGGATGATCGTCGCCGACAACGGCTCGTCGTGGTACGTCAGCGGCGCCGCCGACCCTCGCTGGAACGACGACGACCTGAACCAGCTGAAGAGCGTGCCCGGCTCGGCGTTCGAAGCCGTCGATACCGGCGCTGTGCACCACTAGCGCGAATCGCGGCGGCCTCGGCCGGTCCCTGAATCACCAGGCGCCACCCGCGGACACCACCGCGCGATTCTCCCTTGCGACGATTCGTCGAACGAATCGCTGCGAGGCGGGTGCGGTGAGCAGGGGGAACGCGGCGTCGGGCGGATTTGTCACACGGATTTCGGGTTTATGCTGGGCGCATGGCGAGGAACGACGCGAACCCACCGATGCCGGAGTTCTCGACCTCGTACGTCCTCCAAGAAGTCGACCCCAAATGGCTCACCCAAGCCGTGAAGCCCAAACAATTCCTCCACATCGACCAAGCCGAATGCATCCTCTGCGAAGGCTGCGTCGACATCTGCCCGTGGAAATGCATCCACATGCTCTCCACCAACGCCATCGACGAAGCCGTCAACGCCGACCAACCCGGCGACGACCCCAAAGACCACGTCTTCTTCGTCGTCGACGAAGACGTCTGCACCCGCTGCGCACTCTGCGTCGACCGCTGCCCCACCGGCGTCATCGTCTTGGGCAAAGTCACCGACCAATGGCGCGACGGCGACCCCAACACCCGCACCAACCGACACGGCTACGCCTACGGCGTCCGCTTCTAACGAGCGGTAACACGAGGAGGTCGCGAACATGTCGACGGTTGACGTCCGGCGTGCCCACGAACGATTCCACACCGAGATCGACTGGCTCGACTCGTGGCACAGCTTCAGCTTCTCCGAGCACTACGACCCCAAGAACACGCACCACGGTCTGCTCCGCGTCCTCAACGACGACCTCATCGCAGCAGGCGGCGGCTTCGGTACACATCCGCACCGCGACATGGAGATCGTCACGTGGGTGCTCGACGGCGCGCTCGAGCACCGCGACAGTGAGGGCAACCACGGCGTGATCACGCCGGGCGTCGCGCAGCGCATGAGCGCGGGCCGCGGCATCCGCCACTCCGAGCAGAACGCGAGTCGTACCGAATCGGTCCGGCTGCTGCAGATGTGGATCCCACCCGACACCGCCGGTATCCAACCCGGGTACGAGCAGCGCGACATCGCCGCCGACAAGCAGCACAACGAGCTCTTCCCGCTCGCCTCCGGCCGTGAGTCGGGAGCGAGCATCGCGCTCCACCAGCGCGACGCCACGCTCTGGGTGGCGACACTGGGCGCGGGCGCCAAGGTCACGGTGCCCGACGCACCGTTCGTCCACGTGATGGTCTCGACCGGTGGCGCGACGCTCGATCACGCCGGCTCGCTCGCCCCCGGCGACGCGGTCCGCCTGACCGCGGCCGGGGCCACCGATCTCACCGCTACCGCAGACGACACCGAGATCACGATCTGGGAGATGTGGTCCGAGCTGTAGCCGAGCCGCGCTACTTGACCAGGCGCGAAAGCCGGCGATCGGCGAGCACCTTGCCGCCCGTCTGGCACGTCGGGCAATACACGACCTCGTGCGACTCGTAGGAGACGCGCTTCAGATCGCTCCCGCACTCCGGGCACGGCACCCCGAACCTTCCGTGCACCGTGAAGTGCTCCCCGAGCTTGTTCGCCGACAAGCCGCCGGTACGCGAGCGTTCGCGCTCGAGGCCCTCGGCGAGCACCTCGTGCAGCGCGGCGAGCATGCGTTCGCGCTCGTCAGGCTTCAGCGACTTCAACGACGCATACGGCGACAGCTTGGCCCGGTGGAGGATGTCGTCGGCGTACCCGCGACCGACTCCTGCGACCGTGCGCTGATCGCGCAGGATCGTGTGGATGCGACGGCCGTCGGTCGCGGTGCGGAACCACTCCGCGAACTCGTCGCTCGTCGCCTCGGGACCGAGCTTTTCGAGCGGACCATCGTCGTCGGGCGCGAGCACCCACCAGCCGGCCTTGCGCTCGGTGCCGAACTCCCGCAGCAGGATCGCCCGGTCGTCGGAGAAGCGCCACCGCACGACCGCACCCTTCGGGCGCGTCTTCTTCGGCGGCTGCTCGAAGTCGAGCCGGCCGGCCTGGGAGAGATGGAACATGATGCGCAGGTCGTTGTCGAACAGGAGCGACACGTACTTCGCGGCGCCGCTCGACACCGACGACGGTCGCGCCGATCAACGCTTCCGGCGGCGGGTCGAAGGTCTTCAGCCCGGTGAAGCCCAGCGGGTCGTAGCCCTCGAAGGCCGCGCCCGCGAGCCACTCGCCCACGCGCTCCGAGAGCGCCTGCATCTGCGGTGCTTCAGGCATCGTTGTCTCCCGGGACCATCCCGCTCGCGCGTGTTACGCGCCCGCGTTCGCGCCGGGTGACTCCGCGTAGCTAGAGGCGCCCTGCGTCCACTCGGGCCCGTTGCCCCAGTTGCGACGACTGCGCTTGTGGCGGAAGTCGGGATCGAATTTCTTGCACTGGTCGACGTACTCCTTGAAGGTCGCGCCACCCTCGGTCAACGACCAGAAGTCCTCCTCCAGTGAGAACTGCCCGTTGCCCGCGTATTGGAGCACCGTCATGCCGGGAAAGTCGATCGGTGCCGCACCGGGCTCGGGGTTGTCGCGCCGGTTTTGCATGTACACGACGACCCGGCCGTCGTCACCGACCATGTGCCACTCGTACGCGGTGTAGATCTCGCCGTAGTCGGCCATCGTGGGCTTGATCCACGCGCGCACGTTCTCGCGGCCCTGCTTGTTGCCGAGGATGTGCTCGATGTAGGTGACGTCTTCGGTGAAGCACGTGTCGCACCACGCGTCCCAGTCTTCGTTGACCGCACCGAGTTGCCAGTAGGTACGGAAGGCAGATTCGACTTCGTCGCGGACGAATTTCATGGCCCGACCGTAGGCGCGAACGAGCCCTGCCGTCAGAGGCTCGACAAGCCCCCGTCGACGGCAAGCACCTGGCCGGTGATGTAGCCGGCTTCGTCACTCAGCAGGAACACGACCGGAGCCGCCACCTCCCAGGCGGTTCCCTGCCGGCCCAGGGCCACGGGCGTACGGCCCCGGCCGGGCCGACCCTCGGTGGCGCGGCGACCGAGCGGAGTGTCGATCAATCCCGGCGCGACGACGTTCGAACGTATGCCGCGCCGAGAGCCCTCGAGCGCGACATGGCGGCTCAGCCCGGCGAGCGCGGCCTTGGTCGTGTCGTACGACGGAATCCGGGTTCCCGGTCTCAAGCCCGCGACCGACGAGATGAACACGAACGCACCACCGTCGGCCATCGCCGGGAGTGCCGCGCGAGCAATCAGGAAGTGCGCGCGCGACGTTCACCGCGTGCACCTCGTCCCATTGCTCGACCGATGTTCGTTCGAGCCCGCGCCCGAGACCGATGCCGACGTTGCACACCACGCCGTCCAGGCCGCCGAGCAACCGCACCGCTTCTTCGACGACGCGCGCACAGGCAGCCTCGTCGCGCACGTCGCCCACGATCACGCCCGCGCGTCCACCCTCCGCGTCGATGAGCCGGGCAGTCTCGGACGCGGCTTCACCGTGCACGTCGGCGCACGCGACCGCCGCGCCTTCACGCGCCGCGAGCACCGACATCGCGCGCCCATTGCCGATCGGCGCATCGGGATCCGCCGATCGCTGGGTTCCCGCGCCGACAACCAGCACCCGGCGCCCGGGCAGGCGCGCGGTCATCGCGCCTGCGCGACCCGCGGGAGCATCTGCACGAGGCGGAGTGTACGTTTTCCCGCCATGTCCTCACTCGAGCAGGTCGCGCCCGCGTTCGTCGAGATGGCCCACCGGATCGTGTGGTGCTCGGTCGCGACCGTCGACCACCAGGGCCGGCCCCGTTCGCGAATCCTGCACCCGCTGTGGGAGTGGGACGGCGACGACCTCGTCGGCTGGATCGCCACGGGACCGACCCCGACGAAGCGTTCGCACCTCCGGCACTCGCCCTACATCTCGTGCAGCTACTGGACCGACAGCCACGACACGTGCATCGCCGAATGCCGGGCGATCTGGCACTTCGACGACGCGACCCGCACGACGGTCTGGGACAAGTTCGTCCACGCGCCCGCGCCCGTCGGCTACGACCCCGCGATCGTCCCGGCGTGGGACGTGCCCACCTCCGACTCGTTCGCGGTCTTGCGCCTCGAGCCCTGGCGCCTGCGTGTCTTCCCCGGCACCGCGCTGCTCACCGGGAACGGCGACATCCTCGTCTGGTCGGCCTGAAGAAATCCGGTTATCTCCCTACCAACAGCTGTCGGAGATATCCGCACGCGGAGAGTCAGGCTCGCTTGCGCTTTTCCTCGAGGCGCTTGCGCACCGTCTCGCGGCGTTCCTGGACCTCGCGGTAGGTCAGGGTCTCGACGCCGGGTACACCCATCGCGGATTTGATCGCGTCCATGTCGAACTGGTTCGCAACCTCGGGATCGAGCCCCAGCTCGGCCGCGAGCCGGGCACCGTGGCGCATCGCAATCTCGGTGTGCACCTCCTGGATCTCGCCCAGGATGTCGAGGTCGGGCGCGAGCCGGGCGATGGCGCCGTCGAGGAACATCATGTTCTTCACGAACAGCATCAGCTCCTTGGGTGCGCGGGCACCGTACGCGAGGAGCTTCTTCGTCAGGTCCTGCAGCTCGTGCACGAGCTCGTCGGCCGACAATTGGGTCGGGTCGATCGTGCGGTCGAGACCGAGGTCGCGGAACACCGCTTCGAGATCGGTGTCGGGGGGGAACGCGCCGAGATCCCGCAACGCACCCAGCTGCGACATCGTGTCGCCACTCGTCGCGCCGACCAGCAGCATCAAGAAGGCCATGCGCTTGGTCTCGTCGAGGCGGCCGGTGATACCGAAGTCCATCAACACCGTGCGACCGTCGGGCCGGACCATCAGGTTGCCGCCGTGAAGGTCGCCGTGGAAGACGCCGTAGAGCATCGCGCCTTCCATGAACGAGACGAGTCCGGCGTGCAAGACCGCTTCGGTGTCGACACCGGCCGCGTGCATCGCCTGCACGTCGTCCCAGGGGATGCCGTCGAGCCGCTCCATGACGAGGACGCGCCGGGTCACGAGCGTCGGATGCGGTCGGGGCACGATCGTCGCGCGCTGCTCGGTCTCGGCGAGGACCTGCGCGATGTCGAGCATGTTCTGCGCTTCGAGACGGAAGTCGAGCTCTTCGACGATCGTCTCCGCGAACAGCTCGATGAGCGCGGGTGGATTGGCGAGCGCGGCGACGGGGATGCGACCGGTCAGGTGCGGCGCGAGCCACGACATCGCTTCGATGTCTTCGCGCACGAGCCGCGCGATCTGCGGCCGCTGCACCTTGACGACTACCTCCTCTCCCGTCCGCAGCCGGGCCCCGTGCACCTGCGCGATCGACGCGGCCGCGATCGGGATGCGGTCGAACGACTCGAAAACGTCGTCGAGAGATCGTCCGAGCTCGAGCTCCACGACCCGGCGTACGGCGTCGAAGGGCTCGGGCGGAACGCGGTCGCGCAGGAGCTTGAACTCGGCGACCAGCTCCTCCGGGAACAGACCCTCGCCGCCGGACACGATCTGGCCGAGCTTGATGTAGGTCGGGCCGAGATGGCCGAACGCGATGCGAAGGCGCCGGGAGAGATCGCGACGGGAGTACGGCGGACCCTTGCGGCGAGCGCCCACGGCCCACAGGCCGAGCGCGGAACCGACCCGTCCGACGACGCGGGCGAGGCGGCCGAGCGGAGGGAGCCGGCCCGTCACCATCCAGCGCGGATATTCGGCGCGGGCCTGGTTTCGGAGCCGGTCCACGTCGCGGCGCCAGGTCATCGCCTCGGGGTCGACGACCCAGGGCCCATGGTCGGTGAACGACCCGATTACGAGATCGGGAGAGAGAGGGCCATCGACCATGGCGGCAACGTTAGGGGCGCCGGTGAGGTTCAGCCCTCTCCGGCGCCCCTATCGCAGCGCTACCTCACATTTTCGGGAACCGCGCCGACGTGTTCGGCGGCTCCCCGAGCACCTCTAGGAAAGACCCCGACAACGACCACCCCACGGAGCCGGACCGGCGTGCTGGAACAAGAACAGCGCGATCTGGTCCTGGTCCGCGGGTGACGCGGCGGCCGGGTCGACGCCGACGAGGTCGGCGCGGCCCGCGGCGCGGGCAACGTTGTTCCACGTCGATCGCAGGAACTGGTAGGCGCCCCGGTAGACGCCGTCGGGGCTCACCGCGCGGTACCCACCGGCCGTGTCGGATTCGTGGGCACGGGTGCACTTGAGGAACGCGTCCTGCGACGGCTGCTGCACGACAGGTGCGGGCGGCACGAAGCTTGTCGCGAGCCAGACACCGCCACCGTTGCTGGCGGCGAGCGCGATCACCGGGTGCTGGGCCGCGAGAAGGTCGGTCCCGGCTGCCGCCGACGGCGCGCCGCCGAAGCCGAACACCGATCCGTCGACGCTCGCAACCTGGTAGCCGCGGCCGTCGTGCGGGATCGTGATCGACGTCGCCAGATGGCGCCCGTCGACCACCGCGCCGTCGAAGTGGGCGTCACCGAAGGCGAAGACGCCGCCGTCCGAAGCGAGGAGGAGGTAGCCGTAGCCGGACGAGGTGGGAGCCATGCCGACGATCGGCGAGTGGTGGTCGAACGACGTCGCCGCGCCTTCGAACGCAGCGTCACCGAACGCGAACACACCGCCGTCACGGCCGACGAGCCAGTAGCCGCGTCCGGTCGGCGTCGCGGAGATGCCGACGATCGCCGCAGCCGAGCCGACCATGGAGCCGTGGAAGTCGGCGTCGCCGAACGTGAACACGCCGCCGTCGGAGCCGACCATCCAGTAGCCCTGACCCGACGGCGTCGCCGCGATGCCGACGATCGGCGCCGCGAGGTTCGCGCCCCGGCCGACCCCTGGAAGTGGGCGTCCCCGAAGGTGAACACGCCGCCGTCCGAGGCCGCGACCCAGTAGCCGCGGCCGCTGCGCGTGGCTGCGATGCCGACGAAGCCGGCGTTGAGGTGCATGCCGGCGGACGGACCGAACGAAGGTGCGCCGCCCACCGAACGCACGGCGTTCGCGAGCGGATCGTTGATCGTGCTCGGCGCGGCACTCGCGCCCGACAGCACTGCACCGCCGGCGAAGAGCACGGCGAGCGTGGCGCCGATCAGGCCGAGCGAAGAGATCGTCGCGCAGCGGGTTTCCCGCGTGTGCTGCGGACGAATCCGCGCGAGAAGCCGGCTGCGGAGGGAAGGCACGGTTCGCCGGCCGGCGAACCTCGACGGGGCGAACTCCGACGGGGCATCCGTCGTGACGGTATGGAGATGATCGAGCGCGGAGGATCTTCCCTCTCGCTCGCGCGGCCTCCTGGCCATGGTTCCTCCTTTGGACGCGCGCCGCCAGGGGCACAGGTCAGTCGGGTGTCGCGCCGAGCCCTACTGCCACGGCGAACAGCGCCGGACCGTAGGAGGAGGCATCGGCGGCTCAGGAACCAGGCGAAGCGGAGTACTGCCCCGAGTAGTCCATTCAGACTATGCGGAAAACCACGCGTTTCGGGGGCCTCACTACATCGTCGGCAGACGCTTTGTCTGCCGCTAGTGCGGGCGCGTCATTTTCCAGCGGACCTGCTGTCGATACGGACAATTACGTACGTTCAGTACGACACCGTGCCCGATGGGCCGGTCCGCGCGTCGGTTCCGACGATGGCTCACAATCGTGGTCGATGGCACGAACGATGGCACGTTCCCAGTCGGCGGAAACCACGGTCGGGCCGCTCGCCTTCGACGGGCGGACGGTCAACCTCGTCGCGAGTACGCGGGCCGTGCACGTCGGTGACGACGGTCGCGGCGCGTTGCACGTCCGGTCGCGACCGTGCCACGTCGAGGTGCTGGACGAAGATGGTCGACGACAGGTCGTCGCGGTGCACGACGTCGAGCGCATGCTGCTCGGTGCGATCTCGATCGCCGGCATCGCGGCCGCCGTCGCAGTACGGACGTTCCGCACGCGCCGCCAGCAGTGAGCCAGCAGTGAGCCAGAAGTGAGGTCGACATCATGAACGAGCCCGTGCCGGTCGGCACCCCGACCGACGTCGAACGCATCCAAGCCACGATGAACAGCGGCCTCGACCGGCTGATGAGCATCTCGGCCGACCGGGTCTACGCAGAGCCGGTCCGCGCCGGCGACCGCGTAGTCATACCGGCCGCGAGCATCGAGTTCTCGGGCGGTTTCGGATTCGGCGGCGACAAGGAGTCGAACGGCGGCGGGGGAGGCGGCGGCCACCAGACCGGTCGACCGGTCGCGGTCATCGAGGTCAGTCCCGACGGCGTGCGCGTGCGCCCGGTCGTCGATTTCACCAAGGTCGGGCTGACCCTGCTCGCGGCGGCGCTCACCGTCTGGCGCGCGCAGCCGGAAATGAAGCGCGACGGCCGGAAATGAGAGAACGACGGCCTACCGGCCGAGGTGCGCGAGTTCCTCGAGGAGGAACACCTCGGATCGGATGAGGCTGCGCCAGTCGGCGAGGTGCAGGCTCTCGTCTTCGCCGTGGATGTTCGAGTGCGGGTCGTCGGGGCCCATCAACAGGGCTGGGATCCCGCCGAACGCATCGGCGAACGGACCGACGAACGGGATCGAGCCGCCGACGCCCATGAGAACCGGCTCGACGCCGAACCCCGCGTGCAACGCCTTTCGCGCCGCGTCGAACGCCGGACCGGTCGGGTCGGTCTGCCACGCGGGCGCGCCTTCGAGCGCCGTGAAGGTGAGCTCCAGACCGAAGGGCACCCGGCGTTCGACGTGCCTGCGCAGTCCGGCGAGCACACGCTCCGGCTCTTGACCGGGTCCGAGCCGCAAGCTCACACGCGCGGTCGCGCGGGCGACGATCTGGTTCGACGAACCCTTGATCGGATGACCGTCGATCCCGATGACGGTCAGGCACGGACGCAGCCAGAGTCGTTCGTGCAGGGTGAAGCCGGGTCCGCCGGCGAGCTGCACCCCTGGTCGGACACCGAAGGCGCGGGCGAAGCGTTCGGGCTCGTCGTCGAATCCGGCGATCGGTGCCTGTTCGCTCGCGGCCGGTGCGGCGAGACCGTCGAGCCCGCCGTCGAAGGCGACGTCGCCATACTCGTCGACCAGCGTCGAGAGCACCCGCGCCAACGCCATCACCGGATCGGGAATCGCCCCGCCCGACATGCCCGAGTGTTGGGGACCGTCGAGCGCGCGCAGCTCGATGTCGGCCGCGGCGAGACCGCGCAATGAATATGTGAGGCCGGGCACACCGACCTGCCAGTTCCCGGCGTCGGCCAGAACCAGCACGTCGGAGCGGAGCTCCTCGAGATGAGAGGTGAGGAAGGCATGCAGGGTCGGCGAACCGATCTCCTCCTCGCCCTCCACGAGCACCCGCACGTTGCAGGGGAGCGTCCCCGTGCCCTGCAACCACGCGCCGACCGCGTGGGCGTGAGCGACCGCGCCGGCCTTGTCGTCGGCGGCGCCCCGCCCGTACAGCCGCCCGTCACGCTCCTCGGGCTCGAATGGGTCGCTCGCCCAGTTCTCGACGATGCCCGGCGGCTGGACGTCGTGGTGCGCGTACAGCAACACGGTCGGGGCGTCGGGACCGGCGTGCATCCACTCGCCGATGACGAACGGCTGCGAGTCCTCGACCCCCGCCGTACGCACGTTCTCGAGCCCGTGGGCGCGGAGCAGCTCGACCGTCGCGTCCGCACTGTCCCGGACGTCGGCGTAGCGGTCGGGATCGGCGCTGATGCTCCGGATCCGAACCAGCGCCTCGAGGTCGGCGCGCGCCTCGTCGATGCGCTCGTCGACCACTGCGATCGCAGGAGCCGCGGCCCCGCTCGTCTCACTCGGCATCAGTTCGCCTCCCCGTCAGCACCCATCGTCGCGGGTACCGCCGGCCGCGGCTCGAACTGGACGCTCGGTTCGGTCATCCCCCGACCTAAAAGGAATCCCCGAAGCGGGCCTGCAGGCGTTGCATCCCCGAGATCCAACGGTCGTAGTCGGACGCCTTGCGCCGGAAGTACTCCAGGACCTGCGGGTGCGGGAGGATGAGGAACGCCTCCGACGCGAGGCCGCGCACGACCGCGTCGGCCACGACGTCGGGTTCCAGCATGCCGTCGACGCCCGCGACACCGCCGCCGTCGATACCAGCGGTCATCGCGGTGCGGACGGCCTGGGGCGCGAGCACCGAGACCTTGATCCCCTGCCCGCCGTAGGTGATGGACAGCCACTCGGCCAGCGCCAGGGCCGCGTGCTTGGTCACCGAGTACGGCGCGCTCCCGATCTGGGAGAGCAGCCCGGCCGCGGACGCGGTCTGCAGGAGATAGCCGCCGCCGTGTTCGATCATGCGCGGCACCATGATGCGCGCCGCGTACACGTGGGCCATGACGTTGACGTTGATGCTGCGGCTCCAGATCTCGTCGCTCGCGTCGGCGCCCCCGGGCACGACGATGCCCGCGTTGGAACAGAACAGATCGACCGGGCCGAAGCGCCCCTCGGCGGCATCGACGAGCGCACGGATCTGAGCTTCGTCGGTCACGTCGCACTGCACCGCCAGCGCGTCACCGATCTCACCCGCGACCGCGTCGAGGGCGTCTCTCTGCACGTCGGCGACCACGACACCGCGCGCGCCTTCCGCTGCGAACCGGCGCGCGAGCGCGGCGCCGATGCCGCTCGCCGCGCCCGTCACGACGACACATTTCTCTTCGATTCTCATGAGCCCTCAGATCCTCACACGTTCATTCGGATAGGTCACCGTGCGTCGTCACGGTCGCGCCGAGCTCTCCGATCGCGAGCACACTCGCCCGGCCGCCCCCGGGGAGAGCCGCCGCGATCTCCGCCGCCCGGGCCGGCTCCGCCAGAGCCGCGGCCGAGGGTCCGGAGCCCGACAGCCAGGCGGCGTACGCACCCGCGGCCAACGCGGCCTCGACCGCGAGCCGGGTCTCGTACGCGCGCGCGAGCCGGCGATCCTGGTGCAGGCGATCCTCGGTGGCGATCCGGAGCGCGTCGACGTCGCCCGCGGCCAACGCGGCGACCAGGAGAGCTGTGCGGCCGATGTTGAACGCGGCATCGGCGAACGGGATCTGCTCGGGCAACAGGCGCCGCGCCGACGACGTCGCCGTCTCCCGATCGGGGATCCAGACCACCACGACCAGGTCGTGGGGAACGGGTATGCGCACCGCCCGGCCACCGGCCACCGCGACGATCCCGCCGTAGAGGGACGCGGCGACGTTGTCGGCATGGCCCTCGAGCTCGGCGGCCGCGCGCAGGATCGCGGGTCGGGATTCGCGAAGCGGTCGTTGCTGTTGCGCGCACGCGGCCACGAGCCCGCCGACGCGGGCCGCGCCCGAGAACCCGAGACCGCGGCCGCCCGGAAAACGGGCCCGGACCGCGATCGGACCGACCCCACCGTCGTGCCGGAATGCACGCACCGCCGGGTGCGTCTCCGGCGCGGCCGCGGCGGCGTCGGCGGAGATCTCGAGATGCACGTCGAGTGCGAGCGCGACCGCGTCGAACGCGGAACCGAGGTTCGCCGACGACGCGGGGACCCGGACCATCCAGTCATCGCGCGTCCGTCGCGGCATCGCGTCAGCCTGGCACGAAACAGTGTTCGGCGCGCACTACCGTCTTCGGAGTGCGACGGACGTGTGCCAGGTTGGGATGTAACGCCGAGGCAGCGGCGACGTTCACCTTCGACACGCGCGACCTCACCGTGTGGCTCGACACTCCTGCCGAGGGCGCGGCCCGGGCCGGTGAACTGTGCGAACGACACGTGCGGGCACTGACCCCGCCCCAGGGTTGGCACCTCGAGGACCGGCGCGGCGCCCGGGCGCGGGCCGCTGCAGAGCTCGAGGAAACCCTCGACGCTCACACCCCGATGCTCTCCGCGCCTTCCAGAATGCCGGCGCGGTCTAACCCGGACGCGGTTGGAGGCGAGAGGTGGTCCGTGGGCCATACTCGCCCTCCCCCGGGCAAGCCTTCGGAGTTCGGTGCCCGGGGACCGCGACAGCGAACGGTGGACATGCGAGCGGGCAAGGCGACGAACGGATTCGTGGCGGCACTGGCAACGGACCGGACAACCGACGGACCCAAGGTGAGCGTCGCGCCATGACGGCCAGCTCGAACTGGACGCGCCGCAACGGCACGAACTACCGGCGGCTCTGCGCCGCGCCCGGGATGCGGCGCGCCCGCGGCCGCGACCCTGCGGTTCCAGCCGACCCAGCGCGAGGCCTGGCTGGTCGACCTCGAAGACGACGGAGCGCGGACAGAGGGCGACCTCTGCGCCCGCCACGCCGCCGGACTCGTACTGCCCCGCGGTTGGCAGCTGCACAACCGCCTCACGTCCGCCCGCTCGGAGACATCGGAACCCCTGCCCGCCGCGCCGCGGCCCTGCCGGTCGCCGGTCGCGCGCACCGCGCGCCGTCGGCGCACCCAGAAGAACGCCACCGCGCTGCCCGGGCTCAGCCCGGTCGAGGAGACACCGCGGCCGCGCACGCTCCGAGTCGCGCCCGAGCCGGACCCGGAACCCCGACCCGAGCCGCCCGTCGCGCAGACGGTCGCATCCGCCGCGGCCGCGGAACCGGCGCCGCTCGTCGCGCCCGCGTCGGCCGAAGAGAACGAAGCCCTGGCCGAAGCCCTCGACGCGCAGACCCCGCTGCTGCGACGCGCGTTCAGCAACGTGGTTCTCCCGGAGAACGACACCTGAGCACGCATCGGGCCGAGCGCGTCAGGCGCAGGCCGCGGTGCGCACGTGGGCCGGGACCAGCGCGACCACCAACGCGATCGCGGCGAGCACGAGCAACCCGGTCCGGAGACCGAAGAGTCCGGAGAGGGTGCCCACGAGTGGTGGGCCCGCGACCATCCCGAGATAGCCGCACGCGGTGATACCGCCGATCGCGAGCGCAGGATGGCGCGCTTCGTTGTTGACGTCGGCGAGGAGAAGCGGCCACACCACGGAGATCCCCACCGCGGCGGCCGCGAGCCCGGCCGCGGCGATACCGGCGGTGCCGCACAGCGCCTCGGTGGCGATCCCGGCCGCAGCCAGGCCGGCGCCGGCGCCGACCGCGCGCCGGGTTCCCAGCCCGCCGATGATCGGACCGCCTCCGAGCCGCGCCAGGGTCGCGAGGCTCTCGCCCGCGACGTAGGCACTCACACCCGCGAGGACGCCGAGACCGAGGTGGCCCCGGAGATAGAGGATTCCCCACGTCGCGATACCGCCTTCGACCATCGCCGAGGCGCCGAACACGAGCGCGAGCACGACGAGTCCCTCGTGGCGCAGTCCGACGAGGGCGCGCCACATCGACGGATGGTCAAAACGCTCCGGCTCGGGGAGCCGGACCCGGCGGGTCACGATCCCGGTGACGATGCCGACGACCGCGACGCCGAGCCACACGACCCGCCACGACGCACCGAGCCGCAACACGATCCCCGTCGCCGCCGCGCCGAGGACGCAGCCCGCGTTGAACAGCCCGTGGAAGCGAACGAGGCGGCCCGCGTCGAAGGCGAGCGCGTCGGCGGCGACGATGTTCATCACCACGTCGACGAGCCCGCCCGCGGCCATGGTGAGCATCAGCGCCGGAACGAAGAAGACGAGGCGGGGTGCGATCGCCTCCAAGACCAGGAGCGATCCCCATCCCAACAGCGCGATCGTCAACGACCGGCCCGCGCCGAAGCGGTCGGTGACGGCGCCGCCGATTGCGGCGACCGCGGTCGCGGAGATGATGCCCGCGGCGAGGAGCGCGCCCAGGCCCGTATCGGTGAGACGGAACGTGCGCTCGATATCGACTGTCGCGACCGCCCAGCCGCCCGCGAAGAAGCCGAACACGACGAAGGCCACCGCGACCGGTCCCAGACTTCGAGGTCGCATACTCGGCGCTTCGGGAGGCGGGACCACGGTGCAGTCTCGCACGGTCCGGTCCGGCACCCGGTGGGATTCGCGTCAGCGCGCCGACCCGCGATCGTTACCCGTGTGTCACCCGGTCGCGCGCCGCGGTCTCTACCGTCGACCACGGCAGTTCGATCCCTAGGGTTCCGCCGCATCCCGTTCGTTCGGGCACGGGTCAGGACCGAGAGGGATCGGGCAGCGTGCCATTGCGCGCTGTTGCACGGCGGGAGAAAAGCCCGGGAGGTCTGCCGACCTCGGGGCGACGCGCGTGCCGGGGTCGTTCCGAAGGAGGGACGCTGGTGCAGCCGTTCACCGATTCCGCGGCCAACCGGGCCGAGATCGTCGACGAGATCGTCACCCCCGGCGGGTACTGGACCCGCACCCTCGGCCGGTGGCAGACCGTGCGCATCACCGACGTCGACGGTCGCCAGTCGTGCTCGCTCCTCGCGTACAACGCCGACCAGACGAGCGAGCGCTTCAACGCGCCCGACACGGTCAAGATCCAAAACCAGATCTTCCTCACGACCCCACGCGTGCTCTTCTTCGATCTCGGTCGCATCCTGCTCTCGATCGTCGACGACACCGACGGGCATCACGATGCGCTGAGCGGCTTCGGCGACGCGGTCGCCGACGACGCCCGGTTCGGTCCGGGCACGTACCGCGATCTCCGCAACGACTTCCATCGCAACGCGCGCGACAACTTCGTCATGGCTCTGGGTCGCCACGGTCTCGGCCGCCGCGACCTCGTCATGAGCTTCAATCCCTTCGCGCGCGTACCCGTGGCATCCGACGGAACGTTGGGTTGGGACGCGAGCGCGGCCCGCGCGGGCGCCGCGATCGAACTCCGCGCCGAGATGAGGGTCCTGGTCGCGATCTCGGCCACGCCGCTGTTCCTCGGCGCTGCCTACGTGATCATCAACACCGCGGTGGAAGTCGCGCAAGGCGTCGCCGATCCACGACTCCGCGTCTGACCAACTGCGCGCGGCCGTCACGGGTCGCCTCCGGGTGGTGGCCGGAGTGTGCGTTTGCGGGTTTCCGGATCGGGCGACCCGAGTCGCCAGCCGAGGGTCTTGAGCCGGTGGTGCCGGTAGCAGAGCCAGCACAGGTTCTGGTACGAGGTGGGCCCGCCCTTGGCGTGGTCGTGCACGTGATCACGTTCGAGGTAGCCGCGATGGTTGCAGCCTTCGGCGTCGCACTCCCGGCCGCTCACCAGTAACGCCGTCATCACCTCGGCGGGAACATGCCGGCCGAGGTGCGCGACGGTGAGGATGTCCTTGCCCTTCTTGATGACGGCGGTGAGGAACGCTGACCCGAGCTGTTCGCGGACCCAGTTGACGTCGACCGGTCCGACGCCGGGGATCTCGCACACCTCGCCCGACACGAGCTCTCCGCTCCGCAACGTTTCGTGCCCGACCACGATGTGAAGGGTCGCGTTGCTTGCCGCCCGCGGTGCCGTCGGTGCTTCGTCGGGCCGGTCGAGGACGAACGCGGCGACCGCGTCGGCGGCGTACGCGTCGTGCGACTCGTGGTCGGTGCCGGCCTTGTGAGCCCGGAAGATGCGCTGCACCTCTTTGTCGAGCACCGCTTTCAGTTGCCCGCCGATCTCGGGTGCGTACCGGAACCGGCCCGCCCACATCCCGTCGCGGTCGGTCCACGACCGGAACTCCCGCTGGCGATGCTGGCGTTGTCCCCTTGCCTTGGGTTCCTCGACCTCGGCGCGCGCCTTGACGCACTCGTCGCGGAGCGGGACCAATCCCTGTTTGGCCGCGCCCAGCAGCCGTTGTTCGGCGGCCGGGTTGAGGGTCGCCGCGTCGGCGATCAGCGTCGCCTCCTTCGACGACAACCGCCCGGCTCGCACAGCCGCTTCCGCATCAGGCAACTCCTCGAGCTTGGTCGCGGTCTCGACCGCCGTCCGCACCTCAACGGTCGCGACACCCAACAGCCGCGCGACCGCACCACACCCATTGTTCGGCGTCGTCTCCGCCACCCGCTTCGCGACCTGGCCCAACATCCCGTCGACCACACGGCGGATCGCGCCCAACTGATCAACGACCCGCACCGCGGCTTCCGGAGTCAACCCGGTCGCGTCGAACTCCAAGGCAATCGAGTTCAACGTGCTGCGAGCGGTGTCGAGCGAAGCGAACATACGTATTGCGTATCCGCTTAAGTGAAGTGACTCCACTCGTCGTCGAGGGTCCAGTCCCAGTCGCCGACGAGGGTGTCCCACGGATGCGGGTCCGTTGCGACGGCTTGTTGCAGGAGCCGGTAGAAGAGCAGGCCGCGGCTGCGTGAGTTGCGACGGTTGAACCGGAAGGTGAACTCGTCGAGGTAGTAGTCGAGGTGCTTCGTCGAGATGCCTTGGTGCAGCGTGCCGGCGATCCAACGTTTCAGCAGTGACGCGACGCGATGCACGCCGGGCATGTGGACATGCGCCGGGTCGTCTTCATGCACGAGGTTGACGGCCATGTGCGAGTAGCCGCGATTGGCGATGTCTCGATAGGCAGGGAGGCCGTCGGTTCGGATCGTTGAACCGGGTTCCACGACCGTGGTGATGAAGTTGCAGAGGTTCGCGGTGGTCGCTTCGGGGATCAACGCGAGCCGAACCCGGCCGAGCTTGCGAGGCGCTGTCTGCGACTCGATGCCAATGATGACCAGGTCTTTTGTGCTGCCGCGACCGTCGACGCCTTCTTGGCGGCCCCCGACGTGGGTTTCGTCGACTTCCACGCTTCCCGACAGCATCTCGCGATCCCGCCAGACCATCGCACGTCGAAGTTTGTGCATCCACGCCCACGCCGTTTCGTACGAGCCGAAACCGAGCACACGCTGCAGACCGAGCGCGGAGACGCCGTTCTTCTGCGAGGTCACGAACCACACCGCTGCGAACCAGGTCGACAACGGCATCTTCGAACGATGGAAGATCGTTCCCGCCGTCACCGACGTCCGCCGCTGACACGACGTGCACATCCACAAGCCCGTCGCAGTGCGCCACGAGTCTCGAGCTCCGCACGCCGGGCACACGAACCCGTCCGGCCAGCGCAACCGGGCGAGATACTCGACGCAGGCGGACTCGTCCGCGAACCAGGATTGCAACTGCTGGAACGTCGCCGGGTAATCCTCACCCGAAACGGGCCGCTCGACGCTCACACAACCAGGCTACTTCAGTCATCCAGATACGCAGTACATGTGTTCGTATCGTAGCAGATGCGAACCCGAGGAGACAACGAAAAGTGCCTATTTGCAAAGACTTTTTCGACCTCGAGAGAACCGCCCGGAACAGGCCCCGGCAAGCGACAGAACCCCAGACCCGCCCGTCGTAAAAGCCGCCCTGATCCCTCGACCGGTGTCCTTAACCTCGCGGCCATGCGCGACATCGACCGGATCACCGCATTCGACCACCGCTTCGCCCGCGCGCAGGCCAGCTCCGTCACGGAGCTTCCGTGGGGATTCGCGATGCTCCAAGCGCAGTTCCCGCTTTCGGAGTTCCACAATCGGATCGCCGTCACCGCCGACGTCCCCGCGCCCGTCGTGCTCGCGACGGCCGACGAGATACTCGGCGGTGCCGGGCTACGGCATCGGTACGTGTGCGTCGACGACGACGTCGTGGGTCAGTCGTTACGACCGGATCTCGTCGCCGCCGGTTACGAGCACGAGACGATTCTGACGATGATCCACGACGGTGCGGAGATCGAACCGTCCGCGCACGAGGTGCGAGCGCCGTCGCTCGACGCGATGCGACCGGCGCTCATCCGCGACTGGCGGGTCGAGCTTCCAGACGCTTCCGACGAACACGTCCGCCAGCTTGCCGACCGCACCGCGCTGTACGACCGCGCTGCGGAGATCACGCGACTCGCCGTGTACGACGGCGACGTGATCGCCGCTCGCGCCGATCTGTACCTCGACCGCGCCGACCGCATCTCCCAGTTCGAGAACCTGGTGACCCACGTCGACTTCCGCGGTCGGGGCTACGGCGACGCGCTGGTCCGCGACGCCTTGCGGCGGAGCCGAGCCGCGGGAACCGATTTGTCGTTCCTCACGGCCGCGCTCGACGACTGGCCCCGCGAGTGGTACGGCCGCCTCGGGTACGTCGAAGCGGGCCGGACGCATCACTTCAGTCGCCAGCGCGTAGGGTTCGCTCAGGCCCGACCCAGGAGGCGCCCGGTGGGCAAGTCGACCGCGTTGCCGTTGCGTTCACTGCTCTTCACGCCCGGTGACCAGGAAGCCCGGATCGCCGAGAACGCGCAGTCCGGCGCCGACGCGCTCTTCCTCGACATCGAAGAGCCGCGCACGCCATGCCCGGAGGGGACGCGCGTCAAAGCGCGCGGCCTCGTGCGCGAGTACCTCGATTCCGCGGCGACCGGGCCCGGCGCGCCCGTCAACTTCGTGCGCGTGCAACCCGTCGACTCCGGGATGATCCTGCGTGATCTCCAGGCGGTCATGGGACCGAACCTCCGGGGCATCTTGTTGCCCAAGATCAAGGGCCCGGCCGACGTGCACGCGGCCGATGCGATCATCACGTGCTTGGAGGTCGAGGCCGGCCTCCCCGTCGGCGAGATCGTGCTGTACCCGATTCTCGAGAACGCGCAGGCGATCCGGCAGGCGTACGAGATCGCGACCGCGTCGGAACGCGTCGCCTACATGGGTGGCGCGGTCTCGCGGTTCGGCGACATCTGCGCCGACATCGGCTTCCGCTGGACGCCGAAGGGCACCGAGACGCTCTACATCCGCGAAAAGGTGCTCATCGACGCCCGCGCCGCGGGTATCCGCTACCCGATCAGCGGCATGTGGGGCGGCGCCAACGACGATCTCGACGGCCTGCGCGCGTGGCTCACGGAGCTCCGAGACATCGGCTACTTCGGGATGATGATGGGCAACGCCGAGCACGTGCCGATCGTCAACGCCGCGTTCACGCCCACGCCCGAAGAGATCGCGTACTGGCGCGACATCGACCGCCTCACGCGTGAGGCGGAGGCCGCCGACACCCGCGTCGTGATGGGCGACAAGAACCAGGGCGAAGGCCACGAGATCCACATCGCCCACGTCGCCACGGCCCGCAAGCTGTTGGCCTGGGCGCGCGAACTGGGAGTTGCGTCGTGAAAGCATCCGAGGTGAGAGCCAACCTCTCGCATCCGATCATCGATGCCGACGGGCACTTCGTCGAGCTCGGTCCGGTGTTCGAGGAGGAGATGCTCACCTACCTCGAGGAGATGGGCGGTCCCGACGTACGCGACCGCTACGCGGGAAACACCGGGCTCACCGACACGACGACGGTGCTCGCGTCGCATCCCGGTGGACGCGGACCGGGCTGGAAGGCGATGCCGTCGTGGTGGGGATGGCCGACGAAGAACACGCGCGACCGCGCCACGTCGTACCTGCCCGCACTCTTGTACGAACGCCTCGACGAGATCGGCATCGACTTCACGATCCTGTATCCATCGATGACGCTCTCGTACCTGGAGATGCACGACGACGAGCTCATCGGCATGCGCTGCCGCGCCGCGAACCGCGCCCTCGCGAACCTCTACGCGCTGTACCAGGACCGCACGACAGTGGGCGCGCTCGTGCCGATGCTCGACCCGAAGCTCGCGGTCGACGAGCTCGAATACGCGGTGCGAGAGCTGGGCTTCAAGACCGCGGTGTTCGCGGGCCACGCCCGCCGCTCGATCGGCGCGAACGACGGGAGTGGGGGCGACGAGCACCGGCTCGACACCTTCGGCGTCGACAGCGCGTACGACTACGACCCGGTGTGGGCCAAGTGCGTCGAGCTCGGGATCGCACCCGTGTTCCACAGCTCGTTGCAGTCGCACCGCGTGACCCGTTCCGCGACCAGCTACGTGTACAACCACATCGGCGGTCTCGCCGCAAGCCACGAGTCACTGTGCAAGTCGCTGTTCTTGTCGGGTGTGACGCACCGCTTCCCCACCTTGCGCTTCGGGTTCCTCGAAGGCGGGGTCGGTTGGGCATGCAGCCTGTTCTCCGATCTCGTCGGGCACTGGTCGAAACGCAACGCCAACGACATCGAGAGTCTCGACCCCGATCTCCTCGACGTCGACGGTTTGGTCGCGCTGTTCGAGCAGTACGGCGACGCGCGCGTGCGTTCCGGGCTCAACGAGCTCCACGCGTACTTCAGCCGGCCGAGTGCCCGGCCGGAACAGCTCGACGAGTTTGCAGCTGCCGCGCTCACGTCGGTGTCTGATCTCCGCGACAAGTTCGTCCCGAACTTCTACTTCGGCTGCGAGGCCGACGACCGCCTCGTCGCGTGGGCGTTCGCCGAACGCATCAATCCCGCGGGTGCACGCCTGCGCCCGATCTTCGGTTCCGACGTCTCGCACTGGGACGTGCAGGACATGACCGAGCCGGTCGAAGAGGCGTACGAGCTCGTGGAGGACGGCATCATCGGCGAGACCGAGTTCCGCGAGCTCATGTTCTTGAATCCTGCTCGCCTCCACGCCGGCATGAACCCCGCCTTCTTCGACGGCACCGTCTGCGAGGACGCGGTACGCGCCGCACTCGCAAGCAACGAATAGCAGTCGGCCACCGCCGCGGGCCGCTTATCGTGAAACGGTGCCTTCGATCCCAGAGACTCGCCGCTCTACTTCATCATCGAGCACGAGAACGTGGCGCAACTGATGGAGTTCCTCGCGTCCGGGGCGCCGCTCGTCTACCACTTCGAGGACGGTTGGTCGCCCCTGCACCACGCCGTCGGCACCAACAGCGATGCCCACCAACAAGCCGGAAGCTCCTTGCATCTCGACGTGATCCAGCCGTTGCTCAACGCCGGCGTCGCGGTGAACGCGCTCCGGTACCGAAACGAAACCCGGTCGCCCGAGACGCCCCTCGACGTCGCCGAGACCTACCGGAACGACCGCGCCGCCGACGCGATCCGGCGGGCCGGTAGCCGCACCGGGCGCGGGATGCCGCGGCGGGTGATCTCCCCGGCACTCGCGGCGGCCCTGGCCCACGCGGGCGTGCCCGATTCCGCCTATGACCTCTGGGGCACCGAGCAGGACGGCGCCTATTGCCTCGGCGCGGCTTCCGTCGGGTGGGCGGTCTGGTTCTGCGACGACGGACGACGGGTCGACGAACACGAGTTCGCGACCGACAACGAAGCCTTCGTCCACCTGCTGCGAACCCTGACCGGCCGCGACTAAATCGGTTGTCGGTTGGCGACCGACGCGCCAGGCTTCGGCGCATGGGCGATCTGGCGAACGACACTGCTGTCGTCGCGCGCGGTGACGGGCGGTACGAGGCCACGCTGAGCGGCGACTGGGAGATCTGGGGACCGATGGGCGGCTACGTCGCCGCGTGCCGCGTTGCGCGCCGCGGGCGCGTCCACGCCGGAGCTACGACCGGCCGCATTCTCGTGTCACTACCTGAGCGTCGCCCAGTTCGGCGCCGTCGACATCAGGGTCTCGACCCGCAAACGCGGCCGTACCGCCGCCGCGCAACGGGTCGAGATCACCCAGGACGACCGACCGATCCTCGACGCGATGGTGTGGGGCGTCGGTGAGGTCGAGGGTCTCGAGCACGACGAGACGATCCCGCCCGACATCCCGACACCGGAGCAACTCCCGTCGATCGCGGAACTGCTCCCCGACGACGCGCAGCCGCCGTTCCCGTTTTGGAACAACCTCGACGAGAAGCCGCTCACGTTCGAGACCGAATGGCCGCCCGACGGTCCCCGCGAAGCGGCGTGGCAGGCGTGGTTGCGCTTCCTGCCCACGGCGACCTTCGACGACCCGTGGATCGACGCGACGCGTTGCCTGATCCTCGTCGACCTGCCCAGCTGGCCGTCGGCCCACCGGCCGCACACGTACAAGCAGCCGGGATTCATGGCGCCGACGCTCGACCTCAACGTCGCGTTCCACCAGCCCGCGAACGAACACGAGTGGCTCCTGTGCGACGGCGCCGCGCCGCTGTCGACCGGCGGTCTCTTCGGCTGGACCGCGAAGGTCTGGTCGCCGGGCGGCGGGTTGCACGCCTCGGGCGGCGGGCAGTGCCTCTACCGCCGGATGCCCATCGCGCCGCCGGCCGGTTAGCCCTGATCTTTCAGTAGCGATGGGTTGATCGCGGGTCGCGTCCGCGAAAACGCCCTCCCGTCAAGAGATACTGCGGTTGCGAAGCCAGCAGGTCCCGAGGCAGGAGGGCACTTCCGAGATGCAGCGTCATCCGACGCGTCCGCGTCTGGTGGTGACCGGTGACGGCAAGTACGTGGTCGGCCACGCCGGTGCTCGCGTCTTGGGTGATCTGGCTGACGCGCTCGATTTGACGGCAGGTCTTTCTTCGGCGATGGCGCCGACGAAGCGACGCTGCCGTGGTCACGGTGCCGAACAGCTGGTGGGTGCCGGCGATCACCGCGAACGGTGTCGATGAACGCGACGACGCCAAAGTCGCCAAGATCACCGACCTGATCGACTTCTCCCGCTGGCCCGCCGGGACTCGCGCGATCGTCCGGCGCGAGGAACCGCATCCTGGCGCGCAGTTGACGTTCACTGATTACGAGGGTCGCCGCTACCAAGTGTTCGTCACCGATCTCGACGATCCCGACATCGCGTATCTCGAAGCGTTGCATCGCGGTCGCGGCCGCCTGGCCGCGTGAAGGAGGCAGTAGCGGTGCCCAGCACACACCGTGGGGACGGTCCGGGAGACGCGCATCACGGACCCGTGAAAACGGAGTGATACTGCCGGCGATACCGCAGGTGATACCACCCGTGATACCACCGGTAGTAGCACACGAATTGCACGTGCCGCCGCTTTCTCGTCGCTAGCACCCACGCTCGCGCGGCGATAGCGCCCGTGCTAGCGCCCGTGCTAGCAGTGCTGTTTCGAGCACACACTCCGCGCTGGTGAAGCCGTCCGTGATCTGAAGGAGTGCACGCGAGTCACTTCGCGGCCCACCGCCGCGACCCAACCGCCGCGCCACCTGCGCCTACTGAAAGATCAGGGTTAGTGGTAGCCCTGGCTCTCGAGGTGTTTGCGGTAGGTCATCGGTAACAGCTCCAAGAGCTGGCCGTCGGGATCGCGCACGAACACGGCGGCGCCGATGTTCGACGACTCGATGACCTCGCCGCCGAACTCCGCGACACGCGCGCACACCCCCGCAACGTCGTCGACCGAGAGCGAGAGATGCGTGAGCCCCGGTTCGTTCATGGTGCGGGGCCGGAAGGGTCGGACCTGACCGGGCGCCGCGTAATGCAGCAACTCCAGCACCAGTCCGTCGCGCACGAGATACGCGGCCGTCATCGCCATCGGAGGCGTCAACGACATCAGCTGCGCGGAGCTGTCGTCGGGCGGGTTGATCTCGCGCTCCAACGTGAACCCGAGCAGGTCGCAATAGAAGCGCTTCGAGCGCTCCAGATCCGTGACGCACTGACCCACGTGGTTGAACGCGCTCATGACTTCGAGTCTCGCACGCGCTCGCAGCGCAGGTGCTTGTCGTCGCTCGTCAAGCACTGGCCGGTCGCCAGGTCGAACTGCCAGTGGTGCAGGCTGCACGTCAGGACACCGCCTGCTATCTCGCCGAAGCGGGTGAGGTCGGCCTGGCGGTGCGGGCAGAATCGCTCGATCCGCCAGCCGTCGCGCTCGAAGAACTCGTCGACTGCGTCACGCTTTTCCCGGTAGGAGTGCTCGATGTACGCGATGCGCTCCGGCGACAGACCTTTGAAGAAGGTCATCACGAACTCGTTGAAGTTCGCGTGGTCGGGTCGGTGCAGGACGAATCGGCACGACAGGAACAGCGAGTTGACCCAATCCTCGACGTGACCTTCCAGCAGCGCTTCGATCAACCGGCGATCGACGTCGACCTTGTACACGTACGGCTCCACCTCGCCCTTCCAGGCGCGCACGTCCGACTCCACGAAGTCGAGACACACGTCGGCGCCGGGCTCGCCCACATCGAGCACGACGTTGCCGCCGATACCCGCCGACGTGATCGGCGCGCTGAGCATCAGCGGCGCGAACCACTCTGCGAGCTCGGCCACCAGATCTCGCCGCCCGCTCGACCACGATGCGCGCTCCTGCGCGAGCCACGGCGCCCAGCCGCGCCGGTACTCGTCGAGATACGAACGCTTGAACACGAACGGGCGCGCAGTCTCTTCGTGCGTTCCCGCGTGTCGCACCGTGCAGGCGCCCGCATCGAGCTCGGCCGTCGATCCGGGCACGAGCAGCTCGCCCCGTTCGATCCCGCCGTCGCGCAGGAAGTCGAGGAAGACGATCTGGTCGGGAAAGATGTTCGCGGGATCCCGCTCGATGTCGTTGAGGGCGAACAACTCCTCGTCGAGGAAGGCCGGAGGTCCCGCGCACGGGAACACGTGTGCGGCGTCGACCCATTCGATGTACTGGCGGGCGCGGGCCATCTGGTTGACGCGTTTCTCGCTCGCGAGCCGGCGCTTGATACCGCTCGGGAAGTCGTAGGTGACCGGATACCAGATGGCTCCGGAGAACTGCACGATCTGGGCATCGAACGGACCGAGCGCGCGCAGCATGTCGGGATCGCCGGGCCGGGCATCGTTCTGGTTGAGCACCGCGCGGTGCCGTCGTCGAGGACGATCAGCGAGTCGCCGAGTGGGCCGTCGGCGGGCGTGGTGAAGGCGACGATGGTCGCGGTCAGGCCGTCGAGGTCGGCCGGTTCGCCCTGACGGGTGCGGACGAAGTGCTCGAAGCCGATGGCACGCAACTCGCGTTCGAGGAACGGCACACCGAACTCGGGCAGCAACACTCGCGTGTTCTTGTCGACGTTGCGTTGCAACCACTCGGGATCGAAGTGGTCACGGTGGAGATGAGAGATGTAGAGATAGTCGGGCGCCGAGAACGGGCCGGGATCGAGGCCGTCGTTGCGAGGATACGGGAACCACGATCCGAAATAGGCGGGCGTGAACCACGGATCGCACAACACGGATCCGCCGCCGGTCTCGACGAAGAAACCGACATGACCGAGGAACGTCATCCGCATCGGTCCCATTCTTGCCAGTCGGCTCGCCCACATCGTGAACGGCCGCGTCGTCAACGGCCACATCGTCAACGGGCGCAGCGGCCGCGTGCTCGCTAATGTCCGCCTCGCGTTGTCGAGGTCCGACCCCCACTCGGCCCTCGGCCGGGTCCCGCCGGTTCGCCGGCGGGACCCTCCTCGTCTTCAACTCGCGCGCCGCGCCCGTCAGCTGCCGGTGTCCTCCTCGAGGCGGATCGACGTCTGCAGATCCTCACGGGCGCGCGCCACGCGCGAGCGGATCGTGCCGATGGGAACCCGGCACACCTGCGCCGCGGCCTCGTAGGACAGCCCGACCAGCTGGGTGAGAACGAACGCCTCTCGGCGTTGCGGCGCGAGCGAGTCGAC
Source organism: uncultured Actinomycetes bacterium (assembly GCA_963761055.1). Lineage (GTDB taxonomy): Bacteria > Actinomycetota > Acidimicrobiia > IMCC26256 > PALSA-610 > PALSA-610. The sequence goes on along the minus strand of CAVXFO010000006.1, from coordinate 30,256 downwards.
GAGCATCTCGATCGTCACCGTCTCGCCCGAGATCGGTGGCCTCCGTTCGCGGCGCCACCGCGCCTCCAGCGCCCGGCGGCGTTGCGCGCTCCGCACCGCGTCCGCGCACAGCGCCGGGCGATCGAGAGCAGCCAGACCCGGCCCGAGGTGCGCCCCTCGAAACGAGGCAACGCACGCAGCGCACGCACGTACGTCTCCTGCACGAGATCGGCGACGTCGTCGCCGCGGCCGAGATACGCGCAGTAGCGCCGGACGTGGTCCTGGGTCTCGCGCACGAATACGGCGAGCGCGGCCCGGTCACCCGCGGCGGCGGCCCGGACAATCTGTTCGTCGTCCACGTCGCCGACGCTACGACCTCGCCGCGACCGGGAACCAAGCGGCACTCGGAAACGACTCTTCCGGTATGGAATGTGCGCAAGCTCGCGAAGCGTTGTCCGCCGCCCTCGACGGCGAGTCCACTACGACGGACGCCGAGGTCGGCGCGCACCTGACGCGCCTGTCGCGCGTGCCGGGCGTTCCTCGAGCACAGCCGGATGCTCGGCGAGCTCACGCGTGTCGAGCGCCTCGGTGATCCCGCGGTCACCGATCTGACGGAGTTCGTGCTCGACCGGGCCCGCCGCGAGCCACACCACCCCGATCGGTGGACCTCTGCGCTGCGGCTCGGTCTCGTCGGGGTCGCGATCATCCAGCTGGGTCTCGCGGTCCCGGGGCTGATCTTCGGCACCGACGAAGGTGCGCCGATCCACATCGCGCACGAGGTCGGCGCGTGGGACCTCGCGCTCGCCATCGGCTTCGTGTTCGCGGCGTGGAGACCACTGCGAGCCGTCGGCCTGCTGCCCTTCGCGGCGGCCCTGTCGACCGGGCTGGTCCTGACCGCGATCATCGACGTGACCCACGGCCGGGCGATCGCGCTCACCGAAACGACTCATGTCCTCGAGCTCGTCGGCACCATGCTCCTGTACCTGCTCGTGGCGCCGCGAACCCGCTCTCGCGCGGTACTCCGTCTCGCCTGAGCTGCGCTCGAAACCCGATGGTGTAAGCATTCGGGAACTTTTTCGCCGGTAGGAGCGACCGGTGAACGACAGCTCGCAACAACAACGGGGGAAACTGGTGCGACGATTCGCAATCGTTCTGGCCGCGGCGGCCATCGGGTTGGTCGCGGTGGCCGCTCCGGCGTGGGCGCACGTCGAGGTGTCGCCGGACTCGGCAACGAAGGGAAGCGACGCGGTGCTCGCGTTCGTCGTCCCGAACGAGAAGGACATCGCGACGACCAAGGTCATGGTCCAGTTCCCCACCGACCATCCGATCGCGGAAGCGCTCGTCACCGCGATGCCGGGCTGGAAGGCGGCCGTCGCGGAATCCAATGTGAAGACGCCGATCCAGACCGACGCCGGTCCCGTCAACACCGCGGTGAAGTCGGTCACCTGGACCGCGACCGACGGCAAGGGGATCGCCGTCGGCGACTTCGCCGAGTTCAAGGTCTCGGTCGGACTCCCCGACGACGCCGACTCGCTCTCGTTCCCGACGCTCCAGACCTACAGCGACGGTTCCGAGGTCGACTGGGTGCAGGTGGCGCCGGCCGGAGGACCCGAGCCCGACAACCCCGAGCCGGTGCTCACTCTGACCGCGGGCGAGACGGGCGGGAACACGGCCACGACTCCCACGACTGCAGGTACCGCCGCGCCCACGGCAACCTCGTCGGTGAAAAAGAGTGACGTCGACAACGCGAAGACGATCGCCGTCATCGGCATCATCGTCGGCGCGCTCGGCCTCCTCGCCGGCGTCGCCGGCCTCGCGCTCGGACGCCGGGGCAAGCCGACCGAGTAACGCCGGCGAAGTGCGCGGCGTCGGCGCGCGGCGTGACCTGGTCGGATAGCCGGGAAGTACCCTCGGGCCGTGCGTTGGAAGGTGTACGGAGAACGGGTGTTGTACGACAGCGAATGGGTTCGCCTGACGCTCGTCGACGTCGAGATTCCCGGCGGTGAACGTTTCGAGCATCACGTGGTGCGACTGCCGAACAAGGCCGCGGGCGCCCTCGTCTACGACCCCGACCGCGGACTCCTGCTCCTGTGGCGCCACCGGTTCATCACCGACACGTGGGGGTGGGAGATCCCGGCCGGCGGCATCGACCCGGGTGAGACCCCGGTCGATGGCGCGGCGCGCGAGACGCTCGAGGAGACCGGTTGGCGGGCCGGCCCGCTGCGACCGTTGGTGAGTTTCAACCCGATCAACGGTGTCAGCGATCAGGTCTTCCACACGTTCATCGCCGACGGCGCGACGCACGTCGGCGATCCGACCGACCCTGGCGAATCGGAGCGGATCGAATGGGTCCCCGTCGACGAGGTACGTCGGATCGTCCGCGAGGGCGAGATGCTCGACGGCCTTTCGATGACGGCCGTCTCGTACACGCTCGCGTTCGGCGAGATCCAATAGCTCGGGCGACACGTCACGACACGACGCGCGAAGAGTGTGACGAGTCCCGCCGGTTTGCTCACTGCGATCACCCGGTAGCCGCTCGCCAGTTCCGCTTTCAAGGCCGGGTCGGGCGGCCCGAGCACGGCGACATAGTCGACGACTCCTCCCGTGCGCTGCGTGTATCCGGCCAGATCGAGCTGCGGGCGGCGGGTGAAGGCACGGGGATTGGTCTCGAGGAACAGCTGGCGTACGGGATCGCGGCTCGCGACGTACTGGTACGGGAAGTACCCGTAACGACCTTCGTAGTTGTCGAGCCCGACCAGGTCGTGTTCCGCGGCGAAGTATCCACCGGCGCTGCGCAGCGGCTCCATGCGCATCCCGCTCTCGATCCGATCGACCTCGCCGGTGTCCTGGCCGAGCACGAGCACGAAGGTGCGACCCGGCACCATCGTGTGTCCGACGGAGGCGATCTCGCGCAGGTCGCGGTCGAGCTCGCGGTACTTCGGGATTCGGATCGCGACGAAACCGATCGCGAGTACCGCCCCCATGGCCGCGGCGCCGATGCGGATCGAACCCGGGAGCTCCTGTGCGCCCAGCCAGATCACGAGCATCACGACCGCGAACACCGCGAGGCGCTCGTTCAGTATCTCGGCTCCACCGGTCGCACCCGGCGCGAGGAGCGAGCCGATCCCGCATCCGAGCGCGACGACGAGGACCGCATCGGTCGCCGTGAACGCGCGTGCGCTCCACCGGGACAGCACCGCGCACGTGACGAGCACAACGAGGGTGAGTAGGAGCAGGATCGTGAGCCCGGTCTCGGTCCGGCTGTGCAGCACGCGCACAACCGACGCGAGCCCGAACAGTCCACGCAACGTTGTCGACAATGGCGGACGAGGCGTGCTGCCGCTCGCGTTCGCAGCCACCAGCACGGCCGGCACGCACGCCGGAACCCACGCGAGCGCGGCCCAGCCGACCCCGACCCAGCCGGCATCGACCCCGACGGCGCGGCGCCCGGCGGTGCACGCGTCGATCACCGCGACGAGACCCACCACCGGAAGCCCCACGACGAGACCCGACGGGTGCAGCAACGACGTGACGAGGAGGAGCCCGGCGACGACTGCGTACTTGGACCGCCCGTTGTCGTCGTGATGACGAAGCCAGTAACCGGTGACCACGAGCACCCCGACGAGGCTGAGGAGGAAGTCCCAGAAGCCGAGGAGCAGGAAGTAGCCCGATCCGACCGGCAACAAGACCGTGACCAGGGCACCGCTGCGCTCCCGGACGGCCGACATCGCGTACCAACCGGCGAGCGCGAACAGCACGAGGAAACCGGTGAGGAAGAGGCGTTGCCCCGTGAGCACGCCGGTCGTCCGGATCAAGCCCGCGAGGATCAGATGCCCGAGCGGGTTGTGGCCGAGGTCGAGGTGCAGCGTGACGTACGCGTGCAAGCCCGTGGCGGCCGCGCCGTGATACGCCCCCGAGATCGCGACCGACGACGCCAGATCCGCGGGCCCGTCCTGATCCGGGAACCGGGTGGTCAGCCAGATCGGGAGTACTTGTACCGCGACCGCCGCCGCCGCCAGCACCTGCACGATTCGGCCCGGGCTCGCGCGAGCGGCGCCCGCATCCTCACCCGGCACGACGCCGCGTCTATCGAACTTTGCGCTGCGGATTCAACGGGAGGACACTACCGACGAACGGGCTCCGGCGCAGTGCACGAGGAGTTCCTCGAATCCGTCGGCGACGGGTCCGATCGCAAATGACGCCTCGGCGTACGCCCTCGCACGGGCGCCGTCACGGGCTCGCCGAACCGGATCGGCGCGCAACGCCTCGATCGCCCGGAGGATCGCCGCGACGTCGCCCGGACCGACTACCGTCCCCGCGCCGGCAGCCTCGAGCATCACGGCGGCGTCGTTGTCGGCAGGCATGCCGGCAACGGTCGGTCGCCCGGCGCAGAGATACGTGAGCACCTTCGACGGCACCGAGTACGCGCTCGCCTCCGGTGTGAGCACGGAGAGCAGCACGTCGGCGGAGCCGAGAACGAGTGGGTAGATGTCGGGCGCCTGAAACGGAAGGCAGACGAGGCGCTGATCGCCAATCGCATCCTTCCGGCTCTCGAGCCAGCGAAATCCGGGACCGTCCGAGACGACGAGCAGCGTCGTCGGTGTCGATGCGGGCAGCCTCGAAGCGAGCTCGTACAACACGGCCGCGTCGTGTTTGAGTCCGAGAATCCCCGTGTACGCGACGACGAACCGATCTACCAGTCCCATCGACCGGGCCCACGGATTGTCCCTTGGCAACACGCTCACCTCGCGCAGCGGCGCCCAATTGGGAATGACCCGCACGCGGTTCGGATCGACGCCCCACGCGGCGAGCCGCTCGGCGAACCGCGAAGAGATCGTGACAACCGCGTCCGAGCGCGCCGCGGTCGCGGCCTCGATACGCCGAGCGGTGCTGCCGACCGCGGCGGCGATCGGGCGCGGCCACCGTTGGGCGACGGCGGCGGCCGCGTCACTGTAGATGTCCTGAAGCCACAAAGCGTTGGCCACGCCGAGGCGCGACAACCTTCTGGTCATCACCGCCTGACTGAGCATCGGCGTGTTCGCGGAGAGCACCACATCGGGTTCCTGCGCGGCGATCGCCCGTGCTGCGCTGATGCCGTATTCGAGCTCCTGCCGGGCTCTCTTCGCATACGAATACTTCGCGAAAGGCCGTCGGTGGCGCAGCGGTCCGATCGTGAAGCCGTCCGGGTCGTCGGCTCGCGCGGAAAGGTCCGCCTTGGCGGAGGCGAAGGTCGAGCAGTACAGATGGCGCACGACGTGGCCGCGTGCCGCCAGCTCTCGGCTGAGCTCCGGCGCGAACGCGTGCCCGGCATGATCGTGTACGACGATGCGCATGTCGTCTTAGAGGTATGACCGGGCCAGGACGAACGCTTCCGCGAACTCGGCGCCCATCTGCCGTCCGCGATTCCTGAGGTGACGCTCGAGATCTTCGATCTCCCGACCCGGCGCCGCCTCGGACGTGTAGCAACTCATCGCGCGACTTTTGCGATCGACGTCGTGCTGATCCAGCCGGACGAAGAGATTCGGCGAAAACGTGTCCGTGTAGGCCTGATCGGTCGAGGTCGCGACCTCCATGAACGCGACCGTCCGTTGTCGACGAAAAGGTCGGGTCGCAACCTCGACAGCACGTGACACCTGACGGTGAACCTGGTGGACATCGCCGGGCGCGTGAGTCACGACCGCCTGCGCCCACTCGACGTGGGGTTCGACCAACTCGTGGAGGGCCTTGAGATCGCGCTCCGCGCACTCCTCTGTAATCGCAGCATCCGGCTGGATCGGTGTCGCGCCGAGGACATCGCACGCGCGGGTCATCTCCTCGAGGAGCTCCGGCCAACGGGCGCGGCCGCGCGGATCGGTACGTCGCACCGGAAGCAGCACCCTGACCTCGGAACCGCTGCTCGCGAGCCGCGCCAAGGTCCCTCCGCAGCCCAATGTCTCGTCGTCCGGATCCGCGATCACGCACAGAACACGATCGACTAGAAGCGCCATGAACCGTCGAATGGCTGAGCAAGGCCATGGAAGGCCAGCGCGGCATCGATCTCGTGTGCGTCCAGCCGGGCATACCAAGCGAGTGTCTCCGCGAGCGCGGTCTCCCAATCGGTGAACTCCAACGAACCGATGATCTTCTCGAGCGGCTCGGTATCGGCCACCAGTTGGGTCACGCCGACCTCGCCGCGGCGCATGGCCACATGATCGATTCCGGCACGGTTGTCGAAGTATTCGTTGACCGCTTCTGCCAAGGCGTTGACGGTCATCGCGGTACCGGTCCCGCAGTCGATCGCGTGATCGACGAAGCCTGCGTCGAGGAAGTCGACCGTCAACTTCGCCGCGTCGCGCACGAAGATCATGTCGACCGTCTGGTTGCCGTCGCCGTAGACCTGGATCGGCAGGCCGCGCATCGCCTGCGCAGCGAACGTCGGCAGCACTTTTCGAACCGGAGTCAGCTTCTGTCCGGGTCCGTACATGTTGAGATAACGCAGCGAACAGATCCGTGTCCCGCTCTGATGCGACACGAGCCGGCCGATCTGTTCGGCCGCGTGCTTCGTGATCGTGTAGGCGTTCAACCACACGTGGACCTTCGAAGCGAAAAAGACGTGACTCACATGTGCGTCGACCGCGGCCTCGAAGACGTTCAGCGATCCGATCACGTTCGTCTCGATCGACCGGCGCAGCTGGCTATCGAGCTCGCTCGTTCCCAGCGCGCCGGCAAGGTGATAGACCTCGTCCGCGCCGGCCAGCACGTGAGCGAGTGCCTCCCGATCGCGAATGTCGACGACGCATCGCTCGACGTCGTCGGAAGCAGCGCTTCGCGAGACCGCGTGGTCGACCGCCACGACGTGTCTGCCTCTCGACACGAGCTCCCGGACGAGAGGCTCCCCGAGGAACCCGGAACTTCCCAGAACGACGACTCGCATCAATTCTCCCTCCTGAGAACAGGGATTGCCGAACTTGCCAGAACCGATCGCGCGACGACAAGGCCCGACTGCAGGGCGGTGCCGACATCCTGCAACCCACTGCCGCGACCGACGGGGTGTAGTCCGGCGATCGCCCGGAGGTGCTGCTCGACTCGCTCGACGGCACTGGGCACTCCCAACTCGGGTACGAGATGGGTCGCCGGAACCCGGATCACATGGGAGCCGGCCACGGTCTCGGCGTCGACGAGGCCGGCCGAACTGACGTCCACGACCGCGAGACTCGTCAACGTGGCATCCGACGATCTCCACGTGAGATCACCCGGGTCGCACCAGAGCTCGCAACACAGCAACGTGCGCGGGAAGCAGGTGGAGGGAGTGTCGGGTGGTTGCCAGCGAGCAAGATTCGCGACGCGGCCGACACGCAGATCGGGATCGCACAGGTATCGCCACAGCTCCTGGAAATGCGGCGGTCCGTCGACGGCGAGATACACCAGGACGGTCGAGCGGGTACGCAGCGAGGTGAGAAGACATTCAACATCGGGCGGCGCGTCGACCAGACGGCTGATCACGGGCAGGGGCAACGCCGCGACGACCGCATCGAAGGCGCGGAAACCCGAGTCTGCGTCGAGTCCCGTGACCCGCCCATCCTGCAGCTCGAGATGGTCCACCCGTGTCGACGTCAGGAGCTGGGCCCCTGCGGCCCGGGCCGATGCCGCCATCGCGTTCGAGACGGCACCAAGGCCGTCGGAGGGATAGAGGAAGTCCGGCGAGCGCGCATGCTCGGAGGGAGCCGGGTGGACGCGATCCCAGAGTCGTCGCCACGGGCGGTGGCGGGTTGTCGCGTCGGTGCCGGCCCCGACCAGGTTCCGAGCGAACGAGGCATCGATCGTCGACGACGAAACACCCCAGAGCTTCTCTGCGTACGGAGCGAAGAACGACTCGTGGAACTCGCGTCCGAACCGATCCACGACCCACTGCGCCGCCGACTGCTTCGCTGCGCCCGGGGCGCGCGTCGACTTTCGACGCACATAGCCGCGGAGCAGGCGCGAGGCCACGCGCGGTCCGCCGGTGCGAACAATGTCGAGCGGGCGAAGCGGGTACGCATAACACCTGCCATCGAGGACGATGCCGCGACGGAGCGGCACCCGATGAATCCGATCGCCCGACATCTCCCGGAAGACTTCGACAACTCCCGGGACATCGTCGGCTATCACGTGCGAACCGAGGTCGACTCGGCGATCCCAGAGCTGGATCGAGCGCGCCAACCCGCCGACCTCCGAGGCCGCCTCGTACACAGTGACGTTCGCTCCGCCCTGTGCCAGACGCATTGCGGCCGCGAGCCCGGCAGGTCCCGCGCCCATGACTGCGACGTCCATCAGTTCACGCCCCGGCGAGATATCAGAGCAAAAGGAGTGCGGATCACGATGCCGAGATCGCGACGCAGCGACCACGAGCGCGCGTACTGGTCGTCGATACGGATCCATTCCTCGACGTCGTTCGCGCTCCGCCCGTTGATCTGCCACAGTCCCGTCAAGCCGGGCTTGACGAGCTGACGGGTCGCCACGTACCCGGCGGGGAGGACTTCGAGCAACGTCGGGGGCAAGGGTCGGGGTCCCACCATGCTCATCGAGCCGACGACAACGTTGAACAGCTGAGGCAATTCGTCGATGCTCGACTGGCGCAGGAACCGGCCGACGCGTGGAAGGACGCGGGGGTCGTCCTGCAGACACAGGTATCGGGCGAACTCGGCCGCTCGAACCGGGTCCGTCTCGAGTATGTGGTCGAGTTGAACCGCCGCGTCGCGCCGCATGGTCCGCACCTTCAACAAGCGGAACGTCCGGCCACTGAGTCCGACGCGCAGTTGAACGAAGAAGACAGGTCGACCGTCCGTGATCAACACCGCGAGCGCGGAAAGGAAGATGAGCGGCGCCGCCAGTACCAACAGAGGGACAGCAATCGCAATGTCCATCGCACGCTTCACGACGCGCGACGCGTTGCGAGCTGAAGCCCGCGCGTCAATCAACCGGCCAGGGTCCGCCACCCCGCCACCCCTCCGCTGGACTACCCCGCCAGTGGCACGCATAGTGCGCGGTCCCCCAGTGTGTTGTCAAACGCTGCATTTGAGACGGCGCTCTCGGTCGCTCTGAGAAGTTGGCCGCTCACCGCGGGGGCTGGGTTCAACCATGGCCGCGATTCCGGCGCCGACCGAGGCGCTCGGAGCGGCCGAGGTCGCGCGCAACGCACGGAACAACCGCACGCGCGCGTTCTGACTGTGGGTTGTCCGGCGACGCGCAGATCGCGAGACTGCGGCGGTGCGCGGCCGCATCGAGACCGATCGAGCCACCGACAATCTCATCCTCGCCGCGGCCTTCCTCGCGTCGCGTGCACGCTTCGTCGTGGTTGGTGGGTGCGCGCTGCGGATGCACCGCATCGAGCATCGTCCGGCCGATCTCGACATCGTGCCCGAGCCGTCGACCCACAATCTGCGCTGCGTGTTCGACGCGCTCGACGCGCTCGGATCCGTCGGGCCGCAATGGCGTCCGAACGAGAGCGCGCGCGCGACCCGTCACATCGTGACCCGCACGACTCCGATCGGATCGATCGACATGCTGCTGCGCTGCGGGCGCGAGGAGTACACCTCGCTGGCACGCGCGGGATCGGACTTCTCCGTGAACGCGCACGCGGTGCGAGTCGCAACTCTCGAAGACGTCATGCGCCTGCGCACCCTCTTCGCGCTACACGGAGGCCCGGCTGGCGCGGGCCGGCGCGCTCGTGCTCGCGGCCGAGCACGGATCCGGCCCGAAGGTGCCGGCCGTACTCGTCAACGGCAACCTGCACCTCGACGGCGATGCTCCGCCCTACTCGCCGAGCCGGGTCGGCGCAACGCTCATGGCCGTCGCCGACGACGGCCGGATCACTGACGCCGAGATCGTCGAACGCATCGGGCCGCCCGCAGCACCGACGGGCTCCGCGGTCGCGTGCAACCACGTCGCGCTCGCGGCCGGCGAGATCACCGAGATGGTGGAGACCGCACGCATCGCGGTCGAGACCGGTTCACGGGGACCGCAGATCGCACTGAGCCGCCTGCCGCTCGGCATCGGCGGTGGGACGATCTGCGCGTCGCTTGCTTCTCGCGTCCGGGCCCGCCGGCGCGGGCTTGCGGAGTTCGGCGAGCTCGGCCTCCCGCTGCGAGATGTCCGGGACACGACCCACGGCGACACGACGCGCGTCGTGTGCGAGCCGAACCCGGGCGCCGACATAGACGAGCTCGTAGAACAGATCGCCGCGACATGGGGAGTACGAACCCGCCGTTCGGTACAGCTGGCCCGGCCACTCCCACAGCTCGTGCGCGCGCTCGTCGATGACGACACCGACGCGCAGCGATCTGCGGTCCAGCGGTTCCTGAACGCTTGAGCTCGGCCGAGGGTCGCCGCCGAGATCGGCACGCAACGACGCGAGGCCCGAAGCCTTTCGCGAGCGCTTCCGCAACCGCGAGCATCCGCGATCGCTCCGGGCCCACCTTCGTAGCCGCCGGCGAGGAGCAGCCGATGGCTAGCGTGCACGTGTGCGGGTGTTCGACTGGTGCTTTCGCAATCGTCATACACAGGAGATCACGATCGCGCAGTTCCCGAACGTTCCGCTTTGGATCTTCCTGATCACCGTTGTCGTGCGCCGGTTCGTCACCGAGACCGGCAGTCCGCGCACCGCTGTCGACGCGGTTGCGGTGACGTCGCTCGGTTGGTGGGCGGTCGACGAAGTCGTGCGCGGCGTCAACCCGTGGCGCCGCGTCGTCGGGGTCGCCGGTTGCGGGTTCGCTATCGCCGGGGCCGTCTCGCTCGTGAACTGACGCGCTGCCGCTGAGCGGCTCGCGAGATTGGCATTGTCGATGTGGTCGCGCACGGGAACGAGCAGCACCGAGACCGCGATCGCTCCCAGCCCGCCGAGCGCGATACCCAGTGTGGGGCGCACGTCCGCGCCCACGTCCCGGTTCACGTGCTTGCCGACGGCCCGTTCCACGACACCATCATGGTCGCACCGGCCGCCGGCTGTCGGGCTGCGCTCGCGCAACCTGGGCGTGACCCTCGATGTGGTGCAGCTCAGGCGAGCTCGAGCGTCGGGTGGGGGCACTGTGTGTTCGGCGGCGGCGTGAAGGCCGGGAGGTCGACTGCGGCGCGTCGGGTCGTGAAGTCGAGCGCCTCCGCCAGGTTCTTTGCGTTCGCATCACGTGTCGTCATCGGGTCGAGTCCCCAACGCCATTCGATCATCTTGAGGGTCGAACAGTGCTCGTAGGGACCGCTCTTCTCGATCTTCTTCGGTGCGAACGGGCCGATCGCGATGCACGGTACGCGGAACCCGAGCCGCTTGTAGTCGAGACGCGATCCGGGGATGGTGTTGACGTTGTCGTCCTTCACCGTCGGCGGCACGACGTGGTCGTAGAAGCCGCCGTTCTCGTCGAAGTTGACGACGAACACCATCCGCTCCCATTGCGGACTCGTCCGGAGTGCCTTGTAGATCTCCGCGATGTAGCCCTCGCCGACCTGGATGTTGCCGTGCGGGTGATAGTCGTTCGACGTGCCGAGGAACTCGGAGATCGTCGTGTAGTCGGGCTCGACGAAGGTGACGTTCGGCAGTTTCCCGGCCTTGGCGTCGGTGTAGAACTTGGAGATCGGGTGCGTAATCGGGTCGTAGCGTTTCGACTGGAACAGGCCGGTCATCGGCTCGCCCCAGTGGTAGTAGCCGCTCGTCAGCCCGGCGCCGTGCACACGGTCGAAGATCGCGAGGTCGAGCTTCGACGGCCGCTTTGCATTTTTCGCGGGAAAGTAGTCGGTGGCGTCGAGGTCGCTCGCCGCGCACAATTGGTAGAGCCGGTTGGGCCACGTGGCCGCCATGAGCGAACAGTGGTAGTTGTCGAACAGCGTGTAGTTGGTCACGAGCGCGCCGAGGACCGGGACCTGCGCCTGCTCGTAATAGCTGATCGGAAAGTGATCACCCGTGGCTTGGGTCGACAAGAACCCGTCGCACTTCCCGCCGTTGTAGTGCTTGAGCATCGCCTCCCAGTCGTGCGCGGGATCCTTCTCGGCACACGCCTGGAAGTCGTGGCCCATCGAGTAGGTCGACGCCGGCCGACCCTTGAGGTCGGGGTACGAGAGGCCGGCCTGTTTGCCGTTGGCGCCCGGGACCCAGCCGAGCAAATGGTCGAACGAGCGATTCTCGAGCATGAGCACGACGACGGTGTCGAACGGTGCCGTCTTCGGATCGGGCAGCGTGGTCGTCGTCGCGCGGGGTACCCCGGTGGTCGGCGCGGTCGCGCCTTTCGAGTAGTCCGACGACGAGCTGCAACCGCCGAGCGCCAGCCAGGCCGCGCCTGCGGCTGAAGCCGTCAAGAACGACCGACGCGAAAGATCCTCCACGTACTTCCCCCGTCTCCCGGGCTGTGATTGTTCACTAGTTCGACAGCCGACATTCATTCTGCACCACCGGACGGCCGTCCAGCTGGTGACGTCGTGGCCCGCGCAGTATTGGGAGATGACGAGCGAGCACGTCTCGCTTGCCGTTGCGGCAACACGGCCGTCGGACGAACCAAGTTGTCGGCCCGGTCCTCGGCTGCGTCTATCCGCTGCTGTTCGTCGTTCTGCGCGGCTGTCGGAGAATTTGGTGAGCGACTGGTGAGAGGTTCCGGCCGCAGCGGAGTACTCGCGGTCCGAAGCTTCAGTCGTTGGAGTCGATCGGGTTCGCCACGTGCAAGCCGCGCCGAGTGGCCGCAGCGCAAAGGTCGCTGTCCGCACTCGTGAGGAGATCCGCACCGATCTGTAGCGCGGCCGCGAGGTGGATCGCGTCGTAGCCGCGGAGTCGTTCCTGTTCGGCGAGGTCGCCCGCGGCGTCGACGAGACCTTCGGTGATCTCCACGATCGCGCACTGCCGCCAGAGCGCCGCGAATTCGATCTTGATGCGTTGCAGCTGCGCGGCCGACAGCCGTCGCGCGCGATTCGCAGCCGCCAGCGCCAGCGCGTGCTTCCACGTGCACGACGCGGGCGGCGGCAACGACGTCGGCGCTGTCCCAGATCAGCGCCGCTCGTGCCGAGCCGGGCTCTTCGATGAGCAGCTTCAGCAACTGCGAGGTATCAACGTAGGTGATCACCGTCGTTGTTCGCGCACCAGCTCACTGACTGTCGCCTTGGCGCGGACCCGACGCGCCGGCCGATGCCGGGTGCGGTCCTTCGGCGCCCGCACGACGCCCGACGCGACCAGCTCAGCCAAACGATCGACGCCCGGTTCCATCGGTGTGAGGCGAGCCACCGGACGCCCGTGATCGGTCACCACGACCTCATCACCGGCCCGCACCCGCTCGAGATAGCGACTCAGATTGTTCTTCAACTCTCGCACCCCGACCTCGAGCGATTCACCATTTGTAGCTACCGTCATACACCCAGTGTAGCCACAATCTGCCACGGCGGTTCCGTCGATCCGACGGCAATTCCGGTGTCATGGCGAACCAGGATGCCGTCGGATCAACCTGTCTGGAGGTAGCGGCGAAGCGCGTCGCGAATGAGTTCCGAGTTCGTGCGCCCTTCGGTCGCGGCGCGCGCACGTAACGCTTCGCTGAGCTCTGGGTCGAGCCGCACCGACTCCACCGACGCCGCCGCTGAATCGATCGTTGGTCGTCCACCGCGCCCGCGAACACCATCCGCGCCCGTCAGCTCCGGTGTCACGGACAGTCCGCGGAGCTTCGATAATGGTCCAGAGCGGGCATGCTGTTCGGGTTCGGCGGCAAGAGTCAGGCGTCCAAGAGGACCAGGCGGGCGGCGACATGACGTACCGACATGATCTTGAAGCAGCGAGGCGAGAGCTGGCGGCCCGCGAACGGCGCTACCTCCACGGGACGCGGTTCGGGACGGTCGAGTATGCCGATCAAGGCGATGGTATGCCGGTGCTCGTGAGCCATCCGCTCTTCGGCGGCTTCGATGTGGGCCTAGGGATCGCTCACACATACATCGGCGACGGTTTCCGCATCGTCGCGCCTTCCCGGTTCGGCTATCTCGGGTCCTCGCTACCCGTTCAGGCAACTCCGGCGGACCAGGCCGACGCCTACGCGGCAGTTCTTGATGCCCTTGGGATCGATCGCGTGGCGGTGTTCGGATACTCGGCCGGTGGGCCCTCGACGATTCAGTTCGCACTCCGTCACCCTGACCGGACAGCGGCGCTGGTACTTCTTTCCTCCGCGCTTCCGGGGGAAGCCGGTCAACCGCCGAAAGCCGTCGCGCAGCTGGTCTTCGGATCCGATGTGTTCTTCTGGACGCTGAAGAGATTCCTTCCCGCCGTCTTCGCACGACTGCTCGGGATGCCCAAGGGATTCCAGCCTTCAACAAGCGAACAGCGCGTCATCAACGAGGCCGCGGCGAGCATGTTCCCGCATCGGCCTCGGAAACACGGCGTTCTCTACGACTTGTATGTCTCCAACCCAGACGTGCAGACGTACCCGTTGGAAGCCGTTGCTGTTCCGACGTTGGTGATCACCGCGACCGATGACGGGCTCTCTGCTTCCCAGAACTCTGTGAGTGCCGCAGATCGCATGCCACACGCACAGCTCCTCGAGTTTGCGCGTGGAGGTCACCTGCACATCGCTCATGAAGCCGTCGTTCGCGAGAAGATTCACGATTTCATCTCGCACGCAGCCGCGTCATGAACCGCCGCTGCATGCGCTTCCCGGGTGCTCGGCCGACGAGCGCGTCCCACTTCGTGCGGTACCCGCCGCGCGCGACCTTCCGGCGCCGAGAATGTCGTCGTGCGCGGGCAACCACACCGCGAACGACCAACTCGCGCCGCGTCTCATCACTGCCATCGGAAGACCCTCCTCGGTGCGGAGAAGCGCGCCGAGGACCGAAAACACGACGAGGCGAATCGAATTTGGTGAGCAATTCGGGCCCTGAGAGCCCGCCGCACCGTCCTTGCCGACATACCCAGCGGGAGCGTTAACCCCGCTGATCAGGCAAGACGTTCGCGCGCTCGGAGGGAGTCGAACCCCCAACCTTCTGATCCGAAAGGCACTCAGCGAGTTGCGAGACCGGATGTCCCGTGCTCCGCAGTGCTCCTGATCAGGGACGTTACCGCGACGTCGTCCAGTGCGTGCACGTGAACCCGCCGAAATCGTCGCCATCCGTTAGCAAACTCGTTAGCAGCGACCTCCGTCGAGGATGACGTCGCGCTCAGGCGACACCGCCCATGCGCGCCAGCTCCTGCATGACGTCGAGCGGCATTCGCCACCCGGCCGGCGTCCGCGCGACGTGGCCCCGGAGAGCGTCTCGAGGTCGCAAAGCGAGGCGGACCTCGATGGTCGCTTCGTCGTCCGACACGAACTCGATCCGGTCCGTGTAGAACATGAAGGCGCCGTGCTCGCCCAACGTTCCTACAGACGCGAGTTGAGCCGCTGGGTCTTGGCATCGATGACGAAGCGGGTCAAGAAAACGTCGTCGAACGGCGACCACACCACGTCGAACAACTGGGTGATCTCGCGGACGGCCGGGTCGTCCGCCGGCTTCCCCAACACGACAGGCGGAAGGCCGATCCTGCGGTCGTCCGCGTATTCCGCCAGGTTGTCGAGGGCGTCCACGGCACGCCGCGCGCAGCTCCGACAGATTTCGGTTCCGCCGGCGTTGGTTATCGCGGCGTCCGTCTCGCCGATGTCGCGCCCGCAGAACGCGCACCAGGTTCCCGACCACGAGGTGTTGCTTCTGGTCGAGACGAAGCCGTACCCGTAGGGCAGATCGGCCGGCTCTTCGTCGTTGTACTGAAATCCCCACCGGGACGCAAGAGAGGTACCACTCCTCGTCTTGCATCTGGTGTATCGCCTCGTGCACGTCCTGCACCAGGCGGCGGCTGCTCTCGGACTGATCGTCGCCGCACTGATGGACGGGCGCGCCGTTGAACCGAATCTCGACGCCACGCGCTGTTCCGAAGCCGTCTTCGTTGCGGCGCTTGACTCCAACCTCGAGCGAACTCGTGTGCATCGCGCTTTCGCCGGGGTCACCAGGCGATGACGGTGGCCGGCCTGTCGGCGGGTTCGCTTCGACTCGGACCGTCTCGCCGCACCGCGGGCAGATCATCACGCGTACGTGTCGCATCCCGTGATCGTACGAGCGCTCCGAGCCAGCGGGTCGAGGCCTACAGGTCCAGCTGTTCGATGCGGTTCTCGTGCACTGCGTACATGAACGGACCTGGATACGTATGCGCGAACGGCGACGAAGTGGCGGTCGAAGATGCCGGCGAAGCACTGCGGATCACCAATCGAATCGGCGATCAGCATCGCATCGCTTCGATCGGCGGTCATCACCCACTCTTGTCCGAACCCGTCATTCAGGCTCACCGAGACTCGAACTCAGCGGCCGGGAGGAACGCGGACGACGAGTGCTACCGCCCACTACGTTGGGAATCGTGCCGCTTCCCGAACTCGTGCAACGGCGATTCACTTCAGCCCATGACTGATTCGGAAGGTCAGAGTCGCAGGAGCGCGTCCATGAGCGACGACGCGTCGGTACCCGACCCGATCGAGATTCGTATCGACGGCTCGCCGGGCACGCTCGCGGCCGTCGGCGGCGCGGTCAGGGCCCTCGCGATCAGTGCCGGGCTCGAGTCCGATCGTGCGACGCGCTTTCGCGTTGTGGTCGAGGAACTCGCACGCGAGGCAATCGGCCGCGAACATGCAGCCGGACCGGCCGACGTCACCGTTCGGGTGCGAAGCGGCGCGGGCACGTTGCATGTCGAAGTCCACGACCGTGGTCTGCCGATGACGAGCGCGGAAAGCCGCCGCACGCCGTCTCGACGATTGGCCGCCCTCGGCTTCGTCGACCAGCTGCACATCGCCACCCACGGGAACGAAGGCAACATGTCGGCCTGCGCGATCTCGGTGACCGGGCCTGATCGGGCGATCGTCGGGGAACGCCTCGATCCGAATGCCCCCGACGCCACCGACGACGAGGCGCAAGCCGTCGACGTGCGCGCGATGGACGTCGCCGACGCGGTCGGACTGGCCCGATGCATCTACCGGTGTTACGGCTACACGTACAAGGACCACACGTTGTACGAGCCTCGACACATCGCGCACGCGCTGCGTACTGGTGTGATGCAGTCGGTGGTCGCCGTAGCTTCCGATGGCGAGGTGGTCGGGCATTCGGCGTTGTTCGTGGAGCGGCCGGGCGACCCGGTTCCCGAGGCCGGCAAGTTGGTCGTCGATCCCCGCTATCGCGGACATCACCTCGCGGAGCGATTGGCGGCCGTGCGTCTCGAACACGGGCGGGGCCAGGAGTTCCCCGGGTTCTGGGCGCAGGCCGTGACCAACCACCCGGGTAGCCAGAAGGAGATCATCCACCTCGGAGGCGCCGAAGTCGGTCTGCTCATCGGTGCATCGCCGTCGACCGTCGTGATGGCCGATCTCGACAACGTCAACGAGGGTCGACGGTCGCTCGTTGCGATGTACACCCCGCTACGCCGTACCGCGCAGACCATCTATCCCCCGGCCGCTCACGCCGATGTCGTCGGCGAACTTCACGCGGCGCTGGCTCTCGACCGCACGATCGCGGTCGCCGACGAGGGCGCGACGCCAACCGGCCCCACCACGATGCGGGTCAGCGTCGTGCCCGACGCCGGCATCGCCCACATCCGGGTCGAACGCATCGGTGCCGACGCGCTCTCACGCGTCGCGCACGAGCTCGAGGCCCTCGATTCGTTCGATCTGGGCGCGATCCACCTCGACCTGCCGCTCGCCGACCCGGCCGCCGGCCGCGTCGCGACCGCGTTGGAGCGACTCGGCTTCTGCTTCGCCGCGTGGCTACCCGACTTTGCTCCGCACAGCGACGTACTCCGTCTGCAGCACGTCGCCAGCCACCCGGTCGACATCGAACACGTCGTCTGCGCGCGGGCCGAAGGCGAACGGCTGCGCGACTACGTCGTCGACGACTGGCACCGCGTCCGACGCGGGGGCGTGGCGTAGTCGTCAGGACAGCGCGACACTCGGGTTCGGGCACGGGGTGGCGGGCGGAGGCGTGAACGCCGGCAGGTCGAGGGGCGCGCGCTTCGTGTTGAAGTCGAGCGCTTCGGCCAGGTTCTTCGCGTTGGCATCGCGCGCGGTCATGGGTTCGAGGCCCCAGCGCCACTCGATCATCTTGAGGATCGAGCAGTGCTCGTACGGGCCCGCGGTCTCGATCTTCTGCGCCGCGTACGGCCCGATGGCGATGCACGGAACGCGGAACCCGAGTTGCTTGTAGTCCGGATGCGGACCCGGGTTGGGATTGACGTTGTCGTCGACAGCCTTCGGCGGCACGACGTGGTCGTAGAACGCACCGTTCTCGTCGAAGTTGACCACGCCGACCATCCGGTCCCATTGCGGGCTGTTGCGCAATGCGTTGTAGACCTGCGCGAGGTAGCCCTCCCCCACCTGGATGTTGCCGTGCGGGTGGTAGTCGTTCGACGTGCCGAGGAACTCGGCGAGCGTCGTGAAATCGGGTTCGACGAAGGTGACGTTCGGGAGCGTGCCGGCTTTCGCGTCTTCGTAGAACTTGGAGATCGGGTACGTGATGTCGTCGTAACGGCCCGACTTGAACAGGCCCGTCATGGGTTCGCCCCACTGGTAGTAACCCGTGGTCAGACCGGCGCCCCGCACGCGATCGAAGATCGCGAGGTCGATATTCGACGGCCGCTCGGCGAGCGTCTTGGGAAACGACCCTCCGGTCTCGTCCACGTCGGTCTTCGCGCAGAGCATGTAGAAGCGATTCGGCCACGTCGCCGACATCAGCGAGCAGTGGTAGCTGTCGAAGAGGGTGTAGTTCGTTGCGAGCGCGCCGAGGATCGGGACCTGCTCGCGCTCGTAATAGCTGATCGGGAAGTGGTCGCCCGTGACCTGCGTGCTCAACCACCCGTCGCACTTACCACCGTTGTATTGCTTGACCATCGAGCGCCAGTCGTGCGACGGATCCTTGTCGCCGCACGCCTGGAAGTCGTTGCCGAGGGCGGCAGTCGGTACGAGGCGACCGTGCAGATCCGGAAAGGTCAGGCCCGCTTGCTTTCCCTCGGCGCCCGGCACCCAACCCAGCAAGTGATCGAACGACCGGTTCTCGAGCATCAGCACGACGACCGTGTCGAACGGCGCCGACTTCGGATCGGGCAGCGGCACCGAGCTCCCGCGTGTCGTTGTCGTCGTGCCCTTCACGTCGTTCGACGACGAGCTGCAGCCGCCGAGCGCGACCCAGGCAGCACCGGCGGCCCCGGCCGCGAGGAACGACCTCCGTGTCAGATCCGCCATACCGCCCACGCACCCTTCGTTCACCCGAGGGCCGATGCCGATCGCCGACGCCGACGCCAAGGAAAGGTCAGAGTCTGCACCAGATGCGGCACGTCGGCCGGATTCGGCCCGGTGAGCCCGACTACGCACCGACCTCGCGCAGAGGGATGGGAACCTGTGGTGGATCGGCAGCTCGGTACAGACGCTGAAGTGCGGCTGCATACACCGCGGCCGCATCGCCTCGCTCTGCGTCGAGCCGCCGCTCGCTTGCCACGGTCATGCGGGTCGCGTCGACATCGGCGCGCTCCGTGGGCGCGACCGGCTGACGAATATCGGCGCGCAGTGTTGGGGCATCATCGAGGAGTGGGCGCGCGCTGGTCTCGCCGGCGGCGACGAGCAGCCGGGCGACGGTCTCCACCGCGTCGACGAGGACCCACCGGTCGGCGTTCGGGACGATTGCTTCGAGCGCCAGTTCCAAGTTGCGCTGCGCGGCGTCGGTGTCAGCCGCGTCGACATCGAGCCGGGACGTGTTCCCGCCCGCGGACCGGCGTTAGCAACCGTGAGCAAGCAGGCCGGGAGGGCGACCGGCCAACGGCCGCAAAACGGCCGTGACCTGCAGCAACTCAGCGCGCTCGGAGGGAGTCGACCCCCAACCTTCTGATCCGTAGCGCCGCTCGGGAGTACCGAGCTGTCTGCCCGGTCCTCGGCTGTGTTGTCGCGTCGGACGCTACCAGCGACGACGCTCAACCTTCGTCCGTCGTTGTCCGCTGATGACGGTGCTGTCTCGGAGAATTGGTTATCCGCTGGTTAGCGGAGAGGGCGTTCAACTTCGGCGCTCAAGGAGCCGATGACAAGTTACCTTGTGTTCTCTTGGACGGCAAGGTAGCTTGGAGCGGTGGAGCAGCCGGTCATCGCCCCGAGCGCTCGCAAGCACGGGGTGAGCAACGACACGATCCTCCACGCGTTCAACAACCCGATCCGCACAGAACACCTCGACGACGATATGACCATGCTCATCGGCCCGGACCACGCCGGCAATCTCTTCGAGATCGGCGTCGTGACGTCGAGCGATGGCCCGGTGATCGTGCATGCGATGCCGGCCCGCTCCAAGTACCTCAGGTGATGCCCATGCCTCGCACCGTGAAAGAGATCCTCGACCAGGCCGACGAGCTCGCCGCGCGTTTCGAAGCGCATGAGCCCGAGCCTGCTGACGTCAGCGACGCCGCTGCTCTGCGTGCGGTTCGTCAGGCGTTCCAAGCGCGGGCCGAGACAGAGCGCCGAGTCGCGGATGCAGTCTCGGTCGCCCGCGCCGAGGGGCACTCGTGGGCCGCAATCGGCGCCATGCTCGGCACCTCCGGAGAAGCCGCACGCCAGCGCTACGGCCGGCCAGTACCCAAGCGCTGACAACCCGCACATCGTCGTCGAAAGCGGGCGCAGCGCGTGCTTGCCGGTCGGCAGCAAGACAACGAGGACAACTCCCGAGAAGATGAAACGTAAGCAGGAGTACGACCACTACGCGAAGGCCAAGAACCAGACCCCGCAAGGTCCGGCGCGCCGACGGAAGCGGAACCTCACCGAGATGGTTCCCGTGCGCTTCGACGCTGACGTGCTCGACGAGGTCCGTCGCCGCGCCTATGCCGACGACCGCTCCGTGTCCGCGTGGATCCGACGCGCGGTTGAGCAGGCACTCCGCAAGACGGCGAATTGCTTGACATCAACGAGAACCAAGGACTCGCGGGCTCTCGTATGAAATGAGCGTCGTGGTTCGCCGTGATCGAAGATGCGGTCTAGTACCTGATCGCCGTTGCCGCGAGCTGGGCCGGGCTCACGTACAGAGCGACGAACTCGACCTGCCGGCTAGGACACGAGGCGAGTGGGATCCATCGCATCGAAGCGGTTCCGCGTTCGGTCCTTCGAGGTATTCCTCGGCTCTCTGCAGCATCAGCTCAAGGAGTGTCCGGCATTCGGGCCGCAACTTGTCGCCGCACGCGCCGAGCCCTGTGCGCACGAGGTGCGAGACACGCTCGACCTGGCCGGGTCCCTCGCCCACCCCGGCCCAACGGCCGCCGGGGCTGCCGCGATCCGCGCCGAGATGCGACAGAGCCTTGCTGACGAAGCCGAAGAGCCTTCCCTCATCGGGTGTCAGGCGCTCGCGGATCGCAGGATTCTCGTAGAACTCGTCGATGTGGCGGTTGCGATGCTTCTTCTTCGGGCTGCGGTCCTCGCCCTTCGACATGATGAAGTCGAGCAGCGCACGAGCCGCGTGGCGACGCGCTGTCCTGGAACGAGACGTTCGAGATGTCCTCGGCGGCAGACCGCACGCCGAACTCGGTCAGCGGAATACGTGAGGTACTTGATCTCGTGTCCGATGTGCTCTCGGAACCAGTCGACGTCAGCGGTCATGGTTCGCCTCCTTGCGATTGCTCATCGGATAGAAAAGCGACGTGTCCGCTGGCGCTCTAACTCGCCTGGAGGTAGCGGCGCAGCGCGTCGCGGATGAGCTCCGATTCGTGCGGCCCTGGTCTCGGCGCGCTCACGCGACGCTTCGCTCAGCTCCGGATCGAGCCGCACCGACTCCACCGACGCCGCTGACGTCCCATCGCGGGCGTCCACCCGCCGCGAAGGATCTCGTCGACGTCGAAGCCCGCTTCGGCCTTCGCAGCCAGCTTCTCGACGAGCTCGTCGGTGACCGGCTCACCACTCGACGTTCGTCCTAGTCCTTCTGCTCGCCATAGATCACACCTCCCGGCAGGAGTCGTCGGTATTTCTCTCGCATCGGCATCGCGTGGATCGCCAGGTCCGGGCGGTCGCGCTTCGCGCACCACGACGATCACCTCGAGCAGCGCCGCACTGCGGGCCGGGCCCAGATACAGGCGCAGGTCGTCGTCCAAGTCGTCGCTCACGATGGCGTTGCGCACCGCGTGCTCGATGTCCTCATCCGGTACCCCGTGCTTGAGCGCCGACGGATGGATCTCCACACGGAGCAATCGTACTACGAAACCGATCTCAATCGGACCGCGAGCTGACCCGTTCGGCCCTCGCCGCCCGCTTCGGTCCGTCTTTGTGGGGTCCAGCGTCCGTCGGTCCCGCGCCGTCGGATAGGTCCCCGGACTTTCCAGATCTGTGCCGGACCGAGGACTATCTGTTCGTCATTGGATGCTGGCGAGGCCTGCCCACACGTGAGCAGCGGTCTTCGTCCCCGTAGCCGGAATCGCCCGGGAACGCTGCGGAGATCTCGGAGGTCAGTAGGAGTGTGACCACGTTCGCAAAAGGTGCTCCTGCTGCGGGCAAGTCCGCGTTCGACGTCGTGTTTGCCGAGTCACGGGAGCGGCTCATCCGGGTTGCCTTCCTGATCGTCGGTTCGAGGGCGGTCGCCGAGGAAGTCGTACAGGACGCATTCGCAAATCTGTTGAGCCGTTTCGACCAGATCGAAGAGCCAGCCGCGTACGCCCGAACGAGCGTCGTGCGCTTGGCGCTCAAATGGAAGAAACGTCATGCGATGGAGGCCGATCGGATGGCGTTCATCGGCGATCCGGGCCCGGTCGGGGACGCGGAGATCGACGAGATGTGGGATTCCTTACGCAGCCTGCGGCCGGAACGAAGAGCCGTCGTCGTGCTCCGGTATTACGAAGACCTGACCCACGCGCAGATCGCGGAGATTCTCGGCACGCCCGAGGCGACGGTCCGGACGCGCCTTCATCGAGCGCTCGGCGACCTTCGCAAGGAGCTGCGGGCATGACCTACGAAACTCCGACCCGACTCGAAGACCGGATCATCCGAACGCTCAACGCCAAGGCGGCGCAACTCGACGACATCGTCGGTAGCGACGCCCCGAGTTCCGCAGCGACGACGGCACTCGTGCGCATCGCCGACCGCGACGTGCCGTCCTCGTCTTAGCCGCAATGTTGGTTCTGGCCATCGTCGGCGCGACGGTTGCTGTGGCGGAGAGCCGCTACAACATCGGATCTGGCGTCGACGGAAGTCCGTCAGGTACACAAGCCGCCCGGCTCGCCCGAGAGAAGAAAGACTATGACCCGGCCGAGATCCAGTTCCTGCTCAACGAGGCCGGTGGCGCGTCCCACACGAACGACCAGGAACTCGTCGGCATATTGGAGTTTCGCCACAGCGTGCCGCGAAGCCCTCCGTGCCTTGAACGCCGCTAGTTCCGTCAGTCCAAAGCTCCGGTCCGGCACGGTCGACGCGATCATGACACCGGAACTCAAGCGCCTCGTCGACCGCGAACCTTCCGATTCTCAAGCCTCGGCGATGTTCCGCACCGTTGCCGACGAGATCAAAGCCGGAGAGACCGGCACTGTCCAGGACTGGCTGCAAGGACCACGAGGAAACTGCACCATGGCACTGAACTGGCGGCCGTAGAGGTCCGTCGACGGCGCGCGTGGTCTGAACCGCCGCAGCCGGCGATGCGTCAACCGACTTGCGCAATTCGTCGAATGCAAGTTCGTGCAGCCTTTTCGCGAGGGTGTTTTCGATGGCGACGGCATCGTGATGCAACGTGTGTGATTGCTCTGAAGGCATCGTTCGGAGGATGGCGCAACCGAGTGGCGACGAGGTCGGGATTCGTCTCGAGTGAGGTCCGCGTCGTGAGGTCCGGGGTCAACCGCCGTGGTGGTTGCGCCGGCGATGCGTCGACGAGATCGCAGACGACTCGACCACCGGGGCCAACAACCGCGCGCCGGCCGTCGAGGTCAGCGGTTCGCCGATTCGGGCAGAGGCTCTGAGGCGTCTCGTAGCGGGCCCGTCACGGTCGCGGCTTGCCCACTCGCCGTCGCCGTCGTCGCGGGCGTGTGCGCCGCCAGGAAGGCCTCGAACGCCATCTTGGAGATGACGATGCGTCGACCGAGCGTGAGTGACGGGATCTCGCCGCGGCGGATGCACACGTAGGCGGTTGATCGTGAGATGCCGAGCATCTCGGCGACTTCGGGGACGGTGTAGGTGCGTCGGGTTGTCATGAGTACCTCCGGGTAGCGGCTTGTCCTTCTGATTAGCGCACGGTCCGCGCTCGAACGCGACAAATTTCACCGGCGCGTTGTCGTCGTGCAGACCTTGCGTGCAGACATTCGTTTAGGTCTGCACGTCGTCAACATCGAGGATCTCGCCGAGGCGCTCGGCGGCGTCTTCTTGCAGACCGGGCGTGAGGTGGCTGTAGATGTCGAGGGTGATCGCGACCGACGAGTGGCCGAGTCGCTCGGACACGACCTTCGGGTGGATACCCATCGCCAACGCGAGCGACGCGGCGGTGTGGCGCAGATCGTGCAGCCGGATCTTCGGAAGCCCGCAGCTTCGACGGTCACGCGGAACAGGTGGCTGATGCGGTCCGGGTCCATCGGCGTTCCGTCCTCGCGCACGAACACGTAGCCCGACTCGACCCAGACATCCTGCGCGTACTCGCGCTCGGCCTCCTGACGTGTCTGATGTTCCCGCAACGCGTCGACGGTGCCCGCGTCGAGCGCGATGACGCGCCGGGACCGCTTCGTCTTCGGCTCCGAGACCTGCGCAGCCGAGTAGACGAGCACTCGCGTGTGCTGCACCGAGAGTCGACCGGCCTCGAGATCGACGTCGATCCATCGCAAGCCGGCGACCTCGCCCCGCCGCATCCCCGTGACCAGGAACAGCCGCCACATCGCCACGAGCCGATCGTCGGCGACGAAGGCCAGGAACCGACGCACGTCCGGCGGCGACCACACCGACATCTCCGTATCCGCGCGCCGAGGCGCCACGACCGCATCGCACACGTTGCGATCAACCAGCTCCCAACGCAACGCGTCCTGCAACGCACGGCGCAGCAACCGATGGCAGTACCGGACAGTCGTGGTCGACAGCGGACCATCACGGAACCGACGGGGCGTACGCAACAGCACTGCCTGCCACGACCGGACGTGTTCCGGCGCGAGGTCACGCAGTCGCACCTGCCCGAGATGCGGGATGACGTGATCGCGCACGCATCGCTCGTACGACACCGACGTCGTCGGTCGACGCGTCGGCTCCGACGCCACCAACCACTCGACCAGGAACTCGCCCACCGTCGGTCCGACTGGTTCGGTCGGAGTAGCGACGTCGTCCTCGAGCTCGACCAGGAACCGCCGCTCGGCCGCCAGCGCATCCCACTTCGTGCGGTACCCGCCCCGCGCGACCTGCCGGCGCGGAACATCGTCATGCGCGGGAACCCACACCGCGAACGACCAACTCGCGCCGCGTCTCATCACTGCCATCGAAAAGGCCTCCTCGGTGCGGATAAGCGCGCCGAGGACCGAAAACGCGACGAGGCAAATCGAAATTGGTTAGCAATTCGGGCCCTGAAAGCCCGCCGCACCGTCCCTGCCGGTGACCTCAGCGGGAGCGATCACCCCGCTGATCAGGCAAGACGTTCAGCGCGCTCGGAGGGAGTCGAACCCCCAACCTTCTGATCCGTAGTCAGATGCTCTATCCATTGAGCTACGAGCGCTGGAGCGGTCGAGTGTAGACGAGGAGCCTCTCGCCGCCCGGGGTCGTCGACCCGTCAGTCGTCGTCGTCCTCGTCGTCGTCATCGTCGTCGTCTTCCTCGTCGATGAGGTAGCTGTACGCCTTCGCCAGCGCCAGCACCTCCTGCGCGTCGGCGCTCATCGCGTGATAAGCGATGCGCTCGAGCAGGGCATCGCGGACGTCGTCTGCAGTCACCATCGGTCCTCCTCCGGGGCGGGTGAGCGACGATAGATGTCGCCGTGGGGTGAAATGCGCCACCGGAGCCGGGCAAACGGCCCGGGATTGCTCCAGGTCGGGCCGAAACGGCCGATTCCCAGATGTGGTCTCCGACCAGGATTTCGACGTAGCGACCGAACCGGCACTCCAGATCGAGCTCGGCGGCTCCAACGCGCAGGAGATCGAGTCGCGCCTCCAGCAGATCCTGGAGTCGATGCGGGTGAACCCGCCGGGCGACCCCGACTCCGGCGACGCCCCCGCCCAGCCGTCCCGCCCGACGGCAGGCTTCCCCGGACCCACCGCGATCGCGCCCGTCGCCGACACGAGCGTCGAGAACCACGGCGAAGTCCCGTCGTTCATGCGCCTCCCCCAGCAGACGCACTCGATGACCCGCCTCGGCCAGGCGATGGTCGAACGCGGCCTCATCACCCAGGACGATCTCGACCGCGCCCTCGACCACCAGCGCGTCACCCGCAAGCGCCTCGGCGAGTCGCTCATCGACATCGGCGCCGTCACCAGCTTCCAGCTCTCCCAGGCGCTCGCCGACCACCTCGGCGTTCCCTTCGTCGACCTCGAGACGCACCCGCCCGACATCCTCCTCGCGGGGATGATCCCCGAAGAGGTCGCCCGCCGTTACTCCGCGTTGCCGGTCGAGCGTTGGAGTGGCCAGGTCGTCGTCGCGATGGCCAACCCGAACGACGTGTTCGCACTCGACGACATCCGCGTGCTCACGGGTCAGTCGATCCTCGCCGCGCTCGCCGACACCGGCCACCTTCTCGCCGCCATCGAAGCCGCCTACTCGCGCTCCGACCTCATCGAGAGCTCGCTCGACGACGCCGCCGACGACTACGACGTCCAGGCCGAGGTCAGCAGCGGCGCGCTTGTCGACGACGCCCCGGTCGTCAAGCTCGTCAACGCGCTGCTCGAGAAGGCCGTCGCCGACCGCGCCTCCGACCTCCACATCGAGCCCGCGTCGAAGAACGTCATGATCCGGATGCGTATCGACGGCATCCTCCACGACACGTCGGAAGCGCCGCTCAACGTTTTGCGCCCGATGGTCAGCCGGCTCAAGGTCATGGGCAGCCTCGACATCGCGCAGAACCGCCTTCCCCAGGACGGCCGCTTCTCGCTCAGTGTGCAGGGCCGCCCGATCGACGTCCGTATCGCGACGGTGCCCACCGCGGCCGGCGAGTCGGTCGTGCTCCGACTCCTCGACCCCGTACGCGGCGCCATGGACCTGTCGAGCCTCGGGCTCTCGGAATACGAGAGCGAGCGCTTCGTCACCGCATTCCACGCGCCGCAGGGTGCGATCTTCGTGACCGGGCCGACCGGTTCCGGGAAGTCGTCGACCTTGTACGCGCTCATCTCGTCGGTGAACACGCGCGACAAGAGCATCGTGTCGGTCGAGGACCCGGTCGAGTACCGCCTCGACGGCGTCAAGCAGATCCAGATCAACTCGCGCGCGGGCATGACCTTCCCGAGCCGCGCTGCGTTCGACCCTGCGCGCCGACCCCGACGTCATCCTCGTCGGCGAGGTGCGCGACGCCGAGACCGCACGCATCGCCGCCGACGCGTCGATCACCGGTCACCTCGTGCTCTCCACCCTGCACGCGACCGCGCTCCGCGGCCGCACCGATCCGGCTCATCGACATGGGCGTCGAGCCCTACCTCGTCGCGTCGGCCGTGTCGTGCATCGCCGCCCAGCGGCTCGCCCGCAAGCTCTGCGACTCGTGCGCCGCCCCGCCGGCGAGATCGACTACGCGCAGCTCACCCGCCTGGGCGCGACCGAAGAGATGCTCGCCGAAGGGTTCGACGTCCGCGTACCGGTGGGGTGTTCGAACTGCCGCCAGACCGGGTACCGCGGCCGGGCCGCCATCTTCGAGATCATGCCGGTCACCGAGGACATCACGCGCCTCATCGTCGATCGGGCGCCGAGCGGCGACATCGAGCGCGTCGCGGTCGAGCAGGGCATGGACACACTCAAGGTCGCGGCGCTGCGCCGCGTTCTCCGCGGCGACCTCAGCATCGAAGAGATGGCGCGGGTCGTCTCCTAGTTTCAGACCGCGTTCGTGATCAACAGCACGAGCACGACGGCCGCGATGAACAAGCGGTACCAGCCGAAGATCTCGAGGCCGTGGCGACGCAGGTACGTCACCATCCAGCGGATCGCGATGAGAGCCGAGACGAACGCAAACAGGAACCCGATGAAGGGGTTCAGGTATCCGTACGAGTCGAACAGTTCCTTGCCGTGCTTCAGCAGGTCGAATGCAGTGGCGGCCGCGAGCGTCAACAGACCCAGCAAGAAGCTGAATTCGATGGCGGCAACGACGCTGTAGCCCACGGCCAGCGCCGCCAGGATGGTGACGAGGCTCCGGCTCGTGCCCGGCCACAGCGCGAGCACCTGCGCGCTTCCGATCACGACCGCGGCGCGCAGAGTAATCGACTCGAGCGGGAGTCCTGACTTTTCGCCGCGTTCGTGCAACGCCCGCGCGAACAGCAGGATCGCGACGCCACCGACCGCCCACACGACGATGATGGGCCACACGCCGAAGAGCCGATCGCGGATCGCCTTTTCCAGGACGCCACCGACGATGGCGGCCGGAATGAACGCAACCAGTGTGGCGTTGGCGATCCGGCGTCCCTCAGGGTCCCGGCCCATAACGCCCCGCGCCATCGCCATGAGGCGGTTCCAGTACAACACGACCACGGCGAGGATCGCGCCCGATTGGATCGTGATCGCATACGTGTCGGCCGCATCCTTCGTCCCCGGATGGGTGCCGACGTGGATGAGCTTCTGGGTCACGACCAAGTGGCCGGTCGAGCTGACGGGAAGGAACTCGGTGATGCCCTCCACGATGCCGAGCAGCGCCGCCTTGAGCGCGCTCAGTTCGTGCCTCGCCGCCGCCTGCGCAGCCGCCGACGGCGTCGCCGACAGCAACGTCATGGCTCCATTGATGTGCAGCACGCCGTCTCCCGGGTTGCAACCGGCCCGCAGCCTCGCGCACCGGCACGCCGACTAGCCGTCTCGGCGCACTCCCTCAAGGTAAAGAAACTGTGGATGTGTGCGACCGTGACCCAATCGCCGCGCCCACGTGGTGGGGAGCGACTTGGCCTCGGTCGGGCTCAGGTAGCGCGCGGCGCCGATGTCGACCCCCGCCGCGCCGGAACTCGGGTTCCATCGTCGTCGACACGTATTCGGGCGTCGGCACGGGAAGGTCCTCGAAGCGAGCTGGTGTCGAGTCGAGCCAGATCTCGCCGTTGAGCGTCACCCTGACGACAGCGGCCGGGCGCGCGAGCGCGGCAATGCCGCCGATCACATCGACCCGGGCCCGGACAATCCCTTCGAGCAGAGCGCCCCACGGCAGCAGCACGTCGACCTCGTCGGCGATCGCTTCGAGCTCGACGGGCAGCGCCTCGATCGCGGCGCGCAGCAACACCAGGTTCGCCCGGCCCCCGCGCGCGGGCTTGCACGCGGCGCGGTACGCGATCTCGCCCATCGGCGCGTCGAGCGCGTCGATGCCGATGACCAACCACTCGGGCCGTTCCGACGCCAGGTGGTACGCGAAGTGGGCATCGCCGGTGCCGACGTCGACCGCGCACCGCTTGTATGTGGTCCGCATCGCCGCGAGCTCCTCGGCGGGCATCCCCGCGGTACGGGCCTTGCCCACGACCCGGGTCAGGGCCATCGACGGTCGGCGATCGCGAGCACCCGCGCGTACGCCTCCTTGTGGCTCACTCCCGGCAGCGCGGCGAGGCCCTGCGCGAGCGTCTTCGCGGTGACGCCGCGGTCGAGCAGCGCGCGCACCAGCCGGTCGAGTTGCTCGTCGCCCGGAGTGTCGGCGACGTCCGCGTCGGCGTTGCCGGCGCGGCGGTGGCGCGGCCACGATCGTGAACTCGCCCCGCGCGTCGTCGGCATCCGCGAGCTCCACCGCGAGCGCGGCGGCCGTCCCGCGTCGGAACTCCTCGAACACCTTCGTCACTTCCCGCCCGATGCACAGCTGCCAGTCGGGCTGGACGACCGCGAGGTCGGTGAGCAGCGCGGCGACGCGCCGGGGTGCTTCGTGCACGACGAAGGCGTCGCCGCGTTCGGTCAGGCGGCGGATCTCGGCCTGGCGCGCCGCGGAACGACGGGGCAGGAACCCCACGTAGGAGAACCGGTCGACGGCGAGACCCGACGCGCTCAACACCGCGAGGAACGACGACGGGCCGGGGACGGGGCTCACCGCGAGGCCGGCCTCCACCGCACGGTTGACGACGACGTAACCGGGGTCGCTGAACAACGGTGTGCCCGCGTCGCTCACGAGTGCGACCCGTGCGCCCTGTTCGATGTGGGCGACGACGTCGCCCGCGCGTTCGGCCTCGTTGTGGTGACCGTAGTTGAGCGGTTTTCCGGCCG
>CAVXFO010000005.1:0-357517 GCA_963761055.1 uncultured Actinomycetes bacterium | reverse complement strand
CCGGGCCCGTCGTCGTGGCCCGGCGCGGAACGTCGCAATCGGAAAGCGCGGGTGGTTTCTGGTTCGTCGGACTTCGTCACCTGATCGAGCCCGGCACTCCCAGCCGCGGCTTACAGCGACCGCGCACGCTCGACGATCGGGGCCACGAGATCGATCGCCGGCCGCGGACGACATACGAGGTGATGCCCCAGCGCTCGCGATGCGCTTCGAGCTCGTCGACGACTGGTCGACCGAGCCGACGAGCGTGTACGGCGCGGCGACGACATCGGCCGCGGTCTCGCCCCCGCGCGGTGCGCGCGCCGCGCGGCCGCGGCGTCGCGATCGTCGGTGATCTCCACGTATTGCACGAGCCGTCGAGCACGGGCGGTTGGGCGCGTCCCGCCGCCGCGGGCGCAACGAGCCAGCCGACCCGCTCGTCGATCGACTCCGGTCGCCAGTCGACCTCGTGGCGATGCCCTGCTCGAGCGTCCGGCCGAGACCGGTCAGGCCGACGATGTCGCGGTTCCGCCGCGAGATGCAGCAACGTGGGCCCGTTGCCGCCGACGAGGACAGGAATGCGCGCTTGCACGGGGCGAGGCTCGGCGAGGACCGCGCCATCGAGTTCGAGGAATCGGCCGTGACGGGTCACCGTGTCGCCGCGAGCAACGCGGGAACGACGTCGATCATCTCCGCGAGACGCCCGACCCGGTCGGCCGCCGACGGGTACCGCGGCCGATCATCGTCCACTCGGACGGCGTGTGCCCGGCGCCGAGACCGAGGACCATTCGCCCGTCCGACAGCTGGTCGACCGTGGCCGCATCGTTCGCAAGGGTCAGCGGATCGCGGACCCCGCAGTTGACGACGTACGTACCGAGACGGAGTGTCGACGTGACGGCGGCCGCGGCGGCGAGGGCGGCGAACGGCGACGCCCCGGCACCGGGATGGTCGGCGACGTAGAGGCCGTCGAACCCGAGATCCTCGACGTTGACCGCGAGATCAACCAGGCCGCCGCGCCTGCGCCGGGATCCGCCTGCACGCCGAACCGGATTGGGCGCCGAGCCATGCTGCGACGCTAGCTACGGTGCAGGTCCCTCTCCAGTGCTCGAGCGCGAGCTCGCGGAGATCATGGCGACGGCCGGCACCGTCACCTACGGAGAAACGAACACTGTCAGCCTGCCGATCGAGCTCATCCTCACCGACACCGCCGACCGCGACGCGGCCAGGGCGACGTTGCCCGCCGACGTCGACCGCAACGCCACCGGGTTCGATCCCGTCCGCGACGGTGACGACGTGATGGTCGTGTTCACCGCGACAGTCGTGCACCGGACGCGACCGGCGTGAGCGGCACGGTTACACGGCGGCGACTCGTTCACGCGCGGACCGCACGATGCTCACACCGGCGATTCCATCGCGAGCGCGCCCGCGATCTCGATGAGGACGACGGTCCACGACGACCGCGGTGACTCCGGTGTCGTGCGCGCCGACGAACGCGTCGCTGAACGCGCTCCACTTCGGCAAGAGGTGCACCGCGGCGACGCCGACCGCGACCGGGATCCCGGTGACTGCGGCGAGCAACGGCGCATTGCGGTAGCCGACGACCACGAGCGTGGCGACCGCGATCCCGGCGACGGTCGAGACGTTGCCGAGCCAGAGCACCTGCGGGGTCACGGCATCGAGCCCGCGACGGAGGTGGTCGGCGGTGTGCAACCCGAGCCCGAGCGCGTAGAACAGGGCGCAGTACTTGAGCCACCGGTGGTCGTCGCCGGCCATGTTGCCTCCTTGTATTCCCTGGTCAGAGCGACACGAGTGACTAGATAGATCGCTCTAGTGAGTAGAATATCCAGCCATGTCGACCCCCACGCAAGCCGGGACCACCAAGGAGCGGATCCTCGACGCGACGGCCGCGCTGTTCCTGCGCTACGGGTACACCGGCACCGGGCTGAAGCAGATCGTCGCCGACGCCAACGCGCCGTTCGGCTCGCTGTACCACCATTTCCCGGGCGGGAAGCAGGAGCTGGGCGTCGAGGTGATCCACCGGTCGGGCGCGATGTACGGCGAGCTCGTCATGGGCGTGTTCGACACCGCGCCCGACGTCGTGACTGGAGTGCGCGACTGCTTCGAGGGGGCGGCCGCGGTGCTCGTCGCGACCGACTACGCCGATGCCTGCCCCATCGAGACGGTCGCGCTTCGAGGTCGCGAGCTCGAACGAGCCGTTGCGGATCGCGACGGCCGAGGTGTTCGAGAGCTGGCTCGTCGCCGCGACGCCGCGGTTCGAGGCCGCCGGCCTCGACGCGTCCGGGCGCGCGTGAGCTGGCGATCGCGTTCGTCAACCTTTTGGAGGGCGCGTTCGTGCTGTGCCGCTCGACCCGCACGACGGAGGCGCTCGACGTCGCCGGGCGCGCCGCGGTCACACTCGTCGAGGCTGCACTGCGCAGATGATCCGCAAGGTGTTGCCGTGCGAACTCCTCGCGACCCACTGCGTTCTGCGCAAGGAGACCCCGCGGCGATTGCCGTGCACGACGTGGTCGTCGGACTCTTGAGCGAATCTCGGGTCGATCCGTACCCTGCACGGGTACGGGGCAGCCCGAGAATCGCGATCTTCGGACCGGCGGCCGTCGCCGCCTAGGCTGTGAAGTCTCGCGGGTGTAGCTCAATGGCAGAGCCCCAGCCTTCCAAGCTGGCCATGCCGGTTCGATCCCGGTCACCCGCTCTCCGAGAATGTCCTGATCAGCCCATGTGTACAGACCTCAACGAAGGTCTGCACGGAGGTGGCGAGCACCGTTCGTGCCCTCCCCGTGCCCTAACGAAACTGCCTAACGAGCGTTCCGCGTCAGGCCGGCCGGTTTCGTAGCCAGTCGCCGTGCCACGCGAGCTGCACCTCGACCGAGACAACCTCGGTGGCCGGAGCCGGGTCGAGAGTATTCACCTGAGGTGGACGCTCTTTGGGTTGGACTCCATCCAACAAGTACACGACGAGACCCTGTCCCATATCGCGTTGCATGCCGGATGCCCACGCGTCGCGGCGCGATCCGTTGCAGCAGATGTGCGCTCCGATCGGCTCGATCTGCTTGCGAAGCTCGAGCAAGCAATCAAACACGTCGCTCGCTTCCGCGGTCCATGAGCGAGCCTCAGGTGACCAGATGGTGAGCTGATACGAAGCGTGCGGGGTGATCGTGTCCTTCTGCAGACGCCACTGCTCGGTTCGTTCCCCGACCACAACCGTCAGCGTGTCCGGTGCCTCCATGTGCCCAGCCCGTCAGCGCAGCGTCAGGATGAACTCGCTCGGCTCCTTGTCGAGCCAGGCGGCGAGCGCTTCTGCGATGCGGTCCGCCGCTTCGAGTTTCGTGCGGCCGTAGGTGTGGCAGGCGTCGAGGCCTTCGACGCGCACGAGCCACGCGACGTCGGCTGAATCGTGCTCGTACACGGCGAACGAACGCGCGTCGTCAGCCATTGGAAGCGTCCGCCAAAACTCGCTGGGAGTCGGGGTCGTTGCGCGGGAGCACACGAAAGTGAACCATGCCGTCGTCGTCGACGGCGATGATTTCGGCGACCGCCCATGCCCGCTCGGTACCGGCGATGAGCCGCGCCCCGGGCGTTACGAGCGCAGGATCGCTCGCGTGATGGAGCGCCGACCAACCGAAGCCGTCGTCGTCTTCGTTGTTGAAGTCGGCCCACAGGTCGAGGCGGGGTGGCTTCGTCACGGTCCCTCCTGGTGGAACGGATTCGGATACACCCGGTGCGGTGTTCCAAGGATACGACGGACGAGCTCGTCGAGATCCTCGTGCACGATGTCGTAGTGCGGCGCTTGCCCCGTGTCCCACAGCTCGAGGCCCGACGAGTACAGACCGCCGGCGGTGAAGAGGACGAGCCAGGGATGGTTCGCGAACCGCTCCGCTCGGTCGAACCACGGCACGTCGAGCGAGTCGGCGAAGACCGAGATCCCGTAGAACCCGTAAAACGAGTGGTTGTCACGAGCGTCCGCGAGCAGCACTTCGGGATCGAGCTCGTCGGCTCGGATGATCACGGTGGCATCGGCGGGCGGCTCCTCGCCCCGGCGCATGCGTCGCCTCACGTCGTTCCCTCCTGGATGATCTGGTCGAGCGCAGTCGCGATCACGACGTCGCGTTCACGAGTTGCGTGCTGGTAACGCAGGGCGGCACGCGGCGAGGCGTGGCCCATGCGGTGCATCAGCTCGCGCGTGCTCGCACCAGTCGCCGCCGTCAGCGTGTTGCACGTGTGGCGCAGGTCGTGGAGGCGCAAGCCGGGCACGCCGACCTTCTCCGTCGCTTTCTTCCAGAGCACCGATCAGTTCGACCGGCGCAGACGCGCGCCCTTTGCGCCGACGAAGACGAGCGCGTCGTCGCGCTCTTCCACGTACTCCCCGAGATGAGCTGCGAGCTCGGGCACGAGCGCGGCGGGAATCGTGAAGGTGCGGCGGCCGGCTTCGCTCTTGGGCGGACCGAGCTGCAGGGTTCCGTCATCGCGCTGGACGAGAGCACGGCGGACGGTGATCGTGCCGGCGGCGAGGTCGACGCAATCGCGGGTCAGACCGGCGAGCTCGCCGAAACGAAGGCCGGCGAACGCCGCCGTCAAGACCAACGCACGAAAGTGCGGCGGGACCGCGTCGGCCAATGACCACACCTGCGCGAGCGTCGCGACCGGGCGCTCGGCGCTGCGCTCGATGCCCGCACCGACGATCGCACACGGATTCCGTGCGATGAGACCGTCGGCAACCGCGGTATTCAGGATCGTGCGCAGCAGCCGGTAGCTCTTCGCCGGCGTCAGCGATCCCGACCCGCTTCTCCGCACGAGCTGCGAGTACCACCGGCGGACGGTCCCGGCGCTGAGCGTGCCGATTTCGTGATCGCCAAGCGCCGGCACGATGTGGTGCTCGAGCAGAGACTCGTACAGGTCGACGGTGCGCGGGCGCAGGTTGGCGCGGGTCTCGACCCAGCTCCGCGTGTACCCGGAGAGTGAGACGCGACCGGCGTCAGGATCGGTCCACGTGCCGCGGGCGAACTCGGTCTCGATCTTCGCGAGCCACTGGCTCGCTTCGGCCTTGGTCGCGAAGCTGCGCGGCGCACGATGGCGAACGCCGTCGGGCGACGTGTAGCGCGCTTGGTAGCGGCCGGACGACAACGTACGAATGGAAGCGAACGTGCGGCGCCTGCTCATCGTTCGGCTCCCGTGCCGGTCGACGTGACGAGGCGCCTCAGCGGCGCGAGCCGGAGTCGGCGGCGCGTGATCGCGCCGAGCCGAGATCCACGTCGATCATAGGCAGCGGGTGTGTCAGCGAACGCGGCGGTACGCGAGCCGCTCTCATCCAGTCCGCGACGTCGACCGGATCGAAGCGCACGAAGCGGCCGACCTTGACGTACGGAATCCGGCGCTCCGCGACGAGCCGTCGGACGTGTCGCTCGGTGACGCACAGACGTTCCGCCACCGCACCGATGTCCAACAACGTCGAGAGCTCGTCCACATCTCTGAATGGCGCGACGAGTCGAGCAAACGCGACCGAGAAATCTCGCGTCAAACCGAGTTCACACACGTTGCATCACGATGCACGCCGACTCCGCGAAACGGTCGCCAAGATCGGTACAGAAGGCACGGACCGAGGGCGACACTTCTGTGAACAGACACCCGTGCGAGGGGTCTGGATATGCCGCGAGTCAACCCTCGGTCCGGCCTTCGACCGTACGAAGCCGTCACTCCGAAACGGTGGACCCATCACAACACGGGGATATGCCGGTTGCGCTAACCCTGATCTTTCAGTAGCGCGCTGAGCGAGCCGGTTTGGGTGGGTCGTGCTGGTGGCGATGGCTGAACGTGAGCGCGATCGTGTCGGTCGGTGGATTCTCCGAGTCGTGCGCGCTTGGGTGATGGTTTTCGGGCGCGCGGGACCGACGGGAGCCGGTTCGCTGAGGATGACGTGTGTTCAGGTCGGCGCGAGGGCGTCGCGCGCGTGAACGCGTTGATGAGCTGATCGGACCAAGGCCAGGCGGTGGCGATGCGGAGTCGGGTTCGTCTCCCGCTGTGCACGATGATGCCCGCTGCGTGGAACAGCGTGTAGCGGAGCCGTTTCGGTTCGGCGTGGGCCAGGTTGCCGTCGAGGCACAGGAGCTTGATCCACGCGAGAAGGTCTTGGGCGATGAGCACGAGTTGCACCCACGCAGAGTTGATCGCGAAGTTCGCCGACGGCAGGTTCGCGAGGCCGGTGTCTTTGGCGTCGCAGATCCGTTTCTCGGCGCGGCCGCGTCCGCGATGCAACGCTTCGAGATACGCGATGTCGGGATCATCGAGATCGGTGATGAACACTTGGTAGCGGCGGCCTTCGTAGTCGGTGAACGTCAACTGCGCACCCGGATGCGGGTCTTCGCGCCGCGTGATCGCTCGGGTGCCAACGGGCCAGCGTGAGAGGTCGATCAGGTCGGTGATCTCGGCGACTTCGGCGTCGTCGCGTTCGTCGGTCCCGTTCGCGGTGATTGCCGGTACCCACCAACTGTTCGGCACGGAAATACAGGCGGTTCGGATGGGTGCAGTGAGGTCGTGACCGACCGCGAACCGCACCCCCCGAGCCCGGCACGCGTCGATAAACCCATGCGTCAACGCGGCGGAGTCGGTGCGGGCGATGACCTCATATTCGTGGGGATCGATCGGCAGTTGCGCAAGCGCCAAGTCGAGGACCTCGACATGATCGGCGGCGGTATTCGAACCCGCATTGCCGGGTCGGAGCTTCGCGGCGAGTGCTTCGCCCGTCGCGTCCAGATACGCCATCAGCGGATGGAACCCGAACCCGCGCTTGTACGTCGGTGCCGCGTGTTCCTTCTCCGAATGGGAGTTCACGAGCGTGCCGTCGAAATCGATCACGTAGTACCCCGGGTCCGCGCCCGCCGCCCACGCCCGCTGGCGCGCTCCGCACGCGCCGCAGCGATCCGTGCAAGCGCGTCGTCGTCGATTGCTTCAAGTGTGCGCCACGCGGTTGCCAACGACGCGACGTCACCGAACAGCGCAGGCTGGTCGCGTAACACCGCGAGATCGGAGATCGCCTCGCCGCCATCAGCGAGCATCACCGCGAGATCGATGAGCACCCGCCCTCGATCGTGGCCCCGCCGCCGCAGCTTCGTTGGCGCCATCGCGAGCGACAACCCGTCGGTGAGACCGAGCGCGTCAGCGAGGTCGCACACCACTCGAGCGCCGGCATGGCCCACCACGTTGCGGCCATCACCGGTCACCATCAGTCGCGGACGTGTCGAGTTACGCTTCATCTCGAAAGTGCCCTTCTGGCTCGGACCTTGCTGGCTTCGCAACCGCAAGTCTTTCGTGACAGAAGGGCGTTTTCGCGGACGCGACCCCCGGATCAGCAGATCGCTACTGAAACATCCGGGCTAAGCGGAAGCAGCCGACCGAGGGGAGTCTGCTCGACCATCGCGGCCATCTCGGGTTGGTGCGCGAGCTCTTTGGCGTCCCATCGGACTGTCGATGAGGCCGGGCGCCGAGCGAGATCACTCGTCCGCGGCGTCCTCCACCGGACGGCCGCTCGGGCCACGGCCGCGGATCACGGCACCCGTCTCACCGCCGGTGCATCAGTGAGCCCTTCGGCTCGACTTCGCAGAAGTGCTCGCTGCATTCTCGTAAGTCGCGTCAAGAATGACGATCGCGATCTCGCGCGTCGTGGCCCGCTGGTACGCGTCGTAACGGCCGCGCGCGCCCGGATGCAGCAATGGTGCGAGCCCGCGGTTGTGACGGTTGACGAGAGGCCATAACCGTGATCGCTCTGCGGGCGACGCCACCCGCGCGTGTCGCCGGCCACTTCTTCGTGCCGACTTGGACGACGACGTGTGGGTCAGCCCGGAGGTTTGCCAGCCAGCCGGGACTGCGATCGCTTCCACCATTGGATGCCACGACGGCCAACGACGTCGCGTCCTTGCAGTAGATCAGCGCATTTGTACGTAGCCGGCCCGTCCGCCTGCCGCAGCGTCGTCAGCAGCAGCGTCGGCCGCCCGATCAGCCTTTTCCCGATCCACCCGCGACTCGCCCGATAGATGGCCTGATGCAGCCGAAGGACTGGCGTTTCCAAAACTGCTGACGGAATGCGACCCATCGAAACCTCCGAACACTCCGGACTTGGACGACTACCGACGGCTTTACAACCCTACGGGACGTCCCGTATGGTAACCGTATGCCGAGACGTCGCTCCACGGCCGTGGACGCATCGATCGCTGATGCCGCGATCGGATTGCTACGCGAGGTCGGGTACGCGAAGTTGACCATGGGCGAAGTCGCGAGGCGGGCAGGGGTCGGGAAAGACAGCC
Organism: uncultured Actinomycetes bacterium; assembly: GCA_963761055.1. Classification (GTDB taxonomy): domain Bacteria; phylum Actinomycetota; class Acidimicrobiia; order IMCC26256; family PALSA-610; genus PALSA-610. Next base: position 349,226 of record CAVXFO010000005.1, on the reverse strand, counting down.
TGTACCGCCGCTTCTCGAGCAAGGCTGCTTTGGTCCACGAGATCGTCTTCGAGCGTTACGACAGCGGCCGGCAGGATGCTCCCGACACGGGATCGCTGCTGGGCGATATCGAAGCGCTGACCACCATGTTGCAGGAGGCGAACACAACGCCGGAAGCCGCGGCGGCCATACGCGGACTGCTCGGCGAACTCGGACAGGACCCAGTGTTCGAAAGCAGGCTGCGGGAACAGTTCTACGAGCCGATGCGAGCGGGGTTTGCGGCGGTGCTCGACTCGGCTCACGCGCGCGTGGCGAAGCGACGGTACCGGTCGCACCGGAACTGATCGCCGACGTGCTGGTGGGGACGATGTTGTTTCGCCTCAGTCTGCTGCGAGTGGAGGCAGACGCATCGTTTCCGCGCGAACTCGCAGAGTTCGTCGTGCGCGCGTTGACCCCTCCTACTCCATCCAGCCCGCCGTCCCCACGATCACGGAGGCAATAGCCCAATGAGTCATGTCGTCCGAAGAGAGGCAAAAAGCTCCGCTCCAATCGAGACCGTGTGGCAATTGGTGAGCTCGGTTGACACTTGGCCCACATGGTCCCGCCACAAGGTCGCTCGCCTCGAGCGCGACGGGAGCCCGACTCCGGACGGGGTGGGTGCCATCCGGGAGCTCGGTGTAAATCCGAGCAAACCAGCCCAGTGGAATCGCGAAGAAGTGGTCGCCTTCGAGGCTCCCACCCACTTCGGATACACATTGCTGTCAGGCCTACCACTGCGCAACTACCGGTCCGACGTCCGGCTCTTCGCGTTGCCCAGTGGCGGAACGCAGATCACCTGGGAATCGCACTTCGCCACGCACCCCCTGACTGGATGGTTCTGGGTGCTCGTCGTCCGCTGGATCCTCAAGCACTGGTCGGCAGACCTCGCTGAAGGGGCCGAACGGGCGCTGGTCGCCCCGAACGCGCCGCGATCCACGAGCGAGACATAGCTCGAACGGCCGCCGTCGGACGTTTGGTGTTATCTGGCCTGTGACGAACGCGACACCATGTACTCGGCGCGGCGATCGACTTCTCCGCGCTAGTAACCGCGCCGAGTGAGGAGGCGAGATGACACACGGTGAGCCTCCGAGCATTTCGGGGAGATTCGCCGCCGCACCCCGCGCTACGGCGAGCGGGCCCGCGCTTGCGGTCGACCACCTGACGAAGCGTTTCGGTGAACGGACTGCGTTCTCCGAGGTCTCGTTCGAAGTCGCTCATGGCGAGGTGTTCGGGTTCCTCGGTCCGAACGGCGCAGGCAAGTCCACCACAGTGCGTACTCTCGGCACGTTGATCGCGCCGAGCTCGGGCTCGGCGACCGTCGCGGGGATCCCACTCTCCCGGGAGAACGGAGTCGAGATCCGCCGGCGCATCGCGGTGATGCCCGAGGCGCCGGGGCTTTATCTTCGACTGACCGTGACTGAGAACTTGGAGTTCTTTGCCGATCTCTACGGTTTGCATCAGGCCGGGACGCGCATCAGTGCGGCACTCGATGCGGTCAATCTCGGTGATCGTGCAGATGACGTGTGTGGGGGTCTTTCCAAGGGGCTTCGTCAGCGGGTGGGACTCGCTCGGACGATGTTGAGCGACCCGGAGATCATGTTCCTCGACGAGCCGACATCAGGTCTCGACCCAGTGGCGGCGCGCGAGGTTCACGAGTTGATCGTCGGCCTGAGGCAGAGGGGCGTGACGATCTTTCTCACTACCCATCGGCTCGATGAAGCCGAGAGGTTGTGTGACCGGGTGGCTTTCTTGAATACGACGCTGCGCACTGTCGGTCGTCCGGCGGAGCTTCGAGAGCAGCTGTTCACGCGCGCACTTGTCGTCAAGACCGCGGCGTCGATCGCTAATCCCGAACAGCTCTTTGGCGCGATCGGAGGTGTTGCGAGTTGGCGCTCCGACGGTCCGGGCTCCTACGTGCTCTCCGTATCCGATCCCGGCGTTGTCGCACCTGAAGTGACGCGGGCACTCGTTGGTGCGGGTGCCGACGTCCTCTCCATTGGTGAAGCGCGGCATTCGCTCGAAGACGTTTATCTCGAGCTGATCAACGACGACGTCGAGGCCCGCAAATCATGATGGGGCTCGACGCGCAACGCGTCCCGCGCGGTCGTGCGCAAGGAGCTGCGGGAATACCGCCGGAAGCGGTCCATCGTCGTGACGATGGCGGTCCTGCCGATCGTCTTTCTTATCCAGCCGACTCTTGCCGTCTTCCTCGCACCGGCCGTCTCCGATAACACCTACTACCGCGTTCCGCTCCTGCTCCTCCTCCTGATTTCGGTCATCATGCCCTCCACTCTCGCCGCATACTCGGTTGTCGGCGAGCGTGAGCAGGGGACACTCGAGCCGTTGCTCACCACCCCGATTCGCAGACAAGAGTTCATCGCGGGCAAGGCGGCCGCAATCATGATCCCCTCAGTGGTCATTTCGTACTCAGTGTTCGCGCTTTTCCTCGGCGTCGTTCGGCTGTTCGCCAAAACGGTGACGTCCACCGCCGTGTTCCACCAGGGCCCTGTTCTCCTCGCGCTGGTCCTTTTCGCCCCGCTGCTGGCCGGCTGGGCCGTCGTGGTCGGGATGGCGATCTCTGTCGCGCGAACGAAGTCCGCGTCGCGCAGCAGCTCGGAACCCTCGCCAGCTTCCCGCCCTTCGGTGTGGTCGTACTGTTCGCGGTCGGCGTCATCCACCCGACACTCGGGGTCGCGATCCTTTTCGCGGTCGGACTGCTGGCGATCGATCTGCCGCGCTCTGCGCATCGTCGCCAAGATGTTCGACAGAGAGCGTCTCGTTACCGGAACAGCCGCTGCTCGACATTGAAGAAATGTCGAACGATCGCACTGTGTTCGATCGAGTCGGGCGCGCCGACATGGCTCGAAGCCAATGCTGCCGCAGGTATCGGCCGATGGCTCCTGTGACAGCCGAAAGCGTGTCGAGATTCCCCGTGCGTGATGTCCGCATCTTGAACTGTTGTGTTCAAGCCCCGACAAGCCACGCCTCCCACGGGGCGCATGTACTCAGGGGACGCGTCGCCCCTCCGACACGCTCGTTATGCACATGGCCCGGTTGGCAGCGTCGATCGTGACGATGCGCCGGTCGTGGTCGGCGATGTGACTACGTCGGCGCCTCGATCGTCAGGCCGAGTGCGTGTCCGGCTGCGGCCATACGCTGGTCGTAGGTGACGACGGCACGCAGATCGGGAGCGAGCATCTGCGCGCTCGCGAGATGGATCGCGTCGAGCGATCGCAGTCGCTCTCCGGGTGCAATGGTCGCCGCCGTGTCCAGCAGGTCGGAGTCGAGCGTGATCTCATCCACGCGCGCGAGCTGGCGACGGGCGTGGGCGAGTGCAGCGGGACCGCCGTCCAAGATGGCACGGACGACTTCGACCCGCACGAGCGCGCTCGTGACGCGGCGGTCGTCGCGGTGCCGCCGCAAGAACCGGCGCAATGCGTCGGACTCGGTCTCGCGCTGGATCAGCTTCACGATCGCGGACGAATCGAGGTAGAGCTTCACCGTTCGTCAGTACGCAGCGCCGCCAAGCCCGACGACGTATCGATGCCGTAGTCCGCGGGCGCCTCGTGGGCGATGTCGGCTTCGTCGGCCGCGAGTGCGATCTTGCCCGCCGCGATCATGTCGCTCCACGTATCGCCAGTCACGGGAACGAGAAGCGCAACGGGCCGCCCGCGATCAGTCACCTCGATCGTCTCGCCTCCGACAACTCGCGCGAGGTACCGGCTGGCGTGCTGGCGCAGCTCGCGAACACCGATCCGATCCATGTGCTACATCGTAGCACGAGCGGCCGGAGCTCGCTGCTCACTTCACGCGAGGTCGAGAATCGCGTGGAGTGTCGGCGTGGACGTCGGGTCGAACTCGTTCCTCCGCCACCACCTCTGACCAGCTTCCCGCAGGCTCACCTCTCCGACGGTGACAAGCAGTGGGGGAGCGACGGTCGTCCGCACGACGAGTCGGTCGGGGTGGATCAACACCGCTGTCGACCAAGCCCTCTTCGAGAACCCGCCTCTCGATCGTTGTCCCCCCATCGCATACGGCGTCGCTATCCATGCGAGCGAGGAGCGCAGCGACCTGCTCGAAAGGTTCGCTGAGTTCGCTTCGTTCGTCGTGGTGCGCTTGCACCTCTTCGTCCTCGTGACGCAACGCCTCAGAGCTCGTGGCGGATCGCCGCCTCTGGCTCGGCGTCGTTGAAGGGTTCCCGAAGAGTCGCCGGACGGTTATACCGACCACCACACCGCATGTGGCCGCCGGAAGGCGCGGCAACGACAACTTCGAGACAAGCGCGGTACAAAGTGAGAGTCCCCCTGCTGACCGGTCACCTCGATTAGGAGGTAGCCATGTCAGTGATGGAACAAGAGCCGGTGAGGTCTCGGCGCTCGTTCACCGATGAGTTCAAGCGTGATGCCGTGGGGTTGGTGATCGACGAGGGCCGCAAGGTCATCGACGTTGCCCGCAGTCTCGGTATCGGTGAGGGCACGTTGGGGAACTGGGTGCGCCAGGCCCGAATCGATCGTGGTGAGCGAGCCGGCCTCACCACCCCGGAGAAGACCGAGATCGCCGAGCTGCGCAAAGAAAACGCTCGGCTGCGGATGGAACGAGATCTGCTCAAACGAGCGACGGCCTTTTGGGTGAAGGAGTCGGGACAGTGACCCGCTATTGGTGGGTCGCGGCCCGGAAGGCCGAGGGGTTCCCGATCACGATGGCGTGCGTCGTTGCGGGTGTGAGCCGCCAGGCGTTCCACGATTGGCGGCAACGACCGCGGCGGGCCCAACCGCCGCGCAACAGGCGGAAGCCGAGTTGGTTGGGTTGATGCGTGAGATCCATGCCGAGTCCGACGCGACTTACGGCGAGCCGCGCATGACCGAGGAGCTCGCGCGGCGGGGACGGCCGGTGAATCACAAGCGGGTCCGCCGGTTGATGCGTTTGCACGGCATCGTCGGGGTGTTCAAGCCCGCGAAGGTGCGGACCACGATCCCCGCCGAGGAGAACCCGCCGATGCCGGATCTTGTCGGCCGGCGGTTCGCGCCCGCCGCGCCGGATGTCGTGTGGTGCGGCGATATCACCTATGTCCCGACCGGTGAAGGCTGGTTGTATGTCGCGTCGGTCCTCGATCTTGGTTCGCGTCGCTTGCTCGGCTATTCGATGGCCGACCACATGCGAACCGAGCTCGTCGCCGACGCGCTCACGATGGCTGGCGCGACTCGCGGCGGTCAGACCGGCGGGATCATCTTCCACGGTGATCGCGGCAGCCAATACCTCTCGAACGAGTACCGGCAACTGATCGCTCGTCTCGAGATGGTCCAGTCGGTCGGCCGCACCGGGGTGTGTTTCGATAACGCGGTCGCGGAGTCGTTCTGGTCATCGCTGAAACGTGAACTCGTGCACCGCTACCGGTTCGCAGATCGGGCCACCGCCCGCCGGGCGATCTTCGCCTGGATCAACCGCTACAACCACCACCGCCTCCACTCGAGCCTCGGCTACATGCCGCCCATCGAGTGGGAACAGCTATACCGTCAACACCGAGACGACCAGGCCGCGTAACCAACATGACCGGCCAACGGGGGGAACCTCAAAGTCCCGTGTCGGCCCTGTGGCGCGGGCCGTCCGTGTCCGATAGTGGTGCAGTGGCGCTGTCGGACGAGCTGACCGTCGAGTTGGAGCGGGCGCGGGCGGGAGACGCTCGCGGCTTCGACGCGCTCTTCCGCGCGTTGGGCGCGCCCGTAGCCGGCTTCCTCCGTGGTCGTAACGTGAGCGATCCCGACGGCCTCGCGAACGATGTCTTCCTGCGCGCCTTCCGCAACATCCACACGTTTCGGGGCGACGGCGACCGCTTCCGGTCATGGTTGTTCACCATCGCCTACAACGTCGCGGTCGACGACGCGCGCCGGCGGCGACGCCGGGTGGAGGCGACGACGCTCGAGCGCACACCCGAGCAAGCGGGTGGCAATGTCGAGGACGAGGTACTCGTCCAGCTCGCGAACGAGCGGGTGGCCACGTTGCTGAGCGGCCTGTCGCCGGATCGAGCGCGACGTGCTGTTGCTCCGGATTGTCTCCGATCTCACGGTCGAGGAGACCGCGGCGGTGCTCGGGAAGGGGTATGAGGCCGTGCGGGCGCTGCAGCGCCGCGGGCTCGCCTCGCTGCGCCACGCGATTTCTCATGAAGAGGGAGTACGGCAATGAGTGGCGGCGACGTTCACCCAGATGAGATGCACACCCCGGACGACTTCGACGATGCCGCCACCCACGCCCTCATCACGGGCAGCGGGCGGGAGATCGATCCGCAGCTCGCGGACGTCGTGGCCGACATGCGGATGGCGTACGTCTCGATGCCGCCGGTCGTCGGTGCCGAACTCTCGGCATTGATGAGCGGCACCGTGCCGGCACCAGCCCCGGCTTCTCCCCCTGCCCGGAGGTCCGAACGAATGCGCTCGTCCATGATCGCCAAGGTCGGCGCGGCAACCGCCGCGCTCTTCGCAGCCACCGGCGGCCTCGCCGTCGCCCATGCCCTTCCCGCTCCGGTACAGGACGCGGTTTCGCACGTCGGTGTCGGGTCGCCCGCGCACCACAGCAACAAGCACTCCGCCATCTCCCGAGAGACCGTGGAACACTCCACAACTACGACCGTCGATTCAACGACCACCGTGCCCGACGCAACAACCGTTCCCCCCGTGACGACCCCTACCACGAGCGAACCCCGCGACAACCACGGCGCCACGGTCTCGGACGTCGCCCAGGAGAAGGGTTGCGACCACGGAGCCACCGTCTCCAACGTCGCCTCCGACGGCAAGTCTCGCAACGAGCCGGAGACCGAGGCCCAGGGCAGCGACGACAACGGCAAATGCGTCACCACGACGACGAATGCCGGCGCCACAACTACGACGAAGCCCGAACATGCCATCGACGGAGAAGGCCACGAGGGCCAGGGCATGCCGGCCGACACGGTCGACCCCGCAAGCCATTTGCAGAAGGGCGCCCACGGCCCGGGCAACGCTGGCGGCTCCCACTCGAACGGCGGCGCGCAGAACGGCCACAACGGGAGCGGCGACAACTAGAGCAACGGCGGCGCCCGAACGGGAGAGTGAACTCCAACGTCACGCCGGCCAGATCCGAGCTCGAACTTCGGTTCGCTCGAGTGGGAGCGCTCCACGAATTGCGCGCGTGCCTCTGGTTCGGCTCGGCTGGTTGCCGTAGAACGCGCGTTGCGCCTCGCCGATCACGACTGCGTCGAACCCGCGATCGGGGTCCCATCGAAAACGCCCTCGCGAAAATGCTGCACGAACTTGCATTCGACGAATCGCGCTGCAGGTCAGCGAGTCGGCCCCGTCGAACCGGTGACGCTCGGCCATAGGATCGGCGTGACCTCCGGTGGAGGTCGAGGATCGCGTTCGTCGGGGTGGTAGCGCCCCCTTGGTCGGGAGACTGTCCTCCTTGTCTTGGAGGTTCGTTCGGCGTCTACTTGAAACGTCGACGTGAAGATGTGTGTGGCGCCGCGATTCGGGTGGCCGTTTGTGAACAATGCAGATCGTGTCACGGGGGTGGGCGAGCGTGGGCGCGGTAAGGATGCTGGTTGGTTTCGAGACTCGTCGACGGTGGCGTCGCGTCGCAGTTATCGCGGTCTTGGTCGGCGTGGTCGGCGCCGTTGTCCTGTCGTCGGCTGCCGGGGCCCGGCGTTCGGCATCGGCGTTGGCGCGATTCAACGCGAAGAGCCGGTCCGGCGAACTCGAGCTGACTGTCGGAGATCCGACCGTCGCGCAGCTGCGCGCATTTAGCGCCGTCGCTGGGGTCGAGGCCTTCGCGCCGCTGCGTATGGTTGCGCTGCTGTTCCCGACCGCGCCGCAGGTGCAGGCAATAGCAAGTGCCGACGACAACCGATTCGGCACGGTCGTGGATCGCCCACGGGTCGTCAGAGGCCGGCTTGCCAATCCCAAGGCAGCAGACGAGCTCACGATCGGTGAAACGCTCGCCTCGGAGCTCCACCTCGGGGTGGGTGCTCGTCTGGATGGTCTGTCATTCAGCCCCAAACAGGTCGCGTTGGCGCTGAGTGGCAAGGTGTCCGGCCCGCTCGCACCAGATGGCCCAAAGTTTCGGCTTCGAGTTGTTGGCGTGGTCCGGCGGCCACTCGATCTCGGTGACCGCGGCACGTCGGGCGGAGTCGTCGTGCTGACACCGGCGTTCACCCGCGAGTTCGCAACGAGCATCGGGAGCTTTGGCGGCACGCTGTTGCGAGTGCGGACCCGCCATGGCGCCGCAGACGTTCCTGAAGTGGCGGCGGCGGCGCGCCAGATCTTCGGTCGATCGCCACGCTTCGCTGTCCAGGACCTCGCGGTCGAGTCCCAAGGTGCGCAGAACGCGATCGACGTGTTCACCGCCGCATTGTGGGTCGTTGCAGCGGTTGCTGCGGTTGCCGGACTCGTCGCCGTCGCGATCGTGTTGAGCCGTGAAATCTCGCTGTCAACCCTCGACCAGGAGGTACAAAGCGCGCTGGGGTTGACCCGTTCACAGCGCGTCAGCGTCGCCGGCATGCAATTTCTCCCCGTCGCGCTCGGTGGAGCATTGCTCGCGTTCGGGGGTGCCGCGCTGGCTTCTCCGATGTTTCCGATAGGCCAGGCGCGGCGCGCCGAACCCGATCCAGGGTTTCGCTTCGACTGGACAGTCATTGTGTTCGGCGCGGTCGCGGTCGCGGTTGCGATCTTGCTGGTTGCGTTCCTCGCAGCGCTCCGGGCAACCCGATCGCGTGCAGACGAGCGATCGCCGCTGGGACCGGCGGCGGCGATTGTGTCGGCAGCATCCGGTGTGGGCGTACCAGTCGCAGCGACGACGGGCGTGCGCTTGGCGCTCGAGCCCGGACGAGGGTCCACCGCAGCGCCCATCCGCTCAGCGATCTTCGGTGGTGTCGTCGGCGTCATGGGGATCGTCGCGGTCGTGATATTTGCATCGAGTCTCGACCAGCTCGCGACCACGCCCACGCGCTACGGCTGGACATGGGACATTGCCGCCGTCGCCGACAGCCGAAGCGTCGTCGAATCGCACTCGCCGCTGCTGAGCGAACCTGGAATCGCGGCCGTCGCCGAGATCGACACCGCGAACGTGCAACTCGACGGGCGCCCAGTGCTCGCCCGCGGATTCAGACCGATGCGTGGCACCATCGAGCCCGAGGTGATCTTCGGTCGAGCGCCCCAAGATTCCGGAGAGGTTGTCCTCGGAGCTGCGACGCTCGGAGAGCTGGGCAAGAACGTCGGCGACTCGGTGCACGGCGACGGTCCCGACGGGAACTTCAACTACCGGATCGTCGGACGTGCCGTTTTTGCGCGACTCGACAGCGATCAACCACTCGCGAACGGTGCCGCCTTCACCGGCAGCGGACTCGCACGACTCGTGAGTCCCACCAACGCGAACGGAGGATCGCCCTACGTCGTGGTTCGCGTCGACCCGGGCGACCGATCCGCCTCGGTCGAGCGCCGAGTAGCCGCGATACGCCAGATTGAGACACCTTTCGGGCCCTCGGTCCCAGTCGAGGTCGACCGCCTCCGTCAGATCAACTGGCTACCCGCAACCCTCGCCGCCCTGATCGGAATACTTGCGCTCCTCGCGGTGGGTCACGCGCTCGTCACCAGCGTGCGGCGTCGCAGTCGCGAACTCGCCGTACTCAAGACCCTCGGCTTCGATCGACATCAGATACGCGCCATCATTTCCTGGCAGGCAACAACCCTGACGACCACTGCTCTCGTCATCGGTATCCCTGCCGGAGTCATTGCGGGCAACCTCGTGTGGCGCACTGTCGCGAACGGTCTTGGCGTTTCGACTTCCACGAAGATTTCAGCGCCCTCCGTGCTGGTGTTGTGCCTCGGGGCGATCGCAGTCGTCAATCTCATCGCGCGGATACCCGCATCGCGTGCCGCCCGAGCAAACCCCGCTGCCGCTCTCCGATCCGGCTAGATATCGCGAACTCGAACCAGCCATTCAGAACGAACAGACAACCCATCGCTACTGAAAGATTGCACCGACATTCTTGCTTCGTACGGGCTACCACGACCATGGTTGCGCAGGCTGTCACCCTTTGCCAAAACCACCACGTGTGGCTGGATGGTGCTGTGAGGACGCACGGAGCAGGTCTCTGCTCATGACATGGTGAGGATACGGTGGGCTGCCGAGCGCCGGCACAAGTGGCGAGGCATCCTGCTGATGATCATGCTCGCCGGGCTGGGCGGCGGCGCGGCAATGACCGCACTCTCCGGAGCCCGACGCGCAGACACGGCCATGCCCCGGTTCTTGGAGTTCAGCAGGCCCACGACGGGCGCAGTGTTCTTCGGAGACAGCCCGTTCACCCCGCCGCCGGTGTCCGGCGCGGCCGCGGATTCGGTTTCCCCTCCTCCTTACACAAGTGGCGTTCTCTCGCTTCCCCAGGTCGCGGACTACTACCGCGTCCTCTACCTCTTCACCTCGACCGACCGCGAACAGCCCGGCGCGGTCAACACGTTCGGGTTCGTCGACTCCACAGCCACTAGGGCGGCTGATCGTCCTCTGGTCGTGTCCGGGCGCCTACCCGATCCGGGTGCACCCCTCGAGGCATCGGTGAACCAGTTGGCGGCATCCAAGCTGCACCTTCACGTCGGGAGTACCATCCAGGTCCGCTCGTACTCGGCCGCCCAGCTGCAAAGCGGGTCGATCCCCGGTGGTGTGGACTCCGGACTCTCCGACCCGAGCGGGCCGTCGTATGAGCTGCGGGTGACCGGAATCGTCCGATTTCCGACCGACGTCAACGCCATCATCCCGCTGGCCGCCAAGCAGGACGTGCTCTACGAGGGCCAGCAGAACGCGTACCTCACACCCGCCTTCGTGCAGGTCCTGGCCCAGGATCTCGGGATCCCTGTCGAGCAGGTGTCGGGCATGAATGTCTTCAACGTCAGGTTGCGCCACGGCGCGGCCGACTGGAAGCCGTTCGTCAAGGCCGCCCAGCAGCTCACCGCCAACTCCGGCGTTCCAGCTCAGTTCGAGGCCGGCGACAGCCTGGGGATCGAAACCGCGGCCCGCAGCGCGGAGCGCGGCATTCACGTCGAGACGATCGCGCTCCTCCTGTTCGGGGCTCTGGCCGCGCTCGTGACAGTGCTCCTGGTCGGCCAGACCCTCATCTGGCAGCTGCGGGCCGACGACGACGACCGCGCGGTGCTGCGCTGCCTCGGTGCCACTCGGCTGCAGCTGACCGAGGCAGCAATGATCCGACCGGCTGTCGTAGCTGTCGGCGGCGCATTGCTCGCCCTTGCCGTGGCCGCGACAGCATCTCAGTTGACACCGTTCGGGCTGGCACGCGAGGCGGAGATCCGCCCCGGCTTGGAGTTCAACTCGGCGCTGCTCCTCGGCTCGGCAGCCGTTTTCGCCGTCATCGTCGTGACGAGCGCCGCCATCCCCGCGTGGCTCGTCAGCCGCTCGGCGCGCACCGGCACCGGAGCGGTCGCCACGGCCACCCGGGCACGCCTGCTCGCCAGGCTCTGGGCGGCCGGGTTCATCCCGGTCAGCACCGTGGTCGGCGTCCGCTACGCCTTCGGCTCGGGCAAGGCGCGTCGGACGGCGCCTGAGCTCACCGCCCTCCTCGGGGCGGTGGCGGCGGTGGCCGGGCTCGTCGCCGCGCTCACCTTCGGCGCCAGCCTCGACCACCTGATCCGCACCCCGAGCCAGCAGGGTTGGAACTGGGACGTTCTGGTCGGCAATCCCAACGACTCCTCTGACGCGGTGGCCCAAGGCGGCTCCATGCTCGCCGCCAACCAGCTGGTCGGCGCCTATTCCACGATGGGAGAGCTCGGCTCGGTGGACGTCGACGGCATCACGGTCCCCCAGATCCTCGCCATCGACCAGCTGAAGGGGTCGGTCCACCCCCCGATTCTCGAAGGCAGAGGACCATCTGCCCCCGACGAGATCGCGCTAGCGACGCATACCCTGAACGTGCTCCACAAGCAGATCGGCCAGACCGCCGAAGGCACCGGGCCTGACGGGAAGGCCCACACCTTCACAATCGTGGGGCGGATGGTGGCCCCGTCCGTAGGCGACGTTCTGACCAACAGCCTTGGTGATGGGGGGTGGATCGACGCCAGCTTCGTCCACCAGCAGTGGCGCTCACCGACGAACCCGAGCGGCACGCCACCCAGCGGCACCGACGTACTCAACGTGTTCGCCGTCAAGCTGGCGCCCGGCGCGTCCATGCCGGCAGCTGTGGACAGCCTTCGCAAGGACTTCGGACCGACGGTTCTTCAGCAACTGCCGGCCCAAGATGCGGTCAACCTCAAGAGCGTGTCCGGGCTCCCGTTCGTCCTGGCCGCCCTCGTCGGCCTGATCGGCGCGGTCACCCTCGGCCACGCGCTCGTGAGCTCAGTCCGCCGCCATCGCCGTGACCTGGCCGTCCTGAAGTCCCTCGGCTTCGTGCGCCGCCAGGTGTCGGCGACCGTGGCCTCGGACGCCACCACGTTCGCGCTCGTCGCCCTCGCGCTCGGCATTCCCCTGGGACTGGCGGGCGGTCGCTGGGCCTGGACCGCCGTGGCGTCGGGCATCTACTCGGTGTCACCACCGATCATCCCGCTCGCGGCTGTCGCGGCGATCGTGCCGGCCACGCTCTTGGTGAGCAACGCCGTCGCCGCGTGGCCCGCCCGCGCCGCCGGACGTCTCGACGCCGCGCTGGCAATGCGGAGCGAATAGCGACGGAACCACCCAGGGCGGGAGCCGCCCTCCTCGCTCCACCCCTCCAGGGCGACAACCGGTGTCTCCGCGTCGCAGCTGGCCTCGGAGACTCGCGCTCGTCCACTCGCTGACAAGGGCCTCACGGTGCGCGATATCGGTGCGGCGCTCGCAGTGTCGCATCAGCGCGCCGCGCAACTCGTGAGCCAGGGATCGATCTCGAAGCCGCGGCGAAGAAAGCCGGCACGCGGGCGAAGGTCGGCACCGCCAAGAGGCGCATCCGAGTGTCGTGAACCGTCGCCGGACCTTCGCATTCACGTGCGCCTTGGCTCGGCGGTGAGGTTGCGCCCGCGACTGGCGCGGTTGACAATGGGGCCGATGAACAAGGGGACTACGGCCCAGGTGCACCTTCACATTGCTGCCTCGCCCGATGTCGTCTACGCCGCGGTAAGCGACGTGACGCGTATGGGTGAGTGGAGTTCGGAGACGATCAAGTGTGAGTGGCTGGACGGCGCGCGCGGCCCTGCCGTCGGAGCGCGCTTCAAGGGCACGAACAAGCGCGGCATCGCGACGTGGTCGACGAAGCCGACTGTCGTCGCCGCGGACCCAGGTCGTGAGTTCGCCTTCGATGTCGGCAGCGACACGAGGTGGACCTACGGAGTCGAGCCTGACGGTACAGGTACGAAGCTCACCGAATCGTTCGAGATGCTGCGCGACCTGCGCTGGTACTACGCGTTCGCGGAACGCTGGCTGATGAGGGTCAAGGACCGCCGCGCCGATCTCGAACGCGGCATGGAGGTGACGCTCGAGCGCATCAAGCGCACCGTCGAGTCAGAGGTGTCCGGCGTGCCCGGCGGCAAGTGATCCAGCGAGCGCCGAACGAAGCCCGTTTGCGTCAAGGCCGGTGGTTCATGCGCGTTGCGGGCGGCCCATGACATGACCGAGTTGGTGATTCGAACGTTGCGGAGATCGCCGGAATCTCCTCGGGTCCGAATTCGATCGCACGCCCGACACTCGCGAAGCGGTCCCGCGAGTGGGCCAGCGCATCGACGGTCGGAAAGTTGATCACGGAAACGGGCAGCTCACCCAACGGGGTGACATGCGTCTGCGACAGCACCGCTTCGGTCTCCCACAGTGCCAAAGCGCGGCGTGCAACGTCGTCCGCGAAGAGTGCCAGATCCGGGACGACGGTACTCCGTGCGCCGCCACCAGGTCGCCGTCCTCGACGTCACGTGCCCGACATCGAGGCGGCGACCCGGATGGATTCATATCAGGACCGTTCGACCTCGCACTCGTTGGGGTCGATGTGGCCGAGGTCCTTCACTACTTTGAACGTGCCGCCCTCGGACCGGGCGATGTACATGTTCATGCGCACGTGGTGCTCTCCCGGAACCATCTCGGCGGGGCCTCCCGGGCCGTGCGAGATTCGAGCGTGGTCCAACGCCGTGATGATGTCGTCCTGGTTCAGCGACCCAGCCTCGTTGACCGCCGCCTCCCAGAACTTGAGCGCCCGGTACGTTCCCGAGCACGCGCTCCCGGCAGTGAACATCGCGCTCCCCGGGAAGAGCCCTTCGTACCGGTTGAGGAGCTCGATGCTGAACGTGTCGTCGACGTCCCGGTAGTAGTCGAGGCACCCGTACAGACCCTCGACGTGATCGGCCGGGACGAGGTTCAGGAAGTTCTCGTCGAAGTACGTGCACACGAGTGTGCCACCCCGAGCAGTGAAGCCGGCGCGGTGAAGCTGCTCGAGGAACGGGGTCAGCCCGGCGGGACGATCGTGTTGAACACGACGTCGGCGTCCGTCGCCATGATGTCGTCGACGACCCGCTCGTAGTCCATGTGATCCATCGGGAAGTATTCTTCGCCGACGATCTCACCACCCTCGGGCAGTCACGACCTCACGGACCTTCTTGTTCAACGTGTGCGGCCAGATGTAGTCGGCCGAGGGCATATAGAACTTCCTCGCCCCGGTCTGTTCCATCAGCCAGGGAAAGAGTGGCTCCACTTGCTGCGCCGGCACCGGGCCGGTACAGAAGATCAGCGGATGACACTCCTGCCCCTCGTACTGCTCGGGATAAAGGTAGAGCTTCTCGGCCCGGTCGACGACAGGTCCCTTGATGGCCTGACGCGTCGAGCTGTAGATGCCGCCGACGACGACGTCGACGCCCACGCTCGACGAGCTTCGTCGCCACCGCTTCGGCAACGCTGTCGTCGGTGGCGCTGTCCTCGATGAACAACTCGACGGGACGACCGAGCAAGCCGCCACGCTCATTGATGTCATCGATCACCATCTTGGCGACGTTGGCGTTCGCGACACCCATGAAGGAGAGGGCGCCGGTTTGATCGGTGATCAGGCCGACGCGAGCGGGTCGATTGATGGAAGTGGTCATCGTCCTGCCTCCTCAAGCGCCGTAGGAGCCGACGGTGAGTGCGGCTTGCGGCGCGCCCACATGTCCGGCTTCTTTGAGGATCGCCGGGACCTCGGGATCGGAGACGAACTTCGCCCATCCGGCTTCGTCCCAGTCGAACAGCACCCACACGCGGTCTTCTTCGCTGGGATCGCGGAACACCGTCGAGCCCTTGGAGCCGTGCTGCGCTCGCTTCTCGGCGCCCTTCGTGCCGAACACGTCCAGGAACCGGTCGACGTCTTCTACCTTCGTCGTTGCCAGAATCATGAGTTACCCCTTCGGATGGATCGCAGTGGATCTCGTCCCGCCGACCGGTCGGTGCGGCGTGGGGCTCATTCTCCGGATCGGCACCGGGCCGGGCATCGGTAGACCTACCTATTTATCCCGCCCATCTGTCACGACCCCTTCGACGACCTCGTGCGCGACCGCCCAGCGGGTTGCCGCGGCCCGGGTGGAGACACCGATCTTCGTGTAGATGTTCTGGATGTGGTGCTCGGCCGTCCTCGCCGAAATGAACAGCTGCGACGCGATCTCGCCCGCGGTCCGACCGTCCGACACGAGCCGGAGCACCTCGAGCTCGCGCCGGCTCAGTCCGCCGGGCCGTTCCTTGCGCACGCGTGGATTCGGATCACGGCGCGCGACCTCGATCTGCTGGCGCGCATATACCGCCGCACCGTTCAGCTCGAGTGCCGCGCCCGCCGCCGCCAACTCGGCCGCGCGCCCTGGCTCCGAGCTTGACGCCGACCCGATCGCCGAGCTCGTCGAGGTCGGCGACATGGTGGGCGCTCGACGGCTCACGCGACAACGCTCCCAGGAGCATCGCCGCCGGCGCCAGCCGGTCGAGGCGCTCGAACAACGCGGGGACGCTCGCGAGGGTGATGATCAGCTGCGGCACGTTGCCCGCGCGCTGGAACGCGGCGATCGCCTCCGCAAAGAGCACGAGCGCCGTCTCGGCATCGCCGTCGGAGGAATGGAGACGTGCGGCGTCGCGGCGAGGAAGCCTTCGAAGAACTGGACGCGGTGCTCGTGGACGAACGCGACACCTTCGTCCCATGCGGCGAACGCGTGTTGTACGTCGGCCTTGGAGAACGCCATCCCCGCGATCCACAGCGCGTAGGAGATCCAGTACGGGTTCCCGAGCGCTCGCGCGGCCACGACCGATTCCTCCGTGAGCGCGAGCGCCTCCTCGATCCGGCCGCACGACTGCAGGCCGTCGACGTACGCGGCCAGTCCGTAGCCCCGATCAATGCCGTAGCGGTGCGCGACTGCACCGGTGAGCTCCACGTAGCGATCGAGGTCGCCGCAGTACACGGAAGCCAGGGCTTCGACGAAGGACGCGTAACCGGGTTCGCACGCGTCGTAGCGGTCATCGGCCTCGAGCTCGGTCGCTCGATGTGCATTGGTGCGCGCGGCCTCGGCCCGTCCGGCGAAGCACGCGAAGCCGGCGGCGGTGTAGAGGCGGGGGAGTCGGCGGACGTCGGCTTCGGTCGCAGGCGCGAGCAGTTCCTCGGCCCAGGCCAGCGTCTCGAACAGTTGCACCGAGAATCCCATGAGTGCGGCGTGCGCGGCGATGTCGGTTGCCACCGCCGGCTCGCCTCGTTGTGCGCTCCACTTGTATGCCGAACGCAGGTTGCCGAGCTCTTCCTCGACCCAGTCGACGGCATCTCGCCACCCGGGACCGTCCCAGTGCTCCCATCGAGCGACCGCATCCCGCGCGAAGTACTGCGCGTGCCGGTCACGCGTCCGATCGAGCGCGCCCGTCTCGGCCAGGCGATGCTCCGCGAAATGGCGGATCGTCTCGAACTGGCGGTACCGCGTACGTGTCGCGGTGTGGTCGGCGACGACGAGCGACTTGCGGACCAACGAGTCGAGATGCCGCAGCACGTCCACGTCGTCGGCACCGTCGACCACGGCGGTGATACTCGCCAGCTCGAAGCCGCCCGCGAACACCGAGGTCGAGCGGAGCAGGTCCTGCTCGTCGTCGGTCAGTAGGCCGTAGGACCACTCCACCGCGTGGCGAAGTGTGAGCTGGCGTTCGGGCCCCGGGGTCGAGCCGCGCAACAGTCGGAATCGATCGGCGAGCCGGTCCCTGACCTCGGTCGCGCTCATGGCCGCCATCCGGGCCGCGGCCAGCTCGATCCCCAGGGGCAGCCCGTCGAGCGTCTCGCAGATCTCGGTCACCGCGGTGGCGGTCTCCGGGTCTCGGAGCCCGAAGTCGGGCCTGACCGCGCGCGCCCGGTCGACGAAGAGGGTGACGGCATCGGAGGTCTCGGCGCCTTCGAGCGCGAGCGGTGCCACCGTAAACGCGGTTTCTCCGTCGACGCCGAGGATCTCGCGCGACGTGGCGAGAATCTTGACGCTCGCGGCCGGGACGAGGATCGCCTCGATCGCCGATCCGGCTGCGGTCAGAAGGTGCTCGCAGTTATCGACGACGAGGAGCATCTGCCGGCCGCCGAGCGCCTCGGCGATCGTGTCGATGAGCGGTGCGTCGCCCTGCGGTGTGATACCCAGCACTGTCGCGATGGCTGCTGCAACCGAGGCCGGGTCGCGGACGGAAGCCAGCTCGACCATCCACACGCCGTCGGGGAACTCGCCCGCCAACTCGGCACCGACCTCGAGCGCGAGGCGGGACTTACCGACCCCGCCGACGCCGGTCAACGTGACGAACGGGCTCGACCTCACGAGCTCGGCGACCGCGGCAACGACTGGCTCGCGACCCACCAGTGAGGTCAGCTGCTGCGCGAGATTCCCCGGGAAGTCGTCGACGCTGCGCAGCACGGGAAAGTCGATGGGGAGTCCGTCGGCGACGACCTGGTACACCGACATTCGGCCGTGCAGACCGCGGAGCCGATGCTCGCCCAGGGGTCGTAGCGTCATGCGGTCGCGCAGCAGCACCTCGGTCGCATCAGAGACGAGCACTTGACCCCCGTGCGCCATCGACATCAACCGCGCCGTGCGGTTCACTTCGCTGCCGACGTAGGTCCGATCACGTTCGATGGCGTCACCGGTGTGCAGGCCCATGCGAATCCGGAGGTTGAGAGTGGCGTCGTCGCGCAGTTGCTCCTGGGACTCGATCGCGGCCGTGCCCGCGTCGGCAGCACTCGAGAACGCGGCGGAAAAGCCGTTCTTACCGATGGCGAACACGTAGCCGCCGTGGCGTTCGATGGTGCCCCGCACGATGGCGTCGTGGATCCGCAGCGCAGCCGCGGTGTCGGACGAGACTTCGTCCGATAGACGCGTTGACTCGTCGATGCCGGTGAACAAGAAGGTCACCGTCCCCGCAGGGCGACCGTTCGGCATGCGCAAACGCTAACGCAGCTCATCCGCGGCCGCGTCAACCCCAACCGACCAGGATCGGAGCAGCACCCGACAGGTCGATATTCGTACAGTCGTCGCATGAAAACAACGACGTGTCGACAGTTGGCGTAGACCTTGTGTTCTCCAGCGGAACCCTCGTGGCCCGAGATCCGCCGCCCGCGGTCGTGCCCGCGCGCGGCCGGGCTCTGGGTGGGAATGACGGCAGGATTGGTCCTGATCGTCGGTCTGTTGATCCTGACCCTGGCCGCGACCGGGTGGTTCGTCCATGATCCCGCCGTGATCTCGCAATACCGCGACTCGCTCAGCCCGGAGCACTTCGCCTCGTATCACACCCACTACGCGACGATTACCGGATTCGTCACGAGCGAGAACAGCGACACAGCGTTGCTCGGAGGCTTGATCTGGCTTCCCCTCATTTGCGCGACGACCGGCGCGTTGGGCGCCACGCTTGTCCGGCGCCGCGGCGTGTGACGGCGTCGAGGCCGACGGCTGCGTTGTCGCGAGCGCAGGATTCACCTGAGCTCGGGGCTCCAAATCAAGTGGGCCGCGAGATCGCGCCTTCGGCCAGGCCGGCATCGGTCTCGACACCGGGCGTGGCCGCGAGAACGACGCGGTTGCGTCCTGCGGCTTTCGCTTGGAGCAGGAACCGGTCGGCGAGCGCGACAACTTCGTCGAAGGTGCCGGCGTCGGAAGAGGTCGCGAGGCCGAAGCTGACGGTGAATGCGGGAACGCGTCCGCTGGTCAGGGCGAGTGCCAAGCGTTCGCGCACGCGTTCCAGTACTCCCTCGGCTACTGCGGCGGTGCAGTCGGGCAAGACGACGACGAACTCCTCGCCTCCATACCGTGCGGCGACGTCGTTCGGCCGCATGGCGTCGCGCAGTACGCGTGAGAACAGGCGCAGTGCTTGATCCCCGGCCTCGTGGCCATGCGTGTCGTTCAGCAACTTGAAGTGGTCGAGGTCGCCGTACGCGAGCGCGTACGGCGTGCCTTCGCGAGCGAGGTCGCGGATTCGGTTCTCGAGGCTCCGGCGGTTCCACAGCCCGGTGAGTGGATCGCTATGCGCTTGGACTTCGGATTTCTCGAACGCTCTGATCATCCCCACGCGTTCGGATGTCCGCCGTGCCGAAATCTCGAGGTAACGAACGTCCGCCGTAGTGGGTGGTTCCTCGTTCGGTGCGGTGGCGTGCAGGACTCCGATGGTCTTGCCCCCCACGCTGACGACGATGCACGCCGCGGAGCAGTCACCCGATGGCCGGTCTCTGAGGTACGGGCATGCGTTGACTTCGCGGCTGTCGGCGAATACGAGTGTGTGCCCGCGCGTCGTCGCCGGGCAGTCGAGCGGCGACATCACCCCGCAACCGCTCCATTCATCCGCCTCCGCCGCGCCGGTGACCAGCATCTGACGGAAGTGCGCGCGGCTCGAGTCTGCGACCAACATCTCGGCACGAAGGCGGGGCACGACTGCGGGAAGTGCTCGAGCAACGATGTCGTACGCGTCGTCCTCGGTTCGGGCCATCTCCAAGCCCTCTTGGAGCTTCGTGTCGTAGGACCGGCGTCGCGCGTCGGCGCGGGCTTCGCGTTCGCGGCTTTGTGCGCTCTGGCCGACCACGACGGCCGCAACCAGCCCTACGACGGTCGCGAGCGCGTCGATGCCCAAGACCAGCGCGCGACCGTCATCGAGGTTGGCCATTCCTTGACCCAGATCACGGTCTCGGTTGTCGCGCAATTGCGTCTCGGCCGCAGCAGACACGCTCCACATCTGCTCGTACGCGGCGCGCTCGGCGGCGATGGCTGCACTGACTGTGGTGCTCGCCAGGCCGGGCGCCAGCACTCCCAAACCTGAGAATGCCTTCGAGAACGCGGTGTCCGCGGCGGCGATCGCCCGGGCCGTTCTGGTCAAGCCCGCGGCGGAGAGACTCTCGTAGACAGCCAACGACGTCGGTGGCACCGCTTGGGCTTTCAGTGCACCGCTTGCCAGGTCGGCCACGGCTGCGGGCGCGAGATGCGCCATTCGAGGTTCGGCGAATACCTGAAAGTCGGCGAGCGCCGTGCGCAGCTTCGCGATCCGTTCCAACCCCAGGCTGTCGGTTTGGACCCGACGCGCAGCGCTGTGCCCTGACATCAACGGACGCAAGCTGATGACCGCGGAGGATGCGATGGCGACGACGACGACCGCGTAGACCAACCAGATTCGCCGACGCGCTGACAGCCGCTCACCATCGCGACCGTCGGGACCTCTTCGACCTAGCACGCGTCACTCACTCTCGGGACGCTCCCCGGTAGGGCACCTCAGCTTCAACTGGAACCCGTCACCAATCCGTCACTCCGGCGTGACGCTCCCGGGCGGACCCAGGGGTGACTCGAGGCGCCGCGCGGCACACCGAAAACCGCGCGCGCTTCGGGCGGTCGCTCGCCGGGCCCGACAAGAGGCTCGGGCAGTCCAGCAGCTACGGCGCCGCTTGGGTCCAGTCACCGGCCTCGTAGATGGCGCGTTGGCTCTCGGACATTCCCGCGGGGCTGCGTACGCCAGGTGAGATGGCGGCGATGGCCGCCGTTCCTTTGGGCGGGAGGTGAAGGAGCGCCCGGACCTCGTCGAGGGAGTGCTCGGCGAGCGTGTGGTAGTCGACGCTCAGGAGTTCGGTGCCGAAATGCTCGGCTACGGCTTTGCCTCGGAGTAGCGCGTCGGCCATCCGGGTGGTCATTCCGGCGGTTTGGAGATGTCGGTCCCTCACGTTCATTTGAAAGAAGCCCTGCTGGTGCACGTAGCCGGTCTCGAAGAGCCCGACGACGGTCGCGAGCCAGGCGAAGCCTCTCGGATCGGGGTCGGCACGGCCGATGAGGGTGAAGACTTCGAGCTCGCCTTCGAGGTGTGTGCCGAAATCGGCGATGACGTGCACGAAGTCGTGTTGGGCGAGGTAGGCCGACACGCCTCCCGGTGCGCCGGGGAACGTGAAGCCACGCATTGCGTACATGTCCCAGATGCCTCGGCCGAGACTGTCGGGATGAAGCGTCTCGAACGCCTCCCATCGTCGCACGAGATCCGTGTCGACGACACCGGCGTCGAACGGGTCCTGGAACTCCCCGTGCGTATAGAGCGCTCGCATATGTTCGGAGTCCCAGCGGTCCGTGAACCCGCTGCGCCGAAGGTCGTTCCAGGCGAGCCCGAACTTGCCCTCGGCGTACCGACGTGCGACGCGAATGAACTCGTCATCGATTCCGAGCTTCGCCGCATACAACTCGACACGGCGCGCGACCTCGTCGGGAAGTGGACGCAGCACGAGCTCCGCGAGCACCATGTGGTGGACGATCCGGTGGCGGTACTCCGTGTCGCGATCAACCAGAGCGGCAGCAAGTTGATCCGGACCGAGCGGTTCGAGCCCGTGATACTCGATGTCGACATCGGTCAGGGCGAGCGTGACTGCGCGGAGCAGCGATGCCTGCATCTCGGTCAACTGGCCCGCGTTCGAAACCGCGGTCGCGATACCGCGAGCGACCGTGTGCACTTCGACAACATCGGACTGCACGAAACGAATCCCTCCGAGAGCGTCGACCCCGACCCCGACCCGACCGAGGCCACGCTAAACGCCCAGGCCGGATGCGCAGGAACCGGCGACCCGGGGCACGAGCCGTCCGGCGAGCCGGCCCACTTCGCGCATGCGCCCGCATCCTCCGAGTAGTCGACGCCACCGGCTTCGCCGTTCCCGCCGGACGACCTCGCGTGTTCCTCACATACTCCCGTGACGCTGCCGCGACGGGCGCATGCTGGCATGGGGCGATGCAAGGCTCCGGGACGTCTCGGTGAATCCGCTGTATCTGGCGATGCAAGGACTCGGGGTTGCCTTGTGCGCCGTCGCGCTGGTGTGGGCCCGCCTCCGGCGCCACGAGCGCCGCATCTGGCGACACATGCAGCATTCCGCGTCGGCAGTTGTGACGGTGCTGGAGCTGGAGGAGAGCGTGCGCGAGCTCGAGCAGCTCGCGGCGTCGGAGGGCTCACGATGACGACCGACGCCGATCGGCTCCGCCGTACGCGGGTTGCTCTCTACGGCCCGATGGTGACGGGACTGTTCGGTTGCCTGCTCATCGTCGGCGGAGCGATCGGGATCTCGCACGACAACCACGCCCTTCCGCGGAACCCGAGTCGTTCCGCGCCCGCGCCTGCGCACGCGCGGTTGTTGCGACCGAACGAGACGGTCGCGCCGGCCCGCGAACTCGATGCGAGTGGGCTCCCGGTCGAGCGTCGCGAGACCATCGTCTTTCGCTGGACCGGCTCGAGTCGAGGTTGAGGATCGCGGCGTCCGAGCACCGAGCCATGACGGGTTGTCATGCGCCCTCGTCCGGGTTGAGCTGACCCCGTCGGCGAAGAGGTGTCGGCCGTGTAGCCACGGTGCCAAACAATCCTCCGAACACGCTCGCGCTTGTCCTTGGCCCGGTTCGCTCGGAGGTGACCTCCGGCCGCGGGCGGCTTCGAGCGATTGGCAGACGATGACGGCGCGGAAAACGGTGATGAGGGCACGGGGAGTTGCAGTATGGATCGCACCGATACCGGGGCCGGCCGAGCAGGTCCGGTCATGCCCTCTGACGCGCGTGTCCGCCGACGACTCGCCCGACGCCGATCGAGGCGGTGACCGCGTGGCTGCGTCGAGCGCTCGACGTCGCCCGTGGAGATCGTCGACTCGGGACTTCGATCGCCTTGGTGCTCGGGTTGGTCTGGGGTGTCGTTGCGGGGTGGTGGACGCCGCGTGGTCCATTGACCAGCGCGCAGGCGCTCTGGTCCATCGGCATCAGCTTGCTCGTCGGTGCCGGCGCCAACTTCGTCTCGCGGTCGCGGTGGAGCATGCTCGCGGCGCCGCTTGGATTCGCTGTCGCGTTCGACCCTACGAGCACCTTGACGCTTCGCAGTGAGGTCCGCGACACGATCGACGTCACGAACTACCTCCGTCGACGATTCGGCCAAGCCAAGATCTATCTGCTCGGCCGATCCTGGGGCACCACCCTCGGTGTCGTCGCGGCGCAGCAGCACCCCGAGCTCTACGCGGCCTATATCGGTACCGGCCAGATGGTGTCACAGCTCGCAACGGATCGCATCTTCTACCGCGACACCCTCGTGTGGGCGCGTCGCACCGGCAAGCACGGACTCGTCGATGAGCTTCTCCGCATCGGCGAGCCGCCGTACACACGGATGTTGAACTACGAGACCGCCCTCTCGCACGAACACGAGGTGTACCCCTACGACCACAGCCGCAACTCCGAAGGCGAAGGTGGATTCTCGGAGAACCTCTTCGTGCGCGAATACCCGCTGATCGATCAGGTCCACGCCATCGGCGCGTTCATGGACACCTTCAGCGTCCTGTACCCCCAGCTCCAGGACATCGACTTCCGTCGCACCGTGACCCGCCTGGCAGTTCCCGTCTACATCGTCCAGGGCGCCCACGAAGCCCGCGGACGCGCCGAGCCGTTCGCCGAATGGTTCGCGGCGCTGACCGCACCGACGAAGGACCTGAAGGTCCTCGCGACTGCGGGGCATCGACCACTCTTCGAGCAGCCGAAGGACTTCGTCGAGTTCATGAACACGACGGTGCTCGAAGGGACCGGCTCGTCACAACCGGCCGTAGAACCGACGCGATGACGGCACTCGCCCCGGTTGATACGAGCGTCGAGCTCGGTATCGCCCTCGATGACCGCGTCAACCCGAGGGGGAGTGACCTGCGGTCCGAGCTGACGTCACCGGCCGCGGCGCCGGCGCGACGGTGAGCGTCGCAACGAGGGCGTCGACGCGCTGACGCAAGGCACACCGGCTCGCGCGGGCGGCGTCGAGTAGGTCGCTCGGTGCGCCGGCGCCGAGCCGGCGCGCGCGGCGTCGATCCCCGAATCGGTCCCACCACGCGAGCGACGCCACCCCGCACGCCGCGCCGACGGCCGTGAGCGCGCCCGTGCGTCTCGGCCCGAGCGTGCGCGCCAAGAGCACGAACTCGCCCGACCATACGAGTGGGGAGAGGAGTGTGCCGACAACGCCCTTCGTGGTCGCCTGCCACGCCTCGTCCCGCACTCGGCGGCTCGCGATCCACACGCCCGCGAGCATCGGGGCGTTCGCGACGACCCCGAGCGCGGCGGGGAGCGCAAGGGCCATCAGCCGTGCGTCGGGTGTGCCGCCGTCGGCGACCGAGGCGTCGGCGATCGGAGCGGCGCCATCTCGCACACCGAGCCGCCGGAGGTCCTGCTCGTGCGCCGCCAGCGCGTCGGCGAGGTCGCCGAACTCGACGCTCGCGACGCCGCCGGCGGACTCGATCGCCGACCCGAGATCGCGCCGGAGCACGTTGCGCCGTGCGAACCGATGCCCGCCGTTCGCAGCGGGTTCGTCCGCCCGCACGAGCGCGGCGGCGCGATCGACGACACGCGTCTCTTCGGCCGAGCCGTGATTCACCGTGACTGCGGCGAGCGCGTCGGAGAGGCGGTCCGTCAGGGCGCGGACAGCCGGCGACGAGTCGCGGCGGTATTCGCCGAGCCAGTCGACGACCGCGATCGGTTCACCGAAGTGGACCTCGACGTGTGAGCGAAGCCGCCCCCGATCCTCGTAGACAAGCCCGACGGGAACGATCGTGAGGTCGACGACGCCCGCGTCGGCGACGGCGCTCAGTGCGATCCGCGCCGCGCCCGTCTTCAGCGGCAGCAGCGTCGGCTCGAGGTGCATCTCGCCTTCCGGAAAGATGACGATGTGCGCACCCGACGCGAGCGCGACGTTGCACGCCACGAATGCAGACTCGTTGCGGCTGGCATCCTCGCCGTCGCGACGACGATGTATGGGCAGCACACCGCCGAGCCGGAACAACACCCGAGCCGGTGCCGACTTCCACCACGACGCTGCTGCGAGGAAATGGGGGAAGCTCGGGGTCGCGGCGACGATCACCGCGACGTCTCCGAGCGCGTTGCCGTGATTCGCGGCAAGGATGGCCGGGTGACCGACCGGTAGCTGCGCCACCCCAGTAACCGTGACGTCGCGGTAGACGACCGCGACCGCGGTCCGGGCCCACGTGGTCAGCGCGCGGTACGACAGCGGAACGCGAGCTCCTTGCCCGGATCGAGCCATCACTTCGTCCCCTCGAACTCTCGGTCGAGGAGCGCGATCGGCTCGTTCTCCCAGATGCCGAAGCGCAGGTGCCAGCGTCGTAGCCACCTCGGGGACCACCAGTTGACGCGGCCGGCGAGGCGCATGAACGCGGGGACGAGGGTCGCCCGGATCAAGAACGCGTCGACGAGGACCGCGAGCGTGAGGCCGACGCCGAACGTCTTGACTAGCGCGACATCCGACGTCGCGATCCCGAGGAACACGACCGTGAGCAGCAGCGCCGCCGCCGTCACGATCCGACCGGACCGCTGGAGCCCGACCGCGACCGCGTGCTCGTTGTCGCGCTCGAGGTCGTACTCCTCTTTGATGCGCGAGAGCAGGAACACCTCGTAATCCATCGAGAGCCCGAACGCGATACAGAACATCAGGATCGGCGTGAACACGTCGATGCTGCCCGTCGCGGTGAAGTGCAGTGCGCCCGAAAGATGGCCGTCCTGGAAGATCCAGACGATGGCACCGAACGTCGCGGTGAGACTCAACAAGTTCAACAGCAGCGCCTTTATCGGCACCAAGATGCTGCCCGTCATCATGAACAGCAGCACGAAGGTCGCGAGCGCGATCAAACCGAGCGTCAACGGGAGACGAGAGATGACGGCGTGCTTGGTGTCGACGAGGTTCGCCGATGTTCCCGCGACGAGGAACTCGAACGGTGCGGGAGTCTCGCGTAGATCTTTGACCAGCTGTTCGCCTTGGGTCGACAGCGGCTCGACGTCGGGCACGACCGACAACAACGTTCCGTGCCCACCAGCAGGCGCCGCGAACCGTTGCGAGAACGCGTTCGGCGGAACGAATGGGATCAGCGTGCCGCCGAGGATGACGTGGTAGTAGCCCGTGATGGCGTCGACGCGTGCGACGCCCGGCAAGGCTGACAGCTTGCGGGCGAAGCGGTCGATCCCGGCCCGGTCGGCGTTCGCATCGACGCCCGGCACCAGCACCTGCGAGCGCGTCGGATTCGCGGCTCGAGAAGTTCCGGCGGATCTGATCGGTGGCAACGCGGCTGCTCATGCCCTTCGGCCCGACGCGGTCGTCGGAGAGACCGAGATTCACGTGGAAGAACGGAATGGCGAGCAGTCCCAACGTGATGCTGACCGTCACCGCGTAGAGCGCCGGACGCCGCATCACGCGCTGTGCCTGTCGTCGCCACATCCCGCCGTCGCCGGTCGCCCGCGACTTGAAGAGGCGCAGGCGGTCGATGTTCGGCCCGAGGGCGATAAGGATCGCCGGCAGCACGACGAGCGACGCGACGGCTGCGAGTGCCACGACCGCTACACCTGCGTAGGCGAACGAGCGCAGGTACGGCATGGGGAAGATCACGAGGCACGACAACGAGATCGCGACCGTCCCCGCGCTGAACGCGACGGTCCGGCCCGCGGTCTGTAGCGACCGGCCGACTGCGACGGCGGGCGAGACCCCGCGCTGCATCTCCTCGCGGTAGCGCGAGACGACGAACAAGCTGTAGTCGATCGCGAGCCCGAGACCGAGTCCGGTCGTCAGGTTCAGCGAGAACACCGACACCTCGGCGAACTTCGTGAGCAACGTCAACGCCACGAACGTTCCGAGGACCGCGGAAAGCCCGACGACCAGCGGCAGCCCGGCCGCGATCAGACTGCCGAAGACGATCGTGAGCGCGATGAAGGTGAGCGGCGCGGTCAGGAGGTCGGCCCGGGCGAGGTCCTTGTCGGCTTGGTCGGCGAGTTGGCGGGTCGACCTCCGCCCGTCCCGTCACGGCGGTCGAGATCGTCGCACCCCGGCTCGTGAATGTCGGAGTGAGCGCGGCTGCGACCGCGAGCTTCTCGTTCTCGGTTCCCTCGAGCGACGCGACCACGAGCGCCTGGCGCGGCGTCGCGGCTGCGCAGTTGCGGGACCCGTCCGAGCGACCAGTACGACGACGCGGACAAGACCCCTTTCGAGCGCGCCAGGCGTTGCGTCAACGCCGCACCGGCCTTCGCCGTCGCAGCCGTGTCGACCGTGCCGTGGGCGGCCGTGACGACGATGACGTAGTCGGATTGCGCGGACGCCGGGAATTGCCGTGCGATGAGCGCTTCGGCGCGGCTCGATTCGGCACCGGGGTCGTTGAATCCGCCGGACGACAACTTGTCGTGCACTCCGGCGCCGTAGAGCGCCGCGAGCGGGAACGCGATGACGGCTACGGCGATGATCCATCGCCTGCGCCGGATCACGAAGATCGCCAAGCCCCGCAAGGTGCCCCCGCACGATTGTGTCGACTCGGCCGCCCGCGACATGGGAGAGTACGACGAACGCGGATCGTAGAGCGGGGAATCCGTGTACGCCAAGGAGACGTCGATTTGGGGTCGAAGCGAGACCTGGCCGAGCTGCTCGGCGATGTTCGATTGTTTTCCCACTGCACGAATCGACAGCGGCGCACCATCGCTCGGCACGCGCAGACCGCGGAGTTGCCGGCGGGCATGGATCTGGTGCGAGAGGGCGAAGCGGGCGACGCGCTCTTCATCATCATCGAAGGCTCCGCAATCGTCCGGAGCGGTTCGCTCGAGCTGAACAGGGTCGGGCCGGGCGCGTACTTCGGAGAGCTTGCGCTCCTCGACGGCGAGCCGAGGAGCGCGACGGTCGTCGCCGAGACCGACGTCAAGGTCGCCGTCATCGGGATCCGCATGTTCCGCACGCTGTTGCGCGAGTTCTCCGATCTGGCCGAGCAACTCCTCGTCGCCCTCGCCGGTGAGCTGCGTGAAGCCCGAAGTGTGCGGGAGTCCCCGTGACCGACACCGGGACCGTCGACGACGAACACCTCGAGGGGTTGTTGCTCGCGAGTCCGGTGTTCGGTGGTCTCACCGCGGCGGCGCGTGCGTTGCTGCGCTCGGAGTTCGAGTTGCGCGTGGCGCGGCGAGGTGACGTGCTGATCCACCAGGGCGACGCCGCCGACGGCATGTATCTCGTGGCGAGCGGTCGCTTGCACGTCGTGCTGACCCGCGACGACGGGAGCAGGGTCGTTCTCGATGAAGTGGGGCGAGGCGACCTCACCGGAGAGATGGCGCTGCTCACCGACAGCCCGCGATCGGCGTCGATCGTCGCGCTGCGTGACAGCAACGTGTTCTTCCTTTCGACCGAAGCATTCGGCCGCGTCGTACAGGCGCATCCGCAGGCGCTGCGTGTCATCTCGAGCGCGCTCATCGGCAAGCTGATGGACACGATCCGTCAGGGCACGAAGGCGAGCCCGGCCACGACCATCGCGGTCGTTCCCCTCGACGAGAGCATTGCCGTCCGCGAGTTCGGTGGTCGGCTCGGTCTCGCGCTGGGGTCGCTGGTCGACTCCCTCGCAGTAGTGACCGCGGCGCACGCCGACGCGCACCTCGGCACGGGCCCGTCGGATCTCGCTCGCGCGGAGTGGCGCGAACGGATCGAGGCGACGCACGGCGTCGTCGTGTACGTCGCCGAGCCGGCGTTCACGACATGGACCGACCAGTGCGTGCAGGCCGCCGACATCGTGGTCTACGTCGGCTCGGCGAACGGTGCGCGTGGGCTTCGCCCGCTGGAGCACGAGCTGCGCCGGCGCCAAGGCGCCGTCGCCGGACGGCAGGAGCTCGTGCTGCTGCACGACGCCGCGACGGATACGCCGCGAGGCACGAGAGACTGGCTCGCCGTGCGCGTAGTCGATCGGCACCACCATGTGCGCGTCGATCGGTCGGGCGACTACGAACGTCTCGCCCGCCTCCTGATGGGTGTCGGCGTCGGGGTCGTCTTCAGCGGCGGCGGCGCGAGGGGCATCGCACACATCGGCGTGCTCCGTACCCTCGTCGAGCGGGGCGTCACTATCGACGCGACCGCGGGCGCGAGTATCGGCGCGATCGTCGCCGGCGCGGTCGCGCGCGGCGACGCGATCGACAACGTCGCCGCGCAGATCCGTGCCGCGGTTGTCGAGAGGTCTCCGGTCGACCTCACGTTTCCGAGCGTTTCGGTCGCCGCGGGCGCGCGTGTGACGCGCCACATCAAAGATGGCGCGCAGGGTCTCGATGTCGAAGACACGTGGCTCAATTTCTTCTGCGTTTCCACGAACCTGACGCGGGGGACGCTCGAGGTGCACGACCGGGGTGAGGCGTGGGCGGCGGTGCGGTCGAGCTTCTCCGTGCCCGGGCTCTTCCCGCCGATGCACAGTGCAAACGGCGACGTGCTCGTCGACGGAGGCATCCTCGACAACATGCCGGTCACGTCGATGCGGTTGAAGCACTCGGGCATCTCGGTAATCGCGATCGATGTCGGGACGCAGCGCGAGTTCGCGGCGACGACGACGTCGACGACGGGCGTCGTCTCCGGCTGGAAGCTTCTCGCGCGAAGCCTGCGCGACCGGACGCTCGACAACCTGACGAGTCTTCCCCGGATCCTCATGCGCCTCACGGAGCTCGGCGCGCTCGGCGACTCCGACAACGGCGACTGCTATGTGCGCCCGAATCTCGAGGGCGTGAGCCTCCTCGACTTCGACAAGTTCGAGTCGCTCATCGACGTGGGCGCCCGCGATTCGGTCGCCGCGATCGACGAGTGGATCGCGTCCCGATCGGTTGAGGCAACGCGGCCTATCGGTGCAAATAGGTCGGTCGTGGACATACGGACGCCCGGTTCGGCGCTCGGGTCGTGACGATCGGATAACTGACTGTCGCGGCGGCCGTCGTCAATGAACGGTCGCGGTTCGAGACAGCGTTTCGTCGTCACCGAGAGACATGTAGCCCTCGTCCTCCTGCGCGAAATGGAGCCGCAGGATCGCGTGGAGGCCGTAGAGCAGGCGGCGGAGCTCGACAATGTCGCTTTCGTCGGGTCCCTCCGCGGCGATGTCATCGAGGACAGAGCCGAGTCGTCGGATGAGGTGACCGATCTCGGCGTGAGCACGGCTCATGGTGCCGGTGGGATCCTGGCCGCCGAGTACCCGGGCGAGGGCCGGGTAGAGAGTGGCGTCCTCGGCTTGTTCGTGCGGGCCGAGCTCCTCACTGAGGAACCGGTAGGTCTCGCGCGCCATCGCCAGAGATTCGATCGGTCGTGACGCCTCCAACGCGTCGGCGACCGTACGCAGCCGAACGATGTCGGGGCGTAGCGCCGCGTGCTCGGCGCTGAAGCGTCGAGTGAGTGCGGCATCGTCGGCGGTCAGTCGACCGGCGGCCGACGGGTCGTGCAGAGCGCGTAGCGCGTTGAGGATGACGGCAACGTCGATGAACTCCTGGAGTACCGCACCCCACGCGGGCGGCAGGTAGCCGAGCGCGGCGACGATCATTGCCGCGAGGGACAGGCCCATGCCGACGAGCACGCTCTGGAGCGCGATGCGGCGCGCTCGCCGAGCGATGACAACGGCCTCGCCGAGCCGATCCAGCCGATCGACCGTCAGTACGACGTCAGCAGCTTCGGATGCGGAGGTCGCGCCACGCGCGCCGATCGCCACGCCGACGTCGGCGAGCGCGAGGGCCGGTGCATCGTTGATCCCGTCGCCGACCATGATCGTTGCGCCGGACCGGCGTTCGATGCGAACTGCGTCGACCTTCTCGGCCGGCGTGCGTTCGGCGAGGACATCGTCGACGCCGATGATCGCACCGACTGTTTGCGCGGTCTCCGCACGGTCGCCGGTCACCATCACGATCCGGCGGATGCCGTCGCGGCGAAGTTGACGAATCGTGCGGGCCGCGTCGGTACGGATCGGATCGTCCAAGACGAGCGCGCCTACTGGAGCTTCATCGACCTGGACGAAGATCGTGAGTGCCCCGTCGAGGTCAGCGCGGCGGCGTACCGACCGCACCCAGCGCGCGTCCCGGGGTGCGGACGCCCAACTGGCCTTGCCGACCGCGACCCGGCGACCGTCGACGATGCCGCGCACCCCCTGACCGGGAACCTCCTCAACGTCAGAAGGCAGGCTCAGTGCAAGCGACCGTGCCCGCGCCGCGCGCACAACCGCGGCGGCAAGCACGTGGGGCGAGACTTGATCCAGCGACGCCGCGAAACGCAGGACATCGTCCGAGCTCATGGAATCGGCCGTGACGACCTCGGTCACCGTCGGCCGTCCGGCTGTGACGGTGCCGGTCTTGTCGAAGAGGAGGATCTGGCCACGCGCCAGCTGCTCGAGCGCGGCACCACCCTTCACGACGACACCTCGACGGGCAGCTCTCGACAGACCGGAAACGATTGCGACCGGAGCCGCGAGGATGAGCGGACACGGAGTCGCCACGACGAGCACCGCGACCGCTCGCACGAGATCCGCCGAGATGATCCACGCCGCGCCTGCCACCGTAAGACTAACGATCAGGAATCCGACCGCGTACCGATCCGCCAGGCGTACGAATGGAGCACTCGAGGCCTCCGCTTCCGAGACGAGCCGTACGATCCCTGAGTAGGTGCTCTCGCTCGCGGAGGTGCTCGCCCGTAAATCGAAGGGTCTTCCTGCGTTGACCGAGCCGCTACGAATCGCGTCTCCGACGCCACGCTCGACAGGAAGCGGCTCACCGGTCAGTGCGCTCTCATCGAGAACGGCGACCTCGCCCTCGAGGAGACCATCGACGGGCACAACCTCGCCGGGCTGCACCAACAACAAGTCGCCCGGTACGACGTCGTCGAGCGACGGCGACGTCAGGAGCCCGTCGACGTATCGGTGCGCTATCCGGGGGGCGCGTTCGAGCAAGAGACGCAACTCCCGACGCGCGCGCGCCGCGGCCCGACCCTCGATCATCCGGCCACTCGCGAGCATGACCGTGATCACTGAACCGGCAACGTACGCCCCGACGATCAATGTCCCGACGAGCGCGAGCACCGCTATTGCATCGACGCCGAGACGGCGATCACGCGCGGCGCGCATCACCCACCATGTGGCGGGAACGATGCCGAGGACGGTCGTCACAGCCCATGAGGCGTCCGCGTACGAGCCCCGCCCGCCGAGGTGCAACACTCCGCCCAGGCCCAGGCCTACAACGGCCACAGCGAACAGCAACTGGTTCCCGCGACCTCGAAGTACGCCCTCGCGCCGTTCGCCGGTCGAGATCGCCCGCGACTCGTCCCTCATCGCCATGTTTCTACGGTGATCGACCCGCTCCCGCCGAGACAGAGCCAATGGTCCTCACTGCCCGTCCGGAAGACCAACCCGGCCCCGCCGTCCGCGTGGCGTTGGCCTCACCGTCGAGAACGACGACCGAGACGAGATGTCGCTCGAGGTCAGTCATCTGCCGGAGCACAGTGTCGTCAGCGTCGGGCCCCCGTCCCGCCGGCCGTCCAGAGCTTGAGGCCGCCGAGGATGCCGGCGTTGTGGTCGATGACGGTGATGTCGTCCGCGGACGGGAGTTTCGCGTGTTTGGCGTTGCCGCCGCCGACGTAGAGGTGGTCGAACAGCGTGAGCGAACGCAGGGCGTCGATCGCCTTGCCGAGTCGCCGGTTCCAGCGCTTGTTGCCGGCTCGTTTTCGGGCCGCGTTGCCGAGCTGTTCGTTGTAGCTCTCACCTTTGCGGAAGCGATGATGCGCCAGCTCCAAGTGTGGCCCGAGTTGGCCGTCCTCGAAGATCGCGGTGCCGACGCCGGTGCCGAGGGTCACGACGAGCTCGACGCCGTGACCGGAGACCACATCGAGTCCTTGCAGATCCGCGTCGTTCAGCACTCGGGCGGGGCGCTGCCATGCGCCTTCGAGCGCGCCGGCGAGGTCGTAGTGGTCCCAGGCAGTTACGAGATCGGAATCGACGTGCGAGCCGGGGCCTCTGACCGTGACGAAATGTGGCGCGCTGAGTATCAACCCGTGCCGTACGACGCCCGGAAATCCGGCCGAGACGCGATTGAACGCCGGCAGCGGCGCGACGAGGTGCTCCAAGGCAGCGATGAGCGCGTCCGGCGGACACGGGTACTCGGTGTCGATGCGCACGCGGTCGGCCAACAGGTTCCCGTTCGCGTCGAGTGCGTCGGCTTTGAGTCCGCTGCCGCCGATGTCGATTGCGAGCGTGACCGGACTATCCATCGGGGCGAGCCTACGGTGTAGAAGCCGGAGGTAGACCGCAGCACTCGGAGGGCCTTCGGTGACGCAGGCGCGGTGAGGATGATGCGATGCGAGCGATCACGGTGGTGCCCGGTCAGGCCGACTCGGTCCGCATCGACGACGTACCGGAGCCACCGCTGGTGGACGGGCCCGTGCTCGTCGAGACACTGGCGATCGGCGTGTGCGGCACCGACATGGAGATCGTGGCCGGTGACTACGGCGCGCCACCGCCGGGTGCTGATCACCTGACCCTCGGGCACGAGTCGCTCGGGCGCGTCCTCGAAGCGCCAAGCGATTGCGGTCTTGCGCCCGGCGACCTGGTCGTCGGCATCGTGCGCAGACCCGACCCCGTCCCGTGTCCCAACTGCGCGATCGGCGAGTGGGACATGTGCCGCAACGGCCAGTACACCGAGCGCGGCATCAACGGACGGAACGGTTACGCGTCCGATCGCTATCGGATCCGTCCCGACTACGCGGTCAAGATTGATCCGGGTCTCGATCGCGTCGGCGTGCTCTTGGAGCCCGCGAGCGTGGTCGCCAAGGCGTGGGAGCACATCGCTCGCATCGGGAGCCGAGCACGGTGGCAGCCGTCCCAGGTCGTGATCGCGGGTGCGGGACCGATCGGGTTGCTCGCGGCGTTGCTCGGGCGTCAGCGTGGCCTCGAGGTGGTGGTGTTCGATCGGGTGACGGACGGTCCCAAGCCGAAGCTGGTCGCGGACCTTGGCGCGTCGTATCGCACCGGCTCGATCAGCGACGCGTGCCGCGACAGCCGACATCGTCATCGAGTGCACCGGGGTATCGACGTTGATACTCGACGCGCTCGGCCGGACGGCCCCGGACGGCATCGTGTGCCTCACGGGTGTTTCATCGGGTGGTCGGCACCTGACGATCGACGCCGCCCAGGTGAACCGAGCGATGGTGTTGGGCAATGACGTCGTCTTCGGATCGGTGAACGCGAACCGTCGGCACTACGAAGCGGCGGCCGCAGCGCTCGCGCAGGCGGACCGGAACTGGCTGGAGCGCCTGATCACCCGACGGGTTCCGGTCGAGCGTTGGTCGGACGCGCTCGAGCGTCGCGCCGATGATGTGAAGCCGATCATCGAGTTCGTCGAAGCGACTTGAACCGTGCGTGTCGACCAGTGTTGGCCTCAAGGAACCGGGTCTCCCCTTCAGCACCCCAGCGGTCGACGCAGATCGTGACGATGCCGGTCCGATCGCACGGAATCATCACCCGCGCGAAGATCATCGCGGCGGAAGGCGAAGCGCTCGCCACCGATGCTCACTGAGCAATCTCACCGTGATGCACTCACGCGGCATCGCCTCGATCGGAAAGGTATAGCGATGAACGAGCAGGGACAGGACGACCTCACCACTGCCGATGTATCGGCCGACGAGGTGGTCGTCGGCGACACCATCTCCATCGCGGAAGGTTCGCTGCACGACCGGGACGGCCTCGCGTGCGGGCCGTCGCAGGATCAGTGGATGCAGATCGAAACGGTCGAACGAAACGCGCCGGGCGCCATCCGCTTCGGCTTCGGCGGCGGTCACTGGTTCACCGCCAAGGTCGGCGAAACGGTGAAGGTCCGACGGTAAGGGTCGACGAGATGGGCGCTCGGCGTCACGCCTCGCCGGAACCGCGGATCCACACGTCGCGCTGTGGGAACGGAATCTCGATCCCCGCTTCGTCGAACGCCTTCTTCAACCGGGCGCGGACGATGCGGGCTGTGGTCCATTGCTCGGAGGGTTCGGTCTTGAGTACCACTCGGATCACGAGCGCGTTGTCGCCGAACTGTTCCAAACCCCAGATCTCGGGTTGCTCGATGATGGTGGCGTCTTCGCGCTGTTCGCGCCAGACGTCGTCGATCACGGTGCGGATGACCGACATGGCGTGGTCGAGGTCGGTGGCGTACGCGACCTCGATATCGAGGACTGCCCGCGACCAGATCTGAGACCGGTTACACACGCGCCGGACCTCGCCGTTCGGCACCGTCCACAGGGAACCCTGAACGTCGCGGACTTGCGTCGTCCGCAGCGAGACGTGCTCCACGACGCCGTTCGCTTCGCCGAGGTCGACGATGTCGCCGACGCCGTACTGGTCCTCGGTGAGGACGAAGATCCCGGCGAGCACGTCCCGTACGAGGGACTGGCCGCCGAAGCCGAACGCGAGCCCCGCGATCCCTGCTCCGGCGAGTAACGGACCCAGGCTCACCTTCAGTTCGCCCAAGATCAGGAGTATCGCCGCCGTGGTCACGACGAACGTCGCTACGCCGCGCAGGACGGCGCCGAGCGTCAGCGCGCGTTCCTTCGACCGGTCGCTGTGCTGGTGGATCTGGCTCACGGTCTGGCTGGCCTTGCGCTGGATCCTCGCGAAGACCCCCCGTGCTTCCGCCTCGGCTGAAGCCTGCGTCGCCTCCCGCTCGCGAATCAGGCGTTCGACGAACCGGGCTATTGCCCTGCGGAGGAACCTTCGTGTCAGCCAGGCCAACAAGAGGATCAGCGCGATATGGAACGGCGCGCCGGCGATGCCATCGGCGATCTGCGCGGCCGTGTCGTTGGTCGTGACCCGATGCACCTGCTCGCACACGAAACTCGGGTCATTGCCGCATGCATCGACGAGGTTGGCGAGGACCATCACCTTCGGTGAACCTGTGAGCACCTTTCCGGCCGCGGTATCCGAGAGGTCCGAGTGCCGCGCCAAGTCACGAATCTCACGCGACGCTAGTGGCAACGCGCTCCCACCTCGGGTTACCCCGGTGTCGCTGCGAAGGCCTTCTCGTCGCGATAGGGGTCGGCGGGATTCCTCGTGTGCAGCGCGCACGCCGCGGCGCTCGCGTCGGCCGGGCGCACATCGATCGCGGATGCGTTGCGCACGGAAGACTGACCCGACCTGAGCCTCCCGTGGACGATCGAGCTACGGACGGAGGGAGTCCCTGACCGCCTCGAGACGATCGGCATCAACCGACCACCACACCCATCGGCCTTGTTTCGTGCCGGTGATGAGGCCGGCCTCTGCCAGTGCTTTGGTGTGGTGGGACACGGTGGGCTGCGACTTGCCGAGAGGTGTGAGGAGATCGCACGAGCAGATTTCCCCGGCTTCGGCGATGAGGCTCAGGAGCCGCAGCCGCACCGGGTCGGCCAACGTGGCGAACACTCGTGCCAGGTCCTCGGCGTCGTGATCCGAGAGTGGGGCAGCCACAACGGACGGGCAACAGAGTGCCGCCTCAGATATCGCCACTGCTTTTCGTGCCATCACGCCTCCTTCGCAAAAGCATTGACATCTGTCGATGGATCCGCGAACATCGATGTATCGACGGATGTAAATCTACCAGGAGCGGGTCATGTCACGAGTCCAGTTGGCGTTGAACGTCGCGAACATCGACACGGCGGTCGAGTTCTACTCCAAGCTGTTCGCCACCGAACCGGCGAAGCGTCGCCCGGGATACGCGCAACTTCGCCATTGTCGACCCGCCGCTCAAGTTGGTGCTGATCGAGGGTCACGGAGGAGCTGGGAGTCTCAATCACTTGGGTGTCGAGGTGAGCTCGACCGAGGAGGTCGCCGACGCCACCGCCCGGCTGAGCCGGGAAGGGTTGGCCACGGCAACCGAGGACGAGGTTGCGTGCTGCTATGCCGTGCAGGACAAGGTGTGGGTCGACGGACCCGACGGGGAGCCGTGGGAGATCTACACCGTGCTCAGCGACGTCGAGATGGCGGCAGGTCAACTGCGAACCGTCGTGCCCGGAGAGGACGCTATGTGCTGCGGCAGCGCGGCCCGAGTCCGCGACGCGTTGCTGCTGAGCCGCCGGCGTGCAATCGTCCATCGTGAGGACCGCGAGCGCCGAAGCGGTCGGCACCGCGCTGCTCGTCGCCATCGTCGTCGGCTCCGGCATCTATGCGCAGCGACTCTCGCCCGGCAACGTGGGCCTGCAGCTGCTCGAAAACTCGATCGCCACGGGCGCGGGCCTGGTTGCGCTCATCTTGGCGATAGGCCCCGTCTCGGGAGCGCACTTCAATCCGGTCGTGACTCTCGCCGACCGATTGCTCGGCGGTATGACCAGCCTGACCGCAGCGGCATACGTCATCGCGCAGGTGATCGGAGCCTGTGTCGGGTGCTCGGTCGCGAACCTCATGTTCTCCCTACCGACCGTGACGCTCTCTACACACGCACGTTCTTCGGGCGGCGTGTGGCTCGGAGAGTTCGTCGCGACCTTCGGGCTGCTGTTGGTGATTCTCGGGGTCGTGCGTGCAGGTCGTTCCTCAGCCGCCGCGTTCGCGGTCGGCGGATACATCGCGGCCGGCTACTGGTTCACCTCGTCGACGAGTTTCGCAAACCCGGCGGTGACAGTTGGTCGGATGCTCACCGACACCTTTGCCGGGATCCGGCCGAGCAGCGCCCCGATGTTCATCGTGATGGAGCTCGCCGGCGCCCTGGCGGCGATCGGGTTCGGGCGGTACTGGAACCCGACCATTCGCGGCAATCGACGTCGTCGTCCCGCACGGCGTCACCGAGTCCCCGTAGACGAAGGAGGCGCTGCATGTCCGACGACGACCACATCCAACAACAACAGATTCTGCAAGCCGGGATCGACCGGCTCGCCACCGAGTTCGACGGAGTCTTCGATCGCGGCACGGTCGAGAAGTTCGTCTTCGCCAGCTACGACGAGCAGGTAAGTCGCGCGCGGGTCCTCAACTTCGTGCCCATGCTCGCCGAACGCTTCGCCCGCCAGCGCTTGCAAGCCTTGGCGCGGGTCGAGCACAAGTCGACCGAGAGTGCGCCGATCGTGCTCTTCCTCTGCGTGCACAACGCCGGACGCAGCCAGATGGCGCTCGGCTGGTTCAATCAGCTCGCCGACGGTCGAGCGATCGCCTGGTCGGGTGGATCAGAGCCGGGCGCCGAAGTGAACCCTTCCGCGGTCGAGGCCATGGCCGAGGTCGGCATCGACATCACTCAGGAGTTTCCGAAGCCCTGGACCGATGAGATCGTCCAGGCCGCCGACGTCGTCGTCACCATGGGATGCGGAGACACCTGCCCGTACTTTCCCGGCCAGCGCTACGAGGATTGGGAACTCAACGACCCGGCCGGAATGGGTGTCGAAGCGGTGCGACCTATTCGAGACGAGATCGGTGATCGGGTACGCGAGCTGCTTGCGAGCCTCGGCGTGACTGTCGGCTCTAGTTGTAGTTCCTCATGACGTTGTTCAGGCCCAGTGAAGCTGCACTGCCTAGGAAGTACAACTAGCGCTGACCGCGCGAAGATCCCGGCACGCAACCGTGCGCGTGACCGGAGATCTTCCTATGGCCGAAACGACTCGCTATACGATCGGGGTCCGTGATAGTCCCCGAGCGCGTCGGACTCTGGGGCGCTGTCGCGATCGGCATCGGCGGCATGGTCGGCGGCGGGATCTTCGCGGTGCTCGGGCTCTCGGTGCAGATCACCAAAGGCGGAGCACCGATCGTGTTCTTCGTTGCCGGCCTGGTCGCGCTCCTCACCGCGAGGTCGTACGCGCTGCTCTCCCGGTCGTATCCCAGCCGCGGCGGCACTGTGACATTCATCAATCGCGCGTTCGGGGTGGGGGAGTTCGCGGGCGGGATCAACGTCCTGTTGTGGCTGAGCTACATCGTGATGTTGTCGCTCTACTCGCAGGCGTTCGGCGGTTACGCCGCCAGCTTCATGCCTGTCGCATCACAGAACCTCTGGCAGCATGTGTTCCTCACGACGGCGATTCTCACGATCACAGGTTTGAACGTCGCCGGTGCCTCGACGATTGCCCGAGCGGAGGGCATCGTCGTCGCGGTGAAGGTCGCGATCTTGTCGCTGTTCGTGGTCGTAGGTTTTGCGGGCGTTTCCGCGTCACGACTCGCGCCCGCGCAGTGGAGCTCGCCCGTTTCGCTGATCGCCGGCGGCATGATCATCTTCTTGGCCTACGAGGGATTCGAGCTCATCGCCAACGCCGCCGAGGACGTCGACGATCCGGGACGCACGCTCGCCGCGGCCTACTACATATCCGTCGTCTTCGTGATCGTCCTGTACGTCCTCGTCACCGTCGTCGCCGTCGGGTCGTTGCCAGTCGCGGCCATCGTGCACGCTCGCGACTACGCGCTGGCCGAGGCCGCCCGACCGACGCTCGGCTCGGCCGGCTTCACGATGATCGCGATCGCGGCGATGTTGTCGACCGCATCTGCGATCAACGCGACGCTGTACGGATCCGCCCGCATGACCTACGTGATCGCCAGATCCAAGGAGCTTCCGGCCCGGCTGGAGCGGCTCATCTGGAACGAGCCACTCGAAGGGCTCTTCATCACAGCTGCCGGCACGGTGATACTCGCGAACGTCTTGAACCTCGCGAGCATCGCGACCATGGGGAGCGCCGGGTTCCTGATCATCTTCGCGACCGTCAACGTGGCCGAGGCGCGCACGTCGAACGAGCGTGGATCGAGGGCGTGGATCTCGGTCGTGGCGGCGGCGGCTTGCGGGGGAGCGCTTTTCGCATTGATCGCGAGAAGCAGTCTCGGTGCCGATCTGTTCCTGGTTGCGATGGCGGCCGCGTCGTTCGGCATCGAGCGCACGTTCCGATTCGTGAGTAGTACGCGCGGCAACTCCGGCGCCCGAACCGACTGAACCCATGATCCCCGTCGGTCGGCCGCGACGCCCGTTACCAGCTGGTCGGCCACCCGGCGATCGTCGCGGCGTCGGTCGTGCACGGATCCGACGCGCTCGTCGTGAAGTACGTACCGTTCTTCGCGGCGGCCGAGTTCTCGGCCACGTCGCCGATCGCGAACCACGATCCCGAAGCCGACTTTTCCGAGAGACAGACCGTGTCGTTCGGGTCTGTGTTCGTGCCGACCTGGACGAGCAGGGTGGTGCCCCAGTGCAATGACGGCTCGGCTGCCTTCACGCCCGCGGAGCTGAGGTAGTAGGTCTGCGTGTCGGTGTAGACGGTCTTCTCCGCCGTCAACCCATTTCGCAGATCCGATTGTGTCGCGCGGTCGTTGGCCCGGCCTCGGGCGCCGATGAACTGGGGGATTGCTATGGCGATCAGGATGGAAATGATCAGAACGACCACCATGAGCTCTATGAGAGAAAAGCCCCGTTCAGCGAGATCTGACGCGCGAGCATCGAGATGCTCACGTTGCATGCTCGTGTTCCTCCTCGTTCAGTGATCGCGCCTCGGACGAGGACCAGCACCGTCGTACGCGGTATCGGAAGATGACCGGCTCGGCTGAAGCGACGTCCCGGGAACCGTGCGTCAGTCCTCGGGAGTGACGCCGAGGTACTCGGCGATGCGGCGGAGCATCGCGGGCGGAAGTTCGTGGTCGCGGAGCAGCATCTCCTGGGTGAGGAGCACTCCGAGCCGACCGTCGCCACCGCGCAGCGACCCGCTGTAGACGCCGCGCGATCCGCTCGCCTTCAATGGCCACAGCTCCAGCAGCATCCATTCGTCGGCGCGGATCGGTGCGTGGAACCAGAGGCTGTGGTCGATGCTCGGCCCCCCTGCAGGTAGGCCGGGCACGTCGACTTGGCCGAATCCCGAACCGAGGTCGGAGACGTACGCGACCGCGCACGTGTGGGTCAGAGGATCGTCGGGCAGCGGCGCCGACGCTCGCACCCACAACGAGTCGGAGTGCCGGACCTGGCCGTCGCCGATACGCGTCGGCGTGACCTCGCGCACCTCGACGAGGAAGGGTGACGGACGGGACGAGAGCGATTCGGGATCGGGTCCGCCCCGCGTGGGGACCGCATCGAAGGTGACGCTCTCCTCGCGCGCGTGCTGAACGACGCGACCATCGAGAAGATGACCTCACCGTCTTGGACCGCCCGCACGTGTCGTGCCGAGAAGGAACCGCCGTCGCGGTCGCGGTCGACGTGAAGGATGACGGGCCGATCGACGCGTCCGGGCCGCAGGAAGTAGCCGTGCAACGAGTGAGGCAAGCGATCCTCGGGCACCGTTGCACCCGCGGCCCGGAGCGCCTGGGCCGCGACCTGACCGCCGTACAGCGACATGCGCGCGCTTGCTCCTTCCTCGTTCTCGCCCCGGAAGAGATCGCGGTCGAGGACCTCGAGATCGAGCAGGGCCGCGAGACGGCTCGCCCGCGCACTTCCCTCGTTCGGCTCCACCTCTGCTCCCGTCCGCTCCCGAATCGTGCTCCCGGGACCATAATCTCGCGCCCGGCCGGGCGCGGTGGGGCGGAATGGCCTCGGGGACACCGCCGCGGCCCGGGCGTCGGTAGATTCCGTCCGTCGGCTCATCGGATGCCGTCCGCGAGAACGCCCGCGCCATGGCGCAAGGAGTCAACAGATGCCTGCCAAGGGGAGTGCCGAGTGGAAGGGTGATCTTCCGAGTGGCGCCGGGACCTTCACCGCCGGTGACACGATCAGCGGTGGTTTCACGTTCAAGTCGCGGTTCGAAGACGGTCCCGGTTCCAATCCCGAGCAACTGATCGCGGCTGCGCACGCAGCGTGCTTCACGATGTCGCTCTCGAACATGCTCGCCAAGGCGGGCAACGCGCCCGACTCCGTGCACACCGACGCGACCGTCACCCTCCGCCAGGTCGACGGATCGCCGACGATCACGAAGATCGCGCTCGTCACCGTCGGGCATGTTCCCGGGGTCGACGAGGCCACGTTCGTCGAACACGCCAACGCCGCCAAAGCGGGTTGCATCGTCAGCCGCGCCCTGGCCTCGGTCCCCGAGATCACCCTCGAGGCGTCACTCGCGAAATAGCCGTCAGGTGCCGCGGGGTTTCATACCCGCGGCCACGTAGATCGCGTCGAGCACCTGCATGTTCGCGATCGAGTCCGCGGGCGGGGTGAGGTTCGGCTCGCCCCGCCTCACGGCCGCGCAGAAGGCGTCGAGCTGGTACTCGTAGGTTGGCCGGCGCGGGAAATGCTCGGAGCGCTTCTCGGTGCCCGTCTTCACCCGCAACCGGTGCCACAACTGCGGCGACGTCGGGTTGATCACGTGCATCTCGCCCCGCTCGCCGATCACCCGCGCGTACGTCTGGAGGACCCGCGTCGACCACATGGAACAGATGATGCGGCCCGTGTGACCACCCGGGAACGTCAGCTCGGCCCGCATCGCCCGGTCGATGTCGGGCGTGCGGAGCCGGGCCGTCGTGGAGGCGACCGACGGTTCTTCGCAGCCGAGCAAGCGAGCCATGTGCACCGTGTACGAGCCGACGTCCATCGTGGCGCCACCGGCGAGGTCGTACTGGTAGCGGATGTCGGAGAACTTGGGCAGCGGGAAACACAACGCCGTTTCGACCCGCCGAGTGGTTCCGAGCTCGCCGCTCTCGACGATCTCGCGCATGCGGTGGGCGAGTGGGTGATACCGGTAGTGAAACGCTTCCATCACCACGCGTCCCGTGCGCGCGGCGACCGCGGCGACGTCCTCGGCTTCCTCGCGCGTTGGCGGTGAATGGCTTCTCGCACAGGACATGCTTGCCGGCCTCGAGCGCGGCAATCGTCCACTTCGTGTGCAAGCCGTTCGGCAGGGGGTTGTAGATCGCGTCGATCCCCGGATCCGCGATCAGTTCGGTGTAAGAGTCGTGCACCTTCGGGATGCCATGCTTGGCCGCGTACGCGTCGGCCCGACCCCGGTCGCGCGCGGCGACGGCGACGACCTCCGCGTCATTGGTGTTGCGGGCCGGCTTGACGACGGCGTGCGGCGCGATCCGGGCCGCGCCGAGCACTCCGATTCGAACTGCGTCCATCCGGTCGACTCTACGGCGGGAGGTCGCGTTACGGCTGCGGGAAGTTCGCCAGGATGTCGTCGATGCGAGCCTCGAACACCGGACGTTCGCCCCCGTGGGTGATGATCCAGAACCGCTTGGCCCGGATGGCGTCGAGCACCTTCTCGCCAACCTGAGCCGGGGTCAGGCCACGAGGGCCGGTGAACGAGTCCCGGATGGCCAGCCGGACCGACTCCGCCATCTCGGTGCGGTGCTCGACACCGAGTGACGACGGCCGGCCGCGCTCCGATTCCATGACCTTCGTGTCGACCGAGCTCGGGCAGAGCACGCTCACGCCGATCGGCGACTGTTCGATCGCCAGCTCCTGCGCGAGCGTCTCCGAGATCGACACGACGGCGACCTTGGTCGCGGCGTAGGGACCGATGAACGCAACTCCGCTGAGTAGACCTGCTATCGAAGCGGTGTTCACAATGTGGGCGGGCCTGCCTTGGGCGCGCATGATCGGCAGGAAGCTGTGCAGACCGTGCACCACGCCCCAGAGGTCGACGGAGAAGACCCAACGCCAGTCGTCGAGGGTCTGATCGCGCATCATGTTGAACGTCGACACGCCGGCGTTGTTGCACAGGACGTCGACGCG
Organism: uncultured Actinomycetes bacterium; assembly: GCA_963761055.1. Classification (GTDB taxonomy): domain Bacteria; phylum Actinomycetota; class Acidimicrobiia; order IMCC26256; family PALSA-610; genus PALSA-610. Next base: position 305,415 of record CAVXFO010000005.1, on the reverse strand, counting down.
GCCGAAACGGTCCCGCGTCGACTCCGCGAGTCGATCGACCGCGGCCGGGTCGGAGACGTCGACATCGACGGCCAGTGCATCGCCACCCGCGGCGCGGATTCCTGCGGCGACGGTGTCGGCTTCGGCGCCGTCGAGGTCGGCGACCACGACCGACGAGCCCTCGCGGGCCAACAGCTCGGCCATCGCGCGCCCGATGCCGCTGGCGGCGCCGGTCACCACCGCGACCCGGCCCGCACCGATCACGTCGTCGACGGTCGTCGTCATGTTGTTCCTCCGGGGGATTGTCCGTGTCGGTGTATGCGCACGGGTCGCTTCAGCCGCCGTCGAGTGTGATGAGCGCGCCGGTCAGGTACGACGATGCATCGCTCGCGAGGTAGAGCGCGGTGCCGACGATCTCGTCGGCCTCCGCGATCCGGCCCAAGCTGATGTTCCCGGCCATCTGCGCCTGCAATTCGGCTGTCGGTACCGACGCGTGCAGGCTGTCGGTGTGGAACGTGCCGCAGACGATCGCGTTCACCCGGATGCCGCGCGGCCCGAACTCGTTCGCAGCGGCCTTCGTCAGTGCATTCAGTCCGGCCTTGGCCGCCGCGTAGACCACCGTGAACGCCGTCGGGTGCAGGGATGCCTTCGAGCTGACGTTGACGATCGACCCGCCGGCCGGCATGTGCTCGGCGGCGAGCGCGCTGAGCCGCAGCGGTCCCTTGAGGTTGACCGCGATCGTCTTGTCGAAGAGGTCTTCGGTCACGCCGAGCAACGACGGCGGCACCGGTGCGATACCGGCGTTGTTCACGAGCACGTCGATCCGGCCGAACTCGGCCACGGTCGCGTCGACGAGCGCCGCGCACTGCTCCCAGTTGCCAACGTGGCAGCTGAACGCCGACGCGCGCCGGCCCCGCGCGCGGATCGCCGTGGCCACCGCCTCGCACGCATCGAGCCTGCGGCTCGCCGCCACGACATCGGCGCCCGCCTCGGCGAAGCCGAGCGCCATGGCCCGACCCAAGCCCTTGCTGGCGCCGGTGACGACGACGACCTTGCCGCTCGCATCCAACGTCGAGATGGTCATCTCCGAGCCTGCCTTCGGGTCGCAGTCGTCGGCCGCCCGGCCGAGGGTTGGGCCACGCGCTTGATGCCGTCGATCAGATAGCGGATCTGGAGGTCGAACAGCTCCTCGACCTCGGCCGCGGACACACCGCCGGGATCGGCGCCGGGCCGGCTTCGCCGGCGTCCGCGCCGCGGCGGTTCGACCCCGCTTTCGACGGCACCGAATCCGACGACCGTCCACGTGAGGAGCCGGCAGGCCTGTACGGCGGCATCGGTATCGAAGCCGCCGCCCCGCATCGCGTCGACGAGCGACTGCGAGGCCTGCACGTACGCGTCGCGTCCCGGCCACAGTAGAAGCCGGCTGTCGCGCGCTCGCCGCAGCCGCGTCCGGACCTCCCGCGCCCAGCGCCGCGCGTAGGCATCCCACGCTTCCCCGGCCCGGACGGCCGGGGCCAGGTCGGCCAGGAGTCGATCGGCGACCGCGTCGACGAGCGCATCCTTGTTCCCGACCCGGCTGTAGAGCGGGACCGGCGAAACACCGAGTCGGGCGGCGACGCTGCGCATGCTGACGGCATCGAGGCCCGACTCGTGGAAGATGGCGACTGCCGCAGTGATGATCGCGTCGGCGTCGAGGTCGAACTCGGATCCCTTGGTCGAGGTCATCAGAGCACCACGACGAGCTTGCCGACGACCGCTCGGTCGGCCATTCGTTGCAACGCGGCGGGGAGCTCGGCAAACGGGATCTCGGCACTTACTGCGTTTCGCAGACGGCCGTTGCGTACGAGGGTGGTCAGGTTCGCGTGGATGGCGTCGAGCTCCTCCCGCGTGTACCCGCCCGCGAACACTCCGACGAGTGAGGTGTTCGTCACGACGAGATCGTGCGCGGCCACCCTGGGCCAGGCGCCACTCGCGAATCCGACCGCCAGCAACCGTCCGTTGCGACCGAGCGCCTGCATCGACTCCTCCGCGAGCGTCCCGCCGACGGGGTCGTAGACGAGGTCGATGCCCCGGCCGCCGTTCGCGTCTCGCAACGCGGCGGCCAGAGCGCCGTTGCGATGATTGACGGTCGCGTCGGCGCCGAGAGTGAGGCAGAACTCGGCGCGCTCGTCGTTGCTGACGACCGCGATGACGCGCGCGCCGAGGGCGCGACCGAGCTGCACGGCGGCGATGCCGCTCCCGCCGGCGGCGCCGAGGACGGCCAGCGCGTCACCGCTCTGCAACCTGCCGCGATCGACGAGACCGGTCCACGCGGTGAGGTGCGGGATCCAGAACCCGGCCGCCTCGGCATCGGTGAGACCGTCGGGTATAGGGAACACCGAGTCGGTCGCGACCAGGCACTCCTCCGCGAACGAACCGTGGCCCATCCAAAAGGCCGTCACACACATGATGTGATCACCGATCGAGCAGTCGACACCTTCACCGAGCGCGGTGACGACTCCCGTGGCTTCCTGGCCCGACACGAACGGGAGGGGAGGGGTGAGGGGATAGGTGCCCCGGCACATGAAGACGTCGGGCAGCCCGATCCCCGCCGCAGTCACGCGGATACGGATCTGGCCCGGCCCCGGTTCGGGCGGTTCGAGCTCGATTTCGTGCAGCACGTCGATCGGTTCGCCGGTCCCTTGCACCTGCCATGCCCGCATCAGATGATCACTCCTTTGTCGATCGCGCCGGCGGCGCTCTCGAGCAACAGATCGACCTGTGACCCGAAGAATTCGTGGATTGGTTTGTCGGACTGTCCTCGCACGAACTTCGCGTAGCTGCCCTCCAGCACGACGGCGAGCTTCCAGCGCGCGAACACGTCGTACCAGCCGAGTGCGGACGGGTCCCGGCCCGAGCGCGTCGCGTACCGCTCGACGAGCGCGGGGCGGCCCGGCAGGTGCGCGACGGCGATGGTGGGCTCGCCGCGCGAGGCCGAGGCGCATCGTGCCTTCCGGTCCGGGGTGGAAGATGAGCGCCCACGCGAGATCGACCAACGGATCGCCGATCGCGGCCATCTCCCAGTCGACGACGGCGAGCAGACGCGGCGGTGGCTCCGGGGCGAACAACACGTTGTCGAGCTTGTAGTCGCCGTGACAGAGCGCGAAGGGCTGGGCGGGGGGACGGTGTGCGTCGAGCCACGCGGCGACGGCGCGGGCGCCGGGGAGATCGCGGCCGCCGTACGAGTCGAGCTGCGCGAGCCGGCGCGTCAGCTGGCGCGCCAGGTAGTCGCCGTTCTGAGCCCGGTCTCCGGTGCGGGCCATGTCGTCGAGCCCGCAGGCCCGCCAGTCGACGGCGTGGATGGCGACCAGCGCGTCGACGAGCTCCTCCAGTGCGCGGCCGTGGGTCTCGGGCGCGCTCGCCCACGCCCCGGGCACCGACTGCAGAATCGGTCGGCCGTCGATCCGCTCCATGACGTAGAAGGGTGAACCGAACACGGTCGCGTCGGCGCACGCCACGACGGGACGCGCGATGGAGACGGGTTCGTCCTTGATCGCGTCGAGGATGCGGAACTCACGCAACACGTCGTGCGCGGTGTCGGAGCTCGCGTGGCGCGGCGCGCGGCGCAGCACCCAGCGCGCCGGGCCGCGGTCGAGCGCGAAGATCTCGCAGGAGCCCCCACCGGTCATCGGCGTCACGGTGGTCGGTACCCGGTCGCCGAGGGCGTGATCGAGGAACCGCTCCAGGGCCGCGGTCTCGGCGGTCGGGAGCGGCCTCACCCGACACCCGCGAGGAGGCGCAACTCAGCCCACTTGGCCTCCGCGGCCGGACGCCGACTCGGGATGTGCTCGGTCGGCCAACCGTCGACGGGGGAGTAGCCCTTCAGCAACGTACGGGCGAGCACCGACTTGTGGAGCTCGTCGGGGCCGTCGCCGATGGGGCCGAAACGGGTCGAGCGATACCACGACTCCACGGGGAGATCGCTCGAGTAGCCGAGCGCGCCGCACACTTGGATCGTGCGGTCGAGCACCGCGAGCACGACCTTGGAGACGTGAGCTTTGATCATCCCGAGATCGGCACGCACCGCGGCGGCGCCGTACTTGTCCATCTTCCACGCGGTCTGGAACGTCAGGAGCCGGGCCGACTGGATCTCCATGTGCGACAACGCGACGTAGTCCTGCACCATCTGGTGCTGCGCGAGCAGCTTGCCGTGCGAGCTACGGGAGACCGCGCGTTCGCACATGATGTCGAGTGCGCGCTGGGCCTGTCCGAGCCAGCGCATCGCATGATGGATGCGGCCGCCGCCGAGCCGCTGCTGCGCCAGCACGAAACCCTCTCCGGGTCGACCGATCAGGTGGTCGGCGGGCACCCGACAATTGGTGAACACGATCTCGGCGTGGTTGCCGACGCGCCCGTACGAGGGCTCGGGATGCGCCATGGTCGCGATGTCGCGCACGATCTCCATGCCGGGCGTTCCGCTGGGGACGACGAACACCGACGCGTGTCGGTGCGGCCGGCCGTCGGGGTTGGTCTCCGCGAACACGAGGACGATGTCACACACCGACGCGTTGGTGATGAACCACTTGTGACCCTCGATGACCCACTCGTCGCCGTCCCTGGTCGCCGTCGTTCCGATGACAGTCGGATCGGCGCCCGCGAAAAACGGCTCCGTCAGCGCGAACGCGCTCGAGATCTCACCGCGCAGGTTGGGCCACAGCCAACGTTCCTTCTGCTCGTCGGTCGCGCCGTGCGCGAGCAGTTCCATGTTCCCGCTGTCGGGCGCCTGCACCCCGAAGATGGTCATCGACATCATGCAGCGACCGATGATCTCCGACATCAGCGCGAGCTTCAGCTGTCCGAGACCGTTCCCGCCGAGCTTCGGGTCGAGGAACGCGCCCCACAGCCCCTGGGCCTTCACCTGTTCCTGGAGGTGGTGTTTGACCGGTTCCCATTCCTCGGCCGAGATCCGGTCGAAGATGGGCTCGAGCGGGATGAGCTCACGGTCGACGAAGCCCCGCATCCACGCGAGCTTCTCCTCGAACTCCAGGTTCGGTCTCGAAGTCCCACGCCAATGTTGCTTCTCTCGCCGTCCGATAGGGGCGTAATCACATCGTAATCGGCGAGGGGCGCACCGTCTATTCCAGTTGTACGCCTACTCCGGGGCGAGATCGTGCTGTTCGATGTACGCGGCGAAATCGCGCCGGACCACAGCGGGGTCGATGCCGAACTCCTCGGTTGTGTAGCTGTGCACGCCGTGCTTGCCCTTGGGATTGTCGGCGATGAACGCACGCATGCGCTGCTCGCCCTCATCGGTCATCGGGAGGCCCAAGGCTTCGTAGATGTTGCTCACGACCGCGAACTGATCGGCGACGAAATCGGGGAAGTACATGTCGTAGAAGATCGCCTGCGGGTACGACCCGGTGCTGCGCACCGTCATGACGTGTTCGAGCACCCGCCGGAGCCGCGCCGTCCAGTCGTCGGCGACCTCCAACGGGTCGACCTCGTCGCTGCCCATCTCGCGTACGAGCGTCGTCAGGCTCGCGTACGAGGTCACCGACTTCACCGGGTCGCGATGGGTGAAGACGATCCGTGCGTCGGGGTAGGTGCGCAACAGGTGCTCGATGCCCCACATGTGTGCGCCCGTCTTCAGGACCCAACGGTCGCGACGGTTCCGCCACTGCAGGTGCTGAAGCTGCCGGTGATGAAACGCGTACACATGCGACCAGTCGGCGTCGTTGTCGACCCAGTCCTCGTACGTCGGAACCCGGAACTGATTGTGGAACAGGGGCGTGCACATGGCTTCACCCATCATCGTCACGCACTCCTGGGAGAGCGTCGCGCCCATGGGGTGCATCGCCTTGAACCGGCGATCGCGCTCGGTCTCGGTCTCGGGCGTCGGGAGAAACGACGCACAGAGCGCGATCCGGGGATCGGCATCGAACGTCGCGGCGTCGGGCGGTGGCGACGGGAACATCGTTTCCCACGTGAGGGGCGCGCGGCTATCGGGGTCCTGGGCGAGGATGTCGTGCAGGATCGTCGTGCCGGTGCGGGGAAAGCCGATGATGAACACCGGTGCGACGATCTCTTCGTTCGCGATCGCGGGGAACTGCTTGCGGTCGTTCACGTAGCCCAGGCGGTTGACCGTGTGGCCGAGCGCCCGCTCCCGCGCGATCAGCCGGCCCATGTCGTTCAAGCGCGCTTCCCGCTCCAGCGAGTCGAGCAACAGTGCCAGCGGCTCGACGAACGGCCCGTCTCCGAGGTCGTCGAGGCCACCGGTCCGGCGCGCGGCCTCGGCGAGGATGTCCTCGACGGTGAATGGTTCCGGTCCCGGGTTCTCGACGGTCACGCGGCCTTCTCTCTCGCGAGCGCGCCGACTCGTCCGGCGCCGGTCGAGAACCTACGGCGGTCGGGGGCCGGCGTGCACCTACTTGACGATCCTCACGGGCCGAGCGCGATGACGAACCCGCCGGCGACCTGCGTGACGTGGGCGGCGGCGGTCGGTGGGAGCGCGGCGATGATCGCCCGGGCATGGGCGACGGTGTACCGGCCGACCCCGTCGGCGATCAGCAGTCGGCGGACGGAGACCGGCATCGACGTCGACGCGAGCCGCGTACGCAGCACGACGTAGTGCACGCCGAGACGGTGGGCTTCGTCGAGCGCGGGTTGCGCGGGAAAGAAGTTGAGGAGGTCCGCCACGTGTTCGAAGTGGGGGGGCTCGAATCCCGAATAGCCATTGACGCGCGGGTGGCCGTCGGGCAGCGCCAGAAGTTGGCGGGGCGCCTCGACGTAGGGCCACGCCACCCCGCTCTTCGTCGACTCGATCGGGAACTCGAGCACCGCGCCCGGCGGTGCCGAAGCGAGGACTTGCTCGAGGCCGCCGTTGTCGCTTCCCGTGGGAACCTGGACGAAGTTCACCGTGATCAGGGATTCGGCGATCACACACGCCGCCACCACCACGGTGAGGGAGACCCGGGCCGCGCGGCCGTGGCACTTGCGGAGCACTGCATCGACGCCGATCGCGGCGACGAGTGCGAGCGCGAGCTCGCTGCCGAGGACGAGCCGGGCGTTCGCCCGGATACCGGTGAAGCCCGGAACGCCGTGGCGCAGGACGACGAAGGGAAGAGGGATGCGACGACCGGCGACGGTGAACCAGTCGCCGAACGACAACACGAGGACGATCGCGCCGGCGACGACGATCGACGCCAGCTCACGGGCCGGCTCACCCCTCCGGGCGCGCCGAACCCACGCGAGCGCTCCCATCGCTCCGAAAACGACCGCGATGACTCCCGGGAACAGGCGGTTCTCGAGCCCGGCGACGGTTTGGCACGAGCGCGGACCGATAAGGGGGAGATGGGACAGCACCGGATTGCCGTAGCCGGTGCGGAGGAAGTCGGAGAGGTGTGCAGCAGAAGTCGGATCGAACCCGCGCCGGAACGACGAGCTGTGTTGCAGGACGAGGTAGTGAATGGCGAACGGCCCGGCGAGGATTACCACGACGCCCGCGGCGAGACCGAACGGGATACGCGCGGAGCGGATCGCAGGCTTTGGTGCCGCCCACGCCCAACCGACCACGACCACCACGACGAAGATCCCGGTCATCGCGCCGTAGTACGAAGAAGTTAGGAGCAGGACCGCAAACGTGATACCGAACGTGATACCTGTACGCGGCGACGGCCGCTCGAGGCATTGCAACAACGTCAGGAGTGCGAGGGGGACCAGCGCGCCGCCGACAACGAGTTGCACGTCCGCGGAGTGGACCATCCGGTTTGCCGAGTACGTGTACACGAGCGCGCCGATCAGAGCCGCGCCCCAGTGGGTGACGAATCGGCGGGCGAGACGGTACATGGCCCACGCCGACAGGACCCACGAGCTCAGAGCGATCGCGTTGAGGGCGGCGACGTCGCCGACGACGGTGCGTAGGGGCCAGTGCACGAGCGCGACGGGGAGCAGCGTCTCGCTGTACGCCAGCGTGTCGGTATGCGGGAAGAAGATGCGGGTGTTCCACAACGCGTGCCACCCGTGCGGCAGACCGATCTGCACGGTACGGAGAATCCACACGTTGAGCAACGAGTCACCGGCGTCACCGGGAATTCGCGATCCGAAGTGACCGAGCGACGGATACGTGAGGGCAACCGCTACGGCCGCGAACACGACGAGCAACGCAATCGCCGGAGGATCGTTCCGAGTCGATTCGAGGTGGTCGCGCTCGACGACGATCCCCTCGTCGACGCCCACCCACAAGTCCTCACGTCTTGGCACCGCGATCTCTGCGCCGCATCCTCGCACGCTCGACCGCGCGATACTCGTTCGCATGTCGTTCGGGAGCGAATCGACGACCGACGACGTGCTCGAGGGCGTCGATCTGTCGGGTCTCTGGGTGCTGATCACGGGCGCGTCGGCGGGACTGGGCCAGGAGACGGCACGCGCCGTCGTCGCGCACGGGGCCAACGTGGTGCTGGGAGTCCGTGATCTCGACAAGGGGAACCGCGCCACGGAGGCCGTACGCGCGGCCGCGTCCGGTAACGGCGCAACCGTCGAGCTACGAGAGGTCGATCTCGCGTCGCTGGCGTCGGTGCGAACGTTCACCGACGGCGTCGTCGCCGACCACGACCGCCTCGACGTGATCATCGCCAACGCGGGTGTGATGGCAACACCCGAGTGCCGCACGACCGACGGGTTCGAGTTGCAGTTCGGGACCAACCATCTTGGTCATTTCGTGCTCGTCAATCGGATCCGCCCACTGCTGCCGCGACCGGCCGGCGCGATCGTGATCCTGTCCTCGGCCGGACATCGGTTCAGTGACGTCGTGCTCGACGACGTCAACTTCGAAACCACGCCCTACGACCCGTGGCAGGCGTACGGCCGCTCGAAGACGGCGAACATCCTGTTCGCAGTCGAGCTCGACCGGCGGGGCCGTGACACCGGGCAGCGGGCGTGCGCGGTGCACCCGGGAACGATCATCACCGAGCTGGGGCGCCACCTGACCGAGGAGACGTTCGCGGTGCTCCCGGCGGCCCGGGCCGGCCAGGAGAGCAGATGGAAATCGATCCCGGCCGGCGCGGCGACGAGCGTGTGGGCGGGCTTCGTCGCCGACGCGGACGAGATCGGTGGGCACTACTGCGAGGACTGCGGAGTGGCCGGACCGGCCGAGGGGCCCGACAGCCGCAACGGCTACAGCGCGTACGCACTCGACCCCGACACGGCCCGGAAACTGTGGACTCGCTCCGAGGAGCTGGTGGGCGAGTCGTTTCCGGCGTGACGCGCGGTTCCCGCCGCGCCTATGCCGACCGTGTAGGTCGGGCCGCCTCCCGCTCGTGCGCCGGCCACTGCGACCGGAGCCATCGGTCGAGGTCGGGCGCGTCGGACGGGCGCCGGATGAAGTAGCCCTGGAGGAGGTCGCAGCCCATTGCGGTGAGCGCATCTTTCGTCGGGCCGTCCTCCACTCCTTCGGCGACGACGTGGAGACCGAGGTTGTGCCCGAGGTCGACGGCCGACTGCACCAGGACGGCGTCGCCGTCGTTGTGGCGCATGCCCATGACGAACGACCGGTCGATCTTGAGCTCGCGCACCGGCAGATCTTTGAGGTACGACATCGACGAGTACCCCGTGCCGAAGTCGTCGATGCTCAGCGAGACACCGAGCGTGTCGAGCGTGTGGAGCGCGGCGAGCGCTCGCTTCGGATCGGTCATGATCGAGCTCTCGGTGAGCTCCAAGCTGAGCGCGCTCGCCGGCACGCCAATGGTGTCGAGCAGCCGCCGCACGCGTGTCGGAAAGGCGAGGTCGTGCAACGACCGCGCCGAGATGTTGACGAACACCGGGAATGTCCAACCGGCTTGGTGCCAGGTCCGAACCTGGACAAGGGCCTGGCGCAGGATCTCGTCGGTGAGGGGATGAATGACGGCGGTGCCTTCCGCGATGGGAACGAAGTCGTCGGGCATGAGCAGCCCCCGTGTCGGGTGATGCCAGCGGACCAGCGCTTCGACGCTGTGCACCGCTCCGGTCTCGGTATCGACCTTGGGTTGGTACTGCAGGAACAGTTCCAGGCGCCCGATCGCGCGCCGGAGATCGCCCAGGAGCGCGAGCCGGGCAACGGTGTTGTCGTCGCGCGAGCGTTCGTAGATCGCAGTGGACGAGTGTTCGCTCTTGGCCTCGTACATCGCGACATCGGCATGGCGGAGGACGGCATCGATTTCGCTGTCGGGACCGGCGACCGCGATGCCGATACTCGCCTCGACGTCGAGCGAGATGTCTTTGATCGTGAACGGGTCGTGGAGCACGTCCGTGAGGCGCTGAGCGGCAGCCGTGGCCGCGGCGTCGGTCGTGGCGCACAGGAGCACGGCAAATTCGTCACCACCGAGACGAGCGACCGAGTCGCCGGCCCGCAGCGTCGAGCTGAATCGCAGCGCGATCTGTTCGAGGAGCAGGTCGCCGTAGTGATGACCGAGGGTGTCGTTCACGTCCTTGAACCGGTCGATGTCGACGACCATCACGGCAGTTTGGTCGCCGGAACGCCGCGCCAGCGCGCAGCGCGAGTGCGGCCCGGTCCTGGAACAGTGCTCGGTTCGGGAGCCCGGTCAGACTGTCGTGCATTGCCTGGTGCCGGTTGAGGTTGCTCTGGTGAACCAGCCGGCCTCGAGATCGGGTGAGCGCAATCGCGGCCGCGGCGATGAGCCCGATCGCGGCGAACAGGATCGTGAAGTCGAGCGCGAGAACGAAGCGTCCGGTTCGGCGCGTATCGGCGGCAGCGGTCAGCGCCCACGCCGCGTGATTCGCCGCCGCGGCGTACGCTTCGGTCTGCATAACGCTGAACACGGGATCGACGGTCCGGCCGTCGATTGCGTTGACGGTCGCCGACGATTCGTGCCGGTCGACGGCGGCGAACATCGTCGTGACCGCGACGACGTAGGCGACGTGCTCGGATCCGAGCTGGGTGGCGATCGTCCGGTCGAGCGCAGTGCCCAGTCGGCGAACATCGGCTAGACCCTGCAGCACCGATGCGAGCGCGGCTCGATGTGAGGAAAGGGGGACCGGGCCCGGCTCGAGCCGGTACTTCCGTTCGAGCGACTCCTCCGCGGCGATCCCGGTCGCGACCTTTTGGTACGCGGAGTTGAGCTTCACCGCTCGTTCGGTCCGTTCGGCCACGCGGGCGGTCGTGAACGAGCCGACGGTCGCGACGATCAGGAGCGCCACGACGATCGACGAGACGGCCGCGATGCCGTACCTTCCCAGGCCTCCGGAGCTCGTGATGAGGGACCGCCGCGGCCGTGAGGAGACAGCCGGTTCGGCCGCGACGGACTCGTCGAGTCGATCAACCTCCGGTTCGGGCACGCCTACACCGGATCACAGGTCCGTCACGACGACGCCACCGCCGCGTCGCGCCCCCCGGGTCGGTGCCGATCGAGTGGGTCGAGGATCGATTCCCTCCCCGAGCTGATCGCGCCCGTGCGAATGGGAGCGGTTCGCGCCCTGATGTGCCGCGCCGGACCGAGTGCGCGATCATCTGGGCTTCGAGGCGAAAACCCTGTTGGGGAGATCTGGCATCTCGGGCGACCGGTGACGACTGAAGGCCCACGGCACGGCGGATCGGTCGCGTCCGAATTCGAGGTCCTGGCGCCGTTCCTCCCCCGGCTGGTGCACGAGTGGCTCGCCGACGAGCCGGAGCGACGGTGGCGCGAGGTCGACGCGACCGCGGTATTCGTCGACATCTCGGGCTTTACCCGGCTTTCGGAGCGACTCGCTCGACAGGGTCGGGCCGGTGCGGAGGAGCTGACCGACGTGATCGGCTCGTGCTTCTCCGAACTGCTCGCCGTCGCGTACGCCGAGGGCGGCATGCTCCTCAAGTTCGGCGGCGACGCGCTCTTCATCCTCTTCGTCGGAGACGACCACGCCGGTCGTGCATGCCGCGCCGCGACCGGCATGCGGACACGGCTCCGCACCGTCGGACGGATCGAGGCCCAGGGTCGCGTCGTGCGGCTGCGGATGTCGGTCGGGGTGCACAGTGGTCGCTTCTTGTTGTTCCTCGTCGGTGGGACGCATCGCGAGCTCGTGATCACCGGTCCCGCGGCGACCGAGACGGTGATCATGGAGGGAACCGCGGGCGCCGACGAGATCGTCGTCAGTCCCGCCACCGCCGCGTCGATCGATGCCTCGGTACTCGGCGGCACCAAGGGCACCGGTGTGTTGCTGAGGACCGGACCCGGGCGTCCCCGCGCCGAGCAAGCCCAAGCTGTCGACGCTCTGGACGCGGAGCTCGGACTCGCCTTGCCCGAACGACTCCGCAAGTTTCTCCTCGCGGGCGGTGACGATCCCGAACATCGGGTCGCGACGGTTGCGTTCGTGCACTTCGACGGCGCCGACGCGCTCGTCCGGTCGGACGGTCCGGGCGCGCTGGCCGACGCGCTCGACGAGCTGATGGCGTGCGCGGGCGCGGTTGCGGACGAGCACCGCGTCACCTTCCTCGGCACCGACATCGATCGTGACGGTGGCAAGATCATCCTCGCCGCAGGAGTTCCGCGCGCCGCGGGCCAGGACGAGGAACGGATGCTGCGGGTCCTGCGTCGTCTGGTGGAGCGGCAGTGGACGCTTCCGCTGCGCATCGGTGTCAACCGCGGGCCCGTGTTCGCCGGTGAGATCGGGCCCCACTACCGGCGCACCTACACCGTGATGGGCGACGCGGTGAACCTCGCGGCCCGACTGATGGCGGCGGCCGCGCCCGCGCAGATCCTGACGACGAACGGCGTACTCGAGCTCGCGCGCAGCCCGTTCGCAACCGAGGCCCTGCCACCGTTCATGGTGAAGGGTAAGGCGCGCCCGGTACAAGCGTACGCGGTCGGCGGTCTGCAACCGGTCGCTGCCGGCGACGACACTTCGCTCGCGCTGGTCGGACGCGAAGCGGAGCTCACGGAGTTGCGGGACGCGGCCGCCGCGGCGCGCGTCGGAGCCGGATCGGTGATCGAGCTGCGGGGCGAATCCGGCGTCGGGAAGTCGCGGCTGGTGGAGGAACTACGCCGGGAGGCGTCCGACATGAGGTTCGTGCGCATCGTGTGCGTGCCGTACGAGTCGGCGAACCCCTACTGGGCATTCCGCGAAGTCGTCCTACAGATCATGGGGCTTGCGAGCCAATCGGCGAGCGCCGCCGTGGAGGCCGCGCTCCGGGAACGTGTGGCACGCGACGCGCCCGAGCTCGCCGACAGACTCCCGTTGCTCGCGACTGCGCTCCAGCTCGACGTGGCCGACACGCCGGCGACGGCCGCGCTCGAACCGAGGTTCCGTCGGCAGCAAGTGGCCGAGACGGGCGCCGCCTTCGTCGCCGCGTTGCTGAACACGCCGAGCATCGTGGTCGTCGACGACGCGCACTGGATGGACGAGGCCTCCGCGTACGTCTTGCGTGAAGTCGAACGTCGGATCGCGATCGGTCCGTGGCTCGTCTGCGTGACGCGAAACGACGACGAGTCCGGGTTCCACGTGTCGGCGGCCGACTCGCGGATGCTCCCACTCGGTCCGCTACCCGAAGCGGCGGCCGCCAGTCTCGTGCGCCTCGCGACCGAGAATCGACCATTGCATCCCCACGACGTGGCGCTACTGCTCGCGGCGCGCCGGCGGCAATCCGCGATTCCTGTGCGAGCTCGCCCGCGAGGTTGACGCCGCGGGAGCCGTCAGCGGGCTTCCCGATTCCATCGACTCCCTGGTGTCGGCGCAGATTGATCGCCTTCCCGCCGCGAACGCGCCGGCATCTTCGGCTCGCGGCGGTATTGGGCCATGCGTTCGACGAGCCGTTGCTCGCGGCCGTGCTCGATGACGAGTCGGCGCCCAGCGGACTGCGCGGTCTGCTCGTCTCCGACGGTCCCGGCCGGTTGCGGTTCCGGTACGCGTTGCTGCGCGAGGTCGTGTACGAAGGTCTCGCATACGGGACGCGCCGAAAAGTGCACGAGCGAGTCGCCGAGGTGATCGAGACGTCGTCCGAGCGACCGGAGGAACACGCCGCGCTGCTCTCGTTGCACTTCTTCCACGGCGACCGCCATGCGGAATCGTGGCGGTACGCGCGGATTGCCGCGGAACGGGCTCGCGCCGATTTCGCGAATGTCGAAGCCGCAGAGCTGCTCGAGCGCGCCCTCGCCTCGGCCCGACGCGTCGACGCACTGGACGCCGTGCAGGTCGCGCTCGTGGCGGAGGCACTCGGTGATGTTCGTGACCAGATCGGTGTCTACGATCGCGCGCGGGATGCTTACCGCGCGGCCCGCCGCATCCGCGCCGATGATCCCGTGTACGACGCGCAGCTCTGTTTGAAAGAGGCGTGGATCGCGGAACGGCTCGGCCGCTATTCCCAAGCGATCCGGTGGCTGCGCCGCGGCCTGCGCCGGCTCGACGAGCTCACCGCGCCCGACGTCGGCGCGGCCACCCGCGCGCAGCTCTGCGCGTGGTACGGCGCAGTGCGCCAGGCCCAGGGGCGCCACCGGGAAGCGATCGACTGGTGCGGGCAGGCGATCACACTGGCTCGCTCCGCCGGCGATCTCGACGCACTCGCGGACGTGGAGTTCCTGCTCGACTGGGCGCACATCAGTATGGGTCGTCTCGACCTCGCGACGAACTCGGTCGAGGCGCTCGCGCTGTACGAGCAGCTCGGCAACCTCGGTGGGCAGGCCGCAGTCGCGAACAATCTCGGACAACTCGCGTACTACGGCGGCCGATGGGACGAGGCTCTCGATCTTCTCGAACGCAGCGCGCGGCCTTCGGCTTCGTACCGGTGATGTCGTCGAAGCCGCGCTCGCGAGTGCGAACTGCGCCGAGATTCTCCTCGAGCGCGGGCACTACGACGCCGCCGAGGCGTTGCTGCGAGACGCGTGGCGCGTGTACCAGGCCGTGGGTTATCGCGTGGGCCTCGCGCTCACCACTGCGTTCCTGGGGCGGGTCTCGGCCCGCACGGGGCGGACCGCGGAGGCGCGTGAGTTCCTGAAGGAAGCCCGCGCCGACTTCGTCGCGATCGAGGGTGGCTTCGAGGTGCGTCAGGTCGACACGTTCATCGCGGAGTCGATGGTGCTCGTGGGCGACGCCGTGCGCGCGGTCGATCTCGTCGAAGGGACGATCGCGGGTGCGCGCTCCGGCGACGAGCTCGGGATACTCGGGCCGCCTCTGTATCGGTGCCTCGGCTACGCGCGGGCTCAGCTGGGTGATCACGTCGCCGCCCGGGCCGCGTTCGAGGAGAGCCTGAGCCTCGGACGGGACCAGGCGCAGAGCTACGAGGTGGGGTTGACGCTCCTCGCGCTGAGTCGCATCGCCGACGGCGATTCCGACACCGCGACACTCGGCGCCGAAGCGTCGGAGATTCTCGAGGGGCTCGGCGTCGTCGAGGTGCCCGCGGTCGCCGTGTCTGCACCGCTCGTGCTCGAACCGGAGCCCGGTCTCGACGCGGCGATGCTCGGACATATCGACGGATGATCGGTTTCTGATCGCGAGCAGCGGACCGGAACCCGCAACGAGGTATCGCCGCGAAACCGGGGGGTCTACGCTTCGGGCATGGAGGATCCGCTGCGCCTCGCCTCCAACTCCGTCGACGAGGAGCGTGGGGGATCGTTCGCGGGCGTCGCGCCCCGCCGTTCCGTCGACGAGATGCTCGCGGGCATGCAACAGACGCTCGTGACCTACACGGGCCAGGCCGACCTCAAGGCGAACATCGTCATCACGACCTCGTCGCTGGTGCTGACCATCCTCGCGACCCGGTGGAGCGATCACACACTTCGTCCCGGACTTACCGCGGTCGCGATCGGCACCCTGCTGGCACTGCTCACGGCGATCACGGTCGTGATCCCCAAGTTCCGGCTGCCCCGTAAGGGTGAGGTGCGGCTCGACCTCGAGACCGACGAGAACCCCTTGTTCTTCGGGCACTTCGCATCGATGTCGCGGACCCGCTTCCTGCAGACGCTCGCCGAGCTCGCCTCCGACGACAATGTCCTCTACGAAGCTCAGGCCGCCGACATCCACGACCAGGGCCGGTACCTCGTCGAGAAGAAGTACCGGCATCTCCGGATGTCATACATCTTCCTCGGCCTGGCCTTCCTCGCGGGCCTGGTCGTACAGGTGATCGCGACGATCGTCTGACCGAGTCGCGGCTCAGCGGCAGACGGCTCGGATCGCCGCCACACGCGCGCGACGTGCCGGAGCGCGGCCTCGGTCTCGAAAAGGTCGGTCGTGTCGATCCGCACGACCGGCCAGCCGCCGTCGACAGGCGCGGCGAGCGCTCCGGACCAGAGATCGTTCGCCTTCACATGCTCGGCATCGAAGTGTCCGGGGTGCCGATCAGGCGCGCGCGCTTCGTATCGGGCACGGGCGAGATCAGGCGAACAAGCGCAGAACAGCTCGACGATTGGCGCCGCCAGGGTCCGCAACTCGCTGACGGCAATGCTCGCGCGCCAGGTGCTGTCGAGCACGCCGCGACCGTTGTCACGCGCGATCGCGAACAAGGTGCGGACGGCCGCGTGACCGAGTCGACTCGAGGCGGCGACGTCGGATGCGCCCACGGTATCGAGGAGTGCTTCTTTGATGGTGTCCTTCGACAGCAACGGCAGACCGAACGATTGCGCGACGAGAGACGCGACGGTCGACTTGCCGCTCCCCGGTGGCCCGGAGACCACGACGTAGAACGGGCGCGGCGCGTCCCGTTCCCGAGCCCGGCTCATACGTCGCCCATGGTCGCGGCCGAGATCAGTCGCAGCGGCAGGGAACGGTCTGTTCGAACACCTGCCAGCGGAACTGCACCGGTGGTGAAGCCTCGCCGCAACCGGTGCAGCTGATCCGCCACGCGGAGCCGACGCGCGCGATCTCGAGCGCAACCTGGCCCGTCGACAATCGTTTCGGTTCGACTCTGGGTTTCGCGACGACGGGGAGCGGTGCGAGCTCGGGCGCGAGGTAGAGCGTCGACCGGGCCGGGAGCGGCAGCCGCGCTTCGAGCGCACCGAGCAGGTCGGGGCCGACTGCACCCACGTCGAGTTGGAGGGCGAAGGCGAACAGCGCGTACGTGACCTCGATCCCGAGTGTCTCGGCCAGCGCCGCAACCTCGTCGGCGCCGAGCGTGGCTCCGGGGTGCGCGCCCGCGGCGCGGGCCGCGCGCTCGTAGCTCTCGAGATGCTCGGGGTCGGCGACGGTTGCCGGGCCGGGTGCCGCGAGAAATGCGTCGATCTCGGCGAAGTGCGCGCCGTCGAACACGCCCGTCGCCTCGGAGATGCGTTCGATCTCGTCGAGGAAGCCGTCGCGTTCGATGCGGTTGGCCGGATCTTCGAGCGTGTCTTTGGCGAACATGATCAAGAAGCGGGCCGAGACGCCGGCCCGCTTGCGGCGCAGGATGCGTCCCATCCGCTGGATCATCTGGCGGCGAGTACGGCTCGCGCTCATGACGATGCCGAGGTTCGCGTCGGGAACGTCGATGCCCTCGTCGAGGACCCGGGGTGCGGCGACCGCGTCGAGCCGGCGGACGCGGAGATCGTCGAGGATCTCGCGACGCTGGCCGCGCGCCGTCGAGCCCGTGATGAGGTCGATCGACACGAGCGGGTCGAGCCGGTTGATCGCGTGGTTCGCGGCGCGGACCGTCTCGGTGAACACCAGCGCGCCATCGGCTCCCCGAATCGCCGACGCGAGATCGCCGAGGAGCTCGTACTTGCCGATCGACTGGGCCACGATCTGGCGCCGCTTCGAGAACGCGTCGAGGTAGTCGCGCGCGGCGCGTCCGTCGGCACCGGCGTCGCGTTCGGCAAGGTGCGCGACGGCAGCGAGGAAATCACCGAACGGTTCGATCGGCATATCGCGCACGCCGCGCAGGTGCTGGCGGGCGCTCACCAGCCGTTGCTCGATGGCCGCGTACTCGGCCCGCTCGTCGACCGAGAGGGCCACACCCACGAATGCAACCCGGGGTCGCGCGCACACACCGTCGGCGATGGCCTGTTCGAACCCGTAGCGGTAACAGATTCCGCCGAAGAACGGCAGCAGGAGATCGGTAACCGCGTCGTCGCTGCGCTCGAGGGTCGCGGTGAGCCCGAGTCGCTCCGTGTACTGCGGGAGTAGGGCGCGCCGCAGGATCCCGCCGCCGAGTCCATGGCACTCGTCGGCGATGAGCAAGCCTCCGGCGCGGCCCGGCGGCACCGGTTTGTATGCCGCCGCGGAATGCCGGGTCGTCACGAGGATGTCGCAATCGTCGGCGGTGTCCTTGCCGTTGTCACCGAGTCGCCCGATGCGGGCCCCCGGAATCGACGCGACCAGCCGGCCGTGCCACTGCTCCATGAGGACGCGGGACGGAACGACGACCAGCACGAACCGCTCCCGCCGCAATGCGTCGGCCGCCGCCGCGATGGCGACGTCGGTCTTGCCCGACCCGGTGACCGCCTCGATCACACCGCGCCGGCCGCACCGCAGCCAGCTCACGAGGGCGTCGAGTTGCCAGCGGTAAAGCTCGCGGTCGTCGGCACGCCCGTGGCCAACCGCGTCGGGACCTACGTCGTCGGGCATCGGCGGAGACTCGTTCCGGCAGACATGGGGAGTCCACGCTACCGGCCCCCAGGGTGGGGGCTGGGCGTAGATCAGTCGTCGAGGATCGTCAGGTCGAGGTCGGCGCAACTTCCGGCGTCGGGTCTGATCACCTGACCTGGGCCAGCAGCCACCGCGCGACGATCTCTCCCCCTGCTCCTTCGTAGTGCAGCCCGTCGGGCCGAAGCGAGACACCGTGCTGTTTGTCCCGGCACCGACCCTGCGGGCAGATGAACTGGAAGAGGTCGACGAGTTGTGCCCCGGTCGCGGCCGCGACCCGGCGCCGAACCCGGTTGTCGCACGCGATTGCATGGTCGGACGAGCGCATGAAGAGGTAACGGGTGTACGCGGACGTCGTGATCACCACCTTGGCGCCCCCCGCGCCGAGCATCTTGATTTCGTGCGTCAGGGCCTGCGCGTACAGGTCGTCCCACTGCGGGGTGCACGGCGCGACGTCGTGTCCGAGGTACGTGCCGCCGGTGCCGTTCGGGTTGGTCACGACCCAGAACACGATCGACGGGTGAAAGCCCTTCACCACCGCGCCCTCCCACGCCGGATGACACGGTGTAGGCGTGAAACGTGCGCCGCTCGGCATGGTCAGCGTCCCGACGTCGACCTGCGGAGGAAACGAGCATCCGGCGACACCGGCATCGAACACCGTGAGCTGCGATTTCGGGCCGAGTTGCTCGAACGCGTTGCCGAGGAAGTAGGCGACCGAGTTCCCGACGATCATCACGCGCCGTGAGTGCGGCTTCTCGACCCGCACCGCGCGGGCCACGGCTTTCGCCGGGCTCACGGCGATCGTCGACGCAACGAGCGTCGGGCTGGGCGTCGTGGGCGCGACCGCGGTCGTCGCGGCGAAGAGCGCGACGACGAGCGCGGTGGCGACCGCCGGCACGACGACGCGCAAACTCACACCCGACAGCGCGCCGCGACGGATGGGTTGCTCGATCCAGCGGTACGACACGACCGCAACTGCGATTGCCGCGCTCGTGCGCACTCCGAAAAGTGCCCAACCGCCGAAGCCGACGCGCGGCTCGTCGATGAACACGTCGAGCGGCCAGTGGTACAGGTAGACGCCGTAGCTGATGAGACCGAGCGCGCGCAGCGGTCGGAACGACAGCACCGACGAAATCGGACCCCGCACCGGGTGAACGACCGCGGCGATGACCGCGACCGCGCCCACGCCGCACGCGAGAAGGCCGCCGCGGTACACCGTCGCGGACTGTCCGTCGAGACGAGTCCACGCAATTCCGAGCATCACGATGCTCACGATCCCGGTCGCTTCGAGGGCGACGCGTCGCCGCTCTGAGCGCGTCGGGCCGTGCATGCTCAGCCAGGCCGCGAGCGCGGCGCCGAGCAGGATCGCGGCAGCCCGGGTATCGGTTCCGTAGTACGCACGGGACGTCGCGTCGGGCCGGTACAGCACGATCATCGAGCGCGGCGGAGGTCGCGGCGAGCACGACGGAGGCAACGAACGTGGCCCGCGCCGGCGCGCGCTTCCAGGCCGAGAGCAGGCCGGCGACGAGGAGTGGCCAGATCACGTAGAACTGCTCCTCGATCGCGAGGCTCCACGTGTGCTGCAACGGCGACGGCCCGCTGAACAACGCGAAATAGCTCTGGTGCGCGAACACCTGGTGCCAGTTCGCGACGTACGCGAGTGTTGCGAAGGCCTCACCCCGGATCTGCGCCACCTGGTCGGGTGCCGCGCAGAGCCACGAGTACGCGGCGACGCCGACCAGCATCACCGAGAGCGCCGGGAGCAGGCGACGCGCCCGTCGGGCCCAGAACGCACCCAGGCCGACACGCCCGTGGCTGCTCGCCTCCGCGAGGAGCAGCGACGTGATCAAGAACCCCGAGAGGGTGAAGAACAGGTCGACGCCGAGGTACCCGCCCCGGAGGTGCCCGCCGTGGAACAGCAACACGCCGACGACCGCAATGCCACGCAGACCGTCGAGCGCGGGGACGCGTGGCATCCCCTCGTTCCCCTCCCCCCCGATCCTCACGGCGACAGATTGCCGTGTGAGACGGCTACGTGTCACACCCTCGTGCCAGCGCCCCCGCCGGCAGGGGAGTGGGCAACCGCGCGGAGGCGGGTTGCCACGGTTGTCGACGCGTCGGTGAGTCATCAGGGTGAGGGGCAACCGATTCCCCTGCACAAAGGACACCATGAGACGCCACAAATCGAGGTTCGCGGTGACGGCGCTGACGGTCGTGGCCCTCGGGGTGCTCGCGAGCGCGTGCGGTAGCAGTGCCAAGACGGGCGCGGGCGCGAGCTCGAGCGGCGCCACGACGACCACCGCGCCACCGCAACCCGAGATGACCGTGACCGCGACCGACTACGCCTACACGGGCGTGCCCGAGACGATCGGGGCCGGGATCGTCAAGGCGACGTTCGTGAACAAGGGCGCGGTCTCCCACGAGATGGTCCTGTTGAAGGTGTCCGACAACAGCAAGACGACCGCCGCGTTCGCCGCGTTGAGCGGCGTGTTCGAGGGCGGGCCGCTCCCGGTGAACTTCCTCGCGGTGAACGGCGTCCACGACACGGCTCCGGGAACGACGACGGTGTCGGAGTTCAACCTCACGCCCGGCCAATACATCGCGCTCTGCGGCGACTCCGGCGTGGTCGGGAGCTCGACCGACGGCAAGCCGCACTTCATGCGCGGCATGTTCAAGCGGATCACCGTGACGGGGACCGGCGGCGACACACCGCCGACCGCATCCGCCACCCTGACCGCGCACGACTACAGCTTCGACGTGAGTCAGCTGAAAGCGGGCACCCAGACGATCACGTTCGAGAACGCGGGCCCGAAGCAGTGGCACTTCGCCGACCTCGAGGCGTTCCCGAAAGGCACGACAGTGGCCCAGGCCGAAGCGATCGTCCCGAAGATGCTCGCGTCGGACGGTCCGCCGCCCGCCGGGCTCGCTCTCCCCGAGACGATCGCCACCGCCGAGGCGGCCAGCCCCGGCTACGGCAGCACCTTGACCGTCACCTTGGAGAAGGGGCGAACCTACGTCCTGCTCTGCTTCTTGTCGGACAAGACCGGCGGCCCTCCGCACGCGATCGGGCACCACATGTACAAAGTCTTCACTGTGGCGCCGTAGGAGTCACTTCGGCGGTGCAGAACGCGCAACGGCGCGTGGCCGACGGGATGCTGCTCAGGCAGTCGGGGCAGTCACGGACCGTCGAGTCGACGTCGGGCTGGGTCTTGCGGCGAGCCGTCAACGCGTTCATGGGCTTCACGACGAAGAAGAACACGGCGGCCGCGATGCTCACGAACGAGATCACGACGTTGATGAAGTCGCCGTAGAGGAACTTCGATCCGTTGATCGAGAAGCTCAAGTTGGCGAAGTCGGCCTTGCCCGGGATCCCGATCAGCGGCGTGAGCAGGTCTCTGACCAACGCCGACACGACCGCGCCGAACGCGGTGCCGATGACGACTGCGATGGCGAGGTCGACCACGTTACCGCGGAGCAGGAAAGTTCGGAACTCTTTCAGCACGCTGCGTCTCCCATCGTCACATTCGTCGCTTCTCGCACACTACGGCTCGGCGCCTGAGCGTGTGCGGTTCCGGGGATCCAGGCGTAGCCTCTCATCCATGCGCCTGAATCGCCTTCTCGTGGCCGCCGTCTCCCTCGTTGTCGTCGGGGCAGGCTGTGATCTCGCCCAGATCGCCCCGCCGGGCGCGGGACCGCTGCGCTACCGCGACGCGATCTTCTCGTCGGTAGTCAAGACGTCGGACGTCACCTACGGCACCGCGACGAATCTCGAACTCCAGAACGTCACCTTGAAGCTCGACGTATACCAGCCGCCCGCGTCCGACTCCGTCAGCGCGCGGCCCGCGATCGTCTGGGTGCACGGCGGGTCGTTCAGTGGCGGAGACAAGACCTCGCCGGAGCTGGTCGACGAGTCGAACACATTCGCGAAGCAGGGCTTCGTCAACTTCTCGATCAACTACCGACTCGAGCCGGGCGGCTGCTCAGCGTCGAACGCGACCGCGTCGTGCGTGCTGGCGATCCAAGAAGCGACCCAGGACGCACAGACCGCGGTGCGTTTCGTGCGAACGCACGCGTCGACCTACGGCGTCGACCCCGATCGGATCGCGATCGGTGGCTCGTCCGCCGGCGCGATCACCGCCTTGCAGGTCGGCTACGCGTCGAGCGAGAACCCGGCGAGCAAAGTGCGCGCCGCGTCTGTCGCTGTCGGGCGCGAACCTGCTCAGCGCAGTCACCGCAGGGGACGCCCCGGCGCTGCTGTTCCACGGCACGGCCGACCCGCTCGTTCCCTACCAGTGGGCGGTCAACACGGTGAACGCGGCGACCGCCGCGGGCCTCGTCGTGTCGCTCGAGACCTGGCAGGGTGCGGGTCACGTTCCGTACGTGCAGTTCCGCACCCAGATCCTCACCCAGTCGGCGAACTTCCTCTGGTGGACCATGGATCTCACCCACGCCGCGACCTGAGCGGGGCGCGAGGCGACCGGCCCGCCGAGTTCGAGCGCGATGCATCCGCGTCGCGAATCTTCCCTAACGTCGTAGGGTGCATACTGGAGCAAAGCGCGGCTTTCTGCGACTGGCTCTTCACTCTGTGCGTTCGTGCAGGTAGAGTCTCACTTCGGGACAGGCGAGGGAACGTGGGGGGATCATGCGGCGCATCCGCGCGACGGCAATTGTTCTGACGGGAGCGTTGAGCATCTTTGCCACGCTTCCCGTGGCGCATGCCGCCGCCGACGTCGCGCCGGTCTCGGACGAGTTCAACGCGGGCTCGCTCGATACCTCGCTGTGGACGGTGCAGAGCCCGCTCGGCGACGCGTCGGTCGTCGATGAGCGGCACCGATCTGCAGCTCGACCGTTCCGAGCGGGACGCCAGCACGACCTGTGGCCCGGCTCCGAGAATGCGCTGCGCGTCGTGCAGACCATCTCGAACGGGAACTTCGAAGTGGCGACCAAGTTCGACTCCATGGGCTCGGGTGCAGCTACCAGGACCAGGGCATCGTCGTCGCAGCAGAACGCTTCGACGTTCCTGCGTTTCGACGTGTACTCGACAGGTTCGGGCGTCACCGTGTTCTCCGCGGCTTCGATCTCCGGCGCGACGCGCGACGGAGGAGATTCAGCAGATGGTCGACGAGCCCGAGTGCACCGGTGCTGGCTGCGGGTGAACGCGACCGGATCGACCTAGCTGTTCACGTACTCCATGGACGGGGTAGCACCTTCTCGCGTTGCCGGATCGTTCGACGCCACGATGCTCGGTCGCCCAGGCCGGCGTGTACGTCGGCAACTCCGGCGCCGTCGCCCGAACAGCTGGACCGCCGAAGTCGACTACTTCCACCGCATCGTCATCACGCCCACGAACGTCACCGGCGACAACTTCAACGGGCGTCGCTCAACACCGGCACCTGGACCTTCGTCAACCCCGCCGGCGACGCGCGCCACCCGACGATCGACGGTACGCATGCGGTATGACTTCAAGCCCGGAACGACATCTTCTCGCACGATCCCGAGCGCCCCGACCGACAACGCCCCGCGCATCATGCAGTCGTCGCCGACGGCGACTTCAGCTTCGACGCCAAGTTCGACTCCGCAGGTCGACCGAGCCAATTCGACGAGCAGGGCATCATCGTCCAACAGGACGCGACGCACTTCCATCCACATCGGACATCGTGCAGGGATTCTTCGAGACCGCACATCATGGTGACGATCTCGGCGGCGGACGGGTCGGTGACGACGCTGCCGCCGTCGGCTCGATCCCGACGACGAATCACAACACGCCCGACATCTACAACCAGCCGTCGATCACCTTGCGCCTGGCGCGTACCGGCGACACATGGGCGCTCGGCTACTCGCACGACGGCAACCACTGGACCGCGGCCTCTGCGTTCATCCAGCCGCTGGCGGTCTCCCAGGTCGGGGTGTTCGGCGGGAGCCAACGGCGCACGGCACCAGCCGTTCACGATGCGCGGTCGACTACTTCGTCAACACCCCGATCTCGTCCGCCGGCCGCCATCAACGTGTGGTACGGCAACAACCAGACGTTCGGCAGCCACGGTCAGCCGCAGCCGTGGGTGAACATCCTCGGCGACGTCACCGATGCGACCGGTATCGCCAGCCTCACGTACACGGTCAACGGCGGTTCCGCCGATCGGGCTCTCGCTCGGCGAGAACGACTGTTCGCCTGGTCGCCCCGGGAGAGTTCAACGCGGAGATCGACTCGGCTCGCTCAACAGCGGGCAGCAACCAGGTCGTCCTCACGGCCATCGACAACGCCGGGAACCAGTCGACCATCGACCGTGACCGTGAACAAGGTCACCGGCACCTCGTGGCCGCTGCCGTACACGATCAGCAAGTGGCGGGCGGCAACGCAACAGCTCGCCCAGGTCACCGACGGCCACTGGTCGATCCAATCCGACGGAACGATCCGCAACAGCGACATCGGCTACGACCGGCTGGTCGCGATCGGTCAGGCGAGCACCTGGTCGCAGTACATCGCGACCGCGCAGGTGAAGATCAACTCGATGGATCCCGACGGCTCCGCGGTCGGCATCATCGCGGGCTTGCAGGGCGCGACGGCGCGACCTGCACGGCACTCGCGACGTCCGACCAACCCCGGTCGGTCACCCGTTCCCGGCGCGTTCCTGTACGACAACTCGGCCGGTGCGACGCCCAAGGCGACATCTACGCGAACAGCGACGCGCATCCGGAGCAGTCGCTGCAGTCCGACCTGTCCGGCACTCCAACTGACTCCCGGCGTGACCTACACGTTCAAGATGCGGGTCACCGACAACGCGGTCGGCGGCAGTCTGTTCCAGGTCAAGGTTTGGCAGACAGGAACCGCGGAACCCGCCTCCTGGCTTCTGGAGACCAACGGTGACCTGAGCCGGGGATCCGTCGTCCTGGCCGCGCACCGAGCCGACGTGAACTTCGGGACCGTGTCCGTCGTCGGTCGCCCCGGAGCGCCCACGATCTCGTCGGTCGCGCCGCGCGACGGTGGCGCGACGGTGGCCTTTGCGGCCCCCGCGAACGACGGCGGGACAGCCGTCACCGCGTACAAAGTGAATTGCACCTCGTCCGACGGCGGAGCCGCCGGCACCGCGACCGGCACGACGAGCCCGATCGTCGTGAACGGGCTCGACAATTCGCACACGTACACGTGCACAGTGGTCGCGACGAACGCGGTCGGCACCGGGTCGGTCTCCGCGTCCTCGGCTCCGGTCGTTCCGGGCACGGTAACCCCGCCCCCGCCCCCGCCGCCCCCTCCGCCGCCCCCTCCGCCGCCGCCCACGCCCACGCCCACGCCCGGTTACTGGATGCTCGACACCGCCGGTCACGTCTATCCGTTCGGGAGCGCCACCAACTACGGCAGCGCCTCGGCGAGTGCGGTCGCGATCCGCGGCTCGTCGCGACGGACGCGGGTACTGGACGACCGACGCGCTCGGCAATGTCAGGGGATTCGGTGCCGCGCACGCCGACGTCGGCCGGCCGAGCTTGCTCGCGGGCGAGCTCGTCTCGACCATCTCGGCGACACCGAGTGGGAACGGCTACTGGCTGTTCACGAACCGGGGTCGCGCCCTTCCGCATGGCGACGCGCGTTTCTTCGGCGACATGAGCAAGGTCCACCTGAACGGTCCGATCGTGTCGTCGGTGGCGACGCCGACCGGGCACGGCTACTACATGGTCGGCTCGGACGGCGGCGTGTTCAGCTTCGGCGACGCCGCGTTCCACGGCTCGACCGGCAACATGCGCCTGAACCGTCCGGTGGTCGGCTTGTCGCCGACCCCCGACAACAAGGGCTACTGGTTGGTCGCGTCCGACGGTGGGGTGTTCGCGTTCACGGCTCCGTTCCGGGGCTCGCTCGGAGCGAAGCACCTGAACCAGCCGGTGAACGGCATCATCTCGTTCGGCAACGGCTACCTGATGGTCGCGTCCGACGGCGGCGTGTTCGACTTCTCGAACAAGGCGTTCGTCGGCAGTCTCGGTGGCCGCCCGGCGGGTTTGCCCCCGGTGGTCGGGATCGTCGCCGCCCCGTAGCAAGTAGTGAATCGCCGATGACGATCGACGGTCTGACCAACGGGAGGACGCACCGCGGCGCGGTGACGGCGGTCAACGAGGTCGGACCGGTTTCGGCGTCAGCGTCATCGGCCGCGTTCATCCCTAAGCACGGATTTGGCACACGGATTTGGGTAGCGTCTCGTTCGTGACGCCGGCCGAGATCGAACAGTCCATCGCCCGCGAGAGTGAGGCGTTCGCGGCGGTCGTCGACGGAGGGACACTCGACGGTCGTGTTCCCGGTTGTCCCGACTGGAGTCTCCGCGACCTCGCCTGGCATCTCGGGAACGTCCAACGCTTCTGGGCGGGCGTGATCCGCGTCGGCGCCGACGTACCGCCCGAGTTCGAAGACGAGAGTGCGTGGACCGGTCCGACCGACCGCGCCGCGCTCGGGGCGTGGATGCGCGCGTCGACGGCCGACCTGCTCGACGCGCTGCAGGCCACTGCCTACGAGACGCCCGCGTGGGCCTGGTGGCGCGACGACCATACGGTCGGTGCCATCGCCCGCCATCAGGTGCAGGAGGCCGCGGTGCACCGGTGGGACGCGCAGTCGGTGGCGGGGAACCCGGAGCCGATGGCGCGGACCGTGGCCGACGACGGTGTCGACGAGTTCCTGTGGATCTTCCGGCAGTTCCACGACCCCGCGCCCATCGTGTTCGTCGCGACCGACTCCGGGCTCACCGTTGCGACCTCCGACGATGCGCCTGCGGTGACCGTCTCGGCGCCGGCATCTGACCTCGTGCTGTTGTTCTACGGGAGGCTGACTCCGGCCGACGTGACCATCGTCGGAGACCGCTCGGTGCTGGAGAAAAACCTCGAACCGGTCGAGTAGCGCGTGGGTAGGTTCCGCCGGTGACCGAAGCGACGGGCGACGAGTTCGCGGCCCGGCGCTCCCTGTTCCGCCGCCGCGACTTCATGCGACTGTGGTCGGCGGAATCGGTGTCGCAGCTGGGCAGCCAGGTCAGCATGCTCGCGCTCCCGCTCGTCGCGATCTCCGTGTTGCACGCGACGACACTCGAAGTCGGGGCACTCACCGCAGTCGAGTTCTCGCCGTTCGTCTTGTTCGGCCTGCCCGCGGGCGCGGTCGTCGACCGGGTGGCGCGCCGGCCGGTCCTGATCTGGTGCGACATCGGGCGGGCGGTCGCGCTCGCGTCGATCCCGATCGCGTCGGCGTGCGGCGTCCTGAGCTACGCCCAACTCATCGCGGTCGTGTTCGTCACCGGCAGCCTCACAGTGTTCTTCGACGTCGCGTACCAGTCGATCCTGCCCGCGCTCGTCGACCGCGACCAGCTCACCGACGGGAACGCGAAGCTCGAGATCAGCCGGTCGGGTGCACAGACCGCCGGGCCCGGTATCGGCGGGCTCCTCGTCCAGTGGGTCGGGGCCGCGTCGGCGGTGACCGCCGACGCGGTCAGCTTCGTGGCGTCCGCCGCCCTCATCCGCGGGATCCGGGCGGAGGAACCGCCGCCGGCGGCACTCGACGAGACCACGAGCCGAGTGCGAGCGCTCGGGGGCGAGATCCGCGAAGGCCTGCGCTACGTGCTCGGGCATCGCGTGCTGCGCATGATCGCCGGGAGCACCGCCACCTCGAACTTCTTCTCGGCGATGCTGATGGCCGTCTACCTGCTGTACGCGGTGCGGGAACGGCACTACAGCGCGGGATTCATCGGTGCGGTGTTCACCATCGGCAACATCGGCGTGCTCGCGGGCGCGATCAGCGTGGCGCGGATCACGCGGGTACTCAAGCTCGGGCCAACCATCATGGTCGGCATGCTGCTCAGTTGCTTCGCGATGCTGTTGGTCGGGGTCGCGCCGACGCAGCACGCAGGCGTCTACTTCGTCATCGCCTGGTTGCTGTTCGGGTTTGGCGGGACGATCTACAACATCGACCAGGTCAGCTTGCGCCAGGCGATCACCGCGCCCCGGATGCTCGGCCGCATGAACGCGTCAATGCGCTTCATGGTGTGGGGCACGATGCCCTTCGGCTCGCTCGTCGGCGCGGTGCTCGGAACCGCGCTCGGGCTGCGACCGACACTGTTGGTGGCCGGTCTCGGCGGCATGCTCGCGGTGGTGTGGGTGCTCAGCCGTTCGGTGCTCGCGCTCCGCGAGATCCCGATGCCGGAACCTGCACCCGAGGTTCGTGCTTGACCGAGCGCGCCCATCCTCCTGCAGAGCGCGTGTCAGGCGCGAGTGCCGGCCAAACGCCAGCCGGCTTGGGCCGCGGACGCGACTGCCGCCAACTGCGAGTTGACGCCGAGCTTCTGCAGGATCGCCCGGATGTGGGAGCGGACCGTCGCCATCGACACGTAGGCGGCGGACGCGATCTCCTCGGCCGAATCGCCCTGCATCAACCGCTGCAACACCTCGGCTTCGCGCACCGTGAGCCGGGTGAACGGCTCGAGGCGCATCTCCTCCTCGTGGCGGTGCGTGTTGAGTGTCGTCAGCAGGTCGACCCGCTCGAACGAAGCCATGGGCACGTCGCCGGCGACGATGCGCCGCAGGCGCTCGACCAACTCGTCGAAGGGGAGCCGCTTTTCCACCAGCGCGACCGCGCCGGCCTCGACGCACTCGCCCCACGCGGCCCGATCCGTCTCGCCCGTGACGATCACCACATCGATCCCGGCCGCGGTCAGACGCGGGATCATCGGCGTCGAGAGACCGAGCGTGCCGAGGTGCAGGTCGAGCAGAACCACCCGCGGGTCGATCGCGAGAACATCGGCGACGATGTCCTCGTAGGTCGACACGGTCACAACGTGGGCGTCCACGCCGTGCGCCCGCAACGCGTACGCGGCTGACTGCGCGAGGAGCTCGTGGTCGTCGACCAGCACGACGCGGGCCGGGACCTGCTCCGGAGGTTCGCTCGCCGCCGCGGTCGTCGTCATCATCTGCGAAACGGTCATTGGGCGTTCCTCAACTCGGTACCGGCAAGGGGGTGCGACCACACGCTCGCGCCTGCGATATCGCGGTCGCGGCGGGCACTCGACAACACGGTCACCGTGGGTACGGTGAGCACGAACGAGGCGCCTCCGCCGATGCGGGGGTCGACCCGGAGGTCGCCGCCCTGGGCGCGGGCCATGTTGCGGGCGATGTGGAGACCGAGTCCGTGGCCCTCGCATCCGGCCCGGGCGTCACCGCGGTGTCCGCGTCCGAAGATCTGCTCGCGCCGGCCGGCCGCGACACCCGGCCCGCGGTCGTCGACGCGGATCACCGCGAAACCGGCGGCGCTGCGGACCACGACGTCGACCGGAGATCCCGGCGCGTGCCGGCGCGCGTTCGTCAGCAGGCCGTGCACGATCTGGACCACGTCGTCCGACCGGCCGACGCCGTACACCTCGGCCGGGATGTCCCACGAGACGACCTGACCCGCGGCGACGCAGACGGTCAGCATCGGCTCGAGGACTTCGTCGAGGAGGAACATCTCCGGCTCCGCGGGGGTGGGCCGGTCTTCGACCAGTGCCCGCAGGCGCCGGATCTCGGCGACGAGTGCACGCGAGAGCACCGCCTGCATGGGATCGGTACCGGGCGCGAAGACGCTGACGCCACCCTCGAGCGCGGTGACGGTCGACCGCACTTCGTGCAGCGTGTCGGCGAAGCGCTCCTGCGCCTCGTCGCGTTCCACCCGCAGCCGGAAGGCAACCTCGCGTTGGCGTGCCGCCGCTTCGTGCAGCAGGAGCGTCGATGCGAATGCGGCGACCGCCATTGCGAAGAGATGCAATGTCGTCGCGGCCGCGTTGCGCATGGGGTCCGTCAGGGCCAGCGGCGCGTACTCGATGCTGGCGGCCGAGTAGGCGACGAGCACGACGAGCAGCCACTGGTCGCGGGGGTGCAGTCGATGCCCGACGTAGGCGAGGATCAAGAGCGCGGCGCCGATGCCTAGCGACAGCACCGCACCCGCGGTCTCGTGCACGACGAGCAGGCGCGCGATCCCGAAGACGGCGACGAGGGCCGCCCCGGTGAGGACGGCGACCTTGGGCGTCGAGAGGGTCGCGTCCACTTCCTGGTGGCGCAGCCACACCACCACCAGCCCGATGGCGACGATGCTGCTGGTGACACCGGCCGCGGCGTAGCCCCGGGTGATCTCGGTGCTTGCGAAGCCGGACAGCCCGAGGACCATGACGATGAGGCCCGCCCACAGCGCGGACGAGGTACCTTCGAGTCGCCAGCGCAAGAAGCACGCGGCGGCCGTGATGGAGGCGAGGAGGCTCGCGCCGACGTCGAGGCGCACCAGCGGCAGCGCGAACGCCGGGGCGACCGCGTCGGCATCGTGCAACAGGGTGATGACGATGCCCCACGCGAGGGCGACGCCGCCCACGGCCAGCGCCATGCGCCCGACCGGGAGCGCCGTATCGACCGGAACTGAACGCCGGTCGCGCCCGCGATAGGCCGTCTCAGCAGCCCCACTGTGCCCGTCCGTCACATTCCCCGTCACGAGACGCAGTGTGACACCACTGATAGCGCGTAGATAGGCACTATCTGTGTTCGTGCCGAAATCCACTCAACGGAAGCCCACAAACTGGGACTCTCGGCGCATGTCGGGCCAGTCCCGGGCGGGAGACCGGCTACTGGATGAGCCGGACCGGGTCGCCGGTGAGCTCAGCCGTCCACGTCGTGGTGTCGGAAACGGCCGCAGGGAAGGCGAAGTTGATCTTGAGCCAGCACCCGAGCGGATCGTTGTAGTTGCAGGTGTAGGTGCTGGGGATCGGTATGCGGACCTGGATCCACTGGCCGTTGTAGTTGGTCTTGCTCACGTTGGTGAGCCGACAGCCCGAGCTCGTGGCTTGGAACGCACCCCACGGCGGGCCGGTCGAATTGCCGGGCGGGGCCGTGTACGTACAGCCGGCGAAGGCACCGCCGAGGTTCGACTCGCTCGGCGGGAGCACCGTCAGCGCACCCGCGGCGTCGGCATCGCCGACGTCGAAGAAGCTCAAGACGAGGGTGCGACCCTGCGCACCGGGCAGTACCCGGGCGAGGTAGAAGGTCGTGTTGGCCGCGGGCGAGTTGGCGTAGATGCCGATGCGGCCGCTGCCGAATATGCGAACCGAACCCGTCTGGAAGTTGCCGCCGAGACCGGCCCGCAGGGCGAGGCGGTTGGCCCCGCCGCCGAAGGGCGCCGGGCTGCCGTCGATCCTGGTGCTCGTCTCGATCTGCAGGAAGTACGTGCCGATTGTCGGGTTGTTGACCGTGCAGAGCGTGTACCACTGCCGGAAGTACTTCACGAAGACGTCGGGGGCGCCGGTTTGCGGCGCCGTCTGCAGCAACGCCGCGGCGAGGTCACCCATGTATCCCGGGAACTCGATCGAGCAGATAACCGGGTTGTCGGTCGGGTCAGCCGGGGTCAGGTCGGGCGCGCGCAGCTTGTAGACGGTCCACGGGACGACCTTCGTGCCCTCGGGAAAATACATGTCGCCGGTGCAGTACGGGCTGTCGGCGGCAGGGTTGTAGCGGGTAGCCGCGTCGGAGACGGCGAACGCCGGGTTGAAGTTCGCAGGCAGCTGCGATGCGAGCTTGAGCTTGCTGCCGCCCGTGTCATCACCACAGTTGTTGCCGACGTGCGCGAACTCGGGATCGAAGGCCTGCACCGTGAGCGGCGAGCCCGACGACCGCACGTCGATGCCGTAGAAGTATCCGTTCGGGTCGAAGTCGGAGTTCGAACCCGAACAGTTGTCGGCCGGGGCGCCGCTGCACAACCGCGCTTGGATGGCGTCGCCGTTCTCCTTCTTCGACGACGGACCGAACACGTTGGTCCAGAAGTCGGGGTAGCGCGTGCTGCCGTGGCTGACTGCGCCGATCGTCGGATCGTTCCCGAACTGGTTGATCGGGCTCCCCATGCTGACCGGCCGCTGGTATTCGGCAGTGCCGGAGCGCGCCACATGGCTGGTCGAGACCCCGATGGCCGAGCCGAAGTCGTTCGGCATCCTCTCGGTGATCGTCACCTTGAGCTGATTCGGCTGTTGACCCGGGGCCACGGCGACGGTCGCGCCGTTGACCCCGTCGGTGTACCCGTTCTTCGTGGCGACTTCTCGTGCGGTCGAGAATGCGATGCCGTTCAGATTCTCGGGCATGAAGATCGCGCCGGCGAGGGCTGCCGCGTCGGCGGCCTTCTGCAGACGCGCACCGTCGCGCTTCCCGTGCGAGAAGTCGACCGACCAAGCCGTAAACCCGAGGATGACGACCAGCAAGAGCGCGGTCCAGACGAGAACGAAGCCCTGCTCGTCGTGATCGGTGCTCCGGGCCAGGCCGCGCCGTGCCAGCTTCATGAGCGAAAACTTCATGAGCAGACCGAGGTCGGGACGGGTTCGAACCGGAACACGGAGTGGTCGGTGATCGTGACACTCGACCCGAAGAAGCCGGTGAAGAATTTGTGGTTGATCTTCACGAAGACACCGATCTCGTCGTACGGCACCGTGCACACCTGGTGCGTCGTTGCCGGCCAACCGCCGCCCTGCGGAGACCCGAAGGCCTTGGTGCTCGAGTTCCAGACGTACTTGATGCAGTTCGCGCCGCAGGTGTTGAAGCTGCTCCCGGTGCCGGGATATCCGTTGGCGTTCGCCTTGTAGATCCAGAGCTCCTGAGGCGCGTCCGAGGGCAGTGTCGCGAAGGCGGCATCGGCTGCGTCGGCGACGCTCGTTGCGTACCCGGGCTGCGTCGCGAGTGCCGAACCGACCCGTCCGCCGGCCCGCGCCGCGTCGGCGGCGATGGCCGAGTCGTGGTACGCGCCGGAGAACTCGATGATGCCGAACGTGATGGTCATCAACAGCGGCAGGATGATCGCGAACTCGACCAGCACCGCACCCCGTTCACCTCGCGGCGTACGGACGCGGCGCACGAGGCGCTGGATCAGAAGGCGGATTCCCGAGCGAACGTTGTCGCCGGGATGTGACGACGGGCGTGCGGTCATATCCATCCCGGCGATCGTCGCGTCGAAGCCTTGATCCCTCATCCTCAGAATTCGATGAATAGCCCGAACCCGTCGGAGCCCCCGGAGCAGCTCATCAATTTTGGCGATGGCATGCCGCGTTCGGTGGAGCAACTTGATGAGGTCCTGACCGTCGGGACACCGAAGGGAGCATCACACCAATGTTGGAGATCGTCGAATACCTCAAGACCCGGATGTCGGCCAACGAGCGCGGCGCCGCTGCGGTCGAGTACGCGTTGCTCGTCTCGCTCATCGCAGTCGTGATCGTTGTTGCTGTGACCGGTCTCGGCACCGCAATCCGCGACACGTTCAACTCGGTCGCCGGCTCCATCTGATTCCCGGGCCGCTCGATGCGGCTCATAGCGGATCGAGTCACCCGGGTTGGGGTCGGCCAAGAGGCCGATGCCGGACGACCCCAACCCCGGACTCGACCTTGATTTCCGATTTCGATTTCGCAATGCAGCAATCAACCGTCCGCTCGCGTGGCCAAAGGAGCACACGATGACTTTCCAGCGCACCGGGGCATTGGTAGCCGCCATCGCGCTCGCCTTGCTCGGCACACTCGGTCTCACCGCGTACGTGCACAGCGCCAAGGACCGAGCCACCGCGGGCGAGAAGATGGTCGACGTCTACGTCGCCAGCGCCAAGATCACGGCCGGCACGCCGGCCGACCAACTGCATTCGAAGGTGAAGCTCGAGCAGGTCCCCGCCAAGGTGCGGGCCTCCGGCGCAGTCACCGACCTCGCCTCGATCAAGGGCAAGGTTGCCGGGATCGACATCGCGAGTGGCGAGGAGCTCCTCAGCGCCCGATGGGTCTCGGCCGACCAGCAGGCTGCACAAGTGCAGAGCAGCACCGAGGTGCCGGCCGGCTTCTTCCAGAGCACCGTCTCGCTCGAGCCCGACCAGGCCCTCGGTGGCCAGGTTCGCGGCAGGCAACCGGGTCGCGGTCGTGGCGATCGACACCAAGACCGACAGCACCGCGACGACGCCGACCACCGCCAAGGTGATCGCCCGTGACATCCTGGTCACCACCGTCCAGATCGACGGCACCAAGGGCCAGGCCACCGACCAGAACGTTCAGGTCGGCACCGCGCCTACCGGCAAGTTCCTGGTGACCCTCGCCCTGACGCAACCCGACCTCGAAGCGTTGGTGACTGCCGTCAACAACGGCACGATCTCGCTCGCGGCTCAACCGGTCACGAAATGAGCGATCTCCTCGTCGCCACTCCGTCCGAGACCTTCGGCGAGAAGATCGCCGGGGCCTTCGGGGAGAAGCTCAACGGCCACCGCCGCTACTGGCGGGAAGGATTGCTCGACAACCCGCACTCCTCGATCGTGGCCGAGCTCACCCGCACGAACCCCGCAGTGGTCGCGATCGGACCCGACGTCACGGCGACGGCGGCGCTCGACCTCGCCCGGGCATTCGACGCCGAACGCCCCGACGTCGTGGTCGTGCTCATCGCCAAGCCGTCGATCAAGCTGCTGGAGAACGCGTTGCGGGCGGGAGCTCGCGACGTCGTCGCTCCGGACTCGACGCAGGAAGACCTTCGCCTCGCGCTCGACAGCGCACTCGACGCGGCCGACCGCCGGCGGGGAGTGCGTTCGACGACGGACGTCGACGCGCCGACCAGTCACGTCATCTGCGTGGTATCGCCCAAAGGCGGCGCGGGCAAGACCACCGTGTCGACGAACCTCGCGTCCAGCCTGGCCATGGCTGCTCCGGGACAGGTCGTCATCGTCGACCTCGATTTCCAATTCGGCGATGTCGCCAGTGCGCTCCACATGATGCCCGAGCACACGTTCGCCGACATCTCACGAGCGCCGAGCGACGTCGACATCACCACGGTGAAGGTGTTCCTCACCCCGTCCGCGGCCGGGCTCTTCGCACTCTGCGCACCCGAGTCGCCGGTCGAGGCCGACATCATCACGCCCGCGCACGTGCAACACGTGTTGGGTCTGCTCGCGTCGGAGTTCCGCTACGTCATCGTCGACACCGGTTCCGGTATCGACGAGCCGACACTCGCGGCGCTCGAGATGAGTACCGACATCATCGTCCTGACTTCGACCGACGTACCGAGCGTTCGGGCGACTCGGAAGGAGATCGACACGTTCGATCTTCTCGGACTGACGACACAGAACCGCCACTTCGTGGTCAATCGGGCCGACGCTCGTGTCGGGCTGCCGGTGGGGGAGATCGAGACGACGGTCGGCATGTCGGCCGTGGCGTCGATTCCGAGCTCACGCCTGGTCCCGATCTCGGTCAACCAGGGGACTCCGGTCGTGGTGAGCGATCGCCGCTCCGGTGTCGCCGACGCAATCGCACGACTGACGAGCCGTTTCGCCCCGACGACAACGCCGGCGCTCACGCGGTCACGGCCGTGGCGCAAGAACAAGGAGGAGCAGCGATGAAGCTGAGTGACCACCTGAAGTTGGCCGGAGTCGACGAGGAGCCCGCGCGTCGCGGCGGTGCCACGCCCTTCGGCAGTGGCTTCGACGACGGCGGCAGCGGCGACGACCCCTTGGGCGCACTCAAGGCGCGCGCGCTGGACGCGCTCGTGCAGAGTCTCGGCTCGCGGCTCTACGACGCGGCGCTGACGCCCGAGCAGCTCGACGTGTACGTCGTGGAGGAGCTCGGCAAGGTGCTGGAGCACGAGCCCGTTCCGCTGAGCCGCACCGAGCGCGAGACGCTCGTCGCCCAGCTCGGCGACGAGGTTCTCGGATACGGGCCGATCGAACGCTTCCTCAACGACCCGACTGTCACCGAAGTCATGGTGAACGCCGGAAACCCGATCTACATCGAGCGAGGTGGCCGGCTCCACAAGACCGACGCCCGCTTCGGTTCCGAGGCCCGGCTCCGCCTTGTGATCGAGCGGATCGTGTCGGCGATCGGTCGCCGTATCGACGAATCGTCGCCGATGGTCGACGCTCGCCTCGCGGATGGCTCCCGGGTCAACGCGATCATCCCCCCGCTCGCGATCGACGGACCCGCGCTCACCATTCGCAAGTTCGCCAAGACCCGTCTCTCGCTCGACGACCTCGTGGGCTTCGGCACCCTCGCACCGGAGGCCGCGGAGTTCCTCACGGCATGTGTGCGAGGTCGCCTCAACATCATTGTCAGCGGTGGTACCGGCACCGGAAAGACGACGTTGCTCAACGTGCTGTCGTCGATGATCGGTAACGACGAGCGAATCGTCACGATCGAGGACGCGGCCGAGCTCCAGCTCGACCAGGAGCACCTCATCCGGCTCGAGTCGCGGCCGGCGAACTTGGAAGGCCGGGGCGAGGTTGCGATTCGGGATCTCGTACGCAACGCCCTACGCATGCGACCCGACCGGATCATCGTCGGCGAAGTGCGCGGCGCCGAAGCCATCGACATGTTGCAGGCGATGAACACGGGTCACGAAGGTTCGTTGTCGACACTCCACGCGAACTCGCCTCGGGACGCGCTTTCCCGGATCGAGACGATGTCGTTGATGGCCGGCATCGAGTTGCCGCTCAAGGCGATCCGCGACCAGACGGCATCGGCGCTCGACCTGATCGTGCACCTCAGCCGGCTACGCGACGGATCCCGTCGGGTGACCCAGATCTCGGAGATCGTCGGAAGTGAGGGTGACGTCGTCAGCATCTCGGACCTGTACGCGTTCGACTACTCGGCGGGCATGACCACGGACGGACGTCACCTGGGTTCGCTGATGCCGACGGGTCTGCGCCCGAGCTTCACGGGTCGGCTCGCCGACGTCGGGATCGAGCTCCCGGCTCGGCTCCTCGGTCTCGACGCACCGACCTTGCAGCGTCCGGGGGCCCGGCGATGACCGGCACCTGGACGCTCCCGGCGGGCGCGGCAGCCTTGTTCGGCGCCTTGGCGCTGCTCTCTCTCGAGCTGGTGAAGCCGCGCGTGCGTCGCCGCCACCTCGCAGCCGAGCTCGGCATCAAGCCCCGAGCCACGGCCCGGACAAGGGTCGCCGCGCTCGGTACCCAGGCGACCGCTCTCGCCGAGCGGGCGCTCGACAACTACGACCGCGAAGGCCGCCTCGGCCGAGCCCTCGAACGTGCCGGCATCGACCTGCGCCCGGCCGAGTTCGCGGCGATCGCCGGCTCGAGTGTCGTCGCCGCGACGTTGCTGTTGCTCGCGCTGAGCGGTGTATTCCTGGCCATCGTCGTGGGGATTCTGACCGCGATCGGGTTCGCGGTCACGGTCTCCGTGCGGGGAACTCGGCGCCGCAAGCGCTTCGAGGACCAACTCGGCGACTCGCTGCAGCTGATCGCCGGAGGTCTGCGCGCCGGTCACAGTCTGCCGCAGTCGATCGACGCACTGGTGCACGAGTCGGAGTCACCAACCCGAGAGGAGTTCCAGCGTGTCCTCTTCGAGGCCCAACTCGGCCACACCCTTCCGCACGCGATGCGGAACCTGGCCGAGCGGATCGGGAGCGAGGACTTCGAGTGGGTCGCCGAAGCCATCGAGATCCAGCGCGACATTGGTGGGGACCTCGCCGAACTTCTCGACAACGTGACCGAGACGATCCGTGACCGTCGCCGGATCGGCCGTCAGATCAGCGCGCTGACCGCCGAGGGTCGCATCTCGGCGATCGTCTTGTTCTGCCTCCCGATCGCCATGTTCTTGTACATGTGCGTCGCGAACCGCAGCTATGTCCATCAGCTCACGGGTTCGCTCGGCGGGCAGGTGCTGCTCGGCCTGGCGGGAGCACTCATGATCGCCGGCGGCCTCTGGCTTCGCCGTCTCGTCCGAGTCGAGTACTAGGAGCTGAATATGCCCATCTACGTGTACTTGTTCGCGGTGGTAGCCATCGCTTCCGTACCGCTGTTCGTGTGGAGCATGCGCGGCTTGCAACTCGATCTCCCGACGCGCCGCCGGCGCACGGTTCGGGCGAACCTCGCCGTTGCCGTTGCACCGGTCCCGAATCAGCGTCAGGTCGTTCTGTCGCAGCGGGTGACGACCCGTATCGGCCAGCCGGTGATGACTTGGCTGAGCGGCACGATGCGTCGACTCGCACCGACCGAGCTCGTCTCGGGGCTCGAGAAGAGGCGACAACTGGCGGGCGCGAGCGCAGCGTGGACCATCGAGCGCCTGCTGGCGGCGAAGCTCGTCCTCGGTGGCGTCGGCGCACTCGTCGGGATCGCGATCTTCGCATCGCATCCGTCGACGTCGATGCTCTTCTGCGGCATCGTGATCACAGTCGGCGGTCTCTACGGACCGGATCTGGTGCTCGGCGCACGCGGTCGCGAGCGCCAAAAGGAGCTCGAGCGGGCGTTCCCCGGAGTGCTCGACCAGCTCACGATCTGTGTGGAGGCGGGTCTCGGTCTCGACGCCGCGCTCGATCGTGCCGCTCGCAGCGGCCGCGGGCCGCTCGCCGAAGAGTTGTCCCGGGTCATGCAGGACATCAAGCTCGGCGCCAGCCGGCAGGATGCACTCGAGGCGATGGTACGCCGCACCGACGTCAAGGACATCCGTCACTTCGTCGTTGCGCTCGGACAGGCGAACCGCTACGGCGTGCCGATCGTGCAGACGCTGCGGGTGCAAGCCCAAGAAGCGCGTGACCAGCGCCGCAGCCACGCCGAGGAGCGAGCGCAGAAGTTGTCGGTGAAGCTGTTGTTCCCGCTCATCTTCTGCATCCTCCCGGCGTTGTTCGTCGTGATCCTCGGGCCGGCTGCGATCCGGATCGCGCATCTTCACCTCGGTGCCGCGCACTGAGGTACTTCAGGGGCGGGGGGCGTTGACCCCCATCCGGACGTGGGGGTTCCGGGTGGGGGTCAGCCAACGCAACACCTGGAGGAGCTGAGCGACGGGGAGCGCGACACATCCCGCGGTCGAGCCGCCGTTGGAGACGTGCAGGAAGATCGCGCTCCCGAGCCCCGGGGTACGGGCGGTGTTGTACGCGATGACCGCGCCGTAGTCGTAGAACGGCGCGTCGTACATCGGCTCGGGATGCACTCCGCCCGACGCGACGCGGGTGTCGATCCACTCGTTGTAGTTCGCGCTCTGCGGATCGTCGTCCCAGACGAGTGCGGTGCTGTCGATCCGGCGGTACGCATATGTGACTCCCGGGTTCGGCTCGATGCCGAAGAAGAACGAGAAGCCGTAGGTGCCGGACGGGGTGCGACCGTCGCCCTCGCGCTTTTGCCCCGGCGGGGCGAAGCCGTTGCGGCCGATGCGCGCGGGCCAGGGTCCGAAGCGCGGGACCCAACCCGGGTCGGTGTGCTCGTACGCAGTGAGCGTCGCCGTGCTCGACCCGTACGCAGACGTGGTGACGACGACGAGCTGATCGCCGGTCGGAGGAGCGGGAAGTGGAGCCGTCGTGGTCGGCGGGCTCGTAGAGGGTGGTGCGGTCGTCGTTGGCGTCGCCCGGATCATGGTCGTGGTGCTCGGCCGCGCCGGGGTGGGAGTGGTCGACGGCGTGGACGCGCGTGTCACGGTCGTGCCGGTCGCGGTCGACACGGTTGTCCCCGGCGGCGCGCCCGAACCGCCGCACGCGGCGAGCACGACGAGCGGTGCGACGACCGCGACCCATCTCCGACGCACACCGGTAGCCTAAAGACGGTGCACGGTCCGCGCGCGTCCACTCGTCGGTTCGCGCCAGTGGCACTGTTCGCCCTACTCGGGGCGTGCGGATCCTCGGCGCGCACGCCCACGCCCCCGATCTCGGCGAGCACCACGTTTGCCGCGGTGACTCCGACCGCACCCGCTACCGCCGCCACGTTTCCTGTTGCGACCTCGACGTCGTCGGCCTCGGCGTCGACGAGCCCGCCGACCGTGACCACCACGACGGCTGCGCGCATCGACGCCTACCTGGCGACGATCTCGACCGTCACCGCCGCCGACCTCTCGTCGACCTACCGGCCGGGCTGCCCCGTCGGTCCCGGGCAGCTGCGGATGCTGAACCTGACCTACTGGGGCTTCGACGGGCGT
Source organism: uncultured Actinomycetes bacterium (assembly GCA_963761055.1). Classification (GTDB taxonomy): domain Bacteria; phylum Actinomycetota; class Acidimicrobiia; order IMCC26256; family PALSA-610; genus PALSA-610. Next base: position 265,066 of record CAVXFO010000005.1, on the reverse strand, counting down.
GCCCACCCGGGCGCGATCGTGGTCGCAGCGTCGGTGGCCCCCAAGGTGATCGGAGTCTTCCGCACCCTGTACGAGCAGCGCTTCCCGATCCGCCGCATGCAACCGGAGAACGCATTCGGCGGCAGTGATCCGGCCTCGATGGCGGCTGACAACACGTCGGGCTTCAACTGCCGCGACGCGGTCGTGTCGGGGCCGCCCCGCTGGTCGGCGCACGCGTACGGAACCGCGATCGATGTGAACACCGTCGAGAATCCGTATGTCGAAGGGGGAGTCGTGCAACCTGCCAACGGTGCCGCGTACGTCGATCGCACCGCGGTAAGGCCCGGCATGGCCGAACCCGGCAGCGTCCTGAACCGCGCGTTCGCCGCGATCGGCTGGCAATGGGGCGGCCGCTGGACGGCGACACCCGACTACCAACACTTCTCCGCGGACGGCGGCTGACGAAGGACGACCCTGCGCGTCAGTCGTCGTCGATCAGGAACGCGTCGTGCTGCCCGCTGACCTTGCCCCTGTCACGCCGTCAGGACGACGCGAACGATCGCCGCGTAGAACAGCAACCCGGCCACGATGACGAGCGCATGGAAGACCTCGTGGAACCCGAAGACGGCGGGGAACGGGTCGGGACGCTTGGTGGCATAGACGACCGCGCCGACCGAATACACGACGCCGCCTGCGACCAGTAGCGAGAACGACACGACACCGAGGTGGTGCCACAACGTCGGCGTGAACGCGACCGCGGTCCAGCCGATCGCGATGTAGAGACCGGCCACGAGCCATCGCGGCGCGTGGAGCCAAAGGATCTGGAGCACCACGCCGACGACGGCGAGCGACCACACGACGCCGAGGAGGATCCGAGCGCTCCCGGCATCGAGTGCCGCGACCGCGACGGGCGTGTACGTCGATGCGATCCCGACCATGATCATCGCGTGGTCGAGCCGACGGAGCCGGACCCGCACGTCGTCGGTCCAGCGGCCCCGGTGATACGACGCGCTGGTCGTGTACATCAGCGTCAGCCCGACGGTGTACACGACCACCGACCAGCGCACCGACGCCGAATCGGCGAGGGAGAACAGCACGACGCCGAGTACGGGAAACGCGAACGCCGCGACCTGGTGCGACACCCCTCGCCAGCGCGGCTTGGCCGTCGCCACTGCCGACCCGGGCGCTGCCATCCCCCGATGTTACGGACCCCGACTCCGTGCGGACATCTCCACCAACAGTTGTCGGAGATATCCGCCTTTCCGGCGGAGAAGTCCGACAACTGTTGGTGGGGTGGGCGGGGTGGGTGGGGTGTTCGGGGGTTTAGAAGGGGGTGCCGGTGAGGAAGTGGGCGAGGAGCGCGGTCGACAAGAGCCCGGCGATGGTAACGAGGCCGCCCATGAACACCGTCGCGGCGCGGAAGCGATTGCTCTCGGCCCGCAGCCGGCGCCCGAGGGAGATCCGCAACGTCTGCAATGCAAACGAATTGCACGGGAGGCGGTCGTCGAAGCTGATCCGGCGGCGTGAGCCGTCCCGCATCCGGAGCTCGAGCACGCACTCGCGGCGCCCGTACTTCTTCAGCCGCGCGGCACGGACGTCGGCGGCGCGGATGAAACGGTTCCGGCGATCGGCGCCGAACACGCGCTCCGGGGTCGCGTAGCAGAGGTCGTGTACGCGCTGTGGCGGCGGCGTTGCGCGCGATCCAGTCACCGATCCGCGCACCGAGCAGCGCGCCCGCGACCGACGCGCCCACTGCGCCCACCAACGTGCCGATGAGCGCAGGATCGGTACTGCTCGCGCGGCGAGGACGAGCGTGTCCGGGTACGCGACGATGTCGTACACGCCGCCCCGGCCGTGTGCTCGCAAGATGACGCCATACGGGTGGCGAACGTGTCCGAGGTCGGGAACCGCGGCGGGGGCGCGGTTGCGATGACCGCAGCCGCGGCCGCCGACGTCGCCGCGTGCGCCGGCGCGGCCGACCGCGGCTCGGGGTGCGGGCCGGACGTATCGTCGGGACGGGCGGTCGTTTGGCTCGTCAAATCGGTCACGACTATGCGTCGGACGACCCTCGGCGCATCTTGAGATCCCGATGCGAAGTCGGGCACGGTGCACCCTTTGCCGGCGCCGGCCGCGTACGTTTGGACCGCGATGAGAGCCCCCTCGGCGCTGAAGCGGTTGTCGGTCGTGACGGCCGTCGGAGCGATCACTGCGGCTGTGACGGCCGCATTCGCCCCGTGGCAGTTCGCCGCACTCGTCGGCTGGGACGTCGTCGCCGTCGTCTACCTCGCGTGGGTGTGGTCGGCAGTTCGCCGGTTCTCGCCGATCGAGACCGAGACCTTCGCGACGAGAGAGGACACCGGCCGGGTCCCGACCTCACTGTTGCTGTTGAGCGCGAGTGTCGCGAGTCTCGTCGGCGTCGGCTTCGACCTGGTCAAGGTGAACCATGCCCACGGTTCCGGGCGCCTGGCGTTGACGGTCGTGGCCGTGGTCACCGTCGCCTCGTCGTGGTCACTGGTGCAGACGGTGTTCGCGCTGCGATACGCGCACGAGTTTTACACCCCGCCGATCGGTGGCATCGACTTCAAGACCGACGGCCTGCTTCCGGACTACCAGGACTTCGCCTATGTCGCGTTCACGATCGGCATGACGTTCCAGGTGTCCGACACCGACATCCAGGCCCGCCGGACTCGTCGCACGGTGCTCCGGCACGCGCTGCTCGCGTACCTCTTCGGCGCGGTGATCCTCGCGGTCGTGGTCAACGTGATCGCGACCCTCCTCAACGGCTGACGTCGGAGGCCGGTACGGGGGCTGCGACCGTGCCGCGATGGCCGCGCGTCTCGGCCTCTCGTAACCGGACCGAGTGAGGCCCTCGCCGTCCTGGCGGGGGCGAGGGCCTCATCCGATCAACCTCCACAGGTGTGGAGCGCCGTGCGGCTGTACTCACGGCGCATCGATCATCTGCCGCAGCGACGGTCCCGTCGAGGGTCGTCGCCGTGATGTGACATCTACCGCTTCGTGTGCGAACCCGCCTTCAGAACGTGGGCGTTCAGAACGTGCATCGGCCGCTTGTCGCCGGCTCCAGTTCCCCGGGCCGGCCGCTTTGCGCCTCCCGGATCACTCCCAGCGCCTGCGCCTCGGTGAACTCGTGCTCGCGGCGGAGCTCGAAGTTGATCGCCGTCGGCGAAACCTGTAGCGCCAGCAACGCCCTTGCCGTCTCCAGCGCCCGTTCGTATTGCGCGAGCGGACTCACGCGGTACTTGCCCCGACTTCCCGAAACCAGACCGTCCATGTACCGATTGTGTTCTGCCTGGGGCCAAAGGTGAAGCAGCATCATCGGTTCGTGGCGGAAGTCACGGGTCCCGTGACGTCGGCGGCGCGCAACTCGCCGGGACGATTACGTTCCGGGAATGGCGAATCGGCCGAGGACCATCCGAGTGGTGCAGTGGACGACGGGCAATGTCGGGCAGCGAGCCGCGCGGGCGATCATCGCTCATCCCGATCTCGACCTCGTCGGGTGTTACGCGTGGTCCGACGACAAGGCGGGAGCCGATGTCGGGACGTTGGTCGGTGTCGATCCGATCGGGCTTGCCGCGACGCGCGACGTCGACGCGCTCCTCGCGCTGCGACCGGACTGTGTGAGCTACAACCCGATGTGGCCCGACGTCGACGAGATGTACCGCATCCTCGGCGCCGGTGTGAACATCGCGTCGACTGCCGCGTTCATCACGGGCCCGCGCTGGGAGAGCGGGCCACCGATCGGCTCCGTGACGCCGCGCGGGCCGGAAAGTCGACGTTGTTCGGCAGCGGCGTGAATCCCGGATTCCTCAACCTCTTCGGGCTGGTCAGCGCAGGAATCTGCGACCGCGTCGACCAGATCCGCGTACTCGAGTCGGTCGACGCGACGGGCTACGCGTCGGCCGAAACCCAACGGTCGGTCGGCTTCGCGCACGAGCCCGACGATCCGGCGACCCTCGCCCGGACGGAGCAGGCGTCCGCGGTGTTCGGCGACGCGGTTGCGCTGATGGCCGATGGACTCGGCGTCGACCTTCGACGAGATCGGGTTCACCGCCGAGTACGCACGCGCGACCGAGACGATGGATCTCGGCTTCATGACGATCCCCGACGGCACCGTCGCCGGGATCAGCGGCACGTGGTTCGGCGCGGTCGGCGACCGGCGAGTGATCGAGTGCTCGTACCGCTGGAAGATGGGCTCGGCAATGGAGCCCGACTGGCCGCTGCGTCACGGCTACTTCGTCGAGATCGACGGAGAGCCCAAGGTGCGCAGCAGCTTCCAAATCCTGCCGCCCGACGGCTGGGACGAACCCGGCTACATGGGCCTCGGCATGATCATGACCGCGATGCCCGCGGTGAACGCGATACCGGCCGTGTGCGCGGCTCCGCCCGGCATCGCCACGTACCGCGACCTCCCACTGGTTACGGCACGCGGGTACGCCGCCCGCTAGTTCGAGCCCGTCTCGGGGAATCCTTCGAGGATTCCCCGGAACTGGTTCGGCCGGAGCTCAGCGACCGCGCCACTGGGGCGGGCGCCGTTCCGCGAACGCGCGGCCACCCTCGGCGGCATCTTCGGTCGCCGCTGCGACCTTTCGCATGGTCTCCCCGAACCGAATCGCGTCGAGCATCGGTAGGTGCTGCGATCGGGTCGCGATCTCTTTGATCGCGCGCTGAGCCAGGGGCGCGCCCTGCAGCAGTCGTGCCGCGAGCCGACGCGCTTCGTTCATGAGCTCGTCGTGCTCGACCACGGTGCCTACGAGTCCGATGTCGTCCGCGCGGCGAGCGTCGATGCGGTCACCGGTGAGCAGTAGGTCCATCGCGTCATGCCAACGCAATCGCTGCGGCAACCGGATCGCGCCGACGATCGTCGGCACTCCGATACGTACTTCGGGGAACCCGAACTCGGCCCGTTCGCTCGCGACGACGAAGTCGCACCACGTGACGAGGGTGAGCCCGTACCCGAGGCAGTACCCGTTGACGGCCGCGATGACCGGTTTGAAGATCTCCCACCCGCTCTCGAAGGAGTTCATCGTCGGCTTCTCCCAGAACGTCCCCGGGAACTCGCCCGCGGACCCACCGCCGTCGCGCAGGTCGGCGCCCGCACAGAACGCCCGCCCCGCGCCCGTGACGATCGCGACCCAGGCGCCCTCCTCGTCGCGAAACCGAGCGAACGCGTCGTTCAGGTCGCGGCGCATCTCCCCGTTGATCGCGTTGAACGCGTCCGGACGGTTGTAGGTGATCGTGGCCAGATGCCCGTCGAGCTCGTATGTCACCGTGTCGCCCACGCCGCCATTGGTAGCGGAGCGTTCCGGCCCCCGCAACGCGGCAGGATTGCAGCGTGCTTTCCCGCCTCGCGGAAAAGGGCACAATCTGTTCGTGCACCGGCAGCGGCTGTGCGTTCGATGCGAGCGGGACGAGGCGGGGATCGCGCATCTGGTCCTGCTCGTGCTCGTCGTCGTGCTCGGGATCCTCGTCGCGTCCGCGTATCTCGGATCGTCCGGGAACCGGCTCGCGTCGAGCCGGCCGGCGCCGAACATCGACGTCGGCAAGGTCACCGACACCCTCGACCCGTCGGTCGTGGATCTCACCGCCACCCAGGCCGCCGGCCGGGGCCGGGTGGCGGGTACCGGCCTGGTCCTCACCGCGACCGGGTTGGTCCTCACCAACAATCACGTCATCGCCGGCGCGGAGGCCATCTCCGGCCAGGTCGGCGGGGCCGGTACCCGCTACACCGGCAACGTCGTCGGCTACGACGTCACCGACGACCTCGCGATCGTGCAACTCGAGGGGGTCGCTGGCCTGCAGGTCGCGCCGATCGGCGACTCTGCGGGTGCCCACGTCGGTGACAGCATCGTCGCGATCGGCAACGCGGGTGGCGCGGGCGGGACCCCCGCCGCGGCTGCGGGCACGATCATCGCCTTGGGTCAGCGCGTGACCGCCACCGACAGTCTCGGTTCGCAGCGAGAGACCTTGTCCGACATGATCGAGATCTCGGCTGCGATCCAACCGGGCGACTCGGGCGGTCCTGTTGTCGACCGCGCGAGCCGCGTGATCGGCCTCACCGCGGCGGCTACGAGCGGTGGCGACCTGATGCCGGGCCACGCGGTCAGCGGCTTCGCCATCCCCATCGACCGTGCGGTCGCGATCGCCCGTCAGATCCGCGCAGGGGAGTCGTCCGAGACGGTGCACGTCGGACCGCGCGCCATCCTCGGCGTGCAGGTGAAGACCGTCCGGTCGACCCCGTCGGTGGCATCGGTGCACGGCGCGGTAATCGGGCTGGTCCGGAACAACAGCCCGGCGCGCACCGCGGGGCTGCGCGCCGACGACGTCATCGTGGCGGTCGACGGGTCCGACATCGCGTCACTGGCCGACCTCAACGCCGCGCTCGACCGGCGCCGGCCCGGAGACACGATCCAGCTGGGGTGGACCGAGAGCGATGGACAATCCCGGACAGCTTCGGTCGTGCTGATCACCGGCCCTCCCCTTTGATCGGAGCTCGTCGTAGCGTGGCGGCATGAGCACGAACACCGACGAAGCCACAGGGAAGTACGAACGATTTCTCGCCCTGCATCACCGTGACACGCCACTCCTGTTGGCCAACGCGTGGGATCCCGGTACCGCGAAGCTGTTCGCGCACCTCGGGTTCGCCGCGATCGCGACCACGAGCGCGGGGCACGCGGCGACGCTGGGCCGCCGCGACGGCCGGGTGTCGCTCGATGAAGCGCTCGCGCACACGGCCGGGCTCGCGGCCGCGACCGACGTACCGCTCAACGTCGACTTCGAGAACGGGTTCACCGACGACCCGGCCGGTGTCGCCACCAACGTCACCAAGGTTGCGGCGACGGGCGCGGCCGGTTGCTCCGTCGAGGACTTCACCCGCCGCGCCGACGACCCGATCTACGAGATCGCGGCCACGGCCGCCCGTATCGAGGCCGCGGCGGCGGCCGCGCACGGCTCGGGACCGAAAGTCGTCTTGACCGCGCGCGCCGAGAACTTTCTGCACGGCCGACCCGACCTGGCCGACACGATCGCGCGCCTGCAGGCCTACCAGGCGGCGGGGGCCGACGTGCTCTACGCGCCCGGTGTCCAGAATCTCTCCGACATCCGCAGCCTCGTGAGCTCGGTGGATCTCCCGGTGAATGTTCTCGCGCTCCCGGGAACCGCGCCCGTCGCCGAGCTCGCGACCGCGGGCGTTCGCCGGATCTCGGTCGGGAGCGCCTTCGACCGCGGTGTCGCTCGGCGCGGTCGTCCAGGCCGCGCGCGAGCTGCTCGACGAAGGAACGTACGGATTCTGGAGTGTCGCGGCCGCGGCCGGTCCGGCTCGGGAAGCGTTCGAATAGCGGTCGTTCGAATTGCGGTCGTCAGTCGTGCGCGATCGCGACGGCGGGCCGCGCCTGAGGTGAAGCCGACCGCGGAGCCGCTGAACGGCAGACCGAACGTGAACACTCCGCCGTCGCCGGCGACGAATCGGTAGCCCGTGCTCTGGCTCTGCATGCCGACGATCGGCGACACGAGATGGATGTTGCCGGTCGAACCCCGGAACGTCGCGTCGCCGAACGAGAAGACGCCGCCGTCGGCGGCGACGAGCCAGTAACCGTTGCCGGACGGACTCGACGCCATACCGACGATCGGTTGGTTGAGGTGCTTCGCGCCCATCGAACCGTGGAACCGCGCATCGCCGAACGAGAAGATCCCTCCGTCCGAGGCCACGAGCCAGTACCCCTGGCCTGTCGGCGTCGACGCCATGCCGACGATCGGGCGGTTCAGACGGACCGCACCGGTCGAACCGTGGAAGCGCGCCGAACCGAACGAGAAGATGCCTCCGTCGCGGGCCACGAGCCAGTACCCCTTGCCCGCGGGCGTCGACGCCATGCCGACGATCGGCTGGTTCAGGTGCTTGCCTCCGGTGGAACCGTAGAAGGCCGCGGTGCCGAACGCGAAGATCCCGCCGTCGCGCGCCACCAGCCAGTAGCCCGCGGTCGAGCGGCCCGCGATGCCGACGATCGGCTGCGCGAGGGGCACGCCGGCGAGCGATCCGCAGTAGGGCGCGCGCCCGAAGGGGAACACGTTGCCGTCGGTGCCCACGACCCAGTAGCCGGTGTGGTTCGTCTGGGTGGAGCACGTTGCGGGCGCGTGTGGTGGTACGCCGTTCGGACCCGCGAACGCGGTGACCCCCGTCAAGGTCGGGACGAGAACGAGACCGAGCGCAGCGGTGGGCGCGGCGAAATCCGCGACCGGGCCGACCGCGATCGTCGTGCGCACCGCACCGTTCGCGGGATCGAGCACGTACATCGTTCCCGAGGCACGGTCGATCGACCACAGGCTCCCGCCCGCGAGGATGGGGGACCCCGCGGCGCTGACGGCGGGACCGGTCCAACCGAGCGTCATCGTGCGGTGCGCGACGTCGACGTTCACCTGCTGGATGTGGTTCACGCACGGCACGTAGAGATGCGAACCGTCGAACGCGTCGGTTCCGAACGCGTTCACGCCGTCGCACATGTGGAGCGAATGCAACAACGTCATCGTCGTCGAGTCGACGAGATAGCCGGTCTGTTGCTTCCCGATCTGGAAGAACATGTCGTTCGGGAGGAGCACGGGCGCGACCGACGACAGGTCGTTGTCGGCGCCGGGGAAGGTCTTGAACGACCCGGTGAGGTGCATCCCCGCGGTGCTGTCGAACCGCAGCACGCTCTCGCCGAAGTTGTCGCCGGCGGGATCGGGATTACCCGTCGAGACGTAGACCTGGCCGTGGGAGTCGATCGTCGCGCCACCGGTCGCCCAGATCGCGCCCAGGCCACCGCTGGGTGTGACGTTGAATGCGACTTTGCCCGTGCCGCTCTCGCTGAGCGACACCAGCCATCCGTGATACGGACCGCAGTCGCCGCTGTAGCCGCCGTACCCGATGTACACGCGACCGTTGCCGAGCGCGAGACCGGCGCGCTGCTGGATGTTCAACGCGTTCTGCACGCCGCCCGGATCCGCGTTCGCCGAGACCGTCCGTGTGCCGGTGAGCGTGTCGAGACCGATCAGTTGGTGATGGATGTGCTTGAAGGAGTCCTGGATGGTCGCGACCACGAAGATCGTGTGACGGGCCGTGTCGATCACCGGCGTCGACAAGATGCCGAGGGGGTCGACGTTGCCGCAACCCGTTTGCGCGCTGACACCGACCATCGGCGCGCCGAGATGGCGAGACCACAAGATGGCGCCGTCGTGCGCGTCCAAGGCGTACACCGTGTCGTTCTGGGTCGCGGCGTAGACCCGTCCGTCGAGGACGAGCGGCTGCGCGTATACGGCGCCGTCGAGCTGACGTGTCCATGCCTTCGTCGCGGGGAGGAGTGCCGGCTCGGTCGTGTCGTTGCCGGTGCGTTGTGCGTTCGAGTTGTAGACCGGCCAGGTCGATCCCGCGAACGCCGGAACCGCACCTCCTGCCAGGGTCACCGCGAGCGCGGCGAGACACACAACTGCTCTGCGAAGCGTCATGTGGGCAGTCTCCCCCGACGGGAGTGCCCGGAAGCGTCACTCGGGGACGCCTCGTCCGCCGGACGTTTTGCCCGGCGACCGGTACGAGGCGCTGCGCAAATCCGCCGGCGCGTCTGCGCTCTGACCAGCCAATATGCACCCCATCCGTAATCTGCGGCGGTTGGCGCAGTATCACTGATGCCCATGTCCGAGCGGAGCGGAAGCCTTTTTCGTCGTTGTGCCATTGGTGTTGCGACCCTCGTGCTGGCCGGCGGATTGGCCGGTTGCGATGCCGGTTCGGTGCTCGGGTTGGGCCCACGGACGGCCGCCGTCGCGTCGGCATCGGCGCCGATCAGCCCGCAGGCGTTGCGGTTCGTCGCCGCGATCAACAAGTTCCGGCTCCGCCACGGTCTGGGGGCCCTGACCGCGTACGACAACCTCGACGACAAGGCCGTCCTCTGGTCGAGCTACATGGCCGGCGGGAATTGCCCGGGCGGTGGGATCTGCCACTCCAACCTGATCGCCGGCATCGAGATGCCGTGGTCGATGCTCGCTGAGAATGTCGGGTCCGGGTCACCGAGCGACGATCTGGGCGCGATTCAGCTCGGGTTCGAACACTCGCCCGCGCACGCGGCCAACATGCTGAACCCGCGCGTCACGGCGGTCGGAGTCGGCGTCGCCGTCTCCGGAAACACGATCTACGTCACCCAGGAATTCCTGGCGCCGTAAACCGTGCGGACGAGACGAGCCCCCCGGGCGAGGCCGAGGGAGCGATGTCACCCTGCGGACGACACTCCAGATGTGGCTCATGGGGCCGGAAAAGGAGTCATAGCTGTAGTTCCTAATGACGTTGTTCAGGCCGGGTCTCCTTGGAGGCTCGGGTCCCGAACCGCACACCGTTGGCGCGGGTCGCGACGCCGTGGGGACGGTCCAGGAGACGCCCATCACGGACCCTTGAAACGGAGTGATACTGCCGGCGATACCGCAGGTGGTACCACCCGTGATACCACCGGTAGTAGCACACGAATTGTACGCGCCGCCGCGCCGCCGCTTTCTCGTCGCTAGCTGTTTCGAGCACTCCGCGCTGGTGAAGCCGTCCTTGATCTGAAGGAGTGCACCCGAGTCGGTTCGCGGCCCACCGCAGCATTTTGGAGACGGACCACTAGGAACCGCAGCTAGCACCGGCGATAGCACCGGCGATAGCACCGGCGATAGCACCGGCGATAGCACCGGCGATAGCACGCCGTTTCCGCGCGGTCCGTTGACGAATGATCGGTGTCCATCGCGGCGAACCAACCGCACTAGGTGAGCGTTTGGGTGAGTGCGGCCGCCTCCACGTCGAGGCGGCGTACGAGCCCGGGAACGATCCGGCGTTCCGCGGTGCCACCGACGAACGGCACCTTCACGAAGAACTCGCCTTCGATGCGACGGCGGGTGCCGTCGCCGGAGGCCGTCAACGTCACCGCCGCGGAGCCGTAGAGGCGGTCGGCTTCGGCCTCGACCGAGAACGACAAGCGCCCGGTGCCCGTGGTCATGTCGAGGTGCAGCTCTTGAATCCAGGTGAGCTTGCGCCCGCGAGGAGCCGGCGAGCAACGGGATCGAGGTGCCCGACGAACGTGTAGCGCAGCACGACCGCGCACTCCGCGCCGGTAGCCGAATGCGAGACGACTTCGGGGCGGCTGAGGTCGGGCAGATCGAGCGCGAGATGAAAGGCCGGATCGCGAAGGATCGCGGCCACGGCGACAGGCGGCGCCGGAAACTCGTGCTCGGCTCGGAATCGCATCGTGTCAGTTTGGTACCGGGGCGGGCGCGCTTCCACCGCCGCCGGTTGGAAGCCCGGTGCCGCGGAACCGACCGGACCCGCGGCGCACGCCGCGTTTCGCTCCCGTGAACCAGACGACTGCCGCATTGCCGAGCGCCACCACGAAGACGATTCCACGCGGTGATGTCCACAACGTCGTCCACAGGTTTGCTCTCTATCGATCCACAGCGCATCCGTCGTACGCTTGCATCATGAGCTTCGTGGTGCATTTCGAAGACGAGACGACGACCATTGTCGACGACGCCGATTCCTACGAGCAGGAAGGCCCGTTGACGACGTTCTTCGATCGCAACGGCGGCGGCCGCCTCGCGTCCTCCTTCGCGGTGCGCGTCGCGTCGTTTCGCACCGCGAAGATCGTCGAGGTGCGCCGGGAAGATCAGTCGATCAGGTCGTCGGCGTCGACCACGACGTCCCAGCGCTGCGCGCACTCTCCGCAGAGGTAGACGACCACATCACCGGGCTCGAGCACGTCCTCGGGCCCGATCAACTGCCGCGAGGTGTGCGGTCCCACCGCACTCCATGCAGTCGATGTGCTCCGAGACGGGCATCGACGAACCGTATCAACGAGGGTGGGTCAACGAGGTCGAGTCAGCGGACCGTACGCATCGGGGCGCCGCGTCCGTAGCAGCGGGAACAGGTCCAGCCAGTCGCGCGACTGGTCGAGGTCCAGATCGGCGACGAGCACCGCCGGCTCCGACCTCGGCGCCTGCACGAGGACCCGCCCGTACGGGTCGCTCACGAACGACGACCCGTAGAACGTCAGCGGGCCTTCGATCCCGGTCCGGTTCACCGCGATCATGAACGTGCCGTTCATGATCCCCTGTGCGGTCATGACCTGCTGCCACAACGGTTCGGTGTCGAAGCCGGGATGATCGGGCTCCGAGCCGATCGCGGTGGGGTAGACGAGGACCTCGGCTCCTTGCAGGGCGAACGAGCGCGAGGTTTCCGGGAACCACTGGTCCCAGCAGGTCGGGAACCCGAACTCGCCGGCCTCGATCCGCGAGACCGGCCAGTTCGAGTCGCCCGGCCGGAACCACGTGTCCTCGTAGTAGCCGGCGGTGACCGGGAGGTGGGTCTTGCGGGTGACCGCGACGAGCTCGCCGTCGGGCGCCACGACGAACGCGGTGTTGTACCCGAGGCCACCGTCGCTCGCAGCCTCGTAACACGAGGCATGCACGAACACGCCCGTCTCGCGCGCGCAGCGGGCGGCGAGCGCGTGTGTCGGACCACCTGGGAGCGGTTCCGCTTCGACCGCCGGGCCGGCCCCGTCGCGAGGTTCGACCGCGAAATACCGCGACCGCGTCAGCTCGGGCAGGCAGACGATGCGGGCGCCGATACCGGCCGCGAGCCGGATCCCCTCCGCGATCGCCGCGTCGTGCTCGCCGGAGTCGGCATTCCACGCGAGCTGGACCAGTCCGACTCGTAACGGCGCGCGCGTCGGTTTCCGCACCCGCGCCGGCGACGGCAACACCTCGAGCGCGGTGGAGACGATCACACGGGCACCTGCTGGGTGATGCAGTGCACGCCACCGCCTCCGTACGCGAGTACGACACCGGGCACCGCGACGACGTCACGCCCGGGATACTGCTCGCCGACGAGCCCGAGCACGGTCGCGTCGAAAGGGTGCCCGCTGACCGGCACCGCGACGAAACCGTTCCCGGCGTACAGATTCACGTACGGGACCGGGAGCATCTGCCCGCCGTAGTCGGCGTAGGGGAGGACCGGCACCTCCACGACGTCGAGCCCGGCCACGCGCAGTCGCCGGCGGTTGTCGACGGCAATCGCTGCGTTCGGGTTGCCGTCGTCGTCGCACCCTTGGACCAATACGGTGCCGCCGGGCGCGAATGCGACGACGTTGTCGACGTGCCCGTCGGTGTAGTCGTCCTCGGCGATCGCGTCGGCGAGCCACACGATCCGCTCGATACCGAGCGATGCGCGCAGCACTGACTCGATCCCAGTTCGATCGAGCTCCGGATTGCGGTTGCGATTCAGCAGGCACCGCTCGGTCGTGACGAGGGTTCCCCGGCCGTCGACTGCGATCGACCCGCCCTCCAGCACCATCCCGACCTCGTGCACCGGGAGCCCGAGGCGGCGGGCGACTTCGGCGCCGGCCACGCGCGTCGGCGCCGTGCGGCTGCTTGTCGCCCCACGCGTTGAAGCGGAAGTGCACCGCATGGCGGCTGCCGTCGGGCGCGCGCACGACGATCGGGCCGTCGTCTCGGAACCACGCATCGTCGACGGGGACCTCGACGATGTCGGCCGCGTCGCCGACGAGATTCAGCGCGCTGTCCCGGTCACCCGGCCCCACGACGAGCGTGACCGGTTCGTATTCGCCGATCGACCGCACGATCGTCGCGTAGTCGGCGCGCGCGACCCCGAGTTGGTCGGGCGTGAAGATGCACTGCTCGAGGTCGGGGGGCCAGACCACGATCGTGCGCTCGTGTGGATCGGTCTCCGCCGGCGTCCGGGCGCCCGCCGGAAGACCCGCGGGGAGCACCGTGACAGCCGGGGGAAGCGACACGTCGGCAAGCTAGCGTGCGCTCATGCCGCTCACCGCCGATCTCGAGCAGTTGGCCGCACGCGTCTCGAACTGGGGCCGGTGGGGCGCCGACGACCAGCGCGGCACCCTCAACCTCATCGGCCCCGACGCCGTGCTCCGCGGTATCGCCGCGGCCCGCACCGGGCGCACCTTCTCCCTCGCGCTCCCGTTCGACCAGTCCGGGCCGCAGTGGGACAACGTCCACATGCCCGAGCGCACCAATCCCGCGTTGCGCAGTCACACCGTGAACGTCGCCTTCACCGGCGACGACCGCGACTTCACGACGAGCGACGACTCCTTCACGATGGGATCACAAGCCGTCACGCACTGGGACGCAATCGCGCACGTCGGCTACGCCGGCCGGCTGTACAACGACACGCCCAACCAGGTCGTGAGCGCCGAAGGCGGCGCCGCCCGGCTCGGCATCGAGCACTTCGGCCCTGTCGTCACCCGCGGCGTGCTCCTCGACGTCGCCCGCGTCCACGGCGTCGACCACTTCGACGACGCCCACCAGATCACGGGCGCCGACCTCGACGCGGCCGTGGCGGCCGCGGGTGTCAGCGTGATGTCCGGGGATGCGATCCTCGTGCGGACCGGGCAGATGCATTTCTTGCGCGCGGGCGACAAGCAGCGTTACTCGACGCCGTCGCCCGGACTGTCGACGCAGTCGATCGCCTGGCTGCACGATCACGACGTCGCCGCCGTCGCCACCGACACGATGACCTTCGAGTGCTACCCGTGCGAGGACCCGAAGGTGTTCATGCCGGTGCACATGATCCAGCTCCGCGACATGGGCCTGGCCCAGGGACAGAACTGGTACCTCGACGAGCTCGGTGCCGACTGCGCCGCCGACGGCAGCTACGACTTCCTGCTGGTCGCGCCGCCCCTGCCGCTGACCGGCGCGGTCGGCGCGCCGGTGGTACCCGTCGCGGTCAAATAGTCGTCTCCACCGGCGGGTTCGGCTGCACCTCGACGAGCGGGACCCACATGTGTGCGGGCGCGGTGACCACGGTCACCACCGCCCGGGCCACGTCCTCGGGCTGCATCGTGTTGAAGTGCCGTTGAATGCCGAACCGCTGCCAGCGCGGCATCAGTTCTTCGAAGATCGTCAGGTCCCATTCGTCGGCGAAGCCCGTGAGCGTCGGCCCGACCCGCACGACGGACGACCGCACACCCACGCCCTCCGATTCGAGCGCGAGCGTCTGCGCGAACGCTTCCAGTCCGGCCTTCGTCGACAGATACGGCGCGAGCGACGGGCGCTTGTGTTGGGTGGCGTCGGAGGAGATGAACACGATGTCGCCCGGCTTGCCCTCGGCGCGCAGCCGCCCGACGATGCGGCGGCACAACAACATCGGGCCGAGCAGGTTCGTTTCGACGATGCGGCGGTAGTCGTCATCGTTCATATCGTGGATCGCGCCCGGCAGTGCGGTACCGGCATTGTTGACGAGCACGTCGATAGTGCCCGCCTCCCCGTTCACGTAGCCGCAGAACGTGTCGATCGACACCGAATCGGTGACGTCGAGCGCGTGCAGGAGCGCGGTCCCTCCCGCGTCGGCGACGAGCTTCGCGGTCTCCTCCATCTGCGCGACCCGGCGCGCGCCGATCGCGACTGTCCAACCCAATCCGGCGAGGGCGACCGCTATCGCGCGACCGATCCCGGCCGACGCGCCCGTGACGACTGCGACCCGAGCGGGCGCGTCAGGCACCGAGGAATTCTCCGCCGTTGACGTCGAGGGTCTGACCGGTGACGACTTTCGACCACGGCGAGACGAAGAAGACCACGCTGTTCGCGATCTCGTCCTGGGGCGGGATGATGCGCAGCGGGATGCGACCTTCGATCTCGGCGCGCACATCGTCGCGGGAGATGCCGCGCGACTCAGACTCCCAGCCGATGAAGGTCTCGACGTTCGGGCCTCCGATCCAACCGGGAGCGACGCAGTTCACCCGCACGCCGGTCGGGCCGAGCTCGACCGCCATCGTCTTCGCCGCCGTCTGGACCGCGGCCTTCGACGACGAGTACCCACCCTCCAGCGGTCGGATGTTGCGCATGCTCATCGAGATGATGAACACGACCGACGCGTCGCCGTTCTCGGCCGCGGCCTTCTTGAGGTGCGGGATGCAAACCTGGGTCAGGCCGAGTGCGCCCCAGACGTTCACTTCGAAGATCTTGCGCCATTTGCCCAGATCGACGGCGTCGAAGGGCTCGAATGTGTCCATACGGAACGCGTTGTTGACGAGCCCGTCGAGCCGGCCGAACGCGTCGATGGTGCCGTCGACCAGCGCGGACACCTGCGCGCCGTCGACGAGGTTGGTGGGGATCGCGAGCGCCTTACCGCCCGAAGCCTCGATCTCGGACTGCACCTGGGCGAGGTAGTCGGCGTTGCGTGCCGCCAACACCACAGTGGCGCCCTCGCGGGCCAGCGCCCGGGCGTTCGCCTGGCCCAGACCCGGTCCGACTCCCGACACGATCACGACTTTGTCCTGCAGCAGCATGCGCCCATTCGACCCATCCCGTGCCGGGCAGCGCAACCTGGGCACTCAAGGAATGTGGCTTTCGGTGACGATGCAAGATCGGGCGGGCCGCCGGAGCGGCCCATGTTGGTAACCGGAGTTCAGGCGGTCGGCTCGAAGGGCGTAACCGCGCTCCAAGGCACCGTCGTCGACACGAGTGAGTCGACCCGGCTGGTGAACGACGCCGACCCGGATGCCCGGCGCGCGGCGAGCGGCCGGACCCGGCCGGGTGATCCGCAGCCCGTCGTCTTCCCCCGTAAAGGACTCCCGGTCGACAACCGCCCGGTCGCGCTACGCCACAAGGAAGCCGCGGCGCGTTACCGCTCCGACGGCGGGAACCACGACGAAGCGGCCTGACGCCGAGCGCGAGAACTGATCAGAAGTTCGGTTTCGCGCACCGGGCGCGCACGAGCGGTTCGAAGTGCTCGAGCGGGAGCGTGTCGTAGTCGGGATCGAAGGCGACCTGGTCCCAATCGTCGGCGAATGTCGCCGCCAGACCGAACCACGCTTCGCCCTCGTACTTCGTGCGCGCGTCCGGGTCGCCACCGAAGTGGTGGTAATAGTGCCGGCCCTGGAAGTCCTGGTGCGCGCGGATCATGTTGTAGACCTCGGAGCGCACGTACGGCTTGATGATCGCGGCGGCGATCTCCGGATGGTTCGGCACGCTGACGGCTTTGCCGATGTCGTGCAGCAGCGACGCGAACACGACTTCTTCGTCGGCGCCCGCGCGCTCGGCACGCGTCGCGGTCTGCAGCGAATGCGTCAGCTGGTCGACCGCGAACCCGTCGGTGATCGCCGCCAGCGACCGGAGCATCCCGAGCACGCTCTCGGCGACCCGGTCCTGGTGCTCGTACGTTTCCTTGCCGATGACCGCCCACTGCTCGGCGGTCGATTCGTCCATACGGGTGAAGGTCTGCGCCATGGGGCCAGCGTAGATCAGCAACCGGTGTCGAGGTGCCCCGCTTCAGGGCTGGCCGAGGAGCAGCGCGGCGCCTTCGAGGACGAAGTCGAGCGCGGCACCCTTCGTGTCGCTGCTCGCGTTCAAGCCGTCGTAGGTGATCGCCGCTCCGAACGGGTACGCCCCGAGCGTGCCCGTCCGGCGGGAGGCTTCATGCGGCCCGACGTAGAAGTACGGCTGCGCGATCCCGGCGTCGCCCGGGGACGCGCCGTAGTTCGCGCGGGTGCCGGCGCCGGCCTCACCCAGTTCGCAGGCGATATCGAAATGCTCGGGCCAGATCACGGCCGCGCTCGGATCGTGCGCGGCGTACGTCTCGCGGAGTTCCGTCAGCACCGTGTCGGCCAGCGCGATCCAAGCCGCGAGCACGCGGGCCGCGTCGGCGTCGAGACCGATCGGCAGATCGGGCGAGCACGGGGTGGCGGGCTGGTAGAGCCCCTCCGGTGCGCCGAGCGGGACGCCGACGAATTGGGCCGCGACGCCGAGGGTGGTGATCCCCACTCGGGTGACCGTCCCGGGACGCTCGTGCACCAATTCGATGCCGTCGACCCGGACTCGTTCGCCGTCACCGGACATCGGCGTGCCGAACCCTCCCGGCGTCGCCAGGAGCCCGATGTGCCCGTCGGCGCGGTAGCGAACGGGCGCGAGGACGTGCTCGGCGAGCGCGTGCATCCCGTCGCGGGCCGCGACAAAGGAGTCCGGTAGCGGTTCGAGCATGGCGACGACCTTAGAGCAACCCGCGCAGGATCTCCGCAAGCTCGAGCGGCTTGTCCCCCTGGACGCTGTGACCGGCACCGTCGACGACCTCGATCCGAGCCGCGGGGTTTCGCCGCAACACCTCGGCGATGTCCGCGTCGTCGACGACGAGTGACGTGCTCCCCCGCACGACGATGAACGGAACCTTCACGTTGGCGACGGCATCCCAGAGGTCGTCGAGTCCGGGCATGACCTTGCCGTCGTCGCCCTCGCCGGTGCCGCGCCGGGGGAGGTCGTAACGCCACTTCCACCGGCCGTCACCGCTTTCGATCGCGTTGTGCAACACACCTCTGCGGAGCGACGACTCGCTGCGGGTCGGGTTGAACTGGATCGTGCGCGTGAGGATCTCGTCGAAGCTCTCGAAGTACTCGGGGCCGTCGATGAACTGCGCGATCGCCGACGACTTCTCGCGGTTGACGCCGGGAGTGACGTCGACGAGAACCAGCTGACCGACGAGGTCGGGGGCGCGGTCGGTGAGCGCCAGCACCGACAGCCCACCGAGCGACATGCCGACGACGACCTTCGCGTCGGGCGCGAGGTGACGGAGCGCCTGCTCGAGCGTCGCCGCGTTGTCGGCGGGCCAGTACGTGTGGTCTTCGCGGTGCGCCGAATGCCCGTGGCCGGGGAGGTCGACCGCGAGCAGCGGGCGATTCAGCGCAAGGGCGACGGTGTCCCAGGTGTGTGCGTTCTGCGCGCCGCCGTGCACGAGGACGAGCTCGGGCGCGGTATTTCCCCATTGCAACGCGCTGATCGTCCCGCCCGTCGTCGGCACCTCCACCCGGCGGACCTCCGGCGGTCCGGTCCAGGGGATCCCGAACTCCTCGGCGTTCTCGTGGAAGAGCGCGAACTCGTCGTACGACGGGGCAGTGGCCATGGCGGTAGTCGACCGCATCGCCCGATCCCGACGCAACCGGCCGGGGCGCGTTCCGAGCCCACGAGGTCCGCGTTCGTACACTTGGCGGTGATGCGCGGGCCCCACCTGTCGTCCGCTGCGCTACGCCGCCTGACCCTCGTCAACGTGGTGCTGCTCGCGGCGCTCATCGTGAGTGGCGCGGTCGTGCGCCTGACCAACTCGGGTCTCGGCTGTGCCGACTGGCCCGCGTGCAGTGCCACCAAACTCGTCGACGTCTCGACCCATCACGCAGCCATCGAGCAACTCAACCGCATCTTCTCCGGGGCTATCGGTGTCCCCATCGGACTCGCGCTGCTCGGTGCGTATCGCCTGCGCCCCAAGCGCGGTGACCTCGTCCGTCTCGCCTGGGTCATGTTCGGACTGTTCTGGGCGGAAGCCGTGCTCGGAGGTATCTCGGTGAAGGTCCGGCTCGCCTGGGTCAGCGTCACCGGCCATTTCCTGCTCGCGATCGGGCTCATCGGTATCGCGCTCGTGATGCACCATCGAGCGAGCACCGCGAACGCCCCTCGCCGGCTCGCCGTCCCGGTCGACACGTGGAACCTCGCGCGAGTCGTCTACCTGCTGACGATCTGGGTCGTGATTGCGGGCACACTCGTCACCGCGGCCGGACCGCACGGCGGCGACGCGCAAGCGCGCCGGCTCGGATTCCCGCTCGGCGACGTTGCGCGCATCCACGGTGTCTCGGTCGACATCCTCGTCGCACTCACACTCGTGCTCGTCGTCATGCTGGCGCGCGTGCGCGCCCCGCGTCGGGCGTTGAACGTCGCGTCGGTCACCGTTGCCGTGATGGCCGCGCAGGGCGTGCTCGGCTACGTGCAGTACTTCAATCGGATTCCTGCGGTGCTGGTCGGCTTCCACGTGTTCGGAGCGGTGTGCGTGTTCACGTGCGTGCAGCAACTCCTGCTCGAGCTCCGCGTCGCCGACGAGCCCGAGGTCGTGGGGGTGAGCGGGGCCGAGCGCGAAGCCGAACATCGTCGTCGCGAGATAGGCGTCGTTGCAAGATAGACGTCGTTGCGAGAGAGGCGTCGGTACGCCCCGCGATTAGCGCGATAGCCGCGCGGCGAGCCGGGCGTTCATGTCCCGGGCGTACTCGCGCGAACGTCGCGGCGGAAGTCAGATGCACCTGGTCGAGCCGGGGGAGCAGCATGGCCCGCGTCTGCGGTGCGAGACCGTCCCAAAGCTCCTGGCGGATCTCGTCGCGCAGGTGGCAGAGGGTGACGACGGCCTCGAGCCCGTCACGCCGGGCCACCCGCTCGAGAACCTCGATGACCCGCCCACGGGGATGGTTGCCGACCGGTGCGAACGGGCAATTGGCGTCGTCGTGCGCAGCCGGGCGCGGGAACACGACTCCCCGGCGGACGGAAGCGACGAGCGCCCGGATCGCCTCCATGCGTGCCTGGTCGCTGGCGTCGCGGACCCGCGCCGTGGCCTCCCGGAGCACCTTGCGCTCCGTGATGGTCAAGTGGTCGTTGATGGCGTCGGCGAAGCGCAACGGCAACAGGCTGTACGCAAGCGCCGCCCGATCGACGCCCGACTCCCGTACCTGATGTCCTCCACCCACGGTGCGGTCTTCGGCGCGACGACATGCCGGGTGTACCGGATGTGACCGCTGCCCCATTTCCGGCGGACGATTCGCCCCGTATGACAGGCTCGCGAGGTGCGTGTCCACCTCGTCGACGGAACCTACGAGCTCTTCCGGCAGTACCTGGCGCCCCGCCCCGGCCACCTCGACGACGACGGGATCGAGGTCGGTGCGACCCGGGCCGTCGTGTCGTCGATGCTCACGATGCTCGAGGACGGCGCGACTCATCTCGGAGTGGCAACCGACCACGTGATCGAGTCGTTCCGCAACGACTTGTGGGAGACGTACAAGGACGGCTCCGGCCTCGATCCGCTCCTCGAGCACCAGTTCCCGATGCTCGAGGACGCGCTGACCGCGCTCGGCGTCACCGTATGGCCGATGGTGGAGTTCGAGGCCGACGACGCGCTCGGCGCCGCGGCCGTCGTCGCGGCGAACGACCAGCGCGTCGAGCAGGTCATCATCTGCACACCCGACAAGGACATGGGCCAGTGCGTGGGCGGCAAGGTGTTCCAGCTCGACCGGCGACGCGACGTACTGCTCGACGCCGACGGGGTGCGCGAGAAGTACGGCGTGCTGCCCGAGTCGATCCCCGACTGGCTCGCACTGGTGGGTGACACGGCCGACGGTTTTCCCGGTCTGCCGGGCTTCGGCGCCAAGACGGCCGCCGCGCTGCTCAGCCGCTACCGACATCTCGAGGAGATCCCCGACGACCCCCGGGCGTGGGACGTTCCCGGCGTGCGCGGCGCCGCCGGCTCGCGGCGACGCTCGCCGCCGGTCGGGGTGTCGCGGCCCGGTTCAAGGTGCTCGCGACGCTCCGCGTCGACGCGCCCGTCGGGACCGTCGACGAGTGGGAGTGGCGAGGTCCCCGGCCCGAGCTCGCTGATTGGTGCACCCGGTTCGGATCGCCGAGACTCGGCCAACGGGCCGGCGCGCTCGCGGCGAAGAGAGGGTTGTAGGCGATGGGTGACGCGATCGTCGTCGAACCGGGCGGTCCCGGCGTCGTGGTGCTGAAGCTCAACCGTCCGGAACGCCTCAATGCGATGAACTACGAGCTCGTCCGTGGGCTCTACGACCGCTTCGACGAGCTCGAAGCCGATCGCGAGTGCCGGGTCATCGTGCTCACGGGATGCGGACGCGGCTTCTGCGCCGGTCTCGACCTCACCGAAGGCGCGAGCCCGCCGACCACCGCCGGCCGCGGTCGCGCCCAGGCCGGCATGACTGTGCAGAAGTTGATCGCCGGTCTCGTTCCGCGCATGCGGTCGATGCCCCAGCCGATCATCGCCGCGGTGAACGGCGCCGCGTCCGGCGGCGGTCTCGCGCTCGCGCTGGCAAGCGACGTCCGCATCGCCGCGCAGTCCGCCCGTTTCAACGTCGCGTTCATCCGCGTCGGCCTCTCGGGATGCGACATCGGCGTGTCGTGGATGCTGCCGCGCCTGATCGGTGCGTCCCGGGCGTTCGAGTTGTTGTTGACCGGCCGCCTCGTCGACGCGGCCGAAGCCGATCGCATCGGGCTCGTCACGCGGGTCGTTCCCGACGCCGACGTCGTCGCCTCCACGCTGCAGACGGCGGAGCTCATCGTCGGGAACAGCCCGTTCGGCGTGCGCATGACCAAGGAGGTCATGTGGAGTCAGCTCGAGATCGGCAGCTTGCAGGCCGGGATCGACCTCGAGAACCGCACTCAGGTGCTGTCGAGTTTTACCGGCGACCTGACGGAGGCGATGGCCGCGTTCGTGGAGAAACGCCCGGCCCGCTTCACCGACGGCTGACGGGTGCGTGGCAACGAGGGGATGACGATGCTCGACGGACGCGTGGCATTGGTGACCGGCGGGAGCCGCGGGATCGGGAGGGCGATCGCGCTCGGCCTCGCCGCCGACGGCGCCGACATCGCCGTCAACTACCGCAAGGACGAAGCGTCCGCGCGCGAAACGGTGGCGGAGATTCAGAAGCTCGGCCGCAAGGCCGCGCGCGTACGGAGCGTCGGTCGACGACTATGCGCAGTGCGAGACGATGGTGAACGCGGCGATCGACGACTTCGGTCACATCGACATCCTCGTCAACAACGCGGGCAATGCGTCGCGCGGGCAGGCCGTTGCCGACACCGAGCCGGCTGAACTCGACCGCGTGATCCGGACCCACGCCATCGGCGCGTGGTCGTGCAGCAAGTTGGTACTCCCGTCGATGCGTGGGCAGGCCCGAGGTGACATCGTCAACATCTCGAGCGCGGCAACACTGCACATGGCGGCCAACTCGGCGCCGTACAACATGGCCAAGGCGGCGCTGGAAGCGCTGTCGGCGACGCTCGCGAAAGAGGAGCGGCGCCACGGCATACACGTGAACGTCGTCGCGCCGGGCCTCGTCGACACCGAGATGGGCCGCCGGCTCGTGAAAGGCGCCCTCGGCGTCGACGACATCCACTCGATGGACGCTCGCAGCGCCTTCGGTCACGTGTGCACGCCGGAGGAGGTCGCCGAGGCGGTGCGTTTCGTCGTTTCCGATCGCGCCTCGTACGTGACCGGCCAGCGCATCGGAGTCGACGGCGGGGCGTTCTGACCGGTCACGACCGATATCGCGCGCTTCTCGGACGTTTCGGCGCCGACTTCGCCGGGTGAAGTTCGTCGCATCTCGTCAAGCGTTCCGACCGCCGATGCCGATCACCCGGTGGGGCGAAGAAAGGCAGGAACAGTTGACATCTCCCGACCTCGCAGTTCTGGCGAGGGAGTGGCTCCGTGACTATCACTCGCATTCCGAGTGGGAGATCACGCCGGACGACAAACGTCCGGACGATGCGATGCAGCTTCCGAAGCGGAACAACTAATCCCAAGAATCATCTTCATTTGACATTCGGAGAGGTCCCCGGCTTCGGTCGGGGACCTCTTCGCGTTCCGGGTCGCGCACGGCGATCAGGGGTTGGGGGCGCATCGCGCGAGGTTAGGGAAAGGGCGGCTCTTACGACGAGGCGGTCCGGGTTTCCCGGCTGGCTGTGGCTCGCTCCGCGCGGCTGTCTTGTTGGTCAAAAAAGTCTTTGGAAATAGGCGCTTTTTCTTCTCTCTCGACCTTGTCTCTGCTACTATGCGAACACATGTACTGCGTATCTGGATGACTGAAGTAGCCTGGTTGTGTGAGCGTCGAGCGGCCCGTTTCGGGTGAGGATTACCCGGCGACGTTCCAGCAGTTGCAATCCTGGTTCGCGGACGAGTCCGCCTGCGTCGAGTATCTCGCCCGGTTGCGCTGGCCGGACGGGTTCGTGTGCCCGGCGTGCGGAGCTCGAGACTCGTGGCGCACTGCGACTGGCTTGTGGATGTGCACGTCGTGTCAGCGGCGGACGTCGGTGACGGCGGGAACGATCTTCCATCGTTCGAAGATGCCGTTGTCGACCTGGTTCGCAGCGGTGTGGTTCGTGACCTCGCAGAAGAACGGCGTCTCCGCGCTCGGTCTGCAGCGTGTGCTCGGTTTCGGCTCGTACGAAACGGCGTGGGCGTGGATGCACAAACTTCGACGTGCGATGGTCCGGCGGGATCGCGAGATGCTGTCGGGAAGCGTGGAAGTCGACGAAACCCACGTCGGGGGCCGCCAAGAAGGCGTCGACGGTCGCGGCAGCACAAAAGACCTGGTCATCATTGGCATCGAGTCGCAGACAGCGCCTCGCAAGCTCGGCCGGGTTCGGCTCGCGTTGATCCCCGAAGCGACCACCGCGAACCTCTGCAACTTCATCACCACGGTCGTGGAACCCGGTTCAACGATCCGAACCGACGGCCTCCCTGCCTATCGAGACATCGCCAATCGCGGCTACTCGCACATGGCCGTCAACCTCGTGCATGAAGACGACCCGGCGCATGTCCACATGCCCGGCGTGCATCGCGTCGCGTCACTGCTGAAACGTTGGATCGCCGGCACGCTGCACCAAGGCATCTCGACGAAGCACCTCGACTACTACCTCGACGAGTTCACCTTCCGGTTCAACCGTCGCAACTCACGCAGCCGCGGCCTGCTCTTCTACCGGCTCCTGCAACAAGCCGTCGCAACGGACCCGCATCCGTGGGACACCCTCGTCGGCGACTGGGACTGGACCCTCGACGACGAGTGGAGTCACTTCACTTAAGCGGATACGCAATACACATGTTCGCCTCGCTCGACACCGCTCGCAGCACGTTGAACTCGGTTGCACTGGAGTTCGACGCGAACACGCTTTCTCCCGAGGCCGCGACGCGAGTAGTCGACCAGCTGGGCGCAATCCGGCGAGTCGTCGACGGGATGATCGGCCAAGCCGCGCGGCGAGTCGCGGAGACAACACCGAACAACGGGTGCGGCGCAGCGGCCCGTTTGCTCGGGGTCGCGACCGGTGAATTTCGTTCGGCGGTCGAGACCGCGAAGAAGCTCGACCAGTTGCCGGCCGCCGAGGCGGCGGTGCGCGCCGGGCGGTTGTCGGCGAAGGAAGCGACGCTGATCGCCGACGCGGCGACGATCAATCCCGCTGCGGAACAAGATCTGTTGGGTGCCGCGAAACGCGGGTTGGTTCCGTTGCGCGACGCATGCGTGCAGGCACGCGCTGCGGTCGAAGATCCCAAGGCACGAGGCGTTCGTCAGCATCGCGAACGCGAGTTCCGGTCGTGGACCGACCGCGACGGCATGTGGGCAGGCCGCTTCCGCTTCGCCCCCGAGATTGGTGGGCAACTCAAAGTCGTCCTCGACAACGAGGTGCAACGCATCTTCCGGGCCCACAAAGCCGGGACCAATCACGAGTCGAACGACGCCTACGCCGACGACGCGGTCGCCGGCTTCATCCTCGACCGGTCCGACGATCCGGCCGCACCGACGCGGCCGGCGAGCAACGTGACCCTGCACATCGTCGTCGGGCACGAGACGTTGCACAGCGGCGAGCTCGTGCCCGGTGAGGTATGCGAGATCCCAGGGGTCGGTCCGGTCGACGTGAACTGGGTGCGCGAGCAGCTGGGCTCGGCGTTTCTCACCGCGATCATCAAGAAGGGCAAGGACATTCTCACGGTCGCGCACCTCGGCCGGCCCATCCCGGCCGAGCTCATGACCGCGTTGCTCGTCGGCGGCCGCGAGTGCGACGCCGAAGGCTGCACTCACCGCGGCTACCTGGAACGCGACCACGTGCACGACCACGCCAAAGGCGGCCCGACGTCATACAGGAATCTGTGCTGGCTCTGCTACCGCCACCACCGGCTCAAAACGAGCGGCTGGCTCCTCGGACCACCCGACCCCGAAACCCGCAAACGCACACTCCGCCCACCGCCCGGACGCGCGCGTGACGGCCGGCGCGCGGACTTCTCCCTAGGGGCGCATCGCTACGATCGCGCGATGGCAGTGTTTGCCCTGTTGTTCATCGTGATCCCGCTGGTGGAGATATATGTCGCGGTGCAGGTCAGCCACGTGATCGGCGGGCTGAACACGATCGGGCTGCTGCTGTTGGTGTCGATCGCCGGGGTGTGGCTCACGAAGGCGGCCGGCTTCGGGGTGATCTCCCGGATCCGTCAGCAGCTCGGCGCGGGCCGGATGCCGACGAACGAGTTGATCGACGGTGGCCTCGTGCTGACGGGCGGGGTGCTGCTCGTGGTGCCGGGATTCGTGACCGGCGTCATCGGGTTGCTGTTGCTGTTTCCCCCGACCCGGGTGCTCGCCCGGGGCACGGCGAAGCGGCGCTTCCAGGGCCGGGTGACGTACCTCGGTGGTCCCGGCCTCGGTGGTCCCGGCCTCGGCGGTCCGGGCGGGACCACGCATCTCGAAGGCCCCGACGACATCATCGACGTGTAGCCGCGCGCTCACTGGAGCGCGATCAAGCCCGCCGTTGTCGGTGTGAATCCGCACGCGTCGAAATAGAACGGGCGGAGGTGCTCGTCGAAGTCGACGTGCAGCCATTCGCAGCCGGCGGCCCGGGCGCCCTCACGCGCGATCGCGACGAGCTGGGTGCCGATGCCGAGCCCGCGGGGACCGACCATGGTGTCCTGCAGCCACGCGTGCACGAGGCCGTCCGAGATCACGTTGACGAATCCGACGAGTGCACCCTCGTCACGCGCAACGACCCAGCCCAGACTGTGCTCGGTGAGCTGCTGCTCCCAGTTCCACTCGGTGTTGCTGAAGACGCGCGTCTCGAATGCCTGCGCGTGGAGCAGGTTCATCTCGGTGTTCCCGAAATGGCCGCGCCACTCGCAGGTCAGCGTCATCGCGGAGCTAGCCGAGCGGGCGGAGCAGCTCGGGGACCACCGGGCAATCGATACGCCCGGTCGCGTCGGCGGGTCGTTCGAGTCCGCGCGGACCGGCGATACGGTCGAAACGCTGGATCGAGATCTCCTCGAAGTCGTGCTCCTCGGGCAACGACGACACGACCATCTCGTACACGCGTGCGGGCAGGACCCGGCCCACCCCGCCGACCAACCAGAGTTCGCGTGCCCCGACGCCGATCAGATCGATGACTTCGGTCGCGCCGCGGGGTACGAGCGCGCGCTCGGGGCCGATCGCGGTCGCGGAGACGAGGAGTCGCGACGTGTGCTCCAGCACGGGATCCCACGAATCGACGACACGAACCGCGTGATCGCTGCGGCGACGGCGCAGCGACGCGAACGGGTCGTCGCCCTGGGTCCGCACGGCGACCGCGTCGAGGTCGAAGCGCTCGAGCAACGCATCGTCGATCGTCGACGTGTAACCGACGATCGTGATGATCTCGCCCTCGTCGAGTAGCGGGAGCGTCGCGCCGAGGCGATCGCCCGTACGATCGGTTTCCAACTCGTGCATCGCGGTCTGCGCGGCCGCGGCGGCGTCGGCCGCGGCGAGTATCCGGCAACACACCCACCAGAGGGCACCGTGCGCGGGGTGATGCGCGAGCACCCGCCGGCACGCGACGACGAGTGACGCGGGTTCATCGGAGAAGCCCGCGAGCGTGTCGGCCGCGGCGGCCGCGAGCCGATCGTCGTCGACATTACGCCGGGTGACCGATCGCAGCCGTTCCGCGGGAGTGACCTCGCCCCACATCTAGGTCGAAGGGTACGTCGTGGCCGCGCGCAGGGCGGCCGTGGCGTCGTCGAGCGCGGCCAGGGCCACCGCGCCTCGCACCAGGATGTCGATGTCGCCTCCCAGCCGGAGCCGTCCCTGCGCCGAGCGCGCTCTGCGCGTTCTCCCGGCCGAGTGCGATAGCCGTGGCCGTGCCGTAATCGGTGGCGAGACGTACATCGGCAGGACCTTCGGGCGCACCTCGAACCACGCTCGCGCCGGCGGCGTCTATCCGGAAGTGGTAGCGGACCTCGCCCCGGCCCGGAACCGCGCTGACGACCTGCTCGATCACGATCGGCGCGAGAGCCGACACGGCACTCGTGGCGCGCACGGCCGCATCGAGGTCGCGTAGCCATATCTCCGACAGGAACACCGGCACGGGGCGCAGCGTACGACCCGTCGCGTTCCGATCCCGCCGCCCGGAGGCGACTACCGTCCGAGCATGACCTCGACCGGGCCGAAGGAGGCGACGTTTCCCGCGGCACTGGCGCCGTTCTCGGTCCGGGTCGAGCAGCGCATCGACGATCTCTTGACCGCGGAGCTGGTCCGCTGGAGAGCGGTCGACGCCCGGCTCGCGGAGCCGATCGAAGCCCTCCGGAGCTTCGTTGCCACCGGTGGCAAACGGCTGCGTCCCGCGTTCTGCTACTGCGCGTTCGTCGGCGCCGGCGGTGACGACCGGGATCCCGGTGTGGTCGACGCGGCCGCGGCACTCGAGCTGGTGCACACGTTCGCGCTCGCGCACGACGACGTGATGGACGGATCCGAGATGCGCCGCGGCAACGACGCGGTGCACACGCAGTTCGCCCAGCGGCACGTAGTCGCGGGCTGGCGGGGTGAGGCCCGGCGGTTCGGCGAAGGCATGGCCATCCTCGTCGGCGACTTTGCGTTCACCTACGCCGATGTACTGATGCGAGGGATGCCCGCCTCCGCGTACGTGGTGTTCGACGAGCTGCGCGTCGAGCTCTGTGTCGGCCAGTCGCTCGACCTCGCCGGCACCGCGGCCGCGAGCACCGAAGCCGAGCTCGCGAACCGAATCGCCGTGTACAAGTCCGGGAAGTACACCGTCGAGCGGCCGCTGCACCTCGGCGCCGCACTCGAGGGCGGCCTCGAGCGCCTCGGGCCCACGCTGTCGGCGATCGGCCTGCCCCTCGGCCACGCCTTCCAGCTCCGCGACGACGTGCTGGGCGCGTTCGGCGACGCCGAGATCACCGGCAAGCCGGTCGGTGACGATCTGCGCGAAGGCAAACCGACCCCGCTCGTCGCGCTCGCGTTCGCCCGCGCCGGCACCGCCGATCGAGAGCTGCTGAGCCGTCTCGGCGACCCGGCCCTGACTGCCGACGACGTCGGATCACTCCAGGATGTGTTCGTGCGCACCGGCGCCCTCGACCAGATCGAGGCCGACATCGCGCGGTTGGTGACCGAGGCCCGCGAGGCGCTCCTCACCGCCCCGCTGGCCGACGCCGCGCGTGGCTGGCTCGACGAGCTCGCCGCGTACGTCGCGTGGCGAGACCGATAGCCTCGCCTCGCCATGTCCGCCGCTGCCCCCGAACCGGCCATCTCCGTCGTCGGGCTCGCGAAGCACTACGGACCGATCCGAGCGGTCGACGGCCTCTCGTTCGATGTCGGCCGGGGCGAGGTGTTCGGACTCCTCGGCCCCAACGGCGCCGGCAAGACCACGACCGTCGAGACGCTGGAGGGCTATCGCACCCCTGACGAGGGGAGCGTGCGGGTGCTCGGGCTCGATCCGGTGCGCGCCGCGGCGGCCCTGCGGCCGCGTATCGGCGTCATGTTGCAAGAGGGCGGCCTCTACCCGGGGCTGAAGCCGCTCGAGCTGCTCAATCTGTTCGCGGCCTACTACGACGACGCCGAGTCGCCCCACGCCCTCCTCGACACGGTCGGGTTGGGTGACACGGCCGGTATCTCGATCCGCCGGTTGTCGGGCGGCCAGCGTCAACGGCTCTCGCTTGCGTGCGCGCTCATCGGCCGGCCCGAGGTCGTGTTCCTCGACGAGCCCACCGCGGGCATGGATCCGCACGCCCGTGCGACCACCTGGCAGCTGGTGCGCGATCTGCGCGACCGCGGCGTGACCGTGTTGTTGACGACCCACGCCATGGACGAAGCCGAGCACCTGTGCGACCGCGTCGCGATCGTCACCGGCGGGAAGCTCGCGGCGCTCGGCACGCCCGCGGAGCTGACCCGGCACGCGATCGTGGACGAGATCTGGTTCGCGTCCGCACCGGGCCTCGACCTCCTCGCGATCTGCCAGGCCCTGGGCCTGGGCGACGGTGACGTGGTCGAGGACCGGGCCGGGGAGTATGTCGTACGCGCCGAGGGCACGCCCGCCCGTATCGCCGACCTCGCGTGCTACCTGCGCGATGCCGACGTGACGCTCGCCGCACTGCAGGCGGGCCGCCGTTCCCTCGAAGAGGTCTTCTTGCAGATCACCGCCGAGCAGGCCCGGTAACGGTGAAGCGCCGGGCCCTCTTCGCACAGGCACGCGCCGAGACCATGCTGCAGTTGCGGCGGGGCGAGAACCTGATCGTGACCCTCGCGATCCCGCTCGGGATCCTCGTGTTCTTCGCCAAGGTCGACGCGGTCTCCACCGACTTCGCGCATCCCGTCGACTTCCTGGTCCCGGGTGTGCTCTCCCTCGCAGTGATGGCCGCGGCCATGGTCTCGCTCGGCATCGCGACCGGATTCGAACGGCGCTACGGCGTGCTCAAGCGCCTCGGCTCCACCCCGTTGTCGCGCGGAGGCCTCCTCGTCGCCAAGACCGCGACGGTGCTCGCGTTGGAGGTCCTGCAGATCCTCCTCGTCGTCGTGGTCGGGGTTGCCATCGGCTGGCACGTGCCGTCGGGGATCTTCGCCGCGGTGGCGTTGCTGCTCCTCGGCACGGTGGCCTTCGCCGGGATCGGGATGCTGATGGCGGGCACGCTGCGGGCCGAAGCGAACCTCGCCGCGGCCAACGGCCTGTTCCTCGTGTTGCTGTTCCTCGGCGGCATGGCCTACCCGTTGGCCAAGCTCCCCACCGCCATGCAGGACTTCGCCAAGGCCCTGCCCGCGGCCGCGCTCTCGGAGACCGTGCGTTCGGTGCTCGCGTCGCAGGCCTTTCCGGCGGGGGAGTTCGCGGTGCTCGTCGCCTGGGCCGTCGCCGCGCCGCTCCTCGCAGCCCGCTACTTCCGTTGGGAGGAGTAGCTCACGCGTGCAGGAGCGCGCCCAATGCCCGTTCGAGGTCGTGGGTGCTCGTCTGACCGAACACGCGGTCGCGCACCACGCCCTGCGCGTCGATGAACAGCGTGTCGGGCATCGTGTGCACGTCGTACTGCCGGGCAACGGGGTTGTCGGAAGAGTCCTCGACCAGGGCCGGGAACGTCACGCCGAGGCGTTGCACGAACGCCTTCGTGTCGTTCGGAAAATCCTGGTAGTTCACGCCGACGACGGTGACCCGACCCGCGTTGTCGTCCTGGGCCCGCTGCAGCGCGGGCATGTCCTCCTCGCAGGGATGGCACCACGACGCGAAGAACGTGAGCACCACGATCCGGCCCCGCAGGCCGGAGAGGGTGACCTTGCGTCCGTCGACGCCGGTCAGGGTGAAATCGGGCGCGACGTTCCCGATCTTGGCCCGCGTCGGCGTGACGACCGGCCCCGCCGCGGACGACGAGTGGTGGCGGTGCAGTATGAGCGCGAGCAAGCCGCCGGGGATCGCCAACGACACCACGACGAGCGCGATGACGCCGCCGCGCGTCAGGCCGCGGGGAGAGGGCTTGTCAGCGGACGAGGGCGTCGACTGCAACCGCGACGAACACCAGCATCAGGTAGACGTTCGACCAGCCGAAGAAGCGGATCGCCCGCTGCGGCGTCGGTTCGCGGACCAGGGCGAACGCGCGGGTGACGAACAGCGCACCCAGCACGAAGACCGCCGCCGCGTAGACCCGGCCCACATCGTTGGTGAGGGTCATCGCGAACGTCAGGGCGACCGTGATCGTGGCGTAGGCCGCGATCCGACGCGTGGTGAGCTCGATGCCGTACACCACGGGGAACATCGGGAACCCGCCCGCCGCGTAGTCGTCGCGGTACTTCATCGCGAGAGCCCAGAAGTGCGCCGGAGTCCAGAAGAACACGATCGCGAACAAGATCCACGCGGGCGCACCGAGGTCGTTGCGCACCGCCGTGTACCCGACGAGCGCGGGCACCGCGCCGGCCGCGCCACCGATCACGATGTTCTGCACCGTGCGAGGCTTGAGCCACAGCGTGTACACGAAGACGTAGAAGAGCGTCGCCGACAACGTGAGGCACGCGGCGAGCACGTTGGCAACCGAGGCCAGGAGCGCGAACGCGAGCACGTTCAACACGATCCCGAAGGCGAGCGCGCGGGACGGGACGATCTCGCCCTGCGGCAGCGGCCGTGCGTGGGTCCGCTTCATCAGTTGATCGCGGTCGCGTTCGATCCAGCAGTTGATCGTGTTGGCACCGCCGGCCGCGAGCGCGCCACCGACGACGACCGCCGCGATGAGGCTCAGCCGGGGGAGGCCCTGCTGGGCGAGGATCATGGGCGGGACCGCGGTCACGAGCAGCAGCTCGATCACTCTCGGCTTGGTCAGCCGAATGTACGAACCGACCAGGGAGAGCCGGGGCCGGGTCGGCGCCTCGAGCGTGCCTGGGGTCGTGGTCGTGGTCTGCAGCATCGTTGGTGAGGAATCTACCGGTCCGGGCCGCTTCTCAACCCACCACGATCTTGCCGACCATGCCCGCGGCCGCGTGGCCGTCGTACGAGCACTTGAAGTCGTAGGTCCCGGCCTCCAGCGTCACCGAGCCCGACGCCTCGGGATGTGACGGCGTGACCGTGATCTCGAACTTCTTCGACGAGATCGTGAATGTGTGCGTCTGAGCGCCCTTTTCGTGCAGCGTGATCGCCAGCGGACCGGGCGAGGCGTTGATCGTCTTCACGTCGAAGTTGAAGGGATCGGAGGCGTTCACGTCGATCTTGCCGCCGGTGGCGGTCTTCGTGACCCCGGAACCGCCCCCGCCGCCGCCGCACGCGGCGATGAGGAGTCCGAACGCCAACACCGCGCCCAGTGAGGCCCACCCGCTCCTGGTGCCGGTGGTCGAGCGGCGAGGCGAGCACACGGACATCGGTTGCAGGCTAGCTGCGGGGCCAGCCACGACCCGGCATCCGGGACGCCGCATTAGCCTGCGCGCGATGGTCGACGCGAGCGACGAGAAGCATTCGATCCGGATGGTCGCCGACCGGCTGCTGGTCGTGGAGTCGGAAGAGGCGGGCGAGCGCAAGTCTCGGGCCGGGATACTGATCCCGGCGACCGCCGACGTCTCACGGCGGCTGGTCTGGGCCGAAGTCGCGGCCGCGGGACCGACCGTGCGTACCGTCGAGGCGGGCGACACCGTGCTGTTCTCGCCCGACACCGGCTTCGAGGTCGAGATCCAAGGCGAGGAGTACCTCATCCTGCGCGAGCGCGACGTCCACGCGGTTGCTTCACCTCGGAGCGAGGGTGGGACGGGGCTCTACCTGTGATCGATCCGGCGACCGCGCTCCGCCTCGACGGGCGGGCGGTCCTGGTCACCGGGGGGACCCGTGGCATCGGGCGCGCGATCGCCGAAGCGTGCGCGGCCGCCGGCGCCGACGTCGGCGTCGTCGCCCGCAAGCCCGCGGAGCTCGCGGAGACGCAAGCCGCGCTCGCCACGCTCGGGTCTCACGTCGTGACCGTGCCGGGCTCGGTCGGCGACCCCGACGTCGCCGACGTCGCAGTGCGCACGATGATCGAGCAACTCGGGCGCTGCGACGTGGTCGTGAACAACGCCGCCATCAACCCCGTCTTCGCGCCGCTGATGGATGCCGACCTCGGCGCCGTGGCCAAGGTCTTCGACGCGAACATCACCGCGCCGCTGCGCTTCGCGCGGGCGGCCTGGCACGAGTACATGAACGAGCACGGCGGCGTGATCCTCAACGTCGTCTCGGTCGGCGGGCTGCGGCCGGGCCCGTTCATCGGCGCCTACAACGTGTCGAAGGCGGCTCTGATCCATCTCACGCGCCAGCTTGCGCAAGAGCTCGCACCCGGCGTCCGGGTCAACGCGATCGCACCCGCGCTCGTGAAGACCGACATGGCCCGCGCTCTGTGGGAGCCGAACGAGCAAGCGATGGCGCGGAGTCACGCGCTCGGCCGGCTCGGTGTGCCCGACGACATCGCGTCGGCCGCGCTGTTCCTCGTCTCCGACGCGTCGTCGTGGATGACCGGCGAGCTGATGGTCGTCGACGGCGGGGCCGGCGTCTACACCCGCGGCTGACCCCACCAACAGTTGTCGGAGATATCCGCACCAGGAGCGGAGAAGTTCGACAACTGTTGGTGGAGTTTTCGGGGTCAGTCGTCGTCGTCGGTGGGGTCGACGTAGCGGATGCCACTGCGGTGGCGCAGGGCGAGCTCGGCGTACGCCTCGGGATTCGTCTCGACCCAGACCTCGGCGCCGGTGCCCTTCACCGGTCGCCTCAGCGCCGCGGGCGAGCCCGCGAACAGCATCCCGGCGGGAACTGTCGTACCCGCGGCGACGACCGAGCCCGCGGCGACGAGCGCTTTGGCGCCGATCGTCACTCCGTCGAGGACGACGCTGCCGTTCGCGACCAGACACCCGGCGCCGAGGATCGCGCCGTGCACCACACAGTTGTGGCCGACGGTTGCACCTTCGCCGATGTCGGTCGTGAGGCCGGGCGGACCGTGGATCACGGCGTTGTCCTGCACGTTGGCCCCGCGCCGGACGATGACCGGGGCGTAGTCGGCCCGAATCACGGCGCCGTACCAGACCGACGCGCCGTCTTCGACGATGACGTCACCGACGAGGGTCGCCGTCGGCGCGATGAACGCGCCCGGGTGCACCTGAGGGGTCAGTCCCTCGAACGAGAAGAGCGGCATCGGTCAGAGATATGCCCGCGCGACGGAGATCG
The DNA here is from genome assembly GCA_963761055.1 of uncultured Actinomycetes bacterium. Taxonomy (GTDB): domain Bacteria; phylum Actinomycetota; class Acidimicrobiia; order IMCC26256; family PALSA-610; genus PALSA-610. The sequence continues at coordinate 230,578 of CAVXFO010000005.1, read as the reverse complement.
CGCCGACAGCCGTGGGACCTTCGATCACGAGATTCGTATCGGCAAATCGACGCCGCTGCACGAATACGCGGCAGTAATCGCCCGCTGTGCCCGCTATGCGGTCGGTCGCGGTGTCCGGCCCACTCGTCCAGGTTTCGCCCGAGGGCAGCGTCAGCTCCACCCGCAGCGGTTCCGCCGGCGGCTCCCGACCGGCGACGGTGTAGGCGTAGGGGAGACTCCGGGTCGCGAGCCAGGCCACGTGGGCCAGCCGGTCGGAGTCGACCGCCTCGATACCGAGCGCGGCCCGCACGTCGAGGCCGTGGGCCCATGTCTCCATGAGCCGGGCGGTGACGAACGACGGCGTTCGCATCCCGAGGCCCCAAGGAACCCGGGCGTCGGGAGAGAGACCCGCGAGCACTTCGCGCTCGGCTGCGGCCGTGGCCGACCACCAACGGGCAACTTCGGACCCGGAGCGCGAGCGCCCCTTCAGCACCCCGAGGTAGGTGACGTCGGCCGCGGACGCACACCGCCGCACGACGTCGTTGATCGCGTACGGCCCTGCGAGCGCGGTGTCGACGGCCATTTCGTCGGTGTCGGCCAGGTGCGCGATCGTGTCGCGGACGTCCCAGCCCCACGCCGGCGTCGGTGTGAACCAGGCATCGGCGTCGAGTCCGGCGACGACGTCGAGAAGTGCCTGCTGTTCTGCTTCGAGATCGTCGACCAGGGAGGCGACGCCGGTCACGGACGACGGACGCGGGTGCGTCCGAGCGAGACGGGCACCTCCGCGGGGTGCGGCATGGGCGGCGGGCCCGACGTCATCCGGACGTCCATGTATTTCGCCACTTCCTCGTACACCGCATTCCCGAGCATCTTGCGCAGCTCGGCTTCCATCGACTTGTAGACGGGTTCGCCACCGGTGAACGCGTCCTTCGACTCGGTGCACCACCACGCGAACTCTTCGCCGCCCTCACCCCAGCCGTCGCGACCGAACTCGGTGAGCACCGACGTCACCGACTCGTCTTCCTCGTCGCGGTCGACGGCCCGGAGCGGCAACTGCCAGCACACCGTGGGCTTGGTGTCGCTGAAGTGCTTGCCGGTGTTCATCGCGTGGAGGTGCAACGCGCAGCCGGGACCGGCATCGAAACCAGGGCGGTTGAGGAACACGCACGCGTCGTCGTGCAGGCGGGTGCGCCACTCGTCCTTCCTCGCGCTCGCCCAGACGCCCTTCTTCAGCCCGACGTCCTTGAACTGCCATTCGTCGTCGCCGAGGCGCTTGGCGAGCTTCTCGACCCTCTCTTTGACCTTCTTCTCGGACTCATACGCCCCGTACGAGCAGCAGCCCTGCACGAGCTCGGGCGCGGGCTCGGTGAGCACGCCCTGGCAACCCTGACCGAAGATGCAGTGCCACGACGACGCCAAGAACGTGACGTCGACCTGCCATTGCCGGCGTTCCTTGCCCGGGATCGGGATCGTTATCCATTCGCGTGTCGGTCCCACCATGACCAGGGACGCTAGTCGGTAGCATCCCGCGTATCGCGCACGCCGACCCCGCACACGAACAACTCGGGCTACTTCTCGCCGACCTGCGCGCCGCCGTCGGCCCGAAGGGTGCGAGTGCCGAACCACTCGAGCTTGCGCTGTACGCGCGCGACGCGGGCGTTGCCGTCGGCCCTGCCGGCGCAGTGTGCTTTCCGCGCTCGGCCGCGGAGGTCGCTGCCGCGGTTCGCGTCGCGCGGCGGCACGGGCGATCGTTCGTCGCACGCGGCAGCGGGACCGGCCTCGCGGGTGGTGCGACCCCGCTCGACGAACCCGTCGTCATCGTCACGACCCAGATGAACCGCGTCATCGAGATCGACGCGGAGTCGAGGGTCGCGTGGGTCGAGCCGGGGGTCTTGAACCTCGACCTCACTCGCGCCGTGAGTCATCTCGGCCTGCACTACGCCCCCGATCCGTCCTCCCAGCAGGCGTGCACCATCGGCGGCAACGTCGGGACCAACGCGGGCGGCCCACACTGCCTGGCCGATGGCGTCACCTCCGCGCACGTGCTCGCCGTCGACGTCGTGCTCGCCGACGGCACCGAAGCCCGGCTCGGAGGGCTCGAACCCGACGCCCCGGGCTTCGACCTCCGCGGTTGCTTCGTCGGCTCCGAGGGCACCATGGGGATCGCCACCCGGATCGCGGTGCGACTCATGCCCGACGCGCCGCGGGTCGCGACGATGTTGTGCCGCGTTCGACTCGGTCGAGGCCGCGGCCGCGACGGTCGGCGGCGTGATCGCGGCGGGGGTGCTGCCGGCCGCGCTCGAGATGATGGACGCCCGCATCACGCAGGCCGTGGAGGACTTCGTCGGCGCCGGATACCCGCGTGACGCCCAAGCCGTCCTCCTCGTCGAAGTCGACGGTCTCGACGCGGGAGTCGAGACGTACGTCGACGCGATCGCAGCGGTCGCTCGTGCCAACGGCGCGTCGCTGGTGCGCGTCGCGGCGGACGAAGCCGAGCGCGCGCTGCTCTGGAAGGGCCGCAAGTCGGCGTTCGGCGCGATCGCACGCATCGCGCCCGACTACTACCTGCACGATGCCGTGGTGCCCCGCACCAAGCTCGTCGAGGTCCTGCGGCGCGTGTACGAGATCGCGGCCGCCCACGACCTCGTGGTGATGAACGTGTTCCACGCCGGCGACGGCAATCTGCACCCACTGCTCGTGTTCGACCGGCGCGACGACGGCATCTGGGAGCGCGTCTACGCCGCCGGCACCGAGATCCTCGACGCGTGCCTCGCCGCGGGCGGAGTGCTCACCGGCGAGCATGGCGTCGGGATCGAAAAGCGCGACCTCATGGCGCGCATGTTCTCGCCCGACGACCTCGACGCGCAGGCTCGCCTCCGCGACGCGTTCGACCCCGACGGGGTCGCCAATCCGCAAAAGGTGCTGCCCCGCGGCAGCCGGTGCGGAGAGTTGCAGCGCGTCCCCGCCGGGGCGTGGATATGAGCGCGGCGGCGCCCGTCGCGTCCCGCGTCGTCGCCCCGGTCGGGGCGCGCACGCAGTGGGAGGTCGGCGGACCGCCGCCGATCGGTGCGGTCGAGGTCCGCGCGCCCGCGGGCGTGCTCGCGTACGAGCCGGCCGACATGACGATCACGGTCGGCGCGGGCACGACCTTCGCCGCACTCGACGCGATCCTCGCCGAACGCGGCCAGGAATGCGCGCTCGATCCCCGAACGGGTGCCGCCACCGTAGGCGGGATCCTCTCGTGCGGACTCTCCGGAATCCGCCGGCTCGGGCGCGGCCCGGTACGCGACCACGTGCTCGAGGTCCGCTTCGAGACCGGCGACGGCCATCTGGTGAAGGGCGGCGGACCCACGGTCAAGAACGTCACCGGCTACGACCTCCCGCGGCTGTTCGTCGGGTCCCTCGGGACCATCGGCGTGTTGCAGCAAGTCACGCTGCGATGCCGGCCTCGACTGCCGGTTGCCCGTTGGTTCGCCGGTCCCGATGCGAGCCGCGTCTACCGACCGGCGGCCCGGCTCTGGGACGGCGAGCGCGAATCCGTGCTCGTCGAAGGAGTCGCGGCCGACGTCGAGGAACAGGGGCGCGGATTCGCGGCCCTCGACGACCCGCCGGTACTGCCCGCCGGTGCACACCGAGGGCGGATCTCGGTCGCGCCCCGAACGATCCGGGCGTGCGCACGCGCGCTCGATCCCGGCCTGCGCTGGCTCGCGGAGCTCGGGGTCGGGACGATCCACGTCGCCGCTGACGACGGAGATGCGCTGGACCGCGCCCGGTCCGTCGCCCACGCGCACTCGGGGTGGATGTTGCGCGAGGCGGGCGGATCTCCGACCGACGACGGGTACGGGCGGCCGCTGCCGAACCTCGACGTCATGCGTCGGGTCAAAGCGGCGTTCGACCCGGACGGCCGCTTGAACCCCGGCCGTATGCCGCTGACCGCCCGGGCCCAGTCCGAAGCGAGCTCGTCGTGACCGGTCCGCTGCGGCTCGACGCCGACACCCTCAACGCGTGCGTGTCGTGCGGGCTGTGCCTGCCCCACTGCCCGACGTACCGGGTCACGGGTCGCGAGATCGCGTCGCCTCGCGGCCGCATCGCCGCGATGCGGTCCGTCGAATCGGGAGCGACGCCCGTCGATGACGCGTTCCGCGCCGCAATGGAGGAATGCGTGTCGTGCCGCGGCTGCGAGGCCGCGTGCCCGTCCGGTGTGCACTTCGGGCAGCTGATGGAGGCGACCCGGGCCGCGCTGCGGCCGCCCCGGTCGCCCGTGCGTCGGTTCACGGAATGGCTCGGGTACGCGCTCGTGCTCCCGCGCCACTGGCTGCTCCTCGCGTGCACGTGGGCGGCTTGGGCCGGGCAGCGACTCCATCTCGTGCCGGCCCGGTTCGGTATGCCGAGACTCGCGGCCCGGTCGTTGGCTCGGCCGCTCGACGTGCCGGTCGGAGGCGCACCCGACGTGTGGATGTTCACCGGGTGCGTGATGGACGCGTGGCTGCGCGACTCGCACCGTGCCGCGGCGCGCGTCATGCGCGCCACCGGCGACACGGTCGCCCGACCGCCGGCGGCTGCGTCGTGCTGCGGAGCACTGCACCTGCACGCCGGACGCAAGGACGAGGCGAAGGCACTCGCCCGCAAGGTCATCGCCTCGATGCCGGGCTCGGCGCCGGTCGTGGTCGACAGTGCAGGCTGCGGCGCCGCGATGAAGGAGTACGGGCTCCTCCTCGACACGCTCGAGGCGCACACCTTCAGCGCCCGGGTCCGAGACTTCTCGGAATGGCTCGCGACGAAGCCGCCGCTGGCGCTGCACCGCACCGGCGTCCGGGTCGTCGTGCAGGATCCGTGCCACCTCCGCCACGTCCAAAAGACACATCCCGCCGTCCGGACGGTGCTCGCGCCCGCGTACACACTCGTCGAGACCGCCGACGAAGGACTCTGCTGCGGCGCGGGGGGCGCGTACGCGGTGATGCAGCGCGACCTCTCGACCTCGATCCGGGATCGCAAGATCGACGCGCTGCGGACCGCCGCGGGGCGCGCGCCGCTCGTGGTGGCGTCGGCGAACCCGGGCTGCATGGTCCAACTCCGGGCGGCCGGACTCGATGCCCGGCACCCGGCCGATCTCATCTCGGAGGCCCTCGATGGATGACCCGTACGAGCACATCTCCGAGCGCCTCGTCGCGATCGAAGAGGAGCTGCGGGACCTCGCGTACGAACGATTGCGCGTCGTCGCCCGCTCGCCCGAAGACGACTCCGCGGTCGCCGCCGCGGCCGAGGAGAAACGCCTCCTGCAGGCGCGCCGCGCGATCGCCAAGGCGATCAAGGCCTTGGCCCCGACGGGATTCGACGACTGACGCTCGCCCCTATCCCGCTGCGTTCAACCGGTCGATCAACGCTCGCAGCCGCGAGTACGAACGGCGGTCGAAGCGCATGCGGAGCCGGGCGAGGTCGGGTACGTCGTCGTCGGCGATCTCGGCTTTGCTCGCGGGCGTGGGTTCGATGCCGCCGGTCGGGACGATGCCGGCGAAGTCGGTGTTGAGCGCGGCCAGTGCCGCCGCGTCGGGCAGGCGCTGCATGCGCAGCACGAGGTTGCCGTCGACGAACCGCAACGAGTGGTAGTTGCGGTAGAAGCCGGTGATCTCGTCGAGTGCCACCGACGCGTCGTCGGTGATCGTGACGAGCTTCATGTCCTCGGGAGAGATATAGCCGCGGAACTCGCGCTCGATGAACTCCACCCAGCTCGACCAGAACGTGCCGCCCGGCACGTCGAGCAGCACGATCGGCGCCGGCGGTGCCTTCCCGGTCTGCACCAGCGTGAGCAGCTCGAAACCTTCGTCGAGGGTGCCGAAGCCTCCGGGCAAGAGCACGAACGCGTGAGCCTCCTTCACGAACGTGACCTTGCGGGTGAAGAAGTACCGGAAGTTCACGAGCTTGGGGTCGTCGGCGAGGAACTGTGTCGTCGCCGCTTCGAACGGCAGCCGGATACTCACCCCGAACGAGTTCGCGGCGCCGGCGCCCTCGACGCCTGCTTCCATGATCCCGGGCCCCGCGCCGGTGATGACCATCCAGTCGGCGTCGGCGAGCTCGCGTGCGAGCGCCACAGTCTGGGCGTAGAGCGGGTCGTCGCGCCGCGTGCGAGCCGAGCCGAAGATGGCGGCCTTGCGCGCCGATCGATACGGCTCGAACACGGCGAACGCGTAGCGCATCTCCTTCAGCGCGGCATTCGCGATCTTCAGGTCGCCGCGCGTGGCGCGGTCGCGCGCGAGCCGTACCGCCGACACCATCAGCTCGAACACGAGGTCAGCGTCGCGGACGTCGCCGATCTGGGCGATCAGGGCATCGATGCTCTCGTCGATCTCGGCATCGCCGGTGCGATACCGCGGAAGCCGCGCCACCGGTCGATCAGGCTCCGAGTATCGGACGCGCCAGCTCGGCGAGAGTGACCGCCGGGCGCGCGCCCAGATGGGAGATCACCTCGGCGGCACCGAGCGATGCAAGCTGGCCACAGGTCGCGAGATCCTGGCCGTGCGTGAGCCCGAACAGGAAGCCGGCGGCGAAGAGGTCGCCGGCGCCGGTGGTGTCGACAACGTTCGCAGGGTGCGCATCGATCACGTGGACGTCGTCGCCGGCGACGATCACCGAGCCGTGCGCGCCGCGGTGAGCGCCGCGATCTCACAGTGCCCCCGGACGCGATGCAACGCCTCGTCGAACGTCTTCACCTGATACAGCGACGTGATCTCGTCCTCGTTCGCGAAGAGGACGTCGATGTTGTTCGCGATCAGGTCGACGAACTCCTCGCGGTGGCGCTCGACACAGAACGGATCGGAGAGCGTGAGCGCCACCCGCCGATCGGAGCGGTGCGCGATCGAGGCCGCCCGGCGTACGGCTTCCTTCGCGGCCGGCGGGTCCCAGATGTAGCCCTCGAGATAGGTGACCGCCGAGCTCTCCACGAGCGCCTCGTCGATATAGCTCTCGTCGAGCTCGGCGCCCGCGCCGAGGAACGTGCACAGCGTGCGGTCGGCGTCGGGGGTGACGATGACGAGACACCGTCCGGTCGGCGGCCCGCTGCTCGCAAGTGGGGCGTCGAAGTGCACGCCGACGCTGCGCAGGTCGTGGGCGAACACCTTTCCGAAGGTGTCGTCCGCGACCCGGCCGATGTACGCCGCCTTGCCCCCGAACGAGGCGACCCCGGCCGCGGTGTTCGCGGCCGAGCCGCCCGAGATCTCGATTGCCGCACTCATCTCCGCGTAGATCGCGTCGGAGCGGTCGGCGTCGATCATCGTCATCGCACCCGGCTCGACGCCGGTGCGGGCGACGAAGTCGTCGTCGGCGTGGGCGAGCACGTCGACCAGCGCGTTGCCGAGGGTCAACACGTCGAAACGACTCACTTCTTCACTCCTGTGATGAGTACGACCGGCTGGGCATCGTCCGCGGGCACGGGATGTTCCTCGATCGGCCGCAGTCGCCGGCCGACGGTCTGCGTCCGCCCGTACAGCGTGGTGCGCTGGGCAAGTGTCCGCCCGATCGGTTCCACGATCGACCGGAACTCGGCTTCGTCCAGCTCTTGGCCGTGACTCGCGCCCGTGGCCCGGGAGATGTTCTCGTCCATCAAGGTCCCGCCGAGGTCGTTGGCGCCCGCCTGCAGGATCTGGCGGGTGCCGCTGATGCCGCATTTCACCCACGACGCCTGGACGTTCGGGATCGCGTCGCGGTAGGCGATCCGGCCGACCGCGTGCATCAAGAGCACCTCGCGGAACGTCGGGCCCCGACGGGCCTTGCCCTGGATGAAGATGGGCGTGGCCATGTGCACGAAGGGGAGCGGAACGAATTCGGTGAACCCGCCGGTTTCCTTTTGCAGATCGCGCGTGCGCACGAGATGGCGGGCCACGTGCACCGGCCGCTCGACCGAACCGTGCATGATGGTGACGTTCGACCGGAGCCCGACCTCGTGCGCGGTGCGGTGCGCGAACAGCCATTCCTCGGTGTTCACCTTGTCGGGGCAGATGATCGCTCGCACCTCGTCGTCGAGGATCTCGGCCGCGGTACCCGGCAGCGTCGCGAGCCCGGCTTCCTTCAAGACCAGCAGGTAGTCGCGCAGCGGCATGTCGAGGCGGCGCGCGCCTTCGGTCACCTCGAGGGCGGTGAACCCGTGGACGTGAATGCCGGGAGCGACGGCCTTGACCGAGCGCGCGACGTCGACGTAGTAGTCGCCGTCGAAGTCGGGGTGGATCCCACCCTGCAGGCAGACTTCGGTCGCCCCGCACTCGACCGCCTCCACGACCCGGCGCTGCATCTCCTCCATCTCGATGAGATAGGGCTGGCCCCGCAGGTTGAGCGACAGCGGCCCCTTCGAGAACGCGCAGAACCGGCACTTGAACGTGCAGACGTTCGTGTAGTTGATGTTGCGATTGCGAACGAAGGTGACCTCGTCCCCGACGACGTCACGCCGAAGTTGGTCGGCGACCTCGGCGACCCGGGCGACCTCGGGACCGCGCGCGGCGAGGAGCGTCACGATCTCGTCGATGCCGACCTCTTGACCCGCGATCACTCCGTCGAGCACTTCGGCGACCGCGCCGCCGGCGGTCGCACGCGGCGCCGGGAGCAACGTGGGGGGATCGAGATCGTCGCGTCCCGGCGACCAGGCCGTGTCGCGCGCGAGGCCTTCGAGATCGGACGCGACCAGCACCGCGGTGCGCACATCGGGGTGCAACCACACGTCGGGGCGCTGCACGTACTCCGGGTACACCGTGAGCCGGGGCGCGAGCACGAAGCCCGCCGACTCCGTCGCGTCGCGCAGCCGGTCGAGCGCGGGCCACGGCCGTTCGGGATTGACGTGGTCGATCGTGACCGGCGACACGCCGCCCCAGTCGTCGATGCCGGCTTCGAGCAGGGGCGTGAGGTCGTCACTCAGGTTCGGCGGCGCCTGCAGGTGGATGTCGGCCGGCAGGATCAGGCGCGCCGCCGCGATGGACCACAAGAATTCGTCGGTCGGGCAGGGCTCGACCCGGTGCATCGCGGTCCCCGCCTTGGGCAGGAAGTTCTGCACGATCACCTCTTGCACGTGGCCGTGGTCGAGATGCGCGTTGGCGATCGCGACGAGCGCCTCGATCCGTTCGTCGCGCGTGTCTCACCGATCCCGACGAGGATGCCGGTGGTGAACGGCACCCGCGCCCGGCCCGCCGCGTCGAGGGTCGCGAGACGGCGCGCCGCGGTCTTGTCGGGCGCGCCGAAGTGCGCGCCGCCGGGTTCGTGGAGGCGGTCGGCGAGCGTCTCGATCATCATCCCCTGCGACGGACTGACCGCGCGCAGCCGCAACAGCTCGGCCTCGGACAGTGCGCCGGCGTTGGCGTGGGGGAGCAGGCCGGTCTCGTCGAGCACTCGCTTGGCGACGGCGACGAGATAGTCGACGGTGCTCGAGAACCCATGACTCTCGAGCCATGCCGCAGCCTGCGGATAACGCTCCTCGGGCGCTTCGCCGAGGGTGAACAACGCCTCGAAGCATCCGAGCGCGGCACCCCTGGTAGCGAGCTCGACCGCGTCGTCTTCGCCGAGGTACGGCGTGTCGAGGCGGGCGGGCGGCTTGGCGAAGGTGCAGTACCCGCAGCGGTCGCGGCACAACATCGTCAGCGGGGCGAAGATCTTGGGGGAGAAGGTGATGCGCCTCCCGGTCCGTGCGTCGCGACGGGCCGCCGCAGCCGGCATCAGGTCGGCCAGGGGCGCGTCGAGCAGCTCCCGGAACGACGAAGCGCTGAGCATGCGAGCGACCCTAGTCGGCGGCCAGCGCGGCCCGGTCTCCCAACCACAGCACCTGGCCGCCCCGGATCCGCGGCCCGGGAAGATCCTCACCGGCCCGGATGCGACGAATCGGTTCGCGCTTTTCGTCACCTTCCACCGTCACGACTGTGAGCACCGACCGCGCGATCGCGGGAAAGGTGAAGGTCAGTCTCGGATGCGGATGGAGGTCGTCGCCCGCGTCGACAACGAAGCGGTCGCGCTCGGCGAGCGTCGGCGCCCCCGGGAACAGCGATGCCGTGTGACCGTCGGGGCCCAGTCCCAGGTGCACGATGTCGATGGGTGGCGCGCTCCGGATCAACGCGTCGTAGGCGTCGGCGCCGGCCGAGACCATCGAATGCACCGCGCGAGGCCGTACTTCGTCGAGGAGGATGCGGCGCGCCATGCCTTCGTTCGACGCTTCGGAGTCGACCGGGACGACGCGGTCGTCGCCGAAATAGACGTCGACCACCCCCCAGTTGATCGCCTCTCGGCGCAACGCCGCGTAACACCGATGCGCGAGCTCACCACCCGACAACGCGAGCGACGCGGGCGTCAGCTCGGCGACGACACGGGCGAAGGCGCGCGGGACGTCGTCGACGACACGAATCTGTCCGGGAAGCTCCACGTCTGCCATTCTTCCCGATCGATGGACTGCAGGACCGTCAACGCCTACAACACGAAGGCCGCCGAGTGGACGGCGCACCGGCGGCGTCCGCGCCCGCCGTCCCTCGACACGTTCACGGCGCGTGTCCCGCCCGGCGTGCGCGCCGACGTCGGGTGCGGTCCGGGTTGGCACAGCCGCCATCTCGGCTCTCCCGTCGTCGCGTTCGATGCCGCCGCCGCGATGGCCGCACAGGTGCGGAGCTTCGCTCCCGACGCCTGGCCGCTCGTCGCGGATCTCGAGCACCTGCCGTTCCGAACCGGCGCGCTGTCCGGCGCGTGGGCGCACCGTTCCTACATGCACATCCCGGGTGAGTCGCTGCCGGTGGCGCTCGCCGAACTCCACCGCTCGATGGCCGTCGGGGGCGCGCTTCACGTCCAGGTCACGTCCGACCGCAATCAGGACAACGGCGACGACCCCTTTCCCGGCCGCCATTTCACATGGTGGCCGGCGGCGCGGCTGCGCGACGTGGTCGAGGGCGCCGGGTTCGTCGTCGACACGTTCGTCGACGACGGCGAGGAATGGATCGATGTCGAGGCCACGCGGGCGCGCATGCTCGCGGACACGGTCGGGCCGCGGATGCGCGTCCTCGTCGTCGGGCTGAACCCGGGGCTCTTTTCGGCCGACGTGGGTCTGAGCTTCGCCCGACCCGGCAACCGCTTCTGGCCTGCCGCGCTCGAGGCCGGGCTCGTCACCCGCAAGCTCGACCCGTTCCATGCACTACGGGTCGACCGGGTCGGGATGACGAACATCGTCCGGCGCGCAACCGTGGGAGCGAAGGAGTTACACCGGGACGAGTACGTTGACGGACTCGCCCGCCTCCTTCGGCTCGTTTCGTGGTTGCAGCCCGCGTGCGTGTGCTTCATCGGCGTCACGGGCTATCGCCTGGCCGTCGACAAGCGCGCCACGTTCGGCTGGCAGGAACCGCTCGCCGGGGTCCCGACCTACGTCATGCCGAACACGAGCGGCGTGAACGCGCACTCCAAGCCCGCCGACTTTGCCGAACACTTCCGGATCGTCGCGGCCGCCACGAGCTGATCGAAGACGGGTTGATCGGGACTACTCGAGCTCCGACGCCTTCTTGTCGAGCGTGTCGAGCGCGTCGTGGAACGACTTCGCGAACGACGCCACACCTTCGCGCTCGAGCGTCGCGGTCACGTCGGCGAAGTCGACCCCGGCGCCGGCGAGGTCGGCGAGCACCTTCCGGGCGCCGGCGACGTCGTCGGCGATCGCGTCGGCGCGCAGGTTGTCGTCACCCTGCGCGAGCACGTCGACCGACGCCTGCGCGAGCGTGTTCACGGTGTCCGGACCGACCAGGTCGTCGACGTAGAGAGTCGGGGAGTACGCGGGGTTCTTCGTCGAGGTGGACGCCCACAGCGGACGCTGGAGCAGGGCGCCCTGGGCGACCAGAGCGTCCCAGCGCGGGCCCGACATCTGGTCACGAAAGAGGACGTAGGCGAGCTTGGCATTGGCGACGGCGGCTTGGCCCCGCAGCTCGCTGCTCTCGGGCAGGCGGCGATCCGTCTCGGTGTCGACCCGGCTCACGAAGAACGAAGCCACCGACGCGATCGCGTGGATGTCGCTCCCGGACGCGACGCGCCGTTCGAGGCCGGCCAGGAACGCGTCGATGACGCGTTGGTACCGTTCGAGGCTGAAGATCAACGTCACGTTGACGTTGATCCCCGCGGCGAGGGTTTCGCTGATCGCGGGAATGCCCTCCAACGTCGCGGGGATCTTGATCATGACGTTCGGGCGTGCGATCCGCTCCCACAGCTCCTTGGCCTGGCGGACCGTGCCCGCGGTATCGCGCGCGAGGTCGGGCGAGACTTCGATCGAGACGTATCCGTCGGCGCCGTCGAGCTCGTCGTATACCGGGCGGAGCACGTCGGCGGCATGCTCGATGTCGGTGGTGACGAGATCCCAGTAGGCGGTCTCGGGCGACGCCCCGGAGCCTGTGACCTCGCGCAACTGCGCGTCGTAGTCGTTCCCGCTCGCCATCGCCTTTTCGAAGATGGTCGGGTTCGACGTGACGCCCCGGATCCCGTGCGCGTCGATGAGCTTCTGCAGACCGCTCGTCGCCAGCTCGCGCGTGAGGTTGTCGTACCAAGGGCTCTGACCGAACTCGATCAATCGCGGGATCGCACTCGCCATCGTCAGCTTCCTCCTGCTCCGCCGGCGTCGAGCAGCGCGAGTGCACGCTCGACCGCGTGCTCGGGGGTGATCCCGAGCTCGCGCATCACGACATCTCCCGGCGCCGACGCGCCGAAACGATCGATGCTCACCACGTCGTCGGCGTAGCGGTCCCATCCGAACCGCACGCCCGCCTCCACCGCGAGCGTCGGCACACCGTTCGGGAGCACCTCGGAGCGGTACTCGTCGGGTTGGCGCTCGAAGAGGTCCCACGAGGGCATCGAGACGACCCGCGCCGAGATGCCGTGGGTCGCGAGCTGCTCGCGCCGCGACACAGACCTGCACCTCCGAACCGGTACCGATCAGCACGACGTCGGGCCGGTCGCGGTTCTCCGGCACCAGGACGTAGGCGCCCGCGGGAACCCCCGCCGGCGCCCGGTCGGCCGTCCGGTCGAGGACGGGAACCTTCTGGCGGGTGAGGATCATCGCCGTGGGCCCTTCGCCGTCGAGGTGGACCTTCCACGCGGCCGCGACCTCGTTGGCATCGGCCGGTCGTACCACCCTCAGACCGGGCATCGCCCGCAGCGACGCGAGTTGTTCGATGGGTTCGTGGGTCGGACCGTCTTCGCCGACGCCGACGGAGTCGTGCGTCCACACGAAGCAGACCTTCGCCTGCATGATCGAAGCGAGCCGCACCGCCGGGCGCATGTAGTCGCTGAAGACGAAGAACGTGCCGACGCACGGCAGCAGGCCGGAAACCGCCATCGCGTTGGCCGCCGCACCCATTGCGTGCTCGCGGATACCGAAGTGGATCAGCCGGCCCTTGGCGTCGTCGGGAGCGAACGTGCCGAGACTCTTGACGTGCATCCCGGTGTTGCCGGTGAGATCACCCGACGCGGTGAACAGGCCGGGCACCACGTCGACGGCCGCGGCGAGGACCTCTTCGATCGCGACGCGGGTCGCCATCTCGATGCCACCCGGCCACGTCGGCAGCTTCTGCTCCCAACCGTGCAAGCCTTCTCCGCTGATGCACGCCTCGAACTCGTCGGGCTTGGGAAGTGCATCCCAGGCGGCGCGGATCGGAGCGTTGCGGGCCCCGGCTTCGCGGTACCAGAGGACGATGTCGTCGGGCGCGTAGAAGTCTTGCGCGGGAAGGCCCAGGATCTCTTTGACCTTGGCGACCTCGTCGGCACCGAGCGGGCTGCCGTGCGCGGCCGCGGTGTCTTGCACCTTCGGCGACGGGTAGCCGATGTGCGACCGCAGCACGAGCAACGTCGGCCGCGACTCCTCCGCGATCCCGGCGCGCAGCCCGACCTCGAGCGCGTCGAGGTCGTTCGCGGCCTCACCGAGCTGCACCACGTGCCAGCCGTACGCCTCGAAACGCTCGGGAACGTTGTCGGAGTACGCCAGCTCGGTGGGCCCGTCGATGGTGATGTGGTTGTCGTCGTAGACGAAAACGATGCGGCCCAGCTCGAGGTGCCCGGCGAGCGAGGCCGCTTCGTGACTGATGCCCTCCATGAAGTCGCCGTCGCTGGCGATTCCGAAGATGTTGTGGTCGCACAACTCCGCGCCGAAGCGCTCACGCAGGTGCTTCTCCTGGATCGCGAAACCGACCGCGTTCGCGAATCCCTGACCGAGGGGACCGGTCGTCACCTCGACACCATTGGTGTGGCCGTACTCGGGGTGACCCGGAGTGTTCGAGCCCCACTGCCGGAATTGTTCGAGATCGTCGAGCTCGAGCCCGAACCCGGTGAGGTAGAGCATCGAGTACAGGAGCATCGACGCGTGCCCGGCCGAGAGCACGAAGCGGTCGCGGTCGGGCCAGTCGGGATCGGACGGGTCGTATTTCATGATCCGCGTCCACAGCACGTGCGCCAGCGGGGCGAGCGCCATCGGCGTACCCGGGTGCCCGGAGTTCGCCTTCTGGACGGCGTCCATCGCAAGACCGCGGATCACGTTGATCCCGCGCTGCTCCAGCGAGCCTGCCATGTCGACCCCTCTCACCTCGTCGTTTCCGGCGCCGCTTCGCAGCCTAGGTGTACCCACCGACGGCCCCAGGTCATTGATCCGCGCTCGAAACCCCGCCGCTTCAGCGTTCGAAGACCGCCCCGCCGCTTCAGCGTTCGAAGACCGCGATGCTCGCGGTGAAAGAGTGCAGGAAGTTCCGGCCGCCGATCGGACCGATCTCGCCGGCACAGAAGCCTCCCGCGAGCGGGAGCGGACCCATCAGCTCCTCGATCGCGCCGGCGTCGTGACTCGGTTCGGCGAAGAGGTGGTGGCCGCGGCCGTTACACGTGAACATCAACGCCGCCTCGCCGTTGACCCCCCGCAGCAGGGCCCTCAGGTCGGCGTCGGCCGACTCCGCGTCCCGGACCTGGAACTGCACGGTCGTACCCACCTCGACGCGGTCGCCGATCGCGATCGCTCCGTTGCGGCGGTCGGCGCCGAGCACGTTCCGGACGAGGAAGTCGCCGCGGGCGAAGTCGAGGCGGTGTTCGTCGACGACGACCCCGAGGTGCAGACCGTTGCGCATGAGGTCGCGGTCCGGCTCACTCGCGGCCTGCACGATCTCCTGCAGGCGCGCCATGGCCGGCTGTCCCGCCAACTCGTTGACGAGATTGCGTTCCGCACTCGTCACCGTGAACGGCATGCCGATCGGTCGGCAACCCTGGGACACGACCGCCCGGAGCGGGATGTCGTCGGAGCACAAGAGCGCGACCGCGCCCGCGTCGGTGATCCGGTCGTCGAGCGCGAGCCGGTTCGTTCCCGGCCGCATCCCGGCCGACGCCATTCCGCCGAGCACGGTCACGCCCGGGATCCGCTCGTTGCACACCGCGAGAAAGTCTCCGACGGGAAACGAGTAGGGGTCGCCGAGCATGAGCATCGTGCCGCGGGGCGGTGCGGCATCCGGCCAACCGACGATCTCGTAGCCGTCCTCGGTTTCCCGGGTGTCGAGCGCGATGGCGTCGATCCGGCCCGCACCGAAGCTCGCGGCCATGACCGCGAGGCCGGGAGCCTCTTCGACCTCGATGCCGCCGCCGGCGACGGCGGCCATTGTGGCGCCGATCGCGGTTTCCGGTTCGAGCAGTTTGCGTAGACCGGCCATGACGTCCTCGAACGCGCCGACGTGGTGCGGCGACGCGAAGCAGACCAGCAGGTCGGGGCGCGCGCCGTCGAAGCGTTCGAGGATCTCGCCGGCAACTTCACCAACGGCCTCGACCGGGGTCGGGTGCAACGAGAGCGCGGACGCGTAACGGTTCACGAGATCCATTCTCTCCGAGGGTCGACGCGCAACCGGTGCGGGTTGAGCGCAATCACTGCTACAGGTGGCCCTTCACGGGAGCGGAAGGACCGTGAGCGGGACCGTGACCGCGGAGCCACTCTCGAGGAGCGTGCACCGCGCCTCGACCGAGCCCGGCTCCGGGAAGTCGAGCTCGCCCTTCACGAGGCGGTATCCGAACTTGCCCGGCTCGACGAAGAAACTCTGGCGGTTGCGACCGATCTCCTCACCCGACTCACGCACGAACACCGTCTCGAGGGTCGCGTTCCCGTCGGTCCCCGCCGCGGCGCGCACCAGGACGACGAGATGGGGCGTGAGCTGGGTCGGGTACGCGGGGACGGCGGTCGAGAAGAACGCGCCTGTGATGTCGATGCGGGTCGCGGGACCCTCGACCTGACGGAAGTCGATGCTTTCGACGAACAGGGCCGCGACGATCTCCATGGCCGCGGACCTTACCCGCCGGGGCCCGCGGGTCAGTCGAGGAGCACGACCTCGACCGTCCGGGGACCGTGGACGCCGAGTGTCGTGATCATCTCGAGGTCGCCGGTGCGGCTCGGGCCGCCGATCCACGAGAGGGCACTCGGCAGCGCGGCGGCCGAGATCGTCTGCATCGCGTCGGCCAGCGTGTCGACGAGGTCGGCGACCCGCACGACGCAGACGTGGTCGGCGGGGACGAGGCTGGTGCCCCGCGGCGACCCGGGCGCGGCCGCGAGCCCGATCGCGGCCGGACGGGCCACTGCGATCCGAGCTCCGGTGATACCGACCGCCGCACTCGCCAGACGGTCGCTCCACGCCGGGTCGTCGGGCGCGAGGATCTCGAGCCCGCGGCGCGACGAGCGCGTCGGTCAGGCCGGGAATCGGCACGTCGGCGTTGCACGCCACCAGCGCGCCCGGCGCGTGCGACGCGGCGTGCTCGACCACCGCTGTGAGCGGCGTCGTCGGTTCCCATCGGGCCGAACACGGTGCACGTGTTGGCACGCAACGTCGTGGCCAATTCGTCGACGAGCAGCGTCGTCATCGGGTTGGCTCCGCGCGCTCGCGCGCCCAGCGGTCGCGAAACGGCTCGCGCGCGGGACGGGGGAGCTCCCGCGTCGCGGTCCAGGCGCGCAGTCCGGGCACCCGTCCCCGTGAGACTCGGCCGAGCGCGGTCGTCAGCCGGTACCCACGAGGCGTCGCCCAGGCCCGCGCCCAGAGCGTCCAGAACAGCTTGCGGCCCCGGCGTGCCGGGCTGTGCGGGTCCGGCACGTCGGCTCGTAGCGACAGGATCATGTCGCCGAGCGGGATCTTGACCGGGCACGCGTCGCTGCACGCGTGGCACAGCGTCGAACCGTACGGGAGGTCGGTGCCTTCGTGGCCGCCCGAGAGGAGCGGCGTCAGAACCTTGCCCATCGGGCCCGAGTACACCGAGTCGTAGGCGTGACCGCTGACGTTGCGATACACCGGGCACACGTTGAGGCACGCACCGCACCGGATGCACGCGAGCATCTCCTCGTACTTCGTGCCGAGCAGCGCGCGTCGGCGGTGGTCGAGGAACACGACGTGCAGCTCTTCGGGTCCG
Organism: uncultured Actinomycetes bacterium; assembly: GCA_963761055.1. Classification (GTDB taxonomy): domain Bacteria; phylum Actinomycetota; class Acidimicrobiia; order IMCC26256; family PALSA-610; genus PALSA-610. Next base: position 213,208 of record CAVXFO010000005.1, on the reverse strand, counting down.
TCGACCTCACCGGCGCGGCGCGGACCGCTGATCATCGTGACGTAGTTCGACAGCGCCTGGCCGGTTGCGTGCGTCGTGAGCAACGGAAGCATGATCCCGACGTCGGCCAGACGCGGGATCACCTTCTCTATGGGCATGACCGCGATGTGCATACGGGGCACCGTCGTGCAGAATCGGCCGTTGCCCTCGTTGGTGACGAGCACGAGCGTGCCGGTGTCGGCCGCGGCGAAGTTCACGCCGGTGATCCCGATGTCGGCGCGCAGGAATTCGCCGCGCAGCCGTTCTCGAGCCCACGCGGTGAGCGCTTCGCGGTCGACGGCGAGATCCATGCCGGCCTCGCGTGCGAGCACGTCGCGGATCTGGGGGAGCGTCTTGTGGATGGCGGGCGTGATCATGTGCGATGGGCGCTCGCCGGCGAGTTGCACGATGTATTCGCCGAGATCGGTCTCGACCGTCGTGAGCCCGGCGTCGTCGAGGGCATTACCGAGGTCGATCTCCTCGGTCGCCATCGACTTGCTCTTCACCACGGTCCGGGCGCCGCGGGCCCGGGCGAGGTCGACGATGACGCGGCGCGCCTCCTCCGGTGTCGACGCCCGGTGGACTACCACGCCGCGGTGGGTCAGCGACCCTTCGAGCCGGTCGAGCCAGCCGTCGAGGTCGACGAGCGTCTCCCGGCGAATCGCAGCCGCCCGGTCCTTCCAGTCGGGATGCGCGGCCGCGGCTGTGCCTGCGGTGCGCAACCGGCGGTCGAGGTTGTGGAGCGCTTGTTGCAGCACCGGGTTCGCGACGGCGTTCGCGGTGCGGTCGTGGAAGTCGGCGCCCGGCGTCGCGATCCCGTGCCCGTGCTCGGTCACGGCTTCACCGGGAACCCGCCGCGTCCGCCGGCAGCCCGGACGCGAGGAGATCGGCGATGTGGATGGGCTCCGGCGCGCTCGCGGGCCCGGCCTTGCGGCGCCGGCCGTCGATGTGCATCAGACAGGCGAGGTCACCGCTCACGAGATAGCGCGCCGAGGTCGTGGCCGCGTGCCCCAACTTCGCGTCGGCGAGCCGGGTCGAGACCTCGGGAAACCCGAACGAGAAGACGCCTCCGAATCCGCAACACGTGTCGGCCTCCTGCATCTCGACGAGCGTGGCGCCCGCGACCTCGAGCAGCCGGCGCGCCGCCGCGCCGAGCCCGAGATTGCGCAGACCGTGGCACGCGTCGTGCACGGTGACCGTCGTGTCGAGGCGGGCGCCGATGTCGTCGACCCCGAGCACGTCGACGAGATACTCCGTCAGCTCGTATGTGCGGCCTGCCAGTGCACGGGCATCGGCGACGCGATCGGTCAGCAGGTCCGGATAATGGTGGCACACCATCGCCGTGCACGAGCCCGAGGGCGCGACGATCGCGTCGACCCCGTCGAGCGCGCCGAAGACGTCGAGATGGTGGCGCCCGAGGCGCGCCGCGGCCTCGGGCTCGCCGGCGGTGATGGCCGGCTGGCCGCAGCAGGTCTGCAACGGCGGGAACACCACCTCGGCGCCCGCCGCTTCGAGGACGCGCACGGTCGCCGCAGCCGTGTCGGGAAACACCTGGTCGGCGACGCAGGTGACGAACAGCGCGACCTTCGGTTTTGCGACCGAACCCATTTGTCGACGTTACACGGGTATTCCACCTACCCAGACCGCTCGGACGGCGAGGGTGGTGGGATCGAGCGCGACCAGATCGGCGCGCGCCCCGGCGACGATGCGGCCACGGTCGTTCGCGCCGAGGACCCGGGCCGGATTGGCGGTGGCGTACCGCACCGCCCGAGCCAGGGGCACCCCGAGCGACGCGACGTTGCGGACCGCCGTGTCCATCGTGATCGTCGACCCCGCGAGCGTGCCGTCACGTAAGTACGCCGCGCCATCGCGTTCGACCACGGGGGGACCGGTCGCGACCGAGTCCGTCACCAGCACCGCATCCGTGCGGACCTGCAACGCGACCTTCACCAACACGGGATGGACGTGCACGAAGTCGGCGATGATCGACGGCACCAGTCGAGGATCACCGAGCGCGGCGCCGGGCAGGCCCGGAACTCGGTGATGCAGCGCGCCCATGCCGTTGAAGAGGTGCGTCACCATACGGGCACCCGCGTCGGCGGCGGCCGTCGCGCCGTCGTAGTCGACGGTGGAGTGGCCGAGCGCCACCACAACGCCGAGTCCGGTGAGCAGCCGCGTCGCCTCCAACCCGGGGTCGGCTTCCGGAGCGAGCGTCACGATCCGGACCAGGTCGCCGTACGTGTCGTGCACGCGGCGGAGGAACGTGAGATCGGACGGCTGCAGCACCGCCGGCGGGTGTGCTCCGGGTGCGCCGCCGAGGAAGGGGCCTTCGAGGTGCACGCCGATCACGCTCTCGGGGCGCGCCGAACGCACCCGCTCGAGCCGCTCCAACAGGACTTCGTACGTGTCGAGCGGCGCACTGCATATCGTGAGCAGGAGGCCGGTCGTGCCACCCGCGACGAGCGCGTCGACCGCGCCGATGATCTGCTCCACGGACGCGCTCGCGAAGTCGACGGCGTCGGTGCCGTTGACCTGCACGTCGACGAAGCCGGGGCACAACCATGCGTCGCCGAGGTCGACTGCGCCCGCGGGCGCCGCGCCCGTCCGGGTTGCGACGATGCGCCCGCTCGCGACCGTGACCCAGGCGGGCCCGGCCGACTGCCCGCCCTCGCCGTTGACGACGCGTGCGCACTGCAGCGTCAGCGCGCCCGGGATTCCTTCCACAGCGCCCAACGGAGTCTGCACAGTCCGCGCAGCGTACGCGGAACGCGCGGTCACGAACGTGCTGCGGGCTTGACGAAGCTCGCGCACCTCGACGGGGATCTCCGCGGTCACCAGGCCGGCGCGCTCGACGCGCAGGATCAGCTCGGTGTCGAAGAGGTCTTGGCCGAACGTGCAGATCCGGGCGTACGGCTCGACGACGGCGCGCCGCATCGCCTTGATGCCGTGCGTGTCCGACACCCGGAGACCGAACATGACGCGGAGGATGGTCGAGAACACGACCGTCGCGAGCTTCCGGATCGGGTCGCGCTTGTCATTGGCGCCCTCGCCCCGCTTGGTGCCGACGACGATCACCGGACCATCCGGCGCGAGCACCTGCGCGACGGCCGCGTCGAGGAAGTCGAGATCGAAGTAGTCGATGTCGAAGATGACGACGGCATCGCCTCGTCGCGTCGAGCACGCCGGCGCGCAGCGCGCGGCCGTAGTCGGCAACGGCTAGGTGTTCGACCCGGACCTCGGGGAACTCGCGCGCGATCTCGTGTGCGAGTGCGAGCGTGTCGTCGGTCGAGCCGTTCTCGACGATGACGACCTCGAATGCTTCGGCGCGCGCGCCGGAGTCCGTCGGCGACGCTCTTGACCGACATGGCGAGGATCTCGACCTCGTTGAACGCCGGCATCACGACCGAAACCCGCGGCGCTCCGGGACGCGGTCGGGGCGTCGTCATGCGAACCGTCGATCCGAGAACGGGAGCGGCGCGCCGGAGCTCGTGCGGGTGGCCACCGGGCCCTGGCGCACCACGATCCGGTCCCCCCGCCCGTCGAACGACCCGTCGGCTTCGACGCGACGCTCGGCGCCGTCGACCTCGACGCGCAACGGCATCGCGGATGCACCGGTCCTCCACGCGTCGTACGTGCGGAGCGCGAGGCGACAGAGTGCGTCGACCGCGTTCGCGTCCTCGCGGAGCGCCAGCCCGGCGTCGAGCGCGGGCGACCCGTCGGCCAGCTGGACGATGGGCGTGTAGATCGCAAAGCGCGGGCCGAACACGACCCTTTCTTCGGCACGGACGCCCTTCCACATGTACAGGACCATGAAGGCGGCGTGCATGGCGGGTTCGGGGTCGGTCGCCGCCGCGGCCCGCGACCGTCGGCGTCGACTGTGGCGGCGGGCCGGGAGGCCTGGATCAGGCGCAGGGCGGCGAGCCCCGCGTCGGCGGCCCGTCCGGCGGCGGCGGCCCACGGGCCGACCTCGGCGGCGAGTGGGTCCCCCGGAGGCGCCGGATCGGGGAAGGCGCCCGGGAGCTTGCGCGCCCGCTCCAACACGGAACGCAGGTCGCGGACTGGTTCCGTCCAGTCGGTGCCGGCGAGCGCGGCCTCGAGCGCCCGCACACGCACCGCGAGATCGAGGCGATCAGGCTCGGCGATCGGACTGTCGGCGCACGCGCGCGCGAGGTCGGCGAGAGCGGCGCTCCGGTGTGCTCCCACCTCCTCGATCACGCCCGCCCACGACAGCTGCGCGTCGTAGCCGTCGGGGTCGGCCAGGAAGTCCATAGCCGTCCCGAGCGCGATCCCGGATGCACGCCCCTGGGTCATCGGGTTGCAGAGGATGCCGCCGACGACGTCGACGAGATCGGCGTCGCGGCCTTGATACGGCCCGAGGTGCAACGAATCGGTCATGAGCGCGTCGTTCACGGGATAGTTGTCCCAGACGATGACGCGCCGGTCCCCCAAGGCCCTCGTCCAGCCACGCGCGTCGCGTGCGTGCAACTGCGGTGAGCACACGGTCGGACCGGTCCACATCACGTCGACCTCGCGCGGCATCCCGGCACCGAGATCCGACAGGTACGGCGACGGGTGGGTGCCGACGTACTCGGTTGGGCACATCGTGAGGTCGGCGCCGTCGAGGGAGCCGTGCAGCCACGACACGAGCTCGGCCTGGCGGGGCGCGAGCCCGGGCCGCATCGGGATGTCGTCGAGCAGGAGCAAGAACCACGAGACACCCGCGTCGCGGAGCGGCGCCAGCTTGTGCAGGAGCACGTCGCGGTCGCCCGCCGACTCGTAGTCGATGTCGAGACCGGGGGAGACGGCGAACCCGAACCGCACTCCGAGGCGGGAGCCCGTGGCCGCGAGCTCACCGAAGTGCTCGAGATCGGCCGGGTCGTAGGGCACGCGCCATTCGGCCCGATGGCGAGCATCGTCCTTCGGGGCGTAGGCGTAGGCGTTCATGCCGTGTCCGGCGAGGAACGACATCACCTCGAGGCGGGCATCGTGAGACCACGGTGTCCCGTAGAACCCTTCGACGACACCGCGCACGGCGAACGAGCGCAGCACGGGCACGACACTATCGGCGCCGCGTACGCTCCCATCCCATGCAACCTCCGCTCGATGCCCTGGCCGTCCACGCACAGAACGCGCCCGAGAAGATCGCGGTCATCGTCGACGAGAGTGGTGGCGCGACCCCATCGACCACCACGTTCGGTGAGCTCAACGATCAGGTGAACCGGCTCGGGAACGGGTTGCTGGCGGCCGGTGCCACTTCGGGCGAACGCCTCGTCTGGTGCGGCCCGAACTCGCTCGAGGTACTCGTCACGATCCACGCGGCCCGCAAGTGCAACCTTGTCGCAGTGCCGCTCTCGTACCGGTTCAACGCCGAAGAGATGCAGTACGTGATCGACAACTCCGACGCCACGGTGGTCGTGATCGACGCCGAGGAGGCCGCGCTCGTCGCGTCGGTGCGCGATCAACTCCCGAAACTGCGCACGGTCGTGGTCTTCGGCGGTGACGTTCCCGAGGGAAGCGGATTTCTGGCCTGGGACGAGGTGTGTACCGGACAGTCGACGAAGGAGCCCGACGTCGCGGCGACGAGCGAGGCCGGTGCGGCGATGATCTACACGTCGGGCACCACCGGCAAGCCCAAGGGCGCGTTGCGTACTGGCAGCGACCGCAACATCGTCTTCGCGTTGCTCGACGAGCTGCGGCTCATGCACCAGGACTCCGTCCACCTCACCACCGGTCCGCTGTACCACTCGGGCCCGCTCGCGTTCGCCTCGCTGGCGCACACGCTCGCGGCGCCGGTGGTCGTGTTGCGCAAGTTCGATCCGATCCGGTGGATCGCGCTGGTGAAGGAGCACCGCGTCACAAACTCGTTCTCGGCGCCGACGCAGCTGAAGCGCATCGTCTCGCTCCCGGACGAGGAGATCGCGAAAGCCGACATGTCGTCGATGATCTGCCTCATCGCGAACGCGGCGCCGGTTCCCTACGCGCTGAAGCAGGAGATCATCGACAAGCTCGGCGACGGCTTCCTGTTCGAGGTGTACGGCTCCACCGAGCTCGGGGTCGACACCGTGCTGAAGCCCGAGGACCAGCTGCGCAAGCCCGGCTCGTGCGGGAAGCCGTACGGTGGCATCCGGATCCGCATCGTCAAAGACGACGGGACGACCGGCGCGCCGGGCGAAGCGGGCGAGCTGTTCGTCCGGACCGGACTCGCGATGGACGGGTATCACCACACCGACGAAAAGCTGGCGGAGCTGGCCGACGACGATTGGAAGTCGGTCGGCGATGTCGCGTACGTCGACGAGGAAGGTTACGTCTACATCTGCGACCGCAAGAAGGACATGATCATCTCCGGTGGAGTGAACATCTATCCCGCGGAGATCGAGGCCGTTCTGTACGCGCACCCGAAGATCCTCGACGCCGCGGTGTTCGGAATCCCCGACGACGAATGGGGCGAGCGTGTCCACGCCATCGTGCAGGCGAAGGCGGGAGAGACGATCGATCTCGACGAGCTGCGCGCATTCGTCGAGTCACGGCTCGCCCGCTACAAGCAGCCGCGCGCGTACGAGACCCGCCCCGAGCTCCCGCGGACCGATTCCGGCAAGCTGCTCAAGCGGGTCCTACGCGACGAATACTGGCGGGGCCGGGACACCGCGGTCTGACACCACCCTCGTCCGGCCAGTCGTCGGGGCCGGCGTCGCGGGACAACACAGCTAGCCTCGGCCGCCGTGCCGACCCTCTCGGAAGCCGCGTCGAAACATCTCCTCGCCGGCTACGGCGTCCCGGTGCTCGACGAGCGCACGGTCGAGAACGCCGGCGCGGCGGTCGATGCCGCGGCGGCGATCGGCTATCCCGTCGTGGTCAAGCTCTGCGGCGACGCGATCGCACACAAGACGGAACGCGGACTCGTGCGCCTCGGTCTCTCCGACGCCGCCGCCGTCCGCGCCGCGTCGACCGAATTGCTCGCCGCCGCCCGCCCCGAGGACGGCCCGGTCGGTCTGCTCGTCGCACCGATGGTGCACGGTTCGCGCGAGCTGATCGCGGGGCTCGTACGCGACCCGCAGTTCGGTCCGTGTGTCATGTTCGGCGTGGGCGGTGTGCTGGCCGAGGCGCTCGGCGACGTCGCGTTCCGCCTGGTACCACTCGACGGGCTCGATGCCGGTGAGCTGATCGACGATCTCACCACCCAAGCCCTCCTCGGTCCGTTCCGCGGCGAGCCCGCCGTCGATCGCGACGCCGTCGTCGCGACGCTCGGCGGCCTCTCGCGTCTCGCCCAGGAGCGCCCCGACGTCCGGTCGGTCGACCTCAATCCCCTGATCGTCGTCGAGGGCAGGCCGGTCGCGGTCGACGCGCTCGTCGAGATCGAGGGCGAGACCGTCGCACCCCGAACCGAACCCGCGGTGCGCGCGTCCGACGAATCGTTCCGCGCGTTGTTCGAGCCGCGTGGCGTGATCGTCGTGGGCGCGTCGACCCATCCCGGAAAGTTCGGCTTCGTCGCCCTGCACAACATCCTCTCGTCGGGCTACCCGGGCCGGGTCGGCGCGACGAACCTCGATGCAACTCCGGTGCTCGGCGTCGAAACCGTACGTACCGTCGACGAGCTGCCCGATGGGCCCTGGGACCTCGTGTTCGTGTGCACGCCCGCAGCCGCGAACACCGAGCTGCTCCGTGCGTGCGCGCGCCGCGGCGTGCGGGCCGTGTTCCTGACCAGCGTGGGGTACGGCGAAGCGGGCGCGGCCGGGATGCGCGCGCAAGAGGAGCTCGTCGCCCTCGCCGCCGATCTCGGCATCCTGCTCGTGGGCCCGAATGGCCAGGGTGTCGTTTCGACACCGGCAAAGCTGTGCGCGGCAGATCGTCGCGCCCTACCCGCCAACCGGCCGGATCGCGATCGCGAGCCAGTCGGGCAACTTCATCTCGTCGTTCGAGAACTGGGCGGTGCAGACGGGCGTGGGCGTCAGCCGGGCGGTCTCGGCCGGCAACGCCGCCGCGCTCGGAGTCGCCGACTACCTCGACTGGTACGCCGACGACGCCGCGACCGTGGTCAGCCTCGCGTACGTCGAGGGCGTCGAAGACGGGCGGGCGCTGTTCGACCGGCTCCGCTCGGTTGCTCGCCGAAAGCCCGTCGTCCTCGTCAAGGGCGGCACGACGGCGAGCGGTCAGCGAGCCGCCGCGAGCCACACCGGCAGCCTGGCCGCCGACGATCGCATCTTCGACGGCATGTGCCGCCAAGCGGGAATCATCCGGGCCGCGACTATCGAGGAGGCGTTCGAGGCCGCAGCCACGTTCGCAACCCAGCCCCTCCCGAAGGGCCCACGCACCGCCGTGCTGACGACCGCCGGCGGTTGGGGAGTCGTCACCGCCGACGCGATCGCCCGCGTGCCGGGCCTCGAGCTGGCCACGCTGCCCGACGACCTGCGCGCCGCCATCGACGAGAAGCTCCCGCCCCGCTGGAGTCGGAACAACCCGATCGATTTCGCGGGAGGGGAGACCCGGGACACGATTCCCGAAGTCATGGAGTTGGTCGCCCGCCACCCGGCGATCGACTCGATCGTGTACCTCGGCCTGGGCATCCAGTCGAACACGGCGCGGATGCTCCGCGACGGCGCGTTCTATCCCGACCACGGCATCGAGCGCATCGTCGCGTACCACGAGCGTCAGGACGCGGTGGTTCGCGGAGGCGGCAGCCGACATCTCCGCCGCGACCGGCAAACCCATCCTCACAGCCACCGAACTCGCGGTCGCCGCGCCCGACAACGCCGGACCGGCGACCGTGAGGGCGAGCGGACGCCTCTGCTATTCCAGCGCCAACCGGGCGGTGACCGCACTCGCGGATCTGTGGCACGACGCGCGGTTCCGCGCTCTCCGGCAAGCGCCTTCGTGACGTGACCCGACGCAAGCTCGCGGTCGACGTCCTCTTGGCGGCGGCCAGCGCGATCGGCGCGATCATCCTCGTCACCGGCATCAGCCCGCCACCTCCGCGACGAGCGGTTGTAGGAGCCGCGTCCGTGAGCGCCGCGACCACTCCGTTGTGGTCTGCCCGCCGCGTCCCCAACGTCCTCGCGCGTGTCATCGAGCACGACCAGCAGGACCGGGCTGCGTTCGCATTGACCCGGCGCCTGTCAGAGATCACCGCGCCCGTGCACGCGTGTGTGTCCGTCGACGGGCCGGTCGGGGCACTCGCGCGGGTCGGCGCCGGTCGGGCGCTCGCGCCCGTGTCGACGTTGAAGCTGCTCACCGCGACGGCCGCCCTCGCCCGGCTCGGACCGGATCACCGGTTCACGACGCGGGCGGTCATGGACCCGAGCGGGAACCTGGTCGTGGTCGGCGGTGGCGACCCGCTCCTCGCGACGCCGGAGCACATCGCGTTCGAGCACAGTCAGGCCCGCTTTCACGACGCGCCGGCGACACCGCTGACCGCGCTCGCCGACGCGATCGTCGCCGCCGGCGTCCACCAGGTCAGCGCGTTGCTGGTCGACGATCACGTGCACGAGACGCTGCGGTTCCTGCCGGGGTGGAAACCCGTCTACACCCAGGAGGGCGATGTCGGGTCCCTCGGCGCGCTCGCAGTCGACGGTGGCTTCGACGAACCGAACGACACGGTCGCGTCCGCCGACCCCGCGCTCACCGCAGGCGCGCGCCTGGCATCGCTGCTCGCGGCCCGGGGCGTCACCGTCGCGAACGGCGTGCAGCGCGCCGACGACCCGGTGACGGGACGCGACGTCGGCCACGTCGACTCGCCGCCGCTGTCGGAGATCGTCGGCGAGATGCTCACGAGCAGCGACAACTTCACCGCGGAGACCTTGGTGCGAGATGTCGCGGTGGGCCAAGGCGGAAGTGGGGCGGCGACGACCGACGCCGGAACCCGGATCGTCGTCCACGAGATGACGGTGCTCGGCGTTTCCGATGCCGATCTCGCGATGCACGACGGGTCGGGCCTCGACCCCGCCGATCTGGTCACGTGCGAGACGATGCTCGGCGTCATTGAGCTGTCGTCCCAGCCGAGGTTCGCGGCCGTCGACAAGGGCCTCGCCGTCGCCGGGCGGACCGGGACTCTCGCCGAGCGGTTCGTCGGGGGACCGCTCGCCGGGAAGCTCAGGGCCAAGACCGGTTCGATCGCGGGCGTGGTCGGACTCGTCGGAGTCATCGACGGGGCCGACGATCTCCACTTCGCGTTCCTGGCCAACGGCAACTTCTCGGCCGGCGCGGGTTCCGACCTGCAGAACCAGGTCGCGGCGGCCATCGGCGCCACGCCCGACCTCCGGTCCCCGGCGAATCTGGTGCCCCCTCCCTGAGCTTCCTCCGGCCGCACGCCTTGCAACGCGTGCCGACGCACGGCGAAACTGCTTCGCTCATCCTCGAAAGCCCGCTCAGCTCTTCCGGAAAGGTGACGAGTGGCCGAGAATCCGCAACAGACGATCCGCGAGCTCAAGGAGCTCGTCATCGCCTACGCGAAGCAGGAGACGGTCGATCCCCTGAAGGGGCTCTTCCGCTACGTCGTGTGGGGCCTCGCAGGCGCTCTACTCATCGGTACCGGCGTCACGTTCGCCGTGATCGGAGCCTTGCGCGCGCTGCAGGGCGACCGGAGCGGACCGCACTTCACGGGGAACTGGTCGTGGGCGCCGTACGGAATCGTGGTCGCCGGCGCACTCGTGATCGCCGGACTCTCGTGGTCGGTCGCGACGAGGAAGAGGAAGAAGGCATGAGCCGCAAGTCGAAGACCCCCGCGCCGGTGAAGACGCCGATCTCGCGTGCCGACATCGAAGCCAAGTTCGCCGAGCTCCGAGGCGAGGTCGACGAGAAGACCGAAGCGGTCAAAGTGCCCGCGATCGCCATCGCGGCCGGCGTGGCGGTGTTGACGGTCGTTGCGGTGTTCTGGCTCGGCAAGCGCAAGGGTCGCAAGCGTCGGATGGTCCTCGAGATCCGAAGGATCTGACGTGTATCTCTCGCTCCTGCGCCGCCTGACGACCAACGGATTCCGAAAGGGCGTATCCGGATCGACGCCGTGGTTGGTCGTCGGCATTGTTGCCGGCGGCCTCCGGCTGTTGCATCGCATCGCTCGCGACGACGAAGAGGTCCTCTACCGGACGGTCGTTCAGCCCGGCGACGTGTTCGAGGTCGTCGCCCGTCCGAAGCGGTAGACCAAGCGCGGCCGACCCATCCGTCCGGTGCCGTGGTGCGGCGCCGGTACTGTGGATCCCCGATGAAGGTGGCCTGGTGAGGGTGGTGCTGCGCAACCCGCGCCGCGAGATCGAAGTCCCGGCGCCCCGCAACGTCGGGCGCCTCCTACGCGATCTCGAAATCGTCCCGGAGTCCGTCCTGGTGATCCGAAACGACACTCTCGCGACCCACGACGAGCACCTGCTCGACGCCGACGTCGTCGAGATCCGGCCGGTCATGTCGGGGGGTGCGCGATGAAGTGCGGCCGCTGCCGAGCGCCCGCGGTGATCGAAGTGCGCCGGCACAACGCGGGCTACTGCCGCGACTGCTTCGTCCGCCACTGCGGCGAGCAGGTCCGGCGGGCCATCGACCACTTCGACATGATCGAGCCCACCCAGCGTGTCCTCGTCGCCGTGTCCGGCGGCAAGGACTCGCTCGGTTTGTGGCAACTGTTGCGCGACCTCGGGTACCACGCCGACGGTCTCTACGTCGGTCTCGGCATCGGCGACTACTCCGACGAATCCGCCCGCTACGTGCGCGAATTTGCGCCGAGCGTCGGGGTTGGAATCTCTTCGAGGTCGACCTCGCGCAGGAGTACGGCTTCGACGTCGAGACCGGGTCGTGCGGGCCAAGCGTGCACCGTGCTCCGCGTGCGGGATGTCGAAGCGCCACATCTTCAACGACACCGCACTCCGCCACGGCTACGACGTGCTCGCGACCGGTCACAACCTCGACGACGAGGCCGCGGTGTTGTTCGGGAACGTGCTGCGGTGGGAGACCGAGTACCTGGGTCGTCAGCATCCCGTACTTCCGGCCGCGCCCGGGTTCGTCCGCAAGGTCAAGCCTCTGATCCGGCTCAGCGAGCGTGAGCTCGCCGCGTACTGCGTGCTCAACGACATCGACTACATCGTCGAGGAGTGCCCGATGGCGGCGGGCAATCGACATCTCGGATACAAGCACGCGTCAACGACATCGAGGAGCGTTCTCCCGGTTCCAAGGCCGCTTTCGTATTCGGCTTTCTCGAGCGCGGCCACGACAAGTTCATGAACGAGGTCGAAGACACCCGCGACGATCTGCGGCCGTGTTCGGTCTGTGCGGCGCCCACACCCGCCGAGGTGTGCGCCTTCTGCCGCATGCGGGCCCGGGCCGTCGGCGAGCCGATCAGTGTGACGTCGTCGTGAGCCGGCTGTTCGCGGCCGACGAACGTGTGCTCCTCGTCGACAACCGGCGGCGGCGACACCTTGTGGTGCTTGCGGACGGCGGCCAGTTCCACACCCATGCCGGCATCATCGAGCACGACGACATCATCGGCCATCCCGACGGCAGCACCGTCCGCACCAGTCGCGGCGCGCGCCTGACCGCGCTGCGCCCGACCCTCGCCGAGTACGTCCTCGAGATGCCGCGCGGCGCGCAGGTGATCTATCCGAAGGACATCGGACCGATACTCGTGCTCGCCGACATCTTCCCGGGCGCACGCATACTGGAGTCCGGCGTCGGTTCCGGCGCGCTCACGAGCGCGCTCTTGCGCGTGGTCGGCCCGTCGGGATCCGTCACCGGCTACGAGATCCGCGACGACTTCGCGAAGCGTGCCATCGCGAACGTGCACGCGTTCCTCGGCGAGGACGTGCCGCTCGAAGTGCAGGTGCGCGACGTGTACGAGGGCATCGACGAGCGTGAAGTCGACCGCGTGGTGCTCGATCTTCCGGAACCGTGGAAAGTCGTGAAACACGCGGCCGAGGCGCTGGTGCCGGGCGGCATCATGCTCGCCTACCTCCCGACGATCCTGCAGGTCGGCCGGCTACGGGAGGAACTGGTGTCGTCGCCGTTCGCGATGTGCGAGTCGCTGGAGGTCATGCAGCGCGGCTGGCACGTCGAGGGCCAGTCGATCCGCCCCGACCACCGGATGGTCGCCCACACCGGCTTCCTCACGGTCGCCCGCCGTCTCGCCGACAACCGGCAACCGGTCGGGCCTGTCGTGGACGGGACACCGCCCCCGACACCGAGCCCGCCCCCGGAGGCGAATGAACCTGGTCGACGTCGTGATCCTCGCCACGCTGGTCGGCACCGGCGTCGGAGGCTGGCGACTCGGTTTCGTCTCACGCGTGTTCGTGTGGGCCGGTGTGGTCACGGGACTCGCGATCGCGGTGAACTTCGTTCCGCGGGTCGTGACCGGTCTCGGCGGCACGACGGCGAACAGCCGGGTCGGTGTCGCGCTCGGCTTCTTGTTCCTCGCAGGTTCGATCGGTCAGGCAGTCGGCCTGGTGCTCGGACTCCTGGTCCATCGCGTGTTCCCGATCGCGAACCCGTTGCCGCTGTGGGACCACGTTGCCGGCGCAGTCGCGGGAACGGGTGGTCTCTTGGCGCTCACGTGGCTCGTGACGCCGTCACTCGCGGTGGCCGAGGGTTGGCCCGCGCGGGAGATCCGTAGTTCGAAGGTGGTGACCGTGATCGAGGAGGTCACACCCCATCAACCCGCGAGCTTCGCCGCGTGGGGGCTCGCGATATCGCAAGCGCCGTACCCGTCGGCCCTCGACCCGCTCGCCACGCCGCCCGACCCGGGAAAGGCTCCGACGACACGGCTCAGCCCGCGCGGTCGACGCGACCGTGCGCCGTTCGGTCGTGCTGGTGACCGGCGAGGCGTGTCACCAGATCCAAGACGGCAGTGGCTGGGTCGCGGCACCGGGAATCGTCGTGACCAACGCCCACGTCGTGGCAGGGGAGCGCGCCACCAATGTGATCGATAGTGCCGGTACGTCTCGGCGTGTGGTCGTCGTGGCGTTCGACCCCGTGCGCGACCTCGCGGTCCTGTCCGTCCCCCAGCTCCCGGCCGCGGCCCTGCCGCTGGCCAGCGCGGGCGTCGGCGACGACGGCGTCGTCTACGGTCACCCGGCGGCGGGCCGCTCAAGGCGTTGCCGGCCCGCATCGGTGCGCAGATCACCGCCGTCGGCACGACCATCTACCGCACGTCGAAGAGCCGCCGCAGCGTGTTCGTGCTGGCGGCGTCGTTGGCACCCGGCTACTCCGGGGCACCGCTGGTCAACCGGAGCGGCGCGGTCATGGGCGTCGCGTTCGCGATCGACCCCGGGCGCAGAGGCACTGCGTTCGCATTGACGAACGACGAGGTCAAGCCGGTGCTGGAGAGCGCATCGACCACGAGTCTCGCCGACACCGGTGCGTGTCTGGTCGAGTGAGCGTTCGATCGAAGGAGGACGGTCGAACGAAGAGCCCGAGTCGACCGGTTCCGCGAGTGCGGCCTACTCGGCCTCGATGAAGATGCACTCGCCGGGGCACTCCTCGGCGGACTCGACGACCGCGTCGAGCATGCCGTCCGGGATGTTCGCGAGGCCCTCGGCCCCACCCGGGTCGGAGTACACCTTGTCGCCTTCTTTGACGTAGGCCAGACCATCGTCGAGCAGCGTGAACACAGCGGGCGCAATTTCCTCGCACAAGCCGTCACCGGTGCAGAGATCCTGGTCGATCCAGACCTTCATCGGAGGTCCTCACTTTTGCGCTCGAAGAGTCGAATGAACGTCGAAGGGACGAACGAGAATTTATCACATCGCAGAGTGAGAAATCCACACTCTGGCATTCGGGGTCGCCCCGGTTTCAGGGCCGAGAACACTTCGCAGAGAACGTATCGGATGGGCGCAGTCCGGCCTGAACATAGGACTAGGGTCGCCGTTGACCGAGGAGGTGTCGCTCCATGGCTTCCGAGCACGAGCGGCGGCTGACCGAGTACGAGGCTCAGGTCGACCAGCTTCAGGAGAGCATCAAGGGATTGGAGGAGGAAGTCGTCGTGCTGCGACGGCGCCTTCAGGACGCGCCGAAGCGGGTGCGGACGCTCGAGGAGCGCCTCCTCGAGACCAAGGGCCAGCTCGCGCAAGCCGTGTCGCAGAACGAAAAGCTGTCCGCCACCCTGAGAGAGGCGCGGAGCACATCGCCGCGCTCGCGAGGAGGTGGAGAAGCTCACGATGCCGCCGTCCGCGTACGGCACCTACCTCGCCACCAACGACGACGGCACCGTCGACATCTTCACGGCCGGGCGCAAGATGCGGGTCGCCGTCCACCCCGAGCTCGAAGCCAAGGAGCTCCGCCGGGGCCAGGAGGTCGTCCTCAACGAATCGCTCAACGTCGTGCTCGCCCGCAACTCCGACCTGGCAGGCGAGATCGTGACGTTCAAGGAGTTGCTGCCCGACCGCACCCGCGCCATGGTCGTCGGACGCGCCGACGAGGAGCGCGTGTGCGAGCTCGCCGACGAGCTGCTCCACGAGAAGCTGCGCGCCGGCGACCATCTGCTCATGGAAGGGCGCTCGGGCCTGTTGCTCGAGAAGCTGCCCCGGCCCGAGGGCAACGAGCTCGTGCTCGAGGAGGTGCCCGACGTGTCCTACGACGACGTCGGCGGCCTCGACGAGCAGATAGAGATGATCAAGGACGCGGTCGAGTTGCCGTATCTCTACGGCGACCTGTTCAAAGAGCACGACCTCCAACCGCCGAAGGGAATCTTGTTGTACGGCCCTCCCGGCTGCGGCAAGACGCTCATCGCAAAGGCCGTCGCGAACTCGCTCGCCAAGCGCGTCGCGGAGAAGACCGGCAACACCTCGGCGCGCTCGTACTTCTTGAACATCAAGGGCCCCGAGCTCTTGAACAAGTACGTCGGCGAGACCGAACGCCAGATCCGGCTGATCTTCCAGCGCGCCCGCGAGAAGAGCGAGGAGGGTTACCCCGTCATCGTCTTCTTCGACGAGATGGACTCGCTGTTCCGCACGCGTGGTACCGGCATCTCGAGCGACATCGAGTCGACGATCGTGCCGCAACTCCTGGCCGAGATCGACGGCGTCGAAGCGCTGAAGAACGTGATCGTCATCGGCGCGTCGAACCGCGAGGATCTCATCGACCCCGCGATCCTGCGTCCGGGAAGACTCGACGTGAAGATCAAGATCGAGCGTCCCGACGAGGCCAGCGCAAAGCAGATCTTCACCCAATACCTCGTCACCAGCCTTCCCATCGCGGAGCGCGAGTTGAAGTCGGCGAACGCGGATCCCGAACATGCCGTGCGCTCGATGATCGATCAAGCCGTCGACGCGATGTACTCGGTCGGCGACGAGAACAAGTTCCTCGAAGTGACGTACCAGAACGGCGACAAGGAAACGCTGTTCTTCAAGGACTTCGCCTCGGGCGCCATGATCGAGAACATCGTGCGGCGAGCGAAGAAGCTGTCGATCAAACGAACGATCGCCGGCGGCGATCGTGGGATCGCGGTCGACGACCTGCTCGACTCGATCCGCCAGGAGTTCCGCGAGCACGAGGATCTCCCGAACACGACGAACCCCGACGACTGGGCAAAGATTTCCGGACGCAAGGGCGAGCGCATCGTCTACATCCGGACGATCCTCAACGAGGGCGACCGCGACACCGGCGGCCGTCAGATCGAGCGGGTCACCACGGGGCAGTACCTCTGACGGCTGAGCGGTTCGGACAAATCGAGTCCTGGTGCGCCGTAGGATGAAGTCGTGACCGTGCCGAAGATCGTCGGTATCGAGACGGAGTACGGCGTGGCGTTGCGGGGCGCGCCAGAACCGAACCCGGTCGTCGCGTCCAGCCTCTTGATCAACGGTTACGTCGAGCAGCGGCGCATCGGCTGGGACTTCGAGGACGAGACGCCCGGTCGCGATGCCCGCGGTTTCGCCCGCGACGGCGCGCAGCCGCCCGAGATCGAGACTCATCTCGTGAACGCGGTGCTCACCAACGGCGCGCGTTACTACGTCGACCACGCACACCCCGAGTACTCCACACCCGAGTGCGCCGACCCGCTCGAAGTGACGCTGTTCGACAAGGCCGGGGAACGCATCCTCGCCCGATCGATGGAAGCGGCCCGTCGGTTGCTGCCGGCGGGTCAGGAGATCGTCGTCTACAAGAACAACAGCGACGGCAAGGGCAACTCGTACGGGTGTCACGAGAACTACCTCGTCGACCGCACCGTGCCGTTCGCTTCGCTCGTGCGCAACCTCATCCCGTGGTTCGTGACGCGTCAGGTGTTCACCGGCGCCGGAAAGGTCGGCTCCGAGAACGGCGCCGATTCCTGCGACTACCAGATCAGCCAGCGTGCCGACTTCTTCGAGGAGGAAGTCGGGCTCGAGACCACCTTGAAACGCCCCATCGTCAACACGCGCGACGAGCCGCACGCGGATCCGCAGAAGTACCGACGCCTGCACGTCATCGTCGGCGACGCGAACCTGTGCGAGGTCTCGACGTTCCTCAAGGTCGGCACGACCGCGATCGTGCTCGCCATGATCGAGGACGGCTTCATCGACAAGGACCTGTCGATCTCGTCGCCGGTCGCCGCGATGAAGACCGTCTCGCACGATCCGACGCTGCAGGCCACCGTCGACTGCGCGTCGCTCGGTCGGTGCACGTCGATCGAGCTGCAGTGGGAGTTCCTACGGCTCGCGCGCAAGTATGCCGACGAATCGGGGCTCGAGTGTTGCGGACCGGAAGCGATCGGCACGATGGTGCTCGACCGCTGGGAGTCCGTCTTGGGCGCCCTGGAGTCCGACCTGACATCACTCGACGGTCAGCTCGACTGGGTGACGAAGCTCGAGCTGTTGCGGGCCTACGCCGAGCGCGACTCGCTGAAGTGGAACAACCCGAAGCTCGAGCTGCTGTCCGTCCAGTACCACGATGTGCGTCCGGGCCGTTCGCTGTACGAGAAACTCGTCCGCGGCGGCCGGATCGAGCGCCTCCTCGACGACGACGCCGTCACGGCCGCGATGGCCGATCCGCCCGAGTCCACCCGTGCATATTTCCGGGGCACGTGCCTCGCGCGATGGGCAGACTCGGTCGTGGCCGCCAACTGGGACAGCCTCGTGCTCGACGTCGGAATCGAGCCGTTGCGAAGGATCCCGATGATGGAGCCCACGCGTGGTAGCAAGGAGCACGTCGCCGAGCTCTTCGGTCAGGTATCGACACCTCGTCAACTTGTCGAGCGACTGACTACGAGCTGAGGGTGCCGCAGGAGGTAGTCCGTCATGGCTGAACGAGAACGCAAGCAGAAACCCGCTCCGAAGGAGCGCGAGGAAGTCGCCGACGAAGAGGTTGCAGCGAAGTCGGAACGCGGCGAGAAATTGAAGGAAGACATCGACGACCTGCTGGACGAAATCGACTCGGTGCTCGAAGACAACGCCGAGGAGTTTGTGCGCAGCTACGTGCAGAAGGGCGGCGAATAGAGCGTCACGTACGAGCTGCGTGACTGTCTCATCCTCGGCGTACGACTTGGCGAGGAAGCGTCGCAGCGTTCGCAACGAGTTCGAGTCCCCGCGGCCATCCGCGTCGTCAGTACGGCGGCGACGACTACGACGAGATGACGTGCGAGTTCGGGTCGGTGCCCTGAGGGGCTGAATCACGGCGGTAGGCTCCCGCGCCGATGTCCGAATCGAGCTCACTTCCACTGTTCGCCACGTCCGTCGATCCGGGGCCGTCGTTCGCCGACGTACTCCGCAAGCTCGCGCCGCACCAGCTGCCGGGCGCGGGAGTGACGGGGCCGTCGACCCTCGAGATCCCGCACGGCACGACCGTGGTGGCGATCCGCTTCGCCGACGGCGTGATCATGGCCGGCGACCGCCGGGCCACCGCCGGATACATGATCGCCAGTCGGCGGATCGAGAAGGTCTTCCCGGCCGACGACTTCTCGGGCGTGTCGATCGCAGGCGCCGCCGGCCCCGCGATCGAAATGGTCAAGCTCTTCCAGGTTCAGCTCGAGCACTACGAGAAGGTGCAGGGCGAGGTCCTGAGTCTCGACGGCAAGGCGAACCAACTCGGTCAGCTCGTGCGAGCCAACCTCCCGGCCGCGATGCAAGGCTTCGCCGTCGTCCCGCTGTTCGCCGGCTTCGACATCCACCGCGAGCGCGGCCGGGTGTTCTCCTACGACGTGACCGGCGGCCGCTACGAGGAGCTCGATTTCCAGGCCCAAGGTTCCGGCAGCGTCCACGCCCGCAACTGGATCAAGGCAGGATGGAGCGAGGGACTCGACGCCGACGCGACGATAAGCCTCGCGATCACGTCGCTGTTCGCCGCCGCCGACGAGGACATCGCCACCGGCGGACCCGACCTCGTGCGCCGGATCTTCCCGACCGTCGCCGTCATCGATACGAACGGGTACCGCGCCATCACCGACGACGACATCGAAGCCCGTAGTCAGACCCTCCTCCAAGGTCCGGAACGAGGAGGTCAAGAGTCATGAGCGCGACAAGCACGAGGTTCTCGCTATGAGCATGCCGTTCTACGTCTCACCCGAGCAGGTGATGAAGGACCGCGCCGACTACGCCGCGCAAGGGAATCGCCCACGGTCGCAGCCTCGTTGCGCTGGAGTGCCCGGCGGGCGTGCTGATCGTCGCCGACAACCCCTCGCGGACGCTGTCGAAGATCAGCGAAATCTACGACCGCATCGCGTTCGCAGCCGTCGGCAAGTACAACGAGTTCCAGATGCTGCGCGTGGCCGGCGTACGCCACGCCGACATGAAGGGCTTTTCGTATTCACGTGAGGACGTCAGCGCCAAGGAGCTCGCCAACGCCTATGCGCAAACCCTCGGTCAGGTCTTCACCCACGAGATGAAGCCGTACGAGGTCGAGCTGTTGGTCGCCGAGGTCGGCGCGCCCGACGACGACCACGCCGAGATGTACCACGTCCTCTACGACGGCGTCGTCATGGACGAGCAGGGCTACTCGGTGCTGGGCGGCCAGGCCGACCAGATCATCGAGGCGCTGAAGGAGCAGTACCAGTCGGACCTCACGCTCGGCGACGCGCTGAAGCTCGGCGCCAAACTGCTCGGCACCGACGACACTCCGCTCGGAGCGGAGCACCTCGAGGTCGCACTCCTCGACCGCGCCCGCACCCGGCGCGCGTTCCGGCGCATCAAGGGCGACGAGTTGACGTCGCTCCTCGCGTAACCCGACCTAGTACCAGCGCAGGACGAGGGCAATCGGCCCCGCCAGCAGGACGAACAAGATCAGCGCGCCGGCGAGCGCCATCGGCAGCGGACGGACGTACCGCGGGGGACGATCGTCGTCGAGGATCTCGTCGGCCTCGTCCACCTCCGCCACGAGCAAGACCAGGCTCGCGTCGTCGAACTGCTCGCTCGGGACGTACACGTCCACCCGTGCCATCTCACCGACCGTGAGACGGTACGGACTGTCGAGCGCGCCGCGCAGCTGCACGTCGAAGCCCTCGTCCTCCAGCCGGGCTGCCATCACGCGGGCCCGGAACGATCCGTACACCGACGTCAGCCGGGTCATGGGCACGATGACGATGACTCCCTCGCTCCGACAGGTCGGCCAGGGCACCCCCCGGCACGGCTGCGCTGCGTCCACACGGGAGGGAGCATAGGACCGCGGCGCGAAGCACGGATCGGGTACCCGTACACTCGGACACAGTGGACCGGCGTATCTTCGGCCTCGAGAACGAATACGGCGTCACCTGCACTCTGCGCGGGCAGCGCCGGCTGAGTCCGGACGAGGTCGCCCGCTACCTGTTCCGCCGGGTGGTGTCCTGGGGCCGGTCGAGCAACGTCTTCCTCGAGAACGGCGCCCGCCTTTACCTCGACGTCGGCAGCCACCCCGAGTACGCGACCCCCGAATGTGACTCGATCCGCGACCTCGTCATCCACGACAAGGCCGGGGAGCGCATCCTCGAAGGGCTCGTCCAGAGTGCCGAGCAGCGCCTGCGTGAGGAGGGCATCCGCGGCGAAGTCTTCCTGTTCAAGAACAACACCGACAGCGCGGGCAACTCCTACGGCTGTCACGAGAACTATCTCGTCGAACGGGAAGGCGACTTCTCCAAGTTCACCGACGTGCTCATCCCGTTCCTCGTGACCCGCCAGATCTACGCGGGCGCGGGCAAGGTGCTGCAAACCGCGCGGGGGGCCATGTTCTGCATTGCCCAGCGCGCCGAGCACATATGGGAAGGCGTCTCGTCGGCAACGACGCGGTCGCGACCGATCATCAACACGCGCGACGAGCCCCACGCGGACGCGGAGCGCTTCCGTCGCCTCCACGTCATCGTCGGCGACTCGAACATGAGCGAGTACGCCACCTTCTTGAAGGTCGGCACCACTTCGATCATCCTGCGCATGCTCGAAGAGGACCAGGCGCCGTGGCGCGACCTCACCCTCGAGAACCCGATCCGCGCGATTCGCGAGATCAGTCACGACATCACGTGCCGTCGCCGAGTGCGCCTCGCCAACGGACGCGAGCTGTCCGCGGTCGAGATCCAGTCGGAGTACCTGAACCGAGCGCTGCGATTCGCGAAGCGCCGGGGCCTGCCGCCGCTCGAACAGCGTGCACTCGAGATGTGGGAGCACGTGATGACCCACCTCGAGGACGAGCCGCTGAAGTTGCGGACCGAGGTCGACTGGGTGATCAAGCACCATCTCATCGACGCGTACCGCAAGCGCGGTGACCTCCCGCTCACCCACCCGCGCGTGTCGCTGCTCGATCTCTCGTACCACGACGTCACCCGATCGCGTTCGCTCTACTACCTGCTCGAGCGGCGAGGGCAGGTCGACCGCATGGTCGAGGATGACGAGATCACCGAGGCGATGAACGTTCCGCCGCAGACCACCCGCGCGCGCTCCGAGGCGCGTTCATCAAGCGTGCGAAGGAACGCAAGCGCGACTACACCGTCGACTGGGTGCACCTGAAGCTCAACGACCAGGCCCAACGCACCGTGTTGTGCAAGGACCCGTTCAAGTCCCGGGACGAACGGGTCGAGCGGTTGATCGCGTCGCTCTGAATCCGTTCTCGCATCGATGCCGTCATTTCGCGTGGGCGTGGTCACCGAGGTCACCGAGACTCGGGCCGGTCTGCAGCGAGTGCTCGTCGAGTTGGGCTCCGGGCCCGAGCGCGCGTACCTCCTGACCCAGCTGATCGGTACTGCCGCGCCCGGCGACCGAGTCGTGGTGAATACCACCGCGGTCGAGCACGGGCTCGGCACCGGCGGCTGGCACGTCGTGCACTGGAACCTCGAGCGCGACGGCTGGACCAACCCCGTGATCGGCGGACGTTCGAACCCTACGGATTCGATGACCGGGCCCGACATCGGAATGAAGCTCCGCTACACGAGTCTGCAGGTCGACGTCGGCCAATCCGAGCCGCGCGATGTCACGACCATCGACCGCATGCCGGTCGTCGCCGCCGGGTTGCACAGTCAGGTCGCCGCCGTTGCGCTCGCGTTCAAGCAAGTTCGCCCAGACGCGCGGCTCGTGTACGTGATGACCGACGGCGGCTCGCTCCCGATCGCAATCTCGGATCTCGTCGGGCGGCTGCGCGATCTCGGGCTCATCGACGCGACGGTCACCTGCGGGCACGCGTTCGGCGGCGACTTCGAGGCGGTCTCCGTGTACGGAGGACTCGCGATCGCGCGCTGGGAAGCCGCGGCCGACCTGGCCGTCGTCGCGATGGGCCCGGGCAGCGCGGGGAGCGGGAGCAGCCTCGGCTTCAGTGGCATCGAGGTCGGCGCCGTTCTCGACGCGACCAGCGCCCTGCACGGGATCCCGATAGCCGCGCTCCGCATTTCCTTTGCCGACCCCCGACCGCGGCACCAAGGCGTGTCGCACCACAGCCTCACCACGCTCTCGATCGCCACCCGCAGCCGGGTCCAGGTGGCGGTGCCATGCGTCGGCGGCGTCGACGAAGCCCAGATCCGGCGCGATCTCGCGCGCACGGGCGTCGACGCCCGCCACGACATCGTCGACGTCGATCCCGTCGGCGTGCTCGCGCTGTTCGCAAGCCGCGGGCTGGCCGTCGAGTCGATGGGGAGACCGGCGGCCGCCGATCCCGTTCTGTTCGAAGCGGCCGCGGTCGCGGGAATCATCGGCGCGAGGGCGGTCCCCTAGAGAGATTCGGACGCGACCTCCGGTCCTCCAACTCCGGCGCGCCGTCACACCACCGGCCGGACCTTCGGATCTGCGCCTGGCGTCCGAATTCGGCTGCGACCTCCGGTCCTCCAACTCCGGCGCGCCGTCACACCACCGGCCGGACCTTCGGATCTGCGCCTGGCGTCCGAATTCGGCTGCGACCTCCGGTCCTCCAACTCCGGCGCGCCGTCACACCACCGGCCGGACCTTCGGATCTGCGCCTGGCCTAGGCTGAGCCGATGCCCGACGCGCCATCGCGGGTCGAACGCGTCCTGAACCTCCTCGCCCTCCTGCTCGACACCCGCCGGGCCCTCACCCGCGAAGAGATCGTCCACGACGTCGCCGGCTATCCACCCCAGATCACCGCCTACCGGCGCGCGTTCGAGCGCGACAAGGAGACGCTCCGAGGCATGGGCGTCCCCCTCACCACCGAGTCGATCGGCGACGGCGCCGAGCTCGGGTACCGCGTCCGGCCCGAGGACTACTACCTGCCCGACCTCGGTCTGGACGCCGAAGAAGCCGCCGCGTTGCGCGTCGCGGTGAGCGCCGTGTCGCTCGGTAGCCATGCGGGGGAGGGCGCGCTGTTGAAGCTCGGCGGGTTGGCCGACGAAGCGGTCGCGCCGATCGCTTCGCTCCCGATCGCGCCGGCACTGGCCACGCTCTTCGAAGGCTTTCGGTCACGGGCGGTCGTGCGCTTCACGCACCGTGACCGGCTCCGGACCCTCGAACCGTGGGGACTCTCGTCCAAACGCGGTCACTGGTATGTCGTCGGCTTCGACCGCGACCGGGACGCTGTGCGCGCGTTCCGCGCCGACCGGATCGGGGGAGACGTCGAGGTGGGCGAGCCCGGCGGGTTCGAGGCACCGGTCGGTTTCCGTCCCGACGACCACGTGGAGTCGCGCGCGTGGCTCCTCGGCGAGGATCCTGCCGTCACCGTACGGGTCCGCGTCGACGGCGCCCACGCCGACGCGATGCTCGCCGAGCTCGGATCCGACGCGAGCGTCGACGTCACGGCATCCGACGACGTGGGCACGGTCATCGAGATCACGGTGACGAACCGGGCGGCGTTTCGCAGCTTCGTACTCGGCTTCCTCGACCACGCCGAGGTCCTCGAACCGGCCGACGTCCGCGCCGACATGGTCCATTGGCTCGAGCGTGCCGCCCTGAGTCCAACACGATGAGCCCGCGTGCGCTGGCCGGCCCGGAGATCCAGCGGATCCTGGCGTTGGTGCCGTGGATCGTCGCCCACCCCGGCTCACCGAAGACGGAGATCGCCCAACGCTTCGGGCTCACGGTCGAACAGCTCGACGACGATCTCGCGCTCGTGCTCATGATCGGCGTCCCGCCGTACTCGCCCGGCGATTACCTCGACGTCGAAGAGGACGAAGCCGGTCGCGTCACGATCCATCTCGCCGACTACTTCCAGCGTGCGCTCCGGCTCACACCGGCCGAGGGCCTGGCGTTGCTGGCCGCGGGCCGAGCACTGCTCGCGGTACCCGGCTCGGACCCGAGCGGCCCGCTCGCCACCGCACTCACCAAGCTCGAAGATGCGCTGGAGCTGCCCGGCGTAGTCGTCCACGTCGGCGAACCGACGCAGCTCGAGGCGATACGCGACGCGGTTGCTGCGCACGCGCGCGTCGAGATCGAGTACTGGTCGGCGGGCCGCGACGACGTCACCACCCGCCGCATCGATCCCGAGGTCGTGTTCTTTGCGACAGGGGAGTGGTACGTCGGCGCCTATTGCCACCGCGCGCGCGATCAACGCATGTTCCGCGTCGACCGGATCCGGTCGGTCGTCGCGACGGCCGAGACGTTCGAACCCGGAGCCACCGAGTTCGGGACAGGCACCGTCTACACCCCGCGTTCCGACGACACACGGGTCACCCTGGAGCTCGCGCCCGCCGCGGCTTGGGTGGCCGAGTCATACCCCACTGAGGCCGTCACCGAGCGGGCCGACGGAGCGCTCGAGATCGTCCTCGCCGTCAGCGAGAAGGCATGGCTCGAACGGTTGCTCCTTCGCCTCGGCCCCGACGTCCGGGTCGTGGCGCCACCCGAGTACGCCTCTCTCGCCACCGATGCCGCGGGCCGGACGCTCCGCCGCTATCACGCGGTCGACCTCGCCCCTGCCGCGGAGCGCGCAACGCGCGGTCGAGCTGATCCCCGGGCACGCGGACGAGCGTGAGAGGATGCAGCCGGTGAATCCGTCCACGAGCGCCGACTCCCCGCACCCCGGGCTGCCGGACGGACCCCCCGGACCCGCACGGAGCGACTCGCCGCGGCCCAGAGCGAGCGGAAAGCCGACGTGGGCGACCGCGCTCGAGTGGGGACTCCTGCTGTTCGCCGCGCTCGCGATTGCGGTGCTCGTCAAGACGTTCTTGTTCCAGGCGTTCTACATCCCCTCCGACTCGATGGTCCCGACGCTCAAGACCAACGACCGGGTCATCGTCAACAAACTCTCGTACCACCTGCACCCGGTGCACCGCGGCGACATCGTCGTGTTCAAGACCCCGCGCGACGAATCGGGACGGCCCATCGACCCGGGGGTCGACGACCTGGTCAAGCGCGTGATCGGGCTTCCGGGCGAGACTGTCGAAGGTCGAGCCGACGGGCACATCTACGTCGACGGCAAGGTGCTGAAGGAGTCGTACCTGCCGAGGGGGCAGTCCCCGGGTGCCGACTTCGCGCCCGTCAAGATCCCGGCGAACTCGTACTGGGTGATGGGCGACAACCGCTCGAACTCGCGCGATTCACGGTTCTTCCCGAAGTCGTTTCCCTTCGTCCGCAAGCAGGACGTCATCGGTCGCGTGATCCTGCGACTCTGGCCGCCCAATCGCCTGGCAATTCTGTGAACCGGTCTGCGGAGGGGGTGAACTGACGAACCGTGGACGACCAGCCCTCCGAACCCAATGACCCGACCGACCCCGGCCCCGACGCCGAAGCTCCAGTCGTCGCGGCCGAGAAGTCGAAGAAGCCCACCTCCAAGACCGTCGTCGAATGGGCGGTGCTCATCGCGAGCGCCCTGATCATCGCTCTGGTCGTCAAGGCGTTCTTGTTCCAGGCGTTCTACATCCCCTCCGACTCGATGGTCCCGACGCTCAAGACCAACGACCGGGTCATCGTCAACAAGGTCTCGTACCACCTGCACCCGGTGCACCGCGGCGACATCGTCGTGTTCACGACCCCGAAGGGCCCTGACGGCAAGCCGATCGACGCGACGATCAAGGATCTCGTGAAACGCGTCATCGGTCTGCCGGGCGAGACCGTGAGCGAGAAGGACGGGCACGTCCTCATCAACGGCCGGGCGATCAACGAGTCCTACCTGCCGGCGGGGACGATCAGTGACTGTGCCCAATTCGTCACGAACTGCTTCCCGAGCGGGCCGTTGCCTGCAAATCACTACTGGGTGATGGGCGACAACCGGGGAGGGTCGCGCGACTCCCGCAGCTTCGGCGCCATCAAGAGGAGCGAGATCGTCGGCCGGGTGTTCTTGCGGATCTGGCCACCGAACCGCCTCGGTCTCCTCTAGGAGACCTGCCCGAGTTCTGATCGCGGTGAACGGCTAGTCGGCGACCCACTCGCTGACGGTCGCGACCATGCGATCGGGACGGTCGCAGTAGACCGCGTCGATGCCCATCGCGAGCACCGCGCGGATGTGGCGCACCTCCTGGGTGTCCCACGCGAACGCGCGCACGTCGAAGCGGTGGAACAGCGACACCAGCCCTGCGCTCCATTCCGTGTGATGGAGGTTCATGACGTCGATGCCGGCCGAAGCGAGGTCGAAGGCGTGGCGTTCGAGAGGTGCGCCGATCGAGCTGCGACGGGTGGAGTGCACGAGGTTGACCCGCGGCTCGGGGCGGAGCGCAAGCAGCACGTCGACGTCGGGCGAACACACCCACAGGCGCTCGAGCGCGTCGTGGGTTCGACCGACCGCGAGGAGGCCCTCGGCCGCGTCGGCACTCTTCACGTCAACCGAGCAATCGAAGGTGGTGCCGAGCTCGCGGTACACATCGGCGAAGCGGGGAATACCGAGTGTCGCGAGCTCGTCGGCCGTCGTCGCCGATATTCGTTTCCGGCGTAAGCCGCGAACGAGGACCGGATCGTGCGCGCACACGACCTCGCCGTCGGATGACAGCCACACATCGGTCTCGATCCCGGTCGCACCCAGCTCGAGCGCGGCGCGAAATGCGGGAATCGTGTTCTCGGGTTCGATGAGGCGCGCGCCGCGGTGAGCGAAGGTGATGACGGCCACGACCGCTCATCGTGCCATGTGGAGGGAACGCCGTGCCGCCCGCCGACAACGGCGAACTTCCCACCCCGCGAACCTCCCACCCGGCGAACTTCCCGCACGAATGTGACGTACTCCTCCGTGCAGGAACCTCAAGCACCCCTGCGGGCCTGCCGAAGTGTGTAGGCAGCCGCAACCCACCGGGGGCGGGCGCTGGGGTATCCGAGCGGACCAGGGATGGGTGACGCGGTGACAACGATCCGGGCCAATTGCCCAACCTGCGGCGACGTGCAGCTCACTGCCGACGATCTGACCGTCCGGGTGTGCGCCGACGACGAGCGGGGCTCGTACTGCTTCCGTTGTCCCGACTGCCGCCAGGCGGTGGCGAAGGAGGCCAGCCGGCGCATCGTGGACCTGCTCGTGTCGAGCGGTGTTCGCATGCAGGTCTGGCGCCTGCCCGCCGAGCTGAACGAATCGCGGATCGGCCCGCCGCTGACGCCGGACGATCTCCTCGACTTCCACCTCCTCCTGGCCGGCAACTCCTGGTTCGAGCAGCTGGCCGCGCAGGTGCGTCGCTCGCTCAACCGGTAGGGTCGCCAGGTGCTCTGGATCCTTCCGCTCGCACTCACCCTCGCAGGACTCACCGCTCTCGCCTTCCTGGCGATGGCCGTCCGCCGCGAACTCGAGCCCACCCTCGTGGCCGTCGACCGGTTCGGTCGTGAACATCGGATGGCGCTCGACGAGGCCCGCAAGCGCCTCCGGTCCGAGACCGAAGCGGCGCGCCGGCGACTTCCCGCGACTGATCGCGCGCCCGGTCCCGACGAGCGGCGGTAACATTCGGCCCGTCGGCACCATTTCGCCATGAGCCTCGGACCCGAAAAGATCATCCTCATTCTCGTGGTCGCGCTGATCGTCTTCGGACCTCAGCGCCTTCCCGAGATCGCACGGCAGGTCGGCGCGATGATCCGCGAGCTACGCCGGATGCAGGATTCCGTACGCGGCGAGCTCGAACAGGTCCTGCATCCCGACTTCACCGCCCCGGACGCCGACGGCCGCACCTCCGAACTGGCGAGTGGCGACGCCGTACCCGGAGCGATCGCGTCGGGCGCGACACCGACCACGCCGCGTTGCCGCCCGGTTCGTTCGGGCCCGACATGTCGTACTCACCCGATCCCGGCACTGGGAGTACCAACGGCAGCGTGAACGGGCACGCCGGCGACTATCCGATCGACGACGTCACCGACGATGGCTTCGCCGGGCCCCGAACGTTCAGCTGACCGTCATCCCAGGCCCTGCAGCATGAGCGACCGGACACTCGACGAAGGGCGCATGACCCTCGTCGAGCACCTCACCGAACTGCGCAAGCGCGTCATCGTCGAGCGCGATCGTCCTGGTCGTGCTCACGATCGCCGTGTTCATCTTCTACGACCACCTGCTGCACTTCCTCTCGCATCCGTACGAGCAGGTCACGAAGGGCACGAAGAACGGAGCGTGCGGGGCGACCGCGACGACGGGCTGCAAGCTGATCGCGACCGGACCACTCGAACCGTTCATCGTCCGGTTGAAGGTCTCGACCTACGGCGGCATCGCGCTGTCGGTCCCCTTCGTGTTCTGGCAGATCTGGCGCTTCGTCACGCCCGGGCTGCACAAGAACGAGCGCCGCTACGGCATCCTCTTCCTGATCGCCATCATCGCGTTGTTCGCGCTCGGAGCCGTCGTCGCCTGGTTCACGGTCCAAAAGGCACTCGAGTTCCTGCTGACCGCGGGCGGCAACTCGATCCAGCCCTTTATCTCCGCCGACAAGTACCTGACGCTGATCACGCTGATGATGGCCGCGTTCGGGGTGGCCTTCGAATTCCCCGTCCTGCTCGTATTTCTCCTCCTCGTACGGGTCGTGAACACCCGCCAGCTGCGCAACGCTCGCCGTTGGGCGATCGTCGGGGTCGTGACCTTCGCGGCGGTCATCACCCCGAGTCAGGACCCGTTCTCCCTATTCTTCATGGCTGTCCCCATGTACGTGTTCTACGAGATCTCCATCTTGATCGGGCGAGTGATGAAACGGTGACACGCGCATGAGTCCGGCGGCGCGTCGCCCGCAACGTCAACAATTCGTCCCCGGCCGGCGCCGCTCGGAGCTCGTCACCGTGGTCCTGGTGAGCGCGGGCATCGTGATCGCCACGGTCCTGCTCATCTGGCTGATGCGGCCCGGTACGGTCGGAGTGCAGGGTGGAGGCGGAATCTTCAACCGCCAGCCCCGCATGACGCTGCTCGTGCTGCTCACCGCGGCGGCGGTCGGGGGAGTCGTCTTCTCCGTCCTGGGCCGGCGCCATCCTCCGCGAGTCGGCACACGCGGCGCGATCGCGATCGGGTCCGGCGCCGCAATCGTCCTGGCGGTGGTGGCCGGGATCCTCTGGCCGGGCGGCGTGATACATCACTGGCCCCCGCACATCAATCTCCCTCCCGTGGCCGACACCTCGATACCCTCGAGCACGCCGACCACCCCGAACACGGGAACCGCCGTGACAACGCCCACAACCGTTTCCGCGCCCACGACGGCGACGCCGACGACCGTCAAGGCCGGGTGACCGTTCCCGAGATTCGGGCGGCGTTCACAGCCGAACGACCGTTCCCGCTCGACCCGTTCCAGTCGCGTGCGCTCGACGCGCCGACGCGGGTCATTCCGTGCTCGTCGCCGCGCCCACCGGCTCGGGCAAGACGCTCGTCGCCGAGTACGCGATCGCCCGCGCCCTGGCCGAGCGGACGAAGGCCTTCTACACGACCCCGCTCAAAGCGCTGTCGAACCAGAAGTACGGCGACTTCGTCCGGGCGTACGGCGCCGACAAGGTGGGGCTGCTGACCGGTGACAACGCCATCAACGGTGACGCTCCGATCGTGGTGATGACCACCGAAGTGCTCCGGAACATGATCTACGCCGGTTCCCACACGTTGCAGGGGCTGCGCTACGTCGTGCTCGACGAGGTGCACTATCTGCAGGACCGTTCGCGCGGCGTGGTCTGGGAGGAGGTGATCATCCACCTCCCGGCCGACATCGACATCGTCGCCCTTCGGCGACCGTGTCGAACGCCGAGGAGGTGGCGGCGTGGATGCAGACGGTGCGAGGTGAGACCCGGACCGTGATCGAAGAACGTCGCCCGGTCGATCTCGTCCACCTCTACTTGGTCGGTGATCGCAGCGCTCCGAGCCTGCACCTCTTGCCGACATTCGTCGACGACGGCGGCGAGTCGCACCCGAACCCGGTGGCCACCCGTCTCGACGGGCGGAACGCGCCCGATCGCGGGCAGCGCCGTCGCCGCCTCTACAAGCCGTGGCGCACTGAGGTCGTGGAGCGACTCGCGGAAGAGCGGATGCTCCCGGCGATCGCTTTCGTCTTCTCCCGCACCGGCTGCGACCAGGCGGTCGAGCAGTGCCTGGCGGCGGGAATCCGCCTCACCAGCGCCGACGAGCGG
This sequence comes from uncultured Actinomycetes bacterium, assembly GCA_963761055.1. Lineage (GTDB taxonomy): Bacteria > Actinomycetota > Acidimicrobiia > IMCC26256 > PALSA-610 > PALSA-610. Next base: position 182,444 of record CAVXFO010000005.1, on the reverse strand, counting down.
CGGGCGTTGCGGGCGATCGCCGAGCGCCACGTCGAGTCCTTGTCGGACGACGACCTCGACGTGCTCGGTTACGACACCTGGCTGTCGGGGATGGAGGCGGGCGTCGCCGCGCACCACGCCGGGCTCGTTCCACCGTTCAAGGAAGCCGTCGAGGAGGGTTTCTCGACCGGTCTGCTGAAGGTCGTGTTCGCGACCGAGACGCTCGCCCTCGGGATCAACATGCCCGCGCGCTCGGTGGTCATCGAGAAGCTGTCGAAGTTCACGGGGGAGCACCACGAGTTCCTCACACCGGGCGAGTACACCCAGCTCGCCGGACGCGTGCGGGGCGGCGAGGGATCGACGACGTCGGCTACGTCGTCGTGCTCTGGGATCCGTTCGTACCCTTCGAGCAGGTGGCCGGGCTCGCGTCGCGGCGCACCTACGCGCTGACGTCGTCGTTCCACCCGACGTACAACATGGCAGCCAACCTGGTGCAGCGGTACCCGCCACAGCAGGCCCGTCATCTGCTCAACCTCTCGTTCGCCCAGTTCCACGCGGATCGCGACGTCGTCGCGGTGGAGCGCGAGCTCGGCGTGAAGCGCACCCAGCTGGCCAAGGCCGAAGCGGCGGCAGCACACCCTGGCGGAGACGTCCACGAGTACCGCCGGCTGCTCGCCGCCCTCGAAGCCGCCCGCCGGTCGGCGCGCGGCCGTGTCGACCGCGGCTTCGCGTCGCTGCGCCCCGGTGACGTGGTGCTCGTGCCCAAACGCGGCGGCAAGGGCGTCGTGTTGAAACAGGAGCGCGGGAGTGGACCCAATCAGCGCATCCTCGTACTCACCCAGGGCAAGGCGCTCGTGCGCATCTCGCCCCAGGACCTCCGCGGACCTGTCCGCAAGCTGACCACCATCGAGTTGCCGAGGCCGTTCGCGCCCCGAAGCCAGTCCTTTCAGAAGTCGGTCAGCGAGACGCTGCGCCGGCTCAAGGTCCGCGAGTCCGAGGTGCCGCCCGATCCCGACGCCGACGTCGAGGAGCTCCGCGACGCGATCGCGGAGCATCCCCTGCACGACGCGGCGGGCGCCGACGTCGCGCTGCGGGCCGCGTGGCAATCCGACCGGATCGCGCGCGACATCGCGCGGCTCGAGCGCCGGATCTCGTCGCGCAACGACAGTCTGGCCCGCCAGTTCGACCGCGTCCTCGGCGTGCTCCGCACGTGGGGCTACGTCGAAGACTGGAGCCTGACCGACGCCGGCCGCCTCCTGACCCGGCTGAACAGCGAAGGGGAGCTCGTCGTCGCCGAGGCCGTGCGCGAAGGCAACCTCGACCGGATCGATCCCGCGACGCTGGCCGCGGTCGTCTCGTGCTTCACATTCCAACGCCGCGGTCCCGACAGCAACGAGCCGATGCCGCCGCGCCGGTGGCCGAACCAGGAGGTCGCCCGGCGGAGCCGCGCCCTGGACGCCGTCTGGCGCGACCTCCATCTCGCGGAACGCGAGGGTCATCTGCCCGAGACCCGGCGGCCCGACCCGGGCTTCACCGCGGCGATCTACGCGTGGGTGAAGGGCGACGATCTCGCCGACGTACTCGAGGACGAGGAGATGACAGGCGGCGACTTCGTCCGCAACGTCAAACAGACGATCGACCTCCTGCGCCAGATCGCCGATGTCGTTTCCGACGGCGAGACCGCTCACACCGCGCGGGCGGCAGCCGACGCGTGCCTACGGGGTGTGATCGCGGCGTCGAGCATCGTGAAAGCGCCCGCGGCGTGACCCAACCCCGACTGCGGGAAACACCGTGATCCGGCCCGGTGAGGAATGGGGAGCCCCGACTGACGCCGCACCCGACCTGGAGGTGGGTGGCGGCGATCTGGACCTGGCTCGAGCCGTCGCGGGTCGCCTCGGAGCCCTGGTCCGGTTCCGGCCGGACGCGACGTCGGACTTCGCCGGCGCGGTCGGGCTGCACGCCGACGTCGAGCTCGGCGTGGAGGTGACCGTCGACCTCCTGCGACTCACGCGCGGGCGGGCTGGCGCCGACGACGCCGTGAACATGGTCATCCTCGGGTCGGCACCGGATGCACTGCGGAGATTCGCCCGACGATTCGGTGCGAGTGTGCGTGTCGACGGCCGGTCGGTGTTCCACGGACCGTGCACCGGCATTGTGATAGCCACCGGGCAATTCCGAAGCGGCCTCGATCTGGTGCCCCGCGGGCACCCGGGCGATGGTCGGGCCGAAGTGCAGGTCTACGCCGTGCCCCGGCGCGAATGGCGCGGCCTGCGCGCCCGGCTCGCGACCGGGACGCACGTACCGCACCCCGGTATCACCCAGCGCTCCGGCGCGAGCGTGACGGTGAGCATCGACCGTGAGGTCCCGTTGGAAGTCGACGGTCGTCCCTCGGGAGTCACCGACGTCCTCGACGTCGAGGTCGTCGCGAACGCCTACCGGCTCCTGCTCTGACCTCGAAGACGCCGGAATTCCAGCCCCGATCGGGCGCGGAAATGGGCTCTGAGGTGCCGTTTTCCCCCCAACAGTTGGTAGGAAGGCCGGGGGTTCGGGATGCGCGCCGGTCGGGCGAAGCGTCGCTACCATCGCCAGTCCCATGCTCTACGCGCCGGAGACGTTCACCGACAGCGAAGAAGCTCGTCTGCGGCCGTATTTCACGAATCTCGACGGTGCGGTCTTCGCGCTGACGAATCTGCCCGAGGTCGTGAAGGGCGCGCTGTTTGCCCGCTACTCGCGGTCGGACAAGAGCCTGCGCCGCCTCTTCCTCGACGAATTCGTCGGCGATCTCGACCTGACGGGCGATCTCACCGTCGACGCGACCGTCGGTCTGAAACGTGCCGAAGATCTGTACGAGCGCGTCTTCCTCGAATACGGCGACGACTCGGTCGCCCAGCTCGGTGGTGTCCACCTCGCGTGCGAGCAGGCGTCGAACCTCCTGACGAAGGTGCTCGAGTGGGGACGCCTGATGGCCTACCTCGAGCAATCCACCCGCTACATCCCGTACGACTCCCGACTCCAGGGTCGCTACCGGTACCTCCGGCCGTCGCAGATTTGCTCGTCGCCGATGGGCACCCGCTACGTCGCCGACCTCGACGCTATGTTCGACACCTACAGCGCGGCGCTCCCCGCGATGATGGACTGGGCCCGCGAGCGGTACCCGAAGGAACCGGCCGACTCCGACTTCGTGTACAAACAGACCATCAAGGCCAAAGCCTGCGACACCCTCCGCGGCCTGTTGCCGGCCGCGACGCTCTCCAATGTCGGCATCTACGGCACCGGGCAGGCGTTCGAGGCACTGCTGCTGCGGATGCGGTCGCACCCCCTGCCCGAGGCCCAGATGTACGCCCAGCTGATGCTCGACGAGCTGCGCAAGGTCATTCCTTCGTTCCTCGTCCGGGTCGACCGGCCCGAGCGCGGGGGAGCGTGGTCGGAATACCTCGCCGCAACCCGCGACGACACGCAAGCCGTCGTGCAGCGAATCTTCGGGAACGAGCGTCCCGAGCCCACGAACGAGGTCAACCTCGTCGACTGGGATCCGGACGGCGAAGACAAGGTGCTCGCCGCGATCTGTTACTCGCACACCCGGCTCCCGGAAGCGCAGTTGCTCCAACGGGTGCGCATGCTCGGCGCCGACGACCGCGTCGCGTTGCTGCGTGCCTACGTCGGCGAACGCGTCAATCGCCGGCACAAGCCGGGCCGCGCGTTCGAACGGACGGGTTACCGCTTCGACATCCTCGGCGACTACGGAGCATTCCGCGACTTGCAGCGGCACCGAATGCTGACGATCGAGTGGCAACAACTCACGCCGCACCACGGTTACGAGATGCCCGCACCGTTGCGCGAGGCCGGACTCGACCTCCGCTACGACGACGCCATGGAACGTTCGGCCGGACTCTACGCGGCACTGGTCGAACCATTCCCGGAACAGGCCGCGTACGCGGTTTCGCTCGGTTACCGCATGCGCTACGTGATGCAGATGAACGCGCGCGAGGCAATCCACCTGTGCGAGTTGCGTAGCTCGCCGCAAGGTCATCCCACGTATCGGCGCGTCGCTCAGGAGATGCATCGTCAGATTGCGGAACGCGCCGGTCATCGCGCGTTCGGCCGAAGCGATGCGCTTCGTCGACCACGGAACGTACGATCTCGAGCGTTTGGACGCTGAGCGCGCGGCTGAGTTGCGGCGCGCGTTGCCAACTTGAACAACGACGAATTTTTCGTCGAATCCTTGACCAGCCACGACGCGCGTCCGTCCTGGTCAACGCTTCCCTCGACCGCTTGACATCCTTGGCCCGTTCGGGCTGACTACTCCCGCCCTCCATATCGTTGTCGACGGCAGGCTGCACAAGCCGGGCTCGCCGGTGTGCTGCGGGGGCGAGGCGTTGCGAAGGGGTTGGGCGGTCGTACGGGAGTCCTTGTTAGAGAACGTTGCGATAACCCGTCTGCCGCGTGCGGACCGGGCCAACCAGCGGCCCCAACGGTCGACCGACCAAACCGCCCATCCCTTCTCGCCAGACGCCCGAAGTGGGGTCCGTGAGCGTTATACTCCGCGCCCCCAAACGGGCTCGGCGTGAGCGGGAAGGTTTGTCGTCCCCCGACGGTTACAGGCCTGCTCACCACTTCCCCCCCCCCGCAAGAAGGCACCCCAAGATGGCTGAAGACGACTTCGAGGACGAGCCCACGCTCGACGACGACGATCTCGACGAGGACGTCCTCGAGGAGGACCTCACCGAAGACGACGATCTCCTGGATGACGACCTGGTCGACGACAACGACGCGGACGACGAGCCCGACGGAGACGTCATCGTGGTCCCGGTTCCCGGCGCCCTCGTCGAGCCGGCCGCACCCGCGGCCGAAGAGGAAGAGGACGATGTCGTCGACCTCGACGAGGAACTCCATCCCGACGACGTAGAAGAAGCCCTCGACGTGGTACTCCGCGAGCGCACCGTCGCACAGGGCCTCGAAGAGGAAGAAGAAGAGGACGACGAGCCCGACGACCGCGGCGAACCCCGCACCAAGATCGTGCCGCGCCGCGAGAACGAGTTCCTCTGCAAGAGCTGCTTCCTCGTGTTACCGCGCCACCAGCTCGCGGACGAAAAGCGCATGATCTGCCGCGACTGCGCGTGACCCGACCGCGACCCGCGACGGTCGCACGGGTCGGCGCCGCGGTCGCGTCGGGAGTCGCGCTCGCGGTCAGCCGGCCCCCCTTCGACGTCGGACCGCTGGCTCTGGTCGCGCTGGTCCCACTGTTCGTCGCGTGGCGCGGCCGCTCGGTGCGCACCGCGGCGGGACTGGCGTTCGTGGCCGGCGCCGTGTACTACGCGATCGTCTGCGCGTGGATCTGGTACTTCGGCGCCATCGCGATCGTTCCGTTCAGCGCCGCGGTTGCGGCGTACTGGGCCGCGGCCGGGGCAGTCGTCGCGTGGCTGCGCTTGCACCGCATCGCGAACCCGTGGTTGACCGCGGCCGTGTGGGTCTGCTCCGACGCTCTCGTCTCCCGGTGGCCGTTCGGCGGATTCTCGTGGGGAGAGGTCGGTTATGCGTTCCACGCCCTCGCTCCCGCGCGCGACGTCGCCAGCGTCGGCGGGGTCACCTTCGTCACGTTCCTTGCGGTGGCGCTCAACGCGTTCTTGGCAGACCTCCTCCTCGGCCGGGGAGAGGTTCGCGCGCGTACTTGCGGGCGCAGAGCGGCATCGCAGTGATCGCGGCGACGGTCGTCGTGGCGACGATCACGCGGGCCCAGCCTCCTGTCGTCGCCAGCCTGCGTGTCGCCCTCGTCCAGGGCAACGACAAGAACCGCAATCTCACCGATGCGGAGATGAAGGCCGACCTCCTTCCCAACAGCCACTTCGCGCTCGCGGCCGAGATCACCGATCCGGTCGATCTGATCGTGTTCCCGGAGTCGAGCATGAACACCTTCGACGAGACCGACCCCCGCACCGACCCGCACGTGAGCACCGAGCTCACCGCGATCGCCCGACGGAACCAGGCCTGGGTCCTGGCCAACGCAACCGTGGCGGCCCCGCCCGACGGCGACAAGCTGTGGAACCTCGACGTGCTGTTCGACCCGACCGGAACGATCGCCGGCACCTACCGGAAGCGTCACCTCGTGCCGTTCGGCGAGAAGGTGCCGTTCCGGGGCACGCTCGAGCACTTCATTGGCGGCGTGCTGAGCCAGGTACCCCGTGACTTCATCCCCGGTCCGGGTCCGGGGATCTTCACGATCGCGGGCGTTCGCGTCGCGACGTTGATCTGTTTCGAATCGGCGTTCGGCTACCAGGTACGTCCACTCGTGCGCGACGGCGCGCACGTGCTGCTGCTCTCGACCAACAACCGTTCCTACCGTCGGTCGGCGAACTCGGCCCAGCACGTCGCCATTGGCCAGATGCGAGCGGCCGAGACCGGCCGGCCGGTGGTCCAGTCGGCGATCTCGGGAATCACGGCCGTGATCGACGCCGACGGGAACGTGCACGAGCGCACCCACCTCTTCGACCGGACGGTCGTGCAGACGACCGTCGAGGCAACCGGCGGCCAGACCCCCTATGTGCGCTACGGCGAGTGGGTCACGTTCGCCTCGCTCGCGGCGCTCGCGATCGCCATGGCCCTGGCGACGATCGGTAGTGTTCGTCACCGCCGGGGCCCGTCCCTAGACTCGGGCTCGGAGCTCGAACCCGCGGCCGTCGTGTCGACGGTCACGGCTCCGGAGCCCGAACGGGCCGACGGGCAAGACTCGCCGCCATGACCCGGAACCCCGCATGACCCGGAACCTCGCATGACCGACACACCCGACCGGATCGAACGCACGCTCGAGGTTCTCCTCTACGCGCCGATCGGCGTCGGCTTGTTCCTGAAGGACACCGCGCCGTCGTTCATCGATATGTTCGTCTCGCGCGGGCGGGCCGAGGTCGACCGTCGCCAGGACGATGTGCAGCAGCGCGTCACCACCGCCAGGAGTCTCGGCCAGGTCGCGCTCGCGTTCGGGCCGCCCGTGATCCGCAAGAAGGTCGAGGAGAAGGTCGCCGACGCCCACGATCGGGTCGAGTCGCTCTTCGGATCTTCCGCAGATGCCCCCTCGACGAACGGGTCGCACGCGTCGGAGCCGGCGCCGATTCCCGAACCCTCGACGCCCGAGCCCGGCGTCGCCGCGCCCGAACCTGGAGCAGAACCGGCGCTCGACGCGGAGCCGCAGGACGACCGCGACCTCCCGAGCAGCGCCGGCCTCCCGATCCCGGGCTACGACGCCCTGTCGGCATCACAGGTCGTCGAGCGCCTCGTCGGGCTCGCGCCCGGCGAGCTCGACGCGGTGCACGCGTACGAAACGTCGCACCGCAGGCGCCGGACCATTCTCGGCAAGATCGAACAGCTCGCCGGTTAGCCGACCCGTGGAGCCCGCCCGAGCGGCCGTTCTATCGGACCTGCCGGTGCTCGTCACCCTGGCCCGCCTCCTGCGCGCGGAGATGGCCGATCAGCGTGGGGGCGCGCTCTGGACCACGCGCGAGGCCCGACCGGAGCCACACGAGGAGACTCTCGAATCGCTGCTCCGACGCGACGACGCCGCGATCGTCGTCGGCACGATCGACGCGACCGTCGTCGGGTTCGGCACGGTCGAGATCGAAACTCTGCGGGACGCCACGTTGCTCGGCGTGATCGGCGACCTCTTCGTCGAACGCGAGGCGCGGGCCGTGGGGGTGGGGGAGTCGATCGCGGAGATGATCGTCGCGTTCTGCGCCGCGGCGGGTTGCCTCGGGATCGACGCGTACGCGCTCCCGGGCGCACGTGACGCGAAGAACTTCTTCGAGCGTTCCGGGTTCACCGCCCGCGCCCTCGTCATGCATCACAACCTCTGAACGGACGCAGCGCGCCTTGGAGCGCCGGCAGGGCGCGACACACCGCTGGGACACGTCGGGATCGCTGGGTAGTGTCCACCCATGACCGCCACCGACGCCGACCTGACCGCTTCCGAGGTCGTCTGGGACCTCGCACCGCTGCTCCCCGATCCCGGCGACCCGGGGATCGCCGAGCTCCTCGACGCCGCCGACGCGCGGGCCGACGAGCTCACCCGGAGCCGCGGGAAGATCGCTTCGCTCGACGCCGCCGGCCTCGCGCAATTCATGACCGGCCTGGCCGAGGTGCTCGAACTGGTCGGGCGTGCCGGCAGCTTCGCCGGGCTCGACTTCGCGACCGACACCACCGATCCGGCCCGCGGCGCGCGCATGCAGCGGGTCGAGGAGCGGGGGACCGCGATCAACACCAAGCTGTTGTTCTTCGACCTGGAGTGGGCCGAGCTCCCCGACGATCAGGTCGAGACGCTGCTCGCCGACGACCGGCTCACGTTCGCCCGTCACCACCTGCTCTCGGAGCGCCGCTACCGGCCGCACCTGCTCACGGAACCCGAAGAGGTCATCCTCACCGAGAAGGCGATGACGGGTCGGAGTGCGTTCGAGCGATTGTTCGAGGAACAGGTGTCGAGCATCAGTGTCGAGCTCGGCGGACAGATGACCACGCTCGAAGCCGCGCTCGGACAGTTGCACGCACCCGAGCGCGACGTGCGCCGCGCCGCGGCGGAGGCCGTGACCAAAGGGCTCGAGCCCGGGCTGCGCACGCGGTCGTTCGTACTGAACACGCTCCTCGCCGACAAGTCGGTCGACGACCGGCTCCGCCACTTCGACACCTGGATCTCCAGCCGGAACCTCGCCAACGAGGCCAGCGACGAATCGGTGCAGGCGCTCGTCGAGGCGGTGCAGGGTCGCAATTCGATCCCGCAGCGCTGGTACGCATTGAAGGCACGCCTGCTCGGCATCGACAAGCTCGCCGACTACGACCGCATGGCGTCGGTCTCCGATCTCGAAGCGCACGTCGGTTGGCAGAACGCCAAGGAACTCGTGCTCGACGCCTACGGTTCGTTCTCGGGCGAGCTCGCCGACACCGCGCAACGCTTCTTCGACGGCGCGTGGATCGACGCGCCGGCCCGTCCCGGCAAGCGCCCGGGCGCGTTCTGTGCGTACACGGTGCCGTCGCATCACCCGTACGTGCTGTTGAACTGGACGTCGCGCCGACGCGACGTCCTCACGCTGGCGCACGAGCTCGGCCACGGACTGCACGCGTACCTGGCGCGAGGCCAAGGAGTGTTCCACCAGACCACGCCGTTGACGTTGGCCGAGACCGCATCGGTGTTCGGCGAGACGGTCACGTTCGGTCGTCTGCTCGAAGAGGTCTCCGATCCGCAGGAACGACTGGCGTTGCTCGCGTCGAACCTCGAAGACCAGATCGCCACGGTGTTCCGTCAGATCGCGATGAACCGCTTCGAGAACGCAATGCACACCGAACGTCGCGAGGCTGGTGAGTTGTCGGTCGCGCGTCTCGGCGAGCTGTGGTCCGACTCGCAGGCGCACATGCTCGGCGACTCGGTCGAGATCACCGAGGGGTACCGGACGTGGTGGTCGTACATCCCGCACTTCATCGCCACGCCCGGCTATGTGTACGCGTACGCGTACGGTCAACTGCTCGCGTTGTCGGTCTATGCGCAGTACGAGTCACGCGGCGCCGATTTCGTCCCCCAATATCTCGACCTGCTGCGGGCCGGAGGATCGATGCCGCCGCAGGAGCTGGGCAAGCTCGTCGACGTCGACCTCGCCGACCCGGGCTTTTGGGACCGCGGCCTCGACATCATCGAGCGCCGGCTCACCGAGACGATCGCGGCGGCTGATGCGTCAGGACGGCTCGGATGACGTACCGGGTCATCCAGTGGAGTACCGGCAACGTCGGCACCGCGGCCTTGCGCTGCATCATCGGCCATCCCGAGCTCGAGCTCGTCGGAGTGTGGGTGCACTCCGACGCCAAGGCCGGTAAGGACGCGGGCGAGCTGTGCGGCCTCCCGCCGACGGGTGTGCTCGCGACGAACGACGCCAGCGCTTTGCTCGCGCTCGACGCCGACTGCGTCTCGTACACCGCAACCGCCGACCTGCGGCCGATGGACGCGATCACTGACATGGCGCGCATCCTCGACTCGGCCAAGAACGTCGTGTCGAGCTCGGTCGTTGCCGCGATCTGGCCACCACATCTCGATCCCTCGATGCGCAAGCCGCTGGACGACGCGTGCACAGCCCGGGGCGTGTCGTGCTTCACGTCGGGCATCGACCCGGGCTGGGCGAACGACATCTTGCCCCTCATGCTCGCGGGAACGTGCGAAGACGTCGAGCACCTGCGGGTGATGGAGATCGTCAACTACAAGGATTATGAACAGCCGACGGTGCTGTTCGACACGATGGGTTTCGGCAAGGAGCTCGACGCCAAGCCGTTGTTGCTGATCCCCGGTGTGCTGACCTTCGCGTGGGGCGGCGTGATCAGAGTGCTCGCCGAGGGGCTCGGCGTCGAGATCGAGGAGGTCCGCGAGGTTCACGAGCGGCGCCCCGCGCCCGACAAGATCGACCTCGGCTTCGGCGTGGTCGAAGCCGGAACGACCGCAGCGCTGCGGTTCGAAGTACAGGGCATCGTCGGCGGCGAACCCCGCATCGTGTTGGAACACGTCACCCGGCTCGACGACGATCTGTGCCCTGATTGGCCGCAGCCCGTCGGCGCCGGCGGCTACCGCGTGATCGTCACCGGCACGCCGAGCTACCAGTGCGACGTGCAGATGACGGCGCGGCCGGGGCAGGGCGATCCCGGTGTGATCGGCACCGCGGGCCGCATCGTGAACGCGATCCCCGACGTATGCGCGGCCGCGCCGGGCCTCTTGTCGGCACTCGACCTCCCGCTCGTCACGGGCAAGGGGCTCATGCGCTGACGCGGGCGCGGTTCACCGGCGCGTGACCGACATCTCGTCGTAGTCGACGCTCTGACCCGACGCGAGATGGCCGACGTAGACGCCGAAGTACCCGGCGTACACTTCGTTCGGCGGCAGGGTGACGGTTCCGCTGTGAGTCGCGTCACCGTATGCGGGCTTCGCCTGGCTCGCCGGCCAGACCACGAAGCTCAACCTGGAACCGACGACCTTGGCGCAGAGGTCCCAAGGCAGTCTCGGGGAGTTTCCGAAGACGGCGTGCAGGTTCGCACCCAACACGGTCGTGAGGCCCGGGTGGTACGTGTCGTCGACATGCCACATGTTCACGTTGAAGATCCACGATCCATCGAGCCAGACGTTCCGGGTCACCGTGATCGCGTTCAGCGACCCGTCGCGGTTCGTATGGACGCGCAGGGCCGCTCCCTCCTGGATATTCGCGACCACCTTCGTCGCGTGATCCTCGTCCTTCCAGCGCGCGCAGGTCTCACCGTCGCGGGCCGCATGCTGCCCGGCGGGCCAGAAGACGCCACGATTGTTGCTGTCGGCGTTCACCGACGGTGCCGAGACGTCGACCGTACCGGTACGGGCGTCGTAGGAGAGAACGAAGACATCCTTGTGCGCCGTCGCGATAGTCGCGGCGGTGAAGTGGCGATCGACGAGGTACCACATGTTGCAGCCGCCGAGGGTCACGGATGCCAGAGCGACCGGTGCCATGACGCGGACGAGGCGAGAGACCATCGACTTCCGCATGTTGGCGATCCCTCGTCTCGTGCCTGCGACCCCTCCTCCAACCGATGAAGGCCCGTCGCCGCGGAGTCAGCCTGCACCCCGAGCGTGTACAGGACGTGAGCGGTCCGTCACCGGCGGGCGCATCGAATCTGCGGGCTCCACGTCGACCCGCGATCGCCCTCACACGCGTGCCGCGGCCTGTCGATTGTGGATCGTGACGACGATTCCTTCGCGTCGCGACCGACTATCCGGAGAGGGAGACGAGCCGGTGCCTCGACCCGGTCGCCGTGCGAGCTGACCCGGTCCGATCGCCGGGCTCCGTTGCCGACGTGTACGTCGGAGGTCTCGACGGCTTGCGGGCAATCGCGGTCTCGGCCGTCATCGTGTATCACTTCGCGCCGGCGGTGCTGCCCGCAGGATTCCTCGGAGTCGACGTCTTCTTCGTGGTATCGGGGTTTCTGATCGCGCGCCTGGTCAGCCGCGAGATCGAGCGATCGGGATCGGTCTCGTTCGGTGCCTTCTGGGCCCGGCGTGCGCGGCGCCTGCTGCCCACGCTCGCGACCGTCACCGTGGTCGTGTTGTTGATCTCGGCTGCGAAGCTGTCCGACGCAGAACTACACAACATCCGCGCGCAGGCGCTCGGAACGCTCTTCTACTGCGAGAACTGGGTGATGATCTTCACCAAGCGCGACTACTTCGCGACGTTCGGGAGGCCGTCGCCGTTCCTGCATATGTGGACACTGGCCGTCGAAGAACAATTCTACGTCGCGCTCCCGCTCGCGATGTTCGCTGTTCGCCGGGTCGTTGTTCGTCGTCCCGTGCGCGTCGCGGTCATCGCGCTCGGCGGAGCGGCGGCGTCGACCATCTGGATGGGCGTGCTCGCATCGCCGAGCGCCAACTCGTCGCGCGCGTACCTCGGCAGCGACTCGCACGCGATGGGCCTCCTCGTCGGCGTCGCGCTGGGCGTCTTGGCGGGGTCGGAACGCACGTGGCCAGTCTTCACCGGGTGGGCGCAATCGAAAGCGCCCGCTGCGCGCGCGGCGCCTTTGTTCGCGACGGCGTCGCTCGTGGCGATGCTCGTCGTCATGCGCGATGCTGATTTCCGGACACTCACGCTTTACCGGGGCGGCTTCCTCGTGTTCGCTCTGCTGAGCGCCTTCGTCGTCGCGATCGTCGTGGCCGTGCCCGCCGCACCGATCTCGAGATTCCTTCGCATGCGGTGGCTCGTCGCGATCGGACTGCGCTCGTATTCGCTCTATCTGTGGCACTGGCCGGTGCGCGTGTTCGTGACGGCGTCGTCCGGACTCGGCGGTCCGGCTCTCTTCGCGGTCCGGCTTGCCGTGTCGGCCGCACTCGCCGAGCTCTCGTTCCGCCTCGTCGAGCACCCGTTCCGCTCGGGCAAGGTGGCTCGACGCTCCGGGAGTCGGGGCGCGCTGGCGTACTTCGCCGTGCTCACCGTCGCCACGATCCTGCTCGTCGCGACCGTTGACGCGCCCCGACCGCTCCTCCCGACGAACCTCGCAGACCTGCCGGCTGCCCTCGGGACGATCGAGCCGAACCGTCCGAGCGACAGCAGCCCGACCGCGAGCCCGATCCCGGTGCACGTCGAGCTCTTCGGCGACTCCACCGCGTACATGCTCGCGATCGGAGAGGTGCAGCACGCAGCGCGAACTCGACGTGGCGCTCGGCGGCGACGCCCGCGCCGGATGCTCGCTTACGCAGACCGACCGCATCAGTGCGGGACAGGTGATTGCGAATCCCGACTTCTGCCGAGGGTGGAAGGAGCGCTGGCGCGCGGACATGCGCAATGACCCTCACGCCCATCTCGCGGTGATGACCGGGGCATGGGAGCTCCTCGATCAGAACACTGCGACGGGCGTCGCCCGGTTCGGCACCAATGCCTGGGCCGATGTGAACCGGTCGGCGCTGCGCGCCGCGCTCGCCGTCCTGACCGCGGACGGCCGGACCGTGTCACTGTTCGAGGTTCCCTGCTACGGCACGGGCGACGCCGATATCCCGTTGCCCGAGCGCAGCGATCCAAGACGCATCGCAGCACTCAATCAGATCTACGCGGAAGTATCGCGCTCGATGCCGAACGTCCGGATCGTGCATTGGCGAGCACTCGTGTGTCCCGGTGGCCATCGCGTGGAGAGCATCGGCGGCGTGCATCTCTGGCTGCCCGACGAACAACACCTCAGCAGTGCGGGAGCCGTCGTGGTCTGGAAATGGTGGCTGCCCCAGCTGCGTGCATCACGGTGATCGCGGTGCGGAACCGCGTCTGCCGGCTCATGCGCTGATCGGAACGCCGTTGATGCACCACGGGTTGTCGGGCACGCCCTTGCACGGGTTCGGCATGGTGGGTTGCTTCGTGAGCGGCGGCAACACGATCTTCGTGCGGCGGGGGTAGCTCGACCCGGGTTCGTTCAGACACTTCCGGAACACCTCGGTCGCGCACAGCACCTGCGACGTCAGCGTGCTGCCGACCGGCGCTCCCTGATGCGCGTCGCCGCACGTGCCGTTCGTGGTCTGCAGCTTCGCAGGCGCGGTGGTGAGCCCGTCGGGGTCGGTGTTGTCGTGCCAACAGTTACCCGGGTCGTGCATGGCGGAGATCTCGCCGAGGTCGCCGTTGGTCGGGTTGCCGAACCCGCCGTTGCTCACGAACGAGTTGTCCGCGATGTCGTTGCCCCACGAGTCGTAGTAACAGGCCGCGATGCCGAGGCTGGGCACACCGTTCGGATCGCCGCCCTCGCAGTGCGCGACCGGGGGAGGGGTACCGGTGTCGGGGAAGGGGACGACGAGCATCGCCCAGCTGCCGTTGTTCTTGAAGTGGTTGTTGACCACGGTGTCGTAGCGACCGCCGGCGATGACCATGCCCGCACCGGGAGGGGCCAGATCGGCACTGCTGTGCCCGGGCACGTCGGCGTTGTTGTTGTCGTGCACATCGTTATTCTGGAAGATCCAACACGACCGGGTTCCCGTCGATCCGGCCTCGCCGCCCGGGCACCGACCGTCCTGCGGCGACGGAGCATCGTCGTTGTTCTGGCTGTTCGTGACGACCCCGGTCTTGTTGTGATCGAACTCGCTGTTCTGTACGACGAGGTGCCCGCCCGAGTTCGTACCGGAGTACCCGAGCGCGGAGTACTGCGCGTGCGCGTGGTCGAGGATCGCGTTGCATTCGGGGCAGGCGCCGATGTAGTAGCCGGCGTCCGACATGTTGCTCGCGTAGGTCATGTCGATCACGCCCGGTCCGTCGCTGTTGCTGACGAAGATGCCGTAGGAGCTGTCGACGTCCTTCGCCGCGTACGTGCTCGTCGCCGAGAGGAAGCTGCCGTTGTACGCGTGCAGACCGACCTCGCCCGAGCCGTCGCCACCGTTCCACCAGATCTGGTTGCCCCCGCCGTGCGCCCCGGTGACGAAGTTGCACACCGTGAGGTTCTCGATCGTGGTGTGGCTCGCCTTCCACACCTCGAGACCGTTGCGGCCCACGGCTTTGCCGTTGGAGTCGAGCGGACCGAGATCCTGATCGGCGGACTTCGCGCTGCATTTCGACGCGCCTGGTTTCGTGCCGTCGATCACGACGTGGTTGCGATCCATGCCTCGGATGTGGATGTTCGGAGTGGTGACCCAGACTCCTGCCGTCGCACCTGCGCCGGTCGCGGCGGACGCGGGGGCGGTGTGGTCGTAGCGCTCGTGATAGTCGCCGGGCGCGACGAGCACCCAGTCGCCCGGCTCGGCCGCGTCGACCGCAGCCTGGATGGTGGGGTAGGTGCCCGCGTGCCCGTTGTAGGTGCCGACCAGGAGCACACGCGCCGCGGTGGTGCCGACGGACCCGGAACCGGCGGGCGGATGCGAGCCCGAACCCGAACTCGAGCACGCCGTCAGTACCAGTGCGCCCGCGAGCGCGACGATGACACCCGGGCGAATGCGCATGTCGCGGACATTACCGACACCGGTCCACGGCGCCGCGTGCACCACCCCGTAATATCGTCACTGTGACGCAACAAGGTTGCCGGTGGTGTGGACGGAAGTTCGCCGTCGCGGGAGGAGCGGGCCGACCTCGGGTGTACTGCCGGCAGTCGTGCCGCCAGCGCGATTACGAAGCCCGCGAACGGGGCCTCGAGCTCGGCCTCGGTGAACACGAGCTGGTCATCACGCGTGCGGAGCTCGAGTCGATTCGGGACCGGCTGTTCGTCCTCGAACGGACCGTCGAGGACGCCGAGGTCGATCTGGCGCAACCCGAGGCCCGCAAGGCGAAAGAGCTGCGGCGGGTGCTCGACTACGTCCTCGAAACCGCCCGGGAGTGCGTGCAGCCGTAGCGGGTTCGAGCGCCCACGGACACCTCCCACGAATGCGTCGCAGCGATTCGTCGAACGAATCGTCGCGAGACGGCGCGGTCCGGTTCTCCCCCGGGCCGCCGATAATGCCCGTTATGTCAATCTGGCGAGGCAAGGCGATATACGACGGCGCAACGGACGCTCTCGCCGCGCTATTTTCGCGGACGGCGTCGCAGGCACGCCTCCGGGTCCGCGGAAAGGGCTGAGCCCCTCCTGTACGCAAGGGACGTGACTTCGCCGCCACCTCCTTTCGCCCCCGGACGCGGACCACGGGGACACGGAAGGAGGTCGCAATGGCGACCAAACCACTGTCCGGCGAACCGCTGCCCGAACGACCCGATCTCGACCAGCTCCGCACGCAGGCCCGTGAACTCCAGCGGGCGGTACGGGCGGGCGACCCCGGCGCCCTGCACCGTGCGGCACTCGACCAACCGGCACCCACGTTCCCGCTCAACCGGGCCCAACTGGCGCTCGCCCGGCGCTACGGGTTCGCCAGCTGGACCCGGCTCCGGCGCCATGTCGAAGCGCTCGCGGCCCGCACCTGGGTGTTCACGGCCTCGCCGCCCGACGAGTCTCCGGGAGATGCGTTCCTGCGCCTGGCGTGTCTGAACTACGCCGACGACGATCCCGGGCATCGCACCGAGGCCGCCGAACTCCTCTCCCGGCACCCGCACCTTTCGGAGACGACCCTCGCGGTGGCATCCGTCTGCGCCGAGGTCGACTCCGTTCGCCGCCATCTCGCCGGGACCGAACCCGCCCGGCAGCCGAACGCACCCACAGGTCCGTTCGGCTGGACACCGCTCATGTACGCCGCGTACTCCCGTTTCCCGACGCCACTCGACGCCACCGTCAACACCGCGCTCCTGCTCCTCGACGCCGGAGCCGACCCGAACGACGGTCGCTTCTTCCTCGGTCTGCCCACCCCGTTCACCGTGTTGACCGGTGTGTTCGGCGGTGGCGAACAGCATCAGCCGCCCCACCTGCATTCGATCGCACTCGCACGCGTGCTCCTCGACGCGGGCGCCGAACCCAACGACGGGCAGACGCTGTACAACCGCATGTTCCATGCCGAAAACGACTTCCTCGAGCTGTTGTTCGAGTTCGGGCTCGGTCAGGGCGACGGCGGGCCGTGGCGACGCACCCTCCCCGATCTCCTGCCCGCTCCCGCCGCGATGCTGGCTGCGCTCCTCGACTGGGCCGTGACGCACGACCAGCGCGACCGGGTGTCGTTACTCGCCCGCAACGGCGTCGACGTCATCTCGGCACGCGCCGACGGATCGACGCCGATCGACCTCGCGCTCCGCAACGGTCATCCCGAGATCGCCGCCCTGCTCGAAGATCTCGGCGCGACACGAACAGCCCTCGACCCGGTCGACGCGTTCGTCGCGGCCGCGCTCGCCGGCGACGCGGCGGCCGTCCGGGCGACTCCTCCCGCCGTCGTCGAGGCGGCGCGGGACCGGCGTCCGGCGCTCGTGGTCTGGGCCGCGGGTCAGGAACGGCTCGACGCGATCGAGCTCCTCGTCGCCGCGGGCTTCGACGTGAACGCGCGTGGCCGCAGCGACATCCCGGTCGAACAGGAATGGCAGACCGCGCTGCACACCGCTGTCGAACGAGGCAACACCGCGCTCGCCCGGCTGCTCCTCGACCTCGGCGCCGACCCGACCGTTCTCGACGCCCGGTTCGAGTCGACTCCCCTCGGTTGGGCCGAACACTTCGGGAATTCCGAGCTGGCCGACGTGCTTCGGAACTGAAGCACGTTCGCGGCCGCGTGGGCGCGGAGTTGCGTCGGCGGTCACGCGGCCGCGAGCCTCGTCCCATGACTCCTGAGGACCTCGTCGAGATCGAGCTGATCAAGCGGCTCAAGTACAAATACGCCCGGTGCCTCGACCAGAAGCTCTGGGACGAGATGGCCGAGTGCTTCACTGTCGACGCGCACGCGGCGTACAGCGGCGGCGGCTATTCCTTCGATGGCCGCGACGCGATCATCGACTTCCTCACCCGTTCGATGGGCGCGGAGACGTTCTTGTCGAGCCACAAGATGCACCACCCCGAGATCGACCTCAACGGGCCCGACACGGCCAAGGGTGTGTGGGCGCTCGACGACGTCGTCGTGATGACCGACTTCCAGCTCACGATCCGCGGCTGCTCGTTCTACAGCGACGAGTACGTCAAGCAGGACGGCGCGTGGCGCATCGCCAACACCGGCTACAAGCGGATCTACGAGGAGATGCAGCCGCGCGGCAACGTCGAAGGGTTGAAACTGACTGCGTCGTGGTGGGCGACGGGCGGCCGTAGCGAGCTCCCGGCCGGCTGAGGCCGCGCGCCGTGTCGGGTACCGCGACCGCGAGCGAGATCCACGCCGGGCTCGATCATCCCGTCATCGACGCCGACGGTCACGGCATCGAATATCTGCCCTGGTTTCGCGACCTGCTGCGCGACGAAGGCGGTCCCGCGGCCGTGGACGCGTGGAACGTCGTCGAGAACGGCGCTCGCCTCACCCGCACGCTCGATCCCGCGACGAAACGCGCGCTCGGCGTCTTCCGCGTCTCGTGGTGGGGACTGCCGAGCGAGAACACACGAGACCGCGCCAGTGCGATGTTCCCGGCCCTGTTGCACGAGCGGCTCGACGAGCTCGGCATCGACGTCGCGGTCTGCTATCCCACGTACGGCCTGACCGTCATGGGCCTCGACGACCCCGACCTGCGCGTCGCCGCCGCGCGCGCGTTCAACACGTACTACGCGCAGGCGTACGCAGGCCTGCGCGACCGCCTGGAACCGGTCGCGATCGTGCCCACGTACACACCCGACGAGGCCGTCGCGGTGCTCGACCACGCCATCGGCACGCTCGGTCTGCACGCCGTCATGTGCACCGGACTGGTGCACCGACCGCTCCCCGGCGAGAACCTCCCCCGCGGCGCGCGCTGGGTGGACGCGCTCGGCCTCGACAGCGAGCACGACTACGACCCGCTGTGGCGTCGCTTCGTCGACCTCGGCGTCACCCCCACCTTCCATTCCACCGGTATGGGCTGGGGCAGCCGCACCTCGCCGACGAGCTATGTCGCCAATCACGTGGGTTCGTTCGGCGCGGCCGGCGAAGCGATCTGCCGCTCGCTCCTGCTCGGCGGCGTGATGGCCCGTTTCCCCGAACTGCGGTTCGCGTTCCTCGAGGGCGGCGTCACGTGGGCCGCGACCCTCTGCAGCGATCTCGTCGGCCACCTCGAAAAACGTCACAGTGACGTTATCGGGCGGTACGACCCCGCACGCCTCGATCGCCCGCTGCTCCGCACGCTGCTCGAGCGGTACGGGCACGCCGAGGTACGAGATCGCGCGACCGATGCCGATCTCGACCGCGCGTTGCACATGCTCAGCGAGCCCGACGAAGACCTCTCGCAGCTCGACGAGTTCGGCCGCAGTGGCCTCGACTCCCCCGCCGACATCCGGGCCACGTTCGCCCGGCAGTGTTTCTTCGGATGCGAAGCCGACGACCCGACCTGGGCGCTCGCGTTCGCGCCCGAGTACCACGGCAGCCGCCTCGGCGCGATGTTCGCCTCCGATCTCGGCCACTGGGACGTTCCCGACGCGAGGCACGTCCTGCCCGAGGCGTGGGAGCTCGTGGAGAACGGCCTCGTGACCACCGACGACTTCCGCGCCTTCTCGTACGAGAACGCGCTCGCGCTCTGGGGGGAAACGATGTTCGCCGACACCGTGGTTGCGTCGCACTCAGAGCCCGGCCGATGACGCACGCGTGGCGTGTCGGGCGCGTCGACTCCGGCGGCGAAAGCATCTACTACGAGGTGACCGGCGCCGACGACGCACCTGCGATCCTGCTCTCCCACGGCGCGGGCGGGTCGCACGCGGTGTGGTTCCAGCAGGTGCCCGCGCTCGCCTCGGCCGGCTATCGCGTGATCACGTGGGACAGCCGCGGCTTCGGACTTTCGACGTTCGCGACCGGCAACCTCGGTCCGGAGGAAGCCGTCGCCGACATGGTCGCGGTACTCGACGCCGTCGGCGCCACCCGGGCACATCTCGTCGGCCAGTCGATGGGCGGGTGGTGGAGCACCGCGTTCGTACTCGCGCACCCGGAACGCACGATCTCGCTGACCTTGTCGAACACCGTCGGTGGACTCTGGACCGACGCGCTCGGCGAACACTTCCGGAGGTTCGTCGCGAACGCAGGGGCCGACGACGACCGGTTAGGCGTCCACAGTGCGCTTGCACCGAGCTTCGGTGAGCGCGATCCGGCCCGCGCCTTCCTCTACCAGGAGCTCAACACGTTCCATTCCCCGCCGCTGGCCGCGATCGCGGGGCGCGCTCACGCGTCCGGGCATTGCCCACGCGCAGCTCGACGGGCTCGGCATCCCGATCCTCGCGATCACCAGCTCCGACGACACGCTCTTTCCCGCCATGCTGATCATCGACACCATGGCGCGCCTCACGAACGCGACGATCGTCGAGATCGCCGGTGCCGGCCACTCGACGTACTTCGAGCGCCCCGACGAGTACAACGCCGAGTTGCTGCGCTTCATCGCCGACCGTTAAGACGATCTGACGTCCCCGTTTGGTCACCCAACCCTCGGCGACGAGATCGTCGTCGATGATCGGGCGAGGAACCGCAACTGGATGTCGATCGTGAACATGTTGCCGAGCCTCGTCGTAGCCGCCGCCGACCGCGGGAACTGCTCGGAGCGTGCCGTCATGACCGAGAAGGTAGCGGCGGCCATCTCCACATCGACCAGCCGTCGACAGGGTTCGCGCCCAGCGTCCGGTAGAACCCCTGCGCGGACGTGTTCCAGTCGAGCACTGCCCACTCCACCCGGTTGTCGGTCCGGCGCCGCAGCTCGTCGAGCAGGGCCCGGCCGTACCCGTGGCGCCGGTGCGCGGGCCGCACGAACAGATCTTCGAGCCAGATCCCATCGCAACCCAGCCAGGTCGAGAAGGTCCGGTAGTACAGCGCCATACCGACGACCGAACCGTCGGTGTGCTCGGCCACGAGGGCGCGAGCGACGGGATCGGGACCAAACAGGTGACTCGCGAACTCGTCGCGCTCGAAGACGACCGCGTCGGGCTCCTTCTCGTACTCTGCGAGCTCACGCACCAACACGAGGATCTCGTCGAGATCGTCGAGTGTCGCGTCGCGGATCGTCACCTCTTCACGAACGGGAGCGGCACCACGCGCGCGTCGAGCAGTTGACCCCGAACGTCGATCTGCACCGAGTCGCCGGGCTGCACCGCGGGTGGCACGAACGCGAGCGCGATCCCGTGACCCAGCATCGGCGAGAAGTTGCCACTCGTCACCACGCCGATGTCGGAGCCGTCGCGCAGCACCCGCGACCCTTCGCGCGGCGGACGGCGGCCATCGACCTCGATCCCCCGCAGTCGCCGGGGGATGCCTTCCTCCAACTCGCCCGCCAGGACCGGGCGACCCCGGAAGTGCGCCTTGTCCCAGCCGACGACCCATCCGAGACCGGCCTGTAATGGCGTGATGCCGGCACCGAGTTCGTGGCCATGCAGGGGCAGGCCGGCTTCGAGCCGCAGTGTGTCCCGGGCTCCGAGCCCGGCCGGGGTGATTCCGGCGCCGACGAGCGACTCCCACAGCGCCGGCGCGTCGGCCGCCGCCACGTGGATCTCGACGCCGTCCTCACCGGTGTAGCCGGTGCCTGCCACCACGAGACCGCCGATCCGGCGCACCGCGAAACGCGGTACCTCGGAGGCGTCGCGATTGACGCCCGAGAGCAGCGCACGGGCGTTGGGGCCCTGCACCGCAATCACTGCTCGGGAAGACGTGATATCGGCGAACTCGACCTCGCCGTCGGTGTGCGAGAGACCTTCGTCGAAGGCGGCCAGCATCTCTGCGGTGTTGGACGCGTTCGGCATCACGAAGAACCGGTTGACGTCGACCCACCAGACGATGATGTCGTCGACGACGTGCGCGTCGACCGGGTCGAGTAGGTGCGTGTACTGCGCACGACCCGGTTCGATCTTGCGAAGGTCGTTCGTCAGCAGCCACTGGAGCAGTTCCAGCGAACCGACGCCCCCGCACTCGACCGTCCCGAGGTGCGACACGTCGAAGACGACCGCACCCGCTCGGCAGGCCCGGTGCTCTTCGAGCACACCACCCCTGTACTGCAGCGGCATGTCCCACCCGCCGAATGGCACCATGCGCCGCGCCGAGCGCACGATGCTGCGCGTCGAGTGGACTGTGCCGAAGCGGTCCGTCAGCCACAGGCTCGCTCATGCGCTCTCGGCGGTGGCATCGGTCGACACCGACCGCGGGCGCCGGCCGAGCGTGAACGGCACCGGCGGTTCGGCGTTCGGGTCGAGTCCGGCCTCGACGAGTTGCGACGGCAACTCGAGCCCGTACTTCACGAGCAGATGCAGGTAATCGCGCTGGTACAGGACGCGGATCGAGACCTCGGGGTGTTGCTCCGCGAGCCGACGCGCCTTGCGGTTCTTCTTCGTGACGAGTTTCTGGTTGAGCGTCGTGATCTCGATGTACAGGTCGTACGCGGGCAGGTAGAAGTCGGGCGTGAACGCCTGCACCGGCCGGCCCTCGCGGTCACGTTCCAGAGTGAACGTGGTGGGCTCGTAGTGCCACACGATGCCGTAGAAGTCGAGCAGCTTCGCGAACTGCCGCTCCGAGTTGTGTGCGAAACGGATCTGTTCGTGCGGAAGCACTTCGTCGTCGATGACGCGCTCCCCCGGGGTCCTAGCGCGCGGCCGCGCACGCGAATTGCCGTCGGCGTCGATGTTCAAGGCCAGCTGCACGGCCTGGGTGATCGTCTGCTGCAACGGTTGGATGTCGAGCACGACGCTCAACACACCCTGACCGCCCCGCAAGAGGTCCATGACCTGCTCGTCGCTCTGGGCGAGCACGATCGTCGGTCCCTGAATGACGATGCGGAGAGACGCGAGGTCTTCGTCGAACGCGCGTAGCGACTCGACGGCCTTGCGGGCCGACTGCAACGAGATCCCGGCATCGAGCATCTGTTTGATGACCTTCAGCTCGACGAGATCGCGGTACGAGTAGAGGCGCTGCGTGCCGCTGCCGGCCGCGTCCATCACCGATGGCCGCACGAGGCCGGTACGCGCCCAGTAGTCGAGCTGGCGGTAGGTGATCCCGACGATCTTGCAGACCTGGGGGCCTCGGTATCCGGGTTCCGACATCGACACTCCCCTATAACCCGTTTCGGCGCGACCCACTCGTGACGTGCTGACACGAGTGTAGTTACATCGGGGTCGAACCGTAAACCTGAAGCTTTTCCACAGGTGAAGAGCGTCTCGGGTGAAGGACCTGAGACCATCGCTCCCGCACTACTGGGCGAAATCCTCGGGGGTGATGTTGTCGAGGAACTCCCGGAACTGTTCGACCTCGTGTTCTTCCTCGTCGGCCTCGAACAGCACGCCGGCCTCGTCGAGGACCGCCTCGTCGGCGTAGATCGGGACCTCGGCGCCGAACCGGACCGCCAGCGCGATCGCATCGGAGGGCCGAGACGAGATCCGCGACTTGGTGCCGTCGTTGTCGAACTCGATCTCCGCGTAGAAGGTGCCGTCGTGCAGGGCGGTGATCTCGACCCGGTCGAGCTTCACCGCGAGTCCGTCGAGCACCGTCTTGAACAGATCGTGCGTCATCGGCCGCGGCGTCTCCATGCCTTGCAGCGCGTAGACGATCGCGGTCGCCTCGGGCGAGCCGATGAAGATCGGCAGGAAGCGGGTGCCGTCGTCCTCGCGGAGCAGAACGATCGGCTGATTCGTCGGCACTTCGACGCGAACACCGATCAGCGAAAGGCGGATCACGGCTCCTCCATGGGGACGGCGGTCACGCTACCACCGGGCTGTGGTGCAGCATCCGAGCCACGGTACAGGTCGTCCACATACGTGTCGGGCGAGCCGACGAGACGGTCGCGATCGGCGACGACGACGTACGGCACGTTCCGGTACAGGTCTCGGACGTGGAGTCCGTATCCGAGCACGTACTCGTGCCCGAGCTCGAAGCCGACGTAGTCGACGGCCTGGGGGACGATCCGGCGCAGGGGCCGGTCGAGCAGCGCGCACGTCGACAGGCGCCGTGGCGCACGGTCCGAGAGCTGGCCCACCAGGTAGGCGAGGGTCAACCCGGTGTCGACGATGTCCTCGACGAGCACGATGTCCCGGCCACCGATGTCGTTCTCGAGGTCGTGCAGGATCTTGACCCGGCCGGAATCCGGCGCGAACCGGGAGATCGACATGAAGTCGACGGTGACGTCGACATCGGGAACGGCCCGGGCCAGATCGGCCAGGAAGATCAGCGCGCCTTTCAACACACCCACGAGCACCACCCCGTCAGGGTGATCCCGCGCGATCTCGTTTCCGAGCCTCCGTACGTGCCCGTCGATGGCCGCCGGGTCGAGGAGAACCGTCGGCGGCACGAGAGCTGCGGATCTCAGTTGAACGTACGTCGGACCGTCTGGCGCAACAGCGCGGTGCGGAGCCGGCGCCCGAGGCCGGCCAGCTCGGCCAGCGTCTCGGTCGTGCGCGCCTGCGCTTCGGGATTGCGTTGACGGCGGTACGGCAACAACACCTGCTCGAACAAGCTCGCCTCCCGCTCGGCGAACGCGCGGTACATACGGAGATGTCGCGGCTCTATGCCGTGGCGCATGAACGCCGCGCACACCCGCGCGACCGAAAGGGCCTCCTCGTCGAACAGCACCCTCTCCCCCGTCGTGCTCGGCGCGACGAGGCCGTACTCCTCGAGTCGGGCAAGGTCCTCGTCGGTCATGCCTGCGGCGCGCACCAACTCCGCGCGTGTCAGGCTCACGCCGTTCTCGGACGGTCCGAGATCCTCGGGACCGTCGTCGTCGCGGACGTGCACCGACACCGAGCCGCGCTTCGGCGCTCTGCGCGGCGCGCCGGGTCTCTTCGAAAAGCGCGTCGACCGTGGCCGGATCGACCTTGCGCTCAACGGTTTCGCCGTCACCCTCGACCGCGAAACCACCGCTCCGGTCGATCTCGTCGAGGCGTTCCTTGATCACTTTCAACGGGAGGAAGTGCTCGCGCTGCTGGCGCAGGATGAACCGCAACCGTTCGACATCGGCCGCGTAGAACTTGCGGTAGCCCGAAGGGGTCCGTTCCGGATCGACGAGGCCCTGACTCTCGAGGAAACGAATCTTCGAGATCGTGATGTCGGGGAATTCGTCGCGCAACTGGTTCAACACGTCGCCGATCGACGAGTGACTTCGCTTCGCCACGTTCAACCGTCCCGGTCGCGCTCGCCGCCGAGCACGAAGCTCAACCGGTAGCGCCCGATCTGCACCTCGTCGCCATGGTGGAGACGGGCTTCGTCGACGCGCTTGCGATTGACATAGGTCCCGTTGAGTGAACCGACGTCGCGCAACACGTAACCGTCGTCGGCCTCGTGCTCCACGACGACGTGCCGGCGCGACACCGTGATGTCGTCGAGGAAGATCTCGGAATCGGGATGGCGACCGATCGCGGTCACCGCGGTTTCGAGACGGTACGACGAGCCCGCGTTGGGGCCGTGCCGGACGACCAGCATCCCGACTCCGGGCGGGAGCCCGTCGAGGTAGTGCTCCAGCTCGTCCTCGGCGGTGGCGGCCTCGACCGCCGACAGCGTGAGCGTCGTCTCCTCGTCGGATCCCGCGAGCGGGGCGCCGCAGGACGAGCAGAACCGTGCGTCTTCCGGGTTCTGATGTCCACAGCGGGCGCAGATCACGGACGTGAGGCTATCCGTGCCGCCGGAAAGCGACAAAAGGCCACTCGACCTCAACCCGAGGGTGAAGGTCGAGAGTTGTGACCTCGGGCCCGTCAGTCGTCGGACTCAACGAGCTGCCGGTAGCCCACGGCGTCGAGCAGCCCGTCGAGCTCGCTCGGGTCGGTGACCTCGATCTCGAACATCCAGCCCTCTCCGTACGGGTCGGAGTTGACCAGCTCGGGTCGCTCGGCGAGGGCCTCGTTCAACGCCGACACCACCCCGGTCACCGGGACGTACACGTCGGAGACCGACTTGGTCGACTCGATCTCGCTTACGCTCGCTCCCGCGATCACGTCGAGACCGACGTCGGGGAGTTGCACGAACACCACGTCACCCAGGCTGTCCTGGGCGAAGTCGGTGATGCCGACGCGTGCGGCCGTGCCGGTGAGGCGGACCCACTCGTGCTCGGGGCTGTAACGGAGATCATCGGGGATGTTCATGACCGCCAAGCGTATCGACCGGCGGAGTGCTACAGCGTGAGCTCGGCGACCTGACCGGCGTGGATCGCGACGAGACGCCGGGCATCGACGTCGCTCGCGCCCTCGGCCCAGATGTGCGTGATCGCGAGCTCGGGGTCGGGAAGCACGAGCGCCCAACCCTCCGGGTAGACGATCTTGACCCCGTCGACGAGGACCGTCGGGAAGTCCTTCGCGCGCTCCAAGACACCGCGCATGACGGTGCCCTTGCGCTCCCACGGCGTGGGCACCGTGTCGTGCGCCACGTGGGTCTCGGGCACCTCCGCGACGATCGACGACAGCGAGCGACCGCTCGATGCGAGCAGGTCGAGCAGGTGCACGAGCGTGGCGACCGCGTCGTACGCGGGCAGGAACGCGGGCCAGATGAACCCGCCCTCCTGCGACGCCGCGAAGTCGACCTCGCCACTCCCGGCGACTTCCATGAGGTGCGCCGCCGACAGCTTGGTCCACGTGATCGGCGCACCGTTCCGTTGGCCCAGTCGCTCGGCTTCCATGCTCACCGCCACCGGCAACGCGAGCCGCGAGAGCGGACGTTGCTCGCAGACGAGCTTCACGAGCGCGAGGAGTGCGTGGTCGGCCGACAGAGACACGCCCTGGTCGTCGATGATCGTGGCGGTCTCACCGTCGGGGTCGAACACGTAGCCGAGATCGGAACCCGACGTCCGGACGAGGTCGCCGATGTTCTTGACGCGGCTCTCGTGATCCTCGGCGGTGCCCAGGGCGCCGCGCGTCGCCGCGAACGGGTTGACCGCGAGCACGCTCGCACCCAACTTGGCGAGGACGTTCGGCATGAGGATCGACGTGGCGCCGAACGAGTAGTCGAGCACAACCTTGAACCCACGGTTCCGGAGCCGGTTCGGCTGCACGCTCGCGTCGAGCGCGGCCGTGTAGAACTCGATCGCCCTCGGCGGGAAGACGATGTCGCCGATGTCGCCGGCGAACGCGCGACGGAAGTCTTCGCGGTAGAGCAGGCGCTCGATCTTGCGCTGTGCTCCCTCGTCGATGTCGGCGCCGTACTCGTCCATGAACCGAATCTCGACGCTGTCGGCGTCGCCCGCCGCGAGGCGCACGCTGATCCCACCCTGCGCGCCCTGCGTACGCACCTGGAAGCGGGTCAGCGGGACCGTCGACAGCTCGAGGTCCATCACGTGCACGCCGCTCAGGTTGAGACCGGCGATGAGCGCACGCTTGAGGGCCCGGGCCGACCGGCTCGTATCGCGGCTCGTGCAGACCACCGCGCCCTTCTTGAGCGCGGTGCCGTACGCCATCGCGAGCCGGACCGCGACCTCGGACGTGATGTCGACGTTGGCGAGGCCGCGCACGCCGCGCCGGCCGAACAGTGTGCGCGCGCCCTTGCTCTCCCAGACGATCGACGACGTCACCAGCGCGCCGGGCTCCACCGTCTTGAACGGGTAGATCTTCACCGACGGATTGATGATCGCGTGCTCCCCGACGAAACACTCGTCGCCGATCACGACGTTTTCCTCCACACGCGCCCCGTCGCGGATGTCGCTGGCCCGACCGACCACCGATCCCCGCAGACGCGCACCGGGCCCGATGTACACGTGGTCGTGCACGACGCTGCGCTCGAGTTCGGCGTCGGACTTCACCACGACGTCGTCGCCGATGACCGTGTACGGCCGCAGCACCGCGCCCGCCTCGATCCGGGAGTTGTCGCCGATGAGAACCGGCCCGTAGACCTCGGCGTCGGGCGAGAGGTCGGCGCCCTCGCCGAGCCACACGCCTTCGCGCACCTCGAAGCCGGGCATCTCGAGGTGCATGCGGCCGTCGAGGATGTCCTCGTGGGCGCGCCGGTACGCCTCGAGCGTGCCCACATCCTCCCAGTAGCCGTCGATCACATGACCGACGAGCTTCTTACCCCGTGCCAGCACCTCCGGGAAGACGTCGCCCGAGAAGTCGACGACCGCGCCGTCGGGGATGTAATCGAAGATCTCGGGCTCGAGCACGTAGATGTTCGTGTTGATCGTGTCGGAGAAGACCTCGCCCCACGTCGGCTTCTCGAGGAACCGCTCGATCGAGCCGTCCTCACGGGTGATCACGATGCCGAAGTCGACGGGGTTCTCGACCCGCTTCAGTGCGATCGACGCGAACGCATCGGCGGAGCGGTGTGCCTGCATGATCTCGCCCAGGTCGACGTCGGTGAGCGCGTCGCCGGCGACGACGAGGAACGTCTCGTCGAGCGCGGCCATCGCGTTGCGGACCGAGCCCGCGGTTCCGAGCGGCGACTCCTCGGTTGCGTACTGCATGCGGACGCCGAACTCCGATCCGTCGCCGAAGTAGTTGCGGATGTGGTTCGCGAGGAACGCGACCGTCACGACGATGTCGTCGAAGCCGTGCTTGGCGAGCGACCGGACGATGTGCTCCATCATCGGCGCATTCGCAATCGGCAACATCGGTTTGGGCTGGTTGCTCGTGAGTGGACGCAACCGCGTCCCCTCGCCTCCGGCCAGGATCACCGCCTTCATGAACCCACCTCCACAGGGAGCCGTGCGCTCCTTCCTTCCCGCAACGCGGCGCGTGCGGCCGGCACGTACTTCGCCGCCGCGACGTACCCGAGCAAGATTCCCCCGATCGCGAATGCCCAACCCAGAACGTCGAAGAGCGTCCGCACCGACCGCGCCGCATCGGCGATCAGGAACATCGGCAGCGCCATCATGATCGCGAGCGTCCCGGCCTTGCCGGCCCAGACCACGTCGATGCGGCGCGCGCCGCGAGCGCGAGTCCCACCGTCGCGACCGCGATGAGCACCTCGCGCACGAGAACGATCCAGAGGATGATGTCGATACCGATCGACAAGCCCTGCGTGAGCAGGGCGACAGCCGCGGCGACGAGGAGCGCGCGGTCAGCCGTGGGATCGAGCACCTTGCCGAGCTCACTGCCCTGGTCGAAATGGCGGGCGATCCAGCCGTCGACCCAGTCGGTCAGGCCCAGTCCGGCCAGGAGGAACGCCGCGCCCCGGCGCGGCGGGGTGGGCCTCCCAGAGCAGCCAGAGGAACACGGGAACGCACAGCAAACGGACCGCCGAGATGAGATTCGGAATCGTCAGAACCTTCGACCTCGCTTGACCCATCGAGCCCAAGCGTACGGGCTCCGGACCAGCCGATGGCTACAGACCTGCCGCCCCGCCCTCGGCGCGGGGATCCGAACCACAGCGGTAGCCCGGACCGGTCGCCTCGATGGCGTGCGCGATCCCCGGGCCGTGGCGGTAACCCCGGACGACGTCGATGTCGTGGCCGCGCCGCCGTAACTCGGAGATCCACGCCGGGTCGAAGAGGTCCTCCATCGCGATGCGGCCGGTGCCGGGATCGATCGTGAACCGGGGCGCGCTGATCGCCGGCTGCGGGTCGTCACGGTCGACGAGCATGCGGACCATCAGCTGGGTGTGGGTCTGCGCCTGACCGTGACCACCTTCGGACCCGAAGACGAGCCAGGGCTTGCCGTCGCGGATCGACATCGCCGGGATCAACGTGTGCAGTGGCATCTTCCCCGGACCGATGCCGTTCGGGTGCGCGTCGTCGAGCACGAACGCCGACCCGCGATTGTGGAGGTTCAGACCCCAGTCCCCGACTCGGAGGCCCGAGCCCGCGCCGCTGAAATTCGACTGGATGAGACTCACCATCATTCCGTCGCGGTCGGCGGAGCACATATAGATCGTGCCTCCGTCGGGTTCGGCGTGCGGCCGGCCCGTCGGGCCTCCACCGGGTTGATCTCGGCTCGCCGGGCCTCGACCCAGTCGTCCCGCAGGAGCCGTTCGGCCGGCGTCGTCATCGAGTCGGGGTCGCCCAGGTATCGGCGGCGATCCGCGAGCGCGAGCTTCATCGCCTCGATCAGCACGTGTTCGCGGTCGGGACCATCGGTACCGAGGTCGAGCCCGTCCGCGATCCGCAGTGCCTCGAGCGCGGTGAGGCCCTGGGTGGGCGGCGGCATCTCGAGGATCTCGGCGTCGCGAAATGGTGCACGCAGTGGCTCGACCCACGCGCCGGAATGCGCGGCGACGTCGGTAGCCGTCATGCAGCCGCCCGCGCGCTGCAGCCGTTCCGCGATTGCCTCACCGATGGGACCGCGGTAGTACGCATCGGGACCGTCGGCCGCGAGCGTGCGGATGGTGCGCGCGAGCTCCGGCTGGCGCAGCCAGTCGCCCGCTTCGACGTCGCCGTAGTAGTCGTGGAAGTCGGAAAGCCCCAAGTGTTCGTACATGAGCGCGCTGGACCGGAAGAACCACGCGCCCCGCTGCGTGAGCGGGAAGCCCTCTTCGGCGTACTGCAACGCCTGCCGTACGAGTTCGCCGAACGAACGGGTGGCGAACTTCTCGATGAGCGTGAACCACGCCTCGACCGCGCCCGGAACAGTCACCGGGTGCGGTCCGAAGGTCGGCATCTCCGCTTCGCCCGACCGCATCCGGACGAACTCGGCGGTCGCGCCGGCCGGGGCGCGCCCGACGCCGCGGTACGCGTGGAGATCGCCGTCCCACACCATCGACAAGAGGTCGCCGCCGAATCCGCACATATACGGCGTGACGACGGCGAGGACGAAGTTCGCCGCGAACGCGGCGTCGACGGCGTTGCCACCGTCGGCCAACATCGATGCGCCGGCCGCGGAGGCGAGATAGTGGGGCGTGCACACGACGCCGTTCGGATACGCCCGGGACTCCTGTAGCCACACGCTCACGACCGCGGACGCTACTCCTGCTCGCCGCGTTCCATCCCGGCCTCTGTAGTGTCGCCGCATGGAGTTCAACCTCGCCGACCTGTTCGAGGCCGTTGCCGACGCGGTGCCCGATCGCATCGCCGTCATCGCCGGTGACCGCCGCCTGACGTATCGCGAGCTCGACGAGCGCGCGAACCGGGTGGCGCACTACCTGCGCGATGTCGGTGTGGTTCCCGGCCAGCACGTCGGGATCTATGCGTTCAACCGCACCGAGTGGGCCGAGATCATGATCGGGTGCTTCAAGGCGCGCGTCGTGCCGATCAATGTGAACTACCGCTACGTGATCGAGGAGTTGCGCTACCTCTTCGACAACGCCGATCTGGTCGCGCTGTTCTTCGAAGCCGAGTTCGGACCACACGTTGCGGCGGTGCTGTCCGGCGTCCCGAAGCTGCAACATCTCGTGCAGCTCGACGACGGCACCGGCACCGACGGCGCGGTCGACGCGGTCGAGTACGAACACGCGCTTTCGGTCGCCGACCCGACTCGCACCGGGCTGCTCCCCCGCTCCCCCGACGACCTGTACGTCCTGTACACGGGCGGCACCACCGGGATGCCGAAGGGGGTCATGTGGCGCGCGGAGGACATCTTCTTCGCCGCGATGGGTGGCGGGAACTACGGCGGTGCCGGGATCGAGAAGCCGGCCGACATCGTGAACAGCGTGAGCCCCGCGCCCGGCGTCAGCCTGGCGCTCGCGCCGCTCATGCATGGGAACGCCCAGTGGTCGTTGATGGTCGGCCTCTTCGGCGGCAACGTGGTGACACTGAATGCGAGCCGCCGTTTCGACGCGGACGAGATCTGGGATCTCGTCGAGCAGGAGGGCGTCAGCATCATCTCGCTCGTCGGCGACGCGATGGCCCGACCGCTGGTCGACGCGCTCGCGCACCGCACCGCACCCGCTTCGCTGTTCGCGCTCGTCTCGGGCGGTGCCATTCTCTCCCCGCGATCAAGCAGGAGCTGAACGAGCGGGCGCCGAACGTGGCGGTCGTCGACGCGTTCGGCGCGTCGGAAACGGGTGCGAACGGAGCCGTCGACGTCACCGAGAAGGGCCCGCGCTTCGTGATGAACGAGTGGACCACCGTGATCACCGAAACCGGCGACGTCGCCCCCGTCGGCGAGGTCGGGCTCCTCGCTCGTCGCGGTCATGTGCCGGTCGGGTACTACAAGGACGCAGAGAAGACCGCGGCAACGTTCACCGAGTTGCACGGCGTCCGGTGGGCGATCCCGGGAGACCGGGCCGTCATCGAGGAAGACGGCAAGATCAACGTGCTCGGCCGCGGCTCTCAGTGCATCAACACCGGCGGCGAGAAGGTCTTCCCCGAAGAGGTCGAAGCAGTATTGAAGAGTCATCCCGACGTGTTCGACGCGATAGTGGTCGGCGTCCCCGACGAACGCTGGGGTGAGTCGGTCGCAGCCGTCGTGGCGCCGCGCGTCGGCCACCAGGTGACGCTGGAGATGCTCGGCAGCCACTGCCGGACCGCGCTCGCGGGCTACAAGGTCCCCCGCCACCTCGTCGTCGTCGAGACCGTCGAACGCACGCCCGCGGGCAAGCCCAATTACCGATGGGCCAAGGAGCTCGCTCGCACCGACTCGTAGCGAAGACCCCCCGCAAACAGTTTGCAAGACGAAGACCCCAAACAGTTTGCAAGGATCCCGTCGGACGTCCGTCACGATTCTTGCAAACTGTTTGCAAGGGTGGCGAGTTACAGCATCCCGTACGCACGCTCGGGCGAGAGTCGCACGATCACGCGGCGGTCGGCGACCATCGCCGCGCGGTACTCGTCCCAGTTCTCGTGTTCGCCGTTCGCGGCGCGGTAGTACGCGACCAACTCGTCGACGGTCGCGTCGTCGGCCCGGGTCGCGACCGGGGTGAGCTCGACCGCGCTTTCGATGACCGCGTACGCCCAGAAGTCGGCCTGGGTCACGTGCAGCGCGGCCCAGGGTTCGCGCGCCAGGTTCTTGTACTTCGCGCGGTCGGCCGTGATCGAGATCCGGATCAGGCCATCGTCGAAGACATGATGCAAGACGTTCGACAACTGGGGGCGACCGTTTGCCCGGATCGTCGTCAGGACGGAGTGGTTGCTCACCCGGGCGAAATCGACTGCTCGGTTCAGATCCATACGGTCTCCCAACCCGGCTCGACCCGGGCTTGTTCCGACGGGATCGCTCAGGCGAGCGCCGACTCGAAATCGGGCTGGTGCGCTGCCCACCAGGCCCGACGTCGATCGAAGCGCTCCATACCTCCCATCTCCTCCCACATCTGCACGAAGCCCGGATCGCCGGCTTCGACCCGGCGCGCGACGAACTCTCCCCCGCGGGCGACGGAGCCCGACAGAACTGAGAGCAGTTCCCGCCTCCCGGCCCGATCGAGGCCGTAGCTGTCGGCGGCCAGTCGCAACCGGCAGGGACGATCGGCGGGCAGCCACCCGAGCCGGGCCGCGCTGAGATCGTCGTCTACGGGAACGCACATGCGCGTCATCTGCGCGACGTCGTAGACGGCACGTCCGGGACACGCGTAGTCAAAGTCGACCAGCCCGACGGCAACGCCCGACCGGAACACGACGTTCTCGAGGCAGACGTCGTTGTGGCAGACGATCGGACCGCCTTCCGGGTCGCTCATGTCGGGGTTCCACGTCGACGCTCGGGCCAACACGACCGCGGCCGAGGCCCTGTGGAGGCCACGCATCAGCTGTGCGATCGACACAAGCGCGTCGTCGGCCTGGGCCCAGGCGGGATACGGCGGCAGCGGAACGTCACCCTCGATGAATCGCAACCGTTCGCGTCCGTCCGGGTCGATGGAAACCGGATCCGACGCGCCGGTGAATCCGGTCGCAGCGCAGGGAGCGCAGGAACGCGTGTACGGACGCGGAGTGCGGGTTGGCGGGCCGCAGCACGTCGCCGCCGGCTCGGGTGACCTTGCCTGCGTTCGCGACCCCGCCCGCGAGCTGTTCCTCGTTCACTGCGCCAGTCTGCCGGTAATGCCGCACCGGGCGTGACGCACCACGAGGTCGTGGAAGCCGAGCGGACCGCCGGCGACGCCCGAACGACCCCGCACCGTCGCGACAACCATTGCCAACACCCCCGGCTGCACCCGCCCTCCCGTCGACTGCGAAGCCCACCACGTCGAACACCGACGCTCCCGATCAGTGCCGTGCGCGTACGTCGGCGCCGTGATGGTGGGAAGAGCGACGCGCGGTCATGATTGGCTCATGCGCGAAGCCGACCATGTGACCGCGGCCCGGACTGCGTACGACCATGCCGCGCGTCGGTACGTCGAGGAGGTCGGAACAGCGGTCACCGCTCGATTTGAAGCCCCTCTCGATCGTGCAGTTCTTGACGCGTTCGTCGAGTTGGTTGCGGCTCGAGGGCCTGGACCAGTTCTCGACATTGGCTGCGGACCCGGACGCGTCGCCGCATATCTCGCCGGCCGGGGTCTGACCGTTCGTGGATGCGACATCTCGCTGCGAATGGTCGAAGCGGCCCGAGCTGCACACTCCGAGCTCAGATTTGATGTAGGCCCACTCACCGAGCTTCCGGTTCCCGCAGCGTCCCTGCTCGGCGCGGTGTACTGGTACTCGATCATCGCGACACCACTGCTGGAGTTGCGAGACGTATGGAGTGAGCTCGATCGAGTCCTCGCGGTCAACGGCCACATGCTCGTGGCGTTCCAGGCGGGCGAGAACGATCGGGTCGACCGACACGATGCGTACGGCTCGGAGACGGACCTGACCCTCTATCGACATTCCGTAGATGGCGTTGTGGCGTCACTGAGTGCTGCGGGGTTCGATGTCCGAGCCGACATTCGCCGGCAGGCGGAGCTTCCGCACGAATCGGGCCCACAGGCCTTTCTGCTCGTCCGACGACAGCCCGGCTGAGCCGCTCCCCGTGTCACAACCTCGACGAACCCGGGCGGTCAGGGACGAGTCGGGTACCGGAGTGCTGCCAGCAGCTGGGCGTGCAGATTGGCGTTGGAGTAGAGACCACCGCCCCGGTCGCCATCGCGTCCCCCGGTTCGATCGGTGAAGCGACCGCCCGACTCCTCCACGAGAAGGATCCAGGGCGCGTGGTCCCAGACATGGCAGCACTCAGCCAAGAAGCCGTCGATCTCACCGCGTACGAGTTCAACGAGGGGGAGGGCGCTCCCCGGAGCGCGTGCTGCGGTGGAAGGGAGACGACCGCGGGATTCGTCGTCGAGCGCATCGAGCACGGCCCGACCCAGCCGGGATGTGGAGCTGACGGCGAGTCTCGTCGCCCGGCCGTGCTCACGTGGCCACGACGACTCGAACGAGCCGGCACCTCGGACTGCCCACCAGCAGCGTTCCAGTGCCGGCGCGGTAACGACTGCGAGTTCGGTGGTCCCGGCGACCTGTAGGGGCGACGTGGATTCGCCAGTTCGGGTCTCCGCGACTGAAAAAGGACGTGCCGTCGATCGGATCGAGGATCCAGACCCGATCGGCTTGGCGGACTTGGCCGAACTCCTGTCCGAGAAGTGCATCCTCCGGCCGCGCTGACGAGAGCATGTCTTGTAGCAGTCTCTCGACGGCCCAGTCCGCTTCCGTGACCGGAGTGCCATCGGCCTTCACGGTCGTCGCCAAGCCGGTCCGGAAGTGGGCGACCGCAAGCCTGGCCGCAGCGTCGGACACCTCGAACGCGAGTTCCAGATCGTCACGACCGTCCACGACGACGGACGTTACCGAGCTCATGGCTGCCCCCGAAGTGTTGCGATACGGGTGCGGCTTCTTGCATCTAGAGTTCGCCCGTGTCCCGCGACGAAGCGGCCCGGTTGGCCGACGACAGCTTGCGCGCATTCGTCGCGTCGATGGCTGCCGCGGGGAATCCCGGCTCGGGTCGCCACGAGATCGGACTCCACCACGTCCGCGGTTGGATCCTCGAATACGACGGTGCGCTCGGCGGTTCCGAGATACAAGCGGTGGTCGGCATCGACGGGTGCATCCACGCGCCGCGTGAACCTCGATCGTTGCGTACGAACGCCTGGTCCGCATCGGAGTGGGTGCTGCGCGACGCCGGCAACTCGGATCCCGCGGTCGGCGCGAAGCGGTTCGCCGACCACCTGTCGCGCATACTTGCCTTCGACGGCGTCGGCCGTGACGCTACGGGTGCCGAACACTCCGAGTGGGGCCCTCCGCTCGCCGAATGACTGCCGGTTCAGGGCAGTTCGTACTGGGCGCCGGCGCGGGCGGTCAGCGTGGGTGCAATCAATTCCGTGATGATCCGCCGGTGCTCGGGATGATCGCGATAGACGCGATAGTCGTCGACCGTCGCGCAGTCGGCGACCACCACGAAGCTCGCGTTCCTTTCGTCGATTCCGAGGTCGCGTCCGATCGCGTACGCCTGCAACTCGGGAATGAGGGCCGGAAGCGTCAAGAGCGCGCGCTCGATCGCGTCGACCTGTACGTCGGTCGTGCCCGCGGTGAACGTGAGTAGCGCGACGTGACGGATCACAACAGACCTGCGTAGGCGCCACCGTCGACCTGGATCGCGGCTCCCGTGAGATACCGGGCGTGCTCGGAACACAGGAACGCACCGATACGGCCGAAATCGGCGGGGTCGCCGATCGCTCCCGACGGGATGCCGGCCGCGGGATCGCCGCCCGCTCCGTAGAGGGACGTGATGCGTTCGGTCGCGTGCAACCCCGGGAGCAGCGAGTTGACCGTGACGCCATCGGCGGCGATCTCACGCGAGAGCGTGCGCAGGAAACCGGTGAGACCGGCTCGGGCGGTGTTCGACAAGATGAGGTTCGCGATGGGCTGGCGCACTGCGATCGAGGTGATCGCGACGACCCGCCCCCACCGTCGCTCGCGCATCTCGGGAACGGCCTCGTAGCACATGGCGATCGCGCCATGACAGTTGAGCTCGAACGCGGCGAGGTACTGGTCGACCGTCGTACCGGAGAAATCGCCGGCCGGCGGACCACCCGCGTTCAACACCAAGATGTCGATCCCACCGAGCGCGGCACGCGCGTCGCGCACGAACCCCGCCGCGCCCTCGACGGTCGAGACATCGGCGACGACCGGAACCGCATCCGCGCCGATCTCCGCCGCGGCCGCGGCGATCGTCTCACGCTTGCGACCGCAGATCGCGACCTGCGCGCCCTCGGCGGCGAGCGCCCGAGCCACACCGAGCCCGAGTCCTCTCGACGCCGCGGCGACGGCCGCCCGCCTGCCCGCAATCCCGAGATCCACGTGCGCCTCCCTATTGCTGGTGAATCGGGCCGGCGGTATCGCGTAGCGACTGCACCTGCCGGCCCGTCCGCATCGCGATGACCTCGGCGCAGATCGCCACCGCGGTCTCCTCGGGCGTGCGCGCGCCGATGTCGAGACCGATGGGCGACATGACGCGCGCGATCTCCGTGTCGGCCAGCCCCGCCTCGCGGAGGCGTTCGGATCGTTGCTCGTGCGTGCGGCGTGAGCCCATTGCACCGAGGTAGCCGACGCGGGTCTTGACCGCGCCCGCGATCGCGGGAACGTCGAACTTGTGGTCGTGAGTGAGCACGCAGATCGCGTCGCGCGGGCCCAGATCGTCGCCGATCTTGTCGAGGTAGCGGTCGGGCCAGTCGTTCACGATCTCGTCAGCCATCGGGAACCTCAACACCGTCGCAAAGACCGCCCGGGCATCGCACACGGTGACGCGGTAGCCGAGGACCTTGGCGACCTTCGCGAGCGTGGCCGTGAAGTCGACCGCGCCGAAGATGATCATGCGGGGAGGGAGGGCGAACGACTCGATGAAGACACTCACCACCTCTTCCCGAGCTTCGCCGTGCGCGCCGTAGTGACGCGTCGACGTCAGCCCCGCCTCGAGCTCTCCCTGGGCGTCGCGCGCGACAACGCGATCGAGAGCGGCGTCGCCGAGGGTCCCCGACGTGCGGCCGTCGGGCCGCACCAACAACTTGGCCCCGACGTTGGGACCGTCGATGACGCTCGCGAGCGCTACGGGCTCGGAGGCCCGTAGCGCGTCGCGCAACTCCTCGTACTGACTCACCAGTCGAGGGGCTCGACGAAGAGACGGATCGTGCCACCGCACGTCAGGCCGACCGCGAAGGCGTCGTCGTCGGAATAGCCGAACGAGACGATGCCCCGCCCCTTCTCTCCCGCCAGGATGGCGAGGGCCTCCTGCACGACCGCGCCCTCGACGCATCCACCCGAGACCGAGCCCGCGACCTCGCCGTTGTCGGCGACCGCCATGGTTGCGCCCGGATCCCGCGGGCTCGAGCCCTCGGTACCGACGACGCGTGCGACCGCGACCCGGTGTCCCGCCGCTCGCCAGCGTTCGATGTCGTCCAGAACTTCCTTCATCGGCTCCTACTCATCGTGACGACCTGCGCCAGCTCCTCCAGCGCAGCGAGCGAATGCCCCTCCACGAACTCGTCAACATACGGCAGCGCCGCCGCCATTCCTTGGGCGAGCGGCGCGTACCCCGGGCTGGCCTTCAGCGGGTTCACCCACACGATCCGGTAGGCCACGCGGTCGAGGCGGGCCATCTGCTCGGCGAGGACCGCCGGATCACCGCGGTCCCATCCGTCGGAGAAGATCACGACGACCGCGCCCCGAGCCATGCCCCGGATCCCCCACTGGTCGTTGAACCGGCGCAGCCCATCGCCGAGACGGGTGCCTCCCGACCAGTCGACGACCCGCTGCGACGCAGCCCGGACCGCGGCATCGGGATCGCGTGACATCAGCTCACGCGTGATGCGCGTGAGTCGTGTCCCCAGCGCGAACGCCTCGACCCGCGATCGGCTCACCACCGCCGCGTGCAGGAACCGCACGAAGGCGCGGGCATACGGCTCCATGGAACCGCTGACGTCGAGGAGCAACACCAGACGGCGGGTGCGTTCACCGGCCGTGAGGAACGCGCGCTCGACCGGTTCGCCGCCGGCGCGCATCGAACGGCGGACAGTGCGGCGCAGGTCGGGGGTACCCCGTTGCGCGCGAGCCCGTTTCCGCCGCCGCGACGGGCGCGCCGCCCCGACGAGGCGAAGGTCGTTCATCAGGCGCCGGGCCTCGACGAACTCGGCCGGTGAGTACAGCGCGAAATCGCGGTGCCGCAGAACCTCCTTCGCACTGAACCGCAGCGTCACGACCGGCGCGTCCGGTCCGATCGCGTCGTCCCCGACCGTCGCTTCGTCGTCGGTACCGGGGACGTCGAGCGCGATGATCACTTCGTCGGGGGGCATCTCGACGGTGTCGGGGCCGGCCTCGCGCCGCTCCCAGAAGACCGCGAAGGCTCGGTCGAACAGGTCGATGTCCTCCGGCCGGTTGACGAGCGTCGCGCGACCGGCCCAATAGACACCCGACCGGTTCGTGAGACCTACGCAGCCCAGCGCCTGCGTGAACGTCAGCGTCGCCCCGACCGGGATCTCGACCCCGGCGCCGCGCAGCGCACGCGCGAACGTGATCGCCATTCGTTCCGGCGACTCCGAACCCGACCGGCCGAGCCGGGTCGGGGCGACCAAGTCCGGGGCGTCAGGCACCACGGGCCATGGCCGAGCGCACGAGATCGGCAAGACCGTGCGCGCGCACCCGTTCTTGATCTTCTCGGTACTTGAGGATCGTGCCGAGGGTCGCGTCGACCGCGGCCTCGTCGAGGCGCGTGCGGCCGAGCGTGGCGAGCGCAGCAGCCCAGTCGATCGTCTCCGCCACCCCGGGCGGCTTGTACAGCTCGAGCCCGCGCAAGGCTTCGGTCGCAGCGGCGACGTCGCGCGCGAGCAGCTCGGGTACGCCCGGCGCACGCAACTGCACGATCGCGAGCTCACGTTCGAAGTCGGGATGCGCGATCCAGTGGTAGAGACAACGCCGCTTCAGCGCGTCGTGCACGTCGCGGGTGCGGTTCGAGGTGAGCACGACCACGGGCGGGACCTCGGCCCTCACGACGCCGAGCTCGGGCACCGAGATCGTCCAGTCGGAGAGGATCTCGAGCAGGAACGCTTCGAACTCGTCGTCGGCGCGGTCGATCTCGTCGATCAACAACACCGGCGGGACCGCACCGTCGTGAGCGAGCGCGCGGAGCAGTGGGCGCTTCACGAGGAACCGCTCCGAGTACAGCTCGTCCTCGTCGACACGCTCGTGACTCGCCTCGACCGCCCGGAGGTGCAGCAGCTGGCGCGAGTAGTCCCATTCGTAGACGGCCTGCGACGCGTCGATGCCCTCGTAGCACTGCAACCGGAGGAGCTCGCCACCGGTCCAGCGCGCGAGCACCTTGGCGACCTCGGTCTTGCCGACCCCGGCCTCGCCCTCGAGCAGCAGCGGCCGTTGGAGGCGCAGCGCGAGGAAGATCGACGTCGCGAGCCCGTCGTCGGCGAGGTATTCGTTGTCGGCGAGACCCTTGGCAACGTCGGCGACCGAATCGGGAAGCAGCGGAACCACAGGTGCAAGGGTACCGGCGGCAGCTTTAGGCTCCGCCCATGCATGATCTGGTGATTCGCGGCGGCACGGTCGTCGACGGTACGGGGGCGGCGCCGTTTGCCGCGGATGTCGCGATCGACGGCGACCGGATCACGGCCGTCGGACCGGACGCGACCGACCCCGCGCCATCCCAGCCGCCGCCAGATCCCAGCCGGCCGCGTCGAGATCGACGTGGCCGGCGCGTACGTCACACCCGGGTTCGTCGACGTGCACACGCACCTCGACGCGCAAATGGCGTGGGATCCCGACGCGACCTCCTCCTGCTGGCACGGTGTCACGTCCGTCGTGCTCGGCAACTGCGGCGTCACCTTCGCGCCGGTACGCAAGGGTCAAGAGCGCTGGCTCGCCGAGCTGATGGAGTCGGTCGAGGACATCCCCGCCGACTCGATCCTGAACGGTCTCGCCTTCGACTGGGAGACCTACGGCGAATACCTCACCGCGATCGACGGAATGGCGAAAGGCGTCAATGTCGGCGGCATGATCGGACACTGCGCGGTCCGGCACTACGCCATGGGCGAACGCAGTTTCGACGAGAAACCCGCAACCGACGACGACATCGCCATCATGTGCGAGCTCGTCGACGAGGCCATGGGCGCGGGCGCGCTCGGCTTCTCTACGTCGCGCACCCTGCTGCACCGCGTTCCCGACGGCCGTCCCGTTCCCGGAACCTGGGCCGACGAACGCGAGCTGCTGGCGATCGCCGACGTGCTCGGAAAGCGCGGGCACGGCGTGTACGAAGTCGCGCCGCGCTTCGAACGTCCCGGAGAGAACTACGAGGGCACGCGCGCCGAGGTGCACTGGATGGCGGAGATCAACCGGCGCACCGGTCGACCCGTCACGTTCGGACTCGCGCAGAGCAACGCCGGACCCGACCTGTTCCGCAAGATCCTCGAGCTGTGCGACGAGGAAGGCGTGCGCGGTGGCGAGCTCCGACCGCAGACGACCGCGCGCGGGATCGGGCTCTTGTTCGGGCTCCAACACCGCACCTTCTTCGACCGCACTCCGGAATGGGGCGCGCTGCAGTCGCTCACATTCGCAGAACGCCTCGCCGCGCTACACGACGACCGGCGCCGCGCCGAACTGATCCGGGCGGCCGACGAAGGCAACACACCGCCCCTCGACTGGCAGGGCGTCTACGTACTCACCCCCGAGCACGTCGACTATTGCGCCGACCCTGCGACCTCCCTCGCCGCGCACGCGGCGCGCCACGGCGAGACGGTCGCGGAAGCCTTCGTCCGCATCTCCCTCGAGACCGAGGGACGCGCGCTGTTCAACTTCCCGTTCCTGAACCAGAAGATGGACGCGGTCGAGGAACTGCTCGACCACCCGCGCATGGCCATCGGCCTCGGCGATTCGGGCGCGCACGTAGGCCTCATCATGGACGCCTCGCTGCCCACGTGGTTCCTCCTGCACTGGGTCCGCGACCGGGCGAAGTACACCATCGAAGACGCGGTGCGCCGGATGACCTCCGACACCGCCGACCTGTTCGGCGTACACGGCCGGGGCCGACTGGAGGTCGGCGCGTTCGCCGACGTCAACATCTTCGATCTCGACGCGCTCGCGCTCGAGATCCCGGAGTTCGTGCACGACTTCCCGGCCGGTGCGGGACGCTACGTCCAGCGGGCGCGGGGCTACCGGGCGACGGTGGTCAACGGCGCGCGCTTCGTCGACCAGGGACATCCCACCGGCGTGCACGCGGGCCGGACGCTGCGCTCGGCTCCGTGACCTGAGAAAAACACCCGACCGACGCGGGAATGTGCAGGAGGATTATCGGTCGCGGCCGCTACGATACGCGGCTGATCCTTGGCCGTTCCGTGCTGCGCTGGGTGGGAAAAGAGAATTGACGCCTCGGCCGCTTCGAACCGCACTCGGACTACATAGCTTCCTGGCTCCGCCCCCGGGGCTCGCGGCGTCCGCACGCTTGTGAACACACCTCCCGACGACGTCTCCGCGAATCCCGACCACGCGCACGACTCGCGCCCGTCGGCCCTGCGGTACCTGCCCGGGCTCGACGGCCTGCGCGCGATATCGGTGCTCGCGGTCATCGTGTTCCACCACTACCTGATCGGCGGGCATGAGGTCGGCTGGGCACCGGGCGGCTTCCTCGGCGTCGAGGTGTTCTTCGTCGTCAGCGGGTACCTCATCACGTCGCTGCTGCTCGGCGAGCGCAGGGAGACGGGACGCCTGTCACTCCGCGACTTCTACCTGCGCCGGGCGCGTCGCCTTCTTCCCGCGCTGTTCACACTGCTCGCATTCATCATCGCCTACGCACTCTTGTTCCTACCCGACTCGATCCGCACCCTGCGCTCCGACACGCTCGCGGCGCTGACCTACACGAGCAACTGGTGGCAGATGCTGGCCCACCGCTCGTACATCGCCGAGGCGGGCCGACCCGAGCTGTTGAAGCACCTGTGGTCACTCGCGATCGAGGAGCAGTACTACCTCGCGTGGCC
Source organism: uncultured Actinomycetes bacterium (assembly GCA_963761055.1). GTDB lineage: Bacteria > Actinomycetota > Acidimicrobiia > IMCC26256 > PALSA-610 > PALSA-610. The sequence goes on along the minus strand of CAVXFO010000005.1, from coordinate 139,807 downwards.
GTTCCTCTTGGTGTTGGGTCTGCGCAAGCTCGGGCGCCGCCGGATGCTCGCCACGATGCTGGGCACCGCACTCGCCTCCACACTGCTGCTCGCGCTGCTCGCGCACGGCAACGTCGACAACGCGTACTACGCCACGTACACCCGCCTCTCGGGGCTCCTACTCGGCTCCGCGTTCGCGTTTTCGTTCGCGCCGTACCGGATCCGGGGCAACCCCGGGAAGGGAGTGCGCGCCGCGCTCGACATCGCGGGCGCATTCGGTCTGTTGGTGCTCCTCGCCGCGTTCGGCGTGTTGCACCACTTCGGGCTGAACGGTTTCGGCTTCCCCACCTCCATTCACGACAATCTTGCGGTCTTCAACGGCGGGTTCCTGCTCGTCGACATCGCGACCGTCCTCGTGATCGCCGCCGCCGTGCACCCGGCGTCCGACGTCGGGCGCGCGCTCGGATGGAAACCACTGCAATGGATCGGGCTGCGCTCGTACAGCCTCTATCTCTGGCACTACCCGATCTTCTGCGTCACGCGGCCCGGGCTCGACATCCACCGCGTCGGGATCTGGTTCCTGTCGTTCCGGTTCGCGGGTTGGCCCGTGTTCGTCATCCGCCTGCTGCTCTCGTTCGGAGCGGCCGAGGTGTCGTTCCGATTCATCGAGACGCCGATCCGCAGGGGCGCGATCGGCCGTTACCGCGAAGTCGTACGGGACGCGGTCGGTCAACGCCGAAGACGGCTCGTGCGACGCGGCGTGGTCGTCTCGGGCGGGCTCACCGTGGTCGCGCTGGTGCTCAGCATCGGGCTCGCGGCCGCGCAAGGCAGCACTTCGACGGTTCCCGGCATCGACGGCAACGGCAACCAGAACGGCGCGCAGGTCAACCTCGGGGCGTTGCACCAGCTTCAGGGTCAGACCACGACGCCGACGTCGTCGACCCCGACGACGAAGGGCACGGGCACTACGCCCACGACGACCACCAAGGCCACTGTGGCCCCGAAGCCGACGACGTCCACGTCGACGACGACGCCTCCGCACACGCTCCCCAAGCAGTCCCTCGGCATCGGCGACTCGGTCATGCAGGGTGCGACGACGAGCCTCGAGGCGCAGATCCCCGGCATGGCCGTCGACGCGGCCCGCAGCCGCCAGTTCTTCCAGGCGATCATCGTCGTCGACTTCTACAAGTCGCACAACGCGCTGCCCGGCACGATCGTCATCCATCTCGGGACGAACGGCCGCATCACCGACGCGCTGTTCGACCAAATGATGAACACGATCGGTCCCGGTCACGCCGTGTACTTCCTCACCGCACGCGTCCCGCGCCTGTGGGAGGCCGAGGTGAACGTGACGCTCCACGCCGGCGTCACCCGCTTCAAGAACGCGCACATCCTCGAGTGGCGTGACTACGCGGGCTGCCACGACGACTGGTTCGTCGACGACGGATTCCACCTCCGCACGCCGGGGCAGCACGCCTACGCCGACTTCGTGAAGGCGGGCCTCCTCGGCAAGGCCCCCACCAAGTGCACGAAATGAGTGAACTGCGGTTCGAGACGGGTCAGCGGTGCAGCACCCAGCTGATGAGCTGGAGGAAGCGATACCCGAGGTAGACCGCGAGCGCCGACCCCATCAGCTTCAGGTGCCACGGGACCGCGGGACCGGGCTCGTCCGCAGGCCGGGTCGTCATGCCCGGGATCAGGCCCCGTTCCACGACCTTGCCGCATTTCGGGCACGTCGCGTCCGGCCGCACGGTCGACGGCGTCAGGAATTTGTTGCAGCTCGTGCACCAGGGCATCGCCCGCCATTGGACCACTCCGAGCGGGCCCGCCGGCAACCGCGGCTTCGCACCCGGCCTCCCGGGTTCCTCACCAAAGCTTTGCACTGCTCGGACCTGGACCCCAGGCTCGGCGAGGAGGCTGCTGCTATGCCCGCCACGAGATCCCGCCCACTGCCTCCGGCCGCCCGGTTCCCGGCCCTCGGGACCACGGCCGTGGTGGCCGTGACCGAGGTGCGGGCCAGGGCCGGTGCCGTCGACATCCTGGCCGACGAGCTGAACGCCATCGACCTCGCGTGCAGCCGGTTCCGTACCGACTCCGAGCTCTCGACGATCAATCGCACCCCGGGCAGTTGGGTCGTCGTCTCGCCGCTCTTCCTCGCTGCGCTCGACGTCGCTCTCGCCGCCGCTCGCAGCACCGACGGCATCGTCGATCCCACGATCGGACGCGCTCTGCGGGTGCTCGGCTACGACCGAGACTTCGCCAGCGTCGCCGCCGATGGCGCCGCGCTCCGAGTGCGGGTCGAACGCACCGCCGGCTGGCGCGCGGTCGACATCGACCCGAGTGGGTCCCGAGTCCGCGTTCCTCGCGGGGTCGAGCTCGATCTGGGCGCGACGGCCAAGGCCTTCGCCGCCGATCGCGCCGCCCGGCGCATCGCGGCCGAAACCGGCGTCGGCGTCATCGTCGATCTCGGCGGGGACTGCGCGATCGCGGGTCCGGCCCCCGAGGGCGGCTGGTCCATCCACATCGCCGATCGCCACGACGATCCCGCGGACGGACCGGGCCCGACGGTCGCGCTGTCGGAGGGTGGACTCGCGACCTCGGGGACGACTGCCCGCAACTGGACCAGGGGCGGGCGGGCGCTGCATCACGTGGTCGATCCCCAGACCGGCTGGTCCGCGGAGACCGTGTGGCGCACCGCGAGTGCGGTCGCCGCCACCTGCGTCGAGGCCAATGTCGCGACGACCGCGGCGATCGTCGTCGGCGCCCGCGCCCCCGAGTGGCTCGACGCCCGGCATCTGCCGGCCCGGCTCGTCGCGGTCGACGGCTCGGTCGTCACCCTCGGAGGCTGGCCACCCGACCTACCCCAGGGCGGCCTTGGTTGAAACACCTGAAGCCATGAGTCACACCGCGCGTATCGGCGCTCCGGAATTCGGCCCGGACAGCCGATCATCTGATCGTGGAGGCGGACCGTACGAGAGCTCTGACCGTGACGGGATCGCGTCCGATCCGGGTCGGCGGCCTGGCCCGCGTCGAGTGCGCGGACGGTCAGGTGTGGTCGGGCCGCGTCAGCTACGTCAGCGGCGAGCTGGTGGGATTGAAGTCGTCGACGATCGTCCCCGGGAGCGTTGCGGCTGGTGACACGGTCACGGTCGTCGTCGGGAACGGCGAATCGATGGTCGCCGCCGAAGCGCGCGTCCTCGCCGCGTCGGGCTCGTTCATGCGCCTTTCCCGCCGGGAGTCGACCGAAGGCCTGGAGCGCCGGCGCGCTCTGCGCGTCCCGGTGCACCAGACCGTCACGCTGATCTCGGCCGGGACGCGTGCCGATCCCGAACGTACCTTCACGGCCGAGTTGACCGACATGTCGGCTTCGGGCTGCGCAATCCGAGGCGATCACCAGCTGCGCATCGGACACCCGGTCGCGATCTCGCTGCGGATCGTCGGGACGGACTTGACCCTCTCGGGCAAAGTCGTCCGGGTCTGGCGGTCCGACGAGGGCGAGCACGCCGGGATGCAATTCGACCCGGTCCCGGCCCGCACGACCAGCCTCATCAACCGCTACCTCGTCGAGCAGCTCCGGGAGTCGTCGACGCCCGGTTCCGGCTGCGTCCGCCGAGCCCCCGCGACGTCGCTCTGACCCCGACGGGATCTACGCGGTCCGCTCCCGCGGGCGACTCAACTCGGGACCCGCGGGGCCGATCGAGACCCCATGAAACGGTGCGGTCTCCGATGAGTCTCGACGAGGTCGTCCCGTCGCCGGAATGGGCATTCGCGTTCGCAGCCGCGCTCGGCGGCCAGTTCGGCGACGACCGCATCCTCACCGTGGGGTCGGCGCAGGGCGGCCCGACCGAAGTCGACAACGCCGCGGGGCCGAACACCGACGAACCCAACCGCTCGGTGATCCTGCCGTTCACGACCGCAGACGGGTATCGGGGCACGATCGTGCTCGAAACAGTGGCGACGTTCGCCGAGGCCCTCGAACGAACCTCTCCCGACGAGATCCTGCGCTCGGCGTGCAGTGCCGCGTTCGAAGCCGCCCGCCATGCGATCGCCGAACAGGCAGTCGTCGAGGTGGTCGCGCAAGCCGCGTTCGAGCCGCAGGACGACACGAACGACGAAACGAACGACGACGACGAGATCGCCGCCTACCCATTGCTCGACGGCGACGCCGCCGTTGGCTCGGTGACGTTGCGGGTCGGCGCGAGCCGTGCGCGCGAGTCGGACACGCCGGCGCCGCCCGACGACAGCGACAGCGGCGCACACACCGGCACTGCTCCCGTGCGCGCGGCTGGGTCCTCGTCGTATGTCCTGGCCGACGTCGAGATGGGTGTCACCGCCGAGCTCGGTCGCTGCCGCATGACGATGCGCGAATTGCTCTCGATCACTCCGGGTACGGTCATCGACCTCGACCGCGCCGCGGGCACACCTGTCGACGTCTTGGTGAACGGGACATTGATCGCAAGAGGCGAAGTGGTGGTCATCGACGAGGAGTTCGGGATTCGCATCTCCGAGCTCGTCCCGCAGCCTGCCGCCGCACGCTGATACGACGACAATCCGGGTTTCGCCGCCGGTGTGCGCGCTGCGGGTATGCGCGATAGACCAGCCCGATGGATTCACTCAGTCGACGCTCGGTGCTGAAGGGCATGGCGGTCGCCGGTGCGGGCGTGGCGATCGCGGAGCTCGCGGGCTGCTCGTCGTCCTCGAAGCCGACCGCGGGCACGAGCGCGACGAGCGGTGGAGCTGCCCCGTCGACGATTCCCCCGTCGACGATTCCGGCGGTGTTGCGGCGTCCGGGCTCACGTCCGAACCCGACGCTGCCCGAGGGCACCGACATGCTGTCGAAGATCGAGCACATCGTCGTCGTGATGATGGAGAACCACTCGTTCGACGCCCGCTTCGGCATGCTCGGCCGCGGCGACGGCTTCAAGCTCGACGGGAACGGCACGCCGGTCGATGCGAACCCGATGACCGACGGTCGACTGGTGCGCGCGTTCCACATGCCGTCGACGTGTCAGTTGAATGCGCTTCCGGGCCAGGACTGGGTGCGAAGTCACACGTCGTATGCAAACGGCCGCAACGACGGCTTCGTCAAGGCGAGCGGCCCCGTCTCGATGGGCTACTGGGACGGTAGCGACATCCCCTTCTACTACGGGCTCGCGAAGCAGTTTCCGGTGTGCGACCGCTACTTCTGCTCCACGCTCGCGCAGACGTATCCGAACCGCCGGTTCCTCATCGCGGCCACCGCATCAGGCATCGTGAGCACCGACATCGGGAACATCACCAAGTTCGCGCCCGCCAACGGCACCATCTTCGACCGGCTGCACGCGCACGGCATCACGTGGCGCGACTACGCGTCAGACCTTCCGGGCGTCGCCGTCATCGCGCAAACGGCGAACACCTACGGCAAGAACCTCTCGCCGATCGCGCAGTTCTACACCGATGCCGCGGCCGGGAAGCTTCCCGCGGTGAGCTTCGTCGACCCCCGCTTCGAAACCGCTCCCGCAGAGTCGGAGGAGGATCCCGACGACATCAGCTACGGCGAGAACTTCGTCGCCAAGGTCGTCAATGCGGTGCTGCAGAGCCCGAACTGGAAGAACACGGTCCTCATCTACAGCTACGACGAGCACGGCGGCTACTACGACCACGTTGCGCCGCCGCCCGCGGTGAAACCCGACAACATCGCGCCCGGCGTGGACGTCGACCGAAAGATCGTCGGTGCGTACGACCGTTACGGTTTCCGGGTGCCGACGGTCATCGTCTCGCCCTTCGCCCGACCCAACTACGTCTCGCACCGTGTGCACGACCACACTTCGATCCTGAAGCTGATCGAGACCAAGTGGAACCTGGGTGCGCTGACCTACCGCGACGCGAACGCGAGCAACCTCCTCGACTCGCTCGACCTCAGCGGGCCACCCGCGTTCGCGGAGCCACCCACGCTCCCCGCGCCGGGCAAGCCCGGACTCTGCATGCCCGGGACACCCGGCGGTCCGATCCCGCCCGCAGGCGCGATCCAGGCCGCGAGCACGGCGTCCTCGCTACGGATCGGCGCGACGACCTAGCGTGACGCCCGAAACTTCAGGAGTGAGGAACCGCCGTGCTCGAGTTCGACCCTCTCGACGAATACCCGATCCACCAGGTCCCGCTCCCGATGCGTTACGTCGCGACGAGCGACCGCAACGTGTACGACCGGTGCATCTACCAAGGCGTCGACCACGAGGCCGATGCGTACTTCATCACCGGTATGGGCGTGTACCCGAACCTCGGTGTCATCGACGCGTACGCGACCGTCCGGCGCGGCGACAAACAGTGGGCGATCCGTGCATCGGGCGTGCGCCCCGACGACAAGATGGACCAGCAGGTCGGCCCCTACCGCATCGAGGTCATCGAGCCGTTTCGCGAGCTACGCCTCATCTGTGACGCCGACGAGCACGGCGTCGGTTTCGACCTCGTCTACCGGTCCGAGTACGGAGCCATCCCCGAACCTCAACACATCCGGCGCCAGGGCGACCGCATCTTGTTGGAAGCGTCGCGTTTCGCAGGCGTCGGCACGTTCGAAGGCGAGCTGCGGGTCGAGGGCGACACCATCGCGGTCACGCCCGACCGTTACACGGCGACCCGGGACCGTTCGTGGGGAATCCGGCCCGTCGGCGAGGCCGAACCCGCCGGCCGGCCCAACGACTTCACCGGCATGTGGTGGTGCTGGATACCGTTGCGCTTCGACGACTTCATGTTGCACGTCATCCTCGAAGAGGACCGCGACGGGCTGCGTAACACCAACTACGCAATGCGCATGTACCCCGCAGGGTCGGGACGCCCACCCGAACAGCTCGGATGGCCCCTTCCCGAGATCCGGTACCAGTCGGGCACGCGCAATCCGAGCGGCGCGTCGATCGAGCTGACGAACCGCGAAGGCAAGAGTTCGACGCTCGAGATCGAGCCGCTGATCGGCATCTCCCTCAACGTCGGTTGCGGGTACGGCGCGGATCCCGACTGGACCCACGGGCTGTGGAAGGGCGAGAACTGGATCGAGGGTTCCGTCTACGACTACCAGGATCCTGCGGTCACCGGTCGGGCCGCGTTCTCCTTGTGGGACCACGTCGCCCGGGTCACGTTCGAGGGCCACGAGGGCTACGGCATCTTCGAGCATGGCTGCATCGGGCCCCACGCGCCCAGCGGCTTCACCGGCTACGAGGACGTGGCGCCGTAGCCCGTACCGTTGTCGCGTCAGTGCGGGACGAGACCGCCGTCGACGAGGAGCACCTGGCCGGTCATGAAGCTCGACGCGTCGGAGACGAGATAGAGCACCGGCCCGACCATCTCGTCGGGGCTCGCGGCGCGGCGCATGAAGCTCGCGTTCGCCATCGACCGCTGGGCCTCGGGCGTGTTCGCGCGCACCATGTCGGTGTCGACGGTCCCGGGGGCGAGCGCGTTCACGCGGATACCGCGCGGCGCGAAGTCGGCGGCCATCGAACGGGTGAACGACATCATCGCGGCCTTGGCCGCGGCGTACATCGCGACGTTGGCGGAGAACAGGAACGCGCCGGCCGAGATCACGTTGACGATCGCGGCGTGATCGCTCGCCTCGAGATACGGGAGCGCGGCCTGGATCAGGAACACCGGCCCGCGCAGGTTCACGTCGAACGACTTCTGCCAGGCCTCGGGCGTGAACGCACCGAGCGGCTGGGTGAGCGCGTTCGCCGCGTTGTTGACGACGATGTCGACGCCGCCGAAGCCCTCGACTGCCCGGGCGACGAGCGCGGTCGCCGCACCGAGGTCACCCATGTGCACCGCGGTCGCGGCCGCGTCGCCACCGGCGCCGCTCGCGGCCGCGAGCTCGCGCAAGTGCTGCTCGGTCTCCGCGCACGCCTCGGCCTTGCGGCTCCCCACCACGACCTTGGCCCCGCCGCACACCAGGCCTTCGGCGATCGACCGCCCGATGCCGCGGGTTCCGCCGGTGACGATCGCGACGCGACCGCGCACGTCGAACAGCTGCTCGTGCCGGGCCTTGTCCATCGGACGAACCTAACTCAGGGCGCGTCCGTGGCGGTACAAGATCACGAGGCCCTCATGCCGGAGTACCGGACGTGCCGATGAAAGGGTGATGGAACTTCACCCAACGCCCGAGAGTTGGCGGATCGCGCTCCTCACGGCCGTGGGCTCGGTCCTCGTCGCGGGCGCGGGCGCCGTCTTCCTCTTCGGCTTCGGCAATTCGGTCGCCCAGCTCGTCACCGGTGCGCTCGTCGTGCTGGCCGCCGTCGCCACACTGCTGCCGGCGCTCGGCGCGCTCACCGCGACGGTCGATGCCGACACCCGGGGCGTGAGTGTCCGCCGGCTCGGGCGCTCGTCGTACTACCCGTGGGGCGATGTCGTCGAGGTGCGTCTGCTCGAGCGGCGCGCGAACGTCCCCGACGGCACCGAATACCACTGGGTTCTACCGAGCCGCGCCCGACACATGGTGGCGGTTCCGTGCCTCGCTCTGGTCGACGGTTCGGTACGGGAGCTCCCCGCCCTCGCGGGGCCCGCGTCCGGGCCCGGTCGAGCCGCGGCAAGCGAGCACGCCGAGCACCTCGCGCGTGTCCGCAACCAGACGTTCGCCAGCGCCGACGCCCGGGTCAGCCGCCCGGCCTGATCGCTTCCGACCGCAGCCTCAGACGCGCGCGACGAGCAGCGCGACCGCGGTGGCGACGATCGCCACCGACATCCAACGCAGTGCGCGCTCGATGGGTTCGAGCACGCTCGCGGCGTCGATCGGCACTGTGCTGCCGTCGCGCATCGTCATCGTCCCGCCGACATGCGCGACCTGCCGGCGCACGCGCCGGGCCTGGGTGCTCAGCGAACGTTGCGCGAGTGAAAGCGCCGTGGCGGCGATCGCCGCGGCCACCGCGGTGACGTCGAGGCGCTGGGCCTGGACGTAGTAGCTCGTCAACACCGGAAACGCGCCCGCACGCGGCCGCGAATCCGAGATCCGTGTGCACGACCCCACCCAGCAGTTCGAGGTTGTACCCGAGCACGAGGAACGGGCCCACCGTGATGAAGATCAGGAGTCCCGGGCCGGTGCGGCTCACGCCCGCAACGCCGAGTACCAGCGCGCCCACCAGGGCGATCGCGGCGACGGCGACGAGGACGCGGCCCGATATGCCTGTGTGCAGTGGTCGTCCGTGCACCTCGTCGAGCGCGTGCGCGGCGACCCCGACGGCGAGGAAGAACCCGACGACGGTCGCGGCGAGCCGGAAACCGTCTGTGTTCGGCGCGAGCGTGGCGCCGACGACGACGTACGAGAGGTGCCAGGCCGTGTACGGCGGATGCAGGATGGTCCACCAGTCGCGCCAGCCCCCGGAACGCGCCGCGTAGAACGCCGGGCGCGTCGCAGTCATCGCTCGGGCTTCCGGGCCCACATGACGATGCCGCCGCCGAGACTCATCGCACGGGTGTGCAGGTCGGTCAGACCGGCCGCCTCCCATGCGCGCACGATCGAAGTCACCGGATAGCGCCGGTAGTGGTTCGTAATGTTCGGCCCGAGGAAACGCCCGACCTCGTACCACTCGCGCCCACCCGTGACGAAGCCTGCGAGCGGGAGGACGAAGCGCGTGTACAGCCACCACCACGCGCGCCAGAAGCGGTTCCCGGGCACTGCGAATTCGAGGCTCGCGATCGTGCCGCCGGGTTTCACGACGCGTGCGAGCTCGTGCAGCGTCGCGGCCGGATCGGTCACGTAGCGCAGCAGGTACGTGAACGTCAGCGCGTCGAAGGTCGCGTCCGGGAAGGGCAATCGCTCGGCCTGCCCGGCGACGAGCCGGATGCGATCGACCGCGTCCACGCCGGCGTGCGCGATGCGTTCCCGACCGCGCCCGAGCATCGCAGGTGTGATGTCGATGCCTGTGACACGCGCGCCTGTGCGGCGAGCGAGCGCGAGTGCGACCCCGGCCGTCCCGGTGGCGACGTCGAGCACCGTGTCCGGCCGGCCCGCGGCGGCGTGGCGCACCATCTCCGCGCGCCACCGGCGATTCTGACCGAACGACAGCACCTCGGCGAGCGTGTCGTAGCGGCGTGGGAGCCCGTCGAAGAGATCCTGGGCGAAGACCTTCGGGTCGTGCAGGGCCGTGTTCACGGGCGCCTCCCGGACGCGACCGTACCCGTCTCCACCACGGAGGGAAACGGGTCGCTCCTTCAGCGGGCGACGGCTCGCGGCCGCCTCGTCATTGCGGCGTCACTCGCGGTCGGACCCGACGCAGACGACATCGGCGTCGAATCCGTCCGAGGCGAGATACTGGGTCATGCGTACCGATCCGGGCATGAAGCCCTTGTCGGCACAGCCCGCCGTCGCGGCGGCCTTCGACTCGTAACCGGCGAGCCACTGCGCAACCCGTCCGAACTGTGCATTGCCGGCGCGCGTGCCCCCGGTGATCAGCGACCACTGGTAGGGCGTCGAGTAGATCCCGATCCGGGTCACCCCGGCGAAAAGCAACGCGTCGTAATGGCCGACGAGCGCGGCAGTGTCGCGCTGTTGGGCCGCACGGGTCGGAGGGCCGTCGAGCGACAGCCAGCTGTTCATGGTCTCGACGTCGAGCCACCATTCGACGTTGGCGACCCGGCGCCGCGCGGAAGACCGGTCGACGTGGTGCAACCGTTGCGCGGCGTCGGTTGCGGCGCGGAAAGACTGCCACCCGGCGTTCCATCCGTAGTCGAACGAGCACGAGACCGAGTTCGGGTCGGCGGCAGAACAGACCTTGGGCGACGTCTGGCCGATGGGCCAGTGCTTCGAGATCGAAGGACCCGGGTTTCCCGTGTTGGCGTAGAACGCGGGCGGCGCGGGCAGGTGCTTGGCCCACGCCAGTTCCTCGACGAGACACGGGTTGGTCGTGAACGCCGCCCCGCCGTTCGTGCCGAGGACGCCGATCGAACCGCTGCGGGCGGAGGGCATCGGTGCACCGCACTGCGGGAAGCTGATATCGCGGGCGACCTGCACGTCGCCGGTTGCGTCCCGCGCGGCCCGAGCCTGCGTGCCGGCGCGCCCAGTGGCACCGATCGACTCGGACGCGGCCGGTCCGGCACTGACTACGAGGGTCAGCGTGACCAGCGCCGCCACGGTGATGATGGGAGAACAACGCACGGCCTACCTCGAGGTTCGCCGCTGGACAAGCTCCGCGGAACGAGGAGCGTAATCAACAACATCTACCCCACAAGAAGTATCGAGCCACATCAGACACAGAATCTAGCCGCAGTCCGTGATGACTACTGACGCTCCGCAGTAATCGTACGGACGCCGTTCGCCGCTCCGGTGGAGAACTACCGAAGCTCGTCGGTAGCGGTCGGCCCGAGCCCGGGCTCTGCTAAGAACCGCCCATGGGTCGCTCGAATCCCCACGCCGGACTCCCGATCACCGACGACGACGCGACGATCGCCGCCGCCCTCGACGACGTGAGCATCCCCGCCCTGATGCTCTCGCTCGTGCACATGTCGGGCGACCCGACGCTGATCCGCAGCCCGTTGAAACCTCAGGGCCTGTTCCTCAACGAGGTCCAGGGGTACATGTCGGACGACGACAAGGCCGAGGTGCGTCGGCAGGCACTCGACGTGATCCGGGCCTACCGCGACGGCGGTTGCGCGCTGCCCCCGCCGCCCGGGCCGGAGCTCATCTCGGAGATGATGAGCTGGCTCGTCTGCGAGACCGTCCCCGCCGAGTACGTGCCGATGATGCTCGAGGAGATGGAGCTCGACGGCTCCGACCCGCGCCGGGTCGACATCGACGCCGACGCCGACGCCCGGGCCGCATTTCCCGTCGTGGTCATCGGGTGTGGCCAGTCGGGACTGCTCGCAGGTATCCGCCTCCAGGAGGCGGGCGTGCCGTTCACCATCGTCGAGAAGAACCCCGACGTCGGCGGCACGTGGTTCGAGAACTCGTATCCGGGTTGCCGGGTCGACGTCGGCAATCACTTCTACTGCTACTCGTTCGAGCCGAGCGACCACTGGACCGAGTACTTCGCGCAGCAGCCGGAGATTCAGTCGTATTTCGCCGACGTGATGCGGCGCCACGGCATCGAGCACAACATCCGCTGGAACACCGAGGTCGTCTCCGCAGAGTGGAACGAGTCCTCGCATTCCTGGGCGGTCGTCGTCAGCACCGGTGACGGCGAGCCGGAAACGATCGCAGCCCGCGCCGTGATCTCCGCGGTCGGTCAGCTCAACCGCCCGAACCTGCCCGACATCCCGGGACGCGAGTCGTTCGCGGGCGCGTCGTTCCATTCTGCGCAGTGGGACCACTCGGTCGACTACCGGGGCCAGCGGGTCGCGGTGATCGGAGCCGGTGCGAGCGGTTTCCAGATCGTGCCGACGATCGCGCCGGATGTCGCCGAGCTCACCGTGTTCCAGCGCACCGCACAGTGGATGTTCCCGAATCCGAACTACCACGAACCCGTCGGTCCCGGCGTGCAGTGGGCGTTGCGGCACCTCCCGTTCTACGGACGCTGGTACCGGTTCTTGTTGTTCTGGCCGGGCTGCGACGGCGGGCTCGCGGCTGCGCGCGTCGATCCGGAATGGCCGCATCAGGACCGCGCCGTCAGCGCGACCAACGACATCACCGCGAGCTGTTCACTGCGTGGATCACCGAACAGGTCGGTAACGATCCCGAGCTGCTCGCCAAGGTCGTCCCCGACTACCCCGCAACCGGGAAACGCACCCTGCAGGACAACGGCAGCTGGCTGCGCGCGCTCAAGCGTCCCAACGTCGAGCTCGTCCGCGAAGGCATCGACCACATCGACGAACACGGGATCGTGACGGTGAGCGGCCGGCGTGTCGACGTCGACATCATCGTCTTCGCTACCGGCTTCCAGGCGAACCGCTTCCTCTGGCCGATGCGGATCGTCGGTCGCAACGGCGTCGAGCTCTCGTCACAGTGGGGCGACGAGCCGTCGGCGTATCTCGGGATCACCGTTCCGAACTTTCCCAACTTGTTTTGCATGTACGGACCGGGAACGAACCTCGCGCACGGCGGCAGCCTCATCTTCCATTCCGAGTGCCAGATCCGCTACATCACGGGATGCATCAAGGCCCTCGTCGAGGGTGACCACGAGTCGATGGAGCCACGCGTCGACGTGCACGACGAGTACTACGCGCGCACGCAACGCGAGCTCGACGGACTGGTGTGGTCACATCCGTCGATCACCCACTCGTGGTTCAAGAACGGCCAGGGTCGGATCCACGTGCTGAGCCCGTGGCGGCTCGTCGACTACTGGGCGTGGACGCGCGAGCCCGACCTCGCCGACTTCGTCCTCCACTGACCTCTGACTCCGGGGCAACGCCGGCGGCGGTCGTCTACGGGATCCGCTGCATCCACCACAGCGCCGCGCCCGCGGTCAGCACTGCGAGCAGGAGCCCGAGGCCCGTGAACCATTCGGTGAGGTCGGTCTTCACCGTGTCGAACCCGACGACCTTGCGGATCTGGGCGTAGACCGCTTTCAGCTCGCTCCCGCTCGTGGCGGTGAACGACTTGCCACCACTTCCGGCCGCGATCGCCTTCATCGTGGCCGGGTCGGCCGGTACCGGCACCTGCTCGCCCTGGATGGTGACGGTCCCCCTCGGGGTACCGAACGCGATCGTGTCGATCGGGATCTTCGCGGCTTTGGCCGCGGCCGTGGCCTGCTCCGTGGTGACGACGGGTCCCTGGATGCCGTCGCCGATCGTCGGGTACCCGTCGCTCAGCAACACGATCGCCGCGGGCGCGGGTTGCCCGTCGGCACCCTTGGGCAGGGCCGCGACCGCCTTCAACGCGCCGGTGATCGCGAGACCCGTCGCCGTCCCTCCACCGATCGTCAGCGCATCGACGGCGGCGAGAACCGGCGCGTGATCGGTCGTGGGCGCCGCGAGCACCCGCGCCTGCGTGTCGAACGAGAGCAGACCGATCTGCAATCCCGGCGGTAGGCCTCGGATGAACTGCCGCGCCGCGGCCTGCGCCGCGACCAGCCGATTGGGCGCGACATCGGTCGCAGCCATCGACCCCGAGGTGTCGATCGCGATCATGATCGTCCCGCGCTGGCGTGCGACCCTCTTGGTGCCGGTCGGTCGGGCGAAGCCGAACACCAGAGCCGCGACCGCGGCGAGCATGAGCACGGCCGACACATGCCGCTGCCATCCGGGTCGGCGCGGCGCGACCGACGCGAGCAGGTCGACACTCGTGAACCGCAGCGCGTACTTGCGCCGTGATCGCTGCGCGAGCAGGTACGCGATCAGCAACACGGCCGGCGCGATCAGGAAGGCGAGGCGCCATGGTTCTTCGAAGCTCACTGCACTCTCCTCAGGGGGCTCGCGCCGACGCGGAACCGCGGTGACAGCGTCGTGTGCCGGCGCAACGTGCGGCGACCGGCGACGAAGCGGACGATCTCGATCAACCAGTCGGAGTCGGTGAACAGGACGAGATGTTCGCTCCCGGCCTCGCGAATGCGCCGGGCGATGTCGGCGTGCCGCTCGGCGGCCGCCGTGGCGTAGCGCTCGCGCAGCCGGGCCGAGTTCGACTGCACGTGCACGTTGCGGCCCGACTCGGTGTCGACCAGCGTCAACATGCCGGCAGCCGGGAGCGCAAGCTCGCGCCGATCCACGACCTGCACGCACAGCATCTGTTGGGTCTGGCCCAACCGGGCCAGGTGGCGGGGCCAGTCGGTGGCGTCGAGGAAGTCGGAGATCACGATCACCTGACCACGCCGCGGCCGGGCCCGTTCGAGCGCGTCGAGCGCGCCGGTGAGGTCGGCGTCGCCGTCGGTGCGGGCGCGGCGCCGCGGAACGTCGTAGAGGCGCGAGAGGCTCGCGAGGAGCTCGGACCGTGTCGACGTAGGCCCGAGCCGGAGCACCGACTCGCCGCCCGCGACAAGCATGCCGAAGCGATTGCCGTGCCGCGCGGTGAGGAACCCGAACGCGGCCGCGGCCGCGAACGCGACCTCACCCTTCTCGCGCTCGGCGGTGCCGAAGTTCATGCTCGCGGAGCGGTCGACCACGGTCCAGATCTGCAGCTCGCGGTCGGCCTCGGTGGTGCGTACCTGCGGCCCGATCGATCGCGCAGTGAGGTTCCAGTCGATCCACCGCGAGTCGTCGCCGGCTTCGTACGGGCGCGCACCGGCAACGTCCGACCCCGGGCCCGGCGTGCGGCCGAGGAACTCGCCTCGCAGCAAACCGTCGAGGCGGCGGGTCACGAGCAGTTCGAGCCGGCGCAGCTCGGCTGCCTTGCGGGCCACGGCCCCGACCCCGGCACTGGCCGGTTCGGGATCGCGCGCTTCGCCGCGACTCACGCGGTGTCCTGCAGCCCGCGCTCCTGCCTCGGCGTCACCTGCGGAACCGGCATCGTCGCGAGCACGCGTTGGATGACGTCGTCGGTCGTCACGCCTTCGGCCAGCGCGTCGTAGGTAAGGATGAGCCGGTGCCGCAGGATCTCCGGCGCGACGTCGGCGACGTCCTGCGGAACGAGGAACCGCCGGCCGCGCAGCAGCGCGAGCGCGCGTCCCGCGGCAAGCAATCCGAGCGTCGCGCGCGGACTTGCACCGAGTCCGACCTGACCTGCGATGTCGGGGACGTGCCAGCCGATCGGATCACGCGTCGCCATCACGAGCCGCACTGCGTAGTCCTGCACTGCGTGGTGCACGAAGATCTCGTCGACGGCATCCTGCAGACTGATGAGTTGCTCGATTGTCAGCATCTGATTGGCGGTGGGCGCCTTGACGCCCATACGCCGTGCGATCTCGAGCTCTTCCACGTACGACGGCTGCCCGACGACGATCTGCATCAGGAACCGGTCGCGTTGCGCCTCGGGCAGTGCGTACACGCCTTCGGACTCGATCGGGTTCTGGGTCGCCAACACGAGGAACGGAGTGGGTGTCGCGCGCGTCTGTCCGGCGATCGACACGTGCCGCTCGGCCATGACCTCGAGCAGCGCAGACTGCACCTTGGCGGGAGCACGGTTGATCTCGTCCGCGAGTACGAGGTTGGCGAAGATCGGGCCCCACTCGATGTCGAACTCCTCGCGAGACGGTCGCCAGACCCGGGTGCCCACGATGTCGGCCGGCACGAGGTCGGGAGTGAACTGGAGGCGGGTGAACGACCCGCCCACCACGTCGGCGAGGGTCGCGACCGTCAGCGTCTTGGCGAGACCCGGCACGCCTTCGATGAGACAATGACCACGGGCCAGCAGGCAGATCATCGCTCGTTCGACCATCCGGTCCTGGCCGACGATCACCCGCTTGACTTCGAACAGCGCCTCTTCGAGTCGTTCCGCGTGCCGCTTGTTGTCGTCCGTCGGGAGGTCCGACCGCGTGGTCGGCTCCGACGCCGGCGTCGAATCGGGAACGGGCGTCGAATCCGGAAAAGGCGTCGCGTCGGGTCCGGTCATGGTTCGGGGCTCCTTGGCACGGGTCGGTGCGGGCGGGACGAGACACCATGATTGCGGCTCAACCTGGGAACCGCGTGCGGACCTCCCGCGGACTTCCTGGGAATCTCCGGTGAGATCCCGAGCGGGCGGCGCCCACCTCCGCAGCCTCCGGATAACAGGTCAGCCCGCCTCCGCGTCCTGCAGCCCCGCCCGGTCGGACGTGGGCACGTGCAACGCGAACCAGACGCTCGTGCCCGGGCGCCCTTCGGTCGAGTCGATACCCCACTCCTCCGAAAGCTCGCGCACGAGCACCAGCCCGCGACCGGACGACTCCGTCGAGTCCGGCGATCGGACCGCCGGCACGCCCTGACCGGTGTCTGTGACCTCGATGCGGACCCGGTCGCCGGTGCGATTCACCTCGACCGTGAAATCGGTGCGGGCGTGCAGTACGCAGTTCGTCGCGAGCTCGGAGACGGCAATGGCGACGGCCTCGACCACTGCGTGCGGTGCATTTCCGAGCGCGTCCACGGCAAAGTGCCGTGCGGCGCGCACCGATGCCGGCCGACACGGGAACGTGCGGTGATCGCTCACGATTCACTACACAAGATGTCGGCGAGCCGTGCGCACTCGATGGCCGGGCGGACGACTTTCGACGGATTGCGACATTCGACCGAACCGGTCTCGTCGGCGAAGGTGACCCTGCGTTCGGCGACGCTCACGAGACCTCATATTACCGTCCTTCCCGGACTGGCTGATCGACCTCGCCGCGTGCGGCTTCGGCGGGCGCCCGTTTGGGTACACCGAGTTCGATCTCGCGAGCCTTCATCGACGACTACACGACAGAGGGACAGCACTATGACCAATTCCTCGGACTCCCCTGCCCGCCCGAGCACCGAGACGCGCGAGGAGGAAAAGCGCGACGAGCGCGTCGCCGCCCACGCGGACGGGGCGCCGACCCCCGAAGAGGAAGCCGCCGCGGAACGCGCCGGCGAATCCGACGAGCAATCGGCGCAGGCGTACAAAGAAGCAATCGAACGCGGCGCACGCCAAGAAGGTGAAGGCCGGCTTCCGTAGGCCTTGCCGGCGGGCACGCAGCTCGTAGCCCTATTCGGTCAACTCACGAACGGTTCGAGGCCGAGGCGGCTGCGGACCTCGGGTCGCCGCAAGGGCGGGAGCGTGGGCGGCGGCTGCCGGCGCGCCGGCATCTCACCGAGCAACCGCTCTGTGATCGACGCGATCTCGAGCGCGGCCGCCTCCATCGCCCCGGCAACGTCGACACGCGGCTTGGTGACGCCGGTGACCTTACGCACGTACTGGCGCGCGGCAGCCTCGATCTCCTGTTTGGTGGCGGGCGGCTCGAGACCGCGCAACTCAGTGATGTTTCGGCACATGCACCGAGGGTAGTTCCCGATCGAGCGTCGCCGTTCCCGCCGGAACTCCTAGGAGACCCGGAAATGCGCGAATCCCGGGGTCGACAGCACCGCTCGGTGGTCGGTGACCGCGAGCCCTTCGTAGCCGTCGCGTCCGGCGAGCCACTGCAATCCTGCTTCGGCACCGAGCACCATCACGGCCGTCGCGTACGCGTCGGCAATCGCGAGATCGGGGCCCACCACCGTCGCCGAGGCGACGCCGGCGACCGGCTGGCCGGTGCGAGGATCGAAGACGTGGTCACCGCGTTCGTACCGACCCGAGGTGGCGACCGCACCGTCGACAACGGCGACTACGGCGGCGACCTTGTCGCGCTCCCACGGGTGTTGGATGCCCACCCGCCAACCGATCGGCGCCTCGACCGGGCGTCCGTACGCGACGACATCGCCTCCTGCTCCAATGGTGAAGCACGACGCGCCCGCGCCCCGCAACATCGACGCCGCTCGCGCGACCGCCCACCCCTTGACGAGGCCCGATGGGTCGATCGGCGCGACTCCCGGCCGCTTCGGCACCTCGGGTCGGGCGCCGACCGTGATGTCGAACGCGCCTTTCGATTCCACACGCACTCGATCGCACAGCCCGAGGACCTCGGCCACTTCCGGGCTCGCGCCGTCGACCGCGAGCGACCCTTCACCGATCCGCATGATCTCGGTGTCGGAACGCCAGGTGCTGAAGAGGTCGTCGACCCGTTGGAACCATGCTGCACACGCGTCGACCACGTCGGCGCCGATGTCGTCACGGACATCGACCGAGATGACAGTCCCCCACTGTTCGATCGATCGCCGGGTCACGCGCCCGACTTGTCGAGGGCGCTCTGCAGCGACTGGGCGTAGCTCTCGCTCGTGTACGTCGCGCCCGAGAGGAGGTCGATCTGGGCGCTCTGGGCCTGCAGGACCTCCTGCAGGAGCAGCGGCTCGGCCTGTTGGCTGATCTCCAGCGACCGCTCGTGGCTGTCGGGCATCTGGATCATGGTGACGCCCGTGATGGTGCGGCCCTGCAACGTCACCTGGACCTGCACCGTGCCGAAACGGTTGTCGAACGGGTCGCCGGTCAAGGTGCGCGACGCACCTCCGGTGGCGGGCGCAGCGGTCGTCGGAGCGGAGTTCGTCGGAGCGGAGTTCGTCGGAGCGGTCGCGGGCGCCGTCGGTCCGGGGTTCGGCGGCGCGGTGGCGGGGGCGGTCGTCCCCGGGACGGCGATCGCCGCGCCCGCCTTCGCCGGTGCAGCCGGTGTGGAACGAAACGAGGCGAGCGCACCGATACCGACCGCGGTGATGATGACGGCGGGAACTGCGCGGCGCATACGGATCAACGACTCCCTACAGCTCGAAGCGTTCGTAATGGATGTGCTGGTGCGCGACACCGAGGGTCCGCAGCCGGCGGTGCATCGCCGTGAGGAGGGCGGGCGGTCCGCAGACGAAGCACTCGCGACCCGCGATGTCGGGCACACCCTTGTGGAGCGCGGGCACCGACAGGAGATCGGTCCGGTCGTCACCGATCTCGGTCCCGGCAATGATGTGGATCGTCATGTTCGGCGCCTGCGCGAAGCGCCGGAGCTCGTCGACGAAGACCGCGTCCTCGGCCCGGGCGACGCGGTACAGCAACACGACATCGTCCGCGGGCCCGTAGCCGTCGAGCATCGCCCGCAGCGGTGTGATGCCGATACCGCCGGCGACGAGCAGGACCCGTCGGCGTGTGCGGACGGTGTCGGTGAAGGTGCCGTACGGACCTTCGGCCAGCACCCGCACACCCGGTCGAAGCCGCTGCAACCGTTTCGTGTCGTCCCCGAGATCCTTGACGGTGATGCGCATCCGATCGCGTTTCGGCACCGCCGACAGCGAGAAGGGATGCGTCTTCCACCACGATTGCGCGGTGACGAAGCGCCAGAGGAAGAACTGTCCGGGCTCGGCGCCGAGCTGGTCGAGATCGCGGCCGCGGAGGTTGATCGAAACGACGCCGGGAGCTTCGTGCCGCACCGAGTGCACCTTGAGCTGATGGCGATGGTTGAGCCGGATCGGGAGCGCTACTCGCCACACGAGGATCGATCCGAACACGAACGTCGTAGAGACCGACCCACCAGACGCGCGGCGGCGCGGTCGCCGTCGAGATCGGTCCCGACTGCGAGTTGGTGCGCGAACGACAGCGCGACCGCGAGATACGCGTACAGATGGATGAAGTACCAGGTCTCCCGCTGCAGCCGCCGGCGCGTGGCCCGAACCGACGCGACGGCGACCGCGAGGAACAACGCGAATCCGACCCAAGCCATGAGCACGTCGGGATAGTGCGACACGAAGTTGCGAGTCTGCGCCCACAGCGAGACCTTGTCGCCTCGCGCGTATCCCACCGTTGTAAACACGACGTGAGCGCTGACGAGCCACACGGTTACGAACCCGAGCCAGCGGTGCCACACCGCGAGGTGGTCCAAACCGACGGCCCGTTCGAGCCACGTGATCCGCGACATGAACA
Source organism: uncultured Actinomycetes bacterium (assembly GCA_963761055.1). Classification (GTDB taxonomy): domain Bacteria; phylum Actinomycetota; class Acidimicrobiia; order IMCC26256; family PALSA-610; genus PALSA-610. Next base: position 119,592 of record CAVXFO010000005.1, on the reverse strand, counting down.
GGATCTGCACGAGGATCGCGTACGTCCCGACGAGCGCGGTGACCTGCCCGATCGCCGTCGCGAGCGTGCCCGGTCCGGTTGCGGCCCCGATGCCACCGTGGCGGATCCACAGCCCGATCGTGACGATCGCGCCGACGCCGATCGCGAAGCCCACGAGCGCGGCCCGATCGACGGCGCCGCGCCGCGACCCGGTCAGGATCGGCGGCGAGATCGGCGGCGAGGCGGTCGTGGTCATGCGGTGGGCGTCAATGGACGGCGTGCACTCCGGCGGCAGGCCGGCCGGGTTCGAGAATCGTCGGGTTCGCTGTGGGGTCCCTGAACGGAAGGTAAGGACGCGGGAAATCCGGCTCCCGACGGAGCGTCACGGGCGCGTCGTCCCCCGGGACCCAAGGGCCGGCAGCGTGACTTCCGCGATCAGTCCCCCGCCGGGGCGGGCCTCGAGCCGGCACGCGCCGCCCGAGGCCTCCGCGAGTTGGCGCACGATCGCGAGCCCGAGACCGGTGCCTCCCGGCGGCGCGTTCGGTGCCCGCCAGAACCGGTCGAAAGCGTGGGCCCGGGCCTCGGCCTCCAGTCCCGGACCGCGGTCGAGGACGCGGATCACGACCTGGGAGTCGAGGCGGTTGACGATCACGTCGATCGGGGCGTCCGAGGGCGACGCGTTGAGGGCATTGTCGATGAGGTTGTCCAGCAACTGTTCGGCCGCGTCGGGCAGGGCCGTGGCCCAGGCCGAGTCGGGGGCCTGCAACACGATGTCGACGTCCTGCTCGCGGGCGACGTCGTTCCACCCGGACACGCGGTCGCGCGCGATCGCGGCGACGTCGGCGGGCTGCACGGAGTCGCGTCGCGCCGAGTCACTCGCGAGCAGCAACAGCCCGTCGATGAGCTGACTCATGCGCGTGACTTCGGCTGCTATCGCGCGGATCGCCAACCGGTCCTCGTCGCCGGCGCCGGCTTCGAGGTTCTCGAGCCGGAGGCGGAGCGCGGTGAGTGGGGTCCGCAGCTGATGCGAGGCGTTGGCGACGAACTGACTCTGTGACTCGATGAGGTCGCGCAGCTGGCCCGCCATCCGATTGAAGGTCGCGGCGACGCGGCGAAGCTCCTCGGGACCGTCGGTCTCGTCGAGCCGGGTCGCAAGATCGCCGCGGCCGAGTCGGTCGGATGCGTGTTCGAGGTTACGCAGCGGACGCGTGACACCTCTCGCGACGAACACTCCGACGAGGGCGACCGCGGCCAGGACGCCGAGACACAACAGGCCTAGCTGCATCCAGACGTCGCGGACCCGTTCGTCGAGCGTTGCAGTCGGGTACGCGATCCGGACGGCGCCATCGACGACTCCACCGCTGGTCGACGGTACCGTCGCGTACGCGACGATCGCGTCGTCGGCCTGCAGCTCGCTACGGCCCGAGACGCGGTTCCCTTTCAGTGCCGCGGCGATGTCGGTCGCGACGGCAAGAGACCGACCGACCGTCTGCGACGAGCTCGTGTCGAGGAGCACCACACCGTGCCGGTCGACCACGACGACGCTCGCCCGCGTTCCGCGGACCACGTTCTGGATCGCGACGGCAGGAAGGGGCCCGTGCGTTTCCAGCGGGTCGTCGATCATCGTCGCCACGAGGTCGGCGTTGCGCTCGGCGTCGAACTGGAGGCGGTCGTGCTCGCGCCGGGCGAACGTGATGCCGAGCGGCGTCGCGAACAGCGCCAGCGCGAACACAGTGAGGGTCACATAGGCGACGATGAGCCGCCGGGTCACTCTCCCGCGTCCAGGCGATAGCCGACGCCGCGGATCGTGACGATCAGCGACGGGTCGCCGAGCTTCTTCCGCACCGACGCAATGTGTACGTCGAGCGTCTTCGTCGATCCCCACCAATGCTCGTCCCACACCTCTTCGATGATGCGTTCACGACGCACGACCGCCCCTGGGTCCTCAGCCAACCGCGCGAGTAGATCGAACTCCTTGCGGCTGAGCGGAATCTCCCGCCCTGCGAGCGTGACCCGTCGGGCCCGGTGGTCGATCTGCAGCGCGCCCAGCTCCTGCACCTCCGCCTCGTCGGTGGGCGAGCCGCCGAGCGATGCGCGCGAACGGCGCAACACCGCGCCGATGCGAGCAACCAGCTCCCGGAACCCGAACGGCTTGACGACGTAGTCGTCGGCGCCGATCTCGAGCAGCCGGACCCGATCGTGCTCGTCGCCGCGTGCCGTGAGCACGATGATCGGGACCGCACATTTCGCGTGCAGGAGGCGGCACACGTCGGCGCCGTCGACATCCGGGAGCCCGAGGTCGAGGAGGATGAGCTCGGCGTCCCCGGCCCGCGCCAACCCCTCGGCGCCGTTGCGCGCGATGGTCACGTCGAACCGTTCTCGGCGCAGACCGTCGGCGAGCGGTTCCGCGATCGACGCCTCGTCCTCGATGAGAAGGATCCTCACTGCATTCTCGGACACGCGGAAGGTCACCACGGAACACGTTAGGACGTGGTAAAGCCGAGCGCGCCACTCGCACCGGTTCGGGCTGGTCGGAACGGTCAGTGCGGCAGGAACAACACGACGAGCGTGCTCCACGTCAGGTGGGTCAGCACGGGCGCGAGCACGCCGCCACTGAGCCGGCGCTCGGCGGCCAGCACCGAGCCGAGCGCGAGCGCGGCGACGACGAGCGCAAGGTTGAGGGTCGCTACTGTCACCGCCGCGTAGGTCAGGACCGCCAACGCATCGGCGTGTTTGGCGGTCAGCACCGACGGGAGGACGCCGCGAAAGAACAGCTCCTCCCCCACGCCGTTGAGGAGAGCGACGACGAGCACCAAGCCGGTCGATCCGTCGTGGGCCCGACCGAGCACATCGGCGGCACTGTGGTCGAGCAGCGGGATGTGATCGGAGGCGACTTTGGCCGCGACGAATACCCCGAAGAGGGCGCACCCCAACAGCAGCGCGCCGACGACACCCACGCGCACCGACGGGACATCGCCGCGCAGTGGCGGCGGCCCGCCGAGCACCGCTCCCGCGATCCAGATGCAAGCGAGCACGACGCCCAGCACGAAGAACGCGGCCGACCCGGCCCGGACCGCGAGCGTCGCGCCGAGCACGCCGGTGCCGAGTACGACACTCGCGGCCACCACGGGACGCCGCATGCGAGACACATTGCTACCCGCGGTTTGGGCGTCAGGGCGCGGCACGACCCGCCAGCCGGTCCGCGCGCCGACGAAGCGCGGCTTCGGCAGCCTCGCGGAATCCCATCGGATGGCGCCCCGTGATCGCCTCGATGCGGCGATCGTGCACCACGACCTCGTTCGACATCGAATCGACGAGGCTGCGCGCGGTCTGCAGGTCGACATCGGTGATGAGGCGCAGCCAATGCGAAGAGAGGCGCGGAGTGAGAAGCGGAACCGGAACGATGAGGCGCAGGACGCCGCCGGGCATACGACCGACGATCGCCAGCATTTCGCCGTAGGTCATCTGCTCCGGGCCACCGATCTCGAAGATCTGCCCCATCGCGTCGGAGTTCCCGAGCACACCGACGAGGAACGCGACCGCATCGTCGATCCCGATGGGCTGGGTGCGGGTCTGCACCCAGCGCGGAGTGATCATCACGGGCAACCGCGCGACGAGTTGCCTCAGGATCTCCCACGAGATGCCACCGTCGCCGATGACGATCCCGGCGCGCAGCACCGTCGTCGGTACCCGCGCCTGCAGGATCCCCTCGACCTCACGCCGGCTCCGGAGGTGCGCGGACAGGTCGTCGCGCTCGTCACCGAGGCCGCCGAGGTAGATCACCTGGCGAACGCCGGCGCGCGCCGCGGCGTCGCCGAAGGCCTCGGCACCCCGGCGGTCGAGTTCGGCGAAGTCCTCCGACTCGAGCGAGTGCACGAGGTAGTAGGCGGCGTCACAGCCGCCCAACGCGGCTCCGAGGGATCCAGGTTCGCCGACGTCGCCGCCGACCGCCGTGCCGGCACCGGCGTACGACTCCGGGTGACGGGTCATGGCCCGGACGTGGTGCCCGTCCCGGTCGAGTGCTGCGCACAGAGGGGCGCCGACGAATCCGGAAGCACCCGCGACCAAGACATCCATCAGGTCATCCTCCCCAGCCGGACGGCCCGCCGACCGGATGGCTCCGTACGCGCGCCGACCCACGGCGGCTCTCGGCCGCCCGGTCAGGCGGGCACTCGAGGAGTCAGTTCTTGTGGAGCTTGTCGCGTACGTCGTCGACGAGGTCCTTGGCCTTCTCCTCGGCCTTGTCGATAGCGTCCTTCGCCTTGCCGCTCGCGCGATCAGCGCGACCCTCGTTCTTCAGGTTGTCGTCGTTGGTGAGGTCTCCGGCGGCCTCTTTGGCCCGGCCCTTCAGGTCGTCCGTGTTGGCGTCCATGTTTGCTCCTCTGCGGTCGATCGTGTGTTGTCTCGATGTGCACGTCTCGAATGTGCATGTGTTGAACCACCGCGATTCCCGCCACGCGCCGAGTCGAAACAACTCGCCGGACGAACCCGACCGTCTTCACGCGCGCGGAGGGTGTTCGGGCTCGGCGAGATCCGCCGGGTCGAGCTCGAACCAGACGACCTTGCCGTTCCAGTTTCCCGGATCGTCGTCGAGGCCGTACCGGGTTGCGAGCGCGCTCACGAGACCGAGACCGCGCCCGCCCGGCGAGCTCGGCGGCACGGCGGTCCGCGGATCGGCAAGTATTTCCCGAAACGCCCGGGTTGCGGTCACACCGTCGTGCACCTCGACCCGCACCGCGGGCTCGAGCCTCATCACCAGGGTCAACTGCGTGCCGGCGTGGCGGACCACGTTCGTGACCAGCTCGCTCGTGAGGAGGACCGCGACCGAAGACTCCATCGCCTGCGCCGCGAGTCGGGACTGTACGAACCGCCGCGCGGCGCCGATGCTCCCGGGCTCGGGCGCGAGCGTGATGGATTCCACAGGTGCCCCGGCACCGGCTCTGACCGTGAACGCCATCATTCCCGCAACGACCGTCGCCGAAACGGAGATGCGTGCAGGATCACTCCGGGTTCGCCAGGCGCGATCTCGGCCCTGCCGAGCGGCACAGAATCACACTGAACCCGGCAAGCACCCGCCGAAAGCTCCACCGACCGTGGTCGGAGAAAGCCGGTGGTGATGTCAGGGGTTTAGGAGGGGCGCTCGCAGCGGTGATGCTCTTCGCCGCCGACGACGATGATCCGCACGTGCGCACCGTCGTGCTCGGAGATGATCTCGATCGTGTCTCGGTTCATGAACGGCAATCCGAGATCGGCGCCGCACCAGTTGCACAGGTAACGGCCATTGACGAGCTGCAACAACGGTCACGCCTTTCGTCGTCGCCGGAGGCGGCTTCCGCTCTCGTCACTGTGCCTTCTCCGGCGTGCAAAGTCCAGGCGCCGAACTTCGGCTCGAGCAGCTGAGGATCGGCCCTAGGTCGGACCTCGTTCGCGCGTCGGGGCCGATCCGCACGGCCCGGATCACCTGCCCGCTTGTTCTCGAGTCAGCCCGCCGGCCAGCCGTCGAGCAATCCGGACTGCTGAAGTCCGACCCAATCCTCACGCCCGGGATCGGCCGCGATGCCTCCCGACGCCCGGGCCGCGACCGCGCCGACGAGCGGTGCCGCCGCCGTCGCGCACGCGGTCGGTACGAAAGGCGCGAGCACGGGCAACTTCGGCACCCGCGCGATCGGGAAATCGGAAGTCGAGTGCATGCGCGAGGTTCCCCGGGTCGAACGGCGCGTTGGACGCGTCCCGGCGCGATAACGGTGCGAGCCCCCATCGCCACTCGATGAGTTTCAGGACCGAGGTGTGGTCGTAGAAACCGTGCGTGGCCGATGCGCCGACCCGGCGGCGGGTGAACGGCGACGCGACGATGCACGGCACACGAAAGCCGGTCAGCACCCGCTTCCGGGCGTCGAAATCCTGATCGACGCCGACCGCCGGCAGCGCACCGATCGGCACACCGGCGGTGACCCGGTGCGGGGCGACGTGTTCGTAGAACCCGCCCCACTCGTCGTAGTTGATGACGAGCACCGTGTGCTTCCACCCCGGACCGTTCGCCACGGCATGGAAGATGCGCGAGAGGAACGCGTCGCCGGCGCGAAGGTCGGCGGCGGGGTGGTCGTCGTTGGCGGTGCCGTTGCCCTCGCCGATGAAGCTGGGATCGACGTACGAGACGTTGGGCAGCGTGCCCGCGGCCGCGTCGGTGAGGAACTGGTCGAGCTTCGCGGAGATCGCGAGATGCTTCTGACCCCAGAGCGCGGTGATGGGCAGGTCGCTGTAGTAGTAGCGCCCGGTCGGCCCGCCCGGCTGGTTCAGGCGGTCCCAGATCGCCGGAAGCGTGGACACCTCGAACGTGTTCGTGATGCGGTCGGTCTGGCCGGCGTGCTGAAAGATCCGGTTGGGAAACGTCGGTCCGAGGATCGAACAGAAGTAGCGGTCGCAGGTGGCGTACTGCTCCGCGAGACGCCCCATGAACGGGCGATCGGCCGCCTTGTAGTAACTGATCGCGAACTCGTCGTTCTTCGTGTCGGTGAGGAACCCGTTCATTCTCCCACCGGCGTACTGGATCCGACCCCCCGTGTAGGAGTGGTCGGGGTCGCCCAACCCGCATCCGTTCAACTGCGTCTGATGATGCGTCTTGTGCTTCTTACCGTCGGGACCGACGTACGACAGTCCGGCTTGGCGGCCGTCGGCGCCCGGGAGCCAACCGAGGATGTGGTCGAAGCTCCGGTTCTCCATCATCACGACCACGACGTGCTCGATACCCGAGTGACGCGGGTCCGGCAGTCCCGGATGGCGGTGATTACGGAACACGCCCGAGGTGAGGCCCGGCGATCCGAGCTTGCCGCCCAGCAGCGCCACCCCCGACGCGCCGATCGCGCCCTTGACGAACTCCCGACGGTCCAACGTCATCTGCATCTCCCCCGCAGTGGCGATCTTTCCCGGAGCTTGCCACAGAGCGCCCGAACTGGCACCCGCCCCGAGGGAACCGGCCGGCGAACAGGTCAGGAACTCCCGGAGCTGCTGCCACCGACGCGGCGTCGACCCAGGAATACCCGTCGACGCGGTGCCGGTTGGAGAGCGTCATGACCGGCTCCCCGCTCGTCGTCTCGGTCAACGTCGGTGAGCCCCGCACCGTCGAGTGGGGTGGGCGGTCCGTCAGCAGCGCGATCTGGAAGGCGCCGGTCGCGGGCCGCGTCCGTGTGGCGGGCGTGAACCTCGAAGGTGACGACCAGGCCGTCGGTCAGCGCTGGCGACACGATCGAAGTGGGCCCCTCGCCCGCGCACGGTCTCACCGTCGCGGACCTGTACGAGGCCCAGCACGACGGGTCGCCGACCGAGTTGGAACGGGTCGCGTCGATCGACGAAGTGCCGGCGGTCTGGCGCGAGTGGGCCGAGCGTCGGCTCGGCCGTCGTGGCCACTCCGGCTGACGCGTCACGACTCCTCGCGCCGAACTGCCGCGAGCGATCTGAAGACCGGATCGAAGAGTGCCGCCCCAGCCGCCGCGAGCCGAGCGCGTCGACGTCGAGGTCGCCGCTTGACTGCGGCGGCCCGCCTCAGCTCTCGAGCGTGATCTCGAGGGCTTCGCGCTTTGAGCGTCCGATCAGACGATCAGCTCACTCTTCGTACGGCCCTTGCTCGACCAGTACGAGTCGGTGCGACCGAGCCGGAACCGTTCGGGCTTGTCGTCGTCGGCGAGCATGTCGGTCTCCAGCCACAGGCGCTTGAGGTGGCGAACGTGCCCGGTCGCGCGGTCGTCTTCGTACGCGGTGCGCGCATGGAGCACGTGATAGTTGTTGACGAACTGCATGTCTCCGGGCTGCATCATCATCGACACGTGGTATCGCGGGTCGCCACACATCGCGTCGACACGATTCATCGCCTCGCGCGCCGCTTCCGAGACCGGCGGCGCGTCGTCGTGACGGCGCGTCGACTCGATGTACGGACGGATGTACCGCGCGAAGAGCCGGTCGCCGGTACGGCTGAAGATCGGCATGGTGTACCAACCCTTGGTGCCCGGCGTCTGCTCGCCCCGCAGGTCGTAGGGGAACGGCGCGTAGAGCTCCGCCGCGAGCTCGGGCTCGGTGCGAACCAGGTCGTTGTGGATGGTCACCGCGTTGGCGACCAGGCTCTCGCCGCCACTTGCGCCGGGATCGAGGCAGAAGAGCCCGACGAGGTCGGAACCGTCTGAGTGGAACGGGAACCGGATGCCGCCGATCTCGTTCCCGCGTGATGTGGGGTCCCCGGCGGCGCGGCCCTGATCGGTGACGTCGCCGAGCAGGTGACCTTTGGCGTTCTGCGGCCATGGCCGGCCGAGGTGCGTCCCGACACCCCAGTAGATCGACGACGCCCGGTGCTTGCCATAGTGCGCGACGGGGAGACCGCGGCAGAAGAACGACACCGCGGCCGTCGATGAGATCGCGCGTGAGCCGGTGGAGCTCGGGACCCAGGGACGGGAGCGGGAACGAGTCGCGCGTGATGTCGAGCACGTCGGCGCACGTCGCTTCCGCGTGCACCGAGCGCGGCGTCGAGCTCGGCGAGGTGGTCGTCGGTCAGTTGGAAGACATAGCTCTCACCGAGCGCCTCCGTGCGCCACGCACACCCAGGCTCGAGCGGAGTCAGGTCGGAAACTTTCATCGCATCGCTCCCCTGTTCGTGAGGGACTGCCGGCCCCGCACGATACGACCGGGCAGGGGTCCGCACGCGACCCCGCGCTCGTACGTGACGCGTCCGGCGACAAGTGTTGCGACGTAGCCATCCGCCGCCTGGACCAAACGCTTCCCGCCTGCGGGCAGATCGTGACGCATCTCCGGACGACGTGCGGTGAGACGCTCATAGTCGATGACGTTCACGTCGGCGCGATAGCCCGGCGCGACGATCCCGCGATCGAATAGCCCAACCGCGCGCGCGGTGTCGCGCGTGTGTCGTTGCACCGCGAACGGTAGGCCGAGGCGCCCCTTCTCGCGATCCCGGGTCCAGAGGCTGAGCAGCGTCGTCGGGAAGCTGGCGTCGCAGATCGTGCCCACGTGCGCCCCGCCGTCGCCGAGCCCGACGACCGTGTGCTCATGCGCCAACATCTCGCCTACGGCGTCGAGGTTCCCGCCCGCGTAGTTGAGCGACGGCAGATAGAGGAACGTGTGACCCCCATCGCGTACCAAGATGTCGTACGCGAGATCGAGTGCAGTCCGACCCTCTCGAACGGCTCGGCGGTCAATGCTGACTGAGGGGTCCGGTTCGTAGTCGGGCGGGTCGCCGAGCTCGTACATCTTGTGGAAGGCCTGGATCAGCCGCCCGCCGAGCTTGGAGTCGTCGCGCCGCGCCGCATCGGCACCGATCACGCGGTCCTTGAACTTCGGATCGCGCATGACCGCCACCCGCTCCGCCAACGGCAGCGACCGGATCTCGGCGTAGACGGGGTTGACGAGCAACGGGTGCAGAGTGCATTCCAACCCCAACAGGAGCCCCACGGCGCGGGGCGCGACTTGACCGGTCATCGGCACGCCCGCGGCGTTCGCCTCGTCGAGCAGTTCGAGCTGGCGCCGGTAGCCGTCGCCGCGCACCTGAACCAGCGAGAACGACAACGGCCGGCCCGACTCCTCGGCCATGCGCCGGAAGATCGAGAACTCGGCCTCGACATCCGCGAAGTCGGAGACGACCTGCAACACGCCCGTTCCGGTCGCGCCGATCGCGCGCGCGATACCGATCAATTCGTCGGCACCGGCGGTGAGTGTGGGCGTGTACTCACCGCGACTCGTACGGTGGTTGAGCGTACGAGACGTCGAGAATCCGAGCGCGCCGGCTTCGATCGCGCCCGCGGCGAGATCGGCCATCGCCGCGATGTCGTCGGCGGTGGCGGGCTCGCGCCGGGCGCCGCGCTCCCCCATCACGTGCAACCGGAGCGCACCGTGCGGAACCTGCAGCGCCACGTCGACGTCGAAGTGCCGTCCGTCGAGCGCATCGAGGAACTCCGGGAACGACTGCCAGTTCCACGTGAGACCCTCGTGCAACACGGTTCCGGGAATGTCCTCGACGCCTTCCATCAATTCGATGAGCCGGTCGTGGTCACGCGGCCGCACCGGCGCGAAGCCCACCCCGCAGTTCCCCGCCACCACCGTCGTCACGCCGTGCCACGAGGACGGGATCATGCGCTCACCCCACGACGCCTGGCCGTCGTAATGCGTGTGGATGTCGACGAACCCCGGCGTGACGAGGAGGCCGTCGGCCTCGATCGTCCGGACCGACCCACGCTCGAAGCGACCAACCTCGGTGATCAGACCGCCGTCGATCGCGACGTCGGCCGTGCGCGCGGGCGCGCCCGTACCGTCGACGACGGTGCCGCCCCGGATGATCAACTCGTGGTCGCTCATGCCCGCACCCTTCCTCGCAATGCCGGGAGCAGCTCGCTGGTGAGCAGCTGCCCGGCCGTGCGGGCCTGGTCGCGATCAGCGCGGAAGCTCGGGCCGGTGATGACGAAGCGATCGATGCCGAGCCCGGCGAGTCCGTACAACCGTTCGGCACAAACGTCCGGTGGCCCTACCACCGCGAACCGGTCGACGAAACCGGGCTCGAGCGCGTGGGTGTGGTCGGCGGCGTTGCTGAGGTGCTCGTTGCTGTCGTAGCGGCGGCCCACCTCGGCCACCACTCCCCGATCGGCTTCGCTGAGTCCGGCGCCGGTCGAGCCCGGCATCGACGAGAAGTGCGCGAACGCGGCGACCGCACCACTGATGAGCCCGCGCGGCGTCGAGATCGGGATGGCAGCCGACGTTGACGTACGCGCCGAACGAGACTTCCGCCGGATCCCGTCCCGCGTCCGCAGCAGACTTGCGCGCGAGGTCGAGCACCCAACCCACCCGATCGGGATCGGCACCGACCGCGAGCGTCACACGTTCTGCGACGCGCGCCGCGAACTCGATCATGCGCGGACCCGAAACCGCGATGTCGAGCGGTACTTTCGGCTGCGCGGCACCGGTCGAGGAACCGCAACCGACTCGGTCGACCACCGCAGTCGACGGTGTCGTTGTCGAGGTACGCCTGGAGATCGTTCACGACGGCTGCGAACTCGGCGACCGGCATGGGCGCGCGGCCCAGGTGGAAGAGCGCGGTGTCGCCCCGGCCGATGCCGAGGACGAAGCGTCCTCCTGACGTCTCCTGTACCGTCGCCGCGACATTGGCGAGCGCGGCCGGATGGCGAGTGAACGCGTTGGTCACGCCGGTCGCGAACCTCAGTCGATCGGTCGCGGCGGCGCCGAGCGCGACGGCCACGAACGGATCGCCGACCAGGTTCTGCGAATCAGTGAACGTGATGCCGTCGAAGCCCTGCTGTTCTGCCCGGACCGACAAGGCGGCGGCCGCACCGATCTCGGGGATGCTCATCGTCCAGAGCTCCATGAACGCGACTGTACGCGGATCTGCTGCTCGACGGCACGCCGGTCCGGGTCGGGCCGGGCTCAGATCGTTGAGCCCGCCTGCCGGCCGAAGAAAGTACCGTCGCCGAGACTGATACCGCTGACGTAGCCGCCGGCCGCGAGGCTCGCGCTCGGCGCCCGACGGCGAACAGACCGGGCACCGGCGCGCCGTCCGCGGAGAGCACCCGCGCCTCGACATCGGTGTGGAGCCCGCCCAGCGTGAACGTTGCGTAGATGGCACCGCGGTCGACACCGAGATCGATGGCGCCGAGGGGCGGAACGAGCGGCTGCACGAATGGTGCCAGCTTCCCGAACTCCGGATCATCGCCCCGCTCGGCATGTTCGTTGTAACGCGCGACGGTCGCCGCGAGCGAGGCTTCGGGCACGCCGAGATCGCGCGCCAACTCCTCGACGGTCTCGGCCGCGTACGAAAACCGCAGACCGAGCAGGTTCCGTTCGTAGATCACTTCGTCGAGCACCATGAACACGTCACCATCGTGTTCCATCAGTGCCTTCCACCCGATGCGGCCGGTGTAGGTGTCCTCGTTGACGAACCGTCGACCGCGGCGGTCGATCAGGATCGCGCGACAGAGCCGGTGCGGAGGACCGAGCGGCAGCGCGCACTCGAAGGCTTCGAGTCGGAGCGGCGCACCCCCGGCTCCGAGACCCAACCGGATTCCGCGACCGTCGTCGGCGTCGGTGCCGATACGCCAGGCGGGATCTGGATGCATGGCCTCGGGGCAGTTCGCCGCCAACATCGCATCGTTGTACGCGAAGCCGCCGGTGGCGAGCACCACGCCCCTGCGGGCCCGGACGTAGTGCGTTGCGTTGTCGTGCCGTACCGCGACCCCGACGACGACACCATCGGAGTCGACGACGAGGCGTTCCGCGCGCGCGTCGACTCGCACCCGTGTAGCCGTGGCCTCGACTGCGCGGACGAGACACTGCATGAGGAACTTGCCCGCGCTGTCGGCGAACTGAGGCTTGTGCCCGCGTGGCACAGGCCGGGCGATGTCGCAGAACGGCCGGCTGTCCTCGCCGCCGGAGAAGACGAGTCCGCTGTCGTCGGCCGACTCCCGATTCGGCTCGTCGCAGAACGCCGCACGGAACGGGACGCCGTGATCGCGCAGCCAGTGGAAGTGGGCCACGGACTCGTCGCAATAGCGCCGAAGACGCGCGAGGTCCGGCCGCGACGACGGATCGGTGGCGCCGTGGGGCGCGGTCGCGGCCTGTAGGAACGCGAACATCGTGGCGGCGTCGTCGTCGAACCCGCACTCTCGTTGCACGGGTGTCCCGCCGCCGAGATAGATGAGCCCGCCCGACATCGCGCTCGTTCCGCCCGGTGCGCCCTGGCGTTCGATCGCGACGACGTCGAGCCCGCGCTCGGACGCGACGATTGCGGCCGACGCGCCGGCGCATCCGAGCCCGACGACGATGACATCGGCCTCGTCGGCGAACGAGGCGACGTCTCGCTCCGGGACCGGGTCGATCGCCGCAATCCCGTCGTCGGTCACGGTCACGGTCGGAGCAGGCGTCGGCGCGGAGTCACGTGCGGACGGTCGGGACACGGCATGCGCACAGCCTGCCGGACAGCGGTTCGGGCAGGCGAGCCGGCACCCACCCCGAAATCGTGGGCGGGTCCCTGGGATACGCGTGGCCGCGGCCGATGAGAACGGTATGGAGAGTGTCACCCCGACCGAGCCGTCCGTCGACCGGCCGCCTACCGGGGGGCTGTCACGAGCGGAGCTGGTCGCCGAGCTCGAGCAGATCGTCTCCCGCGCGAAGTCCGATCCGCAAGACTGGCACGAGCGGGCCGGCACCGTCAGTGACGACCTCCTGCCGAACCGGCGGGGTTGACGGGGGAACCCTTCGGCTCAGGGTCGCATCGCCGCCGGACGCTCGCCCGACGCTGTTCTCGCTGCTGTTCTCGCCGCTGTTCTTGCCGCTGCTGTTGCCGCTGCTGTCGACGGCGTGAGCGAAGCTGCGATCATCCCCGGGGCGTCGCCGATCGGGCGCGGTCGGGAAAAGAGGTAGCCCTGCATGAACGGGCAACCGAGCCGGCGGAGCACCGCGAGTTGTTCTTCGGTTTCGACGCCCTCGGCGACGACACTCATATTCAGGTTCTGCGCGAGCCCGACGATCGCGGCGACGATCGCCGCATCGTCGCGCTCGGTGCCGATCGACCGGACGAACGACTGGTCGATCTTGAGCACCGAGATCGGGAACGTCCGGAGATACGTGAGCGACGAGTAACCGGTACCGAAGTCGTCGAGCGCGAGCCGGACGCCGAGCGTGCGGAGCCGGCGCAGCAGTACTTCGGCACTGCGGGCGTCGTCGACGAGTGTGCTCTCGGTGAGCTCCAGCGTCAGCACTCTGGGGTCGAGACCGGTGCGGTCGAGCGCGCGGCTCACCACGTCGAGGATCTCGCCGCTCAGGAGCTGCCGGCTCGACAGATTGACGGAGATGCCGAGCCGCTGGTCGGGCCAACGGCGCTGCCAAGCCGCGGCATGGCGACACGACTCTTCGATCACCCAAGCACCGATGTCGACGATCAGACCCGTCTCCTCGGCCGCCGGGATGAACGTGTCCGGCATGACGAGCCCGAAGCCCGGACGCTCCCAGCGCACGAGTGCTTCGAAGCCGCGGATCGCACCCGTCTCCGCTTCGATGAACGGTTGGCAGAACAGCCGCAGCTCGCCGCGGGGTACGGCCTGGCGCAGCGCGGACTCGAGTGCGATCTGGGTCGTCAACCACTCCTGCATCTCGCTGTCGAACAACGCGTAGCAGCTGCGACCGTTGTTCTTGGCCTTGTACATCGCGATATCGGCGTTCGTCAGGATGGCGTCGGGCGAGGCCACACCGTCGGTGCAAAACGCGATGCCGATGCTCGCGCTCAGGTGCGCGTCGTCGTCGTCGAGCGAGAACGGGGACTGCATGGCCGCGATGATGCGATCGGCGCAATCGGTCGCCTGGTGTATCCCGTCGAGGTCCTCGCAGAGCACGACGAATTCGTCGCCACCCAAGCGAGCGACGGTGTCGGTCTCGCGCACGGCACCGTTGATCCTCGCCGCGGCCTCGACGAGCAGCTGATCACCGGCACTGTGCCCGAGCGTGTCGTTCACCGACTTGAACCGGTCGAGGTCGATGAAGAGCACCGCGAACATCCGACCGTGACGCCGGGCCCAAGCTCGCGCGTGGTCGAGACGGTCGGTCAACATGATGCGATTGGGAAGCCCCGTCAGCGAGTCGTGCGCAACTTGATGCGCGAGCTGCGCCTCGAACCGCTTCTGGTCGGACAGGTCGCGCACGATGCCGGAAAGCGTCGGCGTTGCCGCGTCCGAAGAGATCGTGCTCAACGAGACCATCATCGGGAACGTCGACCGGTCGTACCGCAGCCCGGTGCTCTCGATCCCGTCGCGCTGCACCGCCGCCTCCCCGGTCGACAGCGCGCTCCGAAGGAACTCTTCGAGCAGCGGCCGCAGTTCGCCGGGCACGATCGCCGTCGCGGGTTCACCGATGATCTCGCCCGGTTTCCAGCCGAACATCGATTCGGCCGCGGTGTTGAAGGAGCTGAGCGCACCGTCGGATCCGATGGTCAGGATCCCTTCCGCGGCATTCTCCACGACCGCCCGGTAATGCGCCTCGCTGCGTTGCGCGTCTTCCACGGCGCCGGTGGCCCGCGCGGTTTGGTCGGCAAGCTCCTGATCGGACCGCTGCTTGCGCTCGCCGATCGCGCCCGCCATCCGGATCGTGATCGCAAAGACGAACGCGCCGAGGAACCCGATCGTCTGGCTCTCCGCCCGGCCGAGGTAGGAGGGCGCGAAGCCTACGAATACGAGGACCTGCCCGGCGCCGTATCCCACGAGCGACCACCCGAGAACGGCGCGCCACGCCGCAGCGCCGGACGACTCGAGATCGAAGAACGCCGGAAATGCGAACGCCATTCCGAGAGCGGGACCCCATCCGGTGATGTAGAGCGCGCACGTCACCGCCGCGACGTGCGCGACGACTCGAATGTGGAACCGCGCGGATCCGACCGCGGCGGTAGACCAGGGTTCGAGCAACGCGCTCAAGAGCGCGGAGGCGGCGAGTATTCCGGCATAGACCCAGATCGGGACGTCGGCGATGAGATCGAAGTGCCGGAGGACGACGAAGGTCACGAACGCGAACGGGCCCACGATGTAGGCCAGGACGATCGGGGAAAGACCCTTCGTCGCCTCGTCGGCGGACGCTCTGGCGCGGCGCGACGAAACGGGCTCCACTCTCATGTCCCTTTGTTCGTCAGCCGGAGAGCGGTCGACGAGCGGCGACGGCACGAATCTCGCGCCGCGGGTCCGGTTTCGGGGCTGAGCGTCAGTCGAGCCGGAGGTACCCGAGCGCGTGCGCGTCCTCGGTGAGGGTCTCCCGGAACTTCGGGTGCGCGATCGCAATGAGCTCCCGGACCCGTTCCGCGATGGATCGGCCCCACAGCTTGGCAACGCCGAACTCCGTGACGACGTGATCGACGGTGTTCTTCATCGTTGTCACGGGCGCCCCGGGATAGAGCCGGGACACGATACGGGAGACGGATTCGTCGGCGGTCGTGGAATGCAACACGACGAATCCGAGACCCCGCTCGCTGTACATGGCGCCGCGGGCGAAGTCGGTCTGCCCGCCGCTTCCGGAGTAATAGCGCCCCGCGATCATCTCGGAGTTGCACTGGCCGAGCAGGTCGACCTCGACGGTCGCGTTGATCGACACGAAGCACTTCTCCCGCCCGATCACCGCGGGTCGTTCACCCAGTCGACGGGCAGGAACGACACGGCGCTGTTGTCGTGCAAGAAGTCGTAGAGGCGGCGCGTTCCCGAGCGCGAAGGTCGCGACGAGCTTGCCCGGCCGCGTGACCTTGCGCGTGCCGGTCAGTGCGCCCGACTCGAACAGGTCCATGACCCCGTCGGAGATCAATTCGGTGTGGAGGCCCAGATGGCGATGATCGTGCAGCAGGTCGAGGATCGCGTTCGGGATCGCGCCGATCCCGGCCTGGATCGTCGCGCCGTCGGGAACCCGCTCCGCCACCAGGGTCGCGATCTGACGATCTCGCGCGGAGGCTTTGGACGGCGGCAACTCCACGAGCGGGTAGTCGACCTCGGTCCAGCCCTCGACCTGACTGAGGTGCAGCGAGTTCTCGCCGAACGTTCGGGGCATGTTGCGGTTGACTTCGAGGAAGAAGGGGAGCTCGCCGATGAACCGGGCCGTGTAGTCGGCGTTCGTGCCGAGCGACACGTATCCGTGCCGATCGGGAGCGGAAGCGGCTGCGACCACGAGTTGCCGTTGCGTCTGCCGTCGGAGCATGAGCGGCATCTCGCTGAAGTGCGCGGGCACGAGATCACAGTCGCCGTTCGCGAACGCGGGGCGGGTGACCGGAGAAAGGAAGTACGAGACGTGATGCAGGCGGTCGCCGTACGCGCCGTGGATGTAGGGGTGGTCGTACAGCGCGTGCATCTGGTGTACCCGGACGTGGGAGAGATCCGGCGCGTGCGCGTCGATCGCGTCGATGAGGACATGAGGTTCACCGTTCGACAACGGGACGATGATGTCGGCGCCGTCGCCGATGTGAGTGAGGACCGCTTCGGGGGCGGAGGCAGCGGGAATCATCCGGTCAACCGCGTCGCGCCATGTGCCATCCCCGGCTCCTCAGAACCCGTCTCCCGAAGCTCAGGCCGCAATCATGGCCCATGCGGACGTGGTGCCGATCATGGCGCTATGATCGAACACGTGTTCGCCGCGATCGATCAGCTGAACGAGGAACAGCAAGCGGCGGCCACCTTCGCCCGTGACCAGCTCCGGATCCTCGCCGGGGCCGGTACGGGCAAGACCACCACGCTCACCGCGAGGGTCGCGTGGCTGGTCGCCGGCGGCATTCCCGCAGACCGCGTCATGGCATTGACCTTCACCCGCCGCGCCGCACGGGAGATGATGCACCGCTGTCACGCGCAACTGATCGCAACGCCGGGGCGAGGCGGCGCAGGCGCCCCGGCACGCGTCGTCGGCGGCACATTCCACTCCATTGCCCACCGCACGTTGCGCCGCCACGCGCTCGCACTCGGCTTGCCCGAGGGTTTCTCGATTCTCGACTCGAGCGATGCGGCCGATGTCGTCGATCTCGTCCGTGACGAGCTCGGTGCGGGCCGGACCCGGCGGAGGTTCCCGAAGAAGACGACCCTGCTCGACATCTATTCGCGCACGGTCAACACGCAGCGACCGTTGTCGGCCGTCGTCGACGAGGTCGCACCCTGGTGCAAGGAACAGATCGACGAGGTCGCCGCGCTCTGTCGCGGATACGTGCAACGCAAGCGGGCCCTCGGCCTCGTCGACTTCGACGATTTGCTGCTCTACTGGCGCGCCGCCGCGTCCGACGACCGGCTGGGGCCGTTGCTCGCGTCGGAGATCGATCACATCTGCGTCGACGAGTACCAGGACGTGAACGCGCTGCAGGTCGAGATATTGCGGTCGCTCCGCCGCGATGATCGCCGCCTGACCGTCGTCGGCGACGACTCGCAGGCCGTCTACGGCTTCCGCGGCGCGAGCCCCCGCCACCTCCTCGACGTCGAGTCCGCGTTCCCCGAGATCACCACCATCCTGCTGGAACGCAACTACCGGTCGACCCAGCCGATCCTCGACGTCGCCAACCAGGTCGGCGCGGGCGCGCCCGAAGGTTTCCTGACCCGGCTGCGCGCGGAGTCGCCGACCGGTGAACGACCGCGGCTCGTACGGTGCGCCGACGAGGACGCCCAGGTCGACGCGGTCTGCGAACGCATCTTGGCGCACCGCGAAGAAGGCATCGCGCTCCGCGAGCAAGCGGTGCTCGTGCGTGCCGCGCACCACAGCGACCTCCTCGAGCTCGAGCTCGCTCGCCGCCACATCCCGTACGTGAAGTACGGCGGGCTCCGGTTCGTCGAGGCCGCGCACGTGAAAGACCTCATCTGCTTGTTCCGCCTCGCCGACAACCCGCGCGACGAGCTCGCGTGGTTCCGTCTCCTCCAATTGCTCGAAGGAGTCGGTCCGGTGCGCGCCCGACGCGCGATCGAAGCCCTCGGGGTCGACAGCCCCGGCACCCCGGCCGAGGTCCTCATACGCTGGCCCCTCGCGCTCGAAGCGCTTCCCACGACGGCGCACCCGACCGCCACAGCGCTCGTCGCCGCGCTCCGACCGGTGCCCGAGGAGTCGACCGGTGCACACGGCGAACGTCTGCGCGACGCGCTGGCCCCGCTCGTCGCGAATGCCTACGACAACGCCGGTGCACGGCTCGCCGATCTCGACGCGCTCACGGCGGCCGCGCGCGAACGCGACGCGTCTCTCCGACGTCGCCGCCGACCTGACCCTCGAGCCACCGAACTCCACCGGAGATCTTGCCGGTCCACCCGCGATCGACGAGGACTGGCTCGTGATCTCCACCGTGCATTCGGCGAAGGGGCTCGAGTGGGACGTCGTTCACCTGCTCAACGCCGCCGACGGGAACTTCCCCTCCGATATGGCCCTCACCACCCGGGAAGGTCTCGAGGAAGAACGTCGGCTCTTCTACGTAGCCGTCACCCGTCCCCGCCGCTACCTGCACGTCTACCTACCCCTGCGGTTCCATTACCGACCCCGGGGTCGCGACGACGACCACACGATGAGTCAGCCGAGCCGGTTCCTGTCCTCGGCGGTCGCCGCGTGCTTCGACACCGAGCACGAGCAACGCCACGGACGCGCTCGCGGGCGTGTCGATCGACGCGGGCATCCGGGTCGAGGCCGACCTCGACGCCCTCTGGACATGAGGTCGCCTTCCTGACGACGGGGCAAGACCGGTCCGATGGGATCCCGCGGCTGAGCAACGACAGCTGCCGATTCGCTCTCGCACCGTCGATCGACGGCTCGCAGGTGCAACTTTTCCGGCCGCCAGGTGTGCTGTAGTCACGAGCTCGCGTTGCGATTCGGCGAGAATTTGTACCGACTAACGATGACGCCCGATCCCAGAAGCACCCACCCCCGGAGTAGCAGTGTCGCAACGCCTCGATTCCGCTCCGCTCGACACGCTCCGGACGCGTCGGGTCCTGGTCGCGATCGCGGCTGTCGCGACTCTCCTCTTCGTCTTCGTGTATGCGTTCGCGGTGCACACGCACTGGGGTCAGCGATTGGATGCGGCCGCGCTCGAGGGCCGGGGACTCCTCTCGCGGCACGACATCCATGTCGCAGCCCGACTCCACAACTGGGTCGACGTCGCGTCCCTCACACTTCTCGGCGGCGCGGTCATGGTCGTCGCGCTCGTACGGCTCCGAGTACGGCTCGCCGGCGGAGTCGGCACGATCATCGTGGGCTCGGTGGCGACCAGCGAGCTCCTGAAGCACTCGCTGTCACGGCCTTTCCTCGGGGTTTCCGACGCACTCGGCTCCATGCCGTCGTATCCGAGCGGTCATACGACGATCGCCATGGCACTGAGCGTGAGCGCCGTATTCGTCGCGCCCCGGCGCTTCCGCGCGCCCGTGGCGGTACTCGGGGTGCTCTTCAGCGCGGCAATGGCCTGCTCGCTCGTGGCAACCGCGAACCATCGTCCGAGTGACACGATCGGCGCCGCGTTCGTCGTGACCGCCTGGTCGGCCGCCGTCGCCGCCTTGCTCCTGCGGACCGATCCTTCCGCCGTACGAGCGCGCCCGGCGCTCCTCACCCTCAATCCGTGGATGGCCCTCGGCGGGATCTCGCTCCTCGTGGCATCGTTCGGCGTCGCTGCGATCACGATCGTCGCCCGGCACTACGGACGACTCCAGACTGTCCACTTCGGGCGCGCGTTCGTCGCCGCGGGTGGGGCGATCGCGGGCACGATCCTCGTCTGTCTGGCCGCGCTCCTCAGCGTGCTGCAGACCTCCGAACTCGACCCCCGCGCCCGCCGCGGCACGTGAACCCTCGTCTTCAACCCCGGCGGGCGATGTACTTCGCGTAACCCTCGGCCAACTCGCGCAGTTCGGGATCGGCGTGGAAGCGGGGCTCGAAGACCTCCCACGCGCGTTCACGCTTGGCCGGGAAGTACTCGGTCGGCCAGTTGCCCTCGTGCGGCCGGTAACCCTTGAGCACGTTGCGCGCGACGGTCGCCTTGTGCACCTCGTCCACACCGTCGGCGATGCCCATCGTCGGCGCGGCCGCGTACATCGCCTGCAGCGGGGTGAGGTTCGTCGTGCCGAGCGAGCCGAGAATGTGGAGCGCATTGAACGAGACATCACGCAACACACGCGCCATCGTGTACTTCACCGCCGCGATATCGGTACGGGTCTCCTGCGTGCTCGTGTTGTCGATCTTCCAGGCCGTCTCGAGCACGAACAGGCGCAGCATACGGATCGAGGCGTAGCTGTCGGCGATCTTCTCCTGCACCATCTGGTGCTCACCGATCGTCTTGCCGTGCGACTGCCGGCTCAGGGCTCGCTCGCACATCATGTCGAAGGCGAGCTTGCACTGCGCGATCGTTCGCATCGCGTGATGGATACGGCCGCCGCCGAGCCGCCGCTGCGCGAGGACCTTGGCGCCGTCTTCCGGACCGAGCAGATGGTCGAGCGGAACGCGCACGTCTCGGTAGACGATGTGGTTGTGGTTGCGGGGCTCGGGCATGATCTCGACGCCGGGCGTCGTCCGCGGCACCACGAACATCCCGTTGGTGCACATGACGAACAGGATGTCGGCGACGCGGCCGGCGCTCGTGAACCATTTCTCGCCGTTGATGACCCATTCCTCGCCGTCGCGCTGGGCATGGGTCTTGAACAGGTTCGGGTCGGATCCACCCTGCGGCTCGGTCATCGAGTACGCCGACCAGAGCTCCTGGTTGAGCATCGGCTCGAGCCAGCGCTTCTTCTGCTCGTCGGTGCCGTACGCGGCGAGCATCTCCATGTTGCCGGTGTCGGGCGCGGCCGCCCCGAACAACTGCGGGGCCGACGGGTAGCGCCCGAGGATCTCGTTCAACAACCCGAGCTTCAGCTGCCCGTACCCGGGCCCACCGAGTTCCTCGTCGAGGAAGATCGCCCACAGCCCCTGCGCCTTGACCTGGTCCTGCAGACCCTTGACGAGGGCTTTGATCTTCGGATCCCGTGACCGCACGGCGTACGGAAACACGTATTCCAGGGGCTCCACCTCGTCCCGGCAGAACTGCTCGACCCAGTCGAGCTTCTCCTGGAACTCCGGATCGGTCGAGAACTCCCACGCCATGAACGAACCTCCGAGATCGACCCCGCGTGCCATCCGGGGCGTTCCGGGTCAGTCTGCCCGCGACGGGACCGTTCTGTCGCCGCCCGTCGACGCCGCGGTCGCCTCGGCGCCGCACACCCTGGCTTCGGCGCCGCGAGCGGAACCGATCTACGCACGCCCTGACACGGCAACGATGCGCGGCATCAGCCACTGTGCCGCGATCGACGCTGCGGTCGGGTCGAAGTGCCGGCCGTCGGGCCGCATCCGGACCCCGTCGACCGTCTCCGGACAGGTCGGACCGTTCGGGCAGATCCGGTGTGCGAGGTCGACGAGGGTCACTGCGTCGGGATGAGCCGCGGCGAACCGGCGATCGAGGGAGTCGAGCCGCGCGTATCCCGCCTCGTCGACGGCCCGGGTCGTCGAGACGGTGCCTTCGGCGTCGTTGGGAGCCGGCGCCGCGATGGTGACGAGGACGACCTTGGCGCCGTACTTGGTGACGCGCCGCAGCGTCGCGTCCATACGTTGCAACATCTCCGCGTCGCCCGCGGGCGTGCCGGAGACGAGGGTCTTGCCGTTCACGATCATGTCGGACTTCTCCCACAGACTCATCCACAGCACCACGTCGGGACGCATCTCCGCCACCGCCGGCACCTGAGCCGATTCGACCATCGCCGGGCAGCGCTCGCTGTGCGGCGTGATCTGTTCGCCCCGTGTCGTCGTCACGTCGCCGCTCGCCATCCCGCAACCGA
This sequence comes from uncultured Actinomycetes bacterium, assembly GCA_963761055.1. Lineage (GTDB taxonomy): Bacteria > Actinomycetota > Acidimicrobiia > IMCC26256 > PALSA-610 > PALSA-610. The sequence goes on along the minus strand of CAVXFO010000005.1, from coordinate 97,291 downwards.
ACACGGCCGCCTGGGCGACGGACGCACCGACCTCGTCGCCGACTGCCTTCAGTCCGGGAAAGATGCTGCAAGCCGTCGAGTCGCCGAGCACGAGCACCCGCAGACCCCGCGCCGACGACGCCGCTCGCGGCGCGCCGAGCTTGCGCTGCCTCGGCGATGGCCTGCTGCGTCTCGTCCCTCCTCGGGTTCCCGCAGTAGAGCGGGTCACCGAGCCCCCAGATGAAATCGATCTTCGGTACTGCGAACGTGACACTTGGCGTCGAGCTCAACGGCGGCGTGTAGCTGAACGAGGGCGTCCGCGAACCGCTCAGGTAGCTCGGCGGAGCCGTCGCGCCCAGGCTCGACGCCGACACCAGCCCGAGCGTGACCACGACTGCAGGGATCGCGAACCAGCGCGCGACGTTCCGGCGCGGCGCAGTCGCGACGCGCGTCGGTTCTGCCGGTTGCGACCAGGGCAGGCGGGGCGGGCATCGCTCCCGGACCGGCTGCTCGACGAGGTAGAAGGAGAGGACTGCGGCGACGAAGGTCAGCACGAGCCGCAGCGCGTTCAGCTCGAGACCCTGCAGGTGCACGCGGGTCGGCACCAGCCAGACGATCAGCGGCCAGTGAAACACGTAGATCCCGTAGGAGAGCCGGCCGATCCATACCAACGGGCGCCAACTGAGCACCGTGCACAGGACTCCCGGCTGCAGCGCGCCCGCGATCACAATGGACGTGAGCGCGGCGTACGCGACCGAGCCGCCGTGGTAGTAACGCGCGCTCGTCCCGGTCGCCACGGTCCAGGCGAACAGCATCACCACGAACGCGCCGATCGCGGCGGCTGTCAGCCACCGCCGCGCTCGCGCTCTTGGCACCCAGCCGACGAGCAGCACTGCGAGCAACGCTCCGGTCAAGATCGTGTGGGCGCGGGCGTCGGTGCCGTAGTACGCGCGCGATGGACCGTCGGCACCGTACGCGGCCGCCATCACCACAACCGACGCGACGATGCCGGCGGTGATCATGCCCGCAAGCACTCGCAACGAACCGCGGCCGACGCGCATCACCCCGAACACCACCAGCGGCCACACGAAATAGAACTGCTCCTCGATCGCAAGCGACCACATGTGCCGTAGCGGCGACGCCGCCGCGAACAGCTCGAAGTAACCCTGCTTGTCGACGATGAACCGCCAATTCGCGACATAGAAGAGGCTGGCGATCCCGTCGCCGCGAATGGCCGCGCGGTTCCACGGATCGACCTCGAAGTGGGTGAAGACCGCGACGAACACCAACGCCAGCAGCAGCGCGGGCAGGAGCCGCCGCGCGCGACGCGCCCAGAAACTCCGGAGCGCGATCGCGTCGCTCCGCCGCCACTCCATGATGAGCAACATGGTGATGAGGAAGCCCGAGAGGACGAAGAACAGGTCGACCCCCAGGTACGCGCCTCGCGCCCACGAGTAGTCGAAGTGGTAAGCGACGATGGCCAGGACGGCGAGCGCGCGGAGCCCGTCGAGGGAAGGCTCGTACCGAAACTTCGCGTCCACTGGTACCGGCTCGACCGGCATGGACTCGGGCGTCACCGGGTCCGCTCCGACCGAGCTCCACCGAGTTGCATGGCTCGATTATGGATGATCCGGCGGCTCCCGTAGCCCCGAGCCTGATTCCGGCGTTTGCGGGCGAAACGACGGAATGACCCCGGCCGGGGACTCGCGATCGCATGTTCGTCTCGCGGCCATCGACGCCGGTAATCGACAAGCCCGGCACATTCCATGTAGCGTGACAAGTGTTGTCGCAGATCATATGAGAGCGCGGGCGTGACCAGCTCCCGGAGACGCCCTGCCGCGTCTCCGGGAGTAGTCATGCGCTCCGTGCGACCCGACGCAACCGTCTGATCAGCGAGGTTGTTCCAGATCGCGCAGCCGCACCCGGGCGCGTTCGAATGCACGCTGGACCAGCGCCGCCCGGGCATTGAGTGCAGACCTGGATTTGCGTAGCAGCAGATACGAATCGTGTTCGAAGTCCGTCCACTGTCTCACGCTGCGCACGTGGACGAGTCGAGCCAGGCCGTGGTTGCATTCCCCGAGCTCCTCGAGATGATCGGCGTAGACGGCTCCCGACCGCCGGAGGGCTTCCTCGTACCGCGCCCGCACTCTGTCCGCGTCGGTGGCCACAACGCCGGCCGCGGGTGTTCCGTCGCGGCTCGCACGCGGCGGTTCTCGCGGCCCACCGTCATGACTCATCGACGTCTCCCTTGGCCACGACGCTGTCGTCGGGTCGCGGCAAAGCCTCCGCAAGGGGTGCGCGCTGATAGCTCGTGACCGATCGGCGACCCATGATCAACTCGGCGACCACTGCCGCGAGCAAGCCGGGAACGACAAACCCGGGGCGACCGGTCGCTTCGGCCACGAACATCACCGCCGCGAGCGGAACGCGATATCCGGCTCCCAGAAACGCTGCGACACCGATCACAGTGAACAATGAGGTATCGAGCGCGTGCAGGCTGCCGCCGACGATCCTCCCCATCAGGGCGCCGGCTACGACGAGGGGAATGAACAGGCCGCCCACTCCCCCGCCCGCGATGGTCGCCGAGGTTGCGAGACATCGCAACACGAGGATCGTCGCGATCAACCAGACGCTGTGCGTCGGGTCGAGAGCCCAACGAATCGTGTCGTAACCCGGTCCGGTCGTCAGGTTCTCGCCCGCGGTCAGCCGTGCGACGACGAAGAAGATCCCGAGCGCGGCACCGGCGGCGGGAATGCGGATCAGCGCCGGTATCGACGACGAGATGTGTTTGGCCTGCCGAATCAACCATGCAAATATTCGGGCGCCGACGCCGGCGAGCAGGCCCAGCGCCACCGCGGCCGCGAGGTCCTTGAACGAGAACGGAGGGCTCCCGGTCACGGTCAACAGCGGACTCGTACCGTGGAATGCGACGAAGACGAGATAGCTCGTCGCCGACGCGATCAACGTCGGGCCGAGCATGTAGCGGGCCAGATCGTCCTGATACGGCACCTCGAGTGCGAAGACGGCGCCGGTCGCGGGGGTCTTGAAGATCGCGGCGACGCCCGCGCCCGCGCCCGCGACGAGAAGGAGTCGACGGCGCCTCGCGGAGAACAACCGCGGAAAGCGCCGCTGGAGCGTGTCACCGATTCCGGCGCCCAGGTAGAGCGACGGTCCCTCGAGACCCATCGGCGCGCCGCTTCCGAGCGTTGTGATACCCGCGATCATGCGCGCAACGAGCGGCCGGATCGCCAAGCGATAGCCGGGGTCGTGGAACGCGTGGAGGTATTCGTCGGCCGTGGACGGAGAAGCCCCCCCACCGAGGTAGTACAGGACGAGGCCGGCGATACTCAAGCCGACGAACGGCGCCACCGCGGTAACCCACAAGGGAAGCGCGTTCATCGCGTCGACCCCACGGGTCACGGCCGAGTCGAACCCGGCAACCCCCAGCCCCGTGACCGCGCCGACGAACGCGGCCAGGAGCACTGCTTCCTTGGAACGACGAGCCAACTCCCGAGACTGACGCGCCCAACCGTGGGGGTCGAACCGGCCGTTCCAATATCCCCCGCCCGTGATCGTCACGACGTCCAGCCGAGTTTCCACGCGCTGTCGGGGGTCTCTCCCGCGGCGTCGGCAAACGCCGAGAACGCGTGCACGAGTCCTGTCCGCGCCGCAGGATCGATGTGGCCGATGATCTTCACGATCTCCCGACGGCGGCGAGCAGTGACCGACCGCACCAGCGCCCGACCTTCGGTCGTCAGTCCGATCACGACCTCGCGGTCGACTCTCGAGCGATGTCTGCCGATCGATCAGTTGCTTCTCCGCGAGGCGATCACACAATCGCGTCGCGGTCGCAGGCATGAACGCCGAGGTTCTCGGCCAGACTGCCGACGTTCAGTGCTCCACGGGACGCGAGTAACACGAGGGCGCGGTATTGCACCAGCGTGATCGTGCCCTCGATTGCGGCCAACGAGCGGGCCGCGACCCCGACGAGCGCGCGTGATGCCATGAGCGCAGCGTCCGCCGCCTCCGACACGCCGTCGTCCACCGACCGTCCGGTTCGACCGGATCCTCTTGTAGACATCTATGCATACTAGCAATCATTGCACTAGTGCCGACGGTTCGCCGAACACCGCCGCACGCAGGCATTCCCGCCTTCCGCACGGTCACCCATCCGCCGATCGCGGGTGAGCAGCAACGCACCGCCGAGCACCGCGTCGACCAGCGATCCGACGACTATTCCGATCTTCGCATCGCTGAGCACCGCGCCTGACGAAGGAAAGATCCGCAACGAACAGGGACACGGTGAATCCGATCCCCGCGACACAGGCCGCACCGAACATGCGCGAGAACGTGACGCCGTCGGGGAGGCGCCCGATCCGGAACCGCACCCCGAGCCCGGTCAAGAGCATGATGCCAAGGGGTTTGCCCACGACCAAGCCGACAACCACGCCCCACGCGATCCGGTTGGTAGCCGCACTGCGGATCGCCTCGGAATCGAGACTCACTCCGGCATTCGCGATCGTGAAGAGTGGGATCACCGCAAGACTCGACCACGGATGCAACCGACGTTCGAGCCCGTCGATCACGGTCCGGCCCCCGAAGGGTCGAGCCGGCGTCAAGAGCCCCAATGCAACCCCCGCGATGGTGGCGTGTATGCCCGATTCGAGCGTGCACACCCACAGCACCAACGCGGGCAGGACGTACGCGAACGGCGAACTGAACCGGAGTCGCTGCATCAACACGATCAGCCCGAGCACCACCAGCGCGCCGCACATCCAACCGACGACGACTCCGGTCGAATAGAAGGCCGCGATCACGACTATCGCCCCGATATCGTCGACGATCGCGAGCGTCAACAAGAAGAGCTTCAATGGCTTCGGGACCCGCGCGCCGAGCGTCGCGAGAACCACGACTGCAAAAGCGATGTCCGTCGCCATCGGGATCGCCCACCCGCGACTTCCGGAACCGCCGGCATTCACGGCCAGAAACAGCAGTGCCGGAAAGATCATGCCCCCGAACGCGGCGAGCACCGGCAGGCTCGCGGTGCGACGGTCACGCAGGTCTCCGCACACGAGTTCGCGTTTGATCTCGAGGCCCACGACGAAGAAGAAGACCGTCATCAGTCCGTCGTTCACCCAGTGGCGGAGATCCTCGGTCGTGGCGAGGCTCCGGAACCCGACGGTCAGGTTGTGCGTCCACAGACGCTCGTACGACCCGCCTCCGACGTTCGACCAGACGAAGGCCGCCGCTGTCGCGGCGAGCAACACCACGCCGCCGAGCACTTCGATGTCGACGAACTCGCTGCCGACCGGCGCCAGCGCGCGTCCCACCACCGGGATCCGAACGTGGGTGCGCCGCGCCATCAATCAGCCTTCCCGGCGACTGGCGTCAAACCCGCCGACCAGGCTTCCCCGTGCACCGTCGTGCATGATAATCGGTCGGGGCGCTCGGTCGGCTTACACCTCCGTCCGCTCGCCGCAACCCACGACTGTGGTCAGAAGCGCTGCATCTTCTCCGCGAGTGTCGCACGCAGAGCCACCCCGAACTTGCGCGCGGTGTCGGGCAAGGTCCTCAAGTAGGAAGGCGCGAGAAAACCGCCGGCACGGTCGTCGAATCGTCCGTGAGCACCAAAGTCGTCGGTCTCGTCGCACGTGTGCATGAGATTCGCGGCATCGGACGGTTGGGTGCGTTCGTCGGTCAGCTGCGCATCCCAAGCGCCGACCGCGGCGTACTGGTTCGCCAACGCCGGTGAAAGCTGCCCGGCGATCACCAGCAGCTTGTTCCACGATCCGACCACTTTCGCCCGCCGGCCGTCGAGTGCGACGTCGACGATGAAACGGGCCGGGATCTCCGGTTGATAGATCGGAGGAACGGGCATCGGGCGTTCGGCGGTGTTTGACTTGCACCAGTCGAACTGCGGCGTATTCACCGCCGGGAGATGCACCATGCTGAGGTGCACGTTGCTGCCGTCGTGCAGCAGCTCGGAGCGCACCGACTCGAAGAATCCGCGGCACGCGAATTTCGACGTGCAGTAGGGAGTTTGGAGCGGGATCCCGATGAAGGCCAACGTGGAACCGACGTTCACGATGCTGCCGCTGTCCCGCTCGCGGATTCGGTCCAGCGCGGCCTTGGTCCCCCAGACCTGGCCGAGGAACGTCACTTCGACCGCGCGCTTGAAGTCGTCGGGATCCAAGTCGGCGAACGGCGAGAAGACCGTCGTCATCGCGTCGTTGACCCAGACCTGGATGGGACCGAGCTCGCGTTCGACGCGGCTCGCCGCCGCGTCCACCTGCGCGAACTCGGCCACGTCGACCGCACAACAGACGGCCCGCCCCCCCGCGCGTTGCACCTCGAGCGCGGCGGCATCGAGGCCCGCCTTCCCTCGGGCGAGCAGGGCGACATCGAAGCCGCGCTCGGCCAAGGCGGTCGCAGTGGCCCGCCCGACGCCTCCCGACGCACCGGTGACCACCGCGACTTTGCGCGCGGCGCCGCGCCCCGTCATCTCGCTGTCCCGGGAGGTCGGGGAGCCACCGGCGCCGGACGAGACCCATTCGTCGTTGGCGGGCGGTGCCGAACCCTCGACTCCGTCTTCTCGTTTCGGGCGCTCGAGGAGCGCCTCGAAGAGCATCCGGTACTGCAACATGGCCCGGAACATCGCCTCGATCGTCGCGTCGCCGTCCTCGGCCGACCTCGACGTCGTGTTGGCCCTGCGGTACGGGTCGGCCAGTTCGGGATGGGCGACCGACAATGCCTGCACGCGGGTATCGAAATCGCCGTGCGGAAGCCCGCGTTCGCGCATCAAGCCTACGATCAAGTGCTCTGCTTCGCGCACCGAGTACACGGGGTCCTCGAGGAAGCGGTACTGCATCTCCTTCCACTGCTCCGTCAGTGCCTCCCGCGGCATCCGGCTTGACTCGATCGAGTTCGATATCTCGGAAACGGCGCATCCGTTCCTCGAGCTCGTCCTCACCCTTGCGCTGACCGAGCTTCGCGATCGTAACGTCGTATTCGTCCGCGAAGCGTCTCCGCAGTGCCTCGGTCCGACGCAGGCGCGCCGAGTGCCGCCGGGACGCGACGACCAACAGAACCGCGACAACCACCACGACGACCGCGGCACCGAGAGCGATGAGAACCCATTCCTGCGTGCTGATATCCATGCGATCCCTCTCGTTGTGACGATTGCACCACTACATGGTTTCTACCCAGCGCGGGTTCCGGGCGAACCGGGTTCGGGTAACGCGCATCAGTGCCACCCACTTGGCTGACCGTCGTGTCGATCGTCTCGCTGACCGTCTCGTGCTGCTGCTCGCTCTGGATCGTTCGCGACATCGTGGCCGCCCACCGTCGACAACAGATGGCTGTGATGAACGTGGTTTGGCCCGTGACCGCGCTCTACGGATCGGTGCCGGCACTTCTCTTGTACCTCCGTTACGGCCGCGCCCCGGACGCGAGAGATGCGCGTCCGACGACCGTGCCGGAGAAGCCATTCTGGGCAACCGTCGCCGTCGGCGTGACGCATTGCGGCGCCGGCTGCACGATCGGCGACGTACTCGGCGCGACTATCGTCGCGACGTTCGCGCTCGAGATCGCCGGACTGGCACTCTGGCCCGAGTACATCGTCGAGTTCGTCATCGCATACGTCCTCGGCGTCGTGTTCCAGTTTCTCGCGATCGCGCCGATGCGCGGCTTGTCACTTCGCGAAGGGATCGGGGCGGCGGTGAAGGCCGACACCCTCTCTCTGCTCGCGTTCGAGGTTGGGATGTTCGCATGGATGGCAGTGGTGCAGCTTGCGCTGTTCCCAGCTCACCACCTGCGTCCGGTCCGGTTGGAGTACTGGTTCTTGATGCAGGTCGCCATGGGGCTCGGATGCATCACCGCGTACCCGGCGAACTGGTGGCTGATCCGTCGCGGAGTGAAAGAGGCCATGTGAGCGATCGTCGGTCGCCCGCACCCTGCGGAGGATTCAGCCGTCGACCCGGTACCGACGTGCGTCCGCGGCACGCAGCGACAACCCGAGACCCGGCCGGGACGGGTCGGGCCGCAAGACCCCATCGACGGGTTCGAGGACGCCGTCGAACAACAGATGGTCGACGCGCACGTGGTCGGCGAAGTACTCGACGTGGCGAAGGTTCTGGATCGCGCAGGCGGGATGCGCATGCAGCGACGGCGCGCAATGTCCCGAGATCGCGAGGCCGTGCGCGGCCCCGACCGAGGCCGCGCGAAGCCATTCGGTGATGCCCGCGCACCGGCTGACGTCGGCTTGGAGACAATCCACCGCTCCGGCCGCGCACATACGTTCGAAGTAGACGAGGTCGTAGCCGTACTCCCCCGCCGCGACGTCGAGGTCGACGAGGGACCGGATCTCGTGCAATCCGGCGAGGTCGTCGGACGAGACCGGTTCCTCGAACCACGTGACGCCGAGCGTGTCGAGTGACCGGCCGAGTCGGACCGCCTGCTTGCGCGTGTACCCGCCGTTCGCGTCGACGAAGAGCTCGGCGTCGTCGCCGATCGCCCGCCGCGCGAGCGCGACGCGGTGCGAGGTCCCGCTGTTCGTCGCGGCCGTACTCGGTTCCGATCTTCATCTTGACCCTGGGTATTCGTTGCTCGTGTACCCACCCGCCGAGCTGCGCGCACAGCTCGTCGTCCGTGAACGATGTGAAACCGCCGCTGCCGTAGATCGGGACGTCCTCACGTACGGCACCGAGGACCTGGTACAGCGGCCGGTCCGCGAGCCGGGCTTTGAGATCCCATAACGCGATGTCGACGGCCGCGATCGCCGTCGAGCAGATGCCCGGTCGTCCGAGATTGCGGATCGCGGCGACCATCGACCGCCATGCCTGCGGCGGGTCGTCGGCGTCGAGCCCGGTCACGACCGGCTTCAGCACATCTTGGATCAAGGTCGCGGACGCTCGGGTTGCGTAGGTGAAGCCCAGCCCGCGCACGCCCGCGGCGGTCGATTCGACGACGACGACGGTCGTGTGGTCCCACGTCAGCGTCCCGTCGGACTCCGGGCGCTCGAGAGGTATGCGGTAGGTGGCGACGTCGAGCCTCTCGATCGTCGTCATGTCGAGACGGAGCCGCGGCCCGCACGTGCGCTCGGGGAAGTCGCCCGTGCAGCAGTGGCGCCGGGCGGCATCGACCAGCTCGGCGAGATGGAGGGCTCGGCGGCCCGCGCTGTCGCTCTGCTCGATCTGGGTGCGGCAGCTGAAGCCGTCGGCGAGGATCACGTCGTCCGCGGGCGCGGACCGCACTGCGGGCAGTAGCACGCGTTCACCGCACGCCTCCGACACCTCGTAGTGGCCCTGCTCGAAGCCGAAGTTGCCGGCCAGGCCGCAACATCCGGAATCGAGCACCGTGGTGTCGACGCCCATCGCGTCGAGGAGAGCCGTGTCGTGTTCGAAGCCCATGACGGCGTGTTGATGACAGTGCTTCTGGATGAGCGCGCGCACGTCGATCGCCGGAGGCGACCAGCCCGGCGTGTGGTCGTTCAAGAGCTCGGCGAACGTGACGGTCTGCTGCTGCAGACGGTGCACGTCCGGGTCGTCGGGGAACAGCTCCGGGGCATCCGAACGGAAGACGGCGGTGCAGCTGGGCTCGAGACCGAGCACCAGCCCACCGGAACGGACGTGGGGCCGGAGTATGCCGAGGCTCCGGTTGAGCACGCGCTTGGCCATGTCGAGTTGCCCCGTCGAGATCCAGGTCAGACCGCAGCAGACCTTTTCTTGCGGAACGCGCACGGTCCAACCGGCCGACTCCAGGACGGCGACCGCGGCGCGGGCGATCCCGGGATGGAACCGGTTCGTGAAGGTGTCGGGCCAGAGCAGGATCTCGCCGCGTTCTCCCGCGCGGGAGGCCGACCGACGCCGGAACCACTGCTGGAAGCTCTCGGGCGCGAACTCCGGGATGGTGCGTCGGCGATCCACGCCCGCCGCCGTCTTGGCGAGGTCGCGGAGGATCGGCGTTCGGGCGAGACGGTTCACCGCTCTCGGCGCCCCGCCCGCGAGCGTGGCCCAGAGCGGTAGCCAACCCATTGAGTAATGCGAGCGCGGGCGCAACCGGTGCTCGTAGTGATGAGCGAGGAATTCGGCTTTGTACGTGGCCATGTCGACGTTGACCGGGCAATCGGTCTTGCAGCCCTTGCACGCGAGGCACAGATCGAGCGCGTCGCGGACCGCCTCGGATCGCCAACCGTCGGTGATCGCACCGTCGCGCGCGCCCCGTCGAGCATCTCGTACAAGAGCCGCGCGCGCCCGCGTGTCGAATGTTGTTCGTCGCGCGTCACCATGTACGACGGGCACATGACCCCGCCGCCTTCCCGCCGGCACTTGCCCACGCCGACACACCGCAACACAGCTTTGGAGAAGCTGCCCCCGTCCGCCGGATACTTGAAGTGGGTGTGGCCGGCGTGATGGTCGTAGGTGGCGCCGATCCGGAGGTTTTCGTCGACCGCGAAGGGTGCGACGACCTTGCCCGGATTCATCCGGTCGCCGGGATCGAAGATCGCTTTCATCCGACCGAACGCCCGCACGATGTCGGGCCCGAACATCCGCACGAGCAGCTCCCCGCGCGCTTGGCCGTCGCCGTGCTCACCGGAGAGCGAGCCGCCGTACGACGCGACGAGGTCGGCGGCCCGCTCCAAGAAGGAGCGGAACGCAGCGATGCCGGCCACGGTGAAGAGATCGAACGGGATGCGGCAGTGCACGCATCCTTGCCCGAAGTGGCCATACAGCGACGTCTCCGTGAATCCGTATTCCTCGAAGAGCGATCGGAGATCACGCAGATAGTCACCGAGCCGGTCCGGCGCGACGGCGGAGTCCTCCCATCCGGGCCAGGTCAGATGCTCGCCGGGCACGTGGGCGGTCGCGCCCAGCGCCGCTTCGCGCACTTCCCAGAGCTCGCGTTCACGGGTCGGGTCGTCGAACATCGCAACGTCGGGATCGTCGGGCCCGCGGTCGATCGCCTCCAGGAGCTCGCGGGCTTGGCGATCTGCGTCCTCCCGCGTTGCACCGCCCATCTGGACGACGAGCCACGCTCGCCCCTCCGGGAGGAGATCGAGGGCGTGCGGATTCAGATGCTTCTCCCGTTGGAAGCCAACGAGCTTGTCGTCGAGCGCCTCGAGCGCGATGGGCCCGGTGTCGACGACCGCCGGTACCGCGTCGCCGGCGGCGGCGATATCGGGATAGCCCAACACCACCAAGGCGTGCGCCTTCACCACGGGAACGAGCTTGAGCTCGGCCCGGAGCACCGCGACGAGCGTCCCCTCGGATCCGACGAGTGCCTGCGCGAGCTGGAAGCTGTTGTCGGCGGCCAGCGAATCGAGGTTGTACCCGGACACGCGCCGCGGGATGGCGGGGAATCGGGTGGCGATCTCCGCCGCGAACTCGTCCCGCAACGCGCGGAGGGCGGCGTAGATCTCCGCGCGCCGATCACCGGCACCGATGATCCGTTCGTACTCGTCGTCGTCGGTCGCACCGACCCACATGCGCGTGCCGTCGTAGAGGAGCACCTCCAGGCGAACGACGTTGTCGACCACCTTGCCGGTGCGCTGCGCGGTCGCGCCGCACGAGTTGTTGCCGATCATGCCGCCGATCGTGCAATGACTGTGGGTCGCGGGCTGTGGACCGAATTCGAGGTCGTACTCCCGCAACTGGTCGTTCAGATCATCGAGCACGATCCCGGGTTCCACTACGCAGGTACGGCGATCGGCGTCGACGGATATCAGCCGCCGGCAGAACTTCGACCAGTCGATCACGACCGCGGTGTTCGTGCATTGGCCCGCGAGACTCGTGCCCCCTCCGCGCGAGAGCAGGGGCGCACCGTGCCTGCGACACACCTCGACCACGGTCGCGGCCGCGTCGACCGTCCGCGGAATCACCACGCCGATCGGGGTTTGCCGGTAGTTCGAGGCGTCGGTCGAATACGCCGCGTGGATGCCCGGATCGAACCGGACCTCCCCGTCCACTCGGTCGCGGAGATCGTGCTCGAGCGCGTCGATGTCGACCGGGTCCGGCCGGCGGCTCCGCACGACCGGAACCGGGATCATGACTTCGTCCACGAGGTCCTTCACCGTGTGATCGCTCCGATCTCGTCGCCGGGTCACGAACGACATACCCGGCATCCGCGTGGCGCTACACGCGGATGAGCCGCATATCTGTGCGATCTCACAAGCTTTGTCGTTCTACATGCTTTGCTAGCGTGATCGCGATGGTGACCGCCGGCGGAAACGCGCTCTCGCAGAATCCAGTTCTGCGATGGGCCTTCCGGGCACCGACGTACCTCTTCCGGTGGCATCTCGGATGGCTCGCCGACCACCGGTTCCTGCTGCTCACACATACGGGTCGGCGCAGCGGCGAGCAACACCACGTCGTACTCGAGGTCGTTCATCGTGACCCGGACCGCGATACCTACGTCGTAGTCGCCGGATTCGGCGAGGGGGCCGACTGGCTCCGCAACGTCGAAGCGAACGGCCGGGCGCAGATATCGGTCGGGCGGGCTCAGTTCGCCGCGGTACCTCGTCGGCTCGGGGAGGAGGAGGCGGCCGACGTTCTCGGCAGCTACGAGCGGGAGCACCGCTTGACTCGACCGGTCGTGCACCGGATGTTGAGGCGTTTGTTGGGATGGAACTACGACGGTTCGGCCGAAAGCCGTCTCCGCGCCGGGCGCGAGCTGCCGTTCGTGTCGTTTTCGCCGTCGGCGCCGAGAGAGCGCGGCTTCGATTAGGGCTTCCGTGGCTCGGTCGATGGCGTCGAGTGAGGGCTGTAGAGCTGCAACGTCATCTGCACGGTCGGTGAGCCCGCGCTACCGCCCGACAACGTCGGTGCATCGATCGCCGTCACACTCAGGGTGTAGCCGTTCGCGATCGGACCGTTCCCGTTCGACACCCAGGCCGCCCTGTACGAGCTTCCGACCGTGTGAGGCTGCACAGTCTCGTCCCAGTGCCCGCCGTTCCGGAGAAGCGCCTTGTAGGCCAGAACCGCGCCTTTGGGTGTGTGACCCGGCAGCTCGTACGAGCGCGTGGTCACTCCCGGATCCGCGGCCGCCGATCCGATGACGCGCATCCGTGGCAACAACGGAATGCTGTCGAGCCGGGCCGCGCTGCTCACCGACGTGGCGGGCGGAGCCGGCGACCCCCCGGCGCTGCTCGACGTCGCACTGCCGCACGCCGCGAGGAGCAGCGTGAGGGTCAGGGTCACGAGGGCGGCACCACGGCTCATCGCCTGTCGACTACCCAGATCGACGCGAAACATTCCTCTTAACATGTGCAGCGCCACAAATCTTGTGTCTTCGCACAAAAGCGGGGAGGGATGTGTGGCGACACAGCCCGTCGTGGGTATGTGACGACGAGACGAAGAGCCCGAGCGCGCTGGAGGCGAGATGAAAGAGATTGTTGGCGAGAGCTTGGCCCGGCGACTGATCGCCTGGGGTGTCGACACGGTGTTCGGACTGCCCGGTGACGGCATCAACGGTTTGATGGAGGGCTTCCGGCGCTGCCGGGAAGAGCTCGAGTTCGTCCTGGTGCATCACGAGGAAGCTGCCGCATTCATGGCGACCGGATACGCGAAGGCGACGGGGCGGCTCGGCGTGTGCTGCGCGACATCGGGCCCAGGCGCCATCCACCTGCTGAACGGCCTTTACGACGCCAAGCTCGACCACGCACCGGTGCTTGCGATCACCGGTATGCAGGAAACCTCGGTGCTGGGGACCCGCTATCAACAAGAGGTCCACCTCGACCGCCTCTTCCAGGATGTCGCCGAGTACAACCTCATGGTCACGAATCCTCAGCAGATGCCGGGAGTCGTCGACATCGCCATCCGCAACGCACTCTCGAAGCGGGGCGTCGCCCACCTCACGTTCCCGAACGACATCCAGGTCGCGCCGGTCGACGAGGATCCGTATCGCCACGTCGGGCCGGCCAACCCGCCGTCGAGCTCCGCCCAAGCCCCCGGACGCGACCTCGCCCCCGACCGCGAGCAAATCCGCGTTCGCGGCCGAGATCCTCAACGCCGGATCGAAGATCGCAATCCTCGCCGGGGCGGGAGCGCTGCATGCCCGGGCCGAGGTATTGGCCGTCGCCGATGCGCTCGGCGCGCCGATCGTCAAGACGCTCCCCGGCAAGGCGGTGGTCCCCGACGATCACCCGCTCACCACGGGCGGGCTCGGTTTGCTCGGGACCCGGCCCAGCGAAGAGCTCATGGAGGACTGCGACACATTGCTGATGGTCGGGACGTCGTTCCCGTATACGAAGCATCTGCCCCGCCCCGGACAGGCCAAGGTGGTGCAGATCGACGTCGATCCGAGCCTCGTCGCCCTCCGCCTCCCGGTCGACGCGCCGGTCGTCGCCGACGCCCGCAGCAGCTTGCAATCGCTGCTCCCGATGCTCGACGTGCGCGCCGAACGCGGCTTCCTCGAGGACGCGCAATCCGCGATGACCAAGTGGCGGAGCGATATGTCGGCGCTCGAGGATCCCGACCGATACCCGATCGCGCCGCAATACCTCGTGCACTGCCTCGACGAGGCTGCCGCGTACAACGCGATCCTGACGTGCGACTCAGGAACGATCGCCACGTGGGCCGCGCGGCACTGGCACGTCCGCGGCGACCGCCGGTTCTTCTTGTCGGGGAACCTCGCGACGATGGCGCCCGGCCTTCCCTACGCGATCCGCGATGCAGCACGCGTATCCCGACCGGCAAGTCATCGCGTTCGTCGGAGACGGTGGATTCGCGATGCTCATGGCGGAGTTCCTCACCGCGGTGCGCAACGACCTGCCGATCAAGGTCGTCGTCAACAACAACAACGCGTACGGCCAGATTCTCTGGGAACAGATCGTCCTCGGTTACCCGGAGTACGCGGTGCGCCACAAAGAGCCCGAAGCCGACTTCGCCGCCTGGGGCGTGGGCCTGCGGGGCGTACGGCGCCAAGATCACCGATCCCGCCAGCGTGGCGCCGGCGATCGCGGAGCTGCTCGCGCACCGTGGACCGGGCATCATCGACTGCCGGGTGAACCCCAACGAGCCGCCGATGCCCGCCAAGGTGTCGTACGAACAGGCGAAGCACTTCACCGAAGCCTTCCTGCGGGGCCAGCCCCACAAGGTCGCCACGCTCGCGACGATCGCCCGGGACAAGATCAGCGAGCTCTCGTCGTAGCGGCCTCAGCCCGGCCGCGACGCCGAGCGTGCCTTCGCAATGGACGCGGCTGCGTTCATCAGCGCGAGGTGGCTGAGGCCCTGAGGGAAGTTCCCGAGTTGATGCCCGGTGCCGGGATCGATCTCCTCGGCGAAGAGCCCGACGTCGTTCGCGTAGGCCGCCATGGCCTCGAACAACCGCTCGGCCTCGTCGATCTGACCGAGTCCGGCGCGGGCTTCGACCAGCCAGAAGCTGCACGCGACGAACGCACCCTCGTTCTCGTCCTGTCCGGAATACCGGTACAGGAGCGGCCCGCCCGCCGAGAGCGCGGCCGCAATCGTGTCGACGGTCGAGCGGAGGTGCTCGGTGTGGCCGTACCTCATGCGAACCGCGCGTAGCACCGCAGCATCCATGCGCGTATCCCCCGTGGCCATCATGTAGCAGCCGTGTCGCGTCGAGAATGTCTCGCTCTCGACGTAGTCCGCAATGTCGGTACGGGCGCTCGACCATACGTCGCGACGCGCTCCGTCGATCTCACCGGCGTCCGCGAGGAGCACGGCTCGATCGAGCGCCGACCAACAGCCCATCTTGGACTCGGTGTAGTGCAGCCGGCGGCCACGGAGCTCCCAGATACCGTTGTCGGGCTCCTTCCACGCGTCACACACGTGATCGGCAGTTGCACCGAGCATCGTCGCGGTCTTCCCGTCGAGGTGATTGCCGGCTCGGACGTACCGGTACACGGTGTCGAAGACATCACCGAAGTTGCCGAGCTGGAGCTGGCGCGCCGCGCCGTTCCCGGAGCGAACGGGTCGCGAATCCCGGTAGCCGGCGACGGATTCGAGGACACCTCCGGGCGCCGGTCGGGTGCCGTCGATGTTGTAGAAGGGCCGAAACTGCGGGGCATCAGCCCGGATGGTCCGGAGGAGCCACGACAGTGACGAGTGGGCTTCCTCGACCAGATCGACCGAGAGCAGCGCATCGAGTGTGTACGAGCTGTCACGTAACCAGGAGTAGCGATAGTCCCAGTTCAGCGCACCGCCGATTCGCTCCGGGAGCGAAGTCGTCGGTGCCGCGAGGATGGCGCCGGTCGGCGAATGAATCAGCGTCTTGAGGCACAGCGCGCTCCGCAGCACGGCGCCCGCCCGAGGGCCGTCACACGTAATGCCGCGCGACCATCGTTCCCAGGTGTCGATGGTCGAATCGACTCGCTCGACCACCTCGTCACGATCCGGTATCGGCAGTGGTTCGTCGTCGACACCGACGACGACCAGCATTCTCACGGTCTCCGCGTCGGCGACGAACTCGCCGCGGAGGTCGCCGCCGAAACTCGGCTCACCCGCGTCGAACGACAACAAGGCCAGCTGCGGGGAGTCACCGTTCGCGATCGCGCCGCCCGACACCGGCTCGAACTCGAAAGGTCGTTCACCCCATTCGCGTCGCGGCCAGAATCGCCATCGCATCGGCACCCGGCCCGAACGTGCTCTCACGCATCGCACCAACTCCGTCCACGGCACGGCGACGCCGTCGTGCAGAGTCAGTACGTCGGTGACGGTGACAACCCCGGAGGAAGTCGTGAACGTCGTCTCGAGAACGTTCGTTCCGGGAAGGTAGCGCCGCTTCGCGTCGCCGTCGTCGCGGGGAGAGAGCTCGAACGCACCGCCCCGACGTCGGTCGAGTAGCGCGCCCAGGACGGGCGTCGCGTCGTGGGTCGGGATCGGAAACCAGTCGACCGACCCTGCGGCTGAGATCAATGCCACCGTACGCCCGTTGCCGAGTACCGCGTAGTCCTCGATCGGCGCGTAGCCCTCGAGCTCATCGCGGTGAAGAGTCGGCCCGGTCGTCACCCGTACCAGCTACCCAGTTGAGGGGGTCCGCATAACCGGTAGCGTCGGGCGACTCACGCCGTGGCACCGATCGCCGTCGACACCGCGTGTTCGGTCGACCGTTCTCACCCTCTCGGAGGTTCTCATGGAAACCATCATCGTCGGGCTCGATGGCTCCCGAGGTTCACAAGCCGCGGCGCAATGGGCCGCGGCTCAGGCGAAGGAGAACGGCGCGCACGTCATCGCGGTGTACTCGGTCCCGCGCACCGAGCTCTGGAGCTTGTCGGCGTTCCAAGTCAACATCGACAAGGTCCTCGCCGAGTTCGCAGAGTGCCTCGACGGAGCGTGGACCGCGCCGTTGCGCCGAGCGGGCGTGGAACACACGACCCAGGTGGTGCGCGGCGATCCCGCGACCGAGCTCCTCCGGGCCGCCAAGAAGGCGAAGGCATCGATGCTGGTCCTCGGCTCGAAGAGTCATGGCAGCGTTGCCGACGCCATCGTCGGGGGGACAGTGCACAAGGTCATCAACCGCAGCAGCATCCCCGTCGTGCTCGTACCCACCCCTCCGCGCCCGCCGAAGAGCACGAAGCCCCGCACGCCGAGCCGCGGGCGCGCGTCGAAGTAGCGCGGCGCGGCGCACCATGATTCCGACCAGCACCTTCACCCGGTCCGGGGCCCTCTCCGGGCATCATTCTCGGTAGCCTGAAGACCCCAGCATGGGAGGCACGTGGGTTCTCCGGTGGATTCGCGTCTTGCGTTGGCGCTCGAGGCGGCACAGCTCGGGACCTGGACCTGGGACATGGTGGCCGGGACCACGACCTGGGATGCCCGGCTGGAGGAGCTGCACGGCCTCGCGCCCGGCACTTTTGGCGGGACGTACGAAGACTGGCTCGCGGCGCTGTATCCCGAGGACCGACCGGATTGCCTGGCCCGCGTCGAACGGGCGCTCGCCGATCCCGGCCCGTACGTCCTCTTGCATCGCACGGTCTGGGCCGATGGGTCGGTGCACTACGTCGAGTGTCGCGGGACGGTACTGACCGACTCCGACGGATCGCCGGTCGGGACGACGGGCGTCGCGATCGATGTCACCGAACGCGAGCGCGACCGGGGCGCAACGTCCCGCGCGTTGGAGCGAGAGCGTGACGCCGTCGACGTGCTGCAGCAGGCACTGCTCCCCATGTCGATACCCACTGTCGACGGCGTGACCATCGCTCGCCGGTATGTGCCGGCGGAACGCAACCTCGCCATCGGCGGCGACTGGTACGCGGTCGTGCCGCTCCCGGACGGGTGTGTCGGACTCGCAATGGGCGACGTCGCGGGCCACGGCCTCGATGCCGTCGCGCATATGGCGGCCGCCCGGTTCAGCCTGCGCGCGCTCGCCCTCACGCTCCCAAGCGCCCCCGAAACTGTGTTCGACCGCCTCAACGAGGTCGTGAGCGTGTTCGAGGGCAGCATGATGATCACGGCCGTGTACGGGATCCTGAACCCGACTGACCACACGTGGAGTTACGCCAACGCCGGGCACTGCCCGGTGCTCATCCGGCGCCCGGACGGTGGCACCGAGCTCGTACAGGGCCAATGTGATCCACCCCTCGGTGTAGCGACACGGTTCGGTCGCGGCGAGGCCAGAATCGAGCCGGGCTCGACGCTCGTCCTCTATACCGACGGGCTCGTCGAGCGTCGCACCGAGGTGATCGACGAAGGGCTGGAACGACTCCGTCGCGCGCGTGCGAGATCGGTCCCGACACTCCCGAGGCGCTCTGTGACCATCTCATCGAGGTCATGCTTCCCAACGGCCGAGCGCGAGACGACGTCGCGATCCTGGTCGTTGCCGTCACCTGACCCGGCGGCGACGACCTGAGCCCGGAACTCTGGCTCCCCCGGTCTGCGCCGCGACGGCGTCAGCCGGATCGCTCAAGAACTCTTCGTCGCCGTCCAAGAGCCGTCGCCGGCAAGCGCGCTGAGACGGAAACGTCCTTACCCGTCCAACGGACCGCGAGTCGGCCGCCGGAGCCACGACAGACCGATCGCCTGCGTCAATGGAGCCGGTAGGCAACGACCCCGGGCGGTTTCGCGCTGCCGACCGGGACGACGAGCAGGTCGCCGGCCGCGGACATCCAGCCGTTGATCCCGCCCGGCGCCTTCACCTTCCAGACGATCTTCCCGCTCGTACGGTCGAGCGCGACGATGTCGCCGTCGATCAGTGCGGTGAACACGAGGTCGTTGACCACGATCGCTCCGCCGAGCGGATCGCCGGGAACCTTCGTGTCCCAACGCACTTTGCCGGTCGAGGCGTCGAGCGCGACGACGTCGCCCGGATGCTGGCCGAGCGTGGCCCCGAAGTACGACGGGTTGTCGGGCGGCAGCGGTGTGGGCGCGTTGACGGTGGCGACGTACACCGTGCCGCCCGCGTTGGCAGGCGGTGTGAGCACACCCCCGTAGGTGCCCGGCGCGATGGTCGTCGTCTTCGACAGCGACGTGAGGTCGTCGTTCTGGTGCACACCGACGGCCGTCGACCAGAGCTGCTTGCCGGTTCCGGGATCCAGCCCGACGACTCGACCGCCCTTCCCCGTCGCGATCACGACCTCGCGGCCGCCGGCGAGTCGGGCGATCATCGTGTGCACGAGATCGCGGTCGAAGAGATCGTGCGGATGCACCTGGTGGTACCAGCGCAGCGTGCCGGTCGAGACGTCGAGGGCGACGGCAGAATCTGTGTACAGGTTGGGTCCGGGGCGGCTCGATCCGTTCGGATACTCCTTCGTTCCGGGGAACGGTGCCGGGTTCGCGATACCCCAATAGACGAGCCCGCGCGCCGGGTCGATCGACGGCGGATACCACGCGCCGCCGCCCGAGTTGACGTCGGGATGACCCCACAGATCGCCTTTGACCGTGTCGAAGCTCCAGCGGGGCTTACCCGTGGCGGCGTCGAGGGCGTAGAGCACACCGCGGTCTCCGGGCGTGTAGATGCCGGAGATGCTGACGGGAACGGTCGCGACGAGCACCGTGCCGCGAAACACCGTGGGCTGAATGTCCAAACCGGTTGTCTTCGTCGCCGCGACATCGCGGACCCACAGCTCGGAGCCGGTCTTGGCGTCGACCGCGACGACGCCGGTCGAGCCGTGGGTGGCGAACACGCGACCGTCGGCGACCGCTACCCCGAACGGCCCGATCGTGAAGCCGTAGGCCTTCGTCTTCCACCGAAGGTGCCCGGTCGCGCGATTGATCGCGCTGATGACGCCGGTGCCGTCCTGGACATAGATCGTGTCGCCCACGATCAAGGGGACGGTGGTGAGTGATCCCGCCAGGTCGGTCGACCACGCCAGCTCGAGCTGGTCGACGTTCGTCGAGTTGATCGTCGAATCGGCGGTCGCGGCGCGAGTTGTCGTAGTCGCGACCGGGCAGTACCCAGTCGGCGCTGTGTGCGTCGTACTCCACCGACGCGCCCGGGACCGTCGTCGTTGACGGCGACGGACGTGTGCTGGGCGGTCACGAAGTGGGGGCGGAGCGTGAATTCCCACCGCTGCTGCACGCGGCCGCCGCCTTTCCATAGCCGCTCCTCCAGGGTCGTTCCGACCGCCTCAGCAGTATCGGACGCTAGAGGAATGTGCAGACCGGGTCGCGCGACGCGGTTTGGTCCTGCCCTGGTTCAGCAGAAGTCGGAGCCGCCGTCGACGTTGATGTTCGCGCCGGTCATGTAGCTGTTCCGGCGCGACGCGACGAAAGCGATGACCGGTCCGATCTCGCTCGGATCTCCGGCGCGCAGGCGCGCGGTCGTCAGATCGAGGTCGCCACGCGTACGCGCGATCACACCGACCTTCGTGTGATCGGTGGCGAAGCACTCAGCCGCGGCGCGGCCCATGCCCTGCGTTCCACCGACGACGACCGCCGTCGCTCCGTCGAGACCGAGCTCCATGTACAACCTCCACGTCGTTGCCGGGCCCGTTGGTCCTTACAATCCTGCCGCATGGTGGCGCGACTCCCGCGTGTTCCGGTCGCTCCCCGGCGGCCTGGTCATGTCGGCCCGCTCGCCGACGCGACCCGCTTGGGATCCGGGACGCCCGCCGGGGTGCCCTCGTGATACTCGATGAACTCGACGAGGTACCCGTCGAAGTCCTTCACGAACGCCACCGTCACGGGCCACCGGTCGAGTCTCTGCGGCGGCGTCACCGAGTCGCAACCAGCCGCGATCGCCTTGTCGTAGAGGGCTCGGCAGTCGTCGGTGTTCACGTACAGCTTCCACATCGCAGTGCCCATGTCGATGGGCCCTTCCCGATCGAGCTGCTGCGCGAGCTGCATGCGGCTCCCGCCGTGCGGCGACTGGAGCACCGCCTCACGGGCGGTCGGGATGTCGGTGTAGCTCTGCACGTCGATACCGACGACACCGTTCCAGAACTCGATCGCCCGATCGAGGTCCCGCACGTTGATGCAGTACTGCGACAAGATCGAAACCACGGTCGCCGCCTTTCACTGGTCCGGGTCGATGCGCTTCTCGTCGATCGGCCGTGACGTCATCATGTTCCGTTCGAGCAGGTACTCGGGATCGCTACGGGCGATCTGAGACTCTGCGCGGGCGCGAAGCTTTTCGGCCTGCGCGTCGTTCGGCAGCGATATCCAGAACGTGTTGGAGCGGATGCCCTCGAAGCACAAATCGGCGACCTCCGACAGTGGCGCGAACGGCACCTCCTGACCGACGGCCTTCATCCGGTCGAGGAACGGCGTGAGCGCGTCGCGTCCTTCCTTGGGTGGTGCTCCGGGCCGGTCGTAGCGCTCCGGCCGGTTCGCACCGGGCCGCCAGATGCCGGTGTTCAGCATGCCCGGCGTGCGCGTCGACGGGTAGAGCAACGACGCGCCGACCTTCGCACCCACCTCCTGGAGCTGGCCCCACAGACACTCCGTGATCGTGGTCACCGAAGCCTTCGTCGCCGCGTAGACGGCACTGTTGATCAGCGGCGTGAAGCCTCCGTTGCCCGACGTCGTGTTCACCACATGACCCTCGACGTCCTGGGCGAGCATCGTGGGAACGATGGCATTGATGCCGTTCACGACACCCATGACGTTCACGTCGAACGACCAGCGCCAGTCGTTCACATGGTGGTCCCAGATCTGGCCTTCCGACGCCGAACCGATACCCGCGTTGTTGCAGAGCAGATGGATCGCGCCGTACCTATCGAGTGTCGCGTCCCGCAGCGCCACGACCGACTCGAGGCTCTGCACGTCGGTCACGACACCGGTCACCTCATATCCGCCGGTACGCAGCTCGCCGGTTGTCGTGTCGACCAGCTCCGGCACGAGGTCGGCAACCACGACCTTCATCCCCTCTGCGCAGAACTTCTCCACCAGCGCACGACCGATCCCCTGCCCGCCGCCGGTGACGATCGCGACCTTGCCGATCACGTCCTGCATGAAAGCCTCCCACTCGCGCTACTGGTCTTCGCCGTTGCCATGCGGGTCACCACATCGTCACGCGGGTCGCGCCGGCGTGGAGGAGGTCGAAGGGTCGTCGTCGGTTACACCGTCCCGCACGGCCCTAGGAATAGTAGATGTTGTACCGGTCGGTCCAACAGAATCCGGATCCGAGGGTTGGTGGTCGTTCGCCGACCTGGATCGCTCCCCGCCGTACGACCTCGGCTGCCCTGCGGGTCGTCCCCTACCTGTACCGACCGGTCGGCTGGCAAGATTCCAACCCGCGACCTCCTGACCCCGGTGACCGCTCGACCGTCCCGCTACGTGTCACCACCTCCCACACTCCTGCAACCGCCGGGCGCTCCGAGAAAGGTCGTGTCGTCCGTGACCGCATCGTCACCTGGTGTACGCGGAACGGCGACGCGTAGCGTGGGACGGGCCTTTGCGCGCCCTCACCGGGGACTTTCGCCCCTGAAGGCCGTTCGCAGCCGTCGCCAGGATGACAAAGACGGTGGCGTCGTGCCGCCGACCGTGCGAGGAGAGACCGATGACGGCGACACTCGATGCTCCGGCGGCGACACCTGGAGCTCCACACAACGGAGTATCTCCGGCCGATGGTCAGGCGAAGATGCTGGGCCTGCCGTCGGCGACAGCCTTGGTGATCGGCAGCATCATCGGCACTGGCGTGTTCACGATGCCTGCCGTAATGGCGGGCGCGGGCACGGCGGGCATCGTCACGCTCGGCGTGGTCGCGCTCGGTGCCGTGCTCCTGGGCGTGCTGTTCGGTCAGCTGACGAAACGGGTCCCGAACGTCGAGGGCGGCCTCTACGCCTACTCGCGTCACGAGTTCGGCGACTTCGCCGGCTACCTCACCGCGTGGTGCTACTGGATCACTTGCTGGGCCGGGAACGCGGCGATCGTCGCGTCGTGGGTGCTGTACGTCGAATCGCTGTTCGGTATCAGCAACCCGTCGGCGTGGACCAGCTTCGCGCTCGCACTCACCGGGCTCTGGATCCCCGCTGCGATCAATCTCGCGGGTGTCCGCCAAATGGCGTGGTTCCAGAACATCACGGTGGTCCTCAAGTTCCTTCCGTTGCTCCTCGTTGCAGTGGTCGGCTGGTTCTTCGTCACGTCGGCGAACTTCGGTCCGTTCAACGCATCAGGTGGAAGCCTTTACGACGGCATCGGTATCGCATCCGGCGTCGCGCTGTTCTCGTTCATCGGAGTCGAGTGCGCGTCGATCGCGGCCGGTCGTGTGAAGAATCCGCGACGCAACGTCGGCCGGGCCTCCGTGTACGGAACCGCGGCCAGCGGCCTGCTCTACATCGCCGTGACGGCGGTGATCATGGGTCTGGTGCCCCACACCCAGCTCGTGAACGACGGCGCACCGTTCGTCGCCGCGTTCAAGACGATGTTCGGCGGCGCCGGCTGGGCGGGCAAGCTCGTCGCGCTCACCGCGGTGATCTCGGGCATCGGTGCGCTCAACGGATGGACGTTGGTGACCGCCGAGATGCCGTACGCGGCGGCCAAGGACGGGCTGTTCCTCAACTCGTTCGCAAAGGTCAACAAGAACAACGTCCCTTGGTTCGGCATCGTCGTTTCCACTCTGGTGGGTTCGGTACTCATGGGCTGGAGTTACAGCGGCAGGACCGGTCTCAAGGTCTTCACATACCTCGTGTACCTCTCGGTCGTGACCGTCGCGATCCCCTACTTCCTCTCCGCGTGCGCGCAACTCGCATACCTCGTGTCGCGTCGCCGCAGGGTGCAGGGTTGGGTGCTTGCCCGCGACGTGGCGATCTCGGTGACGAGCTTGCTCTTCTCGCTCTGGGTGACGTTCGCCTCGGGCTACCAGGCCGTCTACCAGGCAATGGTGCTCTTCCTCGTCGGCATCCCCCTCTATGCCTTCTTGAAGGCCCGCCGGGAGCGGCTCGGACAAGTACCGGAACCCGTGGAGATGACGGATCAGCAATTTGCCGAAGCCGCCCTCGCCGAGGCGTAGGCGCGACATCATGGCGAGCCCGATCGCACTCGTCCGTCGGCCCGGGCCGAGACTCGCCGAAGGCATCGTCACCCACATCGACCGGGTGCCGGTCGACCCGCACCTCGCCTGTATGCAGTGGGAGCAGTACGTACAGGCGATGGAGGCGGCCGGCTGGCACACGGTCGAGGTGCAGGCCGCCGACGACTGCCCGGACGCCGTGTTCATCGAGGACACGGTGGTCATGTTCAAGAACGTGGCCGTGATCACGAGACCCGGTGCCGATTCGCGCAAGCCCGAGATCATCGACGTCGAGAAGGCGCTCGACGATCTCGGGTGCTCGCTCAACCGCATTCACGCACCGGGAACGCTCGACGGCGGCGACGTCCTCAAAGTCGGCGACACGGTCTACGTCGGCCGCGGAGGCCGCACCAACGCCACAGGTATCCGCCAGCTGCGCGCGATTCTCGAGCCGTTGGGCGCGCGGGTCGTGGCCGTTCCGTTGACGAAGGTGCTGCACCTGAAGTCGGCCGTCACCGCGCTGCCCGACGGCTCGATCATCGGGTACGCGCCCTTGGTCGACGACCCGCAGTTCTTTCCGCGCTTCGTACCCGTCCCCGAGGAGTCGGGCGCGCACGTCGTGCTGTTGGGCGGAGGGAAGCTCCTCATGGCAACCGACTGCCCTCGCAGCGCAGATCTCTTCGCCGAACTCGGCTATACGCCCGTCACCGTCGACATCAGCGAGTTCGAGAAGCTCGAAGGGTGTGTCACCTGCCTGTCCGTGCGCGTCAGAGGAATGGCGAGATGACGGTCGCGGCGTGCACCGGACGGTCATCCCGAGCGCGCACTCCCCGTGGCCGCGAGGCCCAACGTGTTCTGATCGCCCGTACCGTGTGGCCGACGCAATCGGCCCCCGACTTACCTCGATTGAGGAGAAGGCTGTGACCCGAACCCTCGGCGTGCATTCCGAAGTTGGCAAGCTACGTGAAGCGATCGTGCACCGGCCGGGCCTGGAGCTGAGTCGTCTGACACCGAGCAACTGTGAAGAGTTGCTGTTCGATGATGTGTTGTGGGCCGCGAAGGCCCGAGAAGAACATGACACGTTCGTTCAGTTGCTGCGCGATCACGATGTCACGGTTCATCACTTCGACGTCTTGCTTGCGCAGACACTCGAGCGCCCCGATGCTCGGGCATTTGTGCTTGATCGTCTTTTCACTGCAGAGCTGGTCGGACCCACCTTGGCCGGACCGCTCCGTGCGCTCGCCGACGATGCCGACGCCGCGACACTGGCCGAGTTGCTCATCGGCGGCGTGACTCGGTCGGACTTGTCGCCGCTGAAGGTACGGAGCCTGCGGTGGCAGACGCTGGATTTGGACGACTTCGTGCTGGCGCCCCTGCCGAACACGCTGTTCCAGCGCGACAACTCGGCGTGGATCTACGGCGGAGTCACGATCAACCCGATGGCGAAAGCCGCGCGCCAGCGCGAATCGCTTCACAGCCGGGCGGTCTACCGGTTCCATCCGCTGTTCGCCGACGCCTCGTTCCCGATCTACTACGGCGACGACGACACGAGCCATCAACCCGCCACACTCGAAGGCGGAGATATTCACGTCCTCGGCAGCGGTGTCGTGCTGATCGGAATGGGCGAGCGCACAACCCCGATGGGCGTGGAGATCCTCGCCCGTGCACTGTTCCGCTCCAGTCAGGCAACCACGGTCATCGCAGTGCAGCTACCGAAGTCGCACGCGTTGATGCACCTCGACACCGTCTTGACGATGATCGATGTCGATACCTTCGTGCGCTACCCGGACCTCGACCCCGCAACCATGCGAGCATGGGTAGTCACACCGGCCGACCCGGAAGAAATCGTCGAGCACGACACTGGCGGCATGCATGTCGAGCGCCGCGACGACGTGTTCGCCGCCATTGCCGAGGCCCTCGGTATCGAGAAGGTCCGCGTGCTGTCCGCCGACGAGGACGCCCGCGCGGCCGAACGAGAACAATGGGACGACGCCAACAACTTCCTGACCGTCGCGCCCGGCGTGGTGATGGGGTATGAACGAAATACCGTGACGAACAACATGTTGCGTGAGCACGGCATCGAGGTCATCAGCATCCCGGGCAGCGAACTGGGACGTGGACGCGGAGGATCTCGCTGCATGACCTGTCCTATCCAACGCGACGGCATCTGAGGACGACCACATGACAGGTCTCACGACGACAAACCGTCACCCCGGCTCCCTGCTCAAGACACTCGACCTCGCCAAGACCAAGTTCCTTGCGCTGACCGCCCTCGCTGCCGAGCTCAAAGTGGCCAAGGCCAACGGGACCGAGCGGCCTCGGTTGACGGGCAAGAACCTTGCGCTGATCTTCGAGAAGAGCTCGACCCGCACCCGCTGTGGGTTCGAGGTCGCGGCCGCAGACCAAGGCGCGCGCACCACCTACCTCGGTCCCGAGGGATCCCACATCGGCCGGGAAGAGTCGATCGCCGACACAGCTCGCGTCTTGGGCCGCATGTTCGACGGCATCGAGTTCCGGGGTTTCACACAACACAGCGTGGAGGAGTTGGCCGATCACGCCGGCGTACCGGTCTGGAACGGGCTCACCGATTCCTGGCATCCCACCCAGATGCTGGCCGACATCCTCACCATGACCGAACATCATCCCGGCGCGGTCGAGGAGATCGCCTATTGCTTCATCGGTGACGGTCGCGACAACGTCGCCCGTTCACTCCTGATCACCGGCGCGCTCGTCGGCATGGATGTGCGCATTGCGGCTCCCCGCGAGCTCTGGCCACCCGACGATGTCGTCAGTACGGCGCGGGCGCTGGCGGCGACGAGCGGGGCACGGGTGCAGGTGACCGACGACGTCGGTCAAGGCGTGGCGGGTGTCGATTTCGTGTACGCCGATGTGTGGGTCAGCATGGGCGAAGCAACCGAGCAGTGGGACGCACGGGTTCCACTGCTCCTGCCGTACCGGGTCACCGACCAGGTCATGCTCGCGTCCGGCAAGCCCGACACGAGGTTCATGCATTGCCTGCCCTCGGTCCACAATCGCGACACCGAACTCGGGCGGCGCCTGTTCGATCAGTACGGACTCGACGGAGCCGAAGTCACCGACGACGTTTTCGAATCGTCGCGCTCCATCGTGTTCGATCAAGCCGAGAACCGGCTCCATACCATCAAGGCGGTCCTCGTCGCCGCGCTGTCCGACTGACGTGCGCATCGTCGCCGCGCTCGGCGGGAATGCACTCCTTGAACGCGACGAGAAACCAGACGCCGGCATCCAACTCCGGCATATCCGGACTGCCGCGCAGGCGCTCGCTCCACTCGCGGAGCACAACGATCTCGTCATATGTCATGGCAACGGTCCACAGATCGGCATGCTCGCGCTGGAAAGCACCGACGATGCGTCATTGACGCACCCGTACCCGCTCGATGTGCTCGGCGCGCAGACACAAGGAATGATCGGCTACTGGCTCGCCCAGTCGCTGCGCAACGTGGGCGTGACGAAACGCATCGTCAGTCTCATCACGCAGACGCTCGTCGACGCGGACGATCCGGCGTTCGCCGAACCGACGAAGTTCGTCGGGCCCGAGTACAGCCGAGCGAACGCCGACAAGCTGGCCCGCCGGCATGGCTGGAGGGTCGCCGCCGACGGAGCCCAGTGGCGGCGGGTTGTCCCGTCACCCCGACCGCAGCGGATCGTCGAACAGGATTCGATCACGCAACTCCTGCGGACCGGATCGGTCGTGATCTGCGGCGGTGGCGGCGGGGCTCCGGTCATCACCGACGACCACGGGCAGTTGTGTGGCGTCGAAGCCGTGATCGACAAGGACTTCACGGCCGCACTCCTCGCAATCACGGTCGATGCCGACCGGCTGCTCGTGCTCACCGACGTGGCCGCGGTGCTGGCCCATTTCGGAACACCGCAAGCCGTGCCTCTGCACAACGTCGACCTCGACGAACTCGCCGATGTGCAGTTCCCGGCCGGATCCATGGGACCCAAGATCGACGCCTGTCGACAATTCGTCGCTGCCACCGGCCGGGCCGCCGCGATCGGATCGCTGTCCGACGCGGCCGCCATCCTCGCGGGCTCCGCGGGAACCACCATCACCCTCGGCGCCACGCGAAGCGAAGACCCCCGAATCGCGCCGGCGGGTCGTGCCCGCGCCGGCGCGAACCATGACCGTCACCCATGACGAGCGCGAGGGCCTCCGCAGGCGTCGCGCGTTGATCCGCCGCGTTGCTCACGCGAGTCGCAGGGAGCTGCACGACGCAAGGCGGTCGAAATCGGCGTCGGCGTGCAACAGCGGAACGTCCTCGCGGATGCACACGGATGCGATGAGGCAATCGAGTGTTCGGCGGATCGTGATCCCTTTGCGCCGGGCGCCCCGATAGAGGCTCGCGGCGCGGCGATAGTCGTCGAGCTCCGCGAGTTGCAGCACTTCGAAAGGTTCCAGCCGTCGCTCCACCCGACGAACGTCCGCTTCGGAACGCAAACCTTGCAGTATCTCGGTCAGGATCACATCGGTGATCGCGATGCCCGCGTCGTCATCGATCAGCGCGACGAATCGCTCGACGCCCGCATTGGTCGCGCCGCGAAGAAGTCGATCCAGACACTGGTATCGACGACGATCACGCCGAGCGACGCGACTTCCCGAGATCACCAGCCCACTCGACCCGTCCCTGCAGATCGAGCACCTTGCGTCGGGCGCGGCGACGTACGAGGTCCTGCAATGCGAACTCGACGGTTGCACGCTTCGTCGACGCACCACAGAGACGCTGTGCCTCAGCCAAGAGTTCGTCGTCGATCACGATGTTCGTTCGCACGATGCGAGTATACACACGATGAGCATCTGAATGTGTACGACCGGCACAAGACGAGCAGTCGATGTCGTCGCAGGCCGGTCGGATGAAATCAGGGTCGTGTGCTTGGTGCCTTTGACGACGGTGACGCGTAGGTGCCCGCCGACTGCCTCCACGGCCGACCACTCTTGCGATCAAGGCACCAGCCAAGAAGGCGATCCGTCGCTCGCCCGCGGGAGCTGCGGCGCGCAAGTCCGCGTAATCGCCAACTGGACCGCATCAACCGGCGGTTTCGTGGTCGACCACGCGATACTCCGCGTCCCCGAGTAAGGGGGACGTGTTTCGTCATGTCTCCATCGCCGTTTCCAAGGTCGGGAGTGGTCTGCCCCGGTTTTCGTGGAGTCGGGTAACTGGATTCTGATCCTGCCTTCCGTCTTGGGAGGACAGCATGGCAAGGCAGGGTTGTCCTGCGGAGTTCCGTCGCCGCGTGTTGGATCTGGTCGGCTCGGGACGCAAGATCGCCGGCGTCGCGACCGATCTCGGGATCAGCGAGCAGACGATCTATTCGTGGCGTCGACAGGACCGCATCGACTGTGGCCTAGAAGCGGGTCTGGCGACGGGCGAACGAGCGGAGTTAGTCGCGTTTCGTGGCTCGTAAACGCATTCGTGAACTCGAGACCGAGCTGGCGGTGCACCGACGCGCGACAGAGCTGTTGAAGGAGCGCCCTGACCCAAGAGACGGTTCGCGGCGATCGAAGTGATGGCCGCAGAAGGACTTCCTATCCAGGTCGCCTGGCGAGTGTTGGGTGTGTCGGAGTCGGGATTCGATGCGCACGCGTTCGACACTCGACCCCTCCAAGATCGTCCACACACATTGCATCACGATGCCGTCCCTATCGAAGACATCCTGCGAAAACACGTCACCAACTGCATCGACGAATCGCGAAGCGCATCTCGTCGAACCGGCGACGAGCTGGCGATCGGCCTCACCCTGTGGGCAGTCGACCTGGCGCGACTCGATCGCGGCGGGGCGCGAGAATCCGCACAAAGGTCATGAACAGCACGAGCGCCGCGGTGAGCAGGCAGGCCCACTGGAACCAAACGTTGCTGCGGTCGGTTCCCGCCGTGATGCCGTGCACCGTCGCGACCACGAAGAGCAGGTAGCTCGACAGGTGCACGCCGTGCCAGACCTTGCGCGGGAGCTTGCGCATCGCGAGGGACGTGAGCTCGATGGCGAGGAGCAGGTAGAACGCGACCACCCCGAGCGCCACCGCACCGGGTTTGTACGCCGAGGCGAACGGGACGAGCAGCTCCACGGGCCCGTAGTCGATGAACGGGTCGAGCAGGAGACCGAGGATGTGTACGCCCGTAAAGATCACGGCGAGCCCACCGACGAACCGGTGAACGTCCAGCACCCAGGCGGGTGCCGGCTTGCGGACGAGCCGCGTGGAGAGCTGGAGCCCGCCGATGACGGCCAGCGACGCGAGTGCCCAGGAGATGATTCCGGCCGCCCGGGCCGTGTCCCACCAGACGTGGGTTCCCATCGGTCGAGTCTCCCACGCGTTCCGGTCAGCTGCCGCGAGTTGTCACGGCCGGCGCCGCGGCGCTCGCGGCGCCGGCCTTCGCGGCCGCGGCGGTACCCGCGCTCGCGGTTGCAGTCGCCGGCAATGCGGCCACTGGTGTCGCCGCGACGGGCGTGGTGGCCGCCGAGGTCGTAGCGCCGTTGGCCAGGGCGACGCTTCCCGCGATCCCGAAGAACGACGCGACGCTGATGCCGGCGAGGAGGATCCGGGTCGCCGCCGCAGGGTGCCCTCGCCGGGTCATCGCCGTCCTCGTGGTCGTGGAGCGCGCGCCGGCTGTGGTCGTGGTCGTCGCGGCCGCGGTGCGGGTACCCGTCGCGGCCCGACGTTCCTGGAGCCGCCGGATCCGTTCGGCCCGGTCGGCTGCAGTGATGTCGTCAGTCATCGGATTCACGTCCTTCGTGCTCGTACTCGTGGTCGGAATTCGAACGGGTCGCCCTTGCCGTCTGGGCCACGGGGGCGGTGCCGGTCGCGGTGGGAGCGGCAACGGGCTGTGCAATCGCGGGTGCGGGCGAACCGCCCAGCCCGAGCGCGCCGGTCTGAGCGCCCACCGCGACGACACCGGAAAGCAGGGTCATGGTGACGGCTGCAGCAGTGGCGAGTGCGGTCTTGCGGTTCATGGGTTCCTCCCTGGACGGGCCGCCGGCGGGCGGGCCGACCGTCCGCGTCAGTGCGCTGCATTGATTCAACCGGGGTCGAGTGAAGCGTCGGGGTGAACGTCCGTGAAGCCTTCGTGAAGGCACGGCCGGCCCTCGTCCCGATGCGGACGCCCGCACTACCGTCGGGATCGTGAGCGCCGCGGGTACACCGAGGATCCTCGTGGCGGACGACGAGGCCGGCATCCGCGACGTGGTGCGCCGCTATCTCGAGGCCGAGGGGTACGACGTCGCATTCGCGCGCGATGGTGCCGAGGCGCTCGCGCTCTCGCGCGGACGAACCGGACCTGGTGGTGCTCGACGTGATGATGCCAGTGCTCGACGGCATCGAGGTGCTGCGCCAGCTCCGGGCGATGTCGGACGTGTACGTGATCATGCTCACGGCGAAGGCCGACGAGGTGGACAAGATCGTCGGGCTCTCGGTCGGGGCCGACGACTACCTGACCAAGCCGTTCAGCCCCCGCGAGCTCGTGGCGCGGATCAAGGCGGGGCTGCGGAGGTCGCGCGGTGCGCCGGCCGTCGATGGAGCGGAGCGCCTCGTGTTCGCCGGGCTCGAGATCGATCCAGTCCGGCGTGAGACGATCCGCGACGGCCATCACGTCGCGCTCAGCGCCCTCGAGTTCGACGTGCTCGCTGCGCTCGCGCGGGCGCCGGGGCGCGCGTTCACCCGTCGCCAGCTGATCGAGAAGGTGTGGGGCTGGGACTTCTACGGCGACGAGCGGGTGGTGGACGTCCACATCCGGAGCATCCGGCGCGCGCTCGACGACTCGGCCGATTCCCCGCAGATCATCGGCACGGTTCGCGGCGTCGGCTACCGGTTCCTCGGTCAACCGCGATGAGCCGATGGCGACGGCTCGACGTCCGCCTCTTCGGCTCCTACGCGATCGTGGGTGTAACGGCCGTCGTCACGCTCGTAGTCACCATCGCGATACACGCCCCCGATCTGTTCACGGCTCGGATCCGCGAGGCCGGTGAGCATGGAGAGATCGAAGCGGAGTCGCGCGCCGCGTTCGGTCACGCGCTCTGGAAGGCGCTTCCGATCGCCATCGTGCTCAGCGCCGTGGTCGCGGCACTGATCGCGTTGTTCGTCGCTCGTCGCATCCTCAAGCCGGTCAGTCAGGTGCGCGCCGCCACGCGCCGCCTCGCGGAGGGCCACTATGACGAACGGATCGCGGAGCCGGCGGAGCTCGAGCTCGCCGCGCTCGCGCGTGATGTGAACCGCCTCGCCGAGGCACTCGAGACGACGGAACGGCGCCGCGCGCGGCTCATCTCGGAGGTGGCGCACGAGATGCGCACGCCGCTCACGGTCGCCAACGGATACGTCGAGGGCGTGCTCGACGGTGTGTTCGAGCCGAGTGAGGAAGTGCTCTCGAGCGTGGCCGAGGAGCTTGCCCGCCTCCAACACCTCGCCACCGACCTCGCCACGCTGTCGCGCTCGGAAGAGGGCGCGATCGACCTGGACCTCGTCGACATCGACTTGCACGAGCTGACCGAGGCGGCGATCGCCCGTCTCCGACCGCAGTACGACGACAAGGGTGTGGCGATCGCGATCGCCGGCGGTCCCGAGCTCCCGGTGCGGATCGACCACGACCGTCTGCTCCAGGTGCTCACCAACCTGCTCGGGAACGCGCTCACCTACACCGCACAGGGCGGAAGGGTGGAGGTCGTCACTGCCCGCGATGCAGGCACGGCGTCCGTCGCGGTGCGCGACGACGGGGTCGGGATCGCGCCATCCGACCTGGATCTGGTGTTCGAGCGGTTCTTCCGCGTCTCGGGCCTCGACCGGCCACCGGGCGGGAGTGGCATCGGGCTGACGGTGGCCCGCGGTATCGCCCGTGCCCACGGCGGCGACATCCGGGCGTCGTCGCCCGGGGTCGGGCACGGAGCGACGTTCACACTCATCCTCCCGCTCGTCGCGCCGTGACCGTCGCCGCCCGCGCGTTCGGGGTGATGGGCAGCGAGGGTGAGATCATCGTCGTCGCGGACGACGCAGAAGCACTGGCCGATCGGGCGGTCGCGCGACTGCGTGCGCTCGAGTCGCGGTGGAGCCGCTTCCTCCCCAACAGTGAGATCAGCCAATGCAACGCGCGCCCAGGCCTACCTGTCCGTGTGTCGCCGGAGACCTACCGGCTGGTGGAACTCGCGTTGGAGGGTCGGCGGATGACAGCCGGCCGCTTCGACCCCGCGCTGCTCACCCAGTTGCGAGACGCTGGGTACGACCGGAGCTTCGAGGAGCTCGCCCCGCCCCGGATCAGCGCGTCGGAACCGGTGCGTGCTCCCGGGGCGCCGGCGGCCCGCCGCCCGGAAACGGACGCGACGCAGCCCTCGGGGCCGCCGTCGGATGTGGTGCTGGACCCAATCGTCGGGAGCGTGCGCCTCGTCGGCGGAGTGACGTTCGATCCGGGCGGCATCGGCAAGGGGTTCGCGTCCGATCTCGTGGTCGGTGAGCTGCGGGAGTCCGGCGCTACCGGCGCGATGGTGAGCGTGGGCGGTGACGTGTGCGTGGACGGGACTCCACCCGATGGCGGCTCGTGGGTGATCGCGGTCTCCGACCCGTTGGACTTCAACCGCGAGCGTGCGCGCTTGTACCTCGAGTCCGGTGCTGTCGCGTCAAGTTGGCGGACGAAGCGGGTGTGGGAGGCCGCGGACGGAACGGCCCGTCACCACCTCCTCGATCCCCGGACCGGGGCACCGGCGGCGAGCGGCTTGGCTGGAGTGACGGTGGTGACCGCCCAGGGTTGGATGGCCGAGGTGCTCGCCAAGGCGGCATTCGTTGCCGGGCCCGACGAAGGCGTCGACGTGATCGCGACCGCAGGGGCTTCGGGCCTGCTCTTCACCGACGCGGGCGAACTCCGCCCGGCCGGCGACATCGCTTCGTTCCGCGGGTAGTGGGTCAGTTCGCGATTCGGTCGAGGAGGCGTTGGTCGATGTGAACAAGCGTCTCGTCTCGCGAACAGATTCGGCGACTTCGCCGAAGATGGCGGCAGCGCTCACGACGACTCCCGCGCGCTTCGCGATCGTGGTCCAAGCCTCGGACGACCACTCGTCGACACCGTCAAAGCGAGTGCACATTCGAACATGAAGGAGCTTCGACCGGGCTCAACCGGCCGAAGCGAGATCCGGGCGCTCTTCGCGTTCGACCGCAAGCGCAGAGCCATCTTGCTGGTCGGTGGCGACAAGAGCGACGACTGGACCAGTTGGTATGTGATCAATATCCCGATCGCTGACCAACGATTCGAGAAGCATCAAGTGGCACCGACCACGAAGAGTGCCGAGACGCGAAGGAGGAAACGATGAGCAGCAAGTCCTGGGAGAAGAAGGTCCTCGCCAAGCCAGGAGCCGCCGGGCGCGTCGCCGAGATCGAGGATGAGCTGCGCCTCGCTGCGGGCCTCACCTCGCTGCGAGAACAAGCCGGTTTGTCTCAGCGCGACCTCGCCCAGCGACTCGGCGTATCCCAGCCGCGCATCGCCGCGATCGAACGGTCAAAGAATGTCACCGTCGATCTCCTGGAGCAGTACGTCGAGGCGGTCGGTGGACGCCTACGGGTCACGGTCGTCAAAGGGAACAAGCACACGACCTTGATCTCGTCCGACGGGCCTGCGACGTCATTCCGGCTGACCACTTCCGCGATCAAGGCACCACCGGCCAAGAAGGCGATTCGCCGCGCGCCCGCGACAGCTGCGGCGCGCAAGTCCAGGTAGTCGACAACCGGACGGCCTCGGCCGGCGGCTTCGCGGTCGAACACACGATACGTCGCGGCCGTCCAGCGTTCGCCGGCGATTCAAACCCGACGCGAGGACGGCTCGCCGAGCAGGGCGACGACTTCGTCATGGTCTCGGCCCGCTGATCTGTCCCGACCCGCGGCGCTCTCCGCCGCCTGTGGCGTTCGTCGGCGGGTCAGGCACCGACTTCGCGCAGCGGAACGGGACCTCCAGGTTGGTCAGCGGCCCGATAGAGACAGTGGAGCGCAGTGGCGTACACCACGGTCGCGTCGGTCCGGCCGCCGTCGCCGCGGCGTTCGATTGCGGCTCCTGCTCGCGCCGCGTCGACATCGGCACGCTCGGTGGGAGAGACCGGCTGACGAATTTCGGCGCGGAGCGCGGCCGCGTCGTCGAGGAGCTGACCCGCGCCCGTCTCTCCGACTGCGACGAGGAGCCGGGCTATGGCTTCCAACGCGTCGACGAGCACCCAACGGTCGGCGACCGGGTCGATCGCGCCGATGGCGGCCTCCAGATGGTCCAGCGCCGCGTCGGTCTCACCCGCGTCGAGGGCGAGTCGCGCGAGATTGATGTGACCGAACGCCACCGTCGTACGGGTCTCCGATTTCTCGCCGGCGCGCACGGCCGTAAGTGCGTGGCGTCGGGCGACATGGGGATGCCCGAGCCCGCGCTCGACGGCTGCGAGCCGGTACGCAACGGTCCCCTCCGTCGGGAGGTGGCCCAGGTCGCGAAACCGCACGAGCGCGCGGTCTCCGCACCGGCGAGCGGCGCGGAGGTCGCCCGCCTTCCAATGAGCCAGTGTGAGCCCGGCCAGCGCGTGGCCCTCCGCCAGCGGGTCGCCACCGGCAATCGCGATCGAGAGCGCGCGCGCTCGAGTGCAGCGCCCGCGGGCCCGACGTCGCCCTCGTCGGCAAGGAGCGAACCCAGATGCAACAGCGTCGTACCGATCTCGGCGTCGACTCCGGCCGCTTCCAATCGGTCGAGCGATGCCTCGATCAGGCTGCGGGCGCGAACGACATCGTCGGTGGCCGACGCGATTGCCCCGAGCCGGCGAAGTGCACGGCCTTCGCCCAACGCGTCTCCGATGCTTGCGAACCGAGTCCGAGCTTCGTCGACGATCACGGTCGCATGGTCGAAGTCGGTGAGCCAGTACAGGAGGTGACCTTGGAGGAGACGGGCCCGGGCGAGAAGCTCGTCGCTCGCGTCGGCTCCGTCGACGAGGCGGCGGATCCAGTCGGCACCCTCCGCCGGGTGACGACCGAGCCAGTAGTCGTAGAGCGCGACGGCGATCTCGAGTCCCGCGGTCGCGTGAGGAGCGTCGGGTGTTCCGGTGTCGATCGCGCCGAGGATCGCGCGCACGTGCGGCATCTCTCGGTCGAGCCGTTCCATCGTCCGCCGGCGATCGGCGCTTGCCAGCTCGTGCGCCAGCTCTGTCGTTCTTCGCAGGACCGTGCTTTCGTAGCGGGCGCGGGCCTGCACGACATCGGCACTCGGTCCACGCTCGAGCGTGCGCACAGCGACGGTTCGGAGCAGCTCGTAGCGGCCGCGGCCCGCGCCGCTGCGCACGTGGACGAGGCTCGCGTCGACGAGCGCGGCGAGGGTGTCGAACACGTCGGACGGTGCCGCGTCGGCGACCGCCGCGACGAGGTCGAGGTCGGCATCGCCGACCATCACGGCGAGGGCGACAAGTGTTCCCTGTTGACTCGCTGTGAGTCCGTCGAAGCTCGCGTCGAGCGCGGCCCACAGGCCGCGCCCGGCCGGCGATCGACCGACCCAGCTTCCGAGATCGGCCTCGACCCGGTCGACCATCTCGTGCACGCCGAGCAGATGGAGATGACTCGCGACCAGTTCGATGCCGAGCGGCAGGCGATCAACGAGCGAACACAGGCGATCGACGTCTCCCGTATCGGGATCGACGACGGCAAACGTGGGGTCGACGAGTCGGGCGCGGTCGATCAGGAGAGCCTTCGCGTCGTCCTCGGGAAGCGGGCCGACGCGCAGCGTCGCCTCATCGGCGGAGCCGAGACGAACGCGACTCGTGGCGAGCACGCGCAAGGCCGGACTCGCCTGCAGCAATTCGTCGACAATCGTGACGATCTCGAGCTTGCGCCCTTCGCAGCCGTCGAGGACGAGCAGGCCGTCGGCAGCCGCGAGCGCGTCGCACACGCCGGCGGCTGCATCGATGGCGCGACGACGACGGGTCGACGACATCGAGGATCGCCGCGGCCACGCTCTGGCCGATCGGCACCTGCTCGATCGGCACGTACCAGACCGCGCCTTCTCTCCGGCCGGCGGCTTCGACTGCGAGCCGCGTCTTCCCGGCGCCGGGCGGCCCTATGAGCGTGGCGAGCCGCGCCCGCGACCACACCTCGTCCAGGTCGCGCTGTTCGGTGGTGCGACCGATGAGGCGAGTCGATGTCGCAGGTACCGCGCCCCGGGCCGGATGCGGCGACGCCGACGCGTCCGTGCTCGCCGCGGTCAACGACGGGTCTTGGGCCAAGACCGCCTGTTGCATCTGGCGGAGGCCGACGCCGGGCTCGATCCCGAGGTCGTCGATCAGTCGTCGCCGCGCGGTGGCGTACGCGTCGAGCGCCTCGGCCTGTCGACCCGAGCGGTAGAGCGCGAGCATCAACAGCTGCCAGCCTCGCTCGCGGTAGGGGTGGATCTCGGTGAGCTCGCGGGCACCGTCGATCCAACTCGCGGCGTTGCCCGAGTCGAGCTCCGCGCCGACTGACTCCTCACGCAACGCCGCGATCAGGTCGTCGAGTCGCGCCGCGACCGGCATACGGTCGGCGACATCGGCCAGCTCGGGGTACGGCTCGCCGCGCCAGAGCTCGAGGGCACGGCGGTACGCGCGCGCCGCGAGGCGCGGCGTGCCGTTCGATCGTGCCCGTTTCGCCAACCGTTCGAAATCGGCGACGTCGGTCGGGGTGCGCAACACGTAGCTGTCCGGCGCGGTATCGATCAACAACCCCGCGCGCCGGAAGCGGAGGATGTGCGTTGCGATCGTGTGGCGCGCCGTTGCGGGCTGATCGTCGCCCCACGCGGCTTCGGCGAGCGCGTCGATCGAGACGGGGTGACCGGGGTCGAGGGCGAGCCGAGCAACCAGCCGTCGCGCCTGCGGTCCGCCGACTGAGACGACCTCGTCGTCCTGCCTGACCTCGAGGACCCCGAGCACACAGACCCGCATGCGAAGCAGGGTAGATGAGCGAGCCGCAAGGAGCCGCGTACCGCAGAACTTCCGATTTCTCCGTACTGCGTCAGGTCCGCGGGGCCGTCCAGGTGCCGGCGCCGCTGATGGTGAGGTATTGCGCGACGGGTGCCGCGAAGTCACGGAACATTGCAACGACGTCGCCCGAGATCGAGGTGCAGTCCGCCCGGGTGATGTGCAGGCTCGCGTGGACGGTGTTGGCGGCACTGCCGGATCCGTTGATGACCGGCGCATCGAACGACGCCCACTCGCCCGCGAGCGTCCCGCTGAAGACCGGTGCGGTCGCGGGTCCGGAGACCGTGCCGTTCAAGGTGCCGCGGTCGTTCGAGTGCACGTTCACGGCGCCCGGGAGTCCGACGTGCGAAGTACCGGAGCCGGCCAGGCTCATCGTGCC
This sequence comes from uncultured Actinomycetes bacterium, assembly GCA_963761055.1. Lineage (GTDB taxonomy): Bacteria > Actinomycetota > Acidimicrobiia > IMCC26256 > PALSA-610 > PALSA-610. The sequence goes on along the minus strand of CAVXFO010000005.1, from coordinate 58,617 downwards.
GGTGACGGTATGGCCGTTCGACGTGATGCTGACCCTGCCGCTCAGCGGCTCGGTTCCGCCCCCGGCGCTCGGGATCTGCGGACCGCCGGGAATGTTGATGTGCATCGACGTGATGATCGTCGCCTGGATTGTCGTCGCGTACGTACCGGTCGCAATCGAGGTGCCGTTCGCGACGCACTTGGGCGGTGCCGGCTTCGGTTTCGGTGGCTTGGGCACATGGTGACTGACCACGATCATGTCCGAACCGTCGACGCCGACCAGCGCGTCGAGCTGTTTCGTCGCGAGCTCGATGTACGACGCGAAGATCGGGGCGACGATCGCCCGGAGAAACGGAGGCGCCTGATTCGCGAGGAACTTCGTGACCAGGTCGCGGAGCTCCTGCACCTCGGTCCGGCGCACCGTGACCGTCGCGTTGATCATCGGCGCGACGAGGATGCCGGTCTTGGCGGTCTTCGCGTCTTCGCTTCCGGTCGTGTAGTTCAGTGTGTTGGTCAGCTTGTCGTCGAGCGGTCCGGTGAACGGCGGCCCTTTCGGCTGATCGATAGAGACCAGACTCTCGGGCTCGAGGACCGTCCACGTGGCCGGCAGTCCGGCGCGTGACAGCGTCGGCAAGGTCACACCCACGACCGTCGCGCAGTCCACGAGCTGCGGTGGCCAGTTCGCGAGCTCGTCGTTCTTGTTGATGGCAACCGTGAAGGATCCCGTATGCGGTGGCGTACGCGTGACGTTGAACGAGTTCGCCGGCGGGTCGGCCGCCACGGCCGCGCTCCAGCGTTTTATGTAGCTCACGACCGTCGTGAACGTGGCGACCGCGCCGATCGCGAGCCGGAGCAGGTTGACCGCCGGCTGCGTGAGCTGGGTCAGGAACGTTTCGGTCGCGGCCTTCGCGAGCTCGACGGCCCGGTTCCATGCCGACGCCAGCCATCCGAAAGCCCCGCCGACGATCGCGCCCAGAGCGCCACCGCCGAGCTTCCCGCTCACCCAGTCGGCAACCGCGGTCGGGTCGAGTTTGAGCGCGTTGAACACCGTGCTCAGGATCGTTTCGAAGAAGTTCGCGATAGTGCTACAGGGCGCAGTGAGGATCGGTGCGACCTCGGACCGCGCCGCGTCGAGCCGGGCGACCTCATGGTCGGCCCCTTCGACACCGCGACTCGCCGCGGCCGTGTGTGGCCTCACGATGTGTTGCACCGCATCGCCGACGAAGAGCTCGAGCACCTCGTAGGGGAACACGATGTCCTTCGACTGGTGCCAGTCGGGCGAACCCAGGAGGCGACCGGCGGCTACGGAGGCCGGATCCTTGGTGGCCAAGATCCATCCACCGATGATGTCGGAGAACGGCGGCGCGTCGGGGCCCATGGGGACACCGGCGTCGAGGTCGGCCCCGGTGATTCCGCCGTGCGTCGATGCTTCCCGCGCCAGGTTGGCCGCCTGCCACGCCGTCACGGTCAACACCGTCGGGCCGGTGACCGGAACCTCGGCTTTGGTCGCAGTCTCGTCGGCGACGGTCGCGATCCCCACGCCGGCCAACGTCGCGATCGTCTGCTGCGGCGTAAACGTGGTGGTGGTAGCGCCGGCGGGGTTCGGCGGCGTCGTCACCCGCTGCGCGGGGGTTCCGCCTTTGCTGCACCCGGCGGCGAGCACCGCGACCGCAACGACGATCGCGACCTCGCTTCGCCGGAGGCTCGAGAGCCAAATCCGCCGCGGTTTCACAGCTGTATGCGAGAGTCGTTACGGTCGGACCACTGCACCGGATCGATCCCTTTCGATTGCCGACGGCGGCATCGTGCCCGAGTGCGATCGCAACCCGATCGCAACGCAGGCGGGCTCAACCCGTCCGCATGCGCCCGACCAGATCATCTGCGAGCTCGCCGCGGCCACCGGCGTTGCGATCGGATTGCGATCGGGGCTGGATCTACTGATCACCGATGCAGCCGCTACGGAGAAACCGGTGCCCAATGCAACGAATCTCGACCGAGCCTCCGCTCCCACGACCGGTCCACGCCCGGCGCCGAATGCTTCTCGCAGGAGCCTTTCTGCTCAGCATCGCGACGGCGGCGGCATGCGGCGGGAGCAGCTCGAATGCCAGTAACGCGCAGAGCGCCGACTCGTCCACGCTGCCCGGCGGGATCGGCGGCAGCGCGACCTCATCCACGGTCCTGCCGACCAAGGCGAGCGACTTCAAGGTCCGTTTCTTCAACGACCTCATCAACGGGACCGACCCCGGCCCGACGATCGACATCTATGACGACCTGCTTTCGAGCGGCGGCATCCCGGTCACCAAACTGCCGACAGGGGCGACACCCCTCGTGAAGGGGCTGAAATTTGGCGAGTTCTCTGACTACGTCACCCCCAACGAGCTCACGACCCCCGGCTCGCAGGGTCAAGTGCTATTCACCGCGCTGGAATCCGACACTCCCCTCGGGCCGACCAATCAACCGACCAACGCCGGCGGACTCAGCCAAGGAACATCCGCCCCGCAGGACACAGTGGTGATCACGACGCCCGACGAGGCGGGCCTGGCGAACGGACTGGACGGGCAACACGGTCTGGGCAGTGGAAATCTCGTCGAAAAGGCCGGAGGAACCCAGGGGGATTCGCCGCCGTCGACGGCACCGAGCGGGCAGGCCGTCTTCGCCCTCGACACCGGAGCGATACCGAAGATCGACGCCAACGGTGGCACGTACTTCTTCATCGACGATTCGTGCACACCACCGATCAACGGCGACGGCAACCAGCACGCACCGGACATCTTCTCGAGCGGCGCAATGTCTGCCAAGGACGGGCCGTACCCGTTCTTCCCAACCACACCAGGCGCGCACGGCTTGGCCCTTACGTTCTTCACCGAAAGCACCGAGCCGACCTGCGCCCAGGTGAAACCGACCGCTCCGCAAGCGACCGTCACCGTCGACGCCGACACCGTGTACATGACGATCCCGTACGGCGTCGACGCACAGCACGTCCAAATCGCCGTCGGCGCGATCGCGAAATGAGCAGCACGACGCTGAGTCCGTCAACGCACGGGCATCGCCGACCGGACCGCGCGCCATGCGTCGGGCGCCGTTCGTCGCGTTCACCGCCGGGCTCGTGGTCTTCGCCGGACTTCTCGTCGCGGGGAAGACGCAGCCGGCCCAAGTCCCGATGGACGCCACCCTCGCGACGCAGGTCTCGTTCTTTGTTGCAGTCCTCGCGTTCCAGGTCGCCGTCGTCGCCGGGATCTGCGCGGCATCGCGCGCGCTCGCACTGTGGCATTCGCCCACGCCTCGCGGCCGCGACCGCCAGTTCGTGCGCCGCTGCGCGACCATCTCGACCGGCGCGCTCGGAGTCGCCGCCGAGGGTTGGGCGACAACCCTGGTTGTCGCGCTCAACCGATTGCATCATCCGAATTCAGCGGCCGCGCTCCTCGGCACAACAATTCTGATCGGCGCCGCGGTCGCGCCCACATACCGACTGCGAGTCAATGCCGCCGACGACCCCCTCAGCTCCGAAGCGAACCCGAAACGGCATCTTCGGCCTGGGCGAACGGTCGATTGGCTTCATCCGTGAACATCCCGTCGCCACGTGCATCACGATCAGCGTGCTCTCGGCTTGGCCGGCGATGGCCCACGCGGAGACACAACGTTTACCGGTGCACTCACCTGGGGAGTGATCCAGGCTGCGACGGTCGTACTCGTCTTCGCCGTACTCGGCCCGGCGCTCGGTCTACGCACCCGGCGGGTCGCCTGACTCCACCGAGCACCTTTGTTGGGCCTCGCCGAGTACCGTTCGGGAGGCGTGACGACGGACAGCAGCTTGCAGCTGCTCTCGCAGGAGACTTGTTTGCAGCGTCTGCGCGAGGGATCCGTCGGCCGAATTGCGTTCCTCGTCGACAGCGATCCGGTCATCCTGCCGGTGAACTATCGGCTCGTCGAGCCCTCCTCGGGTCCTCTGTTGGCGGTGCGGACAGCACCCGACACCGTGATCGATCGCGCGCCGGGCAACGTCGCGTTCGAGATCGACGCTATCGATCCTGTGCATCACGCGGGCTGGTCGGTTCTCGTTCGCGGCGAATTGGTCCATGCAACTCCCACGTCGCCCGCATTTCGCGAGCTCTACGATCCCGAGTCGTGGCTCGCCGGCCGGGTGTCTTGGCTTCTGATCGACCCGTGGGCGATCAGCGGCCGAGAGCTCCGTGGCGGGGAGCCGGTGTGGCCGTTCCGCCCCGGCGAATACGCCTAACCCCGGAGGCCGGCCTCGTCCGAGGTATCTAGTGGTCCGTCGCCGATTTGATCGGGTGGATCGCCATCCAGCACACCGTGGGGACGGTCCAGGGGACGCGCATCACGGACCCTTGAAAACGGAGTGATACTGCCGGCGATACCGCCGGTGGTACCCCCCGTGATACCACCGGTAGTAGCACACGAATTGTACGCGCCGCCGCGCCGCCGCTTTCTCGTCGCTAGCACCCGCGCTCGCGCGGGCGATAGCGCCCGTGCTAGCAGTGCTGTTTCGAGCACACACTCCGCGCTGGTGAAGCCGTCCTTGATGTGAAGGAGAGCACGCGAGTCGCTTCGCGGCCCACCCCAGCATTTTGGAGACGGACCACTAGGTCGCGAACTCTTGGTCGTCGAGGGCGAAGAGCGCGACCGGGATCGAGCCGCGTTCGAGCATCTCCCGCACGAGACGACCGTGCCCACCGGAGAGGTCGCGATGCCACGCGAGCACGACGAGATCGGCGTCGAGCTCGCGCGTCGCTTCGCGAAGCACATCTGCGGCGTCGCCGACTCGAATCTCGAATCGCACCTGAGACGCGTCCGCGAGCAAGCCGCTCGCCACCCGGATCCTGAACTCGCGTTCGAACGCGTTGGCTTCGTGCACGGGACTATCCGCGAACGGAGGAACGTCGGACGGTTCGATGATGTGCAACGCGATGACATCGGGGAGCGGTCGATCGCGGAGCTGATCGAAGAGGCGGCGAAGGGTGGCGCTCTCGCCGTCACCCTCGACCGCCACGAGAACACGACGCAACGCCCCACGCGGTGCGTCGGGTGGGACGGCGACGATCGTGGCCTCGAACGACTGCACGACGTCCAACGCGACATGACCCTCGGGCGGCGCGTCCGCGCCCGCGCGAGCGCCGATGACCAACGCCATCGCGTCGCGCTCGCGAATCTCCGCGTTCAGCTCGGCCAGGACGTCGCCATCGCGTACGTGCAGCGACACATGGGCTTCAGCCGCGGTTGCAGCGGCCACAGCGCCCGTGCCGTCGCCGCGCACGTGAACGGCTTCGACGGTGACACCGAGCATGTCCGCCACGTGTTGCGCGGTTTCGAGAACCGGTCCCGCGGCGGTCGAGTCGTCGAGGGCGGCCAGGATGATCATGATGCACCTCGTTGTTCGCGATGAGCGACGCGCGTTTCCCCGCTGCGCACGTGATCCGGCGTCCGCCGACGACCACGACGACCGGGCTCGGCGCGCGCACCACGACGGCCCGTCGTTCGAGCCGCAGCTGCAGCGGGACACCACGAAACTGAACCCGCAACTCGAATGCGGGCCAGGTGCCGGGAAGGCACGGATCGATGACAAGTGCGTCGCCGTGCGGACGTATTCCGGCGAATCCGTACGCGAGGGCCTGCCAGAGACTTCCCATGGCCGCGAGGTGCACACCACCGACGCCGGTCCGTCCGACGTCGTTCGTGTCGATGCCGGACGTGATCCGCAACATGGCCAACGCCTCGTCCGGGCGACCCGCACGAGCGAGCAGCGCCGCGTGGATGCCCGGCGACAGTGAGCTTCCGTGTGCGGTGCGCGGCTCGTAGAAGTCGAAGTTGGCGACCAGCGACCCGACGGCGACCTCGTCGGGAAGCAGGTGATGGAGCATCACGACGTCGGCCTGTTTCACGATCTGCGCGCGACGCACCTTCTCGGCTCCCAACAGGAGATCGGCGACAATCGGCCGGCGCGGCGCAATGTCACGGATGACGAGAGGTTCGAGCTCGTAGAAGCCCGCGAACTCTTCGTAGACGCCGGTAATCGGGTCGAAACCGTCAACGAGCACGTCGGCGAGGTGCTGCCACCGCGCGAGATCCTTCGCGGTCACCGCGCCGTCGTCGACGGTCGCCGCGGCCATGATCGCGCGCCGCAGGTTCCAGCGCGCGAGCACGTTCGTGAACGCGTTGTCGTCGACGGGCTCGTGGTACTCGTCGGGTCCGATCACACCGTAGAGGTGGGCTCGCCCCGAACCGTCAACGCGGATGCGCGAGGCCCAGTAGCGCGCGGTCTCGAGGAGGATCTCTCGGCCCGCGCCACGCGCGAACTCCTGATCGTCGGTCCAGTCGACATAGCAACACGCCGCCCACGCAACGTCACCGACGATGTGGACCTCGGACTCGCCGGTGCGGATCCGGGTGATCTTTCCGCACTGATCGCGTCCGAAACGCGGCGTGACGTCGAATCCGCTGGCGGCCGATTCCCACGGGAAACGCGCGCCAACATGGCCCTCCCTTTCCGCGATCGCGAGCGCGGCGGGAAGCCGCCGGCGCCGGTACTCGAGCATCGCGGCGCGGCTGCGGGGTGCGTCGCCGCGAGAAACGGGAGGACGAAAAGATCGGCGTCCCAGAAGACGTGGCCGCGATAGGCGTGACCCGTGAGACCGCGCGCACCAACCGCCGCCTCGCCGCGGTCCGCGGCGGATGCCATCAAGTGGAAGAGCGCCAAACGCACCTCGAGTTGCAGTTGCTCGTCGCCCTCGATCGTGATGTCGGCGCGGTCCCAGCGACTCGACCACGCGCGGCGGTGCTCGGCCAACAACACGTCGAAGCCACTCGTCCTCGCGGTGCAAGGTCGGCGGCGGCGCGATCGGGCTCGATGCCGCGGTCGCTCACGATGTACGCGGCGATCCGATCGACTCGGCCTGCGTCACGGTGCTGCCAGCCCGCGGCCGTGATCGAACCACCGGTTCCTTGCGCGGTCATCCACTCACATCCGTCGATCTCGCCGGTCACGACATCGGCGGCCGACGGTACGAGCGCCGGGGAACCTTCGGGGGGATCGACGTCCGCTCGCAACACGGCAACTCCCGGCCGCGCGAGCGAAGAGAATCTCACCGACTGGGCCCGACCGTCGCCGACCACGTCCTCACCGAGGAGCCCTATTCGCAGATCGAGCACCCTCCGCACCCGATCGTCCAGTTCGAGTTCGCGCCCCAACGCCGCCCATCGCGGCCCCGCGAGAAGATCCGTATGCGCTCCCTCGCCGTCGTAGACGCCGGCGGCGACCAACTCGGGACGCGCCGCCGGATGCGTGAACAAGGGCGCACCGTTGGCGCCGATGAGACCATCGGCGATCGTCAGCAGCGCGTCGTTTGACCGCCCGGCCTCGGGATCGAACGCGTCGACGACAAAGGCCCAGCCACCGCGCACAACGACCGCCGGAAGATCGGAACGTCGTCGCACCTGGTCGCGCAACAGGTCGAGGAACCGCTCCGGTCCGCCCCCCAGGTGCACGACGCTCTCGGGCACGCCGTTGGGTTCGATCCCGACCGAGCACACCGTCGCAAGCGCAGCATCGGCGATGATCATGAACGAGTCGCTGCCGGGCATGCCACCGATTGCGCCGAACTCGTCGCCGCCGATCACCACCTGCTCGGGCCCGACGCCGTCGGACCAGTGTTCGGCGAGGACAGCTCGCGCGGAATCGGCCTTATCGGTGAGTCCGATCTCGATGTGCTTGGCGTCGCTTGTCACTCTCGGATCGGCGAGGCCCGCCGCACGCGCGATTTCGATTGCGAGCGCGGCAACCGCGGCGAGGTCCGCGATGCCGGCGACATGTAGTCGTTGTTCCACCGCGGCCAGCAACCGGTCGATCTGCGACTTGGGCGGATCCGCCCACTCCGGCAACGGGATCAAGTCGATCTTCCGGCGATTCAGTCGTTGCGACACGACGCGCGTCGCGAGCCCTCGCGCCGCGAGCTCGGCAACGGTTTGCTCGGCCGCTCGCGTCAGCGCGGCGTCCTCTTCGTCCGTGGCCTGCCGGCGGGCCAGGAGCTGCGGTCCATCCCGACCAACCTCGAACAGCTCCGAGCCCCGATTTAGCGCCATCAATAGACGACCGGGCCCCGACGGCCGCGCACCCAGCTGGCCGTCGACGTTCTCGAGATGAGTACCGCTGACGATCGCGACGTCAACTCCACACGCACAAAGAGCCTCGACGACTGCGCGAACCTCACCCGCGTCGGAACCGCGGTCGGCGACTGCCGTACCGTCCCAGTCGAACATGAGGGCTTCGAATCGGCGCGCGAGCGACACCGGCCGCTCGACGTGCGCTGTCACCGCGGCCCGCAGTAGCTCACGAAGGATCGGGGTCGTCGCATGAAGGGCGTATGAGCATTGACCGTACCCTCTGAACCGGCATCGACCCTCGGCCGGCGTGCTCGGGCGAGGTCTACCGTCGTGAACAGCACGGCGCCCAAATCCGGCCGATTGCGCCCGTCGCCAAGTGGCCTGGAACGCCGCTCCGGACCCTGGTGGCGCCGCACTCCCCTTGAGTGGAACACCAGGAGCTGTGGATGACTGGGGCACCGAGTGACCTCGCTCTCGTCTGAGACGAACCCGCCTCCTCGTCGTGGCGCCGCGTCCAGCGTCATTCAAGTATCGAACGGACGGCCGTCAGATGGACACTTGTGGCCGAGCCTTGTCCGGCTCTTCGGGCTCTCCGCCCGTCGGACGTCGGACGTCAAACGTCGGACGGGGCGGATGGATTTCGTGTCGCGTTCGCGCTTTCGGCCGCGCTGATACAAGGTTTCGAGGGATCCGCGTTGTGTCGGGTCCCGGAGTTCAGGGTGGTTGGTGCCAACCTGGAGGAGGACCTGATGGGCTATGTCGGCGGTGCCTTGCAAGCGGAGTTCATGCGTCATGTGTCGCGATCAGAGCACCGCGTCCATTTCGCGACATGCTCGAATAGGGTCCCCTGGACTGGTTCGCGATGAGCCCTTCGACGTGCGCGCCGACGGGATCGGCGGCGTCCGCGTCACTGCTCGCCGACGAGCCCACACCGTGGCAACGACGTGGCCCGCGTCACGGCATCCGAGAAACCGGATGCGACGTGGACCCACACCGAACACCGCAGGCGGCAGCTCACGTGGCCGGCCCGCGTGCATGCTCGCGCCACGGCCCGAGTTCGTGGGACGAAGTGCCCTTGTGTCGCTTCGTGGTGGCGAGTAGTCACGTGAGTACCGCCGCGATTGTGACCGGCCGCGGATCGAAGTCATCTCATAATCATCGCCATCGAGGAGTGCACATGGACGAAATGAAGCACAGCGCCGACGAGAGCGATGACGTCGTCAGTCGCCTCAACGCCATGCTGGAACGCATTGCGGAGGCTTCGGAGAACCAACTTCGACTCCTCGACGAGCGGATCCTAGAGCTGCATGATCGGGGTGAGGTCGCGACTGATCGCCTGATCAAGAGGATCGAGGAAGGAGTGAGAGCCCAGATCGAGAGTCTCCGCGAGGAGATCGAACAGTTGCGGCGCAGAGTCGGTGAGATCCGGGGTGGTCCCCGACGCAAGAGGGCTTCGAAGCCGAAGACGGTCGCCAAGAAGAAGGCGGCGAAGAAGACCGACCGCAAGGTCCCCAAGAAGGCTGCCAAGAAGAAGGCGACGAAGGCCGTCGCCAAGAAACAGGCCAAGAAGCCGGCAAAGAAACGCTGAGCACCGCGCGTCCAAAGGAGCTGACCATGATGGACAGCACGACACCGGTTTGCGTCGAGGACGACACCATCGTCGCCGCATTGCGGCACAACGTGCGTCGCATTCCGGATCGTCCCGCGCTGCGGAGCCGCGGCGCACACGGCTGGGAGACCATCAGCTGGGCCGACGAGGGCCGAGCGGTCAGCGAGGTGACCGCCGCGCTCGCCGAGCTCGGGATCTGTTCCGGCCAGCAGGTCGGGATCTTCTCGAACAATCGGGCGGAGTGGCATCTGGCCGACCTCGGGACGCTCGCAAACGGCAGTGTCACCGTGCCCATCTACCAGACGAGCTCTTCCGAACAGGTAGCCCAACTCCTGGGCCACGCCGAGGCGATCGTGTGCTTCGTGGAGAACCACGATCTCGCGAGCCGGATTCTCGGGGTGCGAAACGACCTACCCAAGCTCGAGAGGATCGTCGTGTTCGACCGCGACGAGCAGCTCGACGACCCGTTCGTGCTCGGCTTCGCGCAACTGCGCGCCATCGGCGCCGCGCGTCTCGCACGTGAGCCGGGCCTGTTCGCGGCGCGCGCCGACGCGGTATCGCCGGACAGTCTGGCCACGCTCGTCTACACGAGCGGTACGACCGGTCCGCCCAAGGGGACAATGGTCAGCCACGCCAACATCATGTGGACGATCGTGAGCGCCGCAGAACTGGTGCAGATTGGTGACCGGGAGCGACTGATCTCGTTCCTCCCGCTGAGTCATATCGCCGAACGCATGATGAGCAACTTCGCCGCGCTGGCGTTCGGCGCGGAGACGTGGTTCGCACGCAGCTTGTCGACACTCGCCGAGGATCTCCGCGACTGCAGCCCGACGATCTTCTTCGCCGTGCCCCGCGTGTGGGAGAAGCTGCAGGAGGCCGTTGTCGCCAAGCTCGACGACACCCACGGCCTCAAGCGACTCGCCGTCGATCACTACGTCGGCCTCGGCGAACACGTCGTCACCGAGCACGAGACCGTGGCCCGGTCGCCCCTTTGGGAGAAACTCCCGTACGAAGCTCTCGACGCCGCAGTCGGCAGCCAGATCCGCCACGGAATGGGCCTCGATCACGCCCGCGTCCTGATCTCCGCGGCCGCGCCGATTCATCCGAATCTCATCCATTGGTTCCACGCGATCGGGCTGCCGCTCATCGAGCTCTACGGTCAGACCGAGACGTGCGGCCCGACCACGTGTAATCCGCCCGGCGCCAATCGGGTTGGGACCGTCGGTCCGCCGATTCCCGGCGAACAGGTACGCATCGCCGACGACGGCGAGATCCTCGCGAAGGGCGGCAACGTCTGCATGGGGTACTTCCACGACCCGGCGGCGACCGCCGAGTTGATCGACGAGGACGGTTGGCTGCACTCCGGCGATGTCGGCCGGCTCGACGCCGACGGCTACCTGACCATCACCGGTCGCAAGAAGGACCTGATCATCACCGCGGATGGTCAGAACATCGCACCGCAGGGCATCGAGACCGAGCTGCGGCAATTCGAACTGATCGCAGAGGCGGTCGTCATCGGCGATCGCCGCCGTTACCTCACCGCGCTGTTCACGCTCGACGGTGAAGCGCTCACGAGTTGGGCCAATGCCCATCACAAGGTCGCCGTCGCCGCGACGCTCGCGGTGGACCCCGACCTCCGAGCCGCAGTCGGCCACTTCATCGAGCGCGTGAACATCAAGCGGTCGCGCGTCGAGAACATCCGCAAGTACATGATCCTGCCGAACGACTTCACGATCGAAGGCGGTGAGATGACGCCGACGTTCAAGGTCAAGCGGAACGTCGTCAACCGCATCTACCGCGCCCTGATCGACGAGATGTACGCAGACGAATGACGGCTACGCGAAGGGGCGCGAACCCACGGGACCGACCGTCGCCCGTGGATGCATACATGAGCGACAGCGACGCGTTCTCCTGGTACATGGAGGCCGACCCGCTCCTGCGCTCGACGATTGTGAGCGTCGTGGTCCTCGACCATGTGCCCGACTTGGTCCGCATGGTCGACCGGATCGAGCGGGCCACGCGGATGTCGCCGGGCTTCCGCCACCGGGTCGTACAGGCGCCGTGGCGCATCGCCAATCCACGGTGGGCGGTCGACCCCGACTTCAACATCGAGTTCCACACCCGCCATCTCGGGGTTCCCGCGCCCGGGACACTCGAGCAGGTACTCGAATACGCGTGCCAGACCGGCATGGCGGGCTTCGATCGCGACCGGCCGCTCTGGGAGTTCACGCTCATCGACGGGCTCGACGGAGGTCGAGCCGCCCTGATCCTGAAACTGCATCACGCGCTCACCGACGGGATCGGTGGGATGGAGATGGCGAAGTACCTGTTCGATCTCGAGGCCGAACCGGCGACCCTCGGCCCGATGCCCGATGCGCCGGCTCCCGAGCACTTGTCGTCGGTCGATCTCGCGCGGGACGCGCTCGGTCACAACCTTGCTCGGATCGCGCATGCTCCCAGAAACCTTCTCGGGACGACTGTCGCCGTGGCGCGACGCGCGTGGTGCGTCATCCCGCGACTGCGGTGGCGGAAAGCCTCGAACTCATCCGCTCGGTCGCTCGGACCGTGCAGCCCGTCAGGACGACGTTGTCGCCGATCATGAAGAATCGCCGACTCGCTTGGCACTACGACGCGTTCACGGTGCCCCTCGACGCGCTGCGCAGTGCTGCCCGGGCGTCGGACCTCACCCTCAACGACGCTTTCTTGGGCGGCATCAGCGGCGGTCTACTCCGCTATCACGAACGGCAGGGCTTCGCGGTCGATGAGCTCAGGCTCACGATGCCGATCAGTATCCGAACCGCCGACGACCCGATCGGCGGCAACCGCGTCACGCTCATGCGATTCAAAGTTCCGACCGGACTGCACGATCCAGTCGAGCGCATGCGCCGGATCCACCGGCTGTGCCTGAGCGTGCGCCACGAAGCTGCGATTCCTTACACCAACACGATTGCAGCCGCGCTCAACGTTCTTCCGCGCGGCGTTGTCGGCGGAATGCTCAAGCACGTCGACTTCCTCGCGAGCAATGTGCCGGGGATCGACGTTGCCGTTTACCTCGCGGGCGCGCATGTCGCCGAGTGGTACGCATTCGGTCCCACGATCGGGTCGGCGTTGAACGCGACGCTCGTGTCGTACGACGGCTCTTGCTTCGTCGGGGTGAACGTCGATACCGGCGCGATTCCCGACGGCGACCTCATGCTGGCGTGCCTGCGCGAGAGCTTCTCCGAGATCGTCGCGCTCGGCGGCTCTAACGACGAGATGCGGCGCAACGCGGCCGCGCGCCCCGGCTCGGTCCGGAGTAACCACCGGGGCAACAACGAGATCGGCGTCGAGGTCCGCGCTCGTCCCCGTGACGGTGCCGGTCGACTCATCGGAGACGGGGCGTCGACCGGGAACCGGCGACCTCGGTGTTTTGGGATGGGAGGTCTCGTTCGCCCAAGCAATCTTGCTCGCGGCCCGCTTCGAGCAAGGTCACCAAAGCCGGACCGCTGATCTCCGGCGACATCAAGGAGATCGTCATCGTCAAGACTGACCCCGGATACTCCTCCAACCCCGGCCACGCAGGAACCGGCACCGTCATCGCCACGCTCTGCACGGGGTCCGCACAGCCGCACAAACCCCCGACGACGAATACTCGCTGCGACGCGAATCGGATCACTACCCACTCCTGGCGCCGTTCGCAGCGGGGCAAGCATCCCCGACCGCCGGCCCCACGACGTTCGCGATGGTCGACGTCGCGGTGCCTCGGAGAGGCCCGCGATCGTGTTCAGCGGTTCCCAGGCGCCCACCCCTCAACGGACGGGCTCGTTTCGGCGCTCTATACGGCGTGGCGGTAGCGCCAGACGCCGAGCGGGGCAAAGACGATGATGATCCCGACGAGCCAGGCGACGGATTGCCAGACGTAGGTGCTGGTTGGTCCGCCGAGTACGAGTGCCCGTACGGCATTGGCGGTGACGGACACGGGTTGATGGCGGGCGAATCCTTGGAGCCACCCGGGCATGGTGCTGACCGGGATGAATGCGGAGGACGCGAAGACGAGTGGCATGAGCACGGGGAACGCGGCGGCTTGCGCGGTCTCGGGGTCGCCGACGGCGAGGCCGACGACTGCGCAGATCCATGACATCGCGAGCCCGAACAATAAGACGAGGAGCATTGCGAGGATGAACGGACCGGCGCCGATATGGATTCGGAATCCGACCGCGAAGCCGACAGTGGTCATGAGCACAACGACGAAGATGTTCCGGGTGAGGTCTGCGATGGTGCGTCCGGCAAGTACTGCCGATCGTGCCATCGGCAGTGACCTAAATCGTTCCAGCAGTCCGGATTGCAGGTCCGTCGCGAGTCCGACGGCGGTGTTCATGGCGCCAAAGACTGCGGTTTGCACGAAGATGCCGGGCATGAGGTAGTCGACGTAGGGAATGCCGGGGATGGCTTTGGCTGCGACGCCGCCGAATACGTAGCGGAACAGCAGGACGAACACCAGGGGTTGGATCGTGGAGAACACCAGCAGCTTCGGTACCCGGCGCAGCGCGGTGAGGTTCCGTCCCGCGATAGCGAGTGCGTCGCGGACGCCGGCGAGCATGCGTCCGCGCGTCGCCCTCACCACGGGAAAGGTCGTGATGGTCATGGTGTTCCCGTGGCAACGAGCGCCGCTAGCCGTGCCTGCTCGGCGCGGTCGTGAACCGGGTGAGGATCGGTGAGCAGCAAGAAGACGTCGTCGAGGCTCGGTTCGCGCACCTCCAATCCCTTCGGGCTCATACCGTGCTCGTCAAGCGCGTGTAGCGCGTCGATCAAGATCTGGGATCCGTCGTTCGCTGTGAAATGGACGCAACGCCCGTCCCGCTCGAGATGTCCGCGCACCATCGGCGCAAGGATGCTCGCCGCCCGGACCGCGGCGGGTTCGTCGGCCATCCTGAGCTCGATCACCGTGTTCCCAAGCGACTTGAGGTTCGCGGGCGTGTCGTTCGCGATCACCCGGCCGCGGTCGATCACCGCAACGCGTTGCGTCAGCCGATCTGCCTCTTCGAGGTATTGGGTCGTGAGCAACACGGTGGTGTTCGCGGCAACCAGCTCGCGAATCAACTCCCACAACTGATTGCGGCTGTGGGGGTCGAGGCCCGTCGTCGGTTCATCGAGAAACAGCACCGGCGGTCGCGCGACCAACGCAGCCGCGACGTCGAGGCGTCGGCGCATCCCACCCGAGTACGTCCGGACCGGCCTCGCCGCCGCTTCCAGCAACTCGAAACGCTCGAGCAGTTCCTCCACCCGCGGACGGAACTCCCGGCGAGACAACTGGCCAAGACGGCCCATAAGTCGCAGGTTCTCGCGGCCCGTCAGATTGGCGTCGACCGCCGCGAACTGGCCCGCCAACCCGATCAGGTGCCGCGCCGCCGCCGGGTCGCGTCCGACATCGACGCCCAGCACCACGGCCCGCCCCTCATCGGCCCGCAAGATGGTCGTGAGGATCCGAATCACCGTCGTCTTGCCGGCACCATTGGGGCCCAACAAACCAAAAACGCTGCCGAGCGGAACCTCGAGATCGACATCATCGACCGCGACAAGCGAACCGAACCGCTTCGTCAGACCTTCGACAACGATCGCACTTCCACCCATCCTCGTCTCCAAACCGGCACGCCCACACCTCATGAAACCCTGCGTCAACACGCACCCATCGGCCAGAGTCGAAAGTCGCTGCGCGTCCGCACCCCCAACCAGGACTCGCAGGACCTTCGGCCCTGGCCCCGGCGTCCCAAAACGCCGGGTCGGGGACTTGTGCTGCGGGGTTAGTGCCGTGCTGAGGAGACCGGCTCTTCCAGCGATCGGTCGGACCGTTGTGGATCGCGGTGGAGCAGTTTTGTCAGCAACGGGCAGAATCGCTTCCTCGGACGATGTGACCTCAGCCTCTATGAACTCGGGGTCGGATCGCCGGATGCTGAGAGCGCGCAAACCGTGGAGGAGGTGTCGGCATGGTTGGTGACGCGATGGAGGGAATGATCCTGTTGGACGTATCGACAGGCACCGACACGTTCGACGAGACGATGCTGGAACGTATGGGGCATCCGGTAAGGGTGTGCCACGGGCCTGATCACGGCGAGTTGTGCCCACTCCTCGCGGGCAAGGGCTGTCGTGAGTTCGAAGAGGCTCATGGTGTCATCTTTGAGCTCGACCTCGACCGGCCGCAACACCGCGCGATCGTGCGCCGTTACCGTGAACTCGCACGCGTCGATATCCCGATCCGCGTGATCGTTTCGCCAGATCAAGCACAACGGTACGCCGAGGACCTTCGAGACATCGAAGTGTTGACGCATGACTCGACAGTCGCGGACCTTGACGGCTTCGCTGCAGAAGTCGAGGCCGCCGACAACGTCTGAGACGAGCTTGGTCGTACCGATCGACGACGCGTGGCGTCCCAGACCGTGCCGAGCCAAGACACCGGCTCGCACAAGTGCTTCAGAGCGACGCATTCTGACCGCGTTGCAGCCGCAGGTGGCTCACTCGATGAGATCGCCACGGTTCAAGGGACGGCTCACCGTACCGACCCAGTGCCGCGACCGGGAAGGTTGTTGGTGTCGCGTCCACCACTTGACGTGCGCGGTCGCGCAGACTCGGTGCATGGCTGAACGAGTGCGCGTGCGCGAGATCACGAGTGTCGAGGGCAACAAGCTTTTCGGGATCGTGAGGCGGGGTTCGGGGTCGGTGGTGCGGTGGCGGATCGCGATCGTGCTCGACAGTTTCGGTCCCCACCTGGCGACGAAGAAAGACCCGCGCGTCGCCGAGTGGACGGCCGCGAACAACGTTGCGCTTGCGTACACGCCGACAGACTCGTCGTGGCTGAACCGGATCGAGGCCCAGTTCCAGGCGTTGCGATACTTCGCCCTCGACGGCACCGGGAAACCTGAAGCAGAACGCGCCGAAAGTTCATGAGCGGTGATGGCATAGCTGCCTGATTGAGTTGTTGGCGCCGGCGGTGCGGGGTGACGGGGCGCGTGCCGCCATGGCGAAGCGCCGAGGCGATTACTTGCTGCGCAACTGTTGTTCGATGGCGTCGACCTTTGTATGCAGTCCGTCGGTGACGCCGGCGCGGTGGTCGATCTTGATGACCACACTCACGCGTGGCGCCGCCGCGGCAACGGTCATCACGCAGGCCTTGATGAGGTCCATCAACTCGTCCCAATCGCCTTCGACGTTGGTGAACATCGCGTTGGTTTCATTCGGGAGGCCGCTCGCACGCACGAGACGCACCGCCTCGGCGACGGGTTCACTGACTGACGGACCCACTCCGAGCGGCGTGATGGAGAATGCGGCGATCATCGCGACATCGTGGCACGGCAGACAAGATGCCGTGGAGTACCCGCCGGCGAGGAGCGAACCGGTTGGCGGCCCGGGTTTCTCGGAACGCCGGGACCGTGACGTTCGCGCTCGCGAAGGCCGGCGGGGGACCGTTTCCTCCTGCCTGTTGGTAGTCGGTGACCTAGGGCCATGCGCCCCTAGTCAGAGCGTGGCCTCGGGACGACGATGGATCATGATCCGATGAGGAGGTGGCTGATGGAGGTGTTCGACGACACGTTCGTTCCACCGGGCCTAGGCGAGGTGTGGTTCGCGACTCGGGGTTGCCCGGCGTGCCTCGGCAGTGCCCTCGCACCGGTCCGCACGCTTGAGGAAGCGCACTGGCTCTGCGAGCGGTGCGACCGTTGCTGGCGTGTCGAACACGGCGTGCTGCGTCACGTCGATCCGCTTGCGTGTCCGGGCTGCGCCACCCGGCCGAAATCAGAATGCATCGCACTGTTGGCGACAACGTTTCCGCGCTTCGGAGCCGGAACAGCCACCGACGACGAATCCGTATAGAGCCCGCTCCGACACCCCGACGCGGCGCTTCGGCTAGCTAATTGCCGCCGATCCCCCGTCCTGCGTGAGGACGCGAACCCCAGCAGGGCCGCGCCCTCCAACCTCAAGTGCCGGCTCCCGTCCGCTCGGGCCGGCGGCGCGAACTGCGATCGTCACCGAGCCGGCGATCGGGATGGCCGACGCCGGTGTTTGGTCAACGTTATGAAAACCGATCGAGGTGGGTCTGGCTTGTGGCTGTGGGCGATGGTCGAGCGGCTCTGCCGCGACGGTCCGGCGGGGCATGATGGCAGGGATGTCTATGCGGCACGCAACCCGTTCGTGGCGCGTGGCCGCTTCCCTGTTAGCTGCGCTCGGTTTGTTGGTCCCGGCACAGGCGGCGCTCGGTGTCCCGTCCGGCCCGCAGGCCTCGGTGGTCGCGCCGCCGGTGTGGCTGGCGGGGACTGATGGTGGCGTGTTTGCGTTCGGGAGCGCGCCTTTCCGTGGCAGTCTCGGCGGAAAGGTTCTCAATCAGCCTGTGATCGCGGTTGCGGGCAACCCCAGCGGGAGGGGCTACTGGCTCGCGGCGCTCGACGGCGGCGTGTTCGCCTTCGGCGACGCGCACTTCTACGGCAGTCTGGGCGCGACGCCTCTCAACCGGCCGATCGTCGACATGATCGCCACGCCAAAGGGCGCCGGCTACTGGCTCGTGGCCGCTGACGGCGGCGTATTCACTTTCGGCGACGCGCATTTCTACGGCAGTCTGGGCGCGACGCCTCTCAACCAGCCGATTACGGCGATGGTGCCCACGCCGAGCGGCGCCGGGTACTGGCTCGTGGCCGCTGACGGCGGCGTATTCACTTTCGGCGACGCGCATTTCTACGGCAGCCTCGGGGGAGCGGGAGTCACACCCGCGATCACGGCGGCCGCGGCGTCACCGAACGGGCACGGCTACTGGCTCCTACGGCGCGACGGACGCGTCTACCCCTTCGGCACCGCGGCGGAGCTTCCCGATGCGGCCGGCGCGGTCGTGCTCGCCGTGGGCCTCGTCCCGACGAAGTCGGGCTCCGGATACTGGGTCGCGTTCGCCGACGGGACGGTACGGGCATTCGGCGACGCGGCACCGGTCCGACTCCCGCCGGTCCCGCTCTCGGCACCGGTCGTCGGCATCGCGACACCGTGGGCTTCGTCGTCGGGATTCGCGCTGCCCCTCCTCGAGTTCCTGCGTACCCTCGCAAACGCGCACGGCTCGCAACGGACATGGGTCGGACCCCACGAAGTCGCGCTCACGTTCGACGACGGCCCCAGCAGCTACACGCTCTCGGTACTCGCGGTTCTCGCGCGCTACCACGTCCCCGCGACGTTCTTCGCCGTCGGGTACCTGGCCGCGGCGCACCCCGACCTGCTCATCGCCGAAGCGAACGCGGGGATGTCGGTCGAGGACCACGCCTGGGACCACCCCGACCTCACCCGCCTGTCAATCGCCGCCGTCGACGACGAGCTCACCCGTACGGCAAACACGATCAGGGCTGCGACCGGCCACCGGCCGACGTGTTTCCGTCCCCCTTACGGATCGACGAACAACACCGTCGCGGCCGAGGGCGCGAAGCTCGGACTCGCCCAGATCCTGTGGAACGTTGATCCGTCCGACTACCTGCGGCCCGGCGCGAACATCATCGCCTCCCGAGTGCTCGCGGCCGCGACCGGCCACGGTCTGGTCATCGCCATCCACGACGGCGGCGGCGATCGAACTCAGACCGTCGCCGCCCTCCCCGCGATCATCCAGGGCTTGCATGCCCGCGGCTACACATTCATCCGCCTCTGCGCATGAACGCCACTCGACGACGAGGACGATCGCGCGCCTACGACCATCCCCAACGTCCGCGCCGGCCACGCTCGCGGGACCTCACAGAGCCGGCGGTCTCGAATACCTGCCCGGCGTATCTGTCGAACGCTCTGGGACACACGCCACGCGCTGCCGATCTCGGCGGTCTGCGCTCGTGGCACAGCAGAATTGCGTGGGAAATGCTGTGTCCATAGCGTTGATGTGCAGTGCTGACTCGCTCGCCGACCTCCGTTTCCGCGTTCGGAGATGCGGAGGTATCTCCGCGCTCGCGTCCGACCGACGTCGTTAGTTTCGCGCCAACTCGCTCGGGGCACGGCTACTGGCTTGTCACGAAGACCGGACAAATGTCCGCTTCGGTGACGCCATTGCACATGGCTCGATCACGCGTCCGCTTGCGCGCCCGATCGTCGGCATCGCGGCCACGACGTCAGGACGCGGCTACTGGGGTCACGTCCAGGGGCGCGACCCTACGCGTCGAGACCTCATCCGGTCGGGTCACCGCTCAGCGCACGCGACTTCGCCTGTTCGTTCCTGCATTCCGGTGATACCGCGCCACCGTCACAATTGACGCAAGATCAGGAGTCGACGTGTTCCTCGCTCACCGCGGCGCGTCCTCGTGCGGTTCGAATACGAATCCGTCACGCGTCACCGACCTGTCCTCCTCGCGGTCGCGTCGGGCTCGGCGCTCGGTGACTCCGAGCTCGATGATCCGGATCGCAAGCAGGCGCCGTGCGGTCGCTGCTCGCGGCGAAAACTCTGTCGCGTTTGGCCGTCGCTCCGCGCTATTCAGGAGTATGGGGAACACGCGACACGAACGAGCACCGCCGACCGGCTTCGGTGTTCGAATTCTTAGGTAACGCCTTAGGCGCCACAACTCGATACTGACGAACAATCCCTCTGACCAGGCCTTACGAGTCGGGCTGCCGGGATTCGAACCCGGGACCTCTTGACCCCCAGTTACCGCCCGAACGTCGCGGTGCGTCTCAGCCCGTCTCACACTCCCCCGCCGACCAGGTGTTTTGCGAAGGCCTTCGTGGCCGTTGTCTCACTACGTCTCGCTACGTTTCTTAGGTAAACACTTAGGTAGTCCGCCTCACTTCACGGCCACGCGACGCCAAGTGCTCGCGCCGCGGTGCTCAGCTTCATGACCAAGCGTTCGGGATGGCCCGGAAGGGGTTCAAAATCGTGATGGCGGTAGAACGCGGCTGCGCCTTCGTCGATTGCGTCGACGACGACAACCTTGCCGCCGGCGGCACGTGCCGCCTCGATGATCGTGCCGAGCGCACGCACGAGAAGTTCGGCGCCGAGTCCTTGGCCATGAAGGTCCGCGCTCAGCGCGAGCTTCGCCAAGAGAATCGCAGGAATCTGCCGCGGCGCTCCCCGGCCAAGCTTCTTCGGCGCGCCACCACGATCGAGAACATGCGGTGCAATCGAGAAGTAACCGACGATCGTGTCGCGTTCGTCGACAACGACAAGCGTTCGAGTTCCTTGGCCCGTGGCATTTCGTGCGTGCAGACGAAGCCAACCATCGAGCTCGTCATTGCCGGATGTGAACGATTCGAGGTCGTGGCTCTCGTCGAGTGCGACGACTCGAAGGCTCACCGAGGCGCAATGCGAGGACGGCGACCTACGCGTCGCGCGACCTTGGCGAGCGTCGCGGCGTGATCGGGCTCGTCGATGGCCGACAACAGCCGATCGAAGTAATCCGCCGGAACCGTGGTCGACATCTGCGCCGCGACGAGCTCCTCGGCCCGCTCCACGGCGGCATCGACGACGAACGCCGAGACCGACGTTCCCGAGATCGTCGCGGCCAACTCGAGTCGCGCCCGCTGCTCTGGCGACACCCTCGCTTCCAACCGATCCGACTTCACCGCCACGACACCCTCCATCCGCCATCCGCCATCCGCGCTTTGTACGGACAAATGTACGTACATCGCGGTCCCAAGTCAAGGCGGTCGCAAACGCGGGGCAAATACCCCACCGTGGACCACCGTGGCGCACGGCTGAGCCCACCGGCCCCGCACTACGGCCTCAGCGGTCGGTTGCGAGAATTTCGAGCAGTGCCTCGTAGCTCGGGATGCCGAGGTTCGCGGCGATCGTCTCGCCCCAGATCGCGTCGAGGTCAGTGATAAGCCGTTCCGAAAGCTCAACCCGGTGCGCGCCGACCTCACCGGCACGCACCTTGCTCGAGTCGCTTCCCGAAGGAAGATCGCACACGACTTCGCTGCGTTCGCGCATCATGAGGTCGTCGTACTTGTCGTGGTGCGCTTTCATGGATTCGAGCGACGATTCCTGACACGCGATCGCGATCCGTTCGTCGTCGTCGCCGAAGCCGATGAACTCGGCGACACGCCGAACGGTTCCTTCGTGATCGTCCTTCATGTGTTCGTACGCGAGCAGCAACACGTTGGCGTCGTGACGATGCGGCCACCAAGAGGCGAGGTGCGTGTAGTACGTGCGCCCTTCGACGAAGCGCACCCGGCCGAGTGTCTCGATGTCGATCGAGCCCGGCTCGAAGAACCATCCCTCGAAGAACCGGTACACCGAGACGAGCGCGTCGCGTGGGTCGCGAACGGAGACGATGTACCGCGCTCCGGCGGGAACCTGGTCGTATGAGAGGTGACTCTTGAACGCGCGGGGCTCGCCGCGTTGGGCTCCATCGAGATCGAGGCGGAGGTCAGCCGCCGTTTCGATCCACGGCACGACACGCGAGATGTCGTCGAAGTCGAGATCGCCTCCCGTCCGCAGGCTGTGCACCATCTGTTGGAGCCAAGTCGTCCCGCACTTGGGGTACGGCGCGATGATCACGTCGGACGCACGCGGGACGAACGCAAGACCTGCGACGCGGCCCGCCTCGGATACGAATCGCTCCATCTTCACTTGCAGTTCCGCGACCGTCGTCGCCCGCCGCCGTTCAGCAACCGTCATTGCGTCGTCACAGCTCGATCCACGACGACATCATGCCCTTCCGGGCGCGTCCGCTCCAGGAACGCCGGCCGCACACTCCCGACCGTCTCCGAACGTGTGTCCCAGAACAACGCCGCCGAGGTGCGCCGTGCGCCGGGCATGGGACAAGGCGAGAAGAAATCTGCCCATCCCCAAAACTTCTTTGTCGTGTTTGGCCCTCGCTCCGCGCCATTCAGGAGTATGGGGAACACGCGACACGAACGAGCACCGCCCGCGGGCTTCGGTGTTCGAATTCTTAGGTAGCCGCTTAGGCGCTACAACTCGAGACGGACGAACAATCCCTCTGACCTGGCCTAACGAGTCGGGCTGGCGGGATTCGAACCCGCGACCTCTTGACCCCCAGTCAAGCGCGCTAACCGAACTGCGCTACAGCCCGTAGCGGGGAGCAGTGTACCGATCTACACCGGCGGGACGCCGTGACGCTTGCTCGCGTCCTCTCGCACCCGGGTCACGGCGAGACCGAGGCGGCGGACAAGCTCGCTCCGCAGGTCTTCCGGTTGGACGACCGCGTCGACGACGAGTTCCGCGGCCAGATGCACGAGGTCGACGTCCTCCTCGTATTCGGCCTTGTGCCGGGCCACGAACGCGGCCCGCTCGTCGGCATCTTCGATCGCGTGGATCCGGTTGTAGAAGACCGCGTTCACCGCGGGATCGGGGCCCATCACCGCGATCTGTGCGGTCGGCAGAGCCAGGCACGCGTCGGGGTCGAACGCCGGCCCGCACATCGCGTACAG
Source organism: uncultured Actinomycetes bacterium (assembly GCA_963761055.1). Taxonomy (GTDB): domain Bacteria; phylum Actinomycetota; class Acidimicrobiia; order IMCC26256; family PALSA-610; genus PALSA-610. The sequence continues at coordinate 35,547 of CAVXFO010000005.1, read as the reverse complement.
GCCCGCGCCGTACGCCTTGCGCACGATCACCGAGAACTTCGGCACCGTCGCTTCCGCGACCGCAGTGATCATCTTGGCGCCGTGGCGGATGATGCCCGCCCGCTCGACCTGCGAGCCGATCATGAACCCGGGGACGTCGGCAAGAAACAGCAACGGCACGTTGAACGCGTCGCACAACCAGATGAAGCGCGTGGCCTTGTCGGCCGAGTCGCCGAAGAGCACTCCCCCGAGATGCTTCGGGTTGTTCGCGACGACACCGATCGCGCGGCCTTCGAGCCGGGCGAAGCCGATGATCAGCTCGCGCGCCCACAACGGCTTGAGCTCGAAGAACGAACTGTCATCGACGAGCGCGTCGAGCACCTTGTGCATGTCGTACGCGCGTCGCTCCTCGAGCGGGACGATGTCGGCGATCGGCGTCGCACCGGCGACGGGTCCGGTCGAGGTCTCGTCCGGCGACGACTCCAACCAGTTCGACGGCAGGTACGAGAGGAAGCGCCGCGCCTGAGCGATCGCGTCGGCGTCGTCGGAACACAGGTTGTCGCCGCAACCGCTGACCGTCGCGTGCATGCGCGCCCCGCCCATCTCGTCGAGCGACACGTGCTCACCGATGACCACCTCCGCCATGCGCGGGGAGCCGAGGTACATCGACGCGTTTCCCTCAACCATGAAGACGGCGTCGCAGAACGCCGGGATGTACGCGCCACCGGCCGCCGACGGACCGAACAGGCAACACACCTGCGGGACCTTTCCCGACAGGCGCACCTGGTTCGCGAAGATGCGCCCCGCTCCCCTGCGTCCGGGGAACAACTCGACCTGATCGGTGATACGCGCCCCCGCGGAGTCGATCAGGTAGACGACGGGCAACTCGTGGCTCAGCGCGTACTCGGTGAGCCGCACCATCTTCTCGACAGTACGAGCACCCCATGATCCCGCTTTCACCGTCGGGTCGTTCGCGAGCACACAGACGGCGCGACCGTCGATGCGGCCCACTCCGGTGACCACACCGTCGGCGGGAAGATCGTCGGCGAGTGCGTTGGCCAGCAACGCGTCCTCGACGAACGAGTCGGCATCGAGCAGCAACGCGAGCCGTTCCCGCACGAACAACTTGTTCTGGCGCGCGAGCTTCTCACCTTCCTTGGCGATGTTGCCCTGGAGCGCGCGAGCTTCGATGTCGCGGATCCGATCGGCGTCGGTCACGACGCGTACTTCCGTGCTCGCGGTCCCGCGTGCAACAGCGCGCTCGGCAACTCCCGGCCGACGATCTCCTGCGCGAGTCGTGCGCACGCGAGCAAGGCATCGAGATCCACTCCCGTCTCGATCTCCATGTCGGCGAGCATGTGCACGAGATCCTCCGTCACGGCATTTCCCGATGCTCCCGGCGCATACGGGCACCCACCGAGCCCGCCGATCGACGCGTCGAATCGCGTGACACCCCGGTCGAGCGCGGCCACCACGTTCGCGAGCGCGGTACCGCGCGTGTCGTGGAAATGCAGCCCGACCCGATCCGGCGTGACACCGACCCGTTCGAGCGCGTCGAGCAGGTCGTTGACACGGCGGGGAGTGGCCATGCCGGTCGTATCGCCGAACGAAAGGCGGTCGGCGCCGGCGTCGACCAGAAGCCCCGCGATCTGCCCGACGCGCTCCGATGCAACGTCACCCTCGTACGGACACCCGAACGCAGTCGAGACGATGGCTTCGACGGCGACACCGGCGCGGTGACCGATCTCGACGACGTCCCGCGCCGCCACGAGCGAATCGGCAACCGACCGCTTCACGTTCTTCTGATTGTGTGTCTCGCTCGCGCTGACGACGAGTTCAATCTCGTCGGCGCCGGCCGCGGTTGCGAGCTCTGCGCCCTTCGGATTCGGCACCAGCGCGGAGTAGACGACGCCGGGCCGGCGGGTGATGCTCGCCATGACCTCGTCCGCTCCCGCCATGGGCGGAATCGCCTTCGAAGACACGAACGACGCCGCCTCGATGAAGCGAAGCCCGGTCGCCGAGAGCGCGTCGATCAGGCGCACCCGGTCGCCGACGGGCACCGACTTCTCGTTCTGCAGCCCGTCACGCGGACCGACCTCGCGGACGTCGACGCGTGCGGGCCAGGTGGACATGGATTCCACGTTACGCGGCGTAGGTCGGGGTAGCTGTCACACCTCGTGGCTATGGTGCGAACATATGTTTGCCTCGCTCGACACGGCCCGCACCACGTTGAACTCGATCGCTCGAGAGTTCGACGCTGCTGCGCTCTCGCCCGAGGCTGCGGTGCGGGTGGTCGACCAGTTGGCCGCGATCCGTCGGGTCGTCGACGGGATGTTGGGCAAGGTGGCGCGGCGGGTCGCGGATACGACTCCCGACAACGGATGTGCGTCGGTGGCGAGGATCCTCGGCGTCGGTACCGGAGAGGCGCGGACAGCAGTTGAAACAGCGACGAAACTGGAACAGTTGCCCGCGACCGACGCCGCGGTACGTGCGGGACGGTTGTCGTCCAAGGAAGCGAAGCTCATCGCCGACGCGGCCACGATCAATCCCGCGGCCGAGGAGTCGCTGCTGCGAGCCGCCGGCCAAGGTCTGGTGACGCTGCAAGACGCGTGCGTCGATGCTCGCGCCGCGGTCGAAGACCCGAAGTCTCGGGGCGAACGTCAGCATCGCGAACGCGCGTTCCGGTCGTGGACCGACCGTGACGGGATGTGGGCCGGACGATTCCGGTACGCACCCGAGATCGGCGGACAGCTGAAAGCGGTCATCGAGCAACAGGTACAACGGATCTTCCGTGAACACAAGGCCGGCACCGAGCACGAACCGAACGACGCGTACGCCGCCGACGCGGTCGCCCGGTTCATCCTCGACCAGCCCGCCACGAAAGCCCCCGGCACCTCGCGGCCCGCGAGCAAGGTGACTGTGCACGTCGTCGTCGGACACGAAACTCTCAGGAGCGGCGAACTTGTCCCCGGCGAGGTCTGCGAGATCCCCGGCGTCGGCCCTGTCGACGTGCACTGGGTGCGTCAGCAGCTTGGCTCCGCGTTCCTCACCGCGGTGATCAAGAAGGGCAAGGACATCGTCACTGTCGCGCATCTTGGCCGGCACGTTCCGGCCGAAGTCATGACTGCGCTGCTGGTACGCGGCCGCGAATGCGACGCCGACGGATGCAATCACCGCGGCTATCTCGAACGCGATCATGTCCACGAGCACGGGAGAGGTGGCGCCACCGCACTATGGAACCTGTGCTGGCTGTGCTACCGCCACCATCGGCTCAAGTCATCGGGCTGGTTGCTCGGTCCACCCGACCCCGAAACCCGCAAGCGCAAGCTCCGCCCACCGCCGGCGCGTGCGGCATGAGCGCGCTACTCGCGACGCGGCCGGACCCGGATCTTGATCGGCGTGGGGCCCAGATCGAACGACTCGCGCATCTTGCGCTCGAGGTACCGGAGGTACTGCTGCGACAACGGGCGCGTCGCGAAGATCGTGAACGTAGGCGGGTCGGTCGCGCCCTGGGTCGCGTAGAGGATCCGGGGCCGGTGCTTCTTTACGACGGGCGCGGGGTGCGCGTTCTGGGCATCGCGGAGCACGCGGTTGAGCGCGGCTGTGGGGATGCGCTGGTGGTAGGCGCTCTCCGACTCTCGCAGCGCGGGCAGCAGCTGATGCACCCGGCGGCCGCTGAGCGCCGAGATCGGGATCATCGGCGCGTAGCTGAGGAAGCTCAGCATGTCGGCGACCTGGCGCCTGACCTTCTCGCGGTCCTCGGCGTCGAGGAGATCCCACTTGTTGCAGATGATCACCACCGCGGTCCCGGCCGCGTCGATGCGCTCCGCGAGCCGCTGGTCCTGGTGGGTCACGCCCTCGGTGGCGTCGATGACCAGCAGCGCGGCGTCGGCACGGTCGATGGCCTCGAGCGCGGGTACGAGGCTGTAGTACTCGGTCGGTTCGTCGATGCGACTCTTTCGACGCAGTCCTGCGGTGTCGACGAAACGCAACGGACCGTCGTCGGTCTCGACGACGGTGTCGATCGCGTCGCGGTCGTGCCGGGCATGTCGTGGACGACGGACCGGTCCTCGCCGACGAGCCGGTTGAACAACGTCGACTTCCCTACGTTCGGGCGACCGACGATCGCGATGTTGAAGATGCCGTCGTCGGCCGCATCGGCCGCGTCGCGCTTCTCCCAATCGTCATCGTCGTCGGAGGCTTCCGGCAGCGCGGCGACGATCGCGTCGAGCAACTCTCCCGACAAACGCCCGTGGATCGCCGACACCGGCATGGGTTCGCCGAGACCGAGGCGCTGGAACGCCCAGATGTCGTGCTCGCGCCGTTCGTCGTCGACCTTGTTGACCACGACGATCACCGGCATTTCCGACTGCTGCAGCAACCGCGCGACCTCGGCGTCCTCGTCGGTGATTCCGGTGGTCACGTCCACCACGAGCAACACCACGTCGGCGGTGCGGACGGCTTCGGCCGCTTGCGCGCTCACCTTGGCCGCCAGGGCCGACTCCTCGCCGGTGAGCCCGGCTTCGCCCTCCGCCAACCATCCACCGGTGTCGACGATACGAAACGAGCGCCCGACCCATTCGGCCGACAGCTCGCGCCGGTCGCGGGTGACGCCCGGCCGTTCCTCGACGATCGCGGCGCGGCGCCCGACGATGCGGTTGACCAGTGTCGACTTGCCGACGTTCGGGCGTCCGACGACGGCGACGACCGGCAATTCCGCGCTCACGACGCGACAACCGGGATGGCGGCCGGCCGACGCAGGGCGCGCACGAGGGCGGTGCCGTCGGTCGGCACGATCTCGACCATGCGGGGCAGGTCTGCGGCCATCGTCCCGTCGAGGAAGCGGCCCCGCGACAGCGCGACGTCGGGAACCAGGTACCGGTCGTGAACCGGTTGACCCTCGAGCGCGGCCGCGATGTCGACACCGGTCAGCAGACCGGTAACGCCGATGTTGCCGCCGAAGAAGTGGTTCTTGACCGCCAACAGCCGCACCGGACCGGGCAACTCCGCGAGGAGCGGCTCCAGCACCGCCGCGCCCAGCTCTCCGGTCACGATCACGTTGGCGCGGGCTGGTACGCGTGGATGCCGACGAGGACGGGAGGGTGCGGGAGGCGCGGTAGCCGTCGGCCGGGGCGCCGTCGACCCAGGCGAAAAACCCGGAGCGAGGGCCGGTGCCCGTGATGTCGTCACCCGCGAGCGCGGCGCGCACCTCGGCTTCGAAGGTCCGGGCCATGCCGATGCCGTTCTCGTGCTGGTCGCAGCCGTCGTACGCGGCGAGCGCGGGGAACGGACGCTGCGCGAGCAGGTAGTACTCGTCGGACACGTACACGAGCCGGCGCCCGAGCGCAGCGAGGTACCGCTCCTGCCAGCGCTCGACGATGTCGACCACCGCCTGCGCTTCTGCGAGCGTGTGCTCGCGCATCTCGTCCTCGCGGTTGTGTGCGCTGACGCCGAGCGGCACGACCCCGACCGTCGCCAGTCCGGGGAAGCGGTCGAGCACGCCGAGCAGTGTGTCGTCGAGCGTCGCGCCGTCGTTGATGCCCGGGCACACGACCACCTGGCCGTGCACCTCGATGCCGGCGTCGAGGAGGAGCTCCAGCCAGCGCAGGCTCGTTGCACCCCGCCGGTTGCGCAGGAGCTGCGTGCGCACGTCGGGATCGGTGGCGTGGATGCTCACGTACAGCGGACCGAGCCGCTCCGTCACCACGCGTTCCAGATCGGCTTCGGTGAAACGGGTGAGCGTGGTGAAATTTCCGTAGAGAAACGAGAGCCGGTAGTCGTCGTCCTTCAGGTACAGGCTCTTGCGCATGCCCTTGGGCAGCTGGTGGATGAAACAGAACGGGCAGTGGTTGTCGCAGGTGCGGACGCGGTCGAACACCGCGCTCGTCAGCTCGATCCCGAGCGGCGCGCCCTCGGGCTTGTCGACCTGCACGACCCGCTCCATACCGCCCCGGCGCAGGTCGAGCTCCACGTGCGCGCCGTCGACCTGGATCTGGTACGCGATGACGTCGCGGAGTACCTCGCCGTTGACCGCGAGCACCTCGTCGCCCACGACGACGCCCGCCTGCGCGGCCGGCGATCCGGGCGCGACAGCATCAACTCGGGCAGCGGGCATGAGGTCAGGATACGGGTTGACCCGCATTACCCTCGTTCCGTGCCCGCGACGCCTGCGCCCGTGCGAGTCGAGAAGGTCCTGCTCGCCGAGCCACGCGGCTTCTGTGCCGGGGTCGAGATGGCGATCAAGGCCCTCGCCTGGATGGTCCGGGTCTTCGAGCCACCCGTGTACTGCTACCACGAGATCGTCCACAACCGGCTCGTCGTCGACCGCTTCCGGGAACAGGGCGTGATCTTCGTCGACGACGTCAACGACGTTCCCGCCGGCGCCCCCCTCATGCTCTCCGCGCACGGCAGCGCCCCCGACGTCGTCGAGGCGGCCCGGGCCAACAACCGCTACGTCGTGAACGCGGTGTGCCCACTCGTCACCAAGGTCCACCACGAGGCCAAGGTGCGCGCCCGCAAGGGATTCACGATCCTCTACGTCGGTCACGCCGGCCACGACGAGGCGGTCGGCACGCTCGCGGTCGCACCCGGATCGATCCAGCTCGTGGAGCGCGACGACGATCTCGCGGCCGCGGCTGCCAATGTCGCCGACCCCACGAAGGTGGCGGTGCTCGCGCAGACGACGCTGGCGCAGAACGAATGGGCCGGAGTCGTCGAGCGGACGCGCGAGCGCTTCCCCGAGGTGTGGACCGCCTCGCGCAACGACCTGTGCTTCGCCACGACCAACCGCCAGGACGCGCTCACCGACATCGCCAAGCGAGCCGACGCGGTCGTGGTGATCGGAAGCGCCAACTCGTCGAACACGATCGCACTCACCAAGGTCGCGCGCGAGGCCGGGTGCCCACTCGTGGTGCGCGTCGACGGACCGGACGAGCTCGATATCCAAGGCGCGCGCGTCGTCGGGGTCACTGCGGGCGCGAGCGCGCCCGAGGAGCTCGTCGAATCGGTGATCGCGAAGCTCGCCCCGCGCGACGGTGTCGAGGTCGTTCGCATGACCGACGAGGACGAGTACTTCCCCCCACCGCGCGAACTGCGGGAGTTGATCCCGGCCCTCGACGCCGTCGCCGCCTTCGTGCTCGGCGGCGACGTCACCGCCGTTCGCGCCGCAGGCGGCCCGTTCGCCGACGACCGTACGCTCGACGCGTCGAACGTGCTGGCCGCCTTCGGCGACTAACGCAGCTCGTTGGCCCGGTCGAACACGTCCTGAAGCGCGTCGCGGAGCCGGGCCGTCAACGCGTCGACCTGATCGCGCGGCACCACCCCGCCGGCGCGCGGCGGGGTCACGATCGGATCCCCCACCACCATCACGACCCGGCCGAACCTCGGCAACTTGGTCCGATGGCCGCGCAGGATCTCCTCGGTGCCGGCCAGGCCGACCGGAACGATCGGCACCCCGGCCCGCAACGCCAGGTACGCGGCGCCGGGTTGCAGCGCCGCGATCTTCGTCCCGTTCTGACGGGTGCCCTCGGGGTAGACGAGGAGCACATCACCGCTCTGCAGCATCGCGATCGAGTCGCGCAGCGCCTTGCGGTCGGTTCCGTCCCGCGCCACCTCGAATCCTCCGAGACGCCGGAAGAACCAGCCCGCCACGGGGATCCGGAACAACGATGCCTTGCCCATGTAGCGCAGCGGTCGCCGCGACAACCACGCCGCGAACGGGATGTCCATCATCGAGCGATGCGACGGAGCGAGGATGTACCCACCCTGCGCCGGGAGCTTCTCGCGACCCTCGATCCGCGTCCGGTACACGGCCGACGAACCGCCGGCGACGATGAGACGGACGATGTGGTAGAACAGCATCAGCGTGCCTCCGAGGCGTGGACCCGGTGGACGATGTCGGCGACGATGGCTTCGACGCCGACGTTCGTCGTGTCGATCACGACCGCGTCGTCTGCGGCGCGCAACGGGGACACGGCCCGGCCCGCATCGAGCGCGTCCCGGAGGTCGAGCGCGGCCTTGACCTCGTCGACGTCGACCGGACGTCGCGCCGCGGCCTCGTCGCGCTCGACGGCGGCGGGCCCTCTCCTCGTCGCTCGCCACCAGATAGACCTTGACCGTCGCATCGGGGAACACGACCGTCCCGATATCGCGACCCTCGACCACACCGCCGCCGTGGCGTTGAACCCACTCGCGTTGGCGGGCGACCAGGATCTCGCGTACCTCGGGATGGGCCGACACCGTCGACACCGCGCCGGTGACCGTCGGCCCCCGGATCTCGTCGCTCACGTCGCGACCATCGAGCATCGTGCGTCCCGCCTCCACCGAGATCTCGGCGTCGCGCGCGATGCCCGCGCTCGTGGGGCCGTCGTCGAGCGGGATCGTCGCTTCGAGCACCGCCCGCGTCACCGCGCGGTACATCGCGCCGGTGTCGAGCACGGGGAGCCCGAGCTCGGCCGCAACCCGGCGCGCCACGGTCGACTTCCCCGACCCCGACGGCCCGTCGATCGCGATGACGATCGTCATCGCGTCAACCGATCGAGATCGAGCGCGAACCCGGGGTACGACGACGCCACCGCGTGCCAGCCCTCGACCGAGGAGTCGGCGCCGAGTGCGTTGGCCGCGACGGCCATCGCCATCGCGATGCGGTGGTCGCCGTGACTGGCGAACGCAGCCGCCCCGGCCCGCCCGCCCCGGATCGACAGGCCGTCGGCGCGAGTCTCGACGCCGACGCCGAGCTTGGTCAGCTCGGCGCCCAGGGTGCCGATGCGGTTGCTCTCCTTGACGACCAGCTCGGCCGCGTCACGCACTTCGGTGACGCCATCGGCGAATGCCGCGGCGATCGCGAGCGTGGGGATCTCGTCGATGACATTCGGGATCTCCTCGCCGGCGATCGTCGTCGCGCGCAGCGACGACGCCCGTACCCGCAATTCGGCGACCGGCTCGCCGCACTCCTCACCCGTCGAGGTCAGGCTCACGTCGGCGCCCATACGCTCGAGCACCGCGACGAAACCCACACGCGTCGGATTGCACGAGACCCGTTCGAGCACGATGTCGGAACCGGCTGTGATCGCGGCCGCGACCGCGAAGAACGCCGCCGACGACGGATCTCCGGGCACATCGATGACGAACGCACGGGGCGCGCCCGGCGCCACGTGCACCGAAAGCCCCGAGACCGACACGGGCGCGCCCAGCGCGCCCAGCATCCGCTCGGTGTGATCGCGACTCGTTCCCGGTGACACCACCTCGGTCGGGCCGTCGGCCTGCAACCCCGCGAGCACGACGGCCGACTTCACCTGCGCGCTCGCGACCGGCAGCTCGTAGCGCAGACCGCGCAGCGCGCCACCGCGGATCGCGAGCGGAGCGAGTGTCGCGTCGCCGCGTCCGTCGACATGTGCGCCCATCGCCCGCAGGGGCTCGACGACCCGGCCCATCGGACGTGACCGCAGCGACGAGTCGCCGGTGAGCACGGAAGCGAACGGCCGGCCCGCCAGCGCACCGGCGAGCACACGCATCGCGGTGCCACTGTTCTCGCAGTCGAGGACGTCGTCGGCCTCCCGCCAACCGTCGACCCCCGAGCCGTGCACGACCACCCGCGCGTCGCCCCAGTCGATTGCCACGCCGAGTTGACCGAGCACCCGCGCGGTCGCGGCCACATCGGCGCCGGTCGCGAGGTTCGTGATCGTGCTGTCGCCCTCGGCCAGCGCCGCGAAGATCAGCGCGCGGTGCGAGATCGACTTGTCGCCCGGTATGCGGAGCCGTCCTCGCAACGGCCGGGCTCCCCCGACCTCGAGCACATCCGACGCGCTCGTGTCCGACGCGCTCATGCGATATCCGATCGGCGGGTGTTGTAGCCGAGGTCGTGCAGGCCCGCTTCGAACCCGTCGGCGTCGTCGGCCGCGACGATGAGCACGAGCACACCGGCCGCGCCTTCCATCGAGTGTGCGATCTCGAGGTCGACGACATTGACGCCGAGTCGGCCTGCGAGCGTCGTGACCTCGGCGATGACGCCGGGCGAGTCGGGGACGACGATGCGCAGTTCCACGAGCTTGGTCGCCATCGAGATACCCGCCGGGAGGTTGCGGCGCGCGGCCCGGGCCCGACCGAGCAGCTTCTCCAACGCGTCGCGGTCGCCGGCGGCGACGATGTCGCGCGCGTGCTGCAGCCCGACGAGGTAGGCGTCGAGCGCGCCGAGCACCGCGTCGCGGTTCGACGTCAGGATGTCGAGCCAGATCGACGGCTGGCTCGCGGCGATGCGCGTCATGTCACGAAAGCCGCCGGCCGCGAGCCGCAGCAAGGCCCGGTGTTCGGCTTCGTGTGCGGTGGCCACATCCATGAGCGTCGACGCCGCGAGCTGGGGAACGTGGCTCACGAACGAGACCAGCACATCGTGGTCTTCGGGCGTCACCGCCACGACCTCGGCGCGAAGTTCGCGCAGCAGACCGTTCAACGTCGCGTAGATGTCGTCGGCGGTCGAAGGAGTCGGGGTGACGACCCACGCCGCGCCCACGAAGAGATCGGCCCGGGCCCCTTCGATGCCTTCTTGTTCGGATCCGGCCATCGGGTGGCCGCCGACGAAGCGGGCCGCACGGCTCGGGCACCGGCGCGCGACTTCGGCCACGACCGGCCCCTTCACCGAACCGACGTCGGTCACGAGGGGGACCCCCGCGTCGAGCAGTTCGACCACGCCATCGGCGATCGAGCCCACGGGCACCGCCACGAACGCGAGGTCGGCGCCCGCCGCCGCGGCTGCGACGTCGTGGGCCGCAACGGTGACCGCCCCGAGCTCGACCGCCCGCGCGAGCCGTTCCCGATCATGGTCGAGGCCGACGACGACATGTCCGAGCTCGACGAGCGCGAACCCGATCGAGCCGCCGATGAGGCCCGTGCCGACGACCGCGATGCGCACGGCTACTCGGGCAGGTCGTCGCGCAGTGACCGAGCACCCTCGAGGTACACGTGGTGCAGGTCACTGCGGGTCTGCTCGCCGTAGAAGTGCATCATCACGCGGATCGTCTGCTTCATGCCGTGCGCGATACCGAGCTCGCGGGCGCAGAGAAGCGGGACGTCACCGAGACCGAGAGCACGCGCGGCCGTGGCCGGGAACTCGGCCGTCAGGTCGTCGGTCGCGGTGAAGATGATGCTGACGAGATCGTCGTGAGCGATCGCGTTGCGCTCGAGCATGGCCCGCACCAGGGCCTGCGTCTTGGCGTCGACATCGGCCTTGGTGTCCTTCGCGAACGTCGTCGCGCCCCGGAGCGCCAGCAATCTCACGGGTCGCCACGTTACTCGGGTGACTCGTGACGAATCTCGGGATCGGCGTGGTGACCGGCCAGTCCCGCCCCGTAGAGCGACCGGACCTCTTCCGAGGTCAGCTCGCGCCACGCACCGGGCGCGAGCCGCGGGTCCCGTAACGGGCCGATTCGCGTGCGCGCGAGCCGGACGACCGGATGACCCACCGCCGCGCACATCCGGCGCACCATGCGCTTGCGTCCCTCCCGGACCACGATCGACAGCGCGGTGGTGCCTCCCTCCGACGTCTGCAGGATCTTCACCCGGGCGGCCAGAGTCACCCCGTCGTCGAGTTCGACACCCTCTCGCAGCGCGCGCAGTTCGCCCGGTGACGGCTTGCCCTCGACCTCGGCGAAGTACTCCTTCTCCACCCCGTGACGTGGGTGCGTGAGCAGTTGGGTGAGGTCGCCGTCGTTCGTGAGCACGAGCAATCCCTCGGTCTCGAGGTCGAGGCGGCCCACCGGGAACACCCGGGGTTCACCCGGGACGAGGTCGAGCACGGTCGGTCGGTCGTGCGTGTCGTGTGCGGTCGTCACGTAGCCCGCGGGCTTGTTGAGCAGCCAGTGCACGAGATTGGTATCGACGATGACGGGCACGCCGTCGAGCGCGATCCGGTCGGCGGCGGGATCGACACGACGGCCGAGCACCGCGACCTCACCGTTCACGGTCACCCGGCCTTCGGCGATCAACGCCTCGTTCGTGCGCCGCGAACCGAAGCCCGCCGCGCGCGAGCACCTTCTGCAGCCGCTCGCCGTCGGCTTCCAACGAGCTACCGCTCGTTCGCGACGTCGACCTCGGGCTCGACCTCGGGGTCTTGCACCACGTTCGTCGACAGCAGCAGGCCGCGTTCCAACGCCTCCACCACCGACGCTTCCGGGACGAAGTCGGCGAGCGCGGGAAGATCGGCGAGCGAGTTGAGGCCGAGCCGTTCGAGGAACATCCGCGAGGTCGCGAACATCGACGGATTGCCCGGAGTCGGATCGTGGCCGATCTCGTCCACGTACCCGCGTGCCACCAAGGTCTTCAGTGTGGCGTCGACGTTCACACCGCGGATCGCCGACAACTGCGCGCGCGACACCGGCTGTTTGTACGCGATGATCGCGAGCGTTTCCAACGCCGGACCCGAGAGCCGCGCGGTCTGGCCGTCGAGGACGAATCGTTCGACGTAGGCGTACGCGTCGGGATGGGTCTGGAAGCGGTAGCCGCCCGCGACGCGCGCGAGTTGGAACCCGCGGTCCTGCGCTTCGTACTCGGCGGCGAGCCCGGCGCAGAGATCGTCGATCGCCTCGACCGACACCTCCAGCAACTGCGCCATGACCGTAGGGTGCACGGGCTCGGTCGCCGCGAGCACGATCGCCTCGACCGCGCGCCGGGTCTCGGCGTCGACGACAACTTCCGAATCGCTCACACCTGCTCCTGCACTCGTACTTCGTCGGGTTGCTCGTCGACCTCGACATCGTGTTCCGGTTCGTCGTCGCCCCACTCTTCGAGCGACGACAGGTCGAGGGCGACGCGTTCGCCGGCGGCGAGCGGTCGCACCATGAGGTCGCCGAAGCTCTCGACCTGTTCGAGGTCGACGACACCCTGTTTGAACAATTCGAGCACGGCGAGGAACCGAACGATGATCTCGAGCTTCTCCGAAACGCCGTACGTGAGCTCGCGAAAGTGCATCGCGCCCCGCTCGGGCAGCAACGCGAGCACGGTGTCGATGGCGTCGCGCACGCTCGCCCGGATCGGCGCGATGTGCGCGGTCTGGACCTCCTCGACGACCTTGGGTGTGAGACCGCGGCGGGCAGCGGCGAGCAGCGCCTCGAGCGCAACACGCTCGAGCGGATCCGGCGCGAGCGAGCGGAACGGCTCCTCGGGGCCGGCCGTGCGTGCCACCGAGCGGCTCGCGCTCTGCAGACGCTCGCTCATCACGCGTGCCGCGTCCTGGAACGTCTTGCACTCGAGCAAGCGGGCGAGCAGGAGGTCGCGCTCCTCGAAGCGCATCAGCTCCTCGTCGAGATCGACGTCCTCGCGCCCGGGAAGGAGGCGCCGGGCCTTCAACTCCACCAACGTCGCCGCGATCAACAAGAACTCGGTGGCGACGTCGAGATCGACGTGCTCCATCTTTTCGACCTCGACGCAAAACACGTCGACGATGTGCGCGAGGGAGATCTCCCAGAGGTCGACCTCTTCCTTCAAGATGAGGTGCAGGAGAAGGTCGAACGGGCCCTCGAAAACAGGGGTCGAGACCGCATACGGCACCCGCAGAGGATACCCGCGCCGAATCACAGCGTTGTGGTACAGCACGTCCACCTGGCGATATGTACGAAAACGGCCGGGAGGCGTCCCCACCGACCGGTAACGTGCCCGCCCATGGCACGGGTCTTCTCGGGTATTCAACCCACCGGCGACATGCATCTGGGCAACTTTCTCGGTGCCGTCAACCGCTGGGTCGAATCGCAGCCCGCCGCCGGTTCCGAAGCCGCCGCGAGTCACGACGCGGTCTTCTGCGTCGTCGACCTGCATGCGATGACGCAACCGTGGGACCCCGCCGAGCTGACGGCGGCGACCCGTCGGCTCGCCACCCTGCTCGCCGCGTCCGGCCTCGGCGGCGATCGCTCGCTGCTGTTCGTGCAGAGCCACGTGCGCGCCCACGCCGAGCTCACCTGGCTGCTCAACTGCATCGCCACCTACGGCGAGCTGCAACGCATGACCCAGTTCAAGGACAAGACCGCCAAAGCGGGCGAGGCCGGCGTCGGGTCCGCGAGCGTGGGCCTGTTCGACTACCCGGTGCTCATGGTCTCCGACATCTTGTTGTACGACACCGCCGAGGTTCCCGTCGGCGACGACCAGCGCCAGCACGTCGAGCTCGCGCGCGACGTCGCAATCCGGTTCAACAGCCGCTTCGGGGACACGTTCGTGGTGCCCAAGGCTGTCTTCGCGCCGGTTGGGGCCCGGGTCATGGACCTGCAACACCCCGAACGCAAGATGTCGAAGTCGGAGGACTCGCCGCAGGGCACGATCCTCGTGCTCGACCCGCCCAAGCAGATCGAAAAGAAGATCAAGACCGCAGTCACCGACTCCGGCTCGGAGATCCGCCACGACCGCGAGCACAAGCCCGGCATCTCGAACCTCATCGAGATCTACGGCGCCGTGACCGGGCGGACGATCGCCGACATCGAACGCGAATTCGACGGCAAGCAGTACGGCGGCTTCAAGGTGACCGTCGCCGAAGCCGTCGTCGAGTTCCTGCGACCGGTGCAGGAACGGTTCCACGACCTCGCCGCCGATCCCACCGAGGTCGACCGCCGCATCGCGCTCGGCGCCGACGCCGCGGAATCGCTCGCCGAGCCCGTGTTGCAGCGGGCACTGACGCGCGCCGCGGACTGCTCACCCGCCCGCGCCCGTAGCGAACGCGGAGTTGCCGGTTACGCGCGCTTCCAGGGCAACGGCTTCGCCAGGTCTGACGGGCAGCCGTGCCTGCCGTCGACGTCGCCGAGGTCGTGACCCGACACCAGCAACCGGCTCACGGTCCCGCCACCCGACGCCCCCTGGAGCACGATCGCCTGCGAGCTACACCACACGACGCTGACGCCCACGCCGATGCCGGCGCCCGCGAGATCCGACTCCGACATCTCCGGGTAGGCGTTGGCCGCGGTGTACTGACCGTTGAAGTACCGGCGAGCCTTGGCGAGATCGGGGTCGGTGCTGACGCTGTCGACCTTGCCGCGCACGTGGTCGATCCAGCCGTTGACCGTGCCCGACACCCCGCCCGGGCGCTGCTCAGCCCAGTACGTCCACGAACCGAGCCCGACGACGAGCAGCGTGATCAGGATCACGCGACCCCGCGGGCGCCGGCGGCGGCGGCGCTTGGCGCCCGTCACCGCGTTGCCCAGCCCGGCTCGCCCGACCGGGGCGCGGTTGTTCGGCCCGCTCACGCCGTATGGCTCTTCGCCGAGCTTGACGAAGTACGAATCGGTCGGCTGGCGCACGTCGGATGTATCGGCGCGTTCGCGCCGCGAGTTCACTCCGGTAGCGGCTCGCCGTCCGCCGCGGCCAGCATCCGGCAGATGCGCAGCGGTATCCCGCTCGCTTCGAAGCGGGCGGGCCGGTGGTGCGCGGCGGCCCACGACACGGCCTCGGGGCGGGCGCCGGCGGTGCGCAGGCGCTCTGCGCCCAGCTCGTCGTGGTTCACATACCGCCCGAATCTCCCGGGAAGCGTTCGGGCCCGGCGCGGTCCGGCGACCGTCGCAACGACGGTCGCCACCGACCGCCCGATCACGCCCAGCCCGGTCTCCGCCTTACCGACGTCGTGCAGCAGCGCGGCGGCGACGAAGCGTCGGTCGACGGCCTCGCCGGACGCTCGGAGCGCGGCCTCGAGCGCCCGGCCCGTGGCGACCGACTCCGCCCGATCCGCAGGTCCGAGCCGCTCCCAGCACCCGAGCTCGCCGGAGGTGAGTGTGTCGTGCACGAACGCGAGGTCGGTCGCCGCGAGCGGTCGCGGGCGCAGCGACGTCCCGAAGCGCGAGACGAGATGACTCGCCCGAGTCATCGGAAGACGAAGTGGTACAGGTGGTCGAGGAAGGGCTGGAACAACCGGCCGAGGATGTTCGTCTGTAACGCGAGGAGGAAGAGCACGAGGATTCCGTAGGGCCGGAAGCGGTACCAACCCTGGAGCCATGCGTGGGGCAGGACGCGCTCGATGAGGGCGGCGCCGTCGAGGGGCGGGATCGGCAGGAAGTTGAAGACGCCGAGGAACAGGTTGACTTCGGCGAACAACAAGGGCACCAGCACGGGCTTCGGAAGATCGACGATCACGATGAAGCTCGCCCCGTTGGCATGGAACTGCGAACGGGCGACGAGCGCGGCGAGGATCGCGAGGGAGAAGTTCGTGACCGGTCCTGCGAGCGAGACGATGAGCATGTCTCGCCGACCGCTACGCAACCGGGACGGATTTACCGGCACCGGCTTGGCCCAGCCGATGACGGGCAGGTGCGTCAGCGCGCCGAGCACCGGGATGACGATGGAACCGAAGGGGTCGATGTGCGGGATCGGGTTCAGGGTGAGGCGGCCTGCGTCCTTGGCGGTCGGGTCACCGAGAAAGTTCGCGACCACGCCGTGGCTGACCTCGTGCAGGATGATCGCGACGATCAGCCCGGCGAAGAAGATGACGGTGACGCTGTCGACGTGCACAGTTGGCAGATGTCAGCGCCGCTTGGACGCGCACGACATGCACAGTCGTGCCGCGGGCATCGCAACGAGGCGGTCCTCGGCGATGTCGTCGCCGCACGACTCGCACTGCCCGTAGTTGTCGGCGTCGAGCTTGGTCAGCGTGTCGTCGATGTCGAGCAACGTCTCCCGCAACGATCCCACGAGCGCGTCGACCTCACCTCGCTCGGCGGTCACCTGACCCGTGTCGGCGAAGCCCTCGTCGTAGGAATCCCGGTCGACTCCGAGCGCCCGGAGCTCGCCTTTGACCCGTTCCTGCTCTGCGGTCAACTGCGCGCGGTGACTCGCGTGGGTCGTTTCGGCCATGGCGGGATCCTACCTGCGGGTCGCCTTTTGGGCGGCGGGCCCGTCCGGCGTCTGGCCTCCGCGGCTCGTTGCGTGCGCACGCGGGTGCGCGGCGTCGTAGGCGGCCCGCAGCCGCTCGGGCGAGACCTTCGTGTACACCTGGGTCGTGGAGATGCTGGCGTGGCCGAGCAACTCCTGCACGACCCGCAGGTCGGCGCCGTGATCGAGCATGTGCGTTGCACAGGAATGCCGCAGGACGTGAGGCGAGAGTCGTGATTCGATACCGACCCGCTCCCCCGCCCGGCGCACGATCGTCCAACACGACTGCCGTGAGAGCCTCCCGCCCCGCGAGTTGAGCACGACGGCATCGCCGTCCTTCGTCGAGCGCCGCGACGAGGACCGGCGGAGCGCGAGCCGGCCGTCTCGCAGGTACGTCCCGACCGCGACCCGTGCGCCTCGCCCGACCGGCACGATCCGTTCCTTGGAACCCTTGCCGAAGACCCGCAAGGTGCCGTCCTCGAGATCGAGATCGGCGAGGTCGAGACCGACCGCTTCGCTGATGCGGATCCCGGTGCCGTACAGCATTTCGAGCAGGGCGCGATCGCGCTGCGCCAGCGGGTCGTCGCCGGTCACCGCATGCAGGAGGCGCTCGACCTCGTCCTCGTCGAGGGCCTTCGGGATCCCGGCCGGGACCGGCGGCGCCCCGACCTCCTCGCTCGGATCGCGCTCGACGAACCCCTCGCGCGCGCAGAAGCGATGGAACGACCGCACCGCGACGACCGCACGTGCCACCGATGACGCCGCGAGCACGCGTTTGCCTTCGTCGTCGATCAGGGTCTCGAGATGCCGGACGTACGCGTGCACGACATCCTCGCCGATGCACGCGGGATCGGTCTCGCCTCGCGCCCGCAGGAACGCCGCGTAGCGCCGGAGGTCACGCCGGTAGGCGGCCAACGAGTTCACGGCCAAGCCGCGCTCGACGACGAGCCAGTCGTCGTGCTCGGCCAAGAGCTTGCCCAGCTCGTCATGCCGAAGTTCGTCTTCGGGCAAGCGTCAGGTCCCGAGCGCGGGCGCAGTCTCGGGAATCGGCAACTTGGGCAGGCGGCCGTCGGCACGCTCGAGCGCGGATCGTATGAACGCCGCAAACAAGGGGTGGGGCCGGTTCGGTCGGCTCTTGAACTCCGGGTGCGCCTGTGTCGCGATGAAGAACGGATGCATCGACTTCGGCAGCTCGATGAACTCGACGAGCAGATCGTCGGGCGAGGTTCCCGACAGCACGAGCCCGTGGTCCTGGAAGATCTGCCGGTAACGGTTGTTCAGCTCGTAACGGTGACGGTGACGCTCGTAGACGACCTCTTCGCCGTAGATCTCGCGGGCGAGGCTGCCGGAGAGGAGCTTGGCCGGGTACGCGCCGAGCCGCATCGTGCCGCCCATGTCGACGACCGATTTCTGCTCGTCCATCAAGTCGATGACCGGGTGCGGCGTGGCCGGGTCGAACTCGGAGCTGTTCGCGTTCTCGAGCAGGCACACATCGCGGGCGAACTCGATGATGGCGCAGTGCAGACCGAGGCAGAGCCCGAGGAACGGGATCCCGTTCTGACGCGCATAGCCCGCAGCCTCGATCTTGCCCGGGATGCCGCGCATGCCGAAGCCACCGGGCACGACGATGCCGTCGAGATCGTGCAAACGGGTGTCGGCGAGGAGTCCTTCGGCGTCGTCGGCCGCGATCCATTCGATCAACACGTTGGCGCCGCACGAGTAGCCACCGTGCTTCAACGCCTCGACCACCGAGAGGTACGCGTCGGGCAGGTTGATGTACTTGCCGACCAGCCCGATGCGCACGTCGTCCTGCGCGGCGCGGACCCGGTCGACGAGCGCCGTCCACTCGGTCAGGTCGGCCTCGTGCTGATCGAGATGCAACACGTTGCACACGTAGTCGTCGAGGCCCTCGTCGTGCAGGACCAGCGGGATCTCGTAGAGGATGTCGGCGTCGACGGCGGTGACGATGCCGGCCTCGGGCACGTCGCACAGCTGGGAGATCTTCTCCTTCAGCCGCTTCGAGATCGGGCGGTCGCTTCGGCACACGATCGCGTCGGGCTGGATACCGCGGCCCCGCAACTCCGTGACCGAGTGCTGCGTCGGCTTCGTCTTCTGCTCGCCCGATGGTCCGATGTAGGGCACGAGCGTCACATGGACGTAGAAGACGTTCTCGCGGCCGACGTCCTTGCGGAACTGCCGGATCGCTTCCAAAAAGGGCAGGATCTCGATGTCGCCGACGGTGCCACCGACCTCGGTGATCACGACGTCGACGTCGTCACTCGCCAGCGCGAGGATCCGCTGTTTGATCTCGTTCGTGATGTGGGGGATGACCTGCACGGTCTCGCCGAGGTACTCGCCCTTGCGCTCCTTGGCGAGCACCGACTGGTAGATCGACCCGGTCGTCGCGTTGGAACGCCGAGTGAGCGGGACGTCGACGAAGCGCTCGTAGTGCCCGAGGTCGAGGTCGGTCTCACCCTTGTCGTCGGTGACGAACACCTCTCCGTGTTGAAAGGGGTTCATCGTGCCGGGATCGACGTTGATGTAGGGGTCGAGCTTCTGCATCGTGACCTTGAGGCCACGACTCTTCAGCAGTCGCCCGAGCGACGACGCCGTGAGCCCTTTACCGAGGCTCGATGCAACACCACCGGTCACAAAGACGTGCTTTGCCAACGCACATGCCCCTTAGGAAGACGCCCGACACCGCCAAAGCGACGGTAGCACCCGCCTGCGCCATTTTCGGTGATCAGCCCCATCCGGGATGCGACCCGGGGACGACGGGGCCGACGGCCGTGGACAGGGCTGGATGAGTCACGCTCGGCGGCCGAGACGGTCGAGCTTGCGCAGCGCGTACACCCGATCGATCACCCGGCTGAACGACACGACTTCGCTCGCCGAGGTGACCGCGACGAGCACGACGAGCACGACGGTGCGCGTCGCCGGCGCACACTCCATGACAGCTGCCAGACCGAGCACGGCGCCGATGACGTTCGATCCGGCGTCGCCGAGCATCAGGCGTTCGTGCAGGTCGTCGCCGAGCAGTCCTGCGAACGCGCCGATCGCAGGGGCGATCGCCGCACCCACCGCGTCGGTGCGCGCGATGAGCGCGACCGGGATCCATGCAAGGAGACCGACTTTGATCGCGCGCCCCGGCGCTCGATCGAAGAGATTCGTCAGGTTCGCAGCGAGCGCGACGAGCAGCGAGTCGGCGACGACCCGGAGTCCCGATGCTCCTGCAGCCGCCGGGCTCGCGCGGACGAGCACCACCGCCAGCGCGGACCCGCCCGCGATCTTCACGAACCCCGTGGTGACCCGCCCGCGCGCGAATGCGCCGAGATGGCCGCGGAACCCGTGGTCGGACTGGGTGCCGAAGACGTCGTCGACGAGCCCGAGCAGGCCGAACCCGACGCACGCGAGCAACACCAGGAGGCGCGGTGCCGCGCTCGACGTCGTTGCCGACCCCGAACGCGCCGAACAACGACCGGCCGCCCTCGACCAGCACGACCGCCATCACCACGAGCACTCCCATGGCCGTGGCGACGGGCCGGCCCCGGTGGTTCGTCCGCTCCAGCACCGGTGTACGCACGACGTCGTGCGAGGCCCGAACCAGGAGCCGGACGGTGAGGAGGCCGACGACGACCCCGATGAGCACGTTCATGCCGGTCGGCAGATCATGAGCCGGATCGCGATCATGAGGGGATCGGGGGGAGCGTCTCGCTCGCGTCATCGCCGTAGCCGTAGTGGCCGACGATCCCGTCCGCGACCTGCTCGAGCCCGATCACCGCGGTCAGGTCGCCCTGCAACAGATCGGCGTCGTCGAACGTCGTCACCAGTTTCGCCAGTGACGGGTTGCCGCGCACCGGGTCGAGCGCGGCGCCGCGCTTCGGAACCGGCGTGACGTCGGTCTTGGCGTCGTAGACCTCGCCGAGCACCGTCGGCGCCTTCGTCGCCACGAGTGCCTGCACGAAGCCGGCAAGGGTGCCGGTCGCCGCGAGATGGCTGTCGGTCCCGGTGATCACCAGCGCGCGCGCAGCGTGTTCCGGGAACTGCGCGAGATCCGCTTTCTTGCCGTCGGTGAATTCGAGGAATCCCGCCGAACGCAACGGCTCGATGACGTCGTGCAGACGGCGCGCACCGGGCGCGGTCGGGACGGTGAGCCGCGTCGCGAGCGCGCGCAGCGCAGCGAGGCGCGAGGTGTTCGCGTTGCCGGTCACGCGCGTCGCCGCCTGCAACGCGTGCAGGTCCTCGGCCTTGTCGAGCTTCCACTTGTCGTCGAGCCACAGCACGCCGGGAACGCTTGCGCCGGCCGCACGTACCGATGCGAGCACCGTGTTCACCGCGCTCGTATCGACGCCCTTCTCCGCGACGATCACGACGGACGACGCGGTCAGCCGCTGTTGCACTGCGTACGCCGCCGACTTCTTCAAGTAGTCGTTGAGCTTGGAGACCTGGTCCTTCAAGTCGCTGTTGTCGCTCTTGATCTGGTTGGACTCGTGGGAGACGCTGCTGATCTCGCGGTCGAGGCGATCGACGATCACCTGGTCGACGACGGTCGAACCCACGAGGATGCCGAGGCCCATTGCGAGGAAGACCGCGATGAGCGAGACGAGATGGAAGCGGAAGTTGATCATCCTCAGAACCAGCCGCGCACCCGCGACCACGTGTCGTCGAACATCAGGCGGAACCCGTCGAGGAAGACCCGCAACGAATGCGAGGCGTAGACCATCGCGACCATCGCCGCGACCGCGGCGACGACGAGCAACAGCATGTCGCGATGGCGCACCCGGCCCTGGTAGAGCCGGCTCACGCCCTTGGCGTCGACGAGCATCGGTCCGAGCCGGAGTCGGGTGAGAAACGTCGACGCCATCCCCCGCCGGCCCTTGTCGAGGAACTCCACCATCGTCGCGTGGGTTCCGACGGCCACGATCAACTCGGCGCCCGCTTCGAACGCGAGGAGGAGGGCCGCGTCCTCGCTCGTGCCTTCCGCGACGAACTGGGAGAACTCGACGCCGGCATCCTCGAGCCGCTCGACGCCGGGTGCACGGCCGTCGGGGTGCACGTGGTGGACGAGCTCGGCGCCGCAGTGCAGCGCGACCGGCGAGAGCGAGTCGAAGTCGCCGATGATGATGTCGGGCCGGCGACCGACGTCGATCAACGCGTCGGCGCCACCGTCGACCGCGATGAGCACCGGCCGGTACTCCCGGATGTAGCCGCGCAGGGCCCGCAGATCGGTTTTGTAGTCGAGCCCCCGCACCACGACCAGCGCGTGGCGGCCACGGAACTTCGTCGCGAGTTTCGGCAGCTCCAACGGCCGGAATGACTGCTCAGCTTCCCTGTCGATGTACTCGAGCGTGTTCCGTGCAAACGCGCGCAGCTCGGTGCCGATGCACTGACGCGCGTCGTTCATGCGCTGCTCGACGTCGTCGGCGGTGAGCAGCGCCCCGGCCGCAACCTTCTCGCCGTCGCGCCACAGCGCGTTGTCGCGGAGCTCGACGGTCTCGCCGTCGTGGACCGCTTCCATCACCGCCGGTCCGACCGCGTCGAGCAGCGGGACCCGGGCCCGCACGACTCGTTCCGGGCCCCCGTTCGGGTACCGGCCCGAGATCGAGTGCTCGGCGTTCACGATCGCAGCGACACCGGCCGCGAGCAGGCTCTCGGCCGCGATCCGGTCGAGGTCGCGGTGGTCGATGATCGCGATCTCGCCCCTGTCGATCCGGGTGGCGAGGTCCTTGGTGCGATACCCGACCCGGGCGGTGCCGACGACCCGAGGGGAAGAGCGACGCCGCGTCGAGCGGCCCCGGCGCGACCTCCGCCGCAGTCTCACACGCCGCCGCCGGACCGGGTGGCGACGCGAAGCTCACCCGAACGCTCGACCAGCTCGCGCGCGTGCCGCCGAGCGTGGGCCGATCCGCCGACCCCGGCAAGCATCCGCGAGATCTCGTTGACCCGGGCATCGTCGAGCAGGAGGGAGGCGCCCGCGATCGTACGGCCGCCGACTTCGTCTTTGGCCACGAGCACGTGCGAATCGGCGAACGCGGCGACCTGCGGCAGATGGGTGACGCAGAGCACCTGATGGTGTCCGCCCAGGGTTGCGAGGGCGCGACCGACGGCGGCTCCCGCCTCGCCGCCGATGCCGGCGTCGACCTCGTCGAAGACGAGCGTGGGCGGGGCCTCCGACAAGACGACCCGCAGCGCGAGCATCGTGCGCGACAGCTCGCCGCCCGACGCCGCCTTCGCCAACGGTCGGGCCGGCTCCCCTGGGTTCGGTGCGAGCAGGAACGTGACGTCGTCGGCACCGTCGTCACCGATGCTCGCGGCGTCGGCACCACCAGCCGAATCGATGGCGCCGGAATCGATGGCGCCGGAATCGATGGCGATGGTGAAGGTCGCCGCCGGCAGCGCGAGTTCGCGCAAGCCCTCGGTGACCGCACCCGCGAGCTTCGGCGCGGCCGCGCGCCGGGCCTTCGAGAGCGCCCGGGCCGCCCGCACGACGTCCGCCTGCGCGTCCCGTACGGCCGCGTCGAGCTCCGCCGCGCGCTCGTCGTGCTGTTCCAGCTCCTCGAGCCGGGCGCGGGTCTCGACTGCGTACGCGACGACATCGCCCAGCTGCGGCCCGTACTTGCGCTTCAGCTCCGCGAGCAGCGCCCGACGAGCCTGCACCGTCTCGAGTCGTTGCGGGTCGACCACGATCGACTCCTCGGTGGTCCGCACGTCGTGGGCGGCTTCTTGCATCTCGGCCTGGAGCAGCCGCAGCCGTTGCGCGATCGCGTCGAACGGCACACGCCCGTCGAGCGCGGCGACGGCCGCACCGACCGCGTCTTCGCCCGCACCTTCGAGCGCGTCGTACGCGGTCGACAGCGCCTCTCGATGTGCCTCGGCGTCGGCGAGCAACTCCGTCTCGCGGAGAAGCCGGTCGTCCTCACCGGCGTCGGCGATCGCGGCCGCGTCGATCTCGTCGACCTGGTAGCGCAGGAGGTCGATCTCGCGCGCACGGGAGCGTTCGTCACCGCCCAGCGCCGCCAGTTCCCCGCTGACGCTACGTTCCGTCGCACGCGTGGCCCGCAGAGCCACGAGCGCGTTCTGGGCCTTGTTCCCGGCGAACCGGTCGAGCAGCGCTCGTTGTTCGACCGGCGCGAGCAGAGATTGATGCGCGTGCTGACCGTGCAGGTCGACGAGGCGGCTCCCGGACTCGGCGAGCTCGGTGACCGTCGCGAGCCGCCCGTTCACGTACCCGCGGGAACGCCCGACCGCGGGTACCACGCGCGCGAAGCACGATCTCGTCGTCGCCGTCGTCGAAGCGCCCCTCGACGCGGGCCTCGGTGGTGCCCTCGCGCACCATCTGCGGATCGGCGCGGCCGCCGCAGAGCAGATCGAGCGCGTCGACGACGAGCGTCTTGCCCGCGCCGGTCTCTCCCGTGATCACGGTGAGTCCCGAGCCCAGCGTGACCTGTAGCTCGGCGATGATCCCCAGGTTCTCGACACGGAGTTCCGACAGCACTCGACTACCGGTCCGGAAGGGAGAACTTGGTCTTCAGGATCTGGTGGAAGTCGCGTGGGCGCACGCTGACCAGACGCAGCGGCTCGGGCGCGACCCGGCACCGGATGCGGTCGCCCGAGCACAACTCCCCCAACTCGCGGCCGTCGATCGTCAGCGCCACGTTGCGGCCCTTGCTGACGTCGAGCACGAGCTCCTCGTGCTCGGCGAGCACCAGCGACCGGTCGAAGAGCATGTGCGGCGAGATCGGGGTCAGCGTCAGGCATCGCAGGTCCGGGGAGACGATCGGTCCACCGGCCGAGAACGAGTACGCGGTGGTTCCCGTCGGCGTCGCGACGATCAACCCGTCAGCCGCGTACGACGTGAACGCGGTGCCGTTGATCGAGACGTCGAGGTATACGAGGTGTCCCGACCGCAGCTTCTCGACGACCGCTTCGTTGAGCGCGTACCAGCTGTCGCGAACGACGCCGCCCGCAGTCACGTCGACGGCGAGCATCATGCGCTCGGCGACCTCGAAGTTGCCCGAGAGCAGGCGGGGCAACCACTCCTCGAGCTGCTGTGGCTCGAGCTCACTGAGGTAACCCAGCAGCCCGACGTTGACACCCAGCAACGGAACCGCCGAGGGGTAGACGAGCTGCACCGTGTAGAGCATGGTCCCGTCGCCACCGAGCGAGATCGCGAGGTCGAGATCCTTGGCGAAAGCGTCGCCATCGACCGCAAACTCCTCGATCTGCGCTGCGGCCGCGAGATCCGAGGGAATCCGCACCTCGACACCCCGCTCGACGAGCCACGCCGCGCTCCTCCGGGCAAGTTCGAGCGCGAGCGGTCGGTCTCGGTGCGGCACGAGCCCGACTCGGGTCATCGGCGCACGGTCGGCGGGCCCGGGGTTCACCGCGCCTCCTGGGCGCGAGTGACGACTTCGGCGACCGTGTCGTCGGTGAGGATCGCGGGGCCGCGCCGCGTGTGCACGAGGAACTCGACGTTGCCGTCGGCGCCGCGGAACGGTGACGGACAGACCCCATCCACACCGAGGCTCGCCGTGGCGAGCCCGGCGACGACCTCGTGCAACACCGCGGCGTGCACCTCGGGATCTCGAACGATGCCTCGCCGACCGACACGCGCCCGCCCGGCCTCGTACTGCGGCTTCACGAGCAGGACGAAATCGGTGGCGACCGTGGTGAGCGCCACGAGGTTCGGCGCGACCGTGCGCAACGAGATGAACGAGAGATCGGCAACGCACAGGTCGGGCCGCGGTTCGAGCGCGTCCGGCGCGACATCGCGGATGTTCGTGCGCTCCATCACGGTCACGCGTGGGTCTTGGCGCAGCGACCACGCGAGCTGCGCGCGGCCGACATCGACCGCGTAGACGTGGACGGCGCCGCGCTGGAGGAGGCAGTCGGTGAACCCACCGGTCGATGCGCCCGCGTCGAGCGCCCGGCGCCCGGAGACCTCCACGCCGAACGCGTCGAGGCCCGCGGCCAGCTTGTGCCCGCCGCGCGACACGTACGCGGGCCCCTCGGCCGCGAGCAACGCGATCGCTTCTCCGCCTTCGACCTGGCGAGCCGCCGTCGACGCGGGCGCGCCGCCGACCAGCACTCGACCGGCGTCGATCGCTTCCACGGCTCGGGTCCGGCTCGGCACGAGTCCCCGGCGTACGAGCTCGACGTCGAGCCTCCGGCGCACGCGGCGGTCAGCCTGCCTTCGGCGCCGGCGAGGCCGAGGCCTTCTTGGCGGCGGCCTTGGTGGTCGACCCCCGGCGCGCCTTCGCGGTCGCCTTCTTCGCGGTCGCCTTCTTCGCCGCCGGTGACTTCTTCTTCGTCGCAGCCGCGCCACCGGCCCGCGCGACCCTGCGTTCCAGCGCCTGCAGATCGGCTTTGGTCGCGAGGCCGAGCGCACCCAGTTGGCGTTGCACTTCGTTGCGGACGACCTTGCGCAGGTCGTCACTGCGGCGGCGACTCACCTCCAACACCTCGTCGACGGCCGCGCTCACCTGCTCGCGAGCGAGATGACCCTGGGCCACGAGGTCGTTCACGATCGACCGCGCCTGCGAGCGCCGCATCTCGGTGAAGTCCATCCCGGTCGAGAGCGCTCGCTTCCAGTCGGGCGTCGGCGTGGTCGTACTGATCTTCGGGGCGATCTTCGGCATCTTCGCGGGCATGGTCGGGGCCTCTCCGAGCGGGCACGCGGCAGCGCGTCACGGGACGAACCCAAAGCCTAGGGCCTGGGTGCGCCGGTGACAGGCGAGCCCGCTCCCGCCGCTCGGTAGCGTCCCAGCGTGATCCCGATCAGAGACGAGAATCCCACCGCTCGGAGGGCTGTGGTGACGATCCTGCTCATCGTCGTCAACGTGGCGATCTACTTCGGGATCCAGTTCCCCAAGCACGGCGGGAACGCGGAGGCGCTCTTCGAGTACCGCTGGGCAGGAGTGCCCTGCGAGGTCCACACCGGCGAGCCCGTCGTCGTCGTCCCTGCCGGCGAGGTGGCGCCGACGTCGTGCGCGGTCGAAGCCCGGGGCATCGCCGCGCCCGAGCCCGCCTTCCCCGGGAAGAACGTCTGGCTCGCAGTCGTGTTCTCGATGTTCCTGCACGCATCGATCCTGCACGTGCTGGGGAACATGCTGTTCCTGTGGATCTTCGGGAACAACGTCGAGGACCAGTTGGGACCATTCTGGTTCCTCGCGCTCTATCTCGTCGGCGGGATCGTCGCGTCGCTCGTGCACATACTCGGCAACCTCGATTCGACATCACCCTTCCTCGGCGCCTCGGGCGCGATCGCGGTAGTGATGGGCGCGTACATCGTGTGGTGGCCGCGGGCGCGGGTGCTCACCCTCGTTCCGATCGTGCTGATCTTCGTCCCGGTACGACTGCCGGCCGTCGTCGTGCTCGGGCTCTGGTTCGCCCTGCAAGTCTTCACGCAGTCGTCGAGCGGCATCGCGACCCTCGCGCACATCGGAGGCTTCGTGTTCGGCGCCCTCTTCGCGTTCATCTTGGCGCTACTCGCCGGCTTCCCCCGCGCCCGACCCGATCCCCGGTTCCGCTACTGACGGAAATCGGGTTCGCGGCCGAAGGCGTGCACGAGTTGCGGCGCGAGCGCGCCGAGATCGGCCGCGACGAACGGCGGGGCCGGGTCGGGTACCCGCTCCTCGCCGTCTGACCCGGCGATCCCCGACAGCACGAGCGCGAACGGGACGCCGAGTGCCGTCGCGAAGGCGCCGTCGGTCGAGGGACGATCCCCGATCATCACCGCAGGGTCGGGGTACCGGGCCCGGACCAGCGCCGCCATCGGTGCTTCCGGCTTGCCCGCGACGCGCGGAGCGCGACCGCCCGCGGTCTGCACCGCGGCCACGATCGATCCCGCCCCCGGAAGCAGGCCGTTGGATGCCGGGTAGGTCGGATCGAGATTGGTCGCGATGAACGTCGCACCCGACCGCACGCGATCTGCGGCCCGGCGGAGCCGTTCGAAGTCGAAGTCGCGGTGCCATCCGACGACGACCGCGGCCGCGGGCCCGTCGGCGACCGGCTCGAAGCCCGCCGCTTGGAGCGCCTCGACGACGCCAGGGCCCGCGCATGCGAGCACCCGAGCGCCCGGCGGGTGGAGCCGGGCGACCTCGGCCGCGGCCGCCTGCGCGCTGGTGGCGACGTCGACGGGTGCGGCGTCGACGCCCGAGGCCGCCAGCCGCGCCACGTTGTCGGCAATCCGACCGCTCGAATTGTTCGTGAGGAACACGACCCGCAGCCCGGCGTCGCGGAGTCGCTCGATCCCGCCCGCGGCGCCTTCGATCGGGGTATCCCCCCGCCACACGACCCCGTCCAGGTCGCAACACACGACCGGACCCGGCTCTCCGCCGCGGGTCACGGCGGCCCGCCCGTGTTGCTCACGACTCCGTGGGCCCGTCCGTCGGCTCCGCGTCGGAGTCGATCACCTGCTCGAGCGCGGCCCGATAGTCGGCGTTTTCGGGAGACATGACCGTGGCCAGCCGCAGATGCCCTCGGGCGCGGGCCCGGTCTCCGGCCTTCAGTCGGCAAAGCCCGACGCCGTACTGGGCGTAGTCGTTGACCGGCTCGATGTCGAGGGTCGCGATGAACTCTTGTTCCGCCGCCGCGAACCGGCCGGTCCGGAAGTACGCGCGGGCCAGGGCCTCCCGCACCGAGCTCTTCGCGGGCTCGAGCCGGCGGGCCTGCTCCAGGGCGATCACGGCTGCGTGCGCGTTGCCGTCCGAGAGCAACCGCATGCCCTCGGAGAATGCGGTGTATGCGTCGTAGTGACCTGATGCCGACATGGGTTCGCCTCCTCGGCGGAGTTCCGGGTCGTGGCCGCGGGCTCGGGGATTTCACGCTTGTCTGTGGTACAACCGAAACGCATTCCCGAACGTTGCCGATAGACGCCGAAGAACCCGGAGAGCACCAACGTGGCCGACTTCTCGCCCTTCGCCGGAGTTCGGTACCGGGGCGCGTCCGCCGCGCTCGCGACGCTCATCGCCCCACCCTACGACGTCATCGACGACGACCAACTCGCAACGCTCGAAGCGATGGACGAGCACAACTCCGTGCGCCTCATCCTCCCGCGGGACCAGACCGCCGACGGCGATCGCTACGAGCGGGCCGCCGCGACGTTCCGGGAGTGGCTCGATACGGGCGTGCTGTTCCGCGACGACTCGCCCCGCTTCTACGCGTACCGCATGGAATTCACGGATCCGCACGGCGTTCGGCGCCACACGCGGGGGGTCATAGGGGCGCTCACGCTTCCCGAACCCGGCGACGACGACGTCCTCCCGCACGAACGGACCCTGCCCAAAGCGAAGTCCGACCGGCTCGCGCTCCTGCGCGCGATGCGGGTCAATGTCGACCCGATATGGGGCCTGACGCTGGGCACCGGCCTCACCGCGTTGCTCGCCCGAGCCACGCCGCTCGTGCAGTGCCTCGATCCCGACGGCGTGTTCCACGAGATCGCGGCCATCGACAACCCCAAGACGGTCGAGCGCGATCCAACAGGTCGTCGCGAGCCGCGCCGCTCGTGCTGGCAGACGGACACCACCGGTTCGAGACCGCGATCAACTACCGCAATGAGCTGCGCGAGGCGGGCGAGGAGCCGGCCGGCGCGGCCGCGATCATGACGTTCGTGGTGGAGCTCGCCGACGACGAGCTGTGCATCGAGCCGATTCACCGGCTCGTCGACCTCCCCGAGGGCACCGACGTGCGCACGCTGCTCGCCGACGCGTTCGAGATCCGCGCGGCCGGCGCCAACACTCCCGAGGGCGTCGACGCGCTCACCGGCGCGATGCGTGACGAACGCGGGCTCGGCATTGTCGACACCCGGGGCCTCGCGCTGGCGATCCCGAAGCCCGGGCCGAGCGCCGACGTGCTCGTCGACGAGCACCCGGCCGTGGCCGGTACCGATGCCGCGCTCATCGAAGCGCTCGTCGTCCCCCGCCTCACCGACGCGATCTGGCAGTACCGCCACGACGCGCGTGGGGTCGCAGCCCTCGTCGACAAGGGCGTTGCGTCCGCTGGGATCCTTTGCTCACCGGTGTCGGTCGCCGCGACCCGAGCCGCAGCTGTCGACCGCGTCCGCATGCCCCAAAAGACGACGTTCTTCTGGCCCAAGCCGCGCACCGGCATGGTGTTTCGCGCACTTGACTGAAGGGGGCTACTGAACCGTCCAGGTCGGCGCCGACCGTAGGAGGGCTGCGAGGTCGCCGGGACCCGACTTCTCCGACGCGGCCGCAATCTGCTGCTGCATCGAGACGCCGTACGTCGGGCGCTCGACCACGCGGAACACGCCGACCGGGGTCGGGGTCTCGGGATGCTCGGCCAGCCGCGAGAGCGCGAACGCAAGCGAGGGATCGGCGCGGGTCTCGTCGTGGACGACGAGCTTGTCCTCGCCGACGTCGGCGACGTTCACGATCTTCGCCTCACCGAACTCGTTGATCACGACGCCAAGTTGCTTGTCGGCGCCGAAGCGCACCGCCTCGCCATGCTTCAAGTCGATGAGCATGTCCGGCCGCGCGTCCTTGTTGAGGATCGTGTCGAACGCACCGTCGTTGAACACGTTGCAGTTCTGGTACACCTCGACGAACGCCGCACCCGGGTGCTCGTGCGCGCGGCGGAACGTCTCGGTCATGTGCTTGCGGTCCATGTCGTGCGTGCGCGCCACGAAGCTCGCCTCCGCACCCGAACGCGATCGAGATCGGATTGAACGGGTGGTCGAGGGAACCGAACGGAGTCGACTTCGTGATCTTGCCGACCTCGCTCGTCGGCGAGTACTGCCCCTTCGTGAGCCCGTAGATCTGGTTGTTGAACATCAAGATGTTCAGGTTCACGTTGCGACGCAACGCGTGGATCAGGTGGTTGCCGCCGATCGACAACATGTCGCCGTCGCCGCCGATGACCCACACGTCGAGGTCGGGACGAGCCAGCGCGACGCCCGTCGCGATCGCGGGCGCCCGTCCGTGGATGCTGTGCACGCCGTACGTGTTCATGTAGTACGGCAGCCGCGCCGCGCAGCCGATGCCCGAGACGAACACCAGATTCTCGGGGAGGACCCCGAGGTCGGGCAGCAAGAGTTGAATCGCGGTCAGGATGCCGTAGTCGCCGCAGCCCGGGCACCAACGAACCTCTTGGTCCGACTGGAAGTCCTTGCGGGCGAGCTTGACGGAAGTGCCGTTGCCGTCGGTCACGACTTCATCATCTCCAGGATCTCGTTCACGATCTCAGCTGCGTGGAAGGGCACGCCCGCGACGCGGCTGTAGCTCTTGGCGTCGACGAGGAACTCGGCCCGGACCAGCTTGGAGAGCTGGCCCAGGTTCAGCTCGGGCACGAGCACCTTCGGGTACCGCGCCAAGACGTCGCCGAGATCACGCGGGAACGGGTTCATGTGGCGCAGGTGGGCGTGCGCAACCTTCTTGCCCTGCGCCCGGATCTGGCGGCAGGCCTCGGTCGTGGCGCCCCACGTGCCGCCCCACGAGAGGAGCAACAACTCGGCGCCGCCCGGATCGTCGAGGTCGACGAGCGGGATGTCGTTCGCGATACCGGCGATCTTGGCCGCCCGCAGACGGGTCATCTTGTCGTGGTTGGCCGGGTCGTAACTGATGTTGCCGGTGCCGTCTTCCTTTTCGATGCCACCCACGCGGTGCATCAGCTTCGGCGTGCCCGGGATCGCCCACGGGCGGGCGAGGGTCGTCTCGTCCCGGAGGTACGGCCAGAATTCCTCGCCGTGGTTGGGCGCGGTCGCGAAGTCGACCGAGATGTCGGGCAGAGCGTCGACGTCGGGGAGAACCCACGGTTCCGCGCCGTTCCCGAGGTACCCGTCGGTGAGCAGCAACACCGGGGTGCGGTACTTGAGCGCAAGGCGGGCGGCCTCGAACGCGGCCTCGAAGCAGTCGCTCGGCGAACTCGCGGCAACGATCGGCATCGGCGCCTCGCCGTGCCGCCCGTACATCGCGAGCATCAGGTCGGCCTGCTCGGTCTTGGTGGGCAGGCCCGTCGAGGGTCCGCCGCGCTGCACGTCGACGATGATCATCGGCAGCTCGAGACTCACCGCGAGCCCGAGCGCCTCGGATTTCAGGTCGACGCCGGGACCACTGGTTCCGGTGATGGCGAGGTTGCCCGCGAACGCGGCGCCGATCGCGATGCCGGCCGCAGCGATCTCGTCTTCGGCCTGGAGGGTCTTCACCCCGAAGTTCTTGAGCTTCGACAGCTCGTGCAAGATGTCGGACGCGGGCGTGATCGGGTACGACGCGTAGAACAGCGGGAGCTTGGCGGCCTGGGCCGCGGCGACCAGGCCGTACGACAACGCGACGTTGCCCGTGATCTGGCGGTACTCCCCCGGCGCCAGCGGCGCGGGCTTGACCTCGAACGCGTGATCAAAGAGCTCGGCCGTCTCGCCGAAGTTGAAGCCGGCGCGGAACGCGGCAACGTTCGCCTCGAAGACCTCGGGACGATTCGCGAAGCGCTTCTTGATCCAGTCGATCAGCGGCTCGGTCGGCCGCGTATACATCCAGCAGATGAGACCGAGCGCGAAGAAGTTCTTCGAGCGCTCGGCGTCGCGGGGCTTCACGCCGAGCGGCTTCGTCGCTTCGACCGTGATCGACGTCATCGGGACTTCGTAGACCCGGTACCCGGCGAGGGAATCGTCGTGGAGTGGGTTCTGCGCGTACCCGGCCTT
Organism: uncultured Actinomycetes bacterium; assembly: GCA_963761055.1. GTDB lineage: Bacteria > Actinomycetota > Acidimicrobiia > IMCC26256 > PALSA-610 > PALSA-610. The sequence goes on along the minus strand of CAVXFO010000005.1, from coordinate 3,083 downwards.
GTCGAGGTTGCGCTGCTCGAACGTGTCGACGTTGATCAACAACGTGGACCCGGAGGGGAGCTCGCCCAAGTTCGCCTTCAGCGCCGCGGGATTCATCGCGACCAAGATGTTGGGCGAGTCACCCGCGGTCACGATGTCGTGGTCGGAGATGTGCACCTGGAAGGCGGAGACGCCGGCGATCGTGCCGGCCGGGGCTCGGATCTCGGCCGGGAAGTCGGGCTGCGTGGCCAGGTCGTTGCCGAACATCGCCGACAACTCCGTGAACCGGTCGCCGACGAGTTGCATCCCGTCGCCCGAGTCTCCTGCGAACCTGATCACGACGTCGTCGAGTGTCTCCACTCGACGGGCGGAGGTCGCCTCTACGGTCACCGTTGACCACCAGCTTTCTCAGTGCCTGAGCGTCATGGACGACACCACGCCATCGGGGCGTTGCCCACGCGGGTTCGTCGACCGCGCGCGTCGTCACTGTACCGTCGCGACCGGCCCCACTCGGGCTTGGGCGGTTCGGCACCGGTCCATGCTGTGCGCGACCGGTCATGGCTCGAGCGCTTCGAGCACTTCGGCGACCCGGTTCGCCAGGCGCCGCGACCTTCGCCGGTCGCGGGCCCGGCAAACGATCTCGGCCTCGATCTCCACGCGTGAGGCCGTGCTGCCGCCGGCCCGGAAGAACCGCCGCCGGACCGAGCCGACGACGATCAGCTCGTCACCCGTGTCGAGTCGGTGGATCCACGCGGCGGGTCCAGCAACGACACCGGGACCGACAGCGCGCGGCCCTCCACCCGCGTTGTGATCTGCAGTTGGGCGAGCCGCTGCTCGGACGGCAGCGCCCGGATTTCGGGCGGACTGGAGCAGATCCCGCGCACGATGGCGACATTGATCGAAGGTGCGTTGTTCGACTCGACTTCCACGACGGTCTCCCCGCTCGCTTCGGCGCGATCGGCCGACAGGCTTCGAAGGGGAAGGGCCCGGGGAGTGGTGCGCACGGTATGTCGGCGGTGCGACAACTTGCTCGCCGACGGGTGAGCTTCAGCCGAGCGTGGCCAGGCGTTCCGCGGCGTCGGCGAATCCGGCGTCGTACTGCCGAATCCGCAAGAACAGCTCACGCGCCTTGGGCAGATCGCCGGCGCGTTCGTACAGATCGGCGAGGGCGTACCAGACCCGCACATGGTGCTCCTGGACGCGGTTCGGCTGCCCGACGCGACGATCGAGAGTCGCGATCGCCTCGGTCAACCGACCCTGATCGGCGAGCGAGCCGGCGAGCACGATGCGCCCCTCGGTCACGAGTGCACCCGACGGCGACGCGGCGGCGAGCTCCTCCCACAGCTCGGTGACCCGGCGATGCTTCCCGAGCGCGCGGGCACAGTCCATGAGCACCGGGTGCTGCTCGACCGAGTTGGTCAGCTCGACGAAGGCATCGAGCTCCTTGGTCGCGGCCGCGTACTGCCCGAGCCGGTACTGGCACAACCCGAGCAGCTCCCGCACCGCGCTCGGCGTCGGGATACGCATCGCGCAACGGGCGGAGGATGCGGGCCGCGTCGCGCTCCCGCCCCGCGGTGAACGCCTCGGCCGCTTTGGCGAGATCGTTCTGGGCGTGCTTGGCACCTCGGCCGGCGATGCGAGCGAGCTCGTCGCCGGCCTCGGTGGTGCGGAGTTTGCGACGCCGGGTGGGTGCCGACTTCGTCTTCTGCGAAGGCCGGGCCCGGGTGGGCCGTCGCAGGGGCTCCGCCGCCGGGCGACGCACCTTCCGCAGGGATGCACGAGCAGCCGTCGGGGTCGGCTCCGCGACACCGTCTCTTTGGCGGAACTTTGCCGTCGGGTAATCGAGGCTGCTACGGGTCGGGTTCCGGTCGTCGGTGCTCTTCGAGGTTCGTTTGCGACCGTCGCCGCCTGTCGCGCTCCGCTTCTTGGGTGCGCTCGACGAGACGCGGCGTTGCGGACCGTCCCGGCGCATCTCGCGACCGCGGCCGCCCCCGTCGGCGCCGCCCCGTGGATCTCGCTTCGCTCCTCCGGAGCCGGTCCGACGCGGTTCGCGACGTGGCGTGCCGTCGGTGCGCACGAATCGCTTGGCCGCTCCGTCGCGAGCGCCGCGGCCATCGGAACCTCGTTGAGCCGAACCTCGCCCAGCCGAACCGCGGGCCCCACTCACACGACCGGCAGATCCGCCCTTGCCCGATCCTCGCAGGTCTCGCTGCGGGGGCCCGTCGCGACGCGGTTCCCGCTTGGCTCCCCCGGCTCCCCGGCTCGTGCGGCCGCCGGCGCGCTGCGTTCTTCGCGCGCAACGGCTGATCCTCGGGACGGCGCGGTTTGGGATCGGTCACAGCAGATTCGCTTCCGTGGGGGGAGGTGCAGCGTACGCGAAGACGCCCGCCTCGAGGGGCGGGCGTCTTCTCAGCGAAAAAACCCGGCGACGACCTACTCTCCCAGGAGGATTACCTCCAAGTACCATCGGCGCGGGCGGTCTTAACTGCCGTGTTCGGAATGGGAACGGGTGTGTCCCCGCCGCCATGGTCACCGGGTTCAAATGTCAGCTCTCGGGCGAACCCCGAAAACTCCATAGCGAGCACGAACGTTGATGAAAGAGTGCGATCAAGCCCTCGGCCGATTAGTACCGGTCGGCTGAACACGTTGCCGTGCGTACACCTCCGGCCTATCAACCTGGTCGTCTACCAGGGGCCTTACCTGCTTATGCAGTGAGAGACCTCATCTCGAAGCGAGTTTCGCGCTTAGATGCTTTCAGCGCTTATCTCTTCCGCAGGTCGCAAACCAGCCATGCTTCTGGCGAAACAACTGGCACACGAGAGCTGCGTCCGTCCCGGTCCTCTCGTACTAGGGACAGCTCTCCTCAAGTCTCTTACGCCCACGGAGGATAGGGACCGAACTGTCTCGCGACGTTCTAAACCCAGCTCGCGTACCGCTTTAATGGGCGAACAGCCCAACCCTTGGGACCTGCTTCAGCCCCAGGATGCGACGAGCCGACATCGAGGTGCCAAACCTTGCCGTCGATGTGGACTCTTGGGCAAGATAAGCCTGTTATCCCCGGGGTACCTTTTATCCGTTGATCGACCACGCTTCCACATGCCATG